>NZ_POWL01000010.1:0-25794 GCF_002928325.1 Pantoea sp. ICBG 1758
CGACAACATCAAGATGGTTGTTACCCTGATCCACCCAATCGCGATGGACCAGGGTCTGCGCTTCGCAATCCGCGAAGGCGGCCGTACCGTTGGCGCGGGCGTTGTTGCTTCTGTTATCGCTTAATTGTGTTAACGCCGGCAGCGGTTTTTTACTGCTGCCGTAGCAATCAGAAAGAGCACTTCGGTGCTCTTTTTTTTTGCCTGTCAAAATCAGCATACCAATCGATAACCCTACAAACCCTGCGTTGTAATAGCAACCATTCTCATTTACACTTTGATCAGAAATTGTACCGGAGTTGAATCTGAAATGTACGTTTGTCTGTGTAATGGTGTGAGTGATAAAACGCTGCGTGAAGTAGTGCGCCGCTATCAGCCAAAATCGATCCAGCAGCTGCGCCAGCTGGTCCCGGTCGGGAAGCAGTGTGGTAAATGCATCCGGGCAGCGCGCGAAATCATGGATGATGAACTGCAGCATGCACCGCTCTATAAAGAGATCGCCTGACATTACGCGCAGAATGTCGTAATACCCACAAAAACTGTCACGCCTTTTTGACTTCTTTCTCTCTGCATCTACTATCTGGTTAACTGAAGAGGGGAGGGGTGATATGAAGGGCGACGTCAAAGTCATTGCACATCTCAACAAACTGCTTGGAAATGAGCTGGTCGCGATTAACCAGTATTTTCTGCATGCGCGCATGTTTAAAAACTGGGGGCTGATGCGCCTCAACGATATCGAATACCACGAATCGATCGATGAGATGAAGCATGCCGACAAATACATTGAGCGTATTCTCTTTCTCGAAGGTATTCCCAATCTGCAGGATCTGGGACGTCTGCGCATAGGTGAGGACGTGCCCGAAATGCTGCAGTCCGATTTGCAGCTGGAGCTGGAAGGGGCAAAAGACCTGCGTGAAGCCATTGCCTGGGCGGATAAAGTTCACGACTACGTGAGCCGGGACATGATGATTGAAATCCTGGCTGATGAAGAGCATCACATCGACTTTCTTGAAACCGAGCTCGATCTGATTCAGAAAATTGGCCTGCAGAACTACCTGCAGTCGCAAATCAGCGAAAAGGCGGACGAATAGCGGCCTGCGCATACCTGTTCTGTAAACCCGCCCGGCAGTCGTGCCCGGCGGGTTTTCTTTTGCCTGAATTTTTATGGTTAAAAACAGAGCACGGGTTGCTTCCTGAGCGTAATTACGTATAATACGCCGGCCTGCCGACATTGGTATGGCGCGATTCGAGCAGAATCGCAGGCGACAGTGCTAGGTGTGTCGCCTGACAATACTCCCAATTGGGGAGTTATATGCTGAACGATTACACTCCCCCATCAATCGTAATGGGTGTGGGTAGTAATTCTTTTCGTTTATAAAATGTTTGGAGCCTTGGTCTCATGTCGAACCAAAGAATCCGTATCCGTCTTAAAGCGTTTGATCATCGTCTGATCGATCAATCAACCGCGGAAATCGTTGAGACTGCCAAGCGCACTGGTGCGCAGGTTCGTGGTCCAATTCCGCTGCCGACCCGCAAAGAGCGCTTCACCGTTCTGATCTCTCCGCACGTTAACAAAGATGCGCGTGATCAGTACGAAATCCGCACTCACAAGCGTCTGGTAGACATCGTTGAGCCAACTGAAAAAACCGTTGATGCTCTGATGCGTCTGGATCTGGCTGCCGGTGTTGACGTGCAGATCAGCCTGGGTTAATCAGGTCATCGAGCGATTGAGAGGTTGATACAATGAGTGGTTTAGTCGGTAAAAAAGTGGGCATGACTCGCATCTTCACTGAAGATGGCGTTTCAATCCCAGTAACCGTAATTGAAATTGAAGCAAACCGCGTTACCCAGGTCAAAGATCTGGAAAACGATGGTTACCAGGCGATCCAGGTTACCACCGGTGCTAAAAAAGCAAACCGTGTGACCAAGCCGGAAGCAGGTCATTATGCTAAAGCTGGCGTTGAAGCTGGCCGTGGTCTGTGGGAATTCCGCACCGAAGGTGAAGAGTACTCCGTAGGTCAGAGCATCAGTGTTGAAATTTTCGCTGACGTTAAAAAAGTAGACGTTACCGGTACCTCTAAAGGTAAAGGTTTCGCAGGTACCGTTAAGCGCTGGAACTTCCGTACCCAGGACGCTACACACGGTAACTCCTTGTCTCACCGCGTTCCGGGTTCTATCGGTCAGAACCAGACTCCGGGCAAAGTGTTCAAAGGCAAGAAAATGGCTGGTCAGCTGGGTAACGAGCGCGTAACCGTTCAGAGCCTGGAAGTAGTACGTGTTGACGCTGAGCGCAACCTGCTGCTGGTCAAAGGTGCTGTCCCGGGTGCAACCGGCAGCGACCTGATTGTTAAACCAGCTGTGAAGGCGTAAGGGGATAGCAATGGAATTAGTACTGAAAGACGCGCAGAGCGCGCTGACTGTTTCCGAAACTACCTTCGGTCGTGATTTCAACGAAGCGCTGGTTCACCAGGTTGTTGTTGCTTATGCCGCAGGTGCTCGTCAGGGTACTCGTGCGCAGAAGACTCGTGCTGAAGTAACTGGTTCAGGCAAAAAGCCGTGGCGCCAGAAAGGTACCGGCCGTGCGCGTTCAGGTTCTGTTAAGAGCCCGATCTGGCGTTCAGGTGGCGTGACCTTCGCTGCTCGTCCACAGGACCACAGTCAAAAAGTTAACAAAAAGATGTACCGCGGCGCGCTGAAAAGCATTCTGTCCGAGCTGGTACGTCAGGACCGTCTGATCGTTGTCGAGTCGTTCTCTGTAGAAGCACCGAAAACCAAGCTGCTGGTACAGAAACTGAAAGACATGGCGCTGGAAGACGTGCTGATCATCACCGGTGAACTGGATGAAAATCTGTTCCTGGCTGCGCGTAACCTGTACAAGGTTGACGTGCGTGACGCAGCAAGTATCGACCCAGTTAGCCTGATCGCCTTCGACAAAGTCGTTATGACTGCTGAAGCAGTTAAGCAAGTTGAGGAGATGCTGGCATGATCCGTGAAGAACGTCTGCTGAAAGTACTGCGCGCGCCGCACGTATCTGAAAAAGCATCAAGCGCGATGGAAAAAACCAATACCATCGTTCTCAAAGTTGCGAAAGATGCGACCAAAGCAGAGATCGTTGCTGCTGTTGAGAAACTGTTCGAAGTAGAAGTTAAAGACGTAAACACCCTGGTTGTTAAGGGTAAAGTTAAGCGTCACGGACAGCGTATCGGTCGTCGTAACGACTGGAAAAAAGCTTACGTTACCCTGAAGGAAGGCCAGAACCTGGACTTCGTCGGCGGCGCTGAGTAAGTCGGAGGAGAAAGACAATGGCAGTTGTTAAATGTAAACCGACATCTCCGGGTCGTCGCCACGTAGTTAAAGTGGTGAACCCTGAGCTGCACAAAGGCAAACCATTTGCCGCGCTGGTTGAAAAAAACAGCAAATCCGGTGGTCGTAACAACAATGGTCGTATCACTACCCGTCATATCGGTGGTGGTCACAAGCAGGCTTACCGTATTGTTGACTTCAAACGCAACAAAGATGGTATCCCGGCAGTTGTTGAGCGTCTTGAGTACGATCCGAACCGTTCTGCGAACATCGCACTGGTTCTGTACAAAGATGGCGAGCGCCGTTACATTCTGGCCCCTAAAGGCCTGAAAGCTGGCGACCAGATTCAGTCTGGCGTTGATGCTGCGATTAAAGCAGGTAACACCCTGCCGATGCGTAACATCCCAGTTGGTTCTACCGTGCATAACGTAGAAATGAAACCAGGCAAAGGCGGTCAGATTGCTCGCTCTGCTGGTGCTTACGTGCAGATCGTTGCGCGTGAAGGTTCTTACGTGACCCTGCGTCTGCGTTCAGGCGAAATGCGTAAAGTCGAATCTGACTGCCGCGCAACCCTGGGCGAAGTCGGTAACGCTGAGCACATGCTGCGCGTTCTGGGTAAAGCCGGTGCAGCCCGTTGGCGCGGTGTTCGTCCTACCGTTCGCGGTACTGCGATGAACCCAGTCGATCACCCGCACGGTGGTGGTGAAGGTCGTAACTTTGGTAAGCACCCGGTTTCACCGTGGGGCGTTCAGACCAAAGGTAAGAAGACCCGTAGCAACAAGCGTACTGATAAATTTATCGTACGTCGCCGTAGCAAATAATTTTAGAGGATAAGCCATGCCACGTTCTCTCAAGAAAGGTCCTTTTATTGACCTGCACTTGCTGAAGAAGGTAGAGAAAGCGGTGGAAAGCGGTGACAAGAAGCCCCTGCGCACTTGGTCCCGTCGTTCAACGATCTTCCCTAACATGATCGGTTTGACCATCGCTGTCCATAATGGTCGTCAGCACGTTCCAGTCTTTGTTTCCGACGAAATGGTTGGTCACAAGCTGGGCGAATTCGCACCGACACGTACTTATCGCGGCCATGCTGCAGATAAGAAAGCCAAGAAGAAATAAGTAGGAGGAAGAGATGGAAACTATTGCTCAACATCGCCATGCTCGTTCTTCTGCTCAGAAGGTTCGCCTGGTGGCAGACCTGATTCGCGGTAAGAAAGTGTCGCAGGCTCTGGATATTCTGACTTACACCAACAAGAAAGCGGCTGTACTGGTTAAGAAAGTCCTGGAATCTGCCATTGCTAACGCCGAACACAACGATGGCGCTGATATCGACGATCTGAAAGTTGCGAAAATTTTCGTAGACGAAGGCCCAAGCATGAAGCGCATTATGCCGCGTGCAAAAGGTCGTGCAGATCGCATCCTGAAGCGCACCAGCCACATTACTGTGGTTGTGTCCGATCGCTGAGACTCTGGAGACTAGCAATGGGTCAGAAAGTACATCCTAATGGTATTCGCCTGGGTATTGTAAAACCATGGAACTCTACCTGGTTTGCGAACACCAAAGAATTCGCTGACAACCTCGACAGCGATTTTAAAGTACGTCAGTTCCTGACTAAAGAACTGGCTAAAGCGTCTGTATCTCGTATCGTTATCGAGCGTCCGGCTAAGAGCATCCGTGTGACCATTCACACCGCTCGCCCGGGTATCGTTATCGGTAAGAAAGGTGAAGACGTAGAAAAACTGCGTACGGTCGTCGCGAATATCGCTGGCGTTCCTGCTCAGATCAATATCGCCGAAGTCCGTAAACCGGAACTGGACGCTAAATTGGTTGCTGACAGCATCACTTCACAGCTGGAGCGTCGTGTGATGTTCCGTCGTGCTATGAAGCGTGCTGTACAGAACGCAATGCGTCTGGGCGCTAAAGGTATTAAAGTTGAAGTCAGCGGCCGTCTTGGTGGTGCTGAGATCGCACGTACCGAATGGTATCGTGAAGGTCGCGTACCGCTGCACACTCTGCGTGCGGACATTGACTACAACACCTCTGAAGCGCACACCACTTATGGTGTAATCGGCGTTAAGGTATGGATCTTCAAAGGTGAGATCCTGGGTGGTATGGCTGCTGTTGAACAACCGGAACCGGCTGCTCAACCTAAAAAGCAGCAGCGTAAAGGCCGTAAGTAAGGAGAGTCGCTGATGTTACAACCAAAGCGTACAAAATTCCGTAAAGTGCACAAAGGCCGTAACCGCGGTCTGGCGCAGGGTACGGATGTTAGCTTCGGTACTTTCGGTCTGAAAGCTGTTGGCCGTGGTCGTCTGACCGCTCGTCAGATCGAAGCAGCACGTCGTGCTATGACCCGTGCAGTTAAGCGTCAAGGTAAGATCTGGATCCGTGTATTCCCGGACAAACCGATCACCGAGAAGCCGCTGGAAGTGCGTATGGGTAAAGGTAAGGGTAACGTTGAGTATTGGGTTGCCCTGATTCAGCCTGGTAAAGTCCTGTATGAAATGGACGGCGTACCGGAAGAGCTGGCCCGTGAAGCCTTCAAGCTGGCAGCAGCAAAACTGCCTATCAAAACCACCTTTGTAACTAAGACGGTGATGTAATGAAAGCAACTGAGCTGCGTGAAAAAAGCGTTGAAGAGCTGAACACTGAGCTGCTTAACCTCCTGCGTGAGCAGTTTAACCTGCGCATGCAGGCAGCATCTGGCCAGCTGCAGCAGACCCATCTGCTGAAGCAAGTTCGCCGTGATGTTGCGCGCGTTAAGACTTTACTGACTGAGAAGGCGGCGTAATGACCGATAAAATCCGTACTCTGCAAGGTCGTGTTGTTAGTGACAAAATGCAGAAATCTGCTGTTGTCGCTATCGAACGTTTCGTGAAGCACCCGATCTACGGTAAATTCATCAAACGTACGACTAAGCTGCACATCCATGACGAGAACAATGAGTGTGGTATTGGTGACGTGGTTGAGATCCGCGAAACCCGTCCACTTTCCAAGACTAAGTCCTGGACTCTGGTTCGCGTTGTAGAGAAAGCGATTCTGTAATAGAATTCGTTTCCTCTAAAAACAAAATGAACGGCTCTCGCGAGCCGTTCATTTTTTCTACCCATCTGCGAGATCCGGTGTTATAATGCCGCGCCCTCAATTATGGGGCTTTTTAACGACCTGAGGTTTGGGTCCCGAAGTAGTAGTTGACATTAGCGGAGCACTAAAATGATCCAAGAACAGACTATGCTGAACGTCGCCGACAACTCCGGTGCACGTCGCGTAATGTGTATCAAGGTTCTGGGTGGCTCGCACCGTCGCTACGCAGGCGTCGGCGATATCATCAAAGTGACCATCAAGGAAGCAATTCCTCGTGGCAAGGTGAAAAAAGGTGATGTCCTGAAAGCGGTAGTGGTGCGCACCAGGAAGGGTGTTCGTCGCCCGGACGGTTCTGTCATTCGCTTCGATGGCAATGCATGCGTTATTCTGAACAATAACAGTGAGCAGCCAATCGGAACGCGTATTTTTGGGCCGGTAACTCGTGAACTTCGCAATGAAAAGTTCATGAAAATTATCTCTCTGGCACCAGAAGTACTCTAAGGAGCGAGCAATGGCAGCTAAAATCCGTCGTAACGACGAAGTTATTGTTCTTACCGGTAAAGACAAAGGTAAGCGCGGTAAAGTAAAGAACGTCCTGACTTCTGGTAAAGTCATCGTTGAAGGTATCAACCTGGTTAAGAAACACCAGAAGCCGGTTCCGGCTCTGAACCAGCCAGGTGGCATCGTTGAAAAAGAAGCTGCAATTCAGGTTTCTAACGTTGCAATCTTCAATGCGGCAACCGGCAAGGCTGACCGTGTAGGCTTTAGATTCGAAGACGGCAAAAAAGTCCGTTTCTTCAAGTCTAACAGCGAAACTATCAAGTAATTTGGAGTAGTACGATGGCGAAACTGCATGATTACTACAAAGACGAAGTAGTCCAGAAACTCATGACAGAGTTTGGCTACAATTCTGTCATGCAAGTCCCTCGGGTCGAGAAGATCACCCTGAACATGGGTGTTGGTGAAGCGATCGCTGACAAGAAACTGCTGGATAACGCAGCAGCCGATCTGGCAGCAATCTCCGGTCAAAAACCGCTGATCACCAAAGCACGCAAATCAGTTGCAGGCTTCAAAATCCGTCAGGGCTATCCGATCGGCTGTAAAGTAACTCTGCGTGGCGAACGCATGTGGGAGTTCTTTGAGCGTCTGATCACTATTGCTGTACCACGTATTCGTGACTTCCGCGGTCTTTCTGCGAAGTCTTTCGACGGTCGTGGTAACTACAGCATGGGCGTACGTGAGCAGATCATCTTCCCAGAAATCGACTACGACAAAGTCGATCGCGTTCGTGGTTTGGATATTACCATTACCACTACTGCGAAATCTGATGATGAAGGCCGTGCACTGCTGGCTGCCTTTGACTTCCCGTTCCGCAAGTAAGGTAGGGTTACTTAATGGCTAAGCAATCTATGAAAGCACGCGAAGTTAAGCGTGTGAAATTAGCAGACAAGTTCTTCGCAAAACGCGTTGAGCTGAAAGCAATCATTTCTGATGTGAACGCATCTGACGAAGATCGTTGGAATGCCGTTCTCAAGCTGCAGAGTCTGCCGCGTGATTCCAGCCCTTCCCGTCAGCGTAACCGCTGCCGTCAGACAGGTCGTCCGCACGGTTTCCTGCGGAAGTTTGGGTTGAGCCGTATCAAGGTCCGTGAAGCCGCTATGCGCGGTGAAATCCCGGGTCTTAAAAAGGCTAGCTGGTAATTGTCACCATTTGAATCACGGGAGTAACACAGATGAGCATGCAAGATCCGATCGCGGATATGCTGACCCGTATCCGTAACGGTCAGGCCGCGAACAAAGTTGCGGTCTCTATGCCTTCCTCCAAGCTGAAAGTGGCAATTGCCAACGTGCTGAAGGAAGAAGGCTATATTGAAGATTTTAAAATCGAAGGCGACATCAAGCCGGAACTGGAACTGACTCTTAAGTATTTCCAGGGTAAAGCTGTTGTAGAAAGCATTCAACGTGTTAGCCGTCCTGGTCTGCGCATCTATAAAAGAAAAGATGAGCTGCCAAAAGTGATGGCTGGTATGGGTATTGCTGTAATTTCTACCTCTAAAGGTGTCATGACTGATCGTGCAGCGCGCCAGGCTGGTCTTGGTGGCGAAATTATCTGCTACGTAGCGTAATCGGAGGAATAAAATGTCTCGTGTTGCAAAAGCACCTGTCGTTATTCCTGCCGGCGTAGAGGTAAAACTCAACGGTCAGGAAGTTTCGATCAAAGGCAAAAACGGCGAGCTGACTCGTACTATCAACAATGCTGTTGAAATCAAGCAGGAAGACAACACCCTGACTTTTGCTCCACGCAAAGGTTATGCGGATGGTTGGGCACAGGCAGGTACTGCTCGTGCACTGCTGAACGGCATGGTTATCGGTGTTACCGACGGCTTCACTAAGAAGCTGCAACTGGTTGGTGTTGGTTATCGTGCAGCTGTTAAAGGCAACTCTGTGAGTCTGGCCCTGGGCTTCTCTCACCCTGTTGAACATGCACTGCCGGCCGGCATCACTGCTGAATGTCCGACTCAAACTGAAATCGTGCTGAAAGGCGCTGATAAGCAGGTTATCGGACAGGTTGCAGCTGATCTGCGCGCCTACCGTCGTCCTGAGCCTTATAAAGGCAAGGGTGTTCGTTACGCCGACGAAGTCGTGCGTACCAAAGAGGCTAAGAAGAAGTAAGGTAACACTATGGATAAGAAATCTGCTCGTATCCGTCGTGCGACCCGTGCACGTCGCAAGCTCAAAGAGCTGGGTGCTACTCGCCTGGTGGTACATCGTACCCCGCGTCACATTTACGCACAGGTAATCGCCCCGAACGGTTCCGAAGTTCTGGTTGCTGCTTCTACTGTAGAAAAAGCTATCGCTGAACAACTGAAGTATACCGGTAACAAAGACGCCGCTGCAGCTGTAGGTAAAGCTCTGGCTGAGCGCGCTATCGAAAAAGGCATCAAAGATGTTTCTTTCGATCGTTCCGGGTTCCAATATCATGGTCGCGTCCAGGCACTTGCAGATGCTGCTCGTGAAGCTGGCCTTCAGTTCTAAGGTAGAGGTCTAAGATGGCACACATCGAGAAACAAGCTGGCGAACTGCAGGAAAAATTGATCGCGGTAAACCGTGTTTCTAAAACTGTGAAAGGTGGTCGTATTTTCTCCTTCACCGCACTGACTGTAGTGGGTGATGGCAACGGCCGCGTGGGTTTTGGTTACGGTAAAGCGCGTGAAGTTCCAGCAGCGATCCAGAAAGCGATGGAAAAAGCCCGTCGCAATATGATTAACGTCGCGCTGACTCACGGCACCCTGCAGCACCCTGTAAAAGGTGCGCACACGGGTTCTCGTGTGTTCATGCAGCCGGCTTCTGAAGGTACCGGTATCATCGCCGGTGGTGCAATGCGCGCCGTCCTGGAAGTCGCTGGAGTTCATAACGTTCTGGCTAAAGCATATGGTTCCACCAACCCGATTAACGTGGTTCGTGCAACTATTGATGGTCTGGGCAATATGAAATCTCCGGAAATGGTCGCTGCCAAGCGTGGTAAATCCGTTGAAGAAATTCTGGGGTAATCACGATGGCTAAGACTATTAAAATTACACAAACCCGCAGTTCAATCGGCCGCCTGCCTAAGCACAAAGCCACTCTGATTGGCCTGGGTCTGCGTCGTATTGGTCACACCGTTGAGCGTGAAGACACGCCTGCTGTACGCGGTATGGTCAACGCGATTTCCTACATGCTGAAAGTGGAGGAGTAAGAGATGCGTTTAAACACTCTGTCTCCGGCCGAAGGGTCTAAACACGCTTCCAAGCGTCTGGGTCGTGGTATCGGTTCTGGCCTCGGCAAAACCGGCGGTCGTGGTCACAAAGGTCAGAACTCACGTTCTGGCGGTGGCGTACGTCGTGGTTTCGAGGGTGGTCAGATGCCTCTGTACCGTCGTCTGCCGAAGTTCGGCTTCACTTCACGCAAATCATTCGTGACGACTGAAGTTCGTCTGTCTGATCTGGCGAAAGTGGAAGGCGGTATTGTTGACCTGAACACGCTGAAAGCAGCCAACATCATCGGTGTTCAGATTGAATTCGCGAAAGTGATTCTGTCTGGTGAAGTTACTACACCGGTAACGATTCGTGGACTGCGTGTCACCAAAGGTGCTCGTGCTGCAATCGAAGCTGCTGGCGGTAAAATCGAGGAATAAGTAGCAGATGGCAAAGCAACCGGGATTAGATTTTCAAAGCGCCAAAGGGGGCTTTGGTGAACTGAAGCGCAGACTATTGTTTGTAATCGGTGCACTGATTGTCTTCCGCATTGGCTCTTTTATTCCAATCCCCGGTATCGATGCCACTGTACTTGCCAAACTGCTTGAGCAACAGCGTGGCACCATCATTGAAATGTTCAACATGTTCTCTGGTGGTGCTCTCAGTCGTGCCTCAATCTTCGCGCTGGGTATTATGCCGTATATTTCGGCCTCTATTATTATCCAGCTGCTGACGGTGGTTCATCCCGCCCTGGCAGAGATTAAGAAAGAGGGTGAGGCTGGCCGTCGTAAGATTAGCCAGTACACCCGCTATGGCACCCTGGTTTTGGCCATATTTCAGTCGATCGGTATCGCTACCGGTCTGCCGAATATGCCAGGAATGCAGGGCCTGGTGTTAAATCCGGGCTTCGCATTCTACTTTACCGCTGTTGTGAGTCTGGTTACCGGGACAATGTTCCTGATGTGGCTGGGCGAACAGATTACTGAACGAGGTATCGGTAACGGTATCTCAATCATTATCTTCGCAGGTATTGTTGCGGGTCTTCCGCCGGCCATTGGCCATACCATCGAGCAAGCGCGGCAAGGCGACCTGCACTTTCTTCTGTTGCTGTTGGTTGCAGTTCTTGTATTTGCAGTGACGTTCTTTGTTATTTTCGTTGAGCGTGGCCAGCGTCGTATCGTGGTCAACTACGCTAAGCGTCAGCAGGGGCGTCGTGTATATGCTGCACAGAGCACACATTTACCGTTGAAAGTGAATATGGCAGGTGTCATTCCAGCTATCTTCGCTTCCAGCATTATTCTGTTCCCGGCAACGATAGCATCCTGGTTCGGGAGCGGTAGTGGTTGGAACTGGCTGACAACAATTTCGCTGTATTTGCAGCCAGGACAGCCGCTTTATGTGCTACTCTATGCGACTGCAATCATCTTCTTCTGTTTCTTCTATACGGCGTTGGTGTTTAACCCGCGTGAAACAGCAGATAACCTGAAGAAGTCTGGTGCATTCGTACCGGGAATTCGTCCGGGAGAGCAAACGGCGAAGTATATCGATAAAGTTATGACACGACTCACCTTAATCGGTGCGCTGTATATTACTTTTATCTGCCTGATCCCGGAGTTCATGCGTGATGCCATGAAGGTTCCCTTCTACTTCGGCGGTACTTCACTGCTGATTGTAGTGGTCGTCATCATGGACTTTATGGCTCAAGTGCAAACTCTGATGATGTCTAGTCAGTATGAGTCTGCATTGAAAAAAGCTAACCTGAAAGGCTATGGCCGTTAATTCAGTAGCTTGAGAAGTTACGGAGAGTAAAAATGAAAGTTCGTGCTTCCGTCAAGAAATTATGTCGTAACTGCAAAATCATTCGTCGCGACGGTGTCGTACGTGTGATCTGCAGCGCCGAGCCTAAGCATAAACAGCGCCAGGGCTGATTAAGTCACATATTTTTCTTGCAAAGTCGGGTTGAGCTGGCTAGATTAGCCAGCCAATCTTTTGTATGTCGATGCGTTTCCATTTGAGTATCCTGAAAACGGGCTTTTCAGCATGGTTCGCATTTATTTAATTATAGGAGTGCATAGTGGCCCGTATAGCAGGCATTAACATTCCTGATCATAAACATACCGTTATCGCATTAACTTCGATCTTCGGTATCGGCAAAACTCGTTCCAAAGCTATCTGCGTTGAAACGGGCATTGCTGAAAATGTTAAGATCAGTGAGCTGTCTGAAGAACAGATTGATCAGCTGCGTGAAGCAGTTGGTAAATTCGTTGTTGAAGGTGATCTGCGCCGTGAAATCACCCTGAGCATCAAGCGTCTTATGGACCTTGGTTGCTACCGTGGTTTACGCCATCGTCGTGGTCTGCCGGTTCGCGGTCAGCGTACTAAGACCAACGCACGTACCCGTAAGGGTCCGCGTAAACCGATCAAGAAATAATCGGGGTGAGTAAATAATGGCAAAGGCACCAGTTCGTGCACGTAAGCGTGTAAGAAAACAAGTCTCAGATGGCGTGGCTCATGTCCATGCGTCTTTTAACAACACCATCGTAACCATTACCGATCGTCAGGGTAACGCGCTGGGTTGGGCAACCGCCGGTGGTTCCGGTTTCCGCGGTTCACGTAAATCTACTCCATTCGCTGCTCAGGTCGCTGCAGAGCGCTGTGCAGAAGCGGTAAAAGATTACGGTATTAAGAACCTGGAAGTTATGGTTAAGGGTCCAGGTCCAGGCCGCGAATCTACGATTCGTGCTCTGAACGCTGCTGGTTTCCGCATCACGAATATTACTGATGTGACTCCGATCCCTCACAACGGTTGTCGTCCGCCGAAAAAACGTCGCGTATAACGCCCCGTTTTTTAGGTTAGTTGGAGAAAGAAAATGGCAAGATATTTGGGTCCTAAGCTCAAGCTGAGCCGTCGCGAGGGTACCGACTTATTCCTTAAGTCTGGCGTTCGCGCGATTGATTCCAAGTGCAAAATTGAACAAGCCCCTGGTCAGCATGGTGCGCGTAAACCGCGTCTGTCTGATTACGGCGGTCAGTTACGTGAAAAGCAGAAAGTTCGTCGTATGTACGGCGTGCTGGAGCGTCAGTTCCGTAACTACTATAAAGAAGCAGCACGTCTGAAAGGCAACACCGGTGAAAACCTGTTAGCTCTGCTGGAAGGTCGTCTGGATAACGTAGTTTACCGTATGGGCTTTGGCGCCACTCGTGCAGAAGCACGTCAGCTGGTTAGCCACAAATCTATTCTGGTAAATGGCCGCGTTGTTAACATCGCTTCTTATCAGGTCTCTCCGAATGATGTCGTAAGCATCCGTGAGAAAGCCAAAAAGCAATCTCGCGTGAAGGCCGCTCTGGAGCTGGCTGAGCAGCGTGAAAAGCCAACCTGGCTGGAAGTTGATGCGACCAAGATGGAAGGTGTGTTCAAGCGTATGCCTGAGCGTACTGATCTGTCTGCGGACATTAACGAACACCTGATCGTCGAGCTTTACTCTAAGTAAAGCTTAGTACCAAAGAGAGGACACAATGCAGGGTTCTGTGACAGAGTTTCTAAAACCGCGCCTGGTAGATATCGAGCAAGTGAGTTCGACGCACGCCAAGGTGACCCTTGAACCATTAGAGCGTGGCTTTGGCCATACTCTTGGTAACGCACTGCGCCGTATTCTGCTTTCTTCCATGCCGGGTTGCGCGGTGACCGAGGTTGAAATTGATGGCGTGCTGCACGAGTACTCCACCAAAGAGGGCGTTCAGGAAGATATCCTGGAAATCCTGCTCAACCTGAAAGGGCTGGCGGTAAGAGTTCAGGGTAAAGATGAAGTCATCCTTACTTTGAATAAATCTGGCATTGGCCCTGTGACTGCAGCCGACATCACCCATGATGGTGATGTCGAAATCGTCAAGCCGCAGCATGTGATCTGCCATCTGACCGATGAAAACGCATCTATTAGCATGCGTATCAAAGTTCAGCGTGGTCGTGGTTATGTGCCGGCGTCTGCCCGAATTCATTCGGAAGAAGATGAGCGCCCAATCGGCCGCCTGCTGGTCGACGCTTGCTACAGCCCTGTAGACCGTATCGCCTACAATGTTGAAGCAGCGCGTGTAGAGCAGCGCACCGACCTGGACAAGCTGGTCATCGAAATGGAAACCAACGGCACAATCGATCCTGAAGAGGCGATTCGTCGTGCGGCCACCATCCTGGCAGAACAACTGGAAGCTTTCGTTGATTTACGTGACGTACGTCAGCCGGAAGTGAAAGAAGAGAAACCAGAATTCGATCCGATCCTGCTGCGCCCTGTTGACGATCTGGAATTGACTGTCCGCTCTGCTAACTGCCTTAAGGCAGAAGCTATCCACTACATCGGTGATCTGGTACAGCGTACTGAGGTTGAGCTGCTTAAAACGCCTAACCTCGGTAAAAAATCTCTTACTGAGATTAAAGATGTGCTCGCTTCACGTGGTCTGTCTCTGGGCATGCGCCTGGAAAACTGGCCACCAGCAAGCATCGCTGATGAATAACCCGATCACAGGTTAAGGTTTCACTGAGAAGGATAAGGTCATGCGCCATCGTAAGAGTGGTCGTCAACTGAACCGCAACAGCAGCCATCGTCAGGCTATGTTCCGCAACATGGCTGGTTCTCTGGTTCGTCATGAGATCATTAAAACGACTCTGCCGAAAGCCAAAGAACTGCGTCG
The DNA here is from genome assembly GCF_002928325.1 of Pantoea sp. ICBG 1758. NCBI lineage: Bacteria > Pseudomonadati > Pseudomonadota > Gammaproteobacteria > Enterobacterales > Erwiniaceae > Pantoea > Pantoea sp. ICBG 1758. The sequence continues at coordinate 14,799 of NZ_POWL01000010.1, forward strand.
CGTAGTTGAGCCGCTGATTACTCTTGCCAAGACCGACAGCGTAGCTAATCGTCGTCTGGCATTCGCCCGCACTCGTGATAACGAGATCGTGGCAAAACTGTTTAACGAGCTGGGCCCGCGTTTCGCGAGCCGTGCCGGTGGTTACACTCGTATTCTGAAGTGTGGCTTCCGTGCTGGTGACAACGCTCCGATGGCTTACATCGAGCTGGTTGATCGTCCAGAAGCTCAAGCAGAAGCTGCTGCAGAGTAATCTGCAGTATCGTAGAAAACCCGCTCCGGCGGGTTTTTTATTGCCTGAAATTTGTTATCCGCTATGATTTCCTGAGTCATTGACAGATATCGACAGGAGAGCGCTATGTGGTTAATCGATCAACTGGCGGAACAGCACATTCGTGAAGCTCAGGCAAAAGGTGAACTAAGCAACCTTCCTGGTGAGGGTGCGCCGTTACAGCTGGATGATGACAGTGCAGTTCCCCCTGAACTGCGTACCGCGTATCGTCTGTTAAAGAATGCCGGCTATCTTCCGCCTGAGCTTGAAGCCCGGAAAGAGGCGCTTGAACTGCACAAGCTGTTGCAGACGCTTGATGCAGAAGAACCTTCTCACGCTGAAATTACCCGGCGCCTCATTCTCCTTGAAAGTAAACTGCAGCAGGCTGGCCTGAGCACCGAATTTTTATACAGCCGTTATCGTGCTGATATTGCTCAACGTCTTAAGCAGGGTGAATAGCGTGTATCGCATTGGTCAACTCGCCCGGCTTGCGGAAGTTACGCCGGACACCATTCGTTTTTATGAAAAGCAGCAGCTGATGGAGCACAGAATGCGCACCGGAGGCGGCTTTCGTCTTTACAGCGATAAAGATCTGCAGCGTCTGCGGTTCATTCGCTACGGACGTCAGCTTGGTTTTACTCTGGAAGCGATTCGGGGATTACTGTCGATCAGGATCGAACCCGATCATCACACCTGTCAGGAGTCAAAAGCGATCGTGGCCAGCAGGCTGGAAGAGGTTGATCATGTTATCGCTGAACTGCAGATCATTCAGCGTTCACTGCAGCGGCTGGCGCAAACCTGCTGCGGCGAGCAACACAGCTCCGCCTGCTGTTCTATTCTTGAAGCGCTGGAGACAGGCAACGATCCGCAGCCAGAAGCGTGCTGCGGTAAAGATTGCAACGCCGGACAAAAAGAGTAAAGTTACCCCCGAAATTTATCAGGAGAAAGGTATGAGTCACTATCAGCATCGCAAAGGGATCATCAATGATAATGCGCTGGTGGCGTTACTGCATGACCCGCTTTATCGTCAGCGGATCGAGCGTAACCAGAAAGGTAAGGGCAGCTATCGTCGTAAAGAGAAGCATGCAAAGGGACAGCAGCGGGAGGCCAGCGATAAGCAACACTGTTTATCACTGGCCTTCTGCTATGGCATAAAAAAAGCCGCCTGAGTCAGGCGGCTTTTTTATCAGATCTTTGTATTCTGCTGCTTCAGCAAATCACGGATTTCCGTGAGCAGTACTTCTTCGCTGGAAGGCTTCGGTGCCGGCTTCTCTACTTCTTTTTTGGTATAGAGTTTGTTCATTACTTTAATCGCCATGAAAATCGCGAATGCAATAATGACAAAATCAAATACGGTCTGGATAAAATTACCATACTCCATCACCACAGCAGGAACATCACCCTCTGCCGGTTTCAGCACCCATCTGAACTGCTTAAAGTCCACGCCGCCAATCAGCAGGCCCAGCGGAGGCATGATGATATTCGCCACTAATGATGAAACAATTTTACCAAACGCAGCACCGATCACGACACCGACTGCCAGGTCCACTACGTTGCCACGCATGGCGAAATCGCGAAACTCTTTGAATAAACTCATGGTTATCTCCCTTGCCTAAGCCAATCGATAAAGTCTAACAAACCTTAGCGCATTTTCCATTATTGCAGCGCATTAAAGCGAGGCCGCGAAGGGAGAGGCAGCCCAGCGATTATCAGAGGAAAAACGGGCTGGGCTGAAACAGTCGCTCTACATCCGGAACAAATTTTTTGTCTGTCAGAAACATGATCACATGATCACCCTGTTCGATTCTGACGTTTGCATTAGCAATAATCACCTCATCACCGCGCACAATGGCGCCAATTAGCGTGCCGGGCGGCAATTTAATATTTTCAATCTGCCGGCCAACCACGCGTGACGTGCTCTCGTCGCCATGTGCAATCGCTTCAATGGCTTCTGCAATGCCGCGGCGCAGTGACGAAACGCCCACAATATCCGCCTTGCGTACGTGGCTCAGCAGGGCAGATATAGTGGCCTGCTGTGGTGAGATGGCAATGTCTATTACGCTGCCCTGCACCAGGTCAACATAGGCGCGACGCTGTATCAGCACCATGACTTTTTTCGCCCCCATCTTTTTAGCCAGCATGGCTGACATAATGTTGGCTTCATCGTCATTGGTCACGGCAATAAAAAGATCAACCTGATCCACATGCTCTTCAGCCAGCAGCTCCTGATCGGAGGCGTCACCATAAAATACGATGGTGTCCTGCAGGTTTTCTGCCAGTTCAGCGGCGCGCTGCTGATTACGCTCGATAAGTTTAACGCTGTAATGTTTTTCCAGCCGCTGCGCAAGACCAAAACCGATGTTGCCCCCGCCTACCAGCATGATGCGTTTGTAAGGCTTTTCCAGCCGCTGCATCTCGCTCATTACGGCGCGAATGTGCTGACTGGCAGCAATGAAGAACACTTCATCACCCGCTTCAACAATGGTTGACCCCTGCGGACGAATAGGGCGATCCTGACGAAAAATAGCCGCAACCCGCGTATCGATGTGTGGCATATGCTCACGCATGATAGAGAGCGGATTGCCGACCAGCGGGCCGCCATAATAGGCTTTAACCACGGCAAGGCTTACTTTCCCTTCCGCAAAATTGACCACCTGAAGTGCGCCAGGATACTGGATAAGACGATAGATATTGTCGATAACCAGCTGTTCAGGAGAGATTAAGTGGTCAATCGGCACCGCTTCCGGCGTAAATAATTTATCGCCATCGCGCAGATAGTCCGCTGCACGAATACGCGCAATACGGTTTGGCGTATTAAACAGCGAGTAAGCTATCTGACAGGCGATCATATTGGTTTCGTCCGAACTGGTTACGGCAACCAGCATATCGGCATCTTCTGCGCCCGCTTCACGCAGGACACGCGGATGAGAACCGTGGCCGTGGACAACGCGCAGGTCAAATTTGTCCTGCAACACGCGTAAACGTGAAGGGTCGCTGTCTACCACGGTGATGTCATTGTTTTCACCCACCAGATTCTCTGCCAGCGTACCGCCAACCTGACCGGCTCCGAGGATAATAATTTTCATCGCTCTGTTGCTCTCATTAGCGTGCGCCGCACTATTTTTTTATCAGCTTAGCGTAGAAAAAGCCGTCACCGCCGTCAGCGTGCGGGAATACCTGCCAGCCATATTCATCCCCCTGCGGCAGCGGCACCGCGATGGCATCATCATGGTCGGCAAGAAACATGCGGATTTGCTCATGGTTCTCTTCCGGCAATACTGAACAGGTCGCATACAGCAGCGTGCCGCCTGATTTCAGACGTGGCCAGATGGCATTAAGGATTTCACGCTGCAGTGCTGCCAGCTCCGCAATATCCCGATCGCGGCGCAGCCATTTGATATCAGGATGGCGACGTATCACGCCGGTTGCAGAACAGGGCGCATCAAGCAGGATACGGTCAAATGTCAGATCGTTACACCAGGCGGCAGGCGTACGGCCATCGCCCTGACGCACTTCTGCAGTCATGTTCAGGCGCAGCAGGTTTTCCCGCACGCGGCTCAGGCGCTGCTCATCAATATCAACTGCCATCACACTGGCCTGTGGGGCCACTTCCAGAATATGTGTGGTTTTACCGCCCGGCGCTGCACAGAGATCCAGTATATGTTCGCCTGGCTGAGGTTCGAGCAGCAGAGCACAACGCTGCGCGGAGAGATCCTGAACCGTAACCCATCCCTGCTCAAAACCCGGCAGCTGGCTTACAGGCGCTGGTGATTCCAGACGTACAGCATCCGGCGCATCGCCGCAGATGCCATTTTTGTCCGCCTGATTCAGCAATGCCAGCCAGGCATCACGCGTATGATGCTGGCGATTGACGCGCAACCACATTGGCGGACGCTGATTGTTGGCCTCGGTGATCGCCTGCCACTGCTGCGGCCAGGCGTGCTGAAGACGTTTCAGTAACCAGCCAGGATGCAGATAGCGTTGCGGTGCCTGATCCACTTCTGCCAGCAGGCTCTCCTGCTGACGCTGAAACTGGCGTAACACGCCATTCAGCAGCCCTTTCAGGTTAGCCCGCTTAAGGACTTCTGCGCCGGCAACAGTTTCCGCCAGCGCGGCATGCGGCGGGATACGCGTATAAAGCAGCTGATAAAGGCCGACCATAATCAGGTAGTGCAGCACGCGCTGTTTACCGGTTAACGGGCGCTCCATCAGCTTGCCGATCAGCGCTTCCAGCTGAGGTAATGTGCGCGTCACACCAAAGCACAACTCCTGCAGCAGGGCGCCATCTTTGTCCGCCACGGTTTTTTGCGCGGCAGGAAGGATAGCGCTGAGCGATTCGCCTTTATCCACCACACGTTCGATCAGTTGCGCCGCCAGGCTGCGCAGGTTAGTCGCTTTTTTCATAGTATTTCATCAGGCAGTTGGGCCCGGCGCGTACCGGGCAACAGGATCAGGCCAGAACGGTTCCGGGAGTGAACCATTCGCGACGTGAGTTGAGCAGGTCCTGGGCTGACATAGGTTTTTTGCCAGCTGGCTGCAGGGATAACAGGTTTAAGACACCATCCGCGGTTGCGATCTGAATGCCCTGCTTATCGGCGTGCAGGATTTCGCCCGGCTGTTTATCCTGATGCGGTAACACCGTTGCCTGCCAGACTTTTACCGGTTGATCATCGATAAGAAAATAGCTTACCGGCCAGGGATTAAAGGCACGGATACAGCGCTCCAGCTGCGCCGCCGGCAGCGTCCAGTCCAGCCGGGCTTCCTCTTTGCTGAGCTTTTCAGCGTAGGTCGCCAGAGCGTTATCCTGTACCTCAGGCTGTGCACGGTTGGTCGCCAGCATAGTTAGCGTTTGCAGCAGGCCCTGCGGTCCCAGTTCAGCCAGGCGATTGTAAAGCGAAGCGCTGGTATCGTCCGGACCAATCGGGCAGTTGAGTTTGAGCAGCATATCGCCTGTGTCGAGGCCTGCATCCATCTGCATAATGGTCACACCGGTTTCGCTATCGCCAGCCCAGAGCGCACGCTGAATCGGCGCGGCACCGCGCCAGCGTGGCAGCAGCGAGCCGTGAACGTTCACGCAACCGAGACGGGGCATCGAAAGCACTGCCTGTGGCAGAATCAGCCCATAGGCCACGACGACCATGATATCTGCCTGCAGATCGGCTACCAGCTGCTGGTTCTCTTCCGGCCTGAGTGATTTGGGCTGAAAAACCGGTATACCGTGCGTCTCGGCTAACACTTTTACCGGGCCGGGAGTGAGTTTGTTGCCGCGTCCGGCAGGACGATCGGGCTGGGTAAAGACGCCGGTTACCTGATGCTCAGATGCAAGCAGCGCGTCAAGGTGACGCGCTGCAAAGTCAGGTGTACCGGCAAAAATAATTTTCAACGGTGCAGACACAATTTAGCCTTCTGTTCGCTCTCAGGATGCGCGGGTATTCTGGCGAGCCAGTTTTTCCAGTTTCTGTTTAATACGCTGGCGTTTCAGCGGTGACAGATAATCGATAAACAGCTTGCCGTCCAGATGGTCAATTTCATGCTGAATACAGATTGCCAGCAGGCCATCCGTTTCCAGTTCAAAGCTGTTACCGTCACGATCCAGCGCGCGAACTTTAACGCGCTCGGCGCGCGGCACAAATGCACGCTGTTCCGGAATAGAAAGGCAGCCTTCCTCGATACCGGTCTCGCCACTTTTTTCCAGCAGCTCCGGATTGATAAGCACCAGGCGCTCGTCACGATTTTCAGAGACATCGATAACGATAATACGCTGGTGGATATCAACCTGTGTAGCCGCCAGGCCGATGCCTTCTTCGGCATACATCGTTTCAAACATATCATCGACGATACGCTGAACCCCGGCGTCAACTGCTGCAACCGGTGCAGCAATTTTGCGAAGGCGATCGTCAGGAAAATGTAATACCTGCAAAACTGACATAAATATCCAGATCTATATGCGTTAAAGAAAAGATTACTGGTTCATATTGTAGACTTTTCAGGGCCCGATTGACAGCATTGCACGGCACAGACACGGCGGTCATGGAAGGCAAAATGGAAAAGCTGGAAAGAGTGCTCAGAGCAGCAAACGTACGGGGCCTGAGCGGCCACAAAGCGCACCGCTTTATGACGGCGTTAAAGGCTGCTGACAGAGTGGATGATGAGTGGCTGCGCGCTCAGGGAATGAGTGAACAACAGCGGCAGCACTACCTGGTGCTGTGCCCGCGCCAGCGTGATAACACACTGGCGTGGCTGGAGCAGCCGCAGCATAGCCTGATTGACTGCACGGATGCTCGTTATCCGGAGCGGCTTAAAGAGACAGCGCGCTACCCGACCGCGCTGTTTGTCGCTGGCGATGCAGCAGCGCTTACCCAGCCTCAGCTTGCCGTGGTCGGCAGCCGCAACTGCTCACTTTACGGGAAAGAGTGGGGGGAGTGGTTTACGCAACAGCTGGCCGTAAGCGGCCTGACTATCACCAGTGGACTGGCACGCGGTATTGATGGTATTGCGCATCGTGCCGCGCTGGCTGCCGGAGGAAAGACGCTGGCGGTACTGGGCAGTGGATTACAGTGCCTCTATCCAAAGCAGCATCAGGCACTGGCCTGCGACATTATCAGTCACGGCGGTGCGCTTATTTCTGAACTGCCGCTGACGTGTGCGCCGCATGGCGTGAACTTCCCGCGACGTAACCGCATTATCAGTGGCTTAAGCTATGGCGTGCTGGTGGTAGAGGCGTCGCTGAAAAGCGGTTCGCTGGTGACGGCGCGTTATGCACTTGAGCAAAACCGCAATGTTTATGCGCTGCCCGGAGCGCTGGGTAACGCCGGCAGTGAAGGCGTGCACTGGCTGATACAGCAGGGCGCACTGCTGGTTGCTCATCCCAATAATATTCTGGAGGATTTGCACTCTACGCTGCAGTGGCTGCCCGTAAACCAATCGGACACAATATATTCACAACTCAGTGACGATGTTCCATTGCCATTTCTCAGCGCGTTGGCTAACGTAGGTGATGAGGTTACACCTGTTGACGTCGTCGCTGAACGTGCCGGCCAACCTGTGCCAGTCATCGCTGCACAATTGCTCGAACTGGAGTTAGCAGGATGGATCGCAGCTGTACCCGGCGGCTATGTCCGATTGAGGAGGGCATGCCATGTTCGACGTACTTATGTACTTGTTTGAAACCTATATTCATAACGAAGCTGAGATGCGCGTTGATCAGGATAAACTCACTGATGATCTAACTGACGCCGGTTTTCACCGTGAAGATATCTACAATGCGCTGAACTGGCTTGAACGGCTGGCAGATTACCAGGAGGGGCTGGTCGCACCGGTATTACTGGCAAACGATCCTCTCTCTATGCGTATCTACACTGAGGAAGAGAGCCAGCGTTTAGATGCAGAGTGTCGCGGTTTCGTGCTGTTCCTTGAGCAGATTCAGGTACTGAACATGGAAACGCGGGAAATGGTTATCGAACGGGTTATGGCGCTTGATACGCTGGAGTTCGATCTGCAGGATCTGAAATGGGTGGTGCTGATGGTGCTGTTTAATATTCCGGGATGCGAAAATGCCTATCAGCAAATGGAAGAACTGTTATTCGACGTCAATGAAGGTATGCTGCATTAATCTGTAATGAATACCCCGGGTAATATGAATAAATCAGCGCTGTTTAGCGTGCGTAAACAGGAACCCTGCCCCGCGTGCGGGGCAGAATTAGTCATACGTTCTGGCAAAACGGGCCCGTTTCTGGGCTGTAGTAACTATCCCGCCTGCGACTATATCCGGCCGATGAAAAATCAGGCGGATGGCCATATCGTCAAGGTGCTGGAAGGGCATGCCTGCCCGCAGTGTGGTGCAGACAAAGTACTGCGTCAGGGACGGTTTGGCATGTTTATCAGCTGCAGCGGTTATCCGGAGTGCCACTATACGGAAGCCGTTGATAAACCTGATGTGACAACTATTGCCTGTCCGCAGTGTGCCAGCGGTAAACTGGTACAGCGGCGCTCGCGCTATGGCAAAACGTTTCACGCCTGCGATCGCTATCCTGAGTGTCAGTTTGCTATTAACGCCACGCCGGTTGACGGTACGTGTCCACACTGCCAGTTCCCCTTACTAATCGAAAAGAAAACTGCACAGGGCGTCAGGCGTTTCTGCGCCAGTAAACGCTGCGGCAAGCCCGTTGTGCCGGAAGAAGAGTAATCATGAACCAGTCTCGATCTATTCCAGGAAGCGCTGACTTTTGCATTGAGCAGCTAAAACAGCAGTGCGTAATCGCTTATCCCACCGAAGCCGTATTTGGCCTTGGCTGCGACCCTGACAGCGAACGTGCGGTAATGGCGCTGCTGCAGCTGAAACAACGGCCGGTTGAGAAAGGATTGATCCTGATTGCCGCTGACTATACTCAGCTGACGCCCTATATTGACGATGAGCAACTGACAGCGGAGCAGCGCGAACGCATGTTTGCCTCCTGGCCTGGTCCGGTAACCTGGGTGGTGCCGGCGCGATCCAGCACACCACGCTGGCTGACGGGGCGTTTCAATTCACTGGCGATCCGCGTCAGTAATCACTCTGACGTTCAGGCATTATGCCGTGGTTTTGGCAAACCGCTGGTCTCTACCAGCGCAAACCTGACCGGCATGCCGCCCTGTCGCACCGCTGCTGAAGTCACTGAGCAGTTTGGCGTTGCGTTTCCGGTGCTGCAGGCAGCCACCGGAGGGCGTCTTAACCCTTCAGAAATCCGCGATGTGCTCAGCGGTGAACTGATTCGCCAGGGCTGACAGATGGAAAACTTTGCCGTTTTTGGCCATCCGATTGCGCACAGTAAGTCCCCCTTTATTCATCGCGAATTTGCCCGGCAAACCGGTATAGCTCACAGCTATGGTCAAATCTGCGCGCCGCTGGATGCTTTTCCGCAGACGCTGCGTGCCTTTTTCGCTGCGGCGGGGAGGGGGGCTAACGTGACCCTGCCGTTTAAACAGCAGGCGTGGTCGCTGGCTGATGCGCTGAGCGAGCGCGCCAGGCTATCTGGCGCAGTGAATACGCTGCATAAGAGAAGTGATGGCTCGCTTTTCGGAGATAACACCGACGGGATCGGCCTGCTCAGCGATCTGCAAAGGCTGGAGATGATCCAGCCAGGCGATCGGATCCTGCTGGTCGGTGCAGGGGGGGCTGCGCGCGGTGTGATCCAGCCTCTGCTTGCCGCCGGCTGCTCGCTGGTGGTGGTAAACCGCACCGCCAGCCGTGCTGAAGAGCTGGCGCAACAGTTTAGTCACTGCGGAGAGATTGAGGCAGTAAACTTTGCCCGGCTCAGTGCACACGCTTTTGATCTGATTATCAATGCCACCTCCAGCGGTGTTGCAGGCGACATCCCACCTTTACCTGCCACGCTGATTGAGCGCGGGGTACGCTGCTATGACATGTTTTACCAACCGGGCCTGACGCCTTTTCTTCTATGGTGCCAGCAGAAGGGCGCTGACGTCGTGGCGGATGGTACGGGCATGCTGGTGGGACAGGCTGCACACGCTTTTCAGCTCTGGCACGGTGTCATGCCGGAGATTACGCCGGTGATCGATACACTAAAGCGAGCCATGCAGCCATGAATCAGGCGATTCATTTTCCTGAACGGGAAAGCTGGGATCGGCAGCAGCAGGCAGTCATCTTTCCTGCTCTGGTAAATGGCATGGGAATCACCTGTGCTATTTCTCAGCCCGCGCTTCATGCGCGTTTTGGTGAAGGAGAGGCGATGGCGCTGTTCTGCGCACATCGCTGGGATATAGAAGAGGAAGCTGAAAAGCTTATTCTGACGGATGCGATCAGCGATCAGGGCTGGGTCTGGCTCTCCTGATTCAGATAATCATCTTTCCATTTGACGTAATTGCCGGATGAGTAAAGCAGGCCGGCAATTTCAGCTTCAGTAAGCGGGCGAATCTGTTTCACCGGACTACCTAAATAGAGATAGCCGCTGACGAGACGCTTGCCGGGGGGGACCAGGCTGCCCGCCCCAATCATGACATCCTCTTCAACAATGGCCCCGTCCAGTACGATTGAGCCCATGCCGACCAGCACGCGATCGCCGATAGTACAGCCATGCAGCATCGCCTTATGCCCGACCGTCACATCTTCGCCAATCAGTAAAGGATATCCCTGGGGATTGGTGGCTGACTTATGCGTGACGTGCAGAACGCTGCCATCCTGTATATTGCTTCTTTTACCAATGATGACGTGATTAACATCACCGCGGATCGCGACCAGCGGCCAGATACTGACATCATCATCTAATCGAACATCACCCACAACAACGCTGCTGCTATCTACCATGACACGCTCGCCGGTTTGCGGAAAAGAGTACTTATAAGGGCGCAGGGCTACAGACATGATCTTTCTCCTTTATCAATTATTCCCAGCGTGCAGCTAAATGCAGTGCTGAACAAAGTGAAATTTAACCGGATCGCTCGCGATCGCAGCGAAAAGAACAGAAACTCGCCACTCAGTAAAAAAGATCGAAAAAAGGGGTTGTGCAAAAAATTCGGATCCCTATAATGCGCCACCACTGAGACGGCAAAGCGGCAACGCAGACGGGCTCAGCAGGGCGTGAAGCGATTCACCCCGCCGGAGAAAAACGCTGAAAAAAGTGGTTGACTCCGGAGGAGGAAAGCGTAATATACGCCACCTCGCAGCAGACGCCTGAGGCGCTGGCTGCACCGCTCTTTAACAATTTATCAGACAATCTGTGTGGGCACTCG
>NZ_POWL01000011.1:0-25768 GCF_002928325.1 Pantoea sp. ICBG 1758
GCAGCCAGCGCCTTAAGCGTCTGCTGCGAGGTGGCGTATATTACGCTTTCCTCCTCCGGAGTCAACCACTTTTTTCAGCGTTTTCTCCGGCGGAAGTTCTTACCGAATCTTCCTGTCGACGCCGTTTCCGTAAGCCGGTGTGCCGTGTCGATGGAGGCGCATTATAGGGAGTTCTTCCGGGCTGACAAGCGTTAAATTCACGAAAAATGACTGTTCGCTGCATTCCTCAGCAAAAGGGGGGCTTTATACCCTGTTACACACAAAGTTATCCACAAAACAGCAGCCAGACAAATTTAAGCGAGCATCGCGCAAACGTTTTCGCTACAATGCCCGGCGACGTCAGGGATGCCCCTTTTGGGGCGTTACATGAGGCAAACGCGCTATCTTCTCTGATAAGGTGCGCTTTCGGCCTGATGTAACGCTCTTATTTACGCGAAACAAAGCCAAGGGATAAAACCACCATGCAACAACGTCGTCCTGTACGCCGCGCTCTGCTCAGTGTCTCTGATAAAGCCGGTATCCTCGAATTTGCTCATGCTCTCTCACAACGGGGCGTCGAGCTGCTCTCCACAGGTGGCACTGCACGTTTGCTGGCAGATGCAGGCCTGCCCGTCATCGAAGTGTCTGACTACACCGGTTTCCCGGAAATGATGGATGGACGCGTTAAGACTCTGCATCCCAAAGTACATGGCGGCATCCTTGGTCGTCGCGGTACCGATGACGCGATTATGGCAGAACACGCTATCAATCCGATTGATATGGTGGTGGTTAACCTCTATCCCTTTGCGCAGACCGTGGCTAAGCCTGACTGCTCGCTGGAAGATGCAGTCGAAAATATCGATATCGGCGGGCCAACCATGGTGCGCTCAGCGGCTAAGAATCATAAAGATGTGGCGATTGTGGTTAAGAGCAGCGACTACACCAGCATCATTGCAGAGATGGATGCCAGTGATAATGCGCTGACGCCGGAGACGCGTTTTGATCTGGCAATTAAAGCGTTTGAGCACACCGCCGCTTACGACAGCATGATTGCAAACTACTTTGGCACGCTGGTTCCTGCTTATCATGGCGAAACCCGCGCACCCGCCGGTCGCTTCCCGCGCACCCTGAATCTCAACTTCATTAAGAAGCAGGATATGCGTTATGGCGAGAACAGCCATCAGGATGCCGCCTTCTATATAGAAGAAGAGATTGCAGAAGCCTCGGTAGCCACTGCGCAGCAGCTGCAGGGCAAGGCACTCTCTTACAATAATATTGCAGATACCGATGCCGCACTGGAGTGCGTAAAAGCGTTCGACGAACCTGCCTGTGTGATCGTCAAACACGCCAACCCGTGTGGCGTAGCGGTGGGGGCATCTATCCTTGATGCTTACGAACGCGCTTATCAGACTGACCCGACCTCTGCTTTTGGCGGCATTATCGCGTTTAACCGCGAGCTGGATGAGGCGACTGCACAGGCGATTATCAGCCGTCAGTTTGTTGAAGTAATTATTGCACCTTCTGCCAGTGACGCGGCGCTGCAGGTGACGGCAGCAAAACAGAACGTGCGCGTGCTGATCTGCGGTCAATGGCAGCAGCCGGTTGCCAGCCTGGACTTCAAACGGGTCAACGGTGGTCTGCTGGTACAGGATCGCGACCTCGGGATGATCACCGCCGACCAGCTTCGCGTGGTCACGCAGCGTCAGCCAACTGAGCAGGAGCTGCGTGACGCACTGTTCTGCTGGAAAGTCGCCAAGTTTGTTAAATCCAATGCCATTGTTTACGCCCGCGACAACATGACCATCGGTATAGGCGCCGGTCAGATGAGCCGCGTTTATTCGGCCAAAATTGCCGGTATTAAGGCGAGCGATGAGGGGCTGGAGGTCACAGGCTCAGCAATGGCGTCCGATGCCTTCTTCCCGTTCCGTGATGGTATCGATGCTGCTGCCGCTGCCGGCGTCAGCTGTGTCATCCAGCCCGGTGGTTCTATCCGCGATGAAGAGGTGATTGCTGCTGCAGATGAACACGGCATCGCGATGATCTTTACCGATATGCGCCATTTCCGCCATTAACAGCTGGAGCAGCAATAATGAAAATTTTAGTAATTGGTAATGGCGGACGCGAGCACGCGCTGGCGTGGAAAGCGTCACAGTCACCGCTGGCTGAAACCGTGTTTGTTGCACCGGGTAACGCAGGCACCGCGCTGGAGCCGGCCCTGCAGAATGTGGCCATCAGCGCGACTGATATCCCTGCCCTGCTCGCGTTTGCGCAGCAGGAGCAGATCGACCTGACGATCGTCGGTCCGGAAGCACCGCTGGTAATTGGCGTGGTCGATGCCTTCCGCGCCGCCGGGCTGAAGATCTTTGGTCCGACGCAGGCGGCCGCACAGCTGGAAGGCTCGAAAGCCTTTACCAAGGATTTTCTGGCGCGCCAGCAGATCCCGACCGCTGAATATCAGAACTTTACCGAGGTGGAACCCGCGCTGGCTTACCTGCGCGAGAAAGGTGCGCCCATTGTTATCAAAGCCGATGGTCTGGCTGCAGGTAAAGGCGTAATTGTCGCGATGACGCTGGCCGAAGCGGAAGCGGCAGTTCAGGATATGCTGGCGGGTAATGCGTTTGGCGATGCCGGCCATCGTATCGTGATTGAAGAGTTTCTTGACGGCGAAGAAGCCAGCTTTATTGTCATGGTGGATGGCGACCACGTGCTGCCGATGGCAACCAGCCAGGATCATAAACGCGCTGGCGATGGCGACACCGGACCCAACACCGGCGGCATGGGAGCCTATTCACCGGCTCCGGTGGTGACTGATGAGATCCACCAGCGCGTGATGGACCAGATCATCTGGCCAACCGTGAACGGTATGAAAGCGGAAGGCAATACCTATACCGGTTTCCTGTATGCCGGACTGATGATCGACAAAGCGGGTCAGCCAAAGGTCATTGAATTTAACTGCCGCTTTGGCGATCCGGAGACGCAGCCCATTATGCTGCGGCTGAACTCCGATCTGGTGGCTCTCTGCCTGGCAGCGGTCGATGGCACCCTGGATACGCAGAGCTCAGAGTGGGATCCGCGCCCTGCACTGGGTGTCGTGCTGGCTGCAGGCGGCTATCCGGGCAGCTACCGTACCGGCGATCAGATCCACGGTCTGCCGCTTGAAGCCGTGCCGGAAGGTAAAGTGTTCCATGCCGGCACCACGCTGCAGGACGATCGGGTTGTCACCAGCGGCGGCCGCGTGCTGTGCGTTACCGCACTGGGTGAAGATGTCGCCGCCGCGCAGCGCAACGCCTACGCGCTGGCAGAGACTATCTCCTGGGACGGCTGCTTCTGCCGTCGCGACATCGGCTATCGCGCCATCAATCGCTGATAGTCGCGGGGCACCCTGCTGTGCCCCGTCTTCTTTAGCCGCTCAGATCGCTCTCTGTCGGCTGCCAGCTGCACTCATCCTCTGCGGTAACGCGCAATATCTGGATCCCCTCCGGCGCTTCGAGCCATGACACCATCAGCGGCTGAGACCCCTGCTGCTGCTGCGTCAGGCGCCTCAGCGTTTCACTGTCGAACGCGACATTTTGCAGGTTACCCGCACAGTCGCGTACCCGATTGCCGCCCAGCCAGTGTCCCTGCTGCAATAATACCCGGCCGCTCAGCAGCGCATTGCTCTGGGCCAGCATACGCTGTGCGTCAAAGCGATAGAGCGCGACGGCATTATCACTCAGCGCTTCACGCCGTCCTGCCAGCTGCCGCTGCATAAAATTGAGGTTGCCCTGGTGATCAAAACGCAGCGTGACGTCATCGGGCTGCTCGCCGGTAAGATGGCGTTCCACGCTCAGCAGCGTCTCGTGTTGCCAGATATAGTCTGTTGTTTCGCGCATGGGCGTGCTGAAAGGGTTATAAACGGTACGCAGGTGGATAAGATCGTGGTCGCTGTTTTTACGCCAGATGCGGACCGCGCCGCGATCGGCGAGGTAGCCGCTGGCGGTAAATGCCGGGAGATCAGGCGTGGCGCTGCAGCCGGAAAGCAGGACAGCACAGAGCAGGATACGGATGCGCCGGAAAAGCGTATTCGGCATAGCAGGCTCCGGTAACAAAAAGGGGCGAAATCGCCCCTCTTCTAAAGCTAAACCGCAAGGCGGAAAACTTACTTAACTGCGTCTTTCAGTGCTTTACCAGAAACGAAAGCTGGTACGTTTGCTGCAGCGATTTTGATCTCTTTGCCAGTCTGTGGGTTACGACCGGTACGCTCAGCGCGGTGGTTCACTTTAAAAGTACCAAAACCAACCAGTTGTACAGCATCACCTTCTTTCAGAGACTCAGTGATCGCAGCCAGGGTAGATTCCAGCGCAGCTTTAGCCTGGGTTTTAGACAGGTCCGCTTTTTCTGCGATCACATCAATCAGTTGAGTCTTGTTCATAAGTTATCCTTAAAGTGTATTTATCGCTTGCTAAGCAACGAGTGCGAGGGAAAAGCCATATTCTGGCACTCTTCAGCCTGCACGCACCGATAGCCACAATTTTCAGCCCCCCAAATGTAGACCAGACAGGGGGCTAATGTGAAGCCTCCAGGCGCGCTAATTCAGGCCTGGAGTCACGTTTTATCGCCTTACTGCTGAAAATTTATACCGATGTTACTGATTCCGGCTTCGCGCAGGTCAGAACGCAGTCCTTTGATCAGCTCAAGGTCGCGCTCTTCGCACTCAGCGAGCAGGCGAAAAATCTCCCACTGCATATCCCATTCATCAATCACCGCCTGGTTTTCACGCAGCTCTTCGTCGCTCATTTCGCGTCCTGCCTGCGTCATTTCCAGAATAGCCACGGTGGTGATAGATGTACGACTCACCTCAATCGCGTGCTCCAGCGTTTCACCGCTCAGCATCGCGTGCAGCACTTCGCTCAGTGCTACGCAGGCATCGATAGCCGGATGAACACCGTAAACATCGAAATCATCGCCAGCCGGGATCGCCTCTTCCAGTTTCTCCAGCTGACTGTCGAAATTGATTTTGGCATCTTTCACCGTCAGGCTTTCCCATACCAGGTCAAGAATACGGCGATAGAGCTGAGGATCGGCAAATCCGGTCTGTTCGCAGAAGGCCCAGTAATTAGGGAACATCCGCTCGCATAAACAGGCCATGAAGGTCATATGCTGCCAGCTTTCCAGCTTCGCCAGACGCAAATGCACGGGGTTCTGTAACATCAAACTTACTCTCAATAGGTTAGCTGGCGGCAGTGTACCGCAAAAGGCGCAGACAAACAGCGTCAGCGCGCATTTTGCCACTTCACAAATGCAGGCCGCCCTGAGGCGACCGCATCTGCCCAGCGCGTAGGCTCCGGCAAACGGTAGCCGCCCATGCAGGCCTCAACCCAGTGCAGCGCGCTGTCCAGGCTGACACGGTGTCCGGTAGAGATAAACAGCGGGTTACAGCGCGCTTTGCTGCGCCACACCCAGGCAAGCTGCTCACCTTTATCCATCAGCGGCTGCCGGCTACCGGGTGCGGCGTCCAGATCGGCAAAGCGTCCACACAGCCGCTTTTTGGCTACGCCGATAGTGGGAATATCCAGCATCGAACCAAAATGTGCCGCCACGCCGAGGCGCCTGGGGTGCGAGATGCCGTGCCCGTCCACAAACAGCAGGTCGGGCTGCTGCGTCAGCTGCTGCCAGGCCGCCTGCAGCGCAGGGATTTCCCGAAACGAGAGAAAGCCCGGAATATAGGGCATGGTGGTAGGAATGCGCGCAATGCGATGCTCCACCAGCGTAAGTGAGGGGTACTCCAGGATGACGATAGCAGCGCGCGTTACCTCGCCGCCCTGCTCAAATCCGACATCAGCGCCGCCGATAAAGCACGGCGGCAGAACGTCAAAATCGTCCTGCCGCACCACGTTAGCAGCCAGCGCCAGCTGTTCCTGACGTAATGCGGCTAAATCCATGCTTATTCCTGATGGTATTGACGTGAAAGACGATGCACCGCCTCAACGAACACACCTGCGTGCTCTGGCGGCACATCCTGATGGATACCGTGCCCGAGGTTAAATACGTGTCCTTCACCCTGGCCAAACCCGGCAAGAATGGTGGCCACCTCCTCTTCAATACGGGCAGGCGGCGCATAAAGCATAGACGGGTCCATGTTACCCTGCAGCGCAACCTGGTGACCCACGCGGCGACGCGCCTCGGCCATATCCATGGTCCAGTCCAGCCCCAGCGCATCACAGCCGGTGGCAGCCATCGCCTCCAGCCACTGTCCACCGCCTTTGGTAAAGAGCGTGACCGGGACGCGCCGGCCTTCATTCTCACGCACCAGACCTTCCACAATTTTATGCATGTAGTTCAGCGAAAAATCGCGGTAGTCGCGTCCGGTCAGCACGCCACCCCAGGTATCGAAGATCATAACCGACTGCGCACCCGCTTTGATCTGCGCATTAAGGTAGAGGATCACGCTGTCCGCCAGCTTATCCAGCAGCGTGTGCAGCGTGTGCGGTTCGGCATACATCATCTTTTTGATTTTGGTAAATGCCTTGCTGCTGCCGCCCTCAACCATATAGGTGGCCAGCGTCCACGGGCTGCCGGAAAAGCCAATCAGCGGGACGGCCCCCCTGAGATTGCGGCGGATGGTCCGTACCGCATTCATCACATAACCCAGCTCCTGCTCCGGATCGGGCACCGGCAGGTTATCAACATCGGCACGACAGGTAATCGGACGGGAGAAGCGCGGACCTTCGCCGGTTTCAAAATAGAGTCCCA
Source organism: Pantoea sp. ICBG 1758 (assembly GCF_002928325.1). NCBI lineage: Bacteria > Pseudomonadati > Pseudomonadota > Gammaproteobacteria > Enterobacterales > Erwiniaceae > Pantoea > Pantoea sp. ICBG 1758. The sequence goes on from NZ_POWL01000011.1 coordinate 6,712, forward strand.
GCCCCATTGCATCCGGGATGGTTAAAATATCGCTGAAGAGGATCGCTGCATCCAGCGGATAGCGGCGCAGCGGCTGCAGCGTCACTTCACACGCCAGCTCAGCATTTTTACACAGCGACATAAAATCACCGGCTTCAGCGCGCGTGGCTTTGTATTCCGGTAAATAGCGTCCGGCCTGACGCATCATCCAGACCGGGGTAATATCTACAGGCTGGCGCAGCAGGGCGCGCAGATAACGGTCGTTCTTCAGTTCACTCATAATGGGCTCTCTCATGCTAAGGGCGTCAGTGTAGCATTTTCATGCCACGCTGGCGCGACACAGCGCCACGGTGTCCTCAATCAGGCGCCGGGCCACGGTGCCTGGCGGCGGCAGCTGGGGCAGCGCATCAAAGCGATACCAGCCCGCATCCAGCAGCTCTTTTCCATCGTGCTGCAGCTCACCACCCTCATACTCCGCCATAAATGCCGTCATCAGCGAATGGGGAAATGGCCACGGCTGTGAGGTCACATAGCGCACGTTTTTTACCCGTACGTTACTCTCCTCCATGACCTCACGCGCCACTGCCTGCTCCAGCGTTTCGCCTACTTCAACGAAGCCGGCCAGCACCGTATAGATGCTGTTGCGATGGCGGGCGTGATTGGCCAGCAGGATCTCGTCGCCGCGGCGAATCGCCACAATGATGCAGGGCGCAATCTGCGGATAGTAACGTTCGCGGCAGTGGGTACAGAGGCAGGCAAACTCACGCGGGCTGATGCGCATTTCATGGCCGCAGTAGCCGCACCAGCGGTGGGAACGGTAAAATTCAGCCAGCTGCACCCCCCGGCCGGCGAGCTGAAACAGGCCGGTATCCTGATCGATAACCTGCCGGACCGAGCCCATATTTTCCGGGCGCGACGCCTGGATCAGCCAGACGTTTTCGCCCAGCCACTCACCGATAAGTATGCCGTGCTGGCCTGCAAGGCCAAAATCTGCCGCTAAGCCGTGCGGCAGCTCACCCTGCGGCAACCAAAGTTTCTGTTCAGAGCTGACAATCCACCAGCCAGCGTCTACGCTTGAGATCTCACGTTGCATCTTATTCGTTGTCCTTAGCGTCGCACGGCACGCTGAAAGTCTGATGTTAAGTGTAATGAACAACTATAACTCACCGGGAGCCTCATATGCTTACCCAGTTAGATAACCTGACCAGGCGTGTCGGTGGCGGTAATGAATTAGTCGATGCATGGTTACGTGCGCGTCGGCATTTGCTTGTCACTTATTATGAATTAATCGGCATTAAGCCTAATAAAGAGGCGCTGACGGCGCTGAATGAGCAGGCTCTGGATGACTTCTGCCACACGCTGGTGGACTATCTCTCAACCGGCCATTTCAGTATGTATGAGCGCATTATCAAAGATCTGCAGGGCGATAGCCCGCTGGTTGCTGCAGCGCATCTCTACCCGGCGCTTGAAAGCAATACCGATCGCATCATGCAGCTGTATGACAGTCATCTGCAGCAGGCGATTACCGATGAAAACTGCGTTGAGTTCCAGCGGGCGCTATCTGAAGTAGGCGAAACGCTGGCGTCACGCTTTTCTCTGGAAGATAAGCTGATTCAGATGGCGTGGGATAACCAGCTGGTTTCTCCGCCTGTTGCAAACGACAGCACTATTGCGCGTCCGGCCTGATCCTGCTGCAGTTGTAAAATCCTTGTTATTCCGTAAAAGCCCACTTATGCTGACCGGGCTTTTATTGTTTTAAACAGAAACACCTTGTCGGAGTGCCCCCCGGGGCTGAGACCGTTAATTCGGGATCCGCGGAACCTGATCAGGTTAGTACCTGCGAAGGGAACAAGAGTAGCTATTATCAGCGCGCGATTGGATTTTACCTGTCTGCAGGCGCTGTTACTCCTTCCGGACTCCGGACAAGCAACTTCCACTGACTTCAGGAATTTTGCTATGTCTGCTGCTAAACCTTCTCGTCGTGAACAGCGCGCGCAAGCGCAGGATTTTATCAACTCGCTGCAGGGCACTGCCTTTCCCAACTCACAGCGTATCTGGATCGCCGGCAGCCGCGCCGACATTCGCGTGCCGATGCGTGAAATCCAGCTCAGCCCCACCCATACCGGCGGCACCAAAGCGGACCCGCAGTACGAAATCAATGAGCCGGTTCCGGTCTATGACACCGCTGGCGCCTATGGCGATCCGCAGGCCACTATCGATGTGCATCAGGGACTGGCAAAGCTGCGCGCCGCGTGGATAGACGAGCGTGATGACAGTGAACCGGTTACGCAGCGCAGTTCCGCTTATACACAGCAGCGTCTGGCCGATGAGGGACTGGACCACCTGCGCTTTGAATCGCTGCCTTCTCCGCGCCGGGCAAAACCTGGCCGCTGCGTCACGCAGCTGTACTACGCCCGTCAGGGCATCGTGACGCCGGAGATGGAGTTTATTGCGATACGTGAAAATATGGGGCGCGAACGCATTCGTAGCGAAGTGCTGCTGCAGCAGCATCCGGGCGAAGCCTTTGGCGCGCACCTGCCGGCGAATATCACCGCAGAATTTGTGCGCGATGAAGTCGCCAGCGGGCGCGCCATTATTCCGTCAAATATCAACCACCCCGAATCGGAACCGATGATTATTGGCCGCAATTTTCTGGTGAAAATCAACGCCAATATCGGCAACTCTGCGGTCAGCTCCTCGATTGAAGAGGAGGTTGAAAAGCTGGTGTGGTCCACGCGCTGGGGTGCCGATACCGTGATGGACCTCTCCACAGGCCGCTACATTCATGAAACGCGCGAGTGGATCCTGCGCAACAGCCCGGTTCCCATTGGCACCGTCCCGATCTATCAGGCCCTGGAAAAGGTGAATGGCATCGCTGAAAACCTTAACTGGGAAATTTTCCGCGATACCCTGCTGGAGCAGGCGGAGCAAGGCGTCGACTACTTCACTATTCATGCCGGCGTGCTGCTGCGCTATGTGCCGATGACGGCCAGACGTCTGACCGGTATCGTGTCGCGCGGCGGCTCAATCATGGCGAAATGGTGTCTGTCACATCATCAGGAGAGTTTTCTCTATCAGCATTTCCGCGATATCTGTGAAATCTGCGCCGCTTATGACGTGGCCCTCTCGCTGGGCGATGGCCTGCGCCCGGGATCGATTCAGGATGCCAACGATGAGGCGCAGTTTGCAGAACTCAGAACGTTAGGCGAGCTGACCAAAATCGCCTGGGAGTATGACGTGCAGGTGATGATTGAAGGTCCGGGCCATATCCCGATGCAGATGATCCGGCGCAACATGACCGAGCAGCTCGACCACTGCCATGAAGCGCCCTTTTATACGCTTGGCCCGCTGACCACCGATATCGCACCGGGCTATGACCACTTCACCTCCGGTATTGGCGCGGCGATGATTGGCTGGTTTGGCTGCGCCATGCTCTGCTATGTAACGCCTAAAGAGCACCTCGGGCTGCCCAATAAAGAGGATGTCAAGCAGGGGCTTATTACCTACAAGATCGCCGCGCACGCCGCCGATCTGGCCAAAGGGCATCCGGGGGCGCAGATCCGCGATAACGCTATGTCCAAAGCGCGCTTTGAATTCCGCTGGGAAGATCAGTTTAACCTCGCGCTGGATCCGCATACTGCCCGCGCCTACCACGATGAGACGCTGCCGCAGGAATCGGGCAAAGTCGCGCACTTCTGTTCTATGTGCGGGCCGAAGTTCTGCTCAATGAAAATTACCCAGGAAGTGCGGGAGTTTGCGGCGCGCCAGCAGGCTGAGGCACAGCCGGTTGAAGTGGCTGAAGCGGGAATGGCAGAGATGTCTGAGACATTCCGCCGCCGCGGTGGTGAGCTCTATCATCCTGCTGATGCGATCGGTAAGGAGAAAGCATGACAACCGCGTTTGCTGCTACTGCCCCGCAGCTGGGGCTCTATCCGGTGGTTGACAGCGTCAGCTGGATCGAACGCCTGCTGGCCGCCGGGGTACGCACGATCCAGCTGCGCATCAAAGATCTGCCGGATCGGGACGCAGAAGATGCGGTGCGTGAAGCGATTGCGCTGGGCCGGCACTATCACGCACGGCTGTTCATTAATGATTACTGGCGTCTGGCCATTGCGCATCAGGCATACGGCGTACACCTGGGTCAGGAGGATCTGGAGGTGGCGGATCTGCAGGCGATTCAGCAGGCAGGCCTGCGGCTGGGCATCTCAACGCATGATGACGCAGAGCGGGAGCGCGCGGTGGCACTACGCCCCTCCTATATCGCACTGGGGCACATCTTCCCCACGCAAACCAAGCAGATGCCGTCTGCGCCACAGGGAGTGATCCGGCTACAGCAACACCTGCCGCATCTGCAGGGTATCCCTGCGGTCGCTATCGGCGGCATTTCACTGGCGCGCGTGCCTGAGGTGCTGGCGACCGGTGTCGGCAGCATTGCGGTTGTCAGCGCTATCACGCAGGCGACTGACTGGCGCGCGGCCACCGCTGAGCTGCTGCGGCTGGTTGGAAGCGGAACGCCGATCGCAGAGGCCTGAAAATTCGTGTAACCCGCGCAGAAATGGCGCAAGCCGGCCCGCAGGGGTAGCCAGCAGGCCTCGTCTGCGCGCCGGAAACCGTTACAGTACGTCTGCCCGCTGTGATTTGCAGCGGGCCAGGGCTGGTTCCCCTTCTCTCCCTCCAGCCCTGCCTTTCCGGTTTACTCCGCCAGCAGCTGCTCCGCCTGATGTCTGTCGCTACTGCACGCCTGCATGGCGCGCTCCACCGCCGTTCCCAGCCGCGCCAGCGCCTGCTCCGTCTGTTCATTCATGGGCAAGCCGTAATTGAGTCGCAGACAGTTACGGTATTTACCCGCAGCGGAAAACAGAGAACCCACGGCGACCTGCAGGCTGGCCTCGCGCAGCTCGGCATTAAGCCGCACCGCATCAAACGCCTCCGGCAGCTCAATCCACATCAGAAACCCACCCTGCGGGCGCGATACGCAGATGCCGCAGGGAAAGTAGTGCCGCACCCAGCAGCTGAACGTTTCATAGTTGCGCTGATACACCTGGCGCATACGGCGCAGGTGCGGGAGATAGTGGCCCTGGCGAATAAACTCCGCCACGGTGTGCTGCGGCAGCGTAGCCGTGGATCCGGTGCCGATATATTTCATATGCAGCACCCTGTCGCGATAGCGGCCCGGCGCCACCCAGCCCACCCGCAGCCCCGGTGCCAGCGTTTTTGAAAATGAGCTGCAGAGCAGCACGCGGCCATCCATGTCGAGCGATTTGAGCGTGACAGGACGCGGGTAGTCCCATGCCAGCTCGCCATAGACATCATCCTCTATGATGGCGGCATCAACCCGCTGCGCCAGCGCCAGCAGCGCCCGCTTGCGCGCTTCCGGCATAATAAAACCCAGCGGATTATTGCAGTTTGGCACCACCACTACGGCTTTGATTGGCCACTGCTCAAACGCCAGCTCCAGCGCCTCAAGACTGATCCCGGTGACTGAGTCGGTCGGGATTTCAATCACCCTGATCCCCAGTCCGCGCAATGTCTGCATCGTGCCATGAAACGCGGGCGACTCTACCGCAATGATGTCACCCGGCGCACAGACGGCGCGAATTGAAACCGACAGCGCCTCATGACAGCCGGTGGTGATCACAATATCCTCTGCCGTCAGCTGACAACCGCTGTCGATGGTCAGGCGCGCCACCTGCTCGCGCAGGGCGCTGACGCCGAGCAGACTGTCATAGTTGAGCAGTTCAGTCTGCTGTTTCTGCGCCAGCCGGCTCATGATTTTCCACAGCGGTTTCAGCGTGGGCTGCGTCAGATCGGGCATGCCGCTGCCCAGCTGCATCACGTCACCGCTGGTGCGGCTGCTGAGGAGTTCCAGCACGGAATCCCACTGCGTAACCTCTACCGGCCGCTGTACCGGGCGCGTCAGCGCAGGCACAGGCGGGGTCGCTTTATGCGTGGCAACAAAATAGCCGGATCGCGGCTGCGGTACGATCAGCTGCTTCTCTTCCAGCAGATGATACGCCTGCTGCACGGTGCTGATACTGACTCCATGCTCGCTACTCAGCGTGCGTACTGAGGGCAGGCGTTCACCGCTGCGATAAAGCCCCTGCTCAATCCGATCGGAGAGCAGGCAGGCCAGATGCTGATAGCGCGTCATTGTATGCTCCTGGTAACAAATCCATCTAAAAAAGCAGTACAGATCAGCGCTACTTTTAGCATTCAGATAGAGCAAAACGCAATCTGTATGGTTAATAAACCCTGAATTTGGGTCTGTATGGTTTTGACAGAAAAACGGACAATGCTGCTCAGATACCCCTGTTAAGGAGCGAGAGAATGGAATTTGATCAGAATCGTGCTGCAAAACCTTTCAGCGTAACGCTGCCAGACATGATCCGTGCGGCGCTGCGGATGCTGAAGCAGTGGCGTGCCCGACGCGCGACGCGTCAGGTACTGGCTCAGCTCAGCGACAACCAGCTGCGCGATATTGGCCTGACGCGCCACGAGGTAAAATGTAAGCGCTGAGCCTCAGGCAAAAAAAAACCCTGCCGGAGCAGGGTTTTTTATCATCGGTGCAGCAGACGATTACTCGTCGTTGTTGCCACCCAGACCAGCGTTTAGCAGCTCAGCCAGGCTTGCAGAGGCTTCATCCGCAGTAACCTGCGGTGTAACCGGCGCTTCACCCGCCTGACGGCGACGCATACGATCCTGATGGTAAGCATAACCGGTACCAGCCGGGATCAGACGACCCACGATAACGTTCTCTTTCAGGCCGCGCAGTTCATCGCGCTTGCCTGCTACTGCGGCTTCGGTCAGGACACGCGTGGTCTCCTGGAACGAGGCTGCAGAGATGAACGACTCGGTTGCCAGAGACGCTTTGGTAATACCCAGCAGATCGCGCGCATAGGTTGCGCCGATTTTGCCAGCGGTCTCCAGATCGCGGTTGGAGATCTTGATGCGGGAGACTTCTGCCTGCTCGCCTTCAAGGAACTCCGAGCTACCTGCGCTCATGATGGTCGCTTTACGCAGCATCTGACGTACGATGACTTCGATGTGCTTATCGTTAATCTTAACGCCCTGCAGGCGGTAAACTTCCTGCACTTCGTTAGTGATATAACGCGTTACCGCATGAACGCCACGCAGACGCAGGATGTCGTGTGGTGATTCCGGGCCGTCAGATACGACGTCACCGCGTTCCACGCGCTCACCTTCGAATACGTTAAGCTGACGCCACTTCGGAATCATCTCTTCGTACGGATCGCTGCCATCAACCGGTGTGATCACCAGACGACGCTTGCCTTTGGTCTCTTTACCGAAGGAGATAATACCGCTGATCTCCGCCAGAATAGCTGGCTCTTTCGGACGACGCGCTTCGAACAGATCCGCAACGCGCGGCAGACCACCGGTGATGTCCTTGGTACCGCCAGATTCCTGCGGAACACGCGCCAGGGTATCACCCGAGCTGATCTTCACGCCATCTTCCAGCTGCACAATCGCTTTACCTGGCAGGAAGTACTGAGCCGGCATGTCGGTGCCCGGGATCAGAACGTCGTTGCCGTTAGCATCAACGATTTTCAGCGCCGGACGCAGATCTTTACCGCCAGCAGTACGCTCTGCGGAATCCAGTACCACCAGCGATGACAGACCGGTAAGGTCGTCAGTCTGACGGGTAATGGTCTGACCGTCGATCATGTCGGTGAAGCGGATGAAACCACCCACTTCGGTGATTACCGGCATGGTGTGCGGATCCCAGTTTGCTACGGTTTCGCCCGCCGCAACCTGCTCACCATCACCTTTCGCCATCACCGCACCGTAAGGCACTTTATAGCTCTCTTTGGTACGACCGAACTCGTCGATCATCTTCAGCTCAACGTTACGTGAAACGATAACCAGCTTCCCGGAGGAGTTGGTTACTGACTTCGCGTTGGTCAGCTTGATAGTACCTTTGTTCTTCACCTGAATGCTGGATTCAGCAGCCGCACGCGATGCCGCACCACCGATGTGGAACGTACGCATTGTCAGCTGAGTACCCGGCTCACCGATGGACTGTGCTGCGATAACGCCGATGGCCTCACCTTTGTTGATGATGTGACCACGAGCCAGATCGCGACCGTAGCAGTGTGCACACACACCGAAGTCGGTTTCACAGCTTACTACTGAACGCACTTTGATAACGTCAACGGAGTTCTCTTCCACCACGTCACACCAGTGCTCATCGATCAGCGTATTACGCGGGATCAGGATGTCAGCAGTGCCTGGCTTCAGAACGTCTTCAGCCGTTACACGACCCAGTACGCGCTCACGCAGCGGCTCTTTAACGTCGCCACCTTCGATAACCGGCGTCATCATGATGCCTTCGAACGTGCCACAGTCATCTTCGGTAACAACCAGATCCTGCGCCACGTCAACCAGACGACGGGTCAGATAACCGGAGTTTGCCGTTTTCAGTGCGGTATCGGCCAGACCTTTACGCGCACCGTGCGTCGAGATGAAGTACTGCAGTACGTTCAGGCCTTCACGGAAGTTTGCCGTGATAGGCGTCTCGATGATGGAGCCATCTGGCTTCGCCATCAGACCACGCATACCTGCCAGCTGACGAATCTGTGCTGCAGAACCACGCGCACCGGAGTCGGCCATCATGTAGATGCTGTTGAACGAGACCTGCTGCTCTTCTTCGCCGTTACGGTTGATAACGGTTTCCGTCTGCAGGTTATCCATCATCGCTTTAGAGACGCGTTCGTTGGCAGCGGCCCAGATATCGATGACTTTGTTATAACGTTCACCCGCCGTAACCAGACCAGACTGGAACTGCTCCTGAATTTCAGCCACTTCAGCTTCAGCTTCAGCGATGATTTCCGCTTTCTTCGCCGGAATAACCATATCGTCGATACCGACTGATGCACCTGAACGGGCTGCATAGGCGAAACCGGTGTACATGGTCTGGTCAGCAAAGATAACGGTCGGCTTCAGGCCCAGAATGCGGTAACAGGTGTTCAGCATTTTGGAGATCGCTTTCTTACCCAGCGCCTGGTTGACGATGGAGTAAGGCAGACCTTTCGGTACGATCATCCACAGGATCGCACGGCCAATGGTCGTGTCGATCAGGCTGGTTTTCGCAACGAGCTCTTCCTGTTCGTTTTTCGCATATTCTGTAATACGCACTTTAACGCGGGCGTGCAGCTCAGCCAGGCCAGCGCGATAAACACGCTCAGCTTCTTTCGGGCCGGTCAGCACCATGCCTTCGCCTTTGGCGTTTACTTTGTCGCGGGTCATATAGTACAGACCCAGAACAACGTCCTGTGAAGGAACGATGATTGGCTCACCGTTCGCTGGCGACAGGATGTTGTTGGTCGACATCATCAGCGCACGCGCTTCCAGCTGAGCTTCCAGCGTCAGCGGTACGTGTACCGCCATCTGGTCACCATCGAAGTCGGCGTTATAGGCCGCACAGACCAGCGGGTGCAGCTGGATCGCTTTACCTTCGATCAGAACCGGTTCAAACGCCTGGATACCGAGACGGTGCAGCGTTGGCGCACGGTTCAGCAGTACCGGGTGTTCGCGGATCACTTCATCCAGGATATCCCAGACAACCGCTTCTTCGCGCTCAACCATTTTCTTGGCTGCTTTGATGGTGGTAGCAAGACCACGCAGTTCCAGCTTGCCGTAGATGAACGGTTTGAACAGCTCCAGTGCCATTTTCTTCGGCAGACCGCACTGATGCAGACGCAGGTATGGACCCACGGTGATAACCGAACGACCGGAGTAGTCAACGCGTTTACCCAGCAGGTTCTGACGGAAACGACCCTGCTTACCTTTGATCATGTCAGCCAGCGATTTCAGCGGACGCTTGTTAGAACCGGTGATGGCACGACCGCGACGGCCGTTATCCAGCAGGGCATCTACCGCTTCCTGCAGCATACGCTTTTCGTTGCGCACGATGATATCTGGCGCAGCCAGATCCAGCAGACGCTTCAGACGGTTGTTACGGTTGATCACGCGACGATAGAGATCGTTGAGATCTGACGTTGCGAAACGACCACCATCCAGCGGTACCAGCGGACGCAGATCTGGCGGCAGAACCGGCAGAACGGTCAGGATCATCCACTCTGGCTTGTTGCCAGACTGCACGAACGCTTCCAGCAGCTTGATACGCTTGGTCAGCTTTTTACGCTTGGTCTCAGAGTTAGTCTCGTTCAGCTCTTCGCGCAGCTGCTCGCACTCTTGCTCCAGATCCATATTTTTCAGCAGTGCCTGGATCGCTTCCGCACCCATCTTCGCGTCAAATTCGTCACCGAACTCTTCCAGCGCGTCAAGATACTGCTCTTCCGTCAGGATCTGACGTTTTTCCAGGTTGGTCATGCCGCCTTCGATAACCACATAGGATTCGAAGTAAAGTACGCGCTCAATGTCACGCAGTGGCATATCCAGCAGCAGGCCGATGCGGGACGGCAGCGACTTCAGGAACCAGATGTGTGCAGTAGGTGAAGCCAGCTCGATGTGACCCATACGCTCACGGCGTACTTTGGTCTGCGTCACTTCAACGCCGCACTTCTCGCAGATAACACCGCGATGCTTCAGGCGCTTGTACTTACCGCACAGGCACTCGTAGTCTTTAACCGGTCCGAAGATACGGGCACAGAAAAGACCGTCACGCTCTGGCTTGAAGGTACGGTAGTTAATGGTTTCCGGCTTTTTAACTTCACCAAAAGACCAGGAACGGATCATGTCTGGCGAAGCCAGAGCAATTTTGATCGCATCAAACTCTTCGGTTTTAGTTTGCGCTTTCAGAAACTTAAGTAAGTCTTTCACGGATTAGCTCCCGTCGGAGTGGAACTCTCAGGGACGCGCACCCGGAGTGCGCGTCCCATAACCAGTACTTGCGAGTGCTTACTCGTCTTCCAGCTCGATGTTGATACCCAGCGAGCGGATCTCTTTCAACAGTACGTTGAAGGATTCCGGCATGCCCGGTTCCATCTGATGGTTGCCATCGACGATGTTTTTATACATCTTCGTACGGCCGTTGACGTCATCAGACTTAACGGTAAGCATTTCCTGCAGGGTATACGCGGCACCGTATGCTTCCAGTGCCCACACTTCCATCTCACCGAAGCGCTGACCACCGAACTGCGCCTTACCACCCAGCGGCTGCTGAGTAACGAGGCTGTAGGAGCCGGTCGAACGGGCGTGCATCTTGTCATCAACCAGGTGGTTCAGTTTCAGCATGTACATGTAACCTACGGTTACCTGACGCTCAAACTGCTCACCGGTACGGCCATCAAACAGCGTAATCTGACCAGAAGAAGGCAGGCCGCCGAGCTGCAGCAGCTCTTTGATCTCGCTCTCTTTCGCACCGTCGAACACTGGCGTGGCGATTGGCATACCTTTTTTCAGGTTCTCTGCCAGACGCAGCACTTCATCGTCCGAGAAGGTGTTCAGATCAACTTTCTGACGCACGTCGGTGCCCAGATCGTAAGCACGCTGGATAAACTCACGCAGTTTGGCGACTTCTTCCTGCTTCTTCAGCATCGCATTGATCTTCTCACCAATGCCTTTCGCCGCCATACCCAGGTGGGTTTCCAGAATCTGACCGATGTTCATACGCGATGGTACGCCCAGCGGGTTCAGTACGATGTCAACCGGCGTGCCGTTTTCGTCATAAGGCATATCTTCGATCGGGTTGATCTTAGAGATAACACCTTTGTTACCGTGACGGCCTGCCATTTTGTCACCAGGCTGGATCTGACGTTTAACGGCCAGATAAACCTTAACGATCTTCAGCACGCCTGGTGCCAGATCGTCGCCCTGGGTGATTTTGCGACGCTTCGCTTCGAGTTTCTTCTCAAACTCGTGCTTCAGCTCATCATACTGTCCGGCCAGCTGCTCGAGAGTGTTCTGCTTCTCTTCGTCAGTCAGGCCCAGTTCCAGCCAGCGCTCGCGCGGCAGCTTGTCCAGCTTGTCCGCTTCAACGCCGCCCGCGATCAGCACAGCCTGGATACGGCTGAACAGACCCGCTTCAAGGATCTGCAGTTCTTCAGACAGGTCTTTCTTCGCCTGCTTCAGCTGCATCTCTTCGATTTCCAGCGCGCGCTTATCTTTTTCCACGCCATCGCGGGTAAAGACCTGCACATCGATAACGGTACCAGAGACGCCATTCGGTACGCGCAGCGACGAGTCTTTCACGTCGGACGCTTTTTCACCGAAGATAGCGCGCAGCAGTTTCTCTTCTGGCGTCAGCTGGGTTTCACCTTTAGGCGTTACCTTACCGACCAGAATGTCACCACCGGTTACTTCTGCACCGATATAGACGATACCGGATTCATCCAGCTTGGAGAGCGCAGCTTCGCCGACGTTCGGGATGTCAGCGGTGATCTCTTCCGGCCCCAGTTTGGTGTCACGGGACACGCAAGCCAGTTCCTGAATGTGGATCGTGGTGAAACGGTCTTCCTGAACCACACGCTCTGAGACGAGGATGGAGTCTTCGAAGTTGTAACCGTTCCATGGCATGAACGCCACGCGCATGTTCTGACCCAGCGCCAGCTCACCCAGATCGGTGGATGGACCATCTGCCAGCACGTCACCGCGCTCGATTGGCTCACCCAGAGAGACACACGGCATCTGGTTGATACAGGTGTTCTGGTTTGAACGGGTGTACTTGGTCAGGTTGTAGATGTCGATACCGGCTTCGCCTGCGTACATCTCTTCTTCGTTAACTTTGATAACGATACGGGATGCATCTACATACTGTACGGTACCACCACGTTTCGCGACGGCAGTTACACCGGAGTCAACCGCTACTGCACGTTCCATACCGGTACCTACCAGCGGCTTATCAGCGCGCAGAGTCGGGACCGCCTGACGTTGCATGTTCGCACCCATCAGGGCGCGGTTAGCATCATCGTGTTCCAGGAACGGGATCAGTGACGCACCGACAGAAACCACCTGCTGGGTGGAAACGTCCATGTAGTCAACCTGATCGCGGCTGAACAGGCTCGATTCACCTTTGCTACGGCAGGTGACGAGATCGTCAACAAAGCTACCATCATCAGCAAGGTTGGTGTTCGCCTGAGCGATAACGTAGTTACCCTCTTCAATCGCAGAGAGGTAATGAATTTCGTCACTCACTTTGCCATCAACAACGCGACGGTATGGTGTCTCAAGGAAACCATATTCGTTGGTCTGCGCGTAGACAGAGAGTGAGTTGATCAGGCCGATGTTCGGGCCTTCCGGCGTTTCGATTGGACATACGCGACCGTAGTGAGTCGGGTGTACGTCACGCACTTCAAAGCCAGCACGCTCACGGGTCAGACCGCCTGGGCCCAGAGCAGAAATACGACGCTTATGCGTAATTTCAGACAGCGGGTTGTTCTGGTCCATAAACTGAGACAGCTGGCTGGAACCAAAGAACTCTTTTACTGCGGCTGAAATCGGCTTGGCGTTAATCATGTCCTGCGGCATCAGCGTATCGAGATCGCCCAGTGACAGACGCTCTTTCACTGCACGCTCAACGCGAACCAGACCTACGCGGAACTGGTTCTCAGCCATCTCACCGACAGAACGGATACGACGGTTACCAAGGTGATCGATGTCATCCACTTCGCCGATACCGTTACGGATACCGATCAGCTTCTTCATCACCTCGATGATATCTTCTTTGCTCAGGATACCTGAACCTTCGATCTCATCACGCAGCAGAGAACGGTTGAACTTCATGCGGCCGACCGCAGAGAGATCGTAACGATCTTCAGAGAAGAACAGGTTCTCGAACAGGTTTTCCGCTGCTTCACGCGTTGGCGGCTCGCCCGGACGCATCATGCGGTAGATCTCAACCAGCGCGCTCAGGCGATCGTTGGTTGGGTCAACACGCAGGGTCTCGGAGATATAAGGGCCGTGATCCAGATCGTTGGTGAACAGGGTTTCGATGCGCTTGTGGCCCGACTGGCTCAGTTTTGCCAGCAGATCCAGTGACAGTTCCATGTTAGCCGGAACAATCAGCTCACCGGTGTTCAGATCGATGTAGTCTTTAGCAACGACTTTACCGGCGATATATTCAACCGGGACTTCGATATGCTGAACGCTATCTTTTTCCAGCTGGCGAATATGACGCGCAGTGATGCGACGACCTTTCTCAACGTAGACCGTGCCGTTGGCTTCGATATCGAAGGAAGCCGTTTCGCCACGCAGGCGCTCAGGCACCAGTTCCATCTGCAGCTTGTTGTCGCGGATTTCAAAGACCACTTTTTCGAAGAACAAATCGAGGATCTGCTCAGTGGTGTATTCCAGGGCGCGCAGGATGATACTGGCCGGCAGCTTACGACGACGGTCAATACGGACGAACAGGTTATCTTTTGGATCGAACTCGAAGTCGAGCCATGAACCACGGTAAGGGATGATACGTGCGTTATAAAGCACTTTACCGGAAGAGTGCGTTTTACCCTTATCGCTGTCAAAGAACACGCCAGGACTACGATGCAGCTGAGAAACGATAACACGCTCAGTACCATTGATAACAAAGGTACCGTTGTCAGTCATGAGTGGAATTTCACCCATGTAGACTTCTTGTTCTTTGATGTCTTTAACGGTGCCTTCCGGCGCTTCGCGCTCGTAGATCACCAGACGCAGTTTCACGCGCAGCGGTGCCGAATAGGTCACGCCACGGATCTGACATTCAGTTACGTCAAAGACCGGCTCACCCAGGCGATAGCTGACATACTGCAATTCAGAGTTGCCGCTGTAGCTCGCGATTGGGAACACGGAACGGAAGGCTGCTTCCAGACCGTATTGGCCTTCTGGATCTTGCTCGATGAACTTCTGAAACGAGTCAAGCTGGATAGAAAGGAGATAGGGAACATCCAGAACTTGTGGACGTTTACCAAAATCCTTACGAATACGTTTTTTCTCGGTATAGGAGTAAACCATAGGGTTCCTCAGCTAGCTGACAAGTCGACCCACGCTGTCCGTCCTGACGGGACAGTTATGCAACACTATTTTTGTTTTTCATGCGATGCGTGGCACCCCATGCAATACATCTTTCTATCACTCTTAAATCATTTCATCGCTATTGTGCCGGCAGGGAACCTTCACAGGAGAGCGGTATATTAAGGCGTCGATAGAAAAAGATATTGAAGAGAAACAATGGATAAACAGTGCGAAACGCCATCGTTCCCCTGTAGCGCAAAAAGGCTGGTGACCAAAAAGTCACCAGCCATCAGCCCGATTACTCAGACTGCAACCCTAAGGTTGTCTTACTTAACTTCAACTTCAGCGCCAGCTTCTTTCAGAGCAGCTTCAAGTGCAGCTGCGTCATCTTTGCTGATGCCTTCTTTGATCACGCCAGTCGCTTCAACCAGATCTTTGGCTTCTTTCAGGCCCAGACCAGTTGCAGTACGTACTGCTTTGATTACTGCTACTTTGTTCGCGCCAACTGCTTTCAGCACAACGTCGAACTCAGTTTTCTCTTCAACAGCTTCAGCCGGGCCAGCAGCTACAGCTACAGCAGCAGCAGCAGAAACGCCGAATTTTTCTTCCATAGCAGAAACCAGCTCAACTACTTCCATTACGGACATAGCTGCAACGGCTTCCAGGATTTGATCTTTAGTGATAGACATGTCGATTGTTCCTAAAATTCACAAAAAGTTTATACGTAAGCAGGTACGAAGGAAAAGAAAGAGGCCTTAAGCCGCTTCTTTTGCATCGCGTACAGCAGCCAGAGTGCGAACCAGTTTGCCAGCAGCGGCTTCTTTCATGGTCGACATCAGACGTGCCAGTGCTTCTTCGTAAGTCGGCAGAGTTGCCAGACGGTCAATATTGGCCGCCGTGATCAGCTCACCTTCAAAGGCTGCAGCTTTGACCTCAAATTTTGCATTCGCTTTCGCGAACTCTTTGAACAGACGAGCAGCAGCGCCCGGGTGTTCCATAGAGTATGCAATCAGGGTCGGACCAACAAACGTGTCTTTCAGGCACTCGAAAGGAGTACCTTCAACGACGCGGCGCAGCAGGGTGTTGCGAACAACACGCATGTAAACGCCAGCTTCACGACCTGCTTTACGCAGTTCAGTCATTTTATCAACGGTAACGCCACGGGAATCCGCAACAACCGCTGAAAGCGCGCCTTTGGCTACTTCGCTAACTTCAGCAACAATCGCTTGTTTGCCTTGAAGATTTAATGCCATTAGCTTTGCTCCTGGATTTGACCGGGAAAAATTTCCCGGAACTCACTTCACCTGACTGCCCGAAAGCAGCAGGCGCTATTACACGGTGAGCAGAATCCAGTGAAGAAATAAATCTTTTTGGTTCTGTCACCGTCTACGCAGGATATTAAGCAGAGTTTCCGAAGAAAGTTCCGCTCCTGCGGTCTTGGACGGAGGCCAGGATTAGGCCTGGCTCCAACCTTAGCCACTGTATTTTAATGCGTTACCGCATTAAGCCGCAGCGGCTATGAATTTGGGTTCTGAGAACAGTGTTCATTCAGAACAACGGGCGTAAGATTCTAGATGAATTTTTCGCCCGTTTCAAGCAGCAATTAGTTTGCTACTGCGTTCAGACCAGCCTGGTCAACGGCAACGCCGGCGCCCATGGTGGTAGAGATGCTGACTTTCTTGATGTACACGCCTTTAGCCTGAGCAGGTTTTGCTTTTTTCAGCGCGACCAGCAGAGATTCCAGGTTTTCTTTCAGTTTGTCAGTATCGAAGTCCACTTTACCGATGGTAGTGTGGATGATGCCGTTTTTGTCGTTACGATAACGAACCTGACCCGCTTTAGCGTTCTTAACCGCTTCAGCAACGTTTGGCGTTACAGTACCAACTTTCGGGTTTGGCATCAGACCACGTGGGCCCAGAACCTGGCCCAGCTGGCCAACAACGCGCATTGCATCCGGAGATGCGATAACGACGTCAAAGTTCATTTCGCCTTTTTTGATCTGATCGGCCAGATCTTCCATACCTACCAGCTCAGCGCCAGCTGCTTTAGCAGCTTCAGCGTTTGCGCCCTGGGTAAAGACAGCAACACGTACTGAACGACCAGTACCGTGTGGCAGAACGGTTGCACCGCGTACGTTCTGATCAGATTTACGTGCATCGATGCCGAGGTTAACAGCAACGTCTACGCTTTCTGTGAATTTGGCAGTAGCCAGTTCTTTCAGCAGAGCAACAGCTTCGTTGATGTCGTACTGTTTAGTTGCATCAACTTTGTCACGGATCACGCGCATGCGCTTGGTCAGCTTAGCCATTTCTTAATCCTCCACTACCAGGCCCATGGAACGAGCAGTACCTTCGATAGAGCGAGTCATCGCTTCTACGTCAGCACCAGTCATGTCCGCAGCTTTGGTTTCTGCGATTTCACGTACCTGAGCACGAGTTACTTTACCGACTTTGTCTTTGTTCGGCTTACCAGAACCAGACTTGATGCCCGCTGCTTTTTTCAGCAGTACGGCAGCCGGAGGCGTTTTGGTAACGAAGGTGAAAGAACGGTCGCTATATACAGTGATAACAACTGGAGTAGGCAGGCCTTTCTCCAGAGATTCTGTTTTGGCGTTAAACGCTTTACAGAATTCCATGATGTTAACACCCTGCTGACCCAGAGCCGGACCAACCGGTGGGCTCGGGTTAGCCATACCAGCTGCAACCTGCAGCTTAACGTAGGCTTGTACTTTCTTGGCCATGATAATTCCTCTATTGGGTATAGCGCCTGAAAACAGGCTCCCCGTGGTAACGATTTACCCGCCGTTGCCAGCGTGTAAAAACAAAAGGCGCGAAATTATAGGTAAATTTCGCGCCTTCTGCAAGAGTCAAAAAGTGAACAAAAGGGTTAACCTTTCTCCACCTGAGCAAAATCAAGTTCAACCGGTGTTGCACGACCAAAGATAGAAACCGACACTTTCAGGCGGCTCTTCTCATAGTCAACTTCTTCGACCACGCCGTTGAAGTCAGCAAACGGACCGTCGTTGACGCGTACCATCTCGCCTGGCTCAAACAGCGTTTTCGGACGCGGCTTATCACCTACCTGCTGCAGGCGGTTCATAATCGCATCAACTTCTTTGTCACTGATTGGTGCAGGACGGTCAGATGTACCGCCAATGAAGCCCATTACACGCGGTACACTGCGCACCAGGTGCCAGCTGGCGTCATTCATCACCATCTGTACCAGGACGTAGCCAGGGAAGAATTTGCGCTCGCTTTTACGACGCTGACCGCCACGGATTTCAACGACTTCTTCAGTCGGCACCATGACGTCACCAAACAGTTCTTCCATGTTGTGCAGTTTGATATGCTCTTGCAGCGATTTCGCTACGCGGGCTTCAAAACCGGAGAACGCCTGAACGACGTACCAGCGTTTTTTTGGAGCTTCAGACATCTCAGAACCTCAGGCCAGTAATAAACGATACCAGACGGACCAGAATACCATCCAGCCCCCACAAAATCAGTGACATCACGGCCGTAACCGCGGCAACGATTAGCGTGGTATGTAAGGTTTCCTGACGGGTTGGCCAGATAACCTTGCGCATTTCGGTTCTTGCTTCACGAGCAAAAGCCACGGTTGCTTTACCTTTGATAGTCAGTAAAGCGATGCCACCCGCAGCAGCAATCAGCACTACTACAGCCAGCGCACGTAAGGGCAGCGTAATATCGCGATAGAGATAGTTACCCACAATGGCAACCAGCAGTAACGCAATCACAGCTACCCACTTTATCGCTTCCAGGCCGCGCCCGCTCCCTTGAGCTTCGGTATTCGCACTCATAAACCAACCTGCCACAATAATTCAGAAACTATTCTGCCCCGCGTATAGGCGAGGCATCCAAACCGAATGAGCTGTTGGGCATAACTCGGTCTCCAGCGCTGTAAAACAGAGCCTGTCTCAGCAATGATTATGATTGAAAATCACTGATGAGCCAGGTTCTAAGTGACAGCGTGCAAAAAGGGCATCAAATGATGCCCTTTTCATGCGCATTGCGTCAAATACTATCGCAATTAAGCGATAACAGAAGCAACAACGCCCGCGCCAACGGTACGGCCGCCTTCGCGGATTGCGAAGCGCAGACCCTGGTCCATCGCGATTGGGTGGATCAGGGTAACAACCATCTTGATGTTGTCG
>NZ_POWL01000012.1:0-15286 GCF_002928325.1 Pantoea sp. ICBG 1758
ATGAAGTGGTCAACTAAAACTGGCCACCGCGTTAGAGTTTTTCCAGTATCGGTTTTCCGATTCGTTTGGTGGTAACCCACAGTTATATTCATGCGGCCTGAGCGCGCTGTAATACCCAACGATATAGTCCGTTATAGCGTGAGCTGCTTCGCTGAAGCTTACGTAGCCCGTCATCGGCACCCATTCGTTCTTCAGGCTCCTGAAGAAGCGCTCCATTGGGCTATTATCCCAGCAGTTTCCGCGCCGGCTCATACTCTGCTTGATTCGGTATCGCCACAGTAACTGCCGGAACTGCCTGCTCGTATAATGACTGTCCTGATCGCTGTGGAACATTAACCCCATGGGCTTACCGCGAGTTTCCCATGCCATTTCCAGCGCTTTCATGGTGAGCCTGCTGTCCGGCGAGAACGACATTGCCCAGCCCACTGGTTTTCTTGCGAATAGGTCGAGGACAACGGCGAGGTACGCCCAGCGTTTACCTGTCCAGATATAGGTCACATCACCGCACCACACCTGGTTTGGCTCTGTTACGGCGAACTGTCGCTCAAGATGATTCGGGATAGCAACGTGCTCATGCCCCCCACGCTTATACCGGTGAGTCGGCTGCTGACAACTGACCAGCCCCAGCTCTTTCATGAGTCTGCCAGTGTCACGGGGCAGACGGAAAGCAAGATTGTTGCATGTCTATAAATAAACTCTGTTCTCAACGAGACGCCTGCACTAAGGCCATGCCGGGCTGGCACGGACACGTGCGTATCCTGAAAGAGAAACCTGCCAGCACACTGATTTCCTCACGAGCTCAGTTTCTGCGATTTCCTGGCTTTGCAGATTCAAGGTAATTGTCTGCCATGACGTTCATCGCCTGTCATGAGTGGTTATATGAGAGAACTATCACTCCTTACAGCTTATATAAGCTATAAGGAGTGGATGTTATGGCTTGATCATAAGCTGTAGTAAGTAAACATAAGCTATAGGAAGTAATGTGAGTTCTGCTATTTTATAGCTGAGAAGCCGGAAATGCATATAAACCATTAAAAATCAGCAGGATAATCTCAAGTAAGAAAGACTCTGACTTGTTAATCATAAGCTGTAGTGAGTAATCAGCTACTCGCCATCACTGCATAAGCTATAGTGAGTGGAATAAGCGGCAATTTGCGTTCTTTATAAACTGTAGTGAGTAAGAGTCTTCAGGGGGAGAGGTTATATAAACTATAGTGAGTGACCTCGACTCCTCAGCGCATAGATATAAGCTATAAGGAGTAAAACGCGCCCTTTGTACCACAGAGCTAAGCTGTAGTGAGTAGTTTTTCTAAAATTAATAAAATTCAGAGAGTTACTATAAGACTGTACTTACAGCCTCATTAATTCTTTGCTCTCCTGATAAGAGAACCACTCATCACAGCTTATCTGTTACTGAGACTTAAAAATCTTTTCCAGATCCTGAAGTGAAATACCGAGCTTATCCAGAAGTTCAATCTTTTCCTGCAGTTGCGGATCGAGTGGCTCTTTTGTTTTCGTTGTTGCCTTCGGTACTTCCAGCTGCTCCGTCTTGGGCGCTCTGAGCTTTGGATAGCGATTATGGACCTGGAAGTAGACGCTGCGTCCCTTCTGAACTTCGCTATAGTCCAGATAACCAATCTCTTTGAGCTGCTCCATCGCACGGCGCACTGTCTGGTTCTGCGAAAACACAGGAGAGCGCAGATTCAGCCTTTCGCGAAGGCGCGCCAGTGAGATAGGGGCCGGGTTCTTGGGAAGGCTTTCAATGTAGGTATAGAGCGCCTGAGCGGACTCACGGCGTTTAAGCGCGTTGATCGCCTTGAGCTGCAGTAACACCTTGTGATCAAACTCGTAGAGCTCGAAAAGCTTCGGGTCAGCCTGCAGGATAACAATGTCCTTTTTGGTATCGTAAAAAGCAGACTGGACCAGATGCGTGATGTATTCTTTTGCGTCGTCGCCGCTTTTTGAAGAGAAAGAGATGGTAGTGCTGGCAATACGCTTCAAAGACGGGCTGATACGCTCTCTGAGCTGCTTTGAGGAGCGACTTGAGGGAATGCCGCAGAGCTTGGCAAACTCTACAAATGAGAGCTGTACCTTGTCGCCAATGACCTTGTCTTTGTGCTTTGCAAAGGAATGGATGATCCCGACCCAGGTCTTGAAATCGTTATCCATATCCAGGCGCGGGCCGACTATCTCAACCTTTTCATAACCTTCTGCTTTCGCAAGAGACAGGCGCGTCAACTCCTCGGTGGCATCGGTTGTTGAAGAGGTGTTTTTCTTGCTGTTTTTTAACGACTTAAGCGTAGGGACAAATACGCCCAGGCGCATCAGTGCCACCGGCTGCACGGTATTATTGGCATTCGGCGTCAGGGTTACGATTTCCCCGGATTTTGTGTCTTTTTCTTCAAAAAGCTTTGTTAAGTCAAGATTGTCGCTGGCCACAAGCGTTCCTGCACACGTTTCAGAGGATCGTTGAGCATGATCAACCGATCCGGATTGTGAATTGTTAGATAACAACTCGCCAATGATCGAAGTAACCCTCTGACAAGCAATCAGATTAGTTATCCACAATCAAAACGGGAAATGAGCGATAAACTCACTATAGCTTATGTCTTTTCCTAATTACAGCTTATATTTTACTTTCTATAGCTTATTGTGATCTCTGTATAGCTTATATTTTACTTGTTATAGCTTATGCGGACCCCTCTTCAGGCCAGAGCTGGTGCGGCCTGCGGCGATCGGGGATCTCTTTGGGATCTATAAAGGATCTCATTAGGATCAATTTATTGGGATCTATCGCGTGGATAAGTGGATAACTCTAAGGGCTTTCTGCTTAACAGGCATACTCGCGCCATCATCAACGGGTCATTTACAGCCGATCTCTGCTGCAGATAAACCGTCGCTGTAGCCACTCTTAGCCAGCCTGCATTTATGTGCTGGTGAAAGCCTTGAGGTGCTATGGGGTCTCACCCTCACTCTATGAAAGAAATGTGATGAGAGACCTCTCTGAAATTGTCTGAGGTGTTTTGTGCTCACTACCAGTTCGTCATACATTCCCTTTTAAGCGATTACTCAGCAATAATGTCACAGGATGAGGAGCCAACATTATGCTCGCATATAAAAACCCTGGTCGTATAGGACTGCTAAAAGGTATGCTAAAAATGCTCCCACTTATTTTTTAAGAAACTGTTATTAAATAATATTTTTATTTTATCAGGCTTGATTGTGTTTTTTTTGCACAGACCTATAAGATATTGAAAGCAACGTTATCAGCACAGCCACCACAACTATCGGACAAGTTCTTCGCATCAATTTGTACGTTGAGACGCTACAGATATACCTCCTCCTATGATTCAAGACGTGGGCAACGAACAGCGGTTCCAGTTAACAGACCATGTGGCGTCTTAAGTGGAAAGTAGTCATTATGAGTTTCCCTATCACTTCTGCATGTTTGATCGATAATTCTTATAAGCTGAACGTTAGGGATTCAGGGCCAGGCAGATTGGGCAGTTGAGTCAACTGTGAAGACTAAGCCGTGCAGAATCAGGATATTCAATGATGGGAATTTCAGGTTGAAATTTTCCCATATTGGCGAGATATAACAGTAAGTTAGAGCGGTTTTTTGGTGGGTATCCAATAAAAAGGGGAGATACTCACTGGAGTAACTCCCCTTCTTTTGCACACTGGATTGAAAATTATTTTGTGAGCATCTTTTCAATTACGGCTTTCACCGCATCATCCAGCTCTGCCTGCCAGGCCGCAGGAAGACGCGAAAACTCATACGTCACAAGACGCTTTTCGGCGTCCGTTTTTTTCCGCGCAAACTGCTTTTTATCGCTGAATTCCGCTATTTTTTCGGTCACGACTTTTTTCGCATCACGCGCTGACTTAGGTTCAGCACTGGCTGCACGAAAGTAACCAATAATCTTTGCCTTAACAGCCGGATCATCGAGCTCAGTGAGCGCATCATGCGCAATACGTTCGCGCACGCCCTCTGCCAGTTCTTGGACACTGATTTGCCTGCTCGCCGCTTTTTCTGCAATATCCAGTAAGGTCTTATAGTCGTTAATAGAGAGCTCGCCGGCGGAGGGAAAGACCGCAATCATTTCATCGGGTACCGACGCCGCCTGAAAAGCACGCGTGACTTTTGCCGGCGACAGCCCTTCCGCAGCAGCAATGTCAGACTGATTCATATGCTCCGGGTACATCAGCTTAAGGCGATTACCCAGTTCACGCAGTGTGTGCTCTTTTGCCGTCTGAATGTCGATGGCCAGCTGCCGGGCGTCTGAAAGCGACAGCTCATCTTTCGTCACTAACACTTCAAATGGCATACCGCTGTAAAGGCACGCGGCCCTGCGGCGTGAACCGTCCAGGACTTCAATACGCCCGTCTACCTCACGGCCAATAGCCGGAAAGAACTGCTGCAGTTTAATGGTGCGTGAAATATCGCTGACGGATTCTTCAGTTAAAAAGGCCTGATCGCGGCCGTTAATCGTGGCATCCACGTAAGTCTGCGTTTCGATGTCATCATGCAGAATCTTGCTAAGCGTAAACCGTGCGGTGGCACCGGATTTAAGGGTAAAAGTACGGGCACTTTCCGTTTCGCTCAGCATTTTGCTGAAGCTGGAGTTACCCAGGGTGCGTCCCATTTTCTTCAGTTCTTTCATTATTGCATCCCTCTGACGAACTCAATCCGTTTAAACACGGCCTGTGTAAAGCGTTCGGCTTCACGTTTGGCATTTTTAAGCGCTTCTGAACTGCCCGGATATGACTGTGGATCGGCACTGACGATGGTGTCGAACGTTTCCCCGCAGCGCTCAAACCCATCCAGTCGGGGCAGCGTGGCGTCCAGGATGTAAGACGTAAACACGTCCCGGGCCAGCCCGTGAGTCATCTCATGATCACGTTTGGACGTCATCTTGGACATGAAGCCGATATTTCCTTTTATACGCGGTGTAATCCCCTCCTCTTCCAGTTGCTCCAGCATATCGGGTAAGCGGGTGAGATATTTCAGGGTTGAGTGGAAGTCCACCTGCGCGGGCGGTGTTGGCGTGAGAAGCAGATCGCTTGCCGCAATGGCATTAAGCATGAATGCGTCAAGATGAGGCCCGGTGTCGACAAAGATGAAATCATAGTCGCTTCCCACCCTGTCGATAATGTTTCGGCGCAGAACTTCAGAAGGCAGTACGCCGGGCAGGTGTTCCTGAACCAGGCGATCCCACTGGCTGGCCACAAACCCATCATCAATGGAAGCCGGAATAATATCCACACCCGGAATGATGGTTGGCTTGATGATTTGTTCTCTGAGCTGTTGCGCATCAAGATCATTCAGCATGGCCTGAGCGGCGGTTTCGACAATCGACCCGATGCTGTTTGCCTGATTCAGGAACATGGTGCTGGATGCCTGCGGATCTAGGTCGATAACCAGATTGCGCAAATCATACTGCAGTAAGTCAGGGTGAACGCGTAATCCATGAGCAAGCGTCACGGTACTGACCGTTTTGGACACCCCACCCTTGAGATTGACGACGAAGATCACAAACGGGCATTCGCCCTTATGGATGTCGCGGTATTTTGGCACCTTCCGGTGAGCGTAGATATCTACAACGTCCTGAACAGTCAGCGCGTAATGTTTCGCATTACCGGCATCCTTTTTGCCAAATACATGCCCTTTGGATTCCATTTCTTCAATGGCCTGCTCAACAGCACGGCGGCTGAGCTTAGGCAGGTTGGCCACGGCATTACGTGTGAACGTCTGATAGAACTGATCGAGACCGAATTCCTGGCGCTTATCGATAATGTCATCACTCATACTGCGCAACATAGCATTCGCTCTGCGCGCAGTTTCATCCACTCCACCGTAGTTACTTTTCATCATCCGCTCCACTGACAATTAATTTCGCCAGTGTACATTTATGAATGCTTTGTGCAACATTTTTCTGTATTCAATAAAAAGTTGTACGGGGCAGGTGTATGAACTTGTCGCCTCTTGTTCTGCTTTTACGGGGGATCAGCTAAAAGGCAGCGGGTGAAATGCCGCAAGCCCCTGCCCTTTCCCTGTTTTGCATCTCACATATCTGGGTCTGAAAGCAGAATGAAATTCCCATGCGAATTTCAATTTTAACTAATTGATTTAAAATATTTTTATGGATTTATTTCAATGTGAAATTCCCAGGTGGTTTACTGCTCACTCACGGTTTGAACAGAATTTTAACCTGATTGTCAGGTGGATGGACACACGCAGTTATAAGGCCACGATGAGTAAGCATTACGGGCAGTGAAAAGTAGCCGGGCGCTGATTCACTGCCAACAGATACTGCATTCAGCCCCAGACTTGTTGAATCCATAGAAGAAGTGGAAAGCTGATCAGGTCATGGCTCAGCACGCTGGCCTGTTTAACCGCTGCGACAATAACGTGCAGGTATGTCCTACTCATGAACATAGCAACGGATACTGACCAGACACGAAGTTTCGCAAAGGCGACCGCCCCGGCATTATGGCCGCTGACTGTATTGCAACACATGTAATCGGATTGACTGTCAGCTCTTCACGCAGTCAGGGAGAGAATGCCTGCTGTCAGGCTGCAGATGAACGTATGGGCACACCACCTTTTGAATTCACCTGTTCGCTTGCCAAATTCATCGCTGAAAGCTGGGCATTGCCCTGCCCTCTTTTATACAGACTAAAGGGAAGAAATTCCGAACGTAAAATACCGACTCAGCATTCCCCACAAGGATGCTGGTCAGTGTCCTGGACGTTCAGGCACCGTGAAAGCTTTGCCGCGGAGAGTTGAAAAAAGTAGCGGGGAATGGTTTAGTAAACGTTAATAATCATTCACTATTACTGCATAAGGCCCATTATTTTGTCGCTACAGTCTGCAGAGTGGTTTAGCCGCAATGGCGTGGAATGCTCCCGCGTC
Source organism: Pantoea sp. ICBG 1758 (assembly GCF_002928325.1). Taxonomy (NCBI): domain Bacteria; kingdom Pseudomonadati; phylum Pseudomonadota; class Gammaproteobacteria; order Enterobacterales; family Erwiniaceae; genus Pantoea; species Pantoea sp. ICBG 1758. The sequence continues at coordinate 6,917 of NZ_POWL01000012.1, forward strand.
AGTGCCTGTAATGCTGGCTTTCCAAAACATCTTCATGATGAGTACGTCATTAGCGCCAACCTAACAGGTGTGGAGGAAATCTGGCTGGCAGGTAAAACCACGTACGTTAAGAGTGGGCAGGTGACTTTATATAATCCGGGGACCATTCAGGCGTCGCGTTTTGACAGTCAGTCCGTTGATTTTATCAGCGTGCACATGCCCCAGAGCGTCATGAAACTGCTGGCTGATGAGGACAGTATACGCAGCGACAGCCATGCGCCCGTTCTGCGCGAAGGCATTATTGAAAACAGACGACTGTTTAATGCGCTGTACCGGTTTGCGGCTTCCGCGCGCGAAGGTGAAGGGGCAAATGAAGAGCAGGAGCTGATGTTGCTGTGCGGCGAACTGCTGGAGACCCCGGCATTTCTGCAGGGCAATGACGAACAGAGGCTCAACATTGTGATTGAATACCTGAGAGAAAATCTCAGCGTTAAACCCCAGCTGGATAGGCTTGCGCAGATGGCGGGGCTGAGTAAATATCATCTTGTGCGCTTCTTTACCCGGCATACGGGTATGCCGCCCCTGCAGTACCATATGCAGCTTCGCCTGCATCACGCTCGAGACTTACTTCGCAGAAACGTTCATCCGCTTGATGCGGCAATAATGCTGGGTTTTTACGATCAGAGTCATTTCATTAATGCCTTTCGAAAAGTGATGGGGACGACGCCCCATCATTATGCTTCGCAGGTCTGCTCAGGCCACCATAAATTCCCGGTATCCTGATACAATGACATAGAGCGCAAAATAGCTGAAGATAAGGGCCGAGGCGATGTAGGAATATTTAAGCAGCCGCTGACCCAGCATCCTGCCGCCGAAGCTCCCGACAAGGCAAAGCACGCATGTCCAGAACATACCCGCTATAAAGAACCCGCTCAGAAACCACGATGTACCAGTCAGGCTATGATGACCCATCCGCGAAATCAGCGCACCGCCCACGGTGGCAAACCACAAGATGGCTGTGGGCGAGGACATGGCTAGTACAACACCCCGTCCGAACTCCCGCAGGAGTGGGCGAGCCTGATGAGATTCGCTGACATTAAGTTCTGCTGCTTTTCGGTATGCGGCCACCAGCATTTTACCGGCAAACCATAACAGCAGGGCTCCACCGCCTATCCACAGCACCCAGCGGACCACTTCATACTGAAGCAGCACTGCCATGCCTGCCAGCGCCAGTAATGCATAGGCCAGGTCACCGACGCAGGTGCCCATACCCAGCCAGAACCCATGGAAATACCCGCGCTGCATGGCAAGGGTGATCATGGCGATATTGGCAATGCCGATATCGAGACACAGCGATAAACTCAGTAAAAAGCCGTTTGAGAATTCGATCATAATAGAAAACCTTTTATCTTCTGGTCGTATTCAATCATGTCGACCGTTTTGCCAAGCCGGTTGAGCAGCATTGCAGCTTCTTCACGCTGATGATGCGGTGAATAACGTTGCAGGAACTCCCCGGCTTTTCCGGTATCACCTTGAAGAACGGAGAATGTCATTGCACTGGCCAGCGCGGTTAAAGCCGGTTTAACCGCGGCGAGATCCACTTCATAGTGGGTTCCATTCCAGTACAGGCACTGATGTTCCGTCAGCCATTTAAGCTGAATAAACGCCGCCCCGGCATCGGGATAGTCGCAGGGACCACGACGCAGATACCGAAGCATCTCCAGAAGAAACACCCTCAGCTGATGCGTTTCATCCAGCTGCAGTGCCTGACGGGTATCCTCTGTGAGGCACATCAGCAGACCAAACACGTCAGCCAGCGCCTCCTGGATGACCATGGATCCCCATCGGTCCAGCTTGCTCAGGCTGCCGAACCTCATTTTTTCAATGACAATGGAATGGCCCAAATCGTGACCTCTGAACCACGCAATCAGGTGACGGGCACAGATGCTGCTTTCCGGAATAACGTTTTGTTGCCAGCCTAGCAGAGAGGCCTGGGTTCGGGCGAAGCGTTCGAACAGGTTAAGATACGTATTTGCAAACACGATGGTGCATTTTTGAGGCGCGTACTTGACGCCTTCGTCTTCAGGGAAGAAATAAGCAAAGTGTTTGGGATAGCTGTTGGCTTCGCCGGCAATCGCAAACAGATCAACGATTTTGTAACGGCAGCCGGGCAGGGCAATCAGCCGTGCATCAATATGGCGCTGCAGCCAGGTCAGGTTATCTGAAAAAAGGTCATCCACCACATCAGAAACTTCCTGCAGGGCGCGATTAGGTAATCCAAACCATGCGGAGTAATGCTGTGCTCTGGATTTACCCACCCATGTCGACATATAGCCAATACCCTGTACCAGTTCCTGTTCATCAAGACCGGCTATCTGCGGGAGCAGTTCGCCTGCGGTACGGGGATCTGAAAGCACATCAGCGCGCAGTTGCAATGCTTTTCGGGTGTCCGGGTCGGCAAATTCCCGGGCGAGCTTAAAACAGATAATGCTGAGCTTTTCTTCGACGGACTGAAGTAAAGTGGTACCGGTTCGCGTGGCAACCGGATGAATATGATTTGCTGCATCGGCAAGCCGGGTAGCCTGATGAATAAGGTCCAGCACAGCCGGAGAAAGTGAGTCTGGCAGCGGAATATCCATCATATGGATGTGATATGAATCAGCTGCAGGCCAGAATGGTGTCGTAAACATGAAATTCCCTTCCATAATGATTAACGAGATACTCACTTAACCAGTCCGCATGTTTTCGGTATTGGAAAGAATTGCGCTGTAGCCTCAGTTCACGTTAACGGGCAGGCATACAGCTACTGACAGCGTCTTGTTACTGTCTAAAACCGGCTTTAGCAAACCTCACAGTAAAGTCAGATATCGTTTGTCTGGCGCCGTGCGCATTGTCAGAGAGGAGAAGGGGAGAAATATGGCAGACCTGACATTACTTCAGCAGAACGGTATTTTAGTCATCACGGTTCCGGATGATGTGGCTGTCCGGGCCGGCTGGATGCCTGGCATCCGGCTTAACGTCACCGTTGAGGGTGAGACAGTGTCACTGACACCGGCTTCACGCCTGCCCCACGGCCGTAAAACGCAGGCGCATCTGCTGTCCGTTATCGATCTGAATGAGATCAGCTACCTCAACGAAGAAAGTCACGACGGACTTAATGACGCGCCGCAGGGTAAAGAATTAATCTGAGGGTCTGCGTTCATGACAGACCCGCTGTTTAGCAGGCCGGGGCCTGCCGCTTACCCTGAGCGTATTCAGTCTGGCTGATGTCGGGCATATTGCATTTATACAGCCTGCCACCTGCGCAGATATGAAAACCTGGCGATAAAGGATGTTGGTATAGCAGACAGAGCGCAGTATTGAAAAAATAGACTGTGATATATATGCTGTATAGACTGTAATATATAAAGGTGGGCGTGTGTGGATCGTTGAAACCACGGATTTATTCGCGGAATGGCTCAGAGAGCAGGACAGGGCGATGCAGCTGGATGTGCTTGCCGCACTGAACCTCCTGAAGCAGGAAGGCCCGCATCTTGGCCGGCCGCATGTGGATACGCTTTACGGCTCAAAAATCCCGAACATGAAAGAACTGAGGGTGCAGAGCAACGGGCGGCCCGTAAGAGGGTTCTTTGTGTTTGACCCCATGCGTAAAGCGATTGTCCTGTGTGCGGGTAATAAAGAAGGCGCAGATGAAAAGCGCTTCTACAAGACCATGATCAAAACAGCGGAAAATGAGTACCACCGACATCTGGACCAACTGAAACGGAGCGGGAAATGAAAACGCTTGATGACCTGATGGCTGATCTGACACCTGATGAACTCACGCAGGTTCATGAAAAAGTCGCGGCAATGCGACTTGATTCTCAGCTGTATAAACTGCGTGAGGCGCTGTCGAAAACCCAAAAGCAGCAGGCTGAAGCCATGGGTATTGCACAGCCTTCTGTTGCGGCTATTGAAGGGCGCGGTGAAGATCTGAAAATTGCCACGCTCAAACGTTATGTTGAGGCGCTTGGCGGTCAGCTGACAATTGGCGTCAATATGCCGGGCGGTGAGCACGTCGATTTTACCCTCTGAGTGATGCTGATATCCCGGTGCGTCAGCGGAATTGCGCCTGACGCATTTTTCAGCGAGTAACGGCGAGCGATGCTCCTGTGAGTCACGCAAAACAGGGACGTTATGGCTGGCTTCAGGGCCAGTTTGAGAAAGCGTTTCCGAAACAGGTTCCCTGAGAAGAAAACAGGCGAACTCCCGTTTGCCTACCCGGCTATAATACGCGTGCAACAGGAATGTCAGACCAGCGTGTGGTCCAGGCTGGGCTGAGCATCTCCCGCTTCATGTTCCATTCGGTATTCACTCCCTGTTCTGCAAACCACACGTTTCCCAGCCCGGACTGATTAATGCCGTCCAGCACTTTCATGAGCTGCGCACTGTTCTTTCGTGGCTGCCTGTCATCAAAGAGATTGAGCTGACTCACTCCGTCTGGGGTAAAGTCATCGAGCATGATGCCCGCTTTCATGTACCGGCGACCTTCGAGCCAGATGCGATCGAGCGATCGCATGGCCACGTCAATAATGTCCCGCGTATCCTGGGTAGGCAGGCTGAGCTTTTCTCCGGCGCTGTTTCCGTAAAACACCTCGTTGACCGCATGCGGCGAGGTGCGAATAAACACGCTGACACGCCGGCAGAACTGCCGCTCGCCCCGGAGCTTTTCGGCCGCTCTTGTCGCGTACAGGCACAGCGCCTGCTGCATGGCGACCTTTGAGGTGATGTGCTCACCAAAAGAGCGGGAGCAGCAAATTTGTTGCTTGGCAGGGGGCAGTTCCTCAAGCGGAATACGGGATTCGCCGTTCAGTTCGCGTACGGTTCTCTCCAGAACCACGTTAAAGTTTTTCCGGATGAGGGCAGGGTGGGCGCGTGCCAGCTGTAGCGCATTATGGATACCCATCAGATTCAGGCGTTTGCCGATGCGACGTCCCACCCCCCAGATTTCTTCCACAGGCTGATTTTCCAGAAGAGTAGCGGTGCGCTTTGGGTTGTCTGGCGTAAGCGCGAGGTCGCCCCGAAACTGTGGCCACTCCTTGCTGGCCCACTGTGCTGACTTCGCCAGCGTTTTGGTCGGCCCCATACCAACGCCAATAACCAGCCCGGTGGTATTCATCACATGTATTCTGAGGCGGCGGCCAAAATGTTCATAATCTTCGCAGCCGTTAATGCCCGTCAGGTCGAGGAACATTTCATCAATGCTGTGCTGTTCAACACGGGGGGTCAGTTCTTCCAGGGCTGTCATCACGCGCTGGCTGAGATTATGGTAAAGCCCGTAGTTCGAACTGAAGATAAATACCTTTTCGGGATAGAGCTGGTTCTTTATCTGAAACCATGGCGTGCCCATTTTTATGCCAAGTTTTTTTGCGCTGGCGCTGCGCGCAATGACGCAGCCGTCGTTGTTGCTCAGTACCACAACTGTGTATTTGCACTCACTTGACTACTCGTTTGCATTTTACTTGACCATCCGTTTGCAAATTACTTGACCATCGCCGGTAATGCTGCCAACTTACTGATTTAGTGTATGATGGTGATTTTAAGGTGCTTGCGTGGCTTCCATTTCCATCAGATGTCCTTCCTGCTCCGCTACTGAAGGCGTGGTGCGTAACGGCAAAAGCACTGCCGGACATCAGCGCTATCTCTGCTCTCATTGCCGTAAAATATGGCAACTACAGTTCACTTACACCGCCTCTCAGCCCGGTACGCACCAGACAATCATTGATATGGCCATGAATGGCGTCGGATGTCGCGCCAGTGCACGCATTATGGGCGTTGGCCTCAACACGGTTTTACGTCACTTAAAAAACTCAGGCCGCAGTCGGTAACCTCGCGCATACAACCGGGCAGTGATGTGATTGTCTGCGCTGAAATGGACGAACAGTGGGGCTACGTCGGTGCTAAGTCACGTCAGCGCTGGCTGTTTTACGCGTATGACAGGATACGGAGGACGGTTGTGGCGCACGTCTTTGGTGAACGCACTCTGGCCACACTGGAGCGTCTTCTGAGCCTGCTGTCGGCCTTTGAGGTCGTGGTATGGATGACGGATGGCTGGCCGCTGTACGAATCACGCCTGAAGGGAAAGCTGCACGTTATCAGCAGGCGTTACACTCAGCGCATTGAGCGACATAACCTGAACCTGAGACAACATCTGGCAAGGCTGGGACGGAAGTCACTGTCGTTCTCAAAATCGGTGGAGCTGCATGACAAGGTCATCGGGCATTATCTGAACATAAAACATTATCAGTAAGTTGGGAGCATTACCAGGCTGCGCTTCTAAATATTGCAGTGAGGGCAAAGACTACACTTTTAGCCGGAATACATCAGCATTTAAGCTGACGACTTTAAAAAATATTATGAAAGCAGCAACCTGCATCTGTCGCTATGAAACCAGCACTTTCACATTGAGCAGTGAAGCCTGTTAGGTTCGCAGAATATGCCGCGTAAGGGCGGACACCAGTTTTATGATTCAGCAGGTTGCTGGTTTCATGGCGTGTTGCAGTGAGCTAACAAAAAAGCCGCGTGATCCTTTACGCGGCCAATCGATATTTTCATTTTATTTTTTATTATCGGACATACACTCACATACCTGGGTCAGCACAAATACTCCTGCATCATTCAGGTATAGCTTATGTTGTATCAAACAGCCATATGCCTGACCGGGCGAACGCAGCTTTTGAATTCCACGACCGGCTTATTTTCTTTTGAAATTTTAGCTGCGATATTGACTGCACGCCTTACCTTTGTAGCAGGCTTTGCTTTAACTTCGGGCTTTGCCACGCAGTGCGGGCAGGGCTTTACCCCTTTAAAATTGGCTGCTGCCACTGTTCTGGCCTGATTCAGCGAGTAGCAGCTTCCGATAAAGACACGGGCCGCCTGATCGGGCAGGTGTGCGCAGTCAGCACGGTGAAGCAGTAGGCCTTCAGGATTGTTATCGCTTACGTAATATTTTAAAGCCGTATACATGGTAAATCCTTTGCTGTTTATCATCTGATGTTAAATGATATTGATTATTATTAATTTCACCTGATGGGATTTCATGTGTCACAAAAGTGCCGGTGACAAAAACAGTTATGGAATATTCTTATAAGCGGATTAACACAAATAACGTGATCCTTATCAACTGCTTTTTTTAGGACAAATTTAATTTTTGGCCTGCAATTAACTTATTGAAGTTAATTTTCTAGATTAAAAAAACTTCAAGTATATGATTTATATGGACTCCTCGCTTTTAATAATTTTATGGGTAGTTCAGACCATATGATCAAAAAAGTATTTCAGTACCATGGCACTCATTTAAAAATTTTGATAAATCACAGTAAGAAATTAACGTGTTCAAATAAAATGAATTAAAGTTATCTGGTACTTCAGTTTTTTGGAAAAAAATTAACAGATGTTTTAGGCCGCATACCGCACACGGTAGGAACAGAAACTCAGTCCGGACTATTGGGCAGCTTTTTCGATACATCTGCTATCAGCGTGTCAGACAGAGCCCGGGCTTTTATGCTGCCCCCAGTCAGGTTGAGCCACTTCCGGTTGGAATCACCACTTTCCTGCACCATCAGCCTGAGACCGTTTAGGCGAATATAGGACGCACGGAAGCTATTGGGATAGATATCGTCTGATCGCTCATAAATTATGTGCAGGATCGTTCGCTGGGGCACCGTCTGGCGCCGATTAAGGGAAAACTGATACAGAATGAGCAAAGTCTGTTTCTGAACAACTGACAAGCGCATACTTGCCTCAGCGCGGCGCGTGCTGCCGGTAATGCACCTGCACGGCATAAAGATGTACAAATTGCCCTCACGTGGCGGGCGTAAAGCAGACTTGTATGATTAAGCGATAAGGACAGGTATTTTCACTATGAGCGTGCCCTTCTCAATCATTTCCTGCAGCAGCGTATCGCGCCAGACTTTCCAATCCAGAGAACGGTGGCAAACGTTTAATCCTGCAGATTAAGATGAACTGTCTGGCCGGTTGCTTCAACACGGGTTTTGATAAAGTACAGGACGGCGCTCTGATCACACGTAAGATTGTCCTTATGGGCGCTGGCAGGCATATGGCCAACATAATCGGTAGTCGCCTGCTTTTATTGCACCTTTGAAGTGGTTTACTGAATTTGGCCACCTGAACAGAGGTGATATGCTCACCTCAGAACAATATAGGTGCACCAATGAAACGAAGAAATTTTAGTCCTGAATTCAAACGCGAATCCGCTCAGCTGATTGTCGATCAAAACTACACCGTCTCTGATGCCGCTAAGGCTATGGATGTCGGTCTTTCCACGATGACAAAATGGGTCAAGCAACTGCGTGAAGAGCGTCAGGGCAAAACACCAAAAGCCTCTCCGAT
>NZ_POWL01000013.1:0-9474 GCF_002928325.1 Pantoea sp. ICBG 1758
TTACCGAAACACTGCTTAATGCCGGAGCCGGTGATGTGGTCTATTGCGATCCGCCTTATGAGCCCCTGGAAGATACTGCTGGCTTTACCTCTTACACCACGGAGCGCTTTACTCTGGCTCATCAGACAGAACTGGTTATGCATCTGGTAGCCGCTCATGAGCGTGGCGCTAAGATAGTGGTTACTAACAGCGGCGCAAAATCTATTGTTGAACTCTACGGTGATCATGGGTTCTCAATGCATCCGCACCGCGCAAGAAGGAGTATTAGTGCAAAAGGTGCTGGCCGAGGTTATGCCAGCGACATCATTGCCACCTTGTAGTGGGATACCTGTGAAGATAAAAGCTATAGGGCTTATGAGCAGGAAAGCACAGCCTTGAGAGGCTTAAGTAGTTCAATTTTCAAGATCAAATTACCGTAGTTAGAACTGAAAAAATCCTCAAAATTTTTCAACCAATGCTTATATGCGCAACATATGGGCATGATTTATGAAAAAAACAGCTACATATAGTGATTGATTGTACTTTTTGTTTTTAAAGTTCTAAACATGGCATTTACCAATGGGTGTGGTAAACTATCCACAGCATAGTTAACAATGTTTCATCTTCATTGTTAGATTGTGGATAACTACTGTATTAATGGGGAGGATACATGGCTAAATTCGAACTTCGACCTCTGTCAGATAGCCGTAAGGCGGACATTGCTCGTGGTGCATTAGCAAGAAATAGCGTCCCTGCTAGGTCTAACGGTTCAACGTCTTCTCGTTCTCCATCAATGCGTAGATCGCGAGATGTCGTACGCGAGATGATGAATAGCGCATTCAGGACAGTTGTAGCTAAAAGATAAATCTACTTTAGTAAATTAAAGCGCCTTGAATGGCGCTTTTTTATTTTGGATAAGCAAATGGAAAAGCTCTGGGTTTTTACTCAATTAGTTACAGGAAAAGACGACACTACTGGCTTTTTGGCTTATGCGCTTTATAAGCATGACAAAAATGAAATCGCAGAAAATTTGCGTTCAAAAGGCCTACATACCGAAGACCAAATTAACGCACAATTAAAAATCTTTCATGAGCAAACTGTTAATTCCTCTGGCCGAATTGAGGCTTACAAAGAAAAAGCTGAAGCCATCGTTACAGACTTAACAGATCAGATAGATGCCTCTGTCAGGCTTGACTATGAAGCGCAGATAGCCGGTGCTAATTCGCAGTATGACGAAATAGAACGGTTAAAAGCAGAAATACAAACTATAAAAGCATCACGTGAGACAGAACTAACAAAGGCTAAAGAAGAGGCTGTACTCAATTTTCATCGCGTGGTTGAATTTAACCAATTGCGTAAACACGGGCGTATTTACCGTTCATTAGGATGGTACTGGAATGGGTTTGCCAGTATTTTCGCCACAATAACCTTCGCTCTCGTTGTTTATGGAATTTGCACTTTGGCATTGCCTCAAAAATCCCGCGACGAAATTGTAGAAGGAGCATTTAGAAATCTTAAAGGGACTTTATTCCAACAGCCCAATATTCAGCTTAATAATGAAAAGAATGAAAACGCTAAGCAGTCTGGCACAACTGCCCCATAGTCTATTTTAGACATGAAATTGCCCCGCCATTAAGCGGGGCTTTTCCCGTAAAATAGTTCCTCATTCTAATTTCCAAGCGTGTCTTTTTAAAAATACAGTTTTTATTCAGTCACATATAACCCTCGCAACAGCAACCAAGAGCGGCAACTGATCCCAATATCGACGATGAACATCAATCATTGATGAGCGATTAAGCGTATTTTATCTGCTTTGCTAATTTCGGTTATAGCCAAAATCCCGCGAAAGCAGTATTTTTTTCCAGTGTGTTTCGCGACGGTCAATTTCACCTTTTTCAGCATTCAAATCCATGACTTCGAGAATTGCGAACGTGATATTTTTTAGTCGATTTTTACCGCCTGTGCCGAAAGCTTTCTTAAGAGCTACATTGCCGCCATGCCCAGAACCAAAATAATATTTCCATCGCCCCCATATCCCCTCGATTCCATTGGCTTTTCCAACATAGAGTTTTCCGCCGTCCCGATCTGTCAATACATAGATCCCTTTAACCAAAGATAATGCGGTACGCCAAGATTCTAGATTGAGTTTTAAGATTGAGCCGATGCTGTCCCGGTCCAACACAACGTTACGATAACCTGGAAACTCCTCAAAGGTCAGACGTTTTGGGGTAATGGTGCTGATAACTAGTTCGCTCCAGATTGATTCACCTAAGCGAATAAAGTTGCGGGCATTATTTTTAAAACTGATATACATCCTCCCAGCGAATTCTTCAGTCTTTGATATTTTCTTAAGATGGTATTTGTAATAATGTTCCTTACGGTTAGGGTAGGCTTTCTTCTCCGCATAACCTGTATTCTGAAATGCTCCTGCAAAAAGCCAAGTACCAGTCCCAGGAACTCTGATTAATGAAACAACATATTTGCGTTTAAAAGCCAGACGCTTCTGCAGGCATTGCCATTCATCGAAAGTTTTCTCTCGGAATTTAACTAGCGGATCTTCCTCATAATTATTTACTTGTGCAAGATGGATATTAGTGTTTTCTGGCGTAAGGCCAGGAATCTCTAATTTCAGATAATCAAAAAGCTTCATTTCTTAATCCAGTTAACTACTTGAGTTTATTATATTTTACCGCAAATTCGCGTTACATACCTGCACTCTATTAAGTTGTAGTTCAAAAATTAACACAGTTTGCTTTCAGTAACGTTCTCTTTACGCAGGTAACCTACTGATAGTTATACAAGATACTGACCTGATTTCTTTAAATCGATATAGATAATTATATTGGCAACGCTAATTCTTGGAACAAACTGGATTAGTAGTAAAAGCTGATGGACATTATCACCAGAGAAACTAGTTAAATGGGGAAGTAATTACCTGTATTGACAGCAAATATGAGTGAAAAACAAAGAGCCAACAGAAGCAACTCAGCACTTTTTTTGAAACTTAAAAGGAACCAATACAACACCACAAAGGAACTAAAAAGGAGCTATAATGGTGTCAAATTGGTACCATTAAGGAACCAATAAAGGGACATTTTTGGATTTTTTCCAATAGCCCTATAGGTATTGATTGACCAGCTTAATCCGTGCCTCTAAGGTTATGACAATTTCAGGCTTAATTCATTTGGGGTTGTCACATGATTATTCATGTTGGTAATGGTAAGGGCGGCTGTGGAAAGTCCACACTGGCCGTCAACCTAGCTATTGAGTATGCCCGCCGTGGTGAAGATGTACTTTATATCGATGGTGATAAGCAGGGTACAGGAACTCGTTTTTTTAACGACCGTAATGAAGCAGGCCACCAGCCGATAGTTCATGCCATTCAGAAGTTTGACAATATCCGCGATACCCTGCTCGATATGAAAAAACGTTACGATCGCGTGATTGTGGATACTGCAGGTCGTGATAGCCGCGAGCTGCGCACCGGCATGACTGCGGCTGATGTGTTAATCATGCCCTTTCGCCCTTCACAAGCCGATTTGGATCTTTTGCCCAGCATGGAAGAGCTGATTACTCAGGCGAAAGATTTAAACCCGGGGCTGCAGGTTCACGCGATTATCTCAATGGCACCGACTAATGTGATGATTAGTGAGACGCAGGAAGCACGTGCTTATCTGGCCGAGTATCCAGAAATTAATTTGCTTAAAACAATCATCCGCGATCGAAAGGTGTACCGTGATGCGCTGTCAGAAGGCAAAGGGGTAGTTGAAATGACTAACCAGCACGCTAAAGGCGAGATCCAGACGCTGGTGGAGGAACTCAAGAAATGGTAAAAGCACGAACTCGTCCCAAAGGTGATCAAGAGCCAGTAAGTCAACCAACGGATATTGAGAAAAAGGTTGCAGCTTTTGCTGCTGGTGCAGATCTTAATCCAGGTGATGTAGCGGCTCCTGCAGAACTGGATAAAAATGCTTCACGGGATCACAAATCGCTTCGTATTCCATTTAATGAGTATGAGTGGAAAGTGCTTGAAGAATTGTCACAGCATGAGAACCGTTCAAAGCTGAATATGGTACGGCAAGCGATCCTAAGAGAAGCAGAGAGGCTGGGGCTGCTTTAGTTCAATACTGAAACTTAAAAGGTACCATTGCTATACCAAAATAGTTCTTTATTGGTACCCTATTGGTGTTAATATGGTACCAATTTCATGCTTAATAGTTTATTTAAACTTCTCATATCGCAGCATCCACTATTCCCGTATTAACTACCTGATTTATATGTGCAAAAGCCAATTCATAGGTTGGCTCCGCCGCCTCAAAATTCACTTTCGATATGGTTCAACCTCTTCCCTTAATGAGAAAGTTAATCGTGAGTAATTCAGAATCGTTACCCCTCCATATGCAGCAATTGCACGAAGAACGCCAAAACTTAAAAGCGCGTATTTCATCTGCCTGTGAGTTTGCTGGCGGTTCGGTTTATCTGGCGATGTCCAGCTACGACCGCACTCTGTTTGATATCCAGTTGGCCACTATGAATGACTATCTGCGTCTGTTGAGTAAGCGCATAGATTGCGCCGCTGAGACGGCTATGCCGGTGGTGCCATGTCCATGATAGCCATCCAGGGGTCAGTATGTTCAGGTCACGGCGATTTTCCACCGCGTGAGGATGTTGACGGAGAACCGTTGCTAAAAATTAACGGTGTACCGGTGATGGTGGACGGCTGTGCTTTTGCCGAGCATAGCGATGGTACAGGCGTACATGCGGGAACGGCGGTCACTACCCGAGCATGGGTGACTATTAACGGAAAAGGCGTCATCTGCATGGATAATCCAGTGTCCTGTGGTTCAACCGTGGCGAGCGGAGATCCGCTGGTGGAGATTGCCTGATGCTCAATACTCCGGAACAACTCGCCGCCTTCCGAGAACTTAATCAATCCGGGTTTACCGCCTCCGCTTCAGTCACTTTGGCTATCAGTACCGCTGCCGCTGCAAAACTGCTGGCTGATCAGCTTATGGCGCTATTGCTACCGGATGTCACTTATCCGGATTCCATAACGGGATCGCTTAATGCTATTCGCACTGGCGTAAACATACTGAACAACGTGCACGCTGCTGGCGACGGTTTCGCATCGTATTTTGTGACATTCCAGTCCCTTTCTGAGCTGCTGAACATCAGTACAGGTTGGGCTTGCTATCTGAAAGGAGAAAGCCTGCCTGCGGAGAGTGCGCCAGCTTTAGCGGATGCATTAGGAGACACGACGGTTGTAGCTGATTTGCAAAAGGCTTTAGCTGCTGTCAATGCCACTTCCGTGGTCACTGCAATGAATGAGATCAACGCGACATTACCAACTGTCATTGCTGCCCCTGCAGGATCCTTTGACGCAGAAAAGGATCTTGAAGCCACCAGCGCCTCTCTAAGCGACGATCTGATAGCTTCCCTGGCTTCTGCGTGTAGCGAACTGGAAACAGGCTTAAAAACGCTTACAGACGTTTCTGCGGCGGTGATCAAACTCACCGCTAATGGTAAGCAGTCCGTCGAGCTCGCTAAACGAGCATTTTCATACGCTGTAAGCGTGGCGCTGCTGAATTCCATGAAGGGTAATGCTGCCATGAGCGCTGCTGTTGCTTCTGTAACACCTGCTGCTGTGTTAATTGCGCTGGATGGGGGTGAATGATGTGGACAGGTCTTAAAGCCGCCTGGATGACACTGGGCGCATTCAAACACGCCAAAGTTTATCTGCTTGCCGCGCTGCTGGCTGTTGGTATCTGGGCGCTCTTCGTTCTCCAGCAAAATAAGATTGATCGTCAGGCCCGTATTATTCAGTCAGCCGGTGAAACGCTTGGTCAGTCGCAACAGACAAACAAATTACTGCGTCAACAACTGGCTTCTGCTAGGAGTGATCGCACTGATGTGGAAAACAAACTGAGCGCGCTTAATGCCGCTCAGGCATCCAATGCCGAACACCTAAACGAGGTTAAACGTGAAAACGAACAGTTGCGCCAGCGAATGTATGAAGCGCAGAAGAACGCCCCTGGCGCTGATAGCCGCCTGTCTGGTGACGTTAAGCGGATGCATGAGCAGGCCATCCGAGAGTTCAACGAGAGATACGGTCGTGGTGCAGGAAACTCACAAGCCGGTGATCCTGCCAGCGCAGATGTGCGTGCTGCCGGTTGGCCAGCCTGATCGTTATGGCGATTATCCGGCAATGTTTCTGCCAGAGTTGATAAGTGGGCTGATAGCGGTGAATGATCATAACACTATGGTTAACCGCCTTAACGGCGCGATTTAGTAACGTAAAAACGCTCATGGTTATGGCTGTGTGCCCTGTTACATGGCCATAATCTGTTTCAGTTGCCGAAATCTAAGGCCTAGAATAACTGCTACAGAATACAGAGGTTTATATGTCAAAAAAAGATTCAAGAGGCCCATCTTCGAGTTATCCTGATAATGGCGGGAACTGGCCATCAACAACAGGAAGTAAGTCCGGAAAGGGAAGAGGTAACGCGCCATCCGGTAAAGGTTCATCCGGAAAATCAAAATGAGTTTTAACGCTGTGGGCCTGATCCGTGCCTACTTAGTTTCACGGTATGCATATCTATCCCGGCCCTGCTTTATGTGGGCCTCTGCTCCCTGCAAAAGGCACTTATCCACTTATCCACCGCGATATTTTTAATAGCTTTTTTATATTTTTATATATTTTAAACCTTTTTAGGCGGCTCGCAGCCCTTGCTGGATGCGGCTTGCGAAGGATCAATGTGTAGAGATTGCCCTCACAATATGTAGAAATTGCCCTCATAGGGTGTAGTAATTGCCCTCGCAGTATGTATTATTTGCCCTCAGCACGTGTATAAATTGCCCTCAACCAATCATGTTACTCACAGGGAACAAATGAGCTTAGATCCAACGGAACATAATAAGCAGGTTTTGGCGCTGGTGGAGTCAATCATGCCAGTGAGTAAAATCATTGCTCAGTCAAATGAGATGACTGAAGCAGCTTATCATCTAACTCGCGATCAAAAACGCATACTTTTCTTAGCAGTCGGTCGTATACGCAATGCCACAAAAGGCGGCGATCAATCTGCAGGCTTATGTGAGTTCACTGTTGCTGAATACGCAGATATGTATAATTTGCCCTCTGCAGAAGCCAGTAAAGACATAAGAACCGCGCTGGCAGGCTTTGCAGCAAAGGAAGTATGTATTTTTCGCCCTGAAGAAGACGAAGGAACCGAGAAAGGCAGTGAAGTTTATCCATGGATGATCAAAAAGGCTTACTCACCGCGTCGCGGCACTTACATAGTGCATCTTAACCCATATCTGATGCCGTTTTTCACCTCTCTTGAGAAGCGATTCACAAAGATAAAAATTAAGGATGTTGCCGGTATAACCAATCCCTATGCTATCCGCTTATACGAGTCATTGTGCCAGTACAAAAACGCTGAAGGAGCAGGCTTTGCAGTGCTGGGTGTAGACTGGATGATAGAGCGTTATGGACTGCCAAAATCCTACCTAAAAATGGCAGAATTTAAGCGCGGTTTTTTGGTGAAAGCCGTGAAAGAAATTCAAGAAAAGGCAAGGATGTCAATAAAATACAGTGAGAAGAAGAC
Source organism: Pantoea sp. ICBG 1758 (assembly GCF_002928325.1). NCBI lineage: Bacteria > Pseudomonadati > Pseudomonadota > Gammaproteobacteria > Enterobacterales > Erwiniaceae > Pantoea > Pantoea sp. ICBG 1758. The sequence goes on from NZ_POWL01000013.1 coordinate 7,584, forward strand.
CGGTAATCGTATCACTCATTTTCAGTTTACCTATCAGCAAAACTGAGGGCTATTCTTACACATTTGAAGTTTTTTTATACTGAAAGCTGAGGGTGATTACTACACATAGAAGGGCAGAAAAGGTAGATACTGCCACCTCTTACCTTAGGGGCAATTTATACACATCAAATATATATTACTTTCATCAGTTTACATGGAGTTGATATGATCACTTTTGTAGAAGCCGACAATACACTTATTCTTGTTTATAAACCAGATGATATGAGCCCGCATTGGGTATTAGAATCGTTACGTGATTCTTCTGAGGTCACCATATCAAAATGCTTTTATTTTAAATCAAAGGATGTTATTAGCCCAGAGATTGATGATAAATTATCAGGGGATGAATCTATTTACTTTAAGCTTGGCAAGCTTCAAGGTAATTATTATTGCATTCCAGGCAGGATTTTAAGTATTAATAACAATTTGTTTATGGATAAGAAAATTTCTTTTGAAAGGAAACTCTTTATAGCTGAAAGACAAACCTCTATTTTTAGAAGGCTTGCATCACTTTTAGGCAAAAACACGCCTATAGTAATTGGTGGCAATCAAAATGGGGCTATACCAATAAATACTTTCAATGATCTTATCAAGAAGTTCCCTAATACCACTGAATTAAATCACTATGCAAACTCAAGGGTTTATACAATTCTTGCTCAATATTTAGATGGTATGAAAGATGCTAAAGGTAAGTATGAGGATTATTTAAACAGGAAAACTTTTGCAAATCTGCCAAAGCTAGATCTTGATGATTTAAACCAGTATGAGATTGAAAAGTATACATTAATCAGGGATATGATTAGTGATGCCTTGGTGAGCAAGAAGAATTGGTCCGAGAAAGATTGGCAAAAAATGATGGTCCAATTTATACCTTTGTTATTCCCAAAATATATCATGGTTCTTCAAAATGTAACCATAAACGAATATTATTCCAAGCCAGGAAAAAAACCTCACGTTATATTGATGTTGCACTTGTAGATGCAAGTGGAAATATCGATGTAATCGAAGTAAAGAAACCCTTTGATGATAAAATACTCAGTGGTAGTTTATATAGAGGTAATAGCATTCCGGCTCTTGAACTAAGCGGTGGCATAATGCAAGCCGAAAAGTATTTATTCCACCTTTCAAAATGGGGGCTTGAGGGCGAAAAAACGCTTACGAAAAAATATCAAAATAATTTACCAGCAGGCATGAGCATTCGCATTTCCAACCCAAAGGCAATAATAATTGCAGGGCGGGATAAAATAAAAGACTCTGATATGAATGACCAGCAAAAATTGGATTTTGAAATTATTAAAAGAAAATATGCAAAAATGATTGATATCATAACTTACGATGACTTATTAAAACGACTTGATAATACTATTGCAGCCTTAAAAAAATAATTATTTAAGCTTAACACTCTAAAATTTGCCTTCGTAGTTATACAATAAATTCATGGCGTTAGTAACTTAAGTAGGTTCTTACTGGCTTGCCAAGAATTAGGCGGATAAGATATGAGGGCGATTTTTACATCTTTCAGTCTTCTAACTTAAGTGCAGCATATAGCTTCTTAGATCTAACGATCCCTGCTTCAGTAAGGGTCAGCCACTTCCGATTGGAACTATCGCTTTCCCGCACCACCAGCCCGTGGCCGTCTAGGCGAATACAGGACGCACGGAAGTTGTTGGGGTAGATGGTGCCTACCTGTTCATTGATTATGCGTAGAATCGTTCGCTGGGGGACTGTATGGCGCCGGTTCAGGGAAAACTGATACAGCATAATTAAGGTTTGTTTCTGCACGGCTGATAAGCGCATAGGTGCCTCAGTACGGCGCGTGCTGACGGTAATTCACTAGCACGGCTAAAGATGT
>NZ_POWL01000014.1:0-4421 GCF_002928325.1 Pantoea sp. ICBG 1758
ACTCAGAAGTGAAACGCCGTAGCGCCGATGGTAGTGTGGGGTCTCCCCATGCGAGAGTAGGGAACTGCCAGGCATCCATCAAGTAAGAGAGCCCTGAACACGCGTTCAGGGCTTTTTTACGTCTGCAGAAAAGCAAAATTTCCTCACTAAAACCATCAAAACACCCACTCCTGGTTAGTCAATCGGGTAAACTACGGCCAGATTACTCAGTAAAGGCCGTGAAATGTCCAGCCCAGGTACCTCCCTTAAAGCATGTAATACGCTCGGTCTTGAGATCGACGCACAATCGCTGATTATCGCTGATAGCGCAGAAGCCATTACCGCAGCGTGGCACTCCAGCCAGCAGCGCAATCAACCCTTTATTATCCTCGGTGAAGGAAGCAATGTTCTGTTCCTCGAGGATTTCAACGGCACCGTCGTCGTTAATGCCATCAAAGGTATTCAGCCTGAAGAGCATGAAGAAGCCTGGCATGTGCACGCTGGCGCCGGTGAAAACTGGCATGAGTTAGTGGAATATACCCTGAAAAAAGGGATCCCTGGCCTGGAAAACCTGGCGCTCATTCCAGGTATGTCAGGCTCCGCTCCGATCCAGAATATCGGTGCCTATGGCGTAGAGTTTAAAGATGTCTGTCACTATGTCGATGTACTGCATCTGCCTACATCAGCCACTAAAAGGCTCTATCGTGAAGAGTGCGGCTTTGGCTATCGCGATAGCATATTTAAACACGCGCTCAAAGATGATTACGTCATCATCGCGATCGGACTGCGCCTGATGAAAGCGTGGAAACCGGTACTGAGTTATGGCGATCTGGCAAAACTTAACCCGGCGACGACTACCGCCTGGGATGTCTGCCATGCTGTATGTCAGATGCGTCAAAGCAAACTGCCCGATCCGCGCGTTACCGGAAATGTGGGCAGCTTCTTTAAAAACCCGCTTGTTTCAGCTGAGCAGCTGACAGAGCTGCTCGCGCAGTGGCCTGCAATACCACACTATCCTCAGCCTGATGGTGAGGTAAAACTGGCGGCAGGCTGGTTAATCGACCAGTGTCAGCTTAAGGGCTTCAGCGTAGGCGGCGCCGCCGTACATCGCCAGCAGGCGCTGGTTCTGATCAATCAGGATCGCGCCACGCCGCAGGAGATTGTTACACTGGCACATACGGTGCGGCAGCATGTGGGTAAGAAGTTCAATGTCTGGCTGGAACCTGAAGTGCGTTTTATCGGCGCCAATGGCGAGCGTAATGCAGTTGAGGTTATTGCATGAAAGATCAAAGCGTCCCTCTCAAGCTGGCTGCGTTGCTGGCTGACGGTGAATTCCACTCAGGTGAACATCTGGGTGAAGCGCTGGGCATGAGCCGTGCTGCAGTTAATAAGCACATACAGACTCTGAAAAGCTGGGGTCTGGATGTCTTTACTGTGACAGGAAAAGGCTACAGCCTGGCTGCGCCTCTGCAGCTGCTGGATGAAGCGCTTATCCATACTCATCTGGAGACCCCGGGTATCGCCGTTATTCCGGTTATAGACTCAACCAACCAGTATCTGCTTGATCGCATGGATCAGCTTGAGTCAGGTTTTGCCTGCGTTGCGGAGTACCAGCAGGCAGGACGTGGACGCCGCGGACGTAAATGGTTTTCGCCTTTTGGAGCCAACCTCTATCTGTCGATGTACTGGCGTCTGGAGCAGGGACCAGCTGCTGCGATGGGGCTGAGCCTGGTCATAGGGATTGTCATGGCGGAAGTGATTCAGTCCCTTGGCGCTGAAAATGTCCGTGTGAAGTGGCCAAACGATCTCTATCTTAACGATCGTAAACTTGCTGGCATCCTGGTTGAACTCACCGGTAAAACCGGCGATGCGGCGCAGATTGTTATGGGTGCAGGCATCAACCTGGGAATGCGGGGTGAAGGCACTTCAGAAATCAATCAGGGCTGGATCAACCTGCAGGAAGCGGGCGTGACTATCGATCGCAACCAGCTGGCAGCCAGTATCATCAACAGTCTGCGTGCGGCGTTACCGCTTTTTGAGCGCGACGGTCTGGCTCCCTTTATTCAGCGCTGGGAAAAGCTGGATAATTTTATCAATCGTCCGGTTAAATTACTGGTTGGTGAGCGCGAAGTTTACGGTATTGCGCGCGGGATAGATAAGCAGGGTGGCCTGCTGCTGGAACAGGAGGAAGTGATTAAATCCTGGGTTGGCGGGGAGATCTCACTCAGGCCAGATAACGGCTAGCCACAGCACTATGATAAAAGCCCTGCACGCAGGGCTTTTTGCTGTTACTTCCTCAGCCTTACGCTCTGAACGGCGTGGTTAGCCTCTTTGGTCATAATCAGGCTGGCGCGCTCACGCGTTGGCAGAATATTTTCTTTCAGGTTAAGACCGTTGATTTCCTGCCACAGCCCGCGCGCAATGTTAACGGCATCCTCTTTCGGCAGCTGCGAATAGTGATGAAAGTAGGAATCGGGATCGCTGAAAGCACCTTCACGGAATTTCAGGAAGCGGTTGATGTACCAGCGTTCCAGTAAGGTTTCCGGAGCATCCACATAGATTGAGAAATCCACAAAGTCAGAAACAAATACGTGATGCGGATCGTGCGGGTAGTCCATACCGCTCTGCAGCACGTTAAGCCCTTCCAGAATCAGGATATCAGGCTGCTCAACCACTTTATCGCCGTCAGGGATGACATCATAAATCAGATGCGAGTAGACCGGTGCCGTGACCTGGCTGGCGCCCGACTTGAGATCGGAAACAAACTTTACCAGGCGATGCATATCGTAGGACTGCGGAAACCCTTTCTTCTTCATCAGACCGCGCTCTTTCAGCACGGCATTCGGATGCAGGAAACCATCAGTGGTGATCAATTCTACTTTGCGATGTTCCGGCCAGCGGCTCAGCAGCGCCTGCAGCACGCGCGCAGTCGTGCTTTTTCCGACGGCAACGCTGCCGGCAATGCTGATGATATAAGGGATCTTTTGCCCGTTGGTGCCGAGAAACTGTTCCAGTACGGCCTGACGTCGCAAATTAGAACTGATGTAGAAGTTCAGCAGACGTGATAGAGGAAGATAGATCTCAGCAACCTCATCAAGAGAGAGATCTTCATTGATACCGCGCAGGCGCTCAACTTCACGCTCATCCAGTGTCATAGGCACTGAGTCACGCAGCGCAGCCCACTGCTGTCTGTCGAATTGCAGATAAGGGGTGGTCAGTGGCGTTGTTTTTCTACTCATAAGCATATATCTGACCGCAAAGTGTGGTTCATCCCTGCCTCATCATGAAGCGTCCTGAACGCGATTGCGCGTCATAGAAGATAAATTAACGGAAACAGTGGGCAGGAGGTTAACACCAGTGTCACTTTAAACAGAAGCAAAATGATGATCGTGCGAGCGCTTTCGCAGAACACGCCACATTTTTTTCACCTGGTGGAATGAAAAAAACTGTGTTTTTCTATCAGCCGCTAAAAAAACCAGTAAATAGTTTAACCCCGGGCAGTTCAGTCAAAGAGAAAACAGAGCGTAGCCGCTGAACGCGGTGGTGAACATTTGTACCAGATATGAGTGAAGAAGCGGCAGTAATGCCTGCTGTTGAGAGCTTTTGCACAAATAGTAAGCAAAAGAATAAAAATGATGATTTTCTTGTTGCATCTCGGAGCCGGTCTTCCTAGAATGCGCGTCACTTGATGCCGGCTTAGCTCAGTTGGTAGAGCAACTGACTTGTAATCAGTAGGTCACCAGTTCGATTCCGGTAGCCGGCACCATCAAGTAGGTGGGATTCCCGAGCGGCCAAAGGGAGCAGACTGTAAATCTGCCGTCACAGACTTCGAAGGTTCGAATCCTTCTCCCACCACCATCTCAGCCTCCTGGTTGGGCATCAGGTAAGAGTTTACCTGATGGGTGAGTTCAAATCTCTCACCTCCGGATTCAGATTGCACATCTGTGTGGTCAGGGTCAGTCGGAAACTCTGACTGGCTCGAATAGTAAAAGGTCTTCTTTTATTATTCAAAAGCTACAGAAAGAACAGGTAGCCGAGTTCCAGGATGCGGGCATCGTATAATGGCTATTACCTCAGCCTTCCAAGCTGATGATGCGGGTTCGATTCCCGCTGCCCGCTCCAGATGTGCTGATATGGCTCAGTTGGTAGAGCGCACCCTTGGTAAGGGTGAGGTCCCCAGTTCGACTCTGGGTATCAGCACCACTTCCTTTATCTCTCTCCTGATTCTCTCTCTGTAAAACTAACATCGGGCACTGCCTGGTTAATGTGACGATATCTTTGATATATTCGTGTCTTAGAGGGACAAGCGATGGCTAAAGAGCAATTTCAGCGTAACAAACTGCACGTAAACGTGGGCACCATCGGTCACGTTGACCACGGTAAAACCACCCTGACTGCAGCAATCACCACCGTTCTGGCTAAAACCAACGGCGGCCAGGCGC
>NZ_POWL01000015.1:0-2280 GCF_002928325.1 Pantoea sp. ICBG 1758
GGGCGCTAAGTTGCAGGGTATAGACCCGAAACCCGGTGATCTAGCCATGGGCAGGTTGAAGGTTGGGTAACACTAACTGGAGGACCGAACCGACTAATGTTGAAAAATTAGCGGATGACCTGTGGCTGGGGGTGAAAGGCCAATCAAACCGGGAGATAGCTGGTTCTCCCCGAAAGCTATTTAGGTAGCGCCTCGTGAACTCATCTCCGGGGGTAGAGCACTGTTTCGGCTAGGGGGCCATCCCGGCTTACCAACCCGATGCAAACTGCGAATACCGGAGAATGTTATCACGGGAGACACACGGCGGGTGCTAACGTCCGTCGTGAAGAGGGAAACAACCCAGACCGCCAGCTAAGGTCCCAAAGTCATGGTTAAGTGGGAAACGATGTGGGAAGGCACAGACAGCCAGGATGTTGGCTTAGAAGCAGCCATCATTTAAAGAAAGCGTAATAGCTCACTGGTCGAGTCGGCCTGCGCGGAAGATGTAACGGGGCTAAACCATGCACCGAAGCTGCGGCAGCGACGCTTGCGTCGCTGGGTAGGGGAGCGTTCTGTAAGCCGCAGAAGGCGTGCTGTGAGGCATGCTGGAGGTATCAGAAGTGCGAATGCTGACATAAGTAACGATAAAGCGGGTGAAAAGCCCGCTCGCCGGAAGACCAAGGGTTCCTGTCCAACGTTAATCGGGGCAGGGTGAGTCGACCCCTAAGGCGAGGCCGAAAGGCGTAGTCGATGGGAAGCAGGTTAATATTCCTGCACTTGGTGTTGCTGCGAAGGGGGGACGGAGAAGGCTAGGTTATCCGGGCGACGGTTGTCCCGGTTTAAGCGTGCAGGTGTGAAGACCAGGCAAATCCGGTCTTCTTTAACACTGAGGCGTGACGACGAGGCTCTACGGAGCCGAAGTAACTGATGCCCTGCTTCCAGGAAAAGCCTCTAAGCTCCAGGCAACACGAAATCGTACCCCAAACCGACACAGGTGGTCAGGTAGAGAATACCAAGGCGCTTGAGAGAACTCGGGTGAAGGAACTAGGCAAAATGGTGCCGTAACTTCGGGAGAAGGCACGCTGGCGCGTAGGTGGAGGGACTTGCTCCCCGAGCCGAGGCCAGTCGAAGATACCAGCTGGCTGCAACTGTTTATTAAAAACACAGCACTGTGCAAACACGAAAGTGGACGTATACGGTGTGACGCCTGCCCGGTGCCGGAAGGTTAATTGATGGGGTTATCCGCAAGGAGAAGCTCTTGATCGAAGCCCCGGTAAACGGCGGCCGTAACTATAACGGTCCTAAGGTAGCGAAATTCCTTGTCGGGTAAGTTCCGACCTGCACGAATGGCGTAATGATGGCCAGGCTGTCTCCACCCGAGACTCAGTGAAATTGAAATCGCTGTGAAGATGCAGTGTACCCGCGGCAAGACGGAAAGACCCCGTGAACCTTTACTACAGCTTGACACTGAACATTGAGCCTTGATGTGTAGGATAGGTGGGAGGCTTCGAAGCGCGGACGCCAGTCCGCGTGGAGCCATCCTTGAAATACCACCCTTTAACGTTTGATGTTCTAACGTGGGCCCGTTATCCGGGCTGCGGACAGTGTCTGGTGGGTAGTTTGACTGGGGCGGTCTCCTCCCAAAGCGTAACGGAGGAGCACGAAGGTTGGCTAATCCTGGTCGGACATCAGGAGGTTAGTGCAATGGCATAAGCCAGCTTGACTGCGAGAGTGACGGCTCGAGCAGGTGCGAAAGCAGGTCATAGTGATCCGGTGGTTCTGAATGGAAGGGCCATCGCTCAACGGATAAAAGGTACTCCGGGGATAACAGGCTGATACCGCCCAAGAGTTCATATCGACGGCGGTGTTTGGCACCTCGATGTCGGCTCATCACATCCTGGGGCTGAAGTAGGTCCCAAGGGTACGGCTGTTCGCCGTTTAAAGTGGTACGCGAGCTGGGTTTAGAACGTCGTGAGACAGTTCGGTCCCTATCTGCCGTGGGCGCTGGAGAATTGAGGGGGGTTGCTCCTAGTACGAGAGGACCGGAGTGAACGCACCGCTGGTGTTCGGGTTGTCACGCCAGTGGCACTGCCCGGTAGCTAAGTGCGGAAAAGATAAGTGCTGAAAGCATCTAAGCACGAAACTTGCCCCGAGATGAGTTCTCCCTGGCTCCTCGAGAGCCCTGAAGGGACGTTGAAGACGACGACGTTGATAGGCCGGGTGTGTAAGCGCAGCGATGCGTTGAGCTAACCGGTACTAATGACCCGTGAGGCTTAACCTTACAACGCCAGAGGCGTTTTG
>NZ_POWL01000017.1:0-1230 GCF_002928325.1 Pantoea sp. ICBG 1758
AGCCACAGGTCATCCGCTAATTTTTCAACATTAGTCGGTTCGGTCCTCCAGTTAGTGTTACCCAACCTTCAACCTGCCCATGGCTAGATCACCGGGTTTCGGGTCTATACCCTGCAACTTAGCGCCCGGTTAAGACTCGGTTTCCCTTCGGCTCCCCTATGCGGTTAACCTTGCTACAGAATATAAGTCGCTGACCCATTATACAAAAGGTACGCAGTCACCCCATAAAAGAGGCTCCCACTGCTTGTACGTACACGGTTTCAGGTTCTGTTTCACTCCCCTCGCCGGGGTTCTTTTCGCCTTTCCCTCACGGTACTGGTTCACTATCGGTCAGTCAGGAGTATTTAGCCTTGGAGGATGGTCCCCCCATATTCAGACAGGATACCACGTGTCCCGCCCTACTCTTCGAGCTCACAGCAAGTGCGTTTTCGTGTACGGGGCTGTCACCCGGTATCGCGCGCCTTTCCAGACGCTTCCACTAACGCACAAGCTGATTCAGGCTCTGGGCTGCTCCCCGTTCGCTCGCCGCTACTGGGGGAATCTCGGTTGATTTCTTTTCCTCGGGGTACTTAGATGTTTCAGTTCCCCCGGTTCGCCTCGTTTGACTATGTATTCATCAAACGATGATGCACTGGGTGCACCGGGTTTCCCCATTCGGACATCGCCGGCTGTAGCGGTTCATATCACCTTGCCGGCGCTTTTCGCAGATTAGCACGTCCTTCATCGCCTCTGACTGCCAGGGCATCCACCGTGTACGCTTGGTCGCTTAACCTCACAACCCACAGGCGTTTTGAACGCTCGTGAATCGCGATAATCTTGAGACCCGGCCGCATCGCGCATCGTTCTTATTACGGAGAACGAATACGACGCGGTCGTTTCAAATTTTCAGCTTGTTCCGGATTGTTAAAGAGCAAATATCTCAAACGCGACTCGCAAGCCGGTTTTGAGATACTGTGGAGACACCTTTCACCTGTCACCAAGCAAGTGGCGTCCCCTAGGGGATTCGAACCCCTGTTGCCGCCGTGAAAGGGCGGAGTCCTAACCGCTAGACGAAGGGGACACATCGTGTCGCGACTTCGCAGCCGTCTTGCTCATTACTTTCTATCAGACAATCTGTGTGAGCACTTCGCGGGAAGGTATCTTCAGGTAAGGAGGTGATCCAACCGCAGGTTCCCCTACGGTTACCTTGTTACGACTTCACCCCAGTCATGAATCACAAAGTGGTAAGCG
>NZ_POWL01000018.1:0-1182 GCF_002928325.1 Pantoea sp. ICBG 1758
AAAGAGCAATTTCAGCGTAACAAACTGCACGTAAACGTGGGCACCATCGGTCACGTTGACCACGGTAAAACCACCCTGACTGCAGCAATCACCACCGTTCTGGCTAAAACCAACGGCGGCCAGGCGCGTGCATTCGACCAGATCGACAGCACCCCTGAAGAAAAAGCACGTGGTATCACCATCAACACCGCACACGTAGAGTACGAAACCGCAAGCCGTCACTATGCACACGTTGACTGCCCGGGACACGCCGACTACGTGAAAAACATGATCACCGGTGCTGCGCAGATGGACGGCGCAATCCTGGTTGTTGCTGCGACTGATGGCCCGATGCCACAGACCCGTGAGCACATCCTGCTGGGTCGTCAGGTTGGCGTTCCTTACATCATCGTGTTCCTGAACAAGTGCGACATGGTTGATGATGAAGAGCTGCTGGAGCTGGTTGAGATGGAAGTACGTGACCTGCTGTCACAGTACGACTTCCCGGGCGACGATACGCCAATCGTACGCGGTTCAGCGCTGAAAGCGCTGGAAGGCGACGCAGAGTGGGAAGGCAAAATCATCGAGCTGGCTGGCTACCTGGACAGCTACATCCCGGATCCGGTTCGTGCTATCGACCTGCCGTTCCTGCTGCCAATCGAAGACGTGTTCTCAATCTCAGGCCGCGGTACCGTTGTTACCGGTCGTGTTGAGCGCGGCATCGTTAAAGTCGGTGACGAAGTTGAAATCGTGGGCATCAAAGATACCGCGAAATCAACCTGTACCGGTGTTGAGATGTTCCGCAAGCTGCTGGACCAGGGTCAGGCGGGCGAGAACTGTGGTGTTCTGCTGCGCGGTATCAAGCGCGAAGACATTCAGCGTGGACAGGTTCTGGCGAAGCCGGGCTCAATCAAGCCACACACCAAGTTCGAGTCAGAAGTTTACGTTCTGTCTAAAGACGAAGGCGGCCGTCATACTCCGTTCTTCAAAGGCTACCGTCCACAGTTCTACTTCCGTACCACTGACGTGACCGGTTCAGTTGAGCTGCCAGAAGGCGTTGAGATGGTAATGCCGGGCGACAACATCAAGATGGTTGTTACCCTGATCCACCCAATCGCGATGGACCAGGGTCTGCGCTTCGCAATCCGCGAAGGCGGCCGTACCGTTGGCGCGGGCGTTGTTGCTTCTGTTATCGCTTAATTG
>NZ_POWL01000019.1:0-923 GCF_002928325.1 Pantoea sp. ICBG 1758
CGCACGGGAACGGCTCGACAGGGAGTTTAATCCTGCGCGTAAATCAGGCAGCTGCATAAGAATTATTCTGGCATTGATTAGGATTTATCCTAGATTACTGCACTGCCATGACAGTTTTATGTCACAGCAGTGCAATAGAAGAAGAGAAAGCAGGAAAAATTACTCTTCTTTCAAGGCCTCAGCCACATGGCTGATGGCGCGCACCACTTCGCTGGAGCTGCCGCGAATCTCAGAGATCACGCCACCCGCTTCTTTGGCTAACACGACGCCATGATCGGCACGTTTCAGGTTAGATTCGATGCCTTTTAACGCTTTTTCGGCGAGAGTGTGATTATGTTGCACCATATTCTCGATCTCGGTAGTCGCGCGGTTGATGTTTGCCGCCAGCGTGCGAACCTCGTTAGCCACCACGGCAAAACTGCGACCGTGCTGACCGGCACGTGCGGCTTCCACCGCGGCGTTGAGCGCCAGCAGATTAGTCTGATCGGCAATGCGGCGAATGCTCTCGACAATCGCACCAATGCGGTCGGAGGATTCGCTGAGGTTGCTGATATCGCCGGAAATACCGTGCAATTCGCCCGCCAGTTCATTGATGGTTTGCACACTGTTTTCAATCACCGTGGCCCCGAGGCGTGTGCTCTCGCTGGTTTGCAGTGCAGTTTGATATGCCTGCTGTGCCGCTTCGCGCTCCAGATGGTTCTTCTCCACCTGTGCAGTCACATCGGTGGCGAATTTCACCACTTTGTACAGTTCGCCCGCTTCGTTGAACACCGGGTTATAAGTGGCACGCAGCCACACGGTGCGTCCCAGCTTGTTCACGCGCTCAAACTGACCGGAGATAAATTCACCCTGATTCAGCTTGTGCCAGAAGCGGCGATACTCGTCACTGTTGCGCATCTGCGGCGGGCAGAACTGACTGTGAT
>NZ_POWL01000001.1:0-2004880 GCF_002928325.1 Pantoea sp. ICBG 1758
AATTTGCCTGGCGGCCACAGCGCGGCGGTCCCACCTGACCCCATGCCGAACTCAGAAGTGAAACGCCGTAGCGCCGATGGTAGTGTGGGGCCTCCCCATGCGAGAGTAGGGAACTGCCAGGCATCCAGTTAAGACCAGACTTTCTGGTCGTGACCTCCCGGTGACGCGGAGAGGGCGAAACACCTGGCTTCAGGCGCGGTCCTGAGGGCAGTAAAGAATCGGTGGAGCGGTAGTTCAGTTGGTTAGAATACCTGCCTGTCACGCAGGGGGTCGCGGGTTCGAGCCCCGTCCGTTCCGCCACTATATTGAGAAGCCCTGACTGTTAAAGTCAGGGCTTTTTCATATTCTCTTTTTCCCTCCGGCATTGTGAAGCTTTGTCGTGAGGTGAATTCCGACATTCGATACCACGAATTGAAACCCCGCGCTAAAATCCCTATAACAGTCAGTGTGAACTTTTTGTTGTTATCAGCCAGGCGGTAAAGTGCGAAAGAAAACCTATGCAATGCGCTATATAGCAGGCCAGCCAGCGGAGCGAATTTTTCCGCCGGGTGCGATGCTGCATCTGGGTCAGGGTCTGCCGCCAGGGGAGCCGCTGCCGGCCGATCCCACCCTGCGGGTGCTGGTATGGAACATCTTCAAGCAGCAGCGCGCTGACTGGATGTCGGTGTTGCAGGGATTCGGTCGTGATGCCCATCTGGTCCTCCTGCAGGAGGCGCAAACCACGCCTGAACTGATCCAGTTTGCTACCAGCAATTATCTCGCAGCCGATCAGGTGCCCGCTTTTGTGCTGCCTCAGCACCCGTCAGGGGTGATGACGCTCGCATCGGCGCATCCGGTCTACTGCTGCCCGTTGCGCGAGCGCGAGCCGCTGCTAAGGCTGGCAAAATCCGCGCTGGTCACCGCATACCCTCTGCCAACCGGCGATATGCTGATGGTAGTGAATATCCATGCGGTTAATTTCAGTCTGGGTGTGGACGTATACAGTAAGCAGCTGGGGCCTATAGGAGAGCAGATCCGGCATCACCGTGGCCCGGTGATAATGGCAGGGGACTTTAATGCATGGAGTCGTCAGCGGATGAACGCGCTCTATCGCTTTGCCCGCGCCATGTCTCTGCGGGAAGTGGCGTTTACAGATGATCACCGGCGTAAAGCGTTTGGCCGGCCGCTCGACTTTGTCTTTTACCGGGATATGAAAGTGAGTGAAGCAGCGGTGCTGGTCACCCGTGCCTCCGATCATAATCCGCTGCTGGTAGAGTTTAACCCCGTCACTGTTGCGCGCTAAACGCACCCGCCTGTAACGACGAGACGCTCTGGCCGGCACTGCTATAGATGATGCTATGCCGATAAAGAAAAAAGGCTGACAAATGTCAGCCTTTTCAGTGCATCAGGTATCTGGCGTTGCGCTATTCTTAACAAACAGAGTGAGCTTATCACCCGGCTGTATATCCTTCGCGTCGCTGTTCCAGCGCATTACGTCCTGCGTGTTAACGCCGTGACGTTTTGCAATACTGGCAAAAGAATCACCCTTACGAACGCGGTAGGTGATGCTGTTGCCGTTATCTGCCAACTGCGATGCTGCTGTCGTACCGCTAACCGTCAGGGTCTGGCCGATACGCACTGCCGCACTGCGCAGATTGTTCTGCTGTTTTAGCGAGCTCATGCTGACACCCAGCTTACTGGCGATACCGGATAGCGTGTCGCCTTTACGTACTTTGTAGCTGTTACCGGCTGCGCTGGCTTTAGCCAGTTCAACAGGCTGCACGGAGGCAATATCTCCGGAGGCCAGAGAGTTGCGCAGCTGTGCCACGTTGGACTTAGGCACCATAATATAGTGCGGACCGTTTGGCGCAGTCGTGCCGTTTTTGTACCCGGCGTTAAATGTCTTCAGTTTACTGAGCGACATACCCGCCATTTCTGCAGCCTGAGTTAACTGCATCTGCTGTCCCACTTCCACACGCGCCAGCGCGCGGCTTTCATTAGGGGCTGGCAGTTTAATGCCGTAACGCTTGTTGTTCTTGAGCAGTTCGCTTAAAGCCAGCATTTTCGGGACATAGATGGTTGTTTCGCGCGGCAGTGATAAATGCCAGAAGTCAGTCGGCTTACCCCGTGCCTTATTCTGCTTCATCGCTTTCAACACGCGTCCTTCGCCGCTGTTATAGGCTGCCACCGTCAGTAGCCAGTCGCCATCAAACATGCGATTCAAACGCTGCATCATATCCAGTGCTACTTTGGTTGAGGCCACCACATCACGGCGTCCGTCATACCAGCGGTTCTGTTTCAGACCATAATTTTTGCCCGTTTGCGCAACAATCTGCCAGATGCCTGCGGCATTGGCGGAAGAGGTTGCGTGAGGGTCAAAAGCGCTCTCCACTATGGGTAGCAGTACCAGTTCCATCGGCATTTTACGTTTCTGTATCTGCTCGACAATCCAGTACATGTACGGCTCTGCCCGTAATGTTACATCGTGGAGATAGCTCTTATTTTTTAAAAACTTTGTTTTCTGTTCGCGGATCCGGGCATTTTCCGGGATCCCCATCTTCAACTCGTCACTAATGAGATTCCAGAGATCGGTGTCTTCTGCGAGGCTGGTTCCATCATCTTGCCAGCGCGGCGACAACAAGCGATTTCCGTACTTTCCATTTTCACCTTGACCAGCTGAAGACAGGCTCTGTGCATGCTGAGCGGGGATATTGGCGTCATTCCGTGATGCCTGACATCCGACCAGCAAGACTGAGGCGAGTAATAATATCGCTTTAGCCTTCATGTGTGTGTCAGTAGTTCGCTTAAAAGACGAGCAACTATACGTGACGTACCGGCACAACACAACCCAAAAAATTAAAATTGGTCTTTCTTATTACGCAATTCAGCAAAAGTCTGCCATAACGGGGCGGATTCCACATTAATTGCTAAAGCTTTTTGTAAATCAGCATCTTGTGTGCGTAAAAATAAATTTATCTCACGTTCCAGCGCCAGTTTTGTCGGTAAAGTAGTGCGATTTTCTGCCCGTAAATCCTTAATTTCCTGATATCTGGCCAGAATTTTCGGATCATGGGGTAAAATTGCAGCAGCAAACTTCATGTTAGATAAAGTATATTCATGTGCGCAGCAGATAAGCGTATCGGCGGGAAGTTGATTAAGTTTTTGAAAGGAATGGAACATTTGTTCTGCTGAACCTTCAAAAAGTCGTCCGCAGCCGCCTGAGAACATCGTATCGCCGCAGAAAAGATAAGGTGCGCTGTAATATGAGATATGTCCTAAAGTGTGGCCCGGCGTGGCGATGACCTGAAAAGGCAGGCCGAGCAGCGTAACGGTCTCGCTCTCATGAACAATATGCTGCGCGCCTTTAGCCGCCGTTTCCTGAGGGCCATATACCTCAAGCTGAGGATAACGCTGCAGCAGTTCAGCAACCCCGCCGGTATGGTCCTGATGATGATGTGTCAGCAGAACAGCCACCGGCGTCCAGCGATTGGCTTCAATTTTTTCAATCAGCGGCCGGGCTTCACCGGGGTCAACAATCAGGCAGCTGCCGGCGTCATCGGTCAGCGTCCAGATGTAGTTATCCGTTAATGCGGGAATACTGGTAAGATTCATAAACACCTCTCTGGTTGTCTTAAAGGAAGATGGTAGAGCATGAAGCCAGCGAAAACACGCCAGATCCTGACCGCGCCGCGCACCTGGAATGATATGCCCTGGGGAGAGTACTTTCGCGATGCGTTAACCCAGCAGCTACAGCCCTGGCTGGCGAGGCTTTATGGCTTCCATATGCTAAAAATTGGCAGCCTGAGCGCAGAAATCAATACCAGCCAGTGTGCCATATCTCATCAGGTCAATGTTGGCAGTGAGGGCGACGCACTGCAGGTGCTCGCCAGCGTTGCTCAGCTGCCGTTTGAGTCTAAATCAATCGATGCCTGCCTGCTGGCGCACACGCTGGCATGGGAGCAGGATCCGCACCGCGTGTTACGCGAAGTGGACAGGGTGCTGATTGATGATGGCTGGCTGATTATCAGCGGCTTCAATCCTTTCAGCCTGCTGGGGATTAGCAAAGCGATTCCGGGTCTGAGCCGGCGAGCGCCCTGGAACAGCAGAATGTTCAGCCAGGTGCGTCTGCTGGACTGGCTGAGCCTGCTGAATTATGAAGTGGTGTACCGCACGCGTTTTCAGGTGGTGCCGTGGCATCGACAGGGGGGCAGGATGATCAGTGCGCATCTGCCCGCTCTGGGGTGTCTGAACATCGTGGTGGCCCGCAAGCGCACGTTCCCGCTTACGCCAGCTAAAATGAAAACGGCGCGCAGCAGTGCGCAGCTGCGTCCGGTAGTCAATGCTACGCGTCAGTTTCGCGAAACGCAGGATCAGGATGCAACCTGATAGCCAATGTCTTCCAGTGCCGGATTACCGGCAGCGCTGCGCGCCAGTTCATCGCAGCGCTCATTCTCCGGATGGCCGGCATGCCCCTTCACCCACTCCCATTGAATGATATGGGTGCTGAGCGCCGTATCCAGACGCTGCCACAGGTCAGTATTCTTAACCGCTTTTTTATCAGCGGTTTTCCAGCCACGCTTTTTCCAGTTGTGGATCCAGCTGGTAATGCCCTGGCGGACATACTGGCTGTCTGTGCTGATGACCACGTCGCACGGCTGCGTCAGCGCCTCTAAGGCGACAATGGCCGCCATCAGCTCCATACGGTTGTTGGTGGTCAGGCGATAGCCCGCGCTGAATAACTTTTCATGCTCGCGATAGCGTACAATAGCCCCATAGCCGCCCGGTCCCGGATTACCAAGGCAGGAACCGTCGGTGAAAATTTCTACCTGTTTGCGCATCTCTGGTAGACTTCCCTCTGAAAAAACGCCAAGTCTGACACAAAACGAGCCCTATGATCACTGCAAATAACCGCCAGATTGTCCTCGATACTGAAACCACCGGCATGAACATGATCGGGGTTCATTATGAGGGGCATCGCATCATTGAGATCGGTGCGGTTGAAGTCATCAACCGTCGCCTGACCGGCAACAACTTCCATATGTATCTCAGGCCCGACCGGCTGGTGGACCCGGAAGCGTTTGGTGTTCACGGCATCGCCGATGAGTTTCTGGCCGACAAGCCCACCTTTGCGCAGATAGCCGATGAGTTTCTCGACTATATTCGCGGAGCTGAGCTGGTGATCCATAACGCCTCGTTTGATATCGGCTTTATGGACTATGAGTTTGGCATGCTGCAGCGTGATATCGGCAAAACTGAAAGCTTTTGCAAAATCACCGACAGCCTGGCGATGGCGCGTAAAATGTTTCCGGGCAAGCGTAATAGCCTGGATGCGTTGTGCAACCGTTATGAAATCGACAACAGCAAACGTACGCTGCATGGCGCACTGCTGGATGCCGAAATTCTGGCGGAAGTCTTCCTGACCATGACCGGCGGCCAGACGTCGCTGGCATTTTCCATGGAGGGCGACCAGCGTAATCAGGCTGAAGGGGAGCATATTCAGCGTATCAGCCGCCCCGGTTCAGGCCTGCGCGTGATTAATGCCAGTGATGAAGAAGTCATGGCGCACGAAAGCCGCCTCGATCTGGTCACAAAAAAAGGTGGCAGCTGTCTGTGGCGCGTCTGATGCACTGATTTTGCTGCTAAAAACAGCGGCGAGCTGAAAAAAGCGGCAAACGTGTCATTTTGATATAAAAAGCGTTGACGGGGGAGGGGGCTGCCATTAATATGCGCCTCGTTCCCGACGGGGAACAAAGCGCGGAGCGGTAGTTCAGTTGGTTAGAATACCTGCCTGTCACGCAGGGGGTCGCGGGTTCGAGCCCCGTCCGTTCCGCCAATCTATTTAAAAAAGCCGATTCAGAAATGAATCGGCTTTTTGCTGTCTGCTATTCAGCCAGCACTATACACCCTCTTTTTGCAGCGTCGCTTCCGGACGATACGAGACCGGTACGACCCGTTCTGCCCGCGCCAGCCAGCGATAGCAGCCCGCCCCCAGCGCCACACCGATAAACCAGCTGAAGTTAGCTACCGCATGCAGCGCCGGAATAAAACTTATCGTCAGGCAGATCCCGACCGCCGGCAGCAGCGCCGCGATCGCTTTGGGATTAAAGCCGTTGCGGTACCAGTAACGTCCCTGCGGCGTGGCGTTAAACAGGTCATCAACGCTTACGCTGCCGCCTTTAATCAGATAAAAATCCGCAATCAGGATACCGAACAGCGGGCCCACAAACGAGCCCAGCACATCCAGCGTATAGTGGATCAGTTCAGGTGACTGAAACAGATTCCACGGCGTCAGCAGCACGGAACCCACCGCGGCGATCATGCCACCGGTGCGGAAACTGATCTTCTGCGGGGAGCAGTTAGAGAAATCGAAGGCGGGTGACACAAAATTCGCCACGATATTGATACCAATGGTGGCGGTGATCATGGTCAGCAGGCCGATAGCGACGGCCAGGTCGTTGCCTACCATACTTACCGTCTCAATCGGATCGGTGATCATTCTGCCAAACAGCGACTGGGTGCCGGAGACAATCACTACCGTAACCACGGAGAACAGCAGGAAGTTAAACGGTAATCCCCAGCGGTTGCCGCGGCGAACTTCACTCATGTTTTTGCCGTAACGCGAAAAGTCGCCGAAATTAAGCAGAGGACCGGAAAAGTAGGAGACGACCAGGGCGGTTGCAGTGATCATCTGCCAGGTCTGTTCGCCGGCACTCAGTGATTTGCTGGCCAGCGTAAAAGAGATACCCGCCAGACCAGTTTTGTATACAATCCAGCCCGCCAGCGCGACCATCACGACATAGACTGCCGGACCCGCCACGTCGATAAAGCGCTTAATGGCGTTCATGCCGTGCCAGAACACCATCGCCTGCAGCAGCCACATGATGCCAAAGCAGCACCAGCCGAGCAGCGACAGCCCCAGCCAGCTGCTTTGCGTCATGCTATTAAGCGCCGGGAAGAACTTCAGCAGAACCAGCATCAGGGCATTCGCCGCCAGATAGGTCTGAATACCGTACCAGGCAAACGCGATCAGTCCGCGGATCACGGCCGGAATATTGGCGCCGAATACGCCAAATGCCTGGCGGCAGATCACCGCATAGGGCACGCCCGCCATCTGGCTGGGTTTTGCCACCAGATTCGCACAGAGCTGCACGATACCGATCCCGGCCAGCAGACACAGCAATACCTGCCAGCTTGCCAGCCCCAGCGTAAAAAAGCTGGCGGCAACCACATACCCGCCCATGCTATGCACATCGGACATCCAGAAAGAAAAGATGTTGTACCACGTCCAGTTCTGCTGGCGCGTCGGAGCCAGATCCTCATTACACAGGCGTGGACTATAGGCCGCGCGGGCATCAGCCTGCGCTGGCGTCACTTCAGTATGAATTGGCATGAAACCTGCTCCTCTCACCATGATGGGGAAAATATTCACCGTTTAAAGAGCTATTGCAGGATCCAGGCCAGAAGTGATTTGTTGTATACAAAAAATGAAAGGAGTGTATACGATATCTGGCAGTCAGCTATTTTCCGGAGCAGGTAATGAATCATGAATCCGCAGTGAAGCCGCGCGCTGTGACGTTTGAAAAAGATGAAGCGATCTTTCAGGCATTGCTTAGTGCCATCGTTGAGCACCAGCTTCCGCCGGGCAGCAAGCTGCCTGAAGAGGCGCTGGCAGAGGTGTTTGGCGTCAGCCGTACCGGCATTCGTAAAGTGCTGCAGCGCCTCGCGGCGGTGCAGATGATCACGCTGTCGCCCGGACGTGGTGCACAGGTCAGCACGCCCGATGTGGCGGAATCACGCGATATCTTTGCCACGCGCAGCATGCTGGAGTGCGCCAACCTGCCCGCTGTACTGACGCATCTGCAGTCGCCACACCTCGCGGCGCTGGAGGCGATTATCACGCAGGAGCAGCAGGCGCATCAGCAGAATGACGGCGCGGCTGCCATTCGTCTTTCAGCCGCGTTTCATATCCAGCTGCAGGCGATATCCGGCAATCAGGTGCTGACCGATATCATCACGCGCCTGACCCAGCGCTCATCGCTGGTGATTGCCGCCTGGGGCACGCCCTGGCAGCACGGCTGCCGCTGCGATCATCACGACAGGCTGGTCGATCTGCTGCGCCAGCGGGCGCTGCCTGCGCTGACTGAGGCGCTGACGCACCACTTCGACCACATTCTCTCCAGCCTGCACTTTGAGCGCAGCGGTGAAACGCTGCCCGATTTCAGCCGGTTATTTGCCGGTCATAAAGGAGCCCTATCATGAGCCTGATACAGGTGATCAACCCCAATACCAGCCTGGCAATGACTGAAACTATTGGTGCGGCCGCGCGCGCCGTGGCGGCACCGGGCACGGACATTCTGGCGGTCTGTCCGCAGCAGGGCGTACCCTCCATAGAGGGACACTTTGATGAGGCGATAGCCGCGATCGGCGTACTGGAGCAGATTAAGCGTGGCGAAGCGCAGGGCGTCAGCGGCCATGTGATCGCCTGCTTTGGCGATCCCGGCTTGCTGGCGGCGCGCGAGCTGGCCAGCGGCCCGGTAATCGGTATTGCCGAAGCGGCAATGCATACCGCCACGCTGGTGGCGACGCGCTTTACCATCGTCACCACGCTGCCGCGTACGCTGGTGATCGCCCGCCATCTGCTGCAGCAGTATGGTTTTACGCACCATTGTGCGGCGCTGCACGCCATCGATCTGCCGGTACTGGCGCTGGAGGATGGCAGCGGCGTGGCGCAGGAGAAAGTCCGGGCGCGCTGCATTCAGGCAAAACGTGAAGATAACAGCGGCGCGATTGTGCTGGGCTGCGGCGGCATGGCGTCGCTGGCGCAGGATCTGACCCGCGAACTGGATATGCCGGTGATCGATGGCGTCAGCGCGGCGGTAAAAATGATAGAGGCGCTGGTGGCGCTTGGCCTGGGCACCAGCAAGCATGGCGATCTCGCTTATCCGCTGCAAAAACCCCTCAGCGGCGCCTTTCAGCACCTAAACTAAGGTCTGGCTGAGGTGTGACAACAGGAACTGACTGAATGAATGACGCATCTGAAAAGAAAGAGTACAGCTTCAACAAAAATTATCCGCGCGATCTGATCGGCTATGGTGGCCAGCCGCCGCATGCGCAGTGGCCCGATAACGCCCGGGTGGCGGTACAGTTCGTACTCAATTATGAAGAGGGCGCAGAAAACAACGTGCTGCATGGCGATGCCGGTTCGGAGCAGTTTCTGTCCGATATCATTGGCGCAGCCAGCTACGCCGATCGCCACATGTCGATGGATTCCCTGTATGAGTATGGGTCGCGTGCCGGTTTCTGGCGCATTCATCATGAGTTTCAGAAGCGTGGTCTGCCGCTGACGGTGTTTGGCGTGGCGATGGCGCTGGCGCGGCACCCGGAAATTGTCGCCGCGATTAAAGCGGCGGATTATGACGTGGTCAGCCACGGCTGGCGCTGGATCCACTACCAGGGAATGGATGCGAAAACCGAACGGCAGCATATGCAGCAGGCGGTCGACGTGCTGACCGAACTGTTTGGCAAAGCGCCGACGGGCTGGTATACCGGGCGGGACAGTCCGAACACTCGCCGGCTGGTCGCAGAGCAGGGCGGCTTCAGCTACGACAGCGACTATTACGGTGACGATCTGCCGTTCTGGACCCAGGTCACACGTCAGGATGGCACCGTCAAACCGCATCTGATCATCCCCTATACGCTGGAGTGCAACGACATGCGCTTCGCCACGGCGCAGGGCTTCAACACCGCCGAACACTTCTTCACCTACCTGCGTGATACCTTTGATGTGCTGTATGAAGAAGGAGAGCGCGCCCCGAAAATGATGTCGGTCGGCATGCACTGCCGCCTGCTGGGGCGGCCGGGAAAATTCCGCGCGCTGCAGCTTTTTCTTGATCACATTCAGCAGCATGAAAAGGTGTGGATCTGCACCCGCCAGCAGATTGCCGATCACTGGATGACGGTACATCCCGCGCCCTGATAATGCCCTCACCGCAGGGGTGAGGGCTGACGCGCTTACTCACTCATCAGGCTGACCTGCGCGGCCACAATGCGCCACCCCTGCGGCAGCCGCACCCACGTCTGCTGCTGCCGTCCGATACGCGCCGTTCCCTCGCGGGTGAATTCGGTGCTGCACACCGCATAGTCATCGCCAAACGTGGTGATCACCGTATTGCGCAGCGTGCGATCGAGCCCTTTTGACGGTCGTGCCGCGCGAAAGGCGCGAATCTCCTCAATCCCGTACAGATTCTCTCCGGCACCCAGCCGGACGGTACGCGCGTCGTGCCAGAACAGTTCGTCCAGCACCGCGACATCATTGCTCACCAGCGCCTGCTCGTAGCGATAAAATGCAGCGCTTACGGCGGCAACGGTATCCGGATCGTTTATCCTGTCCGTCGTCATTATCAGATATCCATTAAAGTAGGTTGATCGTAAGTCAGGCCCTGCTGCTGCAGCGCCCAGGCGGCGCGCAGCGCCAGCTGTTCGTTAAACGGCGCGGCAATCAGCTGTACGCCAATCGGTAAGCCGCTGGCGGTGAGCAGCGGTACGCTACATACCGGCAGGCCAGCGAACGAAATCGGCTGCGTCAGCATGCCCATGCTGGCGCGTGTCGGCAAATCCTGACCGTTGATGTGAATGGTTTCCTGGCCGATGGTGGTGGCGGTACAGGGCGTGGCGGGGGCGATCAGCACGTCATAATGGTCGAACAGCGGCAGCACCTGTTGCTGGAAGTGACGCCGGAAACGCTGGGCCTGCACATACCACGCGGCGGGCAGCATCGCGCCGGCCAGCAGGCGTTCGCGTGAATTCGGCTCAAAGCGTTCTGGCTGGGTGCGCAGAGCGGGCAGATAGTGATTGCCGCCTTCCGCCGCGGTCATGATAAACGCGGCCGCGCGCGCCAGTTCGGCCTGGGGCAGCGTCACTTCTTCTGCCGCGCCGAGCGCGCTGGCGGCTACCGCTACCGCCGCGCGCGCCTCATCATTGCACCAGGTGGTAAAAAAACCGCCCAGCGTCGCGCAGCGCAGCCCGTCGCTGCCCGCCTGCAGGCGGTCGCTGACCAACTCCGGCGGCCGCGTCAGCTGAAACGCATCCTCTGCGTCGCGGCCCTGCAGCGCATCATAAACCAGGCTGAGATCCTCAACCGAGCGGGCAAACGGGCCGATATGATCGAGGCTGGCGACAAACGGCTGCGTACCGCTGCGCGACAGGCGGCCAAAGGTGGGCTTAAGGCCGAAGATGCCGCACAGCGACGCCGGTACGCGAATCGAGCCGTTGGTATCGCTGCCGAGCGAAAAGTGCACCAGTCCGGCCGCTACCGCGGCGGCTGAGCCGCCGGATGATCCACCGGCGATGCGCGTGATATCGCGCGGGTTGCAGGTGGCGCCATAGTGACTGTTTTCGGTGGTAAAGCCGTAAGCGTAGGCATCCATGTTCAGCATACCGGAGAGTAGCGCGCCCGATTCACGCATCCGGCTGACCGCCCAGGCGTCTGCACGCGCCGCCGCCCGCGTGCTAAACAGGCTGGCACCCGCCAGCGTGGTATGGCCGGCTACATCAAACAGATTTTTTACCGCATACGGAATACCCGCCAGCGGTGGCAGCGTTTCACCGCGCAGGCGCTGCCGGTCAAGCTCTTCAGCCTCGCGCAGCATGCGCTGCCCGGTGATCGCCGTCCAGGCGTTGAGCGCCGGGTTATGCTGCTCAATCGCCGCCAGCGTATGGCGGGCAATCTCAGCGGCCCCGATTTCACCCTGCTGCAGCGCACGCTGCAGCGCTGCGATCGATAATGATGTCAGGCGCATGGCTGGAATACCCCGGCCACTTCCAGGCGATCGTCCAGCGGCAGCGCCATCAGCGGCGCGGCTATAGCCGCAATCCGGCTGAGCTGCAGCTGCAGCTCAGCACGACGTGCGTCATCCAGATCCAGTGCGAGGATCTGCTCCATCTGAGCGACATAGTTCGCCCACTCTGCGGATTCGGTCATGAGTCTCTCCTGTTAAAAACCGGCTGCGCTGCCGTTGCTGCGCGGATCGAAAGCGCCTTCCAGCATGCCGCTGGTGTGGCGCACTACGGCGCCCGCATGGCCTACCACTTCACTGAAGTCAGAGAGCAGCTCAACCTGATGACCCAGCAGACGCAGCCGACCCACCGTTTCCGGCGCCACGCGCGCTTCCAGTTTGAGTGAGTCAGAGGCCTCGCCCCAGGTGCGCCCCAGCAGCCAGCGTGGCGCACTGACCGCCTGCTGCAGCGGCATACCCTGAATGACGTGACGGGTAAAAATGGCCGCCTGCGTCTGCGGCTGACCATCTCCGCCCATCGATCCATACACCATGACCCGGCCATCTTTCAGGCGGGCGGCAGCAGGGTTAAGCGTGTGAAACGGCTGCTTGCCCGGCAGCAGCGCCAGAAGATGATCGGGCTGCAGGCTGAACGCCGCGCCGCGATTCTGCCAGGTGATGCCGCTGCCTGGCAGCACCACGCCGCTGCCAAATTCGTGGTAGATGCTCTGAATAAAAGAGACCGCCAGCCCGCTGCTGTCGATGGCGCCCATCCAGACGGTATCGCCCGGACCGCGTCCGGTTCCCCACGGCGCGGCGCGATGGTCATCAATATTGGTCGCAAGGCTGGCAAGATGATCGGCACTGAGCAGCGCCTGCACGTCGGTATCGCTATGGCGCGGATCGGTGATATGCCGATCGCGCAGGCTGAACGCCTGCTTGGTCGCCTCCACAATCCGGTGCAGCGTCTGAGCTTCATCAGCCTGCGCCATATCCAGACGATCGGTAATACCCAGAATCGCCAGCGACACCAGCCCCTGCGTCGGCGGCGTCATGTTCCAGATATCGCCTTCGCTGTGTGCAAGGTGGAGCGGGGTGCAGCGCCGGGCGCGATGCTGCTGCAGATCGTTCAGCGTGACCGGCATCCCCAGCGCGTGCATGTCATCTGCCAGCGACCGCGCCAGCCGGCCGCGGTAAAAGCTCTCCAGCCCCTCTTCACTCAGCTGGCTGAGCGTGGCCGCCAGCGCAGGCTGGGTAAAGCGGCTGCCCGGCTGTGGCGGTCCGCCGTCCGGCATAAACGTGGCGGCAAAGCCGGGCTGATGCTGCAGCTCAGGCGCTTTTGCGGCGGTAGCGGCCGCCTGCGAGGCGGTAACCGGTATGCCGTCGGCAGCGTAACGGATAGCATCGCGCAGCAGACGGTGTGGCGGCAGCGGCGCATGGCCCAGCTCCTGTGACAGGGTCAGCGCCTCCTGCCAGCCGCTGACGGTGCCGGCGACGGTCAGCGCCGCTTCCGGCCCGCGATGCGGGATCGTCTGCCGGCCCTGATAAAAACTCATTGTCGCCAGCGAGCCGGCGGCGCCACTGGCATCAATCGCAACGGGTTCCCCTTCAGGCGGCACCACCAGCCAGAAGCCGTCGCCGCCCAGCCCGTTCATATGCGGATAGACCACCGCAATGGTTGCGGCGGCGGCGACCATCGCTTCGAGTGCGCTGCCGCCGTCGCGCAGTACGGCAAGGGCGCTTTCACTCGCCAGATGATGGGGGGTGACGACCATGCCCTGCGGGGCCATGTTGCTCTGAATCATAATTGTTCCCGGCTGATTTCTGCTCATCTCCATCCGACACAGCTGCCAAACCCGCTGCGGCGGCATTCCCTGACGTAAACATAAGCAAGAGCTGTTCCACTTTTTCTGTCGGTGGGTGCTGGATCGATTTATGCTAGAGCAGGGTGAAACGAAAGTTACAGGACAACGCATGAAACAACTCGATGAACGTCTGCGCAGCCAGTACGCGCAGCTGTCGCCTCAGGAGCAGCGCATTGCTGACTTTGTGTTTGACCATTTTGATGACCTGATCAGCTACAACAGTGCTGAACTGGCACGGCTAAGCGGCGTCTCCAAAGCAACGGTGAGCCGGCTGTTCCGGCGCCTTGGCTATGAAAAATATAAAGATATGCGCGATGAGCTGCGCACCCTGCGGCAGAGCGGAATGCCGCTCACCGACAATCGCGATGCGGTGCAGGGCAACACGCTGCTGGCGCGCCACTATAAGCAGGAGATGGCAAACCTCACGCAGTGGATCAACCGTATCGACAGCCAGCAGTTAAGCGACGTCATCGCCGCACTGGGCAGCGCAAAACGCGTCTTTATCATCGGTATGCGCAACGCGTATCCGGTCGCGCTGCATCTGCGTCAGCAGCTGCTGCAGGCGCGTGCCCACGTGGTACTGCTGCCGCAGCCGGGCCAGACGCTGGGCGAAGAGCTGGTGGATATTACCCCGGACGATATGGTGGTGGTGATGGCGTTCCGGCGACGTCCGCGCCTGCTGCGTCCGCTGATGCAGCAGCTGCAGCAGCGTGATATCCCGCTGCTGGCGCTCTCGGAGCCGCAGGCGCAGGGGATTCAGGGCGTGGCACGCTGGCAGCTTTGTGCACCGCTTGACAGCGTGTCTGCCTTTGACAGTTACGCTTCAGCCATGAGCCTGGTCAATTTACTGGCGAACGCGCTGCTGCATGAAACCCTGTCGCAGGGGCGGCAGCGTATTCATCAGATAGCCGATCTCTATCAGCATCTGGATGAGCTGGAACACCGATAGCGGGCACTGAAATGGTGCGTTGCACCGTTTTGAATCTCTGAAGCAGGGTACGCCAGTACCCGATTTTTCCTGCTGCTGACCCCTTTTATGCCGGTTTGTTACCGGTTTTTTTCTGTCGCTTTGATTGGCACATTAGTTGCAGTCACTGCATGTAAGAATCTTTTGTTTCACGTTCAACACACCGGGGTGCATAATGAAAAAGGTTTTACTGGCGGTAGCGGGTGCGGCGCTTTTACTGGCTCAGGCAGGCAGCGCGCAGGCGGATCAGCTACAGGATATTCAAAAGCGCGGCGTGATCCGCATCGCAGTGCCGCAGGATTTCCCGCCGTTTGGATCAGTGGGCACCGATCTGCAGCCGCAGGGATATGACATCGACATGGCGCGCTATCTGGCAAAGCAGATGAAACTGAAGTTGCAGCTGGT
The DNA here is from genome assembly GCF_002928325.1 of Pantoea sp. ICBG 1758. Lineage (NCBI taxonomy): Bacteria > Pseudomonadati > Pseudomonadota > Gammaproteobacteria > Enterobacterales > Erwiniaceae > Pantoea > Pantoea sp. ICBG 1758. The sequence continues at coordinate 14,991 of NZ_POWL01000001.1, forward strand.
GCCGGTCTCCAGTGCCAACCGCGTACCTTATCTGCAGACGGACAAAGTCGATCTGGTGATCTCCAGCATGGGTAAAAATGCGGAGCGGGAAAAGGTCATCGCCTTCAGCCGCGCCTATGCGCCCTTTTTCCTCGGCGTGTTCGGGCCGAAAGGTGAGACGCTGAAGGATGCCGCCGCACTGAGCGGCAAAACGATCGGCGTTACGCGTGGCGCGGTTGAGGATATGGTGCTGAGCGCGGCCGCGCCGAAAGATGCGCAGGTCAAGCGTTACGAAGATAACAACACCACGCTTTCGGCTTATCTCTCCGGTCAGGTGCAGTATGTGGCAACCGGTAATCTGGTGGTGGCGGCCATTACCCGGCAGAACGCGGCAAAAGCGCCGGTGGCGCAGTTTATGCTGAAAGATTCTCCCTGCTTTATCGGTCTGAAGAAGAATGAGCCGGCGCTGAAAGCAGAGGTCGATACGCTGATCGAACAGGGTATAAAGGACGGTACGCTGAATAAGCTCTCAGAAGAGTGGCTGAAAGCGCCGCTGCCCGCTTCGCTCGGTGCCTGAGTCATGGCGCAGCTAAATTTCGCTGAACTCTGGCCTTACTGGCCGGAACTGCTGGCCGGGCTATGGGTCACTGTGCAGCTTACGGTGGTGGCTACGCTCGGTGGCGTCAGCCTCGGCATCATCGGCGCAGCGCTGCGCAGCGGCAGGCCAGGCTGGGCCAGCCGCCTCTGGGGCGTCTATGTGGAGCTGATCCGCAATACGCCGTTTGTCGTACAGCTGTTTTTTATCGTGTTTGGCCTGCCCAACCTGGGGGTAAAACTTACCGCCGGAGAAGCTGCGCTGCTGGCGATGCTGATCAATCTCGGCGCTTACAGCACAGAGATTATCCGCGCCGGCATTCAGGTCACGCCGAAAGGACAGTGGGAAGCGGGGCGCGTGCTGGGTTTAAGCCGCGCGCAGACCTTTCTGCGCGTGGTGCTGCCACCTTCGCTGCAGCGCATCTATCCGGCCCTGGTCAGTCAGTGCATCATCGTTATGCTCGGCTCATCGGTGGTGTCGCAGGTCTCTTATGAGGAGCTGACCTTTGCGGCCAATCTGATTCAGTCCCGCACATTTTTGAGTTTTGAAGTCTACCTGGTGACCACGCTGCTCTATCTGGCGTTGTCAGTTGCGATGCGTCAGCTGCTGCTGGCGCTGGGGCGTAAATGGTTTGGAGTAGAGCCGGCATGACAACCTTTACCGACTGGGACATTCTGCGCAATCTGCTGCTGGCCGCACGCTGGACGCTGCTGCTGTCGCTGGTGGCCTTCGCCGGCGGCACGCTGGTGACGCTGCCGCTGCTGCTGCTGCGCCTGCTGAAAAAGACGTGGCTGACGCGGCTGATTCAGGGCTATACCGCGCTGTTTCAGGGCACGCCGCTGCTGATGCAGCTGTTTCTCGCGTTTTTTGGCGTCGGGCTGTTTGGCGTGGACGTGGCGCCGTGGACCGCCGCCTCGCTGGCGCTGACCTTTTATACCAGCGCCTTTCTGCTCGATATCTGGTACGGCAGCATACGCGCGCTGCCAAAAGGTCAGTGGGAGGCGTCACGCTGCCTCGGCCTGAACTTCGGCCAGACGCTCTGCCGCGTCGTGGCACCGCAGGCGATCCGCATCGGCATTGCGCCGACGGTGGGCTTTGCGGTGCAGGTGATCAAAGGCACCGCGCTGGCCTCAATCATCGGTTTTATCGAGCTGACGAAAGCCGGCACTATTTTAAACAACGTCACGTATCAGCCGTTTAAGGTGTTTGGCCTCGTGGCGCTTGGCTACTTCCTGATGTGTTATCCGCTGTCGCGCTACAGCCAGTACCTGGAGAAAAAATTCCATGCCGCTCATCACCATTAATCAGGTTCAGAAATACTACGGCGAAAATCATGTCCTGAAAGGGGTTGATCTGGATATCGATAATGGCGAAGTGATCTCGATTATCGGCCGCAGCGGCTCCGGTAAAAGCACGCTGCTGCGCTGTATGAACGGGCTGGAGGGCTACCAGGAGGGCAGCATTAAGCTGGGCGGCATGACCATTACGCATCGTGAATCTCAGGCGCGTGAAATCAGCCGCTCGGTCGGTATGGTGTTCCAGAATTTCAATCTTTTTCCGCACATGACCGCGCTGGAGAATGTGATGCTGGCACCGCGCCGCGTGCTGAAAAAAAGCGCGGCGGAGTGCCGGCAGCTGGCAACAAAAATGCTGGAAAAAGTGGGGCTGGGTGAGCGACTGGACTACTACCCGGCCAGCCTCTCCGGTGGCCAGCAGCAGCGTGTGGCGATTGCCCGGGCGCTGGCGATGCAGCCAAAAGTGCTGCTCTGCGATGAGATCACCTCCGCGCTCGATCCGGAGCTGGTGGGCGAGGTGCTGAAGGTGCTGGAGCAGCTGGCGGCGGAGGGGATGACGCTGATCCTCGTGACGCATGAAATGAATTTTGCCCGCGACGTGGGCGACCGGGTGGTATTTATGCATCAGGGGCGGGTGTGGGAGCAGGGCAGCAGTAAAACGCTGTTTGCGCAGCCGCAGACCGCCGAACTGAAACAGTTTATCTCGACCGTACGCCTCTGAGCGGGGCCATTAAGGAATTCACTATGGACATTCATCAGTTCTCTCAGATCAATCCGCCGCAGCGTCTGCTGATGGGGCCAGGGCCGATTAACGCCGACCCGCGCGTGCTGCGCGCCATGTCGAGCCAGCTGCTCGGGCAGTACGATCCGGCGATGACGCACTACATGAATGAAGTCATGGCGCTCTATCGCGGCATTTTTCGCACCGAAAATCGCTGGACGCTGCTGATTGACGGCACCTCTCGCGCCGGCATCGAGGCGATTCTGCTTTCTGCTATCCGTCCCGGCGATCGGATACTGGTACCGGTGTTTGGCCGTTTTGGCCATCTGCTGTGCGAGATTGCGCGGCGCTGCCGGGCGGAAGTGCATACGATTGAAGTGCCCTGGGGCGAAGTGTTCTCGCCGGATCAGATTGAGGATGCGATCAAACGGGTTAAGCCGCGCCTGCTGCTGACGGTGCAGGGTGACACGTCAACCACTATGCTGCAGCCGCTGGCGGAGCTGGGCGCTATCTGTCGCCGGTATGGCGTACTGTTCTATACCGATGCCACCGCCTCTCTGGCGGGTAACGCGCTGGAAACTGATGCCTGGGGGCTGGATGCGGTCTCTGCCGGCATGCAGAAATGCCTGGGCGGTCCCTCCGGCACCTCTCCCGTTACCCTGAGCCCGCAGATGGAGGAGATCATCCGCAAGCGTAAATGCGTGGAGGAGGGGATCCGCACGGCGGCGCATCAGGATGGTGATGACGAGATGATCTACTCCAACTATTTCGATCTCGGCATGATCATGGATTACTGGGGGCCGGAGCGGCTTAATCACCATACGGAAGCGACCAGCGCGCTGTTTGGTGCCCGGGAATGCGCGCGCATCATTTTGCAGGAGGGGCTGGATAACAGCATCGCCCGGCACAAGCTGCATGGTGACGCGCTGCTGAAAGGCATCCAGGGCATGGGACTGGAGACCTTTGGCGATCTGCAGCACAAGATGAACAACGTGCTGGGCGTTGTCATTCCGCAGGGCGTGAACGGTGACCAGGTGCGCAAACTGATGCTGGACGATTTTGGCATTGAGATCGGCACCTCATTTGGTCCGCTGCACGGCAAAGTGTGGCGCATCGGCACCATGGGCTACAACGCGCGTAAAGATTGCGTGATGCAGACCCTGAGCGCGCTTGAAGCGGTACTGCAGCACTGCGGTTTTGGTACGCCGCAGGGTGCGGCGCTGCAGGCCGCCTGGGATCGCTACGGGAGCGAAGCATGAGTGCACGCCAGATGAGCGCTGAAGAGGCGCAGTCGGCCGCCGCGCGCATTATGGCGCGTTGTGATGCGCTGGCGGAGATCAGCGAGGAGGAGGATAGCCTGACGCGCGTTTATCTCTCTCCGGAGCACCTGCGCGCTAACGCCTGCGTGGCGGAGTGGATGCAGGTGGCGGGCATGCGGACCTGGCAGGATGCCGTGGGCAATATCTGCGGCCGCTATGAGGCGGCCGAGCCGGGCGCAGCGGCGCTGCTGCTCGGTTCCCATCTTGATACCGTGCGCAACGCCGGACGCTATGACGGCATGCTGGGCGTGCTGAGCGCAATTGAAACCGTGCAGTGGCTGCACGATCGCCGGCAGCGCCTGCCGCTGGCGGTCGAGATAGTGGGTTTTGCGGATGAGGAGGGGACCCGCTTCGGCATTACGCTGCTGGGCAGCCGCGGCCTGACCGGCAGCTGGCCGGAGAGCTGGATCACTCATCCCGACGGCAACGGCATTACGGTCGCCGCCGCGATGCAGGATGCCGGGCTGGATGCCGCACAGGTAAGTCTCGCAGCACGTCATGTCAGCGAGATCGCCGCCTATCTGGAGCTGCATATCGAGCAGGGGCCCTGCCTGGAGGAGGCGGATTTAGCTCTGGGCGTGGTCACCGCCATCAACGGCGCGCGCCGCCTTAACTGCCATTTTAGCGGCGAGGCGGGACACGCCGGCACGGTGCCGATGCTGCTGCGTAAAGATGCGCTGGCCGCCGCCGCCGAGTGGATGCTGTTTATCGAACAGGCGACGCAGGCGCCGCTGGTGGCGACAACCGGCACGCTCAGCTGTCAGCCTGGCGCAGTGAATGTCATTCCGGGAGAGGTGCAGCTGTCGCTGGATATTCGCGGCCCGCAGGATGAGCCGCTGGAGCGGCACCTGTCGCAGCTGTTAACGCAGGCGCAGGCGATTGCGCTGCGGCGCGGGGTGAGCTTCAGCGCCAGCGAATATTACCGCATTGCCGCGACGCCGTGCGATAAACGGCTGCAGCAGGCGCTGGGCGCGGCGGTTGAAACCGTTCAGGGCTGCACGCTGGCACTGCCGAGCGGGGCGGGCCATGATGCAATTGCCATGGCGGAGCGCTGGCCGGTCGGCATGCTGTTTGTGCGTAACCATCACGGTATCAGCCACCATCCGGCGGAATCGGTAAATACGAACGACGTGGCGCTGGGCGTGCAGGCATATCTGCAGGCGGTAACCGCGCTGGCGCAGGCATAAGGGAGCGGGCATGAAGCTGAATGAGTTTAATCAGGCGGATGAGGCTGACGCCCGTCAGGCGATCGCGCACTGCGTCGCCATTCCTGCCTGGCAGCAGGCGCTGGTGGCCGCACGGCCCTATGCCTCCCTGAGTGCGCTGGCCGGGCGGGCGCAGCAGCTGGCGCAGCGCTGGCAACAGGCGGAGCTGGAGCAGGCGCTCAGCGCCCATCCGCGTATTGGTGAAGCAGCCCAGGGTACGGCGCATGAGGCCAGGCTGTCGCGTCAGGAGCAGGCTGCGATGCAGCAGGCGGACCGCGACCTGCAGCTCGCGATGCGCGCAGGGAATCAGGCCTATGAAGCACGCTTTGGCCGGGTATTTCTGATCCGGGCCAGCGGACGCAGCGCGGAGCAGATGCTGGCAGAGTTGCAGCGCAGGCTTAACAATAATAAGGCGTGCGAACAGCAGGAGACGCTGGCGCAGCTGCGGGAAATTACCCTGTTACGGCTTAAGGAGAGCATCATATGAGCACCATCACCACGCACATTCTTGATACCGCGCTCGGCACACCGGCCGCAGGCGTTGCCGTCTCGCTGGAGCAGAACAGCCCGGAAGGGTGGTTTCCGGTCAGTGAAGGAGAAACCGATCGCGACGGGCGTATCAGCGATTTAACACCGGAACCCTTAGCGCCGGGGCACTACCGGCTGACGGCAGAGATTGGCGACTATTTTGCCGCTGACGGGCGCGATGCGCTCTATGTCAGCGCGCAGATAGACTTTGTTATCGGACGGGCGGGCAGCCATTATCATCTGCCGTTTCTGATCTCCCCCTGGTCCTGGTCCACCTATCGCGGCAGCTGAACGGCCGCGCTTCATTTTGTGCAGCCTGTCACAAAACTTCTTTTTGAAAGACAAAAGCTATCAAAGCTTTCGGTCCATCCAAATATATTCTGCTCCTGAGTGCCGCTATCTTAACCGCAAAACGTGAAGCCAATGGAGCCGAATAATGAGCACGCCAGACCATAACGATAATGCTGCAGCGTCCGGAAAATGTCCTTTTCATCATGGAGCGTCAGAAGAGAAGAGCGTGCTTGCACGCGGCGCCGGCAGCGGCACCTCTAACCGCGACTGGTGGCCTAATATGCTGCGGGTCGACCTGCTGAATCAGCACTCCAGCCGCTCTAATCCGCTGGATGAAAATTTCAGCTACCGCGAAGCGTTCAGCCAGCTTGACTACGCGGCACTAAAAGCGGATATCCGCGCGCTGCTGACCGATTCACAATCCTGGTGGCCCGCCGACTGGGGCAGTTACATTGGCCTGTTTATTCGTATGGCGTGGCACAGCGCCGGTACCTACCGCACCATTGATGGCCGCGGCGGCTCCGGACGCGGACAGCAGCGCTTTGCGCCGCTCAACGCCTGGCCCGATAACGTCAGCCTTGATAAAGCACGACGCCTGCTCTGGCCGGTAAAACAGAAGTATGGCCAGAAAATTTCCTGGGCCGATCTCTACATTCTGGCGGGTAACGTCTCCCTGGAGAACGCCGGGTTCCGTACCTTTGGTTTTGGTGCCGGTCGTGAGGATGTCTGGGAGCCGGATATGGATGTGGACTGGGGCCATGAAAAAGAGTGGCTGGCCCACCGTCATCCTGAGAGCCTCGCAAATGCCCCGCTGGGCGCCACCGAAATGGGCCTGATCTATGTGAACCCTGAGGGCCCGGAAGCGAGCGGCGATCCGCGTTCTGCAGCACCGGCGATCCGCGCCACCTTTGGCAACATGGGCATGAACGATGAAGAGATCGTCGCGCTTATCGCAGGCGGGCATACGCTGGGTAAAACGCACGGGGCGGCGGCCGCCAGCCACCTTGATGTCGATCCTGAAGCCTCACCGATTGAAGCGCAGGGCTTTGGCTGGCACAACAGCTACGGCAGCGGCGCCGGCGCAGATGCCATCACCTCTGGTCTGGAAGTGGTCTGGACGCAGACGCCAACCCAGTGGAGCAACTACTTCTTTGAGAACCTGTTCAAATATGAGTGGGTGCAGACGCACAGCCCGGCGGGCGCGATTCAGTTTGAAGCGGCGGACGCAGAAGCGATCATCCCCGATCCGTTTGATCCGGAGAAAAAGCGCAAGCCCACCATGCTGGTGACCGATCTGACGCTGCGTTTCGATCCGGAGTTTGAGAAGATCTCGCGCCGCTTCCTGAACGATCCGCAGGCGTTTAATGAAGCGTTCGCCCGCGCCTGGTTCAAGCTGACTCACCGCGATATGGGACCCAAAGCGCGCTACCTCGGCCCGGAAGTGCCGAAGGAAGATCTGCTGTGGCAGGATCCGTTACCGCAGCCGGTGCATCAGCCTGGCGCTGATGATATTGCGCAGGCTAAAGCGCAGATTGCCGCATCGGGCCTGAACGTCAGCCAGCTGGTCTCCGTGGCCTGGGCATCCGCTTCAACGTTCCGTGGCGGCGATAAGCGCGGAGGGGCCAACGGTGCGCGTCTGGCGCTGGCACCGCAGAACGGCTGGGCGGTCAATGCCGGCGTGGTAAGCGATGTGCTGCCGGTCTTGCAGCAGATCCAGCAGGCGTCCGGCAAGCTCTCACTGGCGGATATCCTTGTGCTGGCGGGCAGCGTCGGTATTGAGCAGGCGGCAGCCGCCGCTGGCGTGGCGGTACAGGTGCCGTTTATGCCAGGCCGCGTGGATGCGCGTCAGGATCAGACCGATATTGAGTCGTTTAACGTGCTTCAGCCGCTGGCCGATGGCTTCCGTAACTATCGTCGCGTGCAGAGCGGTTCCTCAACGGAGACTCTGCTGCTGGATAAAGCGCAGCAGCTGACGCTGAGTGCGCCGGAGCTGACGGCGCTGCTGGGCGGCCTGCGCGTGCTCGGCACCAACTATGACGGCAGTCAGCACGGCGTGTTTACCGATCGCCCGGGCGTGCTGAGCAACGACTTTTTTGTCAATCTGCTCGATATGCGCACCGCATGGCGCGCCACTGATGAACGCGCGGAGCTGTTTGAAGGACGCGATCGTGAAAGCGGTGCAGTGAAATATCACGCCACGCGCGCCGATCTGGTGTTCGGCTCTAACGCCATCCTGCGCGCGCTGGCGGAAGTGTACGCCAGCAGCGATGCGAAGCAGAAATTTGTCCATGACTTTGTGGCCGCCTGGACGAAAGTGATGAACCTGGACCGTTTCGATCTGGCGTAATTATCCTGCGCTGCATCGCGCCTGATACGCCCGTGTAAAAACAGAACCGGAAGCCACGCGCTTCCGGTTTTTTTGCTTTTCTCACCGGCGTTACCGGTGCCGGCCGGCGGTCTATTCCAGCGTCCACGTATCAGCATCGCGCCACGCCGGAAAGCGCTCGCGGTACGCCTGCAGCGCCTCCAGCGACAGCTCCGCATCCAGACGTGCCGGGGTGAACGGTTCAGCGGCTGCGAGGATCTCCCCCTGCGGTGAGATAATCTGGCTGTCGCCGCGGTAGCGATGATGATTGCCGTCGCTGCCCACCCGGTTACAGCCGGCGATATACGCCTGATTTTCGATGGCGCGCGCCATCAGCAGCGCCTGCCAGTGATGCGCGCGTGGAGCCGGCCAGTTGGCCACATAGAGCGCCAGATCGTAATCGTTGCGGTTGCGGGAAAACACCGGAAAGCGCAGGTCGTAGCAAATCTGCGGCAGAATGCGCCAGCCGCGCCAGTAAACCAACTCCCGGCGTTCGCCCGGCAGATAGTGCTGATGCTCCTCCGCCATACGAAACAGATGGCGTTTGTCATACTGATGCAGCGTGCCGTCTGGCTCCACCAGCAGAAACCGGTTTACCGCACCCGCTTCTGTCTGAATGGCCGCGCTGCCGCCGATCAGCGCCTGGGTGGCCCGCGCGTGATGCTGCAGCCAGGCCACCACCTCCTGCTGCGGCAGCGAAGCCTGTGCCGCCTCCATGGCAAAGCCGGTCGTAAACATCTCCGGCAGCACAATCACATCGCGTCCGCTCAGTTTTTCCAGCAGCCGATCAAAGTGACGCAGGTTAGCGGCGCCGTTCATCCAGCTCAGCGGCTGCTGCAGCAGAGTAATCTTCAAAGTTTGCACAGGCGCTCCGCGGCGGCGTCAAGCGTCGCCTCTTGTTTGGCAAAGCACAGGCGGATCAGCCGGTGCGGGAAAGGATCAGCGCAGAACACCGACAGCGGGATAGCAGCGACGCCCGCCTCTCTGGTCAGCCACTCGCAGAAGCTGACGTCATCGAGATCGGAGATCGCGCTGTAGTCCAGCAGTAAAAAATAGGTGCCTTCACAGGGTAATACCTGAAAGCGACTGGCTGCCAGCGCCTGCGTCAGACGATCGCGCCGCGCGCGGTAAAACTCAGGCAGCGTCCGGTAGTGTTCCGGCTGCTGACGCAGCATATCCGCCAGCGCCAGCTGGGCCGGAGTATTGACGGAAAAGGTCAGGTACTGATGTACCTTACGCAGCTCGGCGCTGATAGCGGGTGGCGCTATGGCGTAGCCCACTTTCCAGCCGGTCATATGATACGTCTTGCCAAATGAGGAGACGGTGACCGCGCGCTGGCGCAGTCCGGCATGCGCCAGCACGCTGGCGTGGCCTGCCGTGCTGAAACAGATATGCTCATACACTTCATCGCTCAGCACATAAATCTCCCGATCCGCAATCGCCTGCCACAGCGCCTCCAGATCGCTCTGCTGCCAGACGGTAGCGGAGGGATTGTGCGGCGTATTCAGGATCACCAGCCGCGTATGTGCGCTGAGCCGATCGCGAAACGCAGGCCAGGGGACGCGAAACTCAGGCGGCTGCAGGGCGATGCGCTGCATCACGCCGCCCGCCAGCGTTACCGCGGGCGCATAGCTGTCGTAGCTGGGGTCAAAGCAGATCACTTCGTCGCCGGGGCGCACCAGCGCGGTAATGGCAGCGTAGAGCGCTTCCGTCGCCCCGCTGGTCACGGTAATGTCGCTGCCAGCGTCGGGCCGGTAGCCATAAAGCCCGGCGGTTTTATCCGCTATGGCGTCGCGCAGTTCCGGCGTGCCGATCATCGGCGCATACTGATTGGCTCCCTGACTGACGTGATGCGCCAGCCGCGCCTGCAGCAGTGCGGGGCCGCTGAAATCGGGAAATCCCTGAGAAAGGTTAATGGCGCTGTGCCTGGCGGCAAGCGCGCTCATCTGCGTAAAGATCGTGGTGCCGGTCGCGGGAAGCTTGCTGTCGGGAATAAGATCAAATGGCGTCATAGTAAGCTGGCCTTGCGCGTAAGCAGCGTGATAAGAAACCCTGTATTGCTGACACTATAATCAGGATGCTACTCTTTGGCAATCGAGACGCTTAGATGGCTAAATGCAGCTTTTACAGGAGCAGGTAATGGCACAACCTCATGACAACAGCGCCGTCGGCGAGGCGCTGGCGCAGACTTTGCTGGCGGCATCAACCGGGATAAATGACGGAGCGGCACGCCGGCTGGCGGAACAGCTGTTCAACTGGCAGCCCGCGACGGTGCCGGTTACCCTGCAGGCGCTGGCGGCCGAACTGCAGCAGGATGAGGCGCTGCAGCAAATCCTCGGTGTACTGCGCTGGCGTTTCCTTACCCGTCCTGAAACGCAGCTGCCTGAGCACGGCTGCGCTGCGCCTGTCGGTTTTGCCGTCAGCGGGGCGTTAAGCGATCTGCTGATCCACTACTGCGCTGCCCCCGGCCAGCTGCCGCTGCGCGAAGCCGCCGATGCGCGCGAGCAGCATCTGCAGGCAGTTCAGCAGCTGTGGCGCGGATTTTCCGCCAGCTTTCGCCGCCGGGTCGGCAGCGAAGCGCTCTTCAGCTGGCCCGGATGTGACCAGCTGCTGCTGCAGTCGGTCTGGCATGACGCTCTCGGCTACAGCGGTGCAGCGCTGATCCGGCGCAGCCTCAGCGCTATCACGCTGAGTGATTTTTCCGGTATCGATGATGAGGAGATGCGCAACGCCTGTCTGCACAGCGCGCTGGCGCTGGGGCGCACCCTGATGCTGGCCGCTGACCATATTGCGGATGAAGAGGCGCTGGTTGCCCGCATTCGCCAGGCCGCGTAGGCGCTGGCGCAGGCAAAAAAAAAAACGCCTCCGTAAGGAGGCGTCTGGCACCGGGTGTCGGGATTATGCCGCTTCGCTGGGCTGCGCCCGCGGCCGGGGTTGTGGCTTCGGTGCGGCCAGGGCTTCCGGCACGAACTCATCCACATTAATGGCTTTCAGCCGGCTTGCTTCTGCGCGGATCAGCACCTGCGCTTCGCTCTCGTCGATCAGCCCCTCTTTCAGCGCCCGCTGCGCCAGCGCATCAAGGCGGGTAAAGGAGAGATGCTTTTTCTGTTGCTGACAGAGGCGATCGTGGATCACTTCTGCCGCCATCACATCCTGCAGCGCCTGCTCCAGCTGGCCCGCCGGATTATGCTCAGCTGGCGTCAGATACTGACCGCGGCCAAGGCGGGAGCGGGTGGCAGAAGGCAGCTGCAGCAGCTTCGCCAGTTTATGATCAAGTTTGTCTGACGGCGGCAGGCAGCGTTTGCCGCCGGCGAAGATAGCCAGGCGCAGCGCACCGGCGGCCAGACGGTTCGGGAAGTTACGCAGCAGATCGTCCATCGCCACTTCTGCCTGATGCAGCGCATCCTGCACGCCCCAGTGCACCAGCGGCAGATCGGCCTCATGGCGGCCTTCTTCGTCATAGCGTTTCAGCGTGGCGGAGGCCAGATACATCTGGCTCAGCACATCGCCAAGGCGGGCAGAGATGCGCTCGCGCCGCTTCAGGCTGCCGCCGAGCACCGCCATGGAGATATCGGAGAGCAGCGCCAGGTTCGCGCTCAGACGATTAAGCTGCTGATAGTAGTGGCGCGTGGCGTCACGCGTCGGCGCGGCGCTGGTGCGGCCGTTGGTCAGGCCGAGCCACAGGCTGCGTACCGCGCTGCTGCCGACGTGACCGACATGGCTGAACAGCGCGTGGTCAAAGCGGGAGAGATCGTTCTTCGCCGCCGCGTCCATCTCTTTAAGCACCCAGGGATGGCAGCGAATGGCACCCTGGCCGAAGATAATCATGCTGCGCGTCAGGATATTAGCGCCCTCAACCGTAATGGCGATTGGCGCACCCTGATAGGCGCGGGCGAGGAAGTTGTTATCTCCGAGCATAATGCCTTTGCCGCCCGCGATATCCATCGCGTCAATAATGGCGCGCTGGCCGCGGTGGGTGCAGTGATACTTCACAATCGCAGAGAGCACGGCGGGCTTTTCACCCTGCATAATGCCGGTGGTGATCAGCGTGGCGGCCGCGTCCATAACGTAAGCATTACCGGCAATACGCGCCAGCGGCTCTTCAATACCTTCCATTTTACCAATCGCCACTTTGAACTGACGGCGGATGTGCGCATAAGCGCCGGTGGCCAGCGCCACGCTTTTCAGACTGCCGGTGGAGTTAGAGGGCAGGGTGATGCCGCGCCCGACCGAGAGGCACTCGACCAGCATGCGCCAGCCCTGACCGGCCATCGCCGGGCCGCCGATGATATAGTCAATCGGCACGAAAATGTTGTTGCCGCGCGTCGGGCCGTTCTGGAACGGCACGTTGAGCGGGAAGTGGCGATTACCAATCTCCACGCCCGGCGTATGGGTCGGGATCAGTGCACAGGTAATTCCCGGCTCCGGGTTATCGCCCAGCAGACCATCGGGATCGGAGAGTTTAAACGCCAGGCCCAGCACGGTGGCAACCGGTGCCAGCGTAATATAGCGTTTGTTCCAGGTCAGGCGCATGCCCAGCACCTGCTGACCCTGCCACTCGCCCATGCAGACCACCCCGGTATCAGGAATGGCGCCCGCATCAGAACCCGCTTCCGGGCTGGTCAGGGCAAAGCAGGGGATCTCATCGCCGCGTGCCAGACGGGGCAGATAGTGATCTTTCTGCTCCTCAGTACCGTAATGCTGCAGCAGTTCGCCCGGTCCCAGAGAGTTCGGTACGCCGACGGTGATTGCCAGAATACCGGAGACGCCAGCCAGCTTCTGCAACACGCGCGCCTGCGCATAAGCGGAAAACTCCAGTCCGCCATACTCTTTTTTGATGATCATGGCGAAAAAGCGGTGCTGCTTCAGATAGGCCCACAGCTCCGGCGGCAAATCGGCCAGCTCATGAGTAATCGCGAAGTCGTTTGCCATACGGCACGCTTCCTCAACCGGACCATCCAGAAACGCCTGCTCCTCAGCGGTGAGGTGCGGGCGCGGATAGTTGTGCAGCTTCTGCCAGTCCGGCTTGCCCTGAAACAGGTCGCCTTCCCACCAGGTCGTGCCGGCATCGATCGCTTCCTGCTCTGTGCGTGACATCGGCGGCATGACGTTACGAAAGCCCCGCAGGGCTGGTTTTGAAAACAGGCGCTGGCGCAGCGACGTCAGGTTAAGCGGCAGCAGGACCAGCGCCAGCGGCAGCAGCAACCAGGCGCTCCAGAGGCCGGTTAAGGCCATGGCAGCGGTCCAGAGCAGCAGGATGGCGCTGCTCAGACGCAGAGATATCTGATGATAAAAGAGGGCGCTAACCAGCAGTAGCGTCGCCACAATGGAAACCAGCAGCATAGTGAATCGCTCCGTAAGTAGTAAGAGGTCTGACCTGTTAGTCACAGGTTTAGAGCAGCCGCTCTTAATAAGCAATTCCTTTACATCACAATTACAACCAGGCTCACAAAATCATCGCGGCTGGCGCATTTATCGCCTGGCTACGCTGTGGCAGACGCGTTTTCACTGCTGCCAGCGCTTTGCGCCCCTGTGGCATTCCGTTAAACTTGCCGGGTTAACCTCTCCGCTAAAGGACATCTCTTATGTATCAGGACATCATTCGCTCGGAACTCAACGAAGCCGCCGACACCCTGACCCGATTTTTGAGTGACGACGCGAACATCCACGCTATTCAGCGCGCTGCGGTGCTGCTGGCAGATAGTTTCAAAGCGGGCGGAAAAGTGCTCTCCTGCGGTAACGGGGGATCGCACTGTGACGCGATGCATTTTGCCGAGGAGCTGACCGGCCGCTATCGCGAAAATCGTCCTGGCTACCCGGCGATTGCGATTTCTGATGTCAGCCATCTCTCCTGCGTCAGCAACGACTTCGGCTATGACCATGTGTTTTCGCGCTACGTGGAAGCGGTCGGGCGCGAAGGCGATGTGCTGCTGGGGCTCTCCACTTCCGGCAACTCCGCTAACATCATCAAAGCGATTGAGGCCGCGCGCGCGCAGGGAATGAAAGTGATCACCCTGACCGGCAAAGATGGCGGCAAAATGGCGGGCAGTGCGGATATTGAGATCCGGGTTCCGCATTTTGGCTATGCCGATCGCATCCAGGAGATCCACATTAAAGTGATCCATATCCTGATGCTGCTGATTGAAAAAGAGATGGTTAAGTAATTTACGCTGCCTTCCCGCATGCCGGGAGGGGTGAGAAGGGGGGAAGCTATGTGCGAATTGCTTGGGATGAGCGCCAATGTCCCTACGGATATCTGTTTCAGTTTTACCGGACTGGTGCAGCGCGGCGGCGGTACCGGACCGCATAAAGATGGCTGGGGTATCGCCTTTTATGAAGGTAAAGGGTGCCGCACATTTAAAGATCCGCTGCCGAGCGTAAATTCACCGGTTGCCCGCCTGGTGCAGGAGTATCCGATCAAATCGCACTCGGTGGTCGCGCATATCCGTCAGGCAAACCGGGGCGAAGTCTCGCTGGAGAATACGCATCCGTTTACCCGCGAGCTGTGGGGCCGCAACTGGACTTACGCGCACAACGGACAGCTTAAAGGCTATCGCCAGCTCGACAGCGGCCACTTCCGCCCGGTGGGGGAGACCGACAGTGAAAAGGCGTTTTGCTGGATCCTCTCACAGCTGCAGGCGCGCTATCCGCGCACGCCAGGTAACTGGCCCGCCGTGTTCCGCTATATCGCTGAAATCGCCGGCGAGCTGCGTGAAAAGGGCGTTTTCAATATGCTGCTATCGGATGGTCGCTATCTGATGGCGTTCTGCTCCACCAATCTCTACTGGATCACGCGGCGCGCGCCGTTTGGTAAAGCGCGCCTGCTGGATCAGGATGTAGAGATCGATTTCCAGCAGCAGACCACGCCGCATGATGTGGTGACGGTTATCGCCACGCAGCCGCTGACCGGAAATGAAACCTGGCACCGGATAGCGCCAGGCGAGTGGGCACTATTTTGCCTGGGTGAGCGCCAGGAATGATTTGGACGCCGCGTCCGGTGCAGAAAGTACCGGCGTGTTGTTCACCGCATACTGACCCGTTGCGGTGACGTTAACGCTGGGCGGTACGTGATATTTAGCAAAATAGGCGTAGCCCGGCTGCAGTTCGCGCCAGAAATCGATGTAGGTCGAATAGCGATGACGCTGAAGATTGCTTTCCGTCATGCGGAACGGATAAATATTCAGCTGCATCTCCTGCTGGCCGTTACGCAGGGCCGCATTAACGTAGTTGAAAATCTCATCCATTGAGCCGTTGGTCATGGCGTAGCAGCCTACGGAAACGCAGTCGCCGTGAATCATCAGATAGTTGCCGTTATAGCCCTTGCTGCGATCGTACTGGTTAGGAAAACCGGTATTGATGGCGCGGTAAAAGCGGCTGTCAGGTTTCAGCTGATTGAGTTTGACGTTGTAGAAACCTTCCGGACTTTTGAAGTCGCCCTGGCGGCGCTTGGGACCGAGTCCGCCGGAAAAATTACAGATGCGATAGCTGTCCAGCAGGCGATATTCATTACCGATTTTGCCATAGAGCTCCAGCGTACGCTCTTCTTTGAAAATCTGAATAAACACCGGTGTACCCAGCAGTTGTTTTTTTAACTCTTTGCTTACCGGAGCCAGCGGCTGTGCGGGTTCAGGTGTGATTGCCCAGCTAAGGACTGGCATAAGAATCATCGCGAACAGCAGTGCGATTCTGCCCATTCTGTGTGTACCTTGAAGTGAAGAAAAACTCAGACGCGCAGCGTCACTCAGTTGCATTATCGGAAATATCCGCTATCGCTGCGCAACATTAACATTGTCTGGCTTTTAATCAAGATAGCGGGCAACAAAATGGCGCAAAGTTGTGATGCATCGGGGAGTAAAAGCGCTCAGGCGCGGCATCGGTGCCGATGACGATTGCTCAACGCCTTCGCTACTGTATACTTAGCCAGTGTCCGGAGGGGGTATGCGCAAAATCATTCATGTCGATATGGACTGCTTTTACGCAGCGGTTGAGATGCGTGACGATCCGTCGTTGCGGGATATCCCTATCGCGATTGGCGGCAACCGCGTTCAGCGCGGAGTGATCAGTACCGCTAACTATCCGGCGCGCAAATATGGCGTGCGCAGCGCCATGCCGACCTCGACCGCGCTGCGTCTCTGTCCGCACCTGCGCCTGCTGCCGGGACGCTTTGACGCCTATAAAGAAGCCTCGCGACAGATCCGCGACATCTTTCTCCGCTACACGCCGCTGATTGAACCGCTCTCGCTGGATGAAGCCTATCTGGATGTCACCAGCAGTCTGCACTGCCAGGGGTCGGCGACGCTGATGGCGCAGGCGATCCGCGCGGATATTCTGCGCGAAACCGGACTGACCGCGTCAGCCGGCATCGCACCGATCAAATTTCTGGCGAAAATCGCCTCCGACCTTAATAAGCCTGACGGCCAGTATGTGATCACCCCGCAGGCGGTGCCGGCGTTTCTGCATGAGCTGCCGCTCAGCAAGATCCCGGGCGTGGGCAAAGTGGCGACCAAAAAGCTGGAAGAGATGGGGCTGCGTACCTGTGCTGACGTGCAGCGCGCCGATCTGGCGCTGCTGCTGAAGCGGTTCGGAAAGTTTGGCCGCTCGCTCTGGGAACGCAGCAACGGAATCGATGACCGCGAAGTGATCGTCGAACGTGAACGTAAGTCGCTGGGGGTAGAGCGTACGCTGCCGGAAGATATCCACCACTGGGAGCAGTGCCTGCCGATTATCGACTACCTCTATGCGGAGCTGGATCGCCGTCTGGGGGCTATCCGGCCAGATAAGCAGATCGCCCGGCAGGGGGTGAAATTTAAGTTCAGCGATTTTCAGCAGACCACGCAGGAGCACGTCTGGGCGGTGCTGAATAAAGAGGATATGGTGGCGGTGGCGCGTCAGGTCTGGGAGGCGCGTCGGGCAGATCGCGGAGTAAGGCTGGTGGGACTGCACGTTACGCTGGTGGACCCGCAGCTGGAGCGTCAGCTGCTGCTGGGACTCTGAAATCTCCCCCGCCCGGCAAGCGGACAGGGGAGCGGCATCGATTACGCTTTTGCCGGAATCGCGTTCAGTAGCGCAGTGAGCAGCTTCCAGTAGAGGCCAACGCTCTCAATATGCACCTGCTCATCCGGCGAGTGCGGGCCGGTAATGGTCGGTCCGATAGAGACCATATCCATATGCGGATACGGTTTCTTGAACAGGCCACACTCCAGACCGGCATGGATCACCTGAATGTTTGGCGTTTTGCCAAACAGCGCTTCGTAGGTGGTGCGCGTCAGCGCCATGACCGGTGAGTCAGCGTCAGGCTGCCAGCCCGGATAACCGCCTTTTGGCGCAGTCTGCGCGCCCGCCAGCGCGCCCAGCGAGGTCAGCGTCTCTACCACCCACTCTCTGCCGGTATCGATCAGCGAACGGATCAGGCAGATGATTTCAGCGTTAGCCTGATCCATGCTGACCACACCCACGTTCAGCGAGGTTTCAACCACGCCTTTCGCCACGTCTGAATTACGGATCACGCCGTTAGGGGTGCTGTTGAGCAGGTTGATAAAGCGATCGCGGCTCTCCGCGCTCAGCGCCTCAGCCTGCTGCGCCAGCGGCTCGGTCTGCAGCACAATATGCTTCTCTTTGCTGCCGAGCTCGTTGAGCAGTATCGCCTGGAAGTGCATCGCCGCAGATTTCAGCGCGTCTACTTTGTGGCTCTCTACGGCCAGCGTGGCAAAGGCTTCACGCGGGATCGCGTTACGCAGCGTGCCGCCGGTAAAGTCGATCAGACGCAGATCCAGCTCGCGGGCATGAGCGGCAAGAAAACGTGCCAGCAGTTTGTTCGCGTTGCCGAGACCAAGATGGATATCCGCACCGGAATGACCGCCTTTCAGACCTTTAAGCGTCAGCTTCAGCGTTTCATAGCCGGCTGGCACCGCTTCGCGACTCAGCGGCAGCGTGGTAATAAAGTCGATGCCGCCCGCGCAACCCATGTAGATCTCACCCTCTTCTTCAGAGTCGGTGTTGATCAGGATCTCTGCCTGCAGCCAGTCCGGCTGCAGGCCAAACGCGCCATCCATGCCCGACTCTTCGGTCATGGTCAGCAGCACTTCCAGCGGGCCGTGCGTCAGGCTGTTGTCAGCCAGTACCGCCAGCGCTGACGCCATGCCGATACCGTTATCTGCACCCAGCGTGGTGCCGCGCGCTTTCACCCATTCGCCGTCCACCCACGGCTGAATCGGATCTTTCGTGAAATCGTGGGCGGTATCGTTGTTCTTTTGCGGCACCATATCCAGGTGCGCCTGCAGGGCAACCGGCGTGCGGTTTTCCATGCCGGGCGTGGCAGGTTTGCGGATCAGAATATTACCGACCCGATCGCGTTCGACCCAGAAATTCTGCTCTTTGGCCCAGCTGACCACATATTCAGCCAGCGCCTCTTCATGATAAGAAGGGTGGGGAATGGAGCAGATTTTGGCGAAGATATCCCACAGCGGCTGCGGGGAGAGTTGAGACAATTCAGACACAACGCGTCTCCTGTATCAGCGTGGCGGACAGGCCGCTCGCACGCAGTTTCCGGTTTAAGATCGCCGTCAGCTCATCTGACGTGATGAGCCAGAGAATATCACCCTTTATTCGCAGGCGCGTCATCAGGCGCGCTAAAAACCTGCAACCAGTGTGACGGATGCTGGTTTTTAACGCGTCAGATCCTTATAATCTCGCGCAACCTTTTCCCCCTTGCATATTTTTAAGCCACTTTTGGTGGTTGGGATTCCTTTTATGAGCGAAAAATACGTCGTAACCTGGGACATGCTGCAGATTCATGCCCGTAAACTGGCCCAGCGCCTGCTTCCTGTGGAACAGTGGAAAGGCATCATCGCGGTAAGCCGCGGCGGTCTGGTTCCGGCATCGCTGCTGGCGCGTGAGCTGGGTATTCGCTACGTCGATACCGTTTGCATCTCCAGTTACGATCACGATCACCAGCGCGAAATGAAAGTGCTGAAGCGCGCCGAAGGCGACGGTGAAGGCTTTATCGTTATCGACGATCTGGTCGACACCGGCGGCACTGCGCAGGCGATCCGTGATATGTATCCGAAAGCGCGTTTCTGCACCATCTTCGCCAAGCCTGCTGGCCGCGCGCTGGTGGATGATTACATTGTGGATATCCCGCAGAACACCTGGATCGAACAGCCGTGGGACATGGGCGTGGTCTATATTCCGCCAATCGTCAAAAGCTGATTGATGCAACGCAAACAACGCCCGGTTAAGCCGGGCGTTGTGCTATTCGCGCCTCGCGCAGCCGGGGCGGGTGCAGTAAACTCATAGCCATCTATGCGACCGCCGCAGGAGAAACCATCAGATGGCCGAAAAAAATCTTAGCGAAGAGTTATTCAAGCCGCGTTTTAAACATCCCGAAACCTCTTCCCTGGTGCGCCGCCAGCATCACGCTACCGCACAGGTGCATAACGCGCTGGAGGGGGATACTCAGCGCGGCTGGTATCGCATGCTTAACAAGCTGCTCTGGACATGGCGCGGCCTGTCACCGCAGGAGATCAGCGAAGTCCTGGCGCGCATCGCCGTCAGCCGCTTTGAACACACCGATGAGGCGCTGCTGGATACGGTAATCGGCTATCGCGGCGGCAACTGGAATTTTGAGTGGTCAAAGCAGGCGGCGCTCTGGCAGCAGCGGGCGATGCAGAGCGAGCAGCATGATGAAGCGGGCCAGCAGTGGCTGCATGCGGCGAATCTCTACAGCCTCGCGGCCTATCCCTACATTAAAGGCGATGAGCTGGCCGATCAGGCGCAGGTGCTGGCTAATCGCGCCTATGAAGAGGCGACCCGGCGGCTGCCGGGCGAGCTGAAATCGCTGACGTTTCCCGTCAGTGGCGGCAGCCCGGTTACCGGGTTTCTGCATATGCCGGCGCAGGCCAGCGCACCTTATCCCACCGTGATGCTGTGCGGGGGGCTTGATTCGCTGCAGAGCGATCACTATCGGCTGTTTCATGACTACCTGGCCCCGCGCGGTATCGCTATGCTGACGCTGGATATGCCATCGGTTGGCTATAGCAGTAAATGGACGCTAAACCAGGACACCAGCCATCTGCATCAGCAGGTTCTGCGCGAGCTCAGCAACGTGCCGTGGATCGATCACACCCGCGTGGCGCTGTTTGGCTACCGCTTTGGTGCCAATATTGCGACCCGACTCGCCTGGCTTGAAGTACCGCGTATCCGTGCCGTGGCCACGCTGGGCGCGATGGTACACGGCGTGTTTGTTGACGCGGCGCGTCAGCAGCAGCTGCCGGACATGTATATGGATATGCTGGCGAGCCGGCTGGGTATGGCGTCAACGTCCGACAGCAACCTGCGCATTGAGCTGAATCGCTATTCGCTGAAGGTACAGGGGCTGCTGGGACGCCGCACCCCGGTGCCGATGCTGGCCGCTTACTGGCCGGACGATCTTTTCAGCCCGGAGGAGGACTCACGCCTGATTGCCGGTTCGTCGGCGCAGGGCAAAACGCTGGCTATTCCGGCTTCACCGGTATTTCACAGTTTTGAGAAAGCGCTGAATCAGATTTGTGACTGGCTCAGCAAACAGTTGCAGCGGTAACTGGCAAAACACAAAACCTCTGCTAAAACTTAATGTCGGCATATTACGCGCTGCGCCTTTTGCTCAGCGCGCTGCTTTTTTTACGGTTTATTTGAGGGAGAGAATTAGCATGACGTTACCGAGTGGTCACCCCCGTAGTCGCCTGCTTAAGCGCTTCACCGAATTGGGGCCGTACATCCGTGAAGGAAAATGCGAAGATACGCGTTTCTTTTTTGACTGCCTGGCTGCCTGCGTTAACGTAAAGCCTGCACCGGAGAGCCGCGAGTTCTGGGGCTGGTGGATGACGCTGGATGCGCACAGCGATCACTTTACCTACGAATATCACTTCGGCCTGTTTGATAAAGAGGGCGACTGGAGTGTGACAACCATTAAAGGTAAAGAGAACAACGAGCGTGTAGAGAGCACCCTGCGTAACTTTCATGAGCGGCTGAAAGCGATGCTGCACGAGCAGAAGCTCGATCTGCGTCCCGCAGCTGGTTTTAAAGAAGAGCCGGTTAAGCTGAGCGCATAACGTAAAAAAAAGAGCCGGTCATGCGCCGGCTCTTGCGTTGTCAGGGTGTCGATACCGCAGCGGGTAATCAGAACTGATAGGTCAGCGCAACGGCAACCACATCGTCATTGTTCAGCCCCAGCTTGTTGTTGTCATCCAGCTGATTGATTTTGTAATCCACCATGGTCGACATGTTTTTATTGAAGTAGTACGTCAGGCCCAGATCAACATATTTCACCAGGTCTTCATCACCCACGCCTTCAATATCCTTGCCTTTGGTCTGTACATAGCCGAGTGACGGACGCAGACCGGAATCGAACTGATACTGCGCCACCATTTCAATGTTCTGCGCTTTGTTGGCAAAGCCGCGCGTGCCGATTGGCGTCATGTTGCGAGTCTCGGTGTAGATGGACGCCAGGTAGAGGGCGTTGGCATCATATTTAATACCGGCTCCCCAGGACTCCGCTTTGTCGCCGCGTCCGAGCAGGCCGGCCTGCTGCTGCTGACTGGTGCGATCGGATGAGGTAATGGCTGACATCAGGCTGACGCCGCTATCGCCAATGGTGTAGCCCAGGGATGCGCCGTAGCCGTCGCCGTTCTGGGTGCTGGTATCCGCTGCGCTGCCGCGGCTGTTTGCGCTGTCGGCGTCGTTTTTACCCTGATACTGCAGGGCGAAGCGCAGGCCATCCACCAGACCAAAGAAATTACTGTTGCGGTAGGTTGCCACGCCTGACGTGCGCGCCGCCATAAAGTTATCGGTGCGCGCGGTGCCGTCACCCCCGAACTCAGGGAAAACGTCGGTCCAGGCTTCCACGTCATACAGCACGCCGTAGTTACGGCCATAATCGATTGAGCCATAGTCGCCAAATTTCAGGCCGGCAAAGCCGAGACGGGTTTTGTTGCCGTTGTTCGCGTCACTGCCTTCAGAGCGGTTGCCCTGAAACTGATATTCCCACTGGCCGTAACCCGTCATCAGATCGTTGATCTGCGTCTGACCTTTAAAACCGAGACGCACGTAAGTTTTATCACCGTCCGCGCCTGCATTGTCACTGAGATAGTGCATCCCTTTTACGCGACCGTAGAGATCCAGTTTGTTGCCGTCTTTATTATAAATTTCTGCGGCTTGTGCCGTTGTGGCCAAAGCCAGTGCGGAAACAACCAGTGCCAGTGTGCTTTTCTTCATTTGCTATCAATCCCGATGAGTAAAAAAAGTATGTACCCGTGAAAAGGTTTGTAAAACACGGGACGTTTTACCGATCGCTGATGAAGGTTTTATGACAGATTTGCGCAATCGGGGTGAACGAGGCGGTTAAGTTGTGCTGACTGGCCTGCGGAAATTCGCGCTTTTCCCGGCGTGGCTGTTGGCTTCCTTGCTGACTCCTGATAAAACGTCCGTTCGCGGATTTTTTCTCAGATGGCAGGAAAATATGAGTGGCAGTCAGACCCTGGTGGTCAAATTGGGTACCAGCGTTCTCACCGGCGGTTCGCGCCGGCTGAATCGGGCGCACATGGTGGAGCTGGTTCGCCAGTGTGCACAAATGCACGCGGCGGGACATCGCATTGTTATTGTCACCTCCGGCGCGATTGCGGCCGGACGTGAACACCTTGGCTATCCCGAACTGCCACCGACCATCGCCTCAAAGCAGCTGCTGGCTGCGGTGGGGCAGAGCCGTCTGATCCAGCTGTGGGAGCAGCTGTTCTCTATTTATGGCATCCATATCGGGCAGATGCTGCTGACGCGCGCGGATATGGAAGATCGCGAACGCTTTCTTTATGCGCGCGATATGCTGCGCGCGCTGCTGGATAACCACATCGTTCCGGTGATTAACGAAAACGATGCGGTCGCTACGGCGGAAATTAAAGTTGGCGATAACGACAACCTCTCGGCGCTGGCGGCAATGCTGGGCGGAGCGGACAAACTGCTGCTGCTGACCGATCAGCAGGGGCTGTTTACCGCCGATCCGCGCACGAATCCGGAGGCGCAGCTGATTAGCGACGTGCACCAGATTGATGATGCGCTGCGGACACTGGCGGGCGGCAGCGTGTCAGGATTAGGCACCGGTGGTATGGCAACCAAACTGCAGGCTGCGGATGTCGCCTGTCGCGCCGGCATCGATGTGATTATCGCTGCCGGCAGCCGTCCCGATGTGATTAGCGATGTGCTGAACGGCAAACCGGTCGGCACGCGCTTTCACGCGCAGCAGTCGCCGCTGGAGAACCGCAAGCGCTGGATCTTCGGCGCGCCGCCGGCCGGCGAAATCACCATTGATGATGGTGCCCTGGCGGCGGTGCTGGAGCGCGGCAGTTCGCTGCTGCCTAAAGGCATCCGCGAGGTGCAGGGAAATTTCTCACGCGGTGAGGTGATCCGGATCCGCAACCTGCAGGGACGCGATATCGCCCACGGCGTGACGCGTTACAACAGCGATGCGATGCGCATGATCGCCGGACATCACAGCCAGGAGATCGGTGATATTCTCGGTTATGAATATGGCCCGGTTGCCGTGCATCGCGACGACATGGTTGTCAGCTAAGGAGCAGAAAATGTTAGAGGAAATGGGTAAGGCGGCGCGGGCGGCATCGTACGCGCTGGCGGCGCTCTCCACCGCAGAGAAAAATCAGGTGTTGCTCACCCTGGCTGAAGGGCTGGAGGCGGATCACGCAGAGATTCTGGCGGCGAATGAACAGGATCTGGCCGACGCGCGGCAGAGCGGCATGAGCGCGGCACTGCTCGATCGCCTGACGCTGACGCCGCAGCGGCTGAAGAGTATCGCCGATGATGTGCGGCAGGTCTGCCAGCTGGCCGATCCGGTCGGACAGCTTATTGACGGGGGCCAGCTCGACAGCGGCCTGCGTATTGAACGGCGTCGTGTGCCGCTCGGCGTAGTGGGCGTTATTTACGAAGCGCGTCCGAACGTCACCGTTGATGTGGCGGCTCTCTGCCTGAAAACCGGCAACGCAGCCATCCTGCGCGGTGGTAAAGAGACATGGCGCACCAATGCGGCCACGGTCAGAGTCATTCAGCGTGCGCTGGTAAAACATAACCTGCCAGCCGGGGCCATACAGGCGATTGAAAATCCGGATCGCGAGCTGGTCAGTCAGCTGCTGAAGCTGGATCGCTATGTCGATATGCTGATCCCGCGCGGCGGGGCAGGGCTGCATAAGCTGTGCCGTGAACACTCCACTATCCCGGTGATCACCGGTGGTATCGGCGTCTGCCATCTCTATCTTGATGAGACGATGGAGATCGCGCCGGCGCTTGAGATCATCGTTAACGCCAAAAAACAGCGGCCGAGCGCCTGCAACTCGCTGGAGACGCTGCTGATCCATCAGGATCAACTCGATCGTTTCCTGCCAGCTTTCCTGCAGCGTATGGCGCAGGAAAATATTACGCTGCACGGCGATGCCAATATTCTGGCGCAGCTGCAGACAGGGCCGGCCAGCGTCGTCGCAGTGAGCGAGGCGCACTATCGCGATGAGTGGCTGTCAAACGATCTCAACGTGAAGCGGGTAGCGGACATGGATGAGGCGATTGCGCACATTCGTGAATATGGCACCCAGCACTCCGACGGCATTCTGACGCGCAGCATCCGGCACGCGAATGCGTTTGTTCAGCAGGTGGACTCTTCTGCGGTCTACGTCAACGCCAGTACCCGTTTCACCGACGGCGGCCAGTTTGGTCTGGGCGCTGAGGTGGCAGTCAGTACGCAAAAACTGCACGCGCGCGGTCCGATGGGGCTGGAAGCGCTGACCACCTACAAATGGATTGGCTGGGGCGACGATACGCTGCGCCGCTAGCCGTCCTGCCCGCCTCAGATGGGTACCTGTACAGGTACCCATTTTTTTTGCTTTAGATCCACTCAATATCACAGCTTTCTGAAATTTATCTGTCATCTGTGGCGCGTCAGCCGCTTTTCACCCATTTTTTTGTGTAAGCGCTGGTCCGGGTTTAACAGAAGATTCCTGAAAACCTCAGTCAGAACAAGCTGTCACACATTCATTGCTGGTTTAGCGCAGACGGGCGAGGATAATGATCCTCCAGCTTCATTGATAATATCGCGTGGGTAGTAAACTAGCGGTAATATAAAATGAACTGGTAGCAAAAACCAAAATAACATTCAGTCTTTTACTGATGGCAGACAATTAACTGATGGTTAAAAAAGAGAGTACAAAACACGCTTTTACTGCCAGGCTGATTGCCGCATGCGAAAGTGCGGGAATTGTCGGACATGGACGAAACAAACAGGTTGCACAGGCGTTGCAGCAAAGAGGATGCAAAATTTCAACGCCGGGGGTATGGAAATGGTTCAACGGTCAGTCGATTCCGGATGACGGGAATCTGTTAGCGCTAAGCGATCTGCTGGGCGTGCGCGTGGAGTGGCTGCAGTTTGGTATGGAGAAACCGGATGCCGGGCTTTCGCAGCAGCGTCTGCTCTCCGCCGGGCATATGTTCCGCGTGGAGAGCCTGGATATCGGCCAGCGCAGCGCGCAGGGCATTGCCGCGCGCGATGAGCTGGTAGAGACCATTCAGGCGATAGAATATGGTCTGGATGAGGCGCGCGTGCTGTTTAATGGCCGCCCGGCAGAAAGCATCCGGCTTATTGCGCTGAACAGCGATTCAATGGCCGGCACCTTCGCACCGCGCGATCAGCTGTTTGTCGATATCAGCGTACATCACTTTGATGGCGATGGAATTTATCTGTTTACGCTTGACGATCAGCTCTATCTCAAACGCCTGCAATTGCAGCATAAAAAAGTGGCCGTTATCTCAGATAACAAGCGCTATGAGACCTGGTATCTGACGCTGGATGAAGCCGATTCTCTGCAGGTGATCGCCCGCGTTATCATGAGCCAGGCACGTGATTATCAGATCCTGGGCTGAGCCGTTGCCGGCATCGGCAGAAAAAAATAACCCGGCTGAAATCATAAATTTAACTGCTGGTAAATAAAAAATTAACTGTTGGTGTTTGCCAAAGTATTAGAACATGTTAATAATTTGACCATAGATGGACGAAATCGTTGCCCCCGGATGGGCCCGCTCTTAAACAATTGAGGCGCTGCACAAGCGCGAAACTACCCACTCAAAATCAGTGTATTTTGGGATGGGGTGGATACGCACTCAGCAGCGTTGTCAGTTGTCTCCTGCCTTCACTTCTCTCTGCTTTTTCCTGGCCGTTTTTTAACGACCGGGAAAGCGGATTGTGGGTGATTCCAGTGGCACACCGGACGCACCGGCCTCTGCCGGAAGGCCGCGTTTGCCACCCCATCGCCAAAAACTCATTCACAGGAGGAGTTATGGCGATTATCCAATATGGCAAATCAGCGTTTACCGGTAATGCACGAACCCGGCGTCATCGACGACGCCAGCCACTCGCACGTCTGAACCGTACTATCGACAACGCACTCGGGCTCGAATGCGATGACGTCACGCTGCGCACTGCTGAACGTATCTGTCAGCGGGAGATTCGATCCAGAGTAGAGCGTGCCGTACTGGCGCCGGGACGCTCGCACAGTGAAAGCGCCAGTTTCGATAACTGCTGTTTACCCCACGTTCATCTCTACGCTACCCGTTAAGTTTCTCCTGCTTTTCCAGTTCTGAACGGAACGTTTTTACATTGCTCACTGTTTAACCACGCTTGAGCGTTGCGCTTGAATCTGGCGTGCGCGAATGGCTGACCGATCAGTGACGTTTAAGTGTGCTGACCCTGTGCGCAGCGTACTCCGTGTTGCGCCTCAAAGAAGGAACGGATATGAGCCAGATTATTGCCATTTTAAATTTTGAAGAGGGTTATCGCGAAGCGCCCTATCTGGATACGCAGGGCTTTCCCACCGTGGCGGGCGGCATCCGCATCGGACCAAAGGGCGCCTCGCTGAGCAACTACATCTTTCAGGTGCCGCGCCGCGTCGGGGACGTCTGGAAGCAGTGCATTGTGGAGAAAAAAGTGCAGGAGATGCAACAGCGCGAACTGATCCGCCAGGCGCTGCTGAAGTGCAACGATGCCCGCAGTGACGTGCTGATTAGCATGGCGTATCAGATGGGCGTGGAGGGGCTTGCGCTGTTTCGCGGCATGCTCACCTCGGTCACGCAGGGCGACTTTGACGCCGCAGCGAATGCCATGCTGGATAGCCTTTGGGCGCGGCAGACCGCCGGACGCGCCCGGCGGCATGCGGAAGCGATGCGCAGCGGCACCTATGACATCTACCGGGGGCTGCTATGAACATGAAGTGGATGATCTTCATCATTGCGGTACTGGCGGCAATCATACTGCTGCTCCTGCTGCAGCGCTTCACCACGCTGGAGTTTGTTAAACACGCGCGCCTGCTGTTTAAAACCTGGTCAGTGTGGCTCGCTTCACTCGGCTCCATGCTCAGCGCGTGGGCGCAATCTTTTCCCGCTTCCGCGCTCGATGCCTGGAATGCGCTGCCGCCGGACGTCAAAGAGGTTCTGCCGCACAACTACCTGGGGTTAATTGGTGCCTTTATGGTGGCAATGGGCGTTATGGCGCAGTTTGTGCGACAGAAAAATCTGGCGGAAAAACGCAGCGCGCTGGAGGAAAAATCATGAGTTTTCTTCTTTCCCTGCTGGCGGGCAGCTGGCACTGGCTGGCGGCGCTGTTCGGCATCATCGCCGCGCTGGTAGCCAGCTACGCTGGCGGTAAAAAGATCGGCAAAGTGCAGCAGCAGGCTAAAGCAGACACCGAACGCGCAGAAAAAACAGCGGCGCAGGCGGTAGCGGTTAACCAGCAGCAGCAGCAGCTGCGTGAGGAGGCCCGACGTGTGGAAATCAGCAACAGTAATCTTGATGATGCTGCCGCTCGTGACAAGCTGCAGCAATCGAAGTACCACCAGCCCTGAGGCGCCGGTCGTTATCGACTCCGCCTGCTCTCTGTTTTCACCCATTTATACCCACGGCAGTGACGCCGATCGCATGGATATTCGCACCGTGCGTGCCATTAACAATCACAACGACCTCTGGGATCGGCACTGCCGCACGCCGGCACGCTAACGCCGCTCCTTCTGACGCTATTCCAATACCCCTGTATAAGCCGAGGAGGCTGACATGATCGAAGTTAATTCATTTGCTGAACTGCGTACCACTGCACCTGCTAAAAACGGCGATTCTGCGTTTTTGCGCCGCTACAATGCGGACTCAAACTTTCGCGGTGGCGGTGACTTTACCGGTTTTATCGGGACGACCACGGCGGCTGACGATGGCGGTACGCTGGCGGTCGGTAATGGCTTCTACTGGAAGCGCGTGATCAACGACCCGGCAGACCTCAACGTCTACCACTTTGGTGCGAAGGGAGATGGCTACGCCAATGACACCGAACCCTTCAAACGCATGCTGGCGTGGACCCAGGGCTACAGCGGCAATATCCGCGATCTGCCGGTGCGCTTTCCGGGCGGTAAATTCCTGATTAACCCGATAGATATCAGTGATACTGAGGTCGCCTTCTTTGGCCTGCAGGGGGATGATGTGGAGCTGGGTTCGCTGCCGCGTACCACGATCATTTCCGACAAGAGCGCCAATACGGTGTTCAAAGTGAAGGCGCGCCGCACCGCGATCAAGGGGATTACCTGGCACGGTCAGGCGTCCGCCGACACCACCGCCAACACAGGTACCATTACAGCCGAGCTGTGTACCAACGTGCAGCCCTTCTTCGAAAACACCTGCATCGAAGGCTCTACGGTAAATATCTACTGTTTCCGCGCGCAGAATAGCGGCGGGACCGTCATTAAAGTGCTGGATACCCTCGACAGTAAGTTTGACCAGATCTACACCCTGTGGACCTACGGGCGCGTATTCGACATCGGCTGGTCAAACTCGCCAAAAGGTAAGTGGGACCACTCCACCGCGATTGAGATCTGCAACTGTAACTTCCAGACCGGTTACGGTGACGCCACGCTCTATATGCCGCGCGTGACGCAGGGCATTATGCGTAACGTCTGGATTGAGCATACGCGTAACCCTGGCGATCTCTCCGACGGCGGCTGGACCATCGATACGCTGAACATTGAGGATTGCGGCTCGCCGTTTAACCTCAATAACGCCCGCGTGATCATGCGCCAGATTGGCCTGCAGTCGGGTGCCACTATCTCCAACGACCTGGCGGGCACGCGCTGGCTCTCGACGTTTGAGTATGGCTACCGGCGTGAGGAGAACCACGGCACTATTATCACCGGCTCCCTGCGCACGGGTTACTACAGCGGCCATAAAGTCACCAATAACACCGATACCGATAACTGGTATCGCCTGGGACAGCTCTTTTTCCCGGTGGCGAACCAGCAGTGGGTGATGGAGCTGATTGGTAAAGCGGATGCGACCCAGCCCACCGGCACGGCGGCGTCGCCGGTCAATATGGCCGGCACCGGTAAAACCTGGATCAACCTGCAGCGGCTGGATACCGTCTGGGCTGACGCCTGGCATATGGGCCAGCCTGCGGTGATGGATATCCGCTACAACCGGGTCGGCACCACCTATGCGGTGGTGTGGGTTAAGCTGCGCGCCAAAAGCGGTGATACGCTGATTAACCTGAAAACCACCGGGCCAACGCGTTTTGAGTCAGGCTCCTGCTCGCTGTTCCAGACTGACTTTTCGGTGGTGACCGATACCACCAAAATGGGCACGCTGAAGCCAGCGGCACGCTTTGGTTTTCATAACGGCGTAGCAGGCATTGGTGCCAATGAGAAAGGGGTGCTCACTGTCGCGACGGCAGCGGGTAATCCCACCAATAAAACGGCCCCTTCGGGCTTTGTGCTGGTCAATATCAACGGTGTTGATCGTAAGTTACCTTATTACGATTAAAACCAGCACGTTTTGGCGAGGCTCCGGCCTCGCCTTTTTTTTTGTGGTGGAAAACGCGCCGGCGCTGCTGAAAAAGCGGGCGGTTGAATCACCGCATCTTGACGCCGCGCGTCACATTTCCTATTTTTACTCCCCGTAGTTCCCGCCCCATTGCCGGTGTAGCTCAGTTGGTAGAGCAGCGCATTCGTAATGCGAAGGTCGCAGGTTCGACTCCTGTTTCCGGCACCAGTTAATTCCATCTCTTATAGATTATTTTTCTTCCCCTTTCAGCATCTGCATAACACAGCCTCCGGCAGACCCCAGCTGGACGTATTCTCATCCGTTGACCAGACTTAGCGTTCCCCCCGAAAAGGAGAATGCGCAATGAGTACCCGATACAAAGTGACCTATGAACATCAGGATGGCGACGTTAAAAAGCGCGAAGAGGTGATACTGGAGAGCGAAAATGAGCCTTCAGATGAAGAGGCGCATGAAGCGGTGCTGCAGGATCTTGCGATGATGAAAACTCCCGGCACCGGCGTAGATGGCGTGGCGAAGTTCGATATTATCAGTATCGCCCCGGCTGACGAGTAAAAGGGGCGGTTGCCCCTTACCCCTGCAGCAGCTTAAGCACCTGCTGCGGTTCCTGCTGCGCCTTTGCCAGCACGGAGTTACCGGCCTGCTGCAGAATTTGCTGACGCGCCATCGCTGACACTTCCTGCGCATAGTCAGCGTCTTCAATACGCGAGCGGGCTGTTGCGTAATCGGTTGTGCTCTGGCTCTGCAGCCGCTGCGCCGACTCCAGCCGGTTGGCAATCGCACCCAGCTGGCTGCGCCGGCTGTCAATCAGCGCCAGGGCGCGATCCAGCGTTGCCAGCGGATCGTCCGGGTGCTTCAGGCGGATCTCATCGCCCATCTCTGAAACACGCATCGTCGTCAGATTGGTTGAGGCATCAGTGGTTGAAGAGATGCCCGCCTGAAAATAGATCTGAATATCACCGGTGCCCTGCAGCGTTTTCAGCATGATACTGCCGCTGCTGTCGTGGGTCACAAAGGTCGCTGTTTTATCAATGCCGGTATCCGGCGCATCCATATAGTAGTTGCCGTCAGCGTCCAGTCGCAGCACGTCGCTGGCGCTCTGGCCTGAGACGTCGGTATAGCGCAACTCAACGTTTGCCGGGTCCAGCGTGACGTAAGCCGTACCGGTTACGCTGTTTACGCTGCTAAAACTGTTGATAGCGCTGCTGCTGACCGCGCTGATAGCCAGCGAGCTGCTGCCGTTCTCGTCAGTATGTGCGGCCACCGCTGCGTTAAAATATTGATAATTACCGCCGCCGTTATCAACTTCCATCACGTACTGTGAACCGCTCTGCAGCAGCCGCGCATTACTCACGCTATTTCCGCTGGCATCCGTAAAGCTGAGCGTGGCGCTGCTGGTATCGATAGCGGGCGTTTGCGTTACAGCAGCCGGTGGCGTAGCAAAATCGGCGCTGCTTTTTGTCGGGGCGCTGGTGACCTGCGCAATAACATTTCCGCTGCTGCCAAAGTCCAGCGTGGCAGCGTGATAGAGACCGCCTTGCTCAACATAATAGCTGCCGTTATCAACGGTCAGATGCGCGGCGGGCGTAGCGGCAAGCGCAGTGCCATCCGATTGCTGAAAATTAACGGCCGGAATAGCACGCGCCGCTATGGTGTTTACGCTGCTGTAGAGCGGGGCGGATGTGGCGCGGCTGATTGCCACCGTTCCGGCGGCGTTAGCGGTGTCCCAGCGGGCGCTTACCGCCGCCAGATAGTATACCGGCTTGCCGTCAGCGCCGGTGCTCTGCACATACTGCCGGTTATCCGCGCTGCTGCGCATCAGCTGCGGCGCACCTGACGAAGGCGTATAGGTCACAGTAATAGCCGGATTGGTGAAATTCATATTGGTGGCAAGGCCGGTCACGCGGTTAACCGGCGTCACTTTGCCGCTGATGCCACCAATCACCAGATCTTTCAATCCCAGCGCGCCGACGCTAAAGCCCGGCGCGGAAAGGTCCAGCATAATCTTTTCACGATCGTTGGCACCAACCTGGAAACCGATTTGTCCGGCGCTGCCGTCGAGCGTTTTGATGCCATTAAACGCAGCCGTGCTGTTCAGACGGTCGATCTCTTTCAGGTTAAGGTTGATCTCTCCCTGAATGGAGTCGGCGTCACTCTGCGAAAGGGTACCGTTCAGTCCCTGTACCGCCAGCTGCCGGATCCGCTGAACGCGGTTATTGATCTCATCCAGAGCGCCGGCAGTGGTATTTACCAGCGACAGCCCATCGCCTGCGTTGCGCTGCGCCTGCTGCAAACCGCGCTGCTGACTCTGCATCCGGTTGGCTATCGCCTGGCCTGCCGCATCATCACTTGCGCTATTGATACGCATCCCGGAAGAGAGATTACGTATCGCTGTTCCCAGCGCTGACTGGCTTTTGTTTGTGTTCTGCACCGCGTTGAGGGCAGAAAGGTTGGTTTGCAGGGAAATCATTTACTGGCTCACCGGTTGTTCTGTTGATAGCGTTATCGGCAGAAAGTGATTTTATTTTAACCATTATTTGACCTAAGTCGCTGTAGCGCTGCGGTGCTGTGATTTACAGCGGAATCGCGATCTTTTTTTACTGATATTAATCCTGGTGACCTTTACGCGTTTATCTTATCAGTCAGCGTAATATTGCTTTATTAAAGCTAATCAATCTGCATTTTAATTAACGGCAGGGTCGCTGCGTAAATTCTGTTTTCCTGACCTCCCCATTGACCCTGGCTTGTTCAGCGGAGAGAATGCCGTTTAAAGTTTTGAAACAGATCGCATTTTAAGGGCCTGAAGCCCATTGCAGTATGGCTGCGATAGCCATACTGGATTAACGCCTCCTGCTTCTCACGCGGCGCAACAGACGCAGCGGAATAATAAAAGAGCAGGGCGCACAGCACATATCATTAATGTTGCCACACGTTACGTTAAGGCCGCTGAAAAGTCGGTAAAACGATTTGCGCGACGTCGCGCCGCAGAGTGCGGCAGGTCAGTCGCTGATAACTTATTGATAAAGAATGATATCCAGCTGAAGCTAACGCTAAAGCCGCCACTCTTTGCCCGCCATCCAGCCGGATTGCAGGGTGAAGCGCAGGCAGCTGCGCGTCGTCAGCGGTATGCATTTACAAACGAATAATAAATAGTTCTGGCGTGCAGCGCTGGCGAAATTCTTATTATTACATTGAGTATTCATTTATTTAATTAGCGGAATTCCTTACTGAGGAAACTCCGAAAAAAATCCGGAATACAGTTAAGCCGGACGCAGGAATATGCCATCAGGCACGCGCGTTATCTGAACGGCAATGTTTAACGCCGCTGCGTTCGCCTTATTAATACTGACAAAACGAGTTCTGAGGTCTCATGCAAAATCCCGTAAACGACGTGTTACTGAGCGTCATTGTGCCGGTGTATAACGCGGCTGCTTATCTGGAAAGAAGCATTAATAGTCTGCTGCAGCAGACGGAAATGCGCTTTGAAGCGATTTTTATCAATGATGGCTCAACGGATACGTCGCAGGCCATTCTTGAGCGGTTTGCGCACCATCCGCAGTTTCACATCATTGAACAGTCCAATATGGGCGTCTCTGCGGCACGTAATCAGGGGCTGCGCAGCGCACGCGGTAAATTTATCTGTTTTTTAGACGCTGATGATTTTTTGCCGCACGACGCCTTTGCCACCTGGGCTGGGCTGATGCAGGAAAATATCGGCATGTGTATCGGCGAGTCGCAGCATTTTACGCCTGCCGGTGAGCCGCTGGATCAGCCTGCCAACCGTGACGCATCGCGGCAGATGAGCGCGGCGGCAGCGGTCAACGACGTGCTCTATTTCCATCCCCGTCACGGCATCTGCGACAAGGTATTTCGCGCGGACGTTATCCGGCAGCATCAGCTGCGCTTTAACGAGGAGATCTTCAACTTCGAAGATCTGCTGTTTGTGATGAACTACCTCTATCTGCTGCAGAACCAGCAGGTAATCGTCACCGAACGCGTGGTCTACCACTACGTAAAGTCGGACAACTCCGCCACCCGTTCGGCGCTGCGGGAAAAACACTTCTCCTTTGCGCGTTCGTTTGGCCGGATGAAGGCGTTTATGACCCGGCAGCACCATCGCTACTACTACCATCTCGTGCTCAAGGTCACCTCTTCCTATATCAGCAAAGGGCTCAACAGCCGTGAATTCAGCGGTGCCTTTATTGAAGAGTATATCGCGCTGTATCGCCGCAGTTTCCGCGCTTATCTCTCGTCCGGCCCGATGCTGAATCCCTGGAGCCTCTATTTCACCCTCTTTTTTGTCAGCCCGCGCGGCGTTTCACAGCTGCGCCGCCTGGCGCGTAAAGCGTAAGGGGAACCGGAATGAAAGAGAAACTCAGAAACTCAATGTGGATGATCGCTGAAAAGCTGATCGCCGTGTTTGGCCTGATTTTTGTGACCTCTTACGTCGCCAAATATGTCGGCCCGACCACCTTCGGCATTATCTCACTCTCAATGCTGATTTTTCAGTTTTTGCAGAGCATCGCGGTAATGGGCAGCGATGTCATATTGCTGAAGCGCATTGCGCAGAATCACCGTTCGGGTATTCGTCTGATGATGGCTGCCGGCCTGCTGGTGCTGGGCGTCTACAGCGTCCTGGCAATCAGCGGCATGCTGATCATGAAAGCGGAGTGGAGCCCGGACGCGGTGGTCTTTATCTGTGCCGCTGCGCTGGCCTGCCTTTTCTCGGCGCTCGATCTGGTTAACATCTACAACGAGGCGATGCTCAATGCCCGTCTCAATGTGATCGCTAACGTTATCGGGCTGGCGATCAGCCTCTCGGTGCGATTCCTTATCTCCTGGCTGGAGCTGGATCCGCACTATCTGGCGATCCCGATTGTGCTCGCCACCCTTATTCCCTTTGTCATTAAGCTCGCGCTCTTTACGCGCCAGCACCGCCATGAACCGCTGCCGGCGCTGCGTCAGCTGAAGCAATATTCGCGCTATATGGTGGCATCAGGTATGTCGCTGGTTATTTCGGCCATTGCAGTCGGCATCTATACGCGCGTCAACCAGGTAAGCGTCTCTTACTTCCTCGGCGTAAAAGAGGCGGGCATTTTCTCTGTGGCGCTGACGCTCTCCACGGCGTGGGTATTTTTACCGGCCGCGCTGCTGGCGTCGTTTTATCCCGCTTTCTTTGCCGAGCGCAACCGCGAGCGGGCGATCGTTAAAGCGCAGCAGCTGCATCTGCTGGTGATTGGCGTCTCCGCGCTGGTGATTGTGGCGATCTGGCTGCTGTCAGGCTGGTTTATTGGCCATTTTTATGGCGCTGCCTATCTGGATGCGGTAGCCCCGACGCTGTTGCTGAGCGTGGGCGCGATGTGCGGTGTGCTGAGCAGCGTGATGGACCGCTTCATTGTGAAATATAACGGCTACCGCTTCCTGATCAAAAAGACCTTCGCGGTGCTGGTTATCTGCCTGATCTCTTCACTGCTGCTGGTGCCGCATTACGGCCTGACCGGCGCTGCACTGAGCGTGGTGATTACCGAATTCGTCTCTTTCTCCCTGCTTAATTATTTTTTCACCGCGCAACCCGTGGCGCGGATCCACCAGGTTTTTTTCAACCCCAGGAAGCTATGGCAGTTATTTAGCAATTACAAAACCTCAGACAGCAAAGAGAGTTTATCATGAATGACAATCCGCTCTTCAGTATCATCATTCCCGTTTATAACTCACAAAATACCATCCGGCGCACGCTGCTGAGCGTTTTGAACCAGACGTTCAGCAGTTATGAAGTGGTGGTGGTTAACGACGGCAGCCGCGATAACAGCGCGCAGATTCTGTCTGAGTTTGCCTGTTATCCGCAGATAACCGTGCTGGAGCAGATCAACGCCGGCGTCAGCGCTGCGCGCAATACCGGGCTGTTAAAGGCGCGCGGCGACTACGTGCTCTTCCTGGACGCCGACGACTGGGTTGATGACAATTTCCTGATGAGTTTTAAGCAGAATCTCAACGCCTGGCCGGCTGAAACCGTAGACCTGATGGTTGGCCACCTGAATAACGATCGCATTGGCAAGGTTTCGCAGGCGGGCTTTTTCAGCCAGCACGATATCCCTTATGTGCTGGGCGAACTGGAGATCAGCGACAACATCGGCTATCTGCATAATAAATGCTACCGCCGGGAGATTATTGAATCCCTGAATCTGCGTTTTCTTGAGGGGATCTCAATGAGTGAAGATCTGCTGTTTAACCTGAAATATTTCAGCTGCATCAGCAACTTCCTGATTACGCCTAACGCGGCCTATCACTATGAAGATACCAGCGGCTCGCTCTCCAAGCAGAAGGTACAGTACAGTGAATTAAAGGTGCGTAAGCAGTCGCTGACCGCGCTGTATGACACCATCGTCGATAAATATCAGGCCAGCGAGCTAGATCACTTCCTGAAAGGGATCTCAAAGCGCGTGCTGGCGCTGGATATGCAGATTGTCACTGCCATGTACCACGCTTCCTTTTCACCGGCAGATATCGCAACAGAAATAGAACAGATAAAGCGCGGAAAATACTCGAAAGGTATCTTCACGCTGCTGAATAAAAATGAAAAACTGAAGTACATGATTATGAATCTGAACTCACTCACAGCGTACTATTTCCTCTATGCGTTATACAGAATGCGCGCATTCTGATCCCTGACCCTCCCGGCGTTGCCCTCCGATCTCTGTCTCTGGCAGAAGAGGGCAGCAGCCGGGAGAGACCGCTGCTTTTACTCACCGGTTACTACCTTCACTTGCACAATTTTTGTGACTCAGGTCAAATAACGTCAGGCAATCGATTGCGCGCCGGTTTTGTGCATTTTTAAAGCATAAATTTACCAGCCTGCGCATTTTTGCTGCTTTTGTGACGCGTATCTTGCGTTGTAACCCCCGCACGGTGACAAAAACGTATAGCATGAGCGCGGTTAAACGGCAGCCCGCAGCGGCTGACCGTGAACAGAGAGCCGGAGACCGGCTGCAATAATGATGAATCTGGAGAGAGTGATGAACAACTCACAAACCAGCACGCTGGCAACCGCCAGAGCGGCCAGGGGCTGGAGCAAGAGTGACACGGTGTGGATGCTGGGTCTGTATGGTACGGCGATTGGTGCCGGAGTGCTGTTTCTGCCGATTAACGCCGGCGCGGGCGGGCTGCTGCCGCTGCTGATCATGGCCGTACTGGCGTTCCCGATGACCTTCTATGCGCACCGCGCGCTGACGCGTTTCGTCCTCTCGGGTAAAAATCCGGGCGAAGATATCACTGACGTGGTGGAAGAGCACTTTGGCAGCGGGGCGGGTAAAATCATCACGCTGCTCTACTTTTTTGCTATCTATCCCATTCTGCTGATGTACAGCGTGGCCATCACCAATACCGTAGACAGTTTTATTGTGCATCAGCTTGGCCTGGTGTCGCCGCCGCGCGCGCTGCTGTCGCTGCTGCTGATCAGCGGGATGATGGTTATCGTGCGCTTTGGCGAGCAGATGATCGTGAAGGCGATGAGTATTCTGGTCTTTCCGTTTGTTGCCGTCCTGATGCTGCTGGCCGCCTGGCTGGTTCCGCACTGGCACGGTGCCGCGCTGCAGACGCTGTCGTTTAGCGAGGCAACGGGCAGCGGCAATCTGTGGATGACGCTGTGGCTGGCCATTCCGGTGATGGTTTTTTCATTTAACCATTCGCCGATTATCTCGTCTTTTGCCGTCGCAAAACGCGACGAATATGGCGCCGGTGCGGAAAAACGCTGCTCGCGCATACTGGCCAGCGCGCATCTGATGATGGTGGTCACGGTGATGTTTTTTGTGTTCAGCTGCGTGCTGAGCCTGTCGCCAGCCGATCTGCAGGCGGCCAAAGCGCAGAACATTACCATTCTTTCTTATCTGGCTAACCATTTTCAGGTGCCGATGATCGCCTGGCTGGGTCCGATTGTCGCGATGGTGGCGATCACGAAATCGTTCCTGGGTCACTACCTGGGGGCGCGCGAAGGCTTTAACGGCATCGTCACCAAATCGCTGCGCAGCCGGGGTAAAGCGATCGCGCCGCAGAAGCTGAACCGGCTGACCACGCTGTTTATGCTGCTGACCACCTGGCTGGTGGCCACGCTGAACCCCAGTATTCTTGGCATGATTGAAACGCTGGGCGGGCCGGTTATCGCGGCAATCCTGTTTTTGATGCCGATGTATGCGATTCAGAAAGTGCCGGCAATGCGCCAGTACAGCGGGAAAATCAGCAACCTCTTTGTGGTGATTATCGGAGTGCTGGCGATCTCTTCTGTCGCCTGGTCGCTGTTCAACTGACCGCAGCCGGGTCGCCGTCACCGGCGGCCCGGCCGTGGGCATTACGCCAGCGCGGTTTTAAACACGCTCATTGACTGCGCCAGCCGATCGGCCTGCTCCTGCAGCGCCTGCGAGGCGGCAGATGCTTCCTGCACCAGCGAGGCATTCTGCTGCGTCACCGCTTCCATCTGCGTAATAGCCTGATTAATCTCACCAATGCCGCTGCTCTGTTCGCTGCTGGCAATGGTAATTTCGCTCATAATCTCAGCCACGCTCTGCACGCTGCTGACGACTTCACTTATGGTAGATCCGGCGTGCGTCACCAGGCGGCTGCCTTCATCAACTTTGGTCACGGAATCTTCAATCAGGACTTTAATCTCTTTAGCGGCGGAGGCGGAGCGCTGGGCCAGGTTACGCACTTCCGATGCCACCACGGCAAAGCCGCGTCCCTGTTCGCCGGCACGCGCTGCCTCAACGGCGGCGTTAAGCGACAGAATATTGGTCTGGAAAGCGATAGAGTCGATGACGCTGATAATATCGACAATCTTCTTCGAGGAGTAAGTAATCGCCTCCATTTTATCGATAACCTGCTCCATCACCACGCCACCCTCTTTAGCCACCTCAGAGGTTTTTGAGACCAGCGAGTTTGCTTCGCGCGCGTTATCGGCGTTGTGCTTCACGGTCGCGGTCATCTGCTCCATCGCGGAAGCGGTCTCTTCCAGCGAGCTCGCCTGCTGCTCGGTGCGCGAAGAGAGATCGATATTGCCGCTGGAGATCTGATTAGAGGCGACGGCG
This sequence comes from Pantoea sp. ICBG 1758, assembly GCF_002928325.1. Lineage (NCBI taxonomy): Bacteria > Pseudomonadati > Pseudomonadota > Gammaproteobacteria > Enterobacterales > Erwiniaceae > Pantoea > Pantoea sp. ICBG 1758. The sequence continues at coordinate 54,251 of NZ_POWL01000001.1, forward strand.
ATGGTATCGGAGCCGGCGCGCACGTTAGAGACGATGGTCATCAGATTGTCGTTCATGGTCTGCAGCGCCTGCATCAGCACGCCGGTTTCATCTTTACTGCGGACCGTTATGCGCGAGCTGAGATCGCCGGCGGCAACTTTGCTGGCGACGGCGACAGCTTCATTAAGCGGACGCACGATGGAACGGGTCAGCAGCAGGCCCAGCAGCACGGCAGCCGCGATGGCGATAGCCGTAAAAATAACGGAAACCTGAATCGCCGTGGTGCCATCTTTAATGATGCCTACTCCCTCCTGATGCAGCTGGCTGGCCTGAGAGTCGGCAAAAGCGGCCGCGCTGAGCAAAAAGGTGTTTTGCGTCTGGGTAATCTTCTTCAGCACGTAGTTGCTGGCTTCATCTGTCTTGCCGTCCCGCACCAGCGCCAGCACATCATTTTTTTGCTGTTCAAACAGTTTGCTGGCGGCAAGTAATCCGGCAATTTTCTTTTTACCTACCGGCGTAACCTGAATGGCCTCAATTTTTTTCATCGCGCTGTTGGTCTGCGCCGTCGCATCCGCAAGCTGAGCAAAGCGTTTAACGTTATTTTCCGGTCGGGTGGTATCAATCACGATACCGCGCAGATATTTTATCTGGTCATTCACGCCATCGCGCACGTCGAAGCCGAGGCGAACCTTAACAAAACGATCTTCTACAATGGAGGTAATGCCGGTTTTAATATTGCTGATTTTCAGCCACGACGTAACGCCCACCACCATTAACAGGGCCACTACCAGGCCAAAGGCGATGCCCAGGCGTACCCCGACTTTCATATTCTTGATGCTCAACATTGGTTCTCCCTGTTTGCCAGAAATCAGACAGTAATAGGATGCGTCAGCAAATGATTAATTTGCTGCGAAAGACTGTTTTTAAAAGAAAAATGGAAATCTGTCTGCGCAGGTTATCCCTGAAAACGCCAGCGCAGGCGCAACAGTTATCGGTAACTAATATATTTACTTTAATTTTTGCGCGCGGTAGCGAAGATCGGTTAGCAGTACTAAATGATGGTAAATAAGCGGTACTGTTTCAGGGCGGAAGGAATAGCCGCAATAAAAAAGGCGCGATAGTCGCGCCTTAAAGGGAAGGGGGAACAGGGCGGATTTAGCGCTGTTTTTCCAGCACGCTGAAAATGGCACTGGAGAGCTCATTGATCTCGAATTTTGCCACATAACCATCGGCGCCCACTTTACGCACGTGATCTTCATTGGCGCTGCCGGAAAGCGAAGAGTGGATGACGACCGGTATATGGCGCAGTGTGTCATCACGCTTGATATTACGCGTCAGCGTGAAGCCATCCATCTCCGGCATCTCCAGATCGGTCAGAACCAGGGCGATTTTATCGTGAATCGATTCGCCGCTGGCCTGCGCTTCTTTCTTCATTTCGTTGATTTTTATCCACGCTTCCAGGCCGGTATTGTGCATCAGGGCCGGAATACCCATGCTTTTCAGTCCCTGTTCGAGCAGCTGGCGGGCCACTTTAGAATCTTCCGCCACGATAGCGACTGCGCCCGGCTTCAGGTTAAAGTTTTTCGCGGTCTTAGCGTCAGGCTCAACGCCGCGCACCGAAGGAATAATGTCATAGAGGATCTGCTCTACGTCGAGTACCAGCGCCAGATTGTTGCTTTCGCCATCGCTGTCAAGACAGGCGATACTGGTGATATTGCGGCTGCTGATCCCCGCTTCTGCGGTATGCACCTGACTCCAGTCGAGACGCACAATATTCTCTACCGACTCCACCGCGAACGCCTGAGTACTGCGCGCATATTCAGTAACCAGCAGCAGATTCAGACCGGTTTCCGGCTTGCAGCCGGTTACGGCCGGCAGATCGATAACCGGAATAAACTGCCCCCGGATACTGGCCATACCCAGCAGCGGCGAGTTCATACCGGCCGCGCGCGTAATCGCCGGCATCGGCACAATTTCGCGCAGCTTGAACACGTTGATGCCATACAGCTCAGATTTGCCTTTCAGCCGATCGGAACCCAGCCGAAACAGCAGCAGTTCAAATTTGTTGGACAGCGCCAGGTTTGCGCGTTCGTCGATCTCTTTCTGAAAATTATCCATCATGGCCTCGGGGCAGAATCTGGGCGGAGCAGGGAGAGGGCGGAAGTGCCATGATTAACTTATCGGCAGGGCGCGCGAAAAATGAAGGGAGAAGGGGAAGATTTAGCGCAAGGGCGCGATCGCCCTCACGCTATGGCCATGCTATTTCAGGAGAATCGCGCGTACGCTTTTCCCTTTGATTTTGCCCTCTTTGAGCCTGATCAGCGCTTTTTTCGCCTGCGCTGCCGCAATAGCGACATAGGCGTGCGACGGTGTCAGGTCAATTTTACCGATCTGATCGGCGCTGAAGCCCGCTTCGCCTGTCAGCGCGCCCAGGATATCACCCGGACGGATTTTTGCTTTGCGTCCGCCATCAATACAGAGTGTCATCATGGCCGCAGGAAGCGCCTGTGCCGCTCTGCCTTTTAAGGTAGCGGCCGCCACCCAGTTAAGTTTCTGCTGCAGGTAATCCTCCAGCGCATGGGCGCGAGCCATGCCGTCAGGTGCCACAAAGCTCACCGCGAGCCCTTTTTCACCCGCTCGCCCGGTGCGACCAATGCGGTGCAGGTGCACTTCTGGATCCCACGCCAGCTCAAGGTTGACGACCAGCGCCAGCGATTTGATATCCAGACCGCGTGCGGCTACGTCGGTGGCGATCAGGACGCGGCTGCTGCCGTTGGCAAAGCGGATCAGCACGCGCTCACGATCGCGCTGTTCCAGATCGCCATGCAGCGCCAGCGCGCTGATATCGCGATCGTTCAGCGCAGCGGCAATATCATCGCACTCGCGTTTGGTGTTGCAGAACACCACGCAGGAGGCGGGCTGGTGCTGACTCAGCAGGGCGCACAACAGGTTAACGCGCTCGCCTGCGCTCGCTTCGATAAACTGCTGCTCAATCGCAGGCAGCTCCGCTTCGGTTTCCGTTGCAACCGCCAGCGCGTCGCGCTGAAAGCGCTGGCTCAGGCTGGCAATGGTGTCAGGCCAGGTGGCGGAGAAAAGTAGCGTCTGCCGTGCCGCGGGCGTGAAGCCAATAATCGCTTCCATATCGTCGCGGAAACCCATCTCCAGCATGCGGTCGGCTTCGTCGAGCACCAGCGTCTGCAGCTGGCTGAGATCGAGATTGTCGCGCTTAAGGTGATCCAGCAGTCGGCCTGGCGTGCCGACGACGATGTGCGGGGCATGCACCAGCGAATCGCGCTGTGTGCTCATCGGCTGGCCGCCACACAGCGTGAGAATTTTAATATTGCGCGTAAAACGTGCCAGCTGACGCAGCACATTGCTGACCTGTTCAGCCAGTTCACGCGTCGGGCAGAGCACCAGCGCCTGGGTATGAAACTGGCTGTTGTCGATACGATTAAGCAGGCCGATACCGAACGCAGCGGTTTTGCCGCTGCCGGTCTTCGCCTGCGCACGCACATCGCGGCCGGCAAGTATGGCGGGAAGCGACGCTGCCTGGATAGGCGTCATCGCATCAAAGCCCATATCGCGCAGGTTGTCGAGCTGGCTGGCGGGCAGTTGCGTCAGGGTTGAAAAAGCAGTCACAAAGATGTCTCAGATAGGAGGGAAGATAACGCGGCCAGTCTGGCAGAAAGCCACGCGGGCAGCAACGGTAATTCGCCTGATGCATACGGCCGGAGAGAGAACAAAAGCCTGTCCCGCATCAGGGGGGTTATTGTTGCAAAGTTTTAATAAGTTATTATCCGTAACGATCCGTTGGCGTATAAAAATCACTCAGCAAATAAGGAGATTAACGCTTTTAGTGCGTTTTTCAGCGGCAATTTAAGATAAATTTTCCCCGGGTCAGGCTTATATATTACGCAGCATAAGGAAATTCTTATTAAAAACCCTTGTTGTTCTGATCTATATTGAGCGCGCCATTTGGCGAACGAATTTACTTCAGAGGTCAATTTCATTGAGTCATAGTCTCCAGGGACATAGCGAAGACATTCTGAAAATCGTCGGCCGCGCCGTATTAACGCTGCACCTTCATGGAGAAGCTTTATCCTCTGATAAAGTCAGCTCAATGATCGCCTGTTATGCGGAAGAAGAGCCAGTCAGTGACGATGATCATCAGCGCCTCTACGCGCTGGCAATTCAGATGTTGTCGTAAAACGCTATGCAGCGGCGGGTGTCGCCGGTTAGTAAGACAAAAGCCTCCAGCCGGAGGCTTTTTTGTTTTTGGGCTGGGTGCTTAGCAGCGCGGGGCACTGAGAGGGTTCCGCCCGTCAGGGCAGGGCTGAGCGCGGCACCGGAGGGGTTCCGCCCGTCAGGGCAGGGCTGTGCGCGGCACCGGAGGGGTTCCGCCCGCCAGGCTTCTGGCAGTTTCAGCGGCATCTCCGCATGCGGACGGGCTAAGGGCCGGGTGGGCGCGCCCCTTAGCAATCCGCGCCCCGCGCCGTCCTCGCGAATTCCCGGGCTTATCCCTCCGGCCTTAACGGACCGCGCGGATTCGCTCCTGCTCAGCCCGCGCTCTCGCCGGCGTCCTGCCGGCTCCCCTGGCCGTCACGCTGCGCCCGGCGCTGCGGATGGCGCCCCTTTTCCCCGCCTGCAAATTCTTCATTTCTTTTTTTTAATTTGGTTTGGTGTGCGCTGAAGCTTCTCTACAAAACCTTCAGCCATAAGACACTTATTGAAGAGAAAAAAAGCAGCAGCGGCGGGAAGCGCCATCCGGGTCCGCCGAGGGAGGGCACGGTTCCGGGATGAGCCGACAGGACGTCGGCGAAAGGGCGCGGTGAGCAGGAGCGAATGGCGGCCGGTCCCCGGGAAGCGGGCGTGAGCGAGGGAACCGCGCAGCGGCGGGCGGGGCTGGCGCAGGGCCGGGGAGTGCAGAGGGCGCGGCCAGGCGTCCTCTGCCCGGTCGCCGCGCCGGGGCAAAGGCAGCTGCCGCAGCTGACGGCGAACGGAACCGGCCCCGGCACCCCGTAGCGAACGGAACCGGCATCCATACCAGCCCCATGGTTGGGCGCTAAGCAGCGCAGGGCCGGGGAGAGTGCAGAGGGCGCGGCCAGACGTCCTCTGCCCGGCCGCAGCTGACGGCGAACAGAACCGGCGCTTAACCGGCAAAAAACACCACTTTGCCCCGCTGAAAGGTGGCCTGCACCGGCGCAATCCGCGCCACGGCTTCAGCGGAGCAGCTGGCTGACACCAGCATCATGCTGGCTTCATCCTGCAGCGCAGGCCACTGCCGCACGCCCTGATTAGAGAGCGGCAGAATACCTCCGGTTGCGATATGCAGCGCGCGGCTTAGCCCATACTCATCAGAGCCGCGGTAAAGCTGAGCATAGAGATTGGCTTTTTCCAGCATGCTGCCGGTGCCAAAAGGGGACCAGTGATCGATCACGCTGTCAGTGCCGGTCATCACGTTGACGCCTGCCGCCTGCAGCTGCGGCAGCGGCATGGTCAGTCTGCCGATCGGAATGGTGGACGCCAGGCTAATCTGCTGCTCCGCCATGCCGGCAATCATCCGATCCAGCGCATCTCCTTCCAGCGTGGCCAGTGCAAAGCCGTGGCTCAGCGTTACGCGCCCTTTAAGCTGCGGATGACGGGCAACGGTATCAATCATGTACTGAATAGCCGCTACGCCCGCCGCGCTGATTTCGTGCAGATGGATATCCACGCCGCGCTGATAGTCGAGCGCTATCTGAAACATCGCATCAAGCGACGCTTCCATTGCGCCATCAACGCTGGTCGGATCGAGGCCGCCCACATGCGTGACGCCCGGCTGCATCGCCTCGCGCATCAGCCGATCAACCTTTGAGTGCAGCAGGCCGTGTTGCGGAAAGGCAACAATTCCGCAGCGGAAATCGGGATGCTGTGCCAGCGCCTGCTGCAGGTGCGCCAGGCTCTGCAGGCCGCTGACCGGATCGATGTTGCAGTGGCTGCGCGCTTCGGTGGTGCCTTTGCTCTGCAGCAGGGCAATCAGCGCTTCGGCACGCGCCTGTGAAGTGGGGAGCAGCTGCGGGATCAGCACCTCTTCCCGGGCGATCATATCCATAATGGTTTTGCCCTGACGCGGGCGCGGAGCCTGCCACGAGCCGCCGTAAAACGTCTTATCAAGGTGGATATGCATATCACGGGTGCGAGGCAGCAGCAGCGCGCCCTGTGCATCCCACTGCGGCAGCGCAGCGTTGCGTGGCGTGCTGGCTGGCTCAATCGCGACAAACAGCCCCTCTTTAATCGTGAGGTTGTAGTACGCGGTGCGGGTGGCGATCACCTCGCCGCCTTCGCGTTCAAACGCCTCTTCAAGACGCACGTTGCAGAGCTGATAGTGAGCAGCGTCAGGCGGGGGTAGGGCAGTCTGACAGGCTGGAAGAGCGGGTAACGGCGCGGCGCGACTCATACCGGCAGCCAGCAGGCTTCCGGCGGCGGTCAGGCGAACGCCCTGGCTGAGAAAAGAACGACGGCTGGCAGAGGTAACGGACATAAAAGGCTCCGGATCGCAGGGAAAACCCTAATCTGACAAATCTGCCGGGCCGCCGCTGCGATATTTGCCACTGCCCGGCAGTGGAAAAATCACTGCCACTGCAGATGGCAGAACTCAGCCAGCGCCTGCGCCAGCGTCTGCTGCAGCGCATCCTGCGGCAGACGGCAGAACAGCGCCAGCTCAAAATGTGTGACCGGCGGCAGACCCTCGGCGAGGCCCAGCACGCGATGGCCGGGGAGACGGCAGCTGGCGGGCAGTAGCGTCAGGCCCAGTCCGGCTTCGCTGGCGCTGGCGAGCGCCGCCAGGCTGGCACTGCTGTAGCTGATGCGCCAGCTGCGCGCCAGCTGGTCCAGCGCCTGGCACATCTCCTCCCGGTAGAGTCCCTGCTGCGGGAATACCACCAGCGGGACCGGCGAGCGGGTAAAGCAGGGATGAGCCTGGCTATCGAGCCAGAGCAGCGGCTCAGGGCGCGAGGCGAGGGGACGCTCGCCGCCGGGCTGCTTGATGAGCATGATATCCAGCTCTTCACGCAGCCATGCACGGTGCAGATCAACATACATGCCGCTCATAACATCAAGACGCAGCTGCGGGTGTGCCCGGCTGAAATCCGCCAGCAGCCCGGCGGTCGGCGCTGCAAAATCTTCCGGTACGCCAAGCCGCAGAACGCCGTCTCGCCAGGTATCGCCCATGACATCCCACGCTTCACCGTTAAGCGTAATGATGCGGCGCGCGTAGGCCAGCATCTTTTCACCCTCTTCGGTCAGCGTAACCTGATGTGACGTGCGTACCAGCAGCGCTTTGCCGAGCATCTCCTCCAGCCGGCGCACCTGCTGGCTGACGGTGGACTGAGAAAGATGAACCCGCCCGGCGGCTCGGGTAAAGCTGGCGGTTTCGCAGACGGCAACAAAGCTCAGCAGCTGCTGAGGCGTAAACATAGGCTGACGATTCATTTTTCCACTGTTCGCTATGGCATTATTTTATTTCCCAATAGTAACTACTGCTGCGATGCTGGCAACCTTTTAACACTGAGAGTGTTTATGAACAGAAATTCGCTGACGCTGGCCGCCCTGATCCTGGCCGGACTGAATATGCGTCCGCTGCTGACGTCGGTCAGCCCGTTGCTCGGTCAGCTGCGCCAGGCGATCGGCCTGTCACCGCTGGCGGCGTCGCTGCTGCCGGCGGTGCCGATGATCATGATGGGCGCGGTGGCGCTGCTGAGCGCATCGCTTTTACAGCGTATTGCGCTGCAGCGCCTGCTGCAGGCGGGATTACTGCTGCTGCTGCTGGCGCTGCTGGCGCGTGCAGCTACCGGCAGCGGCAGCGGACTGGTCGCCAGCGCGCTGGTTGCGGGCCTCGGTGCTGGCGTGGTGCAGATGGCGATGCCGGGTGTGATCCGCCAGCGTTTTGCACAGCGCAGCGCTGCCGTAACCGGGCTGTGGGCGGGGGCGCTGATGGGCGGCGGCGGGGTGGCGGCGACGCTGACGCCCTGGATCAGCGCCAGAATGGGCTGGACGCTGGCGTTAAGCAGCTGGGCTTTACCAGCGCTGCTGGCCCTGCTGCTCTGGCTGCGGATAAGGCTGCCGGCGACGGCGACGCAGCCGGCACCGGCGCTGCCCCCGCTGTGGCGCACGCCGCGCGCCTGGTCGCTGGCGCTGAGTTTTGGCCTGGTAAACGGCGGCTACGCCACCTGCGTGGCGTGGCTCCCGGACGCGTATCAGCAGGCCGGCTGGAGTGAACAGGCGGGCGGTTCACTGCTTGGCGTAATGATTTTGTGTCAGGTTATCGGTGCGCTGCTGATGCCGCTGCTGGCCCGCCACACCGACCGGCGTCCGCCGCTGATTTTCAGCCTGCTCTGTCAGCTGACCGGTATGGCTGGCCTGCTGGTTGCGCCGCAGTTCGCCCCCTGGTGCTGGGCCGCAGTGGCCGGGTTTGGCCTGGGTGCCGCGTTTCCGCTGACGATGGTGCTGGCACTTGATCACCTGCCACACCCGCAGGCGGGCGCACGCCTGGTGGCATTTATGCAGGGCGCCGGGTTTATCATTGCCGGCTGCATGCCGTTTGTCGCCGGCCAGCTGCAGGCGTTCAGCGGCAGCTTCTCCAGCGTCTGGCTGATGCAGGGTATGATTACGCTGGGCCTGATTGCGCTGAACCTGCGCTTTCATCCGCACAGCTATACCGGCGTATTTACTCACGTGTCGCGCTGATTGGTCCTACCAAAAGCGCTAAAACCTTTTTGCCTGGTCACACTGCTGCAAAATTCTCCCGCAATGCGTTGCTTTCAGTTAACAACGCATTAACTATCTGACGCCATAAGCCCGGTTTCCTGAATGCGGTCCGACCACTTTCAGCGCGTCACGGGCACTGTTGCACGGTGCATGTTTTGCTGCACCGTGCCGGTTTCACTCCTCCGGAGATAATGGCATGCAGGTATGGCAGCAAAATTATGATCCGCTTAATAATCTGTGGCTTTCCAGCCTGGTCGCAGTGATACCGATTGTTTTTTTCTTTTTTGCGCTGATTAAACTCAAGCTCAAAGGCTACCAGGCGGGCACGGCGACCGTTGTGCTGGCGCTGCTGGTGGCGCTGCTGCTGTATGGCATGCCAGTGGGGCAGGCGCTGGCGTCGGCGGTGTATGGTTTTTTCTATGGCCTGTGGCCGATCGCCTGGATCATCATTGCCGCCGTGTTTGTGTATAAGATCTCGGTTAAAACCGGGCAGTTCGACATTATTCGCGCGTCGATCCTGTCGATCACGCCGGATCAGCGCCTGCAGATGCTGATCGTCGGTTTTGCCTTTGGCGCCTTCCTGGAAGGGGCGGCAGGGTTTGGTGCGCCGGTGGCCATTACCGCTGCACTGCTGGTCGGACTGGGCTTCAAACCGCTCTATGCGGCGGGCCTCTGTCTGATTGTCAATACGGCGCCGGTAGCGTTCGGCGCGATGGGGATTCCGATTATTGTGGCCGGGCAGGTCACCGGGCTGGACAGCTTTCAGATTGGCCAGATGGCCGGGCGACAGCTACCGTTTCTGACGCTGATTGTGCTGTTCTGGATCATGGCGATCATGGATGGCTGGCGCGGGGTGAAAGAGACCTGGCCGGCGGTGATCGTGGCGGGAGGATCGTTTGCCATTGCTCAGTTCCTGAGCTCCAACTTCCTCGGGCCGGAGCTGCCCGATATTATCTCCTCGCTCGCCTCATTGATCTGTCTGACGCTGTTTTTACGTCGCTGGCAGCCGGTACGCATTTTCCGTTTTGAAGAGCGCGATGCAGCTGACGCCATGCCCGGAGCGCAGCGCTATACGCTGGCGCAGATTGTGCGCGCATGGATGCCGTTTCTGTTCCTTACCGCGACGGTGACGCTGTGGAGTATTCCGCCCTTCAAGGCGCTGTTTGCCAAAGGCGGCGCACTCTATGACTGGGTCTTTACCGTGCCGGTACCGCTGCTGCATGAGCTGGTGGCGCGGATGCCGCCGGTGGTGAGTCAGGCCACGCCGTACGCTGCACTGTTTAAATTCGATGTGGTTTCAGCCACCGGCACGGCGATTCTGGTTGCGGCACTGCTGTCGATCCTCTGGCTGCGGATGAAACCGCGCGCGGCGCTGCAGACGTTCGCAGAGACGCTGAAAGAGCTGGCGCTGCCGATCTACTCTATCGGCATGGTGCTGGCGTTTGCCTTTATCTCTAACTACTCCGGGCTCTCTGCTACGCTGGCGCTGGCGCTGGCGCACACCGGGCAGGCGTTTACCTTTTTCTCACCGTTTCTCGGCTGGCTGGGCGTGTTTCTGACCGGATCGGACACCTCCTCCAACGCGCTGTTTGCCGCGCTGCAGGCGACCACGGCGCAGCAGATTGGCGTATCCGATATTCTGCTGGTGGCCGCTAATACCACCGGCGGCGTGACCGGTAAGATGATATCGCCGCAGTCGATTGCGATCGCCTGCGCGGCGGTCGGGCTGGTGGGGAAAGAGTCCGATCTGTTCCGCTTTACCGTGAAACACAGCCTGATTTTTACCTGCATGGTCGGGGTGATCACCACGCTGCAGGCCTACGTGCTGACGTGGATGATCCCGTGAGCGCGCCGCTGCGCGAACGTCTCAGCGCCTGGATCGGCGCGCAGCAGCTGACGCCCGGCATGCGGCTGCCGGGCGAACGCCAGCTGGCGGCGCTGCTGGGCGTCTCGCGCTCCTCCCTGCGCGAGGCGATTCAGCAGCTGATTAACAGCGGTGTACTGATCAGCAAACGCGGCGGCGGCACCTGGCTGTGTCAGCCGCCGGAACCCTGGTCAGAACAGCGTATCGTCGAGCCGATGCGTCAGCTGCTGGCGGCCGATCCCGACTACCGCTGGGATATTCTGGAGGCGCGCCACGCCATTGAGGCCAGCACCGCCTGGCACGCCGCGCTGCGCGCAACGGAAGCGGATAAAGAAAAACTGCGCTACGCCTTTGATGCGCTGCTGCGGCTGAACGACTGCGGCGATCCCGATCTCGCCGCGCAGGCCGATCTGCGTTTTCATCTCGCGATTGCAGAGGCTTCACACAATCTGGTCTTACTGCAGACCATGCGCGGCTTTTTCGATTTGCTGCAGTCATCGGTACTGCACAGCCGTCAGCGCATGTATACCCAGCCGGTGATTTTTAACCGCCTCAATGAGCAGCATCAGGCAATGTTTGATGCGGTGATGGCAGGCGATGCCGCCGCCGCGCGTCAGGCGGCGATGGATCACCTCGGCTTTGTCCATACCACGATGAAAACGCTGCATGAAGATGAAGCGCGTCAGGCGCGCATCACCCGCCTGCCGGGCGAAACGGCAGCGACCCGTAAGGAGAACACCTGATGATTATCTCTGCTGCCAGTGACTATCGCGCCGCAGCGCAGCGCATTTTGCCTCCGTTCCTGTTCCACTATCTTGATGGCGGTGCCTATGCTGAGCATACGCTGCGGCGCAACGTGGCTGACCTCTCAGACGTCGCGCTGCGTCAGCGGGTGCTGAAAAATATGTCCGCGCTGAGTCTGGAAACCCGGCTGTTTAATGAGACGCTGGCGATGCCGGTGGCGCTGGCGCCAGTGGGGTTATGCGGCATGTATGCGCGCCGGGGGGAGGTGCAGGCGGCGCGGGCAGCGGCACAGAAGGGGATCCCCTTTACGCTCTCTACCGTCTCGCTCTGTCCTATCGAAGAGGTGGCGCCAGCCATCAACCGGCCGATGTGGTTTCAGCTCTATGTGCTGCGCGATCGCGGATTTATGCGTAACGCGCTGGAGCGCGCCAAAGCAGCCGGCTGCACCACGCTGGTGTTTACGGTCGATATGCCCACGCCGGGGGCGCGCTATCGCGATGCGCACTCCGGCATGAGCGGGCCGCACGCTGCGCTGCGCCGCTACTGGCAGGCAGCCACCCACCCGCAGTGGGCGTGGGACGTCGGGCTGCACGGCCGGCCTCACGATCTGGGCAACATTTCAGCTTATCTCGGCAAGCCCACCGGCCTGGAGGATTACATTGGCTGGCTGGCTAACAACTTCGATCCCTCTATCTCCTGGCAGGATCTGGAGTGGATCCGCGATTTCTGGGAGGGACCGATGGTGATTAAAGGCATCCTGGATGCGGAGGATGCGCGCGATGCGGTGCGCTTTGGCGCTGACGGCATCGTGGTCTCCAACCACGGCGGACGGCAGCTCGATGGCGTGCTCTCGTCAGCGCGTGCGCTGCCGGCCATCGCCGATGCGGTTAAAGGCGATATCACCATTCTGGCAGACAGCGGCATTCGCAGCGGTCTGGATGTGGTGCGCATGCTGGCGCTCGGTGCCGATAGCGTGCTGCTGGGACGCGCCTTTATCTATGCGCTGGCGACGCACGGGCAGCGCGGCGTGGAAAATCTGCTGACGCTGATTGAAAAAGAGATGCGGGTTGCGATGACGCTGACCGGCGCAAAATCGATCGCGGATATCACCCAGGATTCGCTGGTGCAGGCTAACGCCCTGCTGAGCGAGGCGGGTTTACAGCCCGCGCGTCCGCGCGCGGTGCGCTGAGCCAGGCAAAACAGAGCGGGTTGTCTATACTCAGTGCTGTCCACTAACAGGAGGAATGACATGACCATTCACAAGAAAGGATCGGCCCATTGGGAAGGTGACATCAAAGGTAAAGGTACCGTCAGCACAGAGAGTGGCGTACTGAATCAGCAGCCGTATGGTTTTAATACGCGCTTTGAAGGCGGGAAAGGGACCAACCCGGAAGAGCTGATCGGTGCCGCACACGCTGCCTGTTTCTCCATGGCGCTGTCGCTGATGCTGGGCAATGCCGGCCATAAGCCGGAGAGCATCGACACCACCGCCGATGTCTCGCTGGACAAAAAAGGCGAAGGCTTTGCCATCACTAAAGTGGCACTGACCAGCACCGTGTCGCTGCCAGGCGTGGATAAAGATGCCTTTGACGAGATTATTCAGAAAGCGAAAGCGGGCTGCCCGGTATCGCAGCTGCTGAATGCGGAAATCACGCTGGATTACACGCTGAATAACTGATTGCGCACCGCGCAACGGTCAATGTTTTAACGATGCGCCTGCGGGCGCATCGTTGTTTCTGCACTCAGGCATACTCTGCATCATGCAGCGCTTCGCGTACGTTACGCAGGCTGCTGCGCGCAATACGATACGCCTTGCGCGGATCGCCCGCCACAAACTCAAACGTGGGTGAATAGTAGAAGGGAAGCCAGCCATCGAAGCCATTTTCCCACTCCCAGCGCACCGGGCAGGGCCAGAGGATACCGTCATACAAAATGTAATAAACCCAGCGTCCGGCAGGACGACGGGGGCGCGATTTCTTCATGGGATTCACAACGATGATAGTGTAAAACAGCTTATATTTTGAACCTTATTGCCAGCGCTTGCAATGGCGACTGGCTAAAATGTGAGCAAAGCAGTAAATCCTGGCCTCAATTCAGCGATGAACCTCGCCGCACAGCAAGACCACGTTAGGACGGACTTTGTAGATGCGATTGGCCATGGTTTCACAGGCCGTTTTTGTCGGATAAATACGCTCTGATACCGGCAACGCGTCACAGGCATCGTGCCCGCAGGCACTCACTAATAAAACAAAACCAATCAGCATAACCGGGCTCCTTTAACACCTTCGCGCTGGTACGGAATGTGTGGCTGTGTGTTCCCTTTTTTGATCCAGTATAGACAATTGCCTCACAGGTCAATGAACACCCCGAGCGGCTTTTTTATCCGAACGGTCTGCCAGCAGCGCGCTGCGCATCCAAACCCGGCACAATCCAGGCTAAACTGTGCAGCTGACCCCTATTAAACGAGTGAGAAAAGCATGTCTGATATTGCCCATCCTGCCAGCAGTCCAAAACAGGCTGCACTGCAGCTGGTTATCGAGCTGGTCCGTGCCGGAAAATTAAGCCCTCTGCATGGCGATGCGTCAAATATGATCTCCATTTATGAGCAGTTCAAGAGTCACTTTGAAGCGGATAAACATAAAGATTCTGCTATCTCCTGACAGCCTCAGCCGTCCGGCACGTTCTGCTGCAGCTAACCGATGCTGCGGCGACGGCCAGACGGCTGTTTCATGCAATTATGCCCCTGCCCCTGTATAATCACTCTCCTGCACTATTTTTCTGCCAGTTAATTTATCCGGATTGAGTTTTGATATTTCTCACACTTTCTGTATCCAGATCTGAAACCGGTTGCAGAAAATCTTCTGGCTGTGTATTCGTTAATTAAACATCATTCAAAGGAAACGATCATGCCAAAGATTTTACTGTGCTGTGCCGCCGGAATGTCCACCAGCATGGTGGTGCAGAAAATGGAAAAAGCGGCAAAAGAGCAGGGTGTTGATGTTGAGATAAAAGCAGTGGGCATAGAGGAGTTTAATGAAGAAATTCAGGGTTTTGACTGCTGCCTGCTTGGTCCGCAAATTAAATATAAACTGGCTGATTTCGCTCCGATAGCCCAGCAGCTTAATAAGCCTATCGCCGTCATAAATAGCATGGATTACGGCATGATGAACGGCGAAAAAATATTAGCAGATTCATTAAAACTGATTCACCCCTGAAAATAACGCCCGCACTCAAATAATTCTTCCGCCTGCGCAGCTGCTGCGCAGGTTAATTCTCTTGTTGCCTGTTGCAAGGAGCTTGCCCATGAGCAGCATCAGTGAATCTTTATTTGGCGTCATTGAAAACCGCATCAGCCCATTCGCCGGACGCCTCTCCAGCCAGCGTCACGTCATCGCAATTCGCGATGGTTTCATCGCTTCTATGCCGTTTCTGATTGTCGGCTCGTTTATGCTGCTGTTTGCCCATCCGCCATTCTCTGCCGACAGTTCATGGGCCTTCGCACAGTGGTGGCTGGGTATGGTGCAGGCGCATGAAGCGCAGATCATGATGCCCTACAACATGACGATGGGTATTATGGCGCTCTACATCGCCAGCGCTATCGCCTATAACCTTGCCACCAGCTACAAAATGAACGGTTTTATGGCAGCCAGCCTGTCGCTGATGGCTTTTCTGGTGGTGGCAGCTCCCCAGAGTGACAAGACACTGCCGGTAGGCTCGCTGGGTGGTGAAGGGATCTTCACGGCGATTCTGGTGGCGCTGTTTGCCACAGAAATGATGCATTTCCTGCAGAAACACCATATCGGCTTTAAGCTGCCCGAGCAGGTTCCGCCAAAAATCCGCCAGTCGTTCGATCTGCTGATCCCGATTGTCGCCATTTTTCTCACGCTATTTCCGCTCAGCCTGTGGGTGCAGGCGCAGTTTGGCATGCTGCTGCCTCAGGCGATTATGGCCATCTTCGCGCCGGTTATCTCCGCATCTGATTCACTGCCCGCGGTACTGGTTGCGGTGCTTTTGTGCCATATGCTGTGGTTTGCCGGCATTCATGGTGCGGTGATCGTCGGGGGCATTCTGCAGGCGTTCTGGCTGACCAATCTCGGGCTGAATCAGCAGGCGCTGAACGCCGGAGAGCCGGTCATGCACGTGTTTATTGAACCCTTCTGGCAGTTTTTTATTGTGATAGGCGGCTCCGGTTCCACCATGGGACTGGTGCTGCTTTATCTGCGCAGCCGTTCAGCGCACCTGCGTTCAATTGGCAAACTGAGTATTGTGCCCAGCATGTTTAACATCAACGAGCCGGTGATATTTGGCTCACCGGTGGTGATGAATCCCATCCTGTTTATTCCGTTTCTGCTTGCGCCGCTGGTTAACGCCGTGATCGCCTGGACCGCCACCAAAACTAACCTGATTAATCACGTTGTCTCACTGGCGCCGTGGACCACGCCCGCTCCGATTGGTGCCGCCTGGTCAACCGGCTGGGACTGGCGCGTGATCGTGCTGATCGCCGTGCTGGTGGCGATTGCCACGCTTATTTACTACCCGTTTTTCAAGATGTATGAGCGCCAGCTGCTGCAACAGGAGCAGGAGCAGGCCGCAGCGGCACAACTGGCTAAGGAGTCATGATGGAAATTGATGAAACCACGGTAATGGAGCTGATCATTCAGGCGGGAGAGGCGCGCTCCTGCGCCATGCAGGCGCTGCGTGCGGCGCGTAATCAGGCGTGGAGTGAAGCGGACGCACAGCTCACGGCCGCCACGCAGGCGGCAAAAGCGGCGCATCGTATCCAGACCGAACTGATTGGTGCTGATGAGGGCTGCGGCAAAATTCCGGTCAATTTAATTATGGTACATGCCCAGGATCATCTGATGAACGCCATGCTCTGTCGCGAACTGGCGGAAGAGATCATTCAGCTGCGTCGTGAACTGGTGGCGCAACAGTAAGGAGCAGCTATGCAGCATCATAATCCCGGTGCGTTTCCGGATGGATTTCTCTGGGGCGCATCAACGTCGGCGTATCAGGTTGAGGGCGCATGGAATACGGATGGCAAAGGACCGTCAGTCATCGACCACGCGCGCTTCAGCGATAACGTCACTGACTTTACCGTCTGCAGCGATCACTATCACCGCTTTAAAGAGGATATTGCGCTGCTGGCCGAAATGGGATTGAAAACCTACCGGTTTTCGATTGCCTGGAGCCGCCTTTATCCCGACGGCGACGGCGAGCTTAATCCGGCTGGCGTGGCGTTTTACCAGCAGCTGATTGATGAAATCTGCCGGCACGGCATTGAACCGCTGGTCACGCTCTACCATTTTGATCTGCCGTGGGCGCTGCAGCAGGCGGGCGGCTGGTCAAACCGGCGAACCGTCGCAGCGTTTGAGCGCTTTGCCGTCACCTGTTTTGAACACTATGGCAAGCAGGTAAAATACTGGCTGACCATCAATGAGCAGAACATGATGATCCTCAAGGGCGAGGTCATCGGCACGCTGGCAGAGGGCACAGAAGATGTGCAGCGCAGCCTCTATCAGCAGAATCACCATATGATGCTGGCGCAGGCGCAGGCGATGATCGCCTGTCATCAGCGTCTGCCGGGTGCAAAAATCGGCCCGGCACCGAATATCTCCTGCGTTTACGCCGCCAGCTCACGGCCGGAAGATGTGCTGGCCGCCGATAATTTTTCAGCCATTCGTAACTGGCTCTATCTCGATCTTGCGGTACACGGACGTTACAACGCGGTGGTGTGGGCCTTTTTACAGCAGCGTGGCTGGCTGCCGGAGATTGCGGCGGATGATATGGCGATCATTGCAGCGGGCAAACCCGATTTTATCGCGTTTAACTACTACGCCTCCGCTACCGTCAGCGCTGACCTGCCGGATGCGGCACGCGGTGAACTCAACAGTAAGCAGAAAGCGGATCAGCAGATGGCGGGCATCGACAGCACGGTGTATGTCGGCTGCAATAATCCGCATCTGTCGCAGAATCAGTTTGGCTGGTATATCGATCCGGTCGGCTTTCGCATCACCGCCCGTGAGATCTATGCGCGCTATGCGCTGCCGCTGATTGTCACGGAAAATGGCCTGGGCGCCTTTGATACGCTGGAAGCGGGCAACAAAGTACATGACGATTATCGTATCGCCTATCTGCGCGATCATCTGCGGCAGCTGCGGCTGGCGATTGCGGATGGCGTGGTGCTGTTTGGCTACTGCCCGTGGTCAGCGATCGATCTGGTCAGTACCCATCAGGGGATCGGTAAACGCTACGGCTTTATCTATGTAAACCGCGATGAACATGACCTGAAAGATCTGGCGCGCTATCGTAAAAAGAGCTTTTTCTGGTATCAGCAGCTTATTGCCAGCAACGGCGCTACGCTCGAAGACGCGGTCAGCTACTGATCGCGCCGCGCGGGTCCGTCAGCAACCGACGCGCGTTCAATCAGCCGCCCGCTAAAGGGCGGTAACACGCTAACCGGCTTGCCTTCCAGCATGGCGACCAGCTGCGCCAGCGTGTGCTGGATCATTTCAGCAACCGGCACATGTACCGTGGTCAGCGGCGGCAGAAAAAAGGCGGCCATATTAATGTCATCGAAACCCACCAGAGAGACATCCTGCGGCAGCCGTTTTCCAGCCTCGTGCAGCGCCAGTGCCGCGCCCATCGCCATATCGTCATTACTCGCCATCAGCGCGCTGAACGCGATCTGCGACGCCAGAAGCTGCTGTGTGGCCAGCTGACCGCTGAGCGAGGTCCATGCGCCCTGGATGACCCGGCCAGGCTCAAAGGGCAGCTGATGGGCAGCCAGCGCCTGCTGATAGCCCGCCAGCCGTGCGGCAGCGGTGGGCGAGCCCGGCAGGCCAGTAATAAAGGCAATATCCTGATGCCCGCGCTGGATCAGATACCGTACGGCATCAAAGGTATTCTGCTGATGTGTGGCCCAGACGCAGTGTTCTGCATGCTGCGTCAGCTGCCGGTTTACCACCATAATCGGAATGGCGTGCTGCTCAATCAGCGCTTCCAGCGCGGCCGTATCCAGAAAGCGCGGATAGATAATGATCGCGTCACAGCGCAGATCGAGCAGAAATTCAATGGCCGCCCGTTCATCGTCGGCGCTGGTTTTACCGTCCGCCAGAATCAGCTGGCGCCCGTAGTTATTGGTCAGGGTGGCGGTCTGATAAAGCAGCTCGCTGAAATAGGGGCCATTGAACAGGGAATGGGTGACAATCAGACCAATATTCTGTGACTTCTGCGTTGCCAGACTGCGTGCCAGCAGGTTAGGACGATAGCCGGTCTCTTCGATCGCCTGAAATACTTTCTGCTGTGTCGCTTTACTGACGTAGCGCGTACCCGCCAGTACGCGCGATACGGTGGCTTTAGAGACGCCAGCCTTCCGGGCCACATCCAGCATTGTAATCATTTTTCCGTCCCATCATCCCTTCACGTGTAAGTGTGATAGTAACTGAAAATGCGCGGCGGCAGAGGAGTGCCCAGGTAAACAGTGAAGCCGATCAGGCAAAGAACCAGGCGGGCAGGATCGCAATCAGATTATTCAGCGTATGCAGGAAAATGGGCAGGGCGAGGTTATTACTGCGCAGGCGCGCATAGCAGAGCAGCAGCGAAAAGAGCGTCAGCGCTACCAGCGTTTCCCAGTGCACATATTGCGTATGCAGCGCCGCAAACAGCAGCGACGTCAGCAGCATGCAGGCGAAGCGGCTGCGGGGCGCCCAGAGCAGAAACGCCTGCAGCAGGAAGCCGCGAAACAGCACTTCTTCAAATACCGGCGCCAGCAGTACTGCCGTCAGCAGCAAAATCAGCATTGAGTTGCGCCCCTGCTGGCTCTGCTCAATCAGCCAGCCCTCCGGCTGTAAAAACTGCGTCTGAGCCACCATCAGCAGAAACAGGGCACCAATAAACAGCAGCGTCTGCAGAGGCCGCAGGGCACCCAGCGGAATATCGCTGCGCCGCTGACAATAAAAGCGGTAGAGCGGATAGATCACGGCGAACTCAAACAGGCAGAGTACCGGCACCAGCAGGCCATCATTCCGCAACGCACTATAGTTGGGAAAGAGCGTGATCAGCATCGTTACGAGGTAATAGACAACAAAGCAGCCCGCATAAAACAGGGTTAAGGTGACTTTGTCGGATTGAGTATCCATAGGCGACTCAGCGGGCAGGGGGAATGGCATAGTAGCAATGGCGCTGAGTGCTGTCGAGGTGCGCGATCTCAGATTTCAGTACCACCTGAGCTTTACAATAAAAACCAGGCACGGCGGGCAGATACCCGACGGGCGTGCCTGGCGGTCACCGGCCAGCGCGTTAACGAACGCGAACAGCCACGAACGTCATCAGAATAGCGCAGCCGATAAAAATCATGAGTTCCATAGTAAGCCTCCTCAGATGATTCTTAGAAATGATAGTTTTTTTCTGGGCAAAAGTGAGTCATTTAGTGCGATTAATCCTAAACTGGTCGCAGAAAATAGCCGTTTCCGGCGTGTAAACGGGCATTTTTTCAGCCGTTAGCGTTCGTTTAGGCGCCGCGCTTTGCTACTCTCAGAGGCGACATTGTTATCTGTTCGAAGGAGAGAGTTGTGACGCATTGTGGAAAAGTCCTGTTGCTAACCGCTGCCATGGCCTTGAGCGCCTGTCAGTCTGCCGGAAAAAACAGTACCCAGGCTGAGGCCAGCGTGGATCCGGAAACCGATCAGTGCCGCGCATCGCAGTATCAGCATTTTGTCGGCCAGCCGCTGACTGCAATCGGTAGCCAGAAATTTGCGGGTCCGGTACGCGCGATCCCCTGGAACGGTGCCGTCACCATGGACTTTAATCTGCACCGGCTCAATTTCATGGGCGATAAAGAGGGCAATATCACCCGCGTCTACTGCGGCTGACACCAGACGGACACGCGACTGTCATCGGGCTGTCATGCCCGGCGGCGAGGATACTCTGACAAACAGAGATCGCCTCGTCATCTCAGACATGCACTGTTCGTCTTGTTTCTTCCCGCTGCGGCGGGAATTTTTTTAACCGGCGAACGCGCTACTGCAACAAGAGGTAATGATGAAAAGATTTTCAGGCTTTCTGCTGTTAACGCTGCTGGCCCCGCTGGCGCATGCATCCGGCGAAGCTGCCTGGCAGGAAAATGAGCAGCAGAGCCGTCAGGCGTGCCTGCTGGCCAGTACGCTGGCGCAGGCGAAAATTGTGGGTAAGCCGGTGCAGTTTGACGACCGCACCGGTTATGACGCGCTGCTGCTGCAGGGACGCTATCCGCAAAAGCACATGAAAAACCGCACCGGACGTGAACTCTGCCTCTACCATCGTCAGAGCGGTAAAGCCGTCGTCAGCGAAGCCGATCAGCTGCGGGTCGCAAAATAAATCATCCCTCAGGCTCCCGGCTCGCTGCCCAGTAATTGTGCCAGCAGCGTCCGGTAGCTCTGCAGACGCTGCTCATCGCCCTCAAACTCCAGCTTTTCAATGACCCGCGCAATAACCGCTTTACTGGTCGCAGGCTGCCCCTCGGCCATCAGTTCCCGCATAATAGCCGCCAGCAGATCGCTCTCATGCGGCACGTGCCAGGCAGGCGTGTTGAAGTAGTCGGTAATCGCCCGACTGGCGCTGTCAGGATAGGTTCTCATGGCTGACCTCCGCAGAGACAACACGGCGTGCCGCCAGCAGGCGGCAGCAACAGAACCCGAACGGCGTGCCCGCAAAAGTGGCCGCGCGTCTGGTTATTTTTTAAACATAGTTGCGCGCCGTAAGCTTGTCAGCAACGTTTCGTCATATTTTTTCACATTTGCCGATCGTCCTGATGCAGCGTCAGCGTCATCTGCCAGCGCTGCTGCGTCAGCAGGAATTCCGGGCTGACGCTCGGGCTCCAGGAGTCATCGCCGCCAACTCCCATATGAAAACCATCAAGATGCAGCCAGCAGCCTGTTTCCGGTTGCAGCAGATGACGATGTGACGTATCGCGCAGCTGCTCAAGACTGTAGCGACTGAGTGAAAAGGCGAAATCACCGCTGATTTGCCAGCTGCCGCTGTCGAGCTGCCGGGTACCGCAGCGCAAGCCGTTTTCACCGGGGAAAACATAGTCGGTGGTGAGATCGGCAAGCGGCAGCTGCCAGCGGGAGAACTGCGCTGCCAGCTGGCGATCCGGATAGTTTTCGTGAGGACCCAGACCCAGCCAGCTGACCTGCTCCGGCGAGCGCGCCAGCTGGCAGCGCCAGCCGATACGCGCCGGCGGCGGTAATCCGGCGGCCTGCTCCACCGTCAGGGAAAGCGTAACCTCACCGCGGGCGCTGATAAAGTAGCGCTGGTGCGTGGTAAAGCAGACCTGCTCCTGCACGCGCCACTGATGCCAGCTTTCAATCTGTACCCCGTGCGCCAGGCTGTCGGCCTGCATCGCCAGCAGCACCGGTTCAAGCTCTTCGTAGCCGGCGCGCCGCCAGCGCTCGACCCAGGCGTTGGGATCCACGCTGGCTGCTTCACTGGTGCCGATATCGTTGTCAATCGGCGCGCGGACAAAGCAGGGCTGCAGCGGCGTCAGCAGGGTCTGCTGCTCACCCACCAGCCACGCGGTCAGCTCACCGCTGAGGCGCGAGAAGCGCCAGCGCTGCTGCGCGATCGCCACTTCAATCTCCTCCGCCTGCATAAGCAGCTGCGGCGCACTGTCGCCAATCGCCGGCAGGCGCAGCGGCAGCGCGGCAGGCAGCTGCCACTGATCCCACGCCACGCGGGCGTCAGCGTCGGACCAGGCGGTAGCGTCCGGCTGATGCACCGCAACATTCAGCCACGCGGCACCCTGCAGGCCTGACGGCAGCGCAATCTCAATCTGCTGACTGCCCTGCGGCGCAATATCGAGCGGCACCGTGCCGGTCGCGACCGGCACGCCGTCCTGCTCAATGCACCAGCGCAGCTGCTCGTTGTCGCTGTGCCGGAACAGATATTCACTGGTAACGGTGATACGGCCCGGCTGCGTGGCGTCGTGGTCAAAGCGGAAAAACTGCTGCGCGCGCTGCGCCTCAAACAGGGCGGGGTGCGGCGAGCGGTCAGCATAGACCAGGCCATTCATGCAGAACTGACGATCGTTAGGGGTGTCGCCAAAATCGCCGCCGTACGCCTGCCAGGCATTACCGCTGCTGTCGTAGCGCGTCAGGCTCTGATCGGCCCAGTCCCAGACAAAGCCGCCCTGCAGACGCGGAAACTCACGGAACGCCTGCCAGTATCTGGCAAAGCCGCCAAAGCTGTTCCCCATTGCGTGCGCATATTCACACAGGATCAGCGGGCGCTGTTCACCCGGCAGGCCAATCCACTTTTTCAGCGACCACTTGGGCACGGCCGGGAAGGGCTGATCCTGATCGACCCGCGCATACATCGGGCAGATAATATCGGTTGCATTGCTGTCTGCGCCGCCTCCCTCATACTGCACCGGACGCGTTGTGTCGCTGCTTTTAACCCAGCGGTAGAGGGCGTCATGCGTGCTGCCATGTCCGGATTCATTGCCCAGCGACCAGATAATAATGCAGGCGTGGTTGCGGTCGCGCTGTACCATACGCGTAACCCGCTCGCTGAAGGCGGCAAACCAGCGCGGATCGTCAGAGAGCCGGTTCATCGGCTGCATACCGTGCGTTTCAATATTTGCCTCATCCACCACATAGAGACCGTAGCGATCGCACAGGCGATACCAGAGCGGATGGTTAGGATAGTGGGCGCAGCGCACCGCATTGAAGTTATGCCGCTTCATCAGCACGATATCGCGGCGCATGCTGGCCTCATCCACTACCTGACCGCGTTCCGGATGGTGTTCATGGCGGTTAACGCCGCGGATCAGCAGCGGCTGGCCATTCAGGCAGAGCTGGCCCTGCTCAATGCTGACGCGCCGGAACCCGACATCATACGCTTCCGCTTCCAGTACCTGCTGCTGCGCATCCAGCAGTGTGACCACCGCGCGGTAAAGGTGGGGCGTCTCCGCGCTCCAGAGCCGTGGCTGACTCACCGGCAGCCGCAGCGTGGCCCGCTCCGGATAGCGTCCGCGCTCATCAATAATGGCGCTGCCGGGCGCCTGCTCCTGCGTGCCGATGCAGGTATCGCCCAGCCACAAAGAGACGCGAATATGGCAGCCTGCCAGCGCGGTCTGGCTGGCATCAAGCTTGACGCTGACGCGCAAGTCACCCTGCGAATACTCCGGGCTGAGCACGGTTTCAAGCTGGATATCCGCGAAGCGGACGTCCGGTTTATGCAGCAGCGTCACATCGCGGAAAATGCCGCTCATGCGCCACATATCCTGATCTTCCAGATAGCTGCCGTCACACCAGCGCAGCACCATCACGGCCAGGCGATTTTCGCCTGCCTGCAGCGCGGCGCTAAGGTCAAACTCCGCCGGCAAACGGCTGTCCTGAGAGTAGCCAAGCCAGTGTCCGTTACACCACACAAAGCAGGCCGAATTAACACCGTCAAAAATAATGCGCGTCTGGCCCCGCTGTAGCCACCGATCATCAACGGTAAATGTGAGCGAATAGCATCCGGTAGGGTTGGCCTGCGGCACAAACGGCGGATTAACCGGAATAGGGTACTGCACATTGGTATAAACTGGCGCATCATAACCGTACAGCTGCCAGTTAGCCGGTACCGGAAGCGCCGTAGCATCCGGCAGATCCTGCTGCAGCCAGCTCTCTGGCACCGCTTCAGGCTGGGTAAAATAGCTGAACTGCCACTCACCGTTCAGCGACTGCAGGGAAGGCGACGGGCGATCCTCGCGGGCGGCCTGTTCATCGCGCCAGCTGGCAAAGGGCGGATGGGCATCGAGACGGTGCAGGCTGGTGATAACCGGATTTTCCCAGTCGCGACGCGCCAGAATAGCCGCTAAGGAGAGCGCAGAAGTCATGATGATATCTCTGAAATTGTAATGCGCTCACATTGATGGAAATAGCATCAGCTGTAAAGCGGTCTTTGCTGAAACCGTGACAAAAAAGCAGGATCTGCAGCAGGCTGCCTGCAGCAGCAAAACGTTTCGCCATTAGATGTTGAATTGTTACGCTTTTTTAAGGCTTATTTATTCACAAAAGTGAGGAAAAGCGCTTGTTGTTTTCTTCTGCTCAGTGCTAACGTCAGCACTCCTTTCCTTATCGAGTTCATTGCATGAAAAATCTGATTGCAGAACTCCTGCTCAGGCTGGCGGAGAAAGAAGAGGCGTCCAAAGATCTGGTGGTACAGATCGAGGCGCTGGAGATAGTACTGACTGCCATGCTGCGCCAGCTGGATGCGGAACAGCACCATCAAATCGCCAGCGCGATTAAAAACGCGATGCCGCCCGCCGCGCCGGTTGCTGAGAGCGCTGATGCGGTGCTGCTGCGAAATTACATCGAAAAATTACTCAAATATCCTCGCCAGTAAGCGCGCGTAAGCGATTTGCCGCTGTGTTACTGATTTTCGTGCCAGACTGATAAAGCCCCCCTACACGGAGATCCCGGCAATGAAAAATTCGTTACTGATTCTGACTGGCGTTGCGCTGCTGTTTACCGTCGGCAGCGCCGGCGCTGCAGAAAAAACGCCGCAGCAGGAGAAGATGGCGCGCTGTAATCAGCTCGCCGCCACGCAAAATCTGAAAGGCGATGAGCGCAAAACGTTTATGAGCGACTGCCTGAAAAAAGAGAGCAAGCTCGGCAATATGACGCCGCAGCAGCTGAAAATGAAAAGCTGCAACAGTGCAGCCGGGGAAAAAGATCTCTCGGGCGATGCGCGCAAAACCTTTATGAGCACCTGCCTGAAAAAAAGCGCCTGATGATAAAAGCGGCATCTGATTAATGACTTAGCTGCCGCTTGCTTTATTTTTCCTGCCAGTTTCCCACGCTTTGCCACACTTACTCTTTGCAGGGGTTTGTCATCCCGCATCCGAAAATAATAAAGGAGCAAGGTGTGAGCTATCAATCTATCACAGAGCTTAACGCGCTGGCGCAGCAGCAGCCCGCGCCGTTCAGCGTGGGCGAGACCGACATTATTTTGATCCGCGATGGCGATCAGGTGCAGGCGTTTCAGGCCAAATGCCCGCACGCCGGCGCGCCGCTGGCGGAAGGGGCCGTCTGTGACGGCAAACTGATCTGCCCGTGGCACAAAGCGGTATTTCAGCTGCAGGATGGAAAAATGTGTGAACCGCTGGCGCTGGCCAACCTGACGCGTTATCCGGTGCGGATCGAGCAGGGCAAGGTGCTGGTCAGTGAACAGCCGCTTTCTGAGGCATCCGCACCCGCTGCGGCAGATAGCGCGCCAGTCTATGTTATTCTCGGCAGCGGAGCGGCGGGCGCCGCGGCAATCTGGACGCTGCGCGATGAGGGATTCAGCGGACAGATTATTCGTATCGAGCGGGAGGCCGCGGCCCCGTATGACCGTACCGCGCTCAGCAAGTTTGTGCCGTCGGGCAAAATGGCTATTGAGGATGTCCCTGCGCTGCTGGAGCAGGATGTGCTGGGGCCGGTCGAACTGCTGCAGGATGAGGTGGTGCAGCTGCAGGCGCGTGCAAAGACGCTAACGCTGAAAAGCGGAGAGCAGGTGAGGTTTGACCGGCTGCTGGTGGCGACCGGCGGCGTACCGCAGGCGCCGGATATTCCCGGCCGGGATCTGGCCGGCGTTCACCTGCTGCGTTCGCGCGATCAGGCTGAGGCGCTGCTGAACGATGTCGATGAAACGCAGGAGCTGGTGATTGTCGGCAACAGTTTTATCGGTATGGAAGTTGCCGGAGCGCTGCGCAGTCGTGACGTCAAGGTCACCGTGGTTGCCCGCCAGCGTCTGCCGTTTGTAAAACAGTTTGGCGAAGAGATAGCGGAGCATTTTTATGCGCTGCACCGCAGCAACGGCGTTATCTTTGAGCAGGGAGAGCCGGAGGCGCTGGAGGGAGAGCGTGAAGTCACCGCGCTACGCCTGAAAGGAGGCAAAACGCTGCCCGCGCGACGGGTGCTGCTCGGCACCGGCGTCAGACCCGCAACCGGGTTTGTGCATGACTTAACGCTGCAGGAGGATGGCAGCCTGCTGACCGATCGCCAGCTGCGGGTTACGGATAGCGTCTGGGTCGCCGGCGATATCGCCACCTATCCCACCGCCGATGGCGAACAGCGCATCGAGCACTATCGCGTGGCTCACCAGCAGGGGCGGATTGCCGCGCTGAATATGCTGGATAAGCAGATTGAGTACGACCGCGTACCTTTTTTCTGGACGGCGCACTACGGCACCCGTTACGAATATCTCGGGCATGCCGAAGAGTGGGATGAATATCGTCTGCTGGGTTCGCTGGATGACCAGAGGTTTATTGCGTTCTACTGCCAGCAGGGGAGAATTGCAGCGGTCTGCTCGGCCGGATTGTACACGCTTACCGCCGCGCTAATCGAACAGATGCAGCAGCCGCTGACGCTGGCGCAGGGCGTGGCGCTCTATGAGCAGTACACCGCGTAACTGCCCGGCTCAATTCCGGTCCTCAGTTCAGGAAAGAGGACCGGATCGCCGGCAGAAGAGGGCTGCGATTACGCTTTGCTCAGCGCCTCTGACTTCGCCATGCAGCGCTGCATGGCGTTCATCACCGCCGCGCGAAAACCATTCTCTTCCAGCGCTTTTACCGCCTCAATCGTGGTGCCACCGGGCGAGCAGACCTGATCTTTTAGCTCAGCAGGATGTGTGCCCGTCTCGATCACCATCTGCGCAGCACCTTTCACCGCCTGCGCGGCAAACTGATACGCCTGCGCGCGCGGCATGCCGCCCAGCACGGCCGCGTCGGCCATCGCTTCAATAAACATAAATACATATGCCGGAGCAGAGCCGCTGACGCCCACAACCGCGTGGATCAGATACTCTTTGACCACGGCGGCTTTCCCGAAACTTTCAAAAATAGCGACGATATCGTCCACTTCCTGCGGCTCCACCAGCACGTTAGGTGTCACCGAGGTCATGCCCTCATTGACCAGCGCCGGCGTATTGGGCATCACCCGCACAATTTTGCGATCGTGACCCAGCACGCCGGCCAGCGAATCCAGCGTCACGCCTGCGGCAATCGAGACCACCAGCGCATCCTTCTTCATCACGCCCGCCAGATCGCTGAGCACTTTCAGAATCACATCAGGTTTGACCGCGCCAAACAGGATATCCGCCTCGCGCGCCAGTGCTTCTGCGCTCTCCGCCGCGCTGATCCCGTACTGCTGCGCCATCTGCTGGTTAGTTTCCGCTTTGCGGTCCCATACCAGAATATTGGCCGGGGCGATAAGCCCGCTGTTGACCAGGCCGCTGATAATCGCCCGGGCCATATTGCCGCAGCCGATAAAGCCGATTTTTTTCTCCAGCATCGCTCTCTCCTTAATCGTATTGATTTCGCTGCGGGTTAGCTTACGTCAGCGCTCGTGAATAACAAGTGCCGGCAAAATATCGATTGCCTTTCCTGACCAGCGCGGCAAGATCGCGCCTGTGATTCATTACAGGGAAACCATTATGTCAATCTGGGTCGATGCTGACGCCTGTCCGGTGGTCATTAAAGAGGTACTTTACCGCGCTGCCGAACGGACAAAAGTGACGGTGACCTTTGTCGCTAACCAGCCGCTGCGCGTGCCGCCTTCACCCTTTCTGAAGACGCTGCAGGTCGCGGCCGGTTTTGACGTGGCGGACAATGAAATTGTGAAGCGCGTGCAGCCCGGCGAGCTGGTGATCACCGGCGACATTCCGCTGGCGGCAGAAGTGCTGGAAAAAGGGGCTGCTGCGCTGAATCCGCGCGGCGAGCGTTACTCGCCTGATACCATCCGGCAGCGCCTGACCATGCGCGATTTTATGGAAACGATGCGCGCCAGCGGCATTCAGAGCGGCGGTCCGGCGGCGCTGAGCCCGCGTGACCGCCAGCTGTTTGCCAACGAACTCGACAAGTGGCTGCGTCAGCGCTGATCAGACAAAGCTGTCATCATCATCAAAGCCGCCGTTGTCAAAATCATTCAGATCGCTGTTGTCGGCAAAGCTGTTGTCATTCCAGCTGCTGTTGTCACTGAGAAACGCATTGCTGCTGTCGTTGCCGTTGAACGTATCCAGGTTCTCATCCACCTGCGGCAGCGCCGGTTCGTTGATAATATTCACGATCTCTTCCGGCTGCGAGTGATGAAACAGGCTGGTGAGCATATCCGCCATCACCACGCCACCTGCCACGCCCACGGCCGTCTGCAGCGCGCCGCCGAGAAAGCCCGTGCCGCGGGCCGGTGCGGCTGGCTGCTGCGCATACTGCGGGGGCGGGCTGTTCCAGCCAGGCTGCTGCTGCTGCGGTTGCTGCTGACGCGAACCGCCGCCAAATAAACCGGAAAGAAAGCCGCCGCTCTGCTGCGGAGCCTGCTGCTGTGCCTGGTTATTTTCCAGCTCGGTGATGCGGGCATTCAGCTTTTTCAGCGCAGCTTCCTGAATCAGAATCGCCTGAGCCATGTAGTAGGGCGCGTCGGGCTGGTTCTGCAGATGCTGACGGATAAGCTGTTCCGCGCCCGCATCGCGCGGGCCACTCTGCTCACCGGCCTGTTTTAACCGGCTAAAGAGATTTTCAATGAGTTGCTGTTCCTGATTTTGCATGGTGAACCTCCGTTGGCGTTAAGGCTATCTATATGCGGGCAGGGGGCGCGAAAGTAAATCACTGACGTGGTAAGCAAATGTTGCCCGCTTACACCGCCCGGGTAATGCACAAAATGCGCATGGTTTTTCGCTGTAAATTCAGTGAGCTAATTATAGCAGCCGCCAGAGTGCGCGTATTTTGTGCTTCGAAACTGGCTGCTGAAATAAAATCCGGATATTATGCGACGCATTATTGACCTGATCGCCTGCCGGCGCGGCAGAGCACGGCGGAGAATAAGCCAGGATGTCATTACCCATCTATCTTATCGGCGCACGCGGATGCGGCAAAACCACTATCGGCCAGGTGCTGGCGCGCATGCTGAATTACACCTTTTGCGATACCGACCACTACCTGCAGCAGGCCGCGCAGCGCAGCGTGGCTGAAATTGTTGCCAGCGAAGGCTGGGAGAGCTTCCGCGCGCGCGAAACCGAGGCGCTGCGCGCCGTCACCACGCCAGCAGCGGTGATAGCTACCGGCGGCGGGATGGTGCTGGCTGAAGTGAACCGCCGCTTTATGCGCGAGCGGGGGCATGTGATCTGGCTCAGCGCGCCGGCGGAAGCGCTGGC
Organism: Pantoea sp. ICBG 1758; assembly: GCF_002928325.1. NCBI lineage: Bacteria > Pseudomonadati > Pseudomonadota > Gammaproteobacteria > Enterobacterales > Erwiniaceae > Pantoea > Pantoea sp. ICBG 1758. Next base: position 83,739 of record NZ_POWL01000001.1, read on the forward strand.
GAACCGGCTGCAGCAGCAGCCTGAAACCGCGCAGCGGCCCACGCTTACCGGCCAGCCAATTGCCGAGGAGATGGATGAGATCCTGCGCCTGCGCGCGCCGCTCTATCAGCAGGCGGCCCACTATCAGGTTGATGCCATGCAGCCGCCGGAGCAGGTGGCAGAACAGATCATCCGTTCGCTCGCGCTGGCCCGCGCCAGCTGATTTTTATCAGAAAACTCCCGCTTTGCTGGCATCAATGCATGCTGGTCTATACTCAGTAACAGGCAGCGGATCGCCACTGCCGTGTGGAACACTGATAAGAGAGGGAAAACGATGCCATCCAGACCACCCTATCCGCGTGAAGCCCGTGTTGTGGCCGTCGAAAAAGGGCCCGAAGGTAAAAAAGTTACCTGGTATGAACTGCGTGCCGATCATCCTAAAGAGAATTCCCTGATCAGCGAGCATGAATCTGAGCAGGAAGCGCAGGATGCGAAAGATCGCTACGAAGATGTGGAAAAAGAATAAGCCGCACTGGCAGGGACGCCAGTGAATTCTCCGCACTCTCCTGAATTTTCCTGCCGCTGCGCCAGCAGCGATTTATTTGCGTGACACCCTGAGGGCTTCCCTTGTAATCTGCTGATAACCTTCATGTGCTGCGAGGAAAAAGCATGCTCAATGTCAGTGATTATTTCGACGGAAAAGTGAAATCGATCGGGTTCGACAGCGTGACCATCGGCCGCGCCAGCGTAGGCGTTATGGCTGAAGGCGAGTACACCTTTGGCACCGGCCAGCCGGAAGAGATGACGGTGGTGAGCGGCGCACTGAAAGTGCTGCTGCCAGGTGAGGCGGAGTGGAAGTGGTATGAGGCGGGCAGCACATTTAATGTCCCTGGCCACAGTGAGTTTCATCTGCAGGTAGCTGAGCCTACCTCCTATCTCTGCCGCTACCTGTAAACGGCGCAAGAGAGACAGAGCTGCAACCTTCAGGCTGCAGCTTTTTTTATGCCTGATTAGCGTGGTGCTTCGCCGCCGAGTGCGTCGGTCAGGCTGGCGATCAGCGCAGCGAGTTCGCCGGTCATCAGCGTAAAGTCAGCGTCAAAGCGCAGAGCGAAATCCTCGCGATCGATATCATCATTCTGTTCACGCAGCGTATCGCTGAATTTCAGGCGCTTTACTGAACCATCATCAGCAATCACAAACTGAATTCGCTCCTGCCAGTCGAGCGCCAGTCTGGTCACCACTTTGCCCGCTTCAATGTGGTTGGCGATCTCATCGGAGATCAGATCCTGCTTCTTGCAGCGGATCACGCCGCCATCTTCCAGCAGCGCTTTCAGCTCCGCCTCATCCATCAGGGCGTAGCCTGCGGGCAGGTCGCCGCCGCGCACCCACTCCGTCAGCGTCAGCTCAATCGGCTTCTCCATGGTCAGCGGCACGACCGGCAGCGAGCCGAGACTTTTGCGCAGCAGCGCCAGCGTATCTTCCGCTTTTTTGGCGCTGGCGCAGTCAACAGCGATCAGGTTATTGACCGTATCGATCCACAGAAAGGTCTGACTGAAACGGCTGAAAGCGCGTGGCAGCAGGCTGTGCAGCACTTCATCTTTCAGCGAATCTTTTTCGGTTTTCTTCAGCTTGCGGCTCTGTTCCGCCTCCAGCTTCTCAATTTTGGCATCCAGCGCCTGCTTCACGACCGGTGAAGGCAGAATTTTCTGCTCGGTACGGGCGCAGATCACTATCTGTCCGTTGACCTCATGGGCCAGCGCTTCCCCGCGGTTACCCATCGGCGATACCCAGCCGGTCTGGGCCATATCCTGACTTCCGCACGGTGAGAACGTAAATGCATCAAGCTGTTTTTCCAGATCGTCTGCGGACAGCGGAAGGTCACGATTCAGACGATAAACCATCATATTTTTAAACCACAACATCGGGATTCCTTACCGTGGGTGCGATCGGGCGCACAAGTCTCAAACAGGGAGCGCGCATGATAGCGAAACCTGCGCCGGGTTTCATTGCCTTTCCCGAATCGCCCCTCTACTGTATCTCCACCCCATGTGAATAATGAGGAATAACCCGTGCGTATCGGTATCGATTTAGGCGGCACCAAGACAGAGGTTATTGCTTTATCGGATGACGGCACGCAGCTGTTCCGTCATCGCGTGAATACCCCGCGCAACGACTACGCTGCTACGGTCGGCGTGATGGCGGATCTGGTTCGTCTGGCCGAAGCGCAGACCGGAGAGCGGGGCAGCGTCGGGGTCGGTATTCCCGGCTCGATTTCGCCCTATGCGCAGCGGGTTAAAAATGCCAACTCCACCTGGCTGAACGGACAGCCGCTGGATAAAGATCTGGCGCAGGCGCTGAGCCGGGAGGTGCGTATTGCCAATGATGCAAACTGTCTGGCGGTCTCTGAAGCCACCGACGGCGCCGGCGCCGGTCAGCCGCTGGTGTTTGCGGTGATCATCGGCACCGGATCCGGCGCGGGGATCGCCATGAACGGCGTGTCGCGTATCGGGCTCAATGGCAACGCCGGCGAGTGGGGGCACAATCCGCTGCCGTGGATGGATGCCGATGAGCAGCGCTTTCAGCAGGAGGTGCCGTGCTACTGCGGCTTACGGGGATGTATTGAAACCTTTGTCTCCGGAACCGGTTTTGCCACTGATTACCAGCGATTAAGCGGGCAGGCGCTCAGCGGTGCGGAGATTATGCAGCTGATTGCGCAGCAGGATCCGCTGGCAGAGCAGGCGATGAACCGCTACGAACAGCGGCTGGCGAAAGCGCTGGCGCAGGTGGTGAATCTGCTCGATCCCGACGTAATTGTGCTGGGCGGCGGAATGAGCAATGTGGACCGTCTGTACCAGACGCTGCCCGGCCTGATGCAACCCTGGGTGTTTGGCCGCGAGTGTGAAACGCCGGTGCGTAAAGCGCTGCACGGCGACTCCAGCGGCGTTCGCGGCGCAGCGTGGCTCTGGCCGCTGGAGGGACAGGCGACGTTATGACTTACGCGGTGCAAAGCCAAACCACGCTGGCTGGGTGCGATCGGGCGGCGGCGGTAGCGCGGCGGACTGGCCAACCAGCTGCCAGGCGCGCAGGCACAGCGCCTCATCTCCCTGCGTCTGGGTAACGGCAAAGCGCCCGCTGGCCTGCCACTCCAGCCGCAGCCAGCACTGCTGTCCGGCGTAGTGCGCCGCATCGCGAAACTGCTGGTTAAGCTGATGCTGAACGCTGCGCGTCCAGTGGCAGGAGGCGCTTTCCGGTGCCACGTCCGGCTCGCACAGGTTGCTTAATGCGGCTGGCGGCGTGGCAGGCGGACGGGCGCAGCCAGTCAGCGTCAGCGCTGCCAGCAGCAGACCGGCTGCGGCGGCGATCAAATTTATTCTCATAACAGAACCTGAAAAACGGGAGCCAGCCGCTGAGTCTACCGCGCGCCGGGCGGAAAGCTATGGCATTCCTCTGACTCTCTGCAGAACCAGAATCAGTCGCAGGTTACTCCCCCGGCAGCTGCAGCTTGCTGTATCCCAGACCATTCATTTTCCGCACCCGGATCTGAACCGGGATACGCTCTTTCATCGCCTCAACGTGGCTGATCACGCCGATGGTTTTCCCGCTGGCGTTAAGCGCGTCCAGCGCGTCGAGTGCGGTATCGAGCGTCTCAGCATCCAGCGTGCCAAACCCTTCATCAAGGAACAGAGATTCGATGCGGGTTTTGTGGCTGACCAGATCGGAGAGCGCCAGCGCCAGCGCCAGACTCACCAGAAAACTCTCACCGCCCGAAAGCGTCCGGGTATCGCGGGTTGCGTCCGCCTGCCAGGTATCCACCACCTCAAGCTCCAGCTCATCGCTGAGGCGTCGCTGCAGCAGATAGCGACCATGCAGGCGATCGAGCTGACGATTCGCCAGCCAGACCAGATGATCCAGCGTTAACCCCTGCGCAAACCGGCGGAACTTGTCACCTTTGGCTGAACCGATCAGATCGTTGAGGCGGCTCAGCTGCACCAGCTCAGCTTCATCGGCGGCGATCTCTGCCAGCAGCGCCTGCTGCTGCTGACGCAGGTGTGCATCACTCTGCAGCTGCTGCTGCGCTTCTCCCTGCTGGCGCGCGTTATCACGCAGCGCCAGGCGTAATGTCTCCAGCTGCTGGCTGAGAGCGGCAGCCTGTTCATCATTGAAGCCAGCGGGACGCTGCTGCTGATGCTGCGCCAGCCGCTGCTCCAGCTGTTCATAAAGAGCAATCTGCTGCAAACGCTGCTGCTCCAGCTGCTGCAGACGGGCGCGCAGCGGCAGCAGCACCTCTTCCGGCAGCAGCGCCGCGTGCAGTGCTGCTTCATCAGCAAATTCGCTCTGCCGCAGCGCCTGGCTGAACTGCTGTTGCGCCTGCTGCAGGCGCTCCGTCAGGGCGGCCTGCTGGCTGTACGTCTGCGCCAGCTGACCCTGCAGGCTGTGCAGTCCGCTTTGCGCCTGCTGCCACTGCTGCAGCGCCCCTGCCAGCGCCTGTTCCAGCTGCTGCAGTAGCGTGTGCTGCTGCCGGCGCGCCTCCGTTACGCTGCGCGTGCCAAACAGCTGGCTGCGCTGCTGCTGCAGATCCTGCTGCTGCTGCTGCATCAGCGTCAGAGCGTGCTGCAGGCTCTCCTGCTGCTGCTGTTCACGCTGCAGCGTCTGCTGCAGGCTATGCTGCTCGCTCCCCGCTCTGGCGATCTGCGGCTGCAGAGAAGTCAGTAATTGCTCACTCTCTTGCCAGCGCAGCCAGCGCTGCCGCTGTGCGGCAAACCAGCTGGCGCGTCCGGCGGGTTCCGGCAGGCGAAGCTGATGGGCCGCGAGCTGCTCCGTCAGCCGCGCCGCAGCGTGCTGCAGCGCCTGCTGTTCATCTCTGAAACGCTGCTCCAGATCGACCAGCTGCTGCTGTGCGCTCTCCCGCTGCTGCTGTGCAAGCTGCTGCTCCTGCAGATGCTGCTGCCACCGCTGCTGCTGCTGCAGATGGGCATCTTTAGCCTGCTGCAGCACTGCTGCCGCCTCTTCACGCGCCTGCAGCTGCTGTTGCTCCGTCAGCTCCTGCGCCTCCAGCTGCTGCTGCCAGGCAGTGAACTCTGCATGCTGCGCCGGCGTAAAGTGCAGCCCCAGCGGGGTGCACAGCGCCTGCCACCTGGTATCGATGGTGGCCAGCTGGCGATCCAGTTCAGCCAGCTCCTCTTCCAGCGCCTGCTGCTGCTGCAGAGAGAGTTTCTGCTGTTCGCCCTGTGCCGTGCCCGCCTCTTTCAGCTGCGCCACTGCCGTCTCCAGCGCGGTAAGCCGCTGCTGATTCTCATCCGGCCGGAGCTGCTGATAGTCCGCTACCGCCGGGTGCTGACAGGAACCACACAGCGGGCAGGGGGCGTCAGGCTGTAGTCTGGCGCGCTCATCAGAGAGCCGGGCAATGGTCCGTTCCAGTTCGCACAGGCGACGCAGATCGAGCAGCGCCTGATGCTCGCGCTTCCAGCTGTCGCGCAGTTTCTGCAGTGTCTCTTCACCCTGCAGGTAACTCTGCTGCAGCTGCGTCAGCCGGGCAGCCCGCTGTACGCGCTGCGGTTGCAGCGATTGCCACTGCGCGGCCAGCAGCGTCAGCTGCTGACGCGGGGCGCGCTGCTGCTGATAGCGCGCAAGAGCATTGCGCAGATCGGCGCTGCGCTGCTGATTTTCCAGAGAGGTCAGCGCCTGCTCAGCCTGTTCGCGCTGCTGGCGGCTCTCCGTCTCCGCCTGCGCTAATGGCTTAGCCGCCTGTTCACGCGCTGCCAGCGTCTGCTGTAGCTGCGCCAGCTGCTGCTGCTGCCGCTGCTGCTGTCCGGCAAGCTGCGTCGCCGCCTGTTCACGCTCCTCAAGGTGTCCGATATCAGCCTGCCAGCGCGCCAGCTCCGGCCCCCAGCCGGCGGTAGCCGCTTCGCGCGTGCGCCACGCCTGCTGTTCAGCCAGCTGTAGCTGTAAGCGTTCACTCACCTGTTGCTGCTGCTGCAGCGCCTGTTCGCTGCGGGCGACCGCCTGCTGCTGCTGCGTCAGCTGCTGCTGCTGTTCACTCAGCTGCTGCGCGGTGCGCGCTATCTGCTGATCGAGCGGCAGCACCTGCTCAGTCAGCAGCGTTTCGAGCTGCTGTCCGGCTTCCACCGCCTCATCGCGCTTCTGCAGCGCCTGCTGATAATCGCGTTCCGCCTGCTGCAGCGTGGTTTCAGCCTGCTGCTGCTGCGCCTGTAGCTGCCGGACCAGCTGCTGCTGTGCATCACTGTCCTGCTGCAGCTGTTCACGCAGCTGCAGTCCGGCGCGCAGCTTCTCTGCCGGCTCGGCGCGCGCCAGCTGCTGGCGCTCTGCGGACGCCTGCTGCCACGCCTGCTCCGCTGCCTGGCGCGCCGCGTCAGCGTCCTGCTGCTCCTGCGTCAGCTGCTGTGCCTGCGCCAGCCACTGCTGCTGCGTCTGCGCCTGCGTAAGCTGTGCATTCAGCGCGCGCTCCTCCGCGCTTAAGGTCTCCAGCTGCTGTGTGAGCGACGCCCGCTGCGCCTCATCCAGCAGCGCGATGCCGCCGGCACGGGCGCGCAGCGTCTCAAGCGCGCCGCGCGCCGCGCGCCAGCGTTCAAAGATATAGATGGAGATATCGCCATAAATTTCGGTACCGGTCAGCTCCTCCAGCAGTTCGGCACGCTCGCCGGGCCGGGCGTTGAGAAACGCGGCAAACTGACCCTGTGACAGCATCATTGAGCGGGTGAAGCGGGCAAAATCGAGCCCGGAGAGCGACTCTATGGCTTTCAGCTTATCGCCGACTTTATCCGCCACGATCTGATTATCAGCGACCCGCGCCAGCTCCACGCGCGGCGCCTGCAGCTTGCCGTCAGCCTGACCGCGCGCCCGGTTCTGGCTCCAGAAGGCGCGCCAGGCTTCACCTTTGATTTCAAACTCGACTTCAGCCAGACACTCAGCGGTGTCGCGCGTCATCAGCTGATTCTCACTCTGCGACAGCCCGCCAAGGCGCGGCGTCTGGTGATAGAGCGCCAGGCAGATCGCATCCAGCAGCGTGGTTTTGCCGGCGCCGGTAGCGCCCGTGATGGCAAACAGACCGTTGCTGGCGAACGGCTCCTGGCGGAAGTCGATCAGCCATTCACCGCGCAGCGCGTTGAGATTTTTAAAACGTAGCGTCAGAATTTTCATGCGGATGGATCCTCGAGGGCGGCCAGCGCGCTGCGAAACAGGCGGGTCAGTCCGTCACTCTGCTGCGCGTCCAGCTCTGACTCCTGTGCCAGGCGACGGGCAAAAACCTCTTCGACTTTCAGTTCGCTCAGCGTCTCATTTGTCAGCCGTTCCAGGCTGCGCTGACGCAGCGCGCGGCTGCGGCGCACCAGCAGCACCTCTACCGGCAGCGTGGCCGTGAGCTGTTCAATACGCCGCTGCAGATCGGTGAGGTACTCCTGCGTGGTGATCTCGATATCCAGCCATACCGGCAGCGATCCCTCATAGCGGGCAAACTGTGCCAGCTGCGCCTCAATCTCTGCCATCGAACCTTTTAGCATCTGCATCGGCTGAAAGGCGGGTATGGTCAGCGCGGTTACGCTTTCCAGCGTGCGGCCAAAATCGAGTAGCCAGACGCTTTTATCACGTCCGCTCTCATCAAAACTGAGCGGGATCGGTGAGCCGCTGTAGCGAATATGTTCCGTGCCGGCAATCCGCTGCGCGCGGTGAATATGGCCGAGTGCAATGTAGTCTGCGGGCGGAAACGCCTGCGCCGGAAACGCATCCAGCGTGCCGATATAGATATCGCGTACCGCGTCGCTTTTGGTCACGCCCACGGTAGTGAGGTGGCCGGTGGCGACGATTGGCAGCGGCTCATCCAGCCGTTCTCTTTCTGCCACGGCGGCGCTATAGCAGTGCTGGTAATGCTGCTCGATCGCCTGCAGCAGCGATAACTGCTTGTCGCGACCGGACTGACCGGCCCGACTGCGCAGAATATCGCGCGGGCGCAGATAGGGGATGGCGCACAGCAGCGCGCCCGGCGATCCGTCGCGCTGCGTCAGCGTCAGCACCTGCTGTTCACCGCCGGGGGTAGCGCTGGTGATCACCCGGGTGTTAAGGCAGGCCAGCAGTTCGCGCGACTCATTCAGCGTGGCGACTGAATCGTGATTGCCCGCCAGCACAACCAGCTGACAGCCGCTGGGCTGCAGCGCGACCACAAACCGGTTAAACATTTCACGGGCGTAACTGGGGGGCGAACCGGTATCAAACAGATCGCCTGCCACGATCAGTGCATCAACCTGATGCTCAGCAATTTGCCGGAGCAGCCAGTCAAGAAAAGCCTGGTGTTCGGCGGCGCGACTCTTGCTGTAAAAAAACTGACCGAGGTGCCAGTCTGCGGTATGAATAATGCGCATGGGGTGTCCTGCCTGAAAGCTGGCGGCCAGTATAACGGCTTCGGGCACAAAGGAAAAAAGACGTTTTTGCCGGTGCGAGGGTGGTTTTTATCTCTTGCTTACCGGCCGGGTTTTTCATAAAAGTGTCATAAAACTGACGCATAATGACGCCGCATATCCTAGTGACATCCCGTCACACTCGCAGGAGCAATAATGGCCAAGCGCATTTTGGTTGTGGAAGATGAAGCGCCCATCCGGGAAATGTTATGTTTTGTGCTGGAACAGAACGACTATCAGCCTATTGAAGCGGAAGATTATGACAGCGCGATTAGCCGGCTGATTGAACCCTGGCCCGATCTGATCCTGCTGGACTGGATGTTGCCCGGCGGCAGCGGCATCCAGTTTATCAAGCATCTGAAGCGCGAAGCCATGACGCGCGATATCCCGGTCATGATGCTGACCGCGCGCGGTGAGGAAGAGGATCGCGTACGTGGACTGGAAGTAGGCGCAGATGATTACATTACCAAGCCGTTCTCACCGAAAGAGCTGATGGCGCGTATCAAAGCCGTCATGCGGCGCATCTCTCCGATGGCGGTCGAAGAGGTGATTGAGATGCAGGGGCTGAGTCTCGATCCCTCCTCACACCGCGTGATGTCAGAGACCACGCCGCTGGAGATGGGGCCAACCGAATATAAGCTGCTGCATTTCTTCATGACGCATCCGGAGCGGGTCTACAGCCGCGAACAGCTGCTGAACCACGTCTGGGGCACCAATGTCTATGTCGAAGATCGCACCGTAGATGTGCATATTCGTCGCCTGCGTAAAGCACTGGAAATCTCCGGCCACGATCGTATGGTGCAAACCGTACGCGGAACAGGGTATCGTTTCTCTGCCCGCTACTAAACGGAGCCTGCTACCGTGCTGGAACGCCTCTCCTGGAAGCGATTACTGACCGAGCTGGCGCTGGCCTGTCTGCCTGCGCTGCTGTTCGGCCTGCTGTTTGGTTATCTGCCGTGGTGGCTGCTGGCAGCCGTCTCAGGCGTTCTGGCCTGGCACTTTACTAATCTGATGCGGCTCTCCCACTGGCTGTGGGTCGACCGCTCAATGACGCCGCCCACCGGGCGCGGCAGCTGGGAACCGCTGTTTTATGGCCTCTACCAGATGCAGCTGCGTAATCGCCGCCGCCGCCGCGAGCTGGGAAACCTGATCAGGCGCTTTCGCAGCGGCGCGGAGTCGCTGCCGGATGCCGTGGTGCTCACCACCGAAGAGGGCACCATTTTCTGGTGCAACGGCCTCGCTCAGCAGCATCTGGGACTGCGCTGGCCGGAGGATAACGGCCAGAATATTCTCAACCTGCTGCGCTATCCCGAATTCTCCCGCTATATCCGCCAGCGCGACTTTGCCCGGCCGCTGACGGTAGTGCTGAATAATCAGCGGCACATGGAGTTCCGCGTGATGCCTTACAGCGAGGGGCAGTGGCTGATGGTGGCGCGCGATGTGACCCAGATGCATCAGCTGGAGGGCGCCCGCCGCAACTTTTTTGCCAACGTCAGTCATGAACTGCGCACGCCGCTCACGGTGCTGCAGGGCTATCTGGAGATGATGGACGATGAGGCGATGAATGCGCGCACGCGCAGCAAAGCGCTGGGCACGATGCAGGAGCAGACCCGGCGCATGGACAGCCTGGTCAGGCAGCTGCTGACGCTGTCGCGCATTGAGGCGGCCCCGGCGCTCGATCTCAAAGAGCGGGTCGATGTACCGGCCATGTTGCATCTGCTGCAGCGCGAAGCGGAAACGCTGAGCCAGGGGCGCCATGTTATTCACTTCCATACCGATCCTCATCTGCGCGTACTGGGTAACGACGAGCAGCTGCGCAGCGCTATCTCTAACCTGGTCTATAACGCGGTTAACCACACGCCGGAAGGCACGCATATTCATATCAGCTGGCTGCGCACGCGGCAGGGAGCGGAGTTTAAAGTCTGCGATAACGGTCCCGGCATCAGCGAGGAGCATCTGCCGCGCCTGACGGAGCGTTTTTACCGCGTTGATAAAGCGCGGTCGCGCGCTACCGGGGGCAGTGGACTGGGGCTGGCGATCGTCAAGCATGCGCTGAGCCATCACGGTGCGCGGCTGGAGATCAGCAGCTGGCCGCATCAGGAGACCTGCTTTCGCTTTCTGCTGCCGTCGCGTCTGATTGTGGAAGAGGCCGCGCAGGAGCGGGCGGGGTAATCTGCATTGCGCCGTTTTCGCAGGCTTGCCACAATAGCGCTCTTCTTCTCTCTGACGGCGGCTCCATGCTGAAATCTCTGCTGTTCACACTTCTGCTGCTCTTCTCTGTGCTGGCGCAGGCGCAAAAAGCGATGCTGGCCGGCAACCTCAGCAGCGCCGGGTCAGATACGCTGGGCTATCTGATGACGCTGTGGGGGGAAGATTTCAGCCTGCAGGCGCCCGGCGTCAACGTTCAGGTACAGGCGGCGGGCTCTTCGACCGCGCCAACGGCGCTGGCAGCGGGAGCCGCACAGCTGGGCGCGATGAGCCGGCCTATGCAGAACGATGAGCGACAGCTGTTTATTGCCCGCTACGGCTATCCGCCGCTCGCCGTACCGGTCGCCATGGATGCGCTGGTCGTGGTGGTGAACCAGGCTAATCCGCTGCAGCGTATCAGCCAGCCGCAGCTTGATGCGCTCTATTCTGTTACCCGGCTGTGCGGCGGCACGCAGGTTCCGCAGCGCTGGGGCGATACGGGCGTGACAGATGATAAGTGGGCGCAGCGGCGCATCCAGCGCTTTGGCCGCAACTCTGCCTCCGGCACCTGGGGGTTCTTCAAGCAGCAGGCGCTTTGCCGCGGCGATTTTCGCGCTGACGTGGCGGAGTTTCCCGGTTCGGCTGCCGTGGTGCAGGCGGTTGCGACCACGCCAGAGAGTATCGGCTACGCCAGCTTTGGCTTTCATCTCAGCGGTGTGAAGATCGTGCCGATTGTCACCCGGACCGGCGAAAGCATCATGCCCGATGCCGATACCATCCGCAGCGGCCGCTATCCCTGGTCCCGGCCGCTCTATATTTACGTGAACAAACCACCGGGCAAGCCGCTGCCGCCGCTGGTGGCGGCATTTCTGCATCAGGTACTGTCGTCGCAGGGACAGCGGCGGGTGGCGGAAGCGGGCTATTTACCTCTCTCCGATGCGCAAATCTCCGCTGCGCGGGCGGCCATTGAATAAGCAGCAAGCGCGTGCTCAGGAAAATGAATTTTCTTCATGTCTGCTGAAAATTCTTCCGTTGCCCCGCGCGCGGAAGCGTGGCACTCTTTGGACATATAGCCATCCAGATGGCTGAAATAACCAGAAGAAATTATACCTGACCGCAACTACCGGTCTGCAAGGAGAATCTATGCCCGCTCAGCACGCCCCGTTCCGCGCCGATACCGTCGGCAGTTTTCTGCGTCCCGCTGCGATCAAACAGGCGCGCGAACAGCACGCCCGTGGTGAGATTAGCGCTGAGCAGCTGCGCGAAGTGGAAGACCAGGCTATTCGCGATGTTGTCGCGCAGCAGCGTGCCAATGGCCTGCAGGTTGTCACTGACGGCGAGTTCCGTCGCGCGTGGTGGCACTTCGATTTCTTTGGCGATCTGAATGGCGTAGAGCTGTTCGAAGCGGAGCAGGGGATCCAGTTCAACGGCGTACAGACCAAAGCGCACGGTGTAAAAGTCACCGGTAAAGTCTCGTTTAATCCAGCGCATCCGATGCTGGAACACTTCCGCTTTCTGCAGAGTATCGCCGGCGACGCGGTCGCTAAAATGACGATTCCCAGCCCGAGCGTGCTGCATTTCCGCGGCGGCCGCAAGGTTATCGACGCCACGGTTTACCCCGATCTGGATGCCTACTTTGCCGATCTGGCGCAGACCTATAAAGACGCCATTGCCGCGTTTTATGCTGCCGGCTGCCGCTATCTGCAGCTGGACGATACCGTCTGGGCCTATCTCTGCTCCGGGGAGCAGCAGGAGCAGATCCGCGCACGCGGCGACGATCCGCAGGCGCTGGCCCGCACTTATGCCCAGGTGCTGAACGCGGCGCTGGCAGATAAACCGGCCGATCTCACCGTCGGGCTGCACGTGTGCCGCGGTAACTTTCGCTCGACCTGGATATCAGAAGGCGGCTATGAGCCGGTAGCGGAGATCCTGTTTGGCGGCGTGAATATCGACGCCTTTTTCCTGGAGTATGACAACGAACGCTCCGGCGGATTTGAGCCGCTGCGCTTTATTAAGCCAGGTCATCAGAAAGCGGTACTCGGCCTTATCACGACCAAAACCGGCGCGCTGGAAGATCCTGAACAGGTTAAAGCGCGGCTACAGGAAGCGGCGCAGTACGTCAGCCTCGATCAGATCTGCCTCAGCCCGCAGTGCGGCTTTGCTTCCACCGAAGAGGGTAATAGCCTGAGCGAAGCGGAGCAGTGGCAGAAGATCCGTCTGGTGGTGGATATCGCTAAACAGGTGTGGTGAGAGTGTAAAGTTGTGCAGACAGGCGCGTAAATCGCGCCTTTTGTGCATCCTGAACCGCACTTATGCAAGAACAACTTTCGCTTTGTCTGAATTTTAAACAAATCATCTGGGGTGTTTAGCGGCTATTTCGCCCATATTCACTGCCTGCGTACGCTTATGCGCGATATCCTTCTGGTTTTCCGATCCTGTATTGTCTTTCTCCGCTATAAACGTTTTAATTTGCGCCGTTGTCGATTCATCCCTCTGTGAACAGAAGAAAAGCAGATTAAATCACCTGCGCTGTCTCGATTCGGCCCGCATTTCGCACTGGGTAATCCAGCTAAGCCATTGTTATCGCGCAATCAGGGGACAACACAAACTCAACTTCCACCGCAACATCAGCTACAGGCACGACAGAAGTTATGACATACCGTTTAACCTCGAGGGACATCCTTGCGCTGGGCTTTATGACCTTTGCCCTGTTCGTTGGCGCAGGCAACATTATCTTTCCACCGATGGTGGGAATTCAGTCTGGTGAACACGTCTGGGTCGCCGCACTCGGCTTCCTCGCGACCGCGGTCGGCCTGCCGGTCATGACCGTGATCGCGCTGGCGCGCGTTGGCGGCGGCATCGATGCGCTCAGTTCGCCAATCGGTAAAGCAGCGGGTCTGCTGCTGGCGACGGTCTGCTATCTGGCCGTGGGACCGCTGTTTGCGACGCCGCGTACCGCGACCGTTTCGTTTGAAGTCGGTATCGCTCCGCTGACCGGTGACGGCCCGCTGCCGCTGTTTATCTATAGCCTTATTTACTTTGCGCTGGTTATCGGGATCTCCCTCTATCCGGGCAAGCTGCTGGATACCGTCGGGCACGTGCTGGCGCCGCTGAAAATTGTCGCGCTGACCATACTCGGCGTTGCCGCGCTGGTCTGGCCGGCGGGCGGTATTGCGCCTGCGACGGCAGACTATCAGCGCGCGGCGTTCTCTACCGGTTTTGTAAATGGCTATCTCACCATGGATACGCTGGGCGCCCTGGTGTTTGGTATCGTGATTGTGAATGCGGCGCGTTCGCGCGGCGTTGAAGATGCGAAACTGCTGACGCGCTACACCATGCTGGCTGGCCTGATCGCCGGTGTCGGACTGACGCTGGTCTACCTGAGCCTGTTCAAGCTTGGCTCCGGCAGCGCCGGCCTGGTTGACCAGAATGCCAACGGCGCCGCTATTCTGCACGCTTATGTACAGCAGACGTTTGGCAGCATGGGCAGCTTCTTCCTCGCGGCGCTGATCTTTATCGCCTGCATGGTAACGGCCGTTGGCCTGACCTGCGCCTGCGCTGAGTTCTTTGCACAGTATCTGCCGCTCTCGTACAAAGCGCTGGTGTTTATTCTGGGCCTGTTCTCGATGGTGGTGTCAAATCTGGGGCTGAGCCATCTGATTCAGATCTCCATCCCGGTGCTGACAGCAATTTATCCGCCCTGTATCGTGCTGATAGTGCTAAGCTTCACCCTCAACTGGTGGAACCGCAGCGCGCGTATTATTGCGCCAACCATGCTGGTCAGCCTGCTGTTTGGCATTGTGGATGCAATCAAAACCACCAGCTTTAAAGAGATACTGCCGCTGTTCAGCCAGCATCTGCCGCTGGCCGACCAGGGACTCGCCTGGCTGCCGCCTTCGCTGGCAATGATGGTGATTGCTGCCGTCGTGGATCGCGTTAAAGGACCACAGCAGGTAGTCGTCCGGCAGTAAACGACACGGCTGTTCATTCCGACCACGGGCTTGCCCGTGGTTTTTTCATTTTCACAGGACCTGTTTGTTATGCAAGAAACCAACACGCTCAAACGCGGACTGAGCACGCGCCATATTCGCTTTATGGCGCTGGGATCGGCAATCGGTACCGGGCTGTTTTACGGCTCGGCGGATGCTATCAGGATGGCGGGGCCCAGCGTTTTACTGGCCTATATTATTGGTGGCGCGGTGGCCTATATCATCATGCGTGCGCTGGGGGAAATGTCGGTTAACAATCCGCAATCAAGCTCCTTTTCGCGCTATGCGCAGGATTATCTCGGTCCGCTGGCGGGCTATATCACCGGCTGGACCTACTGCTTTGAGATCCTGATTGTGGCGATCGCGGATGTCACCGCATTTGGCATCTATATGGGCGTCTGGTTTCCGGATGTACCGCACTGGATCTGGGTGCTGTCGGTAGTGCTGATTATCGGCGCCATCAACCTGATGAGCGTGAAGGTGTTTGGCGAAGTAGAGTTCTGGTTCTCTTTCTTTAAGGTCGCCACCATTATCATCATGATTGTGGCGGGCTTTGGCATGATTTTCTGGGGCATCGGCAACGGCGGAACGCCGACCGGGATCCATAATCTCTGGAGCAACGGCGGCTTTTTCGCCCACGGTATTGTGGGTATGCTGCTCTCGCTGCAGATGGTGATGTTTGCCTATGGCGGGATCGAAATCATCGGTATTACCGCCGGTGAAGCGGATGAGCCCGCCAAATCGATTCCGCGCGCGATCAATTCGGTGCCGCTGCGTATCCTGGTGTTTTATGTGGGTACGCTGTTTGTCATCATGTCGATCTACCCGTGGAATCAGGTCGGTACCGAGGGCAGCCCCTTTGTGCTGACGTTCCAGCATCTGGGTATCGCTGCGGCGGCGTCAATTCTTAACTTTGTGGTGCTGACCGCTTCGCTATCTGCCATCAACAGCGATGTGTTTGGCGTGGGGCGTATGCTGCACGGTATGGCGCAGCAGGGCCATGCGCCTAAAGTGTTCCAGAAAGTCTCTTCGCGCGGCATCCCGTGGGTGACGGTGGTGGTGATGATGTTTGCGATGCTTATCGCCGTTTATCTGAACTACCTGATGCCGGAAAAAGTCTTCCTGGTGATCGCCTCGCTGGCGACCTTTGCCACGGTCTGGGTATGGATTATGATCCTGCTGTCGCAGATCGCATTCCGGCGCAAAATTGGCAAGGCGCAGGCGGCGCAGCTGCAGTTTGCCGTACCGGGCGGCAGTGCCACCACCTGGGCAGGCGTGCTGTTTCTCGCCTTTATCATTGCGCTGATTGGCTATTTCCCTGATACGCGAATTTCACTCTACGTGGGCTTTGCCTGGATTGTGCTGCTGCTGCTGGCGTGGCCGCTGGTGAAAAAGCAGAAACGCTGAGCGTCAGGCTAAAAAGAAAAGAGTCGCCCTGTGTGGCGACTTTTTTTATGGGAAAAAAAGTATTCGGCGCATCCTGTCGCCGAAAAATAGAACCAAAACGGAAAAATAGGTCAAAACTAAGGGATGATTGACGCACTCAGAATACGCTAAATTTCATAGCGTTATGTCACAGCGGACAAATATAGAATTATCGCAATTCAGCCATAAAAACGCTTCAGCAGAACGAAGAGGCGGCCGGGAAACTGATAAGCCCGCATGGCGGGCTGAACAAAGGTGCAACTGACTCAGGGAGCCCATGTGACGGGGGCGAGGGCGCTGCTGTCGACTCCCTGCCTGAGCTGAGCCAGCGTCGATTGATAAGGACAGAGCGTGCCGATGGCGCTGTCGTGACAGTCTGGCTGATGCCACTCTGCCTGCAGTAAAGGGTGCTGCCGATCCACCGGCGCGAGCTGGCGCAGCGCATCCAGACTCTGCGCCTGAAAGTAAATGCGCAGCCGGCGGCTGTTGTCACGCGTATCGCGCCAGCGCTCAAACACCAGGCTGCTGCCCGGCGGGATATTACCGCGCGCGTAGCCCGGCAGCTGCCAGCTGAAATTCATCAGGGTGCGCACCATTGCGATATTGGTATCGTGGGCTACCAGCAGCAGCCAGCGGGTATCGGGCGAGCCGGGACGATCTTCGAGCGCCGCGATCGCCGCATCGAGCAATATTGAGCCGCGCTTTTGTGCCAGATAAGGGACATCGTTACTCAGATCGTAATTTGCGGTGAGCAGTGGCAGCAGCGCCGTAATCTGCTGCGCGCTGTTCAGGCGCCCCTGCGCCAGCGCCTCTGGCGGCAGATTTTCACTCCAGCCGAGACGCAGCGTTTCCACCATGCTCGCCATGACGCTTAATCCCTGGATATAGCTGTGGCCGCTCCGGGTCTGCTTCAGCTGCCACGGGCGCGAAAAAAAGCGGCAATCGCCGTCACAGACCGCCGCATTTAGCTGCCGGATCGCCGGCTGCAGCCGCTGCTGCAGCGCAGCAAGGTCGCCAGCCCGTGCGGCAATCGCTGCCTGCTCGCGGGCAGGATCGGTCCGGGCAAATGGAAATTTATCGCTCTGAAACAGGGGGTCCGGCCCATCGGCGACAACGTGCACCGGCACACCGCAGCCGGGAAACGCGCCGTCAGTCAGCGCCTGGGCCGTGGCCCGCGTGCGCTGCAGCGGGCTGGCGCGCACATAAATTTGCCGGCTGTCAGGGCAGCCCGCGTGGAGCAGGCCCGCCTGACGATAGTAGTTACCCTGCCAGCGTCCTTTATTTACTACCGCGCTGTAGCCGTGACCGGTAAGCTCGCCATCCGCCGTGCTCCAGCGCGGCCAGGGGCGCTGCGTGGCCGCTTCAATCTCTGCCCGGTTAGCCGCCGTCGGAGGACGTACGCCGTGCCGGCCGATCTCCACCACCTTTTCCAGCTGCCAGGGATCGGCTGCGGTGGCGAGCAGCGGCAGCGGCAGCAGCAGCAATATCAGCAGCGATTTCACGTCAGCGGCTCCGCCAGCAGCGCATTGATCTGCGGCCAGAGCGTGGCGTTAGCCAGCAGCACCGGATTGCCCTGCGTCAGGCCATTATTCTGCTCATAACGGTTGGTCTCTCCACCCGCTTCCCGCATCAGTACGATGCCAGGCAGGCCGTCCCACGGCTGCATGCGCGCTTCGTAATAGCCGGTCAGCCGCCCGGCCGCCGCCCACGCGCTCATCAGCGCCCCGGAACCGTTGCGGATAAACATGCCGCCCTGCTGCAGCAGCGCGCTGATAAAGTCGAGCAGCGGAGCCGCAGGCTGACTGGTGGAACAGCCCAGACCAAACAGCCCCTGGCTCAGCTGGCCGGCGCTGTGTGCCCGGATACGCTGCTCGTTCATCCATGCGCCTTTGCCCCGGCAGGCGTGAAAGATCTCCTGATGATTGGGATCGCATACCACGCCAATAACCGGTTCGCCTTCACACACAATCGCCAGCGCCACGCACCAGTTGTGCAGACCGCTGAGAAAGTTGCTGGTGCCATCAATCGGGTCAACTACCCAGATAAAGCGTGCCTGTCCGGCGTCTCCGCCGCTCTCCTCACCGATAACCGCGTCTTCAGGAAAGCGTTCAAGGATAAGGTGCCGGATTAACTCCTCAACGTTGCGGTCAGCCTCACTGACCAGATCCTGTAAATCCTTCTTATATTCTGCAACCAGCTGGTTACGCTGCTGATACCACGACATGGCGCGACTGCCAGCGGCTCTGGCGACCTCGCAGGCAAACTGATAGCGCGCCTCTAATTCAGTTAACGTAGCTGATGACATGTTTCCCTCTTATCATTTTCTGGCTGGTGTAGTAACCAGACGTGCCTGAACAGGCGGAATGGTGGTGTGGCCGGGTCTGGTAAAGTTAAGAAAGGCTTCATTAAGCCGCAGATATATGCGGCTGGCAAGAGGGGAGAGGAGGTATTGGCGCGGATTATGGATTCAGAGGCGCTGTGCGCGAGCATCCGCCATCAGACGCGGATAGAAAGCAAAAAACAGCGCTTCCAGCGCGTCATAGTGATCAACAAAATCCTGATAGGAGTCGCGCAGCGCCGCAAGACGGGGACGGCGATACGCCATGCCGCGCAGCACCCGCTCCAGCCGCGCCGGTTCGGCGTAGTGTTCAAACCAGCGTTCGCGCCACATCACCGCGTTGAGCTCAATAAAGCTTTCTGGCGTTCCCGCAAGCTGCGGCACAATATGCTGCTGTGCAGCCTCACTAAAGGCGGCGAGTGAGATATCGGGCTGGAACTGCTGCCAGTGGCGCGCAAGAAAATGATCCCAGATCACATCAAGCGTAATCGGGGCTACGCGCCGCGTTTCCGGACGAAACCACTGCCGGGCGGTACGCACTTCAGGCAGGTTGTCCGTCAGCACATCGATACGGCGGTGCAGGGCGATCCCCGCTGCAACCGGTGCCGGCCACTGCGCCTGAACGTTGCCGCGCACAAAGTCGGCCAGCAGGTTGCCCAGCAGCGAGCTTTCTGCCAGCGTGGCAAGATGAAGGTGAGCAAGAAAATTCATGCGCTATTATAGGCAGAATCGCGTCTCTGCAGCCAGTTGTTCAGAATTTCCCACTTTTCCGCTAAACTATGCCGCCTGTTTTTGAGTCCGGAAAAGTTATACATGCGTGTCGCCGATTTTAGCTTTGAGTTGCCCGAATCCCTGATTGCCCACTATCCCCAGGCGCAGCGCAGCGGATGCCGTCTGCTGTCCCTTGATGGCCCGAGCGGCGCCCTGACGCACGGTGTCTTTACCGATGTGCTGGAGAAGCTTAATCCCGGCGATCTGCTGGTGTTCAATAATACGCGGGTGATCCCGGCGCGCGTCTATGGACGTAAAGCCAGCGGCGGCCGGATTGAAATGCTGGTAGAGCGTATGCTGGATGATAAGCGGGTGCTGGCGCACGTGCGTGCCTCAAAGGCGCCAAAGCCGGGCACTGAGCTGCTGCTGGGCGACGATGAGAGCGTAAAAGCGACCATGGTGGCGCGGCACGATGCGCTGTTTGAGATCGCCTTTACCGATGAACGCGCGGTGCTCGATATTCTCAATAGCGTAGGCCATATGCCGCTGCCGCCCTATATCGATCGCCCGGATGAAGAGGCCGATCGCGAGCTTTACCAGACGGTATACAGCGCCCGTCCTGGCGCGGTGGCAGCACCAACCGCCGGGCTGCACTTTGATGAACCGCTGCTGGAGGCGCTGAAAGCTAAAGGGGTGGAGATGGCGTTTGTGACGCTGCACGTCGGGGCCGGTACCTTCCAGCCGGTGCGCGTTGAAAATATCAATGACCATATCATGCACTCGGAATATGCAGAGGTGCCGCAGGATGTGGTTGACGCGGTGCTGGCCTGTAAAGCACGCGGCAATAAAGTTGTCGCGGTAGGGACCACGTCGGTGCGCTCGCTGGAGAGCGCCGCTCAGGCGAGTCAGGATGCGCCGCTGGCGCCTTTCTTTGATGACACGCAGATCTTTATCTATCCTGGCTATCGCTACCAGATTATCGATGCGCTCATTACCAACTTCCATCTGCCGGAATCGACGCTGATTATGCTGGTTTCTGCGTTTGCCGGCTATAAAAACACCATGGCGGCGTACCAGAGCGCGGTGGCCGAACAGTACCGTTTCTTTAGCTACGGGGATGCGATGTACATCACCCGTAATCCGCACGCTCCTGACGAACCTGTCGGAAGCACACACCCTTAATGTTCCGGTGCCGCCTGCGGGTGGCACGGCTACAGTCGGGTAAATCAGACTGTTTCTCTGATGAGGTTAATGTGAAATTTGAATTAGATACAATAGACGGACGCGCGCGTCGCGGACGTCTGGTTTTCGATCGCGGCGTGGTTGAAACCCCGGCATTTATGCCGGTGGGCACGTATGGCACCGTTAAAGGCATGACGCCGGAAGAAGTGAAAGAGACCGGTGCGCAGATCCTGCTGGGCAACACTTTCCACCTCTGGCTGCGTCCGGGGCAGGAGATCATGAAGCTGCACGGCGATCTGCATGACTTTATGAACTGGCAGGGACCGATTCTGACCGATTCGGGCGGCTTCCAGGTATTCAGCCTGGGTGATATCCGTAAGATCACCGAAGCGGGCGTGCATTTCCGCAACCCCATCAACGGCGATCCGATTTTCCTCGATCCGGAAAAATCGATGGAGATCCAGTACGATCTCGGCTCCGATATCGTGATGATTTTCGATGAGTGCACGCCATATCCGGCTGACTGGGATTATGCAAAACGTTCGATGGAGATGTCGCTGCGCTGGGCACAACGCAGCCGCGATCGCTTCGATTCGCTCGGTAATAAAAATGCGCTGTTCGGGATTATCCAGGGTGGTGTTTACGAAGATTTACGAGATGTCTCCGTCAAAGGTCTGGTAGAGATTGGCTTTGATGGGTACGCTGTGGGCGGCCTCGCGGTGGGTGAGCCGAAAGAGGATATGCACCGTATTCTGGAACATGTCTGTCCGCAAATTCCGCAGGATAAACCGCGCTATCTGATGGGCGTCGGAAAGCCAGAAGATCTGGTGGAAGGCGTACGCCGCGGTATCGATATGTTTGACTGCGTTATGCCTACCCGCAACGCGCGCAACGGTCATCTGTTTGTTACCGACGGCGTGGTGAAAATCCGCAACGCGAAGTATAAAGATGACACCGCGCCGCTGGATGCGGAGTGTGATTGTTACACCTGTCGCAATTACAGTCGCGCCTACTTGCACCATCTTGATCGCTGTAACGAAATACTGGGCGCACGCCTGAATACGATTCACAATCTGCGCTATTACCAGCGTCTGATGGCGGGTTTACGCCAGGCTATCGAAGAGGGTAAATTAGAGCACTTTGTTAGCGAGTTCTACCTACGGACGGGCAAAGCGGTTCCACCGTTAAACGTCTGATTATTCTATCAATGAGGGAAATTAAATGAGCTTTTTCATTTCTGACGCCGTCGCAGCAGCGGGCGCTCCGTCACAGGGAAGTCCGTATTCTCTGGTGATCATGCTGGTGGTTTTTGGTCTGATTTTCTACTTCATGATCCTGCGTCCGCAGCAGAAGCGCGCCAAAGATCATAAAAAGCTGATGGACTCCATCTCGAAAGGGGATGAAGTGCTGACCAACGGCGGCCTGGTGGGTCGTGTCACTAAAGTTGCTGATACCGGTTATATCGCTATCGCCCTGAACGACACCACTGAAGTAGTGATTAAACGTGATTTCGTGGCCGCCGTCCTGCCGAAAGGGTCGATGAAGGCGCTGTAATTTTATCTTCCCGAAGGGAACTGCCGTGTTAAACCGTTATCCTTTGTGGAAGTACATCATGCTGGTCGCCGTTATTCTTATCGGCCTGCTGTATGCGCTTCCTAACCTTTATGGTGAGGATCCGGCCGTTCAGATCACTGGTGCGCGCGGAAGCGCCGCCAGTGAGCAGACGTTGGATCAGATCCAGAACGTACTCAAACAAGACAACATTCAGAGCAAATCCCTCGCACTGGAAAATGGCGCTATTCTGGCGCGTTTCGCTAACACCGATGTGCAGCTGCGCGCGCGCGAAGCGCTTACAACTGCGCTGGGTGACGATTTCGTGGTAGCCCTCAATCTCGCACCGGCCACGCCGCGCTGGCTCACTCTGCTGGCAGCGGAACCGATGAAACTCGGTCTGGACCTGCGGGGCGGGGTGCACTTCCTGATGGAAGTGGATATGGATACCGCGCTGGGCAAGCTGCAGGAGCAGAATGCAGACGGCCTGCGCAGCGATCTGCGTGAAAAGAATATTCCTTATACCAACGTCAGCAAACTCGCTAACTACGGTGTGGAAGTGCGTTTCCGCGACGCCAAAAGCCGCGATGACGCGATCGGCTACCTGACGCCACGCCACCGCGATATGGTATTCACCAGTGCGGGCAGCGATGCAATGCGCGCGGTGATGACCGATGCGCGCCTGAGTGAAGCGCGGGAATATGCGGTACAGCAGAATATTAATATCCTGCGCAACCGTGTTAACCAGCTGGGCGTTGCTGAGCCGCTGGTGCAGCGTCAGGGTGCCGACCGCATCGTGGTTGAGCTGCCGGGTATCCAGGATACCGCGCGGGCAAAAGAGATCCTTGGTGCCACCGCGACGCTGGAGTTCCGTCTGGTTAATACCAGCGTAGATCCGGGTGCTGCGGCAAATGGACGCGTGCCGGGTGACTCAGAAGTGAAGAAAACGCGGGAAGGGCAGCCGGTTGTGCTCTATAAGCGTGTCATTCTTACCGGCGATCACATCACCGATTCCACGTCCAGCATGGATGAGTACAACCAGCCGCAGGTGAATATTTCACTGGATGGCGCGGGCGGTAACATCATGTCGAATTTCACCAAGGACAACATCGGCAAGCCGATGGCGACCCTGTTTGTGGAGTACAAGGACAGCGGCAAGAAAGATGCCAACGGCAGAGCGATTCTGGCGAAGCAGGAAGAAGTGATCAACGTGGCGAACATTCAGTCACGGCTGGGTAATAGCTTCCGCATCACCGGTATCAGCAACCCGAACGAAGCGCGTCAGCTGTCGCTGCTGCTGCGTGCCGGTGCGCTGATTGCGCCGATTCAGATTGTCGAAGAGCGTACCATTGGCCCGACTATGGGTCAGCAGAACATCACCCAGGGTCTGGAAGCCTGCCTGTGGGGTCTGATCGCTTCGATCATCTTTATGGTGGTGTTCTACAAAAAGTTTGGTCTGATTGCGACCAGCGCGCTGCTGTGTAACCTGGTGCTGATTGTCGGCATCATGTCGCTGCTGCCAGGCGCCACGCTCACCATGCCGGGCATTGCCGGTATCGTGCTGACGCTGGCGGTTGCCGTAGATGCCAACGTGTTGATTAACGAACGTATTAAAGAAGAGCTGCGTAACGGACGCTCGGTACAGCAGGCGATTCATGAGGGCTACAAAGGCGCCTTCTCCAGTATCGTCGACGCCAACGTCACCACGCTGATTAAAGTCATCATTCTTTATGCGGTGGGTACCGGCTCCATCAAAGGCTTTGCAATCACCACCGCTATCGGTATTGCAACCTCGATGTTTACCGCTATCGTCGGCACCCGTGCCATCGTTAACCTGGTGTACGGCGGCAAACGCATCAACAAGCTGTCTATCTGAGGAGTGCGTTGTGGCACAGGAATATAGTATTGAACAGCTGAACCACGGGCGTAAGGTCGTAGACTTTATGCGCTGGGATACGCTGGCGTTTATCATCTCGGGTCTGCTGATCGTGGCGTCAATCGCCATTATCGGCGTGCGCGGGTTTAACTGGGGACTCGATTTCACCGGCGGTACGGTGATTGAGATTAACCTGGAGAAACCTGCAGATCTCGATGCGCTGCGCGAAGGTCTGGTAAAAGCGGGCTTTGACGAGCCGCTGGTGCAGAACTTCGGCAGCAGCCGCGACGTGATGGTGCGGATGCCACCTGCGACCGGCAATGCGGGTCAGGAGCTGGGCAACAAGGTGTTGTCCTCTATCAACCAGACCACGCAGCAGAACGCGACGGTAAAACGCATTGAGTTTGTCGGACCAAGCGTAGGTAGCGACCTGGCGCAGGCGGGGGCGATGGCGCTGCTCTCTGCGCTGATCGCTATTCTTATCTACATCGGGTTTCGCTTTGAATGGCGTCTGGCGCTGGGCACCGTGCTGGCGCTGGCGCATGACGTTATCATCACCTGCGGCCTGCTGGCGCTATTCAGCATTGAAATCGATCTGACCATCGTTGCCTCGCTGATGTCGGTGATTGGTTACTCGCTTAACGATAAGATTGTGGTTTCTGACCGTATTCGTGAGAACTTCCGTAAGATCCGTCGCGGTTCTTCTTACGATATCACCAACGTGTCGCTGACCCAGACGCTGAGCCGTACCCTGATCACTTCTATCACCACGCTGGCGATGATCCTGATCCTGTTCATCTTTGGCGGCGCGCTGCTGAAAGGCTTCTCGCTCACGATGCTGATTGGTGTGACGATCGGTACGATCTCATCCATCTACGTCTCTTCAGCGCTGGCGCTGAAGCTGGGGATGAAGCGTGAGCATATGCTGGTGCAGAAAGTGGAAAAAGAGGGCGCCGATCAGCCTTCTATTCTGCCGTAAGCCCGGCGCTGACCGATGCAAAAAGGCCCTTCTCCGGAAGGGCCTTTTTTTATGGCGCGGCGTCTGCCGTTACCTCATGTACGCGCACATAGCCGAGCCGATCCGGTGTCAGGCCACTCAGGTGCAGCGGCACTGTTACCGTGCTGCGCGGCATCAGGCTGGCGGGCACGCTGATGCGCTGACTCAGGCTGTCGGCGGCCAGCGGCTGACCACTGGCGAGATCGCTTTCACCCCACACCACGGTCGCGCTCAGCGCGGGTACCGGCTTGTCATCAGCAGAGCGGATAACCAGGCTGGCCTGGCTGCCGTTTGCTTCTGCACTCACGTTCAGCAGTGCGAGACGCAGCGTACCCAGCTGCGTCTCCAGATCAACCGGCGTCGCGGAACCGGGTACCAGCCATGCGCCCTGAGTGGAGCGGCTGTTAAGCTGGCCCTGCTGCTCCAGCGCGCCGGCGCGGCGGGTGAGATGACGCATCTGCTGATTGAGCTGGCTCACCTCCTGATGCAGCTCTCTGACCTGCGGGGCAGGAGGCGGAGTGCTGCAGCTGCTCAGCAGCAGCAGCGACAGCACCGCCGGAACCGGTAAGCTCCTGAGTCTCATGCTCTCTCCCACACCTTATTCCGGAATACGCAGTACCTGGCCCGGATAGATTTTGTCCGGATGGCTCAGCATCGGCTTGTTAGCTTCGAAGATTTTGTTGTACTGATTCGGATCGCCGTAGACCTGTTTGGAAATAGCGCTCAGGGTGTCGCCTTTTTTCACTGTGTAGAGGTTGGCTTCGCGTGCGGTGTCGCTGACGGTGACTTTATCATCCACTTTAGTGATGCCGGCAACGTTACCGGCTGCCACCAGAATCTTCTCTTTAAGCTCCTGTGAAATGCCATCGCCGCTGACGGTTACGGTATCACCCTGCACATTGACGTTGACTTTATCGCTGTCTGGCAGGCCGAGCTTGTTGATGTGATCCTGCAGCTTTTTGCTGGAGTCATCACCGCCTGTCACGCTGTCCCACAGTTTCTCTCCTGCTTCTTTGACGAAGTTAAACAGACCCATAGTTCCTCCTGTGATTGTGCCGGATTGGCTCTTTAAGCGTAGTGCGTTTTTGACATTTGCTGGCAGAAGCGGTTATGAGCGCTGAAAAAACTGCCACGCAGGCGGCCTCTGTTTTGTTAAATGTGAGTTCGCGTTACACTATGTGGCCCAAAATCTCGCGACAGGAAACGTCATGCATTGCCCATTCTGTTCCGCTGTGGATACCAAAGTGATCGACTCACGCCTGGTCAGTGAAGGTTCCTCGGTGCGCCGCCGCCGTCAGTGTCTGGTCTGCCATGAGCGCTTTACCACGTTTGAGATGGCGGAGCTGGTGATGCCGCGCGTGGTAAAAAGCAACGACGTGCGTGAGCCTTTTAACGAAGATAAGCTGACCAGCGGCATGATGAAGGCGCTGGAGAAGCGCCCCGTCAGTGCTGATGCGGTCGATAGCGCAGTCAATCACATTAAAACCCAGCTGCGTGCGACCGGCGAACGTGAGATTGCCAGCAAGCTGATTGGCAATCTGGTGATGGAAGAGCTAAAAAAACTGGATAAGGTCGCTTACATCCGCTTCGCCTCGGTCTACCGCAGCTTTGAAGATATTCGCGACTTTGGCGAAGAGATCGCCCGCTTACAGGACTGAATCATGACCGATGCTCGCTATATGGCGCGCGCGCTGGAACTGGCGCGACGCGGTCGTTTCACCACCACGCCCAACCCCAACGTCGGCTGCGTGATCGTGCGTGACGGCACAATTGTCGGCGAAGGCTGGCATCAGCGCGCGGGTGAACCGCATGCTGAAGTGCATGCGCTGCGCATGGCCGGAGAGCAGGCGCGCGGCGCAACCGCCTACGTTACGCTGGAGCCGTGCAGCCATCATGGCCGGACGCCACCCTGCTGCGATGCGCTGATTGCTGCTGGCGTCAGCCGCGTGGTGGTCGCCATGCAGGATCCTAACCCGCAGGTCGCAGGGCGCGGTCTCTGGCGCCTGCAGCAGGCGGGAATTGAAGTCAGTCACGGGCTGATGATGGCGGAAGCGGAAGCGCTCAATCGCGGGTTTCTCAAGCGTATGCGCACCGGGTTTCCCTGGATACAGCTCAAGCTTGGCGCTTCACTGGATGGCCGCACAGCGATGGCGAGCGGTGAGAGCAAGTGGATCACCTCGGCGGCCGCCCGCCGGGATGTGCAGCAGTTCCGCGCGCAGAGTTCCGCCATTCTTACCAGCAGTGCCACCGTGCTGGCCGACGATCCGTCACTCACGGTACGCGCAGATGAACTCAGCGACAGCGTTCTCCAGCAGCTGGATACGCAGACTCTGCGGCAGCCGGTGCGGGTGGTGGTTGACAGCCAGCAGCGCGTGACGCCGCAGCACCGGCTGATTCATCAGCCGGGTGAGAGCTGGCTGATGCGTACCGCTCCCGATGACGCCGCGTGGCCGGAGAGCGTAACGCAGATTGCGGTGCCGCCGCGCGGCGAACAGCTTGATCTGGTCGCGATGATGATGCTGCTCGGTCAGCGTCAGATTAACAGCGTCTGGGTCGAGGCGGGAGCGGGCCTGGCGGGCGCGCTGATTCAGGCCGGACTGGTGGATGAGCTGATTGTTTATATCGCACCGATACTGCTTGGCGACGCCGGACGCGGGCTCTGTACGCTCCCCGGGCTGGAGGCGTTGAGCGCCGCGCCGCGCCTCGATTTTCGTGATGTGCGCAAAGTGGGTGACGATCTGCGTCTTACCCTGACCCTGCGTTAAGCATGCACGGAAAAGCCTGAGCGCCCGGCTAAAGAGTATGATAGAATCCGCCCCCTTCTGCGGGGGCTATAAAACACACACCCAAAGGATATGTATGAACGTTATCGAAGCTGCTGTTGCCACGCCTGATGCTAAAATTGCCATCGTGATTGCGCGTTTTAACAACTTTATCAATGACAGTCTGCTGGATGGCGCGGTAGATGCGCTGAAGCGTATCGGTCAGGTTAAAGCTGAAAACATCACCGTGGTCTGGGTGCCGGGCGCCTATGAGCTGCCGCTGGCCGCGCGCGCGCTGGCGAATACCGGTAAGCACGACGCGATTGTTGCGCTGGGCACGGTGATCCGTGGCGGCACTGCCCACTTCGAATATGTGGCAGGTGAAGCGAGCTCCGGTATCGCTAACGTGGCAATGAGCTGCGAAATCCCGGTCACCTTCGGCGTTCTGACCACCGAAAATATCGAGCAGGCGATTGAACGCGCCGGCACGAAAGCGGGTAACAAAGGCGCAGAAGCCGCGCTGACCGCACTTGAAATGATCAACGTATTGAAAGCCATTAAAGCCTGATTTTTGTAAGGGGAATTTTGTGAAACCTGCTGCTCGTCGTCGCGCCCGTGAGTGCGCTGTCCAGGCGCTCTACTCCTGGCAGTTGTCCAACAACGACATTGCCGATGTGGAATACCAGTTTCTGGCGGAACAAGACGTCAAAGACGTCGATATTAGCTATTTCCGCGAACTGCTGGCCGGTGTGGCGACCAACAGCGCGTACCTGGATGGCTTGATGAAACCCTGGCTGTCGCGCCAGCTTGAAGAGCTGGGTCAGGTAGAAAAAGCGATCCTGCGCCTCTCGCTCTATGAGCTGAGCAAGCGTGCGGATGTGCCTTATAAAGTCGCCATCAACGAAGGTATTGAGCTGGCAAAAGTGTTTGGCGCTGAAGACAGCCATAAGTTTGTCAACGGCGTGCTGGATAAAGCCGCTCCGCAAATACGACCAAACAGAAAGTAGTGCAGAAGGCCGGGTGACCGGCCTTTTTTCATTGAGACCTGATTTATGTCCTGTGGTGAATTTGAACTGATCGCACGCTATTTCAACCGTGTAACCAGCTCCCGTCGCGACGTGGAGAAGGGCATTGGTGATGACTGTGCGTTACTGAACGTTCCTGACAAACAGACCCTCGCTATCAGCACCGATACGCTGGTAGCGGGCGTCCATTTCTTACGCGATATCCATCCGGCCGATCTCGGCTACAAAGCGCTGGCGGTAAACCTCAGCGATTTAGCTGCGATGGGCGCCGATCCGGCATGGCTGACGCTGGCACTGACGCTGCCTGAGGTCGATGAGACCTGGCTGGCGGGCTTCAGCGACAGCCTGTTTGAGCTGCTCGACTACTACGATATGCAGCTGATTGGCGGCGACACCACGCGCGGTCCGCTCAGCCTGACGCTGGGTATTCACGGGCTGGTGCCTGTCGGGCGCGCGCTGAAGCGCTCCGGTGCAAAGCCAGGTGACTGGATCTACGTTACCGGCACGCTGGGTGACAGCGCGGCGGGACTGTCGCTGCTGCAGCATCATCATCGTCTTGACGATCCGGCGGTGCACGAGGTGCTGATCAAGCGTCATCTGCGTCCGATGCCGCGCGTGCTGCAGGGCCAGGCGCTGCGCAGCCTTGCTACCTCGGCGATCGATATCTCTGATGGCCTGATTTCCGATCTTGGCCATATTCTGACGGCCAGCCGGGTTGGCGCACGCCTGAATCTCGACGCGCTGCCGCTCTCCGCTACGCTGCGCGATCATTTTGCGCCGGAGCAGGTGCTGCGCTGGGCGCTGAGCGGCGGTGAAGATTATGAACTCTGCTTCACGGTGCCTGAAGTTAACCGCGGCGCGCTGGATGTGGCGCTGGGCCGGCTTGGCGCACCTTATACCTGTATCGGACAGATCGCCCCGGAAGCGGAAGGGCTGACGCTGCTGGAGCACGGCAAGCCGCGCCGCTTTAACCATAAAGGATTTGACCATTTTGACGCGCGATAAAGATGTAGCGAAAAGTCGCCTGCGGATGCGCAATCCCTGGCATCTGCTGGCAACCGGTTTTGGCAGCGGATTAAGCCCTTTTATGCCGGGTACCGTAGGCTCGGTGGCCGCGATCCCGTTCTGGTGGCTGATGACGTTTCTGCCGCTGCAGCTCTATTCGCTGGTGGTGCTGGTGGGTATCAGCGTGGGCGTCTATCTCTGTCATCGCACCGCGCGTGACATGGGCGTACACGATCACGGCAGCATCGTCTGGGATGAGTTTGTCGGCATGTGGATCACGCTAATGGCGATCCCGGTGCTTAACGGCTGGTGGGTACTGGCTGGTTTTGTCATCTTCCGGATTTTTGATATCTGGAAACCGTGGCCTATTCGCTGGTTCGATAAGAACGTTCATGGCGGAATGGGCATTATGGTCGACGATATCATCGCCGGCGTAGTCTCCGCAGCCGTATTATACGGCGCCGGCCTGCTGCTGTAAGGGCGGCCAGGGACGCATTAATGCGTATAACCCGCGGTATATGATTCGGCCAGGGGCGCATGAATGCGCCCCCTACGTATATTTTGTAGGGGCGGTATTTATGCCGCCCTGGTTTCAGGCGCATCGATACGTATAACCGCGGTACATGGCTCGGCCAGGGGCGCATGAATGCGCCCCCTACGTCATGTTTTGTAGGGGCGGCATTTATGCCGCCCTGGTTTATGCGGATATCAATTGCTTACTCATACCCTACAGCCGGATGCGGCTGATAGACCATCTCCAGCTCGGCGATATCTTCCGCACTCAATTCAACGTCAACCGCTTTAACCAATTCGGCAAACTGCTGCTCACGTGAAGCGCCGATAATAGGGGCGGTCACGGCGGGTTTATGCAGCAGCCATGCCAGTGCGACCTGCGCGCGCGTCACCTTTTTCTCCGCGGCAATGGTGGCCAGTCGCTCCGCAATCGCGGCGTCGTTCTCTTCTGTACCGGTATACAACTTCTCCATCACATTATCAGAGACCGAGCGTGCGGTAGTTTCCCCCCAGGGGCGCGTCAGTTTGCCGCGCGCCAGCGGGCTCCACGGCAGCACGGCGATGCCCTCACGCTGACAGAGCGGGTGCATCTCCTTTTCCTCTTCGCGCTGGATCAGATTGTATTGATCCTGCATGCTGACAAAGCGCGCCCAGCCATGATCTTGCTGCAGCTGCAGTGCCTGAGCAAACTGAGAGGCGTGCATGGAAGAGGCGCCGATATAACGCGCCTTACCCGCTTTCACCACCTCATCCAGCGCCTGCAGCGTCTCTTCAACGGGCGTTGCATAGTCCCAGCGGTGGATCTGCAGCAGATCCACATGATCCATGCCGAGTCGCATCAGGCTGTCATCGATCGACTGCAGAATATTCTGCCGCGACAGGCCCTGCGACAGGTTGCTGAGCGGGAAGTAAACTTTGGTCGCGACCACCACGTCATCGCGCCGCGCGAAATCTTTCAGCGCGCGTCCGAGGATCTCTTCGCTGCTGCCGTCAGAATAGCTGTTGGCGGTATCAAAAAAGTTGATCCCCGCGTCCAGCGCCTGTTTGATCAGCGGCCGGCTGCTCTCTTCCGGCAGCGTCCAGGCGTGGTTGCCGCGCATCGGATCGCCATAGGTCATGCAGCCTAAGCAGAGTCGGGATACCTGGAGATCGGTCTGGCCTAAACGAACGGTTTTCATTGAGAGCTCCTGCTCTTATGCGTGGGAAAAGGATTCCGTAAGCATAGCAGCAGGAGCGAAGAGGGGAGTTATTGCGCGAGCCAGGCAGCGATCTGCTGCTGAATGCCGGCGGCATCCAGTTGATAGTCGTGACGCACCTCTTCCTGAGTACCCTGTGGAATAAACTCATCTGGCAGGCCAAGGTTGAGCACCGGCACGGCCAGGCGTTTCGCCATCACAAACTCATTTACGCCGCTGCCGGCGCCACCCATGATGGCACCTTCTTCCAGCGTCACCAGCGCATCATGGCTCTGCGCCAGCTCGCGAATCAGGGTTTCATCCAGCGGTTTCACAAAGCGCATATCTACCAGCGTGGCGTTCAGTGCTTCAGCCGCGGCCTGCGCATCCGGCAGCAGCGTGCCGAAATTGAGGATCGCCAGCTTTTCACCCTGACGCTTCACCACCCCTTTGCCCAGCGGCAGACTGGTAAGCGGCTCAAGCGTGGCACCGGTACCGGTACCGCGCGGATAGCGCACCGCGCTCGGACCCGCCTGATAGTGATAGCCGGTGTAGAGCATCAGGCGACACTCATTCTCGTCGCTTGGCGTCATAATCACCATGCCGGGCACGCAGCGCAGATAGGCGATATCAAATGCGCCCTGATGCGTCTGACCATCCGCGCCGACAATACCGCCGCGGTCGATAGCAAACAGCACCGGCAGCTGCTGAATCGCCACATCGTGGATCACCTGATCGTAAGCGCGCTGCAGGAAGGTGGAGTAAATCGCCACGACCGGCTTGTAACCGCCAATCGCCATGCCGGCAGCAAAGGTCACGGCGTGCTGTTCAGCAATCGCCACGTCAAAATATTGCTGCGGATAGGCGCGCGAATAACTCACCATGCCGGACCCTTCACGCATTGCCGGCGTGACCGCCATCATGCGCGGATCGTCAGCGGCGATCTCGCTCAGCCAGTCGCCAAAAATCTTCGAGTAGCTCGGCAGACCAGGCACGCTTTTTGGCAGCGCACCGCTGGCCGGGTCAAACTTCGGCACGGCATGCCAGGCGATAGGATCCTGCTCGGCAGGGGCATAGCCTTTGCCTTTTTTGGTCATGATATGCAGGAACTGCGGACCTTTAAGATCGCGCATATTCTTCAGCGTGCTGACCAGCGTCAGTACATCATGGCCGTCAACCGGACCGATGTAGTTAAAGCCCAGCTCCTCGAACAGCGTGCCGGGCACCACCATGCCTTTCAGATGCTCTTCGGTGCGCTTCACCAGCTCTTTAATCGGCGGCAGACCGTCCAGCACGCGCTTGCTGCCTTCGCGCAGGCGCGAATAGGTTTTACCGGAGAGGATCTGCGCCAGGCGGTTATTCAGCGCGCCAACGTTCTCCGAGATCGACATCTCATTGTCGTTGAGGATCACCAGCATATCGGGCTTGATATCGCCGGCATGGTTCATCGCCTCAAACGCCATTCCGGCGGTAATTGCGCCGTCGCCAATGATACAGGCGGTGCGGCGACCTTTACCTTCCCGCTCGGCGGCGACCGCCATGCCGAGACCGGCGCTGATGGAGGTAGAAGAGTGTCCGACGCTCAGGACGTCATATTCGCTCTCACCGCGCCACGGAAACGGGTGCAGGCCGTTTTTCTGCCGGATGGTGCCGATGCGATCGCGGCGTCCGGTCAGAATTTTATGCGGATAAGCCTGATGGCCTACGTCCCAGACCAGATGGTCAAATGGGGTATTGTAGACGTAATGCAATGCGACGGTCAGCTCGACAACGCCCAGACCCGACGCAAAGTGGCCGGATGAGCGGCTGACGCTATCCAGCAGATACTGACGCAGCTCATCGCACAGGGCCGGAAGTTTCTCTTTCGGCAGTAAACGTAATTCCTGCACCGTGCCTGCTAACGCCAGTGTCGGGTATTTTGCAATATCAAAACTCATCAGAGACTCATTATGAAAGTTATTTATCGCGTTCAATTATGAAGCTTGCCAGCGCTTGTAATACGCTTGTGTCATAGCCCTGGCCGGCGAGGATCTCCAGCGCCCCCAAAGCTTCCTGATAGAGCGCCTGCGCTTTTGTACGCGCGCCCTCAAGCCCTAACAGGGCAGGGTAGGTACTTTTGCCCAGCGCCTGATCGGCGCCCTGGGTTTTGCCCAGCACGGCGGTATCGCCGGTGACATCCAGAATGTCATCCTGCACCTGAAACGCTAGGCCGATAGCATCAGCATAGGTGTCCAGCAGCGGCAGCGCCAGGCGAGCCGGCTCGCCTGCAGCCAGCGCACCCAGACGCACGGCAAGACGGATCAGTGCGCCGGTTTTATGGCGATGGATCTGCTCAAGCTGCGCCAGATCGATCTGTCTGCCTTCGGCCGCTAAATCCAGCGCCTGGCCGCCGCACATACCGGCAACGCCGCTGGCCTGCGCCAGTTCAGAGATCATTCTCACGCGCGTTGCCGCGCTGACGCCCGGCATCGGTTCATCAGCCAGAATAGAGAAGGCCAGCGTTTGCAGCGCATCGCCCGCCAGAATGGCCGTATCTTCACCATAACGAATATGACAGGTAGGCTGTCCGCGGCGCAGCGCGTCATCATCCATCGCCGGCAGATCGTCATGGATCAGCGAATAGGCGTGGATACACTCTGTGGCGGCGGCAGGCGCATCAAGGCTGGCTGCGTCGGCGTTAAGCATTTCACCGGTGGCATAGACCAGAAAAGGACGCAGACGCTTACCTCCTAATAGTGCCCCATAATGCATGGCATTCACCAGCGGGGAACTCTGAAAAGGCAGTGGATCTATTAAACGTGTCAGCGCCTGATTTACGCGCTCATGATAGGTTTGCTGTAGCTGGACAAAATCCATTAGTCGTTATCCGGCGTAAAAGGGGTAAGGTCGGCCGTTTTATCATCGCTCAGCAGGATCTGTACGCGCTGTTCAGCCTGCTGCAGCGTCTGCTGACCGCTGCGCGCCAGCTGCACACCGCGCTCAAACTCATTCAGCGCCTCTTCCAGCGGCAGCTCGCCGCTTTCCAGCCGGCTCACAATCTGCTCCAGCTGCTGCAGGGCGGTTTCAAAACTCACGGGCGCTTCGGCTTTTTTCGGCATAATCAGTGTCGACTCACAGTTTGGGACATCTTCGTGCAATCGGTCATGGTAGCCGACGGGGAATAATAAGCAAAATGTTGAATGTGATTGCGGTAGCAGAAGCAGTCACGCAGTAAAGGTGGTATACTTTTGCGCCTCGGATGCGGACGCTCTCGCGATCCCCGCAATATTATGATCTTACCAGCTAAGTGCTGATGATTTTAGCACTTATTTGCCCAACGAAGCTGTGTCGCCATGAAGTTTATCATCAAGCTCTTCCCTGAAATCACCATCAAAAGTCAGTCGGTGCGGCTGCGCTTTATCAAAATTCTTACCGGCAATATCCGCAATACCCTGCGTTCTCTGAATGAGGATATCAAGGTGGTGCGCCACTGGGATCACATTGAAGTACGCGCCAAAAACGAAGCGCTGCGTGAAACCATTGTGGATGAGCTGACGCGTATTCCTGGTATCCACCACGTGCTCGCCGTTGAAGATCGTGCTTACACCGATATGCACGATATCTTTGAGCAGACGCTGGCGCTGAACCGTGAGCGCCTGGAAAATAAAAGCTTCAGCGTGCGCGTAAAACGTCGCGGCACCCACAGCTTCAGTTCACAGGATGTGGAACGCTATGTAGGCGGCGGGCTGAATCAGCATATCGCCAGCGCGCGCGTGCAGCTGAAGCAGCCGGATGAGACGGTTAATCTGGAGATTGAAGACGATCGTCTGCTGCTGATCACCGGTCGCTTTGAAGGGCTGGGCGGCTTTCCAATCGGCACGCAGGAAGATGTGATGTCGCTGATCTCCGGTGGCTTTGATTCCGGTGTCTCCAGTTACATGCTGATGCGACGCGGCTGCCGCGTGCACTACTGCTTCTTTAACCTTGGCGGCGCGGCACATGAGATTGGCGTGCGTCAGGTAGCACACTATCTGTGGAATCGTTTTGGCCGCTCACACCGCGTGCGCTTTGTCGCCATCAATTTTGAGCCGGTCGTCGGCGAGATTCTGGAAAACATTGATGACGGGCAGATGGGCGTGGTGCTGAAGCGCATGATGGTTCGCGCTGCGTCAATGATTGCCGAGCGCTACGGTGTACAGGCGCTGGTGACCGGCGAAGCGCTGGGTCAGGTATCGAGCCAGACGCTGACCAACCTGCGCCTGATCGATAACGCATCCGATACGCTGATCCTGCGTCCGCTGATTTCACACGATAAAGAGCATATTATTAACGTGGCGCGGCAGATCGGTACGGAAGATTTCGCCCGCACCATGCCGGAATACTGCGGCGTGATCTCAAAGAGCCCGACGGTTAAAGCGGTGAAAGGCAAAATTGAAGCGGAAGAGCAGAATTTCAACTTCGATATTCTTCAGCGCGTGGTGCAGGAAGCGACTAATCTCGATATCCGCGAGATTGCTGAACAGACCGAAGAAGAAGTGGTGGAAGTAGAGACCGTGGACTCTTTTGGCACTAACGATGTGGTGCTCGATATCCGTGCCGCTGACGAGCAGGACGCTTCCCCGCTGGATCTCAGCGGCGTGGAAGTGAAGTCGCTGCCGTTCTATAAGCTCAGCACGCAGTTTGGCGATTTGGATCAGAACCGGACCTGGCTGCTCTATTGCGATCGTGGCGTGATGAGCAAACTGCAGGCGCTTTATCTGCACGAGCAGGGTTTTACAAACGTGAAAGTTTATCGCCCTTAGCACGTCAGGGGCGCCACCGGGATTATCCGCCGGGATATCACCGGAATTTGTTGGGGCGCATTAATGCGCCCCCTACGTCTGGCTTCGTAGGGGCGCCATTAATGGCGCCCTGGTTTATGTGCGGCATCCGATTCGGCCCAGGGGCGCATTAATGCACCCCCTACGGTGATACCGGAATTAATTTCGCGCAACGGAATTCGCAGAGGCGCACTTTATTCGCGCTCGTCGAACTCCTGATAATTATAAATGCCTGCCGCCAGCACCAGCTGTGAGGCGACTTCGCGTGCGGTCTCTTTATCCTGCAGCAGATCCACCAACTTTAATGCAAAATCAAACGCTGTACCCGGTCCCTGGCTGGTGAGCAGATTGACGCGCGGATCCCATACCACGCGGCGCTCCATCCATTTCGCATCCGGAATTGTCTCTTTCAGGCCCGGAAAGCCGGTCATATTCCCGACCGGAAAAAGATCGTGCGGCACCAGTACCGTGCCTGGCGCTGCGCAAATAGCCGCCACAATTTTGCCTGTCAGATGAAACTGGCGCACCGTTTCCACCAGCAGCGGGCTGTCGCGGAACGTCTCCGCACCTTTCAGACCACCGGGCAGAACAACGGCGTCAAAATCGTTATCTGCCACTTCTGCCAGAGGGGCATCAGCCAGCAGGCGCACGCCGCGCGAGCATATAATTTCCCGTGTGCCGTCACTCTCTGCGCTGGCGGTAGTGACAGTGATGCCGCCGCGCACCAGCACGTCGATGGTGGTGACCGCTTCGGTCTCTTCACTGCCATGAGCGAGGCATACCAGTACGGATGGGCTGGCGTTCATATTGTGACTCCTTACGTTTTACCAGATCATAAAGGCGGCTATTCTCCGGCAGCGTAATGCCCTGACTGCGCGCGCGGCGCAGCAGATAGCCGGTAATATAATCAATTTCAGTTTGTCGCTGCGTACGGATATCCTGCAGCATAGAAGAGACATTGGCGGCAGTCGTGTCGATAACGTCATAAATAATGGCGCGTAGCGTCTCTGCATCCATATGCTGTCCTTCACGCGTCAGCAGCAGCGCCAGCTCGTCGCACAGCGTATCGATCTGCTCCGGCCAGGCGCGCAGCGCGCCGTTCAGGCACTCATGCTCTACCGTTAGCGGATTGATAACGCAGTTCACCGCCAGCTTGCGCCAGCAGGCGGAAGCAATATCATCATGCCAGGCAACGTCAGGTAATGCCTGATGCAGCAGATCCGCGAGATGGCTCAACGGCGCGGCGTCACGGCTGACCGGTCCGATATGCGTGATGCCAGCCGCCACGTGGCGGATCACTGTCCCGTCATGCATCGCCGCATGGGTGGTGATGCCGCGCAGCAGCGGCTGCGTCAAATCGCGCAGCTCCTCCAGCGTTCCCATACCGTTATGCAGCAGCAAAACCGGCATGTCCGCGCGCAGCACGCTCTGAAGATTTTTAATTGCTGGCGAAACCTGTGGCGCTTTCAGGGTAACCAGCAACAGGTCGCTGCGCGCCAGAAACAGCGGATCGTTGGCGATAAAGGTGTGATTGCTCACTTCGCCCTGCAGATCGGTGACGTTAACGGAACAGTAGGGCTGCGGCACGCGCAGCCAGCCCTGTACGTCGTGACCCTGACGGGCCAGCGCAGTCAGCCAGACCTGCCCCAGCGCGCCGCAACCCAGCACGGTAATTTTCATTCTGCCTCCTGCTGGCGGGGTATTTTCACATCACATACTCAGTATAGCTTTGAGCTGCCGCGTGTTTTATTAGCGCAGCAAGACGCGTATTATGCATGTCACTTTAGTATCAGGAGAAGAAAAGATGCCATCTTTCGATATCGTTTCCGAAGTCGAGCTGCAGGAAGTCCGCAACGCGGTAGAAAATACCAACCGTGAACTCTCAACCCGCTTCGACTTTCGTAACGTCACCGCCAGCGTTGAGCTGAATGAGAAGAACGAGACGATTAAAATCACCACCGAGTCCGATTTTCAGGTGAAGCAGATTGTCGATATTCTGCGTGAAAAGCTACTGAAGCGCGGTATTGAAAACGCTGCGATTGAGGTGCCGGAAGAGATTGAACACAGCGGTAAAAGCTGGAGCGTAGAAGCCAAACTGAAAAAAGGCATTGAAAGCGACGTTGCCAAAAAGCTGGTGAAGCTGATCAAAGACAGCAAGCTTAAGGTGCAGACGCAGATTCAGGGCGACGAACTGCGCGTGACCGGCAAATCGCGCGACGATCTGCAGGGCGCGATGGCGCTGGTGCGCGGTGGCAACCTCGGCCAGCCATTCCAGTTCAAAAACTTCCGCGATTAATCCTCTCTGGCGCACGCCGTACCGCGATAGATCGACAGCGCACCATGCCGGATAGATCGCTGTAAAAAAAAGCCCGACGCAGTGGTCGGGCTTCAGATTCAGCAGCTGGCGAGCAGCGCCTCTATCTCAACGCGGCTCGTGACTTTGCTGTCGATTTTGATATACGCGCTTTTCTCTTCCGGCACGATAAATACGGATGCCACGCCAGGCTGAGCTTTCAGACGTTTTTCCAGATTCGGCACGGCCAGCACGGCGTCGCTCAGTACCAGCCGCAGGCTGCTGACGTAAGGCGGCTCCTGCATCGACATCGCAACAAACAGCCAGGCCGCAGCGATAATCGCTCCGATGAGAAATACCGTCTGCGCATCAATATGACCAAAAATCCAGCCGCCGAGGCTGCCGCCAATCGCCACTCCAAGAAACTGGCTGGTGGAGTAGATACCCATGGCGGTGCCCTTATAACCAGCCGGTGACTCTTTGCTGATCAGCGAGGGCAGAATGGCCTCCATTACGTTAAACGCGAGGAAAAAGAGCTGCACGCCAGCCACCAGCGTCCAGAAGTGGCCTTCTGCTCCCCAGAGAACGATTTCCGCAATGATAATCAGCGCCACGCAGCTGACAAAAACCCGCTTCATACGGCGCTTTACTTCGGCGTAGATAATGACCGGCACTACGGCGACAAAGGCAACCAGCATGGTCACCAGATAGATTTTCCAGTGCTCAGCTGCCGGGAGGCCTGCCAGTTCAAACTGGCCGGGCAGGGCGACAAAGCTCGACATCAGCAGCACGTGCAGACAGAGAATGCCGATATTAAGCTTCAGCAGTCTGGGATTGGCCAGCACGGCGCGAATGCTGCCTTTTACCATCCCGGACTCGCGGTTAAGCACGTGACCGCGCGCATTCGGCACGACCAGCAGCGTGATAACGATACCCAGCGTTGCCAGCAGCGCAATCATCCAGAACAGCGCATGCAGCCCCAGCGCGTGCGTGACAATGGGTCCGGCCACCATGGCAATCGCAAAGGTCACGCCAAAACTGATACCGATAAACGCCATCGCTTTAGTGCGGTTCTGCTCACGGGTGAGATCGGACAGCAGCGCCATTACGGCGGCGGCAATAGCGCCGGAGCCTTGTAAGGCGCGACCAAGAATAATGCCCCAGATTGAGGTTGTCGTGGCGGCGATCACGCTGCCAAGGACAAACAGCAGCAGGCCGCCGACAATCAGCGGCTTGCGTCCGATACGATCGGAAAGCAGCCCGAAGGGGATCTGAAAAATGGCCTGTGCCAGACCATAAATACCAATTGCCAGACCAATCAGGGTTTCGCTGGCACCCTGCAACGCCATGCCGTAAGTAGTAAGTACCGGCAGAACCATAAACATTCCGAGCATACGCAGGGAAAAAACGGTACCTAAACCCCATGTAGCGCGCAGCTCTACCGGCGTCATTTTATTGTCGTTCATTCCAACCTCTGTAAGTGTCTGCCTGTCATGCACCATGCTGCAGCAGCCAGTAACACCCTGTTGCTGCAAATCGATTTATTTCGGGCATTTAGCACCCATTTTAGGGAGCAGGGGAGGGCGGGTAAAACATTTGTTTTTAAGCAGTGGTAACAAAAAGAAAGGGCGCGAAAATCGCGCCCTTTCTCAGAGTGACGGTGCCCGCTTACCAGACGTAAGTGAGCAGGTCTTTGGATGCGGGAGCCATGAAGTCAACTGACATCATGACGCTCAGCGCGGTGATGGCGATGATAGAGAACACAAACAGTTTACGCGCCCAGACTTTATCGTTTGAGGTTTTGTAACCTGAGAGTGCCATACCCAGCCACCAGACGCTGACCGCCGCAGCCACGATCAGATATTTGTAGCCCGCATAACCACCCAGTGAGAGCATCAGCGTGGCAATCATAAACGCCAGAATGTAGAGCGTAATATGATTTTTCGCCACAGAGATGCCTTTCACCACCGGCAGAACCGGAATGTTGGCGGCCTGGTAATCTTTAAAGCGGAAGATGGCAATCGCGTAGGAGTGCGGCATCTGCCACAGGCTAAAGATAGCCAGTAAAATTAATGCGCCAGCATCAAACTCATTGGTGACTGCGCAGTAGCCAATTACCGGTGGCGCAGCACCGGAGAGGCTGCCGATCAGCGTTCCGTAGACCGAATGACGCTTCATATAGAGGCTGTAAACGCCAACATAGACCACGAAGCCCATGACCGCCAGCCACATGGCCAGCGGGTTGGCGCCGAAATACAGCAACGCAAAGCCAGCAATACCCAACGCAGTGGCATAAACCAGGCTTACTTTCGCCGAGATCAGGCCTTTGACCAGAACCCGGTTCCGCGTTCTCTCCATTTTGATGTCGATATCGCGGTCAATCACATTGTTGAATACACAACCCGATGCGACCACCAGCGATACGCCAGCCAGCGCGGTGAGAAACAGGGGATAATCGATGCTGCCTTTAGAGGCCAGCAGAAATCCACCGATGACAGAAATTAAATTTCCGAAAATAATTCCTGGTTTTGTTACTTGCAGGTATTGCTTAATCATTACGCGTGACTCTTTAGTGGGCCATCATGTTGTAGTTGAGGTTCCACATAATCCACAGTGAACCGATCACAACAATCAGAATGATGATTGCTGAGAAGACAATGGCCACCATGTTCCAGCCACCCTCTGATTTGCTGTCCAGATGCAGGAAGTAGACCAGGTGCACCAGCACCTGAACCACTGCACACACCAGAACCACACCCAGGATGGTGCCGTGTGAGGCACTGCCATCCATTACCATCCAGAACGGGATCGCCGTCAGGATGATAGAGAGGATGAAGCCGATCATGTAAGACTTCACGCTACCGTGTGATGCACCATGTTCGTTTACAGAATGACTCATTACATGGCCCCCATCAGATAGACAACGGTGAATACGCAGATCCACACCACATCCAGGAAGTGCCAGAACAGGCTCAGGCACATGATACGGGTACGGTTGCTCTCAGTCAGACCACGTTTAGCGATCTGGAACATCAGAACCGCCATCCAGATCAGACCAGAGGTAACGTGCAGACCGTGCGTACCAACCAGAGTAAAGAAGCCAGAAAGGAAGCCACTACGGTTTGGACCGAAGCCTTCCGCAATCAGGTGATGGAATTCATAGATTTCCATCCCGATAAATCCGGCACCGAACAGGAAGGTCAGGGCCAGCCAGCCAATGACCGAACCTTTGTTCTGGTTGTTCATCGCAATCACTGCCATTCCATAAGTAATGGAGCTCAGCAGCAGCAGCGCGGTTTCAACCAGCACAAACGGCAGTTCGAAAATATCTTTACCTGCCGGGCCACCGGCAGTGTTGTTGACCATTACTGCATAGGTCGCAAACAGCGTTGCGAAGATAATGCAGTCACTCATC
This sequence comes from Pantoea sp. ICBG 1758, assembly GCF_002928325.1. Lineage (NCBI taxonomy): Bacteria > Pseudomonadati > Pseudomonadota > Gammaproteobacteria > Enterobacterales > Erwiniaceae > Pantoea > Pantoea sp. ICBG 1758. Next base: position 125,369 of record NZ_POWL01000001.1, read on the forward strand.
AGGTAGATCCAGAAGCCAAAGACTTTATTGGCTCCTGCATCGTGATGCCCATGCTCCGCATGGGCGTCGTGGTGGTGTTTTACGGTTTGAGTCGACATTATTTCAGACCTGCTTTGCTGATGTCATCAAAGTGCTTCTTCTCGATCTGCTCGATTTCAGCAACCGGAACGTAGTAATCCACGTCCTCATCGAAGCTCTTCACAATCCAGGTCACGATAGTGCCCAGGAAAGTGAGACCCGCCAGCCACCAGATATGCCAGATCATGGCGAAACCGAAGACTGTTACGAATGCAGCGATAACAATGGCCGCGCCGCTGTTTTTCGGCATATGAATTTCTTCATATTTTTCTGGCTGCTTGTACGCTTCGCCTTTCTCTTTCATTTCCCAGAACGCATCACGCTCGTGGATATGAGGGATAACAGCAAAGTTGTAGAACGGTGGTGGTGAAGAGGTTGCCCACTCCAGCGTACGACCGCCCCACGGGTCACCAGTCAGATCGCGGTTCTGATCGCGGTCACGTACCGATACCCAGAACTGAACCAGCTGGCACAGAATACCGCAGGCAATCAGCGCCGCACCGCCAGCTGCAACAACCAGCAGCGAGTGGAACTGTGGATCGATATCCTGGCTCAGACGACGGGTCATACCCATGAAGCCCAGTGCGTACAGCGGCATAAAGGCAACAAAGAAGCCGATGATCCAGAACCAGAAGGCGCGTTTACCCCAGGTTTCGTTCAGCGTGAAGCCAAATGCTTTCGGGAACCAGTAAGTCACACCGGCCATGCAACCGAAGACAACACCACCGATGATAACGTTATGGAAGTGTGCAATCAGGAACAGGCTGTTGTGCAGGACAAAGTCTGCGCCCGGTACGGCCAGCAGTACGCCGGTCATACCACCGACTGAGAAGGTCACCAGGAAGCCGATGGTCCACAGCATCGCTGAGTTAAACTCAATACGACCCTGATACATGGTGAACAGCCAGTTAAAGATTTTCACCCCGGTCGGAATCGCGATGATCATCGTCATGATACCGAAGAAGGCGTTAACGTTAGCGCCCGCACCCATGGTGAAGAAGTGGTGCAGCCAGACGATGAACGACAGTACGGTAATGGCGATGGTTGCCCACACCAGTGAGGTGTAACCAAACAGACGCTTTTTCGAGAACGTCGCGGTAACTTCAGAGAAGACACCAAAGACCGGCAGAACGAGGATGTACACTTCCGGGTGACCCCAGACCCAGATCAGGTTGACGTACATCATCATGTTACCGCCCATATCATTAGTAAAGAAATGGAAGCCGAGGTAACGATCAAGCGTCAACAGTGCCAGCGTCACGGTCAGAACCGGGAACGCAGCGATGATCAGGACGTTGGTGCAGAGTGATGCCCAGGTAAAGACCGGCATTTTGAACAGGTCCATGCCCGGCGCACGCATCTTCAGAATGGTCACGAAGAAGTTGATACCGGTCAGCGTGGTCCCGATCCCTGAGAGCTGGAGACTCCAGATCCAGTAGTCGACCCCGACGCCAGGACTATACTCCGCGCCAGAAAGCGGCGGATAAGCCAGCCAGCCAGTCTGTGCGAACTCGCCCACACCCAGAGAGATGTTCACCAGGATCACACCGACCGCGGTAAACCAGAAGCTCAGGTTGTTCAGGAACGGGAACGCAACGTCACGGGCACCGATTTGCAGCGGAACCGCGATGTTCATCAGACCTACAACGAATGGCATTGCCACGAAGAAGATCATAATCACGCCGTGAGCAGTGAAGATCTGATCGTAGTGATGCGGAGGCAGAATGCCCGCCTCACCGGCAGAAGCCATAACCTGTTGGGTACGCATCATTACTGCATCGGCAAAGCCGCGCAGCAGCATGACGAATGCCATGATGATATACATGATACCCAGTTTTTTGTGGTCAACGGAGGTAAGCCATTCTGACCACAGATACTTCCACTTACCAAAATAGGTGAGGGCGGCAACCAGCGCCAGACCACCAATGATGATAGCGGCGACCGTAACCATGATAATAGGCTCATGGTACGGCACTGCATCCAGTGTTAATTTTCCGAACATCGTATTATTCCCCGGTTCCCGCAGCAGCGGCGTGATTCATGTCCATGCCTTCGTGTGACATGTCCATTTTCCCGTGGCTCATCTTGAACTTATCAATAATCTGCTTGAAGAGTTCAGGATTCGCAGTTGAGAAATATTCCACCGGATGATTCTCACTTGGCGAAGCCAGTTTCTCAAACTCATCCATGGTGGTCAGCGTGTTAGGTGCCGCTTTAACTTTGGCAACCCACTGCTGGAATTCCGCATCATCTTTAGTTGCAATGGCCTTGAACTTCATGCCAGAGAAACCGCGACCACTGAAGTTTGATGAGATACCGTCAAACGTTCCTGGCTCATTGGCGATCAGGTGCAGTTTGGTCTGCATGCCCGCCATGGCGTAGATCTGGCTGCCGAGCGTAGGAATGAAGAACGAGTTCATCACGGAGTTAGAGGTGATTTTGAAGTTAACTGGCGTATTTGCCGGGAAGGCAATCTGGTTAACGGTGGCAATACCCTGTTCCGGGTAAATGAACAGCCATTTCCAGTCCAGTGCAACCACATCGATCTCAACAGGCTTAACGTCAGAGACCAGCGGTTTAGCCGGCTCCAGCGCATGCGTTGATTTCCAGGTCAGCACGCCGAGGAAGATGATGATCAGGATCGGAATGGTCCAGACCACGGCTTCCACTTTGTTAGAGTGTGACCAGTTAGGGCTGTACTTCGCTTCGGTATTGGTCGCCCGATATTTCCAGGCAAACACAACAGCCATTAAGACTGCCGGAATAACGACAATCATCATCAAGCCAAAGGCTGTCAGAATCAGTGAACGTTGCTCCATTGCAATCTGTCCCTTGGGATTTAACAACGCACTATCGCAGCCGCTGAGTAATACAGCGCCTGCGATTAATGACAAAATCCCCAAACATTTATTGTATTTCATGAGTCTCATTTAACGACCTCAATGACAAGGGCTCTATTGTCGTTTAAGTGTGCGCGCATTTTACGGTAAGGTTTATGCAGTGTAAACCAGCTTAAGGATGTGTCAGAAGGGTGTTGACACCTTTTGCTAAGGGAGTCACAGATGTTACGCAGAGTGACAAATTATTAACCGCGACAAGCAGTTGGCAGCAATATAACAAAAAGCAATGACAGAAACCGCAGAAAAAACAGGGAAAGCATAAACCGTACTTTTAATGCTCACTTATTTAACAATTATGCATCATTTGAGCGATAATTTTTCCACAAACTGATTGCTCACCGGATTTAAATATCGCCCAATGTTGTTAAATTAATGTTTTTATTTCGCGATGAAAAAAATGCTATTTGCGCTAATTCGCAGGTGCTATTTTTAAACAAAATAAATAGCGCCTGCAAATAGTGTCTGGCTATCGCTCAGCGAGCCGGTGGGTTTTCCTCAGAGCCAGACAGTCGAGTACCACGCCCAGCATAACGGCCAGAACGGCAATGCCGATGCCCGCCTCAAACAGTGGCGTCAGCAGCGCAGTCAGCGATTCTGCGCCTGCAGCTGTTAGCGCCAGCGTCAGCAGCCAGCAGCCCAGTAACGCGCAGCCTGCGGTGAACAGGCGGACAATCCAGCGATAGCCCACAGGCCAGCTGGTACGCGGAATAAACGTGCCGCTCTGCTGCATCTGAAGAAGCGTGGTGCGGCTAAGCCACAGCAGCAGCAGTCCCGGTAGCGCAGCCACAACGGTAAACGCATAGAAAGCTGACCAGCCCCATAGCTCAACCAGCCAGCCGGCGGCCGGACCCACATAAACGCGGCCAACAGCAGCCAGCGCTGAGAGCAGAGCGAACTGGGTGGCAGAGAACGCTTTATTACACATGGTCATCAGCAGCGCCACAAAGGCTGCTGTTCCCATGCCACCACACAGATTTTCAATAAACACCGCGCTGGCCATGCTCCAGAGGTGGGGCGGGGTAACCGCCAGCAGCCAGTAAGCGGCGTTCGATACGGCCTGCAGAATGCCAAACAGCATCAGAGCGCGAAACAGGCTCAGACGCTGCATCAGCACGCCGCCATAGAGTGCGCCGATAATCGTCGCCAGCAGCCCCAGCGTTTTATTCACCAGGCCAACATCGCCCGCGCTGAAGCCGACGCCGCGGATAAGAAAGGTTGTTGTCAGCGACGCCGCGAAGGCATCTCCCAGCTTATAAAGGATGATCAGGGTGATAAGCAGCCAGGCATTGTTACGCTGAAAAAAATCCGCCAGAGGAAACGTAACGGCCTGGCGCAGCGTATGCGGCTCGCGTTTAGCCGCAGCGGGCTCGCGAGCCAGCAGCGTGGCAATCAGCCCCGGGATCATTAGCAGCGCCATCAGCCAGTAGGTTGCGCGCCAGCCCAGATAGCGATCGGCAAGCCAGAGTGCCAGCCCGCCGGAGATAAGCATCGCCAGGCGATAGCCCAGCACCGTAATCGCTGCGCCGCTGCCGCGCTCTTCCGGCGGCAGGATATCCGTTTTCCACGCATCAAAAACGATATCCTGAGAGGCGGAACAGAATGCGACCAGCACGGCGATGGCCGCCAGCAGCGTTAAATCCTGAGCCGGATGCATAAAACCGAGCGCGACAATGCCGGCAATCAGCGCCAGCTGAGTCAGCAGTAGCCAGCCCCGGCGACGTCCCAGAAACGGCGGCGTATAGCGGTCCATCACCGGCGACCAGAGAAACTTGAAAACGTAAGCCTGTCCTACCAGCGAAAAGAAGCCAATGGTTTTGAGGTCGACATTCTCTACGGTCATCCATGCCTGCAGCGTGCCTGCGGTCAGCGCCAGCGGCAAGCCGGAAGCAAAACCAAGCAGCAGCAGTACCGCCGCGTTACGTTGGGTAAATATTCGCAGATAGTGAGAGGTCATAGCCAGCCTGAGGTAGTGCCCGGCACAGACGGCCGGGCAGATGACAGCGGAGCGGTTAGCGTGCGTTCTGTTTAATGAAGTTGTTTACGCTGGTGTCCTGCGCCATATCGGCGATCACATCGCTCAGCGTCGCATTCACAGCGTTGGTGATCTTGTCGTTGGTGGCATTGAAAGCGCCTTCAATGCTGTAGGTCTGACGGTAGTTTTTCACCTGCTTGTTGCCATTTTTCGCCGTGGCAATAATAGAGATATCCGCTTTCGTGGTGATGCTGTAGCGCACGTTACCCTGCGTGACGTCAGCGTAGAGGCCATTCACCACAATCTGCAGATCCACTGCGCCGTTCGGGCCAATCATATATCCGCGGGAGGTCATCTGCTTCTCCAGCACTTCCTGCAGCAGAAAACGCAGGTCGCGTGATGGCGTCAGCGTAACCAGCTGTCCATCGCGGTTAACCTTTGCCAGCGCCTGATCGCTGCGCTGATCGGCACCGTTTACGCTGACGGTAACGCCCATCAGGCTCGGATCCTGTTGTGGCAGCTGGATCTTTGGCTGAATGTTCAGGGTTGTACTGTTGCTGGCACAGCCGGCTAAAACAAAAGCAGCCAGCAGAGGGAATAACAGTTTTTTCAACATACTCATTCTCATTAGCGTTAGGTTGGGAGATAAATCCGGCGTCATCATAGCATTGCAGCGAGGTGAAAAAAGCCCCAGCCACCGGGAAATTGATTGTAAAGGCTTTTTTCAGCCCGGAGGAAAACCCGCAGGTTGACCCGCCCGGATTGCCGGTTATGATGCGCTGCAGAGCGGGAATATTTTCTGATTTTTACCGGGCAGTAATGCAAAACCTACTAATATTTAAACAGATGGGGCACAGCGCTCGCCGGAGAGGGTGTAAACAATGATTCGCGAACAAATAGAAGAAAAGCTGCGCAACGCTTTCACACCTGCACACCTCGAAGTGCATGATGAAAGCTATCGTCATAACGTGCCTGCCGGTTCTGAAAGTCACTTTAAAGTGGTGATTGTCAGCGATCACTTTACCGGCCAGCGCTTTTTACAGCGGCATCGCGCCATCTATGGCGAACTGTCTGCGGAACTGGCAGGCAGCGTACACGCGCTGGCGCTGCATACCTACACGCAAAAAGAGTGGCACGGGCTGCAGGATACTGTCCTGGCTTCGCCTAACTGCCGGGGTGCCGGTACGCTTGCCTGATGCTGGCATCTTCAACCTTTCCTGAAACGGCCTGCGGGCCGTTTTTTCGTTTCTCAGACGCTAAACGCGATCTGCGGCGCAAAAAAGCAGCAAAGTCGTTAAAAAGTGGTGAGTTTGCAGCCTCGACTCATTCCGGCGATGCCGCTATAATGCGGCGTCTATTTTTCCGGAATGTCTTCGGGACGCTTCTGGTGACAGGGATGTGGTTCTGCCCGCAGAGGCCGTCCCGGTTATTGGATACGGCGCATTAATTGTGTGGTGTCTGAAGTTGACCGAGCACGTGATTTTTTGAGGTAACAAAATGACAGTTTCAGTAGAAACCACCCAGGGTCTGGGCCGCCGCATTTCGATTACTATTCCAGCTGACAGCATTGACGCTGCAGTTAAGAAAGAACTGATTGAAGTGGCTAAGAAAGTCCGTATCGATGGTTTCCGTAAAGGTAAAGTGCCATCGCATATCATCAATCAGCGCTACGGCGCCTCTGTTCGCCAGGATGTGCTGGGCGAGCTGATGACGCGTAACTTTGTTGACGCCATCATCAAAGAGAAAATCAATCCAGCAGGCGCGCCTGACTACGTGCCGGGTGAGTATAAAGAAGGCGAAGACTTTACCTATGCGGTTGAGTTTGAAGTCTACCCGGAAGTGGAATTACAGGGTCTGGACGCAATCGAAGTTGAAAAACCGGTTGTTGAAGTGACCGATGCAGACGTTGACGCGATGCTGGATACCCTGCAGAAGCAGCAGGCTACCTGGAAAGAGACTGACGCAGCGGCTACCGCTGAAGATCGCGCTACCATCGATTTCAACGGTTCTGTTGATGGCGAAGAGTTTGAAGGCGGTAAAGCGTCTGACTTCGTACTGGCGATGGGTCAGGGTCGTATGATCCCTGGTTTTGAAGAAGGCATCACCGGTAAGAAAGCGGGTGACACCTTTACTATCGACGTTAAATTCCCGGACGATTACCACGCAGAAAACCTGAAAGGGAAAGATGCGAAGTTTGATATCGTTCTGAAGAAAGTTGAAACCCGTGAACTGCCAGAACTGACCGCTGATTTCATCAAACGTTTCGGCGTAGAAGATGGTTCAGTTGATGGCCTGCGTGCAGAAGTGCGTAAAAACATGGAGCGCGAGCTCAAAGGCGCTATCCGTAACCGCGTGAAGTCTCAGGTTCTGGATGGTCTGGTTGAAGCGAACAACATCGACGTGCCAGCCGCTCTGATTGATGGCGAAATCGACGTGCTGCGTCGTCAGGCTGCTCAGCGCTTTGGTGGCAATGAGAAGCAGGCGCTGGAACTGCCACGTGAGCTGTTCGAAGAGCAGGCAAAACGTCGCGTTGTTGTAGGTCTGCTGCTGGGCGAAGTGATCCGCATCAACGAGCTGAAAGCGGATGAAGATCGCGTTAAGACGCTGATTGAAGAGATGGCTTCTGCGTATGAAGATCCGCAGGAAGTTATCGAGTTCTACAGCAAGAACAGCGAGCTGATGAACAACATGCGCAACGTTGCGCTGGAAGAGCAGGCGGTCGAGGCTCTGCTGGCGAAAGCCAAAGTCGCCGACAAAGCGACCTCTTTCCAGGAGCTGATGAACCAGACCTCTGCGGCCTGATTAATCACTTAACGGAATGTGCTCAGCCCGCGACCTCCTGTCGCGGGCTTTTTTATTTTTATGATAAAAACCCCCTTCCTGCACCGCTATTTGACTAATTAAGCGGCAAATTATCCGTTATGCTCTTTTTCCAGGTTAGCGAATAGAGAAAAGGTTGTTATGCTTGAAACAACCGGGCAGCATCCCCAGATAGAGGAAGAATGCGAGAGAACCGTGAGGCTGGCTGATTAACCGTCCTGAAATGTCGGAACGAGGCGGCTGTGCATAGTTTTCGCAGCGCGTCTCACGTAGAATCGGTACAGAATGTTGCCAATGAAATTTATCAGGAGACGGTAATGTCATACAGTGGCGATCGTGAATTTACTGCACCAACTAATGCGCTGGTGCCAATGGTGGTCGAACAAACCTCGCGCGGCGAGCGTTCTTACGACATCTATTCCCGCCTGCTTAAAGAGCGCGTTATCTTTCTGACCGGTCAGGTTGAAGATCACATGGCGAACCTGATTGTGGCGCAGATGCTGTTTCTGGAAGCAGAGAATCCGGAAAAAGATATCTATCTCTACATCAATTCACCGGGTGGCGTGATTACGGCTGGTATGTCGATCTACGACACCATGAAATTCATTAAGCCGGACGTCAGCACCATCTGTATGGGCCAGGCGTGCTCAATGGGCGCGTTTTTGCTGACGGCAGGAACCAAAGGTAAACGTTTCTGCCTGCCTAACTCCCGCGTGATGATTCACCAGCCGCTGGGCGGCTATCAGGGACAGGCAACGGATATTGAAATTCACGCGCGTGAAATTCTGAAAGTAAAACAGCGCATGAATGAGCTGATGGCTGAGCATACCGGCAAATCGCTGGAGCAGATTGAGCGCGATACCGAACGCGATCGTTTCCTCTCTGCCAGCGAAGCGGTAGAGTATGGCCTGGTTGACTCTATCCTGACACACCGTCAATAAGACGCACCTGCCTGGCCCTTACGCTATAGTTAACGGGGGGCAGGCAGATGAGTTGCATGCATACCGGCCGTTGTTGTACGGCCAGTGCCGTACACCAGAGTAGGTCTGAGAACGAAAAGAGGTTAGCTGATGACAGATAAGCGCAAAGACGGTTCAGGTAAGTTGCTGTACTGCTCTTTCTGCGGCAAAAGCCAGCATGAAGTCCGTAAGCTGATTGCCGGGCCGTCAGTCTATATTTGCGACGAATGTGTCGATTTATGTAATGACATCATTCGTGAAGAGATCAAAGAGGTTGCGCCCCATCGCGAGCGTAGCGCTCTGCCAACGCCACATGAAATTCGTCACCATCTCGATGACTATGTTATTGGTCAGGAAAAGGCGAAAAAAGTGCTGGCGGTTGCCGTTTACAACCACTACAAACGTCTGCGCAATGGCGATACCAGCAACGGTATTGAGCTGGGCAAAAGTAACATCCTGCTGATCGGCCCAACCGGTAGCGGTAAGACACTGCTGGCAGAGACGCTGGCGCGCCTGCTGGATGTGCCTTTTACCATGGCGGACGCCACTACGCTGACCGAAGCGGGCTACGTGGGCGAAGATGTAGAAAACATCATCCAGAAGCTGCTGCAGAAGTGCGACTATGATGTGCAGAAGGCGCAGCGCGGTATCGTCTACATCGATGAGATCGATAAAATCTCCCGTAAGTCTGATAACCCTTCTATTACGCGTGATGTGTCAGGCGAAGGCGTACAGCAGGCCCTGCTGAAGCTGATCGAAGGCACCGTTGCCGCTGTCCCGCCTCAGGGTGGCCGCAAACATCCGCAGCAGGAGTTCCTGCAGGTTGATACATCGAAAATCCTGTTTATCTGCGGCGGCGCATTTGCCGGCCTTGATAAGGTGATTTCGCAGCGTGTAGAAACCGGATCGGGTATCGGCTTTGGCGCGACAGTAAAAGGCAAATCGCAAAAAGCCAGCGAAGGCGAACTGCTGTCACAGGTAGAACCGGAAGATTTGATCAAATTTGGTCTGATTCCGGAATTTATCGGTCGTCTGCCAGTGGTTGCTACGCTGAACGAGCTGAGCGAAGAAGCCCTGATTCAGATCCTGCGCGAGCCGAAAAATGCGCTCACCAAGCAGTATCAGGCGCTGTTTAACCTGGAAGGCGTTGAGCTGGAGTTCCGCGACGAAGCGCTGACGGCTATCGCTAAAAAGGCGATGTCGCGTAAAACCGGTGCGCGCGGTCTGCGTTCTATCGTTGAGGCGGCGCTGCTGGAAACCATGTATGACCTGCCTTCAATGGAAGATGTCGAGAAAGTGGTTATCGATGATTCGGTGATTGATGGCGAGTCCGATCCAATGCTGATTTATGGTAAGCATGAAGCACAAGCTTCTGGCGAATAAATAAGCAGCCAAATCACGTTGTTATCTTAAAAAAGGGGAATTTTATTCCCCTTTTACTTTTCTCACCGCTGTGACATTGAATGTCGGATAAGCATCCCCATATACTCATAATCCTGTGGGTTTAACTGCATACAGCCTGTATTACGCGGTACCCATCACCTGGCGGACATTAAACTAAGAGAGAGCTCTATGAATCCTGAGCGTTCTGAACGCATTGAAATCCCTGTGTTGCCGCTGCGCGACGTGGTGGTTTATCCGCACATGGTAATTCCGTTGTTTGTTGGTCGGGAAAAATCGATTCGTTGCCTGGAAGCAGCAATGGATCATGACAAGAAGATCATGCTGGTTGCCCAGAAAGAGGCTTCAACGGATGAACCTGGAATTAACGATCTCTTTGCCGTAGGGACAGTGGCGTCCGTACTGCAGATGCTGAAGCTGCCTGATGGCACAGTTAAGGTGCTGGTGGAGGGCCTGCAGCGTGCCCGCATTACCACGCTATCTGACAATGGCGATCACTTTGTTGCTCAGGCTGAATATCTGACTTCGCCAGAAATTGAAGAGCGCGAGCAGGAAGTGCTGGTGCGCACCGCGATTAATCAGTTTGAAGGCTATATCAAGCTGAACAAAAAGATCCCGCCTGAAGTGCTGACGTCGCTGAACAGCATTGATGATGCGGCGCGCCTGGCCGATACCGTGGCGGCGCATATGCCTCTTAAGCTGGCGGATAAACAGTCCGTGCTGGAGATGTCCGACGTTAACGAGCGTCTGGAATATCTGATGGCGATGATGGAATCGGAAATCGACCTGCTGCAGGTTGAAAAACGTATTCGCAATCGCGTCAAAAAGCAGATGGAAAAAAGCCAGCGCGAATATTATCTGAATGAACAGATGAAGGCGATTCAGAAAGAGCTGGGCGAGATGGATGATGCGCCAGACGAGTATGAAGCGCTGAAGCGTAAAATCGACGCGGCTAAAATGCCATCTGAAGCGCGTGAAAAAGCGGAAGCTGAGCTGCAGAAGCTGAAGATGATGTCGCCGATGTCGGCAGAAGCGACGGTGGTGCGCGGCTATATCGACTGGATGGTGCAGGTTCCATGGAACGCGCGCAGTAAGGTGAAGAAAGATCTGCGCAAAGCGCAGGAGACGCTTGATACCGATCACTTTGGTCTTGAGCGCGTCAAAGATCGCATCCTTGAGTATCTTGCGGTGCAGAGTCGCGTCAGCAAAATCAAAGGCCCAATCCTCTGTCTGGTTGGCCCGCCGGGTGTGGGTAAAACCTCTCTGGGACAGTCGATTGCGAAAGCGACCGGACGTAAATATGTGCGTATGGCGCTGGGCGGCGTGCGCGATGAAGCAGAAATTCGCGGACATCGTCGCACCTATATCGGTTCAATGCCGGGCAAACTGATCCAGAAAATGGCGAAAGTAGGTGTGAAAAACCCGCTGTTCCTGCTGGATGAGATTGATAAAATGTCGTCTGATATGCGCGGCGATCCCGCTTCGGCACTGCTGGAAGTGCTGGATCCGGAACAGAACATCGCGTTTAACGATCACTACCTGGAAGTCGACTACGATCTGTCTGACGTGATGTTTGTCGCGACCTCCAACTCCATGAATATTCCGGCACCGCTGCTGGATCGTATGGAAGTGATCCGCCTGTCGGGCTATACCGAAGATGAAAAACTCAATATTGCGAAGCAGCATCTGCTGCCAAAACAGATTGAGCGCAATGCGCTGAAAGAGAAAGAGATCAGCGTTGACGATAGCGCAATCATCGGCATCATCCGCTATTACACGCGTGAAGCAGGCGTGCGTAGCCTGGAACGTGAGCTCTCTAAGTTATGCCGTAAAGCGGTCAAAGCGCTGCTGATGGATAAAACTCAGAAGAGCATCACAATTAATGGCGACAACCTGAAAGATTTCCTTGGCGTACAGCGTTTTGATTACGGTCGCGCTGACAGCGAAAACCGCGTAGGACAGGTGACCGGCCTGGCGTGGACAGAAGTGGGCGGCGATCTGCTGACCATCGAAACCGCATGTGTGCCAGGTAAAGGCAAGCTGACCTATACCGGTTCTCTCGGCGAGGTTATGCAGGAGTCGATTCAGGCTGCATTAACCGTGGTTCGCGCCCGGGCAGAAAAACTGGGTATTAACGGCGACTTCTACGAGAAGCGCGATATCCACGTGCACGTGCCGGAAGGGGCTACGCCGAAGGATGGTCCGAGTGCCGGTATTGCGATGTGTACGGCGCTGGTCTCCTGTCTGACCGGTAACCCGGTCCGTTCCGATGTGGCGATGACCGGTGAGATCACGCTGCGCGGTCAGGTACTGCCTATCGGTGGTCTGAAAGAGAAACTGCTGGCAGCACACCGTGGCGGGATTAAAACTGTACTAATCCCGGATGAAAACAAGCGCGATCTGGAAGAGATCCCGGCAAACGTGATTGCCGATCTCAGCATCCATCCGGTTAAACGCATTGAAGAGGTGCTGAATCTGGCCCTGGAAAATGCGCCATCCGGTATGCAGGTTGTGACGGCAAAATAGCGCTGAGCAGCAAACGCGGCTAAAAAACGAAGCTGGCAGGCCAAATCAGGCTTGCCAGCTTTTTTTTGCCTGTTAAGTTAGAGGGCTGCTGGATCGGCGATTAAGATGAATACCGTTGTTTCAGCACCACAGGCTTGTTATAACTGGCTGCGCGTTTGCTCCGGCGTAAAGAGACGGGGCAAAGTGAATAATAAAAGAGGGGATGAAGAGAGTGAATAAGTCACAGTTGATCGACAAAATCGCTGCAGAAGCGGACATTTCAAAAGCAGCAGCCGGACGTGTACTGGAGGCCTTTACCGAATCTGTTTCTGGCGCACTGAAAGAGGGCGACGAAGTAGCCCTGGTGGGTTTCGGTACTTTCTCTGTGCGCGAGCGCGCTGAGCGTGCCGGCCGTAATCCGCAGACCGGTAAAGAGATCACCATCCCGGCTGGCAAAGTACCGGGATTCCGCGCCGGTAAAGCGCTGAAAGACGCCGTTAATTAAGCCAGTCAGGATTAACCAGTGAAGCATTTTCTTCTCTGGATTGAGGACGAAAAAGCCGTTCTCATGTAACATACGGGCACATCATTACTGATGTGCCTTTTTTATTTGATGCGCAGCTTAAGCCAGTGGCTTCAGTCTCCGCATGGTTGCCAGCTGCCAGCCTGAACTGCAGCTGCACGATGATGGCATCGTGTCTGAGCTTTACATTCACACTACAGCGGAGTGTTGTCATACCATGATGGACAATTTACGCGCGGCGTCGAATCATGTCGTGCTCAAGGTTATTCTGGGATTGATTATCCTGTCCTTTGTGCTTACCGGGGTGGGTAACTACCTGATAGGTGGCAATGGCGATTACGCTGCGAAAGTTAACGGCCACGAAATCAGCCGGGCTGAGCTGGAGCAGGCGTTTAACAGCGAGCGCAATCGTCAGCAGCAGATGCTGGGCGATCAGTTCTCGCAGCTGGCGAGCAATGATGGGTATATCCAGCAGATGCGCCAGCAGGCGCTGTCACAGCTGGTGGATCAGGCGCTGCTGGATCAGTACATCAGCGAGCTGCATCTTGGCATCAGTGATGAGCAGGTAAAGCAGGCCATTTTTAACCAGAAAGCGTTTCAGACCAACGGCAAATTTGATAATGCCAAATATAACGGTCTGATCACCAGCATGGGCTTCTCAGCCGATCAATATGCAGAAGCGCTGCGCAAGCAGTTGCTTAATCAGCAGCTGATCAACGCCATCGCTAACACTGATTTTATGCTGAAAGATGAAACCACAAAGCTGACCGATTTAGTCTCGCAGCAGCGGGAAATTCGTCAGGCGGTGGTTAACGTGGATGCGCTGGCAGCGAAGCAGACGGTTAATGACGATGAGATCGCGCAGTATTATCAGCAGCATCAGAACAGCTTTATGGCCCCGGAGCAGTTCCGCGTCAGCTACATCAAAATGGATGCAGCAGCGATGCAGCAGCCGGTCAGCGAAGCGGACATTCAGAGCTGGTACGATCAACACAAAGCGGACTATTCACAGCCCCAGCGCAGCCGTTACAGCATCATTCAGACCAAAACTGAGGCGGAAGCCCGGTCAGTGCTGGATGCGCTGAAGCAGGGCGGGGACTTTGCCAGCCTGGCGAAAAGCAAATCTGCCGATCCTATCTCCGCGCGTAAAGGTGGTGATATGGGCTGGCTGGAGCCTGCAACCACGCCGGATGAGCTGAAAAATGCCGGCCTGACGCAGAAAGGCCAGCTTTCAGACGTGATCAAGTCCTCAGTCGGTTTCCTGGTGGTACGTCTGGATGATATCCAGCCGGAGCAGGTGAAGCCGCTGGCGCAGGTGCATGACGTTATTGCAGATAAAGTTAAGCAGGAAAAAGCGCTTGACGCCTTCTATAAGCTGCAGCAGAAAGTCAGTGAAGCCGCCAGCAATGACAATGAATCGCTGGCGGGTGCAGCCCAGGTATCGGGTCTTAAGGTCAGCGAAACAGGCTGGTTTACCCGTGATGATATGCCTGCCGACCTCGACTTTGACGCGGTTAAACAGGCGGTCTTCAGCGGCGGCTTAATTGGGCAGAACGGCGCGCCGGGCAACAACTCCGATATTATCAGCGTGGATGGCGATCGCGCGTTTGTGCTGCGCATCAGCGAACATAAACCGGAAGCGGTAAAACCGCTTGACCAGGTGAAGGCACAGGTTACCGACCGCATCAAACACGATAAGGCGACGCAGCAGGCTAAAGCGCAGGCAGATAAACTGCTGGCCGGGCTGAAAGCGGGCAAGAGTGAGGCGCTGAGCGCGGCAGAACTGACGCTGAGCAGCAGCAAAGTGGTTGATCGTAACGCACAGGATCCGGTCGCCCAGACCGCATTTTCACTGCCGCAGCCAGCAGAGAATAAACCGTCCTGGGGCGTAAGCGAAGATATGCAGGGCAACGTCGTGCTGGTCGCGCTGGATAAAGTCTCTGCCGGCAGCCTGCCGCAGAACCAGGTCGATGAGATGATCAAAGGCGTGACGCAGAACAATGCGCAGATCGCATTTGAAGCGCTGCTTGAAAACCTGCGCAAAGAGGCGAAGATCAAATATGGGGCAGCGGCACAAGCCCAGTAAGCCTCACAAATAAAGGTAATTTTCTGCAACAATCAAAGGCCGCTTCTGCGGCCTTTTCCATCTCTGCGCTTCGCCTTTTGCCGGACATCCTCTGCTGTGACACGCTGCTGATGCTGTCAAACACAAGGAGAAAAACAGCATGAACAAATCTACTTTTCACGCATTTTGTCTGACACTGGCGCTGGGCGGCGCACTCTGCAGCAGCACTCTTGCGCATGCGGCGGGAGAGCCCGCGGAAGCACAGGCGAAGCCGCCCGCATCGCTGACGGCCGGAGCGGTCAGCATCAACGACGCTACCGCGGAGCAGCTGGCGAGCGCCATGAATGGCATCGGATTGAAAAAAGCGCAGGCGATCGTCAGCTATCGCGAAGAGTATGGGCGCTTCACCGCGCTGGATCAGCTCAAAGAGGTGCCGGGTATCGGCAGCGCGCTGGTCGAACGCAACAGCGATCGGCTCAAACTGTGAAGCACTTCGCGACGCTGAAGAATCTGTGAAGACCGGCAACAGGCTGTGCTATGCTCAACAGGTCCAACCAGTTAGTAATTTCAGCCTGTTCAGGAGCGTTGATGCAAACCACAATCAAAGTGCGCGGCTATCATCTGGATGTCTATCAGCACGTTAATAACGCGCGCTATCTCGAATTTCTGGAGGAGGCGCGCTGGCAGTGGCTGGAAGAAGCGGACGCCTTTAACTGGCTGATGGCGCAAAAACTGGCGTTCGTGGTGGTAAACATCAACATCAACTATCGCCGGCCTGCGGTTCTGGGCGACCGTCTGGTCATTGAAAGTGACGTGTCACAGCTCAGCGGTCGCAGCGGGATCATCGCACAGCGTGTGCTGCTTGCAGAAGATCGCACTCTGGTGGCTGACGCTCTGCTGACGTTTGTCTGTATCGATTTACGGACGCAAAAAGCGGTGCCGCTGGAGGGAGAACTGCGCGAACGCCTGGCCACTCTCATGGCCGGACGTTAAACCGTGGCGTCACTGCTGACGCCACGCCAGCGACATGCTGACTCAGCGCAGGCCGCTTTTTTGCTTCATTGCCGTCATTATCGCGGCGGCATTGTCCTGATACTCCGCCAGCCCGCGGGCACGTAAATGACAGGCGGCGCAGGTTCCGCAGCCATCTCCTTTAATGCCGTTATAGCAGGTCAGCGTCTCTGTCCGCACCAGCGGCAGCTGCTGCCAGTAATCAGCAAGCGCCCAGGTCTCTGCTTTATTCAGCCACATCAGCGGCGTCTCAAAACGTATCTCGCGAGCCATGCCAAGGCTGACCGCGTGATTTAACGCTTTAACAAACTCATCGCGGCAGTCGGGATAGCCGGAGAAGTCGGTCTCGCAGACGCCGGTAATAACAGCTTCAGCTTCTACCTGATACGCGTAGACAGAAGCGAGCGTCAGAAACAGAATATTACGGCCCGGGACAAAGGTGCTGGGTAATCCGCTGGCATCAGCCTCATAGGCCGGTACCGGAATGTTATCGCGCGTCAGGCTGCTTATCGCCAGTTCGTTAAGCAGGGTGACATCCAGTACTTTATGCGCGCGCGCGCCCAGTTTATGTGCCAGCTCCGCCGCCACTTCGATCTCTTCGCGGTGGCGCTGGCCATAATCGAAGGTGACGCAGTGAACTTCATCATAGTGCTGCAGAGCCTGAATCAGGCAGGTGGTGGAGTCTTGTCCACCACTAAAAACGACAACGGCGCGTTTCATTAACTTATCTCTCCTGGTGTGGTCTCTTATGGTACTGCGTCAGCGCCGGAGTGAACAGGGCTGACGGCTGGCGGCGGGATCCACGCCCGGGTAAAGTCAAACCAGCCCAGTGAAGTCAGCCGCACACCTTCAACGCCCGCTGGCGCCAGTACCTGATAACGGTAGTTGAACAGCGGCAGCAGATAACCTTCGCTCATCAGCGTATGGAAAAGTTGCTGAACGGCGGACGAGCGTACGCTGTCGTCTGGCTCACGGGCGATCTGCTGAAGCGACTGACGAAAGCTGTCGCGCAGCGGCTGCCACAATCTGTCCTGCTCCAGCCAGTTCAGCAGGGTAAACTGCGGCGCGTCACCGATCAGCCGGTCGCCCATAATAATATCCGCTGCGGTGAGATCCTGCGCGTGGCCCCAGCTTTTTACCTCATGAAAGACGCAGCTCAGCTCACAGCCGTGTGAAGCCAGCAGCGTGACCAGCGCCTCCGCCATCACGTGCAGTTCAACCGGCAGATGGTAATGCAGGGTCAGTCGGGCGGGCAGGGCAACGGGGTCCGCCCCGGTCTGCGGAACCGGCCAGCCGGGCAGCAGCGAGTGACTCGGCGTAATCAATCCTTCTGCCAGCGGCAGCTGGCGGATCACATCGCTGCGCTGGATCAGCGTAATCAGCGTCCGGGCCTGAGCCGTACTGAAACGCAGCGAGGGGCGGGTCGCCAGATAGCAGAAGCCGCGGCTGATACTGCGGTCTACCGGCCGCAGCTGCTGCAGTTCGTCAGCATTGCCAATCGCAATCTGGACCGGATGCCGGCAGCTGTTGCCCTGTTCCGGCATAAACAGGGCAGGCGTGATCCAGTATTCAATACGCTGGATCAGCGCGCGCTGCAGATGCCAGCGCGCATAGCTCTCCAGCCGCAGCAGGGTCGGGGTAAACTGCACCAGCTGCCAGGGGCCGCTGCCGGTTTGCGGGCTGTCGGGGTGCGGCAGCAAACAGAATTGATGGGCCAGCCGCTGCGGCAGCCAGTAGTCGGGCCGATGCAGCCGGATACGCAGCGTGAGCGGATGTGGCGCGTCAATCTGCGCCACGCTGGCAAGCAGCGCGCGGCCGTCGGGGCTGCGGATAATCTGCTGCAGGACCGCTGCCAGCTGCGCGGCATACAGCGGCTCGCCGTTATGCCAGCTGAGCTGCGGACGCAGCCAGAAGCTCCAGTTCAGTCCGCTGCTGTCATGCTGCCAGTGGTGCGCCAGATCGCCGCTGACGCGGTTGTTTTCTACGCGCGTCAGGCCAGAGAAAATCTGCCGGGCCAGATGCTGCTCAGCGCGGCCGAGAGGCTGCAGGGGGGCCGGGAACGCCAGGGTACGATAATAAGGAATGCGCAGCACCGGCATACGATCCTGCCAGTGCCCGCCCATCAGTGGCTGCAGCAGCTGCAGCAGGCGTTCCGGCGGCAGATCAAGCGTCTGCAGCATCTGGATCGGTTCGCCCGCCAGCAGCTGGCGGTTAAGCAGCTGCTGGCGCAGCGTCTCCGGTGCGATCAGAAACTGCAGTTCACCCTGCTTACCGCGCCCCGGCTGGCTGCTCCAGCGGATCCAGCCCGCCTGCTGCCATTTTTTCAGCAGAGTACGCGCATGACGTTCGCTGCAGAAACAGCGCTGAGCCAGCATGGCAACGCTTAGTCGCTGCGTCTCTCCCTGGTTGGCGTGCCACAGCCGCTGAAACTGGCTGACACGATGAAGTTCACGCATAGTTAAACCCGGAACAGTTTTCAAAAAGTATTCACTATTCGTTCCGTAATTACCAGGCGATAGTAAAAGCATCCCTCGACAGGAGAACAGGCATGGCTCGTCTTGCAGCATTTGATATGGACGGCACGCTGCTGCTGCCCACGCATCAGTTAGGTAAAGAGACGCTGGAAACCCTGCATGCGCTGCAGCAGCGCAATGTGATTCTGGCTTTTGCCACCGGCCGCCATCTGCTGGATATGCAGGTGATCCGTACACAGATCACGCTGCCTGCCTGGCTGATAACCGGTAACGGCACGCGTATTCACGACCCGCAGGGCAACCAGCTGTATGGCTGCGATCTGCCGGCGGACGTCGCAGAGCAGGTCATGCGAACCCGCTGGGAAACGCCAGCCTCCATTCACCTGTTTACCGACGAGGGCTGGTTTACTGATAAGCCACTGCCTGGCGCGCTGGAGGCGCACTCGCTGAGCGGATTTAGCTATCAGCTGTGCGATCTGCAGCAGATGTCAGGAAATAACATCACCAAAATCTGTTTTATCGCACCCCACGAGATGCTGCTGGCGCTGCAGGAAGAGCTGCAGCAGGCGCTGGGCGCGCGTGCCACTATCTGTTTTTCCGCCTGGGACTGTCTTGAGGTTCTGCCGACAGGTTGCCATAAAGGCGCGGCGCTGGCGCGACTGTGCGAACATCTCGATCTGCCGCTGGCGGAGTGTATGGCCTTTGGCGATGCGATGAACGATCGCGAGATGCTGGAGCAGGTAGGTAAAGGCTTTGTTATGGGCAACGCGATGCATCAGCTTAAAGCCGCGCTGCCGCATTTGCCGGTTATCGGCCATTGCGAGACACAGGCGGTGTCTCACTATTTAAATCACTGGCTGACCACGCCCCACCTTGATTACTCCCCCAGGGGCTGAGTCTTGCCGTGAGCCGGACCGGATGTCCGGTTTTTTTATTGCAGCGCCTGCAGCCAGGGCTGAATATCGCCAATCTGCGCCGCAACCCACGCCGGGTTGTAATAGGTGTCAGGATAGCGTTCGCCGCTGTCGCAGAGCAGCGTAACCAGCGCGCCCCGTTCACCGCTGGCGCGCATGCGTTTCGCCACCTGCATCATGCCCCAGAAGTTGGTGCCGGTTGAAGCGCCGGGGCGCCGCCCGAGGATCTGTTCCAGCCGCAGCATAGCCGCCAGCGTGGCGCCATCGGGGACTTTGATCATCTCATCAATCACGTCGGGCAGAAAAGAGGGTTCGACGCGCGGGCGGCCGATTCCTTCAATCAGGCTGCCGCGTGCATTGCGCAAACTGCTGTCCCGGCTGTGCCAGTAGTCAAAAAATACCGAATGCTGCGGGTCAGTAACCAGCAGGCGGGTGGAGTAGCCCTGATAGCGAATATAGCGGCCCAGCGTGGCGGAAGTGCCGCCGGTGCCGGCGCTCATGATCAGCGTATGCGGCACCGGAAACGGCTCATGCGCCATCTGCCGGAAAATACTTTCAGCAATATTATTATTGCCGCGCCAGTCCGTCGCGCGCTCGGCATAGGTAAACTGATCCATAAAGTGGCCGTTGAGTTCACGCGCCAGCCGCTCAGACTCCGCGTAGAGCTGGCACGGATCAGCCACAAAATGGCACTCTCCGCCATAAAAACGGATCATCTCAATTTTGCGCTTTGCGGTACTGACCGGCATAACCGCGATAAACGGCAGGCCGAGCAGCCGGGCAAAGTAGGCTTCCGATACGGCAGTACTGCCGGATGACGCTTCAATAATCGGGGTTTTTTCACCGATCCAGCCATTAGCCAGTCCATACAGAAACAGCGAACGCGCAAGGCGATGTTTCAGGCTGCCGCTGGGGTGCGTGCTCTCATCTTTGAGATAGAAAAAGATGCCCGGGAAATCGTCCAGCGTAAAGCGGATCAGGTGTGTGTCAGCCGAGCGCTGGATATCAGCGTTGATCTCATTAATGGCGTGGCGGATCCAGGGGGTTTGCATGGCGATTCTCTCCGGTTTTCATTGCCGCCAGTGTACGGCACGGGCAGGAAAAAGAGGTTGCTAAAACCAGGGTATAATCGGCTTTTCAGAGAAAAATATTCTCCGGTGAGGCGTGATGATAGATAAAGTTGACCGTAAGCTGCTCGCCCTTTTGCAGAAGGATTGCACGCTATCGCTGCAGGCGCTGGCAGAGGCGGTCAATCTGACCACCACGCCCTGCTGGAAGCGCCTGAAAAAACTTGAAGATGACGGTATCATCCGGGCGCGCGTAGCGCTGCTGGATGGTGAAAAACTCGGTCTGTCACTGACCGCGTTTATGCTGATCAAAACGCAGCAGCACAGCAGCGAATGGTTCAGGCAGTTTGTCGCCGTGGTTGAGCCAATGCCGGAAGTCATGGCGTTCTACCGTATGGCCGGTGAGTATGACTATCTGCTGCGAATACAGGTTGCGGATATGAAGAGCTACGACGCGTTTTATAAGCGGCTGGTGAATGGCGTGCCGGGCCTGATAGATGTCACCTCCAGCTTTGCGATGGAAGAGATTAAATACTCAACCGCGCTGCCCGTTGTGCCCTGAAGCGTAAATAAAGAGAGAGATTGTGCGATTATTCAGCCAGCTTAGTTGGTATTTCCTGCGTGAGTGGCGCCGCTATGCCGGTGCTGTCTGCCTGCTTATTATCATCGCTTTACTGCAGCTGATCCCGCCGCATCTGGTCGGCGTAATTGTCGATGGCGTCACGCAGCAGCGGCTCTCTGCCGGGCAGATTATGATGTGGATCGGCGTCATGTTGCTGACCGCCGTTATCGTTTATCTGCTGCGCTATGTCTGGCGCGTGCTGCTGTTTGGCGCCTCGTATCAGCTGGCGGTAGAGCTGCGCGAGGACTTTTATCGTCAGCTAAGCCGGCAGCATCCTGCGTTCTATCTGCGCCATCGCACCGGCGATCTCATCGCGCGCGCAACGAATGATGTCGACCGCGTTGTGTTTGCAGCGGGAGAGGGAGTGCTGACGCTGGTGGACTCCCTGGTCATGGGGCTGGTAGTGCTGGCGGTCATGAGTACGCAGATAAGCTGGCAGCTGACGCTGCTGGCGCTGATCCCGATGCCCTTTATGGCGCTGGCGATCCAGCGGGATGGTTCCCGGCTGCATCAGCGTTTTAAAGTTGCGCAGGCGGCGTTCTCCAGCCTTAACGATCAGACGCAGGAGAGCCTGACCAGCATCCGTATGATCAAAGCATTTGGACTGGAAGATCACCAGTCGCAGCAGTTTGCTGACATCGCCAGCGATACCGGACGTAAAAATCTGCATGTTGCGCGGGTGGATGCGCGATTTGATCCCATTATTTACGTCGCCGTTGGCTTCTCCAACCTGCTGGCGATCGCAGGCGGCGGCTGGATGGTATGGCACGGTATCCTGACGCTGGGTCAGCTCACCAGCTTTGTGATGTATCTGGGGCTGATGATCTGGCCGATGCTGGCGCTGGCGTGGATGATCAACATCGTGGAGCGCGGCAGTGCGGCCTGGAGCCGTATTCGCGCGCTGCTGGCTGAAGCGCCGGCAGTGGCTGACGGCACCCTGACGTTACCGCCTGAGCCGGCTGTGCTGCAGCTCGCCATTGACGCCTTTCACTACCCGGGGACAGAAAATGCCGTACTGCAGGATATCCATGCGAAGCTGCAGCCAGGGCAGATGCTGGGATTATGTGGCCCGACCGGCTGCGGTAAAAGCACGCTGCTCAGCCTCATCCAGCGCCACTTCGATATCGATCGGGGAGAGATCCGCTACGGCGAGCTGCCGCTGGCGCAGCTGCAGCTGGACAGCTGGCGCAGCCGCCTGGCGATAGTGAGCCAGACGCCGTTTCTGTTTTCTGACAGCGTGGCAAACAATCTGGCGCTGGGTCGTCCCGACGCCACGCAGCAGCAGATTGAGCAGGCGGCAAGAATGGCCTGCGTGCATGAGGATATTCTGCGCCTGCCGCAGGGCTATGAGACAGAGGTCGGAGAGCGTGGGGTCATGCTTTCGGGCGGACAGAAGCAGCGTATCGCGATTGCCCGTGCGCTGCTGCTGGAGGCGGAGATCCTGATTCTGGATGATGCGCTCTCTGCGGTAGATGGACGTACTGAACATGACATCCTGCATAACCTGCGCATCTGGGGAGAGAACCGTACGCTGATTATCAGCGCGCACCGTCTCTCGGCATTAACGGAAGCGAGTGAAATTCTGGTGCTGCAGCAGGGGCGCGTTGCGCAGCGAGGCGATCATGACCAGCTGGCGGCGCAGCCGGGCTGGTACCGCGATATGTACCGCTATCAGCAGCTGGAAGCGGCGCTGGATGATGAGAGTGAAAACAAAGATGAAACCGCAACAGGAGCGCAGCATGGCTAAGTCGCAGCGGCTGTGGCCGACGCTGAAACGGCTGCTGGCATACGGAAAACCCTGGCGCCGCTCGCTGTGGCTGGCAACCGGTATGCTCTGGCTGGCGGCGGCGGCCGAGGTGACCGGCCCGGTGCTGGTCAGCTATTTTATCGATCGCCTGATCGCCAGACATCAGATGCCGTGGGGCATCGTGGCGGGATTACTGGTGAGTTTTATTCTGCTGCAGCTTATGGCGGCGGCGCTGCACTATTTTCAGGCGCTGCTGTTTAACCGTGCGGCAATCGGAGTGGTGCAGCAGCTGCGCGTTGATGTCATGAACGCGGCGCTGCGCCAGCCGCTGAGCGCGTTCGACACCCAGCCGGTGGGGCAGATTATTTCGCGCGTCACCAATGACACCGAGGTTATTAAAGATCTCTATGTCACCGTAGTCGCCACCGTGCTGCGCAGCGCCGCGCTGATTGGCGCGATGCTGGTCGCCATGTTTTCGCTCGACTGGCGTATGGCGCTGGTGGCGCTGGTTATTTTCCCGCTGGTGCTGACCGTGATGCTGATTTATCAGCGTTACAGTACCCCGATTGCCCGCCGGGTTCGCAGTTATCTGGCGGATATCAACAACGGCTTTAACGAAGTGATCAACGGCATGAGCGTGATCCAGCAGTTCCGGCAGCAGGCGCGTTTTGGGGCACGCATGAGCGAAGCGAGTCGCGCCCATTATATGGCGCGCATGCAGACGCTGCGGCTGGACGGATTTCTGCTGCGTCCGCTGCTTAGCCTCTTTTCTGCACTGATTTTGTGCGGCCTGTTACTGCTATTCAGTTTTGCTTCACCCGGCGCATTTGAAGTCGGCGTGCTTTATGCCTTTATCACCTACCTGGGCCGGCTGAATGAGCCGCTGATCGAACTGACGACGCAGCAGTCGATGCTGCAGCAGGCGGTGGTATCGGGTGAGCGCATCTTTGAACTGGTTGATGCGCATCAGCAGGGGTATGGCAGCGAAAGTGCTCCGCTGCGTTCCGGAGAAATTGCGCTGCACGACGTCAGTTTCGCCTATCGCGACGATCGCGACGTGCTGAGCAATATCTCCTTTACCGTGCCGTCACGGGGCTTCGTTGCGCTGGTCGGGCATACCGGCAGCGGCAAGAGCACGCTGGCAAACCTGCTGATGGGTTACTATCCGGTAAAGCACGGATCGATTGTGCTGGACGGGCGTCCGGTCTCTTCGCTCTCGCACGATGCGCTGCGCACCGGCATTGCCATGGTGCAGCAGGATCCGGTGGTGCTGGCCGATACGCTGCTGGCTAACGTACAGCTGGGGCGGGCGATCCCTGAAGAGCGGGTGTGGCAGGCGCTGGAGAGCGTGCAGCTCGCTACGCTGGCCCGCGCGCTACCGGACGGTATCCATACGCGACTGGGAGAGCAGGGCAATACGCTTTCGGTCGGGCAGAAACAGCTGCTGGCGCTGGCTCGCGTGCTGGTCGCGCCGCCGCAGATCCTGATCCTCGATGAAGCTACCGCGAACATCGATTCCGGCACCGAGCAGGCGATTCAGCAGGCGCTGCGCACTTTGCGCCAGCACAGCACGCTGGTGGTCATTGCGCACCGGCTCTCGACAATTATGGAGGCGGAACAAATCCTGGTGTTACATCGCGGCCATATTGCCGAGCGCGGTACGCATACAGAGCTACTGGCGCAGCAGGGGCGCTACTGGCAGATGTATCAGCTGCAGCAGGCTGGCGAGCAGCTGGCGGCCGGCGCATCCGCCTGAGTTGCACCTTTTTTGTTCATCCTGACCCGTTCTTTTCTCGCTTCTGCACCTCTTTGACGCCCTGAGCACCAAAGAGGTGCAGACCCCCGTACCGTTCTTTCTCTCCGGCAATGCCGCCCCGCGCTGAGCCTGTACCGCCGCCGCGTTTAACCGCGTTTTGCACTTCTGGCACACCCTTTGCTTTAACCACTGCGTATACATCGCGCAGTTGTGTTTAATCCGGAGGGGACGTATGAAGCTGGTTACCGTGGTAATCAAACCATTCAAGCTGGAGGATGTCCGTGAGGCACTATCCTCCATTGGCATTCAGGGGCTGACGGTATCTGAAGTTAAAGGGTTCGGCCGTCAGAAAGGACATGCCGAACTCTATCGCGGGGCCGAGTACAGCGTTAACTTCCTGCCAAAAGTAAAAATCGATATCGCGATTGCAGATGACCAGCTGGATGAAGTGGTTGATGTCATCAGTAAAGCGGCCTACACCGGCAAAATTGGCGACGGCAAAATCTTCGTTGCTGAGCTGCAGCGGGTGATCCGTATCCGTACCGGTGAAACTGACGAAGCGGCGCTCTGATCCGGGTTCTGACTTGAGATGGGATGAAAAAAATGAAAAAAATGATGATGAAACTGGGCCTTGCCAGCCTGGCGCTGTTACCCACTCTGACGCTGGCTGCTGCCCCTGCGGTCGCAGATAAAGCGGACAACGCCTTTATGATGATTTGTACCGCGCTGGTACTTTTTATGACAATTCCCGGCATCGCGCTGTTTTATGGCGGCCTGATCCGCGGTAAAAATGTCTTGTCCATGCTCACACAGGTTGCCGTAACCTTTGCCCTGGTCTGCGTATTGTGGGTTGTGTATGGCTACTCGTTAGCCTTTAGCGAAGGCAACGCCTTTTTCGGCAACTTCCAGTGGGTGATGCTGAAAAACATCGAGCTGAAAGCCGTCATGGGCAGCTTTTATCAATATATTCACGTCGCGTTCCAGGCGTCGTTTGCCTGTATTACCGTCGGATTGATCGTGGGCGCGCTGGCTGAGCGTATTCGCTTCTCAGCGGTGCTGATTTTCGTCGGCGTCTGGCTGACGCTCTCCTATCTGCCGATTGCGCATATGGTGTGGGGCGGCGGTTATCTGGCACAGGATGGCGCGCTGGACTTTGCCGGCGGTACCGTGGTGCATATCAACGCCGCTGTCGCGGGGCTGGTGGGCGCGTATCTGGTCGGAAAGCGTGCCGGTTTTGGTAAAGAGGCGTTTAAACCGCATAACCTGCCGATGGTGTTTCTCGGTACGGCCATTCTCTACGTCGGCTGGTTTGGCTTTAACGCCGGTTCAGCGTCATCGGCGAACGAAATTGCTGCGCTGGCGTTTGTGAACACCGTTGTCGCTACCGCCGGTGCGGTGCTCTCCTGGGTCTTTGGTGAGTGGGCGCTGCGCGGTAAGCCTTCGCTGCTGGGTGCCTGCTCCGGCTTTATCGCCGGCCTGGTCGCCATTACGCCAGCCTGTGGCTACGTGGGCGTTGGCGGCGCACTGATCATCGGTCTGGCGGGCGGACTCGCGGGCATCTGGGGCGTTACGACGCTGAAAAGATGGCTGCGCGTCGATGATCCCTGCGATGTGTTTGGCGTGCACGGCGTGTGCGGCATCCTCGGCTGCATCCTGACCGGCGTCTTCGCCTCCAGCTCACTGGGTGGCGTTGGCTATGCGGAAGGCGTCACTATGGGGCATCAGGTCTGGGTCCAGATATTCAGCTGTATCGTTACCGTAGTCTGGTCCGGCGTGGTGGCCTTTATCGGCTTCAAGCTGGCGGATGTGATTGTCGGCCTGCGCGTACCGGAAGAGCAGGAGCGTGAAGGTCTGGATGTAAACAGCCACGGCGAAAACGCATATAACCAGTAAGCTAAAAATGAAGAAAAGGGGCGACCAGGTCGCCCCTTTTTTTATGCGTCGCGCTGACGCATAACACCTTCCTGTACCGTGGTCGCCACCAGCGTACCCTCCTGCGTATAGAACTCGCCGCGTACAAAGCCGCGCGCGCCAGAGGCAGACGTGCTCACCACGCTGTAAAGCAGCCATTCTGAGAGATCGAACGGGCGGTGAAACCACATCGAGTGATCGATCGTGGCCACCTGCATATCCGCTTCCAGGAACCCTTTGCCGTGCGGCTGCAGCGCCACCGGCAAAAAGTTAAGGTCGGAGGCGTAGCCCAGCACATATTGATGGATGCGACGATCGGCAGGCATCTGGCCATTGGCGCGCACCCAGACCTGGCGCACCGGCTCAGCCACGTGGCCCTTAAGCGGGTTGTGGATCTGAACCGGGCGGATATCCAGCGGTCGCTCAGCGAGAAACTTCTCTTTGAGCTTCAGCGGCAGATGCGCGGCGAGTTTTTGCGCCAGATCGCGTTCAGAGGGCAGTTCATCCGGACCCGGTACCGGGGGCATGCTGTTCTGATGCTCAAACCCGGTTTCAGGCGCCTGAAATGAGGCGGTCATATAGAAAATAGGCTGACCATTCTGGACTGCGCTGACGCGGCGCGCGCTGAAGCTTTTACCGTCGCGCAGCGTTTCAACATCGTAAATAATCGCTTTATGGCTGTCGCCGGGACGCAGAAAATAGCTATGAAATGAATGAATAATGCGATCTTCCGGCACCGTCTGTTTAGCAGCATAGAGCGCCTGGCCCACCACCTGACCGCCAAACACCTGACGCAGACCGAGATCTTCACTCTGCCCGCGGAACAGGCCTTCTTCCAG
The DNA here is from genome assembly GCF_002928325.1 of Pantoea sp. ICBG 1758. Classification (NCBI taxonomy): domain Bacteria; kingdom Pseudomonadati; phylum Pseudomonadota; class Gammaproteobacteria; order Enterobacterales; family Erwiniaceae; genus Pantoea; species Pantoea sp. ICBG 1758. Next base: position 152,933 of record NZ_POWL01000001.1, read on the forward strand.
TTTTTCCAGATTTAATAGCGTAAGCAGGTTAGTCAGCGCCTGGCTCATAATCATGTCCTCATCAGCAGATATGGCGCAAGTGTGAAAGATCCGACCAGTTTGCGCAACGGATTTGCGCTGATTTCTGATGACGGGCGACGCGCCAGGCGCAATGCGGATTTCTGTGCCAGAATTAAGAGCAATCGGCGGTTGAAATGCCAGCTAAAAAATTAACCGCCGACAATCATAGTGTTCATAAGGAGACGACATCGATGAAACTTTGGCAGGTTATTAGCGGTATGACACTGGCGGCGGCGATTACAGGGTGTGCTGACCACAGCAAACCGGTTCCGACGCCTACGCTTGGCTCGGCGGTTGCCAGCCAGCAGTCGGCCATCAAGCAGCCTAACGTAAGCGGTTCTGTTTATATCCGTCAGCGCATCGCGCTGCCGCCGGATGCAGTACTGACCGTTACGCTGGCAGATGCGTCGCTGGCGGACGCGCCTTCTAAAGTGCTGGCACAGCGTGCCGTGCGTACCGAAGGCAAACAGTCACCGTTCCAGTTTATTCTGCCCTTTAATCCGGCAGACATTAAGCCAGACGCGCGCATTCTGCTGAGCGCAGCCATCACTATGGATGGCAAACTGGCGTTTGTTACGGACACGGTAAAGCCAGTGATCAATCAGGGCGGCACCAAAGCTGAACTGCTGCTGGTGCCGGTTGCCAATCGCGCAATGCCGACGCAGCCGGGTGCCGCTACCACGGTTCCGTCGACGTCGCCTACTCAGGTAACGCCATCGGCTTCAGTACCGGCGCCGACCAGCCTGTAATCTGCAGCATCAGCAGGCCCGTTGCGGGCCTGCTGATTAAATTTCCCAGCGATAGCGTGCCATATCAATCCCGCCTTCCTCACTGACAACGACGCCTTCAGCCTCCAGCGCATCGCGCTGACGTAGCAGATCGTCACCCTGCAGGGAAATCTGTCCGTAACGGTTAACAACGCGATGCCAGGGCAGCGTGCTTTCCGGCGGCAGGCGACGCAGTACACCGCCGACCTGACGCGCAGCGCGCGGTGAACCGGCGAGTAAGGCGATATCACCGTAGGTGGTTACCTGACCGCGCGGTATTGCGGCCACAATGTGCCACACGCGTGCGGCAAAATTCAGAGAATCATTCATTATCGGGAGTAAGAAACAGAGGGAAACCAGAAGCAGGGTAGCTGACAGAGTACGCCTGTTCAAGAAAACAACGGTTGTCTGGCTCACCCTTGCAATTGCACAGGCGTTCGCTGATAATGCCCCCGCTCTCCGAAAAGAGAGCACTCAATGGAGGCCCTGTTGGTTCTCCCGCAACGCTAACTTGTGAACTCGGTCAGGTCCGGAAGGAAGCAGCCGCAGCAGGCGACGCGTGTGCCGGGATGTAGCTGGCAGGGCCTCCACCCATTTCGGGCCAGCAAATAGCCGCGCCTCTCCAGGATTTTACGGCACTCCCTTGCCTTATTCCGCTTCAGTCACTCAACAGCACTGCACGCTTTATCAGCGAACATATTTCCACACAGAGCCTGGCACTTTATCGTAAAGCTTGTTCATGGTCAGTTCAGCAAGGCGATGATCTGCTGCTGAATAGAATACTGCCAGTTCGCTATCCGGTAATTCATACTTATTTTTTTCGATGACCCGTTCAAGGGTATCAATTGAACGACAACGACGCAGACGCATCAAATAGTCGGTCTTGGTCAGGGTTTGATTGCTCATGAAAAAAATCTTCTCACTCTGATGCTAAAAGGAATGGCTCGGTTGCTGAAGATAAGCACACTCTTCGGCGAAAATATTAAATAAGCGTTTAGCGGATCGCTGCCAGCGCTGAAGATCCTTTGCATTGATACTGTAACTGCTAAAAAGCATAAAGGTATCATCAAGATATTCATCGATTTGAGAAATCAGCGACTCGTCTTCGGTATGCTTAATTTTGTAATTCATTGTGAAAGAGGCGATATGCTCAATAAAATCGTTGAGCTGTAAATTAGCAGAGGAGGCAGGGTCGTTAACCCAGTCGCGATGATTTTCACTCAGGGTAGCCATACTCTCGTCATACAGGTTTTCACATAAGAATTTAAGCTGGGCAATATCATGCCGTTTCGGTGAGTATTCGTCCATCTTTTTCCCTCCATAGCGAGCACAGGAGCCGCAACGCGGCGAGATTTAAAAGAGCTACCAGGGAGCGATCACGAATAAAAATAATTCAGCGACCTGTTAAATGTAATCCACAATCATTAGTTTTGCTCACCTCAATTACCAAATATTACAATTCATCAGCAGGGGAGAGGCGCGTATTGTCAATCACATCAAACACCAGCGCACCGGGCTTTATGTGGAACATAACTTCTTCATGTCGGGTAAAGGTTTCGTTCAAATCGAGGCAGGGATTAAATAAATCCCAGGAAAATTCATAAAGCATTTTAAAACTATCTGGATTAATGGTTTTAATAGATAGCACCTGAAAACTTTCAGGAACTAATTGAGCACTTTGCGAATACCAGTCTAACTCTCCGGCCAGCGCTTCAGCTATTTTAAGAATATTCCCCTGGATGACGCTGCGAAGTTTGTCACAGTCATGTTCATCTGCCGCAACGTCCACATTAATAATAGCCTGCATAGCGTATTCCGTAAAAAAAGATCGTACCGCTATCATTGAGTCTTGCTGGTTGTAATGCAAGCAGGCGATTAACGCTACCAGCGATTATTGCGATGGGTGATGCCACTGGCGATCTGCCCGGTGCACGGACGATCAATTTTTGAAACACTTCTCTGCACGCGCGTCACCGCTAAATCCAGTAGCATATTGTTATGTTATAACATAATGGTGGACGCGATGCGCAACAGCGGTCTGTTACTTTCCGTCGGCAGTCGTCTGATGGTTGTCATGATACTTATTACTCTGCTAATGCTCTGCGTCTTCTGGGGCACCACGGCATGATCCACTTTAATCAGCTCCAGGTTGGCTATCGCGGGCAGGCGATAACCGCGATCCCCGACGGAAAACTGGCTGCCGGCAGTATGACCGCGCTGACCGGCGCAAACGGCAGCGGCAAGTCAACCCTGCTGAAAACGCTGGCTGGCGTAATTGCACCGGTCTCCGGCTCCTGCCCGATCGGCGTGCCCGCCAGCGCTATTGGCTGGCTGCCACAGCGTAGCGAACTGGAGACGCGTTTTCCGCTTACGGTGTATGAACTGGTTGCCACCGGCTGCTGGCCGCGCTGCGGCTGGTTTGGCGGCATTAACCGGGCGCTGCGCAGAGAGATCGACGCCGCGCTGGACGCCGTACAGATGCGGGCGTTTGCTGATGCGCAGCCTGCCACGCTCTCTGGCGGCCAGCTGCAGCGGGTCCTTTTTGCCCGGCTTCTGATGCAGCAGAGCCGGGTATGGCTGCTGGATGAACCTTTCAGCGCTATCGATGCATCCACCACTACTCTGCTGATGGCGCTGCTCCGGCAGCAGCAGCAGCAGGGCACGACGCTGCTGGTGGTCCTGCACGACAGGCCGCTGGTCAGCCGCTACTTCAGCGCAGAATTGTCGCTGGACCACTCGCCAGAGAGAGTGCAGGTGACGTCATGACGCTGCTGCAGCCTTTTATCGAATTTGGCTTTATGCGTCGCGCGCTGGTGGCCTGTGTTGCGCTGGCGCTGAGCGCCACTCCGCTGGGCGTATTTCTGTCACTGCGCCGGATGAGCCTGATAGGCGATGCGCTATCGCATGCGATCTTGCCGGGTGCAGCGGTTGGCTACCTGCTCTCAGGTCTGTCGCTGGTGGCAATGGGCGCAGGCGGACTGCTGGCGGGGCTGGTGGTGGCGCTGCTCTCCGGTGCCGTCAGTCGTTACACCCCGTTAAAAGAGGATGCCAGCTTTTCCGGATTTTATCTTGGCTCGCTGGCGCTGGGGGTCACGCTGGTTTCGCTGCGCGGCTCCAGTGTGGATCTGCTGCACGTGCTGTTTGGTTCACTGCTGGCAGTCGACACTCGTGCGCTGGTTCTGGTTGCCGCTATCGCCACGTTCACGCTGCTGACGCTGGCGCTGATTTTCCGCCCGCTGGTCATTGACGCCTTCGATCCCGACTTTTTGCGGGTGCAGAACCGCTGGAGCGCACCGCTGGTACAGGGGCTTTTTCTGCTGCTGGTCGTACTGAACCTGGTTGCTGGCTTTCAGATTCTGGGAACGCTGATGTCCGTCGGGCTGATGATGCTGCCCGCTACCAGCGCCCGCTTCTGGAGCCGTCGGCTCACCCCATTGCTGTTTATCGCTATGCTGCTGGCAATCGCTGCTGCGCTAAGCGGGCTGATGCTCTCCTGGTACTACTCACTGCCTGCCGGACCAGCCGTGGTGCTGAGTGCCGCCGGGCTGTTTCTGCTCTCTGTTCTGACAGGGCCATGCGGCGGCGTGCTGCGTCGTCGTTAATATACTGATAAGGGGATACAAATGAAGTTTATTGCACTGAGCCTGATAACCAGCGCGATGCTGGTCAGCCCGTTTACGCAGGCCGGTACTATCAACACGGTAGCCAGTTTTACCGTGCTGGCCGATATCGTAAAACAGGTTGGCGGCGATCATGTGCGTGTCACCTCGCTGGTCGGGCCGGATGGCGATCCGCATACCTTTGAGCCTTCGCCACAGGATAGCCAGGCGCTGGCGCAGGCCAGCGTGGTGTTTGTCAGCGGTCTCGGTCTGGAAGGGTGGATGGATCGGCTGATAACGGCTTCAGGCTATCGCGGCGATGTGGTGGTGGCATCGAGCGGCATCAGCACGCGTACCATGGAAGAGGAGGGCAGTACCGTTACCGATCCGCACGCCTGGAACAATCTGCAGAACGGTGAAATTTATGCGCGTAACGTAATGCAGGCGTTGATAAAAGCCGATCCGCAGGACGCCGCCGACATCCGGCGCAGCGGCGAGCGCTACATTCAGCAGCTGCAGCAGCTCGACAGCTGGGCTAAATCTGCATTTGACGCCGTGCCGCGCAGCGCGCGCAAAGTGCTGACCAGCCACGACGCCTTTGGCTACTTCGGACAGCGTTATGGCGTTACCTTCCTGGCACCGGTCGGCTTTTCCACGGAAGCAGAAGCCAGCGCCAGCGACGTTGCGCAGATTATTAAACAGCTCAGGCGTGAGCATATTCACCGCTACTTTATTGAAAATCAGACCGACCCGCGCCTGGTTAAACAGATAGCCAGTGAATCGGGGGCGCAGCCCGGCGGCGAACTCTATCCGGAGGCGCTCTCCGCTGCTGGCGGTCCGGCTGCGACCTATACGGCAGCATTTCGGCATAACGCGGAAGCGATGCTGAAAAGCATGCAATAAAAAAGGCCGGGGAGCATCCCGGCCAAACTCTCACAACGCATTAACGCTTTTTCTTTCTTCCCTGAACCGCTTTGAAACGTGGATTGGATTTGCAAATCACATAAATACGGCCTTTACGTCGTACCACTTTGCAATCCCGGTGGCGGGTTTTAGCCGACCGAAGTGAACTCACGACCTGCATCGTACTGCTCCTTTATTTGGTGCGCGTCAGGAAGCTGCCAAAGCGCTTGTTGAAGCGCGCCGCGCTGCCCTCTTTGGCGAACTCTTTTTGTTTGCCGGTATAATAAACGTGCGATTTTGAGGAGACATCCAGCGTTACGTAAGGCAGAACTTCGCCTTCAAACTCGATGGTGCGTTCAGTCTTAATCGTTGATCCCACTTTAAAATACTCATCAGCGGTAGTGTCATGGAACAGAACCGGGCGATAGTGCGGATGGATATCAGGCTTCATATGACGATTCCTATGTAATGTTATACTATAACAATATTATGCGCCCGTTATGGCGCGATTGCAACCGTCATCAGGCACCATAAAAAAAGGCCGCATCTGCGGCCTTTTTCATTAAGGAGTAAATCAGTGTTTCGCGTGTTCAGCCGGATGGCTGCCTTCAAGGTCCGCTTTATGCTTACTGAAGCGGCGACGCACCACGACGAAGAAGACCGGTACAAAGAAGATTGCCAGCGCGGTAGCGGTGACCATTCCTCCCATTACGCCGGTACCTACTGCGTTCTGAGCGCCGGAACCGGCACCGCTGCTGATCGCCAGCGGCAGTACACCGAGGATAAACGCCAGTGAGGTCATCAGAATCGGGCGCAGACGCATACGTACCGCTTCCAGCGTCGCTTCCACCAGGCCTTTGCCCTCTTTATCCATCAAATCTTTCGCAAATTCGACGATCAGAATGGCGTTCTTAGCGGAAAGACCAATCGTGGTCAGCAGTCCGACTACAAAGTAGACGTCGTTACTGAGCCCGCGCAGGGTAGTGAAGATCAGCGCGCCAATCACGCCGAGCGGCACGACCAGCATCACCGAGAACGGAATAGACCAGCTCTCATAGAGTGCCGCCAGGCAGAGGAAGACGACAATCAGCGAGATCGCATAGAGCGCCGGGGCCTGGTTACCTGACAGACGTTCCTGATAGGACATGCCGGTCCAGTCGTAGCCGATACCGGTTGGCAGTTTCGACGCCAGCTCCTCCATCATATCCATCGCGTCACCCGAGCTTTTGCCCGGGGCAGCCTGACCGAGGATCTCCATGGAAGGCAGACCGTTGTAACGCTCCAGTCGTGGTGAGCCATACTGCCATTTCGCCGAGGAGAAGGCGGAGAAAGGCACCATATTGCCGGCGCTGTTACGCACATACCATTTGCCAATGTCATCCGGCAGCATGCGCGCATCCGCTTTACCCATAACGTACACTTTCTTCACGCGACCGCGATCGATAAAGTCGTTGACGTAGGATCCACCCCAGGCGGCGCCCAGCGTAGTGTTGATATCAGAGAGCGATACCCCCAGCGCCTGCGCTTTTTCCTGATCGATAATCAGTTTGTACTGCGGCGTATCTTCCAGGCCGTTCGGACGTACGCCAACCAGCGTATCTGAATGCTGGGCGATCATGCCAAACAGCTGATTTCGCGCTTCGGTCAGCTTTTCATGGCCCAGGTTGCCCTGATCAATCAGCTGGAAGTCAAAACCGGTGGCGTTCCCCAGTTCGATAATGGCCGGCAGGTTGAACGGGAAGACCATGGCATCTTTAATCTGACCCAGTGCGCCCATGGCGCGTCCGGCGATAGCCGGTACTTTCAGATCGGCGCTGCCACGCTCATCCCACGGCTTCAGGCTGACAAACGCGATACCGGTGTTCTGACCACGGCCGGCAAAGCCAAAGCCGTTAACGGTGAACACGGAATTGACGCTATCTTTCTCTTTGGTCAGGAAGTAGTCCGTTACCTGATCCAGCACTTTCTGAGTACGCTCCTGGGTTGCACCGGCTGGCAGCTGCGCCTGCGCCAGTAACAGCCCCTGATCTTCTTCCGGCAGGAAGGAGGTCGGCAGCTTCAGGAACAGCCACGCCATGCCAAGAACAATGACCAGATAGATCACCAGATAGCGGCCGGTACTGCGGATAATATGGCTGACGCTGTCGACATAGTGATTGGTGCTTTTGTCGAACATGCGGTTGAACCAGCCAAAGAAGCCGGTGGTTTTACCATGCTCACCTTTTTTAATCGGTTTGAGCATGGTGGCACAGAGGGCAGGGGTGAGGATCAGCGCGACCAGCACCGACAGCGCCATCGCTGAAACGATGGTGATCGAGAACTGACGGTAGATAACCCCGGTCGAACCGCCAAAGAACGCCATGGGAATAAATACCGCAGAGAGCACCAGCGCAATACCGACCAGCGCGCCCTGAATCTGCTCCATGGAGCGTTTGGTCGCCTCTTTCGGCGGCAGTCCCTCTTCTGCCATAACGCGCTCAACGTTCTCGACGACCACGATGGCGTCATCAACCAGCAGGCCGATGGCGAGCACCATACCAAACATCGTAAGCGTGTTAATGGAGTAGCCAAAACCATTGATGATAGCGAAGGTACCCAGCAGCACCACCGGTACGGCGATGGTGGGGATCAGCGTGGCGCGGAAGTTCTGCAGGAACAGATACATAACCAGGAACACCAGCACAATCGCTTCAAACAGGGTTTTAACCACTTCGAAAATGGAGATTTTTACAAACGGGGTCGTGTCATACGGGTAGACGGTCTTCATGCCTGACGGGAAGAACGGCTCCAGTTTACCCAGCTCTGCTTTAACCGCTTCTGCGGTATCCAGTGCATTAGCCCCGGTTGCCAGCTTGATACCGATACCGGATGCGGGCTTGCCGTTGTAACGGGCAATAACTTCGTAGTTTTCACCACCCAGTTCAATTTTTGCCACGTCGCGCAGACGCACCTGCGAACCATCCTGGTTCACCTTGAGCATGATGTTGCCAAACTCATCGGTTGAGGTCAGGCGGGTCTGAGCAATAATCGAGGCGTTAAGCTGCTGGCCCGGCACCGGCGGTGTACCGCCCAGCTGACCGGCAGCGACCTGGGTATTCTGCGTCTGCAGCGCGCTGATGACATCAACCGGCGTCAGCTGATAGTTGTTCAGCTTGTGCGGATCGAGCCAGATACGCATCGCATACTGTGCACCAAACACCTGGGTATCACCTACGCCTGTGGTACGGCTGATAGGATCTTTGATATTAGAGGCGACATAGTCCGCAATGTCGTTCTGCGTCATGCTGCCATCGTCACTGACAAAACCGGCTACCATCAGGAAGCTGCTGGAGGATTTTTTAACCTGAATCCCCTGTTGCTGTACTTCCTGCGGCAGCAGCGGCATCGCCAGCTGCAGCTTGTTCTGCACCTGTACCTGCGCGATATCCGCGTCGGTACCGGACTGGAAGGTCAGCGTCAGCGTCAGCGTACCGGATGAGTCACTGCTCGAGGACATATACATCAGCCCGTCGATGCCGTTCATATTCTGTTCAATAACCTGCGTAACAGAATCCTGCAGCGTTTTTGCATCCGCACCCGGATAAGATGCCTGGATCTCAACCGCCGGTGGCGCAACATTGGGATATTGCTCAATCGGCAGGCTGATGATCGACAGCGCACCCGCCATCATAATGATGATGGCAAGCACCCATGCAAAAATGGGGCGATCGATAAAGAACTTAGCCATGTATCAACGGCTCCTGTTATGACGATGATTTAGCAGACTGAGATTCCTGGGCTGCTTTAGCATCATCTGAGACCTCTTTTGGCGTAACCTGCGCACCCGCTTTCGCGCGCTGAATACCGACGGTAATCACGCGGTCGCCCTCTTTCAGACCATCGGTAACCAGCCATTTGTCACCAAACGCCTGATTTGCAGTGATCTTACGTACTTCTACTTTGTTATCTGCGCCAACAACCATCGCGCTGGCATCACCGGTTGGCGTACGGGTCACGCCGGTTTGCGGCACCAGCAGCGCGGTTGGGTTCACGCCTTCATCCAGACGCGCGCGCACAAACATACCCGGCAGCAGACGGTTATCCGGGTTCGGGAAGATAGCGCGCAGCGTAATCGAACCGGTGGTTTCATCGACGGTGACATCGGAAAATTCCAGTGTTCCCGACTGCTTGTAAGGGCTACCATCCTGCATCAGCAGCGTGACGTTAGCTTTACCATCGGTCTGTTTCAGCTGGCCCGCTTCGAGCTCGGCGCGCAGGCGCAGAAAATCGTCACTGGACTGCGTTACATCGACATACATAGGATCCAGCTGCTGCACGGTCGCGAGCGCGTTAGTCTGACCATTGGAGACCAGGGCACCTTCCGTCACAGAGGATTTGCCGATACGGCCGCTGATAGGCGACGTGACTTTGGTGTAGGCGAGGTTGATACGGGCAGTTTCAACGTTAGCCTGGGCAGCCTGTACGGCAGCCGCAGTCTGAGCCGCAGTGGCCGCTGCGTTGTCGTAATCCTGCTGACTGATATATTTGGTGCCGAGCAGTGGCTTATAACGTTTGATGGTGAGCTGCGCTACGCGGGCATTAGCCTGCGCCTGCGCTAAATCCCCTTTAGCACTGTCGTAAGCTGCCTGATAGGTGGCAGGATCGATCTGATAAAGCGACTGGCCCGCTTTAATATCACTGCCTTCAACAAAATTACGCTTCAGAATGATACCCGACACCTGAGGGCGGACTTCTGCTACGCGAAACGCGGAAGTGCGACCAGGCAGTTCAGTCGTGACCTTCAGGGGTTCAGCTTTTAATGTGACCACCCCGACTTCCGGCGGCTGTTGCTGCTGCTGGCCGGCTTGCTGAGATTTATCATCATCACATCCTGTTAACAAAAAGCTGCCTGAAAGCATCACGGCGGCCGCCAGAGGCACTAACCCTCTGTTTTTATTCATAAATAAAACCTCTAGTGTCCGATATCAAATGATCAATGGATCACAAACCGATAAACCCATTGCTGCGTTAAAACACGGGTCATGCTATGGTACATACATTCACAAATGTATGTAAACTTGCCAGTTTGTAAAAACAGCTCCCTATGGCACGAAAAACCAAAGCGCAAGCACTTGAAACGCGTAATCAAATTCTTGATGCCGCATTAGCACACTTTTCTGAACAGGGTGTGGCCGCCACGTCGCTGGCTGATATCGCCGCAGCGGCTGGCGTCACGCGCGGTGCCATTTACTGGCACTTTAAAAATAAAGCCGATCTGTTACAGGAAATCTGGCTGCGCTGCGACGCCGGGCTGGACGATGTGGAACTTGAGTATCAGACAAAATATCCGGACGATCCACTTTCTGTAATGCGTTCGATGCTGATCTATATCCTTGACGCCACGGCAAAGGATGCGCAAAGACGCGCACTTATGGAGATTATCTTCCATAAATGTGAGTTTGTGGGCGAAATGTCAACGCTGGTTGCGATGCAGCAGGGCTTACTGCAGGCGTGTTATGACCGCATTGAAACCGTGCTGCGCAGCTGCATTGAAGCGGGACAGCTGCCCGGTGCGCTGAATACCCGTCAGGCGGCACTGCTGATGCGCGGCTATATCAATGGCATGATGGAGAGCTGGCTGTTTAATCCGCACAGTTTTGACCTGGCCGCGGAAGCGCCGCAGATCGTTGATGCGTTTCTCGATATGCTGCGGCTGAGCCCGACCCTGAGCGGGCGTTAATCTGCATGCGCGGCGGCCAGCTTCTGTTCATAGTCGCGCCGGACGATCGCCAGCGCGGCCAGCACCGTCGCGGGCGGCACCTGGTTCTCCTCCAGCAGCTGAATCAAATCGACCGCCAGCTTAATCTCATCCGGTGCGCTCTCAAGCGACATACTCTCTCCTAAATTCGTAGTTTTATTGCAACCAGCAGCATCAGCACTGCGCCCGCCAAAGCGGCAGCTACGCCGGCGATATGCAGCGTGCCGATTTCGCCATTCATAAAGTAGGTGGCAATATAGCCGCCAATCAGCGCGCCAATTGCGGCCAGTACCAGCCCGGGGATCATCCCGCCGGGCCTGCCGGGCAGCAGCAGGCGCCTGAGCCAGCCAGCGGCCAGGCCCGTTACTATCCAGATAATCAGCGTCACCGGTTCCTCCTTCTGCCTTATGCGTTGAGTATAGAAGTGCAGCGCTACGGCTGCGCGGCGGGCAGATCGAGCTGATAAAGCGCAGCGCGACAGCGGCTTAATCGCGCCTGCAGCTGCTCCACTTCCCGCATCAGCTGCTGCTGCACGCTCAGCGTTTCTGCCCGGGCAAGATGCGCCTCGCGCTGGCGCAGCATGGCGAGTAGCCGCGTCTCATACCCCTGATACTCAACACGCTTCTGCTGGCGGGTATCCCGCCGCGGCTGCTCCCGCCACGGCCGCAGCTGCTGGCTTTCGCATTCGCGCTGAAGTGCCGCCAGCTGATCCAGCACCCGCTGCGCCAGCCACTGCTGCTGCACGGCGCTGTGCTGTTTTTGCTGCAGATGGTGCAGATTTCGCTCCAGCTCCTGCAGATAGTCGCTCAGGCGGGTGCCTTTAGTATGAAACAGTGCGGCATCAAAGCGCGGCACTCTGCAGACGCCGTCCGGCTGCTGTGCTATGCGCTGGCGCAGCGTTTCAACGATTTTTTGCAGCCGCTCAGGCGCGGAAAGGAGAGGCATCACTTCGGTTCCATGTTAACGTAAGAGCATATTCAGTATTCAGGCATCTGGCATGCAGCGTTTTCTACTGTTGAGCCTTGGCTGGCTGGCGATAGTGCTGGGCACGCTGGGCATTGTATTACCTTTACTCCCGACAACGCCATTTGTGTTGCTGGCCGCCTGGTGTTTTGCCCGTTCATCGCCGCGCTTTCACCACTGGCTGCTGTGGCGCTCGCCTTTTGGCCGCTATCTGCGTCACTGGCAGCGTCATCGTGCCATGCCGCCAGGCGCTAAGGGGCGGGCAATAGTGCTGATTATCATCACCTTTGCGTTCTCGCTCTGGCTGGTAAAGCTGTTCTGGCTGCGTCTGCTGCTGCTGGTGTTATTAGCGATACTGCTGCTCTTTATGTGGCGTATCCCGGTAGTAGCAGAAGAGACAACGCAACATTAACCGCGTCAGGGTTGCATTTAGGCCGCTGTTTGCTTAGATTTGGGCATCTTCGTGCGTGGCTTCCCTCTGTGAAACGACTTCGCTTAACCCGGTCTCCGGGTATTGGCGCTGTTGAAGCTGCGCGTTTTAGATATTTTTCCAGGCGTAACCTTTATGACCGCAACTGCGCAGCAGCTTGAACTGATCAAAAACAGCATCAAAAGTATTCACGACTATCCGAAGCCGGGCATTCTGTTCCGCGACGTGACCAGCCTTATGGAAGATCCGCAGGCCTATGCGGCGGCGATTTCCATTCTGGTTGAGCGTTATCGTGACAAAGGCATCACCAAAGTGGTGGGTACAGAAGCGCGCGGCTTCCTGTTTGGTGCACCCGTAGCGCTGGGGCTGGGCGTAGGCTTTATACCGGTGCGTAAACCGGGCAAGCTGCCGCGTGAAACCTGGCAGGAGCGCTATGAGCTGGAGTACGGTACGGATGCGCTGGAGCTGCACAAAGACGCGATTAAACCCGGCGATATCGTGCTGGTCATCGACGATCTGCTGGCAACCGGCGGCACCATTGAGGCGACGGTAAAACTGATCCGCCGCGCGGGTGGCGAAGTCAACGATGCCGCTTTTGTCATTAATCTGTTCGATCTCAGCGGCGAAGCGCGCCTGACCGCGCTGGGCGTTAACTGCTACAGCCTCGTCAGCTTCCCCGGCCACTAAGGCCTGCTGCGCTCTGCCGTTTTGCAGAGCGCAGTGCTTATCCCATAGGTTACTCTGCCTGCGCCTGCCCGAGACGGGTATAGGCATATTTCGCTGTGGCTGGTAAACTACTGCCCAAATACACAGGGTTTGCGAAGCTGCATTTTTTCCCTTTTTCTGACGGTGGCTGCCGGCTGATTGCCGCGCTGCTGTGCCAACTCAATACAATCCAGTGACCACATCCACATGAGCTATCAGGTACTTGCGCGAAAATGGCGTCCCCAGGCCTTCGCAGACGTAGTGGGTCAGGAACATGTGCTGACTGCGCTCGCCAACGGGTTATCACTGGGACGTATTCATCATGCCTATCTTTTCTCCGGCACCCGCGGCGTAGGGAAAACTTCTATTGCCCGCCTGCTGGCGAAAGGGTTGAACTGCGAAACCGGTATTACCGCTACGCCCTGTGGCAAGTGCGACAACTGCCGGGAAATTGAGCAGGGCCGCTTTGTTGACTTAATCGAGATCGATGCGGCTTCCCGTACCAAAGTGGAAGATACGCGCGATCTGCTGGATAACGTGCAGTACGCGCCAGCGCGCGGTCGCTTCAAGGTCTATCTGATTGATGAAGTACATATGCTGTCGCGCCACAGCTTTAATGCCCTGCTGAAAACGCTGGAAGAGCCGCCGTCCCACGTTAAGTTTTTGCTGGCCACCACCGATCCGCAGAAGCTGCCGATCACTATCCTGTCGCGCTGCCTGCAGTTCCATCTGAAAGCGCTGGACGTTGAACAGATTCAGCAGCAGCTGAGCTATGTGCTGGAGCAGGAGCAGATTGCCGCGGAGCCACGTGCGCTGCATCTGCTGGCGCGCGCTGCCGATGGCAGTATGCGTGATGCGCTGAGCCTGACCGATCAGGCGATCGCCAGCGGGCAGGGCAGCGTCACGCGCGATACCGTCGCGCAGATGCTCGGCACGCTGGATGATGAACAGCCGCTGGCGCTGATTGAAGCGCTGGTGGAGGGCAGCGGCGAACGGGTAATGGCGCGCCTGAATCAGGCCGCTTCGCGCGGAGTAGAGTGGGAAGCGCTGCTGGTTGAGATGCTGCGGCTGCTGCATCGCATCGCAATGGTGCAGCTGCTGCCTGGCTCTCTCAATGATGAAGAGTTCAGTGAAGCGCAGCGCCTGCGTGAGCTGGCGCGTACCCTGCCACCCGCTGACGTGCAGCTCTACTATCAGACGCTGCTGATGGGACGCAAAGATCTGCCGCTGGCACCCGATCGGCGCCTGGGTGTGGAAATGACGCTGCTGCGCGCGCTGGCTTTCCATCCACAGGCTACACTTGCTGAACCGGTGGCGCGTCCGTCGCTGGCACCGCAGGCGGCACCGCAGGTACCTGCCGCCGCCCCGGCTGAGCAGCCTGCTGCGGCTACACAACCGCAGATGGCGCCGGCTACGCAACCGCAGATGGCGCCGCCCGCTGCGCCGGCTCCGGCAGAACCGCAGGCTCCGCCTGCCGGCAATCTGCCGGACACCACCAGTCAGCTGCTGCAGGCGCGTACGCAACTGCTGCGTCAGGGGGCAGGTAAAGTAAAAAAGAGTGAGCCGGCAGCGCGTCCCGCGCGGCCGGCAAATCAGGCGCTGGAGCGTCTGGCTACGGTGACGGAGCGCGTTCAGCAGCGTGCACCCGAAACCGCAAGCGCGCCGGTAAAACCGGAGGCGTACCGCTGGAAAGCACAGCAGCAGAGTGAGGAGAAAGCGGAGCCGGTCGCAACGCCAAAAGCCTTGCGTTCAGCGCTGGAGCATGAGAAAACGCCGGAGCTGGCTGCGCGGCTGGCCGAGGAAGCACAGCTGCGTGATGCCTGGACCGCTGAAATTGCCCGGCTGACGCTGCCAAAGCTGGTGCAGCAGGTGGCGCTCAACGCGTGGAAAGAGCAGCATGAACAGAGCGTGACGCTGCATCTGCGCAGCAGCCAGCGACACCTCAATTCTGCGGCAGCCCGGCAGGCCATTCAGGCTGCGCTAAGCCAGGCGGCGGGTCAGGAAGTTGAACTGACCATCGTGGAAGATGATAATCCGGCGGTGCTGACGCCGCTGGAGTGGCGACAGGCCATCTATGAAGAGAAGCTGGCGCAGGCGCGCCAGTCGCTCGCAAGTGATACCCACATTCAGATGCTGCAGCAGTTCTTTGATGCCGATCTGGATGAAGAGAGTATCCGACCCGTATGATCACGCTGTCGCGCAGAGGTTGCGCGCAGCCCCAGCAGAGAGAGAAAACTATGTTTGGTAAAGGCGGATTGGGCAACCTGATGAAACAGGCCCAGCAGATGCAGGATAAAATGGCCAAGGTTCAGGAAGAGATCGCCGCGCTGGAAGTTACGGGCGAATCGGGTGCGGGTCTGGTTAAAGTAACCATCAACGGCGCGCACAACTGCCGTCGCGTGGAAGTCGATCCCAGCCTGCTGGAAGATGACAAAGATATGCTGGAAGATTTGATTGCTGCAGCCTTTAACGATGCGGCGCGTCGCATCGATGAGACGCAGAAAGAGAAGATGGCTTCTGTCTCTTCCGGTATGCAGCTGCCGCCTGGCTTCAAGATGCCGTTCTGATGCAGACCAGTCCACTGCTTGAAACCTTAATGGAGTCACTGCGCTGTCTGCCGGGTGTAGGCCCGAAGTCAGCGCAGCGCATGGCGTTTCACCTGTTGCAACGCGATCGCAGCGGTGGCATGCGTCTGGCTCAGGCGCTGACGCGCGCGATGTCGGAAATCGGCCACTGTGCCGATTGCCGCACCTTCACCGAACAGGAGATCTGCACCATCTGTGCTAACGCCCGTCGGCAGCAGAACGGGCAGATTTGCGTGGTGGAAAGCCCGGCAGATATTCACGCCATTGAGCAGACCGGCCAGTTTGGCGGACGCTACTTTGTGCTGATGGGACATCTGTCGCCGCTGGATGGGATTGGTCCGCAGGATATCGGGCTCGATCGCCTGGAGCAGCGTCTGGAACATGAGACGCTGCAGGAGGTGATCCTGGCGACCAACCCCACGGTAGAGGGTGAAGCGACCGCCAACTATATCGCTGAGCTGTGCGGTCAGTATGGCGTTGACGCCAGCCGTATTGCACACGGTGTGCCGGTAGGTGGTGAGCTGGAGATGGTTGATGGCACCACGCTGTCGCACTCTCTTGCCGGGCGTCATAAGATTAAATTCTAAGCACTCGCCGGTTTCATTCACTGAAACCGGCTTGAAAATTTTCCCGCCATCCCCATCTCTTCCTCAACGTTCGATCAACCCCGATTCTGTTGAGGTAGCAATGACCATGAAAGGACAAGAGACGCGTGGCTTCCAGTCAGAGGTAAAACAACTTCTGCACCTGATGATCCATTCCCTCTATTCAAACAAAGAGATTTTCCTGCGTGAACTGATCTCCAACGCCTCTGATGCCGCTGATAAGCTGCGCTTCCGCGCGCTTTCCACTCCGGATCTCTATGAAGGCGACGGCGAGCTGCGCGTGCGTATCTCGGTCGACAAGGAGAAACGGACGCTGACGCTGAGCGACAACGGTATCGGTATGCGTCGCGATGAGGTAATTGAAAACCTCGGTACTATCGCTAAATCAGGCACCAAAGCGTTCCTGGAGTCTATGGGCTCTGACCAGGCGAAAGACAGCCAGCTGATTGGCCAGTTTGGTGTGGGTTTCTACTCCGCCTTTATCGTTGCTGACAAAGTGACCGTGCGCACCCGCGCTGCCGGCGCACAGGCCAGCGAGGGCGTGTTCTGGGAGTCAGAAGGCGAGGGCGAATATACCCTGGCAGAAATCGAAAAAGCCGATCGCGGTACCGAGATCACGCTGCATTTCCGCGCAGGGGAAGATGATTTCCTTGACGCCTGGCGCGTGCGTAACGTCATCAGCAAATATTCCGATCACATCGCACTGCCGGTAGAGATCGAAACCAAAGATGAAGAGAACGACACCGTAACCTGGGAGAAGGTCAACAAAGCCCAGGCGCTGTGGACGCGTAATAAAGCGGAGATCAGCGACGACGAGTACAACGAGTTCTACAAGCACATTGCACATGACTTCAGCGATCCGGCTATCTGGAGCCATAATCGCGTGGAAGGCAAGCAGGAGTACACCAGCCTGCTCTACATCCCGCAGCGTGCTCCGTTCGATATGTGGAACCGCGACAGCAAGCATGGCCTCAAGCTTTATGTACAGCGCGTGTTTATTATGGATGACGCTGAGCAATTCATGCCGAACTACCTGCGCTTTGTGCGCGGTCTGATTGACTCTAACGATCTGCCGCTTAACGTCTCACGTGAAATTCTGCAGGACAGCCGTGTCACCCAGAGCCTGCGCGCCGCGCTGACTAAGCGCAGCCTGCAGATGCTGGAAAAACTGGCAAAAGATGATGCAGAGAAGTATCAGCAGTTCTGGAAAGAGTTTGGTCTGGTACTGAAAGAGGGACCGGCAGAAGATAGCGCCAATCAGCAGGCGATTGCTAAACTGCTGCGTTTTGCCACCACGCAGAGCGAAGGCAGCGAGCAGAGCGTATCGCTGGATGACTACCTGAGCCGCATGGTTGAAGGTCAGGAGAAGATCTACTACATCACGGCGGACAGCTATGCCGCGGCGAAAAGCAGCCCGCATCTGGAGCTGTTCCGCAAAAAAGGCATTGAGGTACTGCTGCTCTCCGATCGTATCGATGAGTGGATGATGAGTTATCTCACCGAGTTCGAAGGTAAAACGTTCCAGTC
Organism: Pantoea sp. ICBG 1758; assembly: GCF_002928325.1. Lineage (NCBI taxonomy): Bacteria > Pseudomonadati > Pseudomonadota > Gammaproteobacteria > Enterobacterales > Erwiniaceae > Pantoea > Pantoea sp. ICBG 1758. The sequence goes on from NZ_POWL01000001.1 coordinate 170,814, forward strand.
AGTAAGCAAAGCTGATGAGTCGCTGAGCAAGCTGGCGGATGAAGAGACCGAAGAGCAGAAAGAAGCGGAAAAAGCGCTGGAGCCGTTTGTTGAGCGCGTGAAAACGCTGCTGGGCGAGCGCGTTAAAGAGGTGCGACTGACGCATCGTCTGACCGATACGCCTGCTATCGTCACCACTGATGCTAACGAAATGACCACCCAGATGGCGAAGCTGTTTGCCGCCGCCGGTCAGGATGTTCCGGAAGTGAAATATATCTTTGAGATCAATCCGGAGCATGGCCTGGTGAAACGCGTAGCGGATACCCAGGATGAGGCGCGCTTTGCCGAATGGGTTGAACTGCTGCTGGATCAGGCGCTGCTGGCTGAGCGCGGTACGCTGGACGATCCTAACCAGTTTATCCGCCGCATGAACCAGCTGCTGACGGCGTAACGCCGCACAGCGCGAAGCGAATAAAACAGCTAAGGGCGCCATTAATGGCGCCCTTTTTTATGGCGTCAGCACTGCGCCTGCTCTCTGAGCCATGCGCGAAACAGACGGATCTCTGCATTCTGCTCGCGCGAGCGTTTGGCCATCATCCAGGTCGCGCGATCGATGCGCACAAAGCCCAGCGGCGCAATCAGCGCGCCCGCTTCCAGCTCCTGCTGCACCAGCAGTCGCGGGGCCATAATGATCCCCAGACCGCTTCTGGCGGCCTGAATAGCCAGCATCAGATTATCAAAGTGTTTGCCACGCCAGAAATCACCGCGTGCGCCGCTGTTTTTTGCCCACTCAGCCCAGGCGTGCAGCCGGGTATCCGCATGCAGCAGCGGCAGCGTTTGCAGATCGCGCGCGCTCTGCAGGCGTTCGGCGTAGTGGGGCGCACAGAGCGGCCCAATCGCGTCATCGCTGATAAGCGTGGCTTCAATATCATCATCGGGCTGCTGCTCATAACTCAGGATCAGCACATCGGTGTGTTCACTGCGCAGCTGATCGATCTCAACCAGTGACTGAAACTGCACGTCGATATCCGGGTAGCGCTGATAGAAACTGCTGATACGCGGGATCAGCCACTGAGAGAGAAAGCTGGGCGCACAGGAAACAGAGAGGTGATGCCGCATACCGGTACGTATGCTTTCGCAGCTGGTGGCGAGTTCGCTGAACGCTTTCTGACAGCTGACCAGAAGGCGTTCGCCATGCGAGGTGAGTTTGACGCGTCCGTTAGTGCGTACAAACAGCGGTTTGCCCATCCAGCTCTCCAGCTGGCGCACCTGATGGCTGACGGCGCTGTGGGTGACATGCAGGGTTTCCGCTGCCGTACTGAAACTGCTGTGCAGCGCTGCCTGATGAAAATAGCGCAGCGCCCGTAGTGACGGAAGCGCGGTCATACTCGTCCCTTGTGTAAAAACCTAACAGGGATTGTCAGTTTATATCATTTTAATGTCCAGCCGCATTGCCCTAACCTCTGCTCCAGATTCTGGCAGGTTGACGGGACGGGCTGGCTATGTATCAGCCACGCGTTTTATCTGCCGGAAAGCACCACTTCGCAGCTAATACAGGGAAACGTTACGCGATGGCCTCACAAAACGCCTCTGCCAGGGCGGCGATATGCGATCGGCTGCGCAGCCAGCTATCCCGCTACTACCGGCTGGAAAATTACGATCTCTTCTTTGCGCCCACGCTGCATATTGCGCGGGTGGTGCTCTCTCAGCTTTTTTTACGCCAGGAGCAGGCGCGTAATCAGACACGCTACGCCTCGCACCATCCGGTCAGCGAGCTGAGCGTGCTGCCCGCCGTCCCGATGATGGCGGGAAATATCGCCCTGATAGAGCATGTGGATCTGGCGGAAGGGCGGGTGCGCTCGCTCGACGCCTGCCAGAGTCAGGGCGTGACCGACGCTTCCGGGTCGTTTGCCAGCGCGCTGCACAAAACGCTGATTGCCGGCTCCCATCTGTTTGTCGCACACCTGAACCACCATGCAGCGCTGAGCGACGATCTGGTACTGATTGCGCTGCGCACGACAAAATTCAGCACGCTGGTGCGCAGCGAACTGCGGCTGATAGAGCAGGGGCTGGCGCTGGGAAGCGCGCCGCAGCAGGCGCTGACGATGATGGAGAGCGCTGAGTGGAAGCCGTTTAATATCGCCATGGTTGACCGGTTTGCGCTCGAAACGCCGCTACCGCTCGCCTCACTGCAGCAGCCCGGTTTGCCATTTGCCCTGATTGATCTGCCGCCGGCGCTGCATAATGTTACCCTGCCGCCGGAGATCCGGCGGCTGCCCGGACGTTTGCTGATCCCGGCCAGCCTGCGCGGCAGCGGCAGCAAACATACAAACGTCACCGCGACGCTGAAAAAGCAGCTGAAAGCGTTGTTGCTGCGTAGCCTGAATTCCTAAAATCAATCCCTCAGCTGGCGCTTCATCCCAAAGCAGGTCACAGTAGGCGGGCCAGTGATAGCGTGCCCGTTGCCTTGTGGCTGGCGGGTCATAATGGTATGTTCTTGGCCTTCATAGATTGATCAATGCGATTCGCAAGGGGAATTACGCAATGCGTATTATTCTGCTCGGGGCACCGGGCGCAGGTAAAGGCACTCAGGCTCAGTATATTATGGAGAACTACGGTATTCCGCAGATCTCTACCGGTGACATGCTGCGCGCCGCAGTAAAAGCAGGCACCGAACTGGGCCAGCAGGCGAAAGCCATCATGGATGCCGGTAAACTGGTGACTGATGAACTGGTGATTGCGCTGGTTAAAGAGCGTATCGCGCAGGAAGACTGCAAAAACGGCTTCCTGCTCGATGGCTTCCCACGCACCATCCCGCAGGCTGACGCCATGAAAGAAGCGGGCATCAAAGTCGATTACGTGCTGGAATTTGCCGTGCCGGACGAGCTGATCGTCGATCGCATTGTGGGCCGTCGCGTGCACGCGCCTTCTGGCCGCGTGTACCACATCAAAAACAAGCCACCAAAAGTGGAAGGTAAAGATGATGTGACCGGTGAAGAGCTGACCACGCGTAAAGACGATCAGGAAGAGACCGTGCGTAAGCGCCTGGTTGAGTATCATGAGCTGACAGCGCCCCTGATCGCTTACTACAGCAAAGAAGCGGAAGCGGGTAACACCGCCTATCACAAAATTGACGGCACCCGCCCGGTGGCTGACGTCAGTGAAGAACTGCGCCGTATCCTCGGCTAAGTACCAAAAGGGCCGGATGCCTGGCCCTTTTACAGCAATTGCTTTTCCCGCCCGTGATTTCCGCTACAATTTCCCCCGATTCACCACTCTTCGTTGCGATATCAAGGAAACAGAATGAGGCAAGATAAGCCCGGTGTTCTGCTGGTTAACTTAGGCACACCTGAAGCACCTACCACCCCGGCGGTGAAACGCTATCTGAAGCAGTTCCTCGGCGATCCGCGCGTGGTTGATACGCCGCGCTGGCTATGGTGGCCCATCCTTAATTTTATTATTCTGCCGTTTCGTTCGCCGCGCGTGTCGAAACTCTACGCCTCCGTCTGGATGGAAGAGGGATCGCCGCTGATGGTATTCAGCAAGCGGCAGCGTGCCGCGCTGGCGCAGCGCGTGGACATGCCGGTCGAGCTGGGCATGAGCTATGGTCAGCCGAGCCTGGACGGAGCGGTACATCGCCTGCTGGATCAGGGCGTCACGCACCTGATTGTGCTGCCGCTCTATCCGCAGTTCTCCTGCTCTACCGTTGCCGCCGTGTGGGATGGCCTGGCCAGCAGCTTTAAACCGCTGCGCTCGCTGCCGCAGGTCTCCTTTATTCGCGACTATGCTGAGCATCCGGCTTACATTGCCGCGCTGAAAGCCTCCGTTGAGCGCTCATTTGCCCGCCACGGCGAGCCGGATCTGCTGGTGCTCTCTTACCACGGCATTCCGCAGCGTTTCGCCAATGAAGGCGATGATTATCCGCAGCGCTGTAAAGATACCACCGCCGCACTGGCGGCGGCGCTGAATATCGCCCCTGAAAAAATCATGATGACCTTTCAGTCGCGCTTCGGGCGTGAGCCGTGGCTGATGCCCTACACCGATGAGACCATGAAAAGTCTGCCGGCCAAAGGCATTAAGCACGTGCAGGTCATGAGCCCCGGCTTTGCGGCGGACTGTCTGGAAACGCTGGAGGAGATCAGCGGTGAAAACTGTGAAATTTTCCTGCATGCAGGCGGCGAAAAATTTGAATATATTCCCGCGCTTAACGCTGATGACGAGCACATTGAGATGATGGTACAGCTGGTCAACGCGCGCCGCTAAGCGCATCAGGCAGAGAGTATGATATGCTTCTCTGCCTGATTTTCCCTGATGACTGCTTTTCATGAAATTTCCCGGCAAACGTAAATCCAAACACTATTTTCCCGTCAACGCGCGCGATCCGCTGCTGCAGGCTATTCAGCAGGAGCAGGAGGAGGGCAGCTGGGTGGTGGGTATCGACCAGACGCTGGTGGATATCGAAGCCAAAGTTGATGACGCGTTCCTGCAGCGCTACGGCCTGAGTGCCGGGCATTCGCTGGTGATTGACGACGCGACGGCGGAAGCGCTCTATAACGAGTTGATGCGCGAGCAGCTGATCAGCCACCAGTTTGCCGGCGGCACCATTGGCAACACGTTGCACAACTACTCGGTGCTGGCTGACGATCGTTCCGTGCTGCTGGGCGTCATGTGCAATAACATCCAGATTGGCGGCTACGCCTATCGCTATCTCTGCAACACCTCCAGCCGTATGGATCTGAACTTCCTGCAGGGCGTGGACGGCGCGATTGGCCGCTGCTTTACCCTGATTGGCGAGCACGGTGAACGGACCTTCGCGATCAGTCCGGGGCTGATGAACCGGCTGCAGGCGGAGAGTATCCCGGAAGAGGTGATTGCCGGGGCGTCAGCGCTGGTGCTGACCTCCTATCTGGTACGCTGCCAGCCTGGTGAACCGATGCCGGACGCCACGCTGCGCGCCATTGCGTATGCGAAAAAGCATAATGTGCCGGTGGTGTTAACGCTGGGTACAAAATATGTCATTCAGGATAACCCGCAGTTCTGGCGTGATTTCCTGCGCGATCACGTCTCTATTGTCGCGATGAACGAAGAAGAAGCGTTTGCGCTGACCGGTGAACAGGATCCGCTGCTGGCAGCTGATATGGCGCTGGAGTGGGTCGATCTGGTGCTCTGCACCGCCGGTCCGACCGGGCTCTACATGGCGGGCTTCACTGAAGATGAATTTAAGCGCAAAACGAATCACCCGCTGCTGCCGGGCGCGATTGCGGAATTCAACCAGTATGAGTTCAGCCGGGCGATGCGCCAGCAGGATTGTCAGCAGCCGCTGCGCATCTTCTCGCATATCGCGCCTTACATGGGCGGACCGGAAAAGATCATGAATACCAACGGGGCAGGAGACGGGGCGCTGGCAGCGCTGCTGCACGATATCACGGCGAACAACTTCCATCGCCTCAAAGTCCCCAACTCCAGCAAACATGCGCGTGAATATCTGACCTACTCCTCGCTGGCGCAGGTGTGCAAATATGCTAACCGCGTGAGTTATCAGGTGCTGAACCAGCATTCACCGCGCCTGACGCGCGGCCTGCCGGAGCGGGAAGATAGCCTGGAAGAGTCTTACTGGGACAGATAAGCGCGCAGTAAAAAGGGGCGCATCAGTGCGCCCCTGCAGTCAGCGATCCCCGATCAAATCGGGCATTCGCGGGAGATCGGCTCAACGGCGATCTCCTTTTTCAGCACATTGAGCATGCTGCTGGCAATTTCACGCTCGCCCATCACGACCTGATTAGCGCCGCGATCCATAATATAGGCGACTTCGTCGTCATAGTGCGCACGGGCGATAATCTCAATATCCTTGCGCTTCTCACGTGCGGCCACCACCACTTCACCCGCTTCATAGCCATTCGGAATGGTCAGCAGCAGCCAGCGGGCGCAGTCAAGCCGTGCCAGCTCCATGGTCTCTGCGCGTGCTGCATTGCCCAGCACCGCTCTGATACCCTGTTCACGCAGCGCTTCAACGCGCGGGCGGGAGTTTTCCACCACCACCAGCGGGATATCTGCTTCCAGCAGCTGCTGCCCCAGCAGGCTGCCGACGCGTCCATAACCCACAATCACTGCGTGATTACAGATATCTACCGGGATCTGTTTCTCTTCCGCCATCGCCTCTTCCAGCGTCTGCTCCTCAGCGGTTTCAGTTTTATCCAGATAGCGCTCCAGCAGCGAGAAGAGGATAGGGTTCAGCATAATGGAGAGAATAGCCGCCGCCAGCACCAGGTTGCGCCCCTCTTCGCTGAGCAGATCGAGTGAAATGCCGAGGCCGGCGAGAATAAAGGCAAACTCACCAATCTGCGCCAGACTGACCGAAATGGTCAGGGCGGTACGGCGTGAGTGCCCCAGCAGAGTGACCAGCGCCCAGGCGGCGATTGATTTACCCAGCACCACGATGGCGAGCGCGCCCAGTACCGCCAGCGGCTGTTCAATCAGGATCATCGGATTAAACAGCATGCCGACCGATACAAAGAACAGTACGGCAAAGGCGTCGCGCAGTGGGAGCGTGTCGCGCGCCGCGCGGTGGCTCAGCTCAGATTCGTTCAGCACCATGCCGGCGAAGAAGGCGCCAAGGGCAAAGGAGACATCAAAGAACTCTACGGCACCAAAGGCGATACCGAGCGCCAGCGCCAGCACCGATAGAGTAAAGAGTTCACGCGAGCCGGTAGCCGCGCTTTTTGCCAGGATCCACGGGATAACGCGGCGGCCTACCACCATCATCAGCACCATAAAGGCGGCCACTTTACCGATGGTCAGCAGCAGATCCCATGCCAGCAGGGTCGGACTGGCGTTACCCTGTTCCAGCATGCCGGCGATGGCAGGCAGCAGCACCAGCGTCAGCACCATCACCAGGTCTTCCACAATCAGCCAGCCGATCGCAATCTGGCCGCGCTGGCTGTCAATCAGCTGTCGCTCCTCCAGCGCCCGCAGCAGCACTACGGTACTGGCCGTAGAGAGGCACAGGCCAAACACCAGGCCAGTCATCCATGACCAGCCCATGGTCCAGGAGAGCCCCATTCCCAGCAGCGTCGCCACCGCGATTTGCGCCACGGCGCCGGGAATGGCGATCGACTTTACCGCCATCAGATCTTTCAGTGAGAAGTGCAGTCCGACGCCAAACATCAGCAGAATGACGCCCAGCTCTGCCAGTTCAGGTGCCAGATTCGTATCCGCAACAAAGCCTGGCGTAAAAGGGCCCGCAACCACGCCGGCAACCAGATAGCCCACCAGCGGAGAGATGCGCAGGCGATTGGCCAGCATGCCAAGGAGAAACGCGAGGACCAGGCCCCCGACAATAGTGGTGATCAACGGTGTGGTGTGATGCATGCCTGTCTCCTTGTGTGCAAATGTGTCCGCTTGTAACAACCAAGTGTAATGCAAATCCTGCTGCAGCGTTTAGACATTTGCGGGATGAAAGCTGAATAAACTGAAAAAATGCGATAAAAAACGTGCCGAAGCGCTATTTTCAGCAGTTATCCTGGCGTGCAGGTAGTGATAATGCATTACAGCAGCGTTAAAAAGCGCAGCATTCTCCGACGGGCCCAGCCGGCGAGAGCAGATGAAAATAGCAGCGGGTACTGCCTTTCAGCTTGAGTTAAGCAGGGAACTGTGCGACACAGAGGGCAGAAATCTGTCAGGTCCACGATGCAGTGGAAAAAAACGAACAAGGAGAGCGTTGTGTTGTTACTTACCCCGAAAAAGCGCTGGCTGGCGCTGCTGGTTTTGCTGGTGCCGATGCTGGCGCAGGCGTGGCAAACCGATCGCAGCTATCGCTTCAGCATCCTGCATACCAACGATCATCATGGCCATTTCTGGAGTAACGCGCAGGGTGAGTATGGGCTGGCAGCACAAAAGAGCCTGATGGACCAGCAGCGTTATGATGTCCAGGCGCGCGGAGGGGGTGCGCTCATCCTCTCCGCCGGGGATATCAATACCGGCGTGCCGGAGTCAGATGTGCTGAACGCAGAGCCTGACATTCGCGGCATGAATCTGGTGGGTTATGACGCTATGGCGCTGGGAAACCACGAATTTGACAAGCCTCTGAGCGTGCTGGAACAGCAGAAAAAGTGGGCGCGTTTTCCCTTTCTCGCGGCGAATATCTATCAAAAAGGCAGCGATCGGCGGCTGTTTTCGCCCTGGGCCATATTTAACCGTATGGGCCTGAAAATAGCGGTTATCGGGCTGACCACTACGGATACGCTGCGTATTACCAACCCGGAAAATGTCGCAGAGCTTGAGATCCGCGATCCGGTCAAAGAGACGCTGAAAGCGGTAGCGGAGCTGCGCGCCACGGAAAAGCCTGATGTGATCATCGCGCTGACGCATATGGGACATTATGACGACGGTCAGCACGGCAGTAACGCACCGGGCGACGTTGAGCTGGCGCGCAGCCTGCCGCCCGGCACCCTGAGTGTTATCGTGGGCGGCCACTCGCACGATGCCGTTTGTATGGCGCAGGCTAACCGCAGCGTGCCCGATTATCAGCCAGGCCAGCCCTGCCAGCCCGATCGGCAAAATGGCGTCTGGATCATGCAGGCTAAAGAGTGGGGCAAATATGTGGGTCGCGGCGATTTTACCTTTCGCAACGGTGAGCTGACGCTGGAAAATTATCAGCTCATCCCGGTTAACCTGAAGCATAAAGTCACCAACCAGGATGGCAGCGAAACCTGGCTGCCTTATCAGGAGCCGATTGTACCCAATACCGCGATGATGAAGCTGCTGACCCCTTTCCAGCTGCGCGCCGGTAAACAGCTGGATGTCGCCGTTGGCCGCAGTGACGGGCTGTTTGTCGGCGAGCGCAATAAAGTCCGCTTTGAGCAGACCAATCTGGCGCAGCTGATCCTGCGAGCGCAGATCGCCGCGACCAAAGCGGATGTGGCGGTGATCAGCGGCGGCGGCATCCGCACATCGCTTCCGGCAGGCGAGCTGCGCCTGCGCGATCTGCTGCAGGTGCAGCCGTTTGGCAATCAGGTGGTGTCGGTCACGCTGAGCGGTGAGGAACTGCAGGCATATCTTGCCCGCATCGCCAATATCAAAGCTAACTCCGGCGGCTTTGCGCAGCTGGCCGGCATCAGCCTGGTGGCCGACGGCACCTCAGTGAGTGATGTCAAAATCAACGGTAAGCCGCTGGAGAAGACAAAAACCTATCGCCTTGCCACTAACAGCTTTAACGCCAGCGGCGGCGACGGCTATCCGCCGCTGACGGCGCGCGCGGGCTACCGCAACAGCGGTCTGCGCGATGCTGACGTGCTGCGCGACTATATTACTCAGCATTCACCGCTAAAAATCGCTGATTTTGTGCCGCCAGCCGTCGTGCATCTGACCGACGAGCAGGTACGCGAGCGTGACAAGGCGCTGGAAAAGCAGCGCAAGCGCAGCTATCCGCGTATGTTCCTGGCATGGATCTGGCCGCGCGCGGCGCAGGATTAAGCGTAACCGGCGCGCTGCTTCCGGCCGGAGGCAGCGCGCGCCCGGCATCAGGCGCGGCAGGATGGCTGCGCAAACCAGCGCAGGCGCAGCTTATCCCAGACCCAGTTGTAAACCATGGTGTAGGGCAGGAAAAACAGAAAGAATCCCACCTCCACTAAAAAGGCGTTAAGCAGCGAAATATGCAACATGCCGGCGGCGATCGGCAGGCCAATCAGGATAAATCCCCCTTCAAAACAGAGCGCATGCAGGGCACGCAGCCCCAGCCCGCGCTTCTGATGCGGCGGCCAGATGCGATCGAACAGGGTGTTATAGATCATGTTCCACAGCATCGCGACGGTAGAAAGGGCAATCGCCAGCGTGCCCATCTGGAACAGCGGCTTGTCCATAATCCATGCTGCCAGCGGCGCGATAGTCACAATAGCCAGGCCCTCAAAGCCCACGGCGTGCAGAATGCGTTCTTTCAGCGAACGGGTACGCATAAATATCTCCGGTTACGTAATAACGCGCATTTTCGCACTGCACGCATCTGAGATAAAATGAGTGTCTATCGAAAAAAACGATGGTAAACCATGAAATACTCTCCGGAATCCCTTGAGGCATTTGTCCAGACTGTTGCGAGCGGCTCTTTCTCTGCTGCTGCCCGCGCGCTGGCAAAAAGCCAGTCCACCATCAGTGCTGCCATCGCTAACCTTGAAATCGATCTAGGCTTTGCGCTGTTTGACCGCCGCGGCCGTCAGCCGGTGCTGACACCGCAGGGGGAACGCGCGCTGGCTCAGGTGCAGCAGATCCTGGCCGCCAGTCAGCGGCTGGATGAACTGGCGCTGCGTCTGTCGCAGGGTGTTGAGCCGCGCCTGAGTCTGGCCATTTCCGATTTCTGGCAGGCCGATCATCATGAACATCTGCTGACGCGGTTTGATGCCCGCTACCCCGATATCGACTTTGAATGCATGATTGCAGAGGATGAGGATGTACTGGATCTGCTGCAGGCGGGGCGGGTGCATCTGGGCGTGGTCCGCACTCAGCCTGCGCTGCCGCCCGATCTGGCGGTAGCCCGGCTGCAGGTGGAGGCGCAGATGGCGATCTTTCTGCATCAGGATCACGCGCTGTCGCAGCTGGCTCAGGTGAGTGAGGCGCAGCTCAGCGAGCTGCGGCAGCTGCGGCTGAACACCTGGGTACAGACGCGCGGACCGCTGCCGGCGGCGGGGCGAACCTGGTCAGCGCCGACGTATCTGCTGCTGCTGGAGATGGCGGAGCAGGGGTTTGGCTGGAGCGTACTGCCGCGCTGGCTGGTGGATCAGTTTGGTCATCAGGTCCTGAAAGAGCTATGCGTTCCCGGCTGGCCGCAGCATATTGCGGTAGATGTGGTCTGGTCGCGACGTAATCCGCCCGGCCCGGCCGGGCGCTGGATGATCGATCAGCTTTGCGCGCAGCAGCCCGATTAATCGCAGCGTGCCACGTCGGCCAGTGTGGCATTCAGCAGCCGCGCCAGATCCTCTGCAGCCAGTTCAATGTCGAGGCCGCGTTTACCGCCAGAGATAAATATGGTGGCAAACTCTGCGGCCTGCCGATCGATTACCGTTGGCAGGCGCTTTTTCTGGCCCAGCGGACTGATGCCGCCCAGCAGGTAGCCGGTGACGCGCTGCGCCAGCTGCGGATCGGCCATCTCTGCTCGCTTTGCGCCCAGCGCTTTCGCCACTTTTTTTAGATCAAGCTGGGATGCAACCGGCGTAACCGCCACCGCCAGCGCTTTCGCATCGCCGTTCAGCGCGACCAGCAGCGTTTTAAACACCTGGCGCGCATCAAGGTTGAGCTTGCGCACCGCTTCATCGCCAAAATGCGTTTCATGGCTGTCATGCTCATAGGGGTGCAGCGTAAACGCCACGCCGTTTTTTTCCAGAAGTTTGACTGCAGGGGTCATCATTAATCCTTACGACAAAAATTCTTCTCAAAGATTGCGCTAATAACAGTGGCGAAAATCTGAACTTTGCGCGAGAATTGTCCCGCGCCACTCACCCTGGCGATAACCAAAATCATAAACAAATTCCTCTTTGACAGGTCGATAGTGATATCGGCCTTCTTTTTTTGTCTTATCCTTCGGCCACTCCTGAGCAGCGCAGGTGTCGCGTTACGGCTGCTTCTGTTTTAGCAGGCCGGGCAGATTATCATCGCCATAGAGATGCAGCGCGCCGACGGCCACCAGATAGCGACCCGATGGCAGCGCCAGCAGCTGTTCGCGCCATTGCTGGTTACGGTTACGCATCAGCGTATCGCTCAGCTCGCTGCCAAAGGTCGCGGGCAGCGCTACCGGCTGCTGCGCGGGCGGCGCTTCAAGCCACCAGCTGATCATCGTCTGCAGCAGCCGCGCATTGGTATGCCAGTGCTCAAGCGTATCCACCAGCAGCGCCCGACCCTCCTGCGGCAGGGATTTCAGCAGCGCGATCTGCGTCTCCGGCCCTTCCAGCTCAATGATCGGCTTGCCCGCTGCCTTTGCGGCCTGCAGCAGCTGATAATCGATACCATACTCCGGACGCAGTCCGAGCCGCTGCGCCTGGTGCGCCTGCAGCATCAGCGCTATCTGCCAGCAGGGCAGGGTATCAAAGAGATCACTCTCCAGCCCCAGATCCTGACAGAGCGTCTGCAGCCGCGTCAGCGTGGCGCTCTCCAGCCGGGTGTGCAGCGGCGGCAAATCTGCGGTATCCGCAAAAGGAGAGCCGCCGCGCGTGATGTCCGCCTCAACAATCAGCGCATCCGCTTTCTGCAGCTGACGCAGCAGGCCGGCTGGCAGAGGCTGCATGTTGCGTGTGCCCATATGGATACTGCCGGTCAGATGCAGCAGCCGGTCGCCCAGACGCATATCCATTGCCGGCCAGCGGTAGGCAGACGGAAAAAGCGCGGCGATCCGCTGCCAGAGACGTTGCCAGATAGGGCTGTTCATGTCCGCTCCTGTTACGGTTAAACCGTCATGCTAACGATTTATTTCGGCTAAAAACAGCGCGCTGGCTGCTATTACCGGTCGGGCGGAGTGAAACGCAGCAGGCGGTTTGCATTGCTGACGACGGTGATGGAAGAGAGGGCCATTGCTGCCCCCGCGACAATCGGGCTCAGCAGCAGGCCGGTAAAGGGATAGAGCACGCCCGCCGCAATCGGAATACCCAGGCTGTTATACACAAATGCGCCCAGCAGATTCTGGCGCATATTGCGCAGCGTGGCCTGCGAAATCGCCAGGGCATCCGCTACCCCATGCAGGTCGTTACGCATCAGCGTAAGCGGCGCCGTTTCGACCGCGACATCGCTGCCGCTGCCCATCGCAATACCGGTATCCGCCTGCGCTAACGCTGGCGCATCGTTGATGCCATCTCCTATCATCATCACCCGGCGCCCCTGCTGCTGCAGGCGGCTTATGGCTTCTGCTTTACCCTCTGGCAGCACGCCGGCGATCACTTCATCAATTCCCGCTTCAGCAGCGATAGCGCGGGCTGTGGCCTGATGATCGCCCGTCAGCATCACCAGCCGGTAGCCAGCCTGATGCAGCCGCTGCAGTGCCGCTTTACTCTCCGGCCGCAGATTATCGCGCAGCGCAATCAGGCCCAGCAGCTGGTGCGCGTCGGCCAGCAGCACTGGCGTAGCACCGCTTGCCGCGATGCGTTCGATATCTGCCCGGGCGGCGTCATAGTTAATCTGCTGCTCATCAAGCAGGGCCGTGTTGCCCAGCAGCAGGGTCTGACCTGCCACCTGTGCGCTCACGCCCCTGCCGCGCAGCGTCCGGAAGCGGGTGATCTCTGCTGCCGGCGGCTGCGGCGCGGCAGCGAGGATCGCGCTGGCAAGCGGATGCGTGGATCCCTGCTCCAGCTCCGCTGCGGCCTGCAGGATCTGCTGTTGATCCCGGTCAGCATAGCAGCAGATCTCGCCGATCTGCGGCGATCCCTGCGTCAGCGTACCGGTTTTATCAAACACCAGCGTGTCAGTTTCGCTGGCGTGCTGCAGCGCGTCGGCATCGCGCACCAGGATACCCAGCTCTGCCGCACGGCCGGTGCCGGCGATGATCGACATCGGCGTGGCCAGCCCCAGCGCACAGGGACAGGCGATGATCAGGACGGTAGTGATGATCACCAGCGCATAGGCGAGCTGCGGCTGTGGCCCAATCAGATACCAGGTGAGGCCGCTCAGCAGCGCAATCGCTACCACAACCGGTACGAAAACGGCAGAGATGCGATCGGCGAGGCGGCCAATCTCCGGCTTGCTGCTTTGCGCCTGACGCACCAGATTAATAATACGTGCCAGCGTGGTGTGGCTGCCGGTGGCGCTGGCGATAAAGCGCAGCGTGCCATCCTGCACCACCGTGCCGGCATAGACTTTGCTGCCAGGCGCTTTTTCCTGCGGCACGGCTTCGCCGGTCAGCATCGCTTCATCGCACCACGCCTCTCCCTGCGTGACGTCGCCATCCACCGGTACCCGATCGCCGGTGACCAGCTTCAGAGTCATACCGGCGGTGACGGCGCTCAGCGGCAGCTGCTGCTCACCCTGTTCGGTGACCACGCACGCCTGCGCCGGCGTCAGATCCAGCAGCCGCTCCAGCGCGCGCGAGGCGCGCTGACGGGCACGCTGTTCCAGCGCGTGCCCGAGGTTAATCAGGCCGATGATCATGACGCTGGCTTCAAAGTAGAGGTGGCGTGCCTGCAGCGGAAAAAATTCCGGCCACAGCGCCACGCTTATCGAATAGAGCCAGGCAGCGCCGGTGCCGAGCGCCACCAGCGTATCCATGGTGGCGGTGGCTAATCGCAGGCTGCGCCAGGCGCTGCGGTAAAAGTGGCCGCCGGCAATGATCATGACCAGCAGCGTGGCAACGCCCAGCGTACGCCACAGCGTCTGATTCTCCGGCGTCAGCATCATATGATCGCCCGCCATGCCCCAGAACATCATCGGCACGCCAAACCCCAGCGCCAGCGCCGACTGCCAGCTGAAGCGGCGCATCGCCTGCCGCGCGTTCGCCTGCTGACGCTCGCGCCGGCGCTGTTCATCCTCAATCACTTCAGCGCTGTAGCCTGCCTTGTCTACGGCGGCAATCAGCGCCGGTGCGTTAACCTCACCCAGCACCAGCGCGCTGCGTTCACCGAGGTTAACGCGTGCTTCCGTGACGCCGGATACCGCGCGCAGCGCGTTCTCTACCCGGCTGACGCAGCTGGCGCAGCTCATGCCATCAATCAGCAGATGCTGTACCGGCAGCGCCGCTTCTGCCGGCTGAGAGGCCGTTGTCAGCGCCTCCGGCGGCGGCTCCTGAGCTGTCAACGGATCAGACTTTGGGGATGTTGCCTCAGGCTGCAGCATGGCGTGGTAGCCAGCCTGCTCTACGGTTGCGATCAGCTCGCTGGCGCTGGCCGTCCCGGTCACGCGTGCCTCCTGCTGCGTGACCTCCGCCTGCTCGACGTCGCTGCGCTGTTCCAGCGCCTCTTTAACCCGTTTGACACAGTGGCCGCAGGAAAGCCCCTCCAGCGCCAGCGTTTGTCTGTCTGACATGATAGTCTCCTTAGTGAACAGAGTTGACCGGCTGCACCGGTTACAGTAGTTATAAGCGTAAACCTTCCATTCGGGGGAAGGTCAAGGAGCCGGCATGAATATCAGCGACGTTGCCAGAAAAACCGGGCTGACCAGTAAAGCGATCCGCTTTTATGAAGAGAAAGGGATCGTGACGCCGCCGCTGCGTAGCGGAAATGGCTACCGGCACTATGACGAACGCCATCTGGAAGAGCTGCATCTGCTGCGCCAGGCGCGCCAGGTTGGCTTTACGCTGGATGAGTGCCGCGAGCTGGTGGCGCTGTTCAACGATCCTGCGCGGCACAGCGCAGATGTCAAAGCGCGCACGCTGCAGAAGGCTGAAGAAATTGCAGCGCATATTGAGGAGCTGCACGCCATGCGGGCGCGCCTGCTGTCACTGGCAGAGGCGTGTCCCGGCGACGAGGGCGCCGAGTGCCCGATAATGAATCAGCTGGCGGGCTGCTGCGGTCACTCCGGCGGTAAACGCGGCTGAATCAGCAGCGTGATCCCTTCAACCGCCGTGACCGTCACCCGCGTGCCCGCGGGCAGATCGTCTGTTGCCTGTACGCGCCAGCTGCTGTCACCAATCTGTACATGTCCGATACCACTTTTAAGCGGCGTCTCCAGCGTCAGCTGCCGGCCAATCAGCTCTTTACCGCGCTGGTTCAGCGTGTTGGGTTGCTGCGTTGCAGCCTGATGGCGCATCCAGCCATACCAGCCCAGCGCGCTCAGCAGCGTCAGCGCGGCAAACAGCAGCCCCTGACCAGCCCACGAGAAGGGCCACAGCCACTCGGCCAGGCCAACCAGCAGCGCCGCCATACCGCACCAGAGCAGATAACCGCTGGTGCCCAGCATTTCGGCTGCCAGCAGCAGCCCGCCCAGCGTCAGCCAGAACCAGTGCGGATGGGCAATCAGCTCCATCAGCATTACGGCCTCCGCTCCGCATGACGCTCTTTCAGCAGTTCACTGATGCCCGCTACCGAGCCGATCAGGCTGCTGGCATCGAGCGGCATCATCACCACTTTACTGTTGCCGGCTTCGCCAATTTTCTGCAGCGCATCAGTATATTTCTGCGCAACAAAGTAGTTAATGGCCTGGATATCACCGGCGGCGATCGCGTCAGACACCATGCGCGTGGCGTTCGCTTCCGCCTCTGCCTGCCGCTCACGCGCTTCGGCCTGTAAAAAAGCGGAGGTGCGCTCGCCTTCCGCTTTCAGAATCTGTGACTGCTTGTCGCCTTCAGCGCGCAGTATGGCGGCCTGACGCACGCCTTCAGCAGCCAGAATATCGGCGCGTTTGGTACGCTCAGCTTTCATCTGCGCATTCATGGCAGCGATCAGCTCCTGCGGTGGCCGCACATCGCGGATCTCAATGCGGGTAATTTTGACGCCCCAGGGGTTTGTCGCTTCATCAACGATATGCAGCAGGCGGGTGTTGATGTTGTCACGCTGCGACAGCATCTCATCCAGCTCCATGCCGCCAAGGACCGTGCGAATGTTAGTCATCGTGAGGTTGATTATCGCCAGCTCCAGATTACTGACCTCATAGGCGGCACGCGCCGGGTCAACGACCTGAATAAAGCAGACGGCATCAATGGTGACGTTGGCGTTATCTTTGGAGATGATCTCCTGAGAAGGGATATCGAGCACCTGCTCCATCATATTGATGCGGCGACCCACGCGATCCATAAACGGCACCACCAGGTTAAGCCCCGGCGAGAGCGTACGGGTGTAGCGTCCGAAGCGCTCTACCGTCCACTGATAGCCCTGCGGAACAATCTTGATACCGGCCCATACAATCACCAGCACCAGCACGATGATAACAGGAATAGCGGTCAGCATATAACCTCCTGGCTGTCAGATTACCGGGCCGAGTCGCTTCGGCCCGTCTGCGTATCCGTCAGTAGAGCAGCGAATAGAGCTGTCGGCGATAGCGCGAGGCGAGGGCGTCGCCGGTGCCAAGCGCGGCCAGGATCTCCTGGAACATTTTGCGCACTTCACCGTCACCGGCAGCGAGATCGCTTTTCAGAAAGCCCAGCAGCAGCTCCAGCGCCTCTTCATTACGCCCAACCTGATGCAGCTGTAACGCAAGTTTAGCAGCCAGGGTCGCGTTCTGCGGCTCGGCGTTCAGCTGCTCCTGCAGCAGCTGGATCTCAGGCGTATCCGCCGCCTGCTTCAGCAGGTCGATCTGTGAGACCAGGCTCTGATAGCGTGTATCCTGATCCTGCAGCGGCACCACATCCAGCACCGCTTCCGCTTCATCACTGCGGTTCAGGGCGATCAGCACTTCTGCCAGCAGAAAGCCAATCTCACTGTTTTTATTGCTCAGCTGCCAGGCATCTTTCAGCAGCGGCAGCGCCTCCAGCGGCTTGTTCTGCTGCATCAGTTCCATAGCCTGCTGCGCTTTCAGCTCCTCTTCGCGCGGCAGAACTTTTTCCAGTAGCGCGCGGATCGCCTCTTCCGGCTGCGGGCCCTGGAAACCATCTACCGGCTGTCCGTTCTGGAACAGATAAACCGTGGGCAGCGAGCGCAGACCGAACTGTGATGCCACCGCGGGCTCGTTGTCGCAATCGAGTTTTGCCAACAGGAACTGGCCGGCATACTCCTGTGCCAGACGCTCCAGCACCGGGGTAAGCTGCAGGCAGTGCTGGCTGCGTTCAGACCAGAAATAGAACAGAACCGGCAGCTGCATGGATTGCTCCAGCGTCTGCTGCAAATTGGACTCATTGATGTCGGTGATCAAAGCGTGTGACATGAAAAACGCTCCTGGCAGAAAGTGTAAAGAGAATATGGGGATAAAGTGTCCCGCTTCAAGCGCTGACTGATGTTACCGCTCAGTTGCTGCACAAAATGCGATCCAGCATCCAGCCCGGCAGCAGTCGTTTCAGAAAACTCATGCCCCAGGCCACCAGCGTAACCGGATAGCGCAGCCGCGGGTGACGGCTCTCCAGCGCATGGCGCAGTTTGGGCAGAATCGCTTCCGGCGGCAGGGTAAAACGCGCTGCGATACCGGGATTCTGCACCGGCTTCTCCTGTTCACCCTGCTGCACGTTATCAGTGAAGCGCGTGGCGATCGGTCCTGGCTCTATCAGGCTGACGCGCACGCCGCTGGCGCGCACTTCCATACGCAGCGCATCGCTCCACGCCTCCAGCGCCCACTTGCTGGCGGCATAGGCGCCACGCCCCGGGGTGGAGATCAGTCCCAGCACCGAGCTGGTATTGATAATGCGGCCGTCGCCGCTGTTCTGCAGCGCCGGCAGCAGCCGCATCGTCAGCTGATGGGTACCAAAGAGGTTGGTGGAGAACTGCTTTTCAAGCTGCTGGCGGCTGACGCTGCTCAGCGGCCCATACTGGCCAAATCCGCCGTTATTAAATAGCCCGTGCAGGCAATGCCCGGTGAGTGCCAGCACCTGTTCTGCCGCGGCATCCACACTTGCGGCATCGTCAAGGTCGAGCAGGATGCCGGTATATCCCAGAGCAGTCATCCGCGCAACATCCTCGGCGCGGCGGCAGGCGGCAAGCACGTGGTAGCCGCGCGCCTGCAAATCGCTGGCGGCTGCCAGCCCGATACCGCTGGAGCAGCCGGTGATCAAAACCGATTTTTGCATTTCTTTACCTGTCAAATAGCACGACTTAGCGCGAGTCATGCTTAACTAGCGGAGCCAGCGCGTCAGCCATAATGCCGGCAATAAACGGCTGCGCATCCGGATTGGGGTGAATACCATCCTGCTGCATCCACTCCGGCTTCAGATAGACCTGCTCCATAAAAAAGGGCACCAGCGGCAGGCTGTACTCTTCCGCCAGGCGCGGATAGATGGCGCTGAACGCTTCAGTGTATCGTCGTCCATAATTAGCAGGCAGCCGGATCTGCATCAGCAGCGGCTGCGCGTCAGCGGCTTTCACCGCAAGGATAATCGCACGCAGATCCTGCGCGATAGCCTGCGGCGGAAAACCGCGTAAACCATCATTACCGCCCAGTTCGATTAACACCCAGCGCGGCTGATGCTGTTTTAATAGTGCAGGCAGCCGTGCCAGACCCTGTCCGGCGGTATCACCGCTGATGCTGGCGTTGACGACGTTGGGCTGCTGCTGCCAGCGCGTGCTGAGCAGGGCAGGCCAGGCGGCGCTGGCAGACATCCGGTAGCCGGCGCTCAGGCTGTCACCTAATACCATCAGCGTATCGGCTGCTGCGATGCGCGATACCAGCAGCAGCACCACACACAGGAAGGGATAATGCCAGCGGAAAACATTGTTTCGGTTCATCATCTTACTAAGTCCGTCGGTCAGGGTGAGCATCAGCTCTCAATCCTTACCGGAGTTGAGCTGGTTGTCAAACCAGCCGAAACGCTCGCGCTGATTGGCGAATCGGGATCGGGGAAGTCGACGCTGCTGGGGATCCTCGCCGGGCTGGATGATGGCAGCAGCGGCGAGGTTCATCTGCTGGGTCAGCCGCTGCACCGCATGAACGAAGAGCAGCGCGCGGCGCTGCGCGCACGCGAAGTCGGTTTTGTGTTTCAGTCATTTATGCTGGTGCCCACGCTAAATGCGCTGGAGAACGTGCAGCTGCCGGCGCTGCTGCGCGGCGAGAGCGATCGCGACAGCCGGGCACAGGCCAGCGAGCTGCTGGCGCAGCTTGGCCTGAAAGCGCGCCTGCATCATCTTCCTGCACAGCTTTCAGGAGGCGAACAGCAGCGGGTGGCACTGGCGCGCGCATTTAGCGGGCGTCCCGGCCTGCTGTTTGCGGATGAGCCCACCGGTAATCTCGATCGTCAGACCGGGGAGCGCATTGCCGATCTGCTGTTCTCGCTCAACCGTGATTACGCCACAACGCTGATCCTGGTGACCCATGATGAGCAGCTGGCCGCGCGCTGCGATCGGCGGCTGCGGCTGCGTGACGGCAAGCTGTGGGAGGAGGCATGATCTGGCGCTGGTTCTGGCGCGAATGGCGCTCGCCTTCGCTGCTGATTGTCTGGCTGGCGCTGACGCTGGCGGTGGCCTGCGTGCTGGCTTTGGGTTCCATCAGCGATCGCATGGAGAAAGGACTCAGCCAGCAGAGCCGCGACTTTATGGCGGGCGATCGTACGCTGCGCAGCAGCCGGCCGGTGCCGGAAGCCTGGCTGACGCAGGCGCGTGAGGAGGGATTAGCGATCAGCCGTCAACTCAGCTTCACCACTATGACCTTTGCGCGGGAGACGCCGCAGCTGGCAGATGTTAAAGCGGTGGATGACGCCTATCCGATGTTTGGTACATTGCAGACCGAGCCACCGGGCCTGCGTCCGGCGGCAGGCAGCGTGCTGGTCGCCGCGCGTCTGCTAGCGCTGCTGGATCTGCGCGTCGGCGATCCGATAGAGGTCGGCGACGCCACGCTGCGCATTGCCGGTACGGTGATCCAGGAGCCGGACAGCGGATTCAATCCCTTCCAGACGGCACCTCGTCTGTTAATGAACCTGGCGGACGTTGAAAAAACCGGCGCCGTTCAGCCCGGCAGCCGCCTGAGCTGGCGCTATAAGTTTTCCGGCGACGCCGCACCGCTGGCGCGCTACGATCGCTGGATCGAGCCGCGCCTTAAAGGGGGCGAACGCTGGATAAGCACCGAAAACTCAGAGGATGCGCTGGGCCGTTCCATGCAGCGCGCGCAGCAGTTTCTGCTGCTGTCGGCATTACTGACGCTGCTACTGGCCATCGCGGCCGTGGCGGTAGCGATGAGCCACTACTGCCGCAGCCGTTACGATCTGGTGGCGGTGCTGAAAACGCTGGGGGCCACGCGACGTGCACTGCAGCGGCTGATTATCGGCCAGTGGCTGGCGGTGCTGCTGTTAGCGGGCGTGACCGGCAGCGCGCTGGGGCAGGGGATCGAACTGCTGCTGCTTACCCTGCTGAAGCCGGTGCTGCCCGCATCGCTGCCTGCCGCCAGCCTCTGGCCATGGCTCTGGGCGCTGGGCACCATGTTTGTTATTTCCCTGCTGGTGGGGCTGCGTCCTTATCGTCTGCTGATGGCGACCCAGCCGCTGCGCGTACTGCGGCGCGATGCGGTGGCGCGCGTCTGGCCGCTGCGCGTCTATCTGCCGGCGATGGCGCTGGTGGTGGTGCTGCTGCTGGCGCTGCTGCTGGGGGGCAGCAAAATGCTCTGGGCGCTGCTCACCGGCATCGTACTGCTGGCGCTGCTGCTCGCCGTGCTGGGCTGGGGTACGCTGCTGCTGCTGCGCCGGCTGGTCGTGCGTAACCTGGCGCTGCGGCTGGCCATTAACCGTCTGCTGCGACAGCCGGCAATGACGCTGAGCCAGCTGGCCGCGTTCTCGCTCTCTTTTATGCTGCTGGCGCTGCTGCTGGTTATGCGCGGCGATCTGCTCGATCGCTGGCAGCAGCAGCTGCCGCCGGATGCACCAAACTATTTTCTGCTGAATATTACGCAGGCGCAGGTGCCACAGGTGCGTGACTTTTTGCAGCAGCATCAGATCAAACCGGAAACCTTTTATCCCGTCGTGCGCGCGCGTCTGGTTGAGCTGAACGGCAAAGCTGCCGATCCGCGTCAGGATAATGCGCTGAACCGCGAGCTCAATCTGACCTGGCAGGCGCAGCGGCCGGATCACAACCCGCTGCTTGCCGGCAGCTGGCCCCCGCGGCCAGGGGAGGTTTCGATTGAAGCCGAACTGGCGCAGCGGCTGGGCGTTAAGCCAGGGGATGAGCTGACCTTTAGCGGCGATACGCAGACGTTCAGCGCGCGCATCAGCAGTCTGCGTAAGGTGGACTGGGAGAGCCTGCGGCCTAACTTCTTTTTTATCTTCCCGCCCGGCGCGCTGGAGCAGCAGCCGCAGACATGGCTGACCAGCTTCCGCATGGCGAATAATCCGGCGCTGCTGGCGCAGCTGAACCGGACGTTCCCGACGCTGAGCCTGCTCGATATTGGCAGCATCATGAAACAGATTGGCCAGGTGCTGGCGCAGGTGAGTCAGGCGCTGGAAATCATGGTGGTGCTGGTGACGCTGTGCGGTGTCCTGCTGCTGCTGGCGCAGATCCAGATCGGCATGCGCCAGCGTCGTCAGGAGCTGGTGGTGTATCGCACGCTGGGCGCGAGCAAACGTCTGCTGCGCGGCACGCTGTGGTGTGAGTTTGCTCTGCTCGGCGTGGTTTCCGGAATAGCGGCTGCGCTGGGTGCAGAGGCCGCGCTGTGGGCACTGCAGCGTAAAATTTTCGATTTTCCCTGGCAGCCCGACTGGACGCTGTGGTTTGCGCTACCGCTGTGCGGAGCGCTTCTGCTGTCGCTGTGCGGCGGCTGGCTGGGCGTGCGACTGCTGAAGGGCAAAGCGCTGTTCCGGCGCTTTGAAGCGGCGTAATCAGGATCCCTCTGTCTGAGGGATCCCGTCAGCAACTCAGAGCTTCGCCTGCGCCCAGGCGAGGCCCGAGGCGTATTCCGGCGGCAGCAGCGGCTGCAGCGCGTGCAGGGCAGTGGCAAGACGTGATGGCTCACTGTCAGTGAGATTCAGGTGTCCCACTTTGCGGCCAGGCCGGACCTCTTTGCCATACCAGTGCAGATGCACCAGCGGCTGCGCCAGCCAGGCGTGGTTTACGTCGCTGCCGATCAGATTCACCATCACCGAGGGTGCGAATACCGCCGGCTGCGGCAGCGGCAGGCCAAGAATGGCGCGCAGATGCAGCTCAAACTGGCTGATGGACGCGCCGTTCTGCGTCCAGTGACCGCTGTTGTGCACGCGCGGTGCCAGCTCATTGATCAGCAGTCCCTGCGGCGTGATAAAGCACTCCATCGCCATGACGCCCACGTAATCCAGCGCCTGCATAATGGCGCGCAGCATGGTTTCCGCCTGCTGCTGCTGTGCACTATCCGCCTGCGGGAACGCCACGCTGGTGCGCAGAATGCCCTCTTCGTGCAGGTTGTGTGTCAGCGGGTAGAATACCATGCTGCCATCCTGACCGCGCGCGCCTACCAGCGAAACCTCACCGCTAAAATTTATGCCCTGTTCAACAATGCACTCGCCATAGCACTCAGCGGGTAACGTCTCTGTTTCATCCGCCCGCAGCCGCCACTGGCCGCGACCGTCATAACCGCCGGTGCGGCGTTTGACAATCGCCAGTTCGCCCAGCTTCTCAAACACCGCCGGCCACTCATCAGGTGCGGCCAGCAGCTGCCACGGTGCGGTAGCCAGACCAAGCTCATCCAGCAGCTGCTTCTGCGTCAAACGGTCGGCAAGGCGCGGGAAGATATCGCGGTTCACAAAGGCGGGGTGGCGGGCGAGCTCGCGCGTCAGGGCGGTTTCCGGCCAGCGTTCAATCTCGGCGGTGATCACGCTCTCTGCAATGGGCAGCGAGGCGGGCTCCGCATCCAGTCCCACCGGATAGACCGCAATGCCCAGCGGCTCAGCCGCCTGGCGCAGCATACGGCCCAGCTGACCGTTACCCAGTACGCATACCGGCTTCATGCCTCACCCCGCGGATCCGGATTCTCCAGCACCTCATCGGTCTGCGCCTGGCGCCACGCGATGAGACGCGATGCCAGTGCCGCATCGTGGGTGGCCAGGATCTGCGCGGCCAGCAGCGCCGCGTTGGCTGCGCCCGCTTTGCCAATGGCCAGCGTACCCACCGGAATGCCGCGCGGCATCTGTACAATCGAGTAGAGGCTGTCAACACCGCTCAGCGCGGCGCTCTGCACCGGTACGCCCAGCACCGGCACCAGCGTTTTTGCTGCGATCATGCCGGGCAGATGCGCAGCACCGCCGGCGCCCGCAATAATCACCTGGTAGCCATGCGCAGCGGCACCTTCAGCAAAACTGAACAGCTTGTCCGGGGTGCGGTGGGCAGAAACCACCTCCACGTGAAAGGGAACGTCCAGGCTGTTGAGAATTTCCTCGGCGAACTGCATGGTAGCCCAGTCACTTCTGGAACCCATGACGATAGCGATACGGGCCGGGGCGGCAGTGGATGACATGCGGTCAACTCCTGTGAATAGACAAACGAACCTGGCCGGTGAGGCAGGTAAGAAGGGCACAGAGGATAGCATGAGATAGCAGCAAGGAAAACGGTTGCGCGGCCATAAAACGGGCAATTGCACCCGTAAAATCAGAAGGGGAAGGCGATCAGTTTTATGCCGCTGGCGTCCAGCTGGATCATCGAGCCTGCGTTGTGCCATGCCCCAAGAACAGCGCGCTGCGCGGGAAGGCCATTCAGAGAGAGCGTGTGGATTTCCGGCCGGTGCGTATGGCCGTGGATCAGCAGCGGAGCCTGCTGGCGCTGCATGGCTGCTGCCACCGCCTGCGGGTTTACATCCATAATGGCCAGCGATTTATGCTGGTTCGCCTGCCGGCTGCCGGCGCGCATTCTGGTCGCGATGCGCAACCGCAGACGCAGTGGCAACGCCAGAAACAGCCGCTGCAGCCAGCGCTGGTGGACCTTTGCGCGAAAGCGCTGATAGCCAGCATCGTCCGTGCAGAGCGTGTCGCCGTGCATAATCAGCACGCGCTGACCATACAGCTCCAGCACCTTCTCCTCCGGCAATAGCGTCATGCCGCTGGCGCGGGCAAAGCGCTTGCCCAACAGGAAATCGCGGTTGCCGTGAATAAAATAGACCGGCACCGGCAGGGCGCGCAGGGCGGTGGCGATCTGCTGATGCAGCGGATTAGGATCGTCATCGCCAATCCAGGCTTCAAACAGATCGCCCAGGATGTAAAGCGCCTCGCACTGCCGCGCTTCACCCTGCAAAAAATGCAGAAAACCGGCAGTAATTGCCGGTTCTTCCTGACACAGATGGAGATCTGCGATAAACAGCGTGCGCGACATTACTCGCTGACGGTCACTTTCTGGATGACAACGTCTTCGGTCGGCACGTCCTGATGCATACCGCTGCGGCCGGTTTTCACCGCTTTGATTTTTTCGACGACATCCATACCTTCAACCACTTCAGCAAACACGCAGTAACCCCAGCCCTGCAGGCTTTCGTCGCGGAAGTTCAGGAAGTCGTTGTCAGCAACGTTGATAAAGAACTGTGCGGTTGCCGAGTGCGGAGCCTGAGTGCGCGCCATCGCCAGCGTGCCTTTGGTGTTTTTCAGGCCGTTGTTCGCTTCGTTGCGGATTTCAGCTTTAGTAGCTTTCTGCTTCATGCCCGGTTCGAAACCGCCGCCCTGAACCATAAAGCCATTGATGACACGGTGGAAAATAGTGTTGTCATAAAAACCTTCACGGCAGTAGTCCAGGAAGTTCTGTACGGTGGCCGGCGCTTTATCATCAAAGGTTTTGATTACGATATCGCCATGGTTCGTCTGGAAAGTGACCATTATATTCGTCCTGTGGAGGTTGTATTCAGTATCAGTTGCCGCGTTCGCATGCGGACGGGCATTTTGTCGACGCCTCTTATAACATAATTTCCCGGAACGCGTCAGCAAGGCAACGGCATCTGGTATCTCAGCGATGCACAAGTCAGAAAAATACGGCACAATATCAGGCTACCAAAGAAGGCGTCTCCCGCACACGATAAAAACGGAACCGTTCAATGCTAAAGATCTATAACACCCTGAGTCGACAGAAAGAGGAATTTAAACCTATTCATGCTGGTGAAATCGGCATGTACGTGTGTGGTATTACGGTTTACGACCTCTGTCATATCGGCCATGGGCGTACGTTTGTGGCATTTGACGTGGTGGCGCGTTACCTGCGCTATATTGGCTATCAGCTGAAGTATGTGCGTAATATCACTGATATTGATGACAAAATTATTCGCCGCGCTAACGAAAATGGCGAAACCATTGAGACGCTGACCAACCGCATGATTGCGGAGATGCACCAGGATTTTGCCGCGCTGGGCATCCTGCCGCCGGATCTGGAACCACGCGCCACGCGCCATATTGCGGAAATTATTGAGCTGGTGGAGCGGCTGATTGAACGCGGTCACGCCTACGTGGCGGAGAACGGCGATGTGATGTTTGATGTGCTGAGCGATACCGATTATGGCGCGCTGTCGCGTCAGGATCTGGAGCAGCTGCAGGCGGGTGCCCGTGTGGAAGTGGCAGAGGTAAAACGCAACCCGATGGATTTCGTGCTGTGGAAGATGTCCAAAGCCGATGAGCCGTCGTGGGAATCGCCGTGGGGCAACGGTCGTCCGGGCTGGCACATCGAGTGCTCCGCCATGAACTGCAAGCAGCTTGGCAGCCACTTTGATATTCACGGCGGCGGCTCTGACCTGATGTTTCCGCACCATGAAAATGAAGTGGCGCAGTCCACCTGCGCGCACGACGGTCCCTATGTCAATTACTGGATGCACTCCGGCATGGTGATGGTTGACCGTGAGAAGATGTCAAAATCACTCGGCAACTTCTTCACCGTGCGCGATGTGCTGCAGCACTATGACGCCGAAACCGTACGCTATTTCCTGATGTCAGGACACTATCGCAGCCAGCTTAACTACGGCGAAGATAACCTCAATCAGGCACGTGCGGCGCTGGAGCGTCTGTATACCGCACTGCGGCATACCGATACCGGCGCGCAGCCTGCCGGTGGCGAAGCTTTTGAAGCGCGTTTCCGCGCGGCGATGGATGATGACTTCAACACGCCGGAAGCCTACTCGGTGCTGTTTGATATGGCGCGCGACGTGAACCGCCTGAAGAGTGAAGATAAAGCGGCGGCTGACGGGCTGGCGGCCAGATTGCGCGAGCTGGCGAATGTGCTGGGGATACTGCAGCAGGATCCGGAGCTGTTCCTGCAGAGCGGAGCGCAGACGAATAATGACGAAGTCGCAGAGATTGAGCAGCTGATCAAAATGCGCAACGACGCACGTCAGGCGAAAGACTGGGCGCAGGCGGATGTGGCACGTGACCGGCTCAACGCGCTCGGCATTGTGCTGGAAGATGGTCCGCAGGGCACCACCTGGCGACGTAAATAAGAAAAAAGGGCGAACCCGGGTTCGCCCTTTTTGCTATGCGACCACCGTTATGCGCTGGCCGGCAAACTCTACCGTCTGTCCGGCGACGATTTT
The DNA here is from genome assembly GCF_002928325.1 of Pantoea sp. ICBG 1758. Taxonomy (NCBI): domain Bacteria; kingdom Pseudomonadati; phylum Pseudomonadota; class Gammaproteobacteria; order Enterobacterales; family Erwiniaceae; genus Pantoea; species Pantoea sp. ICBG 1758. The sequence goes on from NZ_POWL01000001.1 coordinate 197,772, forward strand.
ACAGCGCTTGCGCGTTTCAATCGCCCCGTTCACGCGCACTTCACCTTCATCAATCACCGCTTTGGCCTGCGCGCCGCTCTCTACCCAGCCTTCCAGCTTCAGCAGATCGCACAGATCAACGTGCTGATGTTTACCCAGTGAGAAACTCGCCATCATGCTTCCTCCACGTCGTGATACGCTTCGCACGCCAGCAGCGTGTTTTCAATTAAAGTGGCTACCGTCATCGGCCCGACCCCGCCCGGGACTGGCGTAATGTAAGAGGCGCGCTCAGCGGCAGCGGCAAAATCAACGTCGCCCACCACTTTACCGCTCTCCAGCCGGTTGATGCCGACGTCAATCACCACCGCGCCTGGTTTGATCCAGTCACCCGGAATAAAACCGGGCTTGCCCACGGCTACGACCAGCAGATCGGCGTGCTCCACGTGATGGCGCAGATCGCGGGTGAAGCGGTGAGTAACCGTCGTGGTACAGCCTGCCAGCAGCAGCTCCATGCTCATCGGGCGGCCAACGATGTTAGACGCGCCGACCACTACGGCGTTCAGGCCATAGGTATCGATGTTATAACGCTCCAGCAGCGTGATAATACCGCGCGGCGTGCAGGGACGCAGTTTCGGCGCACGCTGGCAGAGGCGACCCACGTTATAGGGATGGAAACCATCCACATCTTTATCCGGCGTGATGCGCTCCAGCACCTTGACGTTGTCGATACCGGCCGGCAGCGGCAGCTGCACCAGAATGCCGTCAATCGCCGGGTCACTGTTCAGCTCATCAATCAGCGTCAGCAGCTCGCTTTCGCCGGTGGAGTCGGGCAGGTTATAAGCACGGGAGACAAAGCCCACCTCTTCGCAGGCGCGACGTTTGTGCGTGACGTAGATCTGCGAAGCGGGATTTTCGCCCACCAGGATCACGGCCAGACCCGGCGCACGTTTGCCCGCCGCCAGGCGCTGCTGCACTTTTTCCGCAACTTCGCTACGCACCTGCTGCGCAATCGTTTTACCGTCAATAATTTTTGCTGCCATCAGAGAGGAAATCCATCTGTAGAGAGTTAAATCGGGGATGGTGCCTATTCTGGCAGAAGCGCGGGCAGCTGTCAGTCACAGTTTCAGCAGCCTGCGCGCTTTCAGGCTTTTTTCGTGGTGACGCGTGCCAGCCTGCATAGGTATGATATCTGCAGGACACTCTGGGAACGATGTAATGATCTGGATAATGCTTGCCACTCTGGCAGTAGTGTTTGTGGCTGGATTTCAGCTGCTCACCGCCGCCTCGCGTCACGCCGCCCAGCGGCTCAGCAAGCGGCTGCAGCTGCCGCCGGTACAGGTGGAGTCAATGCTCTCGATGATGGGGAAAGAGGCGGCGAAAGAGTTTACCGACTACCTCAGCCGCGATAACGAAACGCATCTGCACAATGGCGCAGCGGTACTGCTGATCTGGCAGGTACTGATTGTTGACGGCAGCGAGGAGAACAGCCAGCGCTGGCATGCGATCCTCAGCCGCGCCGGTTTCCCGGCACTCATCAGCCGCCAGCAGCTGCTGCTCGCGCTGGGCTTTCTGCGCCAGCTGGAGCCGGACAGCCAGGAGCTGCACGCGCTGCGTGAGCAATATAATGCGCGCTTTACGCCACAAGGGATTGAGCTGGAAGGGGAATCCACCGGCACCAGTAATCTCGTGTCGCTCAGCGAATGGCGCAAACGCCATTGATGCAAATTGGTTATTCCCGCAGCACTCCGCTGCACAGAAACGGCAAAAACGTTGACGTACCCGCTTCCCGACGTATAATCCGACCCAACTCCTCAGCGCCCTTAGCTCAGCTGGATAGAGCACCGGCCTTCTAAGCCGTAGGTCACAGGTTCGAATCCTGTAGGGCGCGCCAAGTCAAATCAAGCAGTTACGCCACTCCGCCAGCTTTCATATTTTCAGCATGGGACAGATTTGGGACACGACTGCCTGAGGGTCGCCGTCGCAGTTTTTCGCCGCTCTGTTAACAATAGCGGCTCAGCTATCTGAATTAACAATACAGTGACATAAGGATTTCAGACGCGGTTGCTGAAACCGTACAGTATGTTTTATTCGTAATCATAATATCTGTTCAGCTCAGCTTCTTTTTTATAACTTTTCCCGAGCATAAACCCGATAGATAAAAGCGTTAAGATTATCGGCATGATAAATACTGCGCTGCGGGTAAAGAAATCTTTTTCAAAGCTCCATCCCACCTCGATACTGATTGTCATAAGCAGCAGAGAGGTGGCAAGTATAAAACTGCAGCCAAGCAGACTGCCGCTCTTTTTGAGACTTTTGATGTAGGCAGGGCTGTAATTGTCCTCGGGCCGGGCAAGTTTCCCGTTCATTTGAAGAAACGTGATTTGCTCGCCTCTCTTCTCCCTTGCTGCCAGCAGCTGAGCACGTTCTCCGTTACGAACTGCCATGGCTGCCCAGTCCATCATCAGCCACTGATAGCCCGTCGTCCAGGTATCGGCTATCCGCATATTTTGCCAGCTCCGGACGTTAATTCCTGCATTGTTCTCCGCCAGGGAATTTTTCAGCAAATTAAGACTTTCTCCCTGCAGATCGCTGGTCCAGACGTGCCGCAGGTCAGCGGGCCTGACTTGCCCGGCAGACAGCAGTGCATTAATCCTGCGCTCAAGGTTATAAATTTGAGCGCTCATTCCTTTAAAACAGCAGACCGGCACTCTGTTTCCGCTTATTTGCCGGTAGCGGGAAAAGAGCAGTGCACAGGCATATTCACAAAAGTTACGATTATCGCCATCATGCAGTTCGGCAATTAACAGCAGACGAAATCCGTTAAACGACCCGTCTGTCCACTGCTGAACCAGTGACAGTTCAGGCATGTCGTCAAAATAGTGGAAGCTGGCATGGCGGAATGCGGCATGGAAAGAGCGGACCAGCGATGTGATGTCATCGCGAACAGATCCTGCTGTATTACCCATGTAGAGAAACAGTTCAGGACGTTCGGTGATGGCGTCAATCTGTGTCAGATCCAGCTGTTCCAGCAGGCGCTGCACTGTGACCAGCATCCGTCCCATGCCTGACCTTTCATCATCCTCAACGGAAAGCCTGAGGGGAATATCGCCATCCACCGGCATTTTCCCCTCAAGTCCGAGCATTTTCAGGGCTGCGTTATCAACCGGAAAGATTGAGGTGTGTTCAGCCAGCAGCGTCCATTCAGAAGCCCGTGATTGCCAGTCTGATTCAACACCGCAGTACGCAAGCTGCATCAAAAGACGCCAGCAACAGAGAATGTTGAAAAAAATAAAGCATAGCGAAACAACCGTCATGCAGACCGCAACAGGGAGCGCCAGTAATCGCCAGATAAGCATGCTGAGCGTTAGCTGCGCATTCTCAAGCGTCAGGGCACTGAACATCAGCATCAATATAAGGGCCACAATACCTGCAGCTATCGTAAACAGACGGGGAAAGCGTATTTCCGTTTTCTCCGGACAAGAGAGCAACGGCTTCCAGAAATATTTCATTTATCGCACTCCTGCTTCGGGCAAAGAGCTTAATAGCAGGCATCCGCACGCCACTTTGCAACGATGGGTCACAACGTGACGGCCGTTCATGATCCAGGCAGGATGCCCTTCAGCAGCAGCGGTTTCACCATGCTGACTGCACCGCGCTTTGTCGCCGATCAGCATTACCGGCTTACCATCGAACATCTCTCCTGAAGCTTCAGTAACATAGCCTCCCGCCGACAGGCGGTCTCCCAGTCGAATAACGCCATCCATGAAATATCCTTACTCTCTGTCCTGTTAAATTTATTTTTGTGCAAATGAAATCACATTCCCGCCTTCATATCGCACTGCATGCGGGTCCAGCCCGTATAGCCCTTCACCTCCGGCACGCGGGTCGGCAGGTTCTGAAAGTTGGCGTAATACTGCTCCATTCTTACTGGCAGGATGCGGGGATCGATATAAAGGAGACCCCAGCGCGAAACGTTCTCACCTTTGCCAGGACGAATAGCGTCCAGCCGGTCATAGTAAACTTTGCCTTTGAATGTATAGCTGTAATCAATCCCTTCTCCGCCTGGCATGATGCGCGGATCGTCAAAAGGGTGAGAGGACATATAGAGGTGCCCCTGCTTCGTCAGCAGAAACCCCTGGTCATTGACCACAGTCAGGGAAGCGATGTTTTTAGACTCCGGAGAATCAGAACCCGCCTCATCATCTTCACGCCCCTTGATCCACGAAGGGGTCCATGTTTTGCCATAGTCCCGGGACACGGTGAAATGCGCAGAGTCCCAGCTGGGAATGGCAATGTAGCGCTCGGAGGCATTGATGTAGGGCTTGGTAAAGATGCGATAAAACTGTGACGATACCTCACTGCGGATATCGCGCTTCTCGTCCACAAACCACAGGGCGCCCTCGCAGGCGACCCCGTGCAGCTCCAGCCAGCGGTGGTCGTCAAAGCGGTACACCACCTGCACCGGCGTCTGCCGTTTCTTCAGCGGCTTGCCGCTGCAGCCGCTGGCAGTCAACATAATCAGAGCTGCCAGCACTGTAATTACAGTGTTTTTCCATAACGTTACCATACCGTTCACTCCGTTTTTTTCTTTGCCGGCACATCGCGATATCCTGCCGGCTCCGGCATGTCCCACTGATGCACAGGCATTTCCTTATGATGCACCTCCGGATGCCGGGCGGGCTCTACGCGCGTTTTCGGGCCGAAATCATTCACCACGCCGAACTCACCGGCCGGCAAAGTTTGATCCGGTTTATTCATAAACTTTTTGGTTATATCTTCATTCAGCACGCCCGTTTTGTAATATTTCTTTGTATTAGCATCCGGATTAAACTCGTGCCGCCAGTCTGCGCGCTTGCGCAGATTGAGCCAGAAGGCGGGATCTTCAAAGGCCATGCAGTTACCGATGGCGAGGTCGTAGGCAACAGCCTTTTCCTGCACGTTCTGATCCATCACTATTGAAGAGTGCTGGCTGAACCTCACCGGATCGCCATATTTTTCCATCTCGTTGATTTCTTCGCTTGTTTTACGCCGCTTCAGCTGGTAGCGCTGCGTGCTGCTGCCAACCACGCGACCGGAGACAAACGCGGTGCCGTAATACCGGTTGACCGCAGCCAGCTCGGTTTCAGACAGCAGCTGACCGGAGCGATGCGGATAAACAAATCCGATCGCCGGACGAAACTCTGTCACCTGCCAGGCGTTCTCATACTCGCGGGCGGAGTAGTCAATATAGCGATCTTCGCCTCCAACGCCCGTTTTATATTTCATGTCCCCGCTGCGATCGTGCCCCATCAGGGTCAGCTCTATCACTTCAGGCAGGGCCTCGGCGTTTTCAGTCACGCCGCTTTCCATTGGATAGGCCACGTTAGTGGGCCAGCCGTCATACGTAAAATCTCCGGGCCGGAAAGCAGGCTTTTTGAAAGGCGCACCGGACGCGTTACCGCCCGTACTGTGGTGCTGACAGAACGCGCGCTGATAGAGATTGGGTATGCCGCCGGCGAGCGTATCAGGAATACCGCGCCAGCCGATGCCCTGCACACTGGACAGCGACACCGTGCCGTCATTCGGGCAGAAATAGTTATAAACCCGGCCGTAGTTATTGCGGCTGTAGCGGGGATCGCTGCTCCAGCGGTGTTTGCGCCACAGCGTGGTATCGTGGTACATGGCTGTGACAAACTCCGGCTGGTAGCGACCCGTGGCGTCATACTTTGGATTTGTGGCCATCAGCCGGCAGAAATTACGCAGCGTCTCCTGACGCCCGTGCGACGTCTGCTGCTTGCCGGGCAGCATATTTTCCATGAGCCGCGGATCAAGTGAGTAGGGGGAGTGGCAGAGGATGGCGCAGTCGGCAACCGGATAATCAGCTACCTGTTGCCTGACCAGCATATTCGCCAGCATGGTAATGATGGTGCCCTGGCTGTGCGCCACTATATTGATGGTGTCGTGACGTGTACTGGGGTTCTTTCTGATTTCCAGAATCAGATCTGCCAGCCGCTGAGCAGCAAAAAACTGATAAATGCGGTGCGGATTGCCGTAAATCGGGTGGGTAAAGTCTCCGCCGTTAAGTTTGCGGCTGTAGATCCCCGCCATCCAGATGGCCCCGCCGTTCGCGCCGGGCCCCAGCATGTCAGGAATGCAGGTGGTTGCGTTAGCAAAGGTGCCGCCATTCTTCGCTGCTGCCAGGTTCAGCACGTTGCCGTAGTTATCGTTGCAGAAGCCGCGTCCCTCAGCGTTCAGCTTTTTCAGCCGTACCGGATCATCTTCCTGAAACGCATCGTAGGGGAGAACTGTTTCCAGCCCGAGGCGGGCGACCTCATCACGGTAGCGCCGCTGGTCTGCGTTATAGGTTTCACGATCGACCGGGCGATAGCCCCAGTAGAACGGAATAACCGGCGATCGCCCGCTGGCCGTCACGCGCTTTGGCGCATCTTTCAGGTCGGTTAATCCCTCAATTTCACTCCACTGGTGCGGGTACATGTCGTCGCGCGCCAGTCGGGTATTCAGCCCGGCAATAATCCCTTTCTCCTGCGTTTCGTAAGCTTCGCCGATGTCGTTGACGCCGTGTACAAGAATAACAATACAGGGCAGGGGGCTGTTTACAGGAAACTCCTGCATCAGCATACCGCCGGCGGTATCGCGATTAAGGCCGATGAAGCTGCCCAGTTCCGGATCGTTAAAGGCGCTGTTTTTTGAGGTGTGATGAGTCATCGCTTTGCCTCCCTGATAAGCGTAACAACCAGCTGTTCGGTCTCTGCAAGATCCAGCAGCGGAGAGTGCCCGGCAGCATCGGTGATACCCTCCACCGTGCTGCCGTCCGGCCGGGTAACGCGGAAGGGCTGGCTGACCAGCGGGTGTTTCCGGTCGCCGTTTCGGTACAGGCGTACACCGCGCGCCAGCGGGTTATCTTTAAACAGCGGATCGACAATTTTTGCCGGTTCCCCCTTCTGATAAACAAGAGTCGGCGCTTTCTGCTCAATGTGCGCTGGCGAGAATATCTCTACGCCGCCGTTCGGGTGCAGGCGGATCCCGCCGCCGCCGCAGTGCAGATACAGGCCTTTTTTGGCGCTTATCTGAAGCTCTCCGTTGACGCTGGCGATCTGCATGTTCCGATCGGCAAGCGCCGCCAGCTGGCCGCGCTGCGCCTGAAGCGTGATATCGCCAGACGCGGCAATCAGTTTGATGCCAAGCCTGCGCACAAAGGCGGAAATTCCCTGGCCCGCCGCGACAGAAAGACGTTTGAACACGCTGACGCTGCCGTTACTGCCGGCGGTGATCACCGCATCTTTACCGGCGGCGAGATGGAGGCTTTCAGGTGTTGCCTGTGCAATACCCGCTTCACCCCAGGAGAGAATGCCCGGCTGCGCCAGCCCGGAAACGGCCTGCTGCAGCGCCTGCTGCGGGGCAGTGTCAGCGCCGTCAGCGCCGGCCCCGGCGGCCGACGACTGCAGGCTGTAAGCTATGCTGAGCGCCTGCTCCAGATGCGCGATCGCGTCGGTCATCTCCAGCAGCGTTCCGCGTGCACCGGTCTGCGCGGCGGTCGTCAGGTAGATCCCCTTTGCGGCACGCACGGTGGCGTGATGATCGGTGCGCAACTCTGCGCCTTTACCGCGTGCTTTGCGACCGGTATCGACCATATGACCGAGGTTAAGCTGCGTTTTGCCGAACTCGGTTGATAGCTTGATGTGCTCATTGCCTGCCGCATCTTCCAGCCGGATTTTGTTCTTCCCCTTTGTCCGGATAACATTGCGCGTGCTGTTACTATCGTTAACGACGTCCGGATTTAGCGCGTCATGCAATACATGGGCAATGTAAGGCCGCTCGGGATCGCCACTTTCAAATGCGATTGCCACCTCCGTGTTGTCCAGCAGCGGAAAATGCACGCCATACTTATCGCCTGCGTAGATGCGGGCCAGACGGACAGGCATGCTTTCCCTGCCTTTCTCCCAGCTGGCGAGATCAAAACTGAATTTCACCCGATAGCGCCCCTGACTATCGGGACGGGCAAGGCTATCGTTCATAACGCTGCCGGAGACGCGGGCGGGAATCGTTCCTGAGATAACCGGTCTTGGCAGGCGCTCCGGCCGGAAAGCGGCGCGCTCACTACAGGGAATACCGCTGAGTGCCGTCTGATAGCCTGTTGCCCGGCTTGCGCGGCAGACGCTCTCAACGATAAGAAAGCCGGACATAAATGCTTCAGGCTGCTCGCCGTCGATTTCAGCCACCATGCCCGGCTGCAGTGCGGGATCGTCAGTGATGGCTTCCAGACACGTCCGGCCGGACAGATGGCGCTCATGGCGGATGCGGGCATAGTGCCAGGCTGTTTCAGCATCTCCGCCCTGAATGCTGCTCCACCGATCGCCCGTGCTATGCTGAATATCAGCGTAGTGATAATCGCTGCCTGTGGTGTAGGGAGCTTCACCGCTCATGTCCGCCTCATGTTCCGGCGGAATAAGCCGGCTTTGCCGGTAGTCGTAATTGCGCGTACGTACCGATGCAGGCACCACCGCTGAGTGGCAGCGCATCTGCCATATTGTCAGGGTATCGCCTGTTAACCCTGCTCCGGGCAGCGACTGAATTTTCGCGCCAGATAGGTAGCCTGCCTGCTGATCGGCAAATACGATGACGGTGATCTCTTCAGCAGTTTCATGTTTGCAGAAGCGGAACCAGATCCCGACTTCAGAAAGCAGACGCCGGATAAAACTCAGGTCACTCTCTCCCCACTGAACGATCATCTCACGCCTGGGGTAACGCCACTGCAGCAGGCTCATGTCAATCTCATAATCCCTAAAGCCGTGCGACTTCAGGACAGAATTGACGAGCTCGGGAACAGACGTCCGCTGATAGATAGCGTACCGGTGCGTGCTGGACATCAGCGCCAGAGGATGTTCGAGTGTGACTTCATACGTTGATTCGTCAACGCTGGTTGATATATGGGAAAGGCGGGTGATAACCCCATAAATTTTGCGTAATGTGTGCCAGCGATCCTTAGCAGGCCGAAAGAGGGAGCACGCCGTGGAACAGGCCCGCATCATAAAAACTGCCGGCTGCATCATCACTTTCTCAGGTGGTATATCCTGAACGGATGAAGTAAAGCGGATGATAAATCGATAGGGCTGGCTAAGGGACTCTCGCCCTTCGAAAGATTTAACGTCTGCAACGATCTCGCAGCTTTCAAAGGCGAGCAGATAGTGATTGAGCGAATCCGCAACGGCGAATGAGCCCGAACGTCCTGTCAGGGGCATAGATATCCTTATTTAGTTTGGCATTACAAACCATAAGGACAAGTGTAAATAATTACAGAGGGTTAGTATATTGTAAAATTTGATTTAATTCTGGCTCTGATTCCGACAGGGGAGAAGCATTGAACCCTGCAGGGCAACGGACTCTGGTTATGATTTTTTCGGTTTTCCGCCCCTATCCTGAGTCAGCAGACGGATGCGCTTTTGCCAGCAGTCCGGCCTTTCAGTAAATAATGGCCTTTTTTTTTGCCTCTCTCTACTCTCGCTGCTGCATAACATACATCCCGGAAAAATTAGCAGAATGATTAATCAGTCTAAATTATCTGGCTTAAAAAAAACCATACTGACGTTGTTATCAGGTCATTTTCGTGAATAATATGCGGCAATTTTTATATTAATTAATAAGATTTGCGTTTAGTTTACGTGACAAGGATTGTCTGATGGTTTCATCTGATACATCAATTACGCTCTGTTTCTCTTTTCTGGTTGCTGCTTTTATAACCAGCGAGGCCACTGCGGAGCCCTTGCCTGATGCAGGTGAACAGGTCCGGCAGCAGCAACAGCGCCAGCGGGCGCTGGAGCAGCAGATAGAGCCGAAAGCGCCTGATGTGCGACTTTCACCGCCCGCTTCTGGTTTTGGCCGCCTCTCTTTTCCTGCAGAAAAACCCTGCTTTCCTCTCACGCGTATCGTGCTTGAAGGGCAGCAGGCGCTGCCGCACTGGCTGCCGCTTAACGCTATTGCCAGCCAGGCGCAGGGAAAGTGCCTGGGCGGGCGCGGCATTAATCTGCTGATGAGTACGCTGCAAAACCGGCTGGTTGATCATGGCTATGTTACTACGCGGGTGCTGGCACCTTCGCAGGACCTTAACAGCGGCACGCTACGGCTGGTGATCCTGCCCGGTTACGTGCGGGAGGCCAGACTGACGCCGGGTAGCGATCGTTATCTGTGGCTCTACAGCGCATTTCCTGCCCGCGACGGTAATCTGCTGGATTTGCGTGATATCGAACAGGGGCTGGAAAACCTGCAACGGCTGCCGACCGTAGTAGCCGATATGTCGGTCGTGCCCGGTGAACAGCCGGGCGAGAGCGATATAGAGGTACGCTGGCAGCAGAAAAAGATGTGGCGCCTCGGTCTCTCGCTGGATGATTCCGGTACGCGCAGCACCGGACGCTATCTGGGTGGCGTCACGCTGTCGCTCGATAACCCTTTTGCGCTGAGCGATCTTTTTTATCTGTCGGCCACGCACGATCTGCAGGGCAAAGGCGGTAAAGGCAGCAAAAACGTCATCGGCCACTACTCGGTGCCGTTTGGATACTGGATGTTCTCCGCAACGGCCAGCGACTATGACTATCACCAGACGGTCGCCGGAACCCATCAGGACTACCGCTATAGCGGAAAAAGTCAGAGCCTCGATTTACAGCTTAGCCGGGTACTGCATCGCAGCGGCTCGCAAAAAACCTCGCTGACCTATGACGTCCTGACGCGCGAAACCCGCAACTATATCAACGACACCGAAGTTCAGGTGCAGCATCGCCAGACGGCGGCGTGGCGTATCGGTCTGCAACACCGCCACTATATCCGCCAGGCGACGCTGGATGCGGGCATCAGCTATCAGCGCGGCACGCGCTGGTTCGGTGCCCAGCCCGCACCCGAGGAGTATTTCGGCGAGGCGACGGCGCTGAGCAAAATCGTTCAGCTCAATGCGCAGTTCAGCCTGCCGTTCAGCATCGGCAGCCAGCATTTTCGCTACGGTGCGCAATACCTGCGTCAGATGAGTAATACGCCGCTCACGCCGCAGGAGCAGTTTTCGATAGGTAACCGCTGGACTGTGCGCGGTTTCGACGGCGAACGCACGCTGAACGCGAGCCGCGGCTGGTTCGTCCGCAATGACATCGCCTGGAGTACGCCGCTGCCTGCACAGGAGTTCTACCTGGGCGCGGACTATGGCGAGGTGGGCGGCGCGGGCAGTGAGCTGCTGACCGGCCAGCATCTGGCGGGCGGGGTGGCGGGGCTGCGCGGTCAGGCCTGGAATACCGGTTATGACCTGTTTATCGGGACGCCGCTGTCGAAGCCTGACGGTTTACGCACCAGCAGCGTCACGCTCGGCTTCAACCTCAACTGGAGCTACTGAGAATGCGCGCAGGCAAGTATGAGGTTAAATCACCGCTGATTCTGGGCGGTGAAGAGAGTGAAGCGGAAATACTGGGATCGGCGGTGTGGCTCTGGATGCACTCGCCGCTGCATCGTGATGCGCCGCTGCACGCCCTGCCGACGCTGCTGCTGCCGATCATCAAACAGCGACAATATGTGCTGGTGGCTGAAGCCGGTACGCCGGTTTTTTTCTTCAGCTGGGCCTGGCTGAACGAAGAAGCCGAAGCGCTTTATCTTACACGGCCCGCTATCCATTTTCCGCCTGACGCGTGGAACAGTGGCACACGCATGTGGTGCTGCGACTGGATCGCGCCATTTGGCCATACCGTAGCGATGAGTCGCCTGATCCGGCGCGATCTCTTTCCTCATGCCTGCTGGCGGGCATTAGATCACCGCGGTGAGCAGCGCGGCAGGCGCGTATTCAGCTTTCATGGCAGCCGCGTGACCCATAAAGCGGCAAAAACGTGGCGCCAGCAGCATCCGCTCGCCGCCGCGTTACCGCAAATCTGATAAGGATATTAGATGAACAAAAATCGCTACCGCGTGATTTTTAACACAGTCCGCGGCATGCTGATGGTGGTGCCGGATATTGCTAAATCAGGCCGGGCCGGCAGCGCACGCGCGTCAGGTCTCAGCCACACGCTTAGCAGCCTCACTGGCCGAGTCGGCGCATTATGTTTTAGTCTCTGGCTGGCGATGGGCGTGATACAGCCTGCCAGCGCCGCCATTGTGGCAGATGCACAGGCGCCTGGCGGCCAGCGGCCCACGATAATAAACAGCGCCAGCGGTACGCCGCAGATCAATATCCAGACGCCCTCCGCAGGCGGTGTTTCCCGCAATACGTATAGTCAGTTTGATGTCGGAAAGCGGGGAGCGATCCTCAACAACTCCCACAAAAACGTTCAGACCGAACTCGGCGGTATGGTAAGCGGCAATCCCTGGCTGGCCCGGGGCGAAGCCAAAGTGATCCTGAATGAGGTTAACTCACGCAATCCCAGCCGCCTCAACGGCTTTGTTGAAGTCGCGGGTCAGAAAGCCCAGGTCGTTATCGCCAACCCGTCCGGGATCACCTGCAACGGCTGCGGATTTATCAATGCCAGTCGCGGCACCCTGACCACCGGACAGGCGCAGCTCAACAATGGCAACCTGACGGGCTTTAACGTTGAACGCGGTGAAGTGGTGGTCGAAGGGGCGGGGATGGACAGCTCACGCCAGGACTATACCGACATTATTGCCCGATCGGTGAAGGTCAATGCCAGCGTCTGGGCCAGGGATCTTCGCGTCACCACCGGACGAAACAAGGTGGATGCCGCACACCAGCAGGTCACGAAGCAGAGCGACGAGCCCGCTACAGAACCCCGGATGGCGCTTGATGTCTCCAGCCTGGGCGGCATGTATGCCGGAAAAATCCGTCTGGTCGGCACGGAGAGGGGCGTCGGCGTTCGCAATGCGGGCAATATTGGCGCGCAGGCGGGTTCGGTGGTTATCACCGCTGATGGCCGCATTGAGAACAGCGGCGCTATTCAGAGCCGTAGCGATCTGCAGCTCGCCGCGCGGCAAGGGGTCAGCAACAGCGGTACGATCTTTTCTGGCGGAAAAGCTTCGGTAACCAGTGCGGCAGATGTGCAGAACCGCGGCTCTGTTGTGGCACGCAATGACGTTACGCTGCAGGCTGGCAGCCTCAACAGCACGGCTTCAGGCGTTCTCGCGGCAGGTGTGCAGGATGACGGCAGGCCTGGTGAATCGGGCAATCTGACCCTGACGACAATGGGCCAGCTTCGCGCGCAGGGGAAAAACCTGGCCGGCGGCAGCCTGAGCGCACGCGGGCAGACTATTGACCTCAGCGGCAGCCGTACTGAGGGTAAAAACCTGACGCTCGACGCCCGCGAGGGCGATATCGCGACGCGCAGCGGCACCCTGACCGCGCAGCAGCAGCTCACCGCGCGCACCGGAAAAATGCTGAACAACGATGGCGCCACGCTGACAGCCAGCAAGCTCAACCTGCAGGCGCGCGATCTCTCCAGCCAGCAGGGTCAGATCCTGCAAACCGGGCGTGACGATCTCACGCTTAGTTTCGCGGGCAGCCTGAATAATCAGGGCGGCCGTATCGCGACTAACAGTGACAACCTGACGCTCAATGCGGCTGCGATCGATAACCAGTCGGGTGACATCACCCATACAGGCCGCGGCACACTGTCGATCACCACCGGTAATCTGCGCGGCAGTAAGGGATCGCTGCGCTCAAATGGTCAGCTCACCCTGCGCGGTGGCGATGTCGATCTTGATAGCGGCACCACCTCGGCCCGGCAGATCGATATCAACGCGGACAGCCTGGCGAACCGGCAGGGCTTTATCGCGAGTGAAGGCGATCTCAGTCTGCGAGGCGCACAGCTGGCTAATCAGCAGGGCGTTGTGAGGGCGGGTAAGACGCTGCGCGTCACGGCGGATGCGCTGCAGAACGGTCAGGGCAGGATAGTCAGTAGCGACACCGGGCATGTGGATGCCCGCTTACTGGATAACCGTAACGGCCAGCTGGCGGCGCAGCAGGCGCTAACGCTGCGCGGCGATACGCTCGATAATCGTGACGGCGGCCTTATCCAGAGCGGTGCGCAGCTTGATATCGGCGCAGAGACGCTGCTTAATCAGAACAGCGGCGAAAAAGGCGGCGTGATCAGCCAGGGCGACATGCTTATCCGCGCCGGACAGATAAACAATACGCAGGGTCTGATGCTGAGCGGAAACGCGTTGCAACTGGCGGCTGGCGGCCTGAATAATGTCGCTGGCACGCTGGTGGCACAGGAGCAGCTCAGCCTCGACACGCACTCCGCGTTCAACAACCGGGCAGGTCTGCTGCAGGGCGGTAGCGTGCTTATCGACAGCCACGGCGAGGCGATCGATAACCAGAGCGGCACCCTCTACAGCCTTAGCGATCTTCATCTGCACAGCGGCGCGATCGACAATCAGGCCGGAACCGTGGGCGCGAAAGGCGATCTTACGCTGCAGAGTGGTGAAGTGGATAACCGCAGCGGCGGGCGCATCGTCAGCGAGCAGGCGGCTTCGCTGGAAATGGCTCGTCTGGATAACCGTGGTGGAGAGATCCAGAGCATTGGCGATCTGCTGGTGAGTGCGCAGAGCATGATAGACAATGCGGGCGGCCTGATTCGCAGTGGCGCGAACGCCGTGCTGAACGCATTGCAGCTGAACAATCAGGATACTCAGGGTGATCAGCAGGGGATTGAAGCGGCCAGCCTGCGGATCAACAGCGACGATGTGTTCAATCAGCGCGGCATGTTACTGGCCGATCGGCAACTAACCATCAGCAGCCGTGGCTCGGTCGATAACCGGCAGGGTACGATTTCGGCCGGAGAAGATCTGCTGCTGCAGAGCAATGACCTGACGCCGGAGAGTCGCCTGCGCAGCTTCAGAGTGGCGCAGCCTCAGAGCAATAGTCTGACGCTGGAAAATCGGGAGGGCGTCCTTAAAGCGGGCCGATCGCTAACGATCCGTGCCGATCGCCTGGCGGGTGACGGACAGATCCTCTCCCTGGGTGACATCACGCTGGTCAGCCAGCAGAGCCTGAACAACCGTGGCGAGATGATTGCCAACGGCAATTTCAACTTCACAACCGCAGGCGATGTTGACAACAGCGGTAAACTGCTGGCGGGCGGCAAGCTCGATCTGCGCGCCCCCCACCTGCTGAACGCTGCCACCGGCGAAATCAATGCCGGACAGAACTGGCTGACGCTTAGCGGACAGCTGACCAACTATGGGCTGATCGACGGCAAACAGACGCTGCTGAAGGCGTCGGTGCTGACCAATACCGGCAGTGGCCGGATCTATGGCGACAGTGTTGGCGTACAGGCTAATATTTTCAACAACCTGGCGGAAAACGACACTGCCGCCACGCTGGCGGGACGTGAGCGGGTGGATATCGGCGTGCAGACGCTGAACAATCGTGACCACGGCCTGATCTACAGTGCCGGCGATATGGCGCTGGGCGGTGAGCTGAATGCTGACGGCCTGGCAACCGGCAGAGCGGGCACCCTCAATAATCACAGCTCCACCATCGAGTCAGCGGGCAACATGCAGATGGCTGCCGGTGAAATCAATAACGTCAACGATCGTTTCAGCACCGGGCTGGTAACCGTGTCTTCGGAGGCGATTACCGGGTATCAGCACTCGGGCGATACCGTCCGCTGGAAAGCCAGCGAGCCGGGCGTCTTTGTTGACCGCAACTCGGCCGACTCACTGCTTAATCTCAACACGCCAGGCAATACCGGCAGCAATAACGATAACTTCTACCAGTATGACTACACGCGTACGGTGCAGGAGACGCAGATCGCCGAAAGCGATCCGGCGAAGATTATCGCGGGCGGTGATTTGACGATAAACGCTGGCCGGTTGCTGAATGATAAGAGTCAGATCATCGCGGGCAATACGCTGACGATAAACGCGCAAGACCTCAATAATGTCGAGGTGGCGGGCCAGCGAATCACGACTGACGTCGGTAAGGTGACTCACTACAAGCGCATCCGTCATAAAGGTGGCGACGAGCAGGGCGACAGCACATCGGATTACACGCCGCCGGACGTGATTGAGACCATTGCCCTGAAGCCAGGAGAGCTGGTCGATCACGGTGAACTGAGCGGCAACCCCCTTTCGCTCGTCCCACAGAGCACAGAGGGAACCGACGCCACGACGGGGCGTGCGGGCGGCGTGAATGCCCATATCACAGGCAGCATGCCTGACATTGCCGCGCTGCTTAAACCCGGCCAGCATTTTGATGTGCCCGGCAGCCAGGGGGAGAACGCAAGCGTGATCCGCATCGTCGGGCCCGATACGCGCCTGCCGGACAACAGCCTGTTCAGAACCAATCCCTCTCCCGGCGGGAAATATCTGGTAGAGACCGATCCGCGCTTTACTCAGGAGAAGCAGTGGCTGAGCAGCGACTATATGCAGGACGCCCTGACGCAGAACAGCGATAACGTACTGAAGCGCCTGGGTGACGGCTATTACGAGCAGCGGCTGATCCGGGAACAGGTCATGAACCTGACAGGGCAGCGCTACCTGGGCGGCTTTACCAACGACGAAGATCAGTACAAAGCGCTGATGAACAACGCTATCGCCTTTAGTCAGCGCTATCACCTGACGCCAGGCGTGGCGCTGACGCCTGAGCAGATGGGGCTGCTGACAAAAGATATTGTCTGGCTGGTTAATGCGCAGGTCAGACTGCCGGATGGCTCCAGCCAGACGGTGCTGGTACCGCAGGTGTATGCGCGCATTCAGCCAGGCGATGTCGATGGCAGCGGTGCGCTGATTGCGGGCCGCAACCTCAACCTGAACCTGGGCGGTGGCCTGTTTAACAGCGGTACGCTGGCCGGGCGCGAAGTGGTGAAGCTGAGCGCCGGTAATATCACCAACATGGCGGGGACGATCAAAGGCGCCAGTGTCGATCTTCTCGCCCGCGCAGATATCAATAACATCGGCGGCGTGATCGGGGCAACCGACTCGCTGCTCGCCCGCGCCGGACGGGATATCAATACCGTCAGCACAACCCGCAGCGTGAGCAGCCGGAACGGTGAAAACCAGTTCGACCGGACCACGGTGGATAGCGTGGCAGGCATGTACGTGCAGGGCGACGACGGCCGGCTGATACTGCAGGCCGGACGTGATATCACTCTCACGGCGGCGCAGGTGGTTAACAGCGGCGAAAATAGCCAGACGGTGATTAAGGCCGGACGCGATCTGACGCTCAATACTGTCAGTACGGCGAATCGGGACACGCTTGTCTGGGATAGCGATAACAGCCTGAAGCAGGGCAATACGCAGGAGATCGGCAGCGAAGTCGTCAGCAAGGGCGATCTCTCGCTGCTGGCAGGCAACGATCTCCATGCCCGCGCGGCCACCCTGTCAGCAGATGTTGCGCTGGCGCTGACCGCCGGACATGACGTCACACTGACAAACGGCGAGAACACGCGGGATCTGGACGAGCGGCAAAAGACGACGGGCAGCAGCGGCTGGCTGTCGAAGAGCACGACAACCACACGCGACCAGATTTCGCGTCAGACGGCGCAGGGGAGTTCGCTGAATGGCGACACTATTTCCGTGGCAGCGGGCAACGATCTGCGCGTACAGGGCAGCCAGATAGCGAGTACCGGCGATCTCTCTCTGCAGGCGGGCCACGATCTCAGCGTTACCGGAGCGACTGAACGCAACAGTGAACAGCATCTGGCGCAGGAGAAAAAGAGCGGGTTTTCCGGCACCGGCGGTATCGGCTTCAGTTACGGCAAACAGAGCCTGAAAACCACCGACACCGCGCAGGAGACGACCAGCCAGAGCAGCACCGTGGGCAGCGTGAACGGCAGCGTGTCGCTGACGGCGGGCAACCGGCTGGATATCAACGGCTCCGATCTTATCGCGGGCAAAAACCTGACGCTGGACGGCCGCGAGGTGAGCATCACCGCAGCGGAAAACCAGAGCAGCCAGACGCACCGGGTGGAGCAGAAAACCTCGGGCCTGACGCTGGCGCTTTCCGGCACGGCAGGCAGCGCGCTGAACACGGCGGCGCAGACGGTGCAGGAGGCGAAGTCTGCCGACAGCGGACGGCTGGCGGCGCTGCAGGGTACTAAAGCGGCGCTCAGCGGCGTGCAGGCGGTGCAGGCCGGCCGGCTGGCAGAGGCGCAGGGCGACAGCCCGGAGAACAACAACGCCATCGGCGTCAGCCTCTCTTACGGTAGCCAGTCTTCCACTTCCACACAGCGCAGCGAGCAGCGCACCGCACAGGGCAGCAGCCTGACGGCGGGCGATAATCTGAGCGTGGTGGCGCGCGGCAGCGGCGTGAAAGGGCACGGTGGTGACCTGACGGTGCAGGGCAGCCAGCTGCAGGCGGGCAGAGACCTGCTGCTGTCGGCGAACCGGGACCTCAACCTGCTGTCGGCCGCGAACACCTCGTCGCTGGAGGGTAAAAACGAGAGCCACGGCGGCACGGCGGGCATCGGCATCGGCGCGGGTCAGGGCGGCTGGGGCATCAGCGTCTCCGCCAGCGCAAATAAGGCAAAAGGCAGCGAGCAGGGCAGCGGCGTCACCCACACGGAAACGCAGGTGAGCGCGGGCCGTGAGGTGACGCTGGTAAGCGGGCGCGACACCACGCTTCAGGGCGCGCAGGTGAGCGGCGAAAAAATCAGGGCGGACGTGGCGCGCAACCTGACGCTGACGAGCGAGCAGGACAGCGACCGCTACGACTCGAAGCAGCAGAGCGCCAGCGCCGGGGGCAGCTTCACCTTCGGGTCGATGACCGGCTCGGCGAACGTGAACCTGAGCCGGGATAAGATGCACAGCACCTGGCAGAGCGTGGAGGAGCAGACCGGCCTGTTCGCGGGGAAAGGCGGCTTTGACGTGACGGCTGGAGGGCACACGCAGCTGAACGGCGCGGTTATCGGCTCGACGGCGACGGCGGATAAAAACCGTCTGGAGACGGGCACGCTGGGCTGGCGCGACATCGAAAACAGGGCGGACTATAAGGTGGAGCATCAGAGCGCGGGCGTGAGCACCGGGGGCAGCATCGGCGGCCAGTTTGCGGGGAACATGGCGAACGGGCTGCTGACGGGGGCGAACCACAGCGGCAGCGGCAGCTCGCTGACGAATGCGGCGGTGAGCGGGGGCGCGCTGGTTATCCGCGACGGAGATAAGCAGTCGCAGGACGTGAGCGGGCTTAGCCGCGACGCCGCGCACGCGAACCAGACGCTGTCGCCGATATTCGATAAAGAGAGGGAGCAGAACCGGCTGCAGGCGGCGCAGCTGATAGGGGAAATCGGCAACCAGGCGGCGGACATCGCGCGCACGGAGGGGCAGATAGCGGGCGAGAGAGCGAAGAAGGACCTGGCCGCGCTCCAGGCCGCGAAGGCAGCGCTGGCCGGCAAGGGCAACCTGACCCCCGCCGCCGGGGAGATAGCGGAGCAGGCTTATAAAACCGCCGCGGCGCCTTTCGGCACGGGCAGCGCCCTTCAGCAGGGTATTCAGGCGGCGACGGCGGCGGTGCAGGGCCTGGCGGGGGGCAGCCTGGCGCAGGCGGTAACGGGCGCGGCGGCACCGTACCTGGCAGAGGTTATTCATAACCAGACGCTGAACGCGGACGGTTCGGTGAACGTGCAGGCGAACCTGATGGCGCACGCGGTGGTGGGTGCGGTGACGGCTTACGCGGTGGGAAACAGCGCGCTGTCGGGGGCGTCGGGCGCGGCGATGGGCGAGTACATCGCGCAGCAGATGTATCCGGGCACTGACCGCAGCGACCTGACGGAGACGCAGCGCCAGACCATAAGCGCGCTGGGGACGCTGGCGGCGGGCCTCGCGGGCGGAGTAGCGGGCGACAGCACGGCGGGCGCGGTGGCGGCCGCGCAGGCGGGGAGGAATGCGGTAGAATATAATCATCTCAGCCCTGCCCAGCAGAAAAGCCGCAGTGAAGAGTTAACAGCCTGCGGCAGTGACAGCAGTTGTAAAGCTAGTGTTCGTGAGCACTATGCCAAAGAGTACGACAAGGTTCAGGCGCAGATAAACACCTGTTCAACGGCTGCTGAATGTGTTGCTGTCGCGAAAGAAATGAAACAATGGCAGGCTGAAAGTAGCGCAAGAAGTGACGAACTGGCAGCCAAAGCACGAAATGAAGGCATGGACTCGCTGACTCCGGCAGAGAAACAGGAATGGGTTAATCTGCGTGGGGCACAATCAAACTTTGATGGTTCGATTAATACGCTGATTTATCGTGCGCAAATGTTTGGTGGTTCAGAAGAAACCACGACTGAACTTGTTAACATTTTTGGTCATGCGGCGATAGCAAATGCGGCGGGTGCTGCTACTGGTATCAGCAAGGCGACTGGTGGCAAATATACGCCTAATGCTGACGCGGTTGGGAATATGGGAGAATTTTTTAAACAGTCTGGTTTTGGTAGCCAAATGAAAGAAAGCGCTCAGAAAACAAGCCAGATCTTTCAGGGGCAAAGCGTCTATCAAGCGAAGGGGGCTGTTGGAGATTATATTGCGAAAGGAGATAAATATTATCTCGATGGGTTGCACAAAGATCATATTGAGGTTTTTGATAGCAAAGGAAAAGTTAAAGCTGTCCTGA
This sequence comes from Pantoea sp. ICBG 1758, assembly GCF_002928325.1. Classification (NCBI taxonomy): domain Bacteria; kingdom Pseudomonadati; phylum Pseudomonadota; class Gammaproteobacteria; order Enterobacterales; family Erwiniaceae; genus Pantoea; species Pantoea sp. ICBG 1758. Next base: position 218,260 of record NZ_POWL01000001.1, read on the forward strand.
ATATTGATGGGTCTTTTAATGATGCAAAAACTAAGGCCGCCAGAGCTGAAGGGCGGAGGATACCAAAATGATTGATATTAGTATGCTAGATAAATTCAAAGATGCTTATCTGGAGTTGTTAAAACAGAAGGCAGGAAAAGGGCTTGATACAGATGATTTTTATTTGGCAGAAGATTATTCAATAGTTGAGAGTATTCAAAGGGATATAAAAAACCTTAACTTGACAATTGAATTATTTTTTAATGCAAAAAAAAATAACGATGAGTTGGCAATGCAGGCAGCTTTACTGCGTATATCAACCTTTTTATCAGGACTATATAGCGTTTTTGAACAGACAAAGGAGGATATAGATCGATTTACCTTGCTTCCAGATACTGTAGATTTTCCTGATGATTATAAGATCCCAGAACATTACCATTATCCTATTAAATAATTCTAAGGTCTCGGCCCTTATGGCCGAGATCTTTACTGGTTCTTGCGTTAGGGTCTTATCAGTTTTTTTAAGAATATTGCTGGATAGCGCAGGGGATTAGTTTGGAGTGAGATGGAACATAGTGATTATGACAATTTTTATGATGTATTAAACGTAAGCGCATTAAAAAATAAAGACGTATTTGTCATGGCGGATGATGCTGGTATACCTGATATTCAGGATGAATATCAATCTGATAGCTGAAAATGTCTATGATGTTACGGTATTGTCACCAAAATTATTTATCTATAATAATGAAATTATAATACAACCTTTATTACCATCAGAGAGGTTTCGTGTTGGGTTAAGACCAGGACGTTCGTAGCGGGAGGCAGCCTGGCGCAGGCGGTAATGGATGCGGCGGTACCCTGCCTGGCAGAGGATATTCATAACCAGACGCTGAACGAGGACGGTTCGGTGAATGTGCAGCCGAACCTGATGGCGCATGCGGTGAATATAATTGCTATTGGCGAAGAGCCTTATTGGGGGATTGAATATAAGGTTAAACCTGACGGGAAGGTTGAAGTTTCAGGTGGTGCGGGGCTTGCTCTGAAAGGAGGAGCTGAGGTTAATAATGATTACTTCTCTATTTCTACAGGATACACCAAAGAGTTTGGTGTTAAGGCTGGAGCTTCTGTTGGTGTTGATTTTGGTCCATATTTCCCAGGGGTGTTTGGCAACTTAAATCGTGATTATTCAACTAGGACTGGTTTTGGTGCCGGTTCCGTAGGAATGTCTGGTGGAAAAGATGGTATCGGCTTTTCCTTTTCTGTTGGACCAAGCATTGGTTTTACAGGTTCTGCCACTGGTTCTCATGATGAAAAAATAGATCTAAACGGTGACTCCACTAAGGAAATATACCACTATGATTTGAAATGATATTATTCTTAATGCATCATCCTTCATGTTGCTATTGTTGTTGTTGCTGTGGGGAGGTTGTTTTTTTATTTTTGTTTATAGAAACCTTGGCAGCACTAAGGTAGGTAAGGATTCCTTGCTTTATTTTAATTATATGTTTTTTAAACGTAATTTTTTATCAAGCAGTGCATTGATTTTTCTTGTTCTTGGGTATGTGGCGGCGGCGATAGCTGAATGTCGAAGAGATTTTGATAATTTATCATTAGTATCTAATTTGTCAGGAGGGATATCATTTTTTCTCTTTGCAATGTATGGGAAGTATTTTTACCAAGGGTTAATTGATGATAAAAAACCATTTTTTTCATTAGGGTTTTTTTAACAAAATTAGACCTGTCCTTTGGTGCGATTTTTCTTTGGCTATCAAGACTGGCGTATATAAAATGGTTAATAATATTCATTAGCCATTAAATAACGGTTGAGAATAATTCTCTCGCTGATATCGCTCAGGCGCAGTCTGAAGGCAAGACGCTTGTGCAGAAGGCCGGTGAGTACGTTGAGGCCGAAAACGAGCGCTATAAGAAGGCCAGCTGTGGCGGCATGAGCGCCGAAACCTGCTCAGTGAAAATGTACAACGAGCGGCATGAAGCACTGAAAGCAACGGCTTCGCTGAACGTTGATTTTGTACCGATTGTGAGCGATATCAAGGATTTTGCGGAGGCGCATTCGGCTATTGACTATCTGGCAGCGGTGGTGGGTATTATACCGGGTGCAGATGATGTTGCCGGTAAGGTCATCAGGGCAGCAGAGACGGCGCTGAAGAAAGGGGACGTTGCTGATGGTTCAACGGAAGGTATTGGTCAGGGCGGGCCTAAAGCTGTTAGTTCTTTAAAAGAAGGAGCGAAATAATGCGCAACCCTCTCAGGTTAATTACTACCATATTGTTTGTCGTATTAATCGTCACCGTTGGGGTTTTTATTAGTCGAGCTTTATTCTATTTTATTGAAATTAGAAGCTTTAACATACCTTTCATTGATATATTAAAGTTTAGTCTTAAATCTGGTGTGGCAGGAGGATTAGTAGGTGGTGTAGGCATTTATCTTATTCCTTATTTTGCTACAAAAATGCCCAAGCGATAATATAGATATAATTGAATTCCGGCCTTAGTGCCGGAACTTTACTTTATAAACCAGCCAGTCACCCTTCATTCGCCAGCCGGATCACAGGATGCCGTTCCGGCTCTGGCGGGCCTCGCCAGCCCGCGCCCGGCAGACGGTTCACCAGGCCACAGACAAGCTATGACCCGTCTCCCGAAGCGATGTAAAAGCGGTAATGACAGCGCGTAAAGCACTGTTAATATGCACGGGAGCAGGCGTAATGCCAGGATGTGGCGGTAGCGTGCTCCGGGCCGGAAAAGCGCGTCGGGAAAAAAGTTGGAGTCCTGAAAACGTCTCAGCAAAAACTGCTTCTAACTGACGGAAAGCACAGGAAAAAAAGGTGTTCTTCGCCAGACTGTACACCGGGAAGCGTTGTTGTTGAGAATAATTCTCTCGTTGATATCGCTCAGGCGCAGTCTGAAGGCAAGACGCTTGAGCGGAAGGCCGGTGAGTATGTTGAGGCCGAAAACGAGCGCTATAAGAAGGCCAACTGTGGCGGTATGAGCGCCGAAACCTGCTCAGTGAAAATGTACAACGAGCGGCGTGAAGCGCTGAAAGACGCCGCCGCGTTCGTCGTGGATTTTGTGCCGGTGGCTGGGGACATCAAGAGCTTTGCGGAAGCGCAGAGTGCGCTGGATTATCTGGCGGCGGTAATCGGGGTTATACCAGGTGCAGGCGATGCTGCGGGTAAAGCTATCAAAGCTGCTGAAACTGCACTAAAGAAGGGAGATATTGTAGAGGCGTCTCGCCTGATAAATGAGGGTAGCCAACAGATTCAGCAAAAGCTAAAGATACCCAAATTTAGACAGAAAATAAGAAAAAAGAACCTGTATCTAATGCTTATGGACATTGGGACAAACATATACAGGAGTTTTCTGAGTTCCATAACTCAAAGCAATACGTTGAAGCGACGCATAGCTTTGTTAATAATCCCCCACTGTGAACATTATCTAAAGTGAGTCCTGGCGGTGAGACTGTATTCTATAATGATAAAAACACCTTTGCTGTAAAAACGGCTGATGGTGTGCCAAAAGCGATGTTCAGGCCAGATCCTGCCGATCATGGATTTAAAACAGATTTGGATTACTTTAATGCACAATAGTCATGAACTTAATGTATGTCGGGTGTGTGGTGCTAAACAACTAGAGCCGCCTTGGGGAGATGATGGACTAACTCCTGGCTATGAAATATGTGATTGTTGTGGTGTTGAATTCGGTTATGAAGATATGAATATTAATGCCTTAAAAAGATATCGAGAAAAATGGCTCAAAAAAGGAGCCGTTTGGTTTAAAGATAAGGAAAAACCAGCAGGATGGTCTTTAGATGAGCAGTTAAAGAATATACCTGAAACATACCGTTAGCTATAAAGTTAAGAATCTCAACCCTTGCGGTTGGGGTTTTTTTCTTGTCACTCAGTTAGTGGCCGTATTATCAGCTGCTCGCGCTCCACGGTATCGGCTGGCAAGATTATAGGCGGTGCAGTAATCGCGGAAATAGCGAACGATAAATATTAGTGGTTTGATATAAACAGTGATAAGAACAAGGTGTTACCTGAAAATAAGCAAAAAACCTGGGATTACCGGGGGAGTGCCTCAGCGGCTGTTACTGGTGGTCTGGCACCAAGGCGGGGTATATAGGCAAATGCTGGTATCACAGCGGTTGGAACCCTGTTTACTGATGGGCCTGATAAAGGTGCTTTAACTGGTGCAGGCGCTGGCTGGGCATTAGGCTCAGTCGTTAGCCTTGTTGCGCCATCTTTATTTAACTCTTTTTTGAGCTCCGGTTCAACTCCTGTTGGAGATATCATCGTTTCGATAGGGGCGAATTTGTTAGTAATGCTGTCAAGGATGAAGTAAATGAAGAAAAAAAATAGTCCCACCCTAGCTTTATTGTTTCTGAGTATTGCATATATGGTTTTCTGCTGTTTAATATTTTTTTCTCTAGCGTTGATAACTGTAAAACTTATCGTTAGCCATAACATGCATATTGAACAGTCAGAGATTAAAAAAATTTTGGTTGCCAGCACAATAGCAGGAACAGCGGCGACCCTAAAATCATGGGTTTTCGCCAAAATTGACGAACGTAAAGCCCGAAAATATCCCCCATCAGATTCCTGATAAACAGCGGCCCCGGCTTAATCAGGCCGGGGTGTTTTGATCTGCCGAACACTATTTGGTCAAGCCGATAATCAACTGCCATGCCGCCGGAATCAGCTTTGTTGCCGTGGCGGCGGGCAGGATTCGGGGATGATACTAAAGGCGCTATACGGAAAACCACGAAGCAATATTAAGGGCAAAGTATCTACCAAGCTCAAAATAAAACTGATACGGCTATGGCTGGTGTCATAGCTGCGGCACAGGGCAACTCAGCGCTGTCCGGTGCGGCGGCCGCAGCCACCACGGTGTCGATGGGTGAAGCCATCAAAAAGGCACTGTATGGTAATGTGCCTGTCAGTCAGCTGAATGAGGAGCAGAAGCAGACGCTGGTCGCGCTGGGCACGGTTGCAGCAGGGCTGGCTGGCGGCATTATCGGTAATTCAACGGCTGATGCGGTCGCAGGCGCCCAGGCTGGCCAGAATGAAATCAGTAACAATATGTTTAGCGCGGGCATGTTGCAGTAGATGCGGGCACTGACGAAGAAAGTCAAAGAGGGGATGGACGCGGCCTGTCTGGCGAATACCAGCTGCATGTTGATGGCGGTGGTTGCGGCTCAACAGAACGGTGACAGCGACAATAGCGGTTCCACGCCAAATGTTGGTAAGGATCTGACTGATGCTGAGAAAACTGAGCTGGCTGGTGCCGGATCGGGTACTCCAACTCCCCCTGAGAATGATCCCAAGCAAAAGAATGATAAACAGCTTTAGCAGCTTAATCAAAAACAGGAAAGTGCTATTAGAAAGATCGACAACACTATAAAAAATGCCCTGAAAGACCATGATATAACCGGAACATTAAAGGACATGGATGGCAATCCTGTACCTAAACAAGATGGAGGTTACTGGGATCATATGCAGGAAATGCAAAATACTCTCAGGGGATTAAGAAATCATGCGGATACATTAAAAAATTTAGACAATCCTGAAGCACAGGCTGCATATGGCAGAGCTACCGATGCTATTAATAAAATTGAATCTGCTCTGAAAGGACATGGAATATGACGACGTTCCGTATTTTGATAGGAAATATCAATAAAAGTAATGATATAAGCCAGAAATCTTCTCTTGAAGAATGGTTCGAAAGAATTCTCGATATGCCTATTGAAGATCTAGAAGTAGAAGATGTTTGTCGCGCCATAAGACAAAAAATATGTATTGACCAGCTATTACCTAAGATATTAACTATTTTGAAAGAAGATCCTCTTGCAGGTGAGTTTTATGACGGTGAGCTTATATCATCTTTATCGACAATAACCGAAAATGATTTAAAAATTAACAAAGAAACATTTATTGAAATAAGGGGTGTCATAAACGAATTAGATCCTTCAGATATAAGTGACGATCTAAGAAAAGACATTTCAAAAATAAATCAGATAACACTATAGCAAAATCCCCGGCAATGAGCCGGGGTTTTACTTTATAACCCGTTCCGGAGAACAACAACGCCATCGGCGCCAGCCTATCTTACGGCAGCCAGTCCTTCACCTCCAAATGCTTAATGACCTGTCCGGTAAGAATCAGTCGGTAGCGGATAGCGTTAAGGCGCTGATGAGCAGTGAATGGTCTGCGGTAGCTGATACCATCATACAGGCGACCGAAGTGAACTAAATAGCGTTGGAAGCGACGAACGGGATGCTGGCCGGGGTAATATTGCCGGGTAAGAAATTTCCGGGAGTCGTAAACCGTATTGAAACGGTGCTTAAAGCTGAAAAGAATTGGGAAGTAGCCAGAAATAAAGCCATGAATATAGTCGATGATTTAGGTACTGATTCAAATTCTGTTATTGGTCAGTTAGAAGTAAGTGCTGGCAATGAAAAAGTTGTTAGTCGTAAATCCAGTGATGGCAAGTTAGGTAGTGTGTTGATTATGACCCAGAGAAAGGGACGCACATTAGTATATCGGATTATTCGAAAAGCAAATAACCTGGTAAAGCAGTTAAAACAGTCATACCTTTTTAAAGTGATGAAAAGACTTTTGAAACCATATTGAAATAATTAAACAGGTAGAAATAATGACTTTATTTGACGAGTGTAAAGAAGCATTGTTATCTGATTTTCACTTGGTTATCGGTGATGAGAATGATAAAGCTATTGACTTGCTTAATAAATACCCTGTTACCATAGGGGGAGTTGTATGGAATGAGATGGAGCATAATGATTATGATAATTTGTATGATGTATTAAACGTAAGCGCAGTAAAAAATCAAGACGTATTTGTCCTGGCAGATGATACTGACATACCGATATTCAGAACGAATATTAAGCTGATTGCTGAAAATGTCTATGATGTTACGGCATTGTCACCAAAACTATTTATTTATAATAATGAAATTATAATACAACCTTTATTCCCATCCGAGAGGTTTCGTGTTGGGTCAAGACCTGGACGTTCGTGACGGGAGGCAGCCGGGCGCAGGCGGTAACGGGCGCGGCGGCACCGTACCTGGCAGAGGTTATTCATAACCAGACGCTGAACGCGGACGGTTCGGTAAACGTGCAGGCGAACCTGATGGCGCACGCGGTGGTGGGGGCGGTGACGGCTTACGCGGCGGGTCTCGCGGGCAGATAGCGGGCGAGGGGGACCCGGCCGCGCTGGCCGGCAAAGGCTATCGTTGCATCTCTGGCTGGTGCATCTGGGCTGAAGAGTGTGGCAGAGAAAGCAGTGGGGAACGCGGCGGCTGAACAGCCTTCAACATCTGAAAGAGTATCAGCCCTGGTACTGGCTTATCCGGCAGTTTGTGCCAGCAGAAATCGGGCCAGCGTCTGGATCTGTTATAAGATTTACTTTGTTCGCAGCCGCCTCCATAAAAAAACCGCCCGCAGGCGGTGTTTTAGTCAGCTCAGCGCATAGCGCTACTCGCGCGTTTTGCCCTCTTCAATAAACTCTTCATCAATCTCTTCGGCGTTATCGCGGTTATCGCGACCGGAGAGGAGATTCCAGCAGGCGATGAACAGAGCGGCAATCAGCGGGCCAATCACAAAGCCGTTGATGCCGTAGATTTCCATGCCGCCCAGCGTGGCGATCAGGATCATATAGTCCGGCATCTTGGTGTCTTTGCCCACCAGCAGCGGGCGCAGAATGTTATCTACCAGGCCGACAATCACCACAAAGAAGCCGACTAGGAAGAGGCCTTTCCACAGCGCGCCGGTGGCAAAGAAAAAGATCGCTGCCGGTACCCAGACGATGGCGGATCCGACCGCCGGGATAAGCGACAGAAACGCCATCAGCGCACCCCACAGCAGGCTGCCGTCGATGTCAGTGATCCAGAAAGCAAAGCCGCCCAGTACACCCTGAACAATTGCCACTACCACGGTTCCTTTCACCGTCGCGCGCGACACCGCAGCAAACTTCATCAGCAGATGATGCTTCACATAGGTGGAGAGCGGCAGCGCTTCGAGGATTAGCCCCACCAGCCAGGCACCATCTTTCAGCAGGAAGAACAGTAAATAGAGCATCACGCCAAAGCTCACGGTAAAGGTAAACGTGCCTTTACCAATCAGCAGCACGCTGCCCGCCATATACTGACCACCTTTCAGCGCGAACTCAGAGAGCTTTTGCTGAATCTGGGTAGAGTTGTTGAGATCGTGGTCGGCCAGATAGCGCTGCGCCCAGCCCGGCAGATGCTGCAGCAGCTCAGCAAACACCGTCGGAAACTGCGCTGAATTATTCTGCAGCTTGACGTAAACGGTATTGATCTCCACCACCAGCGATGAGGTAATGATCGCCAGCGGCGTAAATACAATCAGACAGATAATCAGCAGCGTGACAAAAGAGGCAAGCCCGTTACGGTCGCCCATTTTACGCCGCAGCAGCACCTTTAGCGGGGCAAAAATCACCGCCAGGATAGCCGCCCAGAGAATGGCAGAGAAATAAGGTGACAGCACATCAAAAAAGGCGATGGTGACAATCGCCAGGATAAGAATAAAGAAACCGATATTTAAGCCTTTAACACGCATTCCATAGCCTCGCAAATAAACGTAGCGAAAGAACTATAGAACGGCTGGCGCAGAATGTAATCTGTTTCACATGATTGAATGCAGTAACGGATAAAAATCTGTCCTGAGCCTGCGCTAAACCGGAGAACCCTATGCTTGAACTGCGACCTAACTGTGAGTGGTGCGATGCCGATTTACCGCCGGAAAGCGCGGAGGCACGTATCTGCTCATTTGAATGCACGTTCTGCGCAACCTGCGCTGAGCATGTTCTGCTGCAGCGCTGTCCGAACTGCAGCGGCGAACTGGTCCGTCGCCCGATACGACCTGCCGCAGCGCTGGTGCGGCATCCGGCTTCTCTGCTGCGGCACATCCGGCAGCCGTAATTCCGGCGCGCGCAATGAGTGACCAGCAGATAATTAATTAAGCTGCTTATAATGTTATCCGCAGTGAAACCAGAGAGCAGAAAGGGCAGTTATTTTCCTGTTGCCAGCCCCAAAAGGTAATTATTTTAATTTTATGTTTTCTTTAAGTTTTTAATTCCGCCACTGGCGTGAGGTCAGAGCACTGACCTTATTTATAAGCAGCGTTAATCTGCCTGGCAGCGTTAAGTAATATTCCTAAATCCGATCAATTTTATTTATTGTTTTAGCGGTGAAGTGTTATTCTGCGCGCGCAATGCTGGTGATGTGGCGTTGTGTGCTTCAGTTTTACCCTCTGATTTGCAGGGTTTCCCTGTTTCTGAATAATGAAACATTTTTATTTACCCGATCCCTGCGGTCGGGTTTTTTTATGTTTTTTTCTCTGCGGTACTTATTTGTATCCGGCCGGACATCTTCGTTAAGAAAGCGCTAAGGCAGTGTAATTTACTGTAATAATGAGGTTTTTAAGAATGAAAGAACTATTATTCGCTGCGTGACTGGTTAATAGTCTCTGCCGGCAGCGCACTTATTGCTGCTGTGATGGAGACCATGATGAAAAAAATTAAAACGCAGATCGCTATTACCCTTATTGCATGCAGCACGCTGTTTTCTGCGCTGAGTCAGGCAGAAGGTCCTGGCGGTCCCCGCTGGAATACACATGAAAGCCAGCACGCATCCGGGCGGGAAGCCGATCGCCGTGGGCCAGATAATGAGCGTCACGGCGAGCGGGGCGGGCCGGAAGGGCATCATCACGCTGACCGTTTTGCCTGGCAGGGGCATGAGTTCCGGCGCGGCCAGCCGATGCCACCCGCCTATCGCGGTGCCGGATACCGCGTGGATAACTGGCGCGATCGCGGCCTTACCGCACCGCCGCGCGGTGAGCACTGGGCCTTTATCGACGGCAATTATGTGCTGGTAGCGGCTGCAACCGGCATCATCACCGCCATATTACTCAACGGCGCCTTCGATTAATCTCTTGCCGGGAGGAACCACGCCTCCCGCTATCCTTCTGCTTTTACCCTTTGCCAGGCTATTCTGTGAGCTACCGCTAATACACATGTGCTAAGGAGTGATGATGGCCGCAGTAAAAATGGTAGCAGTGGATATGGATGGCACCTTTCTGGATGACCGTAAGCAGTATGACCGTCCGCGGTTCATGGCCTGCTACCAAATGATGAAACAGCGCGGTATCCGGTTTGTCGTCGCCAGCGGCAATCAGTATTACCAGCTGAAATCCTTTTTTCCGGAAATAGCCCATGAGATCGCGTTTGTTGCGGAGAACGGTGCGTGGATCCTCGATAGTGAAGAGGAGCTTTTCTGCGGTGCGTTCAGCCGTGAGGCGGTGTATGCCGTACTGGATACGCTGCAGCAGGGTAACTATCCCGGCCTGCGCTTTCTTATCTGTGGTCGCAACAGCGCCTACTACTTTGCCGGTGCGGACGCGCAGTGGCTGCAGAAGATGCGGCATTATTGTCACCGCCTGCGGCCCATTGAGACGCTGGATGAGATTGCCGACGATCGACTGTTTAAATTTGCCCTGAACCTCTCTGATGACTATGTGCCGGTTTTAATGGCAGACATTGAGCGGCTGCATCAGGGATCGGCTGCGGCCACCTCCAGCGGCCACGGCTCAGTAGATTTGATTGTGCCTGGCCTCCACAAGGCCAACGGACTGCGTCTGCTGCAGCAGCGCTGGGGAATTGAGAGCAGCGAAGTCCTGGCATTCGGCGATGGCGGCAACGATCTGGAAATGCTGACGCAGTCGGGATTTAGCTTTGCGATGCAGAACGCGCCGGCGCGGGTGAAAGCCGCGGCGCGCTATGTCACCGCGGATAATAATCATGCTGGCGTGCTGCAGGTCATTGAGCAGATGCTGGCGGGTGAGGGCCCGTTCGCCTGAGCAGAGCGCGCCGGCAGGCTCAGAGCACGCGCCACGCCTGAACAAGCATGTCGGTCATCTGCGCGCTGTTATAGGTTACCCGGCTATTTTTACTGTTGGCGCGTGCGACAATCCAGTCCACCTCTGTGGCAGAGATCGCAGGTCCCTCCTGCCAGAACGGCACAATAGCGTGCTGCTGCAGCCAGGCTTTCAGCGCCAGCGGGGCAGGCGCAGAGGCGCCGGGCATCAGCTGCGCCGCAAACGTGCTCATCAGGCGCTGCTGTTCAGGGTGGGCGCTTTCTGCCAGCTGATCCAGAAACGGAAACAGCAGGCGGCCGCAGGCTTCACCATGGTGAATCGCTTTGATCGCCCCCAACTCGCCTGCGATGCCATGGATCACGCCCAGGCCGGCGCTGCTCAGGCAGAGGCCGCCCAGCCAGGACGCCATCATCATTGCCTCACGCGCCTCGTCACCCTGCCGGTCAGCGCGGTTCAGGTAAGGCCAGGCCTGAAAAAAGAGCCGCAGGCCGCTGAGCGCCATCTGCTGAGTAAATACGTTGCCTTTCTTTGACAGGTACGCTTCGAACAGATGCGTAAAGGCGTCAATTGCGCAGGTAGCGAGGACGCTATCAGGTGCGCCGCGCAGCAGGTCGGGATCGAGAATCGCGACGGAAGGAACAAAGTTTGGATGGCGCAGCGACGCTTTTATTTTGATGTGCTGCTGATCGGTGACCACAGCGTTTTGCGTGACTTCACTGCCGGTGCCGGCGGTAGTGGGGATGGCGATCAGCGGCAGCGTGTCGCCCTGCACCGGTGTATCCCCCACTTTTTCCAGGTAGCGCGCCGTCGGCAGCGGATGCTCTATCATGGCGCAGAACGCTTTTGCCGCATCCAGCACGCTGCCGCCGCCAATCGCCACCACCCGTTTAACCCGTCCGCGCCAGCGCGCGACCCAGAGGTCAATCTCTTCCGGAGAAGCTTCATGACTGACGATTTCATAGTCCTGTATAGCGTGTTGCAGCTCACCCTTCAGCTGCTGCCACGTCTCGCTATTGAGAAATGAGCGGCCGCAAAACAGCAGCGCAGGCTGCGGATCCTCAGCCAGCAGCGCGGGCAGAGTGCGAATGCTGCCGCGTCCGCACAGGGTTCGCTGGTTACTGTAAAGTGCAATCAGGTTCTCACTCACCTGTCTATCCTTTCAAATGATTTCAGGCAGCCAGTGTAGCGAAAAGCGCTGCTGACGCAGGTATAAACGCCGGTAGCTTAATGAGCAAAAGTTGATCGCCTTCGCAAAAACGAAATTCAGCCCGCTGCTCTGATGTTACCGGCCCGGTGTTGCCCTTAACATGATACCGGTAACAGTATGACGCATTTCGCAACATCCGGCCGCATCTGGCCGATCCGGTAGTACAACGCAACCCGCTGGCAACTGACGCCGCGCGTAAAAAGTGGAGAATAACCATGCCATTACTCTATGTGGCCATCGGCGTAGCGCTGCTGCTGCTGCTGATGATTCGCTTCAAACTTAACGGCTTTATCGCGCTGATTCTGGTGGCGCTGGCGGTGGGCATGATGCAGGGCATGCCGGTCAATAAAGTGATCGGCTCAATCAAAACCGGCGTAGGCGGGACACTTGGCAGCCTGGCGCTGATTATGGGCTTTGGAGCCATGCTGGGCAAGCTGCTGGCTGACTGCGGCGGCGCGCAGCGTATCGCCACCACCCTGATTGCAAAATTTGGTGAGAAGCATATCCAGTGGGCACTGGTGCTGACCGGTTTTACCGTGGGCTTTGCGCTGTTTTATGAGGTAGGGTTTGTACTGATGCTGCCGCTGGTATTCAGTATCGCTGCCTCAGCGCGCGTGCCGCTGCTTTACGTCGGCGTTCCCATGGCAGCCGCGCTCTCGGTAACGCACGGTTTTCTGCCGCCGCATCCGGGTCCGACCGCGATCGCGACGCTGTTTAACGCTGATATGGGTAAAACGCTGCTTTACGGCACGCTGCTGGGGATCCCTACCGTGATTCTGGCTGGCCCGGTGTATGCGCGTTTTCTGAAAGGCATCGATAAGCCAATTCCGGAAGGGCTGTGGAATCCCAAAACCTTTACAGAAGCAGAGATGCCAGGATTTGGCGTCAGCGTCTGGACCGCGCTGGTGCCAGTGATCCTGATGGCATTGCGTGCGGTGGCTGAGATGCTGCTGCCGAAAGGACACGTACTGCTGCCTTACGCTGAATTTTTTGGCGACCCGATTATGGCAACGCTGATCGCCGTTCTTATCGCTATTTTTACCTTCGGTCTGAATCGCGGACGCAGCATGGATGAGGTGATGGGCACCATCACCGACTCCATCAAGATCATTGCAATGATGCTGCTGATTATTGGCGGTGGCGGAGCCTTTAAACAGGTGCTGGTAGACAGCGGCGTGGATAAATATATTGCGGGCATGATGCATGCGACCAATCTGTCGCCGATTTTTATGGCCTGGTCGATTGCGGCGATCCTGCGTATTGCGCTGGGTTCAGCCACGGTTGCCGCCATTACGGCTGGCGGGATTGTTGCACCGCTGATCGTGACCAGTGGTGCCAGCCCTGAGCTGATGGTGATAGCAGTAGGCTCCGGCAGCGTTATCTTCTCGCACGTTAACGATCCCGGCTTCTGGCTGTTTAAAGAGTATTTTAATCTCACCATCGGTGAGACTATCCGATCGTGGTCGGCGCTGGAGACGATTATTTCCGTATGCGGTCTGGCAGGCTGTCTGCTGCTCTCTGCTGCGCTGTAATGCTTATAACGGGCCACAGAATTGTGGCCCGACAGCCTTAATGTGGCTGCTTAAAACCCGCTTTTACCATCTGCTCGTGCAGTGCACGGGTAATTTCATAATTCCCCCCCGTTATTGGGTAGATGACATTATTTACCACATCATCCACACAGGGCTCATCAAACTCCTGCATGGTCAGCTGTGTACCGCCTTCATCGTTAATAGCGATACTCCCTTTAATATGGCTGCCGACCTCCTTCGCCTTCAGGCTATAACGTCCCATGCTGGTATTAATCGTACTCATAATTTCTCCTCGTTTCGCTAACAGAGATAACCATTGAGGCCCGTCACAGGCGCTTTAAGTTTAGCGCGTCGAAATCTGTAAAGAGCGCCTGCAGGGCCAGTTAATGGCTGAGCTGCGACCCTGCTCGCAGAAATAGCACGGGCTTATTCACCTGGCCGGTGAAGCGAAACGCGTATCGGCAGCGTGCGGCGCGTTCAGGATATTCAGCTATACTCATCGGCGGATGCATAAATTTTCAAACTGAAGGAGCGAATAATGAAAATATTTCTGTGGATCATTGCGATTGTCTTTATTGTCGGGCTGCTGACTATTACGGGTGTATTCAAGCTGATTTTCTGACGTGTTCAGGCACCTGCGGGTGCCTGAAATTGTTATCGCGCATAACGTACAATAGCCTCTCTGACGGCTATTTCAGGCGGTTTAACATCCGAACTGTTTAGCGGCTTTCTGCATACGGCACAGCGTGCGCCGTGATGAGTTGCCGGCTCTGAAGCTTCACTCCGCTGGCACGTATAAAAGAATTTTTTACTGCCGCACTGGCTGCAACAAATCGTCACCGTTTCTCTCCCTGTTCCCTCCCGGAAAATAAGAAATATCGCAATCAGACCCTGGCTTCAAATGATTAATTCTGTTTATCTGTATGGTGGCAGGCAAAATTTACGTTATTTTATGATAAATAACATTTTTTTGCTTTTAGCCGATTTTCAAAACTGCACTTTATGTCACAAAAGCACTTTTTCTGATTCGTTTAACTGCGGTTTTATTCGTAACGGCCTTCGCAGGTACAATAGGCCCTTGCATGCGCGTTATTTCAGGCTATATCTGAAAAGGATTACCGCTACTTTTGGCAATTTCAGACGCAAAAATGCAGCAATCACTTTTGCAGAGCTGGCTACAGAGGTTCTGCACGCTATTAAATTTTGCAATAACAGGGTTTTATCCGTGAATCGACACGTTTCAGCAGCCATGTCGGGCTGCGTGTTGACCTTACTGGTCTCATTTTCTGCCTCAGCCGCTACGGCAGGCGCCGCGCTTAAAGCGGGATGGAATAGTTTCAGCGATAATGTGGCTCAGACCTGGTCTGCGCCGCAGCATTACGATCTTTATGTGCCTGCCATCACCTGGCACAACCGCTGGACGTATGATGATGCGCACATCAGAAAATATAACGAACGGCCGTGGGGGGCAGGGGGCGGCATCTCGCGCTGGGACGATAAGGGTAACTGGAACGGGCTCTACGTGATGGCGTTTAAAGACTCCTTCAACAAGTGGGAACCGATTGCCGGCTATGGCTGGGAAGCGACGTGGCGTCCGCTGCAGGATCAGCGTTTTCATCTGGGAGCTGGCTATACGGCTGGCTTCACCGCGCGCGATAACTGGAAATATATTCCGGTGCCGCTGGTGCTGCCGCTGGCATCCGTAGGCTACGGACCCGCCACGTTTCAAATGACTTACATTCCCGGTACTTATAACAACGGCAACGTCTATTTTGCCTGGCTCAGATTCCAGTTTTAAGCGAGCACATAAGTGCAAAAGTGTGATGCAAAGACAAAAATCCGATATTTATCACTTTTTCATCAATTCGGACTGGACAAATGCCACTGCAATTGCTGTACTAGATGACGACACAGTTTAGTGTCCATTTTTCATGTAAAGGTAATATAGATGTCCAAGATCAAAGGTAACGTTAAGTGGTTTAATGAGTCCAAAGGATTCGGTTTCATTACTCCAGAAGATGGCAGCAAAGATGTATTCGTACACTTCTCTGCTATCCAGAGCAACGGCTTCAAAACTCTGGCTGAAGGTCAGCGTGTAGAGTTTGAAATCACCGACGGCGCTAAAGGCCCATCTGCTGCTAACGTTACCGCTCTGTAAGTTAACAGTCAGAATTTTAAAAACCCGCCTGATGGCGGGTTTTTTTTATTCTTTTTTCAGTTCTGCCACCAGGTGATCAGCCAGGCGGCTACCACTACCGCAGCAAAAGTCAGTGCCAGCATCTCTTCCGAAGAACGTGGGATCCAGTTTTTCATTCTACTCGCCTCAGATGTGATTTCCCTCAGCATGCCAAAGCAAGATTAAGTCAGCCTTAAGCTCAGATGACAGAAATATGACGCCACAGAGTGCGCTTAATGCTTCACAAACCAGAGTTTTAACCACTGCCGCTTGCAGCTTTTCCCGTTCACAGGCTATATAAACATCAGCCCGATACAAGGAGAAGCACTATGCATATACGTGAGGCGCGGCCTGATGACTGTTTCGCCCTGAGCGCGCTGCTGGCTGAGCTTGGCTATAGTGGCACTGAGCACTTTATTGAAGCGCGGCTGGTGCAGCTTTGTACTCATCAGGATGAGATCCTGCTGGTGGCTGAACACGGAACGCAGGTACTGGGATTTTTGTCGCTGCATTTTATTCCGCAGCTGGCGCTGGCAGGTGATTTTGCCCGCATCAGCTACTTTTGCATTGCTGAAGGTGAACGCAGTAAAGGCAGCGGCCAGCAGCTGCTGTCCCACGCTGAACAGCTGGCGCGGCAGCGAGGTTGCGATCGTATGGAGGTGCACTGTCACGCTTCGCGGCTTAAAGCTAATCAGTTTTACGCACGTGAAGGCTATGTGGAGTCACCGCGCTACCATACAAAAGATCTCTGTTAGCGCACCGGTATCGGAGGAGAGACAATGAGAGCGGCAATGGGGCAGTTCGCCGTCAGCAGCGAATGGCAGGAGAATATCGTCACCTGTCGCGATTTGATGCAGCGTGCGCGGGCAGGAGGAGCCGATCTGCTGGTGCTGCCGGAAGCGGTACTGATGCAGGACAGAGAGCATCCCGATCGTATTCTGCAGGCGGCCCAGCCACTTGATGGGCCGTTTGTCAGCGCGCTGCTGGCTGAGAGCGCAGAGAACAGCCTCACCACGATTATGAGCGTGCACGTACCGGCTGCCGCAGGAAAAACGCAAAATGTGCTGATCGCCCTGCGTAATGGCAGGATCATTGCGCACTACGCCAAGCTGCATCTCTATGACGCCTTTGCGATGCAGGAATCACAGCGCGTTACAGCAGGCAGCACTATCCCGCCGCTGATTGAGGTCGCCGGCATGAAGGTCGGGCTGATGACCTGCTACGATATCCGTTTTCCTGAGCTGGCGCGACGCCTGGCGCTTGACGGGGCAGAGGTACTGGTGCTGCCCGCTGCGTGGGTCAGAGGGCCGCAGAAAGAGCGTCACTGGGCGTTACTGACGGCGACCCGGGCGCTGGAAAACACCTGTTATCTGGTCGCCACTGGTGAATGCGGGCCGCGTAATATTGGCAACAGCATGACGATCGATCCGCTGGGGGTGACGATCGCGCAGGCTGCTGAATCTGCCACGCTGATCTTCGCCGATCTTGAGGCGGAGCGACTCGCTTACGCACGCCGCATTTTGCCGGTGCTGGAGAACCGTCGCTTTGCCGCGCCGCAGCTGCGTCAGGAGTGACCGATCCGATCTTACTCTGTTACAGAATTCTGTTGAGTGCCGGCGCAGAGTGCGCGTTAATAAAGGCTGTCCGTTATACGTGAGAGCTGAAGGTAGAGTATGGAAGGTATCAGTATTGCCAAGCTGCTGATTATCGGTGCACTTATTGTTCTGTTATTTGGTACCAATAAGCTGCGTTCGCTGGGCGGTGATTTAGGATCGGCGATCAAGGGTTTTAAAAAAGCCATGAAAGACGACGACAGCACCGTTGCAAAGAGCAGTGCAGATGAGATCCCGGCAGAGCGCGTCAGCCATAAAGAGTAAAGGCGTGCCCGGGCCGCACAACTGTAACAAGTTGTGATGAAAAAAAACCAGACTCACAGAGGCTGGTTTTTTTGTATCAGGAGGATGTCAGCAGAGGATTATTTTACTTCCAGTCCTTTAGCCTGCATATCCGCATGGTAAGAAGAGCGCACAAACGGGCCGCAGGCGGCGTGAGTGAAGCCCATCGCCATCGCTTCTTCTTTCATCTCATCAAATTCCGCCGGGCTGACATAGCGCTGTACCGGCAGATGATGGCGGCTCGGCTGCAGATATTGTCCCAGCGTCAGCATGGTCACACCGTGACGGCGCAAATCGCGCATCACTTCCACGATCTCCGCGTTGGTTTCGCCCAGGCCCACCATCAGGCCCGATTTGGTCGGAATATCAGGATGCGCCTCTTTAAAGCGCTCCAGCAGCTTAAGTGACCACTCATAGTTAGCGCCGGGACGCACCTGACGGTAAACGCGCGGCACGTTTTCCAGGTTGTGGTTAAACACGTCAGGCGGCGTGGCGGTGAGGATCTCCAGCGCACGATCCATACGCCCGCGGAAATCAGGGACCAGCGTTTCAATTTTGATGCTGGGACTCTTCTCACGAATAGCCGTGATGCAGTCAGCAAAGTGCTGTGCGCCGCCGTCACGCAGATCGTCACGATCGACAGAGGTGATAACCACATACCGCAGCGCCATATCGGCAATGGTCTGCGCCAGCTTCAGCGGCTCGTTCGCATCAGGGGCGTTAGGACGACCGTGTGCCACGTCGCAGAACGGGCAGCGGCGGGTACAGATGGCGCCAAGGATCATAAAGGTGGCGGTGCCGTGGTTAAAACACTCTGCCAGGTTAGGGCAGGACGCTTCTTCGCAAACAGAGTGCAGGCCATTTTTGCGCATCGCAGCTTTGATGCCCTGGATGCGGCTGGAGTCAGCCGGCAGCTTGATCTTCATCCACTCCGGCTTACGCAGAATTTCGTCGCGCTCGGTGACCACGGTTTTCACCGGAATCAGCGCCATTTTGTCGGCATCGCGATACTTGACGCCGCGTTCCATCTGAATTGGTTTACTCATAAATCTGCAGGTTCCGATCGGGATTGCGATTTGAAAGCTTCCTCACTCAAACTGAGAACCAGGCTTTCAACTTTTTTTGAAAAATTTGCAAAAATTATATCATCTCGCCGCTGCAGAAGCAGCCGCTATGCGGTGAGAAAGGTTACAATTTTGTAAATACGCACGCACAGACAAGGTCAGTCCGCGCTTTCATCCTGCCACGCCATCTCTTCAAATCCCGTCAGACGTGCGAAGTGTGCCACCAGACGCGGACGCACATCAGCTGGCATAGCGTCAGGCCGGAACCGGCTCAGCTGCGTCATCTGCATCCCGGCATAGCCGCATGGATTGATACGCAGAAACGGAGCCAGATCCATCGCTATATTCAGCGCCAGCCCGTGGAATGAACAGCCTTTACGGATACGTAGTCCGAGTGAACAGATTTTGTCATCACCCACATAGACGCCGGGCGCATCTGCGCGCGCGCGCGCCGTCACGCCGTACTCTGCCAGGGTGGCAATGACGGTCTCTTCCAGTGCCGTAACCAGCTCGCGCACGCCCAGCCTGCGCCGCTTAATATCCACCAGCACGTACATGATCTGCTGCCCCGGGCCGTGATACGTCACCTGACCGCCGCGATCGCTCTGCACCACCGGGATATCGCCCGGCATCAGCAGGTGTTCAGCTTTACCAGCCTGTCCCTGCGTAAAGACCGGCGCGTGCTCAACCAGCCAGAGCTCATCGGGCGTTTCCGCATTGCGGGTATCGGTGAAGTGATGCATGGCATCGGAGACGGGCTGCCAGTCGCGCAGGCCGAGGTTGCGTACAAGAAGCGTATTTGCAGACACAGCGGAGGTCCGGTAAAGAGGGAAAGCCTGAGTATAACGCTGGCAAAGCGGGCTTTGCCAGCGCCGGTGTTACAGTACCATGCGCACGATATCGATGTTACCCAGCTCTTCATAGAGCGTTTCAACCTGCTCAATATGGGTCGCGTTAATAGTAATGGATACAGAGTGATAGTTGCCTTTGCTGCTGGGCTTTACATCAGGTGTATAGTCGCCAGGCGCATGCCGCTGCACCACTTCAACCACTTGATCAACCAGCTCTGGCTGCGCCAGTCCCATAACTTTATAGGTAAACGGGGTAGGGAATTCGAGCAGTTCATTCAGTTTGGTTTTCATATTGGCTCCGGTGCTTAAAAAAACAGGCTCCCGCCTGGGCGAGAGCCTTGATCATATCTTATTTATGGGCGAGCTGGTGGTTTTTCAACCGTAAATCAGCCAAACCAGTGATGGAACATCAGTTTGATGTAGTCGATGATACGGCCAAAGAAACCGCCTTCCTCAACTTCATTCAGTACAACCAGCGGACGCTGTTCAACCGTTTTACCATCCAGCTGGAAGTTAATGCTGCCAACCACCTGGTTTTTCTTCAGCGGCGCGTGCAGTTCGGTGTTGTTCAGCACATAGCTCGCTTTCAGATCTTTCATCCGGCCGCGCGGGATAGTCAGATAGGCATCTTTCTCCACGCCCAACTGAACGCGATCGGTATTACCGAACCAGACCGGTTCAGAAGCAAACTCTTTACCCGCTTTCAGGGGTGCCACGGTTTCAAAGAAGCGGAAGCCCCAGGTCAGCAGCTTTTTGCTTTCGGTCTCGCGTCCTTTAAAGGTGTGACCGCCCATTACGGCGGAGATCAGGCGCATCTGGCCTTCGGTGGCAGACGCCACCAGATTGTAGCCCGCGGCTTCAGTATGGCCGGTCTTGATGCCGTCCACCGCCAGACTGCTGTCCCACAACAGGCCGTTGCGGTTCATCTGACGAATATTGTTAAAGGTGAACTCTTTTTCACGATAGATAGCATACTCATCCGGCACGTCGCGGATCAGCGCCTGACCAATCAGCGCCATATCGCGCGCGGAGCTGTACTGGCCGTCAGCATCCAGCCCATGTACCGTCTGGAAATGGGTGTTTTTCAGACCCAGCGCCCCGACATAGTTATTCATCAGGTTAACAAACGCGTCCTGACTGCCAGCCACATAATCCGCCATTGCGACACAGGCGTCGTTACCGGACTGCAGCACGATGCCGCGTGTCAGCTGGGAGACCGGCACGCGATCGCCTGGCTTAAGGAACATCAGCGATGAGCCTCTGAATACCGGGTTGCCGGTAGCCCAGGCGTCTTTACCCACGGTAACAATGTCATCCTGATGGATTTTACCGGCTTTAACCGCCTGACCAATGACGTAGCTGGTCATCATTTTCGTCAGGCTGGCGGGATCGCGGCGCGCATCGGCGTTTTTTTCGGCCAGCACCTTACCGGAGTTATAGTCGATTAGTACATAAGCCTCAGCATCAATGTCCGGCACGCCCGGAATCATAGTTTTGAGATTGATATCATCAGCAAAGGCAACATGGCTGAGAGAGAGGGCGACCAGTGATCCCACTGTCAGGCGTTTCAGCAAACGAGAAGGTTTCAGCGTATTCATGTTAAGGACTACAACATCCGTGGGGTTAGGGTGAAAAAAGTGCCTTACTATAGCAAATGCGGGATCGGGCAGCATCCCGCATTGCCGGTCAGTTTTAGCCGTAAATGTTACTGTCCGTCACTATCAGGGACGGGCTGTGGTAATAAAGGCGTTAATCTGCGCTTCGGTACTGAGGCGCTGCTGCAGCGCTGCGGCGTCAGCCCGACGGGCAAAGCTGCCAAGCTGAACACGATAGACATTACCGCTGGTCTCAACCTTACCCGGCACGCCGAAGCGCTTACCGAGCGTGCTGGCCAGCTGCTGCGCGCGACCCGCATCGTTCAGCGCGCCAGCCTGAACAACAAAGCTGCCGCTGGCCGGTGCGCCCGCGCTGGCCGCGGCGGCGGTAGCAGCAGGTGCCGCTACCGCGGGTGCTGGCGCAGGGGCCGGAGACGGCTCGCTGCCCTCCAGCACGCCGGTTGCTAACGGCTGCGGCGCGCCCAGAAAGCCGCTGCTCTGTACCGGCGCACCCAGGCTGTCGTCGCCCTGCAGCGAACGGTTATCAACCTCGCGTACGTCTGATTCTGTCGGCTGTGGCGCACTGCCGCCGTTCATCACATTGCCGCCGCTGAGATCGGGACGGGCAGGCAGCGCATAGCTCTGCTTCGCCACCCTGGTGCCAATTGTACCAGGGCCGGAGAGTGAGCCATCAGGCGCAACGTTGATAAAATCGACCCGCACACGGGTGTTATTAGAAATGTTCAGACGATCGCCGGCGGCGCGTGACAAATCGATAATGCGCCCGGGCATGTAGGGGCCGCGATCGTTAACGCGCACCACAATCTGCCGGCCGTTCGCCATATTGGTAACGCGTACGTAGCTCGGCAGTGGCAGGGTAGGGTGCGCAGCGGTCAGTGCATCAGGATCGTAAGTTTCACCGATAGCGGTACGGTTGCCTTTAGCCTCATCGCCATACCAGGTTGCCAGGCCAACTTCGCTGAAGTCAGATGGATTTTTGACCACGCGCCAGGTTTTGCCATTCACGCTGTAATCCTGGCTGGTAGCCGGATTAATCGGTTCATAGCGCGGCTCAACGCCCGGGATCTCCACTACCGGACCGTTATACGCCGGCTGTGGCGGCGGCGTATTTGTTTGCGGTTCCTGTGTGGTACAGGCACTTAATACCAGTGACGCCAGTGCAACCCCAAGCCAGTCCTTACGCATGTGCAGCCTCTTAAACGCTTTTAGACAACATTTTTCGATGAGTATGGATCGACATGACAATGCCGAACCCCGCCATTAATACGATCAGCGCCGAACCGCCGTAACTGACCAGCGGCAGCGGTACGCCAACCACCGGTAAGATACCACTTACCATGCCGATATTAACGAAAACATAAACAAACAGAATCAGCATTAATCCGCCTGACATCACGCGACCAAACGTGGTTTGCGCCCGTGCGGCGATGATCAGGCCGCGCATAATCAGCAGCAGATAGAGCAGCAGCAGCAGCAGCACGCCGACCAGGCCCAGCTCCTCTGCCAGCACGGCAAAGATAAAGTCGGTATGGCGCTCCGGCAGAAACTCCAGCTGTGACTGCGTGCCGTGCAGCCAGCCTTTACCGCGCAGCCCGCCTGAGCCGATAGCTATTTTGGACTGAATAATGTGATACCCCGCGCCGAGCGGGTCGCTTTCGGGATCGAGCAGCATCATCACGCGATCGCGCTGGTAGTCATGCATCAGGAAAAACCACAGCACCGGAATAAAGGCCGCAACCAGCAGCACCGCAACGCCAATCAGTTTCCAGCTCATACCGGACAGGAAGAGCACAAACAGGCCGGAAGCGGCGATCAGAATAGAGGTGCCGAGGTCGGGCTGTGCGGCCACCAGCAGCGTGGGCATAAAGATCAGCACCAGCGCGATGCCGGTATTTTTCAGCGTGGGCGGACAGACGTCGCGGTTAATAAAGCGCGCAACCATCAGCGGCACGGCAATTTTGGCGATCTCTGACGGCTGAAAGCGGACGAATCCAAGATCCAGCCAGCGCTGTGCGCCTTTACTGATATGACCAAAGGCGTCAACGGCTATCAGCAAAATCACGCAGACAATATAGAGATAGGGCGCCCAGCTCTCATAAACGCGCGGCGGAACCTGCGCCATGACCAGCATAATCACCGTGCCCATGGCAATCTGACCCAGCTTACGCTCCATCATGCCCGGATCCTGCCCGCTGGCGCTCCAGATCACAATGGCGCTGTAGGTCAGCAGCGCGAGAATAATTAACATAAACAGCGGGTCGATATGGATACGCGTCCAGATCGTCCTTTTCTGCGGACTATCGTTCATCGACATGATTATTCACCTTCGTAGCCGGGCGGCGTCGGGGCGGCTTCAGGCAGCACCGTATTATTGTCACCCAGCATTATGTGATCGAGGATCTGGCGCATCACGGTTCCCACCGCCGGGCCGGCACCACCGTTCTCCAGAATGATGGTCACGGCCACCCGCGGTTTGTCGTACGGCGCAAACGCGGTCATAAGTTTGTGATCGCGCAGGCGCTCGGCAATTTTATGCGCGTTATAGGTCTCATTCTCTTTCAGACCAAATACCTGGGCGGTACCTGATTTGGCAGCAATCTTATAGGGCGCATCAGCAAAGCTTTTGTGCGCAGTCCCGTTAGGCCGGTTGGCGACGCCATACATGCCATCTTTGGCAATTTCCCAGTACCCGGAGTGAATATCGCCAATCGGCGCATCAGGCGGCTGACGATAAGGCACCATGGCGCTGCCCTCACGCGTAGCGCGCAGCAGATGCGGCACTTTGATCACGCCGTCATTAATCAGGATCATCATCGCTTTGTTCATCTGTACCGGCGTAGCGGTCCAGTAACCCTGTCCGATGCCGACCGGAATGGTGTCACCCTGATACCAGGGCTTTTTAAAACGCTTCATTTTCCAGTCGCGCGTCGGCATGTTACCGGCGCTCTCCTGCGGCAGGTCAATACCGGTGCGATGACCATAGCCAAATTTAGTCATCCACTCGGAGAGGCGATCGATGCCCATATCGTAGGCGACCTGATAGAAGAACGTATCGGCTGACTCTTCCAGCGATTTGGTCACGTTAAGACGGCCGTGGCCCCACTTTTTCCAGTCGCGATAACGCTTTTCAGAACCGGGCAGCTGCCACCAGCCAGGATCAAACAGGCTGGTATTACGGTTAATGACCCCCGCGCTCAGCGCTGATACCGCTACGTAAGGTTTTACCGTTGAGGCGGGCGGATAGGCAGCCTGCAGCGCACGGTTATAGAGCGGCCGGTTTTCATCACTGAGCAGCGCCTTGTAATCTTTACTGGAGATCCCATCGACAAACAGGTTGGGGTCGTAGCTTGGCGTGGAGACCAGCGCCAGGATCTCACCGGTGCGCGGATCGCTGACGACTACCGCCGCCCGGCTGCCGGTCAGCAGCGTTTCAATGTACTGCTGCAGCCGCAGGTCAACGGTCAGCCAGATATCGCGGCCCGCCTGCGGGGATTGCTCATGCAGCTGGCGTATCACGCGTCCGCGGTTATTGACCTCAACCTCTTCATAGCCGGTTTTGCCATGCAGCACATCTTCGTAGTAGTTTTCGATACCGAGCTTGCCAATATCATGCGTGGCGGCATAGTTAGGCCACTTGCCCTCTTCATCAAGGCGTTTTACGTCACGATCGTTGATTTTCGATACGTATCCCACAACGTGGGTCAGCGTCTGACCATAAGGATAATAGCGGCGCTGGTAGCCTTTAACTTCCACGCCGGGAAAGCGGTATTGATTCACGGCAAAACGTGCGACCTGTACTTCATTCAGGCCGGTTTTTACCGGAATAGAGGTAAAGCGACGCGAGCGCTTGCGCTCTTTTTCAAAAGCGTCGATATCGTCGTCAGTCAGATCCAGCACTGGTCGCAGCGCCTGCAGCGTCTGCTTAAGGTCGTCAACTTTTTCCGGCACCAGTTCAGCCTGGTAAATCGTGCGGTTCAGCGCCAGCGGAACGCCGTTGCGATCGTAGATGATGCCGCGACTCGGGGCGACCGGCACCAGCTTGATACGGTTTTCATTCGAGCGGGTGCTGTAATCATCAAAGCGCAGGATCTGCAGATGATAGAGGTTGAAAACCAGCACGCAGGAGAGCAGCAGAATGCCGATGAACGCCACAAGGGCGCGGCGGACAAACAGTTTTTGTTCGGCAGTGTAATCGCGAAAAGCGTTGCTCTGTAGTTTCATCCGCTGCGTTTTTATCTGGAGGTTGTCGGGCGTTTATTCACGATGATAAGGGTGATTCGTGGTGATACTCCAGGCGCGGTATAGGCTCTCAGCAACCAGCACGCGTACCAGCGGATGAGGCAGCGTCAGCGCCGACAGCGACCAGCTCTGTTCAGCAGCGGCTTTACACGCCGGAGCCAGGCCTTCAGGACCACCAATCAGCAGGCTGACATCACGACCATCCAGCTTCCAGCGCTCCAGCTGCTGCGCCAGCTGCGGGGTCTCCCACGGCTGTCCGGGAATGTCGAGCGTGACAATACGATTGCCTTTGCCTGTTGCCGCCAGCATCGCTTCACCTTCTTTTTCCAGAATGCGTTTGATGTCAGCGTTTTTGCCGCGTTTCCCGGCCGGAACTTCAGTCAGCTCAAACGGCATATCTTTCGGAAAGCGCCGCAGATACTCCATAAAACCGGTCTGAACCCAGTCGGGCATTTTGGTGCCAACGGCTACAAGTTGCAGTTTCACTGCTTAGCTCCAGAGCTTTTCCAGCTCATAAAGCTGACGGCTCTCTTCCTGCATTACATGCACAATGACGTCACCGAGATCGACGACAACCCAGTCTGCCGCTGCTTTACCTTCCACGCCCAGCGGAGTCAGACCAGCTACGCGGGACTCCTGCATAACGTGATCGGCAATAGCGGAGACGTGGCGGGTTGAGGTGCCGGTGCAGATGATCATGTAATCGGTGATGCTGGATTTGCCCTGGACATCAATCGCAATGATATCCTGGCCTTTCAGATCATCAATCTTATCAATAACGAACTCTTGGAGTGCTTTGCCTTGCAAAAGGTTCCCCTTAAAAACAGGTAATGCGGGCTGGCTGAATGCCCGGAAATGCAGCCAAAAATTAAGCGGCGCAGTATAGCATGCTACAACCGGAGGAGATATATATCCGGGTTATTTACCCGCGCCGGCGGGCGGAGCATCCAGATAGAGGCCAGCGCGATCGATATAGTCGATCACCGCTGGCGGCAGCAGCGTGCTGCAGGATTCTCCCTGATGGCGCCGCTGGCGGATCTCGGTGGCAGAAATCGCATAAAGCGGCGTCTCCGCCAGCCAGATATGGCCTGCCGGTGCCTGATGCAGCGCCGCACTGTCCTGCGTCTGATGCTGCTCCAGCCACCGCTGCATCTCAGGCGAACCCATTTCCGTCGCATAGCCCGGCCGTTTGCAAACCAGCAGATGGGAGAGTGACAGCAGTTCCTGCCAGCGATGCCATTTATGCAGCGACAGCAGCGAATCCTGACCGATGATAAAGCCCAGCGGCTGCCGCGGGCCGCGCTCCTGGCGCAGTGCTTCCAGCGTAGTCACTGTCCAGGAGGGGGTCTGACGCTGCAGTTCGCGCGTGTCGATATCAAACAGCGGCCGGTCGGCAATCGCACACTGCAGCATCGCCACCCGCTGTGCGGCACTCGCTTCCGGCTGTGGCCGGTGGGGGGGAACATTGTTGGGCATCAGCGTGACTTTTTTCAGTCCGACCTGCTGCGCCAGCGCCTCTGCCGGACGCAGATGACCATAATGCACCGGATCAAACGTGCCGCCAAACAGGGCGCAGAGTTCAGACATAATGTAATCCTGACGGAAAGTGACGCTGACAGAGCAGCAGCGAGAGCGTTTCCAGCTGCGGCCAGAGGTTCTGGCCATAATCCTGCTTCATGGTGAGCTCCAGCTCAGCCAGCAGGTGTACCGCCTGATGCAGTCGTTCGGCGTCCAGCCGCTGCAGCGCCCCGGTGAAGAGCGCGCGCCGGTTTTGCCAGATGCGCTGCTGATCCATCAGCGTGCGCAGAGGCTGCTTAGCCTGATTGCGCTGCAGATGCAGCAGCGTCAGCAGATCGCGCTGCAGGGTGCGCAGCAGGATCACCGGTTCGCTCTCCTCTTTCTGCAGCTGATGCAGGATATGCAGCGCCCGCTTGCCTTTCCCCGCCAGCAGCGCATCCACCCAGTGAAATGGCGTAAAATGGGCCGCATCATTGACTGCGGCTTCCACGCGCGGCAGCGTCAGTTTGCCGTCAGGCCAGAGCAGCGACAGCCGCTCCAGCGCCTGAGCCAGTGCCAGCAGATTGCCTTCATAGCAGTAGCACAGCAGCTGAACCGCTGCCTCATCGACGCTGAGCTGCATCGCTTTGGCCCGCGCGGCGACCCAGCGCGGCAGCTGTGCCTGTTCCGGCGTCTGACACGGCACCAGCACCGCCTGCGGACTCAGCGCTTTGTACCAGGCGCTGTTTTCCTGCGCTTTGGTCAGCTTTGTCATACGCAGCACCAGCAGGATATCGCTATGCAGCAGGGCAGAGAGGGTAACCAGCTGCTCAGCCATCGCAGCATTCGGGCCGTTTTCCGGCAGCGTCAGCGTCAGCGTCTGGCGCAGGGTGAACAGGCTCAGCGCCTGACAGCTGGCAAAAAGCGCCTGCCAGTCAGTCTGGGCATCCAGCGTGACCGAAAAGTGCTCTTCAAATCCCTGACTGCCGGCAGCAGCGCGGATAGCATCCGCACTCTCCTGGATCAGCAGGGGTTCATTACCGGCGAGAAAATAGCAGGCGCGCAGCCCCTCACGAAGCTGCGCGCGCAGTTGCTCAGGATAAATCCTGATCATTGCAGACTGGTGGCGGAAGAGGAGGGCACTTCCGGTGAATCAGAACCCGGGGCGATGATCTCCGGCTCCGGCAGCGTCTCTTTATTATTGAGCTGCGCGGCATGGACCGTCAGCAGTTTACGCACCAGCTGCTCTGCTCCACGCTGACGCATCTCCTGCAGGATCATATCCTGTTCCGCATCCTTTGCCAGTGCGGCGTTAGGGTTGTCGAAGAACGAGCGGTAGACCGTGGTGCTGATAGGGTAAATCCCTTTGCCGGGCAGCACGACCTGTGCGGTCAGCGTCATCACCAGCGAATATTCTGCCGTGGTACCGCTGATAAACACTGAAGCCGTGTCACGCGCCTGCCGCACGCCTCCCAGACGCAGCGTCGGGTAGGTTGCGCTGGCCTCTTTGCTGTCCTCAATGATGTTTACATCGTTGATGCGCAGCTGCTGACGCACGGTGCGCGCCAGCGGGCCGTAAGGATCGCCACTCTGTACAATCAGCGTTTTCATCTCCGGTGGCACCTGAGTGGTGCCGCGCGGATGAAATCCACAGCCTGCGGTGACCAGCACCGCAAACAGGACAAACAGCCTGATAACTAGTTGTCGCACAGTTCCTCCTGAACTTAACCCACGACCAGGTTAAGCAGTTTGCCAGGGACATAAATCACTTTTCGCAGGGTGACGCCGTCCAGATATTTTGCCACCAGTGGCTCCTGTGCGGCTCGCGCCTGCACCTGCTCCTGAGTGGCATCTGCTGCCACGGTGACTTTACCGCGTACTTTACCGTTAACCTGAACGACAACCAGCATTGAATCGTCGACCATTGCGGCTTCATCCGCTACCGGCCACGGCGCATTATCAATGCTGCCTTCGCCACCCAGCGCCTGCCACAGGACATAGCTGGCGTGCGGCGTGAACGGATAGAGCAGGCGCGTAACGGCGACCAGCGCTTCCTGCATCAGTGCGCGATCCTGTTCGCTCTCCTGCGGCGCGCGCAGCAGCTTGTTCATCAGCTCCATGATAGCAGCGATAGCGGTGTTAAAGGTCTGGCGACGACCAATGTCATCTGCGACTTTCGCAATGGTTTTATGCAGATCGCGACGCAGCGCTTTCTGTTCATCATTCAGTGCGCTGACATCCAGCGCGACAGTTGCGCCTTTCGCTACGTGATCGTAAGCCAGTTTCCAGACGCGTTTCAGGAAGCGGTTAGCGCCTTCCACACCAGACTCCTGCCACTCCAGGGTCATATCTGCCGGCGATGCAAACATCATAAACAGGCGTACGGTATCGGCGCCGTAACGCTCAACCATCAGCTGTGGATCGATGCCGTTGTTTTTCGACTTCGACATTTTGCTCATGCCGGCGTAGATAACGTCGCGGCCCTGATTGTCCACTGCTTTGGTAATACGTCCTTTATCATCGCGCTCAACGGTAACATCAACCGGAGAGACCCAGTTGCGCTCGCCGTTAACGCCAACATAGTAGAACGCGTCCGCCAGCACCATGCCCTGACACAGCAGGCGTTTTGCTGGCTCATCGGAGTTAACCAGGCCCGCGTCACGCAGCAGCTTGTGATAGAAGCGGAAGTACATCAGGTGCATGATGGCGTGTTCGATACCGCCTACGTACTGGTCTACCGGCAGCCAGTAGTTGGCCGCCGCCGGATCCAGCATGCCTTCGTTGTAGTTAGCGCAGGTATAGCGCGCGTAGTACCAGGAAGATTCCATAAAGGTGTCAAAGGTATCAGTTTCGCGCAGTGCTGGCTGACCATTCACGGTAGTTTTAGCCCACTCCGGGTCCGCTTTGATCGGGCTGGTGATACCATCCATGACCACATCTTCCGGCAGGATAACCGGCAGCTGATCTTCTGGCGCAGGGACGACCGTGCCATCTTCCAGCGTGACCATCGGAATAGGTGCACCCCAGTAGCGCTGACGCGAAACGCCCCAGTCGCGCAGACGGTAGTTAACTTTGCGTACGCCAACGCCTTTTGCCGTCAGCGCGTCGGCGATTGCGTTAAAGCCCGCCTGGTGATCCAGACCGTCAAACTCACCGGAATTAAACAGCGTGCCTTTTTCGGTCATGGCACCGCTGCTCAGATCGGGTTCTGTGCCATCGAGGTTGCGGATAACAGGCTTGATGTTCAGGCCATATTTAGTCGCAAACTCCCAGTCGCGCTGGTCATGACCAGGTACCGCCATCACCGCACCGGTGCCATATTCCATCAGTACAAAGTTCGCGACCCATACCGGAATGGCTTCACCGGTCAGCGGATGGATAGCAGACAGGCCGGTCGCCATGCCTTTTTTCTCCATCGTGGCCATATCCGCTTCTGCGACTTTAGTCGTACTGCACTCGGCAATGAAATCGGCCAGCACCGGATTGCCTGCGGCAGCCTGTCGCGCCAGCGGATGACCCGCCGCCACGGCGACGTAGGTCGCGCCCATAAAGGTATCGGGACGGGTGGTGTAAACCGTGACCTTTTCGTCGCTGTGCGCAACGTCAAAGGTGATTTCAACCCCTTCTGAACGGCCAATCCAGTTGCGCTGCATGGTTTTAACCTGCTCCGGCCACTCATCCAGCTTGTCGAGGTCGTTAAGCAGTTCTTCAGCGTAGTCGGTGATTTTGATAAACCACTGCGGGATCTCTTTGCGCTCAACTTTGGTGTCGCAGCGCCAGCAGCAGCCATCGATTACCTGCTCATTAGCCAGCACGGTCTGATCGTTCGGGCACCAGTTCACCGCCGAGGTCTTTTTGTACACCAGGCCTTTTTCGTAAAGTTTGGTGAAGAACCACTGTTCCCAGCGATAGTACTCTGGCTGACAGGTTGCCAGTTCACGGCTCCAGTCGTAGCCAAAGCCCAGCAGCTTCAGCTGGTTCTTCATGTAGTTGATGTTGTCGTAGGTCCATGGCGCCGGCGCAGTATTATTTTTTACCGCAGCGCCTTCAGCGGGCAGACCGAAAGCGTCCCAGCCAATCGGCTGCAGGACGTTTTTGCCCAGCATGCGCTGATAGCGGGCAATAACATCGCCAATGGTGTAGTTACGCACGTGGCCCATGTGCAGGCGGCCAGAAGGATAGGGCAGCATCGACAGGCAGTAATATTTCTCTTTGCCTTCCTGCTCGGTGACTTTGAAGGTTTCATTTTCGTCCCAGTGCTGCTGGACGCGGGATTCTATCTCTTCCGGGCGGTATTGCTCTTGCATGGCTGCCTGTGATCCTTAGTAAAAATCGTTTTCCCGGACCGCCTATTGCAGCAGCAGAGCCGCTGACATCGTCGCCTGATGGCTTGACCGCCGCATCGGACAGGCCGGGTTTGTCTACTTATGATCCGCATAGCATACCCATAAGCCCCGCCCTCAACAACATTTCACCGTCCCTCTCCGCCGCTTTTCTGCGGAATGCGTTGCGGCTTCCGCGCTTTTGCAATTTCCGCGATGACCGTCAGAGCTTTTGCGATAAAGCGGCTAAACTTACAGCAGCCCTCACAGCAGAAAGGAGAATAAAATGAATAACGTGGCGCAGGCGTATCGAACCACGGTAGCAACGTTAACCCAGCGACTGGAGCACGGTGAACGCGATATCGACGCGCTGGTCGCGGAAGCGCGTCAGGATCTGCTGACCGACGAGAGTCTCTCATCTTCTGAAGTGGATGAAGTAATGCGGGCGGTGCGACGCGATCTTTACGAATTCTCCCGCAGCTATCCCGAAGCGGAGAGCGCGCTGGAAGATTCGGTCTTTTTACGTGTGATCCGTGAGAGCCTGTGGAAAGAGCTGGCGGATATCACAGATAAGAGTCAGCTGGAGTGGCGTGAGGTGTTTAAAGACCTGCATCATCACGGCGTTTATCAGAGCGGTGAGGTGGTGGGGCTGGGTAATCTGGTGTGCGAAAACTGCGGCTTTACGCGCGCTATCTATACACCTGAAAGCCTGACGCGCTGCCCTGAGTGCAATCACGATCAGTTTCAGCGCCAGCCGTTTGAACCCTGACAGATTGCGTTAACAGCGCGCCGCTGCGTGTGTGCAGGCGGCGCGCATGGTTCAGCGGTTAGTGCAAAATTTTTGCCAGGAACTCTTTCGCGCGCCCGGACTGCGGATTATTAAAGAAGTCATCTTTGCGGGTATCTTCGACAATTTTTCCTTCATCCATAAAGATAACGCGATTAGCCACCTTACGCGCAAAGCCCATTTCGTGCGTCACCACCATCATCGTCATGCCTTCGTTTGCCAGTTCAACCATGACATCCAGCACTTCATTGATCATCTCCGGATCGAGCGCGGAGGTGGGCTCATCAAACAGCATGGCGATCGGGTCCATGCAGAGCGCACGGGCGATGGCCACACGCTGTTGCTGGCCTCCTGAAAGCTGCCCCGGAAACTTCTCCGCGTGGGCAGAGAGCCCCACGCGCTTCAGCAGGGCTTGTCCTTTATCTCGCGCCGCCGTTTTATCGCGCTTCAGTACTTTTACCTGCGCCAGCACCAGGTTATCGATAATGCTCAGATGAGGAAACAGCTCAAAGTGCTGAAACACCATGCCGACCTGACTGCGCAGTTTGGCCAGATTAGTCTTTTTATTGTTCACTTCAGTGCCGTTGACCTGAATGCTGCCCTGCTGAACCGGCTCCAGTCCGTTGACGGTTTTAATCAGCGTGGATTTGCCCGAGCCCGAGGGCCCGCAGACCACTACCACTTCTCCTTTTTTTACCTCGGTTGAGCAGTCGGTCAGCACCTGAAAGTGCCCATACCACTTAGAAACATTTTTCAGGCTAATCATTTAAACTGTCCTTTTTCTTTTCAGATAGCTAACCAGCAACGACGCGCTCAGGCTGATCGCGAAATAGACCAGACCGGCAAACAGAACCATTTCTACCTGGGTACCATCGCGCTCGCCAATGGTAGAGGCGGTGCGGAAAAAATCAGCCAGGCTCAGTACATAGACCAGTGAGGTATCCTGGAACAGCACAATGCCCTGAGTAAGCAGCAGCGGCACCATGGCGCGAAACGCCTGCGGCAGAATAATCAGCTTCATTGATTGCCACTGCGTCATGCCGAGCGCCAGTGCGGCATTTGATTGCCCGCGAGAGATGCTCTGGATACCGGCGCGAATAATCTCCGAATAATAAGCAGCCTCAAACAGCGCAAAGGCCACCATGGCAGAGATAAGACGAATATCCGTCTGCGGCGACAGGCCCAGCACCTGCTGCAGAAAACTCGGCACAACCAGATAGAACCACAGCAGTACCATCACCAAAGGGACTGAACGGAACAGGTTGACGTAGAGTTTTGCAAACCAGCGTACCGGGGCAAACGTTGAGAGGCGCATAACGGCCAGAATGGTGCCCCAGATAATGCCGAACACCACCGCGACGGCGGTAATTTTAAGCGTAATCACCATGCCATTAAGCAGGTAGGGCAGGCTGGGCGGAATAGAGCTCCAGTCAAAATCGTACATTATTTCCCTCCCAGGTTGCCGGGCAGGCGAATTTTGCGTTCTACCAGACCCATGACCAGCATAATCACCAGATTGATGCCGACATAGGCGAGCGTAATCGCAGTAAAGGACTCATAGGCGTGCGCCGAGTAGTCGAGCAGCTTGCCCGCCTGGGCAGCCAGGTCGACCAGGCCAATCGTGGAGGCGATGGCGGAGTTCTTGACCAGGTTCAGTATTTCCGAGGTCATCGGCGGCACAATCACCCGGTAGGCGTTAGGCAGCAGCACATAACGATAGGTTTGTGGCAGCGTCAGCCCCATAGCCAGTCCGGCATTTTTCTGTCCGCGCGGCAGCGACTGAATCGCCGCCCGCACCTGCTCGCAGACGCGCGCTGCGGTAAAAAGTCCGAGACAGATCATGGAGGAGAGGAAGAACTGAATGTTTGGATCAAGCTCCGCCTTAAACCACATGCCGAGCTTCTCACCAACCAGTTCCGGCGCCACCAGATACCAGAAGAAAAACTGCACAATCAGCGGGATATTACGAAACAGCTCTACATAGCAGGTGCCAATCGCAGCCAGCAGGCGATTCGGTACGGTACGCAGAATGCCAAACAGCGATCCCACCAGGAAGGCGATAATCCAGGCGCAGCAGGAGACCGCGACGGTCACCTGAAATCCGGACCACAGCCAGCCAAGGTAGGTCGTATTGCCGAACGGAGCCTGCTGTAAAAAGATGCCCCAGTTCCAGTCGATACCCATAACGAGCTCCGGTAAAAAAGGGTAGCCAGGCTACCCATAAGATTGTTGAGCGGTCTCTTTTTTCCTGCCGCAGGGGAACGACCCGCAGCAGTCTGTCTGTCCGTACCGCATGTTCAGCAATCAGGAGGGCAGCCTGGCCGCCCTTGTTATCGTTGTTACGTTACAGCGCCTTGTCGTTAGGTGATTTAAACAGGGCCTGCATATCGGAGGAGAGTTCAAAATTCAGATTGAGGTTTTTTGGCGGAATAGGCTGTTTAAACCATTTATCAAACCATTTGGTCGCTTCACCGGAGGTCTGTGCCTTAGCAATGGTTTCATCCAGCAGCTGTTTGAACTGTGGATCGTCTTTACGCAGCATGCAGCCGTAAGCCTCTTTAGATTGCGCGGTACCCGTAATCTCCCAGTTATCAGGCTTTTTCGCCTTGGCGCGCTCACCGGCCAGCAGGGCATCATCCATCATAAAGGCGACGGCACGTCCGGTTTCCAGCGTGCGGAACGAATCGCCATGATCTTTAGCGCTGATAATGCGCATATCGAGCTTTTTCTCATCATTCAGCTTGCGCAGCAGAATTTCAGAGGTGGTACCGGAGGTGACCACAACCGTTTTGCCTTTCAGATCGGTGAAATCTTTAATGTCACCGCCTTTTTTCACCAGTAAACGGGTGCCGATGATGAAGATGGTGTCAGAGAAGGCCGCCTGCTGCTGACGCTCAACGTTGTTTGTCGTGGAACCACATTCAAAATCGTAAGTGCCGTTCTGCAGCAGAGGAATACGGTTCTGCGAGGTAATTGGCAGCATCTTGATCTGCAGATCGGGTTTATTCAGTTTGGCTTTGATCGCTGCCACAATGGCGCTGGAGTAGTCCTGCGAATAGCCGACGACTTTTTGCTGGTTGTCATAATAAGAAAAGGGAACGGATGACTCACGATGGCCGACGACAATAACGCCGCTGTCGTTAATCTTTTTCAGCGTGCCGGTGAAATCTTCTGCCTGAGCCGCGCCCGCTGCTGCTCCCAACAGCAGAAGTGATAAGGCCACTTTGCGCATTTGCATGTTCCAACTCCTTCGTGTGAATGTCGCGCAGAATAAAACTGCGCAGAGCGTGATGTTATGTCTGTGTCCTGCTGCTTTTTTAATAATCCTTTAGCGCAACTGCGCGCAGGATAGGGGACTAACATAGCGAAATGTTAACGCAATGAAACAAAAAAGTTTGTTTTTTGCGAGCCGCTCCGCACCATTACAAGGCAATGTAGCTGCCTTGCGCTGTTTCAGTGCGCAATCATGCCCGTTAACAGTGCGTGAAATTCACGACAGCAAGCCTGCTACCGGGATTCGCCGCTGTCGTTATGGTTAACAGCAAGCTTCGTGCCACATTACGCAGCATTGCAGGAGAATGTTTCAGCGGAAAGACAAAAAAAAGCGAAGCCGTGGCTTCGCTTTCAGGGAGACGCGAGCGTCAGACGCGCCGGCGTGCAATGGCGGCGGTGATCGCTGCCAGCGTCAGTAACCAGACCGGCCAGATACCGCTGCGCGCATAGGGCGTTTCGCCTGCAGCAGGCGTTACGCGCGCCTCCAGTACCCGGCGGGTAAACTGCGGGATCATCTTTTCAACGTCGCCGTCGGCGTTGACCACGGCCGTAACGCCATTGTTTGTCGAGCGCAGCAGCGGGCGTCCCAGTTCAAGCGCACGCATGCGCGCCATCTGAAAATGCTGCCACGGACCGATCGAGTGGCCGAACCAGGCATCATTTGAAACCGTCAGCAGGAAGTTGGTATCTGGCCGGAAGTTGGCACGTACCTGTTCGCCCAGAACGATTTCATAGCAGATGGCGCTGGTGAGGTTATAACCCGCCACGTTCAGCTGTGGCTGGATGTAAGCACCGCGGCTGAAAGAGGACATGGGCAGATCGAAGAACGGCGCCAGCGGACGAAGCAGGCTCTCCAGCGGCACAAACTCGCCGAACGGCACCAGGTGATTTTTCTGATAGCGGTTACGGCTCTGGTAGTTATAAGGCTGTTTGCCACCGAGCACGATGACGGAGTTATAGTCGTGATAGCGGTTATCACCCTCAACGCGTGAGTCAACAATGCCGGTGATCAAACTGCTGCCGCGCGCGCGCAGTTCCGCGTCCAGCGCCTGTAAAAAGGGCTGCTGGTTACTTTCAAGATCGGTAATAGCTGATTCAGGCCAGATAATCAGCGGCGCACTGCCGATA
This sequence comes from Pantoea sp. ICBG 1758, assembly GCF_002928325.1. Lineage (NCBI taxonomy): Bacteria > Pseudomonadati > Pseudomonadota > Gammaproteobacteria > Enterobacterales > Erwiniaceae > Pantoea > Pantoea sp. ICBG 1758. The sequence goes on from NZ_POWL01000001.1 coordinate 254,758, forward strand.
TAGGGCTGACTGTAGCTGGTATAGACGCGCAGCGTGTCGCGCAGCTGCTGCGGATCCCACTTCATCGATTGCGGGATATTACCCTGTACCATCGCCACGTCCACACTGCGTGCCGGCAGCGGCTGATACCAGTGCAGCATACGCAGCGGCCACGGCAGCAGCAGCAGGGCTGCGGCAACAATCAGGCTTTTCAGACTGCGCTGATGCAGGGCAAAGACCAGCAGGCCGGCAATCATCATCAGCAGAAAGGTAATGGTCTCTACGCCCGCAAGCGGCGCAATACCTTTCAGCGGACCGTCAATCTGGCTGTAGCCAAACTGCAGCCAGGGGAAACCCGTCAGGACCCAGCCGCGCAGAAACTCACTGATTTGCCATAACGCCGGCGCCGCCAGCGCCAGCCGCCATAGAGTAGCGCGCGGCCAGAAGCGGTTGAGCACCACGGCAAACAGCAGCGGATAGAGCGCCAGATATGCTGCCAGCAGCAGCACCAGAAAGACGTTTACCGGCCCGGGCATACCGCCAAAGGTAGCGATGCTGACATAGACCCAGTTAATGCCGCTGCCAAACAGGCCAAAGCCCCATGTAAAGCCAAGCGCTGCAGCCTGGGCAGGACGACGGTTTAGCAGTAATACCTGCAAACCCGCCAGGGAGATAAGCGCCGCAGGCCAGAAATCGTAAGGAGAAAAGGCGAGGGTGCCGGTGGCACCCGCTATCAGCGCCAGCAGCAGACGCACCCGCTGGCGGGAAAAAAGAGAGGCAGATGCCATAAAGTTATTCGTCTTCGAGTTGCGGTTGTGGAGAATCTTCCGGAATTTTCACATGCACCTGAATAATACGACGGCTGTCCGCCATAGCGACTTTGAAGTGGTAGCCATCAATAGTGATACTCTCGCCGCGAGCCGGAAGGTGGCCAAAGCCCTGCATAACCAGACCGCCAATCGTATCCACTTCGTCATCGCTGAAATCGGTGCCGAACGCCTCGTTGAAATCTTCAATCGGCGTCAGCGCGCGTAACGTGTAGGTATGGCGATTCAGCTGACGGATGTCGCGATCTTCTTCGTCGTCATACTCATCTTCGATTTCGCCGACAATCAGCTCCAGAATATCTTCGATGGTCACCAGGCCAGATACGCCACCAAATTCATCAATAACAATCGCCATATGATAGCGCTGCGAGCGGAACTCTTTCAGCATGCGGTCAACGCGCTTGCTTTCCGGCACCACTACCGCAGGACGCAGCACCTTTTCCATACTGAAGGGCTCAGCGCTGCTGCTCATAAACGGCAGCAGATCTTTCGCCATCAGAATGCCTTCAACGTGATCTTTATCTTCGCTGATGACCGGAAAACGGGAGTGCGCAGATTCAATAATCACGGCCAGGCACTCTTCCAGACTCTGATTGCGCTTCAGGGTGATCATCTGTGAGCGTGGGATCATGATATCGCGTACGCGCTGTTCGGCGATGTCGAGCACCCCTTCCAGCATGTCGCGGGTATCCTGGTCAATCAGCTCTTTTTGTTCAGAATCACGGATCAGACCCAGCAGTTCATCACGATTTTTAGGTTCACCGTGAAACAGCTGGCTAAGCAGCAGGGAAAAGAAGCCCTTTTTACTACTGGGGGCGTCGTTGTTTTGAGAATGGTCGTCGCTCATGGCGTTTTAATTACGATCTCGCTGTTAGATAAGGATAGCTGCCCGCGTCCCGCCGGCAGCACAGTAGCCTGAACCCACGGCTCAGGCGTCTTCTTTCTCCGAAATGTACGGGTCAGGATAACCAAGAGCAAGCATTATCTCAGTCTCCAGCGCCTCCATCTCTTCGGCTTCACTGTCTTCAATATGGTCATAACCCAGCAGATGCAGCGTGCCGTGTACGACCATGTGTGCCCAGTGTGCTTCAGTGCTTTTACCCTGTTCAGCCGCTTCCTGCTCAACCACCTGGCGACAGATAATTAAATCACCCAGCAGCGGCAGCTCAATTCCTGGCGGCGCTTCAAAAGGAAAAGAGAGCACGTTGGTCGGCTTGTCTTTGCCGCGATAAGTCAGGTTTAGCTCGTGACTCTCCGCTTCATCAACCAGGCGAATCGTGACCTCACTTTCTGGCTGAAAGGGGGTAACGGCCGCTTCCAGCCAGCGCTGAAAAGCGGTTTCTTCCGGCAGGCCGTGCGCGTCGGCGCAGGCCTGCTGTAAATCCAGTACTACCGTACTCATGACGGCTCCTGTGGTGGTGTGGAGTGCACAGCCTGTGCGGCCAGCGACTCCCGTTTACGCTCTTCCGCCAGTTTATCACGACGCTTCTGATCCGCCTCTTCCCAGGCTTCATAAGCGTTCACAATACGTGCCACTACCGGATGGCGTACCACATCTTCGCTGTGGAAGAAGTTAAAGCTGATCTCTTCGACGTCAGCCAGCACTTCAATCGCGTGGCGCAGACCCGACTTGGTGCTGCGCGGCAGGTCAATCTGCGTCACGTCACCGGTGATCACCGCTTTGGAGTTAAAGCCGATGCGCGTCAGGAACATCTTCATCTGTTCAATGGTGGTGTTCTGGCTTTCATCAAGGATCACAAACGCATCATTCAGCGTACGACCGCGCATATAGGCGAGCGGTGCGACCTCAATCACGTTGCGCTCCATCAGCTTCTCAACCCGTTCAAAGCCGAGCATCTCAAACAGCGCGTCATAAAGCGGGCGCAGATAGGGATCAACCTTCTGGCTCAGATCGCCAGGCAGAAAGCCCAGTTTTTCACCCGCTTCTACCGCCGGGCGGGTCAGCAGGATACGACGAATCTCCTGGCGCTCCAGCGCATCAACCGCGGCGGCAACCGCAAGATAGGTTTTACCGGTACCCGCCGGACCGATACCAAAGGTGATATCGTGGTCGAGGATGTTGGCGATGTACTGCGCCTGATTCGGCGTGCGCGGCTTAATCACACCGCGTTTGGTTTTAATGTTTACCGCTTTGCCATACTCCGGCACACTTTCAGCGGTCTGCTCCAGCACCCGGCTCTCTTTAATGGCCAGATGGATGTGATCCGGTTCGATATCCGGAATATGGCCGCGTACCGGGGCAGTATCCACGTACAGCGTACGCAGAATATGCGCGGCGGCCTCCACGCTGAGCGCGCGGCCCACCAGTTTGAAATGGTTGTCGCGGCGGTTGATTTCGATGCCCAGACGGCGTTCCAGCTGCTTCACATTGTCATCAAACGGACCGCACAGGCTCATCAGACGCTGGTTATCGGCGGGTTCCAGGGCGATTTCACGAGTTTCGATATTCAATTGAATCCTTTGGGTCACACAGGGCCAGTTGAAAAGGTGTATGGATGCCGCGCGTGCGCGTCATAAGCGTATGACAAAATTATTTATGGGACAGCACCAGGACGCAAGCGCAGGGAAAGATATTTGGGCGACCGCTGCAGAATGCAAGGGGTGGCGGATGAAACAGGCGGCAGCACGCTGCGTGCTGCCGCACAGTGATTAACTGTCAGGGTTGATACAGGCCGACGCCGGTTTCATCCTCTTTGCGGGTACGGGCAATGACGGCCGCCGGACTCTGCGCCACGCGCAGTCCCATGCGATCTTCAGTGCGTACGACCACGCCGCGCAGTGAGTTGGCATAGACATCGACGATTTCAACATCGACAAATTTGCCAATCATGTTCACCGAGCCTTCAAAGTTTACCACGCGGTTATTTTCAGTACGGCCGGTCAGTTCCATCACATTTTTACGTGATGTACCCTCAACCAGAATACGCTGAACGGTACCCACCATACGGCGGCTGATCGCCATCGCCTGCTGCTGGATACGATCCTGCAGAATATAAAGGCGCTGCTTTTTCTCCTCTTCCGGCACGTCGTCTGGCAGGTCAGCCGCAGGCGTACCCGGACGGGCGGAGTAGATAAAGCTGTAGCTGGTGTCAAAGTTAACGTCGTGGATCAGCTTCATGGTCTGTTCGAAGTCGTGCTGAGTTTCACCCGGGAAACCGATGATAAAATCAGAGCTGATTTCGATATCAGGACGTGCTGCGCGCAGCTTGCGAATAATCGCTTTGTACTCCAGCGCAGTGTGCGCCCGCTTCATCAGCGTCAGAATACGGTCAGCGCCGCTCTGGACCGGCAGATGCAGGAAGCTCACCAGCTCTGGCGTATCACGATAGACATCAATGATGTCATCGGTGAACTCAATCGGATGGCTGGTGGTAAAGCGGATGCGGTCGATACCATCAATGGCGGCGACGAGGCGCAGCAGCTCAGCAAACGTGCAGATCTGGTCATCAAAGGTCGCGCCGCGATAGGCGTTGACGTTCTGACCCAGCAGGTTAACCTCGCGCACACCCTGAGCGGCCAGCTGGGCGATTTCCAGCAGAATATCGTCGCAGGGACGGCTGACTTCTTCGCCGCGGGTATACGGCACCACGCAGAAAGTGCAATATTTATTGCAGCCTTCCATGATGGAGACAAAAGCCGTCGGGCCTTCAGCGCGCGGTTCCGGCAGACGGTCAAATTTTTCAATTTCCGGGAAGCTGACGTCAACTACCGGGCTTTTATTCCCGCGTACCTGATTGATCATTTCCGGCAGGCGATGCAGCGTCTGTGGTCCAAAGACGATATCAACACACTGTGCACGCTGGCGCAGTTTATCGCCTTCCTGCGACGCCACGCAGCCGCCCACGCCGATGATAAGATCGGGATTGGCCGCTTTGAGCTTTTTCCAGCGCCCTAACAGGTGAAAGACTTTCTCCTGCGCTTTCTCACGGATAGAGCAGGTATTAAGCAGCAGAACATCTGCGTCTTCGGCTTCCTCCGTCAGAGTGTAGCCGTGCGTGCTGTTCAGCAGGTCAGCCATCTTGGATGAATCGTACTCATTCATCTGACAGCCCCAGGTTTTGATATGCAGTTTTTTGGTCATTGAACCAGCCATTGAATCTGAGCAGGGAAGTGCAGGGGGCATAGTGTAATGCTTTGGGGGGGATGTGACCAGCGTACCTGTCATACTTCGCGCACCAGCGTGACAGCCAGGCTGCTGCAGGCAGCGCGGACACAAAAAGATGTGGCAGCGGCTCAGCCCCCTTCCGGATGATTTCCGGTACACTTTGTTTATCAGCAAACGCCGTGGGGCGTCAGGGCAACAGGAAAGGTGAGGATTGATGCAGGAGAGACAGTATGACGTGGTCATCGTCGGAGGTGGCATGGTGGGGGCGGCGCTGGCGTGCGGGCTGGCGCAGCAGCAGTTCCGCGTCGCTGTCATTGAGCGTGCAGAACCTGAGCCGTTTGATAGCAGCTGCGAGCCTGATATCCGCATCTCCGCGATTGGTGCTTCTTCAGTTGCGTTACTGCAGCAGCTGGGCGCCTGGGCGCGCGTAGAGACGATGCGCAGTGCGCCCTATCGCAAACTGGAAACCTGGGAGTGGCAGAGCGCGCACGTCACGTTTGATGCAGCATCGCTGGGGCTGCCGGTGCTTGGCTATATGGTAGAAAACCGCGTGTTGCAGCGGGCGCTGTGGGAGCAGATGCAGCAGGATGGCGTCGCGCTGCTGTGCCCGGCAACGCTGCAGGATCTGCAGCCGCATAGCGGCGGCTGGCACATCACCCTGGACCAGGGCGCACCGCTTGATGCCCGGCTGGTGGTTGGCGCGGATGGCGCTAACTCGCGGGTGCGGCAGCTGGCAGGCATTGGCGTGCACGGCTGGAACTATGCGCAATCCTGCATGCTTATCAGTACCGAGTGTGAGCATCCGGCGGGTGATGCTACCTGGCAGCAGTTTACGCCGCAGGGGCCGCGAGCTTTTCTGCCGCTTTTTGACCAGCATGCATCGCTGGTGTGGTATGACGCACCCGCGCGTATCCGTCAGCTGCAGGCGCTGCCGCTGAGCCAGCTGGAGAAAGAGGTAAAGCTGAATTTCCCGGCCCGTCTCGGCCGTTTTCAGATAAAGAGCGCGGCGTCGTTTCCGCTGGTCCGGCGTCATGCCACGCGCTACGTCATGCCGGGGCTGGCGCTGGTGGGCGATGCTGCGCATACGATTAATCCGCTGGCGGGGCAGGGCGTTAACCTGGGCTATCGCGACGTGGATGCGCTGATTACCGTGCTGACTGAGGCGCGCAGTCAGGCGCAGACGTGGTCAGGAATGGCGGTGCTGCAGCGCTATCAGCGTGAACGCTATCGCGATAATCTGCTGATGCAGGGTGGCATGGATCTGTTCTATTTTGCGTTCAGCAACTCACTGCCGCCGCTGCGCCTGGCGCGTAATCTGGGGTTGATGGCGGCAGAGCGTGCCGGCGGCCTGAAGCGTCGTGCGCTGCGCTACGCGCTGGGACTCTGACCTCACCCACGCTTACTGCTGGCGCGGCGCGCTGGCAGAAAGCCCTGCCGTTTCAGAACGTCAGAAACAACAAAGCCCGCAAAAGCGGGCCTGTTGTGCAATTTGGCTGGGGTGCAGGGATTCGAACCCCGGAATGCTGGTATCAGAAACCAGTGCCTTACCGCTTGGCGACACCCCAATAGGTGTTTGATCAAATTGTCTTTGTATGGCTGGGGTGCAGGGATTCGAACCCCGGAATGCTGGTATCAGAAACCAGTGCCTTACCGCTTGGCGACACCCCAATTATCTGGTGGCTACGACGGGAATCGAACCTGTGACCCCATCATTATGAGTGATGTGCTCTAACCGACTGAGCTACGTAGCCATAATACTGCTTTACTGCTTTTCCCGATGCTGGCTGGGATACCTGGATTCGAACCAGGGAATGCCGGTATCAAAAACCGGTGCCTTACCGCTTGGCGATATCCCATCTGTTAACGCGTATCCACGAAAACATATCGGATTGGCTGGGGTACCTGGATTCGAACCAGGGAATGCCGGTATCAAAAACCGGTGCCTTACCGCTTGGCGATACCCCATCCGGCTGCCGAAGACTGAAATGGTGCGGGAGGCGAGACTTGAACTCGCACACCTTGCGGCGCCAGAACCTAAATCTGGTGCGTCTACCAATTTCGCCACTCCCGCAAAAAAGATGGTGGCTACGACGGGAATCGAACCTGTGACCCCATCATTATGAGTGATGTGCTCTAACCGACTGAGCTACGTAGCCATCTTTTTTCGCGTTACCTTCAACGGCGTTGCGGGGCGCATTATGCGTATTGAGCTTTGTAGCGTCAACAGTTTTTTTGCCGTTTTTTACCTTGCGGCGCCTGTTTGTCTGGCTTGTAACCAGGCTGGCGCTTTATTCAGCAATTTTCGATCACATCCGCGTCAGTTGCAACTAAAAAGGGACCGCAGCGGGTCCCTTACACTATCCGGCGATGCGCTTATTTGTACGCGGACTGATGTACGCCAACGGCACGGCCGGAAGGATCGTCCATGGATTTGAACGCCTCATCCCACTCAATCGCTTTAGCAGAAGAGCAGGCCACAGAAGGTCCGCCAGGCACGCACTCTGCTGCGCTCGGCAGCGGGAACAGCTCCTCAAAGATTTCGCGATAGAGATACGCTTCTTTTGAGCCAGGCGTGTTGTGCGGGAAGCGGAAATGTGCGGTTGCCAGCTGCTGATCGCTGACCTGCTTCGCCGCCACTTCTTTCAGCGTATCGATCCAGCTGTAACCGACCCCATCAGAAAATTGCTCTTTTTGACGCCACGCCACGCTCTCCGGCAGATACGATGAGAAGCATTCACGCAGAATGTGCTTTTCCATCTTCCCGTTGCTGCCGCACAGTTTATCTTCCGGGTTGATGCGCATTGCCACATCCAGGAATTTTTTATCCAGGAACGGCACGCGTGCCTCTACGCCCCAGGCTGACATCGCTTTGTTCGCACGCGCGCAGTCAAACATATGCAGCGCCAGCAGCTTACGCACGTTCTCCTCATGGAACTCACGGGCGTTTGGTGCTTTATGGAAGTAGAGATAGCCGCCAAATACTTCATCTGCGCCCTCACCAGAAAGCACCATCTTGATACCCATCGCCTTGATTTTGCGTGACATCAGATACATCGGCGTTGAGGCGCGAATCGTGGTGACATCATACGTTTCGATGTGGTAAATCACGTCACGGATCGCGTCCAGGCCTTCCTGTACCGTGAAATGAATTTCGTGGTGTACGGTACCGAGATGATCGGCGACCGCCTGCGCAGCTTTCAGATCGGGTGAACCCTCCAGGCCCACAGCAAACGAGTGCAGCTGTGGCCACCATGCGTCGCTCTTATCAGCATCTTCCACCCGTTTAGCCGCAAAACGCTTGGTAACGGCCGAAATGATTGAAGAGTCCAGTCCGCCTGAGAGCAGCACGCCGTAAGGGACATCAGACATCAGATGGCTTTTTACTGACTCTTCCAGCGCATGTTTCAGGCCTGCAGCATCGGTGGTGTTCTGCGCAACCGCTGCAAAATCCATCCAGTCGCGCTGCCAGTAACGACGGATCTCACCATCAGTGCTGGAGAGGAAGCTTCCCGGCGGGAATTCTTTAATAGAGCGGCAGACCGGAACCAGCGCTTTCATTTCAGACGCCACGTAAAGGTTACCGTGCTCATCATTGCCCATATAGAGCGGAATGATACCGATATGATCGCGACCAATCAGGTACTGCTGTTTAACGCTGTCCCACAGGATGAAAGCGAACATACCCTGCAGGTCATCAAGGAAATCGACGCCTTTTTCCTGATAGAGCGCCAGAATCACTTCGCAGTCGGAGCCGGTCTGAAACGCATAACGATCGCTCAGCTCAGCGCGCAGCGCCTGATGGTTATAAATTTCGCCGTTCACGGCCAGTACGTGGGTGTGGTCAGCGTTATACAGCGGCTGCGCGCCGTTGTTAACGTCAACGATTGAGAGGCGCTCATGCACCAGGATAGCCTTATCATCTGCAAACACCCCGGACCAGTCCGGGCCGCGGTGACGCATCAGACGGGAAGACTCCAGCGCTTTCTTGCGCAGTTCAACAGGATCGCTTTTCAGATCCAGCACACCAAAAATCGAACACATAACTGACTCCTGATCTCACCCTGTGGCGATGTTATTTTGCATTTGTCCGGCAGCCTGCGCTGCGTGATGTATAAGAAAATGCGCTAATTGATGGTGGTTGCGCAAGCAAAATAACGTTTTTATGATAAATAGAGTGTTGCACAGGTGAATAAATTGAATATAAACCAAAATAAAGGCTATTTTTTTAGATGATATCTAATAATTTGCCGGTTTAGCTCTTTTTATCATCAGGCGCTAAAAACAGTAACGCCCCGCACACCGGCAGGTGGGCAGGGCGTCAGCAGGTGCACGGCGCCGGTCAGAACAGATCGATATCGGCGACGGAAGGGAAAATCCAGTCGGGGCGGAATGGCATTGCGTCGATATCGCTCAGGGTGGAAACACCAGAGAGCACCAGAATAGTTTCCAGTCCCGCCTGGAAGCCCGCCAGAATATCGGTGCGCAGGTTATCACCCACGATCACTGTCTCTTCAGAGTGCGCATGCATTTTGTTCAGCGCCGCCCGCATAATGTAGGGGCTGGGCTTGCCAACATAAAAAGGCTTACGGCCCGAAATGGTTTCGATACCGGCACAGAGGGCGCCGCAGGCGGGAATAAATCCACGCGCGTGGGTATCCGGATTGGTCGCAATAAAGCGCGCGCCGTTAGCCACAAAAAACGCGGCTTTATGCATCATATCCCAGTTAAACGAGCGGGTTTCACCGACGATAACAAAATCAGGATTGACGTCAGTAATGGTAAAGCCGGCGTTGTAGAGTTCATGAACCAGCGCACCTTCTCCGATCACATACGCTTTTTTCCCCTCCTGACGCCGCAGGAAATCAGCGGTGGCCATGGCTGAGGTATAAAACACCGAGTCAGGAATGTCGACGCCGGCGTTGGAGAAACGGTTGGCCAGATCCTGAGCAGTCTGCGACGGATAGTTAGTCAGCACGACCAGCGGCATGCCTTTTTCCAGGATACGCTGCAGAAATTCATTAGCCCCTTTCACGGCCGTGTTGTCATGCATCAACACGCCATCGATATCACAGATTACGCTTTTAATGGTCATACAAGATCCCGTCAGGCCTGCTCAGGCAGGTTACAATTAATCTTCCAGCAGATGCTGCAGCAGAATGCCATTCAGCATAGCGCGTTTTGCCAGCGCAAACGCCCCAATCGCGGAGCGATGATCCAGCTGTGAGCGCACCACCGGCAGGTTTTTACGAAACTCACGCAGCACCTGCGTATTGATACAGCTCTCGATGGCGGGAAACAACACTTTGTCGGCGTCGGTGATTTCGCCCGCCAGCACCACCTTTTGCGGGTTAAAAAGGTTGATTGCAATGGCAATCGCTTTGCCGAGATAACGCCCCACATACTCAATCACTTCACACGCCAGCGCGTCGCCCTGATTAGCAGCGTGACAGATTTGCGGCATCAGGCAGTTATCCAGCGACAGCGTACTTGGATATCCCTGATTCAGCAGATGGCGTACGCGGTTTTCAATCGCGCCATTTGCGGCGATGGTTTCCAGACAGCCGAAGTTGCCGCAGTGGCAGCGTTCGCCTAACGGATCGACCTGGATATGGCCAATTTCACCCACGTTACCGTTACTGCCGAGAAAAATCTGTCCGTTAGCAATAATGCCGGCACCGGTTCCACGATGCAGCCGCACCAGAATCGAGTCAGCGCAGTCGCGGCTTGCACCGAAGTAGTGCTCAGCCAGCGCCAGACTGCGGATATCATGCCCTACAAAGCTGGTCACGCTGAACCGCTGCTGCAGGCTGGCAACCAGCGGCCAGTGGCTGACGGCAATGTGCGGCATATAGCGGATAATCCCTTTAACCGGATCGACCAGCCCGGGCAGGATCACGGCAATAGCGATCAGCTCATGAATTTTCCGCTGATGCACGTTGATAAACGCGCTGATAGCGTTAAACAGCGCGTTCTCCAACGTCTCCTGCGTGCGCTCCGGTAGCGGATAATCTTCCTGCGCCAGCGATTTGCCGCTTAGATCAAACAGGGTAAGCGTGGCGTCGTTGCGTCCGAGACGGACGCCGATGGTATGGAAATGACGGGTTTCCGTGATAATGGAGATGGCGCGGCGACCGCCGGTAGAGGCCTGCTGCTCGACCTCTTTGATCAAACCGCGTTCAATCAGCTGACGGGTAATTTTAGTGACACTGGCGGGCGCAAGCTGGCTGAGATCGGCAATCTGAATGCGCGAAATCGGCCCCTGTTGATCGATCAACCGATAAACGGCTGCGCTATTGAGTTGTTTGACAAGATCGACATTTCCTATTTGAGTCTGGCCGCCAGTGGTCATTCAATGCTTACTCGCTGAGGACGCTCTCTCCATTGACGAACGTCTTGATGATTTGATAATCGCGGGTAAAAACAGTGAGGTTGGCGGCTTTTCCTGCTGCTACCGTGCCCAGCTGTTTCTCCACGCCCATGGCTCTTGCCGGATAAAGCGTTGCCATACGTAACGCCTCATCCAGGGCAATGCCGCAATACTCTACGCTGTTCTGCACTGCTTCAATCATTGTCAGTGCTGAACCGCTCAGGGTTCCATGCTCATCCACGCACAGACCATTGCGATAGTATATTGTTTTACCTGCAAAAATGAATTTATCAATCGCAGCACCTGCCGGCGCAGTCGCGTCAGTAACCAGAATCAGCCGTTCGCCTTTGAGACGTTTTGCCATGCGCACGTTAGCGTAATTGACATGTAAGCCATCTGCAATGATGCCGCAGTATACATCAGGCGAATCAAACAGCGCACCGACCAGTCCAGGTTCACGGCCGCTAAAAGGACTCATCGCATTATAAAGATGGGTCGCAAAGGTAATGCCGGCGCTGAAGCCGGCTTTTGCCTCGGCATAGGTCGCATTAGAGTGACCGGCAGAAACGATGATACCGGCTGCGCTGAGCTGACGAATAACCTCGCTGCCTGCCTGTTCAGGCGCCAGCGTGACTTTAGTAATGACATCCGCGTTGGCACAAAGGTAGTCGACCAGTGCGGGATCGGGCTGGCGTATCAGAGCCGGATTGTGCGTTCCTTTTTTCTCCCGGTTGAGCCACGGACCTTCAAGGTGCAAACCCAGCGCCTGATTCTGGCGCGTTGTCAGCCAGGCGCGCATGGTTTCCACCGCCTGCTTCATCAGTTCATCACTGCTGGTAATCAGCGTTGGAAGAAAGCTGGTACAGCCTGACTTTTCATTAGCACGCTGCATTATCTCCAGCGTTTCCATGCTCAGCGCTTCAGGCGAATCGTTGAATTGCACACCGCCGCAGCCGTTGAGCTGCAGGTCGATAAAGCCGGGAGCGATAAACGCGCCGGCCATATCCTGTTGCGGTAGCGCTGCATCCAGCATGGCGCGCGGGCAAACCCGATCAATAATACCGTCCGCGATAACTACCGCGTGATCGTCCAGAATGTCATAGCCGGTAAAAATCCGACCGTTTACTAATGCGTACATTATCTCTCTCCCGGCTGCGCCAGCTGTCAACGACAGCAGGCTTCTACATCGTGCTCTCAGACGCCCTGCATATTTTCCGCTTCAAGCTCGCGGAAATATTTTACCGTTTTAATTTTCAGTTCCATTGTCGCTGGCTCATCACATACCACAACCGCTTTTGGATGCAGCTGCAGACAGCTGATGGTCCACATATGGTTTACGTTGCCTTCTACCGCGGCCTGAAGCGCCAGCGCTTTGACGTGGCCTGTCACCAGGATCATTACCTCTTCGGCATCAAGCAGCGTACCCACGCCAACGGTCAGCGCATATTTAGGGACCTGGCTGACATCGCCATCGAAAAAGCGTGAATTAGCGACACGCGTATCATGCGTCAGCGTTTTTATACGTGTACGCGATGAGAGCGAGGAGGCGGGTTCATTAAACGCAATATGGCCATCATTGCCTACACCACCCATAAACAGGTGGATTTTACCAAACGCACGAATCTTCTCTTCATACTGGCGACATTCTGCGTCAATATCTTCCGCATTGCCATTCAGAAGATTGATGTTTTCTGACGGAATATCAACGTGATCGAAAAAGTTGCGATACATAAAGCTGTGATAGCTTTCCGGGTGCGCTTTCGGCAGACCGACATACTCATCCATATTGAATGTGACAACATGCTTAAAGCTGACCTGGCCCGCTTTGTGCATCTCAATCAGATGCTTGTAAGCTTCCAGCGGCGTGCCGCCCGTAGGCAATCCCAGAACAAAGGGACGCTCAGGGCCTGGGTTAAAGGCGTTAATCCGGTTGACGATATGGCGGGCTGCCCATTTGCCAACCTGAGCAGGTGTAGCCAGCGGAATCAGTCTCATAGTGCACCTCGGTTAAACAGATAAAAAGAATATGCTGTAGCAGCCGTGATCAAGTGTGAATGAGGTTAACGCGTTTATCAGCAGGCTACAGCGAAAAAGAGCGGTTGATATTTTTTATCATAAAATAAGTTTGTGGCAGTGACCAGTATTAAGCGACTTATATTGGCTATTAAGGTGATAAAAGTCACAACTGGAGCGGTTTTAATTTGCGAGGCGAATTAATTTATCTTTACACTGCATCTCGCAGAGAATCGTCTTATCAACACGCCAGGTGCCGGGATAATAAAACCAACCCGTACCAGGGGATACGCCAGTCTCATAGGGGGAGAACAAGGTGAGTATATTAGGCTATTTACAAAAAGTCGGCCGTGCGCTGATGGTGCCAGTGGCCACGCTGCCGGCGGCCGCTATCCTGATGGGGGTAGGCTACTGGATCGATCCCGACAGCTGGGGGGCAGGTAACGCACTGGCGGCACTGCTGATAAAGTCAGGCTCCGCGATTATCGACCATATGTCGGTACTGTTTGCGATTGGTGTCGCGTACGGTATGTCTAAGGATAAAGATGGCGCAGCGGCTCTGACCGGCTTTGTTGGCTTTCTTGTGGTGACCACGCTCTGTTCGCCTGCTGCAGTCGCTATGATCCAGAAAATGCCGCTTGAGCAGGTGCCTGCGGCGTTTGGCAAAATTGAAAACCAGTTTGTCGGTATCATGGTGGGTATCCTTTCGGCGGAGATGTATAACCGCTTCAGCCATGTCGAACTGCCTAAAGCGCTCTCTTTCTTCAGCGGGCGTCGCCTGGTACCGATTCTGGTCTCCTTCCTGATGATTGTCGTGGCGTTTATCCTGATGTACGTCTGGCCGGTGATCTTCGGTGGTCTGGTAAGCTTTGGGGAACATATCCAGAAACTGGGTTCTGTCGGGGCGGGGGTATACGCCTTCTTTAACCGACTGCTGATCCCGGTTGGCCTGCACCACGCGCTCAATTCCGTGTTCTGGTTTGATGTTGCGGGTATTAACGACATTCCAAAATTCCTCGGCGGCGCGCAGTCTATTGCTAACGGCAGCGGCATTCCGGGTATTACGGGTCGCTACCAGGCAGGCTTCTTCCCGATCATGATGTTTGGCCTGCCGGGTGCGGCACTGGCTATCTATCACTGCTCGCGTCCTGAGAATCGGGCAAAAGTGGGCGGCATTATGCTGGCAGCCGCTTTTGCCGCATTCTTTACCGGTATCACTGAGCCGCTGGAATTCTCCTTTATGTTCGTGGCCCCGGTGCTCTATGTGATCCACGCGGTACTCACCGGTATTTCCGTGTTTATTGCGGCCAGCATGCAGTGGATTGCCGGCTTTGGCTTCAGCGCCGGCCTGGTAGATATGGTGCTCTCGTCGCGTAACCCGCTGGCGGTGCACTGGTGGATGCTGATCCCGCAGGGCCTGGTCTTCTTCGTGATCTATTACGTCGTCTTCCGTTTCACTATCCGCAAATTTAATCTGCTGACGCCGGGCCGCGAGCTGGCAGCGGATGATGAAACCGATGGTTATGATGTGAATGTCACGCCTGAAAGTAGCGGTGAAACGGCGACTGAATCGCTGGCGCGTCGCTATATTGCTGCCGTCGGCGGCTCTGAAAACCTGACGCATATTGATGCCTGTATCACGCGCCTGCGCCTGAACGTGAAAGATTCCGCACAGGTCAGCGAAGGTGTGGCAAAACGTATCGGCGCTTCAGGCGTTATTCGTCTTAATAAGCAGAGCGTGCAGATTATTGTGGGTACGCAGGCGGAGAGTATCGCTACTGCGATGAAGTCCGTATTGACCAAAGGCCCGGTGGCGGCCGCCAGCGCTGCGCCTGTGGCTAAACCGGTTGTGGCAGCAGCAGCGCCTGCGCCCGCGGCTACACATAAGGCGATTGCCACGCTGCTGGCACCGGTATCAGGTCATGTAGTGGCGCTGGATAAGGTGCCGGATGAAGCGTTCGCCAGCAAAGCGGTAGGTGATGGCCTGGCCATTCAGCCGTCGGATAGCCGCGTGGTGGCACCGATTGCCGGTACCATAGTGAAAATCTTCAATACCAATCACGCCTTCTGTCTGGAAACAGAGAGCGGCGTTGAGATAGTGGTGCATATGGGGCTGGACACCGTTGCGCTGGCAGGGCGCGGTTTTACCCGGCTGGTGGAAGAGGGCGCGACCGTTACCGCTGGCGAGCCGATCCTGGAGATGGATCTGGACTATCTGAACGCTCACGCGCGCTCGATGATCAGTCCGGTGGTGGTCAGCAACAGCGACGACTTCGCAGGTCTTACGCTGCTGGCAACCGGCACGGTCGTTGCCGGCGAAACGCCGCTCTATGAGGTGAAAAACTAACCCCGGGCGTCTAACCGATAAGGCAGGAAGCGATTCCTGCCTTTTTTGTTTTAAAAGCGCCAACAAACGGTTGTTTCCCTTCAGCGCTTTGTGGATCATACTCCGTTACTTCGAGGTAAAATCACCCGTTATTGTTTGAGGATTTTGAGATGAGTGAGGCTGAAGCCCGCCCAACGAACTTTATTCGTCAGATCATCGACGAAGATTTGGCGAGCGGTAAGCACAGTAGTGTGCATACCCGTTTCCCGCCAGAGCCCAATGGTTATCTGCATATTGGCCATGCAAAATCGATCTGCCTGAACTTTGGAATCGCACAGGATTATCAGGGGGAATGCAATCTGCGTTTCGATGATACCAATCCGGTTAAAGAGGATATGGAGTTCGTCGAGTCGATCAAAAATGATGTGCAATGGCTGGGCTTTGAGTGGAGCGGCAACATTCGTTACTCATCCGACTATTTTGATCAGCTGTTTAATTATGCTGTCGAGCTGATCAACAAAGGACTGGCGTACGTTGACGAACTGTCACCCGAGCAGATCCGCGAGTATCGCGGCACGCTGACGGCGCCGGGCAAAAACAGCCCGTATCGCGATCGCAGCGTCGAAGAGAACCTGGCGCTGTTCCGGAAAATGCGCGATGGTGGCTTTGAAGAGGGTAAGGCGTGCCTGCGTGCCAAAATCGATATGGCTTCCAGCTTTATTGTGATGCGCGATCCGGTGCTCTACCGCATTAAGTTTGCCGAGCACCATCAGACCGGTAACAAGTGGTGCATCTATCCGATGTACGATTTCACGCACTGCATCTCCGATGCGCTGGAAGGGATCACGCATTCGCTCTGTACGCTGGAGTTTCAGGATAACCGTCGCCTGTATGACTGGGTGCTGGATAACATCACGATTCCGGTGCATCCGCGGCAGTATGAATTTTCGCGCCTGAATCTGGAATATGCGGTGATGTCGAAGCGCAAGCTGACGCAGCTGGTGAGCGAGAAGCGGGTTGAAGGCTGGGACGATCCGCGCATGCTGACCGTTTCAGGCCTGCGCCGTCGTGGTTACAGCGCGGCATCAATTCGTGAGTTCTGCCGCCGCATCGGTATCACCAAACAGGACAATATCGTTGAGATGGCTTCGCTGGAGTCATGCATTCGTGACGACCTCAACGAAAATGCGCCGCGTGCTATGGCCGTGCTCGACCCGCTTAAAGTCGTGATTGAAAACCTGCCTGCCGGGCATGATGAGATCATCACCATGCCAAACCATCCTAACCGGCCGGAGATGGGAACGCGCGACGTGCCTTTCAGCCGCGAAGTGTGGATCGATCGCGCAGATTTCCGTGAAGAAGCTAACAAGCAGTATAAGCGTCTGGTACTGGGTAAAGAAGTGCGCCTGCGTAACGCTTATGTGATTCGCGCTGAGCGCGTGGCAAAAGATGAGGCGGGCAACATCACCTGCATCTATGCAACCTGCGATGTGGATACGCTGAGCAAAGACCCGGCTGATGGCCGCAAAGTAAAAGGGGTGATCCACTGGGTCTCCGCAATTCATGCGCTGCCCGCTGAGTTCCGCCTCTATGATCGTCTGTTCAGCGTGCCTAACCCGGGCGCGGCAGAGGATTTCCTCGCGACCCTGAATCCGGACTCGCTGCAGATCAAGCAGGGCTTTGTGGAGCCAGGACTGCGCGAAGCGGCAGCAACCTCGCCATACCAGTTCGAGCGTGAGGGCTACTTCTGCGCGGACAGCGTCTACTCGCAGCCATCAGCGCTGGTATTTAACCGCACGGTAGGCCTGCGTGATACCTGGGCGAAGATTGGCAGCGAATAATAACCGCTTCCGGCATCATAAAATTATATAAGGGCGAGCATTCGCCCTTTTTTATTATCCTCTTTTGCTCCCCGGCAACCATTTATTCTGCGTTAAATAAAATCGAGCTGGTATGCGGGTTTACGACTTGTCTGACTTTAAAAAAATTAACGCATTTGACCGTGTTAAATCCTTTTTTTCAGGTAGGCTATGCGCACTCCGGACTTGGTCTGTGGCTAGCAAAAAGGGAAAAATAATGACAAGCCTCGCTCAGGAAGCCAAACATAGCGTTGTGGTTTTACATCAGCTCATTGAACGTATTTTTAATCATGCGGATGTCAGCAACGATACCATGGGGCTGCTGCTGTCGCATTTCCATCCTGATTTCCGGATGGTTACGCCACAGGGCAGACAGCTGAATCTGAATGACGTTGAAGATCTTTTTCGCCGCCTGTGCGGACAGCGTGAAGGAATGCGCATCGCGACCAGCGAACATGCAATCATTTCTGAGCAGCAAAAAGAGGTCACCATTCAGTATCGCGAACTGCAGATACTGAACGGCGAGAGCCACAGCCGTATTTCGCTGGCGGTGCTGGACTGCACAACGGAAAATCCGCGCTGGCGCTATCTGCAGGAGACACTGGTCGCCTGAACTGCAGCAACAAAAAAACCGGTGCCTGCACCGGTTTTTTTATTTTGCAGCGTAGCTGACGTTATTTATCGTTATGCAGCGTTTCATCTTCCCGGCAGTCACCCACTTCGCAGTGACCATACAGATAGAGGCTATGGTTAGTAAGCTTAATGCCGTGGCGGGTCGCGATTTCGCGCTGGCGCGTTTCGATCGACTCATCGCTGAACTCAATCACTTTACCGCAGTCCAGGCAGATAAGATGATCGTGATGCTGCTGCTGCGTTAATTCAAAAACGGACTTGCCGCCTTCGAAGTTATGACGGGTTACAATGCCCGCGTCGTCAAACTGGTTCAGAACGCGATATACCGTGGCCAGACCAATCTCTTCGCCCATATCGATCAGGCGTTTGTACAAATCTTCCGCACTGACGTGATGGCACTGGGGTTCCTGAAGCACTTCCAGAATCTTTAATCTGGGCAGCGTGACTTTCAGGCCAGCCTTTTTCAATGCGGAATTGTTGTCAGTCATGCGGATATTGTCCTGTTACTTTGCTAGTCATTTGCGGCTTAACAGCCTTGAATGTGTGGTTAACGCGCATTCTCATTTGCGTCTCATTATAGAACCGGGGCAGGCGAATAGAAACCAGGCAAATGCTAAAGAAATCACCAGAGGCGGAAGTAACGCTCTTGCTGTCGCCGGCGGGATTATACAGTGCTGGGTTCTCAGTTCACTCAGCCTCAGCCTGCTGACAGAGGAATAAGCCGTTAACCGTTGCGGGTATTCTACAGAATTGCAGGGAAAAGTTAAAAAAGCGTAGCTATTATTTTTATAGGCAATTCCGTTACCCGATGTTAACCGTGCCTGCATCGGGTAACGGCAACACATTATGCCTCAATAATTTCTTTAAGCTGCAGCTCATCAAAAATCTGCTTCACCCAGCCTTCGACGCGCGCATTCGTCAGCTCTGGCTGACGATCTTCATCGATGGCGAGCCCGAGGAAATGCTTCTCATCGGCCAGACCTTTAGAGGCTTCAAAGTGGTAACCTTCAACAGGCCAGTGGCCCACGATGATTGCGCCATTTGGCTCAATAATGTCGCGAATCGTACCCAGCGCATCGCAGAAGTACTCGGCATAATCTTCCTGGTCGCCACAGCCAAACAGCGCAACCAGCTTGCCATTGAAGTCAATCTCTTCCAGCGTCGGGAAAAAGTCATCCCAGTCGCACTGCGCCTCACCATAATACCAGGTAGGAATACCCAGCAGCAGAATATCAAACGCTTCCAGATCTTCTTTCGTGCTCTTAGCAATGTCATGCACTTCGGCGACATCTTTACCCAGTTGTTTCTGGATCATCTTTGCAATGTTTTCAGTGTTGCCGGTATCGCTGCCGAAGAAAATGCCTACGATTGCCATGGGTTAGGTAGCCTCTTAAATCCTGAATGTGAGAGTAAGTCAACAGACTATACAGATAAGCGAATGATAGCAGACCCTGAAAAAGCGCGGAACGCGCAAAGCGCAGAGTTTGTGTTCCAGTGTGCGGTCTGCATAAATTATATGAGTTTGAGCTGCGTCAGCAGCATCTGCTCAATCAGCTCGCTGCGGCTGATATTTTGTTGCTCAGCCAGCGTATTGAGCGCGTCAACCGCTTCGCCGGACATTTTGAGCTCCACGCGCCGTAGCCCACGAACCTTATCGCGTTTAAGCTGATTGCGCTTATTAATGCGCAGCTGCTCATCGCGCGACAGCGGGCTGGTTTTCGGGCGGCCCGGTCGTCGCTCGTCTGCAAAGAGATCAAGCGTGGTACGGTCTGTCTGTTCTTTTGCCATGATTTGCGAAACTGAGTGGGCGCGAACGGCGCCGCGCGATTAAACACATTATCGGCCAGCCACAGTGTCTGACCACCGTGGCAAAATTTTAGCGCGACATCATACTCCAGCGTCAGACGTGACGCCAATCTTAAACATAGCGCAGTAAGCTTTTGCTTTCAGAGCGTAAAAAAGCGCCGCACGGCACGTAACACGGCATCAGGCTTCTCTGCATGCACCCAGTGCCCGGCACCGGCAATGACCTGCGCCCGCGCCTCAGGAAACTGGGCCAGCAGCGCGGCCCGATAGTGATTATCCAGATAAGGAGAGTCGCCGCCGCGAATAAACAGCGCCGGATGAGCCGAGGCGGGAATAGGTTCCCAGCCCGATATCGTCGCGTAGTTATCCCATAATACCGGCACGTTGAACCGCCATTCTCCTTCAGCAAAGGACTTCAGGATAAACTGAATGATCCCCTCTTCAGGGATAAACTGTCGCATCACCGCTGCGGCTTCACTGCGGCGCGTCACGCCGGCTGCGGATACCGCGCGAATCGCCGCAAAGATCTCATCGTGCCGGCGCGTCTGATAGTCAACGGGAGCGATATCAATCAGCACCAGCTTGCCAACGCGTTCAGGCGCCAGCGCACTCAGTGCCATAGCGATTTTGCCCCCCATCGAGTGGCCAATCACATCAACCTGCGTGATCTGCTGCGCATCCAGCGTATCAACCATATCCTGCGCCATTGCAGCATAGCTCATGCTGTTGCTGCGCGCCGATAAACCGTGGTTGCGCACATCCACCTGCAGCGTAGTACGCGCATCGGCTACGCCACGCGCCAGCCCGCCAAGGTTATCCAGGCTGCCGAACAGGCCATGGATAAGCAAAACCGGTGCGCTGTGAGAATCAGATTGTGCAGTTTGCAGACGGGCATTCAAAATCATGGCTAAAGTTCTTACAGTTGAGAGCGTGGGTTAGGGTATCATGATTCTACCTGTCCGGGTGGCGGTCGCCAGGTATTAGGGCATATTCTGACTTTTGCCCGTAAACGTTGCCAGCGCTATCAGCTATTGCGGATTTAACTTTATAATCAATATGTCAGATCCCAGGCTCTCTGCGTGCCCGCTACCGGTAAGGGCGTTGCAGAATGCGGGATTCTGCTAGTTGCCAGACTCGTACGGAATAAGATGAAAACGATTGAAGTTGACGAAGAACTCTACCGTTATATTGCCAGCCACACGCAGCACATCGGTGAAAGCGCCTCAGACATACTGCGTCGCATGCTGAAATTTACCGCCAGCTCGCGCGCTGCAGCAGCGCCAGCAGTAACGGCCCCGGTAAAAGAGGCGACAGCAGCAGCAGAGCCTGAAGCGCGTCCGCAGGACCGCGTGCGTGCCATGCGCGAGCTGATGCTGTCAGATGAGTATGCCGAGCAGAAAAAAGCGGTTAACCGCTTTATGCTGATTTTGTCAACGCTCTATCGTCTCGATCCTGATGCATTTGCCGATGCTACCGCATCGCTGCAGGGACGTACGCGCGTCTATTTTGCCGGTGATGAGCATACGCTGCTGCAAAATGGCACGCATACCAAACCTAAGCATGTGCCAGGTACACCTTACTGGGTCATCACAAACACCAATACAGGCCGTAAATGCAGCATGGTGGAGCACATCATGCTGGCTATGCAGTTCCCTCCGGAGCTGACAGAGAAAGTTTGCGGCACCATTTAAACTGAAGCGTCAGGGAGAAGCGCCAATGGCCAATCACCCCCGTGCCGGGCAGCCTGCCCAGCAGAGCGATTTGATTAACGTTGCACAATTAACCTCGCAGTATTACGTCCTGAAGCCGGATGCGGCTAACCCGGACCATGCGGTGAAATTTGGCACATCTGGCCACCGCGGCAGCGCGGGACGTCACAGCTTCAATGAAGAGCACATTCTGGCTATCGCACAGGCGATCGCCGAAGAGCGCAAAAAGAACGGTATTACGGGTCCATGCTACGTGGGCAAAGATACGCACGCGCTCTCTGAGCCCGCTATTCTGTCAGTACTGGAAGTGCTGGCGGCGAACGGTGTGGATGTCATCGTGCAGCAGGATAACGGCTA
Organism: Pantoea sp. ICBG 1758; assembly: GCF_002928325.1. Lineage (NCBI taxonomy): Bacteria > Pseudomonadati > Pseudomonadota > Gammaproteobacteria > Enterobacterales > Erwiniaceae > Pantoea > Pantoea sp. ICBG 1758. The sequence goes on from NZ_POWL01000001.1 coordinate 276,760, forward strand.
CACGCCAACGCCCGCTATCTCCAATGCTATTCTGGAGCATAACAAACGCGGCGGCGCGCAGGCTGACGGCATTGTGATCACCCCTTCACACAATCCACCGGAAGATGGCGGCATTAAATACAATCCGCCAAACGGTGGGCCGGCTGATACCAACGTCACAAAAGTGGTGGAAGATCGCGCTAACCAGCTGATCAAAGGCGGTCTGCAGGATGTGAAACGTCTGCCGCTGGATCAGGCGTGGCAGAGCGGCCACATTGTTGAGCAGGATCTGATTCAGCCTTATGTTGAAGGACTGGCGCAGGTTATCGACTTCCCGGCGATTCAGAAGGCGGGACTGAAAATTGGCGTCGATCCGCTTGGCGGCTCAGGTATGGCTTACTGGCAGCGTATCGCTGAGCATTACAACCTCGATCTGACCATCGTTAATGACGCTATCGACCAGACCTTCCGCTTCATGCATCTGGATAAAGATGGCGTGGTGCGCATGGACTGTTCATCAGAGTGCGCGATGGCGGGTCTGCTGGCGTATAAAGACAAGTTTGATCTGGCCTTCGGCAACGATCCCGATTATGACCGTCACGGTATTGTCACGCCAGCTGGCCTGATGAATCCAAACCACTACCTGGCCGTCGCTATCAACTATCTTTTCCAGCATCGTCCGCAGTGGGGTAGTGATGTTGCCGTGGGCAAAACGCTGGTCTCCAGTGCGATGATCGACCGCGTGGTTAATGATATCGGGCGCAAGCTGGTAGAAGTACCGGTGGGCTTTAAGTGGTTCGTTGATGGCCTGTTCGACGGCAGCTTTGGCTTTGGCGGCGAAGAGAGCGCGGGGGCTTCCTTCCTGCGTTTTGATGGTTCAGCCTGGTCAACGGATAAAGATGGCATTATTCTCTGCCTGCTGGCCGCTGAAATCACGGCGGTGACCGGTAAAAATCCGCAGCAGCACTATGATGAGCTGGCGGAGCGCTTTGGTGCGCCAAGCTACAATCGTCTGCAGGCGTCTGCGACCTCGGCACAGAAAGCCGCGCTGTCAAAGCTGTCACCAGAGATGGTCAGCGCTGATACGCTGGCGGGCGATCCGATTACCGCACGCCTGACGGCAGCTCCGGGTAACGGCGCATCTATTGGCGGACTGAAAGTCATGACGGAGAACGGCTGGTTTGCCGCGCGTCCGTCCGGCACTGAAGATGCTTACAAGATTTACTGCGAAAGCTTCCTTGGCGCTGAGCATCGCGAGCTGATTGAGAAAGAAGCGGTGGAAATTGTCAGCGAAGTTCTGAAGAACGCCTGAGGGTGATACCGTGAAAAGGGCCGCTGCTGCGGCCTTTTTTTATGGCATAAAACGGTAGCCGATACCGGTTTCCGTCAGCAGGTGAGCAGGCTGCGTCGGGTTTTCTTCGAGCTTCTGACGCAGGTGGCCCATATAGATGCGCAGATAGTGGCTGTGTTCCACCGCATTGGGGCCCCAGACCTGATTCAGCAGCTGGCGCTGCGTCAGCACCTTGCCGGCGTTATTCAGCAGCAGACTGAGCAGGCGAAACTCGGTTGGCGTCAGATGCACTTCCTGACCGCTGCGGGTGATACGGCGTGCAGCAAGGTCAACGCAGACTTCACCAAACAGCACGCGCGCATCGGGCTGACTGCCCTGATGACGACGTAAAGCCACCCGCACCCTGGCCAGCAGTTCGCCAATGCCAAACGGTTTTGTCAGATAATCATCCGCACCCGCGTCCAGCGCTGCGATCTTATCCTGCTCGTCACTGCGGGCTGAAAGCACAATAACCGGCATAGTGCTCCACTGGCGTACTTCACGAATAAACGCGATGCCATCACCGTCAGGCAGGCCGAGATCGAGGATCGCCAGATCGGGCTTGCGCGTTGCCGCTTCAATCAGACCACGCTGCAGCTGTTCAGCTTCGACAATTTTTACGCCTTCGCTCTCTAACGCCAGGCGTACAAAACGGCGGATCTCTTTTTCATCTTCCACAATCAAAATGGTTGTCACGTGGGCTCCTGCAACACGGTTTTCTCTACTTTAGCAATAAACCGCAGCGGCGTCCGCGCAGCGATTTACCCCAATAAAATAACCCGTTATTCACACTGTTGTAACGCCATTCTGTGAAGCGGAAAAATGGTCAAAAAAAGTTCAGAATAAGTGGTCTGATGAGTAGCAAAAGTGAGCAGCCAGGAGTAATATTTGCGGCAGATCACACTTTACAACAGATTGCTCAGGAGGAACGCAATGGATAAACGCTATTCACTGCCAAAAATCGTTATACGGCGCACGCTGGTGCTGATTGCAGGCGTTGCGGCGCTTCCTTTTATGCTATTCCGCCGCGATCGTGCGCGTTTTTATAGCTACCTGCACCGCATCTGGTGCAAAACCAGTACCAAGCCGGTATGGCTGGCGCAGTCCGAAATCGCTGGCGGTATTTACTGGTAACAGAGTTTTTTTGACTGAGGCGGACGCTTTTACCCGAAGCGGCCGCTTTTTTTTAACAAAATTTTCCTTATAGCGCCTGCTACATCCTGCCATTCATCGTCATTTGCGCTACACTTAAACCTCTACAAGATTCTGGAGGTTGTACAAGTATGAGCGAGAAAATTCCTGTCGGCATCAGTGCCTGCCTGCTCGGGGATAGCGTCCGATTTGATGGCGGCCACAAGCGTTTTGCCTTTGCAACGGACGAACTCGCGCAATTTGTGCGCTACGAGCCCGTCTGTCCTGAGATGGCTATCGGCCTGCCCACACCGCGTCCGGCATTGAGGCTGGTGAAGCAGGGCGACGATCAGATCCATATCTGTTTCAGCAAAGATGACAATCAGGAAGTCACCAGCGAAATGCGCAGCTGGTCAGCGGAGCGCGTCAAATCGCTGCACCATCTTTGCGGCTATATTCTCTGCGCCAAATCACCCAGCTGCGGTCTGGAGCGGGTGCGCGTTTACGATCCTGCCACAAACAATAATCGCAAATCGGGCATCGGCATCTTTACCTCTTTTTTACAGCAGGAGATGCCCTGGCTGCCGCTGGAAGAGGATGGACGCCTGCACGATCCGGTTCTGCGCGAAAACTTCACCGGGCGCGTATTTGCGCTGCATGAGTTCAACGAAATGTGGCGCAGCGGACTGACGCGGCACAAACTGATCGCCTTTCACAGCCGGTACAAACTGCTGCTGCTGTCGCACGCGCAGGATGCCTATCGCGAACTGGGGCGCTTTGTGGCCGCTATGGATAAATGGGCGTCGCTGGAAGAGTATGCGTTTGAGTACCGCAACCGGCTGATGCAGCTAATGTCGCATCGCGCATCGCGCCGCAATCACACTAATGTGCTGATGCATGTACAGGGCTATTTCCGGCCAAAACTCAGCTCTCCTCAGCGTCAGGAACTGGCGCAGCTGATCGATCGCTATCGCTGTGGCGTTCAGCCGCTGCTGGCCCCTATTACTATGCTGAAACACTACATGGCTGAGTATCCGCATCCCTGGCTGGCGCAGCAGCGCTATTTCGATCCCTACCCGGAAGCACTGCGCCTGCGTTACGGACAATAAGGACAAGGCCCCATGACCACACACCTGCTCTGGCTGCGCAACGATCTGCGTATTAACGATAACAGCGCGCTGGCGGCAGCGTGTCATGATAAAAAGGCTGACGTCATGGCGCTGTTTATCGCCACGCCGAAACAGTGGCGGCAGCACAGCATGTCAGCAAAACAGGCGACCTTTATTCATCAGAACCTGTGTGAGCTGCAGCAGGCGCTGGCGGAACGCGGCATTCCGCTGCATTTTCATCAGTGCGATGATTTTGCTGCTTCGGTTAATTACCTGAGCGACTTCTGCAAAACGCATCGGGTGGATGCGCTGTTTTACAACTATCAGTATGAAATTAACGAGCGCGAGCGCGACGCTGCCGTCGAAAAACAGCTGGATGAGCAGGGTATTACCTGTCAGGGATTTGATGACAGCCTGCTGCTGCCGCCGGGTAGCGTGCAGACCGGCAATAATACGACGTTCAAAGTATTCACGCCGTTCAGCAAAGCGTTTGTAAAACGGCTGCAGCAGGGGCTGCCAGAGTGCCATAGCGCTCCTGCCGCGCGCGGTGATGCGCCGCTGAACAGCCTGAAAAAGATCCCCGCATTTGATTATCCGACTGAAAAACCCGATGAAAAGCTGTTTCCGGCCGGCGAACAGGCGGCGTTAAAACGCCTGCGCGCGTTTGCCAGACAGCCGGTGCTGGATTATCCGTCAGAGCGCGATACACCTGCCAGCGACGGGACCAGCCAGCTGTCAGCCTATCTCTCAACCGGCGTACTCTCACCCCGGCAGTGTCTGCATCGGATTGTGAAAGAGCATGCTGATGCGCTGAAAGGAGGAAAAGCCTTTACCTGGATCAGTGAGCTGATCTGGCGGGAATTCTATCGCCATCTGATCGTGGCCTATCCGGCGCTCTGTAAACATCAGCCGTTTATCGACTGGACTCATCACGTCAGCTGGCAGAAAGACAGCGCCCATTTTGACGCCTGGAAAGCGGGCAAAACCGGCTATCCCATCGTTGATGCAGGTATGCGCCAGATGAACAGCATTGGCTGGATGCACAACCGGCTGCGCATGATCACCGCCAGCTTTCTGGTAAAAGATCTGCTTATCGACTGGCGGCAGGGCGAGCGCTACTTTATGGAGCAGCTGATTGACGGTGATTTCGCTGCTAACAACGGCGGCTGGCAGTGGGCAGCCTCTACCGGCACCGATCCCGTTCCCTATTTCCGTATCTTCAACCCGACAACCCAGGGTGAACGGTTCGATAAGCAGGGCGCATTTATCCGGCAGTGGCTGCCGGAGCTGAAAAATGTGCCCGACAGCGATATTCATCAGCCGCACGTCTGGGCGAAGAAAAATAACAAGAAACTCGATTATCCCCTGCCAATCGTGGAACATAAGGCGGCACGCAAAAAGACATTAGACGCCTTTGAACGCGCACGCGGCGCGGCCTGAGGCGATGACGGAGCCTTTATGAATAACATTGAGCTGGAAAAAATCGTTAACCAGCAGCTAAACAGCAGCGCGTTTAGCGACTATGCACCTAACGGACTGCAGGTTGAGGGACGCAGTGAAGTCAGAAGAGTGGTTACCGGCGTTACGGCCTGCCAGGCGCTGCTGGATGAAGCGGTAAAGCGGAATGCCGATGCCGTTCTGGTACACCACGGCTATTTCTGGAAAAACGAAGCCCCGGCAATAAAAGGCATGAAACGACAGCGTCTGCGCACGCTGCTGGCTAACGATATTAATCTCTATGGCTGGCATCTGCCGCTGGATGCGCATCCGCAGCTGGGGAATAACGCGCAGCTGGCGCGCCTGTTTGATATCGACGTCAGGGGTGAAATCGAGCCGCTGCTGCCCTGGGGTGAGCTGCGCACGCCGCTCAGCGGCAGCGACCTGGCAGAAAAAATCGCGCAGCGCCTGGGACGCACGCCGCTGCACTGCGGTGATAACGCACCCGCGCTGATCAAACGCGTGGCCTGGTGCAGCGGCGGTGGTCAGGGCTTTATCGACAACGCGGCCGCGGCCGGCGTTGACGCCTTTATTACGGGCGAAGTCTCTGAGCAGACCATTCACAGCGCGCGCGAACAGGGGTTGCACTTTTTCGCCGCGGGCCATCACGCGACCGAGCGCGACGGTATCAAAGCGCTGGGTGAGTGGCTGGCGCAGCATTACCACCTCGATGTTACCTTTATCGATATCGACAATCCTGCCTGATTTTTCTCTCTCTGCGTCCGCTCGCCGGGCGCAAACTGGTTGACACATCTCCGCCACTTTTGCATAACCTATTGAACCTGAGCAGCTATGTGAAAGGTTTATCGTGCCGCAGCACGTCTGCCGGCGCGCGTTATTCACGATCGGGAGGTGGGTTTTGCAACAGGCACGTTGTTATTTACTGGGAGAGCGGGCGGTTGTACTGGAACTGGCGCCGCCGGTTTCGCTCGCCAGTCAGCAGCGCATCTGGGGATTATGTGAACGACTGCAGCAGGATGAGCAGGTGCAGGAGGTGATCCCCGGTATGAACAACCTCACGCTGATACTGCGCGAGTCACAAATTGATGCGCAGGACGCCATTGAGCGTCTGCAGCGCTGGTGGGAAGAGGGTGAAGAGCAGCTGCAGAATAATCCCCGGCTGATTGAGATCCCGGTGGTGTATGGTGGCAGTGCCGGACCCGATCTGTCAGAAGTGGCAGATCGCGCCGGGCTGACGCCGCCGCAGGTGGTAGAGCTGCACAGCAGCGCAGACTACATTGTCTATTTTCTTGGCTTCCAGCCTGGTTTCCCCTATCTGGGCGGCCTGGATACGCGACTGCATACGCCGCGTCGCGCCGAGCCGCGCGTGGCCGTCCCGGCTGGTTCAGTGGGGATTGGCGGCAGTCAGACCGGTATCTATCCGCTGGCTGCCCCCGGCGGCTGGCAGCTGATTGGCCATACGCCACTCAGCCTGTTTGATCCGCTTAAGCAGCCGCCCACGCTGATGCGCCCCGGCGATCGCATTCGGTTTGTGCCGCAGAAGGAGGGCATATGCTGAATATTTTACGCGCCGGGTTAATGACCTCGGTACAAGATCGCGGGCGGCACGGCTGGCGTCAGCTGGGCGTCAGCCTGAGCGGTGCGCTGGATGAGCCCTCCATGCGTACCGCAAATATGCTGGTGGGTAACAGCGAGAACAGCGCGGTACTGGAGATTGTGCTGGGTCAGTTCAGGGCGGAGTTTCAGCGCGACGGCTGGTTTGCGCTGACGGGAGCCGCCTGTAACGCTGAGCTGGATGGCAAGCCGGTCTGGACCGGATGGCGCCTGCCGGTGCGGCGTGGTCAGGTTCTTACGCTATCCATGCCAACCAGCGGCATGCGCAGTTATCTGGCGGTAAACGGCGGGTTTGCGGTAGCAGAAATGCTGGGCTCGCACAGCACCGATCTGAAAGCTGCGTTTGGCGGCTGGCAGGGCCGCAGGCTGCAGGATGGCGATCGTCTGCCGCTGGGCGAGCCAACCCGCCGCTTCAGCCAGCCGGCGGGCGTGCGCCAGCTGCTGTGGGGGAACCGCATTCGTGCGCTGCCGGGTCCGGAATATAGCGAATTTACCCAGGAGGCGCAGGAGGCATTCTGGCGTAACCCGTGGAAACTGAGCCCGCAGAGTAACCGTATGGGATATCGCCTGCAGGGCGACAGCCTGCAGCGGACCGCCACGCGCGATCTGCTCTCACATGGTCTGGTGCCTGGCGTGGTGCAGGTGCCGCCAAACGGTCAGCCTATTGTGCTGATGGCGGATGCACAGACCACCGGCGGCTATCCGCGGATCGCCTGCATTATCGAGGCGGATATTTATCAGCTGGCGCAAATCCGGCTCGGCGAACCGATTCACTTTATTCCGTGCACGCTGGAGGAGGCGCTGCTGGCGAAACAGCAGCAGCAGCGCGCGCTGGATCAGATAGCCTGGGGGCTTACGCATGAAAATTGATCTGAATGCCGATCTCGGCGAAGGCAGCAGCAGCGATCGGGAACTGCTGATGCTGGTAAGCTCTGCCAATATCGCCTGCGGTTTTCACGCCGGTGATGCGCAGACCATGCTGCAGTCGGTGCGCTGGGCCAATGCGTCAGGGGTGGCGATTGGCGCTCATCCCGGCTTTCCCGACCGCGAGAACTTCGGTCGCACGGCGATGCAGCTGCCGCCGGAGACAGTCTATGCCCAGATGATCTATCAGATTGGCGCGCTGAAAAGCATGACGGAAAGTGAAGGCGCGCGGCTGTTTCACGTTAAGCCGCACGGCATGCTTTATAACCAGGCCGCCGCCGATCCGCAGCTCGCTGACGCGATTGCCCGGGCAGTACGGGCGGTGGATGCTCAGCTTATTCTGGTTGGCCTGGCGGGCAGCGAGCTGATTGCGGCAGGTGCCCGGTATGGCCTGCGCACCCGCGAAGAGGTGTTTGCCGATCGCGGCTATCTGGCGAGCGGGGCGCTGGTGCCGCGCAGCCAGCCAGGCGCGCTGATTGAGGATGCCGGCCAGGCGCTGGCGCAGACGCTGGCTATGGTAAAGCAGCAGCAGGTGCAAAGCGTGAGCGGTGAGTGGGTCGCCGTCAACGCGGAGACGGTCTGCCTGCACGGTGATGGCGCACACGCGCTGCAGTTTGCCCGTACGCTGCGTGCCGCGTTTGCTGCTGAGCAGATTGCCGTCAGCAGCGCATAACGTCCCTTTTTCGCCCGGCCTGCTACGGCCGGGCTTTTTTGTTTTCAGTGAGGAAAATCATGGAAAACGTTGTCAACCTCTGGCCCCTGCTGGGGATCCTGGCCATCATTATTGGCTTTTTATTACGCTTTAATCCGGTGCTGGTGGTGATCGTCGCGGGCTTTGTTACTGGCCTCGCGGCGCAGATGCCGCTCGGCGACATTCTGGAAAAACTCGGTTCCGGCTTTCTCAATACGCGCAATCTGCCGCTGATCCTGCTGCTGCCGCTGGCGGTAATCGGATTGCTGGAACGCCACGGGCTGAAAGAGCGTGCCCAGAGCTGGATTGCGCAGATCAAAACTGCCACCGCCGGCCGTCTGCTTATCGTTTACCTGTTTGTGCGCGAAGCAACCGCCGCGCTGGGGCTGACCAGCCTGGGCGGCCATCCGCAGATGGTGCGTCCGCTGTTGGCACCGATGGCGGAGGGGGCGACGGAGAACCGCTATGGTGAGGTTTCGCCGGAGATACGTCACCGGCTGCGCGCCATGTCTGCCGCAACGGATAACGTCGGCCTTTTCTTTGGTGAGGATATCTTTGTCGCGTTCGGCGCGATTATCTTTATGCATAACTTTATGCAGGAATCAGCCGGCATTACCACCGAGCCGCTGCATATTGCGCTGTGGGGCATCCCGACCGCGCTGTGCGCCTTTCTTATCCACTCGGCCCGGCTGGTGCGGCTGGATCGCCAGCTGTCGCGTGAGCTGGGTGCGCTGAATCAGCAGGCGCTGCACGCCAGGGAGGAGAAGTAATGTTTCAGCAACAATATCTGATGTGGCTGGCAGGGGCGATTCTGCTGGTGGTGGCGCTGCTCTCCTGGGGAGACCGCGCCAATCCGCGCCGTCTGACCACCGGTCTCTTCTGGGCGCTCTATGGCCTGATTTTTCTGATTGGTGATGGCGCTTATCAGCTGGCAGGGCAGTGGGCCGGCGACGCTGAGCTGGGCCGCCGCTGGCTGCATATTGCCACCGGGGTGGTCGTGGTTGTGATGGCGCTGATCGCCGGCTGTGGTGGGGTACGCCTCGGGCGCTATCATCAGCGTACGGATGAGGAGAAACAGGCCAGCGCCAGACGGCTGGGCAATAAGCTGTTCTTACCCGCCCTGGCGATACCGCTGGTTACGGTGATTGGCGTACTGGCGTTTAATCATATTCCCGGACTGCAGGAGCAGGTGTTTGGCGCGGGCAACCACGCTACGCTGGTGACGCTGTTTTCAATGATGGTGGGCTGTATTCTGGGCTGGCTGATTGCACTGGCGTTTACGCGGGAAAAGCCGCTGCAGTCGATGCAGGAGACACGGCGCCTGCTGGATGCGGTAGGCTGGGCGTTTATTCTGCCGCAGATCCTCGCCACGCTGGGGTTGCTGTTTACCAGCGCCGGCGTCGGCAGCGCGATTTCGCATCTCACTGAACACTATCTGGCGGTGGATAACCGGCTGATTGCGGTGGCGGTCTATGCCGGAGGAATGGCGCTGCTGACGATGGTAATGGGCAACGCCTTTGCCGCGTTCCCGATTGTGACGGCCGGCGTCGGCATCCCGATTCTGGTGCTGCAGCATGGCGGAAACCCGGCCGTCATGGCGGCGATCGGCATGTTTTCCGGCTACTGCGGGACGCTGATGACACCGATGGCAGCAAACTTCAACATCGTGCCCGCGCGCCTGCTGGAGCTGCCGGATCGGAATGCGGTGATCAAGGCTCAGGTTCCTACCGGTGTACTACTCTTGTTAGTGAATATTTTCCTGCTCTACTTCCTGATGTTTTTGTGAGGCAGTAATGAAAACGGTGTTGTTAACGGCTTTTGAGCCGTTTGGCGGTGAGCGTCTCAATCCTTCCTGGGAGGCGGTGCGCGACTTTGACGGTAAAATGCTGGCTGGCGTGCGGGTAGTGGTACGCCAGCTGCCGGTGGTGTTTGCAACCTGCGGTGCGGTGCTGACTGACGCGCTGACTACGCTGCAGCCCGATGGCATTCTCTGCGTGGGGCAGGCGGGCGGTCGCTGCGATATTACGCTGGAGCGGGTAGCGATCAATATTCACGATGCGCGTATCCCCGATAACCAGCAGCAGCAGCCGGTGGATGAGCCGGTCGTAGCGGGAGGCCCGGCGGCCTACTTTGCCACGCTGCCCATTAAAGCGATAGTCGCCTCGCTGCGGGAGGCAGGCATTCCCGCCTCGGTTTCGCAAACGGCCGGCACCTTTACCTGCAACAGCGTGATGTACTCTCTGCTGCACTGGCTGCACACCCACGGCAGTCCGGCACGCGGCGGATTTATGCACATTCCCTGGATGCCGCAGCAGGCGGTGAATCATCCTGGCGCGCCGAGCATGTCCGTTAGCAGCGTGACGCAGGCGCTGGAGATCGCCATTCAGGTCATGATGAACACCCATGACGACATCCGTGTTGCGGGTGGCGCAACACACTAATCAGGAGTCTGTATGCCAGAGGGACCGGAGATCCGCCGGGCGGCGGATCAGCTGGAAGCCGCTATCGTGGGCAAGCCCCTTACCGATGTGTGGTTTGCTTTTCCATCGCTGAAAACCTATGAGCCCGCCTTGCTGGGCGAAACGGTTAACGCTATTGAAACGCGCGGTAAAGCGCTGCTGACCCACTTCTCTAATGGCCTGACGCTTTACAGTCACAATCAGCTCTACGGCGTCTGGCGAGTCGTTGCCGCAGGCACGCAGCCCGCGACCACCCGGCAGCTGCGGGTGCGGCTGGAGAGCGCCGATAAAGCCATTCTGCTTTACAGCGCGTCTGATATTGAACTGCTGAATGCGGACACGCTCGGTGCACACCCGTTTCTGCAGCGCGTCGGGCCGGATGTGCTGGATGCCACGCTGACTGTCGCGGAGGTGCGCGAACGCCTGCTTTCGCCGCGGTTCCGGCGCCGGCAGTTCAGCGGCCTGCTGCTGGATCAGGCTTTTCTGGCCGGGCTGGGTAACTATCTGCGGGTGGAGATCCTGTGGCACGCCGGACTGCGCGCGCAGCACCGGGCGCAGGATCTGGATGACGCTCAGCTCGACAGGCTCAGTGACGCGCTGCTGGCGATCCCGCGTCTCTCTTACAAAATGCGTGGCAGCATGAAGAAGTATCATGAAGAGGCGGCGTTTCGCTTTGAAGTCTTTCACCGGCAGGGCAAAAAGTGCCGGCGCTGCGGTACGCTGATTGAGAAAGGCGTGCTCTCATCACGTCCTTTTTACTGGTGTCCGGGGTGCCAGCTGTAGCCAGACGTGGGCAGATTGCGGGCAAAAGAAAAGGGCAGAAGAATCTGCCCTTTTTTATGGCGTGACGGCGCTTATTTTTTCAGTGCTGACTCAAACGGACGCTCGGTATAACCGGTATAGAGCTGACGCGGACGGGCAATTTTCATGCCTTCATCGTGCATCTCTTTCCAGTGTGCAATCCAGCCAACGGTACGCGCCATCGCAAAGATTACGGTAAACATTGAAGAAGGGATGCCCATCGCTTTCAGAATGATGCCGGAGTAGAAATCGACGTTTGGATAGAGTTTACGCTCGATAAAGTAGGGGTCGTTCAGCGCAATGTGTTCCAGCTCCATCGCCACTTCCAGCAGGTCATCTTTCATACCCAGCTCATTGAGCACTTCATGGCAGGTCTCACGCATCACGGTGGCGCGCGGATCGTAGTTCTTGTAAACGCGGTGACCAAAGCCCATCAGGCGGAACGAGTCATTCTTATCTTTAGCACGGCGCACAAACTCCGGAATGTGCTCTACGGTGCTGATCTCTTCCAGCATACGCAGGGTAGCTTCGTTGGCGCCGCCATGTGCCGGCCCCCAGAGTGAAGCGATACCGGCCGCGATACAGGCAAACGGGTTAGCCCCGGATGACCCTGCGGTACGTACGGTAGAGGTGGAGGCGTTCTGTTCGTGATCGGCGTGCAGGATCAGAATACGATCCATCGCGCGCTCAAGCACCGGATTCACTTTGTACTCTTCACACGGTGTGGCAAACATCATATGCAGGAAGTTGCCGGCATAGGAGAGGTCGTTACGCGGATAAACAAAAGGCTGACCGATAGAATATTTGTAACACATGGCTGCCATGGTAGGCATTTTCGACAGCAGGCGGAACGCAGCGATTTCGCGATGGCGCTCAATGTTTACATCCAGCGAGTCGTGATAGAACGCGGCCAGCGCACCGGTTACGCCGCACATAACGGCCATCGGGTGTGAGTCACGACGGAAACCGTGGAACAGACGGGTGATCTGCTCGTGAATCATGGTGTGACGGGTAACGGTCGTGCAGAACTCTTTGAACTGCTCCTGAGTAGGCGCTTCGCCGTACAGCAGGATATAACAGACTTCCAGATAATTTGAGTGGGTCGCCAGCTGGTCAATCGGGAAACCGCGATGCAGCAGAATGCCTTCATCACCATCAATAAACGTTATTTTGGATTCACACGACGCGGTAGAGGTAAAGCCGGGGTCAAATGTAAACAGGCCTTGTGAGCCAAGGGCGCGGACGTCAACAACATCCTGTCCCAGCGTGCCTTGCATCACATCCAGTTCAAGCGTGTTGTTGTCTTGTAGGGTCAGCGTCACTTTTTTATCTGTCATTTTTCGTCTCCATAGCGCCTGGGTAAGTAAGGATCTTTAGACACCAGAATAGTTCGCATGTTGCGTAACACCACTCGCTTCAGATTATCACCTGGCAATAACCTGCACGTAATGAGGTTACGCAGTACTAAGGCATCCGGGGCAAGGATATTCGGACATGACATGGCGCTCATCGCAGATGTTAAAGATCCTGTCACGACATAACTTCTTGGTAACCAATAACCTGACGGTTTATGTTGCTCGTTAGGGCAATGTTACATAACTTGAGCTTAGGGGAAAGTGTATCCCCATAACTTTTGTGCATCATAGGGCTTTAGTGCGATTGTTTGTAACTGAAATGTTGATCTATTGTCAAATCAGATAATTAAAAATGTATATTTTGTGAAAATCGTGACCCTGATCACTGTTCAGCTTAAATGTGACCAAACAGATTGTAGGGGAATTGTAATCAGAATGTGATCGTCCTATACTGCCGCCAGGTCTCCGGAATACCCTGACACCAGGAGCCACCCAGCGTTTTACCCGCTTCATTTAACACTGGATGTTGCTATTTTGGTGGCGGTTGTTGTCTGAACACGCTCAGTGCTCTGCTGCAACTCAGGACCGGAGGAAGCAAAATAAAAAAGAGCTGTGTGGGCAAAACCGTGAAAAAACAAAGACCTGTTAACTTGGATCTCACGACGATCCGGTTTCCCGTTACTGCAATATCGTCCATTCTCCACCGCGTCTCCGGCGTGATTACGTTTGTCGCTCTCGGAATTCTGCTCTGGTTACTGGGTCTCTCTCTCTCCTCTCCCGAAGGTTTTCAGCAGGCGGCATCCATCATGGATAGCTTCTTTGCCAAATTCATTATGTGGGGCATTCTGACCGCGCTGGCCTATCATGCGGCAAGCGGTATCCGTCATATGCTGGCAGATTTTGGCTTTACCGCAGAGACCCTGCAGGTGGGAACCCGTACCGCGCAGGCGGTTTTTGTTATCACTGTCGTGCTCTCAATTCTGGCTGGAGTCCTCGTATGGTAAGCAATGCTTCTGCTTTAGGACGCAACGGTATCCACGACTGGCTTCTGGTCCGTGCTTCCGCAATCCTGATTACGCTCTACATCATCTATCTGCTCGGTTTCGTCGTCATGACCGATACGCTGACCTATGATGTCTGGCGCGGCTTTTTCGCCTCCTCCTTCACCAAAGTGTTTACGCTGCTGACCCTGTTCTCCATTCTGGTTCACGGCTGGATCGGTATGTGGCAGGTACTGACTGACTACGTGAAAGCGCTGGCGCCGCGTTTGTTGCTGCAGCTGGTTATTGTGGTCGCGCTGTTGTCGTATGCCGTTTATGGCACTGTTGTTGTGTGGGGTGTGTAAATGAATTTGCCAGTCAGAGAATTTGATGCCGTGGTGATCGGCGCAGGTGGCGCGGGTATGCGCGCGGCACTGCAAATCTCCCAGTCGGGCCAGAGCTGTGCCCTGTTATCGAAAGTTTTTCCAACCCGTTCCCATACCGTATCGGCGCAGGGCGGCATTACCGTTGCGCTGGGTAACACCCATGACGATAACTGGGAATGGCATATGTACGATACCGTAAAAGGTTCCGACTACATCGGGGACCAGGACGCGATCGAATATATGTGTAAAACCGGTCCGGAAGCGATTCTGGAGCTGGAGCATATGGGACTGCCGTTCTCCCGTTTAGACGATGGCCGCGTTTATCAGCGTCCATTTGGTGGCCAGTCCAAAAACTTTGGCGGCGAGCAGGCCGCACGTACCGCTGCGGCCGCTGACCGTACCGGTCACGCGCTGCTGCATACGCTGTATCAGCAGAACCTGAAAAACAAAACCACCATCTTCTCCGAATGGTATGCGCTGGATCTGGTGAAAAACGCAGATGGTGCGATTGTGGGTTGTACCGCTATCTGCATTGAAACCGGTGAAACCGTCTACTTCAAAGCCAAAGCGACTATTCTGGCAACCGGCGGCGCGGGACGTATCTACCAGTCCACCACTAACGCACACATCAATACCGGCGACGGCGTTGGCATGGCAATCCGTGCCGGCGTACCGATGCAGGATATGGAGATGTGGCAGTTCCACCCGACCGGTATTGCGGGTGCGGGCGTGCTGGTCACCGAGGGCTGCCGTGGTGAAGGCGGCTATCTGCTGAACAAACATGGCGAACGCTTCATGGAGCGCTATGCGCCAAACGCCAAAGATCTGGCGGGCCGTGATGTTGTTGCGCGTTCAATGATGGTTGAGATCCGTGAAGGTCGCGGCTGCGATGGCCCGTGGGGTCCGCATATCAAACTGAAGCTCGATCATCTTGGGGCTGAGGTGCTTGAGTCGCGCCTGCCTGGCATTCTTGAGTTGTCGCGCACCTTTGCGCATGTCGATCCGGTTAAAGAGCCGATTCCGGTTATTCCAACCTGTCACTACATGATGGGCGGTATTCCGACCCGCGTCACCGGACAGGCGCTGCGCGTGAATGAACAGGGCGAAGATGAAGTGATCCCGGGCCTGTTTGCGGTTGGCGAGATCGCCTGCGTATCGGTGCACGGTGCTAACCGTCTGGGCGGTAACTCACTGCTGGATCTGGTGGTATTTGGTCGCGCGGCAGGGGTGCACCTGATGGAGTGTATCGCTGAGCAGGGCGAGCTGCGCGATGCTACCGCGGAAGAGATCGATGCGGCGATGGCGCGCTTCAATCGCTGGGAAACTAACACCACGGGTGAAGATCCGGTGGAAATCCGCAAAGCGCTGCAGCGCTGCATGCAGAACAACTTCTCGGTGTTCCGCGAAGGTGACGCCATGCGTGAAGGCCTGGCCGAGCTGAAAGCGATTCGCGAGCGTCTGAAGAGTGCGCGTCTGGATGACCGCTCACCCGATTTCAATACGCAGCGTATCGAATGTCTGGAGCTGGATAACCTGATGGAAACCGCTTATGCAACCGCGGTTGCTGCAAACTTCCGCACTGAAAGCCGTGGCGCACATAGCCGCTTCGACTATCCGGAGCGTGATGATGCAAACTGGCTGTGTCACAGTCTCTATGTTCCGCAAACGGAAAGCATGACGCGCCGTGAGGTGAACATGCAGCCGAAACTGCGCGCGGCCTTCCCGCCGAAAGCGCGTACCTATTAATTGCGGAGGTCATGATGAAACTCGAATTTTCAATCTACCGTTATAACCCGGACGTCGATGACAAGCCGCGCATGCAGGATTACACCCTGGAGTCGGAAGACGGGCGCGACATGATGCTGCTGGATGCGCTGATTCGGCTGAAAGAGCAGGATCCAACGCTGGCGTTTCGTCGCTCGTGCCGCGAGGGTGTCTGCGGCTCAGATGGTCTGAACATGAACGGCAAAAATGGTCTGGCCTGCATTACTCCGGTCTCAGCACTGGGTAACGGCAGTAAAAAGATCGTGATTCGCCCGCTGCCAGGTCTGCCGGTGGTGCGCGATCTGGTGGTCGACATGAGCCAGTTCTATACGCAGTATGAGAAAATCAAACCGTTCCTGCTGAACAACGGTGAGAATCCGCCAGCGCGTGAGCATCTGCAGAGCCCGTCGGAGCGTGAGCACCTTGATGGCCTGTATGAGTGTATTCTCTGCGCCTGCTGCTCAACCTCCTGCCCGTCGTTCTGGTGGAACCCGGATAAGTTTATCGGTCCGGCCGGTCTGCTGGCTGCCTATCGCTTCCTGATTGACAGCCGCGACACGGAAACGGATGCGCGTCTCGACAATCTGAGTGATGCTTTCAGCGTATTCCGCTGTCACAGCATCATGAACTGTGTGAGCGTATGTCCGAAAGGGCTGAACCCGACGCGCGCCATCGGCCATATCAAGTCGATGCTGCTGCAGCGCGGGGCGTAAAGCTAAGAAGTCCTGCCGGGAACTCAGGTTCCCGGCAGCGTATGGAAGCCTCTATAAGCGCGGTGCTGACCACGCTTATAAAGGTTCCCTTACGGGCCCGGCGCCGGTAGCGCACAGGTTCGTATCGCTGAACTCACTACGGCAAGCCGTGAAAGCGGCAACAAATGAAACCTCATAAAAAGCAGCTTAATGCTTAAGGGATCACAATGCAGAACAGCGCGATGAAACCCTGGCTGGACTCCTCCTGGCTGGCCGGCGCGAACCAGTCTTACATAGAGCAACTCTATGAGGATTTCCTGACCGATCCTGACTCTGTTGATGAAGTGTGGCGCGACCTGTTCCAGCAGTTGCCAGGTACCGGCGTAAAACCAGAGCAGTTTCACTCCACGACGCGTGACTATTTCCGCCGCCTGGCGAAGGATGCTACCCGCTACACCTCTACCGTTACCGATCCGGCTACTAACTCCAAACAGGTTAAAGTCCTGCAGCTGATTAACGCGTTCCGTTTCCGCGGCCATCAGCACGCTAATCTTGATCCGCTTGGCCTGTGGAAACAGGATATCGTGGCCGATCTCGACCCGGCCTTTCACGATCTGACCGACGCCGATTTTCAGGAAAGCTTCAACGTAGGCTCATTTGCGATTGGCAAAGAGACGATGAAGCTGGCCGATCTCTACGCCGCCCTGCAGCAGACCTACTGCGGGTCGATTGGCGCAGAGTATATGCACATCAACAACACTGAAGAGAAACGCTGGATCCAGCAGCGTCTTGAATCAGTGGCTGGACAGGCTTCATTCAGCGCGGAAGAGAAAAAAGGCTTCCTGAAAGAGCTGACCGCAGCCGAAGGTCTGGAAAAATATCTTGGGGCGAAATTCCCCGGCGCCAAACGCTTCTCACTGGAAGGTGGCGATGCGCTGGTGCCTATGCTGCGCGAAATGATTCGCCACGCAGGGAAAAGCGGCACGCGCGAAGTGGTGCTGGGTATGGCGCACCGCGGACGTCTGAACGTGCTGATCAACGTACTGGGCAAAAAGCCGCAGGATCTGTTTGATGAGTTCGCCGGCAAGCACAAAGAGCATCTGGGTACCGGTGATGTGAAATACCACATGGGCTTCTCTTCCGATGTTGAAACCGAAGGGGGCCTGGTGCATCTGGCACTGGCGTTTAACCCGTCGCATCTGGAGATTGTCAGCCCGGTTGTCATGGGCTCCGTACGCGCCCGCCTCGATCGTCTCTCTGAGCCGGGCAGTAACAAAGTTCTGCCTATCACTATTCACGGTGACGCAGCGGTAATTGGTCAGGGTGTGGTGCAGGAAACCCTGAACATGTCGCAGGCGCGTGGTTATGAAGTTGGCGGTACGGTGCGTATCGTGATCAATAACCAGGTTGGCTTTACCACGTCAAATCCAAGAGATGCGCGCTCCACGCCTTATTGTACTGATATCGGTAAGATGGTGCTGGCACCTATTTTCCACGTGAACGCGGACGATCCGGAAGCCGTTGCTTTTGTTACCCGTCTGGCGCTCGACTACCGCAACACCTTTAAGCGTGATGTCTTTATCGATCTGGTCTGCTATCGCCGTCATGGCCATAACGAAGCGGATGAGCCAAGTGCAACGCAGCCGCTGATGTATCAGAAGATTAAAAAGCATCCGACGCCGCGTAAACTTTACGCCGACCGCCTGCAGAGCCAGGGCGTAGCCTCGCAGGAAGATGCCACTGAACTGGTTAACCTCTATCGCGATGCGCTGGATGCCGGTGAGTGCGTGGTGCCGGAATGGCGCCCGATGAGCCTGCACTCGTTTACCTGGTCCCCTTATCTCAACCACGAGTGGGATGAGAGCTACCCGGAAACGGTTGAGCTGAAACGCCTGCAGGAGCTGGCGCGCCGTATCAGCACGGTTCCGGAAGCGGTTGAAGTGCAGTCGCGCGTGGCCAAAATTTACAACGACCGCAAAGAGATGGCGGAAGGCAACAAACCGTTTGACTGGGGCGGGGCAGAGAATCTGGCCTACGCCACGCTGGTGGATGAAGGCATTCCGGTGCGTCTCTCTGGCGAAGATTCCGGACGCGGCACCTTCTTCCACCGCCATGCGGTGATCCACAACCAGCTGAATGGCTCTACCTATACGCCGCTGCACCATATTCATAATGGTCAGGGAGAGTTCAAAGTCTGGGACTCCGTGCTGTCGGAAGAGGCGGTACTGGCGTTTGAATATGGCTACGCCACCGCAGAGCCGCGCGTGCTGACCATCTGGGAAGCGCAGTTTGGTGACTTTGCCAACGGCGCACAGGTGGTTATCGATCAGTTCATCAGCTCGGGCGAGCAGAAGTGGGGCCGCATGTGTGGCCTGGTGATGCTGCTGCCGCACGGCTATGAAGGTCAGGGTCCGGAGCACTCCTCAGCGCGCCTGGAGCGTTATCTGCAGCTCTGCGCTGAGCAGAATATGCAGGTTTGCGTGCCATCTACCCCGGCTCAGGTTTACCACATGCTGCGTCGTCAGGCGCTGCGCGGTATGCGCCGTCCGCTGATTGTGATGTCGCCTAAGTCGCTGCTGCGGCATCCGCTGGCGATCTCCAGCCTGGACGATCTGGCAAACGGCAGCTTCCAGCCGGCGATTGGCGAGATCGATGCGCTCGATCCGCAGCAGGTTAAACGCGTGGTGCTCTGTTCAGGTAAGGTCTACTACGATCTGCTGGAACAGCGTCGCAAAAACGAGCAGAGCGATGTTGCCATTGTGCGCATCGAGCAGCTCTATCCTTTCCCGCACAAAGCGGTACAGGAAGCGTTAAAAGATTACGCCGATGTCCAGGATTTCGTCTGGTGTCAGGAAGAGCCGCTCAATCAGGGCGCATGGTATTGCAGTCAGCATCATTTCCGCGAAGTGGTTCCCTTTGGTGCGTCGCTGCGTTACGCAGGCCGTCCGGCATCTGCTTCACCGGCCGTGGGCTATATGTCCGTACATCAACAACAGCAGCAAGACCTGGTCAACGACGCGCTGAACCTTGGTTAATAAAAAGGAAAGAAAATGAGTAGCGTAGAAATTCTCGTTCCCGATTTACCTGAATCCGTAGCGGACGCAACGGTTGCAACCTGGCACAAAAAACCTGGCGATGCAGTCAGCCGTGATGAAGTGCTGGTCGAAATTGAAACCGATAAAGTGGTGCTGGAAGTTCCTGCTGCTGCTGATGGTATTCTGGAAGCCGTGCTGGAAGAAGAGGGTGCTACCGTCACCTCGCGCCAGCTGCTTGGTCGCCTGAAAGAGGGCAACAGCGGCGGGAAAGAGACCTCAGCGAAAGTTGAGAGCAATGAATCTGCACCGGCACAGCGCCAGTCCGCGTCGCTGGAAGAAGAGAGCAGCGACGCGCTGAGCCCTGCTGTACGCCGCCTGATCGCGGAAAACAATCTCGACGCCAGCCAGATCAAAGGCACCGGCGTGGGTGGCCGACTGACGCGCGAAGATATTGAAAAGCACCTGGCGAAAAAGCCGGAAGCGAAAGCGGCTCCGGCTGCTGAAGCGGCGGCTCCGGCTCCGGTTGCTAACCGCAGCGAGAAGCGCGTGCCGATGACCCGCCTGCGCAAACGCGTGGCTGAGCGTCTGCTGGAAGCGAAAAACAGCACCGCCATGCTGACCACGTTCAACGAAATCAACATGAAGCCCATCATGGATCTGCGCAAGCAGTATGGTGAGGCGTTTGAAAAACGTCACGGTGTACGCCTGGGCTTTATGTCCTTCTACATCAAAGCGGTCGTTGAAGCCCTGAAGCGCTTCCCGGAAGTGAACGCCTCTATCGATGGCGAAGATGTGGTGTACCACAACTACTTCGATGTCAGCATCGCCGTTTCTACGCCGCGCGGTCTGGTGACGCCAGTGCTGAAAGATGTGGATGCGCTGAGCATGGCGGATATCGAGAAGAAAATTAAAGAGCTGGCGGTGAAAGGCCGTGATGGCAAGCTGACAGTTGAAGAGCTGACCGGCGGTAACTTCACCATCACCAACGGCGGCGTGTTTGGTTCGCTGATGTCAACGCCAATCATTAACCCGCCGCAGAGCGCCATTCTGGGCATGCACGCCATTAAAGATCGTCCAATGGCGGTCAATGGTCAGGTGGTGATCCTGCCGATGATGTATCTGGCGCTCTCTTACGATCACCGTCTGATCGATGGCCGTGAATCGGTAGGCTATCTGGTCGCAGTGAAAGAGATGCTGGAAGATCCGGCTCGTCTGCTGCTGGATGTCTGATTTTCGCCGGGCGCGCAGCGATGCGCGCCCACATTTAAATGTTTCAGATCTGAATGGATAGAACATCATGAACTTACACGAATACCAGGCGAAGCAGCTGTTTGCACGGTATGGTATGCCAGCACCGACTGGTTATGCCTGCACCACGCCACGTGAAGCCGAAGAAGCCGCCTCAAAAATTGGCGCAGGCCCGTGGGTAGTGAAATGTCAGGTTCATGCCGGTGGCCGTGGTAAAGCGGGCGGCGTGAAGGTAGTGAAAAGTAAAGAAGAGATCCGTGCATTTGCTGAGCACTGGCTGGGTAAACGTCTGGTGACCTATCAGACAGATGCGCTGGGCCAGCCGGTTAACCAGATTCTGGTTGAAGCGGCAACCGATATCGATCAGGAACTCTATCTGGGTGCGGTCGTCGATCGCGCTACGCGCCGCGTGATCTTCATGGCATCAACCGAAGGCGGTGTGGAAATTGAAAAGGTGGCGGAAGAGACTCCGCACCTGATCCACAAAATGGCGCTCGACCCGTTAGCGGGACCGCAGCCATACCAGGGCCGCGAACTGGCGTTCAAACTGGGTCTGACCGGTAAGCAGGTCAGCCAGTTCACCAAAATCTTTATGGGTCTGGCTACCATGTTCCTGGAGCGCGATCTGGCGATGGTTGAGATCAACCCGCTGGTGATCACCAAGCAGGGCGACCTGATCTGCCTGGATGGCAAGCTGGGTGCAGACGGCAACGCGCTGTTCCGCCAGCCTGAACTGCGCGAAATGCGCGATCCAAGCCAGGAAGATCCACGCGAAGCGCACGCAACGCAGTGGGAGCTGAACTATGTCGCGCTGGAAGGCAACATTGGCTGTATGGTCAACGGCGCGGGTCTGGCGATGGGCACAATGGATATCGTGAAGCATCACGGTGGCCAGCCTGCAAACTTCCTTGATGTCGGCGGCGGCGCAACTAAAGAGCGCGTAACCGAAGCCTTCAAAATCATCCTCTCTGACGACGCGGTAAAAGCGGTATTCGTTAACATCTTCGGCGGTATTGTCCGTTGCGATCTGATCGCTGATGGCATCATCGGCGCAGTGGCAGAAGTGGGTGTCAACGTGCCGGTAGTGGTACGTCTGGAAGGTAACAACGCTGAGCTGGGCGCTAAGAAACTGGCGGACAGCGGTCTGAACATCATTGCAGCAACCAGCCTGACAGACGCGGCACAGCGTGTTGTTGCTGCAGCGGAGGGTAAATAATGTCCATTCTGATCGACAAGAACACCAAAGTCATCTGTCAGGGTTTCACCGGTGGGCAGGGGACTTTTCACTCTGAGCAGGCGCTGGCCTATGGCACGCAGCTGGTTGGCGGCGTAACGCCAGGTAAAGGCGGCACCACCCATCTGGGCCTGCCGGTGTTCAATACCGTGCGTGAAGCGGTAGAAGCGACCGGCGCAACGGCCACGGTTATCTACGTTCCGGCTCCGTTTTGCAAAGACGGTATCCTGGAAGCGATCGACGCGGGCATCAAGCTGATCATCACCATCACTGAAGGTATCCCGACGCTGGATATGCTGACTGTGAAAATGAAGCTGGATGAAGCAGGCGTGCGCATGATTGGCCCTAACTGCCCTGGCGTGATCACCCCAGGCGAATGCAAAATCGGCATTATGCCAGGCCACATTCACCAGCCAGGCCGCGTGGGCATCGTGTCACGTTCCGGCACCCTGACCTATGAAGCGGTTAAGCAGACCACAGATATTGGCTATGGCCAGTCTACCTGTGTCGGTATCGGTGGCGACCCGATCCCGGGCTCTAACTTCATCGATATTCTGCAGATGTTCCAGGACGATCCGCAGACCGAAGCGATTGTGATGATCGGTGAAATCGGCGGCAGCGCGGAAGAAGAAGCGGCAGCCTTTATCAAAGAGCACGTCACCAAGCCGGTTGTCGGCTATATCGCAGGCGTAACGGCGCCGAAAGGCAAACGTATGGGCCATGCTGGCGCCATCATTGCCGGCGGTAAAGGCACGGCTGACGAGAAGTTTGCTGCGCTGGAAGCGGCAGGTGTGAAAACTGTCCGCAGCCTGGCCGATATCGGTGATGCGGTAAAAGCAGTTCTGCCTGCTAACTGATTGCGCTGACTGAATAAGCATAAGCCACCTGCGGGTGGCTTTTTTTATGCCTGCAGCGTAGCGGTTTTTATTTATTATCCTGCGCGGCGGATTTTAAAGTTAATAACTCACAGAAAAGGTAATCGTAATTTTAATTAAACGCGGCAGCTTTTGACATCGCTTTAACAACTCTTTCAGGCTACATATTCGTAAACTTTATATCTTAATCCAGATCAAATAATAGCGTGTTATAGCAAACTTTACTGCTGGCTAAAAACAACCCGGCCGGTATAAATTGCGCTGCATCAAATCACAGTTTTGCCACGGATAACAGCCGTCTGAGTCGTATGCCCCCGGATCAATATTGTGGCATCTGACGCTGACGCCTGCATGACAGAAATGTGAGGCGATATTTTCAGGGAATTATCACCACTATTACTCGCTCATTTCGGGCCGCAGATTGCGCTATCTGCGGGTAATAAAACCGGAATTAATAATCAGCCGTTCCTGCACGCTGTTGCGCCGTTTACCGTCCGGCAACACAGCGGCATGCGAAGAGCAAGGAGTTCTCATGTTAGATATTGTCGAGCTGTCGCGCTTACAGTTTGCCCTGACGGCGATGTACCACTTTCTGTTCGTACCATTAACGCTGGGTATGGCGTTTCTGCTGGCGATCATGGAAACCGTCTACGTGCTGTCGGGCAAACAGATTTATAAAGATATGACCAAATTCTGGGGCAAGTTGTTTGGCATCAACTTTGCGCTGGGCGTGGCCACCGGACTCACCATGGAGTTTCAGTTCGGCACTAACTGGTCCTATTACTCCCATTACGTCGGCGATATTTTCGGGGCACCGCTGGCCATTGAAGGATTAATGGCGTTCTTTCTTGAATCCACCTTTGTTGGCCTGTTTTTCTTTGGCTGGGATCGGTTGGGCAAAGTTCAGCATCTGGCGGTCACCTGGCTGGTGGCGCTGGGATCCAACCTCTCTGCGCTCTGGATCCTGGTGGCCAATGGCTGGATGCAAAATCCCATCGCCGCAGCATTCAACGCTGAAACCATGCGTATGGAAATGCTGAGCTTTTCAGAGCTGGTGCTTAACCCGGTCGCACAGGTGAAATTTGTGCATACCGTGGCGGCGGGCTATACCGCTGGCGCCATGTTTGTTCTGGGGATCAGCGGCTGGTATCTGCTTAAAGGGCGTGATGTGGCGTTTGCCCGCCGCTCCTTTGCCATTGCGGCCAGTTTTGGCATGGCGGCGGTGCTCTCGGTGATTGTACTCGGCGATGAGTCGGGCTACGAGATGGGGGATGTCCAGAAAACCAAACTGGCTGCAATCGAGGCGGAGTGGGAGACCCAGCCGGCACCCGCCGCCTTTACGCTATTTGGTATACCGAATCAGGAGACGCAGGAGAACAAATATGCGATTCAGATTCCGTATCTGCTTGGCCTTATCGCCACGCGCTCAGTGGATAAACCCGTTACCGGCCTGAAAGAACTGCAGGCGCAGCATGAGGTGCGGATCCGTAACGGCATCAAAGCGTATGGCCTGCTCAATGCGCTGCGCAGCGGCAATCAGGACCCGGAAGTCCGCCGCGCGTTTGAAGCCAGCAAGCAGGATCTTGGCTACGGCCTGCTGCTTAAGCGCTACACCCCGACGGTCACCGATGCCAGCGAAGCGCAGATACAACAGGCGGTGAAAGACGCCATTCCGCGCGTGGCGCCGCTCTATTTTGCCTTCCGTATCATGGTGCTGTGCGGCGCGCTGTTGCTGGCGATTATTGCCCTCTCATTCTGGAGCGTAGTCCGCGACCGGATCGGTCAGCAGCGCTGGCTGCTGAAAGCCGCACTGTATGGCATTCCGCTGCCGTGGATCGCTATCGAGGCGGGCTGGTTTGTTGCGGAGTACGGGCGTCAGCCGTGGGCAATCGGTGAAGTGTTACCCACCGCCGTAGCGAACTCTTCGCTGACCGTGGGAGACGTGCTGTTTTCGATGACGCTGATTTGCGGACTCTACACGCTGTTTCTGGTGGCAGAGATGTATCTGATGTTCCGGTTTGCCCGCCTGGGGCCGGGCAGCCTGAAAACCGGCCGCTATCACAATGAATCAGTGCAGATCGCTACGCAGCCAGAGCGCGGCTAAAGGAGAGCAACCATGTTTGACTACGAAGTGTTACGTTTTGTCTGGTGGCTGCTGATTGGCATACTGCTGATCGGCTTTGCCGTGGCGGACGGTTTTGATATGGGGGTCGGTATGCTGACGCCCGTGCTCGGACGCAGCGACACCGAGCGCCGTATTATGATCAACACGATTGCACCGCACTGGGACGGCAATCAGGTCTGGCTGATCACGGCTGGCGGTGCGCTGTTTGCCGCCTGGCCCATGGTCTATGCCGCCGCCTTCTCTGGTTTCTATGTCGCCATGATTCTGGTGCTCGCCTCGCTCTTTTTTCGCCCGGTGGGTTTTGATTATCGATCCAAAATTGAAGACAGGCGCTGGCGTGCCGTGTGGGACTGGGGCATCTTTGCCGGCAGTTTTGTTCCGCCGCTGGTGATAGGCGTTGCCTTTGGCAATCTGCTGCAGGGGGTGCCGTTTCATGCAGATAGCTATCTGCGTCTGTTCTATACCGGCAATTTCTTCCAGCTGCTCAATCCATTTGGCCTGCTGGCGGGAGTCATCAGCGTGGCGATGATCCTGACCCAGGGCGCCACCTATCTGCAGATGCGCACCTGCGGTGAGCTGCATTTACGTGCGCGCAGCGGGGCGCAGGCGGGGGCGCTGGTGATGCTCATCGCCTTCGTGCTGGCGGGCTTGTGGGTAAAATATGGCCTTGACGGCTATGTAGTGAAAAGCGTTATCGATCACCACGCAGCCTCTAATCCACTGGGCAAAGAGGTGGTGCGCGAGGCGGGTGCCTGGCTGCGTAATTTTGAGCAGATGCCGCTGCTGTGGGCGTTTCCGCTGCTGGGCGCTGTTCTGCCGCTGCTTACACTACTTTGTTCGCGCGGCGAGCGGGGCGCCTGGGCGTTCATCTTCTCTTCCCTGACGCTGGCCTGCGTCATCATGACCGCCGGTATTGCGCTGTTCCCGTTTATCATGCCCTCCAGCACCGTGCCGGGTAGCAGCCTGACCCTCTGGGATGCCACCTCCAGCCTGCTGACGCTGAAGATTATGACCATCGCCGCACTCATCTTTGTGCCGATCATTCTGGCCTACACCAGCTGGTGCTACTACAAAATGTTCGGTCGCATTACCCAAGATGATATTGAACGCAACACGCACTCTCTCTACTGATTAAGGAGCTTTTGCATGTGGTATTTTGCCTGGATCCTCGGCACGCTGCTGGCCTGCGCATTAGGTGTGATCACCGCCCTGGCGCTGGAGCAGAGAGATGCAAACCGTGCACAGGATGACAATGCCTGATCGGTCAGCATGCTGGCCGGTAGCATGGGGTAATAAAGGGGTCCGGACGGGCCCTTTTTTTGTGCCTGTTAACGGCACACTCGCCTGACTGCAGACCAGGACTTTTGTCAGCATCAGGTCAGGAAATGTTGAGTAATTCCTTCTGGTTGTTACCGTCAGATAATTATTTTCTTCTGGCTCTGGCGGACCATTCCCAAGCGGATCGCTCTTGCGTATAGTAGCAACGTTTAAAAATGAGACCGGGATGTAGAGTGAGTACAACGCTGTTTCGCTGGCCGGTGCGGGTCTACTATGAAGATACCGATGCCGGAGGTGTGGTTTACCACGCCAGCTATCTTGCTTTTTATGAACGAGCACGTACCGAAATGCTGCGTCAGCGCCATTTCAATCAACACGTCCTGTTAGAAGAGCAGGTCGCATTTGTGGTACGGCGCATGACGGTGGAGTTCATCGCCGCGGCTCGCCTTGATGACCTTCTGGAGATACAGACCGAAGTGACCTCAATGACCCGCGCAACCATGACCTTCACCCAGCGTATCGTCAATGCTGAAGGCAGGGTGCTCAACGAGGCGGATGTCCTGATCGCCTGCATTAACCCACACCTGATGAAGCCGATTGCGCTTCCCAAGTCTATTGTCGCGGAGTTCAAGCAGTGACTGACATGAATGTTCTTGATTTGTTCCTGAAGGCGAGCCTTCTGGTCAAACTTATCATGTTGATTTTGATCGGCTTTTCTATTGCCTCCTGGGCAATCATCATCCAGCGTACGCGCATTCTGAATGCGGCAGGACGCGAAGCGGACGCCTTTGAAGATAAGTTCTGGTCCGGTATCGAACTCTCGCGTCTCTATCAGGAGAGCCAGGGGCGTCGTGATGAGCTGGGCGGTTCGGAACAAATTTTCTACGCCGGCTTTAAAGAGTTTGCCCGCCTGCATCGCGTAAACAGCCATGCGCCGGAAGCGGTGGTCGAGGGCGCCAGCCGCGCCATGCGTATCTCTATGAACCGCGAGCTGGAAGCGCTGGAAAACCATATTCCTTTCCTCGGCACCGTGGGTTCTATCAGCCCCTATATCGGTCTGTTTGGTACCGTATGGGGGATCATGCACGCTTTCATCGCGCTGGGCGCAGTCAAGCAGGCCACGCTGCAGATGGTGGCACCGGGTATCGCAGAAGCGCTGATCGCCACCGCGATCGGCCTGTTTGCCGCGATCCCGGCGGTCATGGCCTATAACCGTCTGAACCAGCGCGTCAACAAGCTGGAGCAGGGTTACGATAACTTTATGGAAGAGTTCACGGCTATCCTGCATCGTCAGGCTTTCTCTAGCGACAATACGAAGTAAGTCGAGGTTTACGATGGCCAGAACCCGTGGTCGCGGACGCCGCGATCTTAAGTCGGAAATCAACATTGTTCCGCTGCTCGATGTGCTGCTGGTGCTGCTGCTTATCTTTATGGCAACCGCGCCAATCATTACGCAGAGCGTGGAAGTTGATCTGCCGGACGCCACTGACTCCAAAACAGTTGCCAGCGATGATAATCCGCCGGTAATTGTTGAAGTGGCCGGTGTAGGACAATACAGCCTGGTGGTGGATCACGATCGTATGACCCAGCTGCCGCCTGAGCAGGTTGTGAGTGAAGCGCAGCGTCGTATTGAAGCCAATCCTAAAACCGTGTTTCTGATTGGCGGGGCCAAAGATGTGCCTTACGACGAAATCATTAAAGCGCTGAACCTGCTTCATCAGGCTGGCGTCAAATCAGTCGGTCTGATGACGCAGCCGATTTAACGCGACTTGTTTTTGGGAACCGAGAGTGTCGAAGGCAACCGAACAGAACCAGAAGTTGAAACGCGCAATTATCGTTTCGGTGGCGCTGCACATCGTGCTGATTGCGCTGCTGATCTGGAGCTCGTTCAACGAACATATTGAAGCGAGCGGCGGCGGCGGCGGTAGCGATATTGATGCCGTCATGGTCGATCCCGGGGCTGTGGTTGAACAATATAATCGTCAGCAAAATCAGCAGAGCGACAGCCAGCGTGCGGAACAGCAGCGGAAAAAGCAGGCGCAGCAGCAGGCGGAAGAGCTACAGCAGAAGCAGGCCGCCGAGCAGCAGCGTCTGAAAGCGCTGGAAAAAGAGCGGCTGCAGGCGCAGCAGGAAGCGAAAGAGCAGGCTAAACAGCAGGCTGAGCAGCAGAAAGCGGCCGAAACGGCTGCAAAGCAGGCTCAGGAGCAGCAAAAAGCGGCTGAAGCCGCTGCCGCACAGGCGAAAGCGGATGCAAAAGCAGAAGCAGACGCGCGCGCTAAAGCAGCAGCAGAAGCGAAAGCAACCGCAGCGGCTGAAGCGAAGCAGGCTGCTGCCGAGGCGAAGAAACAGGCAGAAGAGCAGGCGAAAGCAGCGGCAGCGGATGCTGCAAAAGAGAAAGCGGCAGCTGAGGCGAAAGCTAAAGCGCAGGCGGAAGCGAAAGCGCAGGCAGAGGCCGATGCCAAAGCTAAAGCAGCGGCAGAGGCGAAAGCCAAAGCTGCGCAGGAAGCCAAAGAGAAAGCAGCAGAGGCGGCGAAGGAGAAAGCTGCGGAAGCTGCTAAAGAGAAAGCAGCTGAAGCGGCTAAAGAGAAGGCGGCCGCTGAGGCAAAAGCGAAAGCAGACGCCGCTGCCAAAGCGAAAGCGGATGCAGCCGCTAAAGCAAAAGCAGATGCAGCGGCGAAAGCCAAAGCAGCCGCGGACGCGAAGAAAAAGGCTGCTGCTGAAGCCGCGCAGGGCGAAAGCGATGTTGACGATCTGCTGGGCGGCCTCTCCTCCGGTAAAAACGCGCCGAAGAGTGGCGCTGCAGCCGGCGGCGGTGGTGCAGCAGGGCAGGGCAATCAGAAGAAAGCGGGTGCATCGGGTGCTGAGGTCAACGCCTATCTGGGCCAGATCACCAGCGCCATCCAAAGCCGCTTCTATGATGCCGATCTCTATCGCGGTAAGAGCTGCGATTTACGTATTAAGCTGGCACCCGATGGGCTGCTGATTGATGTGAAATCGGAAGGGGGCGATCCGGCACTTTGCCAGGCTGCCATTGCCGCTGCGAAGCAGGCGCGTATACCTAAGCCACCTTCGCAGGCGGTGTATGAAGTGTTTAAAAACGCACCAATGCGTTTCAGGCCGCAATAATGCAGTAACGTACGGCAGGTTGAACTAAGGTTAGCTTGCCGTATTCTATAAAATACTCGTGTTTTTTCAGGAACTGTGCGAATTATCGTGAACTCAGGTTCAGGTAAGGGAGATAAGATGAAGCAGGCACTTCGTGTAACCTTAGGTTTTTTTGTACTGCTGTGGGCCGCTGTGCTGCACGCAGAAGTACGCATTGAAATTACGCAGGGCGTTAACACTGCCCGTCCGATTGGTGTAGTACCGTTTAAATGGGCCGGACCTGGCGCGGCGCCAGAAGATGTCGGCGGTATTGTGGCAGCTGACGTGCGCAACAGTGGTAAATTTAATCCGCTGGATCGCTCACGTCTGCCGCAGCAGCCCGGCAGTGCGCAGGAAGTTCAGCCTGCCGCATGGAGCGCGCTGGGTATTGATGCCGTGGTGGTCGGTCAGGTCTCACCTAACGCCGATGGCAGCTATCAGGTCGCCTATCAGCTGGTCGACACCGGGGGTGCACCGGGCAGCGTACTGGCACAAAACTCCTTCAAAGTAACAAAACAGTGGCTGCGCTATGCGGCGCATACCGCCAGTGACGAAGTCTTTGAGAAGCTGACCGGCATTAAAGGCGCATTCCGCACCCGTATCGCTTATGTTGTGCAGACCAACGGCGGCCAGTTCCCGTATGAGCTGCGCGTGTCTGACTACGATGGTTACAACCAGTTTGTGGTACACCGTTCACCGCAGCCGCTGATGTCACCGGCCTGGTCACCTGACGGCAGCAAACTGGCCTACGTTACGTTTGAGAGTGGCAAATCAGCGCTGGTGATCCAGACGCTGGCAAATGGCGCTATTCGTCAGGTTGCCTCCTTCCCGCGTCACAACGGTGCACCATCGTTCTCACCGGATGGTTCTAAGCTGGCTTTCGCCCTCTCTAAAACGGGCAGCCTGAATCTCTATGTAATGGACCTGGGCTCAGGTCAGATCCGTCAGGTAACAGACGGCCGCTATAACAGCACTGAGCCAACCTGGTTCCCGGATAGCCAGACCCTGGCGTATACCTCGGATCAGGCGGGTGCACCGCAGATTTATAAAGTCGGTGTTAACGGCGGCGCGCCACAGCGTATTACCTGGGAAGGCAAACAGAACCAGGATGCGGATGTGTCGACCGACGGTAAAACCATGGTGATGATCAGCAGCGCCGGTGGCGCGCAGCACGTCGCCAAACAGGATCTGGAAACGGGAGCCGTTCAGACGTTAACGGACACGTTCCTGGATGAAACGCCAAGTCTGGCACCAAACGGCACCATGGTTATCTACAGCTCTACTCAGGGGATGGGATCCGTGCTGCAGCTGGTTTCAACTGACGGGCGTTTCAAAGCGCGTCTTCCGGCAACTGATGGACAGGTAAAATCACCTGCCTGGTCGCCGTATCTGTGATGCATCGCTCCCTTGCCTCGTCGGCGGGGGAGTCAATGTATGGCAAACAAAATAATAGGATAAAGAAATGCAACTGAACAAAATGCTGAAGGGTTTAATGCTGGCTCTGCCAGTGATTGCAGTCGCTGCTTGTAGCTCACACAAAAACAACAACAACGATCAGTCCGGTATGGGTGCTGATGGTGCGTACGGTGCGGGCTCTGGCGCTGGCATGAACGGCGGCAACATGTCTTCTGACGAGCAGGCGCGTCTGCAGATGCAGCAGCTGCAGCAGAACAACATCGTTTACTTCGGTCTGGACAAGTATGACGTGCAGTCTGACTATGCTCAGATGCTGGATCAGCACGCAGCTTTCCTGCGCGGCAACCCGTCTTACAAAGTGACTATCGAAGGTCATGCGGATGAGCGTGGCACGCCAGAGTACAACATCGCGCTGGGCGAGCGTCGTGCTAACGCAGTGAAAATGTATCTGCAGGGCAAAGGCGTCTCTGCCGATCAGATGTCTATCGTATCTTACGGTAAAGAGAAACCAGCCGTACTGGGCCATGACGAATCAGCGTATGCTAAAAACCGTCGTGCCGTACTGGTTTACTAAGAGAATCATATGATTAGTAACTTCAGACTATCCCTTGCGGGTCTGTCGTTACTGGTTGGCGTAGCGGCCCCCTGGGCCGCTAATGCCCAGGCGTCAATCAGTAGCGTTGGCTCAGGCTCGGTCGAAGACCGTGTCACCACTCTTGAACGTATCTCCAATGCTCAGGCGCAGCTGCTGCAGCAGTTACAGCAGCAGATGAGCGATAATCAGAGCGACATCGATTCCCTGCGCGGGCAGATCCAGCAGAACAGCTATCAGCTTAACCAGGCGGTTGAGCGTCAGAAGCAGCTTTACCAGCAGCTCGACACGTTAAGCAGCAGCCAGTCCGCTGCACAGAGCGGCGGTAACGCTGATGCTGCCGGTGCCGCAGCGGGAAACGCTGATGCGGGTAGCAGTAATACGGCTGCCGCACCTGCACAAACCGGCGATGCAAATACCGATTACAACGCTGCCGTCGCGCTGATTCTGGAGAAGAAGCAGTACGATCAGGCTATCTCTGCACTGCAGGCATGGGTGAAGAAGTATCCTGACTCTACCTATCAGCCAAATGCCAACTACTGGCTGGGGCAGCTGCATTACAACAAAGGCAAGAAGGACGATGCGGCTTACTATTTTGCCACGGTGGTGAAGAACTATCCCAAATCACCGAAAGCGGCGGAAGCGCTGTTTAAGGTTGGCGTGATCATGCAGGATAAAAAAGACACGGCAAAAGCCAAAGCGGTTTATCAGCAGGTGATCAAGCAGTTCCCGGATAGTGAGTCAGCAAAGCAGGCGCAAAAGCGGCTGGCCGGATTGTAATTTGTACGAAAAAGACCAGATTTCGCCTGATTTCTGGTCTTGCCGCCTGAAAGGTAAGCAGTTGAGCTATCTGCGGGAAAATAAGGGTTGCGCCCTCCCGCTAAATCAGTAATATATGCCGCCGTTGCCGGGACATATGTAAATGCGTATCGGCGACGCTGAAGATGGGTCGTTAGCTCAGTTGGTAGAGCAGTTGACTTTTAATCAATTGGTCGCAGGTTCGAATCCTGCACGACCCACCATCTCAACCACAGGTTCAGGCGGGTTCTTCAGTTAGCTTCACAACCTTGATGGGTCGTTAGCTCAGTTGGTAGAGCAGTTGACTTTTAATCAATTGGTCGCAGGTTCGAATCCTGCACGACCCACCATCAAGTTTAAAGTTGTAAGCCGCTTCCACAGCGGGTCGTTAGCTCAGTTGGTAGAGCAGTTGACTTTTAATCAATTGGTCGCAGGTTCGAATCCTGCACGACCCACCAGATTCAGAAAAAAGCGCCCAACGGGCGCTTTTTTCGTTTTCCGCAGTACGGTAATGCCCCCCCACAGACGCGCATTAATACACCAGGGTCGCATTAATGCGACCCCTACGGGTATGGGGAGCGGTAATGCATTGACGGAATATGCCCATCCATACGTAGGGGCGCCATTTATGGCGTCCTGGCCGCGTATAACCCCCGATGGTTAATGAACGCGTCAGGGGCGCATTAACACGCCAGGTTCGCATTAATGCGACCCCTACGGGTATGAGGAGCGGTAATGCGTTTGCGTTGACGGAATATGCCCATCTATCCGCAGGGGCGCCATTTATGGCGCCCTGGCCGCTACCGTGCCGGCTTTTTCCGGGAGGCTTTTTCGGGCATCAGGCTTTTCCAGATATGCTGCACGGCATAGCTGCGCCATGGCCGCCAGACCTGCGATAGCTGCTCTGCCTCTCTGGCCGTTACGCCACCGAGATTATTACGGATAGCGATATCCTCTTTCGGGAAAGCATCAGGCCAGCGTAGCGCCCGCATGGCGATATAGCTGGCGGTCCACGGGCCGACCCCCTTCAGCGCCAGCAGCTGCTGCTGTACGGTATCCGGCGGCAGAGATCCGTTAAAGCGCAGCGCGCCGCTGGCGCAGGCGTGGGCCAGTGCGATAATCGCATTTGAACGGGCGCTGACTATGCCGAGCACCGCAATATCATCGACCGTTGCTGCTGCCAGCGTGGCCGCGTCCGGAGAGAGGCGGGAGAGTGCTGGCCAGGGCGTCTCCAGCGGCTCGCCAAAGCGCTCCGTCAGACGGCTGCTGAGCGTTACAGCCGCTTTTACCGTAACCTGCTGGCCGAGAATCGCGCGCACGCTTAACTCAAACGCATCGAATGCGCCGGGCACGCGCAGGCCCGGGTGGCGCGCCAGGCTCTCTGCCAGCAGCGGATCGCGGCCCAGTAGCTCGCTCACCGCCTGCGGCTGAGCATCCAGATCGAACAGATCGCGCAGCCGGCGCAGCAGGGCAGGCAGCACCGGCGTCAGTGTGGTAGTGAACTCAACCTGCAGCGCATGCTTATCGGGCAGGGCGCTGACGCGCACCCAGCCGCGACAGCCGCCCAGCGCGACGGTGCGGTGATAAGCGCCATCGGCCACCCACTCAGCCTGCTTCATGACGTGCGCTTCAAGAAACTCCAGCATCGCCGCCCAGTCATAGGGTGGACGGTAGCTCAGCTGCAGGGTGGCGCTCTGCTGTGGCAGCGCAGCGCCTTCCGGCTGGCTCCGCTTACGCAGCGCGGAAGGCGTCATGTGATAGCGCGCCTGAAACACATCATTAAAGCGGCGCAGGCTGCGAAAGCCGCTGGCGTAAGCGATCTCCGTTACGGGCAGCGCGGTTTCGGTCAGCAGCTGTTTGGCCAGCAGCATACGCCGCGTCTGACGCAGCTCCAGCGGCGAAACGCCCAGCTCCTGCTGAATAACGCGCCGCAGCTGACGTTCACTCAGAAAGAACTCACCGGCAATATCTGCCAGCGAGGTCTGCTCCTCCAGCATGCCCTCTTCAACGCGACGGATCAGACGATCGGCAATGCGGTGATGGTTATCTACCGGCGCAAATCCCGGCGCCAGCTCCGGGCGGCAGCGCAGGCACGGGCGAAAGCGCGCCTTTTCCGCTGCTTCTGCGTTATGAAAAAAGCGGCAGTTTTTCAGCAGCGGTTTGCGCACCGGACAGACAGGACGACAGTAAATACCGGTTGAGGTTACGCCCACGTAGAGCAGCCCGTCAAAGCGACTGTCGCGCGACGTCAGCGCCTGGTAAGCAATTTCAGGATCAAGCATCGTCTTCTCCGGTAAATAGAGGGCATCATGGCGCAGTCCGGGTGCGGAAACACGCTGCTTTCGGACAGCTAATCAGTTTATGTGCCTGTCCGAAAACAGCCAGTTTGCGGCGCGATTAATGCAATAATAGTCGGGAGTCATCCACTGCGGAGATCTGTTATGTACCATACTAAAACCATCGTGACGCCGGTCGGCGAGCTGACGCTGATTGCCAGCGATAAAGGCCTGGCAGCCGTGCTGTGGGAAAATGAAGGATCGCAGCGCGTGCCGCTGACGCCGCTGTCACGTAACGAGTCGCACCCGGTGTTGTGCGAGGCGGAGCGTCAGCTGCAGGAGTATTTTGCCGGCTCCCGGCAGCGTTTTACCCTGAGCTACGACCCGTACGGCACGCCGTTCCAGCAAAAGGTATGGGCCGCCCTGCTGACCATCCCATTTGGAGAGACGCGCAGCTACCGGCAGATAGCCGAGCAGATTGGGCATCCCAAAGCCGTACGCGCGGTGGGGGCTGCCAACGGCAAAAACCCGCTCTCTATTATGGCTCCATGCCACCGCGTCATTGGCAGCAACGGCAAACTGACCGGCTTTGCCGGTGGCCTGCCGGTTAAGGCGTTTTTGCTGGAGCTGGAGCGGGCAGGTAAAGAGCCGGGTGCGCCGGTTGTTTAGTATAAAAAACTAAATAGCGATTTATTATGCTTTGTAGTATTTTCGTGGCTTCTGTTGTTAATTACATAAAACACTGATGCGGTAGTGCGCCACCGGATCGGCGGCAGGCGAACCGCTCTTTTACGCACCCTGCATTTCAGGCACAGGAGCCAGTAATGGACATTTTCAGCACGCAAAATATCCTGGTACATATCCCTCTGGGCGCCGGCGGATACGATCTCTCATGGATTGAAGCGTTCGGCACGCTGGCCGGGCTGCTCTGTATCTGGCTGGCAAGCCAGGAAAAAATCAGTAATTACCTGTTTGGTCTGATCAACGTCACGCTGTTTGCGGTGATTTTCTTTCAGATCCAGCTCTATGCCAGCCTGCTGCTGCAGCTCTTTTTCTTTGTCGCCAATCTCTATGGCTGGTACGCATGGAGCCGGCAAACCAGTGACCATGAGCGCGCGTTAAAAATTCACTGGCTGTCGCTGCCGAAAGCGCTGGCATGGGGCGCCGCCTGCGTTATTGCGATTGCGCTGATGACGCGCTATATCGATGTGGTGTTTGGCTTCCTTACCCGCAGCGCAGTGCAGATCATGCAGGGAATCGGCCTGCAGGTCAGCATGCCGCAGCTGCAGCCTGACGCGTTTCCCTTCTGGGATTCCTGCATGATGGTGCTCTCTGTCGTGGCAATGATTCTGATGACGCGTAAATATGTCGAAAACTGGCTGCTGTGGGTGGTCATCAACGTCATTAGCGTAATGATTTTTGCCCGGCAGGGGGTATATGCGATGTCGCTGGAGTACGCCATTCTCACGCTGATTGCGCTGAACGGCTCGCGTCTGTGGATACAGAGCGCACGCGAGCAGGGCTCACGTGCGCTGGCGGGTTAGTGATGATGATGCGCGTGTCCGTCCAGCACCGTATGATGATCGTCATCAGCGGCGTGTTCTGAACCGAGCGCGCAGTCGGGCAGGCTGCACGCCTGATACTCCATCTGCACCGTGGCATGTTCAATCTGATAGTGCTGATGCAGATAGTGATGAATTTTTCGCAGCAGGCCGTCGTGATCGTACGGCGGCACCACCTGAACATGCAGCGTAAGCACTGGCTTCTCTCCCACCTGCCACAGGTGAATATGGTGAACGTTACGCACCTCATCGATGTTCAGCTTCAGCTCGCGCGCCAGCTTATCAATATTGATATTCACCGGTGCACCCTCCAGCAGCTCATGCAGGCTTTCACGCAGCAGCGCCCAGGCGCTGCGCACCACCAGCACGGAAACCAGCAGTGAAAGAATCGGATCGATGGGCGTCCAGCCGGTAAGCATAACGATAACCGCGGCGGCAATGGCGCCCACCGAACCAAGCAGATCGCCCATGACGTGCAGCGCGGCGGCGCGCACGTTGAGATTTTTCTCGCCGCTGCCGCGATGCAGCAGCCAGAATGAAAGCAGGTTAGCAAACAGCCCGGCGATAGCGATACCGAGCATCAGGCCGCCCTCAATCGGCTGCGGATGAGTAAAACGCCGGATCGCCTCCCAGACAATCAGCACGGTGATCACCAGCAGCGCAATCGCGTTTACAAACGCCGCCAGGGTGGTCAGACGCAGCAGGCCAAAGGTATGCCGCGCATTGGGTTTACGGCGCGCAAACTGCACCGCCAGCAGCGCCATCAGCAGGGCGGCGGCGTCGGTCAGCATATGTCCGGCGTCGGCCAGCAGCGCCAGTGAACCTGAAAGAAGGCCGCCGATCACTTCGGCCAGCATAAACAGTGCCGTGACGCTAAACGCCGCCGCCAGGCGGGTGCGATTAGCATTGTGGTCACCGTGAGAGTGAGAGTGTGCCATAGCGTTCCAGTTGGTTGAGTAGCCTGTTGGTTAATAATATCAGTAAATTGAGCGTGTCAGGATGGAGCTGCTGCTGTTTCGCGGCGTCAATCAGCTGCTGACACGCTCCGGCGGCATCTTCAATGCCCAGCATCAGCCAGCTGCCTTTCAGGCGGTGAGCCGCTTTTTCAATCGCCGCCCAGTCGCGCTGCCCGCTGGCCTGCAGCAGCGCATCGCGATCCTGCGTAACGGCGCGCTGCAGCGTTTCACAGATGCGCGGCAGCCAGCTGGCGTCGTGCTGAGCCAGCTGCTGCAGCGTTGCCGGCAGCTGCGCCAGCGGATCGGACTGCGCCTGCGCCAGCAGCGCGGCCAGCGCCTGCAGCGTAACGGGCTTCACCAGCTGCGCCTCATGCGCCTGCAGCGGCAGGCGCAAGCGCTGCACGTCGGCGGAACAGATCACGCGCAGGGCAGGGTGTGGTCGCTGCCGCTGGCGGCGGCGCAGAATGCGCAGCAGCGTCAGGCCATCGGGATGCGGCATCATCTGATCGATAAACAGCACATCAAACGGCTGCCTGGCATCGGCGAGCAGCAGGGCGCGTCCCGCATCAAAGGTCTCAGCCTGAATGCCAAAAGCAGCCAGCTGCTGCTGCAGCACCAGCAGATTAGCGGGATGATCGTCAACAATCGCCACCCGCAGCTGCGGATAGCGCGGCCAGACCGGATCGTCGCCGGCATCCGCAATGTCACAGGGCGTCAGCGGCAGCGTTACGCTGACGCGTGTGCCCTGGCCCGGCGCAGAGCTCAGCTGCAGCGTACCACCCATTCGCTGTACGATTTCCCGGCAGATAAAGAGCCCCAGACCGCTGCCCTGTACCGCATGACGCCGGCCAGACGGCGCCTGATACCATGGCTCAAACAGGTGTGCCTGTTCGCTGAGCGGAATGCCGCTGCCGCTGTCCGTCACAACAAGCGTAATCTGCTCCTCTGCCGCCAGCGTAAGGCTTATTTCGCCTTCACGGGTGAACTTCAGTGCATTAGCCACCAGGTTATTAATGACCTGCTGCAGGCGATCGCTATCCAGCAGCACGCTGGCGGGCAGCGGCGTCAGGGCCGTTACGCGCAGCTGCGGACCGCCGGGGCGCATCAGCGGATGGTAAAGCTGCCGCTGCTGCTGCAGCCAGCGGGAGAGATTCAGCGGGTGCGGATTCAGGCGGAAACTCTGATTCTCAATCCGCGCATGATCCTGCAAATCGTTCAGCAGCGCCATTAGCGAGCGGGCGCTGCTGTGCATCAGCGCGACCCGTGAGGGCACATGCTGCTGCTGTTCCAGCTCCAGCAGGCCAAGGATCGCCTGCATCGGCGTGCGCAGTTCATGACTGACGGTCGCGAGAAACTGGCTTTTAGCCGCACTGGCGCGCTCCGCTTCTGCGCGCTGCCGCCGTTCACGCCGCTGCTGCAGCACGTGACGCAGCTGCAGCAGCAGCAGCCCTGCAATAATCAGCGCCGCTGCAAACAGCAGCAGTTTTGGTATGCTGCGCATCATCATCGTGCTGCCGGGCTGCGGCGGCTGCGCCCAGCTTGCCCGCATCTGGTTCAGCGTTTCTGGCGGTATCTGCTGCAGCGCGCGATCGAGCAGGGCGCGCAGCTGCGGCTGCTGCGGGGTTACCCGGGGCGCCATCGGCCAGGCGATATCGCTGGCGGCAAACGCCAGACGCAGCGCGCTGTCATCGCGGCTGGCCAGCCGCCAGCGTGCTGAGATCACATTATCCACCAGCGCATCAATCTGTCCGCTGCCGAGCGCCTGCCAGAGCCGGGTGCGGTCGTCAAACCACTGTGGCGTAATACCCGGCGGCAGCAGCTGACGGGCCAGATCGCCGCGCAGTACGCCAAGACGTTTGCCCTGCAGCGAGGACCAGTCGGCAGGCGCAAGCGGCATCCGGCTGTAAACGCCCCAGATAGCACGCCATACCGGAAGCGTGGTGGAGGCCGCATCGGGCGTATCCAGAGGCTCCAGCAGCGTAAGCATCACCGCCTGCTGTGCCAGCAGCGCCTGCGCCTGCTGCGGGTTAGCGACCCAGCGCGGCGTGAAGCGGATGCCGGTGCTCTGGCCCAGCGCATTAAGCAGGTCAATACCAAAGCCGCGCGCATTACCGCTGGCGTCCCGGTAGCTCCAGGGGGCATTATCTGGCGCGGCGGCGTAGGTGACAACGGGATGCGCCGCCAGCCACTGCTGCTCTGCCGGGCTGAGCATCAGCGTCTGCGTATCCTGATAGCGCGGCAGCGGCGGGCTCCAGCGCTGAGCAACCTGCCGGCTGAACTCCGCCGGCAGCAGGCGAAGCTGCGCATCGATCCATGTTGTCAGCGCCGGATCGCGGGCGATCGTGCGCAGCGTCAGTACCGCATCCGGATCGGCGGTGATCTGGTAGATCTCTCCCTGCTGCAGCTGGCTGAGCAGAAAGCCGGCGCTGGCTTCATCGGCGACCAGATAATCACTCTGCTGATTGAGCAGGGCGTAGAGCGCCTGTAAGTTGCCGGCCAGCGGATGCCAGCGGTGGCGCGCTGCCAGCTCCGGCGGCAGCTGCGTCAGCGTGCTGCCGGCAATCGTCAGCTGAGCGTTATCGCTGTTAAACATTACCGCGCGCTGATTTGCACGGTTGCGGTAAATACGGAGCGGCGTGCTGAACCAGCTGGCGCTGAGCGAGGCGCCGGCAGGCAGCGGTGCGCTTTCAGTCGTCAAAACCAGGTCCACCTCACCGCGCTTCAGCGCCTGCAGCTGCGCGCTCCGGTCAGGGTAGCCCTGCAGCTGAAACCGTACGCCGCTCTGCTGGCTGAGGGCGCTGAGATAGTCAGCATCAATGCCCCACAGGCGATCGCCGATGCGCATCGACCAGGGCGCGCTATTTTGCACCGGCACCGCCACGCGCAGCTGCGTGGCGGGCGGTGGCGCAGCGTGAGGCACCGGCATAACCGCAGGCAGCATGACGTTGCTGGCGGGCAGCAGTTCAGCGCGTGCGCCGGCTACCAGCAGTAAGCAGAGCAGCCAGAGCTGCTTCACTGCTGCGCTTTCCACAGTTCAGCCAGCTCAACCACCGAGGTCACGCCGGTCTTGGCCATGATATTTTTTTTATGCGTGCTGACGGTTTTATTGCTGATATGCAGCTGCTCACCAATCTGCAGGTTAGAGAGGCCGCGCACCAGCAGCGCTACAATCTGCTGCTCTTTCTCCGTCAACGGCAGGTCCAGGCGCTCCGGCAGCGGCGGAAAGGCCTGCTGTCCCCCCAGCACTGCAAGGATGGCGCTGAGCAGCTGAGCCATGCTCTGGCTTTTCACCACATAGCCTGCCGCCCCCAGCGAAGCGGCGCTCAGTAAGGTGTGGCGGCTCTGCTGTGCAGAGTAGATCAGCACCGGGCGCTGTGCATCGCGGGCGCGCAGGCGGCGCAGCAGCTCCAGACCATCACAATCCGGCAGGCCGATATCAAGAATAATGACGTCAATATTATGCTGCTGCAGGCAGGCGCGTGCCTGAGATTCATCAGCGGCGGCATAGAGCTGCAGAGGAATAGGGGCGTGCTGGCAGGCAGCCTGAAGTGCGACTTCAACCAGCGGGTGATCGTCAATAAGCAGTAGGGTAGCCATGTCACCGTTCCTGTGAATTTCATGGCGGTTAGCATAGCGGAAAAGCGGGGCCGGCAAAAATAAAGGGCGAGCCTGCGCTCGCCCTGATTACCGCAGAGACATCTCTTACTGAGTTGTGCCGTCGGTTTTGGTATTCACGTTGTCGCTACCCGATTTGGTTTCGACTTTTTTGTTCATGTCCGGGCAGCGGCCATCTTTACACATGGTGTTTTTGTGCACCTCTTTGGCAGACATATCGCCTGACTCAGTGCCTGACATTGCTGCGCCGTTGGTATTGGTGTTGCCGGTGTTGATATCGCTATTATCAACATTGTGCGGAGGCAGATTCTGTTTTGCGCCGCCCGCTGCCGCACCCGCTTCAGCTGATGCGTTGGCCTGTCCATTGTTGTTTGCAGCCATCGCTGCACCGCTACCCAGAGTCATTGCTGCCGTCAGAAAAACAATTGCAAACTTATTCATCATTATGCTCCTGTAATAAATGGATAGTTGCCGTTTGACACCCACGGGTGCTGTGTGACGAAAAAAGCGGGCCGTAACGAAATTAAATTTCGTCAGGAGTGTTCGGCGTAAAAATATATAGTGTAAGCGACTCGTTCCTCAGTGCTTACGTTTAAAAGCTTAGTCTATGGCTCTATAAATGCAAATGAGACAAAAGCATTTTCATAACGCTCTTAATTTACTCATGCCGGCTGAAGGGATAGATTGAAGGGGTTACGTCCGGCGCACGCAGGGCGAAAATCTGAATGGAATAAGTATGGATTACCAGAACGACGATTTACGCATTAAAGAGATCAAAGAGTTACTTCCCCCGGTAGCGCTGCTGGAGAAATATCCGGCAACGGAGCGCGCGGCGGCGACCGTATCGCAGGCGCGTCAGGCCATTCACCGCATTTTGCATGGCGAGGACGATCGCCTGCTGGTGGTGATCGGTCCCTGCTCAATCCACGACACGGCAGCGGCGAAAGAGTACGCTGCACGCCTGCTGACGCTGCGCGATGAGCTGAGCGGCGAGCTGGAAGTGGTGATGCGCGTCTATTTTGAAAAGCCGCGCACCACGGTGGGCTGGAAAGGGCTGATTAACGATCCCCACATGGATGGCAGCTTTCAGATTAATGAAGGACTGCGTCTGGCGCGTAAGCTGCTGGTGGATATCAACGACACCGGTCTGCCGGCTGCCGGCGAGTTTCTGGATATGATCACGCCGCAATATATGGCCGATCTGATGAGCTGGGGCGCCATCGGTGCACGCACCACCGAATCGCAGGTGCATCGCGAACTCTCTTCCGGTCTCTCCTGTCCGGTAGGGTTCAAAAATGGCACCGACGGCACGATCAAAGTCGCTATTGACGCCATTGGCGCGGCCAGCGCGCCGCACTGCTTCCTGTCAGTAACCAAATATGGGCACTCGGCTATCGTTGAGACGCGCGGCAATGAAGATTGCCACATCATCCTGCGCGGCGGCAGAGAGCCAAACTACAGCGCTGAGCACGTTGCGGCAGTGAAGAGCGGGCTGGAAAAAGCGGGCCTGCGTCCGCAGGTGATGATCGATTTCAGCCATGCCAACAGCAGCAAGCAGTTCCAGCGGCAGATGGTTGTGGCGGAAGATGTGGCACAGCAGATTGCCGGCGGCGAGCAGGCGATTACCGGCGTGATGATTGAGAGCCATCTGGTTGAAGGCAATCAGAGCCTGGAGAGCGGGAAGCCGCTGGTGTACGGCCAGAGCGTAACCGATGCCTGTATTGGCTGGGAAGATACGGAAACAGCGCTGCGTCAGCTGGCGCAGGCGATCCGTACCCGTCGCGGCTGAAAGTAAGTCATAAAAAAGGCCAGACAAACGTCTGGCCTTCAGGTTTACTGCGGAGGTTTACTTCGCTTTACCCTGGTTTGCCACGGCCGCGGCTTTCGCTGCGATCTCATCGGCATCACCCAGATAGTAGTGTTTGATTGGCTTGAAGTTTTCATCGAACTCATACACCAGCGGCACGCCGGTCGGGATGTTCAGTTCGAGGATCTCATCTTCGCTCATGTTATCGAGATATTTTACCAGTGCGCGCAGCGAGTTACCGTGTGCGGCGATGATAACTTTCTCACCGCTTTTGATGCGCGGCAGAATGGTCTCGTTCCAGTAAGGGATGACGCGATCAATGGTCAGCGCCAGGCTTTCGGTCGTTGGCAGCTGTGCATCGGTCAGTGATTTATAACGTGCATCATGGCCGGGGAAACGCTCATCGCTGCGATCCAGTTCTGGCGGAGTAATGGCAAAACCACGACGCCACTGCTTAACCTGGTCATCACCATATTTAGCCGCGGTTTCTGCTTTATCCAGACCCTGCAGCGCACCGTAGTGACGCTCATTCAGACGCCAGGTTTTTTCTACCGGCAGCCAGGCCTGATCCAGTTCATCCAGCACGTTCCACAGAGTGTGGATGGCACGTTTCAGCACGGAGGTATAGGCGAAATCGAACACGAAGCCCTCTTTCTTCAGCAGCTGACCCGCCGCTTTCGCTTCGGTACGACCTTTGTCAGAGAGATCCACATCATACCATCCGGTGAAGCGGTTTTCCTGATTCCACTGGCTTTCGCCGTGGCGGACCAGAACCAGCTTAGTTACGGCCATAGCTTTACTCCTTAATGCTTAAGTAGATTAGTAATGAACCCGGCTGCGGCCGCCTGAAGCGGCGGCACACTGATAGCGCCATACCATAACGGAAAACGGCGCACGGCGTAAGTCTGTCGCATACGCAGTGCGCGTTTTTCAGCCGTCGTCTCAGTGTGCCGTAAAGCGATACCGCGTCTCTGAGCGCCAGATGTCACCGGGTTGCAGCCAGCAATCGGGCTGCGGCCACTCGCTATGGTTAGGCGAATCGGGTAAAAATTCACTCTCCAGCGCAATGCCCTGGAAAGCAGTATAGCTCTCCTGCTCGCGGGCGCGCGTTCCCGCCAGGTAGTTGCCGGTATAGAACTGCAGCGCAGGTGCCGTGGTAAACACGCTGAGCTGCAGCGCGCCGTCAGCGGACCATAGCCCGGCGGCACACTGCGTAATGTCGCCTGCCGCGTTCAGTAAAAACGCGTGATCGTAGCCTTTGACCGCCTGCTGATCGGCATCAGCCAGAAACTCGTCCGCCACGCGCTTAGGCTGGCGGAAGTCGAAGCTGGTCGCCGCAACGGCTTTCAGCGGCGCAGCGGGGATGCCCGCGCTGTCTACCGGCAGGTAACGATCTGCCTGCAGTTGTAACCGATGCTGGCGGGCGTCGCCATGATGCGCATCAAGGTTAAAGTAGGCGTGATTTGTCAGGTTAACCGGGCAGGCGCGATCGGTCTCCGCCTGATAGCGGATCGCCAGCGTATTATCCTCCGTGAGTTCATAGGTCACGGAGGCGATAAGATTACCCGGATAGCCCTGATCGCCATCCGGCGAGTCGAGCCGGTAGTGCACGCTGCTGTCGCT
Source organism: Pantoea sp. ICBG 1758 (assembly GCF_002928325.1). Taxonomy (NCBI): domain Bacteria; kingdom Pseudomonadati; phylum Pseudomonadota; class Gammaproteobacteria; order Enterobacterales; family Erwiniaceae; genus Pantoea; species Pantoea sp. ICBG 1758. The sequence continues at coordinate 321,017 of NZ_POWL01000001.1, forward strand.
CTGGCTGACAATCTGCCAGCGGCGTTTGTCAAACCCTTCCGGCCCGCCGTGCAGCTGATGCGGCCCCTGATTGGCAGCCAGCTTCAGATTAAGCGTCTTTAGCTCAGCCTGCGCGATGCGGTTGGCGTAGCGGCCAATCGTGGCGCCGAGATAGGCGTCCTGATGCAGATAATCTGACGGCGTGGCGCAGCCCAGCAGCGCTTCACGCACGCTGCCATCCTGCATCGGCACGCGCGCCGAAAGCCAGGTGGCACCCCAGTCCATAAAGGTGGCCACCATGCCGTGACGGTTGCGCAGAACCGTGATGCGCCACGGCTGTCCGTCTGGCGCATGGGAGTTGACGTCGCTTACCATTGACCCGCTCCCTCTGAGGCCTTGCAGACGTAGAAGGTCTCTTTGATACCGGTCTGCGCTTCATATTTTTCCGCCACGGCCGCTCTGACCTGATCTACCCGCTCTGCCGGCATCAGCGCCACGATGCAGCCGCCAAAGCCGCCGCCGGTCATGCGCACGCCGCCGTGCGGACCCACTTCCTGTTTAACAATCGCCACCAGCTGATCGATTGCCGGCACGGTGATCTCAAAATCGTCGCGCATAGAGGCGTGTGAAGCCGCCATCAGCTCGCCCATGCGTTCAAGATCGCCCTGACTCAGCGCGTCGGCCGCTTCCAGCGTCCGGGCGTTTTCGGTAATAACATGACGCACGCGCTTCGCCACCAGCTTATCCAGCTCATGCTCGCGTGCTTCAAACTCCTCCAGCGTGACGTCGCGCAGCGCCGGTTTGTTAAAGAAGCGCGCGCCGGTCTCACACTGCTCGCGGCGGGTATTATATTCACTGCCTACCAGCGAGCGGCGGAAATTGCTGTTGATAATAACCACGGCTACGTTGTCCGGCATCGGCACCGCACGGGTCGCCAGGGTGCGGCAGTCGAGCAGCATGGCGTGATCCTGTTTGCCGAGTGCTGAAATCAGCTGATCCATAATGCCGCAGTTACAGCCAACAAACTGGTTCTCCGCCTCCTGGCCGTTGACCGCAATCGCCGCGCCATCGAGATCCAGCTGCCAGAGTTCACGGAATACCGTGCCGACGGCCACTTCCAGTGACGCAGAGGAGCTGAGGCCGGCGCCCTGCGGCACGTTGCCGCTGATCACCATATCCACGCCGCCGGTGCCGGCGTCACGCTGCTGCAGGTGTTTCACCACGCCGCGCACATAGTTGGCCCACATCGGCTCTTTTACCGGTTCGATCGGCGCATCCAGCGAGAAGCTATCCTGCTGGTTGTCATAATCCATGGCGATCACCCGGACCTGGCGATCGTCGCGGCGTGCGCAGGCGATTACCGTCTGATAATCGATAGCGCACGGCAGCACAAAGCCGTCGTTGTAATCGGTGTGTTCACCAATCAGATTGACGCGGCCCGGCGCCTGAATGGTATGGGTGGCAGCATAACCAAAGGTGTCAGCGAACAGCTGCCGGGTAGTCGATTTCAAAGACATTTATTGCGCCTCACGAAAATGGATATCGCTGACAGAGCGCAGACGTTCTGCTGCCTGCTCCGCCGTTAAATCACGTTGGGTTTCAGCCAGCATCTCATAGCCGACCATAAATTTACGCACCGTTGCCGAGCGCAGCAGCGGTGGATAGAAGTGCGCATGCAGCTGCCAGTGATCGCCGGCCTCTTCGGTAAACGGCGCGCCGTGCCAGCCCATCGAATAGGGGAATGAGCACTGGAACAGATTGTCATAGCGGCTGGTCAGCAGCTTAAGCGCGCGCGCCAGGTCGCTGCTCTGCTCTGCGCTGAGTTCGGTCAGGCGTTTTACGTGCGTTTTTGGCAGCAGCAGGGTTTCAAACGGCCAGGCGGCCCACCACGGTACTACGGCGATCCAGTGTGCCGTCTCCACGACGGTACGGCTGCCGTCCTGCTGCTCGCGTGCCGCGTAATCCAGCAGCAGCGGCGTGCCTTTTTCGGCATAGTAACGGCGCTGGTTATCATCCTCTTTCTGCGCTTCATTAGGCAGAAAGCTGTTAGCCCAGATCTGACCGTGCGGATGCGGATTGGAGCAGCCCATGGCCGCGCCTTTGTTCTCAAACACCTGCACCCACGGATAGTGCTGTCCCAGCTCAGCGCTCTGCTGCTGCCAGGTCGCAACAATGGCTTCGAGGTTGCTCAGCGACAGCTCCGGCAGCGTTTTGCTGTGATCGGGCGAAAAGCAGATCACCCGGCTGGTGCCGCGGGCGCTTTCACAGCGCATTAGCAGGTCGTCGCTCTGCGGTGCATCCGGGGTCTCCTCCATCAGCGCAGCAAAGTCGTTAGTGAAAACATAGGTGTTGGTGTAATCAGGGTTTTTATCACCGGTGATACGGGTATTGCCCGCGCACAGGAAGCAGTCGGGATCGTGCGCCGGCAGCGTCTCACGCGCTGGCGTCTCCTGCGCGCCCTGCCACGGGCGTTTCGCCCGGTGCGGTGACACCAGGACCCACTGATCGGTTAACGGGTTATAGCGGCGATGCGGATGATCCACCGGATTAAATTTTTGCATAACTTGTCCTGGTAACGGCAAACAGTAAACGTTTTCTGCGCTCAAACTAGCATATGCCCGCAGGCAAAAGCGTGATCAAGTCTGGATAAATGGTATCGTTTACACAAGTCGCTTATTCTTAATTTTGCGGTCTGTGAAACAGATGGATTCAAATTTAGCACAGATTAGTGGTAGCGATTACATTAGCAGGTGAGGCACCGGTCGCCTGCCTGACGGAGCAGGCGATCGGCAAGGCAGAGTAAGCGGGGCAGAACGCGGTCAGGGCTGCGGCGTGCGCAACGCCTCCTGCTGATAACAGTAACCCTGCGGGGTTTTGACAAAGCTGAGGCGATGGGTAATACAGCGCGGCGCATCTTCAGCGTGGTGCGAGACGAACAGCAGCTGGGTGCGGCCTTCACCAATCAGCACATCCGTAAAGCGGCGTACCAGCTGACGGTTAATCGGGTCCAGCCCCTGCAGCGGCTCATCCAGAATCAGCAGGGCGGGATGCTTAACCAGCGCGCGCGCAATCAGCACCAGCCGCTGCTGACCCCAGGAGAGGCTGTGAAAAGGGGCATCTGCCAGCGCGTTATCCATGCCGAGCAGCGCCAGCCACTGACGCGCCAGCGCTTTCTGCCGCTCTGAAACGGCCTGGTAAAGGCCAATCGAGTCAAAAAAGCCGGAGAGCACCACGGTGCGCACGCTGCAGCTTACCCGGTAGTCAAGGTGCAGGCTGCTGCTGACGTAGCCGATATGCTGCTTAATATCCCAGATGGTTTCGCCGCTGCCGCGCCGGATGCCAAACAGCGTTAAGTCGTTGCTGTAGCCCTGCGGATGATCGCCGGTCACCAGGCTAAGCAGGGTGGATTTGCCGGCGCCGTTTGGCCCGGTAATCTGCCAGTGTTCGCCGGCGTTAACCTGCCAGCTGAGGTTATCGATGATAGGACAATCATCATAGGCGACCCTGCCATGACGCAGTATTACGCGTGGCGTGTCAACGGCCAGCGCCGGCAGCAGATCGGGGCGATCTGCCTCCGGCAGCGCCATGCCCTGCAATCGTTCGCTGTGCGCCAGCTGGGCCACCAGCGCTTCCGCCAGCAGCGTCCTGCGGTCACCGGCGTGGGTCAGGGTGCACTCTGCCAGCACGCCCGCCTGCTGAATGAAATCGGGGATATCTTCAAACCGGTTCAGCACCAGCACCAGCGTATAGCCCTGCGTATGCAGCTGCTGCAGCAGCGCGGTGAGGCTGGCGCGCGACGCGACGTCCAGCCCGTCAAACGGCTCATCAAGGATCAGCAGATCCGGCTCTGCCATCAGCGCCTGACAAAGCAGAGTTTTGCGGGTTTCACCGGTAGAGAGATATTTGAAGCGGCGATCCAGCAAATCCTGGATACCAAACTGCTGCGCCAGCGCGCGGCAGCGGGCTTCATCGCTGACGTCCGCCTGGACGATCTCTGCAGCGGTGCGGCCGGTATCCTCTTCCCCTTCGCTGAGCATATCGGTGTTATTGCGCTCCCACTCCTCACTCACCAGCTGCTGCAGCTGCTCAAATGAGAGGCGGATCGGCCGGCGAAAATCGCTGCTGAAGTGGCCTTTTCCCGCGTTAAGTTCACCTGCCAGCACCCGGGCCAGGGCAGATTTACCGCTGCCGTTAGCGCCAACAAAGGCCCAGCTCTCACCGCGCTGAACGGTCAGCGCGTTAATGCTGAGCGCGCGATGGTGACTAAGATGAAATGTGCCTTGCGAAATCTGCAATAAAGACATGATGTATTCCGGTTTGTGCATCGTTGTTACTGTTGTAACGGCCGCTGCTACGGAAGTCAATCAGGGCAGAGGCGTCAGATTAGCGTGGCAATAATCGCCTGTTCAGCGCTAAAGCAGGCGGTGACTGCGTCGCCTGGCCGCAGCGGCTGTTGCGCCAGCTGCGCTGCGCTCAGGGTAGCGCACAGCGTTTCACCACCGCTCAGCGTCAGCAGCACTTCGCTCATCTCTTCTCCCTCTTCAATGGCGCTGACCTGAGCAGAGAGGGCGTTATCGCCGGGTTCTCCTTCGTCACCGAGCCGGATCCACGGCGCTTTAATCAGCACCAGCACCTCTTTTCCGGGTACCAGCTGCAGCCGCTGCGCGCTGCGCGCGGTCAGCGCCACGTTAACCGGGGTCACGCCATCGGCCAATACCACCTCAATATGCTGCTGTACCGGCCGGTTATCACGGCTGCGCACGGTGGCAAACAGCTGATTACGCGCGCTGGTCTGCAGCGAGAAGCGCGCAATCGCAGCCAGCAGGCTGTCGAGCGGCAGGTTATCCTGCTGCAGGGCATCAAACGCTTTCTGCTGGATCTGCGCCAGCAGATCGAACAGCTGGATCAGTCGTGTGCCATAGCGCGTCAGACGGGCGCCGCCGCCGCCTTTGCCGCCGGTAGCCCGCTCAACCAGCGTCTCATCCGCCAGCTGGTTCATCTCGTTGATGGCGTCCCAGGCGCTTTTATAACTGATGCCCGCCAGCCGGGCACCCTGACTGATTGACCCCGTCTCAGCAACCCGCCGCAGCAGTTCAATACGGCGCGGATCGGCAAACAGTTTCTGCTGAAGACGAATATGAAGTGAGAGATCGGCTTGCATGTCAGCTCCTTTAGTCGGAAGCGGGTAGTGTACGGCGTAAAGTAAAAGCACGAAAAGGGCAGTGCCTTTTTTTCCGCTGCCGCTACAATCACTTTTTTAAATTCTGCGTGAGGTTTCCATGCTGGAACTGATAAAAAGCCTGGCCGTCGCGGTCATCATGGTGCCGATTGTGATGGCGATTATGCTGGGTCTGATTTACGGCCTCGGAGAGGTGTTTAACATTATCTCCAAATTTGGCCGCCGCAATGACCGCCCGGCGAAAAGCTCACAGCACTGATTGACCCGCCCGCACGCTGCGGGCGTTTTTTTATCAATTTCCGCCCGCTCCTGCCGATACCCACTCTGATAATATTTATCCGCATGCTGCGCATAGCGGCATCTGCCCAGGCGTTGTATCATTTGGTATACAACGAAACAGGGAGTCTGACATGCTGAACAAATCTTCTTACTGGCTGGCTACGGCTACGCTGACCCTTTCGCTGGCGGGCCAGGCGGTGGCGGCTGATAAAATTACGGTGTTTGCTGCAGCATCACTGACCAATGCGCTGCAGGAGATCGCTACCCGCTATCAGCAGCAGAGTGGGACCGAAGTGGTCTCCTCGTTTGCCTCCTCCTCTACGCTGGCACGCCAGATTGAACAGGGCGCGCCGGCCGATCTCTTTATCTCTGCCGATCAGCAGTGGATGGATGACGCGGCGGCAAAACAGAGTATTGAAGCGGAGACGCGCGTAACGCTGTTGGGTAACGATCTGGTGCTGATCGCGCCTAAAGCTGCCGGCGCGGCACCCGTAACCATCTCTGCCGCCACCAACTGGAAAAATCTGCTGCAGGGGCAGCGTCTGGCGGTGGGCGATCCGGCACATGTGCCCGCCGGGATTTACGCCAAAGCAGCGCTGCAGAAGCTGGGCGCCTGGCAGCAGCTCGCGTCACAGCTTGCGCCAGCCAGCAACGTGCGCGCCGCGCTGGCGCTGGTTGAGCGTAACGAAACCCCCTATGGCATCGTGTATGGATCTGACGCCGTCGCGAGTAAAGAGGTTGTTGTAGCCGGGCGTTTTCCCGCCGATTCTCATCCGCCGGTGGAGTATCCGATGGCCATAGTCAAAGCGCATCAGAACGCGGCGGTCAGCGCCTTCTGGCACTATCTGCAGGGACCTGAGGCCGCAGCTATTTTTAAACAGTATGGATTTACGCCGAAAAAATGATACTGAGCGATCCCGAGTGGCAGGCTGTTGCGCTCAGCCTGAAAGTTTCCTGCGTGGCGGTGCTGTGCAGCCTGCCGTTTGGCATTCTCATGGCCTGGATTCTGGCACGCTGCCGTTTTCCGGGTAAAACGCTGCTCGATAGCCTGGTGCATCTGCCGCTGGTGCTGCCGCCGGTAGTGGTGGGCTATCTGCTGCTGCTGGCGCTGGGACGTCGCGGCGCGATCGGTGCCTGGCTCTGGGAGTGGTTTGGCTTTACCTTCGCCTTCAGCTGGCGCGGTGCGGCGCTGGCGGCGGCGGTGATGGCATTTCCGCTGATGGTGCGCGCCATCCGGCTGGCGCTGGAGGCGGTGGATACCCGGCTGGAGCAGGCCGCGCGAACGCTGGGAGCGGGGCGCTGGCGGGTCTTCTTTACTATTACGCTGCCGCTGACGCTGCCGGGCATTATTGCCGGTACCGTGCTGGCGTTTGCCCGTTCGCTGGGGGAGTTTGGCGCCACGATCACCTTTGTCTCCAATATCCCCGGAGAAACCCGTACCATTCCTTCCGCGATGTTTTCCCTGATTGAAACGCCGGGTGCAGAAAGCACCGCCGCGCGGCTCTGTGCGGTGGCTATCGCACTGGCGCTGCTGTCGCTGGTGGCGTCAGAATTACTGGCGCGCTGGGGCCGCAAACGCTGGGGGATCGCCTGATGCTGACGCTGCAGTTTTCCCAGCGGCTGGGTGATCATTTGCTGGAGCTGGATACGACGCTGCCGGCGCACGGTATTACCGCCGTGTTTGGCGTCTCGGGCGCGGGTAAAACGTCGCTGATCAACGCTATCAGCGGCCTGACCCAGCCGCAGCTGGGCCGCATACAGATCAATGAGCGGCTGCTGTTTGACAGCGCGCGCGGCATCAATCTGCCGCCGGAGCAGCGGCGTATCGGCTATGTGTTTCAGGACGCGCGACTCTTTCCGCACTATCGGGTGCGCGGCAATCTGCAGTACAGCATGGCCGCATCAATGAAGCCGCAGTTTGCGCAGCTGGTGACGCTGCTGGGACTGGATGCGCTGCTGGATCGCTTTCCGGCCACGCTTTCAGGCGGTGAAAAACAGCGCGTGGCGATTGGCCGGGCGCTGCTGAGTGCGCCCGATCTGCTGCTGATGGATGAACCCCTGGCGTCACTGGATCTGCCGCGCAAGCGTGAGCTGCTGCCGTGGCTGCAGCAGCTGACAAAGCAGATTGCCGTGCCGGTGCTCTACGTTTCGCACAGCCTGGATGAGATTGTGCAGCTCGCGGACAACGTGCTGGTGCTGGATAACGGCAGCGTTAAAGCGGCAGGCCCGCTGGAGAAAGTCTGGAGCAGCAGCGCAATGCGCCCCTGGCTGCCGGTCAGCGAACGCACCAGCGTGCTGCGCGTGCAGGTGCTGGAGCAGCATCCTTACTATCCCATGACCGCACTGCTGCTGGGCGATCAGCATATCTGGGTGAGTCGCGTTAACCTGCCAGCAAAAAGCACGCTGCGCATTCGCATCGCGTCAGCCGATGTCTCACTGGCGCTGCAGCCAGCCCAGCATACCTCCGTGCGTAACATTCTGCCTGCGCAGGTCATGGAGCTGCTGGATATTGACGATCAGGTCGAAGTCAGGGTCCGCATCGGCAGCAGCGAGCTCTGGGCACGCATCACGCCGTGGGCACGCGATGAGCTGGGCATTCGCGTCGATCAGTGGCTCTATGTCCAGCTCAAAAGCGTTTCAGTTATTGCCTGACGGAGGCGGCTGCCGTCACAGCACTTCCCGGCGAATAATCTCTGCAATGCCCGGCTCAAGGTTGGTGCCGGTCACCTCGGCCGCGCGCGCTTTGATGGCATCATCGGCGTTGCCCATTGCAACGCCCAGTCCCACCTGCTCCAGCATGCTAAGGTCGTTATAGTTATCGCCAAACGCCAGCACCTCCTGCATGCTGAAGCCCTGGCTCTCCACCCACTGCGCCAGGCATTTGCCTTTGCTGTTACCCGCCTGGGCGATATCAACCTGATCGTGCCATGACCATTCACACGCCAGGCCCAGCTCCGCTTCGGTGCGTTCAGCAAACTGCTGTAATGCGCGGGTATCCGGATGTGACAGGGCAAACTTCCAGATCGCTTCAGCATCCTGCGCCGCCTGCGCCAGGCTGGGCACCTGCAGGAACAGCGGGCGCTGCGCTTCCGGCAGCGATTGCGCCCAGTTCAGCGTGCGGGTGACGTGACCGGTCGGCTCCTGGTAGAGCATGGCATCGTCGACGTACAGCAGACCGTGAATGTTCTCCTCATCAAGCATCTCTATTACCCTTGCAGCCTGACTTTTCGCCAGCGGATCGGCGGCCAGCACTTTTTTTGCCTGATAATCATACAAATAGGTACCGTTACAGCAGATTGCGGGTGTATCAAGCTGCAGCGCCTGATAAAAAGGGTGGATAGCGCAGTGATGGCGACCGGTAACGATCAGCACTTTAACGCCCGCCTGCTGCGCGCGGGCCAGCGCCTCCAGCGATTCAGGCAGAATAGTTTTATTGGGTGTCAGCAGGGTGCCATCCAGATCGAGGGCGATTACGCGATAGCTCATTACGGGTTCCGTCTTTGAATAACCAGGCATCAAGTCTACACCTGCCAGCCGCGCTGAGACAAAAAAGCGGGCAAAAATCCCGCCAGCGTAGCCGGCTGAAACAGGCTACAGTTATCCCTTTCATCAGGCAGCGAATAAGGAAAAACGCATGAAACAAGTCGTGTATACCGCCAGTCCCGAGAGCCAGCAGATCCACGCCTGGCAGCTTCAGGAAGATGGCGCGCTGACGCTACTGCAGGTTACCGATGTGGCCGGTCAGGTGCAGCCAATGGTGGTGAGCCCGAAAAAAGATTTTCTTTATGTGGGCGTACGTCCCGATTTTCGCGTGCTCGCCTACCGCATCGCCGCAGACGGAACGCTGACGCTGGCGGGTGAAGCGCCGCTGCCAGGCAGCCCGACGCATATCTCCACCGATCGCGAAGGCCGGTTTCTCTTTTGCGGCTCCTATAACGACGCCTGCGTCAGCATCAGTCCGCTGGATGAGAACGGACTGCCGCAGGCCCCGTCGCAGGTGATCAACGGCCTTGAGGGATGCCACTCCGCCAACATCGACCTGGATAACGAGACGCTGCTGGTGCCGGCGCTGAAGCAGGATCGCATCTGCCGTTTTCAGCTGCATCAGGATGGCACGCTGACGCCGCACGCGCAGGCAGACGTCAATACTGCCGCAGGCGCAGGCCCGCGCCATATGGCGTTTCATCCCGGCGGCGCTTATGGCTATGTGGTCAATGAACTCAACAGCACGGTGGATGTCTGGTCACTGCAGGGCGAGATGAGGTGCGTACAGAGTCTGGATATGATGCCGGCTGATTTCAGCGGCACACGCTGGGCGGCAGATATTCATATCACACCGGATGGCCGGTCGCTCTACGCCTGCGATCGCACCAGCAGCACGATTACCGTGTTCAGCGTCAGTGAAGCGGGCGATGCGCTGACCATTGAGGGCCATCAGCCAACGGAAACGCAGCCGCGCGGTTTTAATATCGATAGCCGTGGCGCTTACCTGGTGGCTGCGGGACAGAAATCGCATCATATTGAAGTGTACCGGATTGCGGAGCGTGGCCTGCTGCAGCCGCTGGCGCGTTATGCGGTCGGGCAGGGGCCGATGTGGGTAGCGATCCTCGCGCTGGCGTGATGATGTCACGCAAGGTCGCCCTCAGAGGCGACCTTTATCAGGGTGCGCAGCGAAGCGCGCCCGGTGCGATCAGGCGTATTTTACCGTAACCGATGCGCTGGCAAGCGCATGGAAATGCACGTTAAAGCCGACCATTGCGCCGCTGGCGCCTTCATCCACATCCAGCGTCTCCACGTCCAGCGCGTGCACGCTGAAAATGTAGCGGTGTGATTCTCCCTGCGGCGGCGCGGCACCGCCGTAGCCGGTCTGACCGAAGTCGGTACGGGTCTGGATAGCGCTTTCAGGCAGCTCCGCCACGCCGGAACCGGCGCCCTGCGGCAACACCGTGACCTCAGCCGGAATATTGGCTACCACCCAGTGCCACCAGCCGGAGCCGGTCGGCGCATCGGGATCGTAGCAGGTGACAACAAAGCTCTTAGTGCCTTCCGGCACCTCATCCCAGGCGAGATGGGGCGACAGGTTATCGCCCTGATAACCCATGCCGTTAAACACGTGGCGCTCTGGCATCTTATCGCCGTCGTTAAAATCCTGACTAAACAGGCGCATAACTCCTCCTTTTTGCTAATCGCGGAAGGCCATCATGGTGCAAAACCGCCGCAGATACCAGCGGCGTCAGGGCTGAAAATGGCCGGTGTGATCCAGCGCGTCCCGAATGGCGCGGGTGAGCTGGCTCAGCGCCTGCGCAGAAATCAGATAAGGTGGCATCAGATAGATGAGCCGGCCAAACGGGCGGATCCAGACGCCGCGCTCAACAAAGAACTGCTGCAGCGCGGCCATATTCACCGGCTGATGCGTTTCGATAACGCCAATGGCACCCAGCACGCGCGCCTGCGCCACGGCGGGATGCGCCTGCAGCGGCAGCAGCTCCCGCTGCAGCTGCAGCTCAATCGCCGCGACCTGCGTCTGCCACTCGCCTTCCGCCACCATGGCCAGGCTTTCAGCGGCAACTGCGCACGCCAGCGGGTTGCCCATAAAGGTCGGGCCATGCATGAAGCAGCCAGCGGCGCTGCGGCTGATGGTGTCAGCCACCTCGCGCGTGGTCAGCGTGGCGGCGAGCGTCATCATCCCGCCGGTCAGCGCTTTGCCGAGGCATAAAATATCGGGCGTCACGCCCGCGTGTTCACAGGCAAACAGTTTCCCGCTGCGGCCGAAGCCGGTGGCGATCTCATCGGCTATCAGCAGCAGCCCGTAGCGATCGCACAGCGCCCGCACCTGCTGCAGATAGCGCGGATGGTAAAAGCGCATCCCGCCCGCACCCTGCACAATCGGTTCGAGGATCACCGCGGCAATGTCGCGATGGTGCTGCTCCGCCAGCCGGGCGAAGTCGCTGAAATCGGCATCATCCCATGTATCAGTGAAACCGCACTGCGGCGCAGCGGCAAACAGATGCTCCGGCAGATAGCCACGCCACAGGCTGTGCATTGAGTTTTCCGGATCGCATACCGCCATCGCCGCAAACGTATCGCCGTGATAGCCGCGCTTCAGCGTCAGGAATGTCTGGCGCCTCTCGCCGCGACCCAGCCAGTACTGTAGCGCCATTTTCATCGCGACTTCCACCGCAATGGATCCGGAGTCAGCCAGAAACACGCACTCCAGCGCTTCAGGCGTCATCGCCACCAGCTGACGGCTCAGCGCGACTGCTGCCGGATGGGTAATACCGCCGAACATCACGTGTGACATCTGCGCCATCTGCTGCTGCAGTGCCTGGTTGAGACGCGGATGATTGTAGCCGTGGATCGCCGCCCACCATGACGACATACCGTCAACCAGCTCGCGTCCATCTGCCAGCTGCAGCTGGCAACCCTGGGCGGCCACCACCGGATAACAGGGCAGCGGGTCGCGCATTGAGGTGTAGGGATGCCAGATATGCTGGCGGTCAAAATCGAGGTCGTCAGGCGTGAACATCTGTCTTGTAAACCATTTTGAAAAGATTTAGTTTACAAGTATAACCACGATCATTGTCGGGATGAACCCCTTTTTGGAGTATGTAATGGCTAACCGCTGGACACTGGCCCAGGCCCAGGCCCTGTTTGATAAACCTTTTCTGGAACTGATGTTTGAGGCGCAGCAGGTGCATCGCCAGCATTTTGACCCACGTCAGGTACAGGTCAGCACGCTGCTGTCGATTAAAACCGGCGCCTGCCCGGAAGATTGTAAATATTGCCCGCAGAGCGCGCGCTACAAAACCGGACTGGAGTCAGAACGGCTGATGGAGGTGGAGGCGGTGCTCGCCTCGGCGCGTAAAGCTAAAGCGGCCGGCTCCAGCCGTTTCTGCATGGGCGCCGCATGGAAAAACCCGCACGAACGCGATATGCCTTATCTGGAGCAGATGGTGCAGGGCGTGAAAGCGCTCGGCATGGAAACCTGCATGACGCTGGGAACGCTGGAACAAAACCAGGCGCAGCGTCTGGCAGAGGCCGGACTCGATTTCTACAACCATAACCTGGATACCTCACCGGAATTTTACGGCAGCGTCATCACGACCCGTACCTACCAGGAGCGTCTCGATACGCTGGATAAAGTGCGTGGGGCCGGTATCAAGGTCTGCTCCGGCGGCATTGTCGGTCTGGGTGAAACGGTGACGGATCGCGCCGGACTGCTGGTGCAGCTGGCAAACCTGCCGGTGCCGCCAGAGAGCGTGCCGATCAACATGCTGGTAAAAGTCAAAGGCACGCCGATGGCGGATAACGCTGACGTGGAGCCGTTTGATTTTATCCGCACTATCGCCGTAGCGCGCATCATGATGCCCTCTTCGCACGTGCGTCTCTCAGCGGGGCGTGAGCAGATGAGCGAGCAGACGCAGGCGATGTGTTTTATGGCGGGCGCTAACTCTATTTTCTATGGCTGCAAACTGCTGACCACGCCCAATCCGGAGGAGGATAAAGATCTGATCCTGTTCCGCAAGCTGGGGCTGAATCCGGAACATACCACAACCGCGAGCGGGGATAACGCACAGCAGCATCAGCTGCAGGCGCAGCTGGCTGAGGCCGACACGCCGCAGTTTTACAACGCGGCGGTGTAAATGTGGGCTGAACGTATTACCGGGGCGCTGCAGGCGCGCCGGGACGCGGATGGCTGGCGCTACCGGCGCTGTGTTGAGCAGAACAGCGTGCGGGAAATCACGCTGGACGGTCAGCGCTATCGCCACTTCTCCGGTAACGACTATCTCGGGCTGAGCCAGCATCCGGCGGTGATTGCGGCCTGGCAGCAGGGTGCGGCGCAGGCGGGAGCCGGGGCAGGGGCGTCCGCGTATGTGACCGGCTATAGCCGTTATCACGCAGAGCTGGAGCAGCAGCTGGCAGGCTGGCTCGGCTATTCACGTGCGCTGCTGTTTATCTCCGGCTTTGCCGCCAACCAGGCGATTGTTCATCTGCTGGCGCAGAAGCAGGACCGCATCGTGGCGGACAAACTGGCGCACGCGTCGCTGCTGGATGCTGCCAGTCACAGCCCGGCCACGCTGCGGCGTTTTGCGCATAATCAGCCGGCAAGTCTGCAAAAGCTGCTGGCGCAGCCGGGGGCGGGCGCCACGCTGGTGGTCACCGAAGGCGTTTTCAGTATGGATGGTGACAGCGCACCGCTGGCAGAGATTGCTGCGGCGACCCGGGCTGCGGACGGCTGGCTGCTGGTCGATGACGCGCACGGCATTGGCGTGAGCGGTGAACAGGGGCGCGGCAGCTGCTGGCAGCAGCAGGTGAAACCTGAGCTGCTGGTGGTGACGTTTGGCAAAGGCTTTGGCGTCAGCGGCGCAGCGCTGCTGTGCGATGATGCGACCGCCGATTACGTTGAACAGTTCTCGCGCCACCTTATTTACTCTACCGCCATGCCGCCGGCGCAGTGCTGCGCGCTGCTGGCGGCGCTGCAGCAGGTGCAGCAGGGCGATGCGCTGCGGGCACGACTGCGGGCCAATATCAGCCGCTTTCGCGCCGGCGCAGCGCAGCTGCCGTGGAGCCTTCCCGCCTCAGAGAGTGCCATTCAGCCGCTGATTGTGGGGGAGAACGCGGCCGCGCTGGCGCTCTCGCAGCGGCTGGCGCAGGCGGGATGCTGGGTCAGCGCCATCCGCCCGCCTACCGTGCCGCCCGGTACGGCCCGGCTGCGCATTACCCTTACGGCGGCGCATGAGCCGGAAGATATCGACGCGCTGCTGGAGGCGCTGTATGACGCTGCAGGTTAACAAGCAGGCGGTGGCGCAGGCGTTTGGACGCGCCGCGCCACACTATGAGCAGCACGCCGCGCTGCAGCGCCTGAGCGGCGATGCGCTGCTGGCCTGTGCGCCAGCCGGATTTGGTCCGCACCTGCTCGATGCCGGCTGCGGCACCGGCTGGTACAGCCGGTACTGGCGCGATCGCGACCGTCGGGTAACCGCGCTCGATCTCTCTTTGCCGATGCTGGACGCCGCGCGCGCCCAGCGATCGGCACACCATTATCTGCAGGGCGATATCGACCGGCTGCCGCTGGCTGACGGCAGCGTGGATGGCGTCTGGAGCAACCTGGCGGTGCAGTGGAGCAGCGATCTGAGCGTGGCTCTGCAGCAATTTTATCGCGTGCTGCGGCCCGGCGGCACCGCGCTTTTTTCCACGCTGCTGGCGGGATCGCTGCCGGAGGTGGATCGCGCATGGGCAGCGATAGATTCCCGTCGTCACGCCAACCGCTTTCTTCAGGCGGGTGAGGTTACCGCTGCCGCGCGGGCGCAGCCGCTGCGCAGCACACAGCAGATCGTTACGCTGCACTTTCCGGATGCGCTGAGTGCGATGCGCTCGCTGAAGGGAATTGGCGCGACCCACCTGCACGGCGGACGCAGCAACAGCGTACTGACGCGTCAGCAGCTGGCGCAGCTTGAGCGGCACTGGCCGCAGGATGAACAGGGCTATCGCCTCACTTATCACCTGATGTATGGAGTTTTGCAAAAATGAAACGCTGGTTTATCACCGGAACCGACACCGAAGTGGGAAAAACAGTTGCCAGCGGCGCGCTGCTGCAGGCGGCCAGCGCGGCCGGGCTGCGTACGGCAGGGTATAAACCGGTAGCGTCGGGCTGTGAGATGACGGCGGAGGGCGTGCGCAACAGCGATGCGTTGGCGCTGCAGCGCTACAGCAGCGTGCCGCTGCGCTATGAGCAGGTTAACCCGCTGGCATTTATGGAACCGACCTCACCGCATATCGTGAGCGCAGAAGAGGGCAGGCCGATCGACTTTGCACAGCTCTCGGCGGGTCTGCGCAGCGTGGAAGCGCAGGCTGAATGGCTGCTGGTTGAGGGGGCGGGCGGCTGGTTTACGCCGCTTTCTGAGACGCAGACCTATGCGGACTGGGTCATCGCAGAGCAGCTGCCGGTGATCCTGGTGGTGGGCGTAAAGCTGGGCTGTATTAATCACGCCATGCTGACCGCTGCGGCGATCAAGGCAGCCGGCTTACCACTGGCAGGCTGGATCGCAAACGATATTCAGCCGCCGGGCAAGCGGCATCGTGAATATATTGCGTCGCTGCGCCAGCGCATCGACGCGCCGTTTCTGGGCGAAATCCCCTGGCTGGCATCCGGGACGGAGCAGGCGACCTGCGGACGCTACCTGACGCTGCCCTGAGCGATAAGCATCCCTTAAGACATCAGGCCGGCGTCAGCCATTTGTTCACGGTAAGATCGTCCAGCTGCGCAACGCGCCCCTGCGCCACATTACGTCCGCGGTGCAGCAGCAGAAAGTAGTCGGCGACGCGGCGTATAAACGAGACGTGCTGCTCCAGCAGCAGGATGGTCAGGCCATACTCCCGGTTGAGCCGCCGGATCAGGTTGCCCGTCTCCTCCTCCAGCCACGGCGACATCGTACCGGAAGGCTCATCGAGGATCAGCAGGCGCGGTTTCAGTACCAGCGCGCGCGCCAGTGCCAGCTGCTGCTGCAGATTAACCGGCAGCTCACCGCTGCGCTGATGGCGCAGTGAATAGAGCGCGGGAAACAGCTCAAACACCATCTCCGGAATGGCGCGGTTGCGCTCATCTTCAGCCGCCAGCAGGGCGATCAGCAGATTGTCCTCAACGCTCATCTGCGTAAAGATATGGCGCTTTTGCGGCACATATCCGATGCCCATCCGCGCCCGCTGCACGGCGGGCTGCAGCAGCAGGTTCTCCGGCGGATAGCCCGCCTCCTGCCAGCAGATAGAGCCGCTGTTGACCGGCAGATGGCCCATAATGCAGTTTACCAGCGTGGTTTTCCCCATCCCCGGACTGCCCAGCACGCCGGTGCAGGATCCCGGAGGCAGATCAAGATCGACATCCCACAGAATCTGATTCTGGCCATAAAACTGATTCACCGAACGTAAACTCAGCATCTGATCTTCTCCTTACAGATAGTTAGCCTGAATGCACCCGCTCTGTGTCGTCTGGCATGCAGTGACAGATTAAGTAACGCGGTGGTATCAGACATCAGGGCATCCCTGTTAAACCTGAATGTTCTGCCGCTGCTAAAAAGATGCAAGCAACGGGCCAGAGTGACAATCCTGCACTTCTGGCGTTAATAAATGTCCATCATCGCGCCTTAAACATCAGGAAATCTTAACTGTGAAAAGGGGTGATTAAGCTGCTGCACTTTGACGGTGCTGATTACTAAGCTTTTCTGGTGCATCTGTTCATTAATAAGGCAGCGGGCCAGCGCAGGAAAACAGCGCAGCCCAGGCGTGGCGGCGCTGTGGAATCAAAAAAGAATAGTTAATTGCGCCAGCCCTGCTGGAAAAATAATCATAAAAAAAATTTTTTTGTTAGCGCAGAAGAGGGCGGGATTTTTTATACACAGCCTGCGGGCTCGGGGCTGGCTTCACTTATCCACTATTCCTGTGGATAACCTTGTGCATTAGCGACTGAAAACCGGGCGCAAGCGAGGAAATACGCGGCCTGGATACATTATGCTGCGAAACTGGGCTTTTGGTCTATTTTCATTAAATTCAGTATGTTATCTAAAAGCAAGCCTGTAAAACTCCGGCTGAAGTTTACCGCTGCATTTTAATGACGTTCTCTTGACAATTGTTAAAAGCCCGGCCCGCCTGGGGATAACCTGGCGCGACATATTTTAGCCAGCTGCCGCTTTAGTGCCTCTGAAGCGGCGCCACGGGCAGCAGGACCATCGTGACGTTTATCTGTAAATATATCCAGTGTTTTTTTCTGGCAAAATCGCCATAGCAGAGTAGAATTATCAGCCTGCCAGCCCTTTTCTTCAGCAGGAATTCTGAAATCATGAGCAAAGTCTTTAAACTCAACTCCGCCTTTAAGCCTTCAGGCGATCAGCCTGAAGCGATCCGCCGTCTGGAGGAGGGGCTGGAAGATGGCCTTGCGCATCAGACCCTGCTCGGCGTAACGGGATCGGGCAAAACCTTTACCGTTGCCAATGTGATTGCCGATCTCAACCGGCCGACGATGGTGCTGGCGCCTAACAAAACGCTGGCGGCGCAGCTCTATGGGGAGATGAAAGAGTTTTTCCCGGACAACGCGGTAGAATTTTTCGTCTCTTACTATGACTACTATCAGCCTGAAGCCTATGTGCCGAGTTCTGACACCTTTATCGAAAAAGATGCGGCGGTGAACGAGCACATTGAGCAGATGCGCCTCTCCGCCACCAAAGCGATGCTGGAACGACGCGATGTCATCGTGGTCGCGTCGGTCTCGGCAATTTATGGTCTGGGCGATCCCGATCTCTATCTGAAAATGATGCTGCATCTGACGCGCGGTATGATCATCGATCAGCGCAGTATCTTACGGCGTCTGGCTGAGCTGCAGTATGCGCGTAACGATCAGGCGTTTCAGCGCGGTACGTTCCGCGTGCGCGGGGAGGTGATCGATATCTTCCCGGCGGAGTCCGACGATATGGCTCTGCGGGTGGAGCTGTTTGATGAAGAGGTTGAGCGGCTCTCACTATTTGATCCGCTTACCGGACAAATTGAGTCAGTGATCCCGCGCTTTACCATCTATCCCAAAACGCACTACGTTACGCCGCGCGAGCGCATCCTGCAGGCGATGGAAGAGATCAAAGATGAGCTGGCCCTGCGCCGTAAGGTGCTGCTGGAAAATAACAAGCTGCTGGAAGAGCAGCGCATTACGCAGCGCACCCAGTTTGACCTGGAGATGATGAACGAGCTGGGTTACTGCTCGGGGATTGAGAACTACTCGCGCTATCTCTCGGGACGCGGACCGGGTGAAGCGCCGCCGACCCTGTTTGACTATCTGCCGGCCGATGGTCTGCTGGTGGTGGATGAGTCGCACGTTACTATTCCGCAGATTGGCGGCATGTATCGCGGCGACCGCGCGCGTAAAGAGACGCTGGTGGAGTACGGCTTCCGCCTGCCGTCCGCGCTGGACAACCGTCCGCTTCGGTTTGAAGAGTTTGAGGCGCTGGCCCCGCAGACCATTTATGTCTCCGCCACGCCGGGTAAATATGAGCTGGAAAAATCGGGCACGGAAGTGATCGATCAGGTAGTGCGTCCGACAGGTCTGCTCGATCCCATTCTTGAGGTGCGCCCGGTCGGCACACAGGTGGATGATCTGCTCTCTGAAATCCGCAAACGCGTGGAGATCAACGAACGCGTGCTGGTGACGACGCTGACCAAGCGTATGGCTGAAGACCTCACTGAATATCTTGAAGAGCATGGTGAGAAGGTGCGCTATCTGCACTCTGATATCGATACCGTTGAGCGCATGGAGATTATTCGCGACCTGCGCCTGGGCGAGTTTGACGTGCTGGTAGGGATTAACCTGCTGCGTGAGGGACTTGATATGCCGGAGGTCTCCCTGGTGGCGATTCTCGACGCCGACAAAGAGGGCTTCCTGCGTTCAGAACGCTCCCTGATCCAGACGATTGGTCGTGCAGCGCGTAACGTGAACGGCAAAGCGATTCTTTATGCTGATAAAATCACGCCCTCTATGGCACGCGCGATTGAAGAGACAGAGCGACGTCGCGAGAAGCAGGAGCGCTACAACACCGAGCACGGCATTGTGCCGCAGGGGCTGAATAAGAAGATCACGGATATTCTTGAGCTGGGCAAAAACGTGGTGAAAACGCGCGGCAAAGGCAAAACGGCCACGCGCACGGCAGCAGAGAATGATGCTGATTACCTGGCGCTTACGCCACAGGCGATGCAGAAGAAAATTCACGAACTGGAAGCGCAGATGCAGCAGCATGCGCAAAACCTGGAGTTTGAAGAAGCCGCCAGCCTGCGCGACCGGCTGCATGAGCTGCGCGAACTGTTTATTGCCGCCTCATAACCACCAACCCGTGCCGCATTCCGCAGGAGCCGCATTACACAGCGGCCGCATTCCGTAGAGGGCCGCATTCATGCGGCCCTGGCGTATTCATTCACCACCGGATTTGTACGCAACCAGGGCGCCATGAATGGCGCCCCTACGTTTATTCCGCGAATTCATACGCGACCAGGGCGCCATAAATGGCGCCCCTACACCAATATCTGTAGGGGCCGCATTTATGCGGCCCTGGCGTATTTATACGGCTGGCGGCTTTAAAGCGCCTGGATGGCGTGCTCCAGCGCCAGGCGCAGAAGCTGTCGATCGTGGCGATAACGGATATCTTCAGCTTCCAGCGGCTCCTGCACAATAATGCGCTGCGCCAGACCCTGCGTGTCGGCAGTCGGGCTGATCACTACGGCATCAATAACCCGTTTACCAATCGCCTGCTCCATAATGGCCAGCTTATCTGCCACGCTAAGACGGGCGGCTGCCGGGCTAAGCTCGCGGCCAAGATTGCCAATAAATACCATCGTAGCGGGCGTACGCCGCAGCGCGCGCGCCATCTCTTCCATCAGCAAAATCGGCATCAGGCTGGTATAGAAACTGCCCGGGCCAATCAGGATCAGATCGGCTTCAGCCACGGCGTCCAGCGCTTCGCGGGTGGGATTAACCGCCGGATGCAGCATCAGCGCCTGAGGCGCCTGACGCATCTCATCAATCGCGGTTTCGCCATACACCATGTTGCCTTCTGCATCCTGCGCGACCAGATCAACCGGCTGCTCTGACATCGGGATGAGAAACGCATCAACCTTGAGCAGATTGCGGATAATGTTAATCGCTTCCAGCGGACGCACGCTGAGATGATCCAGCGCTTTCAGGATCAGGTTGCCAAGATTGTGGCCCGCCAGTTCGCCGTTACCGGCAAAACGGTATTCAAACATCGCGGAAGCGACGCTGGGCTCGGTGATCAGCTGATTAAGACAGTTGCGCATGTCTCCCCAGGCGATCCCCCCCTCTGAACGGCGGATACGTCCGGTGGAGCCGCCATTGTCCGTGGTGGTCACTATACCGGTGAGTCGCGAGCCCAGCGGCGCCAGCGCTGACATGACGCGGCCCAGGCCGTGTCCGCCGCCCAGTGCCACCACGCGATCTAAATCTGCCAGCGTTCGATTCATGCTGCTCCTTATCGGTCCACTGCGCTGAAAGCCAATTCTTTGCTGCCGGGGGCAGCGTCATGTGGCGCAGTTTAGCCTATTCTGCTGCGATAATGCCGCGAAAAATCGTTATATATCATGTTATACAACGCACGCAGTGACTGGCTGACTGACGCAAAGCGCGCTACCATCCAGAGACCGCGTTGTCCTCAATGACAACAAACTCCCAAGCCTTGCGCGCCTAAGTCAAATGATAGGGCCGCCTGGCCGCAGCGTCATGCTGCCAGGGTGCAGAAAGAAATGCCTGCATCTCCCGACTTTGGAAAGGTGTTAAGGTGCCACAATTTACAGATGCCTGGGCGCGCAGCTTCTACTATTTGCGCCTGTCGATCACGGATGTATGTAATTTCCGTTGTACTTACTGTCTGCCGGACGGCTACAAGCCTGGCAGTACCCGCAACAAAAGCTTTCTCTCGCTGGATGAGATCCGCCGGGTGACCCGCGCCTTTACCGCCGCGGGAACGGAGAAGATCCGGCTTACCGGCGGTGAACCCTCGATGCGTCGCGATTTTACCGACATCATCGCTGCCGTGCGTGAAAACGCCGCGCTGCGACAGATTGCGGTGACCACCAACGGCTATCGCATGGCGCGTGACGTACAGTCATGGCGCGATGCAGGGCTGACGCACATTAACGTCAGCGTGGACAGCCTGGATGCGCGGCAGTTTCATGCCATCACCGGGCAGAACAAATTTGCTGAGGTTATGGCCGGTATCGACGCCGCGTTTGACGCCGGATTCGAAAAAGTCAAAGTTAACAGCGTGCTGATGCGTGATGTTAACAGCCAGAGTCTGGATACGTTTCTGGCCTGGATCCGCACGCGTCCGATTCAGCTGCGTTTTATTGAGCTGATGGAAACCGGTGAAGGGGGCGATCTGTTCCGGCGTCACCATATCTCCGGTGAGGTGATCCGCGACCGGCTGATCGTGCAGGGCTGGCAGCGGCAGCCGCGCGGCCGCAGCGACGGGCCGGCACAGGTATTTCGTCATCCCGACTATCAGGGTGAGGTCGGCCTGATTATGCCTTATGAAAAAGATTTCTGCGCCAGCTGCAACCGGCTGCGCGTCTCGGCCACCGGTAAACTGCACCTGTGCCTGTTTGGCGACGGTGGGGTAGAGCTGCGCGATCTGCTCGCCTCCGATGCACAGCAGGACGAGCTGCAGGCGCGTATCGCCCATAGTCTTGGCCAGAAAAAGCAGACCCACTTTCTGCATCAGGGCCAGACCGGTATTACGCAAAATCTCTCTTTCATTGGTGGCTAAACACAGGAGTTACAGCCATGGCTAAACCAACCGGCGAGTTTACCGCTCTGACTGCCGCGGTGCTGACCATATCCGACAGCCGCGATGCGGCGAGTGACACCTCAGGAGACTATCTGCGTGAGGCGCTGGCGGACGCGGGGCATCAGGTGGTGGATCACGCTATTCTGCCTGACAATCGCTACCGCATTCGCGCCACGGTATCGCGCTGGATCGCCAGCGACGATATCCAGGTGGTGATTGTGAACGGCGGCACCGGCTTTAACAGCAAAAACAGTACGCCGGAAGCGCTGCTGCCGCTGTTTGACCGCGAAATTGACGGCTTTGGCGAACTGTTCCGTATGTTCTCGTATGAAGATATCGGCAGCGCAACGCTGCAGTCGCGTGCCGTTGCCGGCCTCGCCAATCAGACCCTGATTTTTGCCCTGCCAGGCTCCACCAGCGCCTGCCGCTGCGGCTGGGAACGTATCATCGCCGATCAGCTGGATGCGCGCACCCGGCCCTGTAATTTTGTCTCTCATCTGAAGAAAGTCACTGTATGAATCAGTTAACGCATATTAACGCCGCTGGCGAAGCCCACATGGTTGATGTCTCCGGCAAAAATGAAACCGTGCGCGAAGCGCAGGCGGAGGCGCTGGTTTTGATGTCACCTGCCACGCTGCAGATGATCATGGAAGGCAGCCATCATAAAGGCGATGTCTTTGCCACGGCCCGTATCGCCGGCATTCAGGCGGCAAAGCGCACCTGGGAGCTGATACCGCTCTGTCATCCGCTGATGCTGAGTAAAGTGGAAGTGACGCTGGAAGCGGAACCGGCGCAGAGCCGGGTACGCGTCACCGCGCGCTGCCGCCTGACCGGTAAAACCGGAGTGGAGATGGAGGCGCTGACGGCCGCTTCCGTGGCGGCGCTGACCATCTACGACATGTGCAAAGCGGTGCAGAAAGATATCGTGATTGACCAGCTGCGCCTGCTGAGCAAAAGCGGCGGGAAGTCAGGTGACTTCAGGGCGGTCAGCCATGATTAAAGTCCTGTTTTTTGCCCAGGTGCGTGAGCTGACCGGCACCAGCGAGCTGACGCTGCCGGAAGCCTATCCTGACGTGGCGGCACTGCGTGCTGCACTGGCGCAGCGCAGCGACCGCTGGGCGCTGGCGCTGGAATCGGGCAGGCTGCTGGCCGCAGTCAATCAGACGCTGGTCCCCATGACGCATCCGCTGCAGGCGGGTGATGAAGTGGCGTTTTTCCCGCCGGTCACCGGAGGTTAACCATGACAACCCGTATTCGCGTTGGCCCCGAGCCGTTTGATACCGGTGCTGAATACCGGCTGCTGGCCGCAGACGATCGGGATGGCGCTATCGTTACCTTCACCGGTAAAGTGCGCAATCATAACCTCGGCGCCGACGTAGCGGCGCTGACGCTGGAGCACTATCCGGGTATGACGGAAAAAGCGCTGGCGGAAATCGCTGAGGCTGCCCGGCAGCGCTGGCCATTGCAGCAGATAACAGTGATCCATCGCGTGGGTGAACTCTTTCCCGGTGATGAGATAGTGCTGGTGGGCGTCAGCAGCGCACACCGCGGCAGCGCATTCGCAGCCGCAGAATTTATTATGGATTATCTTAAAACCCGTGCGCCGTTCTGGAAGCGCGAAGCCACCCCGGAGGGGGATCGCTGGGTGGATGCGCGTGACAGCGACCATCAGGCAGCGGCGCGCTGGGAGTAATAACGGACAGGGCGGGGGCCGGGAGCCTCGCGCCCGCAACGTGCCTGAAGCACGCATTTTTTTATCAGGGAGCAGGATGAAACCAACCTTCTTACGCCGCGGCGCGCTTCTGCTGACCGCGCTGATCGTGGCCGGCTGCAGCAGTAAAAAAGAGCCGCAGGCGCCGGCGCGCCAGCCCGCAGATGTTAAAGCGCAGATTGAGCAGCTGCTGCCCGGGTACGTGACGCAAAAATCAGCCTGGGCTGATGACATCTATACCGCTTTCCGTGTCCAGCAGCTCGATACGAGCGCCAGCAATCTGTGCGCGGTGATCGCCGTCGCCGGGCAGGAGTCAAATTTCAGCGCCGATGCTGCGGTGCCCGGGCTGCCAAAAATTGCCTGGGGGGAGATTGACCGGCGCGCGGCAAAGCTGCACATTCCGGCATTTCTGGTGCGGACTGCGCTGCTGATCAAATCCTCCAATGGTGAAAGCTACGCCGCGCGGCTGGACAAGGTGCGCAGTGAAAAGGAGCTGAGCGCCATTTTTGATGATTTTATCGATATGGTGCCGATGGGGCAGACGCTGTTTGGCAGGCTGAACCCGGTACACACCGGCGGGCCGATGCAGGTAAGCGTTGCCTTTGCCGAGGCGCATGCGCAGGGCTACCCGTATGCCATCGATGGTTCGATCCGGCGCGAGGTGTTCAGCCGGCGCGGAGGGATCTGGTTCGGCACGAAGCATCTGCTGGGCTATCCGGCAGACTATAGTCAGCCGCTCTATCGCTTTGCCGACTTTAACGCAGGCTGGTATGCCAGCCGCAACGCGGCGTTTCAGGCCGCGATTGCGCGCGCCAGTGGGATCCGCCTCGCGCTGGATGGCGACCTGATCAATTATGGCAGCGAGCAGGCGGGCTCGACTGAGCTGGCGGTGCGTACGCTGGGCAAACGCCTCGATATGAGCGACCGGGAAATTCGCCGCGATCTGGAAAAAGGGGATACGGCGGACTTCAGCAATACAACCTTGTGGAAACAGACCTTTATTCTGGCGGATAAAATGGCGGGCAAGCGGGTGCCGCGTGAGATGCTGCCGGGGATCAAACTGGAGAGCCCGAAAATTACCCGTAATCTCACCACCGCGTGGTTTGCCCAGCGGGTTAACAGCCGATATCAGCAGTGTATGACGCGCCGTTGAGGCGGCATGGTATACACTTCACTCTGACCCTGTAATTTCTATTTGAGAGGTGCATCATGGATCGATATCCACGTAATGATTCGTTTGTGCAGCCGGCGTCGGCCGGGCTGCAGGCCTATATGGCTCAGGTGTACGGCTGGATGACCTGCGGCCTGCTGCTCACCGCGTTTGTCTCCTGGTTTGCCGCGCGTACGCCTGCGGTCATGGAGTTGGTGTTCGCTAACCGCATTACCTTCTTTGGCCTGATCATCGCACAGCTGGCGCTGGTCTTTGTGCTGTCGGGTCTGGTCCAGCGTATGAGCGGGGCCGTGGCGACGGCGCTATTTATGCTCTATTCGGCGCTGACCGGCCTGACCATGGCGAGTATTTTTCTGGTTTACACCTACTCGTCTATCGCCAGCACCTTTTTTGTTACCGCCGGAATGTTTGGGGCGATGAGCTTTTACGGCTACACCACCAAACGCGATCTGAGCCGTATCGGCAGCCTGCTGTTTATGGCGCTGATTGGTATCGTGCTGGCGTCGCTGGTGAACTTCTGGCTGAAAAGCCCGGCGCTTATGTGGGCTATTACCTATATCGGCGTGGTGGTGTTTGTGGGGCTGACCGCCTATGACACGCAGAAACTGAAAGCGGTGGGTGAAAATATTGACGCCCGCGATAGCGAAAACCTGCGTCGCTACTCCATTATGGGGGCGCTGACGCTCTACCTCGACTTCATCAATCTGTTTTTGATGCTGCTGCGGATTTTCGGCAACCGCCGCTAAGACGCCGGCTTTATCTTTACCGGGGGCGCAGCGATGCGCCCCCGTTTTTTATCCTTCCAGCTGCGGTTACTGCTCTGCCATTTTCTGCTGATTTTTGTGTCGCAGATGCTTCGCCCGGCTCTCCAGCCAGAGATACAGCACCAGCGCCAGCAGCAGCGGCAGAATGAAGTAGAGAACACGGTAGGCAAGCAGCGCGGCGATAATTTCACCGTGTGAGGCGTGCTGTCCGCTCAGCAGCGCCAGAAACACCGCTTCCAGCACGCCGATACCCGCCGGAATATGAATAATGACGCCGGCAATACTGCTGATCAGCAGCACGCCCAGTACGATGGGATAGTCCACTTCACGCATCAGCAGCAGCCAGATAATGGTGCCCATCACCATCCAGTTTGCGCAGGAGACGGCAAACTGGAACAGCGCCATACGCAGTGAAGGCAGCTGCAGCCGCTGGCCCTTCACCGTCCACTGCCGCTTTTTCGCAAAGGCGCAGGCCCAGAGATAGACTGCCGTCAGCAGCAGCAGTGCACCACCGATGATACGCAGCGTGCCTTCACCAATAAACCAGCGCGGCGGAATCGGCACCATGCCGGAGACAAACACCACGCCGCCCAGCAAAATATAGCCAAGCCAGTTAGTGGCAATGCTCAGTGAAAAAATGCGGGTAATGGTGCTGCCTGAAAGGCCCAGGCGTGAATAGAGGCGGTAGCGCATGGCGACGCCGCCCACCCAGGTGCTGAGCGTCAGATTAAAGGCGTAGCAGATAAACGACACCAGCATCACCTGCCGCTTCGATAGCTTATGGCCGCAGTAGACCCGGCCAATCAGATCGTATAAGCCGTAGGTAATATAACTGACAATCACCAGCCCGGCGGCACCCAGCACCACATAGCGGTTGTAGCCGGTGATAACCTTGTAGACATCTTCCCAGTTGACTTTGCGCGCGTAGACCACCAGCAGAACAACGACGGCAATAAAAAAGAGCCACGTGAGAATTTTTTTCGCCAGCCGCCACTTCGGATTCTTTTTGCTCATCAGGATTTCGCTCCTTCATTATTGGCTTCCACCCGATCCTGCGTCTCCATCTCAGGCTGAACCGGAGGCGAGACCTGGGATAGCTGAGGCGTATGCGCAGGCAGCCAGCCAGCAATGGCCGGGAAGTGGCGCAGAAAGTGGAAGACAATGACGCCTTTGGTTAACTGCCACCAGTTACGCGGCGGCAGTTTGTCATCCTGGACGCGCACGCAGTCGTGCTGAATCAGGCCTTCCAGATTATCGCGCAGCGTCTGGTTGAATGCGCGGTCGTGAATGATCAGGTTAGCTTCAAGATTAAGCGACAGGCTCAGCGGATCGAGGTTACTGGAGCCGACGGTGGTCCAGTGCTGATCCTGTACCGCGACCTTGCCATGCAGTGGCCGGCGGCAATACTCATAGACCTCCACGCCGCCATCCACCAGATAGTTATAGAGCAGCTCGGCTCCTACTTTCACAATCGGCATATCGGGCTCACCCTGCACAATCAGCCGCACGCGCACGCCGCGCCGGGCAGCGTTGCGCATCTCGCGCAGCAGGCGATAGCCAGGGAAGAAGTAGGCATTAGCGATAATCACGTCGCGTTTCGCTTTGCGCAGCATATCCAGATAGTGCTGCTCAATGTCGTCGCGGTGTTCATTGTTGTCGCGATAAACAAACAGCACCTGAGCGCTGCCGGGCTGGGCATTAACGGCCACATGTCTTGACGGTTTTCCCCACCAGCGGCGGGTGATCTGATCGCTGCCCATCGCCATCTGGACAAAGCGGGCGATATCGATCACCACCGGCCCCTTTACCTCCACGGCATAATCCTGTTTCGCTTCCGGACCGTAATCGGTGTTGTGCTCAGCCGAGAAATTGATGCCGCCGACAAAGGCGATCTGCTCATCGATCACCACGATTTTACGGTGCAGACGGCGAAAAAGATTGGTACGCATCCCCATGACCAGCGGGCGCGGATCGTAGTAGATAAACCGAACGCCCGCCTCCGTAAGGGTATTAACAAACTCATCAGAGAGATCGGGAGAGCCATAGCCATCTACCATGACTTCGACCTTCACGCCGCGCTGTGCCGCCGCCAGCAGGTCACGGTGCAGCGCCTTACCTACGTTATCTTCAAAGAGAATAAAGGTTTCGAGCAGCAGCGTGCGCTCGGCGCGCTGGATGGCACCCGATACGCGCGGAAAAAACGCTTCGCCATTCTCCAGCAGGCGCAGCTGGTTGCCGTCACGCCAGTTGAAATTCATAGGAATATCTCCACCGCCAGCGGCGCATGATCGGACAGATGAGACCAGGGTTTGACCGGCAGCGCCCAGGGCTGGCTGACGGACGCATTACGAATATAGATACGATCGAGGCGTAAGAGCGGAAAGCGTGCCGGGAACGTGCGCGCCGGCCGGCCATTTTTCAGGCTGAACACCTCTTTCAAACCGGCACCGCGCTGCAGAAAACGGTTAGCGCGCACCTGCCAGTCGTTGAAATCCCCGGCCACGACCAGCGGTGCATCCGCTGGCAGCGCGTTGATCACATCGCACATCATCTTCATCTGCGTCAGCCGATGCTTCTCTTTCAGGCCAAGATGGACGCAAATGACATGCAGCGGCTGCGCCCGGTCGGGCAGCGTAATCTGGCAGTGCAGCATGCCGCGCTTTTCGCTGCCAGCAACAGAAATGTCGCGATTTTGATATTCAGCAATAGGAAAGCGTGACAGTATCGCGTTGCCGTGGTGGCCTTCGGGATAAACCGCGTTGCGGCCATAGGCGAAGTCGTGCCACATGGTGTCAGCCAGATACTCATAATGTGAGTTCTCAGGCCACGCTTCTATCTGTGCGGCATGAATAGCGTGGGTACCCATTACCTCCTGTAAAAAGACGATATCCGCTGATGTGGCGCGTACGGCGTCGCGTAATTCCGGCAGAATAAAACGACGATTAAACGTGGTGAAACCTTTATGGGTATTGATCGTCAGGACTTTAAATGAAAATCCTTGCGTGTTTTGTGGCATACTGCGACGCGCTCCTTTTCATCATGAATAGAACAAAGTGTAGTCTTTGTCACAAACGGGTGGTGCCAGGGCGAGAAAATTAAGGTCTTATCTGAAATTTGTTTTACATTGAGGAAATCCGTCTGGCTTCGGTCAGATACACTTGGGCGACCTGTTGGGTCTGCCAGGAGAAAAGTATGAAATGGTCTAATCGTGTTCAGATTGTTACCGGTCAAACCTGTCTGCACATCGCCACGCATCTGCTGGTGATTGCCGCACTGGTCTGGGGCTGGAAACATAAGGCACTGGTTGAAGTGAGCAGTACCCTGGTGGCAGCTTATGCAGTGGTGTTTATCTCCATGCTGGCCCTGCAGCGTAGTGCCCGTTTACGCCGTATGGGTGACACTCTGGAAGAGGTCACCACAACCTACTATTTTGGCGCAGCGATGCTGACGCTGTTCCTGATCTCACGCTTTTTCCATAACAACCTGCTGATTGGTTGCCTGGGCGTCGTGATGCTGGTGGGCCCGGCGCTGGTTTCTTTGCTGGCCAGAGAACCTGCCCCCCGCGTGGAGAAAAAGCGTAGCTGACCGCTGCGCATCCCGCCAGTCAGGGAGCCTTAAAGGCTCCCTTTTTATTGCCTGCTGCACCTCACGTCACGCAGCAGCAACCAGCGACGTGCCTGTTTTGCAGGTCGCAGTGCGCAGTGAAAGCTGGTACACTCGCCTCCTTACGCATGGTAGTTTGTGCCCTTTTCACACGCAGGCCCCCGGGGCTGCGTCATATCCCCCCTGAAAACTACATCGCGCAGCGCGATCAGGGCGGTTCGGAGTAATACACCTGCATGTCCTTTGACTCTCTCGGCTTGAATGCCGATATTTTGCGTGCGGTAGCAGAACAGGGCTATCGCGAACCGACGCCAATTCAGCGTCAGGCAATTCCCGTAGTGCTGGCTGGCCGTGACCTGCTGGCGAGCGCCCAGACCGGTACCGGTAAAACCGCCGGTTTTACGCTGCCTCTGCTGCAGCGTCTTTCTGAAAACCCTGCCGCTGCACGCGGCCGCCGCCCGGTGCGCGCGCTGATCCTGACGCCAACGCGTGAGCTGGCCGCACAGGTCGGTGAGAACGTGCGCGAATACAGCCAGTACCTGAACATGCGTTCTCTGGTGGTATTTGGTGGCGTCAGCATTAATCCGCAGATGATGAAACTGCGCGGCGGCGTTGACGTACTGGTGGCGACGCCAGGCCGCCTGCTGGATCTGGCGCATCAGAATGCGGTTGATCTCTCGCAGGTAGAAATTCTGGTGCTGGATGAAGCCGATCGCATGCTCGATATGGGCTTTATTCACGATATCCGTCGCGTCCTGGCGAAGCTGCCGGCGAAGCGTCAGAACCTGCTGTTCTCAGCAACCTTCTCCGACGAAATCAAAACGCTGGCAGAAAAACTGCTGACTAATCCGGAGCAGGTAGAAGTGGCCCGCCGCAACACCGCGTCAGAGCAGGTGTCGCAGCAGGTGCACTTTGTTGATAAAAAGCGCAAGCGGGAACTGCTGTCGCTGATGATTGGCCGTGACAACTGGCAGCAGGTACTGGTGTTTACCCGTACCAAGCATGGTGCCAACCATCTGGCTGAGCAGCTGAACAAAGATGGCATCACCGCGGCGGCTATCCACGGTAATAAGAGTCAGGGCGCCCGTACCCGCGCGCTGGCTGATTTCAAATCGGGCAGCATTCGCGTGCTGGTCGCTACCGATATCGCCGCACGCGGTCTTGATATCGAAGAGCTGCCGCACGTAGTGAACTATGAGCTGCCAAACGTAGCGGAAGATTACGTACACCGTATCGGCCGTACCGGACGCGCGGCGGCAACCGGCGCCGCGCTGTCGCTGGTCTGCGTTGATGAGCACAAGCTGCTGCGTGATATCGAACGCCTCCTGAAGCGTGAAATACCGCGCATCGCGCTGCCGGGGTTTGAGCCGGATCCGAGCATTAAAGCGGAGCCGATCCAGAATGGTCGCCAGCAGCAGCCGCGCGGTCGTGGTCAGGGGCAGGGCGGCAACGCCGGTCGCTCCGGCGGCGGTCAGCGTCAGGGCAACGGTGCGGCACGTCCGCAGAGTGAGTCGCGCGCGCCGCGTCGTCAGAGCGGTAACGGTCCGGCGACAGGTCACGCGGGCAAACCGGCACGTTCACGTCGTCCGGCTGCCAAAGGCAACGGGAACGCATAACGCGATGCGGGTGTTACTGGCTCCGATGGAGGGCGTACTGGATTCACTGGTGCGTGAACTGCTCTCCGGCGTCAATGATTACGATCTCTGCGTGACTGAGTTTCTGCGCGTGGTCGATCAGCTGCTGCCGGTAAAGTCGTTCTATCGCCTCTGTCCGGAGCTGCGCCACCAGAGCCGCACGCCATCCGGTACGCGGGTGCGGCTGCAGCTGCTGGGACAGCACCCCGCCTGGCTGGCAGAAAACGCCGCCCGCGCAGCTGAACTCGGCTCGTGGGGCGTCGATCTTAACTGCGGCTGTCCGTCAAAGCTGGTTAACGGCAGCGGCGGCGGCGCCACGCTGCTGAAAGATCCGGAGCTGATTTACCGCGCCGCGCAGGCGATGCGTGCCGCCGTGCCGGATCACCTGCCGGTCACGGTTAAAGTGCGGCTCGGCTGGGATGGCAGCGATCGCCGCTTTGAAATTGCCGATGCGGTACAGCAGGCGGGGGCCAGCGAGCTGGTGGTACACGGCCGCACCAAAGAGGATGGCTACCGGGCTGAATGCATTAACTGGCAGGCGATTGGCGAAATTCGTCAGCGGCTCTCGATCCCGGTTATCGCCAACGGTGAGATCTGGAGCTGGGAAGATGCGCAGGCCTGTATGCGTATCACCGGCTGCGATGCGGTGATGCTGGGCCGCGGTGCGCTGAATGTGCCTAACCTCGGGCGCGTGGTGAAGCATAACGAGGCGCCAATGGCCTGGCCTGACGTGGTGGCGCTGCTGCTGAAGTATACCCAGCTGGAGAAGCAGGGAGATACCGGCAACTACCACGTTGCGCGCATCAAACAGTGGCTGGGCTATCTGCGTAAAGCCTACGCCGAAGCGAACGATCTCTTCAGCGAAGTGCGGACGCTGCGGGTATCTGCCGATATCGCCGCAGCGATTGAGCGCTATGCGGCGCGCCTGGTGCGCTAGGCGTTATGCGCTTTCCACAGTAAAAGCCAGCCTCCGTGCTGGCTTTTTTTTGCTTTACCGGCGCTCATATCCGGGCAAATAGCGCATAAAGCACGCCCGCCAGCAGCACGGAGACCGGCAGCGTCAGGATCCAGGCCATCGCCAGGTTGCGCAGCGTGGCAAGCTGCAGGCCGGAACGGTTTGCGGCCATGGTTCCCGCCACGCCCGATGAGAGCACGTGCGTGGTGGAGACCGGCAGGCCAAACGCATCAGCTGCGCCGATAGTCGCCATCGCAACCAGTTCGGCGCTGGCACCCTGGGCATAGCTGAGATGCGATTTGCCGATGCGCTCGCCTACCGTAATGACGATACGTCGCCAGCCCACCAGCGTGCCCAGACCCAGCGCCAGCGCCACCACCACTTTTACCCAGAGCGGAATAAAGCGCGTGGCGCTGTCCAGCTCGCGCTTCACGGCGCTGAGATTGCGGGCGGTCTCTTCGGGCAGCGTTACGCTGCTGCTCTGCAGATGCCGGATACTCTCCGAAGCCAGGTACATATCGTTACGGGTATTGGTCACCGCCTGTGCCGGAATATTATTCACCGAGCCGTAGCGCCGGATCTGATCGCTGATATCACCCAGCAGCAGGCCCAGCGCCGGCAGCACCTGAGGCCGGGGCTGACGGCTGCGGACAAACTCAGTCAGTACCGTACGCGGTGCCGGCATCGCCCCGGGTGCCGGCTGCAGCGTCAGCAGCTGCTGCTCCGTGACCTGCGCCAGCGCGGCGACGCGCGGGATCTGCTCCGGCGGCAGCGACCGGTTCAGCGCATAGGCAATGGGCATCGTGCCGACCAGAATCAGCATGATAAGCCCCATGCCTTTCTGACCATCATTAGAGCCGTGTGCAAAAGAGACGCCGGTGCAGGTCAGGATCAGCAGCCCGCGGATCCAGACCGGCGGCGGGCGGGCGCTGTCGGGCGCCTGATAGAGCTGACGATTACGCACCAGCGCTTTCAGCGCCAGCAGCAGCAGAGCCGCGCAGACAAATCCCACGATCGGCGAGAGCAACAGAGCGTAGCCCACTTTCAGCGCCTGATCCCAGTCAACGCCGCTGGTGCCGCTGCGGCCATGCAGCAGCGCATTCGCTACGCCGACGCCGATGATGGAGCCAATCAGCGTATGGGATGAGGAGCTCGGCAGACCAAAATACCAGGTTCCCAGATTCCAGATAATGGCAGAGAAGAGCAGCGCATAGACCATGGCAAAGCCGTGTCCGCTGCCCGCCTGCAGAATAAGCTCGACCGGCAGCAGCGAAATAATGCCAAACGCCACCACGCCGCTGGAGAGCAGCACGCCAAGAAAGTTGCAGATGCCGGACCAGACCACCGCCACGCCGGGCGTCAGAGAATGGGTGTAGATCACCGTGGCTACGGCATTGGCGGTGTCGTGAAAGCCATTCACAAATTCAAATCCCAGCGCAATCAGCAACGCCAGCGTCAGCAGCACAAAGGGCGTATAGGTGGTGACCACCGCGCCGGTTTCCGCCACATCGTTAAACAGGTTAACCCCGGTAAAAATCAGCCCTGCGGCCAGCAGCAGCAGAAACAATATGCGGGAGAGCGGACCGCTGCCGCGCTGCAGATCGGGACGTCCGCGCGCCGCCGGTAAACTGGTTTCAGCCATGACACACCCCATTGATGATCGGATGCACCCACGGCATCCGCTACTGGCAGTGTGATACGCCTGCAGTGTGACAGAATGATGATGGCAATAAAAAAGCCAGCCCGGAGGCTGGCTTTTCTGACGGCGTCAGAACGATATCAGAGGCTGCTGCTGGTCGCTGGCTGCGCCTGATCGACCGGTGCCGGCTGCTGTTCTGCCTGCGGTTGTGCAGCAGGCTGATCGGCTGGCGGTGCAACGGCCGTTGCGCCCTGCGGCGTCATCGGTTCCTCTTTTGGCATCGCATCAGCCGATTCCTGCACGGCAATTGCTGCCGGCTGCGCATCATCGGCCTGACCGTTGATTTTGGTCGGCATACCGCTGCGTGCCTGGATGGCGTTGTTGACCGCATCCTGACGGGTGCTGGCGTCAGCAACCACTTTTGTCACGGCTGACGTCAGATTGATCGGTACCAGCTCACGCGAGTTGAACTGCTCTTCCGTGGTGGAGAGCGGGTTGTGCACCTCAATCCAGCGTGAACCATCCGGCTCAACGGTCGCTTTAACCGGCTGGTCGATAAACTGCACGCGGGTGCCGACCGGCACGTTGTCAAACAGCCATTTGATATCGTCGGCACGCAGGCGGACGCAGCCGTGGCTGACGCGCAGGCCGATACCGAAGTTGGCGTTAGTCCCGTGAATCGCATACAGGCGGCCGATATAGAGCGCGTGCAGACCCATCGGGTTATCCGGGCCAGCCGGGAAGACCGCCGGGATGCTCTCGCCGCGTGCCGCATATTCAGCGTGCATCGCTTTGGTTGGCGTCCAGGTCGGGCCCGCTTTTTTACGCTCTACTTTGGTGGTCCAGTTAACCGGGGTATCTTTCCCCAGCTCACCGATACCGATAGGCAGCACGACCACGGTCTTAGTGCCTTTCGGGTAGTAGTAGAGACGCATCTCGGCGCTGTTGATCACGATGCCTTCACGCGGCGCGTCAGGCAGGATCAGCTGCTGTGGGATCACCATTTTGCTGCCCGCTTTAGGCAGGTAAACGTCAACGCCGGGGTTCGCTTCCAGCATATTGCTGAGGCCCATCTGATACTGAGCAGCAAAAGCTTCCAGCGGAAGTTTACTCTCTTCCGGCACGGTGATTTCAATGTTTTCGCCAATCAGGCGGCTATTCGCTGCAGGGAGCGGATAGACGACAGCAAAGGCTGACTGGCTGAAAGCGGCCAGGGCAAGAGCTAGTGAAGCGAACGCGCGAATGCTTTTTTTCATGTTTTTACAAGTCGTTATGGCCGTGTTTCAGGCTTGTCAGAGTATCGAATCCATCGTGGTCAGTGTGACCCGCTGCGCATTATATGTGCATTGCCGCGGCGATGGGAATGATGATTTTTACTGCCTGAAGATACTTTACGCAAAAAGTCCTTCTTCACAGATAAATCTGTTGGCGCAATGCCCCAAATTGTGAATAGTCAGGGCTGCCAGAGCGTGACTTCACCGCTGAGTTTACGGTTAAGAAAAAAGGCGGCACTGATCAGCGCCAGGTGGCTGAGCGCCTGCGGAACGTTACCCAGGGCATAGCCGCGTTCAGTAAACTCTTCGGCATACAGACCCAGCGGGTTGGCATAGCTCAGCAGCTTCTCAAACTCAAAGTGCGCCTCCTGCACCCGGCCGGCGCGCGCCAGGCACTCCACATACCAGAAAGAGCAGGCGACAAAAGCGCCTTCGCCGCCGGCCAGTCCGTCAGCCGGTGTTTCGCTGATATTATAGCGCCGTACCAGACCATCGCTGACCAGGTTAGCCTTGATGGCATCCAGCGTAGCCAGCCAGTCGGGGTCGGTGGAGCTGACAAAGCGCACCAGCGGCATCAGCAGCATTGAGGCATCCAGAGCGGTGCCGCCGCGCGTCGCAGTGAAATGCCCCAGGTCGGCGTTCCAGAAGTTCTGCCAGATATCGTCGCGGATCTCGCTGCGCACCCGGTCCCAGCGATCGTAAGGCATCGGCAGTGAACGCTTCATGCCCAGCCGCAGCGCGCGATCCAGCGCCACCCAGCACATCAGGCGCGAGTGGAGAAAATGCTCCGGCTCACCGCGCATCTCCCAGATGCCGGCGTCCGGCTGGTTCCAGTTGTCGCAGACGTAATCAATCATGCTGGAGACGTGCAGCCAGCCGCGGTGGGAGATGGCGTCGCCATATTTGTTGGCCAGATAGATGGCGTCCATCAGCTCGCCATAAATATCAAGCTGCGTCTGACGCCACGCGTCATTACCGATGCGAACCGGCCGTGAATCGGCGTAGCCAGAGAGGTTCAGCAGTTCGCTTTCATGCAGTTCAGTGCCGCTATCGAGACGATACATCACCTGCAGATGCGGCGTGTCATCATGGCTGTGTTCAACGCAGCGGCCGACCCAGCGGGTAAAATCGTGCGCCTCCTCTACATAGCCAAGGCGCATCAGCGCATACATGCTGAACGAGGCGTCGCGGATCCAGGAGGCGCGGTAGTCCCAGTTGCGCTCGCCGCCCAGCTCCTCCGGCAGGCCAAAGGTGGCGGCGGCGGCGATCGAACCATGTTCATGTGAGGTAAGCAGCTTCAGCGTCAGCGCTGAACGCGTCACCATTTCACGCCAGCGCCCCTGATAGGAGCTGTGATTGCTCCAGCGCAGCCAGTAATCGAGCGTATCCTGAAAGCAGCGCGCCGTTGAGATGGTTTCAACGTGCGGATCGTCATCGTTGCCAAAGACAAACTCCGCGTGTTCGCCACTCTGCAGCGTAAATTCCGCTACCGCCGCCTGATTTTCGCAGCGCAGCGGCAGCGTGGCGCTCAGGCGCAGCGCGGGCTGCCCCTCCGCCAGAAAGGCCACGCCGCTTTCGCGCACTTCAGCACGCGTCTCAGCCCGGGCGTAATCGTGACGCGGCGCGCAGACCAGCTGAAAAGTAGCGGTGCCGCGCACCATTTTTACCCGGCGTACCAGCCGCGGGACTTTGCTGCTCTCATCGCAGATCGGCATATAGTCGGTGATCTCCGCCACCCCCTCATCGGCCAGCCAGCGGGTCTGCAGAATATTGGTATCAGGCAGGTAGAGCTGCTGGCGACGCGCCTGCGGCCAGTCAGGCGCAAGGGTAAAACGGCCCGCCTCTTCGCTGTCGAGCAGCGCCGCAAAGACAGAAGGGCTGTCCAGCTCTGGCCAGCAGAGATAGTCGATAGTGCCGTCGTTTGCGATCAGGGCGCAGGTGCGCAAATCGCCGATTACGCCGTGGTCATCAATTCTGCGTTTAATTTTGCTCATCCCGCCTCCGGTACCTTATCTGACTGTTAACTATAGACGAAACGGCTGGCCGGGCAGCGCCGTGGCACGGATGGATAACTTCTGTACTGAAAAATCGTTAACAGCGAGGAGAGCGTGTGATGGCGGATTCACTCTGGCGAATCCGCAGTTCAAAGGCTACCACAGTTAACCGGCGCGGCGGTGGTTCCAGCGGCGGATCAGATAGCGTAAGACAATACCGGTGACGATAGCCGCCGCCAGCCAGACCAGATGTTTAAGATGCTGATCGAGCTTATGCAGCCAGGGCGCAATGATTTCGCCGGCAAAATAGCCCAGCGTGACAAAAATCAGCGCCCAGAGCGCAGCCCCGATAATATTAAGCACAAAAAAGCGCAGCGGCTTCAGACGGCTGGTGCCGATGATAATCGGCCCAATCAGGCGAAAACCGTACATAAAGCGCACGCCGATAACAAACAGGCTGGGACGCTTCTGGATCAGACGGTTAGCTTTGCCAATCGTCGCCTGATGTTTACTGAAGCGGCGCAAAATGCGCGTACCGTAGCGGCGGCCAAGCCAGAACAGCAGCTGGTCACCAATGATGCCGCCTGCCATCGCCGCCAGCACCACGCCGCCGTAGTGCAGCAGCCCCTCATGCGCCGCCACGCCGCCCAGCAAGGTAAAGGTTTCCCCTTCGGCAATACAGCCAATCATCAGGGCCAGATAGCCATACTGGGTGATTAATCCATTGATATCGAGATGCAATTTTTTCTCCCTGGACAGAACAGACACCTGAGCAGTGTAGCTGCAGGCGGCTTTTTTTGTGCAGCGGGCCGCAAAAACAGGCGCGCTGGTTATACTTGAAGAGACGCTGCCTGTCGGAGTCTGACTGAATGCTAAAGGGGCGGCCCACTGCATCAGAGGAGTGATTTTATGAATCATGTCTGGGGTCTTCTGGCGCATCCGAATCAGGAAATGCGCCATATCAAGCAGGAAAACGAAAGCGTTTCACATCATTACACGCATCACGTGCTGCTGATGGCAGCGATACCGGTTATCTGCGCCTTTATCGGCACGACACAATTTGGCTGGAATCTGGGCGACAATCGCTTTATTCAGCTCAATCTGCTCACTGGCCTCGGTCTGGGTATTCTCTTTTATCTGTTAATTCTGGGTGGCGTCGCGGTAATGGGGCGGGTCATTCACTGGATGGCGCGCGACTATCCGCAGCGTCCCGGTATTCAGCGCTGTACCGTGTTCGCCGGCTATGTCGCCACGCCGCTGTTTCTCAGCGGTCTGGTCGCACTTTATCCGCTGGTATGGCTCTGCGTACTGGCGGGTGCCGTGGCGCTGGTCTACACCGGCTACCTGCTCTATGTCGGCATCCCGGTGTTTTTGAATATCGACCGCGAAGAGAGCATGCGCTTCTCCGGTTCAACGCTGGCGATAGGGGTACTGGTATTTGAAGTGCTGCTGGCGCTGACGGTTGTGCTGTGGGGCTATGGACCAAGGCTGTTCTGATTTCCCTGCTTTTTTCTGAGGCCGCACATAACTGCGGCCTTTTTAACGCCCGGAAACAATCTCACTAAGAAATTTGCCGCATTTGCGCGTATTATGCCGCTGCCAGCCCGCACCCTGACAGGCCTGATGCGGGCGGCCTGTGGAGCTTTCACAGCGCAAAACTCCTGATCGGATCTCACTGACACGATGTCTGTTAAATTACCTGTTTCTCTGCTGTCGCTGGCGCTGTTTATGACGGCCCCGGCGGCGGTAACACCTGTACTGGCTGCACCGGCCGCGCTGTCGGGTCTGGCACCGCTGGCCCAGCCGCAAATCGCCTCCGGCAGCGCAATGATTGTTGATCTCGATACCGGCAAGGTGCTGTTCTCCAGCCATCCTGACCGCGTGCGGCCTATCGCCTCCATTACCAAAGTGATGACGGCGATGGTTGTGCTGGATGCAAAGCTGCCGATGGATGAGATGCTTTCGGTAGATATCAGCCAGACGCGCGAGATGCGCGGCGTGTTTTCGCGCGTCAAACTCAACAGCGAAATCAGCCGCCGCTCGATGCTGCTGCTGGCGCTGATGTCGTCTGAAAACCGCGCGGCGGCCAGTCTGGCGCACCACTATCCGGGCGGCTATAACGCCTTTATCCGCGCCATGAATGCCAAAGCGCGCGCGCTGGGTATGACGCATACGCGCTATGTGGAACCCACCGGTCTCTCCACGCAGAACGTCTCCAGCGCCAGCGATCTGGTTAAGTTGCTGAAAGCGACGCGTCAGTATCCGCTGCTGGGCCAGCTCAGTACCACAAAAGAGCAGACGGCGGTGTTTCAGCACCCGAACTACGCACTGCCGTTCCGCAACACCAATCACCTGGTTTACAAAGAGGGCTGGCGGATCCAGCTGACGAAAACAGGCTATACCGATGAGGCGGGCCACTGCCTGGTGATGCGTACCGTGATCAACAACCGCCCGGTGGCACTGGTGGTACTGGATGCGTTTGGTAAATATACCCACTTTGCCGATGCTAATCGCCTGCGCGACTGGCTGGAAACCGGTAAAGCGGCCCCGGTTCCGGCGGCAGCGCTGGCATATAAAAAACAGAAAGCGGGCCTCACCACCAGCAATACGGTAGTGGAGTAACGGCGAGGATGCGCCCGCCAGCAGGAGGGGCGCGCCACTTGCAAACTGGCGTATCATCAGTACCCTGATTTAGCCTTATCACACCTGTTTTCATCCCGGCGGCGACCTCCTGTACTGGCCGCCACACTCGTTTAACTGGCTTTTTCGCTGGAATGTCGTTCTATGATCAAGTTTCGTTTTTTCACTGTTCCGCTGTTACTGCTCATGCTGTGCGTGCCCGCGCTGAGCCAGGCGGATGACGCGCCCGATGTGACGCAACAGCAGCCGGCACAGGAAGAAGAAGCGCCGCCGCAGGCGAATCCGGCGGTTGAGCTGCCAAAAATGCAAAAAATTCTCGATAAGATCAAAGGACAGGTCTCGGGAGAAACCAGCGAAAACCAGCTCAACCAGCTTAATGAGATGGCGCTGGAGCTGTCGGGCAATGCAGAGACGCTGGGACAGGCGTTAGTTCCGCAGCGCCAGCAGCTTGATGCGCAGCTGGCGGTACTGGGTCCCGCGCCCAAAGCGGACAGCGGCGTTAAAGAGACGCCGGAGGTGACGCGCAAGCGCCGCTCGCTGGAAAACCAGAAAGGCAAGCTGGACGATCAGATCAAGCAGGCAGAAGGCATTAAAAACGGTGCGCTGGTGCTCTCTTCGCAGATTGTGAACCTGCGCCGCGATCAGCTGAAAAATCAGCTGGCGCTCAATTCCGGCAGTATTTTTGGCCCGCGCTTCTGGGCGCCGCTGGTGAGCCGTCAGGATCTCGACGGCGAAAAAATCAGTGACTTTATTACGGAGCTGAAGGCGTCGGCGGCACTGTCGTGGGAGCCGGACTGGCGCGTCGGTACCATCGGCTGGCTGGTGGCGGCGATGCTGGTGATGACGCTGGGACGGCGCTACAGCGAAGAGTTTCTCGCCTGGGTGAGTATTAACAAGCTGCCGGAAGGGCGGCTGCGGCGCAGCTTCCTCGCGGCTGCCATCGCGCTGACCACGCTGGCTGCAGTGGTGCTGACCTTTAACTTTAGCGCGCTGGCGTTTACCCGCCGGGATGAAGTCTCCGGCGACGTACAGGATTTTGTTACCCGCCTGGTGCAGCTGAGCGTCTACTGCGGGCTGATTGCCGGTCTGGGACGGGCGTTTCTCTCGACCCGTCGTCCCAGCTGGCGTCTGCCGGCCATCTCTAATGAGGTTGCGCTGGCGCTGAAGCCGTTCCCGCCGATTACCGCTGCGCTGGTGTTTATCTTTCAGACCGCAGAAGCGTTTAACTA
Source organism: Pantoea sp. ICBG 1758 (assembly GCF_002928325.1). Lineage (NCBI taxonomy): Bacteria > Pseudomonadati > Pseudomonadota > Gammaproteobacteria > Enterobacterales > Erwiniaceae > Pantoea > Pantoea sp. ICBG 1758. The sequence goes on from NZ_POWL01000001.1 coordinate 361,399, forward strand.
CACGGTAGGTACCAGTCTCAGCACGACGATTTTTGCTAATGGCCTGACCGCGCTGCTGATTGGCAGCACCGGGCTCGCTATCAGTATGCGTACCAACCGCGTGCGCCGCCGGATGGCCCGGCTCGGCAATCCGCCAGAGGCGCGTCCGACGGTGGTCGGGCTGGTTCAGCTGGCGCTCACGCTGACTGCCGTTGCGATTCTGATTTCACTGACAATCGGCTATGTGACGCTGGCGCGCTTTCTGGGCTACGAGGTGGTGTGGTGCGGGATCCTGTTTGGCTCCTTCTATTTTTTAAGCCACGTCATTACCGACGGCTGTGAAAGCCTGTTTTCCACCAGCAGCGCCGCCGGGCGCCGCCTGCAGAGTTCGCTCAATATCGATGAGCGCTATCTGCAGCAGGCCGCCACGCTGCTCAGCGCGCTGGGTAAAGCGCTGCTGATGGGGATTGTGGCGCTGGCGCTGATGACCGGCACGTTCGCCTCCTCCACGCCGGTAGAGCTTATTCAGAAAGTCATTGAGTTCTGGGGTGGCAAAGGGCTGGAGTCGCTGAATATCGTACCGGCGCATATGGTAAATGCTCTTATTTGCCTGGTAGCGGGCATCTGGATATTGCGCTCAGTGCGCCGCTGGCTGGATAACGATTTTCTGCCGAAAACCACTATGGATATCGGCATGCGCGTCTCGCTGGTGACGCTGTTCAGCAATATCGGCTACGTGCTGATTATCCTGCTGACGCTCTCCATCATGGGGCTGCAGTGGAACAAGCTGGCGTGGATTGTCAGCGCGCTATCGGTGGGTATCGGTTTTGGTCTGCAGGAGATCGTTAAAAACTTTATTTCCGGTCTGATCCTGCTCACCGAACGGCCGGTCAAGGTAGGCGACCTGGTCAGCATCAGCGGCATTGAGGGCGATATCCGGCGGATTAACGTTCGCGCCACGGAGATTCAGCTGGGCGACAAGTCAACGGTGATCGTGCCTAATTCGCAGCTGATTTCACAGAACGTACGTAATGCCACTATGGGCAATGCACAGGGGGTGGTGACCATTCAGCTGACGTTCCCGCTCGATATCGATCCGGTGCGGGTGCGCGAGCTGCTGCTGGAGGTCTATAACGAGAATGAGCGCATTCTGGAGACGCCTGAACCTTCGGTATCGTTTAAAGATCTTACCCCGTCGGGCATAGTGCTGAGCGTAACCGGCAACGTCGCCAGCCAGCGCCAGATTTCGGGTGCGAAAAGCGATCTGCTGTTCGATATTCTGACGCGGCTGCGTAAAGAGGGCATTGTGCTGTCGGCGCCGCAGACCATGATCATCGAGCGCCGCGCTCTGGCGGCGGCTACGCAGGAGCAGGATGCGCCGCAATCCTGAGTCAATGGCAGGGTGGTTATCGGACCACCCTGCACATGACGACCGGTCTCAGGCTTTGACTGCCCAGCCTTTCTGCTTGCTGGTTTTACCGATGCCGGGATTGAAGGTATTGGTCGGGTCCAGTTCACGATAAAACGCCTGCAGCTGCGGTTTCGCTTTGTAGAGATGGCCGACGTTATGTTCCGCCGGATACTCTGCCCCGCGCGCGCTGAGCAGCGCCAGCATCCTCTCTTTCAGCGCGTGCACATCCACGCCTTTTTTCACAATGTAATCCTGATGGAACACGTGGCAGAAGAAGTGGCCATAGTAGAGCCGGTGGATCAGATCGTTATCAAACTCCGGCGGCAGCTGTTCAAACCAGGCTTCATCGTTGCGGCGCAGGGCGATATCCAGCGCCAGAATATCCTCCACTTCATCCGCATGCACCGCGTGATAGCGCACGGCGGCACCGGCGGCGGCAAACCGATGCAAAAAGGCATGCGATCCCTCTTTGCTGTCGCAGGCGAAAAACTCGCCGCCACCCTCACGGAAATAGTCCTGCAGATACGCCTGCGCTTCGGCAACGCCTTCGCCGGACATCTTCAGCATCAGGTGGTGCTCATACTTATCGCGATAGTGCTTAAGACGTTTCGGCAGATGGGCCGGGAACAGGCGACTGATACGCTGCAGCAGACGGTCGGTGAAGTGCGGCTTCACAAAGCTGAGCTTGTTCAGCCAGGCATCAACCCGGCCCTTGAGGGTGAAAAAGAGCGGCATCTTATCGGTGCCGAGCTTGTCGATCATCACGAAAGTATCTTTGCCGTACACTTCGGCAATATCGAAGATATCGCGGTGCATATATTCACCCGCCACCGGCAGATGGGTGAACTCTGCCAGGATATGACGGCGGATGTCGCCCAGCACGGCGGGGTCGTTGGTGCCGATATAGAATACCTGCTGTTGTGGCTCGGTCGGAAAGGTATCCAGACGCACGGCAAACACCGCAAGCTTACCGGCGCAGCCGGAGGCTTCAAACAGCCGGCGGGCGTCAGCGTTAAAGCGCGCCGGCGTATCGGCGTGAATATCACGTACCCGCCCGGCGTATTCATGGTCCGAGGCGTGGCGCTCATCCCAGCGCACGTCGCTCTGCTGCCAGCGCTCATCATCCAGCCGCCCGAGGATCTCTTCCGGTGAGTGGCCCAGATCGATTCCCAGATGGTTAACCAGCTTGAGTTTACCGCTGGCGTCCACCTGCGCAAACAGCGCCATCTCACTGTAGGCCGGTCCGCGTTTGATCAGCGAGCCGCCGGAGTTGTTACAGATCCCGCCCAGCACCGACGCACCGATACAGGAGGAGCCAATGACCGAATGCGGCTCGCGCCCGAGCGGTTTGAGCGTTTTTTCCAGCTGATAAAGCGTGCTGCCGGGAAAAGCGAGGATCTGTTTGCCGCCATCAATCAGCTGCAGCCGGTCGAGACGCAGGGTGCTGACGATCACCACCGGACGATCGTAATCGTTGCCGCTGGGGGTGGAACCCTCCGTCAGGCCGGTATTTGCCGCCTGCATCAGGATAATGGCGTCCGCGCTGACCAGCGCCTGCAGGACCCGCCAGAGTTCAAGCAGCGACCCCGGAAAGACCACCGCCAGCGCATCGCCCGCGCCGGAGCGAAAGCCGGTCCGGTAGCGCGCGGTCTGCTCCGCGTCAGTCAGCAGATGAGAGGCACCAACCAGACGGCGCAGGTCGGCAACCAGTGCAGGGTGAGAAAGGTGAGAATTCATGAGCCTGTCCTTGTCGTTAACGTGGCGTTTCTACTGTAGCACGCGGCGCGGCTCTGGTCGCCGTGTGACAAAGGCGGCTACCTGCTATCCTCATCTTGTGGCACACTGCCCCGGTAATCTTTATTGTGCGCAGTTACTTAAGAGAACCCAACCTGATGAAATGGATTTACTCTGTTAGCCTCGCGGTCTCCCTGGCTCTGCAGCCGGCGTTTGCCGATACGCTGCGTGAAACACATCCCCTGACGGAGCAGGCGCGCGACGCGTATGTCAGCCAGCTGCTCAGCAAAATGACGCTGGATGAGAAAATCGGCCAGATGCGGCTGATCAGCGTCGGACCCGACACGCCGAAAGAGGCGATTCGCGACATGATCCAGCAGGGTCAGGTTGGGGCGATTTTTAATACCGTCACCCGCCAGGATATTCGCGCCATGCAGGATCAGGTGATGCAGCTCAGCCGCCTGAAAATCCCGCTCTTTTTTGCCTACGATGTGGTGCACGGGCAGCGCACTATTTTTCCGATTCCGCTGGGCCTCGCGGCCAGCTGGGATCGCGATGCGATTGGTGAAGTGGGACGTATTTCTGCTTATGAGGCCGCGGATGATGGTCTGAATATGACCTGGGCACCGATGGTGGATGTCAGCCGCGAACCGCGCTGGGGGCGTGGCTCAGAAGGCTTTGGCGAAGATACTTATCTTACGTCGCAGATGGGCAGCGCCATGGTCAGAGCGATGCAGGGCAAAAGCCCGGCCGATCGTTACGCCGTGATGACCAGCGTGAAACATTTTGCCGCCTACGGCGCGGTGGAAGGCGGGCGTGACTACAACACCGTGGATATGAGTCCGCAGCGGCTGGCACAGGACTACCTGCCGCCTTATAAAGCCTCGCTCGATGCCGGCAGCGGTGGCGTGATGGTGGCGCTGAATTCGCTGAACGGCACCCCGGCCACCGCCGATGGCTGGCTGCTGAAAGATCTGCTGCGTGACCAGTGGAAATTTAAAGGTATTACCATCAGCGATCACGGCGCGATTAAAGAGCTGATCAAACATGGTGTGGCGAGCGATCCGCAGGATGCGGTGCGCATTGCGCTGAAGTCAGGCATCGACATGAGCATGAGCGATGAGTACTACAGTAAATATTTGCCGGCGCTGGTGAAAAGCGGGGCGGTGAGTATGCGTGAAATTGATGATGCCGCCCGTCACGTGCTCAACGTGAAATATGACATGGGGCTGTTTAACGATCCGTACAGCCACCTCGGACCGCAGAGCAGCGATCCGCAGGATACCAACGCTGAGAGCCGTCTGCACCGTGCTGAAGCGCGCGACGTGGCGCGCAAGAGCATAGTGCTGCTCAAGAACTGGCACGAGACGCTGCCGCTGAAGCGTGACGCGACCGTTGCGCTGGTGGGACCGCTGGCGGACAGCCAGCGCGATATCATGGGCAGCTGGTCAGCCGCGGGTGTGGCAAAGCAGTCAGTGACGCTGCTGCAGGGGATGCGCAATGCCATGGCGGACAAAGGCACGCTGCTGTACGCCAAAGGGGCTAACGTTTCTGACAACAAAGGTATTCAGGGCTTCCTCAATCTTTACGAGCAGGCGGTGAGCGTCGATACACGCACACCGCAGCAGATGATTGATGAGGCGGTAGCCCAGGCAGAGAAGGCGGATGTGGTCGTCGCTGCGGTGGGTGAAGCGCAGGGCATGGCGCATGAAGCGTCCAGCCGCAGCGAACTGGCGATCCCGGCCAGCCAGCAGAAATTACTGGCGGCCCTGAAAGCCACCGGCAAGCCGCTGGTGATTGTGCTGATGAATGGCCGGCCGCTGACGCTGGTGAATGAAGACCGCATGGCGGATGCGATGCTGGAAACCTGGTTCAGCGGCACCGAAGGCGGCAATGCTATCGCGGACGTGCTGTTTGGCGATTACAACCCTTCCGGCAAGCTGCCGGTCACGTTCCCGCGCTCAGTGGGGCAGATCCCGCTTTACTACAATCATCTGCCAACCGGGCGACCTTATAATCCGGAAAAGCCGAATAAATATACTTCTCACTACTACGACACCATCAACGGCCCGCTTTATCCGTTTGGTTACGGCCTGAGCTATACCCGCTTTACCGTTTCACCGGTGACGCTCTCCGCCCGCACGATGCCGCGCAGCGGCAGCATTGAAGCGAGCGTAACGGTGACCAACAGCGGTAAACGCGACGGGGCAACGGTGGTACAGATGTATCTCAACGATCCGGTGGCGAGTATCAGCCGTCCGGTTCAGGAGCTGCGCGACTTCCGGCGCATTATGCTGAAAGCCGGTGAGTCACAAACCGTGCGCTTTACGATTGATGCTGACGCGCTGAAATTCTGGAACCAGCAGATGCAGCACGTGGCGGAACCCGGCAAATTTAACGTTATGATTGGCCTGGATTCCGTACGCACTCAGGATGCGCAGTTCGACTATCTTTAACGGATAACCGCGTCTCCCGGTCGCCAGGCCGGGAGCGCTATCCCTGACGCCTTTTTATCCGACACCACGCCACCATGACGCTTCGCAATCGCATTGAACAGCAGATCTTTCGCCTTAACGGGCTGGCACTCAACGAGTTTGACCTCTCACAGCCGCCCGGCGATCCCGGCCTGTTCGGCCCCGACTCCACTATCTGGCGCATCCACGGTGATTTTCCGGCGATGCTCTGCGGCGGTATCAGCGCCCTGATGCTGCAGATGCTGCATCCGGCGGCGCTGGCCGGGGTCTGGGATCACTCCAGCTTCCGTCAGGATATGCTCGGCCGGCTGCGCCGCACCAGCCAGTTCATCGCCGTAACGACCTTTGGCAACAGTGCCGATGCCCGGACGCTGATTGAGCGGGTGAAGCGCATCCATCTGCAGGTCAGCGGCACGGACAGCAACGGTAATCCTTACGCGGCCAGCGATCCGCATCTGCTGACCTGGGTGCACGTGGCGGAAACCAGCCGTTTTCTGGCGGCCCATCTGCGCTATAAAAACCCGGCGCTCAGCCGGGCTGAGCAGGATCGCTACTATCAGGAGGCGGCGCAGGTGGCGATTGCGCTGGGCGCAGAGCAGGTGCCATGCAGCGTCACCGACGTTGAGCACTATCTGCAGGCGATACGCCCGGAACTCTGTTTTGATGCGCGCACGCAGGAGGTGATGGCGCTGCTGATGAATGCACCGGCACCCGGCTGGCAGGCGCGACCGGCAATGCGCACCATGCTGCAGGCGGGGATCGGTCTGCTGCCGGCGTGGGCACAGCAGCAGCTGCAGCGCCCGGTCAGCCCGCTGACGCAGTGGCGCACCGACCGGCAGATGCTGCTGCTGGCGCGCCTGCTGCGCTGGTCGATACAGCGCGGCGCCTGGTCGCGGGCGATGCAGCGTATGGGGCGTGACGCCCGCTACCGCTGAAGCAAAGCCAGACGCTCAGCGCGAGCGCAACCGCACTTTGAGAGTTTTACCCTTGTCTCACATGGCGCGAGTGCCGATCCTGCTCTATTCTCGGGGAAAATGGATCCCTCCAGGCATTGTCGAGGCGTTATGACCAGTTACCCTCTGATTGCTGAGGTGCCGAATCAGCAACATACTTTAACCGCGATCGTCGAACAGGATGCGCGCACCGCCTATTTTTATATCTGGCCCAACGACCTGTTTCGCAGCCAGTACGCTGTTCGCGGCTGCTGGCTGCGCAACCTTCTGCCGGCACCGGCAGAGGAAGATCGCGAAGCGATGGAGCAGGGGATCGCGCCGCTGCTGAGCGCAGAGTATTGCCGCACGCTGGAGGCGGAGCCGATGCTCGATCCCGCAGGCCTGCAGGTACTGTGGGAGCCGGATGATACCGGTGCTGCCCTGTGGTACTACGGCCAGCTGCTGGCGGTGATCCCCGGCTGGAGTCTCTATCAGAGCAAACAGGTCAGCTTCTCAGCCGGCTGCATCAGGAAAAACCGCCTCACGGCGCCGCTGGGTTCCGCCTCCACCAATGAATACTATGCGCGTGCTGAGCAGCAACGTCACTTCTGGCGCGACTGGCACGACGACCAGCAGTGGGAAAAAATCCAGCATGAAATGCTGCAGGTCTACCAGGCGCGGTGGGGTGAGTCGGTCAAATATTACGCTATCGATCAGGGCAGCTGGCCGCCGATGGCGCTTTCTCAGCACTGGCATAACGGCGTCTGGTATTTTGTCACGCTGGGAATGAGCATTCGTCCAATGCCGCAGGTCGATTATCTGTTTGAAGAGCTGGCTCCCCAGTACCGGCGGGTTGAGCTGGCGCTGGCGGTAGATGGCGAGGTGATGACCGAGGCCAACGCGGTGCAGATGGCGAGCGCGCTGGCTGAGTTTGCCCATCTGCCGTGGGCGCGGCTGACGTGGATTGGCGAAGGGCATACGCTGGCATCTGAAGTGGCGCCGGTCGGCTTTGAAAGCTTTCTGCTGGCTAACGCGCTGGCACCGGAGGCGGTGTCGCTGCGATTGCCGAAGCGCGACGGCGATCGGCCGGAACTGCTCTGGGCGACGCCGATCACCGAAGCGGAACGCCACTTTGCGCAGTCGGATGAACAGGGCGGACAGCAGCTGCTTCAGCGGCTGCTGGCGGAGGGTAACAGCCATATCTTCCGTCCGCGTCAGGAGGTGGTGGTGGCGCCTCAGTAAACGCCCGCCCTTCTTCTGTGAAGAGGGGCGCGCTGTCTCCAGGCAGTCAATTCTCCGCTCTGCTTATCGCCGGTTATTCCTACCCTGTAAAAATAGTCACCCGATTCAACTATTTGCTTTTTTTGTGATCCCGCGCCTCTCAAGTTCCCCATTAACACGCCGTTAACCTCGATCAGGCAACTCGCCAACCAGGGTAAGGGCATCCGAATGTTTAAAACGACACAATCCCGTTTCACCGCGACGCTGGTCGCATTTTTTGTTGTGCTGATGCTGGTCACTGTACTGGTGATCAATCAGTTTATCGCACCGCAGCTGAGTCAGAATGAGAGCCGCCTGGTGCGCTATGAAGTTGATGGTCTGGCCGGACGCATTGTTGAGCAGATGAACCGGGTTCAGGCGCAGCAGCGGGCGATAACGGAAGCAGCGGGCGTGATGGAGAGCGCAACGATAGAGACGCTGCTGCCGGCGCTGGTAAACCAGTACCAGGACAGCAACGTATTTGGCGGCGGGATCTGGCCGCTGCCGAACCGGCGCGATCCGGCAAAAGAGAAAGACAGCACCTTCTTTGCGCGCAACGCCAGCAATCAGCTGCAGGTCAATACTTACTGGAACTCCGATGCGGCCGATAAGTACTGGGAGCAGCCGTGGTACAAAGCGGGTATGGCGGCAGCAAAAGGGCAGTGCGCCTGGGCCAAAGCCTATCAGGATGCGGCCAGCCCGCAGCCGCGTACCAACTGTGCGATGGCTATCTATCGCGACGGCAGCGTCTGGGGCGTCGCCACAATCGATGTCACGCTGGGCTTTTTTAATCAGCTGGCGAAGCAGATGGGTGACGCCATTAAAGGCCGCGTGCTGATTGTTGAAGCGGATGGCAAAGTGGTCGGGAACGCGGCGCTGCTGGACGGTGCGCCAAAGCTGGAAAACCTGAGCGATACCCGGCTGCCGATGGCCACTGCGCTGAAGTCGCTGCTGACGCAGGCGGGGAGCGAGCCGGCGCAGACAACGTTTAGCGGTGAGGATGGTGAGCATACGCTGTTCCTGCAGGCGATCCCCGGCAGCCCGTGGTATCTCGCCAGCGACGTCCCCTCCAGCCTGCTGGATGCACAGACGCACAGTATGCTGACGCGGCTGGGCGTGGTACAGATCCCGCTGGCTATTATTCTGCTGCTGGTATCGCTGGGCTTTGTCCGCGCAATGATGAAGCGTCTGGGCGTGCTGCACAAAAATATTGAAGCACTCTCAACCGGCGGCGCCGACCTCACACAGCGCCTGCCTGCCAGCAATAGCCCGGAATTTAACGCCGTGGCTGAGAGCTTTAACCAGTTCATCAGCTACCTGCAGGGGCTGATGCGTCAGGTGGGCGACAGCGCGCTGGCGATCACGGCGGCCTCGCGCGAAATTGCCAGCGGCAACGCCGATCTCTCTGCGCGCACCGAATCGCAGGCCAGCTCCATTGTCGAGACGGCAGCCTCAATGGAGGAGCTGACCGGCACCGTGCGCCAAAACGCCGATAACGCCACCCACGCTAATCAGCTGGCTGACGGCGCAGCCACCGTGGCGGCGCGCGGCAGTGAAGTGGTGCGTCAGGTCGTGACCACTATGGGGGAGATCCACCACTCATCGCGTAAAGTCGTCGATATCATCAGCGTCATCGACAGCATCGCGTTTCAGACCAACATTCTGGCCCTGAACGCGGCGGTTGAAGCGGCGCGCGCCGGAGAGCAGGGGCGCGGTTTTGCGGTGGTGGCCTCAGAAGTACGCAACCTTGCGCAGCGCTCAGCTAACTCAGCGCGCGAGATTAAAAAGCTGATTGAAGAGTCAGTGGCAAATATTGATACCGGCAGCCAGCTGGTTGAGCAGGCGGGACAGACCATGGATGAGCTGATGCAGGGCGTCAGCAGCGTCACCACCCTGATGAGCGAAATTATGTCCGCCAGCCGTGAGCAGAGCATGGGTATCGATCAGGTTAACGTCGCGATCACGCAGCTGGATGGCAGCACGCAGCAGAACGCCGCGCTGGTAGAGCAGGTCTCTTCAGCCGCGCGTGCAATGGAGGAGCAGAGCGTGCAGCTGGAACAGGTGGTGCAGAGCTTCAGACTATAACCGCACTCATCACTATTGCGGCGGCTTACAGGCTGCCGCAATCTCATTGTGCTTTACCTCTGCATACCTTCTTCTTCGCCGATTCAGATTATGCCTGCTAAGCTTATTTTTTACCGCGCCAGCGCACGAAACGTGCGCCTTTTTCTCCGCTGCTGCCACGGCGATTGTGTACAATAGCAGGGATTTTTCTGAAGGAGCCCTCATGCCTGCCATAGAAGTTATTCTTGTTGACCACCTCGATCGTCCCACCGGCAAGATGGAAAAGCTGGAAGTGCATGAAAAAGGCTTACTGCATCGCGCAGTAACGGTTTACGTGTTTAATTCGCGTCATGAGCTGCTGCTGCAGCGGCGTGCCAGCAGCAAATACCACTGCGGCGGACTCTGGAGTAATACCTGCTGCAGTCATCCGTTTCCGCAGGAGCCGACGCTCGATGCCGCTGAGCGCCGTCTGCGTGAAGAGATGGGACTGAACCTGGCGCTGACGCCGGTATTTGAGCTGAGCTACAACCTGCCGCTAAGTAACGGCCTGATTGAACATGAGTATGGACACGTCTTCTTTGCCATCAGCGATGAAGAGCCGGTGCTGAACCCGGAAGAAGCGGACGCCTGGTGCTACCGTTCAGTCGGGCAGATCCAGCAGCAGATGGAGACCGAGCCGGAACAGTTTACGCCATGGTTTCTGCACACCTTCCCGCGTATTCCGCATACGCTGGGTGACTTTCGCCTCACCGCCTGACACGCCCCTCTCTCCGGACACACCTCGCGCCTTCTGTGCGGGGCAATTTTTGCCCGGCTTAACAAAACAGACGTAAAATCTGCGCTTTTTTCCCGTCGCCTGCTGCGCCAGGCTACGCTTGTTTATCACCGGGTGCTAAACAGGGCATAAGGAAAACATCATGATTAAACAGGGGTTACTGGGGCTGATTGCCCTGTCGCTGAGCATGGGCGCGGCGCACGCCGCCGATGCGGTCAAGGTCGGGTCGAAAATCGATACAGAAGGCTCGCTGCTGGGCAATATTATTCTGCAGGTGCTCAATAAGCACGGGGTCAAAACCGTCAACAAAATTCAGCTCGGCAATACGCAGGTTGTTCGCGGTGCCATCGTCGCGGGCGAGCTGGATATCTATCCGGAATATACCGGCAACGGCGCTTTCTTTTTTAACGATGAAAAAGCGAGCGCGTGGAAAAATGCGCAGCAGGGTTATGAGAAAGTCAGACAGCTCGATGCAGAGAAGAATCATCTTATCTGGCTGACGCCGGCACCCGCCAATAACACCTGGACCATCGCCGTGCGTGGCGACGTGGCGCAGCAGAATAAGCTGAACTCGCTTGACGATCTCAGCGCGTATCTGAAACAGGGCGGCACGTTCAAACTGGCTGCCTCTGCGGAATTTATTGAACGCGGTGATGCCCTGCCGGCGTTTGAAAAAGCGTATAACTTCAAACTCAATCAGTCGCAGCTGCTTTCGCTGGCAGGCGGCGATACGGCGGTCACCATTAAAGCCGCGGCGCAGAAAACCTCTGGCGTCAATGCGGCGATGGCGTACGGAACGGATGGCCCGGTCGCGGCGCTGGGTCTGCAGACGCTGAGCGATCCCAAAGGCGTACAGCCAATCTATGCGCCGGCGCCGGTCGTGCGTGAAGCGGTACTGAAGCAGTATCCGCAGATGGCAGAGTGGCTGCAGCCGGTGTTCAGCAAGCTGGATGAAAAAACGCTGCAGCAGCTTAATGCGCAGATTGCGGTAGAAGGGCAGGACGCCAGCCAGGTCGCAACCGCGTGGCTGCAGCAGAACAAGTTGCTGTAAAAGGTGCGACAGCTGCTGCTGCGCCCCGGCCGTCAGCCGGTCACGCTGCTGCTGACGGCGCTTATCACGCTGACGCTGCTGACGCTGCCATTTCTGCGCTTTGCGGCTAACCGGCTGGTATCGGGCGAGCCGCTGATGGTGTGGCAGGTTGCGCACGCCGGCTGGCTGGCGCTGCCGATCGCGCTGCTCTGGCTGAGCCTGTTCGGGCCGCCGGGCCGGCGTACGGCTCTGCTAACCCTGCTGGGCGCGCAGGGTCTGTTTGCACTGCTTATCGGCCTCGGCGGCAGCGGTGCCAGCGAGCTGGCGCGCAGCAGTTCGCCGCTGGCGCGCACGGCGTTTGGCAGCGGTTTATGGTGTGCGGCCGGATTATCGCTGCTGCTGGCAGCAGAAGCGATCAGAGCGATAAGCCGGCAGGTTGTCTGGCGCATTCTGCTGAATCTGCAGACCGGCGTGCTGCCGCTGCTGTTTTTACTGACCGGCTGGCTGGATCAGCTTTCGCTGCTGAAAGAGTATGCCAGCCGCAGCACCACGTTCCATGCGGCCTTTAGCCAGCATCTGCTGCTGGTCTGCGGTACGCTGATGCCGGTGCTGCTGGCGGGGGTGCCGCTGGGGCTGGCTATTGCGCGCCGTCCTGGCTGGCAGCGGCCGGTATTCAGCCTGCTGAATCTTATCCAGACCATTCCCTCTGTGGCGCTCTTCGGCCTGCTTATTGCGCCGCTGGCCGGGCTGGCTGCACATTTTCCCGTACTCGGCCGTTTTGGCATCAGCGGTATCGGTATGGCGCCGGCGCTGATTGCGCTGGTGCTCTATGCGCTGCTGCCGCTGGTACGCAGCGTGGTGGCCGGGCTGGAGCAGGTGCCGCCTGAAGTACGCGAAACCGCACGCGCCATGGGCATGAGTTCCGGACAGCAGTTCTGGCTGGCGGAGCTGCCGCTGGCGCTGCCGGTCTGGCTTGCCGGTTTGCGGGTGTTGGTGGTGCAAACCGTGGGTCTGGCAGTCGTGGCGGCGCTGATTGGTGCCGGCGGCTTCGGGGCTATCGTCTTTCAGGGATTGCTGAGCAGCGCGCTGGATCTGGTTCTGCTGGGGGTGATCCCGGTAGTGGCGCTGGCGGTACTCTGTGATGCGCTGCTGCGGCTGCTGTCCGCGCTGCTGGAGAGAAAAGATGATTGAATTTCATAACGTGAGCAAACAGTTTGCCGGTAAAACGGCGATTTCCGATCTCTCTTTGCAGATCGGCCAGGGGAGTTTTACGGTTCTGATCGGCACATCCGGCTCCGGTAAATCGACCCTGCTGAAGATGATCAACCGGCTGGTGGAGCATGACAGCGGCGAGATCCGCTTTGTGGGCGAGCCTATCGGCCAGATGAACGTCCGCGCACTGCGCCGGCGCATCGGCTACGCCATTCAGTCAATCGGCTTATTCCCGCACTGGAGCGTGGCGAAAAACATCGCCACCGTGCCATCGCTGCTGGGCTGGCCCGCGCAGAAAATTGCGGCACGGGTGGCAGAGCTGCTGGCACTGCTGAATCTCGATCCCCGGCTGGCGACCCGCTATCCGCATCAGCTCTCCGGCGGGCAGCAGCAGCGGGTGGGGGTAGCGCGCGCGCTGGCTGCCGATCCGGAACTGCTGCTGATGGATGAGCCTTTCGGGGCGCTCGATCCGGTAAACCGCCAGGCGCTGCAGCAGGAGATGCTGCGCATTCAGCGGCTTACCGGCCGCACCATCGTGCTGGTGACGCACGATATTGATGAGGCGCTGACGCTGGCTGACCAGCTGGTATTGATGGATAACGGTAAGATTGTGCAGCAGGGCGCACCGGTTACGCTGCTGACGCAGCCCGCCAGCGACTTTGTCCGCAACTTTTTTGGCCGCAGCGAGCTGGGCGTGCGGCTGCTGGCGCTGGGGCAGGCGGGCAGCATGGCGCGCCGCGGCGAATGGGTTGATGCCGAGCCGATTACCGCTGCGCTGTCGCTGCGTGAAGCGCTGTCGCAGTTTATCGCACGCGGGACCGATACCTTACCGGTGGTGGATCAGCAGCAGCAGCGGGTGGGCGTGTTGCATTTCAGCGATCTGCTGCGCCCGCGGGAGGCGCAATGAAGCGCCTGTTACGCGAGCCGCTTAGCTGGCTGATTGGGCTGTTTTTACTGCTGCTGTGGGGATTACCGCACAGTGAGGCGCTGTTTGCCTGGTGGTTTCCCCGGCTGGAGCGTCCGCTCTATCAGCAGGAGAGCTTCTGGCGTCTGACGCTGGCCCATCTCTGGCTGGTCGCCAGCGGCACTCTGCTGGCAACGATTGTGGGCGTGGGCGGGGCAATTTTTGCCACGCGCCGCGCTGGCGAGGCGTTCCGGCCAACGCTGGAGACGCTGGCTGCGGCAGGACAGACCATTCCGCCGGTTGCGGTGTTAGCGATTGCCGTACCGGTGATGGGATTTGGCGCAACGCCTGCAATTGTCGCGCTGTTTCTTTATGGCGTACTGCCGGTATTGCAGGGGACGCTGGCGGGTATTGAGAGCGTGCCGGCCAGTAACCGGGAGATCGCAACCGGGCTTGGCATGGGGCCGTGGCGGCGCCTCTGGCAGATTGAACTGGCGCTGGCTGCGCCGGTGATGATGGCGGGTATACGCACATCGGTGATGATCAATATCGGGACTGCGGCTATCGCGTCAACGGTAGGCGCGGCCAGTCTGGGTTCGCCCGTTATCATTGGTCTGAGCGGCTTTAACACCGCCTATGTCATTCAGGGAGCCATACTGGTTGCGCTGCTGGCGCTGATTTGCGACCGGCTGCTGGAGCGGGTGCAGCGCTGGTTTACCGGGTATGCAGAATAAGGCTGTAGCCTACCAGCATCATGCCACCCATACCGCCTATCGCCATGATGGCGAACAGCGTACCGATAAAAATTTTATTCCAGTTCATTGCAGTACCTGATTAATGCCGTGAGTCAGGCATGATAACGCGCGCCCGGCAGAGGAAAAAGGCCTGACGTGCGGTTTTACATTAAGCCGGTTCGTGCATCTGTATGGAAAACCCCTGCGCCTGCCAGTGTTCAAACTGCTCCTGCTGACGCCGCGTTGGCCGTTTCCCGGTCCAGATAAACAGATGCTGTCCCGGAAAGAGCTCAGGGCGCGGCATATCCAGCGGTTCAGCCAGCACATCCATGCGCCAGCCGTGCTGTGCCAGACGCCAGGCTTCCAGCCAGATTCGGGTGCGATCTTCCACGGCCCAGCCGATAATCAGCGCATCTTTACCTGGTTTTTTGCGGGCACCCGCCAGACAAAACGCGACGTAATCGATGATAGCGCCGTCCAGCAGGCTGCACATCGTGCGGGCAGTGTTTTGATCGAGACCCAGACGCTGGCGTACCGGCACAAAAACGTGATCGATCAGTGCATCAATCGGATGCTCACGACCGATGGTGGCAATCTTGGTGCGCAGCTTTGACGCGCGGACGTGGCGCAACACGCTCATCAGCTCTTCCTGCAGCGCAGTCCAGCCGTCGTGCACGTTGACCGTTTCACCCTCAAGCAGCGCTTTTACTTTACCGACGGGCACGCCGCTCTCTATCCAGCGTTTAATCTCTTCGATACGCTGAACATCTTCATCATCAAATTGTCGATGACCACCTTCGGTGCGCTGAGGCTTTAACAGACCGTAACGTCGCTGCCAGGCGCGAAGTGTTACCGGGTTTATTCCACAGCGCTCGGCAACATCGCCGATACTGTATAAGGCCATAATGTCCTCAAATATTGCGACCTGCATAAAAACACCTTAACCGTCGGGGCTGCCTTGTACAATCTTTATTTTATTGTACAACTTGAGTTTTTTCCCGATTTTCGGTTAATTCTCAAATAAGAGAGAAGTTTCTCATATCTGAGAGGGCACTATGTCAGTAACTGAAACGGATAACCGGCTGGCGCTGCGGCTCGCTGAGCTTCGCGAACAGCAGGGCTGGTCGCTGGATGAACTCGCTCAGGCGACAGGCATCAGCCGGGCCTCATTGTCGCGCATTGAACGCGCTGAGACCAGTCCTACCGCAGCATTGCTTAACCGGTTATGTCTTACTTATGGCGTGACAATGTCACGTCTGTTGCAGGAGGTCGAAGATGAGACGTTGCTGCTGATAAAAGCTGACCAGCAAACCTGCTGGCGCGATCCCGATAGCGGCTTTCAGCGTCGCACCCTTTCTCCTCCCGCAAGGCAGTTTAAAACAGAATTGATTGAAGGGGTACTCCCGCCAGGCGCACATATTTACTATGACACGCCTCCTCTTCAGGGGCTTGAGCAGCATATCTGGCTGCAGAGCGGCGGCTTAACGATCGTGATGGAGCAGCAGCGCTGGACGCTGGCTGCCGGCGATTGCCTGCGTTTTCACCTGACGGGACGCTCCGCCTTCAGCGCCGATGCGCAAGCGGGCGCCCGCTATATTCTGGCGGTATGCAAACCATGATCGCGTTTTCTCAGCTTACTGCTGCCAGCGCAGCACACGCTATCGCTCCGCTGAGCGATCTGCTGCAGGCCTGTGTCGCAGACGGTGCCAGCGTGGGCTTTACCGACGCCGGCGATCGGCAGGTTATAGAGCGCTTCTGGCAGGCGAGAGCCGCTGCGCTGGCAGATGAAAGCCATATTTTGCTGGTGGCCTGGCAGGATCAGATCCCGGTGGCGACCGTAACATTGAGCGGCAGCCCGATGCCTAACGGTT
Source organism: Pantoea sp. ICBG 1758 (assembly GCF_002928325.1). Taxonomy (NCBI): domain Bacteria; kingdom Pseudomonadati; phylum Pseudomonadota; class Gammaproteobacteria; order Enterobacterales; family Erwiniaceae; genus Pantoea; species Pantoea sp. ICBG 1758. The sequence goes on from NZ_POWL01000001.1 coordinate 377,779, forward strand.
ATCACCGCGCAGAAATCAGCAAGCTGCTGGTGCACCCGCAGCGTCGACGGCAGGGCATTGCGCGTCAGCTGATGCTGCAGGCGGAAGACCTGGCCCGGGCGCAGAAAAAAACGCTGCTGGTGCTGGATACCCGCAGCGGAGACGTGGCCAGCCAGCTCTATCTCTCTCTGGGCTGGCAGAGCGCCGGAGAGATACCGCACTATGCCTGCTCAACGGAAGGGGTTATGGAGGCGACCACCCTGATGTACAAACTGCTGTAACGGGCAGCGGGTGCGAAAAAAGATGCGCTGAGGCTGACGCTGCCAGATTACTGTGTAAAAATACAGGCCGGATTAACTCAACAGTAATAATTATGGCTCTGACAGCAGCGATTAAAAGCCAGATTGCGCAATGGTATAAGGCGCTGCAGCAGCAGGTTCCTGACTTTATCCCGCGCGCGCCGCAGCGCCAGATGATTGCCGAAGTGGCAAAAAGTCTGGCGGGCGATGAGGGGCGCCATCTGGCTATTGAAGCCCCTACCGGCGTGGGTAAAACGCTCTCTTATCTGATCCCCGGCATTGCGGTAAGCCGTGCCGATGAAAAACGGCTGGTGATCAGCACAGCTAACGTGGCGCTGCAGGATCAGATTTTCACCAAAGATCTCCCGCTGCTGAAAAAGATCATCCCCGATCTCACCTTTACGGCGGCCTTTGGCCGCGGACGCTATGTCTGCCCGCGTAATCTGGCCGCGCTGGCCGCCAGCGACGATCAGCAGGGCGACCTGCTGTTCTATCTGGATGAAGAGGCGGTGACCGGCTCAAAAGAGGAGCAGAAAATCTGTTCCGGGCTGGAGAAAGATCTCAGCCGCCATACATGGGATGGCCTGCGCGATCACGCGGAGAAGGCGATCGATGACAGCCTGTGGCGGCGCCTCTCGACCGATAAAGCCAACTGTCTGGCTCACCACTGCCGCTGGTATCGTGAATGTCCCTTTTTTGTCGCCCGGCGCGAGATTGAACAGGCTGACGTCGTCGTCGCAAACCATGCGCTGGTAATGGCAGCTATGGAAAATGAGTCGGTGCTGCCGCCGGCAAAGCATCTGATGCTGATACTGGATGAGGGCCACCATCTGCCGGAAGTGGCGCGTGACGCGCTGGAGATGAGCGCCGAGATCACGCCAGGCTGGAGCGGGCTGCAGCTCGATCTCTTCATACGGCTGGTGGAGACGATCATGGCGCAGTTCCGCCCCAAATCGCCCCCGCCGCTGACCAATCCTGAACGGCTCAAACAGCACTGCGAAGAGATGCGCGAGCTGCTACAGACGCTGAGTCAGGCGCTCAATCCGCTGCTGCCGCCCGATAATCAGCCGGGTGAGTTTCGTTTTGTGCTGGGGGAGCTGCCGGAAGCGCTGCTCACGCTCTGTGCGCGACTGTTTAAGCTTAGCGACGCGCTGCGCGGTCTGAGTGAGGGGCTGCTGAATGAGCTGGGCGAGCAGACCGGTAAGGCGGATATTATGCGCCTGCATAAAGCGATTCTGCAGCTCAACCGGCACTTTGGCTGGTTAGAAGCCATCAGCAAACTCTGGCGGCTGGCCGCAATGGAAAAAGCCTCAAACGCGCCGGTCTCCAAATGGGTGACGCGTGAAGTGCGCGAGGGGCAGGCGCACCTGCTGTTTCACTGTGCCGGCATCCGCGTCAGCGACCAGCTGGAGAAGCTGCTGTGGCGTAAAATTCCGCATGTGGTCGTGACATCAGCCACGCTGCGTTCGCTCAGCAGCTTCAGCCGCCTGCAGGAGATGTCGGGACTGAGTGAGAAAGCGGGCGATCGTTTTGTAGCGCTCGATTCTCCGTTTAATCATGTCGACCAGGGCAAGCTGGTGATCCCGCAGATGCGCTATGAGCCGCTGCTGGCAAACGAAGCGGAGCACATCGCCGAAATGGCGCGCTTTTTCCGCCAGCAGATGGCGGAAGGGGAACATAAAGGCGTGCTGGTGCTGTTTGCCAGCGGACGGGCGATGCAGCAGTTTGTTGCGCAGCTGCCGGAGCTGCGTCTCACGATGCTGGTGCAGGGCGATCAGCCGCGCTCCCGGCTGGTGACGCTGCATCGCGAACGGGTGGCCGCAGGAAACAGCAGCATTCTGGTGGGCCTGCAGTCGTTTGCCGAAGGGCTCGATCTTAAAGGCGATCTGCTGTCGCAGGTGCATATTCATAAAATCGCTTTCCCGCCGGTAGACAGTCCGGTAATTTTGACCGAAGGCGAGTGGCTGAAAAGCCTGCGCCGCTATCCGTTTGAAGTCCAGAGCCTGCCCAGCGCCTCGTTTACGCTGATACAGCAGGTCGGGCGCCTGATCCGCAGTCATCACTGTTTTGGTGAGATTGTGATCTACGATCGCCGTCTGCTCAGCAAAAGCTACGGCAGCCGGCTGCTGGCGGCGCTGCCGGTATTTCCGATCGAGCAGCCTGCGGTGCCGGAAGAGAAAAAAAGCGCCAGGCGCAAACGAAAAGCCTGAGTAGCCGCGCTGAGCGGCTACTCGTTCCGGCCGCCGCACTGCGGCGCGCCCAGAAAGCAGGAAGCGTAACTATGGAACTGAATAAAATTATTAAAGAGATCGGGCGCGGTAAAAACCATGCGCGCGATATCGATTTCGACACTGCGGTGGCGCTCTACAGCGCCATGCTGGCAGACGAGGTGCCGGAGCTGGAGCTGGGTGCGATCCTGATTGCGCTGCGGATTAAAGGCGAAGGCGAAGCGGAGATGCGCGGTTTCTATCACGCCATGCAACAGCGTATGCTGCGGCTGCAGGCGCCGGCCGGCCGGCCGATGCCGATTGTGATCCCCAGCTATAACGGCGCGCGCCGTCAGGGCAATCTGACGCCGCTGCTGGCGCGGCTGCTGGTAAAGCTGGGCTTTCCGGTGCTGCTGCACGGTGTCAGCGAAGACGCCACGCGCGTAACCAGTGAAGCGGTGCTTGCCGCATCAGGCATCGCGGCGGTAACGACCGCCGCGCAGGCGCAGGCGGCGCTGGATAACGGCGAGCTGGCGTTTATCACCATCGATAACCTCTGTCCGCCTGTGGCCAGACAGCTGGCGCTGCGCTGGCGGATGGGCGTGCGCAACAGCGCGCATACGCTGGCAAAGCTGGCCACGCCGTTTGCCGAACGCGCCGCGCTGCGTCTTGCCAGCGTGTCGCATCCTGAATATGTGCCGCGCGTCGGCGCATTTTTCCAGGCGATAGACGCGCCCGCTATTCTGCTCAACGGCACGGAAGGCGAGGTGTATGCCAGTCCGCTGCGCTGTCCGGCGATCAACTATATTGCCGGCGCGGCGGGTGAGGCGCAGATCTGGGTTGAGCGGCAGCCGGAGCGTGTGGAAGCGCTGCCGGAGAACAAACAGGCTGAAACCACCGCGCGCTGGAGTGATGAGGTGCTGAACGGCACGCGTGCCGTGCCGCAGTCGCTGCGGCTGCAGCTCGCCTGCTGCCTGGTGGCAACGGGTGAAGCGGCAAACTTATCTGCTGCTGAGATCAGGCTGCAGCAGGCGGGCATGTAAGCGCAGTGCAGGGCGTGCTGCGCACCCGGTTTAGCAGACGGCAGCGGCTCAGCGTTTCGCCAGTACGCTCTCCACCAGTTTCTGCCAGAAAGTAATCCCCACCGGCAGCAGCGCATCATTAAAATCGTAGCTTGCGTTGTGCAGCGGCGCAGAAGGCACCTCGCCGTCGGCGCCCAGCCAGAAGTAGGCGCCCGGACAGGCTTCCAGCATACAGGCGAAATCTTCTGACGCCATTGACGGGCTGCACGCCCATTTTACCTGCGCGTCCCCCAGCATCTGCTCCGCCACCTCGCGCACCTGCTGTGCCGGGGCAGGGTGATTTGCGGTCACCGGATAGCCGGGATACCAGTGAATGTCACCGCTGACGCCAAACGGTCGCGGCAGCGCGGTCACAAACTCTTCAATCAGGCCGCGCACCCGCTCGCGCACCTCCGGCTGCAGACAGCGTACCGTGCCGCGCAGCGTGATCTGCTCCGGGATGACGTTAATCGCCTCGCCGCCGTGGATCTGCGTCACGCTCACCACGGCGGACGCCAGCGGCGAAAGGCGGCGTGAAGGGATGGTCTGCAGCGCCAGCACCAGCTCAGCCGCCACGACCATCGGATCGGCGCCGCTTTCCGGCATGGCCGCATGGCAGCTGCGGCCGGAAAGGGTGATCTCAAAAGAGTCGAGCGACGCCATCATCGCCCCCGGATTCACCGCCAGCGTGCCGAGCGGCAGTCCGGGCCAGTTGTGCATTGCATAGACGGCATCCATAGGGAAGCGCGAGAAAAGACCTTCTTCTACCATGCGGCGTGCGCCGCCGAGGTTCTCTTCGGCGGGCTGAAACAGAAAGTGGATGGTGCCGCTGAAATCGCGCGTGGCGGCGAGCTGGCAGGCGGCGGCCAGCAGAATAGCGGTATGGCCGTCGTGACCGCAGGCGTGCATCACGCCGGGCCGGGTCGATTTCCACGCCGCGCTGCCTTTTTCTGTGATCGGCAGCGCATCCATATCAGCGCGCAGCCCAATCACCGGCCCCGGACCGTTCTCCAGCGTACCAATGACGCCGGTGCCCGCTATGCCGCGGAATACCTGAAGCCCGGCCTGCTCCAGTACGCGGGCGACCAGCTCGCTGGTCTGCTGTTCCTGATAGCCCAGCTCAGGCAGTTGATGTAACTGATGACGCCAGTTAAGGGCATTTTCCAGCAGGAGAGCAGGCAGACTCATAACAGAGGGCTCCGTTTGCAACGCGCGCCAGCGCAGGGGATAAGTCATCACTGTAGTGATATGTCGTCGGAGCGTCTATCGCTAAAAGGAATAATTTGGCTATAGATTATATCCTTGTGGAATATACAACCCTCACTGATAGCGGCTACGCTTCCCTGCGTAAACGGCCATTACGTTAGCATCGGCAGGTTCAGCCCGTGCCGCACGGCGCACGCCTGCGCCTGCTCGTAGCCGGCATCGGCATGGCGCATTACCCCGGTGGCCGGGTCATTCCACAGAACGCGCGCCAGCCGTGCATCCGCCCCCGGCGTACCGTCACAGACAATTACGACGCCGGCGTGCTGGGAAAAACCCATGCCGACGCCGCCGCCATGATGCAGGCTGACCCAGGTGGCGCCACCGGCCGTATTCAGCAGCGCGTTAAGCAGCGGCCAGTCAGAGACCGCGTCCGAGCCGTCGCGCATCGCTTCCGTTTCGCGGTTAGGCGATGCCACTGAACCGCAGTCGAGATGATCGCGGCCAATCACTACCGGCGCTTTCAGCTCGCCTCTGCGTACCATCTCGTTGAACGCCAGCGCGGCCAGATGGCGTTCGCCCAGTCCGAGCCAGCAGATACGGGCGGGCAGGCCCTGAAAAGCGATACGCGCCTGCGCCATGTCGAGCCAGCGATGCAGATTGAGGTTATCCGGAAACAGCGACTTTAATTTTGCGTCCGTTTTATAAATGTCTTCCGGATCGCCCGAGAGCGCCACCCAGCGAAACGGGCCTTTGCCCTCGCAGAACAGCGGGCGGATATAGGCGGGAACAAAACCAGGGAAGTCAAAAGCGTTGCTGACCCCCTCGTCCAGCGCCACCTGCCGGATATTATTGCCGTAGTCCACGGTCGGCACGCCCATATGGTGAAAATCGAGCATGGCCCGGACGTGCACCGCCATGGAGGCGCGCGCCGCCTGTTCAACGCCTTTCGGATTGCGCTGGCGCTCCGCCTGCCAGCGTGCCACCTCCCAGCCCTGCGGCAGATAGCCGTTGACCGGATCGTGCGCAGAAGTCTGATCGGTCACGATATCGGGGCGTATGCCGCCGGCGCGGGCGCGGTTTACCAGCTCCGGCAGGATCTCCGCCGCATTGCCCAGCAGGCCGACAGAGATCGCCTCTTTTGCCGCCGTGGCCTGTTCAATCAGCGCCAGCGCCTCATCCAGCGTACGCGCTTTGTGATCGAGATAGCGGGTGCGCAGGCGAAAATCGATGCGCGACTCCTGGCACTCAATCGCTAATACGCAGGCACCCGCCAGCACGCCGGCCAGCGGCTGTGCGCCGCCCATGCCGCCGAGGCCCGCGGTGAGGATCCAGCGGCCGGTAAGATCGCCATTATAGTGCTGCCGTCCCGCTTCGGCGAAGGTCTCAAACGTTCCCTGCACAATGCCCTGGGCGCCAATGTAGATCCACGAGCCGGCGGTCATCTGGCCATACATCATCAGGCCGGCGCGATCCAGCTCATGAAAGTGATCCCAGTTCGCCCAGTGCGGTACCAGGTTGGAGTTAGCCAGCAGCACGCGCGGTGCATCGGCATGGGTGCGAAACACGCCCACCGGTTTACCGGACTGGATCAGCAGCGTCTCATCCGGCTGCAGCAGGCGCAGCGAGCGCAGGATCTGCTCAAAACAGGGCCAGTTACGTGCGGCTTTGCCGATGCCACCGTAGACCACCAGATCGTCCGGACGTTCGGCGACATCGGGGTCGAGGTTATTCTGGATCATGCGCCAGGCCGCTTCGATAAGCCAGTTAGCGCAGTGCAGTTCACTGCCATGCGGGGCACGGATTTCGCGGGCCACGGCCTGCGTCAGGGTTTCGCTCATGATTCACTCCTCAGTGCTGGTTCTGGCGCTGGCTCGGCAGCAAGGTTATTAGCGCGTCGGGCCACTGCGTACCCGCAGCCCACAGACGCATCGCTTCGATATCGGGTGCCAGCAGGCGGTCGCTGGCAAGAAACGCCACCCTGCTGCGAATGCGCTGCATCTCCTGTTCAAGGATGGCCGAACTCTGCAGCGGCCGGTGAAACTCAATGCCCTGGGCTGCGGCCATCGCTTCAATGCCGACCACCGCAGCGGTGTTAAAACACATCTCCCCGAGACGGCGTGCTGCATAGGTGGCCATAGAGACGTGATCTTCCTGATTCGCTGACGTAGGCAGGCTGTCTACGCTGCCAGGGTGCGCCAGCGATTTGTTTTCTGATGCCAGCGCGGCAGCGGTCACCTGGGCAATCATAAAGCCGGAGTTGACGCCGCCATCCTGCACCAGGAAAGGCGGCAGGCCGGAGAGAGTGCTGTCGAGCAGCAGCGCCAGACGGCGCTCGGAGATAGCACCTATTTCGGCCACGGCGAGCGCAATAATGTCAGCCGCAAACGCCACCGGCTCGGCGTGGAAGTTGCCCCCGGAGATCACTTCACCGCTGTCGCTGAAAACCAGCGGGTTATCGGAGGCGGCATTGGCCTCAATCTGCAGGACGCGCGCGGCGTGGCTGAGATTATCAAGGCAGGCCCCCATCACCTGCGGCACGCAGCGGACAGAGTAGGGATCCTGGACGCGTCCGCAGTGGGTGTGCGACTGCAGGATCCCGCTGCCGCTGAGCAGCGAGCTGACGGCGGCGGCGACAGCGATCTGGCCAGGCTGGCCGCGCGCCTGATGAATGCGCGCATCATAGGGTTTAACCGAGCCTTTAATCGCCTCCAGCGAGAGCGCGCCCGCCATCAGTGCAGCAGCAAAGAGATTTTCCGCTTCAAACAGGCCGCGCAGCGCCAGGGCCGCTGAGACCTGGGTTCCGTTCAGCAGCGCCAGTCCCTCTTTTGGCCCGAGGACAATCGGCGTCAGTCCGGCGCGCGCCAGACCTTCCGTTGCCGGCCGCCGTTCACCGGCAATGCGCACCTCGCCTTCACCCAGCAGCATCAGCGACAGGTGTGCCAGCGGAGCCAGATCGCCAGACGCGCCTACTGAGCCCTTAGCCGGAATAGAGGGCATCACGCCGGCGTTAAACAGCGCCAGCAGGGCATCCACCAGCTCAATACGGACGCCGGAATGACCGCGCGCCAGACTGATAATCTTGCTGGCAACCACCAGACGCGTGACGTTATCCGGCAGCAGATCGCCGAGGCCAACGCTGTGCGACAGCACCAGGTTACGCTGCAGCTCAGCCAGGCGGGCAGCGGGAATTTGCGTCTGTGCCAGCTTGCCAAAGCCGGTATTAATGCCATACACCACGCTGCCGGACGCGACGATATCGTCGACGGTCGCATGAGCGCGGTGAATAGCACTGCGCGCCGCTGGCGTCAGGTGTAACGTCACCGGCTGCTGATAGATAGTGCGCAGGGTCGCGAGATCCACCTTACCGGGTTCCAGGCAGATTTCCTGCAGTGCATGCGACATGATCTACTCCTGTATATACAAGTAAGTGGCGGGAAAAGTCACGCTTCTTAACGCCATGCGTCAGGTTACTTCACCCGCGGTAAACCGAGTGAAGCACAGGTTTGTTATTCCTGTCTATACAAGTAGCAAGCGCTATGCCAGTTTCACTGCAATTTGTGAAATGTGCCGCACTGCGGGCAGGCAGGCTAATCAGCCAATTTGATGCACGCTAAAGCAGCAGCCTCTGCACCCGCAGCCGCTGCGCTGCACTACTGCATGTCTATACATCTGCCTGGCGGAACAGTAAACTTTCCTTCTCAGAGCAGAAAGGAACAGCAGATGACCGAGCAAACGGCACTGGCGCAGTTAGCCGCCGCAATGGGCGATGAACCGGCACCGATTTACCAGCGCGTCAAACAGGCGATTATCAGCCAGATCCGCGCGGGAGAGTGGAAAGCCAGGCAGCGTGTGCCCTCCGAGAGCGAGCTGGTCAGCGAGCTGGGCGTGAGCCGGATGACCATCAACCGCGCGCTGCGTGAACTCACCGCCGAGGGCTACCTGCTGCGTATGCAGGGGGTGGGCACCTTTGTCGCGGAGATGAAAGGCTACACGGCGATGCTGGAGGTGCACAATATTGCGGATGAGATTGCGCAGCGCGGTCATCAGCACCGCTGCCAGATCCTGACCCTGACGCAGGGGCGGGCGGATCCGGAGCAGGCGGCGCTGCTGGGGATGCGCACCGGCCAGCCGCTGTTTCATTCGCTGATGGTGCATTACGAAAACGATCTGCCGGTACAGCTGGAAGATCGCCTGGTGAACCCGCAGATGGCGCCGGACTACCTGAAGCAGGATTATCACAGCGTTACCCCTTATACCTATCTGATGCGGGTCGCGCCGCTGACCGCTGGCGAGCATATTGTTGAGGCGGTACTGCCCGATTTGCGCCAGCGCAGGCATCTCGCGCTGGAGGAGCACGAACCATGCTTATTGATTCGGCGGCAGACGTGGAGCGACAGTAAGATCGTGACCTATGCGCGGCTGCTCTATCCCGGCTCGCGCTATAAGCTGCTGGGACGTTTTAAAGGACACGGCTGAGCCGGCACCAGAGCAGCAGGGCATCGCAGCTCTGCGGTGTCAGCGTCAGTGGCTCATCCAGCCACCAGATCCCCTGCGTCTGGTGCAGGACCTCGCCGGAGGCGTACTGCCACGCACCGGCTAACACATACGCCACCCCGTGCCGGCTCTGCTGCGGTGCCTGCTGCAGGATGCTGACCTCCGCCCGCCAGCTGTCGCGGCGGGTCATGATATTGAAATCGCTGCAGCGGCCGTGCACTGTCGCCTGCACCGGGGCTTCTCCGGCGAAGCGCCACGGCTGACAGGGCTGCAGCCGGTGCGTCAGCCCGCCGCTCTGCAGCAGCGGGCTGTCGCCCTGCAGCAGGGTAATCACCCGATCCACGCCAGGAAACAGCGAAAAAGGGCCGCTGGCGTCAAGCGTGGCGATGCTGGCCCGCCAGGCGAAATCCGCCGCGCCGGGGGGAAAGCTGACGATTTCGCGCGTCTCGCCGCCGCCGTTGCGCCAGCGGCTGACCGGCAGCGCGTCGTGGCAAAAGCGGCGGATCACTGCAGCGCCCGCAGCGCGTCGGCAACGCGGATGGCCGCCTGCGCCTCTTCTGCATGCTGGCCGTCCGCGATCACCTGCCGGCCGGCGACAAACGTATCGCGGATCCCGCTGCGCGCGCCGGCAAACAGCCAGCGATTGAGCAGCGCATCGGAAGGGGTTGCGCTGAGCAGCGGGTCGTCGCGCAGTACCAGCCAGTCGGCGCGCAGGCCGGGTGCCAGCACGCCGCTGCGGATGCCACACGCCTGAGCGCCCCCGGCCGCAGCCTGCTGCCACAGCAGATCGCCTACCGACGGCTGCTGCGGCAGCGCCAGACGGTTACGCCGCCTGTCGCGCAGCCGCTGCCCGTACTCCAGCCAGCGCAGCTCCTCACGGGCGCTGACCGAGACGTGGCTGTCAGAGCCGATCCCCCAGCGTCCGCCCCGGGCAATATAGGTACTCGCCGGAAAAATACCGTCGCCGAGGTTGGCTTCAGTCGTCGGGCATAATCCCGCAACGGCACCGCTGGCGGCGAGCTGCTGCAGCTCGCTCTCATCCGGATGGGTGGCGTGGATCAGGCACCAGCGTGCATCAACGTTAAAGCGGCGCATCAGCCAGGCGATGGGACGCTCACCGCTCCACGCCAGGCTGTCGCTGACCTCTTTTTCCTGCTCGGCAATGTGGATATGGACCGGCAGATCGCCCGGCGCTGCGGCCAGCACGTCGTGCATCTGCGCTTCGCTGACCGCGCGCAGCGAATGAAAACAGACGCCGTAGTTCAGCAGCGGTTTATCTGCGCAGACCGCGGCCACGCGCTGCAGCTGCTGCAGATAAGCGCCGGTCTGCTGGATAAAACGGCGCTGTCCGGCGCTGGCGGGCTGTGCGCCAAAACTGCTGTAACTGTAAAGCACCGGCAGCAGCGTCTGGCCGATGCCGGTGCGCTCAGCGGCCAGCATCAGCTGCTGCAGCATGGCATCATCCGGATAGGGCTGGCCCTGCGGATCGTGATGCAGATAGTGAAACTCAGCAACCTGACTGTAGCCCCCTTTCAGCAGCTCAATATAGAGCCAGGTCGCAATGTCGCCCACCTGCTGCGGCGTCAGCCGCGCTACCATGCGATACATCAGCTCGCGCCAGGTCCAGAAGCTGTCCTGCGGATCGCCCGCCACCTCAGCCAGTCCCGCCATCGCGCGCTGAAAAGCGTGCGAGTGCAGGTTGGTCATGGCGGGAATGACGGCCCCCGCCAGCGGTATAGCAGCGCCCGGCGCGCTATCTGGCGTAACGCGGGTGATAAAACCGGCGTCGCTGACCTCCAGCGTCACGTGGCTGTGCCAGCCATCTGCCAGCTGAGCGCGCGGGGCAAAATAGGTGGTCATGGTTGATCCTTCAGGCTGGAAAGTTGTATATACATATACATACTTTAACCGGGTGTGTAAATCGCCCGTACGCAGGGAACAGGGCATGAGAGACGCGAAGCAGATCGACAGCCTGTGGCTGGGCGCAGATATCGTTACGCTGCGCGACGGGCGCTACAACATCATCACCGATGGCGCGCTGGCCGTGGATAACGGCGTACTGATATGGGTCGGGGCGCGCAATGAACTGCCGGCATTTGCGCCGCGTCAGCGGCATACGTTTAGCGGCGGCATCATCACGCCGGGGCTGGTGGATTGCCATACGCATCTGTTGTTCGCCGGCGATCGCAGCGCGGAATTTGAGCAGCGTCTCAACGGTGCCAGCTATGCAGAAATTGCTGCGCAGGGCGGCGGTATTCTCGCCACGGTACGCGCCACGCGGTCCGCCTCACATGAGGCGCTGGTGGCGTCAGCGCGCGGGCGGCTGGCGCATCTGCTGGCGGAGGGCGTCACCACGGTAGAAATCAAATCGGGTTACGGGCTTGATGAAGAGAGCGAACTGAAAATGCTGCGGGCCATACGCCAGCTGGCAGCCGGCGTGCCGGCTGATGTCATCGCAACCTGCCTGGCCGCACATGCGATCCCGCCGGCGTTTCACGCCAATCCGCAGGGCTGGATCGATATTATCTGCCAGCGGCTGCTGCCACGGGTAAAAGAGGAGGGGCTGGCGGATGCGGTGGATGCGTTCTGTGAACATCTTGCGCTGTCGCCTGCGCAGGTCAGCGCGGTGTTTGATGCGGCGCGCGCGCTGGATCTGCCGGTCAAACTGCACGCTGAGCAGCTCTCGGCGCAGGGCGGGGCGGCGCTGGCCGCACGCTATGGCGCGCTCTCCGCTGACCATCTGGAGTACGCCAGCGAGGAGGATGTCCGCGCGATGGCAGAGCATGGCACCGTTGCTGTGCTGCTGCCGGGAGCGTTCTATCTGCTGCGCGAAACGCAGCGGCCACCGGTCGCGCTGTTCCGCCGCTACGGCGTCCCGATGGCGCTCGCCAGCGATGCTAATCCAGGGACATCACCCGCGCTTTCACTGCGGCTGATGATGAATATGGGCTGTACGCTGTTTGGCATGACGCCGGAGGAGGCGCTGGCGGGGGTGACGCTGTGGGGCGCGAAAGCGCTGGGTCTGCATCAGACGCACGGCTCACTGGAGGCGGGCAAAGTCGCCAGCTTTGTTCACTGGCCGCTGACGCGTCCGGGCGAGCTGGCTTACTGGCTGGGCGGCGAATTGCCGTGCCGGGTTATCTATCGTGGAGAAGCACAATGAGCTTTGATTTTGTACCGGGCAGGCTGCCGCTGCTGATCTCAATACCGCATGCCGGTACGCAGCTTACGCCGGAGGTTGAGGCGGGGCTGAGCGACGCGGCACGCCCGCTGCCGGACACCGACTGGCATCTGCCGCAGCTGTACGATTTTGCGCAGGATATTGGCGCCAGCGTGCTGACCGGACGCTATTCCCGTTTCGTTATCGATCTCAACCGGCCGCCTGACGACCGGCCGCTCTATACCACCGCCACTACCGGACTCTGGCCAGAGACGCTGTTTGACGGCACGCCGGTGTTCAGACCAGGCATGACGCCGGATCGGGCGACGCGTCAGCGCTATCTGCAGACCCTCTGGCAGCCCTATCATCAGCAGCTGCAGCAGGAGCTGGCGCGCCTGAAAGCGCAATATGGCTATGCGCTGCTGTTTGATGCGCACTCTATCGCTTCACGGGTGCCCCGGCTGTTCAGCGGCGTGTTGCCCGATCTGAACCTGGGAACCAGTGATGGCGCCAGCTGCTCAGCGGCGGTGAGCGACGCGCTGGGGCAGGTGTGTAAGGCTCAGCAGCGCTATAGCTGGGTGCTGAATGGCCGTTTTAAAGGCGGTTATATTACGCGCGCCTATGGTCAGCCGGCGCAGGGCGTCGAGGCGGTACAGCTGGAGCTGGCGCAGCACAACTATATGGATGAGTCGCTGACTTTTGCCTGGCAGCCAGCGCGCGCCTCACAGCTGCAGCCGGTGCTGCAGCAGCTGATCGGCGCGCTGCTGGCGGCAGGAAAGCGTTAAACGCTTACCGCTTACGGGCGTCCGGGCGGACCAGATCAAAACGCTGCGCCTCACTGATGCCGTAATAGGCAGAAGGCCCCCCGGCGCGCAGAATCGGCTGCGCTCTGGCGGTCTGGTAAATGCCATCCTCCAGCAGGGCTTCATCAATATGAATGGCGACCGCTTCACCCAGCACCAGCCAGCTCTCCAGCTCCCCGCCCTGCGCATCCTGCAGCCGGATCAGCTGCGTCAGGCGACACTCAAAGTTAACCGGGCTCTCTGCCACCATGCTGCAGTCGATATGGGAAGCGGCAACCGGCGTCAGGCCCGCGAGCGCGAACTCATCGCTGCTGACCGAGGCGGAGCTTTCGTTCATCGCTTCCGCCAGCGGACGCGTGGCCAGATTCCAGACAAACACCTTGCTTTCGCTGATGTTCTGCACGCTGTCTTTCCAGCCGCTGCTGGCAAAGCCGATGATCGGAGGCTGGTAATTAAAACAGTTAAAAAAGCTGTACGGCGCAAGATTATCCTGGCCGCTGCCGCTCCGGGAGCTGATCCAGCCAATCGGACGCGGACCGATAATGGCGTTCAGCGGATCGTGGGGCAGGCCGTGTCCGGTCCGGGGCTGGTAGCTGTAGCGATGGCGCGTCATAAAAACTCCTGAGTCAGGGTGAAGGCACGTCGCGGCAGGCGGCGTGCATTGCAGTAAAAGGGTTCGCAGAGAGTCTGGTGTAAACGTAAAATTGCGGTAAGCGGATTGTGCGCTGGCGGCAGCCGGAGTATCTTACGCCCGCCTTACTTTCCGGAGAGACTATGAATAAGCCAGCCGCCAGTGCGCCCTTTCATCCACGTAATCGCCATCAGGGGCGTTACGATTTTCCTGCGCTGATTGCCGCGCATCCGCCGCTTGCGCCGAAGGTTCGTCCTAACGGTCACGGCGAGCAGTCGATCGATTTCGCCGATCCGCAGGCGGTAATGCTGCTTAATCAGGCGCTGCTGAAGCTCTTTTATAACCTTAACTGGCAGCTGCCGGAAGGGTATCTGACGCCGCCGGTACCGGGGCGTGCTGATTACGTTCACGCGCTGGCCGATCTGCTGGCGGGTGATAACGGCGGGGCGATCCCGCGCGATCTGGACGTCATGGATATTGGCTGCGGCGCCAACTGCATTTATCCCCTGATTGGCCACGCCGAGTATGGCTGGCGTTTTACCGGTACGGATACCAGCGCTGAGGCGATTACCGCCGCCAGCCAGATTGTGGCGGGTAATCCCGGCCTGCAGCGTGCGGTACGTCTGCGTCGCCAGAAACAGCCGCAGGCGATTTTCAGCGGCGTGATCCATAAAAATGAGCGCTACCATGCCGTGATGTGCAATCCGCCGTTTCACGCATCGGCAACTGATGCTGCAGCGGGCAGCCAGCGCAAAGTACGCAATCTGGGACTGAAGCAGAACGCGCCGCTCAATTTTGGCGGTCAGCAGACTGAGTTATGGTGTGAAGGGGGCGAGCTGGCGTTTATCGGCAGGATGATCGATGAGAGCGTCGCGCAGGGCAGCAGCATTGTCTGGTTTACATCGCTGGTTTCGCGAAAAGAGAACTTACCGGCGCTGCGCGATCGGCTTGCGGCGGAGGCCTGTGAGGTGCGCATCGTCAATATGGCGCAGGGTCAGAAACAGAGCCGCTTCCTCGCCTGGAGCTTTATGACGCCCGCCACCCGCGCGCAGCGGATGAAGCGCTAAGCGTATCACCCGATAAAAAGGCCGCCCGGTTACCCGGTGCGGCCTTATTCAGCGCGCGCAGCGCGTCAGGAAACGTGCTGCAGGAACTCGCGCAGACGTTCGCTTGGCGGCGCGGTAATCAGGGTATCCGGATCGCCATCTTCCGCAATCGTACCTTTATCAATGAAGATCAGGCGCGACGCGACTTTCTGTGCAAACCCCACTTCATGCGTGACGATCACCATCGTCATGCCTTCCTCGGCCAGATCCTGCATCACTTTCAGAACTTCATGACGCAGCTCCGGATCGAGCGCGGACGTCGGCTCATCAAACAGCATCATTTTTGGCTTCACGGCCAGCGCCCGCGCAATGGCCACGCGCTGCTGCTGACCGCCGGAGAGTTCAGCCGGAAAATGATGCGCCCGTTCCGCCAGGCCCACTTTGCCCAGCAGCTCGCGCGCCAGCCTGTGGGCCTCCTCTTTTTTCGCGCCGCGGACGCGAATCGGACCAAAGGCGACGTTATCCAGCGCGCTCATCTGCGGAAACAGATGAAACTGCTGAAACACCATACCCGCTTCCTGACGGATCAGCCGCTCATCAACTTTCGGATCGTTGACTTTCATGCCGTCCACAATCAGTTCGCCGCTGGTGATCTCTTCCAGTTTGTTGATACAGCGCAGCAGCGTGGATTTACCGGAACCGGAAGGACCGATAATCACCACCACTTCGCCCTGATTAATTTTCAGATTGATGTCGTGCAGAACCTGCGTCTGACCGAAATTTTTAGAGACGTTTTTAAATTCAATCACAGGATTTTCACCCTTTTCTCAATACGGCGCAGCACAAAGCTCAACACCAGCGTAATAATCAGATAGATAATGGCAACCGCGCTCCAGATCTCCAGCGCACGGAAGTTACCGGCAATAATCTCCTGGCCCTGTCGCGTCAGTTCCGCCACGCCGATAACAATAAACAGCGAGGTATCTTTAATACTGACAATCCACTGGTTGCCCAGCGGCGGGAGCATACGGCGCAGGGCCAGCGGCATAATCACATAGCGCAGGGTCTCGCGGCGTGACAGGCCCAGCGCCAGTCCCGCTTCGCGAAAGCCTTTGTTGATAGAGAGCACGGCGCCGCGCGTAATCTCAGCAATATAGGCGCCTGAGTTGATCATGATGGTCACGACTGCCGCCGTGAAAGGATCGATGCGCAGATCGGGAAAAGCCATTGGCAGCGCAAAGTAAATAAACATGACCTGCACGACAATGGGTGTGCCGCGGATCAGCTCAATAAATACCAGCGCGACGTTATTGGTGATCCAGCCACCGTAGGCGCGGGCAAAGCCAGCCACCAGGCCGATAATCAGGCCGCCTATCAGGCCAAGAACGGAAATCAGCAGGGTCATTTTGGCGCCTTCGATCAGAATCGGCAGGGCTGGCCAGATGACGCTCCAGTCAAACTCCATGGTGTTACTCCGGAATATGTTGCAATGGAAAAGGTAAAAGCAGGGCGCAAAGGGCGCCCTGCTGCATAAGCCCGCTTATGCAGGCATTATTTTGGCTCAGTACCGAACCATTTTTTATAGATTGTGTTGTACGTACCGTTGTCGCGCAGCGTTTTCAGCGCGCCGTTGATTTTGTCACGCAGTTCATCACTGCCTTTTGGCAGCGCCACACCATACTGCTGAGCTTCAATAGACTCACCAACCGCTTTGAAACGACCTTTGCCGGCGGTGTTGATAAAGTAGAGAATATTCGGCGTATCATGCAGCACGGCGTCGGCGCGATTGGTTCCCAGCTCCATATAGGCGTTATCGATATTCGGGAACTGACGCAAATCTTTGGTCTTGATATGCGCTTTGGCGTAGTCCACCGAACCGGTTCCGCTTTTTACCGCAACGGTTTTGCCATTGAGATCGTCAATGCCTTTGATCTCGTTTTCGTTATTGCGCACCATCACCAGCAGACCGCTTTTATAGTAGCCATCAGAGAAGTCGATAGCTTTTTTGCGTTCGTCAGTAATGGTAATACCGGCCAGCGCCAGATCGACATTTTTGGTTTGCAGAGCCGGAATAATACCGCTGAAATCCATAGGTTTCAGGGTGTAATCGAGCTTCAGCTCTTTTGCCACCGCATCCCACAGGTCGATATCAAAACCCACATATTTGTCGCCCTGCTTAAACTCGAAAGGAACAAATGCGGTGTCGGTTGCGACAATCAGTTTTTTATCTGCGGCAGTAGAAGAAAGAGAAAAGGCCAGCGCCAGCGCGGCCACAGAGACATTAAACAGAGACTTCATCATTTTATCCTTTATTGCTCTGCAGACCTGATGGTCTGCACTACGACTGTCATATGAAAAAATTATGCCAACTTTAATAACAGCCCGAAATTACCGGCGGCAGGGCTGTCAGCTGACACGATTTTGCAGAAAAATGATCGTTTGCACCATTTGTGGGCACTATTATGGTGCATGAAACATTTTTGGTGCAGCCACAGTGTGCATCAGGATAATGACAAGGAAAGGGTGGGATGAAAGAAGTGTTAACAGGGTCAAAAAAGCGGATCTGAAGCAATAAAAAAAGGCGGGTTAACCCGCCTCTGATGATTATTCGATATTGGCTTCAATAAACCACAGGAACTTGTCGAGGTCACGGGACGCTGCGGTAAAGATATCGGCAGTATCTTCATCTTTGACTTCGGTGATCGCTTTGCGGGTATCGTTAGCCACAATGGCGTAGCGATCGGCCAGGGCTTTCAGGTGATCCTGAACGCTGTGAATGTTCAGCGGATAGCTCTGCAGCGGCGTTTTATCATTCACGACCTGCGTGGTACCCAGCGCTACGCCACCCAGCTGGATCACGCGCTCAGCGATGGTGTCCTGATGTTCGGTGATAGCAGCACGGAAACCATCCAGCATCTCATGCACGCCAATAAAGTTTGCGCCACGCATGTTCCAGTGCGCCTGTTTGGTGATCAGGGACAGGTCAATGAATTCCACAACCAGACGGTTGAGCACCTCAATGGTGGCTTTCTTTTCGCTGTCAGCCACATCATTGCGGGTGTAAATCAGATCGGAAGCGTTGTTTTTAACCAGTTTTGCGGTACTCATCATTTATGTCCTCTAATTGATGTTGTCCTAATCAAGCACGGAAATAAGTATAGCAGCTGTTATAAAATATGCTGAAGCGATCTGGCCGATAGCAGAGATAGATAAAGACGTCATGCAGCGTTGCGGATGCAATCATGAATTAAGTAACCATAATCAATGGCTTATTATATAGGTCTTAAAGATGTTATCTGTGTGACAAAATAATAACGGCCCGGCGATGCAATAACGGAATGATAATGATTCCGGATGCCGGCGCAGCCTGCTGAAATAACAGGCTGCGATAGACAGCGTTAATTAAGCGTAACTCAGGCGACTTCTTTCAGACGGGCTTTCTGGCGCATGGTCAGCGTGGTGCCTGCCGACGCGGCGATAATCGCCAGCAGTCCTGACCACTGCGGCAGGGTAAGCTGTTCACCCAGAAACAGCATGCCGGAAAGGGCCGCGACAGCCGGTTCGAGGCTCATCAGGGTGCCAAAAATCCGCGCCGGCAGGCGGGTCATGGCAATCATCTCCAGTGAATAGGGAATTGCGCTGGAGAGCAGGGCGATCAGCAGCGCCAGCGGCAGGATCTCCCAGTGCCAGATGCCGGGGGAGGCAAACAGCAGTCCCAGCGGCACGAAGATAACAGAAGCGATAAGCGAGCCCATTGCCACCGTTGCCGGGCCGTGCTCCGCGCCGGCACGCTGTCCGGAGAGGATATAGATTGCCCAGCAGACGCCGGCACCTACTGCCAGCAGTGCGCCGAGCGGATCAATATGGCTGATGCCGTCACCGATTGGCAGCAGAAACCAGAGCCCGGCGACTGCCAGCGCTATCCAGAGAAAATCAAGCAGGCGGCGCGCGCCTGCCAGCGCCAGCGCCAGCGGACCGAGAAACTCCAGCGCCACGCCCACACCCAGCGGGATTGTCCGCAGGGCGAGGTAAAACAGAAAGTTCATACAGCCGAGCGCCAGGCCGTAAATCAGCAGGGGTTTACGCTGCGCCGGAGTAAAGTGCAAACGCCAGGGTTTGAAAAAGAGACAAAGCAGCAGCGTACCGAGTCCGAGACGCAGCGCAGTGATGCCGGGCGCGCCCGCGACGTCAAACAGTGATTTTGCCAGCGAGGCGCCACCCTGCAGCGACATCATAGCGAAGAGCAAAATCACAATGGGCAGCCATACGGGAAAGCTATTTTTACGAGAAAGAGGCGCAGACATCCTGTTGTCGATTCCGGAAATGAGGGGTGAGCGAAGGAGAGTAGCTTAAAGCAATTGCAGGCTGACGGGAAAAAATAAGGCCAGTTTCGCTTCAGAAAATGGCTAAAAAAGAGCCGTTTACAGGGCCAATTTTGTAAAGAATTGTCAAATTACTTTAAGAATTTACTTAAAGGCATTTTTTGTTCGCAGAATTATTGAACTAAACAGGGAGGCATTTTATAAGTAAAATGAATGACATAGGAAACTTCATTAACTTTCTGTTACACCAAACAATCTCTTGGACAACAAAATCCGGGCAGAGTTTCTCCCTAACTTTTGTTATATTTTTAGCGTTGTCAGGAGAGAAGTATTTTCACATTTGAGGTGGTTATGAAAAAAATTGCATGTCTTTCAGCACTGGCTTGTGTACTGGCAGTTTCTGCTGGCTCAGCCATGGCACAGAGCACCGTTTCTGGCGGTTACGCACAGAGCGATTATCAGGGCGTTGCTAACAAAGCTAACGGCTTCAACCTGAAATACCGCTACGAAGACGGTTCAAACCCACTGGGCTGGATCGGTTCTTTCACCTACACCGAAAAAGATCGTACTGAAGATGGCGTTTATAACAAAGGCCAGTACTACGGCTTCACCGGCGGCCCGGCTTACCGTCTGAACGACTGGGCGAGCATCTACGGCGTTGTAGGTATCGGCTACGGTAAATTCCAGCAGAACGAATCTGCCGGTCAGTCTAAATCTGACAGCAGCGACGTAGGCATCGCTTACGGCGCAGGTATGCAGTTCAACCCAATTGAAAACGTTGCACTGGACGTAGGCTACGAGCAGAGCCGCATCCGCAACGTTGACGTAGGCACCTGGATCGCTGGCGTCGGCTACAGCTTCTAAGTTTAGCTTAGACCAGAGTTGCACATGAAACGGTCCCGCAGGGGGCCGTTTTTTT
Source organism: Pantoea sp. ICBG 1758 (assembly GCF_002928325.1). Taxonomy (NCBI): domain Bacteria; kingdom Pseudomonadati; phylum Pseudomonadota; class Gammaproteobacteria; order Enterobacterales; family Erwiniaceae; genus Pantoea; species Pantoea sp. ICBG 1758. The sequence goes on from NZ_POWL01000001.1 coordinate 397,906, forward strand.
TTGCCTGAAGAGGGTGCCGGTGCAGCAGAGCAGAAAAACAAAAACCCGCCATCGGGCGGGTTAAGCAGTAGCCTTGCGGGCTTTCAGCCGCGCCAGATAATCTGGTTGCACGGGCGTTCGCACTTCTTGCCTGCGAGCTTTTCCAGCAGCATCAGGCGGAGCGCAAAGGGCGAGCGGCTGAACAGGCAGAGCAGCGATTTGATATCAAAAGCGGGCTTGCGCTGAGCGGCTTGCGGGCATTTGCCGCAATCAAGGCAGTTTTTCAGGGTGCTCATCTTCACCTCCCCATGAATAACAGATGATGCATAAGCGTTGTTGCGTACCGGACATTGCTGCCTTTTCACGCTTTTCGCTTACATCATGTACAAAGATAGCATTGGCTATACTCTTTAGCCAACACTATTCATGAAAAATTTGTGCTTATTTGCGCCTGGTTTACAATGAGCGCAGCCAGTCCGCACGGCAGGTAAGGTGCGGCAGATAATAAAGAGGAAGCTTAATGAGTCGTCGTGCGAAAAATGCCATCAATACCCCTCAGGGGCCGCTTAAGGATATTGAGGAGCATGTTGAAGGCTTTCGTCAGGTGCGCGAAGCTCATCGTCGTGAACTGATTGATGATTACGTCGAGCTGATCTCCGATCTCATTCGTGAATTTGGTGAGGCGCGTCAGGTGGATATGGCGGCGCGCCTTGGCGTATCCCAGCCTACCGTGGCAAAAATGCTGAAGCGCCTGAGCACCACCGGCCTGGTAGAGCAGGTGCCCTATCGTGGCGTCTTCCTGACGCCGGAAGGTGAAAAACTCGCCGAGGCGAGCCGCGTTCGCCACCATATCGTTGAAACGTTTTTGCTGGCATTAGGCGTCAGCCCGGAGACCGCACGCCGCGACTCTGAAGGGCTGGAACATCACGTCAGCGACGAAACCCTGGCCGTCTTTCAGAAATTTTATGAGAATCGCTAACTTATAAGGCCTGCCGCTATCATGCCCATCGTGCTTCGATCCTTAATGCGTGACCGTATTTTGCATTTGTTGTTACTGCTGGGTGTGATACTGCTGCCGCTGGCAGAGTATCGCTGGTCGCAGCTGCCGGCTTCCGTCGACTGGCAGACCATCATGACGCTGACCGGCCTGCTGATGCTGACGAAAGGGCTGGAGAACAGCGGTTATTTTGACGTACTGGGCGCCCGCCTGATTCAGCGCTTTCAGCATGAACGTGCGCTGGCGCTGTTTATGGTCTGCGCCGCCGCGCTGCTTTCAACCTTTCTGACCAACGATGTCGCGCTATTTATTCTGGTACCGCTGACGCTGACGCTGCGTAAATTTTCACATCTGCCGGTCTCGCGGCTCATTATCTTTGAAGCACTGGCGGTTAACGCCGGATCGCTGCTGACCCCGGTCGGCAATCCGCAAAATATCCTGCTGTGGAGTCACGGCTTGCTGAGCGTGGGCGGATTCATCCTGCAGATGCTGCCGCTGGCAGCCGTGCTGATGATAACGCTGGTCGCGCTGACCTGGTGGAGCTTCCCGGCGCAGCACATAGATAAACACAGTAACGCCGGTGCGCAGCAGTGGAGCCGGCGCCTGTTCAGCGTCAGCCTGCTGCTCTATATCGTATTTATCGTGGCGCTGGAGCTGAAGATAACGGGCTGGGCGCTGCTGCTGGTCGCCGCCTGCTTTTTGATCATGGCGCGAGGGGTGCTGGCCGCCATTGACTGGAGCCTGCTGCTGGTTTTTGTCGCAATGTTTATCGACGTCTTTTTGCTCATGCATCTGCCTGCGCTGCAGCCATGGTTTGCCCGTATCGGACAGCTGGGGGAGGGCGGTATCTATTTACTGGCTATCGGCCTGTCGCAGTTTATCAGTAATGTCCCGGCCACTATCCTGCTGCTGCAAAAAACCGATCCCTCTGTGGTGCTTGCCTGGGCGGTGAATATTGGCGGCTTTGGCCTGCTGCCGGGATCGCTGGCGAACCTGATTGCGCTGCGCATGGCGCAGGATAAAAAAGTCTGGTGGCGTTTTCATCTCTTCTCACTGCCGATGCTGGCGTGGTCAATGCTGTGCGGCTGGCTGCTGCTGCAGTGGCTTCACTGAGTGCGGGCGCTGGCTCTTCAGCGCCTTAGCCACCGCTGTGGCATAACGTGCCGCCCGTCTCTGCTTATGTAAAGTTACACTGGAATTTGTCAATTTATTATCTAATGTTAAGTTGACCGTTTATGCCCGGGGATCGGGCTTTCAGCCAGTGATGACAAATTATGAGCGAAAATCAGCAGCAGGACCCGCAGAAGCCGTCAGATAACGACAACGATCCGCAGCAGGACAACAGCCAGCAGCAGCAACAGGACAAAGATAATCAGGATGACGATCAGCCGCGTAAGCGGCCGGGTAAAAAGCCGCTGATTATTCTCGCGATTGTTGTGGTGATTATGCTGATAGTGGGGTTCTGGTTCTGGTTTACCACCCGCAATATTGAAACCACCGATGACGCCTTTACGGAAGGTAACGCCGTTACCGTGGCACCTAAAGCCTCAGGCTACGTGGTGCAGCTGCTGGTAAAAGATAACCAGCGGGTGAAAAAAGGCGATCTGCTGGTGGTGATCGATCCGCGCGACAGTGCTGCACAGCGCGATCAGGCAAAAGCACAGCTGGGGCTGGCTCAGGCTCAGCTGCATCAGGCGCAGGCGCAGCTGGCGCTGTCGCGCGTGCAGTATCCGGCGCAGCGCGATCAGGCGCTGGCGCAGCAGGCGAGCGCGCAGGCGAACTTACTTAATGCGCAGGCGGATTACCGCCGGCAGCGCGGCGTGGATCCCCGCGCCACGTCTCAGCGTAATATCGATACCGCCGCGGCGCAGCTGCGCTCAGCGGAAGCGCAGCTGCAGAGTGCTAAAGCGCAGGTTGAGGTCGCCTCACAGGTCAAACTGCAGATCCGGCAACAGGAAACAAATGTGGAAGCGCGCCAGCAGCAGGTGGAACAGGCGCAGGCGCAGCTTAATACCGCAGAGCTCAATCTCTCTTACACCGAAGTGCGTGCCCCTTACGACGGTTTTGTCACCAAACGCAACGTGCAGCTCGGTACGCTGGTGCAGGCGGGGTCAGCCCTTTTTTCGCTGGTGTCACCCGACATCTGGATCACCGCTAATTTTAAAGAGTCACAGCTGGCGCGCATGAATCCGGGTGACAAAGTCGAGATCAGCGTGGACGCATGGCCTGATATGAAACTGCACGGCCACGTCGACAGCATCCAGATGGGGTCAGGCTCACGTTTCTCCGCCTTCCCGTCGGAAAACGCTACCGGTAACTATGTGAAAATTGTGCAGCGCGTCCCGGTTAAAATCGTTATCGATAGCGGACTGGATCCTGCTCATCCACTGCCGCTTGGACTCTCGGTAGAGCCTGAGGTGACAGTAGAATGAGTGCAGGCGAGAGCTGGCGCCCGGCCAGCAACCCCTGGCTGGTCGCCATCACGGTTACGCTGGCGGTGTTCATGGAGATCCTGGACACCACCATCGTAAACGTTGCGCTGCCGCATATTGCGGGTTCGCTCTCCTCCAGCTATGACGAATCCACCTGGGTACTCACCTCCTACCTGGTTGCGAATGGCATTGTGCTGCCGATCTCCGCCTTCTTCAGCCGTCTGTTTGGTCGCAAGCAGTTCTTTTTGATCTGTATTGTGATGTTCACTATCTGCTCGTTTCTCTGCGGCATTGCCACCGAGCTGTGGCAAATCATTCTGTTTCGTGTGCTGCAGGGCTTTTTTGGCGGTGGCCTGCAGCCGGTTCAGCAATCGGTACTGCTCGACTACTTCAAGCCTGCCGATCGCGGCAAAGCTTTTGGCCTCTCTTCGATTGCGATTATCGTAGCACCGGTGATTGGCCCGACGCTGGGCGGCTGGATCACCGACAATTACAGCTGGCGCTGGGTCTTCTTTATTAATATTCCGGTAGGGATTTTAACCGTGCTGGCGATTTACCAGCTGCTTGAAGATCCGCCGTGGGAGCGCAAGTGGGATAAAGGCCGGCTGAAAATTGACTATATCGGCATCAGCCTGATCACGCTTGGCCTTGGCTGTCTGCAGGTGTTTCTCGATCGCGGTGAAGATGAAGACTGGTTCGCTTCGCACTTTATTCGTCTGTTCGCCATGCTGGCCGCGGTGGGGCTGGTGGGCGCGGTCTACTGGCTGCTTTATGCGCGTAAGCCGGTCGTGGATATCCGCGTGATGAAAGATCGCAACTTCTGGGTCGCCGGTCTGCTGATGGCCGGTATGGCTATGATCCTCTACGGCAGCTCAGTGGTGCTGCCGCAGCTGGCGCAGCAGGATCTGGGGTATACCGCCACCTGGTCAGGACTGGTGCTGTCGCCCGGAGCCGTATTGATCGTGCTGACCATTCCGCTGGTACTGAAGCTGATGCCAGTTGTGCAGACTCGCTATATTATCGCCTTCGGCTTCAGCTGCCTGGCGCTGGCCTTTTTTTACTCCAGTACGCTGACGCCGGACGTGGATTTTAAAACCCTGGTGATGATGCGCAGCGCGCAATCTATCGGGCTGGGCTTTCTGTTTGTTCCGCTTACCACCATTGCGTTTGTCACCATCCCGCAGAAGCTTAACGCCGATGCGTCCGCGCTGTTTACCATGTTTCGTAACGTGGCCGGCTCTATCGGTATCTCACTGGCAACCGCCGGGATCACCGAGCGTGAACAGGTGCGTTCCGCGCACATGGTGCATAACATGTCGCCGCTGAATGAGCAGTTCAACCTGACACTGCAGCAGTGGGCTCAGGCGATCCGCGATTTTACGCAGGTAGCTGGCGATCCGCTGCAGCTTGCCGCGGGTCAGCTCTATCAGGAGATGATCGCTCAGGCGCGCATTCTGGCCTATATCGACGTGTTTACGGGACTGAGCATCGTCGCCATGATACTGATCCCTCTATGTTGGTTACTTTCGCCGATTAAGAGCGAAGGCAGTGCAGGAGCACACTAAAATGAGAACCTTTTCACGCGTTGCGCTGCCGCTGACGCTGCTGCTGGCGGGTTGTGCCGTCGGCCCCGACTATCAGGCCCCGCGCCCGCAGACGCCCGGCAGCTTTCGCGCACTGTCGTCACAGGAAACCTCTAAGCCACTGGCCGCCGCACCCAACCCGCTCTGGTGGCGCAGCTTTAACGATCCGCAGCTCAATAGCCTGATCGATCGCGCCATCAGCGGTAACCTCTCGCTGCAGCAGGCGGTGTTACGCATCGCCGGTGCGCGGCAGCAGCTGGCGCAGGCGCGCGGGGGGCTGTTTCCCGCGCTGAATGGCTCAGCTAAAGTCACGCGCCAGCAGCTGGGCCTGAAAGGTCTGCTGAAATCCAACGGCGTATACGATCGGGTGGATGATGATATCGCCGGACAGCTGGATGGACTGAACCATTCCGTAACGCTCTATCAGGGCAGCTTTGATGCCAGCTGGGAGCTGGATATCTGGGGCAAGGTACGCCGGCAGATGGAGGCCGCCGATGCGCAGCAGCAGGCGGCTGTCGCACAGCGTGACGACGTGCTGATTTCAGTGGAAGCTGAAGTGGCGCGCGCCTATCTGCAGCTGCGCGGGGCGCAGGCGGTGCTGGCTACGCTGCAGACGCAGATAAAGGTGGCGCAGGAGACCTGGGAGCTGACGCAAAGCCAGCAGCAAAACGGGCTGGCACCGGCGACAAATGTGGAAAATGCCCGGGCGCAGCTCGCCTCGCTTAATGCGCAGCTGCCGCAGTATGAGGCGCAGGCGCGGCAGGCGATGAACGGTCTGGCGGTCCTGCTCGGTAAAACGCCCGGTGCGCTGGATAGTGAGCTGATGACGGCGAAAGCGCTGCCGGCCTTGCCAGGTCTGGTACCGGTAGGGATCCCGGCGACGCTGGCGCGCCGGCGGCCCGATATTCGTCAGGCTGAAGCCACGCTTCACGCGCAGACCGCCAATATTGGCGTCTCGGTTGCCAGCCTCTTCCCGGATCTCTCCCTGACGGGGCAGCTCGGGGTCAGGAACACCGACGCCAGCTACCTTGATGACTGGAGCAGCCACTTTTTCAGCATCGGTCCGTCACTCTCTATTCCGATTTTCCAGGGCGGACGGCTGGTTTCCAGCGTGAAGCTGGCGCGGGCACAGCAGGCCAGCGCCGCGCTGGATTACCGGCAGACAGTGCTGACGGCGCTGCAGGATGTGGAGAATGCGCTGGTCAGCTACCGGGCGGATCAGCAGCAGGTTACCGCGCTGGATGAAACCACCGGCGCACTGCAGCGGACATTCGACCTGGCCAGCGACAGCTATCGACAGGGCCTGACGACCTTTCTTGACGTGCTGGATGCGCAGCGGCAGCTGGCGCAGGCAAAAGCACAGTCGGTTCAGGCGCGTACGCAAAGCGCGCTCGATCTGGTCGCGCTCTATAAAGCGCTGGGCGGCGGCTGGGAAAATTATCAGCAGGTGACTCTGCCGGATTACGCAGTATTTGGTCCGGCCACGCAGGTCAACTGACCCCCGGGTCGTCCCGCCACCGGGACGACCTGATAATTGAAATAAATGTTCCTTTTTATGTAAGGATTAAATTTTGAGCGTATTGTCGCTGACATAAAAAGAGATTCACGCTGAGTTTATGTGATCGGCATCTGATTTCCTGGCATCAGTTATGATGAACATGGCAAAACTAAAATTTCATATTTAATTTTTATGGCAAAAATACTCTATTTTTGATGCATCTTTCAGAAATGGAGTTAGTTATGCCTCGTGAAACCTGGCTTACCCTCAATAAAGCCTCAGGGCCGAACAGTAATACGCGTACTGAACCCTTTGTTAAAGTTATTGCGGCCGTTGCCACCCTCGGCGGACTGCTGTTCGGCTATGACACCGGCGTTATCTCCGGCGCACTGCTATTCATGGGGGATGATATACATCTGACGCCATTAACCACCGGCCTTGTCACCAGCAGCCTGCTGTTTGGTGCGGCATTTGGTGCGCTGATATCGGGGCATTTTGCCGCAGCGGTCGGGCGGAGAAAAATCATTCTGGTACTGGCAACCATTTTTGCGGCCGGCGCGCTGGGCACGGCGCTGGCGCCGGATGCTGAATGGATGATTTTCTTCCGCCTGATCCTCGGGGTCGCCGTCGGCGGCGCGTCTGCCACCGTTCCGGTTTACATTGCGGAGATGGCACCTGCCAATAAACGCGGTCAGCTGGTCACAATGCAGGAGCTGATGATCGTCTCCGGCCAGATGCTGGCTTATATCTCCAATGCCGGGTTTCATGCCGCCTGGGGCGGTGAGAGTACCTGGCGCTGGATGCTGGCGGTGGCGACGCTGCCCGCAGTGCTGCTCTGGTTTGGCATGATGTTTATGCCGGATACGCCGCGCTGGTATGCCATGAAGGGGCGTCTGGCTGAAGCCCGCAGAGTCCTGGAGCGGACCCGCGCACGTGAGGACGTGGAGTGGGAGATGACCGAAATCACTGAGACGCTGGAAGAGGAGCAGCAGCAGCGCCCACGCCTGCGGGAGTTACGCCAGCCCTGGCTGCTGAAGCTCTTTTTCATCGGCACAGGCATAGCCGCTATTCAGCAGCTCACCGGCGTCAACACCATCATGTACTATGCGCCGGTAATGCTGAAAGCAGTCGGTATGGATGATAATGCGGCATTGGTTGCTACTATCGCCAATGGCGTTATCTCAGTGCTGATGACCTTTGCGGGGATCTGGCTGCTTGGGCGTATCGGACGCCGCCCCCTCGCGCTTATCGGACAGATAGGATGTACCGCCTGCCTGGTTCTGATCGGGGCCGTCAGCTACTTCATGCCGGAAATGGTAAACGGTCAGCCTGATATGCTGCGCAGCTATATGGTCCTGCTGGGCATGCTGCTGTTTTTAAGTTTTCAGCAGGGAGCGTTATCGCCGGTTACCTGGCTGCTCTTATCCGAAATTTTTCCGACGCGGCTGCGCGGTATATTTATGGGCGGGGCGGTATTTGCCATGTGGCTGACTAATTTTACTATCTCGTTACTGTTTCCGCTGCTGCTTGCATGGGTGGGGCTGTCAGGTGCCTTTTTTATTTTTGCCGCAGCCGGCTTGTTCGGAACGCTGTTTGTTGTCTGCTGCGTACCGGAAACCCGTAATCGTTCACTGGAGCAGATTGAACATTATCTGCGCGACTGGCTGACGGAAACATCGCCGCGTCAGGTAATGAGGCCATCGGCCCAAAAGGGTAGTTAAAAATAGATTTCCCTGATAAAACCGGCGCAGGCCGGTTTTTCTTTTTAGTCTGTCAGTCAGGCTGAGAGCCACATCATTAAAACGCGCATTAAAAGTGAATAACGGATACATGATTAATTATTTTTACGCTTCGCCTGCAGAATGTCACAAACTAAAATTTTGCTAACTACTTGTTTCGCTCGCGGGATTAGCAAATGAAATCGATATCAATGCAACAGCTGCCGGGAAACCTTATCAGTTTATTAACGCTTAATGTTAACCGGTGAGGGTTATCCTTACTGAACAATAACAATAAGCGAACCTGTTAAGAATAATCCGGTCTGCAAAATTAATTTATTTTTTTATTTGAATTGGGTAATCTTGCCGCTACAGTTTATTTATACCCCTTAAACAAGGACATTGTGATGAGTGACGCATTTAAAGTACTGAACAACATTCGCACATTACGTGCGCAGGCGCGTGAACTGCCACTGAGCGATCTGGAAGAGATTCTGGAAAAATTAACTGTCGTTGTGACTGAGCGTCGTGAAGAAGTTGAAGCCGAAGAAGCGCAAAACCGCGAAAAAGAAGAGAAGCTGTCTAAATATCGCGAAATGTTGCTGGCTGATGGCATCGATCCTAACGAATTACTGGGCGCACTTGAAACCGGTAAAAAACGCGCCAAGCGCGCACCGCGTCCGGCTAAATATACTTATACCGACGAAAACGGTGATGAAAAATCCTGGACCGGTCAGGGCCGCACGCCAGCAGCGATTAAAAAAGCGCTGGATGCCGGCAAGAGCCTGGACAGTTTCCTGATTAAATAAGCGACGCAATCCTTGTATATGGGAGCCGGGGGCATATTGCCCCCGGTTTTTTTTATTGGCTGACGTTTTAATTTGTGTAACAAACTGCGCTAACTGATAACGATGACGTAACGTCGGCAGGCGAGAAGCGTCTGCTGCCGGATGCCGGCAACACTATTTTGCGTCTGCTAACAATCCCTTTGCGTAAAAGCTGCGCCAACGCCAGGCGCAGACTGGCTCATATAGCCCATCTCTGGCATAATGCCCGCTGTTTTTTCATCCACCGTGTAACAAAGGTCAATGCCGTGTTAGTTTCCAGCAATATCACTATGCAGTTCGGCAGCAAGCCGCTGTTTGAAAATATCTCCGTTAAGTTTGGCGGGGGTAACCGTTACGGTTTAATCGGTGCAAACGGCAGCGGTAAATCGACCTTTATGAAAATACTGGGCGGCGATCTGGTGCCTACCAACGGCAATGTCTCACTCGATCCCAACGAGCGTATTGGTAAGCTTCGTCAGGATCAGTTTGCCTTTGAACAATATAGTGTGCTGGATACGGTCATAATGGGGCATCAGGAACTCTGGGCCGTAAAAGAAGAGCGCGATCGTATTTACGCACTGCCAGAAATGAGTGAAGCAGAAGGCTACAAAGTTGCCGATCTCGAAGTCGCCTACGGTGAAATGGATGGATATAGCGCGGAATCCAGGGCCGGTGAGTTATTGCTGGGCGTCGGTATTCCGGTGGAGCAGCATTACGGGCCGATGAGCGAAATCGCACCGGGCTGGAAACTGCGTGTGCTGCTGGCGCAGGCGCTGTTCTCTAATCCCGATATTCTGCTGCTTGATGAGCCGACGAACAACCTGGATATTGATACTATCCGCTGGCTTGAGCAGGTGCTGAACGATCGTAACAGTACCATGATCATCATTTCGCATGACCGTCACTTTTTAAATATGGTCTGCACCCATATGGCGGATCTTGATTATGGTGAGCTGCGCGTTTATCCCGGTAATTATGATGAATATATGACCGCGGCGACGCAGGCGCGCGAACGTCTGCTGGCCGATAACGCGAAAAAGAAAGCGCAGATTGCTGACCTGCAATCTTTTGTCAGCCGCTTCAGTGCTAACGCCTCTAAATCCCGTCAGGCAACATCGCGCGCAAAACAGATTGATAAAATCAAACTGGATGAAGTCAAAGCCTCCAGTCGTCAGAACCCTTATATTCGCTTTGAGCAGGATAAGAAATTATTCCGTAATGCGCTGGAAGTTGAAGCGCTGACGAAAGGATTTGATAACGGCCCGCTCTTTAATAAGCTGAATCTGATGCTGGAAGTGGGCGAGAAGCTGGCAATTCTGGGTGCCAATGGTATCGGTAAATCCACGCTGCTGAAAACGCTGGTGGGCGAATTAACGCCGGACAGCGGCAGCGTTAAATGGTCTGAAAATGCGCGCATCGGCTATTACGCACAGGATCATGCCGAAGATTTTGCCGAAGACGTTAGCGTGTTCGACTGGATGAGCCAGTGGAAGCAGGATGGCGATGATGAACAGGCCGTGCGCAGCGTACTGGGCCGCTTACTGTTCAGCCATGATGACATCAAAAAACCGGCCAAAGTGCTGTCGGGCGGTGAGAAAGGCCGGATGCTGTTTGGCAAGCTGATGATGCAGAAGCCTAACATTCTGATTATGGATGAGCCGACCAACCACCTGGATATGGAATCGATCGAATCACTGAACATGGCGCTGGAGATGTATGAAGGCACGCTGATCTTTGTTTCACATGACCGTGAATTTGTCAGCTCGCTGGCGACGCGCGTGATGGAGATGAAAGGTGAGCGCATCGTTGACTTCACCGGCAACTATGAAGATTACCTGCGCAGTCAGGGCATTTCATAATCCTGCTCATTCTGTCTGCTTAACAGGCCGCCCCACCGGGCGGCCTGTTTGCATTTCAGGGGGAGCCACACACGTCACAGTGTGCGTCCTGCATCACTTTCATGCTGCGAAATTCAGCGCGCATTGCGTCATACATCAGCAGGCGAGAGCGGGCGGGTTCACCAAACGCGGTAAGCAGTTTCAGCGTCTCCATCGCCTGCATCGCGCCGATTACGCCCACCAGCGGGGCCATGACGCCAGCTTCCACGCAGCTCAGCGTCTGTTCGCCAAACAGGCGGCTGATACAGCGGTAACAGGGCTCGCCAGGCTGCCAGGTAAAAACGCTTAGCTGACCTTCCATGCGGATCGCCGCACCGGAAATCAGCGGGACTTTTTGCCGGAAACAGAGGCGGTTCAGCTGCTCACGCGTAGCCACATTATCTGTGCAGTCCAGCACCGCGTCATGCCGCGCAATCAGTGCGCTCAGCGTCGCATCGTCGGCCTGCACGTCACAGGTTTCAATAATGCAGTGCGGATTGATTGCCGCCAGCTGCGCGCGCGCTGATTCTACTTTGGGCTGGCCAATCGTCTCATCACGATGCAGGATCTGCCGCTGCAGATTGCTCAGGCTGACGGTATCAAAATCGAGCAGCGTCAGATACCCCACGCCGGCGGAGGCGAGCCAGGGGGCAGCCGCGCATCCCAGCCCCCCCAGGCCGACGATCAGCACGCGTGACTCAGCGAGCTGCTCCTGTGCGGTAAAGTCGAAGCCGCGCAGGACAATCTGCCGGTTATAGCGCAGCATCTCTTCATGCGTCAGTTCGCGTGACATTACCCCTCCAGCAGGCTGTTAAAGGGCTCAACCTCAACCCATTCACCCGCTTCTGCCGTACCGCGTTCGCGCTCCAGCACAATAAAGCAGTCGGCCAGCGCAAACGAACTGAAAACATGTGAACCCTGTGCACCGGTGGAGCGCACCTCCAGCACACCTTCGCTGCTGCGGCTGAGCACGCCACGCTGAAAATCGAGGCGCCCCGGCGATTTTTTCAGGCGATCCAGCGTTCGCGCACGCTGGCGCAGCGGCATTGCCGGCGTTGTCTGGCCGCTCAGCCTGACCAGCAGCGGCTGCACCAGCTGATAAAAGGTCACGGCGGCGGAGACCGGATTGCCCGGCAGCCCGCAGAACAGGCTATTCGCCAGCTGGCCGAAAGCGAACGGTTTACCTGGCTTGATCGCCAGCTTCCAGAAGCTGACAGATCCGAGTTCGTTGAGGATCTCCCGGGTAAAATCAGCTTCGCCCACGGAGACACCGCCGGTGCTGATGACCACATCAGCCTGGCTGTCTGCTGTGGTAAAGGCGTGACGCAGCGCGGCCGGGTCGTCCGCGATAACGCCGAGGTCGATGACGTCGCAGCCCAGCTTGCTGAGCATCAGAGAGACGGTAAGGCGATTGGTGTCATAAATCTGGCCCTCTGCCAGCGGTTCACCCACCGCCTGCAGCTCATCCCCGGTGGAGAATATCGCCACGCGCAGCCTGCGCCGTACCGTTACCCTGGCAATGCCCAGCGAGGCGAGCAGCGGCAGCTCAGCGGCACCCAGCCGCACCCCCGCTGCCAGAACCTGATGCCCGGCGCGAATATCTTCACCAATACGGCGGATATTCTGGCCTGCGCTTACCGGCGCCGTCATCACAATACCATCCGCGTGCTGCTCCGTTTGCTCCTGCATGACTACCGCGTCGCAGCCTGCCGGTATCGGAGCGCCGGTCATAATACGGATCGCGCTGCCTGCCGGCCATTCACCGTGCCAGGGAGAACCGGCAAAGGCTTTGCCCGCCACGGCAAGCGGCGCGCCAGCGCCGAGATCGCTCAGCCGTACCGCGTAGCCATCCATTGCGGAGTTATCAAATGAGGGGACATCCAGCGGTGAAACCACCGCCTCTGCGGTAATGCGCCCGGCAGCATTAGCCAGGCTAACCTGTTCAGTCCCGCTGACCGGTTGCAGCGGTTGCAGCATCATGTGCTGCGCCTCTTCCAGTGAAATTAAGCCTGCGGTGTTGGGTTCCATATCGCTCCCTGGCGGATAAATGTCAGATGTCACCTATTATGGGTTAAGGCGCTGGCGTAAGGCCAGACCCGTTTGGCGCGGCCGCACAGATCGCGCGGTGAGCCGCCAATGGGGCCTGCCGGCAAAGGAAAAAGATATAAAGCCTGAGAAAAGGTTATGAGGGCTGATGCACTTTCTGCTTTACAAGCTGCCGGGTGCTTCCTATAGTCGAAAATTGTCTGAAAATGATGAAAACCATTCTAAATCAGTGTTTTTTCTGCTGATAATCCTGACAGGTGCAGCTAATGACCAGGGCAGTAATCGCTATCCACGGCGGCGCGGGCGCGCTTTCCCGCAGTACCATGAGCGCGACGCGCGAGCAGCAATACCGGCAGCAGCTGCACGACATTGTCGCAGCGGGGCAGCAGATTCTGGCCGCGGGCGGCAGCGCGCTGGATGCGGTGACTGACGCGGTGCGGCGGCTGGAGGCGTGCCCGCTGTTTAATGCCGGACGGGGCGCGGTGTTCACTCATCAGGGCACACACGAGCTGGACGCCAGCATCATGGATGGCCGCACGCTGCAGGCGGGCGCAGTAGCGGGCGTCAGCCATATTGAACATCCGATCCTCGCCGCGCGTAAAGTGCTGGAGGCGAGTCCCCACGTGCTACTGATCGGCGCCGGCGCAGAAGCCTTTGCCGTGGCGCAGGGGCTGGAACCCGTTGCCGCTGACTTTTTCTCAACGCCAGAACGCCTGGCGCAGCTGCTGCGCGTGCGCGACAGCAACACCACGCAGCTCGATCACGACGCGGCTGCTACGCCGCTGGATGAGGATCGCAAACTCGGCACCGTGGGTGCGGTAGCGCTGGATCTGCACGGCAATCTTGCCGCGGCGACTTCAACCGGTGGCATGACCAACAAGCAGGCTGGCCGCGTGGGCGACTCGCCGCTGATTGGCGCCGGCTGCTATGCCAGCAACGACAGCGTTGCTGTCTCCTGCACCGGTACCGGCGAAGTCTTTATGCGAACGCTGGCCGCTTATGATGTTGCGGCACAGATGAAATATGCAGGACGCTCGCTGCAGCAGGCGACCGCCAGCGTCATCCACGACACTATTACGGAGCTGGAAGGCAGCGGCGGGCTGATTGCGGTTGATGCACAGGGTAACCTTGCACTGCCGTTTAACAGCGAAGGCATGTACCGGGGTTTTGCTTACGTTGAGGGTGCCGTTGAGGTGGCCATTTACCGCGACAGCTAAGGAGCAGGCAGAATGGAACAGCAACAGGTGCTGGCGGTACGCGATCTGTGCGTCACTTTTCAGCATGAAGAGAGTAAAACTGAAGCGGTGCGTCATCTTTCGCTCGATCTGCTGCGGGGAGAAACCCTGGCGCTGGTCGGGGAGTCTGGCTCAGGGAAATCAGTGACGTCACTGGCGCTGATGCGCCTGATTCAGCAGGCGGGCAGCGAGATCAGCGGTGAGATAAAGCTGCGTCGCCGAAACGGGGAGATCCTGGACGTCATGCGCGCGTCGCCCGGTCAGATGCGGCAGGTGCGCGGCGCTGACATGGCGATGATCTTTCAGGAGCCGATGACCTCGCTGAATCCGGTATTTACCGTGGGCGAACAGATTGCTGAGTCAGTACGACTACACCAGAAGATGAGCCATCAGCAGGCGCTCGCTGAAGCGCGGCGCATGCTGGATCTGGTACGCATTCCGGATGCGCACGCTATCCTGTCGCGTTATCCGCATCAGCTCTCTGGCGGGATGCGCCAGCGCGTCATGATTGCGATGGCGCTCTCCTGCCGGCCCGCACTGCTGATTGCCGATGAGCCGACGACGGCGCTGGATGTCACTATTCAGGCGCAGATCCTGCAGCTTATCCGCGTGCTGCAAAAAGAGATGCAGATGGGCGTGATTTTTATCACGCACGATATGGGCGTCGTCGCTGAAATGGCCGATCGCGTGCAGGTCATGTATCGCGGCGATGTTATCGAACAGGCGCCGGTGCAGCAGCTGTTTAACGCGCCGGCTCAGCCTTATACCCGCGCGCTGCTGGCGGCCGTGCCCCGGCTGGGCGCGATGAGCGGGCAGCCACTGCCGGCAAAATTTCCTCTGCTGAGCACCACCGGGCAGGAGGCGCCGGCTCTGCCGCAGGATACCGTGCGTCGCGATCGCCCGCCGGTGCTGCAGGTGCGCGATCTGACAACCCGCTTCGACCTGCGTAGCGGTCTCTTTAACCGGGTTACGCGCCGGGTGCACGCGGTAGAGAAGGTGAGCTTTGATCTCTATGCCGGAGAGACGCTGGCGCTGGTTGGCGAGTCGGGATGCGGTAAATCGACCACCGGTCGTTCACTGCTGCGGCTGGTCGCCAGTCAGGGCGGCAGCATCACCTTTAACGGTCAGCGTATCGACGCGCTGCAGGGGAGCGCGCTGGCGGCGCTGCGGCGCGATATTCAGTTTATTTTTCAGGATCCCTACGCCTCGCTCGATCCGCGCCTCACGGTAGGCTTTTCTGTGATGGAGCCGCTGCTGGTCCATCGCGTGATGAGCCGCGCGCAGGCGGAGAAGCGCGTTGCCTGGCTGCTGGAGCGGGTAGGGCTGCAGCCGGAGCATGCGCAGCGCTACCCGCATGAGTTCTCAGGCGGCCAGCGGCAGCGCATCTGTATTGCGCGAGCGCTGGCGCTGAATCCCAAAGTGGTCATTGCGGATGAGTCCGTGTCAGCGCTGGATGTCTCGGTCCAGGCGCAGATTATCAATCTGATGCTGGATCTGCAGCGGGAAACCGGCATCGCTTTTCTGTTCATTTCGCATGATATGGCGGTGGTGGAGCGTATCAGCCACCGTGTAGCGGTGATGTATCTGGGGCAGATCGTTGAGACAGGACCGCGCCAGGCGGTGTTTGAGCAGCCGCGTCATCCTTATACCCGCAAACTGATGGCGGCCGTACCGGTGGCGGACCCGGCACACCGGCATCGCGAACGGGCGTTAATGGTTGATGAGATCCCCAGCGCCGTACGTCCGCTGGGGGATGAGCCGGACGTCGCGCCGCTGCTGGAGGTGGCGCCAGGACACTTTGTGGCACGCCATGCGATCGGTGGCGCCTGACGAATAACATAGCGTCCTGAACCCAGGACGCAGCACAAGGGACTACAGGAGAAGCACCATCATGCACCAGATTATGCGTAACGGGATTATCACCGCTGGCGTGCTGAGCGCTGCGCTGACGCTGCCCGCCTGGGCGGCAAAAGATGCGGTCATTGCCGTGAGCTCAACCTTTACCACGCTGGATCCTTACGACGCCAACGACACCTTGTCGCAGGCGGTTGCCAAATCTTTCTATCAGGGGCTGTTCAGCTTTGATAAAGAGATGAAGCTGGTAAACGTGCTGGCCGAAAGCTCTCAGGCCAGTGATGACGGGCTCACTTACACCATCAAACTGCGTTCCGGCATTAAATTTCAGGATGGTACCGATTTCAACGCTGAGGCGGTTAAGGTGAACCTCGATCGCGCCAGTAATCCTGATAACCATCTCAAACGCTATAACCTGTTCAAATATATTGCGACCACGGAAGTGGTCGATCCGCTCACGGTAAAAATCACGCTGAAGCAGCCTTTTTCAGCGTTTATCAACAACCTGGCGCATCCGGCGGCGGCGATGATTTCGCCCACCGCGTTGAAAAAGTATGGCAAAGAGATTGGCTTCCATCCGGTCGGCACCGGCCCTTATGTGTTTGAAACCTGGAATCAGACCGATTTTGTCAAAGTGAAAAAGTGGGCGGGATACTGGAAGCCGGGCTATCCGAAACTCGATACCATTACCTGGCGTCCTATCGTGGATAACAACACCCGTGCGGCCATGCTGCAGACCGGCGAGGCGACGTTTGCTTTTCCGGTGCCTTTTGAGCAGGCCAAACGCCTTGAAAGTAACGCTAAGCTGAACGTCATTACCACGCCTTCGATCATGCAGCGTTATATCAGCCTGAACGTCACGCAAAAGCCGTTTGATAACCCGAAAGTGCGTGAGGCGCTGGAATATGCCATTAACCGCGAGGCGCTGGCAAAAGTGGCGTTTGCCGGGTATGCCACGCCCGCTACCGGTATCGTGCCGCCCTCTATCGATTTCGCTCAGCGTTATCCGGCTATCAAATACGATCCGGCTAAAGCGCGGGCGCTGCTGAAAGAAGCGGGCTACGGCAACGGCTTTGAGACCACGCTCTGGTCCTCGCATAACCACAGCACGGCGCAGAAAGTGCTGCAGTTTACCCAGCAGCAGCTGGCGCAGGTGGGCGTGAAGGTGAAAGTCACCGCTATGGATGCCGGACAGCGCGCTGCGGAAGTGGAAAGCAAAGGGCAAAAAGAGAGTGGCGTACGCATGTTTTATACCGGCTGGTCCGCCTCGACCGGTGAGGCCGACTGGGCGCTGACGCCGCTGTTCGCCACGACCTCCTGGCCGCCAGCGATCTTCAATACCGCGTTTTACAGTAATCCGCAGGTGGATAAAGATCTGGCTGATGCATTAAAGACCACCGATCGTGAACGCAAAGCGCAGCTCTATAAAGATGCGCAGGATCGCATCTGGAATGACCATCCGTGGATCCCGCTGGTTGTCGAGCAGCTGCTCTCGGCCAGCAACAAAAACCTGACCGGGTTCTACGTCATGCCGGATACCTCGTTTAATTTCGACGAAGCGGATCTGAAGTAACCAGACTGGCCAGCCGCTCCGGCTGGCCGCTGCTGCGCAGGATGTTGCATGCTCAACTACTTTTTAAAACGCTTGCTGGGACTGATCCCCACGCTGCTGATTGTTGCCGTACTGGTGTTTCTGTTTGTACATCTGCTGCCCGGCGATCCGGCTCGTCTGATTGCCGGCCCCGAAGCGGATGCCTCCGTTGTTGCGCTGGTACGCAGCGAACTCGGGCTGGATCAGCCGCTGATCCAGCAGTTCTGGCATTTTATTTTCAATGCGCTGCAGGGAGAGTTTGGCCAGTCGCTGGTCTCAAAACGCCCGGTGGCGGACGAAATTGCGCAGCGCTTCTACCCGACGCTGTGGCTGACGCTGACCAGTATGGCGTGGTCAGTGCTGCTGGGTATGGCGCTGGGTATTGTCTCTGCCGTGTGGCGCAACCGCTGGCCCGATCGCATCGGCATGACGCTGGCGGTTTCCGGCATCTCGTTCCCGGCCTTTGCGCTGGGTATGCTGCTGATGCAGATCTTTTCGGTGGAGCTGGGCTGGCTGCCCACCGTGGGCGCAGATAGCTGGCAGCACTATATTCTGCCTTCTCTCACGCTGGGCGCTGCCGTTGCCGCGATTATGGCGCGCTTTACCCGCGCCTCATTTATTGAGGTTTTGCAGGAAGATTACATGCGCACCGCCCGGGCTAAAGGCGTGCGCGAATCGCTGGTGGTGGTGAAACATGGGCTGCGCAACGCCCTGATCCCGGTGGTCACGATGATGGGCCTGCAGTTTGGTTTTCTGCTGGGAGGATCGATCGTGGTGGAGGTGGTGTTTAACTGGCCTGGCCTCGGTCGCCTGCTGGTGGACTCCGTGGAGATGCGGGATTACCCGGTGATTCAGGCGGAAGTTCTGCTGTTTTCACTGGAATTTATCCTGATCAATCTGATTGTCGATATGCTTTACGCGGCAATCAATCCGGCTATTCGCTACAAATAAGGAGTCGCGATTGAAAAACTGGCGACGCGATGCGGTGGTGAAACAGCTGCCGCACCTGACGGAAAACCGGGTGCGTACCCCGTGGCGTGAGTTCTGGCGCCGTTTTCGCCAGCAGCATGTGGCGCTGCTGGCGGGCAGCTTTGTCCTGCTGCTGATTGTACTGGCCTTTATTGCGCCGTGGATCGCGCCTTTCGATGCGGAAAACTATTTTGACTACGATCGTCTGAATGAAGGGCCGTCGTGGCTGCACCTGTTTGGCGTGGACTCGCTGGGGCGGGACATTTTCAGCCGGGTGCTGGCAGGCACCCGTATTTCACTGATGGCGGGATTCTTCTCTGTCATTATCGGCGCGTTGATCGGTACGCTGCTGGGTCTGCTGGCGGGGTACTATGAGGGCTGGTGGGATCGGCTGATTATGCGCATCTGCGACGTGCTGTTTGCCTTTCCCGGTATTCTGCTGGCGATAGCGGTCGTCGCCATTATGGGCAGCGGGATGAGCAACGTTATTGTGGCGGTGGCGATTTTCAGCATACCTGCGTTCGCCCGGCTGGTGCGCGGTAACACGCTGGTGCTCAAGCAGCAGACCTATATCGAGTCGGCGCGCAGCATTGGCGCGTCAGATCGCACGATTATTTTCCGGCATATTTTGCCCGGCACGATTTCCTCCATCATGGTCTATTTCACCATGCGTATTGGTACCTCAATTATCACCGCCGCCAGCCTCTCTTTTCTGGGGCTCGGCGCACAGCCGCCTACGCCGGAGTGGGGAGCAATGCTGAATGAAGCGCGAGCGGATATGGTGATGGCGCCTCACGTCGCTATTTTCCCCAGCCTGGCGATTTTCCTGACCGTTCTGGCGTTTAACCTGCTGGGTGACGGCCTGCGCGATGCGCTGGATCCAAAACTGAAAAGCTGAGCAGCGAACCGGCCCGGGCTACTAAAAGTGTCTAATATTAAAGGAGCAGCGATAACGCTTTCACAGATTTTCCCCGGGCCGTTGCGCAGGACGTTGCTCCGCCGGTAAGGATGCTGCCGGCGCAAAGCCGTCCCGGTGGCAGCTCAGGGCGCAAAGGAGAAGAGAGATGGAACCGTTTGATTATCAGCAGGATTATAAAAATCTTGATTTGCGACAGCACCCTGAGCTTTATCGCGTGGGGCGGGGCGAGCAGGGCGTACTGATGGTGGAACCTTACAAAAGCGAAATTTTGCCCTGGTGGCGTTTTCGTACCGTAGAGGTAGCGAAAGAGTCCTCGGAAAAAATTATGCAGCTGTTTGAAGCGTATCGCGAGAAAGATGATTTTGTCGGTATGGATATGGCGCGTAAATTTATTCAGATGGGGTATACGCGCGCCCGGCGCTACAGCAATCATCAGGGGGGACGTAAATATGATGCGGATGGCAAAGAGCTGCCGCGCACGGTAGAAAAAGAGAAGGCCGCAGCGGCGGCCATCTTTAAAGTATGCTGGGATAAATTACGCGCCGACGAAGATTATCTGAAGCGTAAAAAAGCGCACCAGCAGAAATATGGTTAGATGCGGCTGCCCCACAGATCGTATTCGTCCGCGTGCTCCACTTTCACCCGCACCACATCACCTGCTTTTACCTGCCGGTCGCCGTTGAGATAGACGGCACCGTCGATTTCCGGTGCGTCTGCCATGCTGCGTCCGACGGCACCTTCTTCATCCACTTCGTCAATGATGACCAGTATTTCGCGGCCCACTTTCTCCTGCAGGCGTTCGCTGGAGATCTGCTGCTGCAGCTGCATAAAGCGGTCAAAGCGCGCCTGTTTTACCTCTTCCGGAACCGGATCCGGCAGCTGATTGGCGGTGGCGCCTTCTACCGGGCTGTACTGGAAGCAGCCTACGCGATCGAGGCGCGCCTCTTTCAGAAAATCGAGCAGCATCTGGAAATCTTCTTCGGTTTCACCCGGGAAGCCCACGATAAACGTAGAGCGCAGCGTCAGCTCCGGACAGATCTCACGCCAGCGCTTGATGCGCTCCAGCGTACGCTCCACGGCGCCCGGACGCTTCATCAGCTTCAGGATGCGCGGGCTGGCGTGCTGCAGCGGAATGTCGAGGTAGGGCAAAATTTTGCCTTCTGCCATCAGCGGGATGACATCATCCACGTGCGGATAGGGATAAACATAGTGCAGGCGTACCCAGACGCCGAGTTTTGCCAGCTGTTCACACAGGCTCACCATGCTGGTTTTTACCGGCGCACCGTTCCAGAAACCGGTACGATGTTTCACATCCACGCCGTAAGCAGACGTATCCTGCGAGATCACCAGCAGCTCTTTCACGCCTGACTCAGCCAGACGCTTCGCTTCATCCAGCACGCTGCCAATCGGACGACTGTCGAGATCGCCGCGCATGGACGGAATAATACAGAACGTACAGCGGTGGTTGCAGCCTTCCGAGATTTTCAGATAGGCGTAGTGGCGCGGCGTCAGTTTCACGCCCTGCTCAGGCACCAGGCTCAGAAACGGGTTATGAACAGGTTTAGGTACATAGGTATGCACGTGCTCAAGCACCTGCTCATAGCTGTGCGGACCGGTAATCTCCAGCACTTTCGGATGCACTTCGCGGATCTGATCCACTTTGGCACCCAGACAGCCGGTGACGATCACTTTGCCGTTTTCATTCAGCGCTTCACCAATCGCTTCCAGAGATTCCTGAACCGCGCTGTCAATAAATCCGCAGGTATTAACGATAACGATCTCCGCGTCATCGTAGCGTGGTACCACGTCATAGCCTTCAGTACGCAGTTCCGTCAGGATACGTTCTGAGTCAACGAGGTTTTTAGGACAACCGAGTGAGACGAAGCCCACGCGTGGCGGATTAGTGACATGGCTCATAAGGATAAAAATTCATCATAATTAGTATGGACAGGAGCGCGATTGTACAGAGGTTGCAGCGGAAAATGTATAGCTGAAGCAACAATCTGCCTGCCTGCAGAATGTGAATGCAGCGCTATGCTTAGAGTGCACGGCGCAGCCTGACGCCGGGTATTTCAGCCCGCAGCGGGTTGTGCGGTTGCTGCGATTTTGCTTAAATGACGGGTTGTTGAAGGTAACTTATTCTCAACGCTGAAGAATTTAAACGCGTGCGCTGGCAGGCTATGCGATGACAGCGCAGCAGTGCATAGAGTGAGAGCAGACAAATGCAAGAGATCGTCAAAGGTTTTCTGAATTTTCAACAGAACGTATTCCCTGAAAGGAAGGATCTTTTCAAGAGTCTGGCTTCCAACCAGAATCCTAAAGCGCTGTTTATCTCCTGTTCAGACAGCCGTCTGGTGCCGGAGCTGGTCACGCAGCAGGAGCCAGGGCAGCTGTTTGTGATCCGCAACGCCGGCAACATTGTGCCACCGTTTGGCCCGGAGCCAGGCGGCGTCTCTGCCACCATCGAGTATGCGGTACTGGCGCTGGGCGTAACGGAAATCATTATTTGCGGTCACTCCAACTGTGGCGCAATGAACGCGATCGCCTCCAACGCCGATCTGGAAAACATGCCGGCGGTCGATCACTGGCTGCACTACGCTAACGCCGCAAAAGCCGTGGTTGACGAGCGCAACTACGATTCTGTTGAGGTGCGCCTTAATGAGATGGTGAAAGAGAACGTTATAGCGCAGCTGAACAATATCAAAACGCATCCTTCCGTCTCGGTTGCTTTGCGTAAAGGCAAGCTGCGTCTGCACGGCTGGGTTTACGATATCGAAACGGGGAAAATCAACGCCCTGACCAAAGGCGGCGCAGAGTTTATCTGCCTGTCTGACAACCCTGAAACCTGCTTCGAGTAATCTCCTCCAGCCCGGCCTGCGCCGGGCTTAATGTTTTGTAAATTTCCCCCGCTGCTGCGTGCGCGCTGTCTACCCTTAACGGCAGAGCGAATACAGGAGCAACCTATGCATATCTGGCGAGCAGCGCTGATTTCCGGCGCACTAAGCTGTTCTTCTCTGGCGCTGGCTGCGGATGTGGCGGTAGAGGTGCTGCAGGACAACCTCTCTCATCCCTGGTCGGTGGCTTTTTTGCCGGATAACCGCACGCTGCTTATCACCGAGCGCACCGGTCAGCTGCGCAGCTGGCAGCCTGAGGGCGGCCTGTCGAAGCCGATTCAGGGCGTGCCGCAGGTCTGGGCTGAGCGGCAGGGCGGGTTACTGGATGTGGTTCCGGCACCTGATTTCGCGCAAAGCCGCCGCGTATGGCTGAGTTACACCACGGCCGATAGCCGCGGGCGTGCCGGTGGCGTCGTGGGTTACGGTCAGCTGAGCGAGGATATGCAGAAGCTTAACGGGTTTCGCGTGGTGCTGGAGCAGACGCCTAAACTCTCCGGTGGTGCCAATATCGGTACCCGGCTCGCCTTTGACCGGCAGGGCTTTCTCTATGTGGCGTTTGGCGACAATTTTGTCAGCAGCAGCGCCCAGCAGCTGGATAAGCTGTCAGGAAAAATTGTTCGCCTGACGCAGGAGGGCGGCGTACCGCAGGATAATCCGTTTGTTCACACCCAGGGCGCCCGTCCGGAGATCTGGAGCTATGGCGTGCGTAATCCTCAGGGGCTGGCGCTGAATCCCAGGACGGGAGAGATGTGGGAGAGTGAGCACGGGCCGCGCGGCGGCGATGAGGTAAACCGGCTGGAGAAAGGCCACAACTATGGCTGGCCGCTTGCCACGTACGGCATCGATTACAGCGGGCAGCCGGTGCCGGAAGCGAAGGGCACGCAGGTCGCAGGAACCGACCAGCCGCTGTTCTGGTGGAAAGTGTCACCGGCTCTCAGCGGCATGGCGTTCTACACCAGTACGCGCTTTCCGCAGTGGAAAAACGCGCTGTTTATCGGTGCACTGAAAGATAAAAGCCTGATCCGGCTGCGCGTTGAGGGCGATCGGGTCACGGAGGAGGAGCGGCTGCTGAGCGATCGTAATGAACGTATCCGCGATGTGCGTCAGGGGCCGGATGGCTGGCTTTACGTACTGACCGATGAAGCCAGCGGTAAATTGCTCCGGGTAGGCGTGCAGCCGGAGCAGGCTGAAACAGGTAACTAATCAGCGCGCCCAGCGGCAAATCTGCCAGCCGCGCTGCTCCGCCTCATGCTGCAGGCGCGCATCCGGATTGACTGCCCAGGCGTGGTCAGCCCAGGCCAGCAGCGGCAGGTCATTAAACGAGTCGCTGTAGGCCCAGGTGCGTGTGAAACTGAGCGCCTGCTGACGGGCCTGCCAGTCGCGCAGGCGAACCACTTTACCTTCGCGATAGGTTGCGGTGCCGAGCATAGAGCCGCTGTAGCGGGCATCAACAACTTCAGCATGAATGGCCAGCGCACCGTCCACGCCCAGACGTTCAGCGATAGGAATGGCAAGGTGATCGCCACTGGCGGTCACGATCAGCACCTTATCACCACGCTGCTGATGCCACTGAATGCGCTCCCGTGCGGCAGGAAACACACGCGGCAGAATGTCACGGTGGATAAAGCGTCTTATCCAGCCAGCCACGGTCGGCGTGGCCATGCCAGCCAGCGGTGCCAGCGTGGTGTGCATATACTCTTCAATGGGCAGCTCGCCGGCGTAATAACGCTGCATCAGCCTGCGATCCTCATCAATCACTGTTTCAGGCGCAAACCCCTGTGACACCAGCCAGCGCAACCAGAGGCTGGTGCTGTCATCACATATCAGGGTTTCATCAAGATCGAACACGGCAAGATCCATAACGCTCTCCTCAGGCTGACTGATCCCAGCGTAGCGGAATTTTGTGACAGGCTTAGCTTTTCCGGACAAATTCAGAATTGTGCGCAGTTTTATACCACCGCTGACGGCTTACACTGGACCGGACAGGATGTTGACCTGGATTAATATAAGAAAACTTAATTAACTTTACGATTCAACGGTTTTTTTCGCCAGCGTGAACCGTTAGCGTTTTACACGAGATCTTCCCCGCCCGCGAAAGCCCCGATTTTACAAGGACAATCTGGTTACGCCCATGAAACTACACCTTTGCGCATCGTTATTACGGCCCCTGGCTGCCTCCTCGCTGTTGTTTATTTTCCCGGCTGTTTCTCAGGCCGTTGACGCTCCGGCTGCCCCGCAAATCGAGGCCAAAGCCTGGGTTCTGATGGACTATAACAGCGGCAAAGTTCTGGCTGAATCGAATGCCGATCAGCGGCTCGATCCTGCCAGTCTGACCAAGATGATGACCAGCTATGTGGTAGGGCAGGCGCTGAAATCAGGAAAGATTCACAACGGTGATATGGTGACGATTGGCCAGGATGCCTGGGCGACCGGTAATCCAAAGCTGCGCGGCTCATCGCTGATGTTCCTCAAGCCCGGCGACCGTATTCCGGTATCAGAATTAAATAAAGGCATTGTTATTCAGTCCGGCAACGATGCCTGTATTGCGCTGGCAGATTATGTTGCCGGCAGCCAGGATGCCTTTATCGGGCTGATGAATAACTACGTTAAAGCCTTCGGTCTGCAAAATACGCATTTTATGACGGTGCACGGTCTGGACGCGGAAGGGCAGTACAGCACCGCCCGCGATATGGCGATTATCGGCCAGCGGCTGATAAGCGATGTGCCGGACGAGTATGCGCTGAACAGCGAGAAAGAGTTCACGTTTAACAATATTAAGCAGCGCAACCGCAACCGGCTGCTCTGGAGCTCCAACCTGAAAGTGGACGGCATTAAAACCGGACATACCTCAGGCGCAGGCAACAATCTGGTGGCGTCTGCCGTTGATGGCGATATGCGTCTGATCTCGGTCGTGCTGGGCGCACAAACCGACGCCATTCGTTTTCGCGAAAGTGAAAAGCTGCTGACCTGGGGATTCCGTTTTTATGAAACGGTAACGCCTATCAAAGCAGATAAGCCGTTTGCCCGCCAGCGCGTCTGGTTTGGTGATAAGGGAGAAGTGGATCTCGGCGTGGCGAAAGATGCGGCGATTACCGTACCTAAAGGTCAGATGAAAAATCTGAAAGCGAGCTTTACCCTGAATACGCCGCAGCTGGAAGCCCCCATCGCTAAAAATCAGGTTGTCGGCACTATCGATTTCCAGCTGGATGGAAAAACCATCGAGCAGCGCCCGCTGGTGGCGATGGAAGCCATACCGGAAGGCGGCTTTGTCGGGCGGATCTGGGATTTTATTATGATGAAATTCCACGGCTGGTTCGGGAAGTGGTTTAGTTAGGACGCGGGGGCTGGTTACGGGCCGGTTCCGTTCGCCCCACGGGGGCTGGATCCGTTCGCCGTCAGCTGCGGGGGCGCAGATTAAGCGCCGGTTCCGTTCGCCGTCAGTTGCGGCGGCGGCCTGTGCTCCGGCACGGCGCTGCTGCCCCGGGGCCGGTTCCGTTTGCTCCGGGGCCGGTTCCGTTCGCCGTCAGCGGCGGCAGCAGCCTGTGCCCCGGCACGGCGACCGGGCAGAGGACGCCTGGCCGCGCCCTCTGCACTCCCCGGCCCTGCGCCAGCCCCATCCGCCGCTGCGCGGTTCCCTCGCTCAAGCCCGCTTCCCCGGGACCGGCCGCCATTCGCTCCTGCTCACCGCGCCCTTTCGCCGACGTCCTGTCGGCTCATCCCGGAACCGTGCCTTCCCTCGGCGGACCCGGATGGCGCTTCCCCCGGCTGCTGCTTTTTTCTCTTTTTCTTACGTTTTTTATGGCTGAAGGTTTCGTGAAGAAGCTTCAGACCACACCGCAACACTTTTAAAAAAACAAAATGAAAAATTTACAGGCGGGGAGGAGGGGCGCCATCCGCAGCGCCGGGCGCAGAGTGACGGCCAGGGCGAGCCGGCAGGACGCCGGCGAGAGCGCGGGTTGAGCAGGAGCGAATCCGCGCGGTCCGTAAAGGCCGGAGGGATAAGCCCGGGAATTCGCGAGGACGGCGCGGGGCGCGGATTGCTAAGGGGCGCGCCCACCCGCCCCTTAGCCCGTCCGCGTGCGGTAATGCCGCTGAAACTGCCAGAAGCCTGGCGGGCGGAACCCCTCTGTTGCCGCGCGCTGCTCAGCGCTAATCTCTAAGTGCCCCGCGCTGCTCAGCGCCCAGCCCCACGCTGCTCAGTGCTCCTAATCCCTGATCCAGCCCTTACGAATCGGCATTGCAAACAGCACGCGATAAACCTGATGCGTCAGTGCCAGCAGGCGATCGCCATAGAGCTGCCATGCCATCTGCGAGGCCAGGCAGCCCAGCATACCGACCAGGAACCCGCCGATCATATCCAGCGGCCAGTGAACGCCCAGATAGATGCGCGACCAGGCGATAGCGCTGCCGATAGCCAGCAGCAGGATGCCGGACCAGAGCCGGTGCCAGAAAATAAAGGCGAGGGCAAAGGTAAAAATAGTTGTGCCGTGATCGCTCGGGTAGGAGTCATCTGCGGCGTGCATCAGAAACTGGTGTCCAAAGCCGATAGCAAAGGGGCGCGGATGGGGCAGCAGCTGGCCGGTACACCAGGAGATCAGCAGCGCATAGATAAGCGCTATACCGGTTTTCAGTACCAGCGCGCGCTGAGACTGCACCTGCTCACGCGGTCCCCACAGCCAGAGAGCCACAATCAGCAGCGGCACAATCGCAATCAGATCTTTGGCGACAAACGTTGCCAGATTCAGCAGCCAGGCCGGTGACGCTGGCGTGGCATTGATCCATAAAAAAAGGGTGTGGTTAATTGCTTCCATCCCGTTTAGCTATCCTCGTTTTGTTAACCCAAAAAGATATACCGGCCACTGTCAGCAGCTGTGCCAGCCAGACCCACCAGCCGGCCCATAAATTGTGCGAAAAAAAGTGCGCACCGCGCATTACCTGACCAAAACCCATCAGTAAACCCAGGGCGACACCTGCCAGCAGCGCCAGCAGGGCGCGGCGTGGATGCTCCGGCCACCAGAGAAAAAACAGCGCCATCACCGCAAAGCCACTCGATGCATGTCCGCCCGGAAAGCAGCCGCCGGGTCCGCTGCCGGCAGGTACGCTGCCCAGCAACGGAAAAGAGAGCGCCTTACCGCCAAACATCGCCAGATCCCAGGGGCAGGAGTGCGCGCTGTGTGCTTTGATGATCCCCACCACCAGCGGGCCAAGACCAAACAGCAGCGCAACCAGCATCTGCCGCGCATTGCGGGTGCGTATACCCTGAAACAGCAGCAGCACGGCCCCGGCAATAATCACATCCTTAGCGATGCGATGATTAATGAGATCCAGCCAGCGGTTGTGCTGCCAGGGAAAGCGCTGCGTAAGCGGATCAAACCAGTACTGGCTGATAGCGATGTCAGGCTGCTCATTACGTGATAAGTAAATAAACAGGGCTGCCAGAATTGCCAGTAAAATGAAGTTGATAGCGTAAAAGCGGAGTGATAAAGAATAAATAGTCCCGCTCCGATTCCGGTAGCAGGTTGTGGAAGTGTTTAACTTTGATGACAGTTGCATGAAGAGTGATCGTTAAAAAAGTCAGGATCACAGCATGGCGCGATTCGCTTAGCGCAACCTTAAGGCACCCGCGTCAGATATAAAAAAACCCGTCAGTCAAAAAGACTGGCGGGCTCCTCAATCCGGGGATTTCAAAGAAAAGCAGTGGCACTTATTCAGACGCTGGCGGCCGGTAAAGGTTCCCGACAGACAAAAATAATTTATCCCGCCAGCACTGGCCAGATAATCACAATCAGCGTGCCGGCCAGCGTCAGTAGCACATTGGCAATCGCATAGGTGCCGGCATAGCCCAGCGCCGGAATATTACTGCGTGCGGTATCGCTGATAATCTCCATGGCTGGCGCACAGGTGCGTGCGCCCATGATGGCACCAAACAGCAGCGCGCGGTTCATGCGCAGCACGTAAGCGCCAAACAGATAGCAGATAACCACCGGCACCAGGCTGACCAGCAGCCCGCTCAGCAGCATCAGGGCACCGGCGCTGCCGAGCCCGTGCTGCAGTCCACTGCCGGCGCTGAGCCCGACGCCTGCCATAAAGACCATCAGTCCGAACTCTTTCAGCATGGTCAGGGCACCCTGCGGAATATAGCCAAAGGTAGGGTGGTTGGCGCGCAGGAAGCCCAGCATGATGCCGGCAAACAGCAGGCCGGCAGCGTTACCAATACCAAAGCTGAAATTGCTGAACTGAAACGTGATCATCCCTATCATCAGGCCGATGATAAAAAAGGCGCAGAAAGCGAGCAGGTCAGTCATCTGACTGTGAATGGCAATAAAGCCGATGCGATCGGCCAGGCTTTTAACACGGCGCGCTTCACCGCTGACCTGCAGCACATCGCCTTTATTGAGCATGATGCTGTCATCGATCGGCATCTCAATCTGGCTGCGGATCACCCGATTCAGAAAGCAGCCATGATCGGTGAGTTTAAGATGGCTGAGCCGCTTATTTACCGCATTGTGGTTCTTGACCACAATCTCCTCGGTGACGATGCGCATATCGAGCAGATCGCGGTCGAACACCTCTTTACCATTGCGGAAGCTGGCATCGAGCCGGGCGTGGGCGTCAGGATAACCTACCAGTGAGATCTCATCGCCCAGCTGCAGCATGGCATCTCCGTCCGGGCTGGCGAGAATGCCGTTACGCCGCAGGCGTTCTATATAGCAGCCGGTCTGACGATGGATACCCAGCTCGCGCAGGTTTTTGCCGCCGCTCCAGGCTACCAGCTCCGGTCCGACGCGATAGGCGCGGATCACCGGTAAAAAAACCTTACGCTGGCTGTCAGCATCCAGACCGCGTTCGCGGGCAATTTGCTGGGCGCAGGTGGGCAGATCCTGATGCTGCAACCGGGGCAGATAGCGGGCGCCGAAAATCAGGCTGACCAGCCCCACCAGATAGGTCAGGGCGTAGCCGAGGCTCAGATTATCCTGCATCATACTTAACTGACGCGGATCGCTGATGCTCTGCCGCAGCGTATCGCCGGCACCGACCAGCACCGGCGTTGAGGTCATTGACCCTGCCAGCATGCCCGCCGTAAGGCCGATATCCCAGCCAAACAGATTGCCAAGAATCAGTGCGACCAGTAGCGCACTGACCACCATCACAATGGCTAAGAAAAAATAGTTTTTACCGTCGCGGAAAAAGATAGAAAAGAAGTTGGGTCCCGCCTCCACGCCGACACAAAAAATAAACAGCATAAAACCCAGGCTCAGAGCGTCGGTATTAATCGCAAAATGCTGCTGGCCTAAAATCAGAGAGACAACCAGTACGCCAATTGAATTACCCAGCTGGACGGAACCAAGACGCAGTTTTCCCAGACAGAGGCCGAGCGCTAATACGACAAATAATAACAGAACGTCATTTTTGCTTAACAATTCTGCGACGTTAATGTTCACAGTTTTAACTTCTTATTCACGTGTAACAGGTTGATAGGAGGAGGATTTTTAGCTATCTTAATCAGAGCGGTAAACGCCGGGGCTGGCCTTCCTGTCCCGCCCGATTCTGAAGCGACATTATTCTAAACATTATTATTTGCTTCAGCTATCCGCATTGCTCACTCTTTCTGTTTGTAGCTGTTTCTATTTATTTCCACGCATGTGCGCCAGGCATTAAAAGTTCTGTTTTAACGTTAACGTTGAGGATTGTTATGTTGCAGCGCAGCCATCGCTGGTCCGCATTCGCGTCAGGCGCGACGCTTTATACGCTGGTGTTTATTTTTGCCCACCACTTCTGGAGCGTGCCGCTCCATATGCGGCATGGTCAGCCAGAACTCCTGCTGTTTCTGTTGCCTGGGGTAGCGATTGCGCTGCTGCAGCCCGCCAGCCCGATGGTGTCAACGCTGTGGTCAGCGATAGCGGGAACGCTGCTGGGGATGAGCTGGGTCATGCTGACTGAGCAGGTCAGTCATACGCCGCTGATGGGGCTGGCCTGGAGTCTGAGTGCGTTATTCTGGGCAGGGTGTGGTGCGCTACTGGTTCGTCTGCTGCGCATTATGCTGGCTATGCGCATCGATTAAAAAACGGGCCTTATGGCCCGTTTTTTTATGCCTCTATGCCAAGATTCTCTTTAGTCCAGGCAGCAAATTCGGTGTAACCACCGATGTGTCGATCGTCGATAAAAATCTGCGGCACCGTGGTCACTGGTTTACCGGCGCGCGCTTCCAGATCGGCTTTAGTGATGCCGGTTGCCTGAATATCAACATACTGGTAGTTGAAGCTATCCTGGTCGCTGGTCAGCTTAGCGGCTAACTCTTTAGCGCGTACGCAATAAGGGCATCCTGAACGGCCAAAAATCACTGCAATCATTGCTTCTCTCCTTCCGCTGCTGTTTTGTGAGCAAAGTCACAGCACAGCGTGAATAATGGTTCACATCATGCCCGCTCATGCTGCTTAAGAGAAGCAGAAAATACCTGTTACTCTGATGGATGTACGCTATCCCTGACGGCTATGCTGGCAGCAGCGATACGCCGAACCAGACCCGCAAACAGCAGAGGTATCACGATGCGTAACTTTGCAAGATTGCCAAAACCCGTGTTGCTGCTTGAGGCGCTGGGCGCCTGCTCAGTAGCCGGCGCGCTTTTGCTGATGAATAACTGGCTGCCAGCGCCTGCCGCAATTGGGCAAAAGCCGCTGGCTACGCTACTTTTTTTGCTGGGCATTGCGCTGATGCTGCCTGCGGCATGGCTGATTATGTGGCGTACCGCCAAAGTCATGGCCCCGCACCTTTTTGATCATACTCACACCAGGAAATAACCGGAGAACATAATGACGCCGACAATCGATCTGCTATGCAGCCACCGTTCCATTCGTGCTTTTACTGAGCAGGGTATTGATGACGCTCAGCGCCGCGCGATTATTGCTGCAGCGCAGGCGGCTTCTACCTCCAGTTTTCTGCAGTGCTCATCCATCGTACGCATCACCGATCGCGAAAAGCGCCGCGCGCTGGCGGAGCTGGC
Source organism: Pantoea sp. ICBG 1758 (assembly GCF_002928325.1). NCBI lineage: Bacteria > Pseudomonadati > Pseudomonadota > Gammaproteobacteria > Enterobacterales > Erwiniaceae > Pantoea > Pantoea sp. ICBG 1758. The sequence continues at coordinate 429,326 of NZ_POWL01000001.1, forward strand.
GGGCGGCCAGTCATGGGTAACGGATGCACCGGAGTTTTGGGTCTTCTGCGCCGATTTTAACCGCCATCTGCAAATCTGCCCGGATGCTCAGCTGGGTCGTGCTGAACAGCTGCTGCTGGGCTGTGTGGATACCGCGCTAATGGCGCAAAATGCGATGGTGGCCGCCGAGTCGCTTGGGCTGGGTGGCGTTTTTATCGGCGGGATCCGCAATAACATTGCGGACGTGACCGCGCTGCTGGAGCTGCCAAAATTTGTGCTGCCGCTGTTTGGCTTCTGTATCGGCTATCCGTCAGCCTCTCCGGATGTGAAACCCCGTATGCCGCAGGCGATGCTGGTCCATGAAAACAGCTATCATCAGGTAGATAAAACAGTGCTGGCAGAGTATGACCAGCAAATCACGGAGTACTATCAGCAGCGCGACAGCAACCAGCGTTCCGAAACCTGGAGCGATCTCATCCAGCGCCTGATCGTTAAAGAGACGCGTCCGTTTATGCTCGACTATCTGCACAGTCAGGGCTGGGCGACGCGTTAAGTCAGGAGGACTGCCGCATGAAAATGGCGCTTCTTACCCGCGACAGCACGCTTTACTCCAGTCAGCGGCTGCGCGCAGCCGCTGAGGCACGCGGGCATCAGATTGCGATGATCGATCCGCTCTCCTGCTATATGAATATCAACGCAGCGCTGCCGGCCGTGCATTATCAGGGTGAGATACTCGGTCATTTTGATGCGGTGATCCCGCGAATCGGCACGGCCACAACTTTTTATGGCACCGCGGTGCTGCGCCAGTTTGAGCTGCTTGGCAGCTACCCGCTCAATGAATCGGTGGCGATCACCCGCGCCCGCGACAAGCTGCGCTCGCTGCAGCTGCTGGCGCGCGAGGGCATTGATATGCCGGTGACCGGTATCGCTTCCTCGCCGGATGATACCGGCGATCTGATCCGCATGGTGGGCGGGGCGCCGCTGGTGGTTAAGCTGGTGGAAGGCACCCAGGGGATTGGCGTCGTGCTGGCAGAGACGCGTCAGGCCGCCGAAAGCGTGATTGATGCGTTTCGCGGTCTCAATGCGCATATTCTGGTGCAGGAGTTTATTAAAGAAGCGCGGGGCCGCGATATTCGCTGTCTGGTTATTGGCGATCGCGTGGTGGCTGCCATCGGGCGTGAGGCAAAAGAGGGGGAATTCCGCTCAAATCTGCATCGTGGCGGCACCGCGCACCCTGTTACTATCAGCGACCGGGAGCGTGACATCGCCATTAAAGCCGCAGCAACGCTGGGGCTGGCCGTGGCGGGTGTCGATATTCTGCGTGCCAGCCGCGGTCCGCTGGTCATGGAGGTCAACGCCTCACCCGGTCTGGAAGGTATTGAGGGCTGCACGGGCCTGGATATTGCCACTATGATGATCGACTGGATTGAGCAGCACGCCTGCCCCGGCTATCGTCCTAAAACCGGTGGCTAGATAGCGTTTTCCGGTGGTTTTCGTGGCATCTGACCCCATTTTTCCGTAAGCTAAGGCGCTTATTTATTCACCCCACAGGAAATAGCGATGGATTCACTGGTCGTTCCTGACATCGACATGCTGCGTCGCTGGCTGGATCAACAAAATATCACCTGGTTCGAATGTGATGCCTGTCAGGCATTACATCTGCCGCACATGCAGAATTTTGACGGGGTGTTTGACGCAAAAATTGACCTGGTGGATAACGTTATTCTGTTTTCTGCGCTGGCTGAAGTTAAACCCACAGCGCTTATTCCGCTGGTCGGCGATCTGTCGCAAATTAATGCCAGCTCGCTGACCATCAAAGCTTTTATCGATATTCAGGATGATAATCTGCCCAAGCTGATTGTCTGTCAGTCCCTGAGTGTTACCGCCGGCATCACCTTCAGTCAGTTCACGCACTTTATGAAGCAGAGTGAAGAGGGGGTTTCTATGGTGATTATGGAAGCCTTTGCGAATCACCTGCTGATGATGGGTGAGGAGGAGGAGCGTCCTTCCGGGGTCAGCAGTTCAGGGGTTTTACACTAATTCCGCTTTATATTCACTGCCGCAGACTGCGGCAGTTTTCTTTCTGATTTTCTCCTGCCATTTTTTATTCTGTTATTTGCCCGCTCCCGCCAGATTTTAGTCATGCTTTATGCCGTAACTGCCAGACCACATAGCACAAAAGTGCATAAAATATCGTAAAAAGGCGTTTTTTACGCTGGGGTCTGGTGCGCAGAGATCAGGGGGGCTATTCTTGCGAAGCTGTGCCGGACAGGCTACCGCTCAGCAGCGCTATACTGATTTCAGGGAAGGCCCGCCGTTACGCATCTGCATAGCTACCCATTTGCAGGTTGCTGGCTCACTCTCCCGAGACTGGCTATAGGTATTTACTATTTAACGTCCGCTGAAGAGTGATTCATTGTATGTCTGGCTATTTTCAGACAGGAAATCATCGGATCGGCTGTATGCAGCGTTTATTGACCCGTTCAGGAGAAAATAACAGATGAACAACCAGACAAAAAAATGGTTGCCAGCCGCAGTGGCTGGTGTGGTAATGGCATCAGCTGTTGCTGCTCAGGCAGAAGATAAAACGCTGCACGTCTATAACTGGTCCGATTATATTGCGGCCGATACGGTGCCCAACTTTGAAAAGCAGACCGGCATCAAAGTTGTGTATGACGTCTTTGACTCCAATGAAGTGCTGGAAGGCAAACTGATGGCGGGCAGCACCGGCTATGATGTTGTGGTGCCCTCATCCAGTTTTCTGGCGCGCCAGCTGCAGTCGGGCGTGTTTCAGGAACTCGACAAAAGTAAACTGCCGAACTACAAAAACCTCGATCCGGACCTGATGGCCAAAGTGGCACAGCACGATCCTGGCAATAAATACGCGATTCCTTATCTGTGGGGCACCACCGGCATCGGTTATAACGTTGAGAAAGTCAAAGCCGCGCTCGGTGCGGACGCGCCGGTTAACAGCTGGGATCTGGTGCTGAAACCGGAAAACCTCGAAAAACTGAAAAGCTGCGGTGTCTCTTTCCTGGACGCGCCGGAAGAGATCTTCGCCACGGTGCTGAACTATCTTGGCAAAGATCCCAACAGCGCTGACGCCAAAGATTACACCGGAGCGGCGACCGATCTGCTGATGAAACTGCGGCCAAATATTCGCTATTTCCACTCGTCGCAATATATCAACGACCTGGCGAATGGTAACACCTGCGTGGCGATAGGCTGGTCTGGCGATATTCTGCAGGCGAAAGATCGCGCTGAAAAAGCAAATAACGGCGTTCACCTGGGCTATAGCGTGCCGAAAGAGGGCGCCCTGGCGTTCTTTGACATGATGGCGATCCCGAAAGATGCGAAAAATATGGATGCTGCCTATCAGTGGCTGAACTACATCATGGAGCCGAAAGTGATCGCTGAGGTATCCAACAAAATCAATTATGCCAACGGCAATAAAGCGTCGCTGCCGCTGATTAACGCCGACGTCCGCAACAATCCGGGCATCTTCCCGACGCCGGACGCGATGGCGAAGCTGTTTGTGCTCAAGGTCCAGGATCCGAAACTGGATCGCGCACGCACCCGCGCATGGACTAAAGTAAAAAGTGGTAAGTGATTCGTTCTGAACGATATCCCTGACCGGTAACCACAGCAGAGGCGCAGTACGGGCCTCTGCTGTGCCATTCCAGCGGCTGGCTGTGCCGCGCTACCCCGCTTAGCGCCGGAGAAATGTTAGTGAACGACGCGATTTCCCGTCCCCAGAGTAAATCAGCAAAGGCATTAACGCCGCTGCTGGAGATCCGTAACCTGACCAAATCGTTTGAGGGTCAGCACGCCGTAGATGATGTCAGCCTGACTATCTACAAAGGTGAAATCTTTGCCCTGCTGGGTGCATCTGGCTGCGGCAAATCGACGCTGCTGCGCATGCTGGCAGGATTTGAGATCCCCAGCAGCGGCCAGATCGTGCTGGATGGTCAGGATCTCTCTCACGTGCCGCCCTATCAGCGCCCTATCAATATGATGTTTCAGTCCTACGCGCTGTTTCCGCATATGACAGTGGAGCAAAACATCGCCTTTGGCCTGAAGCAGGATAAATTATCCAAAGCAGAAATCGCCAGCCGCGTGGCGGAGATGCTGGCGCTGGTGCATATGCAGGAGTACGCCAGCCGCAAACCGCATCAGCTCTCAGGCGGGCAGCGTCAGCGCGTGGCGCTGGCCCGCAGCCTGGCAAAACGGCCCAAACTGCTGCTGCTGGATGAGCCGATGGGTGCACTGGATAAAAAACTGCGCGATCGCATGCAGCATGAGGTGGTGGATATTCTGGAGCGCGTGGGTGCTACCTGCGTCATGGTCACGCACGATCAGGAAGAGGCGATGACTATGGCCGGACGTATTGCCATCATGAATCGCGGTAAGTTTGTGCAGATTGGTGAGCCGGAAGAGATTTATGAGCATCCTACCAGCCGCTATAGCGCAGAGTTTATCGGCTCGGTTAACGTGTTTGAGGGGCTGCTGCGCGAGCGGCGTGACGAGGGCGTGGTGATTGATAGCCCCGGCCTGATGCATCCGCTGAAGGTCCAGACGGATGTCTCCATTGTCGACAATGTCCCGGTCCACATTGCGCTGCGCCCGGAAAAGGTGATGCTGTGCGATACGGTACCGGCTGACGGCTGCAACTTTGCCGTGGGCGAGGTGGCGCATATCGCCTATCTGGGCGATCTGTCGATTTACCACGTGCGCCTGCACAGTGGACAGATGATCAGCGCGCAGCTGCAGAACGCGCATCGTTTTCGCAAAGGTGCGCCCGTCTGGGGAGATGAAGTGCGTCTCTGCTGGGATGCGGACAGCTGTGTGGTTCTGACGGTCTAGGGGGCAGTTATGAGTCAGATTTCTCCACGGCCTCAGCCGGTACTGGCGGGCACGCCACTGCAGCGCTGGGCGACCCGCATGAAGATGCAGCACGGACGCAAACTGGTGATTACGCTGCCTTACCTGTGGCTGATTTTGCTGTTCCTGCTGCCGTTTCTGATTGTGCTTAAAATCAGCTTTGCCGATATCGCCCGCGCCATCCCGCCTTACACTGACCTGGTGACCTGGGCGGATGACCAGCTGAATGTCGTGCTGAACCTCGGCAACTATTTTACGCTGACGGACGATCCGCTTTACGCTGAAGCCTACCTGACCTCGCTTAAAGTGGCGGCGATCTCCACGGTAATTTGCCTGCTTATCGCCTATCCGCTCGCCTGGGCGGTTGCGCACAGCAAGCCGTCGATGCGCACCATACTGCTGCTGCTGGTGATCCTGCCCTCCTGGACATCATTCCTGGTGCGCGTTTACGCCTGGATGGGGTTACTGAACAATAACGGCATTCTGAATCGCTTTTTGCTGTGGCTTGGCGTTATCGATCATCCGCTGGTGATCCTCTACACCAATACAGCGGTCTATATCGGTATTGTTTACTGCTATCTGCCCTTTATGGTGCTGCCGATCTATACCGCGCTGACGCGTATCGACTATTCGCTGGTGGAAGCGTCGCTGGACTTAGGCGCGCGTCCGCTGAAAACCTTTTTCAGCGTGATTGTGCCGCTGACCAAAGGCGGCATTATCGCCGGGTCGATGCTGGTGTTCATACCGGCGGTAGGGGAGTATGTGATCCCGGAACTGCTGGGCGGCCCGGACAGTATTATGATTGGTCGCATTCTCTGGCAGGAGTTTTTTAATAACCGCGACTGGCCGGTGGCCTCCGCGCTGGCGGTAACCATTCTGCTGATCCTGATCCTGCCGATTATCTGGTTCCACAAGCATCAAAATCGCGCTGCGGGAGAGAAAGCATGAATCAGCTACCGGTTATTCGCTCGCCGTGGCGTACCGCTATTCTGGTGCTCTGCTTTCTGTTTCTCTATGCGCCCATGCTGCTGCTGGTGGTTTACTCCTTTAACAGCTCGCAGCTGGTAACGGTGTGGGAGAGCTTCTCTTTTCACTGGTATCGCGTGCTGTTTCAGGATGAGGCGATGCTCGATGCCGTCGGGCTGAGCCTGACCATTGCCGGGCTTTCAGCCACCATGGCCGTGATACTGGGTACCCTGGCGGCGGTGATCATTGTGCGCTTTGGCCGCTTTCGCGGTCACAGCGGTTTCGCCTTTATGCTGACCGCACCGCTGGTTATGCCTGACGTGATTACCGGTCTGTCGCTGCTGCTGCTGTTTGTGGCGATGGCGAACACGCTGGGCTGGCCGGGCGACCGCGGCATGCTGACTATCTGGCTGGCGCACGTCACATTCTGTACCGCTTATGTTGCGGTCGTGATCAACGCCCGCCTGCGCGAACTGGATCGCTCTATTGAAGAGGCCGCGATGGATCTGGGCGCCACGCCGCTGAAGGTGTTCTTTGTGATCACCGTGCCGATGATTGCGCCCGCCATTGTAACCGGCTGGCTGCTGGCCTTTACGCTGTCGCTTGATGACCTCGTGATCGCCAGTTTTGTTACCGGTCCGGGAGCGACCACGCTGCCGATGGCGATCTTTGCCACGGTACGACGCGGGGTGAATCCGGAGATCAACGCGCTGGCGTCGATTATTCTGTTTGTGGTCGGGCTGGTCGGTTTCATCGCCTGGCGCTTTATGGCGCATGAAGAAAAACAGCGTTTGCGTGATATTCAGAAAGCAAAACGTGGCTGAAATCCCGTGAGTTTGCCACTATAAGCAAGGCTGGCGTTGCCAGCCTTTTCTTATGGAGCCTGGGTGATGTCGGAAACGCTGAAAAACGCTGTGTTGAGCTCAACGCCGGTGCCGGTAACGATTGCCGGTATCGCGATTATTATTACCCGCTGCCTCAGCGTGATGATGATGGCTGGCGAGCTGGGCTATGAGGAGATGGCTAACTTTGTGCACCGCAGCGCACAGGCCTGGGACTCCACCCTGATATTTATCGCCAGCCAGCTGATTTTTCTGTTTGAACTGCGCTGTGCTTTTACCCTGATGCGCGGCAGCAATCGCGGCCGCTGGGGCTATACGCTCAGCCAGGTTGTGGCGCTGTTCTATATGCTGATGGCGTCGGTGGGCTGGATCTATCCGGAGATATTCAGTATTTCGGGTGAAAACAATCTGCAGATTATTCACCACACGCTGCAGCAGAAATTGCCGGACGTGCTGATTGTGCTGCTGCTGTTTGTGCCGGCCAGCAGTCACGCATTTTTCCGCATCCGGTGATACAATCGCCCCCCATTTTTTCTCCGAGTACAGGTTGTTCCATGCATTGCGCGCTTTATGACGCTGGCCGCTGCCGTTCATGTCAGTGGCTGGAGAAACCCTATCCACAGCAGGTCAGCGATAAGCAGGCGCGGCTTGCTCAGCTGCTTGCAGCGATGCCGGTCAGCGACTGGCGGCGTCCGGTGACGTCGGCGGAGCAGGGGTTTCGCAATAAGGCCAAAATGGTCGTCAGCGGCAGCGTGGAGCGCCCGGTTTTTGGTCTGGTGGCACCTGACGGCGAACCGGTCGATCTCTGCGCCTGTCCGCTCTATCCCGCCAGCTTTGCGCCGGTGTTTGCGCTGCTCAAACCCTTTATCGCCCGTGCCGGTCTTACGCCTTACAGCGTGACGCGCAGGCGCGGCGAACTGAAGTTTCTGCTGCTGACAGAAAGCAGCGAGGGCGGCATGATGCTGCGTTTTGTGCTGCGTTCAGCCAGTAAGGTGCCGCAGCTGCAGGCGGCACTGCCGTGGCTGCAGCAGCAGCTGCCGCAGCTGAAGGTGATCTCTGCCAATATACAGCCGGTACATATGGCGATTCTGGAGGGGGAGGAAGAGATTGCGCTCACCGCGCAGCAGGCGCTGCCGGAACGCTTTAACCAGGTACCGCTTTATATCCGTCCGCAAAGCTTTTTCCAGACCAACCCGCAGGTGGCGGCCGCGCTTTACGCCACCGCGCGCGACTGGGTAGCGGAGCTGGACGTGACCAGTATGTGGGATCTTTTTTGCGGCGTGGGTGGATTTGGCCTGCACTGCGCCACCCCGGAGATGACGCTGACGGGCATTGAAATCAGCTCTGAAGCGATAGCCTGTGCGCAGCAATCGGCGCAGCAGCTGGGGCTGGAGAAGGTGCACTTTGCCGCTCTGGATTCCACCCGTTTCGCTACCTCACGGGAAGATGTCCCGCAGCTGGTGCTGGTTAATCCGCCGCGCCGCGGCATTGGCAGCGAGCTGTGCGACTATTTAAGCAACATGGCTCCGGCTTTTATTCTTTACTCCAGCTGCAATCCTGCCACCCTGGCGCAGGATATTGCCCGGCTTAGTGATTACAACATACAAAAAGTGCAGCTGTTTGATATGTTCCCGCACACTGCTCATTTTGAAGTGTTATGTCTGCTGACGCGTAACGATCGGGCGCGTGCTGCATAACGCAGCACGCGCTGAGAAGAGAAATTACTCAGGGAACCACTTCTGGTTGATCTGCTGCCAGCTGCCGTCAGCTTTCAGAGCCGCCAGCGCGGTATTGAACTCATTCAGCAGGTCACTGTTACCCTTACGCACGGCAATACCCAGCCCGTTGCCAAAGTATCCGGCATCGGTCACGTGCTCGCCCACGGTAGTGAGATCCTCATTGGCTTTCAGCCACTGACTGACCACGGCGCTGTCGCCAAATACGCCATTGAGGCGGCCGTTTTTCAGGTCGAGAATCGCATTCTGATAGCTGTCATACGCGACCGCTACCACGTCCGGATGCTTTTCAGTCAGATATTTCTGGTGAGTGGTGCCGTTCTCTACGCCGATACGCTTGCCTTTCAGCTGGCTGAAATCGCTGAACTCTCCTTTACGGGCAATGACGATAGCGGAGTTGGCATAGTAAGGCTGGCTGAAATCGACCTGCTTACTGCGCTCGGCGGTAATATCCATACCGGAAATCACCGCATCATAACGGCGGAACTTCAGTGACGGGATCAGGCTGTCAAACGCATTATTTGTGAACGTGCACTCCGCTTTGATTTTTGCACAGAGCGCTTTCGCCAGATCGATATCAAAGCCCACAATCTGATTGTCGTGATCCAGTGATTCAAACGGCGGATAGGTAGCGGAAACGGCAAAACGTATTTTTTCAGCTGCATAAGCATTCACAGTAACCGCAGCGAGCGCTGCGGCGATAATCCATTTTTTCATCATGTCATTCTCATAAGCAAGCCAGAAGCGGAATGCGTGACACAATGCCATTGAATGAATTTTTATGCAATTATTTTGGATAAGTAAGGCTTTGTAATGGGCGGCTGCTCTGACGCCGGCATGGCGCACAAGCAACCGCTCCGGTGGCGATTAGCTGCGCTGCTCAAATACCAGTGCGCGTTTCTCTATCAGCCGCATCAGCAGCGTCAGCGCGCCGTTAACCACCAGATAGATCAGACCCGCCGCCGCATACACCGTAACGTCATAGGTGCGTCCGTAGAGCATCTGACCGTGGCCCATCACTTCCATCAGCGTAATGGTGTAGGCCAGCGAGGTGCTTTTAAACACCAGCACCACCTCGTTGGAATAGGAGGAGAGGGCGCGCTTAAACGCATAGGGTAGCAAAATACGCAGCGTATCTTTGCGGTTCATGCCGAGCGCGGCGCATGACTGCCACTGACCCGCCGGAATAGCGCGTACCGCACCATAAAATAGCTGGGTGGTGTAGGCGGCGCTGTTGAGCGAAAGCGCCAGCATCGCGCACAGCCAGGGCTGCGACAGCAGATGCCAGAGCCAGGGTACGCTCTGAATAGCGGGAAACTGGCCTGGCCCGTAGTAGATCAGGAAAATCTGCACCAGCAGGGGAGTACCGGTAAACAGCGTGATATAGCCTCTTACCAGCAGGCTGGCGACCGGGACTTTCAGCGCCAGCACGACAGTACAGAGCAGCGACAGCAGCAGCGCGGCCGCCAGTGAGGCCAGCGTCAGCGTTAAGCTGGTATGCAGACCTTTTAACAGTTCGGGTAAATAGTCGAGCATGCGTCAGGCTCCCCGCTCAAAACGCGTGGTGCGTAGTTCAATACGGCGTAAAATCGCCTGACTGAAGAGCGTAATCAACAGATAGATAGCGGCAGCCACCAGATACCAGGTAAAAGGTTCCTGCGTACGCGTAGCGATACTTTTCGTCTGCAGCATCAGGTCGTTAACGCTAATCAGCGACACCAGCGCCGTATCTTTCAGCAGCACCAGCCACTGGTTGCCGAGGCCCGGCAGCGCATGTCGCCACATTTGCGGCATAATCAGCCGGAAAAAGATGGCAGACTTTTTCATCCCCAGCGCCTGACCAGATTCCCACTGGCCTGCCGGTACTGCTTTCAGCGCACCGCGCAGCGTCTGTGATGCATAGGCGGAATAGAGCATAGCCAGCGCAATCACCCCGCAGAGAAACGGGCTGACATCAAAGTTCTCAATCTGCAGCTGCACCGGAATAGTCACCAGGCCCAGATTAAGACTGAAACCGTCAGAGAGCGTCAGCAGCAGCTGTGAGGCACCAAAATAGATAAAAAGGACGACCAGGATTTCCGGCAGACCGCGGATCAGCGTGACCAGCACGGTGCCGACCCACGCCAGCGGTTTTATGCGCAGCGACTCCCAGCCAGCAAACAGCATTGCCAGCACAAGGCCGGCGATCAGCGCACAAACAGCAAGGCCGACGGTTATCCCGGCGGCACTTGCAAGTGAGATCATTTCATTCATCAGAGATTACTGCTGGAACCATTTGCTGTAGATAGTCTTGTAGGTGCCGTCAGCTTTGATCTTATCCAGTGCCGCGTTGAACTTACCCTGCAGTTCAGCGTTGCCCTGACGCACGGCGATGCCCAGGCCGGTGCCAAAGTAATCTTTATCCGTGACCTTTTCACCCAGCGGTGCCAGCGTTGCGTTCTGCTTCAGCCATTCATTGACCACGGCGGTATCACCAAAGACGGCATCGATGCGGCCATTTTTCAGATCCAGTACGGCGTTCTGATAACTGTCGTAAGGCACGATAGTAATATCGCTATGCTTGTCAGTCAGGAACTTCTGGTGGGTGGTACCGTTTTGTACGCCGACGCGCTTGCCTTTAAGGGCAGCAACATCAGCCAGCTTGCCTTTCTGCGCAATAAAGGTGGCAGAGTTATCGTAGTAAGGCTTGCTGAACAGCACCTGCTTTTCACGTTCCGGCGTGATGTCCATACCGGCCATTACCGCGTCAAAACGGCGGAATTTCAGGCTGGGGATCAGGCTGTCGAACGCCTGATTAGTAAAGGTGCAGGTCGCATCCATCTCTTTGCAAAGGGCGTTAGCGAGATCGACATCGAATCCCTGAATTTTGTTCTCAGCGTCAACGAATTCAAACGGCGGATAAGAGGCTTCGGTAGCGAAACGCAGCGTCTGTGCAGCGGAAGCGCTCAGGCTCAGCGTGGTGAGCAGGGCAGCAAGTACAACTTTTTTCATTATTAGCATCCTGACTTAGTGCGAAAGATAGTGTGCAAACGCATCGGTTTGCGGCTGTGTAAAGCGGCTGGCATCACCCTGTTCAATGATGTGACCATTCTCCATATAGACCACGCGGCTGGCGGTTTTGCGCGCCACTTCTACCTCGTGGGTCACAATAACCTGCGTGATCTGCGTCTGTGCCAGTTCACGAATAATCGTCACGATCTGCGCGGTAATTTCCGGATCGAGCGCGGCGGTGGGCTCATCGAACAGCAGCACCTGCGGCTCCATCATCAGCGCGCGGGCAATCGCCACGCGCTGCTGCTGACCACCGGAGAGGTGCAGCGGAAAACGATCGGCATAAGGCGTCAGGCGCAGGCGCTCCAGCAGCTTATCGGCACGCGCGCGCGCCGCCTCTTTTGTCAGGCCCAGCACCCGGCAGGGAGCCTCAGTGAGGTTTTGCATAACCGTCAGGTGGGGCCAGAGGTTATATTGCTGGAATACCATGCCGACGTTCTGGCGCAGCTCGCGAATCGCGCTGTCAGCAGGCGTTTTGGTAAAGTCAAACTGGTTGCCGGCAATCTGCAGCGTACCAGAACGCGGCAGCTCCAGCAGATTGAGTACGCGCAGGAGTGAGCTCTTCCCGGCACCGCTGGGACCGAGCAGCACCAGCGTCTCTCCCTGCGGACACTCCAGGTTGATGTCAGACAGCGCCTGATGGGCACCGTAAAAGCAGTTAATAGCGTTTAATTGAATACTCATGCGCGGAAAAATAGAGAGCAAATAGTGCCGCAAATCTTAACGTTCCCGGCATAGTTATGCAAATCGGGTGACTTAAAATTTATTAAACAGCGCATTACCCGCTCCGGTGCAGCAGAAAATTGTGCGGCCTGCATCAGGCGTGGTTTGCGCGACTTTCACGCCTGACGTTAACACCGGTCAGGGGCTCTCTACCGATGTGGCACCCTAATGTGTGAGCAGGATAACAAAAAAATGCGCTATTTTTTCTGCTCCAGCAGCTGGCTGAGTGAGCCGCCACCGGCATGCGGCCACGCTGCCATATAGCGCACATCCTGCACCACCCAGCACTCGCCTTCGCGGATCATCAGCACCTCATCGCGCCACTGTTTATCACCGCGTGTCAGCGTAACGCGTAGCGGGATATTTCGCGCATCGCGATTGGGGATCGAAGAGGCGTTGTCAACCTCAGCAGCATCCGGCCCCTGCGCCAGGCTGGAAAAGAGATCGCCCTGACGCCACTCTGCCGGCTGATTGCGTTTTTCCCGCGCCTGCAGCAGCGTCTGATAAAGATGATTGCTCAGATAAGGGCGATATCTGGCCAGCAGCGCAGGGTCAGGCAGGCCTGCTGAGGGTGCCTTCACGCGTAAATCATAAAACTGTTGCGCCACGCTATCCGGCCCGCCATCGATACAGGACGCACTGCGCGGGCCATTATCCCTGATAACCGGCTCTACGGTGGTACAGGCGCTCAGCAGCGTTGCTGCTGATGCCAGCAGTGCAAGGGCTTTGATTCTCATCTCCGGTTCCTTATTGTTCTGTGGCAAAGCATGGGTTTTAGCATAGAGTATAGTCGTGCTTTTTCAGCACCATGCGTGCGGGTTCCATCGACATCTTCAGGAGATAACCATGAAATTTTCGACGACACCAACTCTGGAAGGCCACAGCATTACTGAATACTGCGGCGTTGTGACCGGCGAGGCGATTTTGGGCGCCAATATTTTTCGCGATTTCTTCGCCGGTATCCGCGATATCGTAGGGGGCCGCTCAGGTGCCTATGAAAAAGAGCTGCGCAAGGCGCGGGAGATTGCGTTTAAGGAGCTGGGCGATCAGGCGAAAGCGCTGGGCGCTAACGCGGTAGTCGGTATCGATATCGATTACGAAACCGTGGGTAAAGACAGCAGTATGCTGATGGTCAGCGTCTCCGGCACCGCCGTTATCGTGCGCTAATGCGTTTACTGCTGGTTACAGCGATGGCGCTGCTGCTCAGCGCCTGTCACTCCTCAATGGAAGCGCGTCAGGGTTACTGGGCCGATACCACTCATCCGGCGCAGGGCGCGCGACCGCGCATTAAAGTTGTAGTGATCCACTACACCGCGGACGATTTCTCCTCTTCGCTGGCAACCCTGACCGATCGGCAGGTCAGCGCACACTATCTGATCCCGCGCCAGCCGCCGCAGAGATCGGGAAGGGGAGTGGTCTGGCAGCTGGTGCCGGAGCAGCAGCTTGCCTGGCATGCCGGGCCCAGTTTCTGGCGCGGTGCAACCCGGATTAATGACACGTCTGTAGGGATTGAGATAGTCAATGCAGGCTATCAGCGTACGCTAACCGGGCTAAGGTGGCAGCCTTATACAGCCGATCAAATCACCGTACTGGCGGCGCTGCTGCGCGATCTGCAGCAGCGTTACGCTATTGCGCCCGAAAATATCGTGGGCCACAGCGATATTGCGCCGCAGCGCAAGCAGGACCCGGGTCCGCTCTTTCCCTGGCAGCAGCTGGCCGCGCAGGGAAGCGGCGCCTGGCCCGATCCGGCGATTACTGCCCGTTATCTGGCGGGGCAGTCTGCCAGCAGCGTTGTAGATCCGCAGCCGCTGCTGACAGCGCTGCAGCAGTATGGCTATGACGTGGCGGGCGCGACAACGCCTGAGATGCAGCGCCGGCTGATTGCGGCCTTTCAGATGCACTTCCGCCCGCGCGACTACCGGGGCGTTGCTGACGCAGAGACGCTGGCGATAGCCCGGGCGCTGCTGGCACAGTATGGCGCAGCGCGCTAGCGGTCAGCCCGCTGACTGCAGAAACGCCTGCCAGCGTGCGACGACCTGCTGCAGATCGGCGCGGGACACATCGAGATGGGTCACCATGCGCGTCCGGGCGCCCACGCTGATAAGAATATCGGCGGCGTGCATCCAGCGCTGCAGCGCATCTGTCTGCTCTGGCGGAACCTGCACAAACAGCATGTTTGTCTGCTGGCTTATCACCTCCACACCCAGCGCGCGCAGCTGCTCTGCCAGCCACGCGGCGTTGTCATGATCCTCCTGCAGCCGGGTCACGTTGTGCTGCAGCGCATAGCGTCCGGCCGCCGCCAGAATGCCCGCCTGGCGCATACCGCCACCGGTCATTTTACGCCAGCGCCGCGCCTGCTCTATATAAGCGCTGTCGCCGCACAGCAGCGAGCCTACCGGCGTGCCCAGTCCCTTTGAGAGGCAGATAGTCAGCGTATCGCAGTAGCGTGCAATTTCTGCCAGCGTCACCTGCTGTGCCACCACGGCATTAAAGATACGTGCGCCATCAATATGCAGCGCCAGCCCGCGTTCGCGGGTAAAGTGCCACGCCTGCTCCAGATAGCTGAGCGGCAGTACTCTGCCGTGATGAGTATTTTCCAGACTCAGCAGGCGGGTGCGGGCAAAATGAATATCGTCCGGCTTAATCGCAGCGGCCACGTCCGCCAGCGGCAGGGTACCATCCTCCGCGGCAAGGATTGGCTGAGGCTGAATACTGCCCAGCACCGCCGCGCCCCCCGCTTCATATTTGTAGTTGTGCGCCTGCTGGCCAACGATATATTCATCGCCGCGCTGGCAGTGGCACAGCAGCGCCACCAGATTAGCCTGGGTGCCGGTAGGAAAGAACAGCGCGGCCGCTTTGCCGCTTGTCGCTGCCGCTTCGGCTTCCAGTGCATTGACCGTGGGATCGTCACGATAGACGTCATCTCCGGTGGCGGCGTTCATCATGGCGTCCAGCATCGCCGCACTCGGGCGGGTTACGGTATCACTGCGCAAATCGATCACGTGGCTCTCCTGAAAGAAAAAGCGGGCTGTTCGCCCGCATTATTGCCTGTCCGGCAGGAGCTTTGTTTTACCGCAGCCAGTTGGTTTTCGCCAGCTCGGTGATCTCATTGCCGCGTCCGTTGAGGATGGCGCGCAGCATATAGAGACTAAAGCCTTTTGCCTGCTCCGCTTTGATTTGCGGCGGCATCGACAGCTCCTCTTTAGCCGTATGCACATCCACCAGGACCGGGCCATCATGCGCAAAAGCCTGCTCCAGCGCCGCATTGAGATCTGACGCTTTTTCAACCCGGATACCTTTGATGCCGCAGGCGGCGGCAATCGCAGCAAAATCAGGATTTTCCAGGTCGGTGCCGTCGGTAAGATAACCGCCCGCTTTCATCTCCATTGCCACAAAGCCCAGCACGCTGTTGTTAAAAATCACCAGCTTAACCGGCAGTTTCAGCTGCGCTACCGAGATAAAGTCTCCCATCAGCATACTGAAGCCACCGTCGCCGCACAGCGCCACCACCTGACGCTCTCTGTTGATAGCCTGCGCACCCAGCGCCTGCGGCATCGCATTCGCCATAGAGCCGTGATTAAACGAGCCTAGCAGGCGCCGTTTGCCGTTCATCTGCAGATAGCGCGCCGCCCAGACGGTGGGCGTGCCGACATCGCAGGTAAAGATGGCGTCGTCAGCGGCGTAGCGGCTGATCTGCTGTGCCAGATACTGGGGATGGATCGCCTGGTTGTCGTTTGCGGTTGCCAGATCGTCCAGGCTCTTGCGGGCGTCAGCGTAGTGCTCCAGCGCACGATCGAGATGATGGCGATCGTCATGCACCTCAAGCTGCGGCAGCAGCGCCTGGATCGTGGCTTTAACGTCACCCACCAGCGGCATATCGACATGGCTGTGCGCCCCCAGGCTGCCGGGGTTGATATCGATCTGAATGATGCGGGCGCTGGCGGGGTAGAAGGCACGGTAGGGGAATTTCGTGCCGAGCAGGATCAGGGTGTCGGCATTCATCATGGCGTGATAGCCGGAAGAGAAACCAATCAGCCCGGTCATACCAACATCATACGGGTTGTCATATTCGATGTGTTCTTTGCCGCGCAGTGCGTGCACTACCGGCGCCTTAAGCCGTTCTGCCAGGGCGACAACTTCAGCATGGGCACCGGCGCAGCCGCTGCCGCACATCAGCGTAATATTGCCCGCGCCGTTAAGCGTTTCCGCCAGGGTAGCGAGCTCCGCTGCGGCCGGCACGACCTGTGGCAGCTGCGGCGGATACCATTCGCTGCGCGCACTTTTCGGGGCGGGCTGCAGCGCCACGTCACCCGGCAGGACAATCACAGAGACCCCGCGGTTGAGGATCGCTTTACGCATGGCGATGCCCAGAACCTGCGGCAGCTGCTCCGGATTAGAGACCAGCTCACAGTAGTGGCTGCATTCGCGAAACAGCTCCTGCGGATGCGTCTCCTGAAAATAGCCGCTGCCAATTTCGCTGGAAGGAATATGCGCGGCAATCGCCAGCACCGGCACATTGTTACGATGGCAGTCAAACAGCCCGTTAATCAGGTGCAGGTTACCGGGACCGCAGGAGCCGGCGCAGACCGCCAGCTCGCCGCTGATTTGCGCTTCTGCACCGGCGGCAAACGCGGCCACCTCTTCATGTCGCGTTGGCATCCATTCAATCGTACCCATGCGATTCAGGCTGTCACTCAGGCCGTTAAGCGAATCACCGGTTACGCCCCAGATACGTTTTACGCCTGCGCTCTCCAGCGTTTGTGCCAGCAGGGCGGCCACAGTTTGTTTCATCATTTGCTCCTTTCTGATGGGGGGCCATCTATGCTGATGGCAAAAATCTGTCAGTCAGAAAGCGTAGACGAAGCCGCTGCGCGCCAGCCGTGAAAAAGTGCGCTGCAGACCCGTCAGGCGGAAAAAAAGGCGATCAGCACCGGGGCCAGCAGGCTCATAATAAAGCCGTGCACGATGGCTGCAGGGACGATCTCCATGCCGCCGGCACGCTGCAGAATCGGCAGGGTGAAATCCATGGAGGTGGCACCGCTCAGGCCCAGCGTCATACTGCGGTGCCGGGTAATAAGCAGCGGGATCAGCATAATTGTGATCAGCTCACGCAGCAGATCGTTAAAGAACGCTGCGCTGCCGATAACGGGACCAAACGCGTCCGTCATCAGAATGCCGGAAAGCGAATACCAGCCAAAGCCGCTGGCCAGCGCGAGGCCGGTTTTGAGCGGCAGTCCAAGGCAGACAGCGGCGAGTGCGCCTCCGGCCAGTGCGCCAGCCAGCGACACGGCCGCCACCAGCGCACCCCGCCGGTTAAGCGTAATCTGCCGCAGCGTCATGCCGCTGCTGCGCAGCTGAACGCCCACCAGAAACAGCATCAGGATCAGGGCATATTCGCTGACGGTGGCCGCATGGCGCAGCGGAGCCCACTGCGTCAGGCCGAGCAGAAATCCGCCCAGCACCGAGCCGCACAGCTTGAGTGAGTCCAGCGCCATCGCGAGACGCGACGGCAGCGCCTGCGCTTTATGCTGATGCCGCCACGGCAGACGCTGCTCAAGCAGCCAGAACGCCAGCAGCGAACAGGCGAGAATCAAGAGACCAGAGATAAAAGCGGTATAAAAAATGGTGAGCAAATTCGTGCTGAGATTATCAAGAAATGCCAGGCTCACGCCCATAAAAAACAGAATGATATAGACCAGCGCACTGAGCAGCCGCGCCACCGCGCGTAGCAGTACCGGCTGCTGCAGATGCAGCAGATAACCAGCAATCAGCGGCAGCAGAATAATCATCAGACCATACATAGCGAACATCCGTCCGTGGGAAAAGGACGCCACGCTAATCAAAAAAGCGCACGCTGTAAATCACCGTCTGCGGATAATTTGCGCCTTGACCCATACGCCACCGTACACCATGCTCAGGCAACCTCTGTACAGGATAACCCTATGATTCTGGATCATATTGATATCAGCGGCTTTCGCGGCATTAATCAGCTCTCGCTGCCGCTTACGATGACGAATCTTCTGATAGGTGAAAACGCCTGGGGCAAATCAAGCCTGCTGGACGCGTTCTCACTCATGCTGGATCCGGCCAGCGCGCACGCCACCCTCAGCGAAGAGGATTTCCATTTCCCCGCCGCGGCCCCCGCGGCACGCTGGCGCACACTACAGATAGTGGTGCGCTTTCGCGCCTGTGAAGCAGAGCGGGAAAATACCCTGCTGCAGCCTTTCTGGCAGCATGATGAGCAGGGGAGTTATCTGCGCTTCAGTCTGCGGGCTACCTGCAAAGCAAACGGTGTGAAAAGCAGCTGGCGTTTCATTGACGCGCGTAATCAGCTGCTGGCAGCGGAGCCGACGGTGGCGGCGATAAGCTGGCTGCGGCAGCACCATCCGGTGCTGCGTTTACGCGATGCGCGGTTCGGACAGCGCCATCGGACGCATGAACCAGGCGGTGAGGGTCGGGATCCGGGTCTGCAGGCGCTGCAGAGCGTGTTACAGCAGCTCAATCGCGCGGCGGGCGGCCGGGCGGTGAGCGATGAGGTGCTGCTGCAGGGCGTACAGACAATGCAGCAGCTGATGGCGCACTATTTTCTCGTTCAGCAACCCGGCGTCAGTCACCCGCGAATGGCACCGGAACTGCGCGACGGCAGCGCAGGCTGGCAGGCGCTGGATGCGCTTAACCGGCTGCTGGCGGGGGCTAGTGCAGAGCATCGTCGCGAGGTGCAGCTGCGGCTGCTGGCACTGCTGCCCGGCAGCAATGCGCTGCCAGACGGCGCCCAGCCTGTTCTGCTGGTCGAGGATCCTGAAACCCGGCTGCACCCGATAATGCTTTCGGTTACCTGGAATTTACTGACGCTGCTGCCGCTGCAGCGGCTGGTCACCACCAATTCAGGTGAACTGGTTTCCCAGACGCCGCTGGAAAACCTCTGCCGTCTGGTGCGTGAAGCGAGCCGCGTAGCGGCGTGGCGTATCGGCGAAGCGGGGCTGAGCGCCGAGGATCATCGCCGCATCGCGTTTCATATTCGCGTTAATCGACCCGCCGCGCTGTTTGCCCGCTGCTGGCTGCTGGTAGAGGGCGAGACGGAGGTGTGGATCGTTAACGAGCTGGCGCGACAGCAGGGCGATCATTTTGCCGCAGAAGGGATCCGGGTGATCGAGTTTGCCCAGGCAGGCCTGAAGCCGCTGCTGAAATTTGCCCGGCGTATGGGAATTGCCTGGCACGTATTGACCGATGGCGATGAGGCAGGAAAGAAATATGCGGCGACCACCCGCAGCCAGCTGCTGACCCACGAAAAGGAAGAGGTGCACCTGACGCAGTTTCCGGCAGCTGACATTGAACACTTTCTCTATCAGCACGGATTCCGCGCGGTCTATCATCAGATGGCGCACCTGCCGTTAAACATTGCGATGACGCCACGGCGTATTATTACGCAGGCGATCCATCACAGCTCTAAGCCTGAGCTGGCCATTGCCGTGGCGCTGGCAGCCGGGGAGCGCGGCCCGCAGGCGATTCCGCCGCTGTTCAGAGCGCTTTTTAATCAGGTAAAAATGCTGGCACAGCGGCGTGCAGGATAGGATGAAAAGTAAAATGCCAGCGTTACCGGCTGGCATTTCAGGGGCGGAGTGGTCAGAATAACCGCGCGCTGCGCCGGTCAGGAATGCAGCGACGCCTCACAGGGGACAATCAGACTGGCATGGTTGCCTTTTGGCCCTTCGTGAACATCAAACTGAACGTGCTGACCCGCTTTAAGCGTTCTGTAACCCTCCATCTGAATGGTGGAGTAGTGCGCAAAGATGTCATCGCCACCGCCAACCGGACAAATAAAGCCGAAGCCCTTGGCGTTGTTGAACCATTTAACAGTACCCGTCTCCATGCTTTTACTTCCCTCGCAAGACATTCTGATAAGTAGGTGAGGTCATCGCAGCTGTGAGTCGCGGTTGTTTAAAACTCAATCAGCTTGTGCATGTAGAATGTAGAGAAACGGACCTTATCGTCAAGCAATCGACCCGGATGCATGGGCAGAAAATCACCAAAATTTGAGGCAGTTAACGCTATTGAGAATTTTGTGATACAGGTCGCGCATCTGCTTTTCGTACCGATAGCAGCGATAGCAAACCCGGCTTGACAGACGTGTTAAACTTCAGGTTAGTGCAGGCTAAAATGCATGACCGCAACGCAGAATTCCAATGGACGATTATGGCAAACACAAACGACTGGCTTAATTTTGAACACCTGGCCGAAGACAAAGTACGTGAAGGGTTAAAGCCGCCTTCAATGTATAAAGTCATCCTGAATAATGACGATTATACACCTATGGAATTTGTTATTGACGTTCTGCAAAAGTTCTTTTCTTATGATATTGAACGCGCCACGCAACTGATGCTGAAAGTTCACTATCATGGAAAGGCAGTCTGCGGTGTTTTCACCGCTGAAGTAGCAGAGACAAAAGCTGCGCAGGTGAACAACTATGCCAGAGAGAATCAACATCCTTTGCTGTGTACGCTGGAAAAAGCCTGAACCTGTCTCCATATAGGAAACAGGCAGTCAGAGCGATAATTGGGGGAGGTGCCAAATGCTCAATCAAGAACTGGAACTCAGTTTAAACATGGCTTTCGCCAGAGCGCGCGAGCACCGTCACGAGTTTATGACCGTCGAACATCTGTTACTGGCACTGCTCAGTAACCCGTCGGCCAGAGAGGCACTGGAAGCCTGTACGGTGGATATTGTGGCTCTGCGTCAGGAACTCGAAGCCTTCATCGAACAAACCACGCCGGTGCTGCCGGTCGGCGAAGCTGAGCGCGATACGCAACCTACGCTCAGCTTCCAGCGCGTGCTGCAGCGGGCGGTATTCCACGTTCAATCTTCCGGTCGCAGTGAAGTTGCAGGCGCCAATGTCCTGGTTGCCATTTTCAGCGAGCAGGAGTCGCAGGCGGCTTATCTGCTGCGCAAACATGAAATCAGCCGTCTCGATGTGGTGAATTTCATCTCTCACGGCACACGTAAAGATGAGCCCGGCCAGTCGCAGAATAACGCGGACAATCCGGTCAATGAAGAGCAGGCAGGCGGGGAGGAGCGTATGGAGAACTTCACCACCAATCTTAACCAGCTTGCTCGCGTTGGCGGTATCGACCCGCTTATCGGGCGTGAAAAAGAGCTGGAGCGCGCCGTGCAGGTGCTGTGCCGCCGGCGTAAAAACAATCCGCTGCTGGTGGGTGAATCGGGCGTAGGTAAAACCGCGATTGCTGAAGGGCTCGCCTGGCGTATTGTGCAGGGTGATGTACCTGAGGTGATGAAAGAGTGCACTATCTATTCACTGGATATCGGCTCTCTGCTGGCGGGCACCAAATATCGCGGCGATTTTGAAAAGCGCTTTAAAGCGCTGCTCAAACAGCTGGAGCAGGATAACAACAGCATCCTGTTTATTGATGAGATCCACACCATCATCGGTGCCGGTGCAGCATCGGGCGGGCAGGTGGATGCCGCTAACCTGATTAAGCCACTGCTCTCCAGCGGTAAAATCCGCGTGATGGGTTCCACAACCTATCAGGAGTTCAGCAATATTTTCGAGAAAGATCGCGCACTGGCGCGCCGCTTCCAGAAAATTGATATTACTGAGCCTTCGGTTGAAGAGACCGTGCAGATCCTCAACGGACTGAAGCCGAAATATGAAGCGCATCATGACGTGCGTTATACCGCGAAGGCGGTGCGTGCCGCGGTAGAGCTGGCGGTCAAATATATCAACGATCGTCATCTGCCGGATAAAGCCATTGACGTCATCGATGAAGCGGGCGCGCGGGCGCGTCTCGTGCCGGTGAGCAAGCGTAAGAAAACCGTTAACGTATCCGATATTGAATCGGTTGTGGCACGGATTGCACGTATACCGGAACAGAGCGTATCGGCCACCGATCGCGATACGCTGAAAAACCTGGGCGACCGCCTGAAAATGCTGGTATTTGGCCAGGATAATGCGATTGAGGCACTGACCGAAGCGATTAAAATGAGTCGCGCTGGTCTGGGTCAGGATCGCAAGCCGGTCGGCTCCTTCCTGTTCGCCGGTCCGACCGGGGTAGGTAAAACAGAAGTCACCGTGCAGCTGGCGAAAGCGCTGGGCATTGAGCTGCTGCGTTTTGATATGTCGGAATATATGGAGCGCCATACGGTCAGCCGTCTGATTGGCGCACCTCCTGGCTATGTGGGCTTTGACCAGGGCGGTCTGTTAACGGATGCGGTGATCAAGCATCCGCACGCTGTGGTGCTGCTGGATGAAATTGAGAAAGCGCACCCGGATGTCTTTAACCTGCTGCTGCAGGTTATGGATAACGGTATGCTGACCGACAACAACGGGCGCAAAGCGGACTTCCGTAACGTGGTGCTGGTCATGACCACTAACGCCGGCGTACGCGAAACTGAACGTAAGTCAATCGGTCTGATTCAGCAGGATAACAGTACGGATGCGATGGAGGAGATCAAAAAGATCTTTACGCCAGAGTTCCGCAACCGTCTCGACAACATTATCTGGTTCCGTCACCTCTCTGCTGAGGTGATCCATCAGGTCGTCGATAAGTTTATTGTTGAACTGCAGGCGCAGCTGGATGCGAAGGGCGTCTCACTGGAAGTGAGCGACGACGCGCGCGACTGGCTGGCAGAAAAAGGCTACGATAAGGCGATGGGCGCGCGTCCGATGGCGCGTACGGTTCAGGAAAGCCTGAAAAAACCGCTGGCCAATGAACTGCTGTTTGGTTCGCTGGTGGATGGTGGCTCTGTGTCAGTGGCGCTGGATAAAGAAAAAAACCAGCTTACTTATCACTTCCTGAGCGCAGAGAAGCGCAAAACGGAAGGCACTGTGCACTAATGCCAGGGCAATAAAACAAAAGGCCGGATAATTATCCGGCCTTTTTTTTGCGGCTGGAAACTTAACCAGCCCGCGACGTGTGCAGCAGCTTAGCGACTGCGGAAGACAATGCGGCCTTTGCTCAGGTCGTACGGGGTCAACTCTACAGTGACTTTGTCACCCGTCAGGATGCGGATATAGTTTTTGCGCATTTTACCGGAGATATGAGCGGTAACCACGTGCCCGTTTTCAAGCTCTACGCGGAACATGGTGTTAGGTAACGTATCCAGTACGGTACCCTGCATTTCAATATTGTCTTCTTTGGCCATCGAATCCTCTGGGTGAACTACCAAACTGTTGAACCGGCAAGATAATGCCGAATTCCATGATTTATGTAAAGAAACGTTGGCTGTTTTTGCCAACGCTTCGCCGTGCGTCGCGCTGTCGCGCGTGCAGTACGGATAAATTCGGGTGTTGTTGACGTCTGCGGGGGATTAGCGGGCTAAGAATCTGCAGCAACCGGCCCGGCTGGGGTGGATGAAACAGTTTCAGGAAACAGGTGAGATTCCCAGCCTGGCAATTCCGGCTCGCCACAGCGAAGCGCGGACGACATACCAAACTCGCTTATTGTATCACTTTTATGTGGATTTGTGTGCAAAACATCTGCGGAGAGGGCTAAAAAAGGGTCTGCGTCTGCCAGCATCCTTCAGCAACCGGCTGCCACGCCAGCTTTTTTAGCTCCTGCAGATAGTCAGCGCGCGGAATTTCCGTTGCGCCGAGCGATGCCGTATGGGGATTAAGCACCTGACAATCGATAAGCCTGCCCTGATGAGCCCGGAAGTGCTGCGAAAATACCCACAGCGCGGTTTTTGAAGCGTTTTCCTGCCGGCTGAACATCGATTCTCCGCAGAACATCTGGCCGAGCGCCAGACCGTACATACCCCCGACCAGGCTATTTTCATGCCACACTTCAACAGAGTGCGCATGCCCCAGTTCATACAGGCGCAGCCAGGCGCGTTTGACCTCAAAAGTGATCCAGGTTCCCTCCTGACGTCCGGTCGCGCAGCCTTCAAGTACCTGTGCAAAGGCGTGGTTCATGGTCACGCGATAGGGAGAGCGACGGTGAAAACGCGCCATGCTCCGGCTGAGATGAAAGGCGTCTGGCATCAGCACGGCCCGCGGATCGGGCGACCACCAGAGAATCGGATCGCCGGGCGAAAACCAGGGAAAAATACCGTGCTGGTAGGCGTTAATCAGACGTGCAGGCGAGAGATCGCCGCCCATCGCCAGCAAACCGTTTGGTTCGCGCAGCGCCATTTCCGGCGGCGGGAAGTGCAGTGAATCACGTGAAAGTTGTACCAGTCTCATGGCATCAGCTACTCAGAAGCGTCATCTCCAGACTATAACGCAAAGCGCTGACGGAAACGCCAGTAGCGACCCGCTTTTGAGATTAATACGTCATGAGAACCTGATTCCACAATGGCGCCCTGATCCATGACGCAGATGCGATCCATCTTCTCCAGACCCTGCAGGCGATGTGTCACCATAATCAGCGTCTTACCCTTGCTGACCCGCAGCAGTAATTGCAGAATGTGCTGCTCGGTCGTGGCGTCCAGCCCTTCAGTGGGTTCATCCAGCAGCCAGAGATCGCCGTTGTGCAGCAGGGCGCGGGCGATGGCCAGCCGCCGCAGTTCGCCGCCGGAAAGGGGTCTGCCGCCTTCACCCATCCAGCTATCCAGTCCGTCAGGCTGTTCAGCCAGAAAGCCGAGCCCGGCCTGTGTCAGAGCGGCTGTCAGCTCACTGTCGCTGGCCGTGGGGCGCGCCAGTAAGAGGTTGTCCCGCAGCGTCTGGCTGAAAAGATGCACGCGCTGCGTCACCACGCTGATACGCTGCCGCAGGCTGGTCTCATCCCACTGTGAGAGCGGAGTATCATTAAGCTGAATACTTCCCGCGGTGGCTTCCCGGCTACGGGTGATAAGCGCCAGCAGGCTCGATTTACCGCAGCCGGTCGGGCCGAGCAGAGCGATACGTTCGCCTTGTCGCAGCTGCAGTGAAAAATGCGCTAATACCGGCTCCGGGCGCTGCGGATAGCTAAATGAAACGTTATCCAGCGTGAGGCTGATACCCGGCGCCGTATTCGGCATGGCTGGCGGAAAATAGATGGCAGGCGGCTGGTCGATAATCTCCTGCACGCGCCGTGCGGCGCTGCTGACCTGCGCCAGCGGCAGAAAAGCGCCGGCAACCGGTGCCAGCGCTTCAAACGCCGCGAGGCCACAGAACAGAAACAGCGCAATCGCTGCGCCCCCGACAGAAGCAGCTGACACCCACAGCAACAGCGTTACGGTCAGACCGGCTATCAGCAGCAGCAGGCTCTGCGCAAACGCCTGCAGGTGATGCTGCTGTTGCTGCGCGCGCTGCCACTGCTGCTCTGTGCTGTCCAGCCGCTGACGCCAGGCCGTCGCTGCACCATAGATTTTTAGCTCAGCCTGAGCCATGAGCCAGCCAGCAAGCTGCAGCCGCCAGCTCGCCTGAGAGCGGGCGATACGCGCGCCGGAAGCCTGACCAAAATAACAGAAGAGGGCGGGCAGCAGCAGCAGGGTCAGCAGCATGCTGCCGCCTAAGAGCAGCGCCAGAGGCAGGCTGAGCAGAGAGAGACTGCAGGTTACGACGATAATGACCACTGCCGCACCGGCCAGGGGCGAAATAATACGCAGGTAGAGATGATCGAGCGTATCGACATCGCTGACAAAACGATTCAGCAGCTCGCCATGACGAAAGCGCGATAGCTGCTCAGGTGCCAGCGCCATCAGGCGGCTGAAGGTGTAGACACGCAGATGCTGCAGCACCCGGAAAGTGGCGTCATGACTGACAAGACGCTCAAAATAACGCGCGGCGGTGCGTATAATCGCGGCACCGCGCACGCCTGCCGCCGGCAGCATATAGTTGAAGGCGTAGAGCCCGGCCAGCCCTGCCAGCGAGGAGGCAGCCAGAAACCAGCCCGAGAGCGTAAGCAGGCTCACACTGGCAAGCAGGGTGAGGATAGCCAGCGCGATCCCCAATCCCAGGCGCCAGGGGTGCTGCCGGAACAGACGCAGAAAAGGCATTATTGAGCGCACAGTGAAACCTCCTGCTGACGTTGCCGTATCATCTCCTGCAGCAGCCCGGGCTCCCTGCTGAGCTGCTGCCAGCTTCCCTGCTGTACCAGCGCACCCTGCTGCATGACCCACACTTCATCCCACTGCGCCAGATCATGCAGCTGGTGCGTAATCATTAACGTTGTCTGCTGCCGTGCCGCCTGGTTAAGCGCCTGCATGACGTGATATTCGCTGGTGCTGTCCAGACCTGAACCCGGTTCATCCAGCAGCAGCAGTTTTGCCGGCTTCAGCAGCGCACGGGCAACCGCAATCCGCTGAGCCTGACCAACAGAAAGCCCGACACCATCCTCGCCAGTCGGCGTATCCAGCCCCAGCGGCAGGCTCGTCAGAAATGCGCTTACGCCAGCCTGGGCTAATACAGCCTGCAGTCTGCTCTCCTCAACGGGTCGATCCGGCATCAGGTTATCGCGCAGCGTTTGTGCAGGCAGCTGCGGATTCTGTCCCACCCAGGCAAGCTGCCGCTGCCACTCTGCACGATCGATATGGCGCAGATCCACGCCATTGGCCCGCAGCACGCCCTGCCAGGGCAGAAAACCGAGCAGCGCGTTCATCAGCACGGTTTTGCCTGCGCCGCTTTCACCGACCAGCGCGACCCGGCAGCCTGCGCGCAGGGTAAAGTTAAGCGGCTGCGTCAGCGCGTGGCCGCCAGGACTCATTACCACCAGATCCTCTGCGGTCAGCGTCAGAGGAGCCTCGTCACACCACGGGCGAACTGGCCCCTGTGGCCGGGCATCCGGTGTCGCCTGCAGAAACGTTTCCAGCGCATCTGCTGCGCCTGCCGCCTGCGCTTTGGCGTGATAAAAGGTACCCAGATCGCGCAGCGGCTGGAAAAACTCCGGCGCAAGGATTAGCGCAAGAAAGCCGGCAAACAGCGTTACGCCAGTACCATAATGACCAAAATTAAATTCGCCAAGGTAAGAAAAACCAAAATAGACGGCGACAACGGCAATCGCCAGCGAGGCGAAAAATTCCAGCACCGCCGAGGAGAGAAAAGCGAGGCGCAGCACGTCCATTGTCCGCTGCCGAAAGCTATCGGTGCTGGCGGCAATAGCCTGCTTCTCAGCCGCTGCGCGGTGAAACAGCCGCAGCGTGTCGCGTCCGCGCAGACGATCGTAAAAATCGCCGCTCAGGCGCGATAGCGCGAGAAAGTTACGCCGGCTGGCGTCCGCTGCGCCCATGCCCACCAGCGCCATAAATAGCGGGATCAGCGGAGCGGTGACCAGCAGGATCAGCCCTGCAGCCCAGTTAACGGGAAACACAGCTAGCAAAATTGCGCAGGGAATAGCAACCGCCAGCGTCATCTGTGGCAGATAACGCGCATAATATTCCTGCAGCTGTTCAATCTGCTCAAGCAGCAGCGTTGACCAGCTGCCGGCAGGTCTGCCCTGTATCCAGGCCGGTCCGAGCGCATCGATGCGATCAAGCAGCTGGCGCCGCAGCGCCCGCCGGATGGCGAGACCGGCGCGGAAGCCTACCATCTCCCGGCCATAGTTAAAGCCGGCACGCAACAGAAAACAGAACAGCAACAGCAGAAACTGAGTGACCAGCGACGAGCGGGGCCGATCGGAGACAACCAGCTGCTGCAGTAGCGTAGCCATCAGCCACGCCTGGGCGATAAGAACGAGTGCGGAGGCAAAGCCGCATAGCGCAGCCAGCCGCAGGGCGGTAGCGCCGGAGGCCCGCTGCTGCCGTAACCAGCCCAGCAGGCGCTTTTGCCGTGATTTATTCATACTGTCGTCTGCTCTTCTAAAACAGGGCGAAAACCCGATAAAGTATCCGGTTATTGCGGTCGGCAGCACTTTAGCACGCGGTACATAAAAAAGGCGACCTGAACAGGTCGCCTCACTTTGATTATGATCAGGTTATTAACACGTTACCGATCGATTTTAACCAGCCCATCCAGATAGCGCTCTGCATCCAGCGCTGCCATACAGCCGGTACCGGCAGAGGTAATCGCCTGACGATAAGTGTGATCCATCACATCGCCTGCGGCAAAGACGCCCGGAATACTGGTCTGCGTGGCGTTACCGTGCAGGCCGGACTGCACCTTAATGTAGCCATTTTCCAGCGCCAGCTGGCCCTCAAAAATGGCGGTGTTTGGACTGTGGCCGATGGCGACAAACAGGCCTGCGACCTCAAGCGATTCTGCAGGCTCACCGTTAGTTGCCAGCAGCTTCACGCCGGTCACACCCATCTGGTCACCGGTCACTTCTTCCAGCGTGCGGTGCGTATGCAGCACAATGTTGCCGCTGCGCACTTTTTCCATCAGCCGGTCGATCAGAATTTTCTCTGCGCGGAAGGTGTCGCGGCGGTGAATCAGGTGCACCTCAGACGCGATGTTGGCAAGGTACAGCGCCTCTTCAACAGCAGTATTGCCTCCGCCGATCACCGCAACTTTCTGGTTGCGATAGAAAAAACCGTCGCAGGTCGCACAGGCAGAGACGCCACGGCCCTTAAATGCCTCTTCAGAAGGCAGACCCAGATAGCGTGCAGATGCACCCGTCGCAATAATCAGGGCGTCCGCCGTATATTCGCCGCTGTCGCCGGTCAGGCGGAAAGGGCGCTGCTGCAGGTCAACGGTATGAATATGATCGAACAGGATTTCAGTGTTGAATTTTTCGGCATGCGCATGCATACGCTCCATCAGCGACGGCCCGGTCAGGTCATGCGGGTCGCCTGGCCAGTTTTCAACTTCGGTGGTCGTCGTAAGCTGGCCGCCCTTTTCCAGACCGGTAATCAGAACCGGATTCAGGTTAGCGCGTGCCGCATAAACTGCAGCGGTATAACCGGCTGGGCCTGAGCCCAGGATAAGCAGTTTGCTGTGTTTGGCCGTACTCATGCATCCCTCAGTGTGTTTCTGACAACAGTGATTTTGATTGTAGGGAAATTAGGACAGCAAAAAAAGCTTTGCACCATTTTGTTAGCAATTGCTGCAAGCGGCGTAGACGATGAAACGCATCTTTGCTGCAGCGTTGCGCTAAAAGAGTGCATTCTGAGTAAATAAAAGGCATCACCGCCCTGAAAATATCATTTAAAAACAGGGCTCCAGCACGGTATCTGGCATCTTGTACTGAATTTAGATGTTTTACTTTGACAATCGCCTGCGCATTTGCGAAAACATTGGAAGAAGCAGAGAGTCTCTGGCGGTTCAGAACGGTAATTGATTGCTGTTTTGCGCGGTGGCGTCAGAAAATCTCAGCCTGACATTGGTAATGACGCATGATGTGGACAGACAGCATGCGTCATACGGATGGTGCGCGACTGCACAGGCTTATGGTCTTCAATTCAGTAAGGCTCTGGAATACGCATTTTTCAGGGTTGTGGCAGGCATAGGGAAGGAATTAAGAGAGACAATAATAATGGTAGACAATAAAAAGCGCCCCGGAAAAGATCTGGATCGTATCGACAGAAATATCCTGAATGAACTGCAAAAAGATGGCCGTATCTCCAATGTTGAGCTTTCCAAGCGCGTAGGCCTTTCGCCAACGCCATGCCTTGAGCGTGTTCGCCGCCTGGAGCGACAGGGCTTTATCCTCGGCTACACCGCTCAGCTTAACCCGCACTACCTTGATGCATCCCTGCTGGTATTTGTTGAGATTACTCTGAATCGCGGTGCCCCTGACGTGTTTGAGCAATTTAACGCCGCAGTGCAAAAACTTGAGGAAACTCAAGAGTGTCACCTCGTTTCCGGTGACTTTGACTATCTGCTGAAAACCCGCGTGCCTGATATGTCTGCCTATCGTAAACTGCTGGGAGAAACCTTGCTGCGCCTGCCAGGCGTAAACGACACCCGCACCTATGTCGTGATGGAAGAGGTGAAACAGAGTAACCGGCTGGTCATTAAAACCCGCTAACGCAGGGAAGGTGCAAAGCGTGCAGGATTTAGGTACACTCCTGTGAATTCATACAGGACCAGCGTCGGGCTCTTCCGGCGCTGTTGCCTTCTTATTTTACAGGCACCTGGAGAGTTCTCTTGAGCCAGGAATACACAGAAGATAAAGATGTTTCGTTACAACCGCTGAGCAGTGGACGTCGTCTGCTCGAGGCGTTGCTCATCCTTGTAGCCTTGTTCGCCATCTATCTGATGGTGTCACTGGTCAGTTTTAACCCTTCCGATCCCAGCTGGTCCCAGACCGCATGGCATGAACCTATCCACAATATCGGGGGTAGTCCAGGTGCCTGGCTGGCAGATACTTTGCTGTTTATCTTTGGCGTGATGGCCTATGCCATTCCACCCGTTATCCTGGGGCTGTGCTGGATCACTTTCCGTCAGCGCGATCGGCAGGATTATATCGACTATTTTGCCGTTGGATTGCGCCTGATAGGCGTGCTGGCACTGGTGGTGACCACCTGCGGACTGGCTGCGCTGAACGTGGATGATATCTGGTACTTTGCCTCAGGCGGGGTGATTGGCAGTCTGGTCAGCAATGCCATGGCGCCGTGGCTGCATGGTGCAACCGGCACGCTGACGCTGCTCTGTATCTGGGCCGCAGGCATCACGCTCTATACCGGCTGGTCATGGCTCGCTATCGCTGAAAAAATCGGGAGCGTAGTGATGGGCGTGCTGACTTTTGCCAGCAACCGCTCTCGTCATGACGATCGCTGGGAAGAGGATGAGTATGAAGAGGAAGCGGATATCCCATTGCGCCCGGTTGTGGCGTCTCAGGCTGCTGACGAAGAGGATGTTTTGCTGGCTGCGCCGCGAGCGCCTGCGTCTGCGCCTGCACTCTCTGCTGAGCTGGCCAGCGAACCGCTGCTGGCTAAAGCGTCCAGCGCAACCGCTGCGGCGCTTTCTGCGGTCAGTGAAGCTGCCCGTCAGGCACCGCCCGCTTCGGCTGCCGTAGCAGAACCTGCACCGACGGCGGAGCCAGCAGTTACGCAGGCTGCCGTGCCGCAACCGGTCACATCTCAACCGGTTGTGACCGCCACGCCAGCACCGCAGACGCCACCGCTTTATCATTTTGAACTGCCGGCAGAGCCTGTCGCGTCGCCTGCTGCACCGGATGAAGATGGCCCGCGCATGGGCGACTGGCAAAGTGCCGATCGCTTCTCTGCTGCCGCCCCTGCATTCACGGCCGCCGCGGCCACAGGTACTGCCACCGCGGCCGTACAGCGTGCGGAAGAGTCGCTGTCGCCTGTTTTTGACATTGTGCCTGAGCGCGATCGTAACCCGCAGGTAAAACAGGGGATTGGTCCGGAGCTGCCGCGACCTAACAAAGTTAAACTGCCGACCCGACGTGAACTCGCCTCTTATGGCATCAAACTGCCTTCACAGCGTATGGCAGAGGAGAAAGCGCGCGAAGAAGCAGAGCAGCAACAGCCCGACGTGAGCGCCACGCTGCATCAGCCACAGTATGAGGAAGAGGCTACGCTTCAGGAAGCGCAGCTGCGTGATGCATTTCAGTCACAGCAGCAGCAGCGCTATGGTGAAAGCTGGGAGTCGCATACTGAAGAGGACGATCAGGAGGCGCAGCATCAGGCGCAGCTGGCGAGCCAGTTTGCGGCGCAGCAGCAGCAGCGTTACAGCGCACCGCAGGAAGAAAAAGCGCCGGTGTTTAATCTGGATACCTCGGCTGCTTTTGACTTCTCGCCGATGAAAGATCTGGTTGATGATACGCCGAGTGAACCGCTGTTTACTATTGCGGCAACGCCGGAGCCTGAAGCGCAGTGGCAGCAGTCAGCTTCACCGGCAGCCGAACCAGCCGCGCAGTGGCAGCAGTCAGCTGCACCGGCAGCCGAACCAGCCGCGCAGTGGCAGCAGTCAGCTGCACCGGCAGCCGAACCAGCCGCACCGGCAGCAGCACCAGCCGCGCAGTGGCAGCAGCCAGCCGCACCGGCAGCCGAACCAGCCGTAGAGTGGCAGCAGCAAGCCGCACCGTCAGCAGAGCCTGCCGCAGCACCGGCCGTACCGGCGCAGGATAGTCTGTTTCACCCTTTCCTGGTGCGTCATGAACGACCGCTGGAAAAACCTTCCACGCCGCTTCCGGTACTTGAGCTGCTGACGGCTCCTCCGGAAGAAGAAGAGCCGGTGGATATGTTTGCTCTGGAACAGACGGCGCGCCTGGTTGAAGCGCGTCTGGCTGACTACCGGGTAAAAGCGGAAGTGGTAGGGATCTCTCCGGGTCCGGTGATCACCCGCTTTGAGCTCGATCTGGCGCCGGGCGTTAAAGCGGCGAGGATCTCAAACCTTTCCCGCGATCTGGCGCGTTCACTGTCAGCCGTGGCAGTGCGTGTGGTAGAGGTGATCCCCGGTAAACCTTACGTTGGACTTGAGCTGCCGAACAAACATCGTCAGACGGTCTATCTGCGTGAAGTGCTGGATTGTGATAAGTTCCGCGATAATCCTTCTCCTTTGTCAGTGGTGCTGGGTAAAGATATCTCCGGACAGCCTGTTGTCGCCGATCTGGCAAAAATGCCACACCTGCTGGTTGCCGGTACCACCGGTTCCGGTAAGTCGGTTGGCGTTAATACCATGATCATCAGTATGCTCTATAAAGCGACCCCGGAAGAGGTGCGCTTTATCATGATCGACCCGAAAATGCTTGAGCTGTCAGTTTATGAAGGGATCCCGCACCTGCTTACCGAGGTGGTCACCGACATGAAAGACGCTGCTAACGCGCTGCGCTGGAGCGTGGTGGAGATGGAGCGTCGCTACAAACTGATGTCTGCGCTGGGCGTACGTAACCTCGCCGGTTATAACGAAAAAATTGAGCAGGCTGCGGCGATGGGCCGTCCGATTCCCGATCCGTTCTGGAAGCCGGGTGACAGCATGGACATGACGCCGCCCGTACTGGAGAAGCTGCCCTATATCGTTGTGCTGGTGGATGAGTTTGCCGACCTGATGATGGCGGTGGGTAAAAAGGTAGAAGAGCTGATAGCGCGTCTGGCGCAGAAAGCGCGTGCTGCCGGTATTCACCTGGTGCTGGCAACCCAGCGTCCGTCGGTTGACGTGATTACCGGTCTGATTAAAGCCAACATTCCTACGCGTATCGCTTTTACGGTATCAAGTAAGATTGACTCGCGTACCATCCTCGATCAGGGCGGCGCAGAATCGCTGCTGGGAATGGGTGATATGCTCTATATGCCACCTAACTCCTCAATGCCGGTACGCGTGCACGGCGCATTCGTGCGCGATCAGGAAGTTCATGCTGTCGTGCAGGACTGGAAAGCGCGCGGACGCCCGCAGTATATCGACAGCATCACCGCGGGCGAGGAGAGCGAAGGCGGCGCAGGCGGGATGGATGGTGATGAAGAGCTCGATCCGCTATTCGATCAGGCCGTCTCCTTTGTGGTTGAGAAACGTCGCGCCTCTATCTCTGGTGTACAGCGTCAGTTCCGTATCGGCTATAACCGTGCGGCACGTATCATTGAGCAGATGGAAGCGCAGGGGATTGTTTCTGAGCCGGGCCATAACGGTAACCGCGAGGTGCTTTCGCCGCCGCCACATGAAATGTAACGCCGGCTGACAGCACAACTTTCCTGATGGGCCAGTTAACAACTGGCCCATTGTTTATCTGTTGCGCAATCCCCATATCTTTGGGACCTTTCGGCTTTTTCTTCTGTCGAAGAGACAATACGGCAACTACGTTTAATAGCAGTGAGTATCAGGAACAGTGAATAAGGAATCGAATCAGATGAAATTACGCGTTATTGCCTGTGGCCTGCTGGCCGGTTTTGTTTCAGCATCAGCGCTGGCGGATGCCTCCGGCGACCTGCAGCAGCGCCTGAACAAAGTAAACAGTTTCCATGCCAGCTTTAGCCAGAAAGTCACCGACGGCAGCGGTGCCAATGTGCAGGATGGTGAAGGCGAGCTGTGGGTTAAGCGTCCCAGCCTGTTTAACTGGCACATGACGGCGCCGGATGAGAGCGTTATTGTCTCCGACGGTAAAAACCTGTGGTTCTACAATCCGTTTGTTGAACAGGCCAGCGTGAGCCTGCTGCAGAATGCCACCAGCAATACGCCATTTATGCTTATTGCCCGCAATCAGCCCAGCGACTGGAAGCAGTACAACATCAAACAGCAGGGTGACAGCTTTGAGCTGACGCCAAAAAACAGAGACGGCAACCTGAAACAGTTCACCATCAACGTATCGTCATCGGGCACTATCAATCAGTTCAGCGCGGTTGAGCAGGATGGCCAGCGCAGCAGCTACCAGCTGAAGAGCCAGAAAAATGGTGCTATCAGTCCCGATAAATTTACCTTTACGCCACCAAAAGGGGTAACGGTAGACGACCAGCGTCAGTGAGGTTGAGTTGAGTAATCTCTCTCTGGATTTTGCCCCTTCAAATGCGTTTAAACCGCTGGCCGCCAGAATGCGGCCTACGACGCTTCAGGAGTATATCGGCCAGCAGCATCTGCTGGCCCCTGGCAAACCGCTGCCGCGGGCGATTGAAGCCGGGCAGCTGCACTCGATGATTCTGTGGGGACCGCCGGGCACCGGCAAGACCACGCTGGCAGAGATCATCGCGCACTACGGTAATGCTGATGTGGAACGCATCTCAGCGGTCACGTCAGGCGTAAAAGATATTCGTGAGGCAATTGAGCGCGCCCGGCAAAACCGCCACGCCGGCCGCCGCACTATCCTGTTTGTGGATGAGGTCCATCGCTTCAATAAAAGCCAGCAGGATGCCTTTCTGCCACATATCGAAGATGGCACCATCACATTTATCGGTGCTACCACGGAAAACCCTTCGTTTGAACTCAACTCTGCGCTGCTGTCGCGTGCGCGCGTCTATCTGCTCAAATCACTGACGACAGAGGAGATTGAGGAGGTGCTGACGCAGGCGATGGAAGACAGCACTCGCGGCTATGGTGACAGTGATATCGTGCTGCCTGACGCTACGCGCCGGATGATTGCCGAACTGGTAAGCGGTGACGCGCGCCGTGCGCTGAATACGCTGGAAATGATGGCGGATATGGCAGATGTCAGCGCGCAGGGCAAGCGGGAGCTGACGCCGCAGCTGCTGACCGAAGTGGCTGGCGAGCGTGCGGCGCGCTTTGATAACCAGGGCGATCGCTTTTACGATCTCATCTCGGCGCTGCACAAATCGGTGCGCGGCTCTGCGCCCGACGCGGCGCTCTACTGGTACGCCCGGATTATTACCGCCGGCGGGGATCCGCTCTATGTCGCACGGCGTCTGCTGGCTATCGCCTCGGAAGATGTCGGAAATGCCGATCCGCGCGCCATGCAGGTAGCCATTTCAGCCTGGGACTGCTTTACGCGCGTCGGGCCGGCAGAAGGCGAGCGTGCGATTGCGCAGGCGATTGTCTATCTGGCATGTGCGCCGAAAAGCAACGCAGTGTACACGGCTTTCAAAGCGGCGCTGCGCGATGCGCGCGAGCATCCTGATTACGATGTGCCGGATCATCTGCGTAATGCGCCGACAAAGCTGATGAAAGAGATGGGGCTGGGTAAAAGCTATCGCTATGCGCATGATGAACCCAACGCCTATGCGGCCGGCGAAGTCTTTTTCCCGCCGGAAATGCGCGATGTCCGCTATTACCATCCTGTGCCGCGCGGACTGGAAGGAAAGATCGGTGAAAAACTCGCCTGGCTGGCTGAGCAGGATGAAAATAGCCCGATAAAACGCTACCGCTGATAAACGCGTTACGGTAAGGTGAGTAAGGAATTCATTGCATTCCAGTGGGATGCAACCCCTCATTTTTCAATCAACCTTTTATTACACAGGATAAGCATGCTCGATCCCAATCTGCTGCGTAACGAGCCAGACGCAGTCGCAGAAAAACTGGCACGCCGGGGATTTAAACTGGATGTGGATACGCTGCGCTCCTTAGAAGAGCGCCGTAAAGTACTGCAGGTCGAAACCGAAAATCTGCAGGCTGAGCGTAATGCCCGATCCAAATCCATCGGCCAGGCAAAAGCCCGTGGGGAAGATATCGAGCCGCTGCGTCAGGAAGTGAATACGCTGGGTGAACGTCTGGATGCGGCAAAAGCGGAACTGGATGTGCTGCAAAATGAGATCCGCGATTTTGCGCTGGCGCTGCCCAATCTGCCAGCTGATGACGTTCCTCTGGGTAAAGATGACAGTGAGAATCTGGAAATCAGCCGCTGGGGCGAGCCGCGCCAGTTTGATTTCCCTGTAAAAGATCACGTAGAGCTGGGTGAATCTGTCAGGGGGCTCGATTTTGCCGCCGCTGTTAAACTGACCGGCTCTCGCTTTATCGTCATGCAGGGCCAGATTGCGCGTCTGCATCGCGCTCTGAGCCAGTTTATGATCGATCTGCACACGCAGGAACATGGCTACCTGGAAACCTATGTGCCGTATCTTGTTAACCACGATACGCTGTATGGCACCGGGCAGCTGCCAAAATTTGGCGAAGATCTGTTTCACACCAAACCGCTGGGTGAAGAAGCGGGTAGCAGCAACTATGCGCTGATCCCTACCGCGGAAGTGCCGCTGACCAACCTGGTGCGTGATGAAATCGTTGAAGAAGAGAGTTTGCCGATCAGGCTGACCGCACACACGCCCTGTTTCCGCTCTGAAGCGGGTTCATACGGTCGTGACACGCGCGGGCTGATCCGTATGCACCAGTTTGATAAAGTGGAAATGGTGCAGATTGTGGCGCCGGAAACCTCTATGGATGCGCTGGAAGCGCTGACCGGTCATGCGGAGAAAGTGCTGCAGCTGCTTAATCTGCCATACCGTAAAGTGCTGCTCTGCACCGGCGATATGGGCTTTGGCGCGGTTAAAA
Organism: Pantoea sp. ICBG 1758; assembly: GCF_002928325.1. Taxonomy (NCBI): domain Bacteria; kingdom Pseudomonadati; phylum Pseudomonadota; class Gammaproteobacteria; order Enterobacterales; family Erwiniaceae; genus Pantoea; species Pantoea sp. ICBG 1758. Next base: position 466,201 of record NZ_POWL01000001.1, read on the forward strand.
CCTACGATCTCGAAGTCTGGCTGCCGGCGCAGGATACCTATCGTGAAATCTCTTCCTGCTCCAACATGTGGGATTTCCAGGCGCGTCGTATGCAGGCACGCTGCCGCAGCAAGAGCGATAAAAAGCCGCGTCTGCTGCACACGCTGAACGGATCGGGTCTGGCGGTGGGGCGTACGCTGGTCGCGGTTCTGGAAAACTATCAGCAGGCAGATGGCCGCATTGCCATACCGGACGTACTGCGTCCTTATATGGGCGGTCTGGAGTATATCGGCTGATTGTCCGCTGATTAAAAGAACCCGGCTCTGGCCGGGTTTTTTTATGGGCGATGCCGTGCGCAGCAATCCGATTTTGCGGCAAAGCTATCACAAATAAACGTTATCGAAGAGAAGCAGCGGTTAAGCGCTAAAAATCTGTAAATTCATAGCGATAGATTTTAATTCTGCTCTGGCGATGATGCTTCTAACCTCCTGAAGATAAAAAAAATAAATTGTTCAGCAGCAAATTGTGCGGTGCTGTTTTTCTGTTCGTTGACTTTCCATTTTCCAGTGGCAAACTGCGCGCAATTCTCGCTTCTTTCCATTGGTTTTATCCTTATGCTTACCTGGTCGCGCCCCGTCCTGCTGCTGCTCTGCGGCTTAATGCTGATGACGGTTTCTATCGCTGTGCTTAATACGCTGGTGCCGCTCTGGCTTGCCCATGAGCAGCTGCCTACCTGGCAGGTAGGGATGGCGAGTTCCGCCTATTACACCGGTAATCTGGCGGGCACGCTGCTGGCTGGCTGGCTGATTGCGCGCTACGGCTTTAATCGCTGCTTCTATTTTGCCAGCGTGCTGTTTGCCCTGGCGACAATGGGAATGGTGCTGCTGGAAGGCTTCTCCAGCTGGACGCTGCTGCGCTTCAGCGCCGGCGTGGGCTGCGCGCTGATCTGGGTAGTGGTTGAAAGCGCTCTGCTCTGCAGCGGTACGGTGCGTAACCGCGGTCAGCTGCTGGCTGCCTATATGATTGTCTATTATCTCGGTACGGTAGCCGGGCAGCTGCTGGTCAGCAGCGTGTCCACTGAACTGCTGCACGTGATCCCCTGGGTCACGGCACTGATTGTCTGCGCTATGCTGCCACTGCTTTTTGTGCAGGTGAGCACGGCCGGAGAGAGCGAAGAGGCGTCCACTACGCGTATCTGGAGCATGCTGCGCCGCCGCAGTTCACGTCTGGGCATCAATGGCTGCATCATCTCCGGCATTGTGCTGGGCTCGCTCTATGGACTGATGCCGCTCTATCTGTCGCATCGCGGTATGAGTGACGCCTCAGTAGGCTACTGGATGGCGCTGCTTGTGAGCTCCGGTATTATCGGACAGTGGCCCGTCGGGCGTCTGGCCGATCGCTTTGGACGCCTGATGGTCCTGCGCGTGCAGGTGTTTGTCGTGATCCTCGGCGCCGTGGCGATGCTGGGCGATACGGCGATGGCGCCGGCGCTGTTTGTGCTGGGGCTGGCAGGCTTTACGCTCTATCCGGTTGCCATGTCATGGGCCTGTGAAACCGTTGCGCACCATGAGCTGGTGGCGATGAATCAGGCGCTGCTGTTCAGCTATACCGTGGGCAGCCTGGTGGGGCCGGCAATGACTTCAATGCTAATGCAGCGTTACTCTGACCAGCTGCTGTTTGTGATGATCGCTGCGGTGGCACTGGTCTATCTGGTCATGCTGCTGCGCAAAGCCGATCATCATGCGACGCCGGTGGCGCACGCCTGACAGGTGTAAATATCAGAGAGCAGGTCGCGCGCGCGGGTCTTAGTACATCACGCTGTGCCCGTAGCCTGCCAGAATCGCTTTAATCCGCTCCATCGTCTCTCTGGCTGGTGGCCTGACGCCAGCCAGCTGGTACGTTTCCCCCATAGCCTCCCATTTATGCTTGCCCAGCTCGTGATAGGGAAGCAGCTCTATTTTTTCCACATTCTGCATGTCAGCGGTAAACCTGCCGAGGCGGTGTGCAGAGTCGTCATCATCTGAATAGCCCGGCACAACCACGTAGCGGATCCAGGTGCGTTTGTTTTTCTTCTGCAGGTAGCGGGCAAAATCGAGCGTGCGGTAATTGGAAACGCCGACCAGAATTTCATGGATCTCATCGTTAATCTGTTTCAGATCGAGCATCACTAAGTCGGTGACCTCCAGCAGCTCATCGATTACCGGATCGTAGCGCCGCACAAAGCCGTTGGTATCAAGGCAGGTGTGAATGCCCGCCTGCTTACAGGCGCGGAACCAGTCGCGCACAAATTCAGCCTGCAGGATCGCTTCTCCGCCGGAGGCGGTCACACCACCGCCTGACGCGTTCATATAATGGCGACAGGCGATCACATCCCGCATCAGCTCTTCAACCGTCGCTGTTTTACCCGCGTGAGTATCCCAGGTATCGCGATTATGGCAGTAGAGGCAGCGCATCAGGCAGCCCTGAAAAAAGGTGATAAAACGGATGCCAGGACCGTCAACGGTCCCGCAGGATTCAATAGAGTGAATGCGACCGACAGCAGACATAGCGATGGTTCTCCGGTTTGGCCTGTTTCAGGCAGCACAATCTCTGTTGTGCTCAGCAGGGAAGTCCGTTTTGCCAGCGTTCCCGCGTCAGCACGCTGGCAAAACGGACTCTGAAGCAGGGCTCCTGTCAGGGAGCCCTGTTTATCATCAGAGTGAGGCAGTGAAGGTCCGGGTGATCACATCCTGCTGCTGCTCCCGGGTCAGCGAGTTAAACCGTACCGCATAACCTGAAACGCGTATGGTGAGCTGCGGATAATTTTCCGGATGCGCCATTGCGTCCAGCAGCATATCGCGATTCATGACGTTAACATTCAGATGCTGACCGCCTTCCAGCGCCGCTTCATGATGGAAATAGCCATCCATCAGGCCCGCCAGGTTTGATTTTCTTACCTCATCATTTTTGCCGAGCGCGTTGGGCACGATAGAGAAGGTGTAGGAGATACCATCTTTTGCATAGGCAAATGGCAGTTTAGCCACCGAGGTCAGCGAGGCCACGGCACCTTTTTGATCGCGTCCGTGCATCGGGTTAGCCCCCGGACCAAACGGCGCGCCGGCGCGGCGGCCATCCGGGGTATTACCGGTTTTTTTACCGTATACCACATTTGAGGTAATGGTCAGCACGGACTGGGTCGGCACGGCATTGCGATAGGTCTGCAGCCGCTGAATTTTTTTCATAAACCGCTCTACCAGGTCGCAGGCCAGATCGTCTACGCGCGGGTCGTTATTGCCAAATTGCGGATAGTCGCCCTCAATCTCAAAGTCGGTGGCCAGCCCATCCGCATCACGCACCGGTTTTACCCGTGCATATTTGATGGCGGAGAGGGAGTCCGCTGCCACTGATAGCCCGGCAATACCACACGCCATGGTGCGATAAACGTCGCGATCGTGCAGCGCCATCAGCGCAGCTTCATAGCTGTATTTATCATGCATGAAGTGGATAATGTTCAGCGCGGTGACATACTGCTTCGCCAGCCAGTCCATAAAGTGATCCATACGCGCCATGACCGTGTCAAAGTCGAGTACTTCATCAGTAATCGGCGCTTCTTTCGGTCCGACCTGCATTTTGAGTTTTTCATCAACCCCGCCATTGATAGCGTACAGCAGCGTTTTAGCTAGGTTGGCGCGTGCGCCAAAGAACTGCATCTGCTTGCCGACAATCATCGGGCTGACGCAGCAGGCGATAGCGTAGTCGTCATTATCAAAGTCAGGACGCATCAGATCGTCATTTTCATACTGCAGCGACGAGGTATCGATGGAGACTTTAGCCGCATATTTCTTAAAGTTGAGCGGCAGCTTCTCGGACCAGAGAATGGTCATGTTGGGTTCAGGGGAGGGACCCATGGTGTACAGCGTATTCAGGAAGCGGAACGTATTTTTGGTCACCAGGGTGCGCCCGTCAACGCCCATACCGGCGAGTGATTCGGTCGCCCAGATAGGGTCGCCTGAGAAGAGCTCATCATATTCCGGCGTGCGCAGGAAACGCACCATGCGCAGCTTCATGACCAGATGGTCAATCAGCTCCTGCGCCTGCTCTTCGGTGAGCCTGCCAGCCTGCATATCACGTTCAATATAGATATCGAGGAAAGTAGACACGCGGCCAAACGACATGGCGGCACCGTTTTGCGATTTTACTGCCGCCAGATAACCAAAGTAGGTCCACTGTACCGCTTCCTGTGCGGTGGTAGCCGGCAGCGAGATATCACAACCATATTTTGCCGCCATCGCTTTGATCTGGCCCAGCGCGCGATGCTGTTCAGCGATCTCCTCGCGCAGGCGAATAGTGGCTTCCAGATCCACGCCGTTTTCCATATCGTGCTGCAGCGATGTGAACTGCGCCACTTTGTCCTGCATCAGATAGTCAATGCCGTAGAGCGCAACGCGACGGTAATCGCCGATGATACGACCACGGCCGTAGGCGTCAGGCAGGCCGGTCAGGACGCCTGATTTACGGCAGCGCAGAATATCGGGCGTATAGACATCAAATACCCCCTGGTTATGGGTTTTACGGTAATCCGTAAAGATTTTTTTCAGCGCCGGATCGAGTTCGCGACCGTAGACCTTACAAGAGCCTTCCACCATTTTGATGCCGCCAAAGGGAATAATGGCGCGTTTCAGCGGTGCTTCAGTCTGCAGCCCAACGATGGTTTCCAGAGATTTATCGATATAACCTGCGTCGTGCGAGGTAATGGTTGAAGCCAGATCGGTATCAAAGTCCACCGGTGCATGCGTGCGGTTTTCAATTTTGATCCCTTCCAGCACGCGGTTCCACAGTGCCGTTGTGGCGGGGGTGGCACCCGCGAGAAATGCTTCATCGCCTTCATACGGCGTATAGTTCAGCTGGATAAAGTCGCGTACGTTGACGCGGGTTTTCCACTCGCCGGCCTTAAATCCTTTCCAGGCTGCTGCCATTTTTTCATTCAGTTCGGACATGATATACCTGCCTTATGTAAGGAGACTTTCTTGCCGGACGCATCGCTGCCCCCGGCCGCAATCACGCTGCCGGCGCGGAGCCGCGCAGATAAATAACCCAGTAAGTCAATCCAACCAGCACACCACCGCCAATAATATTGCCGAGCGTAACCGGGATCAGATTGTTGAAAACGAAGTCGCTGAGATTGAGTGCCGGAAACTGAGCGGCAGTGGCGCCGGTGAGCTGCCAGAATTCCGGTGCGGCAAAATCGCGGATCAGGATGGCCATCGGGATCAGAAACATGTTGGCGATGCTGTGCTCGAAGCCGCTGCCAACAAACATCGCCACCGGCAGAATCATGGCAATCATCTTGTCAGTCAGGCTGCGGCCGGAATAGCTCATCCAGACGGCCAGGCAGACCAGCAGATTGGCCAGCGTACCCAGCGCAACGGCCTGTATAAAACTGTGATGCATCTTGTGATCGGCGGTTTGCAGCAGATTAAGACCCCAGGCACCCCCGGCAACCATATGCTCACCCGCCAGCCAGATCAGCATGACGAAAAAGAGCGCGCCGCACAGATTACCGATGTAGACATTGAGCCAGTGACGGGCCAGCTGCAGCCAGCTGATACGCCCGCTGGCTTTAGCCACGACGATGAGCACCGTTGAGGTAAAAAGATCGGCCCCGCATACCACTACCAGCATCAGACCCAGTGAAAAGCAGATGCCCCCGATCAGCCTGGCTATGCCCCAGGGCAGCGGCGCGCTGCCGGTGGTTGCAGTGATATAGAACACAAATGCGATTGAGATAAAGACGCCGGCGGTAATGGCAAGGAAAAAGGTTGTCAGGGGATGTTTAGTCGCTTTATAGACACCCGCTTCTTCAGCAACTTTAGCCATTGCCGCAGGCAGTAAAGCATTAAAGGGGTTGTCAGCTTTCACGCTTACGCTCTCCGTAACAGGTCTGAGGAGATGCTAACAAAGCGGGTGAGCAGCGGAATTGATATGGATCATCTTTGAGCGGAAGAGGAGAAGGAATGCAGCGTTAAAATCATTTAAGCTAATGAATATATTATAAAAAAATAATTTTAAAATTTACATTATTATTTTAATCAGCATTTCATACGGTTAAAAAAACCGGTATGACCGCCTGGCCATACCGGTTTCAGATGAGTCATCAAACCACCTGGCGCAGCGGTTATGCAGCGGACCAGTAGCGACGTTTTGCCGCCTGCAGTTTTTCATAGGCGGCCAGCAGCGCCTGATGGGCAGGCAGCGCATGGAGATCTTCATCAATGGCCTGCAGACCATAAAACGGCGCTTCACCGCTCAGCGCAGCGGATGCGGCATCAACTGCCGCCTGACCATACATCCGGACAAACGCACGATGATACTGCACCGGTTCACGCTCGTCTTCCATGGCCAGCAGCAGCAGCGTCTGCAGGCAGCGGTAGTAATTAGCACGCTCCGCGCTGAAAATAGACTGGTTGAACTCCATGGTCCACTCCGTCCAGATCAGCGCCTGATCGAGATCGCCTCCCGCCAGCGCCAGCATCGCTTTTAGCTCGCCGATACGCAGCGTGTACCAGCCATTATCTTTACCGGTGGCAAGGCCCAGCAGCTCACGCACGCGGGTAAAGTCGTCATGACCCTCTTCATCCAGCTGTTCAATGAGTGCCAGATACTCCTCAGGCTGCCACTCACTGGCCGGCAGCGCCAGCAGGGTTTCGCGCAGTGAAGCGCCCATGTTGTTATTCGCCAGCAGCAGATCTTCAGCCGGATAGATATCAGACATGCCCGGTACGATAATGCGGCAGGCATACACGTCCAGATGTTCGTAATCTGCGATATAGACTTCTTTATCTTCCGCAGCGAAGATCGCCATCAGCGTAGCGAACTCCTCCTGGGTCGTGCCGGCAAAGCTCCAGTCCACAAACGGATAGTCTGCCTCATCTTTAAACATATCCCAGGAGATCAGGCCGCTGGAATCGATAAAGTGCGTCTCCAGGTTGGCATGTTCAGCCACTTCTTCATCGTCAAAAGTCGGTGGCGTGAAGACATCGAGATCCTTGAGACCCCGACCCTGCAGAAGTTCGGTAACGGTACGCTCCAGCGCCACACCAAAGTCAGGATGGGCACCAAATGAGGCGAAGCAGGTGCCATTGGCCGGATTGAACAGCACCACGCAGATAACCGGATAGTTGCCACCCAGAGAGGCGTCATAAGCGAAGATAGGAAAGCCTTCTGCTTCCAGGCGTCCGATAGCTTCAATGACATCAGGATAACGCTGCATCACCTCAGCCGGAATTTCCGGCAGGCTGATAGATTCAGCGATAATACGGTTTTTAATATGACGCTCAAAAACCTCAGACAGCCCCTGTACGCGCGCTTCATTAGCGGTATTGCCTGCGGACATGCCGTTGGAGACATAGAGGTTGCCGATAATGTTCATCGGGATATAAACAGTCTGCTGATCGGACTGGCGCGTAAACGGCAGGCCGCAAATGCCGCGCTCTGTATTACCGGACTGCAGATCGATTAAATCAGCGGCGCTCAGGCTGTCGTCCGGATCGTAGAACTTACGCAGGCGCGCATCAAGAATGCCTTCAGGCAGGCTTTCATCAGCCGGCAGAGGAAACCACTTCTCATTGGGATAGTGAACAAAATCGCCATTCGCGATGGATTTGCCCAGCCAGAAGTCTGCGAAAAAGTAGTTGGTTGAGAGACGCTCAAAATATTCACCCAGCGCGGAAGCCAGCGCCGCTTTTTTACTCGCGCCCTTGCCATTGGTAAAGCAGAGCGGGCAATCGCGATCGCGAATATGTACGGACCAGACGTGCGGAACCGGATTCAGCCATGAAGCCTCTTCAATATTAAAACCCAGATCCTGCAGCTTCTGCTGGAAACGGGCGATGGAGTCTTCCAGCGCAGCATCTTTTCCTGGAATAAACGTTTGCGTCATAGTGGCGCTCTCTCAAGTCGATAAGGTGGGCGTAAAGCGCGCAATAATACGGGTTTTACCGCAGTGGCGCTATCATCGCTGGCATTTTCTCTCTGCATGACGCCGGTACGGACAGCAGCGGGCCGCTGCCGCGCAGGCCTGGTGCAGCCCGCCTCACAATATCCCGCAGTGCGTTACATTTGTAATATAAGCTGCGGCGGAGCGGGCGCCAGAAATGTGATCGCGGCCGGATAAATGATTGCAGCCGCCCGGAGGCAATGATAAAACCGGGGAGAGATTCATAACCGTTCAAGCTGAGAGTGGTGAGGGGACATGACGCAGGTTTACAATTTTAGCTCCGGCCCGGCAATGCTGCCGGTGGAAGTACTTCGTCGCGCAGAGCAGGAGCTGACCAACTGGCATGGTTTAGGCACGTCAGTGATGGAGATTAGCCACCGCAGTAAAGAGTTTATGGCCGTGGCGGAAGCGGCGGAACAGGATTTTCGCGATCTGCTTAAAATCCCGGCCAACTACAAAGTTTTATTCTGTCACGGTGGCGCCCGCGCGCAGTTTGCGGCTGTCCCGGGTAACCTGCTGGGTGAAGCGACCACTGCTGATTATATCGATGGCGGCTACTGGGCACACAGTGCAATTAAAGAAGCAGAAAAATATTGCACGCCAAACGCGATCGACATCAAAACCACGCTGGACGGCAAGCGCGCGCTGCTGCCGATGCGCGACTGGCAGCTGAGCGACAGTGCTGCTTACGTGCATTTCTGCCCTAACGAAACCATTGATGGTCTGGCGATTGATGAAGAGCCCGATTTTGGCGACAAAATTGTGGTTGCCGATCTCTCTTCTACCATTCTTTCCCGGCCGATCGACGTCAGCCGCTATGGCGTAATTTATGCCGGTGCGCAGAAAAATATTGGTCCGGCAGGACTGACGCTGGTGGTGGTACGTGAGGATCTACTGGGCAAAGCACAGCGCCATGTTCCTTCCATTCTTGACTACAGCGTGCTGGCAGAAAACGACTCAATGTTTAACACGCCGCCCACCTTCGCCTGGTATCTTTCTGGTCTGGTCTTTAAATGGCTGAAGGAGCAGGGCGGTATTGGTGAGATGGATAAGCTGAATCAGGCAAAGGCTGAACTGCTCTATGGCACCATTGATAACAGCAGTTTTTATCGTAATGAGGTTGCCAGCGCAAACCGCTCGCGTATGAATGTGCCGTTCCAGCTGGCGGATGCCTCACTTGATGCACTGTTCCTGGAAGAGTCGCTGAAAGCAGGCCTGCATGCGCTGAAGGGCCATCGTGTCGTAGGCGGTATGCGCGCGTCTATCTACAATGCCATGCCGCTGGAAGGCGTTAAGGCGCTGACTGAATTTATGACAGAGTTCGAGCGTCGCCACGGCTAATCTGTGTTTCACGCCAGCTTGTCTGGTATCAGGCCCCGTCACCAGACGGGGTTTCGTATTTTTGGAGATTTCGTTTCACATGCAGGACTCCCTCACTCTTCAACCGATTGCCCGCATCGACGGCACGGTCAACCTGCCGGGTTCAAAAAGCGTTTCAAACCGTGCACTGCTGCTGGCCGCGCTGGCTAACGGCACAACGCGTCTGACTAACCTGCTGGATAGCGATGATGTAAAGCACATGCTTACTGCGCTGCAGGCGCTGGGCGTCAGCTACACGCTTTCTCCTGACCGCACCGTATGCGAAGTCACAGGCAACGGTGGCGCCCTTCATGCGCAACAGCCGCTGGAGCTGTTTCTCGGCAACGCGGGTACCGCTATGCGTCCACTGGCTGCTGCACTCTGCCTGGGCGATCACGACGTGGTATTAACCGGTGAGCCGCGCATGAAAGAGCGTCCTATCGGTCACCTGGTCGATGCGCTACGTCAGGGCGGTGCCAGAATTGATTATCTGGAACAGAGTGATTACCCACCGCTGCGCCTGAACGGTGGATTCAGTGGCGGCGACGTCAGCGTAGACGGCAGCGTCTCCAGCCAGTTCCTGACTGCGCTGCTGATGACGGCACCGCTGGCGCAGCAGGATACCTGTATCACGATCAAAGGCGAGCTGGTCTCTAAACCGTATATTGATATCACGCTGCATCTGATGCGCTGCTTTGGCGTAGAGGTTGAAAACCAGAATTATCAGCGCTTTATTGTGAAAGGCCAGCAGCAGTACCAGTCACCGGGCGATTATCTGGTGGAAGGTGACGCCTCTTCAGCCTCCTATTTTCTCGCCGCAGCAGCCATTCGTGGCGGCACCGTTCGGGTTACCGGCATTGGCCGCAACAGCGTACAGGGCGATATTCGCTTTGCTGACGTGCTGGAAAGCATGGGTGCGGTTATCGAGTGGGGGGATGACTATATCGCCTGTACGCGTGGCGAACTGAACGCCATCGACATGGATATGAACCACATTCCGGATGCTGCGATGACTATCGCGACGACGGCGCTGTTTGCGCAGGGCACAACGCTGATGCGTAATATTTACAACTGGCGCGTGAAAGAAACCGATCGGCTGGCGGCGATGGCAACTGAGCTGCGTAAAGTGGGTGCAGAAGTCGAAGAGGGCCACGATTTTATCCGGATTACACCACCTGCGCAGCTCCGGCATGCGGATATCGGCACCTATAACGATCACCGTATGGCGATGTGCTTTTCGCTGGTCGCGCTGTCCGATACGCCGGTAACAATTCTCGATCCCGGCTGCACGGCCAAAACGTTTCCGGACTATTTCCAGCAGCTGGCAAAAGTCAGCCACGCCTCCTGATAGCCCGATCCGGCGCGCTGGCGCCGGATCGCTTTGTACTCCGCTGGTCTTTCTGCACAGAAATTCATCTGAAAAAGCGCAAACTGTCACCGCTGTCGGTGTGCGGGGGTAACTAACCGGCCGCAGGCAGCGTATACTACTGCGCAATTCAGATAGTCTAAGAGACTGTTAATAAGCAGGCTGTAACAGGAGAGAACAATGACGGTAATCGCCCCGGTAATTACTATCGATGGCCCAAGCGGCGCAGGCAAAGGGACATTATGCAAAGCGATGGCGGAGTCATTGCAGTGGCACCTGCTCGATTCTGGCGCGATCTACCGCGTGCTGGCGCTCGCCGCGCTGCATCACCAGGTAGATATTGAATCTGAAGAGGCGCTGGTACCTATTGCCGCTCATCTTGACGTGCGTTTTCTTTCGGCTGACGGCGAGATGCAGGTGGTGCTGGAAGGTGAGGACGTGACCAGCGCGATCCGCACGCAGGAGGTAAGCAACACCGCCTCACGCGTTGCAGCCTTTCCGCGCGTGCGCGAAGCGCTGCTGCGTCGCCAGCGCGCTTTCCGTGAAGAACCTGGCCTGATTGCCGACGGGCGTGATATGGGCACGGTGGTTTTCCCCGATGCGCCAGTGAAGATTTTCCTTGATGCCAGCCCGGAAGAACGTGCTCAGCGACGTATGCTGCAGTTGCAGAAAAGCGGCATTGATGTTAACTTTGAGCGCCTTTTATCCGAGATAAAGGAACGCGACGACCGCGATCGTAATCGCGCTATCGCCCCTTTAGTGCCTGCCGCTGATGCTCTGGTGCTGGATTCAACCAGCATGTCGATTGAGCAGGTGATTGAGCAGGCGCTTGATTACGCCCGGCAGAAACTGGGTGTATAATCTTTCGGTGACAGAATTGCTGTAACCCTGTACCACGGAACCGGTGCAGGGCATGTGAAACAACCCCATCCGACAGTGACGTCAGGTGGACGTTAAATTGAAGAATCCTAAGATTATCAATATGACTGAATCTTTTGCTCAACTCTTTGAAGAGTCCCTGAAAGAAATCGAAACCCGTCCGGGTTCCATTGTTCGTGGCGTTGTTGTCTCTATCGACAAAGACGTCGTGCTGGTTGATGCGGGTCTGAAATCTGAATCTGCAATTCCTGCAGAGCAGTTCAAGAACGCAGCTGGCGAACTGGAAATCCAGGTGGGCGACGAAGTTGACGTTGCTCTGGACGCAGTAGAAGACGGCTTCGGTGAAACCCTGCTGTCCCGTGAGAAAGCTAAACGTCATGAAGCTTGGATCACGCTGGAAAAAGCTTACGAAGACGCTGAAACTGTTACCGGTGTTATCAACGGCAAAGTTAAAGGTGGCTTCACAGTTGAGCTGAACGGTATTCGTGCGTTCCTGCCAGGTTCACTGGTTGACGTGCGTCCGGTTCGCGATACTCTGCATCTGGAAGGCAAAGAGCTTGAATTCAAAGTAATCAAGCTTGATCAGAAACGTAACAACGTCGTGGTTTCACGTCGTGCCGTTATCGAATCTGAAAACAGCGCTGAGCGCGATCAGCTGCTGGAAAACCTGCAGGAAGGCATGGAAGTCAAAGGTATCGTTAAGAACCTCACTGACTACGGCGCATTCGTTGACCTGGGCGGCGTTGACGGCCTGCTGCACATCACCGACATGGCATGGAAACGCGTTAAGCATCCAAGCGAAATTGTCAACGTGGGCGACGAAATCACTGTTAAAGTGCTGAAGTTCGACCGCGAGCGTACCCGCGTATCTCTGGGCCTGAAACAGCTGGGCGAAGATCCATGGGTTGCTATCGCTAAGCGCTATCCGGAAGGCACCCGCCTGACCGGTCGTGTAACCAACCTGACTGATTACGGCTGCTTCGTAGAAATCGAAGAGGGCGTTGAAGGTCTGGTACACGTTTCTGAAATGGACTGGACCAACAAGAACATTCACCCATCTAAAGTTGTTAACGTGGGCGATGTTGTTGAAGTTATGGTTCTGGACATCGACGAAGAGCGTCGTCGTATCTCCCTGGGTCTGAAGCAGTGCAAATCTAACCCATGGCAGCAGTTCGCAGAGACCCACAACAAAGGCGATCGCGTTGAAGGTAAAATCAAGTCAATCACTGACTTCGGTATCTTCATCGGCCTGGACGGTGGCATCGACGGTCTGGTTCACCTGTCTGACATCTCCTGGAACGCAACCGGCGAAGAAGCCGTACGCGAGTACAAGAAAGGCGACGAAATCGCTGCCGTTGTACTGCAGGTTGATGCAGAGCGCGAGCGCATCTCTCTGGGCGTGAAGCAGTTGGCTGAAGATCCATTCAACAACTACATCACCCTGAACAAGAAAGGCGCTATCGTGACTGGTAAAGTCACTGCAGTTGACGCGAAAGGTGCTACAGTAGAATTAGCTGATGGCGTAGAGGGTTACCTGCGCGCTTCTGAAGCTTCACTGGATCGCATCGAAGACGCGACTCAGGTTCTGAGCGTAGGCGACGACGTTGAAGCTAAATTCACTGGCGTTGACCGTAAGAACCGCGTTGTGAGCCTGTCTGTACGTGCAAAAGACCAGGCTGACGAGAAAGAAGCTATCAACACTGTTAACACCAAACAGGATGAGAGCAACTTCTCTAACGCAATGGCTGAAGCGTTCAAAGCGGCTAAAGGCGAGTAATCGACCCGAAGCACCGGACGATAGTCATATCGTCCGGTTTCGGTAAAAGCTGTCATACCTTTCCAAACAGGGATTAACCGGAGGATTCATGACCAAGTCAGAACTGATTGAAAGACTTGCTGGCCAGCATACTCATATTCCGGCGAAAGTCGTTGAGGATGCGGTCAAAGAGATGCTCGAGCACATGGCCACTACGCTGGCACAGGGTGAGCGCATCGAAATCCGGGGATTCGGCAGCTTTTCTTTGCACTACCGCGCACCGCGCACTGGTCGTAACCCGAAAACGGGTGACAAAGTGGAACTGGAAGGTAAATACGTTCCCCACTTTAAACCAGGCAAAGAACTGCGTGACCGTGCAAATATCTACGGCTAAGCCGTTACCGAACCATAAAGCGACACCTCCGGGTGTCGTTTTTTTTTGCTGCCACTCTGTGATTTGCGAGCGCGATCCCGCCGCGCTGTAATGCCTATCACTGCACCTGAAAAAGTACCGGCGCGCTGACGCAAATCCATATGACGTAAGCTTTTTTCTCTCACTGACTGCCGCACAATGGTGCTGTCTGACGGAGAGAAATATGCACATTACATGGACCACTGGCGCAGGTATCGCCATTCTTGCCACCCTGCCTCTGCTGCTGCTGCCGCAGATCCCATCCGGCATCACGCTGGCCGTACTGACTCTCATCGCTATTTTTTTACTGCATTGGTCGCATAAAGCTGCCGTGCTGGCAGGGATAGCGCTGCTGGTGGCGTGCTGGGCACAGGGTGAAGCGCGCAGCCTGCTGAATGCGATGGAGCTGCTCACCCGACGGCCGGTCGACGCCACGGTCAGCGTCAGCGCGGTCGACACCCGGCAAAACCTGCTGCTGGTCAGGCTTATCCGCGTTGACGGGCGGCTGCAGTTTCCGCCGCTGTTTGTACAAATCAGTAATGTGAATAACACAGAAAACTGGTGCGCAGGGCAGCGCTGGCACATGCGGCTGCGGCTGCGGGCAGTACATGGTCGCCTGAATGAAGGCGGATACGATCTGCAGCGCGTGCGGGTTGCAAATCATATGCCGCTGCAGGGGCGTATCATGCATCAGCAGCAGATGTCAGAACGCTGCAGCCTGCGGGCAACCCTGGTGGCTCGCTATCAGGCCGCGCTCGCGGAGCTTAAGCAGCCGGCAATTCTGCAGGCGCTGGCTTTTGGCGATCGATCGCAGATGCTGGCGTCGCTGCGACAGCTTCTGCGCGATACCGGCACCGCGCACCTGATGGCCATTTCCGGAATGCATATTGCGCTGGCGGCCACTGGTGGCTGGCTGCTGGCGCGTGCGATACAGTTTGCGTTACCTGCCCGCTATATCAGCTGGCGGTTTCCGCTGATCGTCAGCTGGCTGACCGCTGCTCTCTACTGCTGGATCGCCGGCAGCCATGCGCCCGCGCAGCGGGCCATGCTCGCGCTGACGCTCTGGAGCGCTATACGCGCAGCGGGCTGGCAGCTCAGCGCCTGGCAAATCTGGCTGCTGTGCGTGGGCACACTGCTTCTGTTTGATCCGCTGGCGGTCCTGTCGGAGAGCTTCTGGCTCTCGGCCCTGGCGGTAGCGATGCTGATTATCTGGTTCAGCTGGTTTGCTCTGCCATATCCTTATCGTACGCAACGTCGCTGGCTGCCGCTGCAGCTACTGCACCTGCAGCTCGGCATGATGATTCTGATGGCGCCGCTGCAGATCTTTCTGTTTCAGGGCATCAGCCTGACTGCGCTGCTGGCCAACCTGCTGGCCGTGCCGGTTATCTCATTTATTACGGTGCCGCTGCTGCTGCTGGCGCTGCTGGTGCCACTGCAACAGGCGGCACAGCCGCTGTGGTGGTTAGCCGATCGTTCAGTGGACTATCTGGTGCAGGCGCTCCAGTGGCTGCCCGCCGGCTGGCTGAGCCTGCATCAGACGCTGCCCGCTGTCATAGTAGTCTGGGGCGGATTGCTGTTGTGGCGCAGCGGGCTGATTGCCCGTACGTCGGTCCGTTTCGCCAGCCTGCTGCTGGCACTGCTGCTGGGGCGCACTGACGCGCAGCAGAGCGACTGGCAAATCGATTTTCTCGATATTGGTCATGGTCTGGCGGTTGCGATCACGCAGGGAAGGGAGGTGGTACTGTATGACACCGGGCCGGCGTGGCAGCAGGGCGATGCCGGCGAGCGCACTATTTTGCCCTGGCTGAACTACACCGGACGCACGCTGCAGGGCGTCATACTGAGTCACCGGCATCTCGATCACCGTGGCGGGCTGAACGCGCTGCTACGTGCCCGCCCGGCGCTGGCGATCCGCAGCGCGCTGGGAGAACCCGGCCATCTGCCTTGTGTGCGTGGCCAGCAGTGGCAGTGGGGGCGGCTGCGTTTTACCGCCCTGTGGCCGCCAGCACTGCCGGTAGCGGGGCACAATAATGATTCGTGCGTGGTGCGGGTGGATGATGGCCAGGTCAGTTTGCTGCTGACTGGCGATCTGGAGCAGGCGGGGGAACGCAAACTGGCAGCGCTGGAAAAGGGTCAGTTGCAGGCTACACTGCTTCAGGTGCCGCACCACGGCAGCCGGACCTCCTCTACGCCCCTGTTTCTCCGGCATATAGCGGGCGAAGCGGCGGTGGCTTCTGTGGCGCGCTATAACGCCTGGCGTATGCCCGCCCGCTCAGTGGTAAAGCGTTACCAGGAGCAGGGCTATCGCTGGGCAGATACCGCACGCTCGGGGCAGGTTCGCATTCGTGTCAGCCAGGGCCGCTGGCAGATGCAGGGGCTGCGCGAGCAAATAAAGCCGCGCTGGTATCATCAGTGGTTTGGCGTAAAAGATGATTCCAGGTAGAATGAGCGGCTATTTCAAACAGCGTGAATAAATAATGCATCAAGACAAAGATCTCTCAACCTGGCAGACATTCCGCCGGCTCTGGCCAATGATTGCGCCGCACAAGGCTGGCCTTATCGTCTCCGCCGTGGCACTGGTGCTGAATGCGGCAGGCGACACCCTAATGCTCTCCCTGTTGAAACCTTTACTGGATGATGGTTTCGGTAAAGCGGACAAATCTGTTCTGCTGTGGATGCCGCTGGCTGTCATGGGCCTGATGCTGATACGTGGCGTCACCAGCTATATCTCCAGCTACTGCATCTCCTGGGTGTCAGGTAATGTGGTGATGAACATGCGTCGTCGTCTGTTCGGACACATGATGGGAATGCCGGTGGCGTTCTTTGATCAGCAGTCTACCGGCACGCTACTGTCGCGTATTACCTATGACTCAGAACAGGTGGCCTCCTCCTCATCCAGTGCTCTGGTAACCGTGGTGCGCGAGGGCGCCTCGATCATCGGCCTGTTTATCATGATGTTCTACTACAGCTGGCAGCTCTCACTGATTTTGATCCTGCTGGCACCGCTGGTCTCGTTCGCTATCCGCACCGTTTCAAAGCGCTTCCGCAACATCAGCCGAAACATGCAGAACACCATGGGACAGGTCACCACCAGCGCAGAACAGATGCTGAAAGGGCACAAAGAAGTGCTGATTTTTGGCGGTCAGGAAGTGGAAGCGGAACGTTTCTCTCAGGTCAGCAATAAAATGCGTCAGCAGGGGATGAAACTGGTTTCTGCCTCTTCCATCTCCGATCCGGTGATTCAGCTTATCGCCTCGCTGGCGCTGGCGTTTGTACTCTATGCCGCCAGCTTCCCCAGCGTGATGGAAACGCTGACCGCCGGTACCATTACCGTGGTCTTCTCTTCCATGATTGCCCTGATGCGTCCGCTGAAATCGCTGACTAACGTTAACGCCCAGTTTCAGCGCGGTATGGCAGCCTGCCAGACGCTGTTCTCCATCCTCGACAGTGAGCAGGAAGTGGATAACGGCACGCGCACGGTTGAACGCGCTAAAGGCGACGTTGAGTTTCGCAACGTGACCTTTACCTATCCGGGGCGTGAGATCCCGGCGCTGCGCGATATTAACCTGACGCTGCCGGCGGGTAAAACGGTTGCACTGGTCGGCCGCTCCGGCTCGGGCAAATCGACCATGGCCAGCCTGCTGACGCGCTTTTATGATATCGATTCCGGCGAAATTCTGCTGGATGGGCACGATCTGCGTGAATATACCCTGCGCTCATTGCGTAATCAGGTAGCGCTGGTATCGCAGAATGTGCATCTGTTTAATGACACCATCGCCAATAACATCGCTTATGCGCGTAACGGTGACTATAGCCGGGCACAGATTGAACAGGCCGCCACCATGGCGCACGCTATGGATTTCATTAACAAAATGGATAAAGGCCTGGATACGGTTATCGGTGAAAACGGCGTACTGCTCTCCGGTGGTCAGCGCCAGCGTATTGCGATTGCGCGCGCGCTGCTGCGCGACTGCCCGATTCTGATTCTGGATGAGGCGACATCTGCGCTGGATACGGAGTCAGAACGCGCCATTCAGTCGGCGCTGGATGAGCTGCAGAAAAACCGGACCTCGCTGGTGATCGCACACCGTCTCTCTACCATTGAAAAAGCAGATGAGATCGTGGTGGTCGAGGATGGCCATATTGTTGAACGCGGTACGCATGAACTGCTGCTGGCGGAGAAAGGGGCTTATGCACAGCTGCATAAGTTACAGTTCGGTCAATGATTGAACGCATCTGGAGCGGGCGCTCGCCGCTGTGGCTGCTGCTGTGGCCGCTTAGCCTGCTGTATGGTGCTATCACCTGGCTGATTCGCCTGAGCTATCAGCGTGGCTGGCAGCAGAGCTGGCGGGCACCGTGTCCGGTGGTGGTGGTCGGTAACCTGACGGCAGGCGGCAACGGTAAGACGCCGGTAGTAATCTGGCTGACAGAAGCGCTGCAGGCGCGCGGGCTGCGTCCGGGCGTGGTGTCACGCGGCTACGGGGGGAAAGCGGCACACTATCCGCTGCTGGTAACCGGGGAAACCTCAACGGCCGAGGCCGGGGATGAACCCGTGCTGATTGCACAACGCACCGGCGTACCGGTTGCCGTGGCGCCCCGGCGCCGTCAGGCTATCGAAGCGCTGCTGGCGGCGCATTCGCTGGACATCATCATCACGGATGATGGCCTGCAGCATTATGCGCTGCAGCGCGATCGCGAAATTGTGGTGGTGGATGGCGTGCGCCGCTTTGGCAACGGCTGGTGGTTACCCGCCGGGCCTATGCGGGAGCGTGCGCACCGGCTGCAGCAGGTGGATGCGGTGATCGTTAATGGTGGCAATGCCACCAGTCCGGAAATTGCCATGACGCTGCAGCCGGGTCGGGCGGTTAACCTGCTATCGGGCGAAACCGCTGCGCTCAGTGCGCTGCCAGATATTGTGGCGATGGCCGGTATTGGCCATCCGCCGCGCTTTTTCACCACGCTGCAGCAGCAGGGCATTAAAACGGTAGCGGAAATCGCGTTTGCCGATCATCACGCTTACAGCGAGCCGGAGCTTGCCGGCCTGACGCTGAGCGGACAATGTCTGCTGATGACGGAGAAAGATGCGGTGAAGTGCCGTAAGTTTGCGCGCGACAACTGGTGGTATCTGCCGGTAGAGGCGCAGCTTTCCGGTGCGGCAGTGGCACCGCTGCTCGACGATATCACCCGGCTGGCCCGCGGCGCGTAATAGAGTCTGGCAACCGCTATGGTATGCTGACTAACTGACCCCGATCCTGAAAGGAGAAAAGTATGGATCACCGTTTACTTGAGATTGTGGCCTGTCCGGTTTGTAACGGAAAACTCTACTTCAACAAGGCGCAGCAGGAGCTTATCTGCAAGCCTGACGGACTGGCATTCCCGGTGCGGGATGGCATTCCGGTGCTGCTGGAAACCGAGGCGCGAACGCTGACGGCTGAAGAGATCCATCCATGAGTTTTGTTGCTATCATTCCGGCGCGCTACGCTTCGACGCGTCTGCCGGGTAAACCGCTGGTCGATATCCACGGTAAGCCCATGGTCGTGCACGTCATGGAGCGTGCGCGGGAGTCGGGAGCCGATCGCGTAATCGTCGCAACCGATCACCCCGAAGTCGCTGCAGCAGTAACTGCGGCCGGCGGTGAAGTCTGTATGACGCGGGCCGATCATCAGTCCGGCACCGAGCGGCTGGCTGAAGTCATTGAAGCCTGCAACTTTGACGATGACACTATCATTGTCAACGTGCAGGGCGATGAGCCGATGATCCCGGCCGGTATCGTGCGTCAGGTGGCGGACAATCTCGCCGCGGCAGAGGCTGGCATGGCCACGCTGGCGGTGCCGATCGCAGATGCCGATGAGGCGTTTAATCCGAACGC
The DNA here is from genome assembly GCF_002928325.1 of Pantoea sp. ICBG 1758. Taxonomy (NCBI): domain Bacteria; kingdom Pseudomonadati; phylum Pseudomonadota; class Gammaproteobacteria; order Enterobacterales; family Erwiniaceae; genus Pantoea; species Pantoea sp. ICBG 1758. Next base: position 485,796 of record NZ_POWL01000001.1, read on the forward strand.
GGTTAAAGTGGTAACCGACCGGCAGGGCTACGCGCTCTATTTCTCGCGGGCCACCATTCCCTGGGATCGCGAGCGCTATGCGCAGTCGCGCGAGCAGGCGGGAGATACGCTGCTGAGGCATATCGGTATTTATGCCTACCGCGCCGGCTTTATTCGCCGCTATGTCGCCTGGCAACCCTGCGCGCTGGAGCAGATTGAGCTACTGGAGCAGCTGCGCGTGCTCTGGTATGGCGAAAAAATTCATGTGGCGGTTGCCACAACTATCCCGAGCGTGGGCGTGGATACACCAGAAGATCTGGCGCGCGTACGCGCGGCGATGCAGCGTTAACTCTCTTTGTCAGGCCAGCAGGCGCCACGCCGCTGGCTCTGTCTGACACTTTCTCTTTCTGACATCAGGGCGCAGCGTCGTCACGGCTGCCCGACTGACCGCGCAGGTGCTGCCAGATCTGTCCCAGCGTCTCATAGATAGCCCGTTCACTGTGGCTCAGCCAGAGTGGCGAGGGCAGCGCACGCTCCCAGCCGTTAAGCGGCGAGACGATCGCCATCTGATTTGCCGGCGCGGGGATCGGTGCCAGCCCGGCGTGGTGAAAAAAAGCCATCGCACGCGGCAGATGATTGGCGGAGGTGACCAGCAGAAATGCGCTATTGCCCGTCATCTGTTTTACCGCCTGCGCCTCTTCAGCGGTATCTTTCGGCGAATCAAGCGTAATGATGGCGCTATGCGGTACGCCAAGGCTCATCGCGACGTCGGCGGCAACCGCGGCGTTGCTGCGCGGATTCTGGCCTGCCGCCGCACCGGTAAAAATCATTTTGGCCTGCGGGTTGCGTCGCCACTGCCTTACGCCCTCCGTCACGCGCGGCAGGCTGTTACCAATCAGGTTAGAGCCGGGCGCCCAGTCCGGGTTCCAGGTATAACCGCCGCCCAGCACCACAATCCAGGCCACCGGCGTTGTACCGTTCCACGTCGGGTAGCGGTTTTCCAGCGGCAGCAGCAGGCGGTCGGCCACCGGCTGCAGGCTCAGCAGCAGCAGCAGCAGCCAGCTGACGGAGAGTAAAACTTTGGCGCTTTTTTGCCAGCGCGTCAGCCAGAGCAGCAAAAGTCCGGCTGCCATCAGCAGTAACAGCAGCGGCAAAGGCAGAAGCAAGCCGCCAATGACTTTTTTTAAGGCAAATAACATCCTTTTTTACTCCTTTTGTCTGAAAAAACAGCAGCCAGACAGTTACTGCAGCGTGAAAGGTTCATTCCTGGTGAGCCTGTGACAAAATAGCACAAGTTAACTGCCGCAAACCGGAGCGCACACCATGCAGGATCGTAATTTCGACGATCTGGCGGATAAATTCTCGCAAAACATTTACGGCACCCGCAAAGGGCTGGTGCGTCAGGCCATTCTGTGGGATGAGCTGGAGGCGCTGCTGCCGTCACTGCCTGCCGGACCGCTCTCTGTGCTGGATGCTGGCGGCGGCGTGGGGCAAATCTCCAGCGGACTCGCTGCCCGCGGGCATCAGGTCACGCTCTGCGATCTCTCCGGTGAAATGCTGAAACTGGCGGCGGACCACGCACGGGAAACCGGCGTCAGCCACAATATGCAGTTCCGGCAAGTCAGCGCTCAGCAGGTAGGCGAGCATTTGGATACGCCAGTCGATCTGGTATTGTTTCACGCGGTACTGGAGTGGGTGGCCGATCCGCTGGCCGTGCTGCAGGCGCTGTGGCAGACGCTGAAACCAGGCGGTGTGCTGTCGCTGATGTTTTACAACGCGCACGGGCTGACGTTTCGCACGCTTACGCTGGGTAATTTCGGCTACCTGCGCGCCAATATGACCAAACGCAAAAAGCGTACCCTGTCGCCCGATTTTCCGCGCGAACCGCAGGACGTCTATCAGTGGCTGACGCAGTGCGGTTTTGTGATTGAGCAGCGCACCGGTGTTCGCGTGTTCAGTGATTACATGAAACCGCAGCCCGGTGCAGGTAAGAGCGTGGAAGAGATTATTGAAATGGAGCGGCGCTACTGTCGTCAGGAGCCCTTTTTAAGCTTAGGGCGTTATATCCATGTGACGGCGCGCAAACCCAGGTAAAAGGATCAACTATGAGCGATTTTTCCCAGACGGTGCCAGAACTGGTGGCCTGGGCACGCAAAAACGATTTCTCGCTTGCGCTGCCGGTAGAACGTCTGGCCTTTTTGCTGGCCATCGCTACCCTTAACGGTGAGCGCATGGACGGTGAAATGAGTGAAGGTGAGCTGACCGACGCCTTTCGTCACGTCAGCAAAGCGTTTGAACAGACGCATGAAACCGTACAGGTGCGTGCGAACAATGCGATTAACGACCTGGTACGGCAGCGACTGCTTAACCGGTTTACCAGCGAGGTGTCTGAAGGGCACGCTATCTACCGCCTGACGCCGCTGGGAATTGGCATCACCGACTACTATATCCGCCAGCGCGAATTCTCCACGCTGCGCCTCTCAATGCAGCTCTCAATTGTGGGTCAGGAGCTGAAGCGCGCTGCTGACGCCGCTGAAGAAGATGGCGATGAGTTTCACTGGCACCGCAACGTATTTGCTCCGCTGAAATATTCGGTTGCTGAGATTTTTGACAGCATCGATATGACGCAGCGCCTGATGGATGAGCAGCAGCAGACGGTAAAAAATGATATCGCCGCGCTGCTCAACAAAGACTGGCGCGCCGCGATCTCCAGCTGTGAACTGCTGCTCTCTGAGACCTCCGGCACGCTGCGTGAACTGCAGGATACGCTGGAAGCGGCGGGGGATAAGCTGCAGGCTAACCTGCTGCGCATTCAGGATGCCACGCTGAGCAGTCCCGATCTCGGTTTCGTCGACAAACTGGTTTATGACCTGCAGAACAAACTCGATCGCATTATCAGCTGGGGCCAGCAGGCGATTGATCTGTGGATCGGCTATGACCGTCATGTACACAAGTTTATCCGTACCGCGATTGATATGGATAAGAACCGGGTCTTTGCACAGCGGCTGCGTCAGTCGGTACAGAACTATTTTGATCAGCCGTGGATGCTGACTTACGCCAGCGCTGACCGCTTGCTCGATATGCGCGATGAAGAGATGACGCTGCGTAACGATGAGGTCATGGGCGAGCTTCCGCCGGAAATGGAGTATGAAGAGTTTAACGAGATCCGCGAGCAGCTGGCCGCCATGATTGAAGAGGCGCTGGCTGTGTATCGTCGCGAGCAAAAACCGCTGCACCTTGCCACCGTCATGCGCGAATACCTGGCGCAATATCCGCGCGCGCGCCATTTCGATCTGGCGCGTATCGTGATCGATCAGGCGGTGCGGCTGGGCGTTGCTGAAGCAGATTTAGCCGGTTTGCCAGCAGAATGGCAGACCATTAATGATTACGGAGCCAAGGTGCAGGCGCATGTCATCGACAAATATTGAACAAGTGATGCCGGTTAAACTGGCACTGGCGCTGGCCAATCCCCTTTTTCCGGCGCTCGACAGTCAGCTGCGCGCGGGCCGGCATATCGGTATTGAAGAGCTGGATAATCACGCTTTTCTGATGGACTACCAAACCTATCTTGAAGAGTTTTATGCCCGCTATAACGTGGAGCTGATCCGCGCGCCAGAAGGCTTTTTCTACCTGCGGCCGCGCTCAACCACGCTGATCCCACGCTCGGTGCTCTCTGAGCTGGATATGATGGTAGGCAAAATTCTCTGCTACCTCTATCTGAGCCCGGAGCGTCTGGCAAACGAGGGTATTTTTACCCAGCAGGAGCTCTATGATGAGCTGCTGTCGCTGGCGGATGAACACAAGCTGCTTAAGCTGGTCAATCAGCGCTCAACCGGTTCCGATCTCGATCGCACCCGCCTGCAGGAGAAGATGCGCGCCTCACTGAGCCGTCTGCGCCGCCTGGGAATGGTGTGGTTTATGGGTAATGACAGCAGCAAATTTCGCATTATGGAATCAGTCTTTCGCTTTGGTGCTGACGTGCGCAGCGGCGACGATCCGCGTGAGGCGCAGCTGCGTCTGATCCGCGTGGGTGAAGCGATGACACCCGAAGAGGCTGCCGTTTCTGCAACAGCCGATGAGGCGGAGCAGGAGAGTGAACATGCGGAGAGCAGTGATGCGACTGATAACGCGGAGGAGAAGCAGGTATGATTGAACGCGGTAAATTTCGTTCGCTGACACTGATCAACTGGAATGGCTTTTTTGCCCGCACCTTTGATCTCGATGAACTGGTTACCACGCTTTCAGGCGGTAACGGTGCCGGTAAATCCACCACCATGGCCGCGTTTGTTACGGCGATGATCCCCGATTTAACCCTGCTGCACTTCCGTAATACCACGGAAGCAGGCGCCACGTCAGGCTCCCGCGATAAGGGTCTGCACGGTAAACTGCGCGCTGGCGTCTGCTATTCAGTGCTGGATGTCGTCAACTCACGCCATCAGCGCGTTGTGGTCGGGGTGCGTCTGCAGCAGGTGGCCGGGCGCGATAAGAAAGTGGATATTAAACCGTTCAGTATTCATGGCCTGCCCGCAGATGCGCTGCCCACGGACATGCTGACCGAGATCCTTAACAGCCGTCAGGCGCGTGTACTGCCGCTGACAGAGGTTAAAGATCGCGTTGAAGCACAGGAAGGCGTGCAGTTCCGCCAGTACAGCTCCATTACTGACTATCACGCCATGCTGTTTGAACTCGGCGTGGTGCCGCGTCGCCTGCGTTCAGCCAGCGATCGCAGTAAATTCTACCGGCTGATTGAGGCGTCGCTTTACGGCGGTATCTCCAGCGCCATCACCCGTTCGCTGCGCGACTATCTGCTGCCGGAAAACGGCGGCGTGCGTAAAGCGTTTCAGGATATGGAAGCGGCACTGCGTGAGAACCGCATGACGCTGGAAGCGATTCGCGTGACGCAGTCCGATCGCGATCTGTTCAAGCATCTGATCTCTGAGGCGACCAGCTACGTCTCAGCTGACTATATGCGTCATGCGAACGAACGGCGGGTACATCTGGACGGGGCGCTTCAGCTGCGCAATGAGCTGTTCAGCAGCCGCAACCAGCTGGTGTCGGAGCAGTATCGTCACGTGGAAATGGCGCGTGAGCTGGCTGAGCATAGCGCCGCTGAAAGCGATCTGGAGATCGATTATCAGGCGGCCAGCGATCATCTTAATCTGGTGCAGACCGCAATGCGCCAGCAGGAGAAAATCGCGCGTTATGATGCCGATCTTGAAGAGCTGAGCTACCGGCTGGAAGAGCAGAATGAGGTTGTAGCTGAAGCGCGTGAGATCCAGGAAGAGAATGAGGCGCGCGCCGAAGCCGCTGAAATTGAAGTGGATGAGCTGAAAAGTCAGCTGGCTGATTTCCAGCAGGCGCTGGATGTTCAGCAGACGCGCTCTATTCAGTATCAGCAGGCGCTGCAGGCACTGGAGAAAGCCCGTACGCGCTGCCAGCTGCCGGACCTGACGATTGATAACGCCGCTGACTGGCTGGAGACGTTCCAGGCACGCGACGAAGAGGCGACCAGCCAGCTGCTGCGGCTGGAGCAGAAACTGAGTATGGCGGAAGCCGCACACAGCCAGTTTGAGCAGGCGCTGGCGCTGGTAACCAGCATTGCCGGTGAGGTCAGCCGTCAGGACGCCTGGCAGGTGGGTCGCCAGCTGCTGCGCGACGCCGCGAATCAGCGTCATTATGCCGATCAGCTGGCGTCACTGCGGCTGCGTCTTAACGAATCAGAAGGTCGCCTGCGCGAGCAGCATGAGGCTGAACGCCTGCTGGCAGAGTTCTGCAAACGTCAGGGCCAGCACTATGAAGCAGACGCGCTGGAAGGGCTGCAGCGCGAGCTGGAAGCGCAGATTGAGCAGCTCAGCGCCAGCGTTGCCGATGCCGGTGAACAGCGCATGCAGATGCGTCAGGAGCTGGAACAGCTGCGCGAACGTATCGCAACGCTGACGGCACGCGCCCCGCACTGGCTGGCCGCTCAGGAGATCCTGACGCAGCTTAGCGAACAGACAGGTGAGCAGCTGAGCAGCAGTCAGCAGGTGACCGCCTTTATGCAGCAGCTGCTGGAGCGCGAGCGTGAAACCACCGTAGAGCGAGATGAAATTGCGGCGCGTAAACGCGACGTTGAGCAGCAGATTGAACGCCTCAGCCAGCCAGGCGGCGCAGAAGATGCGCGCCTCACGCAGCTGGCAGAGCGCTTTGGCGGCGTGCTGCTCTCCGAAATTTATGATGATGTCACGCTGGACGATGCCCCCTATTTTTCTGCGCTCTATGGACCTTCGCGCCACGCCATCGTGGTGCCGGATCTGGCGCTGATACGCGAACAGCTCGAAGGGCTGGAAGAGTGCCCGGAAGATCTCTATCTGATTGAGGGCGATCCGCAATCCTTTGATGACAGCGTCTTCAGCGTAGATGAGCTGGATAAAGCTGTCGTGGTCAAAGTCGCAGAGCGTCAGTGGCGCTATTCGCGTTTTCCTAAGGTGCCGCTGTTTGGCCGCGCCGCACGTGAAAATCAGCTTGAATTGCTGGGTATTGAACGTGACAGGCTGGCAGAACGTTATGCGACGCTCTCTTTTGACGTACAGAAAACGCAGCGTCTGCACCAGTCTTTCAGCCGCTTTATCGGCAGTCATCTGGCGGTAGCGTTTGATGAGGATCCGGAAGCGCAAATCCGCCAGCTTAACGGCCGGCGCAGTGAGCTGGAGCGCGGTCTGGCGCAGCATGAGAGTAATAATCAGCAGCAGCGTGCACAGTTTGAACAGGCGCGCGACGGCGTCGCCCAGCTTAACCGCCTGCTGCCTCGCGTTAACCTGCTGCTGGATGACACCCTGCCGGATCGCTGCGAAGAGATCCGTGAGCGGGTGGAAGAGGCGCAGGAGGCGGCGCGCTTCCTGCACCAGCACGGCAGCAAACTCAGCAAGCTGGAGTCGCTGGTGGCGGTGCTGCAGAACGATCCGCAGCAGCACGATCAGCTGCAGCGCGACTACCAGCAGGCGCAGGCGCAGCAGCTCAGCGCGCGCCAGCAGGCATTTGCGCTGACGGAGGTGGTACAGCGCCGCGCCCACTTCAGCTATGGCGATTCAGCCGGGATGCTGACCGGTAACAGCGATCTCTCTGATAAGCTACGGCAGCGCCTGGAGCAGGCTGAAGGCGAGCGCAGCCGCGCCCGTGAACGCCTGCGTGAACATCAGGCGCAGCTGACGCAGTACTCGCAGGTGCTGGCCTCGCTGCGCAGTTCGCACGATGCGAAACGCGACATGCTGAAAGAGCTGCAGCAGGAGATGCAGGATATCGGCGTTCACGCCGATGCCAGCGCGGAAGAGCGGGCGCGTATCCGGCGCGATGAACTCTATACCGCGCTCAGCCATAACCGGGCGCGGCGTAACCAGCTGGAGAAACAGCTGACGTTCTGCGAAGCAGAAATGGACAGCCTGCAGAAAAAGCTGCGTAAGCTGGAGCGCGATTATCGCATCCTGCGTGAGCAGGTGGTCAGTGCCAAGGCGGGCTGGTGCTCCGTACTGCGTCTGGTGAAAGACAACGGCGTGGAACGACGGCTGCACCGGCGCGAGCTGGCCTATATGAGCGGTGACGAGCTGCGCTCAATGTCCGATAAAGCCCTGGGCGCGCTGCGCCTTGCGGTGGCGGATAATGAGCATCTGCGTGATGTTCTGCGCATGTCGGAAGATCCCAAGCGCCCGGAGCGTAAAATTCAGTTCTTTATCGCCGTTTATCAGCATCTGCGCGAGCGTATCCGTCAGGATATTATCCGCACTGACGATCCGGTCGAGGCGATTGAGCAGATGGAGATTGAGCTGAACCGTCTGACCGAAGAGCTGACGGCGCGCGAGCAGACGCTGGCGATCAGCTCACGCAGTGCGGCCAATATTATTCGCAAGACTATTCAGCGCGAACAGAACCGCATCCGGCAGCTGAACCAGGGGCTGCAGACGGTGAGTTTTGGTCAGGTGAAGAGCGTACGGCTTAACGTCAACGTGCGTGAGACACACGCCACGCTGCTGGATACGCTCTCCGAAGAGCACGAACAGCATCAGGATCTCTTTACCAGTAACCGGCTGACATTCTCGGAAGCGCTGGCCAAACTTTATCAGCGTCTTAACCCGCAGATTGATATGGGCCAGCGTACGCCGCAGACCATCGGTGAGGAGCTGCTGGATTATCGCAACTATCTGGAAATGGAAGTTGAAGTAAATCGCGGCTCCGACGGCTGGCTGCGCGCGGAAAGCGGGGCGCTCTCAACCGGCGAGGCGATTGGTACCGGGATGTCAATTCTGGTGATGGTGGTGCAGAGCTGGGAAGAGGAGTCGCGTCGTCTGCGCGGCAAAGATATCTCACCGTGCCGTCTGCTGTTCCTTGATGAAGCGGCGCGTCTGGATGCCCGTTCAATCGCGACGCTGTTTGAACTCTGCGAGCGTCTGGAGATGCAGCTGGTGATCGCCGCGCCGGAAAATATCAGTCCGGAAAAAGGCACCACTTATAAACTGGTTCGTAAAGTATTTAACAATACGGAGCATGTGCACGTAGTGGGCCTGCGTGGTTTTTCCGCCGATCCGGCACCGGTAAAAACGGCGCAAAGCGAGCAGGGGCTGGAAACGCAAAATAGCTAAGCGCCTGACTGGTTAAACCGCGCAACCAGCGTTAATCTGTAAACGGCATTGGCCCTGAGAGGCGAATGCCGTTTTTTCTTTATATACTCATCATGAAAGTACAGGTTGTACGCAGCGCACAGGGCAGGCTGCGTCTCAGGTAACAGGGGGCAGGGATGTTGCTGAGTAAAACGTTCAGATTTAATCGCATGGCGCTGGTGTTTAGTGCCGTGCTGGCAGGCTTGCCACTGGCCGCGGGGCAGGCTGCACAAACCGCCAGCATGACAGCCGGCGGGCACGGCACCACGTCAGTGGCGGCCAGCCAGCAGCAGATCCTGCAGGCATTCAGCGCCAGCGATCGCCCTTTTTACCTGCCGGGTCTGGCGGGTCTTTATGCCGCGCGCGGAATGGCGCCGCTCTGGCAGGACCGCGATACGGTGCAGGCGTTTCAGCAGCAGCTGGCTGAGGTCGCGCTTTCAGGCGTGCAGCCACAGTTCAGCCGCTGGGTTGAGCGGCTGACCGATCCGGACATTAAAGGCTTTGCGCGCGACGTGGTGCTGAGCGATGCCATGCTGGGTTACCTGCAGTTTGTGGCGGGCGTACCGGCGCAGGGTGAAACCTGGCTTTACAGCAATGTGCCTTACAGGCTTACCATGCCGTCGCTGTCAGCGATCAATCAGTGGCAGAACGCGGTTAACGCTGGCGGCAGCCGCGCGTTTGTGGCCTCACTGCAGCCGCAGCATCCGCAGTATCAGCCGATGCATGCGGCGCTGAAGACGCTGCTGACGGATAATCGTCCCTGGCCGCAGCTGCGTGACAAAGCAACGCTGCGTCCGGGGCAGGTCAGCGATGATGTGCCAGCGCTGCGGGAAATTCTTCAGCGCACCGGTATGCTGACCGCATCTGACCACGCCACTACGCCTGCACCGGATGAAGATGCAGTGCCGGCGGGCGCCGTGCCGGTTGCTGAAAGCCAGCCGGTGGCAGTAAGTCCTTCCGCCACCAGCGTCACCGATCTTCCGGCCCCGACGCCGCAGCCAGCAGGAAATATACTGGCCGGATCGCCTTCTGCAGCCGGCAATATCTATGACACTGCGCTGGTTGAGGGCGTGAAGCGCTTTCAGCACTGGCAGGGGCTGGCGGATGACGGCGCAATTGGCCCGCGCACCCGCGAGTGGCTGAATGTCTCACCGCAGATGCGCGCCTCACTGCTGGCGCTGAACATTCAGCGTCTGCGGCTGCTGCCGGATGATATGCATAACGGGATAATGGTGAATATTCCCAACTATTCGCTGACCTACTATAACAACGGCAGCACGGTGCTCTCATCGCGGGTTATTGTCGGACGGCCCGATCGCAAAACGCCGCTTATGCGCAGTGCGCTGAACAACGTGGTGCTCAATCCGCCGTGGAACGTGCCAACCACGCTGGTGCGTCAGGATATTGTGCCGAAGGTGAAACAGGATCCTGGTTATCTCTATCGGCACGGCTATACGCTGCTGTCAGGCTGGAGCGCTGACGCTGAAGTGATCGACCCGACGATGATCAACTGGCAGATGGTTTCTGCTGCCAGCTTCCCGTATCGCATCCGTCAGGCACCGGGCGCCACCAATTCATTGGGACGTTATAAGTTTAATATGCCCAGTTCAGACGCCATCTATCTGCACGATACGCCAAACCACGGCCTGTTTCAGCGCGATATTCGCGCACTCAGCTCCGGCTGCGTACGCGTAAATAAAGCCTCCGATCTGGCTAACCTGCTGCTGCAGGATGCTGGCTGGAACGACAGCCGTATTTCCAGCACGCTGAAGCAGGGTGACACGCGCTATGTGCCGATTCGGCATCGTATCCCGGTCAATCTGTACTATCTGACCGCCTGGGTCAGCGATGACGGGCAGGCGCAATATCGTACAGATATTTACAATTATGATAATACGGCGCGCTCCGGCAGCCAGGTGCTGGCCCGGGCAGGACAGCTCCTGCTGTAGCGTGCTGATTTTCGCCAGATTGTTGATAAGCGAAACGCCCCTGAAACCCGGCCAGAAATTTGCTTCTGGTCGGGTTTTGCACATTCTGAGACAGATTCCGGGTTGACTGATATCCATGCTGCCGTTACTGTGCGGCCTTGTGTACTTTTTACACATTCAATGTGTTTTATTCAGGTAACCTCGTTTCATGGCTAATATCGATTCTCAGCGCCGCCGCTTACTGCTGCTTGGCGGCGCAGCAGCAGGCCTCTCCCTGCTCCCCGGCTCAGCGCTGGCCTCTGTGTCGACCTCACGTCCGCGTATTCTGACGCTCAGCAACATGCATACCGGTGAAACCCTCAAAACCGAGTTTTTCAACGGTAAAAGCTACGATCGCGACGAACTGGCGCGTCTTAATCACTTTTTCCGCGACTACCGCGCAAATAAAGTGAAAAGCATCGATCCCCATCTGTTTGATCAGCTCTACCGCCTGCAGGCGCTGCTGGATACCCGTAAACCGGTACAGCTCATCTCAGGCTATCGTACGCTGTCGACCAACAACATGCTGCGCGAATCGGGCCCTGGCGTGGCGAAGCATAGCTATCACACCAAAGGCCAGGCGATGGATTTCCATATTGAGGGCATTGCCCTGAGTAACGTGCGTAAAGCAGCGTTATCTATGCGCGCGGGTGGTGTAGGATATTATCCACGCAGCAACTTCGTACACATAGATACCGGGCCTGCAAGGCACTGGTCCTGATGCCGGCAGCGCTGCGTGTGCCGGTCATGGAGCGTTATGAATTATCACATTATTCCGGTTACCGCCTTTTCGCAAAACTGTTCAGCTATCTGGGATGAAGAGACGGGCATTGCAGCCCTGGTCGATCCTGGCGGCGATGCGGAAACCATCAAAGCGGCGCTGGCGGAGCGCGGCCTGAAGCCGTCGCAGATTTTGCTGACGCACGGCCACCTCGACCATGCCGGCGCGGCGGCTGAGCTGGCGGCCCATTTCCAGATACCGGTGACCGGCCCGCATCAGCTGGACAAAGTCTGGCTCGATAATCTGCCCACGCAGAGCCGGATGTTTGGGCTGCCGGAGTGTGCACCGCTGACGCCGGATCGCTGGCTGGAAGAGGGTGATGTGGTAGAGCTGGGCAACGTGGCGCTGGAGGTGCTGCACTGTCCGGGTCATACCCCGGGGCACATTGTCTTTTTCGATCGCGCCGGAAAGCTGCTTATCTCAGGAGACATAATCTTTAGCGGCGGCGTCGGGCGCACCGACTTCCCGCAGGGCAGCCACAGCGATCTGATCAACGCCATCAAAACCAACCTGCTGCCGCTGGGCGACGACATTGCGTTTGTACCCGGGCACGGGCCGGTATCCACGCTGGGACGTGAGCGTCTGACCAATCCTTTCCTGCAGTAGCCATAAAAAAAGCGGCGGGTGAGAGCCTCACCCGCCGCCTGTTCACGCATTTCGCTTAGAGTACTGCGACTATCGCTTCACACAGCGCCGACATATTATCCGGCGTCATGCCTGCCACGTTAACGCGACCTGAGTTTACCGCGTACACGCCGAATTCATCACGCAGACGCACGACCTGATCTTTGGTCAGGCCGCTGAATGAGAACATGCCGTTCTGTTTGATGATGAAGCTGAAATCCTGGCGCGCGCCTTTTTCTGCCAGCGTGTTCACAAACAGCTGACGCATACGCTGAATACGCTGACGCATATCGGTCAGCTCCTGTACCCAGATAGTCCGCAGCGCCTCATTGCTGAGGATAGTGGCGACAACGGCAGCGCCGTGCGACGGCGGATTGGAGTAGTTGGCACGGATGCTGTATTTCACCTGGCTGAACGCGGTTTTAGCCGCGTCGCTGCTGGCCGCTACCAGCGTCAGGGCGCCGACGCGCTCGTTATAGAGACCAAAGTTCTTAGAGTAGGAGCTGGCAACCAGCAGCTCCTGGTGGGCTGCGGCAAAAATGCGCAGGCCTTCAGCATCTTCGTCCAGACCGCGTGCAAAACCCTGATAGGCGAAGTCAAACAGCGGCAGCCAGCCCTTTTCCTGTGACAGCGTTGCGAGCTGTTGCCACTGCTCGCGCGTCGGGTCGATGCCGGTCGGGTTATGGCAGCAGCCGTGGAACAGCACCACGTCGCCCGCCTGCGCCTGCTGCAGCGCTGCCAGCATGCCGTCGAAATCGAGCGTGTGGTTTGCGGCGTCGTAGTACTGATATTCACACACCTCGAGGCCGGCAGCGTTAAACACGTTTTTATGGTTTGGCCAGCTTGGATTGCTTACCCAGACGCGTTTAACGCTGGTCTGCGTGGCGAGAAAATCCGCCGCCACGCGCAGGGCACCGGTGCCGCCTGGCGTCTGCGCCGTGCAGGCGCGGCCTGCGGCGATAAGCGGGCTGTCGTTGCCAAACAGCAGCGCCTGAGTGCAGCGGGCAAAATCGGGCAGGCCGTCAATGCTCAGATAGTTTTTGGTCGTCTCATTTTCCAGCAGGTACTGCTCAGCTTTTTTCACGCTGGTCAGCACCGGCGTTTTTCCGGTTTCATCTTTGTATACGCCAATGCCCAGATTAATTTTATGCGGACGGTCATCAGCGCGAAACAGATCGGCCAGCCCCAGAATAGGGTCGGCAGGTGCGGCAGAGATAGATTCAAACATGAGTCAGTTCCGTTTGGGTGAACTTTAGCGAAATGAGCTATCAGGTTAACGTCAGACGCGAGGCTTGCCAACCGGCCATCTCAAAAAGAATTGTGCCGGTGGCGGATATAAGCACTGCTAATTGCGAGGTAGATCACTGAAAAGAAAAACGGAGCCATCAGGCTCCGTTTTACGTGGTTAAACCGTGCTGATTCGCAGAATCAGAACTGGTAAACCAGGCCTACGCCAACGGTGTCATCAGTAGTGATGCCAGCTGCGCGGGTAAAGTCGTTGTCATCCATCAGGTTGATCTGGTAGTCAACATAGGTAGACATGTTTTTGTTGAAGTAGTAATAAGTACCCACTGAAACGTACTTATACAGGTCCTGATCGCCCCAGGTCTCGATATCCTTGCCTTTAGACTGGACGTAAGCCAGGGATGGACGCAGACCGAAGTCGAACTGGTACTGAGCAACGGCTTCAAACTTCTGCTCTTTGTTTACTGCACCAGCAAGGGCCGGGGTCGCGCCGTTAGCAGCAGTGCTGATCCAGGTTGAGTTACGGCTCTCACCGTACATCGCAGCCAGGTACACGTTGTTCGCGTCATATTTCAGCGCGGTTGACCAGGCGTCAGCTTTCTCGCTGCCGTTACCGTAGAAGTTAGCCTGCTGGCCGTTGGTACGGTCAGAAGAGGTGTACGCAGCAGAGATGCCTACGCCGATCTCAGAGGTATAGGTTAAAGAAGTACCCCAGCCGTCGCCGTTTGCGCGATCTGCGCTACGGCCATTGGCGGACTCTTCGTTTTTGCCCTGATACTGAGCAGCGAACGCCAGGCCATCAACCAGACCAAAGAAGTTGCTGTTGCGGTAGGTCGCCAGACCGTTAGAACGACCCAGCATAAAGTTGTCAGAACGGCCAGAGTCGCCGCCGAATACTGGCAGAACGTCGGTCCACGCCAGTGGATCGTAGCCTACGCCGTAGTTACGACCGTAGTCGAATGAGCCGTAGTCGCCAAATTTCAGACCGGCAAAGCCCAGACGGGTTTTGGAACCTTCAGTACCCTGAGATTCAGCAACGTTTGCCTGGATGTTGTATTCCCACTGGCCGTAGCCGGTCAGCTGGTCGGTAATCTGCGTTTCACCCTTGAAACCAAAGCGCACATAAGAGGCGTCGCCATCGTTGCCAGCGTCGTCAGAGAATGTGTGGCGTGCGTCAACTTTTCCGTAGAGGTCCAGTTTGTTGCCATCTTTGTTATAGATTTCTGCTGCATTTGCTGCACCGGCAGCTAACAGAGCAGGGATAACCACTGCAAGAATGTTGCGCTTCATCATTATTTATTACCCTCATTGGAGTTATCTGGACACCTGCCACTGCCGTCAGGAAAACTTTACAGGAACCCTGAAAGAAGTTTGGTGTCTCATATGTCTGCACGCATCTTTTCACTCCGCAGTTGCTATTTCTAGCCCGAAAATGATTCAAATCTCCTAATTGAGTATCAAAAAGAAAAATTGTGTGACAATTTGTAATAATTACGGAACTTTGTGAGATATCTCAAGATTTACAAAAATAAAAAAAGGCCGGCAGTGCCGACCTCGGTATATATATGAATTTCTTATATTTAATTGGAGAAATCAGAAATTCGCGTTGCGCGGGGTACGCGGGAAGGGGATAACGTCCCTTACATTTTGTACGCCGGTGACATAGGCGATCAAACGTTCAAACCCTAAACCAAAGCCGGCGTGCGGTACGGTGCCGTAACGACGCAGGTCGCGATACCACCAGTAATCCTCTTTATTCAGCCCCATCTCTGCCAGACGGGCATCCAGCACATCCAGCCGCTCTTCACGCTGCGATCCACCAATGATTTCACCAATGCCCGGTGCCAGCACGTCCATTGCCGCTACGGTTTTACCGTCATCATTCATACGCATGTAGAACGCTTTAATATCTTTCGGGTAGTTCTTCACCACCACCGGCGCCTTGAAGTGTTTTTCGGCCAGGTAGCGCTCATGTTCAGAAGAGAGATCCACACCCCATGCAACCGGGTTTTCAAAGCTCTGGCCGCTCTTCAGCAATATGTCAACTGCGTCGGTATAGTCTACCTGTGCAAAATCGGTGGTAACAAAACGCTCAAGGCGCGCAACGGCATCTTTATCCACGCGCTCGGCGAAGAACGCCATGTCATCGGCACGTTCATTCAGTACAGCTTTGAAGACATATTTCAGCATCGCTTCAGCCAGCGCTGCGGCGTCATCCAGCGTGGCAAACGCCACTTCCGGCTCCAGCATCCAGAATTCCGCCAGGTGACGGCTGGTGTTGGAGTTTTCCGCACGGAACGTTGGGCCAAAGGTGTAGACTTTTGACAACGCACAGGCATACGTTTCAGCATTCAGCTGGCCTGATACGGTCAGGAACGCCTCTTTACCGAAGAAATCTTTGTCATAATCCACTTTACCCTGCGGATCGCGCGGCAGGTTTTCCATATCCAGCGTCGATACGCGGAACATTTCGCCTGCGCCTTCCGTATCTGATGCGGTGATCAGCGGCGTGGAAACCCAGAAATAGCCGTTCTCATGGAAAAAGCGATGCAGCGCCTGCGCCAGGGTATGACGCACGCGCGCGACGGCGCCAACCAGGTTAGTACGCGGGCGCAGGTGAGCCACTTCGCGCAGATACTCGATGCTGTGACGTTTGGCAGCCATCGGGTAAGTGTCAGGATCGTCAACCCAGCCGGTCACTTCAACACGGGTGGCCTGCAGCTCAAATGCCTGGCCCTGGCCCGGTGATTCCACCACGGTGCCGGTGACAATGACCGAGCAGCCGGTGGTCAGACGCAGCACTTCATCCTGATAATTATTCAGAGAATTATTGACGACAGCCTGAACGGGATTAAAGCAGGAGCCGTCATAAACGGCGATAAAGGAAAGACCGGCTTTGGAATCTCTTCGGGTACGCACCCAGCCGCGTACGGTGACTTCACTGTCAACCGCGACCCGGCCGTGCAGTACATCCGCTACAGGCACTACGCTCATAAAAATCTCTCTATATATAGATGAAATAACGGGTGTCCCGTCGCATCTCGCTATCGTCACAGGTGACGTACGGTGCTGACAGAAACAGCCAATTCTCCCACGTTCAGGGGTGTTGCTATGTTACTTGCGAGCCATCAGGAAACAAGCAAAATTGCGGGAAGTGAGTGATTTTAATGGCGGCGGGCAGGGGAGTGAACCCTGCCCGGGGCAGGTCAGCTGGCGCGTTTAACCAGCGGCAGGTCAAATGCTTTGCGCAGTGCACGCACAAAGGCTTTATCCTGACAAATCGTTTTACCCGGGCTGTCAGAGAGTTTAGCGACCGGTTTGCCATTGCAGCTGACCAGTTTAATCACGATGTTAAGCGGCGTTACGCCCGGAATGTCGCAGGTCAGGCGCGTGCCAATACCAAACACCACGTTGGCACGCTGACCAAAGTGACGATAGAGCGCCAGCGCTTTATCCAGGTTGAGATTGTCAGAGAACACCAGCGTTTTGCTGCGCGGATCGATACCGAGCCGCTCATAGTGCGCAACGGCTTTCTCGCCCCACTCAACCGGATCGCCGGAGTCGTGGCGCAGTCCCTGATAGCGATGGGCAAAGCCGGGACCAAAATCGCGCAAAAAGGCGTCCATGGTGATGCAGTCCGTGAGCGCAATGCCCAGCTGGTTATCATACTCATCCAGCCACGACTGCAGCGCCGCGCGCTGGCTGTTGGCCAGCACCGGGCTGATCTGCTGATGCGCCTGAAACCACTCATGGGCCTGGGTGCCGACCGGCGTCAGCTGCAGACGACGCGCCAGATCGTAATTACTGGTGCCCACCAGCCATGGAAACTCCGCTTTCAGCGTACTGACAATCGCTTCCTGCACCTCCTGTGAATAGCGGCGGCGCGTGCCGAAATCCATCAGCTGAAAGCGCGACATATCGAGATCGGCAACCTGCGTCTGAAAGGCTGAAAGTTTTTGCTGCAGATGCGCGACCGCCTGCTCTGCGGCGATCTGCGGCGTGCGGTGGCGATGTACCACTTCACTGATCAGCGCCAGCAGCGGCACTTCCCACAGAATGACCTCACGCCACGGGCCGCGGATCTGGATGCGCAGCTGGCCCCGCTCGTCCCGTACCTCAACCTGCGCCGGATTGAAGCGAAAGGCGCGTAGCCAGGTCAGATAGTCGTGCTGGAAAAAAGGCAGGTTACTGAGCCAGGCAAACTCATCGTCGCTCAGGGTCAGATCTTGCAAAGTATCAATTTGCGCGCGAATCTCGCTGGCATACCGGCCAAGCTGTTCATCGCTGCGACAGCGAAATTCTGCGGTAACCGGGACATCGTAGTAACGATGATATACGGCCTGCTGCATATGAAGCTTGTACGCATCGGTATCAAGCAGCGTGGTCAAAATCGGGGAAGCGTGTCCAGTCATGGTGCGTTTCAGCATCCTCTTCCGCGGAGCAGAGCCCGGTGTTTAACAAAATCCTAAAGACGCAGGAGTATAAAACAGTAATCTCTGCGATCACACCACATTTGCAGGTGGCGGGTCGAGGGACAATTGTGCCATTGTTACTGAATTGTAGCCTTTTCTGCGCCAGCGCGCATTGCGCATGGCAACTCGCCGTCAGGCCGCTTAGACTTTGAGATATTTGCGCCACCGCAACAGGATGGCCTCAACATAACAACGATGCGAGAAGGATATATGACGCAACAGCCGCACATTAAATATCGCCACGACTACCGGGCGCCTGATTACACCATTACGGATATCGACCTGACGTTTGATCTGGATGCAACAGAAACACGCGTAACAGCCATCAGTCAGGTCAAACGTCTCGGCGCAGCAGACGCCGATCTGCATCTTGATGGTGAAGCGTTAACGCTGGTTGAGCTGACGGTAGATGGCGCGCCCTGGCCGCACTATCGCGAAGAGGCGGGGGCGCTGATCCTCAGTCAGCTGCCTGACAACTTCACGCTGCGCATTGTAAACCTGATCCATCCGGCTAAAAACAGCGCGCTGGAAGGGCTGTATCAGTCGGGCGAGGCGCTCTGCACCCAGTGTGAGGCGGAGGGTTTCCGGCACATCACCTGGTACCTGGATCGTCCTGACGTTCTGGCGCGCTTTACCACCACGCTCCGGGCCGACCCGGTGCGCTACCCGTATCTGCTCTCCAACGGTAACAAGCTAAAGAGCGGCGAGCTGGACGACGGGCGTCACTGGGTGACGTGGCAGGATCCGTTCCCGAAACCCTGCTATCTGTTTGCGCTGGTGGCAGGTGATTTTGATGTGCTGCGCGACAGTTTTACCACCCGTTCAGGGCGCGACGTCGCGCTGGAGATCTTTGTTGACCGCGGTAATCTCGATCGTGCCGACTGGGCAATGACCTCGCTGAAAGCCAGCATGAAGTGGGATGAAGAGCGTTTTGGTCTCGAATATGACCTCGATATCTTTATGATTGTCGCCGTGGATTTCTTCAATATGGGCGCGATGGAGAACAAAGGCCTCAACGTCTTTAACTCCAAATATGTGCTGGCAAAAGCGGAAACCGCGACGGATAAAGATTATCTCGGCATCGAGGCGGTGATCGGCCATGAATATTTCCATAACTGGACCGGTAACCGCGTCACCTGTCGCGACTGGTTCCAGCTCAGCCTGAAAGAGGGTCTGACGGTATTCCGCGATCAGGAGTTCAGCTCCGATCTCGGCTCCCGCGCGGTGAATCGTATTGATAACGTGCGGGTGATGCGCGGTGCGCAGTTTGCCGAAGATGCCAGCCCGATGGCGCACCCGATCCGGCCGGATCAGGTTATAGAGATGAATAACTTCTATACCCTGACGGTGTACGAGAAGGGATCGGAAGTGATCCGCATGATGCACACGCTGCTGGGTGAAGAGAAGTTTCAGCAGGGCATGCAGTGCTACTTTGAACGTCACGACGGCAGTGCGGCAACCTGCGACGATTTTGTCCAGGCGATGGAAGATGCCTCTGGCGTCGATTTAACCCAGTTCCGTCGCTGGTACAGCCAGTCAGGCACGCCGGTCGTGAGCGTGCGCGATGACTATAATCCGGAGCTGGAGCAGTATACCCTGCACGTGACCCAGCATACGCCGCCAACCGCAGATGGTCAGGAGAAGCTGCCGCTGCACATTCCGCTGGATATCGAACTCTACGATAACGAAGGCAAAGTGATCCCGCTACAGCATAACGGCCAGCCGGTACATCACGTGCTGAACGTGACGCAGGCGTTCCAGACGTTTGTCTTTGATAACGTCTATTTTCAGCCGGTGCCGTCACTGCTGCGTGAATTCTCTGCACCGGTAAAACTCGATTATAAGTGGAGCGACGCACAGCTCACCTTCCTGATGCGTCACGCGAGCAATGAGTTTTCCCGCTGGGATGCGGCGCAGAGTCTGCTCGCAACCTATATTCGTCTCAACGTCGCGCGCTACCAGCAGGGCCAGCCGCTGTCGCTGCCTCTGCACGTTGCTGACGCTTTCCGGGCGGTGCTGCTGGATGAGCAGGGCGATCCGGCGCTGATGGCGCTGATCCTGACCCTGCCATCAGAAAATGAGATAGCAGAGCTGTTCGATATCATCGATCCACAGGCGATTGCCGCCGTACGCCATGCGCTGATGCGCACGCTGGCAAACGAGCTGAACGACGAGTGCTATGCGCTCTATCTGGCCAGCCAGAGCAGCGAATATCGCGTTGATCATGCGGAAATTGGCCGGCGCGCGCTGAAGAATGTCTGCCTGAGCTATCTGGCTCTGGGAAATACGACGCAGGCCGATCGTCTGGTTCAGGCGCAGTATGCGCACGCCACGAATATGACTGATGCGCTGGCGGCGCTCTCGGCAGCGGTGATGGCACAGCTGCCGTGCCGCGACGCGCTACTGGCCGCCTGGGATGAGCGCTGGCATCAGGACGGTCTGGTCATGGATAAATGGTTTATGCTGCAGGCGACCAGCCCGGCACCAGAAGTGTTACGCAACGTGCGTGCGCTGCTGAACCATCGCTCCTTCACCATGGGTAACCCCAACCGCATCCGGGCGCTGATTGGCGCATTCGCGGCGGGCAACCCGGCGGCGTTTCACGCGCAGGATGGCAGCGGTTATCAGTTCCTGGTTGAAATGCTGACCGATCTCAACACGCGTAACCCGCAGGTGGCCGCACGCATGATTGAACCCCTGATCCGCCTGAAGCGCTATGATGCAGGACGTCAGGCGTTAATGCGCCAGGCACTGCAGCAGCTAAAGGGGCTGGATAATCTTTCCGGCGATCTCTATGAGAAAATCACCAAAGCGCTGAACGCGTAATCCTCCGCAGCCGCAACCGTCACCGGTTGCGGCTGCCCTTTTGCGGCCATGCGGGCACTACAGTATGGCGCGCCAAACCTTCTCATAAATCACTACTTTGGCCGCTAATCCGGCAGGGTGCGTTACGCTGACTTATATGTTATGTTATAACATCAATAAAACAAAGCGTGAGTATATTAAGATGAAAGTAGCGTACTGGACATTATTTCTGGGGCTGGCCTGCAGTTCAGCAGCGTTTGCACACGGCGGTCATTCGCACGGTGCTCCACTGAGTGAAAAAGAGGTGCGTGCGGCCAGCGGCATCTTTGCCGATGGCGATGTGAAAGATCGGCCGCTTTCCGACTGGGAAGGGGTATGGCAGTCCGTTTATCCCTATGCCAGAGATGGCTCACTGGATCCGGTATTTCAAAAAAAAGCGGCAGCCGATAAAACGCGCTCGTTCAGCGACATTAAACAGTACTATCTCACCGGCTATGCCAGCGATATCACTGACATCGGCATTGAAAACGACGTGATGGAATTTACCGAAAAAGGCGCGGTCAGCAGCTGTAAATATGCCTATAAAGGTTACAAGGTGCTCAACTACGTTTCCGGTAAAAGAGGGGTACGTTATCTGTTTGAATGCACTGATAAAGCCAGTAAAGCGCCGCACTTTGTACAGTTCAGCGATCACATTATCAGCCCGCGTAAGTCATCCCACTTCCACATTTTTACGGGTAATGTCTCGCAGGCTGCGCTGTTTGATGAACTGGAAAACTGGCCCACGTTCTTCCCTTACCAGCTGAGTAAAGCGCAGGTGGTGGATGACCTGCTGCATCACTGATGCACAGCCCGCTGGCGGACAGACCCGCCAGCGGGCAGGGCAGTTAACGCTGCCGGGCAAAGCGCAGCGGCTGCTCAGCGGCGCTGCGCGTCATCACCCGATCCAGTACGCTCGCTTCCAGCTCCGCCAGCCGCGCCGAGCCTTTGCGGCGCGGACGCGGCAAATCGATCGACAGGTCGAGCCCGATTTTACCCTCTTCAATCAGTAACACCCGATCGGCCAGCGCCACCGCCTCGCTGACATCATGCGTCACCAGCAGTACCGTAAAATTGTGCTGCTGCCAGAGTGATTCGATCAGCCCCTGCATCTCAATGCGGGTTAAGGCATCCAGCGCGCCCAGCGGTTCATCGAGCAGCAGTAAGCCAGGACGGTGGATCAGCGCCCGCGCCAGCGCCACGCGCTGCTTCTGTCCACCTGAGAGGGCAGCAGGCCACTCATTTGCGCGATCGGCAAGCCCCACGGCCTCCAGTGCCTCCAGCGCGGCGCTGCGCCATTCGCGGCCGCGTAAGCCGAGTCCGACGTTATCGATCACTTTTTTCCACGGCAGCAGACGCGCATCCTGGAACATCAGTCGCGTATCGTCGCGCGCCGCGGCCAGCGGCGCGTTGCCTGCCAGCAGCTCACCCTGACTGGCGACTTCCAGTCCGGCCAGCAGCCGCAGCAGGGTGCTTTTACCGCAGCCGCTGCGCCCGACCACGGCAACAAACTGCCCGGCCGGAATATGCAGGCTGACCTGGTCAAGAATAGTACGATTGCCATAGTGCTTAGAGAGGTTACTGATGGCGACCGGCGTGCCGCTGATCAGGCGCGCCGGGTTCTGTACGGCATTGCTCATGCGTTGCTCTCCTTCAGTTGCCAGGCCGGGTGCCAGCGCAGCCAGATACGCTCCAGCAGCTGCGCCGCCACGTCTGCCAGTTTGCCCAGCAGGGCATAAAGAATAATGGCCACCACGACCACGTCAGTTTGCAAAAATTCGCGCGCGTTCATCGCCAGATAGCCGATACCGGAGTTGGCCGAGATGGTTTCAGCCACAATCAGCGTCAGCCACATCAGACCCAGCGCAAAGCGCACCCCGACCATGATGCCGGGCAGGGCGCCAGGCAGGATAACCTGCGCAAACAGCGACCAGCCGGAGAGGCCATAGCTGCGCGCCATCTCTATCAGCCCGCGATCGATATTGCGGATCCCGTGATAGGTATTGAGGTAGATCGGAAACAGCGTACCGAGTGCGACCAGGAAAATTTTGGCCGATTCATCAATGCCAAACCAGAGGATCACCAGCGGGATCAGCGCCAGATGCGGCACGTTGCGCAGCATCTGTAGCGAGGTATCCAGCAGACGCTCACCGGTGCGCGATGTACCGGTGATGAGTCCGAGCGCCAGCCCGATCGTGCCGCCGATAGCAAAACCGATTAGTGCGCGCCAGCTGCTGATGGCCAGGTGCTGCCACAGTTCACCGCTGGCGGTCAGCTGCCAGAAGGCGGTCACAATTTTCTCCGGCGCCGGTAAAATACGCGTGGAGAGCCAGCCCTGCGACGAAGCGAGCTGCCATATCGCCACTATTCCCACCGGCAGCAGCCAGGGCAGCAGCGCATTGCGCAGCGTTTTTATCTGCTCAGACATGGTGACTCCTTAGCTTTGCGCAACTTTCTGTGGCGTAAAATCATTGGCCACAGCTTCGCCATGCGCCTGCACGACGCGCGGTTTTGGCACTTCCGGCACGGCCAGGTCAAGATGGGGAAACAGCAGCTCGCCGACGCGGTACGCTTCTTCCAGATGCGGATAGCCAGAAAGGATAAAGGTCTCAATCCCCAGAGCCTGATATTCGCGCATACGTTCTGCGACAGTTGGCCCGTCGCCGACCAGCGCAGTACCGGCTCCGCCGCGTACCAGGCCAACCCCAGCCCAGAGGTTCGGACTGATCTCCAGCTTATCGCGCTGGCCGCCGTGCAGGGCAGCCATCCGCTGCTGTCCGACCGAATCCGTGCGCGCAAACGCCGCCTGTGCTTTGGCAATCGTGGCGTCATCCAGATGTGAAATAAGCCGATCCGCGGCCTGCCACGCCTCTTCGTTCGTTTCGCGCACAATCACGTGCAGACGAATACCGAAGCGCACCGTGCGCCCCTGCGCTGCGGCTTTGGCGCGCACCTGCTCAATCTTCTCTTTAACCAGCGCGGGCGGCTCTCCCCAGGTGAGATAGACGTCAACCTGTTCAGCAGCCAGATCCTGCGCGGCATCAGAAGAGCCGCCGAACCAGAGTGGCGGACGCGGCTGCTGTACCGAACGGAACATCAGGCGCGCACCGCGCACTTTGACGTGTTTGCCCTCATAGTCCACCGTTTCGCCTTCAGAAACACGTCGCCAGATGCGGGTAAATTCCGCCGATTCTGCATAGCGTTCGCGATGGTCGAGAAAAACGCCATCGCCCGCCAGCTCTTCCGGATCGCCACCGGTCACCAGGTTAAACAGCGCACGACCATTAGAGAGGCGATCCAGCGTTGCCGCCTGACGCGCTGCCTGGGTCGGTGAGATCACGCCAGGACGCAGTGCCACCAGAAAGCGCAGGCGCTGCGTTACCGGAATCAGTGAGGCAGCGACCAGCCAGGCATCTTCGCAGGAGCGGCCGGTCGGGATCAGCACGCCGCCAAAGCCCAGCCGGTCAGCGGCCTGTGCTATCTGCTGCAGATAACCGTGATCTACCGGACGGGCGCCTTCGGCGGTTCCCAGATAGTGACCATCGCCGTGCGTGGGAAGAAACCAGAAAACAGATATGCTCATTGTATTGTTCCTTATTAATGGGCCGTCCGGGGTTGCCAGATGCGGTCAGCGATGGTGAGTTTTACCGGCAACAGATGGCTGGCGTAAAACAGATCGGCAGTGTGCTGCTGCGCGGCGGCGGTGCGTGCACTGACGGGGGTAATCGTGGTGGGCGGACGATGGTCGAGATAGCTCGCCAGGACCGGTTTTGGCAGGCCCATCGCCTGCGCCAGCAGGTCGATACTCTGCGTTCGCTGGCTCTGCGTCAGCGCATCCGCCTCGCTGAAGGTGGCCAGCACCTGGCTGAGGGTGTCGGGACTGGCTTCAGCAAACTGTCGGGTCGCCAGATAGAAAGAGCCGGTCAGGTTCAGCGTGCTGCCGTCAGTGAGGACGCGCACGTTGCCCTGCTGCAGAGCGGCTGAGTAATAAGGATCCCAGATCGCCCAGGCGTCAACGTTACCCTGCTGAAACGCCGCGCGGGCATCGGCTGGCGTCAGATAGACCGGCTGAATATCAGCGAAACTCAGGCCCGCCTGCTGCAGCGCGCGCAGCAGCAGATTGTGCGAGCTGGAGCCTTTCTGAAAAGCAACTTTGCGGCCTTTCAGATCGGCCACGCTGTGGATGGGGCTGTTCTGCGGTACCAGGATCACTTCTGCTTTAGGTTTCGCGGGTTCCGATCCGACATAAAGCAGATCGGCCCCGGCGGCCTGCGCAAAGAGCGGAGGAATATCCCCGGTGCTGCCTAAATCGATACTGCCGATGTTAAGCGCTTCCAGCATTTGCGGGCCGGCAGGAAACTCAATCCACTTAATTGCCATCGCCGGAAAACGCTGCTCCAGCAGCCGGTGCGATTTTGCCAGCACCATGCTGACCGAGCCTTTCTGGTAGCCGATACGGATCTGAGAAGGCGCGTCCGCTGCGCTGGCCGTCAGGGTAAACAGGGCAGCCAGCGCCGGGAGCAGCAGAGCCGTTATAAGTCGTTTCACGATAGTCTCTCCTCAGACAGCCCGGGCAAAAGGCAGATGACGGCGCTGCAGCGCAAGCCAGAAGTTCTCCAGCGCATCATCAATACGGGAAGTGAGATCGCTGGCAAATTCCGGCTGGCGGTCGTAATGCGTAATCTGCAGATCCTGCGCAAATACTCCCTGTAACACCTCCTGCGCTTTCAGCGCGCTCAGTACCGGTTTAAGCCCGTAATCAAGCGCCAGCATATGTGCCACGCTGCCGCCACTTGCCAGCGGCAGTACGACTTTTTCTTCCAGCGCCCGCTCCGGCAGCAGATCCAGGACAGTTTTTAGCGCACCTGCAAATGACGCTTTATAGACAGGAGTAGAAATAATGACGCCGGTCGCGCTGGCGATGTCAGCTTTAAACGCATTCAGGGCAGGGGAGTCGAAACGGGCATGGATCAAATCTTCCGGCGGAAAATTGTGAATATTCCACGCAATAACTTCGGCGCCCCGGGCTTCCAGCTGGCGCTGGCAAAGCGTCAGCAGCGCCGTCGAACGTGAAGGGAAACGGGGGCTGCCCGCCAGCGTTAGGATCCGCATACCTGCTCCTTATAACAAAAAGTTATCGATAATGTTTAATTGAGAACTGATTGTCTTAATCCTGCCAGAGCGCCGGAAAAGGGGTAAATGATTTATCCGGCAATCAAAAGCTTTAAAACGGCAAACGGATCCTGCTGCCGATCTGCTGCCTGCGAAACGCTACTGCCTGCGCTGCCAGTCGGGCTCACAGAGCAGCGGCGGATAAAATGGCCCGATCTCTGTTTTTTATTGATGAATTTAAGAAAAAGCTGCGGCGTGAATGCCAGGTGGTTTTTAAGAATTACTCCTGTGGGCGCTGTCACATTTTTGTGTCACGCTTGAAGACATTGAGAAAAATACCCAGACCCCCATACTTTTATGTCTATCAAACGTAATGCGATTGCCAACTATGTCGGGCAGATCTACCTGACGCTGTCAGGTATTTTAGTGGTGCCGCTCTATATTCAGAATCTGGGGATGGAAGCGTATGGCCTGGTTGGCTTCTTTTCTATATTACTGACCTGGCTGCAGCTGCTGGATGCGGGCGTCTCCACCACGCTGATGCGTGAAGCGGCGCGCTACCGCGCTAATCAGGAAGAATTTGTCTGGTTTCCGGCGCTGTTTACCACCCTGACGCGCTTTTTCCTTTTTTCCACGCTGGTGCTGGTGGTGCTGGGCTGGCTGGCAACGCCCTGGATAGCGACACACTGGCTGGATGCGCGTCATTTGCCGGCCGGCGATGTGGTTATCGCCGTGGCAATTATGGTGATCACCGCGGCCATTCGCTGGCGCACCAGTCCCTATCGCAGCGTGATCATCGGCTTTGAACATCAGGTCTGGCTGAATGGCGTTAACCTGACTATTACCACGCTGCGCACCTTTGGTGCGGTGCTGGTGATCCAGCTCTTCGCCAACGCCGTGCTGACATTCTTTATCTGGCAGCTGCTGGTCTCCATCGCCGAGGCGGGCTGCTGCATCTGGAAGGCGTATCAGCTTATCCCGCACGCCGCGCGCAAAGAGAAGCGCAGCGACCTGAAAGAGGTGCTGAGGCCTTTTATTCGCTTTGCGCTGAGCGCCGCGTTCTCCAGCGCAATCTGGACGTTTATCTCGCAGATTGACCGTCTGGTGCTGTCTAAAACCCTGCCGCTGAGCGAGTACGGATCCTTTACCGTCGTGGCAACGGCGGCGACTGGTATCCTGCTGCTCAGCAGCCCGATTATGCAGGCGATTGTGCCGCGCATGACCGGCATGAAAACCCGGCAGCAGGGCGATGCGGAATCTCTGCGTCTCTACCGTTACACCACGCAGGCAGTCGCCATTTTTATGGCCCCGCTCAGTATCACTATCGCCTGCTATTCTGGTCCGCTGCTCTGGGCGTGGA
Source organism: Pantoea sp. ICBG 1758 (assembly GCF_002928325.1). Taxonomy (NCBI): domain Bacteria; kingdom Pseudomonadati; phylum Pseudomonadota; class Gammaproteobacteria; order Enterobacterales; family Erwiniaceae; genus Pantoea; species Pantoea sp. ICBG 1758. The sequence continues at coordinate 512,810 of NZ_POWL01000001.1, forward strand.
CGCAAAAAACGCAGATTGTCGATGAGATGGCTTTTGTCCTGACGCTTTACGCCTTAGGCAGCGGAATTCAGGCGATCTGTGGCTTGCTCTATCACCTGCAGTACGTGAATGGCAACCTAAAACTCCATATGCAGGGCTTTACCCTGTTTGCCATTCTGCTGGTGCCGCTTAACATCTGGTGTGCGATTCACTACGGCGCGCTGGGAACCGGCTGGCTGTGGCTGGCGCAGAACATTTTCTACCTGGTTGGCTGGGCATGGCTGGTACACCGTCGTTTTGCGCCGGGTATCCACTTCAGCTGGCTGACGCGCGACGTGGCGCTGATCTGGGCGGTATCGGGCCTGATTGCCGGCCTGAGCACGCTGCTGCCTATTGAGTGGAATCAGAATCGCTGGATTAATCTGCTCTGGCTGGCATTGATTGGTGCCGTGAATCTCGGCGTCTGCTGTCTGCTGCATAGCCTGGTGCTGAAGCGCCTGCGCCGTACACCCGTTGTTAATGCTGAAGAAAGAGGATAAGTATGACGTCGCGCTCCGTCCCGACTATATCGGTCATTATTCCGAACTGGAACTGCGCCCCGTGGCTGCCGGAGACGATGCAGTCGCTGCTGCAGCAGACGTCGCCGGCAGATGAGATTATTATCATTGACGACGGCTCAACGGATGAGAGCGTGAGCTGGCTTACGGCGTTCGCTGAGGCGCATCCGCAGGTCACTTTGCTGAGCGGCAACCGCGGCGGCGTCAGCGCAGCGCGGATGAAAGGGCTGGCGGTCGCCACCGGCGATTTCCTCTATTTTATGGATGCCGATGACTTTATCTCCGCCACTCTGTTTGCCGATTTCCGGCGCGCGCAGGCGCAGCATACCGGACTTGAGCTGTTCTGCTTCGGCGCAAAAATGTTTTTCGACGTCCCGGAACCGCAGCGCCACTATCAGACGATTCATCAGCGTCACGTCAGCGGCCTTTTCTCCGGCGGCAGCGAAAGTCTGCGCACGCTGATCCAGCATCAGTCGGCGCACCGGGTGATCTGGAGCAGCATCATTTCCCGGCAGCTGATTGAGCGGCTGGGGCTGAGTTTCCTGCCGATTCAGAATCATGAAGATGCGCCTTTTATGTTCGCGCTCTATATGCAGGCGCACAGTTTCTACTGCACCGGCGAGAGCTACTACTACAAGCGCTTTATGCAGAGTTCGCTGTCGCAAAGCACCCGCGACTTCTCCTGGATAAAAAACTACTTTATCGCCCGCGACAGCAGTGAAGCGTTTTTACGAGAGCATCAGCTGCCGCAGGATGAGGTATTACTGAATGACTACTATCAGACCATTATGCATGGCTGCCTGGCACAGATCCGTAAACACCGCATTAAAGTACCTGCCGAGTGGCAGCCGCGGGTAAACAGTCTGGTGCGGCGCGTATTACGGCATAATACCCGGCTGAAACTGCTCTGGTATTGTCCGCCGCTCTATCACGGTCTGCAGGCGTGCCGTAATCGCCTGAGTCGTTATTCATCCCGCCGTTGATCGCGATCCTGTTCTGAGGTTTGTCACTAATTTACTTTTGCGCCAGAGCACCTTACCATTCTGGCGCACGTATTCCCGTGCACCCGCTGTTTCTTCCTTTACTGCCATTCAGGAGAGTGCATGTTATATCCCATCGTCCGGCCCGCCCTGTTTAAACTCGATCCCGAGCGCGCGCATGAACTCACTTTCCAGCAGCTGCGTTTTATCAGCGGTACGCCGCTGGAGGGGCTGATTCGGCAGTCGCTGCCGGCGCGTCCGGTAAGCTGTATGGGCCTGACGTTTCCCAACCCGCTGGGTCTGGCGGCCGGGCTGGATAAAAACGCGGAGTGCATTGATGCGTTTGGCGCAATGGGGTTTGGTTTTATTGAAGTCGGTACGGTAACGCCGCGTGCGCAGCCCGGAAATGATAAACCGCGTATGTTCCGTCTGGTTGAGGCGGGCGGCATCATTAACCGCATGGGATTTAATAACCACGGGGTTGATCATCTGGTAGAGAACGTCAAAAAAGCGCGATTTAAAGGCGTACTGGGGATCAATATTGGCAAGAATAAAGATACCCCGGTTGAGCAGGGGAAAGAGGATTACCTGATCTGCATGGAGAAGGTCTACGCCCATGCGGGTTATATTGCGATAAATATCTCTTCACCTAACACGCCGGGTCTGCGTACGCTGCAATATGGCGATGCGCTGGACGATTTGCTGGCGGCGATTAAATTAAAACAGCAGGAACTACAGCAGCGACACCTTAAATATGTTCCGGTGGCCGTAAAGATTGCGCCGGATCTGTCTGAGGAGGAATTAATCCAGGTTGCTGACAGCCTGATGCGTCACCAGATTGATGGTGTGATTGCAACCAATACCACGCTGGACCGTACGCTGGTCAGCGGACTTAAACATGCAGATGAAGCGGGCGGCCTGAGCGGACGCCCGGTTCAGGCGCGCAGCACAGAGGTAATCCGCCGGCTGGCGCAGGAGCTGCAGGGGCGCTTACCTGTTATTGGTGCCGGTGGAATAGATTCACTCATCGCCGCACGGGAAAAAATTGCCGCGGGCGCCACCCTGGTGCAGATATACTCCGGATTTATTTATCAGGGACCGGCTTTAATTAAAGATATCGTGACCCACCTCTAAGACATATCTCACTTTCCCCGGCCAGGGGGTTTATTTCTCCCTCTGGCTCGTTTATATTTTCCCCTGTTGTTCTATTTTTCAGCTTTTTGCTTAAAGCGATATTTTATTTTTTAGGCGCCATTTAGCGCAGCAGAATCCCACAAGGCACATCATGAAAATCAAACCCGATGACAACTGGCGCTGGTATTATGACGCCGAGCATGACCGTATGATGCTTGATTTGGCTGATGGCACACTCTTCCGCTCCCGCTTCTCCCGCAAAATGCTGACGCCCGACGCTTTTAACAGCAGCGGATTTTGCGTCGATGATGCCGCACTCTATTTTAGTTTCGACGACCGCTGTCGTGAGAGTGAATTATCTGCTCATCAGCGTGCCGAGCTGATCCTGAATGCGCTGGTGGCAAGCCGCTTCCTCAAGCCGCTGATGCCAAAAAGCTGGCACTTCATCAGCCACAAACATAGCTGGCAGCCGGTCGCGGGCGATATGGTCACGGCTACGCTGGCCGAGAGCGGTGAGCAGGCACAGCTGCTGGTAGTAGAAAGCAGTGAAAACGCGGCGCTCTGTCTGGTGGCGCAGCCGGCACTGAGCATGGCGGGAAAAAGCATGCAGCTTGGCGATGCGATCAAAATCATGAACGATCGCCTGCAGCCGCTGCAGCTGGCGACCTGGTACGCGCGCGCGGTTTAGATTTTATCCCAGCTCAATATCACTGTCTGGAATACAGCTGCAGCTCAGAATAGTGCCGTCAGCACGTACGGCGCTCTGCTTTAACGGCCTGACGGTGCCGGCGACCAGCGTGACTCTGCAGCTGCCGCACAGCCCGGCCCGGCAGGAGTAGGGAATACGAAACCCGGCCATCTCCAGCTGCTCCAGTAATACCTGCTGATTATCTCCCTCAAAACGCCGGCCCTGACAGGTAATGGTGACGCTGGCAGGCGCGCCTGTCTCTGCTGTCAGCAGAGCTTCACTCTTGCCGGCACCGTAGGCGCGCGGGGTATGGCGTTCCAGAATCGTCACGCTGTCGCCGCTACGGATCAGCCCGCTGTTCAGGGCGATCAGATTCAGGCCAAAATCGATATCACCGCTGCTATCCTGCGCGCTGCGAAAGCCCTGCAGCGTGGTCAGCGGCTCACCCGCCGGATGTTTCTCTCCGTTCTCCGTCCCGATAGTAGTAAATACGCAGCGGCTGCACGGTTTCGGCACGACAAACTCAACGTCACCGATTTGCAGCCGCTTCCAGCTATCTTCATCCCAGGCGGGGGCACCGCTGACCACCAGGTTAGGGCGAAACTGCTCTACGCGTACGCCAGCCGGGCAGCGCTGCTGCAGATCCTGCATCGACGCCATATTGACCAGCAGAAACGGATAGCCGTCGGCAAAGCCGAGCGGCACGGCGTCAAAGCGCTTTACGCGCCGCGTCGGCGTCTCACCTGTCCAGCGCAGCTGTACCGGGCGCGGAAAATAGTCGCTCAGCCAGCGGTTAATCGCTTCCGGCGCGATGCGGGCAGTAAAGGTGTTGCCCCAGACAACGGTTTCGCTCTCTTCTGCTGCAAAGTCGGCATAGCGGATCAGCGCCTGCTGACCGTCCGGCGCGTTAATCAGCAGGCCATCCGGCAGCACAACCGGCGTAAAACGCACCAGTTGCGGAAACTGCCGGGCGGTGATGAACGTTCCGTCAGGCTCGGTGATCATAAAGATGCGATCAAATGCCAGACCGCTCTGCAGCACCTGTGCATGCGACTGCTGCAGGCCGCGCATCGATTTGACCGGGTGAATATAAAGACGGGATAAGGTAATCATCATCGCTCCATGCAGACAAAAAGAAGCTAACTTTATGACATAGGACGCTGATTCGCTATAATGCGCAGCAATTTTAGCAAGAGTATAAGTGACGATATGAATTCTCTGTTTGCCAGTACGGCGCGTGGGCTCGAAGAGCTGTTGAAAACTGAGCTGGACGCGCTGGGCGCGCAGGATTTGCAGGTGGTGCAGGGCGGCGTCCACTTCCGTGCCGACGATCGCGTAATGTATCAAAGCCTGCTGTGGAGCCGTCTGGCTTCACGTATTTTGCTGCCGCTGGGAGAATTCGGTGTCTGGAGTGACCTCGATCTCTATGTCGGCGCGCAGAGTATCCCCTGGGCTGAGCTGTTTGACAGCGAAACCACCTTTGCCATCCATTTCAGCGGCACCAACGACGTCATCCGCAACAGCCAGTTTGGCGCGCTGCGAATTAAAGATGCGATCGTTGACTGCTTTACCCGTCAGGATCTGCCGCGCCCCAGCGTGGATCGCGAGCAGCCGGGTATTCGCATTAACGCCTGGCTGAATAAAGATCGCGTCAGCATCGCACTGGATCTCAGCGGCACCGCGCTGCATCAGCGCGGCTATCGTCAGCAGACCGGTCAGGCGCCGCTGAAAGAGAATCTGGCGGCTGCCATTGTTATGCGTTCCGGCTGGCAGCCGGAAACGCCGCTGCTGGATCCCATGTGCGGTTCCGGCACGCTACTGATTGAGGCGGCCTTAGTTGCCTGCGATCGCGCGCCGGGTCTGCTGCGCAGCCACTGGGGCTTTAGCCGCTGGAAGCAGCATAACGCAGCGCTGTGGCAGGAGCTGCGCAGCGAAGCGCTGCAGCGCGCGCGGGCTGGCACCGCAGCCGCCCAGGCACGCTTCTTTGGTTATGATAACGATGGCCGCGTGCTGGAGTGGGCGCGCGCTAACGCGCGTCGTGCCGGCGTCTTTGAGCTTTTTACCTTTGCGCAGCAGGATGTGCTGAAGCTGAGTAATCCGCTTGACGATAAAAGCGTGACCGGAACGGTGCTGAGTAACCCGCCTTATGGTGAGCGTCTGGAGAGCGAGCCGGCGCTGATTGCGCTGCACAGCCAGCTGGGCCGCATTATGAAGCAGCAGTTTGGCGGCTGGAATCTGTCGCTGTTCAGCGCCTCACCCGATCTGCTGAGCTGCCTGCAGCTGCGCGCGGAGCGCCAGTTTAAAGCGAAAAATGGCCCGCTGGAGTGCGTGCAGAAAAATTATCAGCTGGCGGCGTCCGGTGCGGCTGGCAGCGCGCAGATTGCGGAAGATTTTGCAAACCGCCTGCGCAAAAACCTGAAGAAGCTGGAGAAATGGGCGCGTCAGTCGGGCATTGAGTGCTATCGCCTCTATGATGCCGATCTGCCGGAATACAATGTCGCAGTGGATCGCTACGCCGACTGGGTGGTGGTGCAGGAATACGCGCCACCAAAAACCATCGACGCGGCCAAAGCGCGCCAGCGGCTGTTTGATGTTATCAGCGCCACGCTCAGCGTGCTGGAGATCCCGGCTAACAGGTTGGTGCTGAAAACCCGCGAGCGGCAAAAGGGCAAAAATCAGTATCAGAAGCTGGGAGAAAAGGGCGAATTCTTTGAAGTGCAGGAGTTCAATGCCCGGCTGCTGGTTAATCTTACTGACTACCTTGATACCGGCCTGTTCCTCGATCACCGTATCGCGCGGCAGATGCTCGGCCAGATGAGTAAAGGTAAAGACTTCCTGAACCTGTTCTCTTACACCGGCAGCGCCAGCGTGCACGCCGGGCTGGGCGGGGCAAAATCCACCACTACGGTTGATATGTCGCGCACCTATCTTGAGTGGGCGGAGCGCAACCTGCGTATTAATGGTCTGACCGGCCGTCAGCATCGCCTGCTGCACGCCGACTGCCTGAGCTGGCTGCGTGAAAGCGACGAGCAGTTTGACCTGATTTTTATCGATCCGCCGACCTTCTCCAACTCCAAGCGTATGGAGGCGGATTTTGATGTGCAGCGCGATCATCTGATGCTGCTGCAAAACCTGAAGCGCATGCTGCGTCGCGGCGGCACCATTATGTTCTCCAACAACAAGCGCGGCTTCAAAATGGATCTGGAGGGCCTGCAACGGCTCGGTCTGCAGGCGCAGGAGATCACGCAAAAAACCCTGTCACAGGACTTTGCCCGTAATCGTCAAATTCACAACTGCTGGCTGGTCAGCCACGCCGGTAAGGAATAATTTATATGTCGTTGATCAGTATCCATGGTGCTTACCTCTCATTCAGTGATGCACCGCTGCTGGATAATACCGAACTGCACATCGAAGAGGGCGAACGCGTCTGTCTGGTGGGCCGTAACGGTGCCGGTAAATCCACATTAATGAAAATCATCAACGGCGAACAGCCGCTGGATGATGGGCGTATCATCTATGAGCAGGACCTGATCGTTTCGCGCCTGCAGCAGGATCCGCCGCGTAACATTACCGGTTCGGTGTATGACTTTGTCGCTGAGGGCGTGGCCGAGCAGGCGGAGCATCTCAAAGCCTATCACGCCATTTCGCACAAAGTGATGGAGGATCCGAGCGAGAAAAACCTCAATGAAATGGGCCGGCTGCAGACGATTCTCGATCACCAGAATCTCTGGCAGCTCGACAGCCGTATCAACGATGTTCTGCAGCAGATTGGCCTGCAGGCTGATACAGAACTCTCTTCGCTCTCCGGCGGCTGGCTGCGTAAAGCGGCCCTGGGCCGGGCGCTGGTCAGTAATCCACGCGTGCTGATGCTGGATGAGCCTACTAACCACCTCGATATTGAAACCATCGACTGGCTGGAAACGTTTCTGAAAACCTTTACCGGCAGCATCGTGTTTATTTCGCATGACCGCTCGTTTATCCGCAATATGGCGACGCGCATTGTCGATCTCGATCGCGGCAAGCTGGTCTCCTGGCCGGGAGATTACGATCAGTTCCTGGTGGGTAAAGAGGAGGCGCTGCGGGTTGAGGAGATGCAGAATGCTGAATTTGACCGCAAACTGGCGCAGGAAGAGGTGTGGATCCGTCAGGGGATCAAGGCGCGTCGTACCCGCAATGAAGGCCGCGTGCGGGCACTGAAAGCGCTGCGTCGTGAACGTTCCGAGCGTCGTGACGTGATGGGCAAAGCCAATATGCAGGTCGGCGAAGCGGCCCGCTCCGGAAAAATTGTCTTTGAGCTGGAGAACGTAAACTACGGCGTGGAAGGCAAAACGCTGGTTAAAGACTTTTCAGCCCAGGTCCAGCGCGGCGATAAGATTGCGCTGATTGGGCCTAACGGCTGCGGAAAAACCACTCTGCTGCGCCTGATGCTGGGGCAGCTGAAAGCGGACAGCGGGCGGGTGCACTGCGGCACCAAGCTTGAAATTGCCTATTTCGATCAGCATCGCGCTGAACTTGATCCGGACCGGACCGTGATGGATAACCTCGCGGAAGGCAAACAGGAAGTTATGGTCAACGGCAAACCCCGTCACGTACTGGGTTACCTGCAGGACTTTCTGTTCCATCCGAAACGCGCCATGACGCCGGTACGCGCGCTGTCGGGCGGAGAGCGCAATCGCCTGCTGCTGGCGCGGCTGTTCCTGAAGCCCAGCAACCTGCTGATCCTCGATGAACCGACCAACGATCTGGACGTTGAAACGCTGGAGCTGCTGGAAGAGCTGGTCGACGGATATCAGGGCACCGTACTGCTGGTCAGCCACGATCGTCAGTTTGTGGATAACACCGTTACCGAATGCTGGATATTTGAAGGCAACGGCGAAGTGGGCGCGTTTGTGGGCGGCTATCATGATGCGCAGCAGCAGCGCGCGGCGTACAAACAGACGCGTGTTGCCCCGACGGTTTCCGCACCGGTGAAAACAGCTGAAAAAAATGAAACCGCCAAACGCAGCGCAGGCAAGCTAAGCTATAACCTGACGCGTGAACTGGAACAGCTGCCGCAAAAGCTGGAGCAGCTGGAAGCGCGGATTGGTGAGCTGCAGGCGCAGATGAGCCATCCCGATTTCTTCAGTCAGCCGCATGAAAAAACGCAGCCGGTGCTGGATACGCTGGCGCAGACGGAGCAGGAGCTGGAAACCGCCTTTGCCCGCTGGGAAGAGCTGGAAGCGCTGAAAAACGGCGCATAACACAGAGGAAAAGGGCATGTGCGCAACGTCGCCGCAGGCGCAGCAGTGGATGCTCTGTCCACAGTGTGATTTAACCGTCAGGCTGCCCGCTGTGCCGGCGGGCAGCCGTGCCCGCTGCCCGCGCTGCCATACGCAGCTGCTGGCTAACTGGCATGAACCGCGCAAGCGTCCAACCGGTTATGCGCTGGCGGCGCTGTTTATGCTGTTGCTGGCCAATCTGTTTCCGTTTATCGATATGCACGTCGCCGGTCTCTCCAGCCACATTACGCTGCCGGAGATCCCGCGCGTCATGGTGCGGGAGGATTACCGCAGCCTGGCTTCCCTGTTTCTGCTGTTTGTACAGGGTATTCCGGCTTTCTGCATGGTGACGATTGTGCTGCTGGTCAACCGGATTGCTCTGCCGCACCCGCTGCGGCGGGGACTGGCGCGTATTCTTTTTCAGCTGCGCAGCTGGGGCATGGCAGAGATCTTTATGGCCGGCGTGCTGGTGAGCTTCGTCAAGCTGATGGCGTATGGCGAGATCGGCTTAGGCAGCAGCTTCTGGCCCTGGTGCCTGTTCTGCCTGCTGCAGCTGCGCGCGTTTCAGTGTGTGGATCGGCGCTGGGTCTGGCAACAAATCGACGCGCTGCCCGCGCTGCCGTTTACGCCGCAGGCGGGAAAAAGTGGTCTGCAGCAGGGGCTGCGCAGCTGCCCCTGCTGTACAGCTATTCTGCCGGCGACGCAGCCGCGCTGCGATCGCTGCGGGGTAGCCGCGGCACCGCGCCGCAGACATAGCCTGCAGTGGACGCTGGCGCTGCTGCTGACTTCCGTTATGCTTTATATCCCGTCTAATATTATGCCGATCATGGTGACTGAGACGCTGGGTTCCCAGTATCCCTCAACGATCATGGGCGGCGTTATCCTGCTGATGAGCGATGGTTCCTGGCCCGTTGCACTGGTGATTTTTATCGCCAGTATTATGGTGCCCTCGCTGAAAATGGTCGCTATTGGCTGGCTCTGCTGGCACGCCAGCGGGCGCGGCCAGCGGGATGGCGAAAAAATGCATCTGATCTACGAAGTGGTGGAGTTTGTTGGTCGCTGGTCGATGATCGATGTGTTTGTTATCGCCGTGCTCTCTGCGCTGGTGCGCATGGGACAGCTGATGAACGTCTATCCCGCACCGGGCGCGCTGCTGTTTGCCCTGGTGGTGATATTGACCATGTTTGCCGCTATTACATTCGATCCGCGTCTGATTTGGGATCGCCAACAGGAAACTGAACGTAAGGAGTCGCGTCTTGACGGACAACAATCACGGGACTGCTAAGGTCGATCAGATCAAACGCTGGTCGCCAGTCTGGATCGTACCCATCGTTACGCTGTTGATCGGCGGGTGGATCCTTTTTTATCACTTCAGCCATCAGGGGCCGCTGGTGACGCTGATCACCGAAAACGCCGAAGGCATCGTGGCGGGTAAAACCACTATCAAAAGCCGCAGTGTGGATGTGGGCACCGTAGAGAGTGCGGTGCTGACTGACGATTTGCATCACGTCGAGATCACAGCCCGTCTGAACGCCGGCATGGAGAAGCTGCTTTATAAAGACAGCGTGTTCTGGGTGGTTAAACCGCAGATTGGACGCGAAGGGATCACCGGTCTTGGCACACTGCTTTCAGGCGCCTATATCGAGCTGCAGCCCGGTGCAAAAGGCGAACAGCCGGAGCATTATCAGCTGCTCGATTCACCGCCGCTGGCGCCGCCGGATGCGAAAGGGGTCCGCATTGTGCTCGACAGCAACAAAGCGGGTCAGCTCAATCCGGGCGATCCGGTGCTGTTCCGCGGTTACCGCGTCGGCACGGTGGAAACCAGCACCTTTGATACTGACAAACGTATGATGACCTATCAGCTGTTTGTCACTGCGCCTTATGACCGGCTGGTGACCACGAATGTGCGTTTCTGGAAAGACAGCGGCATTGCCGTTGATATGTCTGCTTCGGGGATGCGCGTGGAGATGGGTTCACTGACCACGCTGTTTAGCGGCGGCGTCAGCTTTGACGTACCGGATGGCTGGGATCTGGGTGAGGTCGCACAGAACAAAGCGGATTATCATCTGTATGACGATCAGCGCAGCATTCAGGATTCACTCTATACCCGACACACTGATTTCCTGATGTTCTTCAGTGATTCGATTCGCGGCCTGCAGGTGGGTGCACCGGTTGAGTTCCGCGGTATTCGTCTGGGAACCGTCGCGCAGGTGCCTTATATGATCCCGGGTATGGACCAGGCGCTGAACACAGATTATCGCGTGCCGGTGCTGATTCGCATCGAACCCGATCGCTTTACCGCACGACTGGGCAGTGATTTTAATCTGGAGCAGCATCTGCAGGATGGGAAGAAACGTGGCCTGCGCGGCACGCTGAAAACCGGCAACCTGCTCTCCGGCGCGCTGTTTGTCGATCTCGATTTCTACGATAAAGCGCCAGCCTATAAAGGACCGAACAGCGTAGCAGGTCTTGAGGTGATCCCTACCGTCAGCGGTGGTCTCAGCCAGATCCAGCAGAAGCTGATGGCGGCGCTGGATAAGATCAACGCGCTGCCGCTTAATCCGATGATTAATGAGGCGACCGGCACGCTGAAAGAGAGTCAGCGCACGCTGCGTCAGCTGCAGAATACGCTGAATAATCTGAACCAGCTTACCGGCAGTCCGGCAATGAAAACATTGCCTGCTGATATGCAGCAGACGCTGCGTGAACTCAACCGCAGCATGAAAGGGCTGCAGCCGGGATCGCCAGCGTACAATAAACTGGTGGGAGATATGCAGCGGCTTGATCAGGTGCTGCGTGAGCTGCAGCCAGTGCTGAAAACGCTGAATGCGAAAAGCAATGCCCTGGTATTTGAAGCGAAGCCAGGCCAGGATCCGCAGCCAAAGAGGGCGAAACAGTGAAAAAAGCCATCATCGCAGGAGCTATGTTGCTGCTGGCAGGGTGCAGCACAACCATCGACACCACCTACTATCAGCTGCCGGCAGGCAGCAGTACGGTACGCGTCGCCAGCAGCGCGGGCAGCAGCCAGCCGATGCTCTGGGTGGAACATGTGAACGTGCCTGATTATCTGGCAGGCAACGGACTGGTTTATCAGACCAGCGATGTTAAATATGTCATTGCCACCAACAATCTCTGGGCCAGCCCGCTCGATCAGCAGCTGCAGCAGACGCTGATTACTAATCTGAGCCAGGCGCTGCCGGGCCGCGTGGTCGCCGCGTCACCGCATGGAGAGGGCTACGATACGCTTAACGTCAGCGTAAGTGGGTTTCAGGGACGTTACGACGGGCGGGTCGTGGTCAGCGGTGAATGGCTGCTGCAGCATCAGGATCAGCTTATCAAGCGCAGCTTTAGTGTGACGTTGCCGCAAAATGAGGATGGTTATGATGCGCTGGTCCGCACGCTGGCTGCAGGCTGGCAGCAGACCGCACAGCAGATCGCAGACAGTGTGGCTTCGCTAAATTAGGAATTGGTTTAGATAACTGCTAAGTCCCTGATTCTTCGTAGCAACGTTGCACCGGAGATCGGGGGCTTTTTTTTGCCTAATCAGAAACATAGACACTGCTTTGACATTTCTTTATGTCGTTTTAACGGCAAAACCGTGACGCTGGCGTGAATTTTGCGCATTGCTTTTTCTGCGCATTGGGGTTAGAACTTTACTGTGGCTGAACATTAATTCGCCACTCTTTCTTTCCACCAGATTCCACCAGACCTGAAATGAGGGAAACGCGGTATGAAGAGACAGAAGAGAGACCGTTTAGAACGTGCACATTCACGCGGTTATCAGGCCGGCATTACTGGCCGCTCTAAGGAGCTGTGCCCCTATCAACTGATCGATGCGCGGTCTCACTGGCTGGGAGGCTGGCGTCAGGCCATGGAGGACAGGTCGGCGGTGGCGTAGCCCTGCCGGATGTCAGCAAAGGGAAAACCTCCGCCGCGGCGGAGGTTTTGTTAAGCAGGATCAGAACGCAGAGGTATCTTTAAACAGACCGACTTTCAGATCGGTAGCGGTGTAGATCAGATTACCGTCAACAAAGACTTCACCATCTGCAACACCCATCACCAGCTTGCGGTTGATTACGCGCTTGAAGTGAATTTTATAGGTCACTTTTTTCGCTGTTGGCAGCACCTGACCGGTAAACTTCACTTCGCCCACGCCCAGCGCACGGCCTTTGCCTTCCGCGCCTAACCAGCCGAGATAGAAACCAACCAGCTGCCACATGGCATCCAGGCCCAGACAGCCAGGCATAACCGGATCGCCTTTGAAATGGCAATCGAAGAACCAGAGGTCGGGGCGGATATCCAGTTCAGCTTCAACAAAACCTTTGTCGAAGTTACCGCCATCTTCGGTCATTTTGACCACACGGTCCATCATCAACATGTTGTCAGAGGGCAGCGGTGGCCCATTTTCGCCGAACAGTTCGCCGCGACCTGAGGCAACCAGGTCTTCTTTGCTATAGGATTCGCGTTTATCTACCATGTTCTCAATATGCCTTCTTTTAGTGAAGCCCGAATATTAGCGAACAGTTGTACGCCGGGCAATGCCCCTATTTGTGGTTAAACCAGTTAAGCCAGCGTAACGGCCACGGGCGGGGTGCAGATTCCTGCTGGTTAAACTGCGTAATGCGGGTCTGAATCATAGTCAGCAGCGATTCACCGCTCTCGCTCTGCCACGCCACGCCGGTCAGCAGCGGCAGGGCTTCATCGATACGGTCAATTGCCCACAGATGAAACTCTCCTGCTTTCACCGCGTCAACGATCTCCTGACTAAGACTGAGATGACGCACGTTAGAGGCAGGCAGAATGACGCCCTGCTTACCGGTCAGCTCACGCGCCTGGCAGACATGAAAAAAGCCTTCGATTTTTTCGTTGAGGCCACCGACCGGCTGCACATTACCAAACTGATCAACAGAGCCGGTCACCGCAATCTGCTGGCTCAGCGGCTGATTAGCCAGCGCGCTGATTAATGCGCACAGCTCAGCCAGCGAGGCGCTGTCACCATCCACTTCAGAGTAAGATTGCTCAAACACCATCGAAGCGGAGAAGGGCAGCGGCTGATCGAGTTCCAGCTCAGCAATCAGATAGGCCTGCATAATCATCATGCCTTTGGCATGAATATTACCGCCCAGCTCAGCTTTACGCTCCACGTCGTTGAGTTCACCATCGCCTGGGTGCACCACACAGGTAATACGTGACGGCTCACCCCAGGCACGCGGGTGCCCCGGAAACTCAATAACCGACAGGCCATTGATCTGTCCGATAACCTCGCCATCTGTTTCAATCATGATCTGATTTAGCAGGATCTCATCGCGCATGCGTTCAGTAAGGTAGTTTTCCCGCCACTGGCGTGCTTCAAGCGCCTCCGTCAGCGCTTCACCATTAATGATGTCGCCGTGCAGGGCGGCCTCATGCAGCTGTCGCCTCAGCCAGCGCGGACAGAGCGGCAGCGTATCCTGATCGCCGGAAAAACGTACCGCTTCCGTCAGCAGCGGTGGCCAGAAATCAGCCTCCGGTGCATTAAGGTCTGCCCGTGCTGCCTGCGTCAGAACCCACTGACACCAGTTGAGCATATCGCTCTCATCGGCAATCTGCAGGTTCTCTTCAAACTCACTGTAGAGCGCCATTTCGTGCACTTCGGCATCCAGCTCCTGAAAGCTGGCCAGCGCATCGCGATCGCCGCACAGAACCAGGCGGACGCTGAGCGGCAGAGCTGGAATTGTCACCGGCAGGGGCTGTCGCTCATCCTGCGAATACCACTCAAACTGCTGCAGTTCGATACACCGGCGCAGGCGCAGCCAGAGCAGGGGCTGTGCCAGCAGCGTATTGATAGACAGGATCAGCGTGCCGCCGTTGGCGCGATGCAGCAGCCCGGGCTCAGGCATCACGCGATCCTTATACTGACGCACGCAGCCAAACAGCTGCTCTGCTTCGATCCAGTCAGCATAAAACACGCCGCCGCTACTGGTAAAAGGACGGTTGATATCTGAAGGCGGCAGCAGCGTAACGGTGTCGCCCATCACATGATAGTCACCGCCATAGAGCTGCCCGGCATCAGGCTGAAAACGCCGTGCGGCCCCGGCAATCCAGGCGAGATAGTCGCTATTTTCCTGGCTGCGTAACAGTAGCAGCGGAAAACCCGCAGACTGATGGTGTAAATGCGCCAGCGCATTCAGCAAACGCGGCTGAACCGCGGCAAGGCTATCGCTATCTTTCAGTGAAACCGTTGAAAAGAGGGTCTGCCAGGGGGTGCTATCTGGCTGCAGGGCTTGCCACGTAAGTTGGTTGCTGGTCAAAATATTCGCATTAGTCTGATTTAGGAAAAGCGTGATTATACAGGATACAACCGGGTTTATCACGGCGAGTTCCGGTAGTGAATGTGACAGGAGCAACATGTTTTTCGTTGCTGCATCGCGCAAAAAAGCTGTTATTCTTAAGTTGTTACGTGGTCACGGTGGGATTCCGATGAAATACCAGCAGCTTGAAAATCTGGAAAGTGGATGGAAATGGAAATACCTGGTGAAAAAACATCGGGAGGGGGAGCTAATCACCCGCTATCTGGAGCTCAGCGCGGCACAGGCTGCGGTTGACGCGCTGCTTGCGCTGGAAAATACGCCGGTTGAGGTGAACCAGTGGATTGCGCAGCATATTCATCCGGGTCTGGAAAATCGCCTGAAGCAAACCATACGTGCCCGCCGCAAGCGTCACTTCAATGCTGAACACCAGCATACGCGTAAAAAATCTATCGATTTAGAATATCTGGTGTGGCAACGGCTGGCGGGCCTGGCGCAGCGTCGCCACTGCACGCTCTCTGAGACAATTGTACAGCTGATTGAAGATGCCGAACGGAAAGAGAAATATGCCAGTCAGATGTCTACGTTAAAGCAGGATCTGCAGGCCATCTTAGGCAGCGAAGAGAACAAAAAGTAAGCAGATAGCAGAAACAAAAAACCCCGCCGGAGCGGGGTTTTTTTTACGCGATAACTTAAGCCTGTGGCTGAGTTACAACGTCTTTGATGCCTTTCACGTCGATCTCAACGCGACGGTCTGGACCCAGGCAGTCGATCAGGGCATTACGGCCTTTCACGCTGTCACAGGTGTTGCCAGTAACCGGGTTGGATTCGCCCATGCCACGTGCAGAGATTTTGTTAGCCGGGATACCTTTAGATACCAGGTAGTCGACAACAGACTGAGCACGTTTCTCAGACAGTTTCTGGTTGTACTGGTCTGAACCGATGCGATCGGTAAAGCCCAGAACTACAACGGAACCATCTTTAGGATCCATTGAGCTCAGCTGGCTGTACAGCTGATCCAGAGCCTGCTGACCTTCTGGCTTCAGGGTAGATTTGTTGAAGGTGAACAGCACGTCAGATTTCAGAGTGAAACGCTTGGTTTCAACAACCGGAGCTGGTGCCGGAGCTGGTGCAGCGATTGGTGCAGCAGCTTCATCCTGACCGAAGCGGTATGCAACGCCTACGCTCAGCATGCCGTTGTCTGGACGCGCGCCAACGGTACCTGCATCACCAATGTTGTTAACCCACTGGTAATCCAGACGGGTTGCCCAGTTCTTGGTCACTGCGTATTCAACACCCACTGCAGCCAGCGGAGAAACGCCGGTGTCGTGGTCGCTGCGGCGTTCGCCGGTCAGAGTGTTGTTCTGGGTAGAATCTGCACGCCATACCATGCCACCCAGACGGGTGTACACGTCAAGGTCATCAGCAATCGGGTAGCTCAGTTTAGCTGCCAGCTGAACGCCCTGCGCTTTGAATGCGCCGTTGATGTTGTCGCCTTTGTTAGGCATACGGCCCAGCCAGTCATAGCCCAGCTCGAAGCCCAGGTATGGGTTCGCCTGATAGCCCAGGAAAGCACCTGCGCCCAGCTGAGATTCGTGAGTTGGACCGTCGTTGTTCGCGTAACCGTTACCGTAGTAACCAGTATCGTGATACTGAGACCAGCCCAGTTTAGCACCGGTGTACCAGGTGTCATCTTTAGGAGCGGCCTGCGCTACGGTAGCGAAGCCAGCCAGTGCCACTGCAATTGCGATAGCTGTCTTTTTCATTTTGCGCCTCGTTATCATCCAAATAGGCAATGAGCAAAAAGGTTGCTCTTGGTTGTAATCCTTCGCCGGGTCTGAACGCTCGCTTATGACTCTACCGAAAAAACGGAGGTTATTGAGCACCCTGGCGAGCTAAAGTCTACAACGAGATTGAAAACTTACAAGTATGATGTGAGGTGAGCAGGTAAAAAAACAGGTGTAAATACACACATTTTAACAATTGACGGGGCAAAATTTTCGGTCTGTAAATAGAGAATTGCAGCTAAGCCCTTGTCCTGACTGGCGGGAACATTATCAGTAGCTTAGCGGCAACAGGCCGGAAAAAAAAGCTGAGATAAATCTCACTTTTTACTTAATGAAACAAATCCGAGGGAATTTTTGTGCTTCCGGGTTGTCTGGCAGAAATGATATCAGCTTCTTCCGGGCGCATAATCAGACCCAAAGCTTCGCCTTCTTCTGCTGCCTGCTGCAGCATCTGACGCTCATTCTCTTGCAGTTCACAGGGTATCCAGGCCAGCACTACGCTGTAATTTCCGGTACGCAGCGCTTTCGCCATGTTCTCAACCGTACTGATCCGGTTTGATTCAGTAATATGCATACTTTTCTCAAGCGGCAGACCAGACTGCTGGATCCAGCGGCGGCTGACTTTATGCGCTGGCGTCAGCCAGAGCTGCCAGCGTGACTGTTCGCTCAGCTGTTTGAGCACCGGAAGCAGAAGCAATTGCATCATGCCAGGATGCTCACTGTAGCGTAATTCCGTTATACCGCCCATTGACGGCTGAACTGCAGTGGAAGGCGCTAACCAGGAGGAACGATCAACAGGGCCAGAGAAATGCGTGCGCATAATATACTCGCTCAGTAGTGAACTGGATGAATGTACAGTACTGTTTAAATTAACAGAGATCAACTTCATTTTCTGAAAATGTCTCTCAAAACTGGCAGAAGATGGCACCAAAAGCGTTTTATTCGTTGAATCAGTAAATCGTTTTTTTTATCTTCTAACTAAATGAATAGTCACTGTTTTATAGGAAATACCCTGCACAAGGAATGAGGAAAAGGGACATGATGAAGCGAAAAAATGAGGTAGTGGAACAATCGATCGACGCCCTGTCGGTTCTGGGAGATATAGAGTCGCGTACGCAGTTTGGCGGCTATGCGCTGGCTATTGAGCGCGTGGTGTTCGCCTATATTGATAATGACACGCTCTACCTGCGCGCCAGTGAGGCGCTGCGGCTTTATGCCGTTCAGCGGCCGCTGGAGCCGCTGGTTTACCGCAAGCGCGGTATCCCTGTCACCCTGAGCTACTTCAAAGTGGATCAGCAGCTATGGCAGGACAGGAGACAGCTGATCAGTTTGTCAGCCAGCTCCCTGCAGGCGGCACAGGCTGATGCTGCAGTAAAACATATTTCGCTGCGGCTCAAAGATCTTCCTAATCTCAGTTTGCGTATGGAGCTGATGCTGCATAAAGCGGGGATCAGCTCGGTGGAATCACTGCAGGAGATGGGGTCACGACAGAGCTGGCTTAAGCTGCGCAGCGTCAACAAGCATGTCGGGTTGAAAACGCTGCTGGCACTGGAAGGAGCGATCTCTGGCCATCATCAGGCGGCGCTTCCGGCAGACGTAAAAGAGGCGCTGAGCAGCTGGTACCAGGAGCGGCTACGCCGGTAAACCCGGGAGCCGCTGTTACTGTTTCAGGCCTGCGCCAGGGCGCGGCGCAGGCGGGCGATCTCAGGCAGCAGCGTGATCAGTAAATCGAGCTGCTGCAAAATCAGAGGTGCCTGGGCTTCAGAGCTGGTTTTCAGTTCGCCGATGCGCTGCTGAAGCGTATGTTGCATCGCGGCTACCCGATCGTTTGTCACGCACTCAATCTGTAAAACATCCTCAACAAAACAGACGGCGTCATCAAGCAGCGTGAGCAGTTTCCCCGATGATAAGCGGGTGCGATGTGCACCCAGCGCTGAGATATAGCTCAGAAACGAGTGATTAAGACAGAGCAGTCTGAAGGCGTGCTCCCGCAGCGTCTGATCTGCCCGGCGTTCACTATTTATGTTCGATACCACAGAAGCGAGTTCGGCGTCAGCGTTGTGCGCATCCCGGCGTGCGACCCGGTAAGCCAGCCGGTTATCTTTGCCCTGATGATACTGTTCCATAATGGCATCCAGATAGCGGCAGTTAGCATTCAGCGCGCGATCGGCTATTGTGGTGAGCTTGCGAAAACGCCAGTCAGGCCAGACAAACGCCACCGCCAGCCAGGCGAGTCCGCATCCCAGAAGCGTATCAACAATACGCGGCAGGGCCACGTCAAAGCCTTCACCCAGTAAATTGAAGCAGAGCAGTACCAGCAGGGTAATAAACAGCGTGGCCTGCGCATACTGAATCTGACGGAAAGCAAAAAACAGCACGCCGCTGAGGACGATCAGCAGCAGCTGCCCCTCCACCGAGGGCACCAGCCACAGCACCGGCAGCCCGATTGCCACACCTGCCAGCGTCCCCCCGATACGCAGCGCCAGCCGGCGACGCGTGGCGTTATAGTTGGGCTGACAGACAAACAGGCTGGTAAGCAGTATCCAGTAACCGCGCTGCAGCCCGGTAATCTGAATAAAGGCATAACCTATACAGAGCACCAGCGACATTCGGATAGCGTGGCGAAACAGCGGAGACGCGGGCGTAAGATGACGGCTCAGACGCAGACGTATATCGGACCAGCCACGCAGCGTGTCACGCGAAAGATGGTGCTCACTCTGCAGCGGCGTCTCAAACAGCTGCTGTTCTGAAGCAAGCGAAGCAAGTTGTGCATCAATGGCGCGCAGATTACGCAGTAACCAGGAGAGCGGGGCGGTATGTCCGGCATCCGGGTCGCTTTGCTGCAGTCGCTCAAGGGCCGTCTCAAGGCGCGCAAAAGCACGCTCGAAATGGCTGCTGTGATGCCAGCGCTGGCGCAATACGATCGTTTCAGCCAGCTGGCGACACGCCTGCGCCTGCATATTCAGCAGACGCTGAAAACGGAACAGGATTTCGTTGTAACGCCAGTTATTTCGCAGCTGGTGATACTGTATGTGCGAAGAGCTGGCGCGCTCATGAATATCCTGCGCCACAAAATAGTAATGCAGACTGCGGCGGGTACTGCGTGAACCCCGATCGCCGCGCAGCCGGCTCTGAATGGTATTTTTAGTCTGATTCAGCTGCGCGACTAACTGGCTGTTAGCCATTGCGGTGGCAATCAGAGCGGCATCATCCTGCTCACCGCCGTCCGGATCAAACAGGTTTGCTTTCGCCTCAAGATAACGCGCCAGCTGGGAAAAGCTGGCCGCCAGCTGCTCCTGAACGGGTCGCACCGGAAACATCAGGTGGCCAATAAAGGTCAGCAGGTTGTACCAGAGTGCTCCCGTCAGCAGCAGCGCGGGCTGCATCCACCACTGTGGAAAGAGCCCGATACCCAGCATGGTATATACCGCAATCAGCAGGGCACCAAACGCGATGGTCGCGTAACGCTGGCCAAGCGCGCCCAGCAGGATAAATCCCCAGCTTGAGAGCGCCAGGCCGGCAGTGAACGCCCAGGGTCTGGGGAAAAGCAGCTCAACGGAGACCGACGCGATACAGAAGCAGCACAGGGTGATGATCAGATTGCGCAGACGGCCTGTCCAGCGGTCGTCAAGATCGGCCAGCGCGGCAGCGACCACCCCCAGCGTAAGCGGAATGGTCCACTCTACCTGCTGCAGCCACCAGGGAAACGCAGCGCAGCCCGACAGCGCCAGAAAAATACGCAGCAGATAGCGCAGGCTGCTGTTAAACAGATAGCGGCGCCAGGCGGGCATAGCGTCGGACATAAACCGGATCCTCAGTAGCGGCTGCGCGCGTTAGCTTCACGCGCTGCCTGTGCCTCTTCCACGCTGACCACCCGACGGCCAACCGGCCAGAGTGAAATCGCAGCCAGCTTAAAGTGCGCCAGCCCGGTGGGAATACCGATAATGCTCAGACATTGCATGATTCCGGTTGAAATATGCATTACGCAAAGCCACCAGCCAAAGAAAATAAGCCAGAAGATGTTCAGAAATGTACCGCCAGCGTTGAGAAACGCACTTTTGCTGTCAGGACGCAGTACATCAACGTGAACCGCTTCATTGCCGAACGGAACCAGCGAAAGTTTTGTGATTTCCCAGCAGGAGCGCGTCAGCGGTAGCGTAAAAATCAGCACAATGCTGACCAGCGTGGCAAAGAGCCAGCCAAGCGTAGTGAGAAAGCCGCCAAGGATAAAATTCAGAATATTAAGAACGGTGCGCATAACGCGTTTTTCCTTTTGCAATCCGCAATATGTGCCGCCAAGTTTAGCCTGTTTTAAGGCTGGAGCGCCAAGTGTCTGACAGGTAAACTGCGCAATAACTGAATTTCACCTGATGATGCGGACATGGAACTGAAAGCAACAGCAATGGGTAAACGTCTGGCGCAGCATCCTTACAACCGGGTGCGTTTGCTGACCGCCGGTGTTGAAGTCAGCGGCGATCGTCATGAATACCTTATTCCGTTTAATCAGCTGCTGGATATCAGCTGCAAACGCGGTCTGGTATGGGGCGAGCTGGAGTTTTTGCTGGCGGAGAATCAGGTGGTGCGGCTGCATGGTACCGAGTGGCAGGAGACGCAGCGTTTTTATCACTATCTGCAGCACGCCTGGCAGCAGTGGAGCGCTGAAATGAGCCATATCAGTACGGGCGTGCTGGATGAGCTGCTGCAGCATATTTCGCAGCTGACCGCAGAGGATCGCTGGCTAAAGCGAAGTGAGCTGGCTGCTATCCTGGCCCGGGTTAACGAGACGATTGCGGCACTGCCGCTGCCGCTGGCGCGCCTGGAGGCGCTGGATAACTGTCGTGAACGCTGGCATCGCTGCCGGCAGTGGCTGGAGCAGGGCGAAGCCACAATTCGCCAGCGTAACCGTCGCTGGAGCGAGCAGGTGATTCAGGCAAATCCGGATTTTTTCGCCACGGTTGAGCGCTCACCGCTTAATCGTGCGCAGGCAGAAGCGGTGGTTAATGGTGAAGAGACGTTGCTGGTCCTGGCGGGTGCAGGCAGCGGTAAAACCGCCGTGCTGGTGGCACGTGCTGGCTGGCTGCTGCAGCGGCGACTGGCTCATCCTGACCAGATACTGCTGCTGGCATTTGGCCGGGAGGCTGCAGAAGAGATAAATCAACGCCTGGACACGCAACTTAACGTAAAGGCGTTGCAGGCGCGTACCTTTCATGCGCTGGCGCTGCATATTATTCGCGAGAGTGGCCGCAAGCCGCCGGTTATCAGCCAGCTGGAGAGTGACAGCGCTGCCCGTCGCCAGCTGCTACTGGAGAGCTGGCGCGACCAGTGCGCGGCTAAAAAGGCGCAGGCCAGCGGCTGGCGTCAGTGGCTGGAGGAGGATCTGGCGTGGACGTTGCCGGACGGCGCATTCTGGCAGGATAGCGCTATCGCGCAGCGGCTGGCGCCGCGTCTTGAGCAGTGGCTGGGCCTGCTGCGGATGCAGAGCGGTAATCAGGCGGAAACAATCGCGGCCGCTCCGGAAGCGTGGCGCGATAGCTTCAGTAAGCGGATAAAACTGATGGCTCCGCTACTGAAAGCCTGGAAAAGTGCGCTTAAAGCGGAGGGCGCCGTTGATTTTGCCGGCCTGATCCAGCAGGCGACAGAGGTGCTGGAAAAAAGACGTTTTATCAGCCCCTGGAAGCATATTCTGGTCGATGAGTTTCAGGATATCTCGCCGCAGCGTGCCGCACTTTTAAAGGCGTTGCGCGCGCAGAATGCTCATACCAGCCTGTTTGCTGCAGGCGATGACTGGCAGGCAATCTACCGTTTTAGCGGCGCTAAGCTCAATCTGACCACCGCTTTTCACCACTATTTTGGCGACGGCGACAGCTGCGTGCTGGATACCACCTATCGCTTCAATAGCCGCATTGCTGACATTGCTAATGGTTTTATCCAGCAAAATCCGCACCAGCTGAAAAAAACGCTCACCAGTCTGAGCAAAGGAAGTAAAAAGGCGGTAACGCTGCTGCCGGACGATCAGCTGGAGGGGCTGCTGGACAAACTCAGCGGATTTGCGAAACCGGAAGAGAGGATTTTGCTGCTGGCGCGCTACCATCATCTGCGTCCGGCGCTGCTGGACCGGGCAAAAACGCGCTGGCCCGGATTACAGCTGGAGTTTATGACAATCCATGCCAGTAAAGGTCAGCAGGCGGAGTACGTCATCCTGACCGGCCTCCATCAGGGAGCCGATGGCTTTCCGGCTCCGGCGCGTGAGTCGGTGCTGGAGGAGGGGCTGCTGCCACCCGTGGAAGATTTTCCCGATGCGGAAGAGCGGCGCCTCGCTTATGTGGCTATGACGCGGGCACGTGAACAGGTGTGGCTGCTGTTTAATAAAGCCTGTCCGTCGCGCTTTGTTGAACAGCTGCGTGAGCTGGGTGTACCGGTAGCGCGTAAAGCCTGAGCCAGGCAGCGCCAGGAAAAGTGAGGCGCTAGCTGGTGCGTAACGTTTTCATCCAGCTCAGTAACTTTTGCCGGGTTGCTGCATCAAAGCGTTTAAACCAGCGCTGTATTGAGGGCAAATCGCTGGCATCCTGCCAGGCAAAATCGGGGTTTTCGCTTACTGCTGTCGCCGAAGGAGCAGCAAAGCGCAGTACGGATGCCGTCTGTGCTGCGCGGTTATAAGCCATCATCGCCTGCATCATGTCACCGCTGCTGCTCTGCGGCAGACGATCGCGCAGGCTGGCAATTTCTGTGCCCCGCTCATCAATCAGCCTGAAGTTTAGGAGCTTATTAAACGTGCTGCGTTCACGCCGGCTGTTCAGCGAGGGCAGGTGGATCGCCACAGAGTGTGCTTCCGCGGTAAATGTGACAATCATCGGCACTGACTGGAAATGGGTTGCGTCAGGACAGGGTTTCTCAACGCGAAACAGAAACTGATGCTGCCCCTGTTCCAGCTCAAGGCTGTCTGCGCCTTTTAATAGTGAGCCGGCAATTTTCCGCCCGTCAAGCACCAGCAAATCAATCTGCGGATCGAGTTTAAGCGTAATGGCGGGGCAGGATGCTGTGACAAGCAGCGCAATAATGCCTGTGACAGCCGGTGACAGCTTCATTTCTACTCCCGAAATATGGCGGGTAATCAGTGATGTGTAGCAAAGTATTTCATTATGGCACTAAATTTACATTTAAACATATTTATTCGTGCCCTGGCGCAAACATTTCATCTTTGCGGCTTGCGCCGCGAGCGGAAAGGGCAGCTACACTCTGGCAATAAAGAGAAGGGGAAATGAATGAACGATCAAACAATTCGTGATGTGCTGATGAATACCCGTCGTATCGCACTGGTGGGGGCCAGCGACAAACCGGCTCGTCCCAGCTATGGCGTGATGCGTTACTTACTGGATCAGGGATATGAGGTGATTCCGGTGAGCCCTAAACTGGCGGGGCAGCAGCTGATGGGGCAGACCGCCTACGCTTCACTGGCAGAAATCCCCGGTAAAGTCGATATGGTAGATGTATTCCGTAATGCTGAGGCGGCATGGGAGGTGGCACAGGACGCTATTGCGATTGGCGCGAAAACGCTGTGGCTGCAGCTCGGCGTTATCAATGAGCAGGCGGCCGTGCTGGCAAGTGATGCTGGCCTGACGGTGATTATGGACCGCTGTCCGAAGATTGAAATCCCGCGTCTGAATATTACGCCAGCCTGAATCAGACAATAAAACGGCGACCTGCGTCGCCGATATAATTAATGTCGCAGGCTGGGTGCCTGCAGCTGCTGCCGGATAGAGGCGGCCAGCTCATCCATAGAGGGCTGCTCTGGGTGCTCGAACAGCGTTTCACCCGCCAGCTGCACTTCTGCAACGTAGGTGTGCACCTGTTCACCCTCTTCATCTTCCATCACCACATGATACCAGGGGGCGGCACGCAGTGTTTCCGTTGCACCAACTTCATCCAGTTCCGGCTCATCCAGCGAATACTCAGGGTCAACATCGACGATGACACCCAGCACGCCAGAAAGACGATGCCGGACCTGCTGTCCAATTCCAAATTTACTGGCAATCATTGCGACCTCCCAAAACTTTACCTGCCACTAAATATGGGGGCAGGGATCAGGTTTTCAAGTCACAGTACGCGGCAGGCAAAACCTTTCAGATAGAGACCTTCCGGATAGCTGGCTATTACCGGGTGATCGGCCGCCTGACGGAACTGCTCTATAAATTGTACATCACGTCCGGCATCCAGCGCCGCATCGGCCACAATCTTCTGAAATAAATCCGTAGCCATCAGGCCGGAGCAGGAGAACGTCAGCAGAATACCGCCTGGATTAAGCAGCTGCATCGCCAGCATATTGATATCTTTATAGCCACGGCAGGCGCCCATCAGCTGGTTTTTGTTCTCAACGAATTTAGGCGGATCCATAATAATCAGATCAAACTTTTCGCCTGCATCACGATAGCGGCGCAGCAGTTTAAAAACGTCATCCCGCAGGAACTGTGCCCGCGACACGTCGAGCCCGTTCAGCTCAACGTTCTGTTTTGCTACGTCCAGCGCATCCTGTGAGGTATCCACGCTCAGCACTTCGCGACAGCCACCGAGCAGCGCCGAAATGGCAAATCCGCCGGTATAAGAGAAGCAGTTAAGCACGCGCGCGTCCTGCGCATAGCGACGGGTGGCATAACGGCTGTCGCGCTGATCAAGATAGTAGCCGGTCTTATGGCCGCCCTGAATATCTACCAGCAGTTTCATACCGTGCTCGGTAATAGGCAGCAGGGCAGGCGGCAGTTCGCCGCTCACCGGGCCCTGTGCCAGCGGCAGCCCCTCTTTCTTACGCACGGCGACGTCGGAACGATCGTAGATAGCGCACTCCGGATAGCACTGCTGCAGCGCAGAGACAATGGCAGGCCGCTGATACTCTGCCCCTGCGGACAGAAGCTGCAGTACCAGAAAATGACCAAAGCGATCGATGGTTACGCCGGGCATACCATCTGATTCGCCAGCGATCAGGCGATAGCTATCGAGTCCGTCGCGGGTCGCCAGCCAGTCACGCCACTGTTGCGCCTGCTCTAAACGGCGAACAAAGAAGGCGATATCGATTGATTCATCCTGTTGCCAGCTCCAGACACGTGCGCGAATTTGCGACTCCGGTGAATAAGCGGCACGTGCCAGCCATTTGCCAGAGCTGTCGCAGATATCAATAGTTTCGCCAGACTGCGCTTTTCCTTCCATGCGCGCAACGGCGCCGGAAAAGACCCAGGGATGACGGCGGAGCAGGGATTTTTCACGTCCCTTGGTGAGAATCAATCGAACGGTCATAGTTTGCTATGCTTACCTGAAAAAATGAGGCGCTATTTTCCGGCGGATGGCGCCAAATTGCAACGCGGAATAGGGGAAAGGCACTATGGCTGAACGCAGCTGCACAATCCGGGTATATGGCATGGTACAGGGCGTGGGCTTTCGTTATCACACCCAGCAGCAGGCGAAAGCGCTGGGCCTGACCGGTTACGCCCGTAATCAGTCCGATGGCAGCGTCGAAGTGCTGGCCTGCGGTCCGGAACGGCAGGTCGAAACGCTAATCAGCTGGCTTCAGGCAGGCGGGCCGCGCAGTGCGCGGGTGGACAACGTCGTGACCAGGCCCTGTGATCCGGCCGAACGACCGGCCAGCTTTACCACTGGCTGATCAGAGACACTTTGCGGGTTTAGGCAGGCCGGCAATTTTTGTCGCCTGCTTTGCCGGGCCGTCCGGAAAGAGGCGGAACAGATAGCGGCTGTTGCCTTTTTCCTCGCCATACTTTTTCGCCATCGCCTTTACCAGCATGCGCACTGCAGGCGAGGTGTTAAATTCCTGGTAGAAGTCGCGTACAAAGTGGACGACCTCCCAGTGAGCCTCGCTCATCTCAATGTTTTCCTGCCGGGCGATCGCCAGCGCTACCTCTTCACACCAGTCTGCGTGGTTAGTCAGATAGCCTTCTGCATCCGTTACAATCTCACTGCCGTTAACAATCACGCGTTTTCCTCATCTGTTATCTGCGCTTATTGTAAATTCCCGCCGCCTGGAAAAGCAAAAACCCCGCCAGAGCGGGGTTTGCTTTTTGTGCGCTGCAGCGTTAGTCGCGGTTAGCGAAACCCAGCAGGCTCAGCAGGCTGACAAAGATGTTATAGAGAGAGACGTAGAGTCCAACGGTCGCGCGGATGTAGTTGGTCTCGCCACCATGAATAATGTTACTGGTCTCCCACAGAATGGCCCCTGCAGAGAAGAGGATGAAAAGCGCGCTGATAGCCAGATGCAGGGCCGGCAGCTGCAGGAACAGATTTGCTACGACTGCAACCAGCAGAACGACAAAGCCTGCCATCATCATACCGCCAAGGAATGACATGTCGCGCCGGGTAGTCAGTACATAGGCTGAACAGCAGAAGAAGACCAGCGCCGTGCCGCCCAGCGCCATGGCGATAACATCGCCCATGCCCGCGCTCAGAAACGAACTGAGGATAGGCCCCAGGCAGTAGCCGAGGAAGCCGGTGAAGGCGAACGCTGCTGCTATTCCGGCCGGACTATTTGCCAGACGGTAAGTCAGAAACATCAAACCATAAAAACCTACCAGCATCAGGATCAGGCCGGGTGAGGGGAGTGCATAGACCGTGCTCAGCGTGGCGGTCACTGCAGAAAACGCCAGTGTCAGGCCGAGCAGAAAATAGGTATTACGCAGGACTTTATGAGTGCCGATCAGAGATTGTTGCTGTGATGAGCTGATAATTTTGTCCATCATTTACTCCTTAAAGAGAGAGGACACCTTACATGCGCTGAGAATACGCAGCGGGGTCAGAACAGCAAAGGCGTTTTACCCATCTTTACGCGATAAATTGCTGTTTCAGTAAGCAGAATGCTGTTTTTGACGGCGAAAAAAACAAATTTGGCTGTTTTTCAGGCGAACGATTCATTCATCGCTTTACATCATCCTGGGGGATGTTTATAGTGCGCCTCATTGCGGAGGGGTGGCCGAGTGGCTTAAGGCAGCGGTCTTGAAAACCGCCGATGGGAAACCATCCGAGAGTTCGAATCTCTCCTCCTCCGCCACTTTATCTCTGCAGATAAAGTACAATCTGTATCCGGAGGGATGGCCGAGTGGCTTAAGGCAGCGGTCTTGAAAACCGCCGATGGGAAACCATCCGAGAGTTCGAATCTCTCTTCCTCCGCCAAATTTAAAGAAGCCCGCAGCGATGCGGGCTTTTTGCTTTTCCCGCCCCGACCCTTCCTGCTGCTCTAACCCTGACGTTTGCTGCTATAGTCCATTCACAGTTTTTATAAACAGCGGGCGATTTTCGTCAGCAAGCTGAGTTACACTGTGCGGTAATTCGCTCTTTGGCGGGCTAATCGTTTGAATGCCAGAGTGTTTCACTGATGAATTATGGAATGGGCACAATGATCAAAAAACTGAGTCTTTGCGCGTTGTCAGTTGTTGCGGCGCTTCCGGTAAGCCTGTCAGCGACCGCAGCAGAAGGGGATATGCAGCTGCAGCAGGTGCTGATGCTGAGCCGTCACAATCTGCGTGCGCCGCTGGCGACAAACGGCAGCGCACTGGAGCAATCCACTAAAAAGAGCTGGCCGCAATGGGATGTGCCGGGCGGTGAACTCACCACCAAAGGCGGCGTGCTGGAAGTCTATATGGGTAAATATACCCGTCAGTGGCTGACGCAGCAGGGGCTGCTGGCTGGCGGCAATTGCCCGGATACCAGCGATGTTTTCATTTATGCAAATAGCCTTCAGCGCACCGTTGCGACCGCACAGTTTTTTGCTGCGGGTGCCTTTCCTGGCTGTGACGTTGCGGTAACGCATCAGGATGCCATGGGAACGATGGATCCCATCTTTAATCCGGTGATTACCGATGACAGCGAAGCGTTTAACAAAAAAGCGCTGGCGGCGATGACGGCAGAGAATGAGAAGCTGGCACTGAAGCCTGCGCTGCAGCGTCTGGAAAAGATTGTTGATTATAAATCGTCGCCTGCCTGCAATGGTAAAAAGCAGTGCACGCTGGACAGCGGTGATAACACTTTCAGCGCAGATAATGGCAAAGAGCCAGGCGTCAGCGGTCCGCTGAAAATCGGTAATTCCCTTGTTGATGCGTTCACGCTGCAATATTACGAAGGTTTCCCGGCAGAGCAGGTTGCCTGGGGGCAGATTAAAACGCCTGAGCAGTGGAAAGAGCTGGCGTCAGTCAAAAACGGTTATCAGGATGCGCTCTTCAGCTCGCCAGAGGTTGCGCGTGAAGTTGCTGCACCGCTGGTGGATTACATCCGCAGCCAGCTGGTTGATGAAGATAAGGCCAGCGCACCTAAAGTAACGCTGATGGTAGGGCATGATTCAAATATCGCCTCGCTGCTCAGCGCGCTGCAGGTGAAGCCTTACACTCTGCCGGGCAACGATGAGAAAACCCCTATCGGCGGACAGGTTGTATTTGAACGCTGGCACGATGGCAAAAATAACAAAGATCTGCTGAAAATAGAGTATGTCTATCAGACCGCCGATCAGCTGCGTAACGCAGATGTGCTGAGCCTCAAAAACCCGCCAAAACGTGTCACGCTGCAGCTTGCCGGCTGTGATACTGATGCCAATGGCTATTGCAGCTGGGAGCAGTTCTCTGCGGCACTGAACAGCGCACTGCAGGGGACGCCCATGCAGCCTGCGGCCGTGCAGGAAGCGAAGCCGCAGCAGGCTGCAGACAGTGCGCCGGACGCGAAAGCTGCCGCAGAGAAACCGGCTGACGATAACGCTAAAGCTAAAGATAAAGCTGAACAGGCGGCTGCTGATAAAGCGAAAGCAGACGCCGCCGCAGATAAGGCGAAAGCAGACGCTGCCGCAGAGAAAACCGCTGCTGATAAGGCGAAAGCGGACAAAGCAGCCGCTGATAAAGCGGCGGCTGATAAAGCGAAAGCGGACAAAGCAGCAGAAGATAAAGCGAAAGCTGATGCTGCTGCAGCGCAAAACGCGCAGCCGGAGGCGGCATCCGGTAAACCCGCCGCTGAGGCAAAGCCAGCTCAGCAACCTGCTACCGCAGGTTAACCGGCAGCAGGCTATAAAAAACCCCGCTCTGGCGGGGTTTTTTTTGGTCGTCAGCCGGCAATAACCACCAGCTTCTGATTGGCAAACTCTTTCAGACCGAGATCGGAAAGTTCACGCCCGTAACCGGAGCGTTTTATCCCGCCAAAGGGGAGCTCAGCTGCGGTGTCACTCTGTGAATTGATAAACACCATGCCGGTCTCAATCTGTGACGCCAGCCGGCGCGCGCGCGCAATATCCCGCGTCCAGATAGATCCGCCAAGGCCATAGTGCGAATCGTTCGCCAGCGCCACGGCAGCCTCATCACTCTCTGCAATATAGAGCTGCGCAACCGGGCCAAAAAACTCCTGATAATAAGCGGGATTATCGGGCGTCAGCCCGGTCAGCAGAGTGGGCTGATAATAGCATCCGACGCCTTCAATAATGCGCCCGCCAAAGCGCAGCTCTGCGCCATGCTCTACCGCCTCTTCAACCTGTCGCGCCAGCCGGTCACGCGCATCAAGGGAAGAGAGCGGTCCGAGCGTGGTTTTTTCATCCAGTGGATCGCCCGGCACAGCGGACTGCAGCGCGGCGCTGAATTTGCTCATGAACGCCTCGGCGATCTGCGCATGCACAATAAACCGTTTAGCAGCGGTGCAGACCTGTCCGCAGTTGCTCAGACGTGCCTGCGCGCCCTGGCGTACCGCTTCATCCAGGTCAGCATCGTCCAGAACAATAAAGACGTCATTGCCACCCAGTTCAAGGGTGGATTTTTTCAGGTGTTTGCCCGCCTGCTGTGCAACCGCACTGCCGGCGCGTTCGGAGCCGGTCAGCGCCACGCCCTGAACGCGATCGTCAGCGATAAGATCCGCCACCTGCTCATTGGAGATAAACAGGTTACTCCAGGCACCTTCTGGTGCACCCGCTTCACGTACCAGTTGCTCAAAGATATCCGCGCAGTGCGGCACAATATTGGCATGTTTTGCCAGCACCGGATTACCCAGCGCCAGATTAGGTGCCAGAACACGCATCAGCTGATAATAAGGGAAGTTCCATGGTTCAACCGCAACGATAACGCCAATCGGATGATATTCCACCCAGGCTTCCCCGATTTCGCTGGCGTAGGGCTGAGGCTGCAGAAAAGCAGCGGCATGCTCAGCGTAATATCGCGCAATGCTGATGCAGATGCTGACTTCACCACGGCTCTGACCAATCAGCTTGCCCATTTCACGACTCGCTATGGTGGCCAGCTCCTCTTTGCGCTGATCCATGAGATCGGCCAGGCGGCTCAGCACCTGGAGGCGTGGCTGGATATCACCTTTGCTCCAGGCTGAGTGGTAGAGCGCATCTGCGGTTTCGAGCGCCTGGTACACGCGGGCGTCATCATGTGTCTCCCAGTTTTTCAGCAGCTGATTATTTGCCGGATTGATGCTCTGGTAAGCCGTCATCGCGTCCCCCTGTTGGTGTTGCCATAAAAAAGGCGGGCCATGCCCGCCGGTTCTCACACGTTTTTGCGCTCGACAGGGACGTTGTCCCATGTCAGAACATCCTGATCGGTTTTATCAAACGCGCGCATCAGCACATCATCATTGCCCTGCTGCTCCCAGATCTGCTCTGCCAGTTTTTCATCGTAATTGGCAACTTCAAAGATCGCTTCTGCAATTTCCGGGGACGTCTGACGAATTTTCGCCCATTCGCCGACGCGATGTGCTCTGGACTGGTCTGTAGACATAATGATCTCCTGTTGAGTTTATCCTTTGAGTTTTACCGCCAGAGTGGCGACATGTTCACCCTGATAGCGGGCAATTTGCAGCTCTTCAGGCGTGGGCTGGCGTGAACCATCGCCGCCTGCCAGCGTCGACGCACCATAAGGCGTTCCGCCGCGCACCTGTGAGATATCAAACATCTCTTTAGTGCCGTAGCCGATTGGAATAATGACCATGCCGTGATGGGCAAGCGTAGTCCATACTGACGTTATCGTCAGTTCCTGGCCCCCGCCGGTACCGGTAGAAGTAAACACGCTGGCCAGTTTTCCGTGCAGTGCGCCCGAGGCCCACAGCCCGCCGGTACGGTCCCAGAAGTTGCGCATCTGGCCTGACATGTTGCCAAAGCGGGTCGGCGTGCCGACGATAATGGCATCATACTGCGTCAGATCGTCCGGCGTTGCCTCAGCTGCCTGCTGATCGACCTTGCCACCAACCTCAGCAAAACGCGCCGCATCCATACTCTCCGGCACGCGCAAAATAGTCACTTCGGCTCCGCTGACGCGCTGCACGCCTTCTGCAACCGCCTGCGCCATGGTTTCCACATGTCCATACATTGAGTAATAGAGCACCAGAACTTTTGCCATTGTGGTTCTAACCTCCCGGTAAGATAAGTAAAAAGAGTATAGAAGAGCATGCGCGGGCTGCCGGGAAATGGCGCTGCTGCCCGCTGAGATTTAGCACGCTTAAAAAGTTAACGTTATGATTTTTAGTATTAAAATGGCATTTTTTCAGATGAGTCGTAATTCTGAACGCGAATCACATTGCTGCACGCTGAGCAGATAACCCCGGCCGGCTGTTGCGCCTGCGGGCCGGGTTACGCCAGAATGACGCCTGGCTACTTATCAGGTGTTCTATGTCTGCGTTACCTGCACGTCCTTATCTGCGCATTACCCGTCAGGAACTGGTGCTGATTTTCATCACCATGGTCTGGGGCGGCACGTTTCTGGTGGTGCACCGCGCCATGGCATACTCCGGTCCGTTTTTTTTTGTCGGACTGCGATTTGCCACGGCGTCACTGCTGCTGGCCTGTTTTTTCTGGCGCTATCTGCGCGCGCTGACCTGGCTTGAAATCAGAGCGGGCACAATGATTGGCCTGGCTATTGCGGGCGGTTATGGCCTGCAAACCTGGGGGATGCAGACTATCTCCAGCAGCCAGTCTGCCTTTCTAACGGCGCTCTATGTTCCGGTGGTGCCGCTGCTGCAGTGGCTGGTGCTGCGCCGGCCGCCGGGCATTATGGCATGGCTGGGCATTGCGCTGGCGTTCAGCGGCCTGGTGCTGGTGGCGGGGCCGCAGCAGAGCGGCATCGCCCTCAGCGCCGGGGAGAGCGCGACCCTGCTGAGCACGCTGGCGATTGCTGCCGAGATCATTCTGATTAGCCGCTATGCCGGACAGGTGGATGTGCGGCGGGTAACGCTGGTGCAGCTGCTGGTCGCCTCCGCTTGCGCCTTTCTGTTTATGATCCCGAACGGTGAAGCGCTGCCGTCGTTTTCTCTGCCGCTGGTGCTGAGCGCTGCAGGCCTGGGCGCCGCCAGCGCCCTGATTCAGGTGACGATGAACTGGGCCCAGCGCAGTGTGTCACCGGTACGCGCTACGGTAATTTATGCCGGAGAGCCGGTCTGGGCGGGAATTGTCGGGCGTCTCGCGGGGGAGCGACTGCCTGCGGCCGCGCTGCTGGGCGGTGCGCTGATTGTCTGTGGCGTGATTGTCAGTGAGCTGCGGCTGCGGCGTAAGAAAGCGGTGCCCGATGAGGCACCGCAGAAGCCTTAACCGTGTGGCTGTGCAGCTGAACCGGCCGGCGCGCGGCTACGGTGCTGCAGAATTGCGTTCAGGATAATGGCGCCAAAGGTCGCGGTGCCGATACCGCCGAGCGTGAAGCTGCCGATCTTAAGCGCAAAATCGCCGGCGCCCAGAACCAGCGTGGTAGCGACCATGATCAGATTACCGTTCTGCCCGAGATCGACCTGATTCTGCAGCCAGATACGGGCACCGGCCACCGCAATCAGGCCAAATACCACGATAGACGCGCCGCCTATGACCGGTGCTGGCACGGTATGGATGAGTGCGCCAAATTTCGGTGAAAAACCCAGCAGTATTGCGATCAGGGCCGCGGCGACGAACGCCAGCGTAGAGTAGACGCGCGTAACCGCCATGACGCCTATGTTTTCGGCATAGGTTGTCACGCCGCTGCCGCCGGCAGAGCCAGAGAGCATAGTGGCCAGACCGTCGCCAACAAACGCCCGGCCCATCCACGGATCGAGATTGCGTCCGGTCATAGCTGCTACCGCTTTAATATGCCCCAGATTTTCAGCGACCAGAATAATGGCGACCGGCGCAATCATCACTATCGCCTGCAGGTCGAACACAGGGGCAGTCGTATGCGGCACGCCAAACCAGGCGGCGTGCGCCACGCCGCTGAAATCCACCGGTTTACCGAGGCCGAAGCCATTGGTCAGCAGCGCATAGAACGCCCAGGCCACGATCAGCCCTACCAGGATCAACAGGCGCTGTACCAGCCCGCGCGTCATGACCGCCACCAGTCCGATACAGAGCACCGTCAGCACCGCCATCCAGCTGTCGAACAGGGTGGCAGAAACACTGTGCACCGCAATCGGCGCCAGGTTCAGGCCAATCGCCATAACGACGGCGCCGGTGACGACCGGCGGCATCAGGCGCTCAATCCAGCCGGTACCCACTTTCATCACAATCAGACCAATCAGGGTATAGAGCGCGCCGCAGGCGATAATGCCGCCCAGCGCCACGGAGAGGTGAGTGTTAAGGCCCTGGCCGGTGAAACCGGTGACCGCAATCACTACGCCCACAAAAGCGGCGCTGGAACCGAGATAGCTCGGTACGCGCCCGCCGGTAATAAAAAAGAACAGCAGCGTACCGATCCCGGAGAGTAACACAGCGAGATTGGCATCCAGCCCCATCAGCAGCGGCATCAGTACCGTTGCGCCAAACATTGCGACCGCATGCTGCAGCCCAAGCACCAGCGTCTGCCCGAGCGGCAGCGTCTCGTCCGGGGCAATCAAGCCGTCGTCGGTCATTGCTGACTTAACGCGCCAGCGTGGAAACCAGGTACTCGCCATAGATCATCTCCTGAGAGTGAGTAGAACAGGCCGCGTTATGCGGTATCAGCGGGCATCCTGCCGGGAGAAGGTGTGATAACCGCGATCGAACCAGGCGAGCCCCTGGCGCGCCTCGCCCTGGGCCACGGCCAGCACCGTACAGAACAGAATATCGTGTGTGCCAACGCTGACCCGCTGTGTTATCTCGCAGTCAAAGGAGATCAGCGCGGCCTCCAGCAGCGGAGCACCGCTGGCAAGCGTCTGCCACTGCGCGGCGGCAAAGCGATCCGCCATCGCGGTTTTGCCCCCGAACAGCGTGGAAAGGGCGTGCTGGTCTGCCGAGAGGGTATTGACGCAGAGTGCACGGTTATCGCGAAACGCCGGCCAGGCTGAGGCGGAGCGGTTCAGGCAGACCAGCAGCGTCGGCGGGGAGTCGGTCACGCTGCAGACGGCGGAGGCGGTAAAGCCAGCCACGCCTGCCGGGCCATCGGTGGTGATAACATTAACGGCTGCACCCAGCTGCGCCATAGCGTTGCGAAAGGTGTCGCGATCGACTGTGGGTAAATCCGGAAGGGCATGTAGGCTCATGTTCAGACTCCTGATCTCAGCCCGCTGCCAGACAGGCGGGCTGAGCGGTCTCAGCCAGCCAGCGCAGCAGCAGCGTGTTAAAATTATCGCTATCGGTCACGCTCATGGCGTGGCCGCCCCACGGCATGGTCAGCAGCTGGCCCTGCGGCAGCGCTGCCGCCAGCTGTGCTGAACAGCTCCACGGCACCAGCAGATCGTCCTGGCTGCAGATCGCCAGCACCGGCTGGGTGATGCGCGCGGCGCAGGCACGAAAATCTGCCGTTTTCAGCGCGTGCAGACGACGCAACAGATTCTGTGCGCCCTGAAAGTGCTGCTGGTGATGCCTCTCTTCTGCCTCAGCGCGCGCCTGATGCTGCGCCAGCCATTCGGCAGGATAGAGAAACAGCGGCTGAGCGCGTACAAAGGCTTCGGTACCCGCCTGCAGCAGCAGATCCTCTCTGACCTTAAAACAGCGCGCGGTATGGGGGCTGAGCGTCAGCCAGCCGTTAATGACCGCCACGCGCTCAACCCGATCGGGGTGATCCAGCGCCATTTGCAAACCAATCAGCCCCCCAAGCGCATGGCCAGCCACGCTGTAGCGCGCGATCTGATGCTGTTCCAGCGCCTCCGCCAGCTCGGCTGCCATCATTGCCAGGCTGTAACCCTCAGGCAGCGGCGCTGCACTGCGCCCGGTGCCGCGCTGATCGTATGTGACAACGCGGTAGCGGGTGCTGAGCGCCGCCAGCTGTGGCTGCCAGAATCCGGCAACGCCACCAAGGCCTGATGCGAGGACCAGCGTGGGCGCATCGGCAGTGGTCAACCCGTGGATATCCAGCTTCATTACGCCTCCGCCTGTCCGATGTGCGCCACAGACGCAATCTCAACCAGCGCGTCAGGTTTTACCAGACCGCACTGAATACAGAAGCGCGCGGGCTTATCGCCGGGAAAATAGTCGGCATAGACCTGATTCACGGCGGCGTAGTGCTGCCAGTCGGTAATGAAAATAGAGTTGAACGTGACATCAGCCATGCAGCCGCCGGCGGTTTCAATGACGTTTTTGATGGTCTCCAGCACGTGGCGGGTTTGCGCGGCCGCATCGCCGACGTGAACCACGTTATTGTCCGCATCGAACGGCAGGGTGCCGGAAACGTACACCACGCCGTCAGCCAGCGTTCCGGGTACGAACGGGGCGATCGGCGTACTGCTGCCAGCCGGGATAATGACGCGTTTGGGCATAGTCTGATCTCCTGATAGCGAAAAGTTACTGACCCTGCAGGGCTTCGCAGAACGTTTGTGTATCGCTGACCCAGCCGAAAAACGTTTCGATATTGAACAGCGCGGCCTGCTGCGCAAAATCAGGTCCGGCCTGATGCGTGGCGTCAGCCAGTACCACGCCGAAATATTCCAGAAAGAAGCCGTCACGCAGCGTGGACTCGACGCAGACGTTGGTGGCGATGCCGGTAAAAATCAGATGACGGATCCCGCGGCTGCGCAGCATGCTGTCGAGCGGCGTATTGAAAAAGCCGCTGTAGCGCGGTTTTGGCAGCACGATATCGCCCGGTTCGGGCGTCAGCGCATCCACCAGCGCATAATCCCAGGTGCCTTTCGCCAGCAGGGTGCCCTGCAGCTCAGGCTGGCGGCGCATGGTTTTCAGCGCATTAGATTTGTGAAAATTGGGGGAGCCCGCATCGCCCGCCTCGGTGTAATCGCTGTCCCAGCCGTTCTGGAACCAGATAATCTGTACGCCGGCAGCGCGTGCCGCGGTGACCGCCTGATGAATTCTGGCGATAACCGGCTCGGTGGCAGAGACATCAAATCCCGCCAGGTCGAGATAGCCGCCTTCAGTGGCGTAGGCATTCTGCATGTCGACGACAATCAGCGCGCTCTGAGCCGGAGGCAGGGCGATCGCCTCCGGACGGGCGGGCAGAGTGATATGCGGTGTGGTGCCGGTGTGTGCGCAGGTGACGGTTTTCATTATGCTACCTCCTGCGCCGCAGCGATCACGTTGCGACGGCACTGCATCAGCGGCTGTATGCGCTGGCCGAACGCTTCAATACCCTCCAGGAAATCATCAAAGGTCAGCAGCACGCCGTGCGTACCATCAACCTGAGCCACTTCATCCAGCATGCGTGCCACGCTGGCAAAGGAGCCAACTAACGTGCCCATATTGATGTTAACGGCGGAGGTCGGGTCAGCCATCTGACGCACGTTAGTATCGCTGCCTGAACGGGTATCCTGCTGGCTCTGAGTCGTGAGCCACGCGAGTGCCTCTTCGTCGGCGCCAGCTTTGTAGTGCTCCCATTTTGCGCGGGCCGCTTCGTCGCTCTCGGCGGCGATGATCATAAACAGAACGTAGGAGCCGACGTCGCGGCCCGCCTGCTCAGCAGCAAGCTTCATGCGGGCTGCGGTCGGTGCAAAGGCGGCTGGCGTATTAACGCCCTTACCAAAGCAAAAGTTATAGTCGGCATGCTGAGCTGAAAATGCCATGCCCGCATCACTCTGTCCGGCGCATATCACCTTCATCGGCTTCTGCGGCCGTGGACTGACGCGACAGTCGTTCATCGTGAAAAAATCACCTTTGAAGTCGCTCTGGCCGGTTCCCCATAAATCGCGCAGCACCGTGACATACTCAGTCAGGTATTGATAACGGCTGGCAAAATAGTCATCGCCCGGCCAGATCCCCATCTGCTCATACTCTGGTTTCTGCCAGCCAGTGACGAGGTTTACGCCAAAGCGTCCGCCAGAAATTGAGTCGATGGTCGCAGCCATACGCGCCACGATGGCGGGTGGCAGCGTCAGCGTGGCAGCCGTGGCGT
Organism: Pantoea sp. ICBG 1758; assembly: GCF_002928325.1. Classification (NCBI taxonomy): domain Bacteria; kingdom Pseudomonadati; phylum Pseudomonadota; class Gammaproteobacteria; order Enterobacterales; family Erwiniaceae; genus Pantoea; species Pantoea sp. ICBG 1758. Next base: position 550,701 of record NZ_POWL01000001.1, read on the forward strand.
AGATCTCAATCCGCGAGGTGACCGCCGCCAGGCCGGCCATCAGCGTAAAGGACTCCATATTGTGATCCCAGAACTCCGTTTTGCCGCCGAAGCCGCGCAGCTTGATCATTGAGAGTGCAAAATCGAAGTGATAGTGCTCAGCGCGCTGCACAATCGCTTTATTGAGTTCAAAAGTAGGCATGTACTGCGGCGCATGCGTAGAGATCAGCCAGCCGTTATTGCCAATCGGAACAAAGACACCAATTTTCATATGTCACCTCTTTGCATTGATAGGACGGTTTCACGCGCTGCGCTGCTTCCTGCACGCATCCTGCGGGCGGCGCTCTCTCTCTTGGTTGCAAGTCGCGTGCCACATAAATAATTTTTATATTTATCATCAGGATATGAACCGCCGATCGGCCAGCCGGGACGGCACCGCGATTTTCAGACCATTTGGTCAAAACAAATGCACAGCAATCAGGCAGCCATCGGGCAAAAAAGGTGCAGCCCGCCATATCTGCCAGCTGTGTTATGATGTGAATTCACGACAGGGAGAGGTAACAGCATGAAAAATGATGAGAAAAAACCGCGCCGTCGTTCGCAGGCGGCGACCGCAAAACGCGCCGCTATCCTGCAGGCGGCGCTGGCGCTGTTTTCCCAGTTCGGTATTCATGGCACCAGCCTTGACCGGGTGGCTGAGGGAGCAGAGGTGTCAAAAACGAATCTGCTCTACTATTACCCTTCAAAGGAAGTGTTGTATGTCGCCGTGCTGAAAGAGATTCTGGATGTCTGGCTGGCACCGCTGCGCGCGCTGCGCGCCGACCAGGATCCCCTGACGGCCATTCGCCACTATATTCGCCTGAAGCTTGAGGTCTCCCGCGATTATCCTCAGGCATCGCGGCTGTTCTGTCTGGAGATGCTGCAGGGCGCACCACTGCTGCGTGGTGAACTGGCGGGCGACCTGAAAGCGCTGGTAGAGAGTAAGGCGGCAATAGTCGAGCAGTGGATCAGCGCCGGACAGCTGGCTGCCATTCAGCCGCAGCATCTCTTTTTTATGCTCTGGGCCACCACGCAGCACTATGCTGACTTTGCCTCGCAGGTTGAGGCGGTCACCGGGCAGACGCTGCAGGATCCCGACTTTTTTGCACAGACGTTGCAGAACGTAGAGCGGATGATTATCGAAGGCATTCGCGTGCGCTAACGATTGAGGGAGGAGAAGCATGGATTCGCTGTCGCAACTGGCGCTGGGCGCTGCAGTTACCGTTGCCGTCATGAACCGCCGGGTACCGGTATGGCAGGCGGCCCTGGCGGGGGCAGTCGCCGGCACGCTGCCGGATCTGGATGTGTTCGTCGATCACGGCGACGCAATACGCAATATGACGCTGCATCGCACCGAGAGCCATGCGCTGCTGATCCTGACGCTGCTGGCACCGCTGGCCGGCTGGCTGGCCGCCGGGATCACCCGCAGCAAAGCGCACTGGCGCAGCTGGTGCCTGGCCCTCTGGCTGGCGCTGATCACCCATCCGCTGCTCGATCTCACTACCGTGTATGGTACGCAGCTTGGGCTGCCGCTCACTGACTATCCGTTTGCCATCGGCAGTATGTTTATTGTCGATCCGCTCTATACGCTGCCGCTGCTTATCGCACTGGGCGTAGCGCTATGGCGGCGTGATGCCACCGGCGTGCGCTGGACCCGCCTGGGCCTGTTAATCAGCACGCTTTATCTGGGCTGGAGCATGGTGATACAGGGCGTCGCCACGCGGCAGATTGAACAGCAGCTGGCGCAGCAACACGTTGTATCACAGCGGCTGCTGGTCACGCCGACGGCGTTCAACACGCTGGTCTGGCGTACGGTCATTATTACGCCGGATCGCTATGGCGAAGCGTACTGGTCGCTGTTTTCACCCCGGCGGCCGTTACAGATTGCGTGGCACGATCGTCAGATGGCGCTGCTGACACCTTTCAAAGGGCAGTGGCATACGGAGCGCGTTGTCTGGTTCAGTCACGGTTTTTACGCGCTGCGTCAGCAGGCGGGCAATACGCTGATTAGCGATTTGCGTATGGGTGAGGCGCCCGATTACACCTTTACTTTTAATCTTGGCAGGCCGGAAGCGCCTGCAGCGGCGCCGCAGCGTGAGACGGCCGCACGCCCGTCACTCCAGCGTACCTGGCATCAGTTCCGGCAGCGGTTATAAATGGAAAAGGCCCGCTGATGCGGGCCTTAAAAAGAACGGGATCAGGCTTTACGGCGTCGCAGCAGCCAGCCCATGGTGAGCAGCATAAACCACAGCGGCGTAACCAACAGCGCCTGACGGGTATCCTCCTGCAGCGTCAGCAGCACCAGCACGAAAGCAAAAAATGCCATGCAGACCCAGCACATAATTTTGCCCAGCGGCATCTTAAACGTTGACGACGCGTGACGCTGCGGATGCTGTTTACGGTAGGCCAGGTAGCTGCAGAGAATGATGGTCCAGACAAACATAAACAGAATGGCGGATACCGTGGTCACCATGGTAAACACCGTCATCACGTCCGGGATCAGGTAGATCAGCGCGACGCCGCCCAGCAGACAGAGACAGGAGAAGAACAGGCCGGTGGTGGGCACGGCGCGCGCGGAGAGACGACCAAACGCCTTATGCGCTACCCCCTGTTCTGCCAGGCCATACAGCATGCGGCTGGTAGAGAAGATGCCGCTGTTGGCTGACGAGGCCGCTGAGGTCAGTACCACAAAGTTAACGATGCTCGCAGCAGCGGGCAGGCCAATCAGCACAAACATCTCTACAAACGGGCTGCGATCCGGCATCACCTGATTCCATGGCGTAACGGCCATAATCACCAGCAGCGCCAGAACGTAAAACATAATAATGCGCAGCGGTATGGCATTGATGGCGCGGGGCAGGACCTTGTGCGGATCTTTGGTCTCTGCCGCGGCGGTGCCTACCAGCTCAATACCGACAAAAGCGAACACGGCAATCTGGAAGCCGGCGAAAAAGCCGCTCAGCCCTTTCGGGAACATCCCGCCATGCTGCCAGATATTGCTGAGCGATGCCGTGCTGCCGCCGGGTGAAGGGTAGTGCGTACTGACCAGCACAATACCGGTAATAATCAGGGCAACAATGGCGACAATTTTGATAATTGCGAACCAGAACTCCATTTCCCCGAAGAGTTTGACCGTGGCAATATTCAGCGCCAGAAAGACAAAGACGCACAGCAGCGCGCTCATCCAGATAGAGAATCCGGGGAACCAGAGCTGAAAATAGGCGCTGATGGCGACCACGTCAGCGATGCCGGTAACGACCCAGCAGAACCAGTAAGTCCAGCCGGTAAAATAGCCCGCCCACGGGCCGAGCAGATCGGCCGCGAAATCGCTGAACGATTTATATTCCAGATTAGAGAGCAGCAGCTCTCCCATTGCGCGCATAACAAAAAACAGCATGAAGCCGATGATCATATAAACAAAAACGATCGACGGCCCCGCCAGGCTGATGGTTTTGCCTGACCCCATAAAGAGCCCGGTTCCGATAGCGCCGCCAATCGCAATAAGCTGAATATGACGGTTATGCAGGTTGCGCCGGAGTTTTTCCGGCTGTTCAGCCTCACTGAGGGCTGCTTTGGATTGATCAACCATAAAGATAGCTTTCCTGTCTTGATGTTGTGTCAGCTCTGATGGCTGTTGAAATACGTGCCTTTGCACAGGGCAAGAGCGCATAAGATAGAGGAAAGGCCACCGGGTCTGGTAATTGTTTTTTAACCTTTGTGACCTTTTGCGTTTTTTGCTCTGTCAGCAAATATTTACATGGTTGCTCTTTTAGTCACTTTGCGTAAATAAGCAGCACTTTTTCCCGGAAGAACAGGCAGATGAGGCAAGCCAGCTACACTTAGTCACAGGTTTGCAAAGTGATAAGGCAGAGACCGTGCGCGCACTCATTGCGACAGGAATAATTGCTCTGGTGGGGTGGTGGAGCTTGCCCTGGCTGAAATCGCAGCTTCCGGCGCAGTGGAATCCGTTTATTCCGCTTAACGTCACGGATGCGCCAGGCTGGATAACACGTTACAAGCTGGAGAAACTGCGTCACGATCCAGCCGCCTGTCTGGCGGTGCTGGAGCGCGCCAGTGCGCAGGGACGGGTAAGTTTTCGCACGACGCCTCCGGTGCGGGGTAACTGCACAATTGAACAGCCGGTTCGTATCAGCCAGTTTGGGCCGGTTACGCTCAGCAGCAGTTTTCTTGCCAGCTGTCCGATGGCCGTGGCAAGTACGATGTATGTCACGCGCAGTAATGCTGCATTACAGCAGGCGGGTATCACCAGTCCGCTGCGGCGTATTGAGCATGTTGGCAGCTACGCCTGCCGCAACGTCTATCATCGCCAGGAGGGACGCCGCAGCGAACACGCTACGGCAGAGGCGTGGGATGTCACCGCTTTTCAGCTGGCCGATGGCCGCTGGTTACGGGTCGCCAGAAACTGGCAGCAGCCTGCCAGCAGCGCGGCGGGTTTGCATGCACTCTGGCGCAACGGCTGTGCCAGCTTTGGAAACGCACTGGGACCAGACTACAACGCAGCTCATACCACACACTTTCATCTGGGCATGCGCGGCGGTGGATTCTGCCGCTGATGCGGCAGGCTGTTAATTTTAAAAGCCGGGCAGGCTTAATAGTTAATTTGCGCCAACGCTATTTTAGATCCAGTCCCTCAAAGACGCAGAAGGCGTGATTACAAATGAGAACCATTACCCGACTAATTTTTATGTTTGAAATAAGTCTGCCTTAAATAACACTCATCTGTTTTAATAATGAGATATCTCTGGTGAATTTATTTACTCTCCAAAAGAAAAATCGGGTGCCAGCGTCAGATTGTTCAGGCTATCTGCAGCGGACATCATCGCGTTAAAACAGAATTATATTGGTTATCCGCCTCACTCTGTTTTCATTCCAGCGGCTGATGACAGCGTATGCAACTGCGGCAGGCAGTTTATGCCGATAAAATGCGTAGTCGCGCATGGCGCAGGCATCAGCGTGGTGCAGATACAGATAGCTCAGGGTTGCCGATTGCCGGAGGTAACTTTATTTATCAGTGGAATTAAAAACCGTCCATGACTAAATCATTTAGCGCTTTTAACTGAAGGTAAATGTCTCTGCTAATCATTATTTTACTTAAAATCGATGCTAAACTTTTATCCATCTAATAATTAATTTTAATGGGTGGAATATTGAAACTTTATCAGAAAAATCCTATGCTGGTTTCACGTATCTTTATGCGCCTGAGGCCTGGCAGTCAGGTCACTGCGGCGCTCGCTTTATGGCAACAATTCGATAACTTTCCGGCTGTATAACGCAATCTACAGCAGGAGCCTTTTTATTCATTCTGTTCAGATTACGTCTCACCGATATAATCGGACAAGCATCAGGTTAATAAAAGACGTTAAATACGTCAGGATAATAATGACTACCGATAATTATTTTGTCTGGCGAGCCGAAACAGCAAAAGCGTTTCAGGGGTTGACGGAGGTGGTGCAATTAAAAGCACTGTTGCAAAAGCAAATCGTCGCTCTGGGATTCGACTTCTTTGCCTTTTTTGTGCAGCAGCCGGTTCCCTTCACCCGACCGCGTTTTTTCCTGTTCAGCACCTACCCTGAATCCTGGATCCTGCATTATGAGCGGCATAACTACTATGCCGTCGATCCTGTACTGCGGCTTTGTCAGCAGCCCGGAAAAGGGATTGAGTGGTGTGCTGAGATTTTCACCGGGGCGGCTAATCTTTGGCCAGATGCGCAGGCAGCGGGACTCCTGAGCGGCTTTTCTTGCTCAGCGATGGCATCAAATCGTGCCATTGGTATATTATCAATAGCATCACGTCAGCCCGGACGCTCCAGGCACCGCACCGTTGAGCTTGAGGTACAGATAAACTTTCTGGCGGATCTGAGCTTACGGGTTCTTGAGCGCTTAAAAGATAGCTCAATGGTGGTGCTGGCTAAGGGATTTAGCGAGCGGGAGCTGGAAATTTTGAAATGGACAGCTGAAGGAAAAACCTCGGCAGAGATTTCGCTTATTTTGGCAATATCAGAACATACGGTGAATTTTCACCAAAAAAACATGCAAAAACGTTTTAACGTTTCAAATAAAACGCAGATAGCGTGTTATGCCGCAGCGACAGGTCTGATATAGCAAAAGGCAACTACTAATACTGGTAGTTCCCTATCCGTATTGAGTTGTCTACCCTGCGCCGGAAACTTAGCCAGGCTGGCACGATAAAAATCATTGCACACATGGGGATGTCAGAGGCGCATGATGAAAATAATTCAAACACAGCTAAAGGATATGCCTTCCTCACTGCTAGCCGAACTGGGTACCTATCGTTATAGCGTGTTTGCGCGTGGCGAAGGCTGGTCAATTCCTCCGCGGCTGAGCACACCGGGGCAGGAGTACGATCGCTACGACCGTTCAGACGTGACCTGGCTTATCGCCTGGAATGCACGTAAAGGCATTTGTGGCTGCGCGCGATTACTGCCGTGGCATGAACCGGAAGTGGCTGAAGGTATTATTCTGCCGTTTGCGCAGGATAAGGTTTGGGAGATGTCACGCTACTCAGCACGGCTGGAGGTGGATGCGGAATTACCGCTGAATATCCTGTGGCACTCGGTGCAGCTGGCAGAGCTGAGCGGCATGGAGTATCTGATTAGCTCGGCCACGCCGATGCTGGAGAAGATGTTTGCACAGCATAATGTGGTTTATGAACCGCTGACGCCAGGGTTGATCCAGTCGGAAGATAATCTGTTCGCTATCCGTATCCCGGTTGAACAGCCGGCACTGGCGGAAAAATATCGCGGCACGCGGCGCTTTAGTCCGGAAGAGGTGCTGCCTTCGCTCGGCGTCTCCGTTAACTGGCAGGCGCACAATTAATACCCCGTGCAGCGCACGGGGCTGGCCGCTTACTGACGGTAAGCGGTTTTGATCTGACGGATCGTGTTGCTGAATACTTCAGCCTGGGGCTTATCAGCTAGCGCATTTTGCACATAGCGTTCCATATTGATAATTACTTTACCGGCGTCTGCCTGTCCCATGCCTTTGAGAATCAGAGTAATCATCATTTTGAGGCAGGCAACTTCATCAGCCAGTGCCTGAGTGTCACGCGACGTTACGAAATCTTCATCACTCATCTTCAACTCCCTGGTGGTATCGATTTACACAGATTCTGTCTTTCCGTGCATAAAACAGAGAGTATATCATAGGTTTGCTTTCTCATTCAGAGGCCAGAAAAATCATTATTCGATCCAGTTAAAGGCAGGGCAGTGCAGACCGTTTTGGCTCGCCTGATACTTTTTTGGCTTAAAAAAAGAAAACAGGCAGATTTATTACAACATGCTGTTATTCAATGAAATGTTAAATAAAAAAGCTGTTTAGTTTGCAGAAAATGGATTTTTTTCTGAAAAGATTTAATTATTTGATTTAGATCATTGCGTCGCAGGTTGTTCTGGTATGTCTGATGTTCAATGCGCATAAAAAACGCTAAGATTACGCTCTTTTTTAATTACCTTTCTAACCTGCGGAGTATGTCCCGTTGATCAGCCTGCTGCTTGTTGATGACCATGAACTGGTACGTGCCGGTATTCGTCGCATTCTGGAAGATATCAAAGGACTGGTCATTGCCGGCGAAGCGGCGTGCGGAGAGGATGCAGTAAAATGGTGCCGTCAGCACACGGTGAATGTCGTTCTGATGGACATGAATATGCCGGGTATCGGCGGACTGGAAGCGACGCGCAAAATTGTCCGCTACAACCCCGATATTCGCATCATTATGCTGACTATTCACACCGAAAACCCGCTGCCGGCCCGGGTAATGCAGGCGGGCGCCTCAGGCTATCTGAGCAAAGGCGCTGCGCCTCAGGAGGTGGTCAGCGCCATTCGCGCCGTCCACGCTGGACAGCGCTATATCGCCTCAGATATCGCTCAGCAAATGGCGCTGAGCCAAATCGAGCCGCAGAAAGCGGAATCGCCCTTCAGTTGTTTGTCGGAACGGGAATTGCAGATTATGCTGATGATTACCCGGGGACAAAAAGTTACGGAGATATCCGAACAGTTGAACCTGAGCCCGAAAACCGTTAACAGCTACCGCTATCGTATGTTCAGTAAGCTAAACATCAGCGGTGATGTAGAGTTAACGCATCTGGCCATTCGTCATGGTCTGTTCAACGCGGAGCCATTAATAAGTAGTGAGTGAACTCTTTAATCCCAAAGCCTTTCTCAGCACCGTAACCAGCCAGCCTGGCGTCTACCGAATGTATGACGCGGCCGGTACGGTGATCTATGTCGGTAAAGCCAAAGACCTTAAAAAACGCCTCAGCAGCTACTTTCGTGCGCAGACTGGCAGCCGTAAAACGGATGTGCTGGTCAGTAATATTTGCAATATCGACGTTACGGTCACGCATACTGAGACAGAAGCGCTGCTGCTGGAGCATAACTACATCAAGCTTTACCAGCCACGCTATAACGTGCTGCTGCGCGATGATAAATCGTATCCATATATTTTTCTTAGTGGCGATACGCACCCCCGGCTGGCGATGCATCGCGGTGCCAAACACGCCAAAGGGGAATATTTCGGTCCGTTTCCAAATGGCTATGCGGTACGCGAGACGCTGGGCCTGCTGCAGAAAGTCTTTCCTATTCGCCAGTGTGAGAACAGCGTCTATCGCAATCGCTCGCGTCCCTGTTTGCAGTATCAGATTGGACGCTGCCTCGGTCCGTGCGTAGCCGGTCTGGTCAGCGAAGAGGAGTATGCCCGGCAGACAGACTATGTGCGGCTGTTTCTGGCCGGTAAAGATGATCAGGTCATCAACCAGCTGGTAGCGCATATGGAGGCGGCAAGTCAGGGATTGCGTTTTGAAGAGGCGGGGCGGCTGCGCGATCAGATTCAGGCCGTACGCCGCATTACTGAAAAACAGTTTGTCTCAAATCAGGGTGACGATCTTGATGTCATGGGCGTGGCCTATGATGCGGGCATGGCCTGTCTGCACGTGCTGTTTATCCGCCAGGGGAAAGTACTGGGAAGCCGCAGCTATTTCCCCAAAGTCCCGCCTGACACTGAGCTGACGGAAGTGGTGCAGACCTTTGTCGGGCAGTTTTATCTGCAGGGAAGCGAGGCGCGCACCCTGCCCGGAGAGATCCTGCTGGATTTTAACCTGGCAGAACGCAACCTGCTGGCTGAATCACTCAGTACGCTGGCTGGTCGCAAAGTCAATATACAGACCAAGCCGCGCGGCGATCGGGCACGCTATCTCAAGCTGGCGCGCACCAACGCGGCAACGGCGCTGACCACTAAGCTGTCGCAGCACTCCACTATTCAGCAGCGGCTTGCCGCGCTGGCTTCCTGGCTGAAGCTGGAGAGCATTCAGCGCATGGAGTGTTTTGATATCAGCCATACCATGGGTGAGCAGACTATCGCCTCCTGCGTGGTGTTTAATCAGGATGGCCCGCTGCGTTCTGATTACCGGCGTTACAATATTGAAGGGATCACGCCGGGCGACGATTACGCGGCGATGAATCAGGTGCTGCGCCGCCGTTATGGCAAAGCGCTGGAGCAGGATAAAATTCCGGATGTCATTTTGATTGATGGCGGTAAGGGTCAGCTGGCGCAGGCGAAAGAGGTATTTGCGGAACTGGATGTCAGCTGGGATAAACAGCACCCGATTCTGCTTGGTGTCGCTAAAGGCAGCGATCGCAAGGCGGGACTGGAAACGCTGTTTTTTGAAGCGGAAGGTGAGGGCGTTTCTCTGCCGCCGGATTCGCCAGCCCTGCATGTCATTCAGCATATTCGTGATGATGCTCACAATCATGCAATTTCAGGCCACCGTAAAAAACGCGCCAAAGTGAAGAACACCAGCGCGCTGGAAAGTATTGAAGGCATCGGACCTAAACGGCGTCAGCAGCTGCTGAAGTATATGGGAGGCCTGCAGCCGCTGATGAACGCCAGCGTGGATGAAATCGCCCGCGTGCCCGGTATCTCCTTTGCCCTGGCTGAAAAAATATACCACTCGCTGAAACACTAACATTGAAACAGGGGGGGCAATGTAGGAACATACGTTAAACCCTACACACACCAGACAGTTACTGGCATATGCAATATAACATCCCAACGTGTCTTACCCTGTTTCGCGTTTTTTTGATTCCTTTTTTTGTACTGGCGTTCTACCTGCCGTTTTACTGGGCGCCTTTTGCGACAGCGCTGATTTTTGTTATTGCCGCCATAACGGACTGGTTTGACGGCTTTCTGGCGCGTCGCTGGAAACAAACCACGCGCTTTGGTGCATTTCTCGATCCGGTGGCTGATAAGGTCATGGTCGCTATGGCGCTGGTGCTGGTTGCGGAATATTTCCACGCGTGGTGGATAACCCTGCCTGCTGCCACCATGATCGCCCGCGAGATTATTATCTCTGCGCTGCGTGAATGGATGGCGGAAATTGGCAAGCGCAGCAGCGTTGCCGTCTCATGGATTGGTAAAGTCAAAACCACGGCGCAGATGCTCTCACTGGTTGCGCTGCTGTGGCGTCCTGATGCTACGGTAGTAGGCGTTGGCGTGGTCGCACTCTATATCGCGGCAGTGCTGACATTCTGGTCGATGTTTCAGTATCTGAGCGCAGCACGCGGCGATCTGCTCGATAGCTGATCGATACGATTCAAAAAGCAGCAAACAGACGCAGTGGGTGATAATTTTATTGACTCACTGCGTGAGATAAGTAGAATGCATCGCATCGAACGGCAGCACAGCTGCAAGAAGCTGAATAAAAACAGCAAGTTCGGTAAAGCAGCAGTTATGCGGGAATAGCTCAGTTGGTAGAGCACGACCTTGCCAAGGTCGGGGTCGCGAGTTCGAGTCTCGTTTCCCGCTCCAGTTTCAGCAATGGGTCACTGACCGGTTGCACATCAGAATAAAGGCGCGTTGGCAGAGTGGCCATGCAACGGATTGCAAATCCGTCTACCTCGGTTCGACTCCGGGACGCGCCTCCAGTTTACACCCTGCCCGGGTGGTGAAATCGGTAGACACAAGGGATTTAAAATCCCTCGGCTTATGGTCGTGCGGGTTCAAGTCCCGCCCCGGGCACCATACAAAACACCGAATTAAAAAAGCGCTATAAGTAATGTCGTAACCGCCTTCAGGCGGTTTTTTTGTGTCTGCTGTTTTTCATTCCTGACGCCCCACCATGCGTGCCTGTATAACCAATCCCAAATCATAATACCTGGATAACAGCCGTTTTGATCTTTCACTGCAAAACAGAACCTGCGCAGGTGACATGATTCATGTTTTTCCTGCGATTAATTGATAAAGCACCGGGCAGGTGCTGGCAACGCTGCATAGCGTAGTTAATGGTCGATTTATGAAAGTTGTTCTTCAAAAGCCGCATCTATACTTTTTGCCGCATCGCGGATTTCGGGCAAACCAGTCATCCACCTTATCGATAAACCCAATTTTTCCGGGTTTTCACGTCAGAAGTCTGCGCTTTAAAATGTGATTGCTGCTGCCGGAAGGGATCCCGGCGCAAAGCCAGTAAAGATATGGAGATTACTATGTTTACTATTAACAAAGCATCGGCGCAGTCTGTTCCTGTTGCTCTGCCTCCGGCTGATGCCACGTCACCAGAGGGCTGTGTATCTCTGGACTCATTCTTTAGCGATCCCTATGTCATAGAGCACCTGGCGCTGGCGGCAACGCTGAAAAAAAACCAGTCGGGAACGCTGTTAAGCAATATTTTTAATAAGCGGGATGTCTGTTTTGATTGTGAACAGAAAATAAGAGACGCCGATTACGCTATAAAAGATGGGTTTCTGTATCGTGCCCACTATGCGGATCCGCATACTGTGACGAGCGCGGGGGTAACCCGCAATACGCAGGAAAACGAGGAGGAATGTTTTGATGATTATCTGGCAAAGTTGTTTGAGCATACTGCCGGGCACAGCAGCCAGGGAGCCATATTATCTTTCAGTAGCCATGAGAAAACAGCTAAAAAATTTATGGCAGAAGGGAAACTCCTCCTCAAAGTAGATGCTGATAGTGAGGCGGATAAAAACGAGTTTATTTCCGTACCACAACTGATACTGCAGCATGGCGGGCGATTGCTCAAAGCAGGAAAGATAGACAAGCTAACGCTGCTTTCTGCTCTCGATCAGCTCAACAACAGAGAGCGTGAATTTTTTAATATTGGTAAACCTCATGGCTATCGATATGGCGAATTACCCCCGTATAAACTGGCTTTTGGTGAAGCGGCGCAGCCGGTTACTACGCATGTTGCGGCCCGTGACCAGGAGCCTGTTGCGGCAGCCGTGGTGCTCAGAGAAGATAAAACCGGCGTAGCCCGCGATCGTATCTGCTATCCGGGAGTCAGCAGCTGCCTTACGATTACTTTCAGACATGAAAATTTTTTAGCAGGAGCGCACTTAACAATAGCCACAGATAAGAACGCCCTTAAAGATGTACTGAAAGAAATAAAAGCGCTTAACCCGAATAAACCCATTGAGATTATTGTCGCTTCTCCATTTTCTGTTTATAAAATCGGCGTGTCTGATAAAGAGTTAAATACCCGCTCAAAGTTAAAAAAAATCATAGGCAGGATTTTTCCGGATACGTCAATCCGGTTGGTTGACACCTCCGATATACGGTTGTCCCATATTCTGGTCAGTAAAAATAGCCTTGAGTACGTAAACGAAAGCAACTTCAGAGTTATCGGCAACCATTGTCCCGATGCGCCAGCCTTCGCAAAATCTGCTGAAACCGTCTTGCCGGACAGGCCGACGCCCTTAGCCTCACTGGCGAGCAGCAGCAGTGGTGCGGTAACGCGCTCAGCACTGAGCGCCTGGCTAAAGGAAACTGATTTACCCTCCCGCCGCAGTGAAGAACAGGTATTAAAGGATTTAAAAGAGGCTGGCTTTGCGGTCACCGCTTCTCAGCTGAAAAAAGCCTGGTCCGATGCACTGCCGGCCGGCGATGCTGTTCTCGCTTCAGCGCCGGATAACCCCTCTTCTGAGATCGCCTCACCTGAAATAAAGAAATTACGCTCAATCAGAACCCTGACAACGCTGAAACATCAGCACGGAATGCCGAACCAGGATCGGCAGCGCGAACTCAATGCCCTGCTTAAATTGGGTCCGCAGCTGGCTGATGTGGCGCGCCATCCGGGTAAAGAGATGCTTGAGACTATTTTAGATAAAGATATTTCCCCTGCCGGCTATTCACAAATGAGCAGTGAGTTCAGCCAGGCTCTGGCGACGGATTACTTTGAGACACTAGACGATACCCTTAAAAGTGAAGAAAACCCGACAGGCGCCCCCCCCCTGGCCTCAATGCTCAACCCGCTAAAGGATCATCTGCTGGAAAACCGTGGTCAGCAAAATATGCACCCCTGGAATGATGGGTTGATCCGCACTTTGAGTACGGCAGGAAAGGGTGCGCAGGCTCAGCGAGCTGCGCGCGCATTATCTGCGGAGCTGGAGCGGGATCCTGACATCGGCACGGCATGGAAGCCCGGATCGTCTGCAGCGCCATCGCCTGAAGCTGAGCGCATCAGAGAAAAGTTGACCCAGCTGAGCACTCGTGAAGGTTTTATACAGAAAGAGCAGAGGCTGACCGGGCTTCTTTCGCGACGAGACAGGAATATTCAGCAGGACAGAGAAAGGCTGGCACTTAAGGCAGCAGCAGATCGGGCAAAACGCAGGGAAGCGGACCGCCAGGCGTGGAACGCCTTCAATCGCCACGTTGATAATATGGTTGCCGGGGGGCAGGATCTCAGGGCCAGACATGCCCGTGAGAGAAGCGAAATCGATGCCCGTGTCAGCCGGGATTATCATGCCCGCATGGATGCCTGGCAGAGTACAAGAGAAGAGATGGGGAAGAAAATGCAGGCCATACTGCAAGCGCTGGCAGCCAAATCCGGAACGGCTGCAGCGCGTAAGATGAGTGTGCCGGCTAATCTGGGGCCGATTATCAGTACGGCAGACCGGTTAAGAAATGAAGCTGACGCTGCTATTACGGCTTTCACCTGGGCTCTGCAGAAAAATCTCACTGAGGGAGAGCTAAAGCAACGTCTGACTGACATGGAGAGAGTTACTGAAAAGCTGGTTGCTGAAGAGCAGCACCTGTTCAATCAGGTAGCAGGCCTGATAGAAAAAAAGGTATCCGTAGCGCGACCGGATGAGAGAGAAGTAGATACGTTGTTAGGCCAATTAGCTCAGGAAGTCATGACAGAGCGTCTCCCTGATATTAACCGGACTCACGGGCTTCAGGACCTGTCATCGGAGAGAAGAGCTGAGAGAGAGCCGCAAAAAATAGCCCTGGCGCGGTCTGCTTATGACAAAGTCGGCAAAGAGTAAAGCTAACAGCTAACCCCGATTTCATACCCGGGATGTCAGCAAAGAAAGCCTGTCAATACCCCGAACGGGCAATAACTACCCGGCGCAGCCGGGTAGCGAAAATTAACCCTGCGGCTGGCCGACCGGGCCTTCGCCTTCGCTGGCGCCTGGCACCGGCTGGTTACTTGGTGCGTGCGGACGACCGTCGGCACCCACGGCATCACTATGCTGCATGCAGCCTGCCAGTGAAAAAAGCGTAACCGCTACCAGACCTGCTTTCATAATCCACGACATACAATCCCCTTAATAAACTGCTTTTATACGCCTGCCAATCAGCGCGTTGCGCCGTTAAGCAAAGCCGCTGAAGGGCTAACTTGCAAGCGAAACGGGAGATTTAAGACATAAGGACGGGCAGAAACAGCGCGGAGCGCGCGGGCAGGGCGCTCAGAGGCGCCCTGCTGACAGGCGGATTAACCGAGGTTGCCGCTCAGGCGATCGCGAAAATCGCTGCTGCGGTTATCCAGACCGATAAAGGTAACTGTGGCACCGTGACGCTGATAACGGTATTCGATAGCGTCCAGCGCGGCGACGCTGGAGGCGTCCCAGATCTGAGCGTGCGTCAGATCGATAGTGACCTGGCTCGGATCGTGGCCATAATCAAAGTGCTCGAACAGGTCATTACTGCTGGCGAAAAATAGCGGACCGCGTACGGTGTAGTGAACCCGATCCCCTTCCGGGCTGAGCGTGCGCTCGGCATGAATAACATGGGCGATACGCCGGGCAAACAGCATCATGGCCAGAATCACGCCGAGCAGCACGCCAATCGCCAGGTTGCTGGTCCAGACGGTGATCGCGACAGTCACCACCATCACCAGCGTCTCTGACCACGGCATCCGTTTCAGCGTTGCGGGTTGCAGGCTGTGCCAGTTAACGGTCTTCACCGCCACCACCATCATAATGCCCGCCAGAACCACCATCGGGATCTGCGCCATGATATGGCTCAGGCCAGTAACCAGCAGCAGCAGTACCAGTGCCGCCGCTATGGTTGAAATCCGGGTACGCGCGCGGCCCAGCTCGACGTTGACAATTGTCTGCCCAATCATGGCGCAGCCGGCGATGCCGCCGTAGAAACCGGCGAGAATATTGCCAATGCCCAGCGCCCAGGATTCGCGCCGTTTTCCTGATGGCGTGTCGGTAAGATCGTCCACCAGCTTTGCCGTCAGCAGCGACTCCATCAGGCCAACAAACGCAACGGAGAGCGCGGCGGGCCAGACGATCTGCAGCGTCTGCAGGTTCAGCGGCACCAGCAGTTCGGTAAACCCGGGCAGCCCGGCGCTCATCGGACCTTCATCGCCCACGCTGGGTACGCGATAACCGAGCAGCAGAGCGACGGCGGTAACCACGACAATGGCAACCAGCGGTGAGGGAACACTTTTCAGTACGCGCGGCAGCAGCAGCACAATGGCCAGCGTGGCGGCAAACAGGCCCCAGACCAGCGCAGAGTGGCCCCAGACGTGCGGCACCTGCGCAAAGAAAATCAGTACGCCCAGCGCGTTGACAAAGCCCAGCATCACCGAACGCGGGATATAACGCATCATGCGCGAAAGGCCGGCGACGCCAAACACAATCTGAATAATGCCCGCCAGAATCACGGCAGGCAGAATATAGGCCACGCCGTGCGCATGAACCATCGGGCCAATAACCAGCGCCACTGAACCGGCCGCCGCGGTCACCATCGCCGGACGCCCGCCCAGCAGTGAGAGCGTCAGACAGAGCACGACCGAAGCGATCAGGCTGACTTTAGGATCAACGCCCGCAATAACAGAGAAAGAGATAACTTCAGGAATGAGTGCCAGCGCGGTGATCACCCCGGCCAGGCATTCGCGGGTAAGCAGGGCGGGTGAACGCAGAACGCGGGCGACCGTTAAATCGCCCGCGTCAGCACTATTGCGATCGGTTTGTGAATTCATAACGTGTGCGGACTCTTAAGTTATAAAGCGTATGCGGCAGCGAGGCAGCAGAAAAACAGGATGTTTAGCGTGCGAATGTTACCGGTCATTGGTGGCCCAGACCAGCGAAAGAGAGAGAGCAGCAGGGTAAAAAAATAACCTCTGCAGGTGGAAATCCAAAAACACCTGCAGAGGCGACGCAAAAGCATCATTCGTTACTGAATCGTCAGCCGATTCATGGCGCTAAAGTTATACAAAAAAAGGGTTTGTGTACAACTAATTTCTTAAGCATTTTGTGCGATATTAGCCGGTTAGCGGGGGTTACGGCAGGCTGTGGTCTGACATGTACAGGTTTTTATCTCAAATCGATACAACCTTTTCCCTTTTATAGCGGCGTGAATTATAATTACGCCTTCTTTTAGTTAGGTATCTAACCATTAGGTGGCTAATCTTGACCGACTACCCGCAGCCCTTTTCCCGGCTTTTACATCAGACGGCTCACGCATGGCGGCTGGCGGTCGATCGCCGGCTGAAAGAGAGCGATTTGAGTATGAGCAGCTGGATGGCGATTGCCAGCGTCGCCACCGCCAGTCAGCCGCTGACGCAGAAAGCGCTGGCGCAGCAGCTGGGTCTGGAGGACGCGAGCGTGGTGCCACTGGTGGATCGGCTTGTGAAGCAGCAGCTGCTGGCTCGTCTGCAAACGCCCGAAGATCGGCGTAAGCGTCTGCTGGTGCTGACGACGCAGGGAGAGCAGGCGTTTACTCAGGTCAAAGCGCAGGCAGACGATCTGCGCAGTCAGCTGCTGGCTGATATCGATCCCGCTGCGCTGGCTGTCACGGAGACGGTGCTGCAGCAGCTGCTCGATCGTCTGGGTAGCGCCTGAGCATGGCCAGACGTAATCCCTACGCGCAGCGGGAATGGCTGCCGCATGAAAAGCCGATGCTGCCAGGCTCCCCCTCCACGCCGCTGCATTCGCCAGGCAAGCGCGTCGCGTTTGGCCTGATTGGCTTGCTGATCACGCTGACCGGCGCGCTCAGCAACGCGCTGGTCACGGCAAACCTGACCAATCTGCAGGGGACGTTTGCCGCTTACAGCAATGAGATCGCCTGGCTGCCGGCGGTTTATGTGATGGGAAACATTTCAATTAACCTGCTGCTGGTAAAATTTCGCCAGCAGTTTGGCCTGCGGCTGTTTACCGAAGCGTTTCTGGTGCTGTATGTCATCGTGGCGTTTTTTCATCTGTTCGCCAACGATCTCAGTTCCGCCATCATTGTGCGCACCGCACACGGAATGGTGGCTGCCGCGCTCAGTTCGCTGGGGATCTACTATCAGGTACAGGCGTGGCCGGCAAAACACCGGCTGAAAGCGCTGGTGATCGGTATCACGGCTTCCCAGCTGGCGATCCCGCTGGCGCGACTCTTTTCTACCGAGCTGCTGCAGCTGGAGGAGTGGCGTGGTCTCTATCTGTTTGAGCTTGGGCTGGCGCTGATTGCGCTCGGCTGCGTGCTGGTGGTCAGGCTGCCCCCGGGAGACCGCATTAAAGCGTTTGAAAAACTCGATTTTGTCACGTTTCTGCTGCTGGCACCGGGTATGGCGCTGCTGTGCGGTGTGCTGTCACTGGGACGCATCGAATGGTGGTTTACCACGCCGTGGCTGGGCGTCTGTCTGGTGCTGGCGCTGGTGCTGATTGTTTCAGCCGTTGTGGTGGAGCATAACCGGACCAATCCACTGATCAACACCCGCTGGCTGAGTAGCGGCATGATTGTCCGGCTGGGTATCGCCATGATCATGATCCGTATTGTGCTGGCTGAGCAGAACACCGGGGCGATCGGCTTTTTGCAGCAGCTGGGGCTGCTTAACGATCAGCTGCATGGCCTGGCGCTGGCCATTATTGCCGGCGTCATCTGCGGCATCATCGCCAGTGCGCTGACCATCAAGCCTGGCCAGCTTAACTGGCCAATTGTGACCTCGCTGGCGATTATGATTGTGGCTTCGCTGATGGACGCGCAGTCAAATCCGCTGACGCGCGCGCACAACCTCTATTTTAGCCAGTTCCTGCTGGGCTTCAGCAGCGCCTTTTTCCTGGCGCCAGCGATGCTGCTGGGGATCGGCAGCGTGGTGACGCAGCCGAAAAACCTGGTCAGCTTTGTGGTGCTGTTTGGTATGAGCCAGAATCTGGGCGGGCTGATTGGTTCAGCCATTCTCGGAACGTTTCAGACCTGGCGGGAGAAGTATCACTCCAGCCTGCTGGCCGACAAACTCTCGCAGCTCGATCCTAACGTGACGGAACGGCTGGATCAGTACAGCGCGCTGTTTCGCAGTCAGCTGACCGATAGCGTGCTGCTGGGCGCCCAGAGCAGCATCCAGCTGCAGACCGTCGCCACGCTGCAGGCGAACGTCCTTGCGTATAATGACACTTATCTGCTCACGGCAGCCCTGGCGATGTGCACGCTGCTGTGGGTATTATGGCGGCTGTCGCGTCAGCGTTATCTTGCGTGGCGGCAGGCGAAAAATCATCATGATGAGCCGCGTCAGACAGCGCCCTCAGCGAACTAAACGGAGAAGAGATGAGTCAACAGGATGATCTGCAGGTGGCTGAGCGCGAACGTGCGCATCGCCGCCGCACGCTTTCTATCGCCGCTGGCGCGGGAATTGTGATTGTGGGTGTGCTGGTAATTCTTTATGCCTGGCAGCTCTGGCCGTTTACCAGCAGCGTACAGACCACGGAAAACGCCTATGTGCGCGGTCAGATCACCTTTATCAGTCCGCAGGTCAGCGGCTATCTGACCGGCGTTGAAGTTGTGGATCTGCAGCCGGTGAAGCAGGGCGAGCTGCTGATGACCATTGACGATCGTATCTATCGTCAGCGCGTGCATCAGGCTCAGGCGCAGCTGGAGATGAAAGTGGCGGCACTGAAAAATAATCAGCAGCAGCGAAAAAGCGCTGAAGCGACCATTCTCAGCAATAAAGCCGCGCTGGAGAATGCCCGGGCACAGAGGCAGAAAAGCGGGCTCGACCTGAAACGGGTGGAAAATCTGGCGTCGGATGGGTCGCTTTCGGTGCGCGAGCGTGATGCGTCGCGTGCCGCGGATGCGCAGGCGCAGGCGCAGATGCGGCAGGCCGAAGCGCAGGTTGCCGTAGCGCAACAGAATCTGCAAACGGTGGTAGTAAACCGCGCTTCGCTGGAGGCTGACGTGGCTAACGCACGTGCGGCGCTGGAGCTGGCGAATATCGACCTTGCTAACACCCGGATTGTGGCGCCTGATAGTGGTCAGCTGGGACAGCTCTCCGTGCGTAAAGGAACCTATGTTACCGCCGGTACGCGTCTCACTTCGGTGGTGCCGGATAAAAAGTGGGTGATTGCCAATTTTAAAGAGACGCAGCTGGCGCATATTCGCCCGGGCTTACCGGTGACGTTTAGCGTTGATGCGCTTAATGGCCGGCGCTTCAGCGGCAGAGTAGAGTTTATCTCTCCTGCGGCTGGCTCAGAGTTCAGCGCCATCTCCCCCGACAATGCCACCGGAAACTTTGTGAAGATTGCGCAGCGCATTCCGGTACGGATCGGCCTTGATCCCGATGCGCAGCAGCTGCTGCGTCCGGGCATGTCAGTGGAGGTCAGCATCGATACTGCCGCAGAGCCGGCGAAGGAGACGCCGTGAAGCTGCTGCTACCTTTATCACTTGCGCTGCTACTGCTCAGCGGCTGTGCGACCCAGGTTGAAAAAGCGCCCGCTTCGCTGCCCATCCCGGAGCAGTGGCGCGATCGGACCGGACCGCAGGCACCGCCGGAAGCCGCATGGTGGCGCACCTTTGGCGACAGCGATCTGAATCGTCTGGTCAGTCAGGCACTGAAATATAATAGCGATATTCTTCTTGCCCGGGCGCGGGTCGATCAGTACCGGGCGCAGGTGCGCGCAGCGCAGGGCGATAACTTTCCGGCGCTCTCTGCCGGTGTGGCTGCCAGCCGTCAGCGTTCGCTCTCGGCGGCAACCGGCCAGCCTTATGAAAGCGCGGTGTTTCAGGGTTTACTGCAGGCTAATTATGAGGTCGATCTCTGGGGCAGCCGCAGTAACAGCATACGCGCGGCGGAGGCGACGCTGGAGGCGCAGCGTGCTGCTGCGGCGGCGGCTGAGCTTACCGTTGCCAGCTCAGTGGCATCGGGCTACGTTACGCTTGCCTCGCTGGATGAACAGCTGCGCGTGACGCAGGCGACGCTGGCAACGCGCGAAAACTCCCGCCAGCTTGCCCGGCGCCAGTTTGAAACCGGCTATACGTCGCGACTGGAGTGGATGCAGGCGGAGTCAGAGTACCAGACGGCCAGCGCGCAAATTCCGCAGCTGCAGCATCAGATCGCGCAGCAGGAGAACGCATTAAGCGTCCTGGCGGGCATGAACCCGCGTGAAATCGCACGCAGCCATCACTTTGACAACATCCGGCCGCACGCTCTGCCTGCGCTGCTGCCGTCGCAGCTGCTGAACCGGCGTCCCGACATTGTTCAGGCGCAGCGTGAGCTGCTGGCAGCAGATGCCTCTCTGGCGTCCGCACGCGCCAGACTGCTGCCTTCACTCAACCTCACCGCCAGCGGCACGCTGCAAAGCAGCGAGCTGCACACGCTACTGGATAATCCGTTTCGTCTCTGGAGCCTGGGGGGCAGTATCCTGGCACCGCTGCTTAATCGCGAAGCGCTGACGGCACAGGTTGACGTGCAGATGGCTACGCGCAATCAGGCGCTCTATAGCTATGAAAAAACGGTGCGTAACGCTTTCTCAGAAACAGAGGATGCGCTGGATGCGATCCGCCGTAATCAGGAGCAGCTGGCGGAACTGCAAAAGCAGGAGCAGTTTGTAGCGGAAGCGTACCGGATTGCCCGCAATCGCTATCAGAATGGTTATGCTTCGTATCTTGATGAGCTTGATGCACAGCGTACGCTGTTCAGCACGCAGCTTAATATTGTCTCGGTAAAAAATAATCTGCTGCAGGCGCAAATCGATCTCTATCGGGCGCTGGGTGGCGGCTGGCACGCCGCCTGAAGCGGGATCCTGGCGGTAGCAGGAAAGTAATAAAGTCACGTGCGGTATCTGTTTCGCACAGAAATAGTCGTGAAATATTTATCACTTTCCATTACACTCAGCGCGCAATTTTGCCCTGATTCTGCTTACGCTATTGAGTTTTCATGAGTTTGCCGGCCCCACCTGACGATAACGACGAGTCTCACCGTCAACCGCTTGATGATGCGCACTTCGCTATCGTGGTTCTTGCGGTCACTTCGGTAACGCTTATAATCTTTGTCCTGATGCTCACTCTGTGGATGAGCTAACGCCTGCAACGCAGTATCAACGCCTGCAAGGAGAGCTAAATGGACGCTCGCGACGATAAACTGATCGCTATCATCGCCTTACTCTGTGCCTGTCTGATTGGCGTGATTTTTCTTGTTACCATGACCTGGCTTACCGATGTGCGCCGTCCTGCCGATACGCTGCAGGACGCCAGAAGCTGTGCGCCCGCTTCCCGTCACGCTCAGCGCTCCTGACGCTGCCATTTGATCTGCTGACCGCGCAGCTCCAGGGCCAGTCCCTCATGCAGAGTACGATTACCGTTAGGATCGCCCAGCCCGAACAGGGCGCCGGGAGAGCGGCGATCGTCCGCCCAGGCGGGATACTCCACCACCGGATAGAGTGAAATTCCCTCCAGCGCAACGCCCTGAGCCAGCGCCAGCCGCGCTTCCGCACTGACGTGCCGCAGCCATGGCGCGCGCGCATCGCCTTCAGCCCCCGTTTCCGCCAGCAGCAGCGGACGCTGATAGCGCTGCCAGCACGCCAGCAGCAGCTGGTGCAGGGGCTGACGCTGCGGATGATCGGGTGGCAGGGTATCGCCTGACCAGAACCAGTGGTTGTCGGGATAGTAGTTCAGGCCCAGAATATCGAGAAAGTCCGCCTGTCCGCCGAGTCCCGGTTCAGCGCGCCCGGCCAGCCAGTCCCATGCTTCAAACTGCATCTCATGCTGCCGGGCAGCATGCCCGGCACTCTCTGGCTTATCCGGATCGGCAGCGATCTGCACCAGCGGATCGGTCAGCACAAAGCGTGCTTCAGGATAGACATCGCGGATCGCATGCATCGCGGCCAGCGAGGCGCGCACCAGCTGGCGCTTCAGATCGCGTCCGCGTTCGCTGGCGTAAGGATCGAGCCATGAAACATCAGCCCCGGCCCAGGCCCAGAATGAGATTTGATTAATCGGGGTAAAAAACGGCTGCTCCACGCCCTCATCGCGCATCAGCTGTGCCATAGCGCGTGCATAGCGGGCAAAGTGCTCAACGAACGCCGGTTTCCAGATATCGAGGTGCGCCGGATAACCAAAATGCGCCAGCTCCCAGATAATCTGCATATTGTGGCGTGCGGCCGCATGGATCATTGGCAGAAAGGAGCGCCAGTCGTAGTGGTCAGGCGTCGCTTCAATCAGATGCCAGCGCGCACCGTCGCGCGCCGTGAGCAAACCTTCCCGCACCAGCGCGGCGTAATCTTTGTCCAGCAGCATATCGTGTCCGCTACTGACAACCATATCCAGACGGCGGCCGCCGCTGCGACAGGCGGTAGAGCAGGGAAAGCTGCCCTGAAAAAAACTGCGAAAAAGCCGGGGTTGATAATGAGGCAGTAACGCGGTCATATTTCACTCCTCAGGGTAATCGCCCGATGCAGAACCACGGGCTAAGTCTAGACTAAATTAGCAGCCGGCTCTGCCGGTCAGGCATGCAGGTTGCCTGCCACAGCGACAATGCCAATAATAAGCGTGATTACGTATTCAGGGATCCAGTATGAGCGAAGCAGCAGCGCTGCCCGGCCAGTTAGCCGCGGGCGATGAATTACGGCAAAGCGTGGCGCAGCAGTGCGCGCAGCATCCCGGCCTGAGCGGCATCCATCCGCTTAACGACGGGCTTGACGCGTTTGCTGCGCGTTACCTGCTGATGAGCATGGCGCGGCACACTATCGATGTGCAGTACTATATCTGGCATAACGACATGTCCGGACGCCTGCTATTCAGCGCGCTGCTGGACGCTGCCGGCCGCGGTATCAGGGTGCGCTTACTGCTGGATGATAACAATACGCCGGGGCTGGATAACACGCTGGCGGAGCTGGAACGTCATCCGAACATTTCGGTCAGGCTGTTTAACCCGTTTTCATTCCGCACGCTGCGCGCGCTGGGCTACCTGACTGACTTCGCGCGCCTCAATCGCCGGATGCATAATAAAAGTCTGACGGTAGATGGCGCCGCAACGCTGGTGGGGGGGCGCAACGTCGGGGATGAATATTTTGGTACCGGCAATGAGCCCCTGTTTACCGATCTCGACGTGCTGGCCATCGGGCCGGTCGTCGATGAGGTTACCGCAGATTTCGAGCGCTACTGGCATAGCCAGGCGGTATCGCCGCTGCGCAGCGTAGTGGACGTGCGCAGCGATGAGGGCGAAGCGGTGCGCCTGCCGCCGGAGTGGCAGCAGAGCGAGGCGGTGCAGCGTTATCTGGCGCGTCTTAACCACTCCGATTTTGTCAGCCAGCTGGAGCAGGGCGCGCTGGCGATGACCTGGGCTGAGGCGCGCCTGCTGAGCGACGATCCGCGCAAAGGGCTGGGCAAAGCCAGACGCAGCAGCCTGCTGCCGCAGCGGATGCTGGAGGTCATCGGCACGCCACAGCAGCAGTTCGATATTATCTCAGCCTATTTTGTCCCGACCCGCGCCGGGGTGGCGCAGCTATTGTCACTGCGCCGGCGCGGCGTGCGTATCGCCGTACTGACCAACTCACTGGCGGCCAATGATGTCACCGTGGTGCATGCCGGGTATGCGCGCTGGCGAAAAAAGTTGCTGCGTCACGGTATTGCGCTATATGAGCTGAAACCTCAGGCACACGCCGGCGAACCACCGCACGATCGCGGGTTAACGGGTAACTCCGGCTCCAGCCTGCATGCAAAAACGTTTACCGTTGATAATCGCAAAGTCTTTGTGGGTTCATTTAATTTTGACCCCCGCTCTGCGGTGCTGAACACCGAAATGGGACTGGTCATTGAGAGTGAAGCCCTGGCGCGCCAGACGCATGATCGCTTCAGTCGCGGTATGCAACATCGGGCCTGGACGCTGCGGCTGGACAAGTGGGGCCGGGTGAACTGGATAGAACAGGATGAGCAGGGCGCAGAAGTGGTACATAAACATGAACCGCAGTCAACGCTGCTGCAGCGCCTGCTGGTGCGGCTGGTATGGCGGCTGCCGGTAGAGTGGCTGCTGTAGCGGCGCGCTGAAACGCGCCGCCGGTGCAGCCTCACCCTTTCTGCGCCGCCTTTTTGCCGGAAAACAGAAAGCGCAGCAGCGGGATACGCAGGTGGATCTCATAAAGCGCAAACGCTGCGGCAAATACCGTTATCAGCCCAACAAAGAAACCCAGCGTGTTATTGCTGATGTGCGGCGTCACATATATCCCATACAGGATAGTGAGCGGATGATGGACGAGATAGATAAACAGCGAGGCGTTAACCAGATAAACGATACGCGGAGAGTGGCTGTTCAGCAGGCGGTGCCCGACGCTATAGCAGACGTTCAGCATGCACACGCCCATCAGCGTTGAAAGCAGCATATCGGTCTCATAGAGCCAGCCGTCGCCGTTGCCATAGCGCTGATTCAGGTAGTAGGCGATAAAGACCGGCACGGTGCCAAAGCAGATCAGCGGGTTGAACCGCACAAACAGCGCTTTCAGCGGCGGATGTTTCCAGCTCAGCGCGCCCAGCATAAAGAACGGCAGATACGTCAGCGTTTGCATGACCGCAATGGTAAAGAGTCCATCCATCATGATGCCCGGCGTCAGCAGCAGCAGCGTGCGACGCAGCAGGCACCACAGTAGCGCGTAGCCCAGCAGTGCCAGCGTTACGCTACCCCAGCCTGTCTGCTGATAGTTACGCGTGCTTTGCTGGTTGCGCAGCCAGCGAAATGTCAGCATACCCAGCGCCGTCAGGATCACCAGGACCAGTAGAAACCAGAGGTGCGAGATCAGATCCCACGCCAGAGCATTGTATTTGTCATACGCTGAAAAGCGATCCCAGCCATCAAGCTTGTGAGTGAGATATTTCAGCAGAAAGAACTGCGGCAGCGTAATCAGCGGGATAGCGGCGAGCAGCGGAATGCCCACGCGCTCCAGCCTGACTTTCAGCCAGCGTGCCGGCTGGTAGCGCAGATAAAGCATGTAGGAAAAATAGCCGGAGATAACAAAAAACACCTGCATGCGAAATGCATGGATGAAATCGTTAAAAATGGTCAGCCACAGCGTGGCATCCTGGCTGTTTACGGACCAGCGCTGTGTCGAGTAGATCAGCGAGACGTGAAACGGCACCCCCAGCAGCATCAGGTAAGCTCGAATCGAGTCGAGAAAATATTCGCGTTCAGGTTTTACAGCGCTCATAAGCTTCCGGTTCATCCTATACAGGCTGGTTTCACCCTGAAACCAGATCGTGCAGCAGAACATTCTGTTGCCGGTTAACAGCCTATACTATCAGTTGATTCTGTTTCTTAAACTGCCGGGTTTAATATTCCGAAAAGTGCTCTGGAGGCTTGGCGCTGCGCGGAACAATGTTTTACATAAGCTGTCGGAAAACCGAATAATCCATTAAGATGAGTGGGTTTGATCTGAGCACACGAAAGGGGGGGATGTGCTAAATAAAGTGAAAAATAATAGCGGGCTGGTGAAGATGCGCTGGACCAGCGCAGCAGTACTGCTGGCGCTGTACGCAAATAATAGCTGGGCGTTTAACATTGATGATGTGGCAAAACAGGCTAAGGCCCTGGCAGGTAAAGGTTTTGAAGCGCCAAAAAGTAATTTACCCTCTCAATTTCGTGAAATGAAATTTGCGGATTATCAGCAGATCCAGTTTAACCACGACAAGGCATACTGGGGCAAGCTGCGCACGCCGTTTAAGCTCGAGTTTTACCATCAGGGGATGTACTTCGACACGCCGGTGAAGATTAACGAAGTCACCGCCTCATCGGTGCGTGAAATTAAATACGATCCGGCTTATTTCAATTTCGGCAACGTCAAACATGACGCTGATGCGGTAAAAAATCTCGGCTTTGCCGGATTCAAAGTACTCTATCCGCTGAATAACAAAGGAAAGCAGGATGAGATCAGCAGCTTCCTTGGTGCCAGCTACTTCCGCGTAATCGGGGAAGACCAGGTCTATGGTCTTTCCGCACGCGGTCTGGCAATTGACACCGCGCTGCCCTCTGGTGAAGAGTTCCCGCGCTTTAAAGAGTTCTGGATCGAGCGCCCGAAACCTCAGGCGAAGCAGCTGGTTATTTACGCGCTGCTTGATTCACCTCGCGCTGCGGGAGCCTACCGCTTTGTGCTGAAGCCAGGCAAAGCCTCGGTGGTGGATGTGCAGTCTAAAGTTTATCTGCGTGATAACGTGGGTAAACTGGGCGTGGCACCGCTGACCAGTATGTTCCTGTTTGGTGCTAATCAGCCTTCGCCGGTCAGCAACTTCCGTCAGGAGCTGCACGACTCCAACGGCCTCTCGATCCACGCCGGTAACGGTGAATGGATCTGGCGCCCGCTGAACAATCCACGCCATCTGGCGGTCAGCACCTTTACGATTGAAAACCCGAAAGGTTTTGGTCTGCTGCAGCGCGGACGCGACTTCAGCCACTATCAGGATCTCGACGATCGCTATGATATGCGTCCAAGCGCCTGGGTTGAGCCGCAGGGTGACTGGGGTAAAGGGCGCGTTGAGCTGGTTGAGATCCCGACTGCGGATGAGACCAATGACAACATCGTCGCCTTCTGGACGCCGGAAAAACTGCCTGACGCGGGCAAAGAGATGAATTTCAACTATCGTCTGCACTTCACCCGCGATGAGAATCAGCTGCATCAGGATGATGTTGCCTGGGTCAAAGATACCCTGCGTTCTGCGGGTGATGTGAAACAGTCTAATCTGGTCCGCCAGCCTGATGGTTCTGTCGCCTTTACCCTCGACTTCACCGGTAAAGCGATGAGCATGCTGCCGGAGGATACGCAGGTAGCACCGCAGGTTAGCGTTGGCGATAACGCCGAAGTGGTTGAGCAGAGCGTACGCTACAATCCGGTGACCAAAGGCTGGCGTCTGGTGCTGCGTCTGCGCGTGAAAGACAGCAAGCAATCAACCGAAATGCGCGCCGCGCTGGTAAGCGGTGACAAGACATTGACGGAAACCTGGAGCTATCAGTTACCTGCCAATGAATAAATCGACTTTTTTACCTCAATCTTATGTGGAGGCGCTGCCGCTTGATGCGGCAGGTCGCGCGCGGCTCAGCACATCGCTGCAAAATGCGCCCGCCTTCCACGCCATTCATACGGTGCTGGGGCAGGATAACGCAGCCAGCGATCGGCCTGACGATGCGCCGCTGAAATCTGTCTCATCACGCATAGCGATGACATGGCCGGATGCGGTAGCGGATGGCCAGCAGTTCAGTAAAGATTATCTCGATCGCACGACGTTAAAAGCGATGCCGCCGGTTAAACGCTCGCTGATGTTCCCGGAAGCCTGGCGTACCAATCCGCTGGCGCGCGCCTGGAACTCGCTGCGCGGGCAAAAAGTGCAACCGCGTTACGCAACCGCAGAGGAGCAGCGCGCGGAGGATAAGTGGCGTCATGTTGGTTCGATGCGCCGCTATACGCTGCTGATTCTGACCATCGCGCAGACCGTGGTCGCGACCTGGTATATGAAAACCATTCTGCCTTATCAGGGCTGGACGCTGCTCGATCCTGTCGGGCTGTTTCAGCAGAACTGGATCGAGTCGGTGAAGCTGATCCTGCCTTATATTCTGCAGACCGGCATTCTGTTCCTGTTCGCTATTCTGTTCTGCTGGGTATCGGCGGGCTTCTGGACGGCGCTGATGGGGTTCCTGCAGCTGCTGATTGGACGCGATAAATACAGTATCTCTTACTCAACCACGGGTGATGAGCCGCTGAACCCGGAGCACCGCACCGCGCTGATCATGCCTATCTGTAACGAAGATGTGGAGCGTGTTTTTGCCGGACTGCGCGCTACCTGGGAGTCGGTAAAGCGCACCGGGAATGCTGAGCATTTTGATGTCTACATTCTCAGCGACAGCTACGATGCAGATATTGCGATTGCTGAGCAAAAAGCGTGGATGGAGCTGGTACGCGACGTGGGCGGAGCGGGCAAGATTTTTTACCGTCGCCGCCGTCGCCGCGTGAAGCGCAAAAGCGGTAACATCGATGACTTCTGTCGCCGCTGGGGCAGCAACTACAGCTACATGGTGGTGCTGGACGCTGACAGCGTGATGAGCGGTGAGTGCCTGACCGGTCTGGTACGTATGATGGAAGCGAACCCGAATGCCGGGATTATCCAGTCTTCGCCAAAAGCCTCCGGTATGGATACGCTCTATGCGCGCTGCCAGCAGTTTGCCACCCGCGTTTACGGGCCGCTGTTTACCGCAGGGCTGCACTTCTGGCAGCTGGGCGAGTCGCACTACTGGGGACATAACGCCATTATTCGCGTACAGCCCTTTATTGAGCACTGTGCGCTGGCGCCGCTGCCGGGTGAAGGCTCATTTGCCGGTTCAATTCTTTCGCACGACTTTGTTGAAGCTGCGCTGATGCGTCGCGCCGGCTGGGGCGTCTGGATCGCGTACGATTTGCCGGGTTCTTATGAGGAGCTGCCGCCTAACCTGCTGGATGAGCTAAAGCGCGACCGTCGCTGGTGTCACGGTAACCTGATGAACTTCCGCCTGTTCCTGGTAAAAGGGATGCATCCGGTGCACCGTGCCGTCTTCCTGACCGGCGTTATGTCCTATCTCTCGGCGCCGCTCTGGTTTATGTTCCTTGCGCTTTCCACGGCGTTGCAGGTGGTCCATACCCTGATGGAGCCGACCTACTTCCTGCAGCCGCGTCAGCTCTTCCCGGTCTGGCCGCAATGGCGTCCCGATCTGGCTATTGCGCTCTTTTCCACTACGCTGGTACTGCTGTTCCTGCCGAAGCTGCTGAGCGTGGTGCTGATTTGGTGCAAAGGGGCTAAAGCTTATGGCGGCGCGCTGCGTCTGTTCATCTCGCTGATGCTGGAGATGCTGTTCTCGGTGCTGCTGGCGCCGGTGCGCATGCTGTTCCACACCGTGTTTGTGGTCAGCGCCTTCCTCGGCTGGGAGGTGGTCTGGAATTCACCGCAGCGTGATGATGATGCCACTCCGTGGAGCGAAGCGTTCCGCCGTCACGGTTCGCAGATGCTGCTTGGCATCGTCTGGGCCGTGGGCATGGGTGTGCTGGACCTCAACTTCCTGTGGTGGCTGGCACCTATTGTCTTCTCGCTGATCCTGTCGCCGTTTGTGTCGGTGATGTCGAGCCGCGCGACCGTGGGTCTGAAAAGCCGGCGGGCGAAACTGTTCCTGATCCCGGAAGAGTATGAGCCGCCAAAAGAGCTGGTTGATACAGATCACTATCTGCAGCTCAACCGCGAGCGGGCGCTGAAGCATGGCTTTATGCATGCGCTGTTTAACCCGGCGTTCAATGCGCTGGCAACCGCACTGGCTACGTCGCGTCATAAACAGAGCACGCTGCTGGATCACGCCCGTGACCGGCATGTCGATCAGGCGCTGAGCGATGCACCGGAAAAACTGAATCGCGAACAGCGTCTGCAGCTGATCAGCGATCCTGTGGTTCTGGCGCGCGTGCATACCCGGCTGTGGGAAAACGCGGATAAGTATCATCAGTGGCTGGAGAGCTATCAGAAGCTGACGCTGAATCCGCAGGCACTGCCACCGCGTGCCTGAGCAGCAGTAAAACAGTAAAAGCGGCAGCGATGCCGCTTTTTTATTGCCGCTGCTAAAGCCGGGCAGGGCAGGTATAGTAGCAGGTCAATCAGTGAGGATAAGCGATGTGAAAAGCGTTCTGGCGGTCATACTGGCAGGCAGTGTGCTGATGCTGAGCGGGTGCGGCAGCATTATCAGCCGTACCGTGCCCGGACAGGGGCACGGTAACCACTATTATCCCGGCGTACAGTGGGATGTGCGCGACGGCCCGTGGCGCATCGTCACCATCCTCGATCTGCCGCTGTCGCTGATAGTGGACACGCTGCTGCTGCCGGTTGACGCGCAGCATGGGCCTTATGAGTGAGATTACGCCAGATTATCTGAATCCGTGTTGTCATCTTCCCACTCTTCAGCAGCCACTTCACCCTCTTCAAGATCGCGCTGTGGCGCCAGCTGAAATTCGCCATCATCCCATTCGTGCAGGGTATTTTCAGACTGCCACTCCTGACGCATCTCAATTTCGTCGAAATCGCCGTCAAATACCGCCTGCGCCGCCTCACCGCTAAGCAGCGGCAGGCAATCACCCTGTTCATCTTCACTGGCAAAGAACTCCGCCTGCCACATGATGTCGCCATCCTGCATGACATATTTTTGCAGGCCAAACTGGCTGACGTTGACATCCTCTTCGGATACGCCCTGCTGGCTGGTCATAAACTCTTCACGTGCGGCTTCAATTGCTTCTTCTAAGGTGCTGAACAGATCCATTAATGACTCCTTGACTGTAAAAAGGGGATTTTACAGAAGGATAGACGAAAATTTGCAGAACGCAGGCGGGCAGGCGAGCAGTACGGGCGGGTGAGGAAAAAATCACCCGCCCATACGCATCAGAGCATTTTTTGCGGAAAGTGCAGAACCGGACGGACAGTTTCGCGCATTACCGGTGCAGAGTAGCGAATACAGCATTTGATACACGGCTTTACTTTTTTGAAGTTAATACGCGCGGTGGCCAGCGCCTGATTCAGGTTATAGAGGGTGCCAATAAACACCATATCTTCTTTAAGCGGCATCCGTTTGCACTCTTTACGATGCAGCAGGTGATAGCCTTCCTGATCGGTACCGATCGTAACGTAATAATAATGACCTTTGTTCATATTATTTTGTCCTGCATGAGATTTGCTGTGTGTAATCTTTTTTATTTTTTCTGAGAACAGTTAATTGGTTAACTGTTGCAACTGAAATTAACCGGAATCAGCAGAGTGAACCAGTGTAATAAAGTAATTAAAAAAATTTTTAAAATGACAATATGGAATAAGCAGCCTGTTTTATCGACAACGCATTGTAAAGTAAGTCAATTTTTCTGCATTGATAAGTAAGTCAAACGATTTTGAAAAAAATAAATAGGATTAGGCCTGGAATTATAGATGATCAGGACCAGATTGCACTCTTTTAATTGATAAGTGTGGCCCAGAAAGCCGGTGTCAGACGGCTGATTGCCTGCTGCAGAGCGCCTGTGCAGGCAAATCCGGTAACATAACCTGTTACCGGAGCTAATGATTTTCAGACGAAACCAGAAATAATGCTGGATCTGATGGACATATCAGGTGCGGTTCAGGCTATCAGATATCGCTGATAGCCTGAACGCTGTGCTGCATCAGTAGCGCGACGGCTGGCCTTCCGGACGGGTTTTAAAGCGGCGGTGCAGCCACATATATTGCTCAGGCGCGAGTAACACCGTCTCTTCAACAACGCGGTTCATCACCGTTGCCGTATCAAGCTCACTCTCCAGTGAGAACTGATGGCGAATATCCGGCATCAGTTTCAGCTCGTAGCCGCGTCCGTCCGGCAGACGACGTGCCAGGAAAGGCACCACGCTGGGATTAGCCAGCCGAATCAGCATATGGGTTCCGGTTGTGGTGGCTGCTTCCTTAACGGCAAAGAAAGGGGCAAACACGCTGCTGCGCGGGCCGTAGTCGTGATCCGGCGCGTACCAGATGATGTCATTACTCTTCAGTGCCCGGATCATGCCTTTGAGATCTTTGCGATCCAGCATACTTTTATTTGAGCGCATCCGGCCCCAGGTCTGCAGCCAGTCGAGCAGTCTGTTATCGTTCGGGCGATACACACCAATACCCGGGTTGTACATGCCGAAAACGCGAGCGCCCAGCTCAAGCGTCAGAAAATGCATACCGATCAGCAGAATTCCGCGCTTTTCTGCCAGCGCCTGAGTCACATTCTCCAGTCCTTCCGGCTTAACCCATTTACGGATACGCCAGTCGGGCCAGAACCAGGCCATGCCGGTTTCAATCAGTCCCATTCCGACTGATTCAAAGTTGTGTTTAACCATCGCCTCGCGGTCGCTGACGGGCATATCAGGAAAGCAGAGCTCCAGATTGCGTCGCGCAACCTCTGTGCGGCGCTTCATAAAACGCATGGCAATACGCCCCAGGCCGCAACCAAATGCATACAGAAGCGGGTAGGGAAGTAAAACCAGCACGTATAAAAATCCAATGCCCAGCCAGGTGAGCCAGTAGCGCGGATGAAGCAGTTCACGGGTAAATTGCGGAAGTTGGGTCATGGAAGAATCAGTATCCTGCGTTCTGTACCAGAGAGTCCGGTTTCTGTTATTTAACGCAATTATGCCATTTTTTGTCGTTAACTGTAATCACACCGCGTTCACAACACCCGTCAGGCTGGTGTTTGCCGCATTAACAGACGAACAGCGCAGAAAATCGGCACGCGTGTATCACCACCAATTCGGTTCGGGGGCTAGGCACAGCTGTGAATTCAGGTATCATGTGCGCCCTGAAATTCTCTCATTGCTAACAGGTGTTCACCATGCCAGTGTTACATAACCTCGTTTCCAATAAAGAGCTGAAAGATCGCATGCTGGCGGAAACAGAGCCGCGTACGACAGTCTCTTTTTATAAATATTTCCAGATTGCCGATCCCAAAGCGTTCCGCGATCGCCTCTATATTGCGCTGACGCAGCTTAGCGTATTTGGTCGTGTCTATGTGGCCCGGGAAGGGATTAACGCGCAGATCAGCGTGCCGGCCGGGAAATATGAAGCGATGAAAGCGATGCTGTACGCTTTTGATCCGGCGCTGAATAATCTGCGTATGAATATTGCGCTGGACGATGACGGTAAATCATTCTGGGTGCTGCGCCTGAAAGTGCGCGACCGTATTGTTGCCGATGGCATCGACGACGGCAGTTTTGACGCCAGCGATGTGGGCAGCTACCTGAAGGCAGCAGACGTTAATGCGATGCTGGACGATCCTGATGCCGTATTTGTCGACATGCGTAACCACTATGAGTTTGAAGTGGGCCATTTTGATAATGCGCTGGAAGTGCCTGCGGATACCTTCCGCGATCAGCTGCCCATGGCAGTCGATATGCTGCAGGATAAGAAAGATAAAAAAATTGTGATGTACTGCACCGGCGGTATTCGCTGCGAAAAAGCGAGCGCCTGGATGAAGCATAACGGCTTTGATGATGTTTATCACATTGAAGGCGGCATTATTGAATATACGCGCCGCGCGCGCGAGCAGGGATTACCGGTGCGTTTCAAAGGCAAAAATTTTGTCTTTGATGAGCGTATGGGCGAGCGTATTTCTGATGATATTCTCTCCAGCTGCCATCAGTGCGGTACGCCATGCGACAGCCATACTAACTGTGTTAATGACGGTTGCCATCTGCTGTTTATTCAGTGTCCCGCCTGCGCTGAAAAATATCAGAACTGCTGCAGCCCAATCTGCATGGAAGAGGCAAAACTGTCGCCTGAAGAGCAGCGCGCACGTCGTGCCGGACGCGAAAACGGCAATAAGGTGTTTAACAAATCGCGTGGTCTGCTGAATATGACGATGACCATTCCCGCGCCCGATAAGTCATAATGACGGGTGCCGCCTGAGGAAGTGATCTCAGGCGGCTTGCCGCTTACTGACGTACTCCCTCTACAGAGATAATCAGCTCAGCCTTTTGAGAGGCAGGGCCCAGATCCTTGCTGATATTAAACTCTTTCAGAACGACCTCGCCGCTGGCTTCAAAACCTGCCCGGTAACCGCCCCACGGATCTTTACCTTCACCCATCAGGCGCGCATCCAGCGTAATGGGTTTTGTTACGCCGTTCAGCGTCAGATTGCCGGTGACTTTATAACGCTCTCCCTCTTTTTTAACCTCTGTTGAGGTAAACGTTGCCTGAGGATATTTGCTGGTATTAAGGAAATCTGCGCTGCGCAGGTGTTTGTCGCGCTCAGCATGATTGGTATCCAGACTTCCGGTATTAATGGTGACATTCACTTTATCGGCTGCCGGATTAGCATCGTCAAAGGTGAATCCGCCGTCAAAATCTTTGAATGTGCCATATAACCAGCTATAGCCGAGGTGCTGAATACGAAACTGTACAAATGCGTGCTGCCCCTCTTTATCAATTTTATACTCTGCGGCGCTGGCATTAAGGCTGGTGGCAAACAGCGCGGCGGCACTGACGGCCAGAAGCGTTTTTCTGATCATGATACATCCTTTTGAGAGAGTGAACGTGAGCGTAAACCGAGCATGCGCCTGAGCGTCGCGTCCCGATCGATAATATGATGTTTAACCGCCCCCAGCGCATGCAGCGCTGAAAGCAGAACCAGGCTCCAGGCCAGCCACAAATGCAGCGTGCCTGCCAGGTCCGCCTGCTGTGGTCCGCCAGCAACGACTACCGGCAGGTTAAACCAGCCAAATACAGAGACCGGTTTACCGTCAGCGGTCGAAATCAGATAGCCGCTAACGAGCAGCAGGAGGAAAAGCAGATAAAGCAGGGCATGCACACCCCGGGCGGTACGGCGCACCGTGGCAGAATAGCTGGCGAGCGGGGCGGGTACAGGGGAGTGCCAGCGCCAGAGCAGGCGCAGCAACAGCAGAATAAACAGTATTGTCCCGACGCTTTTATGAATGTCCGGTGCAGTATGATACCAGCTGTCATAATAGCCCAGGCCTGTCATCCATAATCCCAGGGCAAACATCGCATAGAGGGCAACCGCCATGCTCCAGTGGATAATAATTGAGAGCAGGCCGAATCGATCTGCAGTGTTGCGCCACATAGCCTTTATTCCTGTCCATGAAATAAGTGCTGCAAGCATCCTTAATTCATTAACTAAAAGCAATGAGCCTTACTTTTCTATAAAAAAGCGGATCGTTGTCAAAATTTTAAAATAGCGGCGCGCTACTGCTTCAGTAATATTGACTGAAAGCAGGGCATTTTAAGGTAATAAATATAATTACTACACAGGATGAGGCATTATTGAGTGTCGGGCGTAAACAAATGTAAACGGGAGGGCTGGCAGCTGCGGTGCTGCCAGCCTGAGTATCAGGAAAATCGCCGTAAAGAAAAGGGCGTAAGATCGAAACTGAAAGGTTTATCCTGAGCAAATTCGCTGGCAAGCTCGCCCAGAACGCTGGCAAATTTAAAACCGTGACCGCTAAGGCCGGTAATGATTAAGCGGTTGGGTTCATCCGGCAGGGTATCGATAATAAAATCTTCATCAGGGGTATTGTCATAGCTGCACGCCTCGCCGTGTAAACAGACGCCGACGCCGGGCAGGAACTGCCGCAAAAAGCGAAACGCTTCGCTGCCATCTGAGGCCACAGCACCAAAAGGTTTGCGATCCTGCGGGGTCTGCATGACCTGACCACCATCGTGCCGGCCCACTTTAAGGGCGTTATTATCTGCTGGAAACCCGTAAAAGTGACTGCCGTCTGGCGTCTCTACGGTAAAACCGGGAAAGTGATTGTTTTCACTGTAGCGGCCGTCAGCCTGATACCAGGCAAACACTTTACGCACTGGCGTAACCGGCAGATCGGCTATTAGCTCGCTGACCCAGGTACCGGCGCTGACCAGCAGCTTGCGCGCACGATAGATCCCATCCAGCGTGGTGACCTGCTGCAGCTCGCCGTCGCGACCGATATCGCTGACCGGGCAATTAAACAGCTGTGCACAGCCAGCCTGTTCAGCCAGTTTTATCCAGCTGCGCACCGCCTCTTCACATTTCAGATAGCCCGACTTCGGCTCAAAGACGCCGATGTAGCCATCCGGCACGGTAAACTGCGGCCAGCGCTGTCGCACCTCATCCGCCTGCAGTAGCTGGACATCCAGCTGCCAGGTTTTCGCACTGTGAATAACGTTCTCAATGAATGGCGAATGAGCGGGTGCCAGGTTGAGAATGCCGCTGCGATGCATGATACGCTCGCCGCTCTGCTGCTCCAGCGCATCCCACAGTGACTGGGCGCGCAGTACCAGCGGCACATAACGCTCTCCTTCACCATAGGCGTGGCGAATCAGGCGGGTCTCGCCGTGATGTGTTCCCTGCTGATGCGGGGGATGCGCGCTGTCGATCATTAGCACCGATAAGCCAGCCTGCGTAGCGTAGAAACCCGCAGCGGCCCCGACTGACCCACTGCCCACGATAATCAGATCGTAAACCATGACACGAACACTCCTGCAAAACGGCGAAATTTTTCAACAGCATACCAAAAGCGGGAGCGATATGAAAAAGGCACCCGATGGGTGCCTTTTTCGCGCAACAGGAACGATCAGTGCTTGCGACTATCGCGCAGGTTTTGCTCAGTAGATTCTATTTTAGCAATGCCAGCTTCCAGTATGGAGATAAACTGTCTGGCAACGTCAGTGGTTAACCAGTAGGTCAAACCGACGTCAGCTTCTTCTTCTTTTTGATCCTGCGAGGAGAGCGAGTGCAGGCGTATCATCATGGCGTCATAGCTGTCAACGGTGCTGATGTCCCATCCAATCAGGGGATGAGTCTGGATGACGTCTTTATTACTGTCCATTATAACCTCCTTATTACTCGTTAAACGAAGTGCTTCTTGAGGTTCAATGCGGCTGCTACATGCACTAGCGAGCTAATTATAACATGAAATAGCGGTCAGACAGGTCAATAGTAATGAAATGCGGCTATATGACTGCGAAATGCACCAGAAAATGCTGTAAAAGCGCCGGAAGATGACGGGCTGGTTTCCTGCTACAGACGTAACCAGCCCGGCAACATTACCTGTTTTATCGGCGAAAGCGACAGAAACTTCAGCGGAACATGCCGGACTCAGTCGCGGAATATCAGGGCTGCGCTTCAGCAGAGAGCGGATCTGTGCGCTGCCGGAGCGTCTTCGCCAGGCGGAAAAATTGCTGCTGCAGCGAGGCATCGTGCTGCTGGTTCTGCGCTTCCTGCGTCAGGTTATGGGCAAGCAGCTGGACTGCGGGCGCATCGAGCGAAAGCGTCAGACTGGTAAAGGCAGTTTCAAGGACGGTTAAACGGCGCTGCTGCTCGGCAATGAGCGCCAGCAGTTCACCAAAGGTCATCGCCTCTTCGGGTTTATCTGTGATCATCTGTCAAACACCTCCTGTAAGCATGGCGAGGCAAGAATAGGGGATCGATAAACCTGAGTCTAGATGGCGGCTGTTTTTCTGGCGAGGGGAAATGAAACAAAAAAAGCCGGGGCGAAACCCGGCAAAAACGGCACATTGGCGGTTAATCGTGAGTAAACCAGTCGTCGGCGCTTTCCCAGGTTTCCTGCAGGAGATCGGTAATGCGGTCGCGTGAAGTTTTACAGCCGCCGGTCACGCTCAGCTGATTCCCGGTGGCATAGCGCACATTAACGTGGTGCTCGCCTTCAGGAAAATCGTGTGCAATACGACGGGAAAGCTCCGCGCTAAGCGCATCGAGTGCACCTGCGGGCAGCGGGCGGTTTTTCGCTACGGTAATATCGATACGCATAGACGCCTCCGGTTTAATATACTGGTTATTTGTACAGTATATTAATGCCGAAGGCAAGCAGTTATCGCTTATTCTTTAATGCGCCAGTTCAGCGTTTCGCCGGCAAGAAATGGCACCAGCGTATCGTCGCCTGCGGTGACGCTTTCAGCCACCAGCCAGGGTTCGCGGACCAGCGTCAGCGTTCCCTCGTTAAGCGGCAGGCCGTAAAAATTCGGACCGTTTTCTGAGCAGAACGCTTCAAAGTGCTGCAGGGCGTTAAGCTCTTCAAACACGGTAAGGTAGGCAGGCAGAGAGGTCGGCGCGTTGAAGACGCCCGCACAGCCGCAGCTTGCTTCTTTGGCATGCCGCAGGTGGGGCGCAGTATCGGTGCCAAGGAAAACGCGCGGATGGCCGCTGGCTACCAGCTGACGCAGCGCCTGCTGATGTGTGTTGCGCTTCAGAACAGGCAGGCAATAAAGATGAGGACGGATCCCGCCCACCAGCATATGGTTACGGTTAAACATCAGATGCTGCGGCGTGATGGTTGCGCCCAGCAGCGCGTTGCCCTCAGCCACATAGTCAGCGGCCTCTTTTGTGGTGATGTGCTCCATGACTACTTTCAGGCCGGGAAACTGCTGGCGCAGCGGATGCAGTACGGTCTCAATAAAGCGCGCTTCGCGATCAAAAATATCAATGTGGGAATCAGTGACTTCACCATGCACCAGCATCGGCATACCAATCTGCTGCATGCGATCCAGCACCGCAGCAATCGCCGAGGTGTTTGTTACGCCGTGGCTTGAGTTAGTGGTAGCGTGTGCCGGATAGAGCTTGGCAGCGGTGAACACGCCCGCGCGAAACCCCGCTTCAATCTCATCGGGTTCGAGTGAATCGGTCAGATAGCAGGTCATCAGCGGCGTAAAATTGTGCGCAGCGGGCAGGGCGGCAAGAATGCGCGCGCGATACTCACGGGCCGCCGCCACGCTGGTGACCGGCGGCACCAGATTTGGCATGACAATCGCCCGGCCATTCACGGCGCTGGTATAGGGCAGTACGCTTTCAAGCATCACGCCGTCGCGCAGGTGGATATGCCAGTCATCAGGGCGGCGAATGGTGATGTGCTGAGGTTGAGAGGTCATGGTCAGGCTCCGGCTTAAGTGAAAACAGAATGGCGCATTCAGGCCGGGGCGATATCTTAAGCGGGCAGGCAACCGTTTGCACGGCTTTTTATCGCCGGAAAGCGATGACCCGTGCGGCCAGATAAACGCTGGCCGCACGGGACGGTATCAGTCGGTGAAAGGGATCACCAGCTGACCCGGTTTGACTTCCAGTCCTTTCGCCAGCTTTTTCGCCAGCGCTTCGCCTTTACTGCGGTCAGCGCTCAGCAGGTAGGCGGGCCGTTCATTGAAATAGTGCTGCAGGGACTGATTGAGATAGGGGGTCAGCGTTTTCACAATCGACGCCATTTTTTCCGGTACGACCTGCGCATCAACAATCGACAGGTTGTGCAGATAGATAGCGCCTTCCTGCGCGTTATAAACCGGCTGTGCCTTCATTTTCAGCAGCATCTCAGCCTGCTGCGGACCAAACAGTGAGGTGACATCAATTTTCGCTTTACCGGAGAGGGTGACGCGGTCAGGTTCTTCACGTCCGATTTCACTGCTGAGATCGCTGAGTACGATATGCGCATTGATAAGGCCGGATACGCCGATCTCTTTTTCAAAATTGTTGCGCTTTTGCAGCGCCTGGTTCACTTCCTGTTCCGTGATGGTGTATTGCGTCAACTGATTACAGCCGCTGAGCAGCAGCATGCCGAACAGCGCCGCGATCCCATAAAATTTCTTTTTCATTGCATCCTCGTTCCGGTGTGGCAAACAGCGCTAAGCCTGCCTGAATCGGCGCAAGGTGTCATCAGATAAGATGAGAAACCCGCGAACGGGTTCCTCCCGGTTTAACATTCAGGCGGCGATAGAAGAGAGCAGATTAACCTGCGTCTGTTTCGCCATGTTATCGCGGTAATCGGTGACGCGGCTTGGCCAGTCGATGCCGGACACCAGCGTCAGTGAGCGCAGCAGCGGGAAGAGGTTGATATCATCCTCGGACAGCTCGCCGTTAACGGCGTTAGGCTTCACAATCAGCCGATCCAGCTGGCGCAGATCGTCACTGATCTTCTTGATCAGGCCAGGCGCATGTTTACGCAGCTCGGTGAAATCACCGAGGCTCGCCTCTTTTTTATCGTGAAAATAGCGTCGCGCTTCCGGGGTGGCAAATTCAGCAAAAGCAGCATCGGCGATACGCGGGATTAAAAGCTTATTGATATAGCCGTTGACGTGGCGCAGCCAGTCGGCGATAGCGGGATTGGTTCTGCCGGTCAGCAGCGGTTCGCCATCCTGTTTGTCTACCCAATGCACAATATCCATGCTCTCCGGCATGGCGCTGCCGTCCGCTTTTTGCAATACCGGCGCCATTTTCTGGCCGATTAATTTTACCGGCGTCGCCTCGTCATCATTGAGCATAACCACCAGTTCTACCGGCAGATTCTTTAAGCCAAAAATCATGCGCGCTTTGACGCAGAAGGGGCAGTGATCGTAGATGTAAAGTTTCATCCCGTTTCTCCTGTGGTTTTCCGGGTGAGGGATTCACCCTTTTTCCGATCCTGCCGGAAGTATGGAAGAGAACCGTGGAAGGGGCAAACCCTGCCCCTGTTCAGCAACGTTGTGTCGCAGCCTGTGGGGCGGTTATAGTGAAGAAAACGCCAGCGGCGTTCCGCTCTCTTTCGCTAAGGATTTCAGGAGATTCGATGTTTGGCTATCGCTCTGCAGGCCCGCGCGTGCGGCTTACGACCGATCGTCTGGTGGTGCGTCTGGTGCATGAACGCGACGCCTGGCGGCTGGCAGACTATTACGCAGAAAACCGCGCGTTCCTCAAACCGTGGGAGCCGGTGCGCGATGACAGCCACTGCTATCCCTCCGGCTGGCAGGCGCGGCTCGGCCTGATTGGCGATCTGCATAAGCAGGGCTCAGCTTTCTATTTTGTGCTGATGGACCCCGATGAACATGAGATCCGCGGCGTGGCAAATTTCAGCAACGTGCTGCGTGGCTCCTTTCACGCCTGCTATCTCGGCTATTCGCTGGGCGAAAAGTGGCAGGGGCAGGGCATGATGTTTGAAGCGCTGCAGTCGGCTATTCGCTATATGCAGCGACAGCAGCGCATGCACCGCATTATGGCTAACTATATGCCGCACAATCAGCGCAGCGGCGATCTGCTGGCACGGCTCGGCTTCGAGCAGGAAGGCTATGCAAAAAACTATCTGCTTATTGATGGCTGCTGGCAGGATCACGTACTGACGGCGCTGACCTGGCACGCGTGGACGCCGGATAAGCGCACTCAATTTTAAAAGGAAACGGATCCATGAAAATCGCGCTCTCTTCCCAGGCGCTACGCGTGCTGGGTGCGCTGCTGGAAAAGCAGATCGCTACGCCTGAATATTACCCTCTGTCGCTGAACGGTGTGGTAGCCGCCTGTAATCAGAAATCGAACCGCGAGCCGGTTATGACGCTCAGCGAAGAGGAGGTGCAGGCGCAGCTGGATGAGCTGGTTAAAAAGCACCTGGTCACCGCCAGCAGCGGCGCCAGCCAGCGGGTCAGCAAATATGCGCAGCGCTTCTGTAACTCTGCGTTTGGTCAGCTGCAGCTCAGCGCCGCCGAAGTCGCGGTGATGACCCTGCTGCTGCTGCGCGGGGCGCAAACGCCAGGCGAGCTGCGTACCCGCAGCGGCAGGCTGTATGAGTTCAGCGATGTCAGTGAGACCGAACAGACGCTGGAGGGGCTGATGAGCCGGCAGGAGGGACCGCTGGTGGCAAAAATGGCGCGTGAGCCGGGCCGCCGCGAAAGCCGCTACCGGCACCTGCTGGCCGCAGAGGAGACGACCTGCTCGCCGTCTCCCGCCGCCGGTGAAGCGGAGCTTAGCGATCGGGTTGCCGCGCTGGAGCAGCAGGTGGCTGAACTGCAGATGCAGCTGACTCAGCTGCTGGCACAGGAGCATTAAGATGACGCTGCGAATTGGTATTGCCGGTTTAGGCGGGATTGCGCAG
The DNA here is from genome assembly GCF_002928325.1 of Pantoea sp. ICBG 1758. Lineage (NCBI taxonomy): Bacteria > Pseudomonadati > Pseudomonadota > Gammaproteobacteria > Enterobacterales > Erwiniaceae > Pantoea > Pantoea sp. ICBG 1758. The sequence goes on from NZ_POWL01000001.1 coordinate 592,563, forward strand.
AAAGCCTGGCTGCCGGTGCTCTCGCAGGCAGAAAGCTGGCAGCTGGTGGGGGCGTTTTCACCCAATCAGGTTAAGGCGGAGGCGGTATGCGCCCGCTATCGTATTCCCTGTTTTGACCGGCTTGACGCCCTGGCCGCCGCCTGCGACGCCGTGTTCGTGCACAGCAGCACCGCCTCACATTTTGAAGTGGTTCAGGCCCTGTTGCTGGCGGGCAAAGATGTCTGCGTGGATAAGCCGTTGGCAGAGACGCTGCAGCAGGCTGAAGCGCTGGTCGCGCTGGCGGAAAAACGGCAGCGCAAACTCATGGTGGCGTTTAACCGGCGCTTTGCCCCGCGCTATCAGCAGCTGAAGCAGGAAATGCCGCGCGCCGCCTCGCTGCGGATTGAAAAGCATCGCATGGACAGCGTGGGTCCGCAGGGGCTGCGCTTTACGCTGCTGGATGATTATCTGCACGTGGTGGATACCGCCCTGTGGCTGGCGGGGGGCAAACTGCAGCCGGGTGATGGCCATATCCGGACCACAGATGAAGGCGCACTGCTCTACGCAGAGCACCATTTCAGCGCCGGCGGGCTGCAGGTCTCTACCAGTATGCACCGGCGCGCCGGCACGCAGCGGGAGGTGGTCACTGCGGTCTGCGACGGAGACTACTACCAGATTGAGGAGATGCGCGACTGGCAGCAGGAGAACAGCCGCGGGCTGCTGCGTGAGGTGCCGCCTGCGTGGCAAAGCCATCTGACGCAGCGCGGTTTTACCGGCGCGGCGCATCACTTTATCCGCTGCGTGGAAAATCAGACTATGCCTGAAACCAGCGGCGAGCAGGCGCTGGTGGCGCAGCGTCTGACAGAAAAACTGATCCGCGAGGTGGAGCGGGAATAACGCCTTGTAACACTCGGTACTGGTCATTTGCCGCGACCTCAGTAGACTAACGCCGGGCATCGCGGATGCCCGTGCTGCATGGCGCTTTTTCCCGACTTTTTCAGGACGCACCCTTCATTATGAATTTGCTAAAATCGCTGGCTGCGGTCAGTTCGATGACCCTGTTTTCCCGCGTGCTGGGCTTTGCCCGCGATGCCATTGTGGCGCGCGTATTTGGCGCCGGAATGGCGACGGATGCGTTTTTTGTAGCGTTTAAGCTGCCCAACCTGCTGCGCCGGATTTTTGCCGAGGGCGCGTTCTCGCAGGCGTTTGTCCCGATTCTGGCGGAGTACAAAGCGAAGCAGGGTGAAGAGGCGACGCAGGTCTTTGTGGCGTATGTGTCAGGCCTGCTGACGCTGGCGCTGGCTGTGGTGACGGTACTGGGCATGCTCGCCGCGCCCTGGGTGATTATGATCACGGCCCCTGGCTTTGCGGATACCGCCGATAAATTTGCCCTCACCAGCGCGCTGCTGCGGGTGACGTTCCCCTATATTATGCTGATCTCGCTGGCGTCGCTGGCGGGGGCGATCCTCAACACCTGGAATCGCTTTTCGGTTCCGGCGTTTGCGCCCACGCTGCTGAATATCAGCATGCTCGGCTTTGCGCTATTTGCCGCACCGCACTTTAATCCGCCAATTATGGCGCTGGCGTGGGCGGTGGTGGTAGGCGGCGTGCTGCAGCTTGGCTACCAGCTGCCGCACCTGAAGAAGATTGGTATGCTGGTGCTGCCGCGCATTAATCTGCGCGATGCCGGCGTCTGGCGCGTGATGCGCCAGATGGGACCGGCGATCCTCGGCGTATCGGTCAGCCAGATTTCCCTTATCATCAATACCATTTTCGCCTCCTTTCTGGTGTCAGGTTCCGTCTCCTGGATGTACTACGCTGACCGCCTGATGGAGTTTCCCTCTGGCGTGCTGGGCGTGGCGCTGGGGACCATTCTGCTGCCGTCGCTGGCGAAGAGCTTCTCCAGCGGCAACCAGGCTGAGTATTCGCGGCTGATGGACTGGGGATTGCGCCTCTGTTTTCTGCTGGCGCTGCCCTGCGCGGTGGCGCTGGGCATTCTGGCCGGACCGCTGACGGTGGCGCTGTTTCAGTACGGGAAATTTACCGCGTTTGATGCGGCAATGACGCAGCGCGCGCTGATCGCCTATTCCGTCGGCCTGATGGGGCTGATTGTGGTCAAGGTGCTGGCGCCAGGATTCTACTCGCGGCAGGATATTAAAACGCCGGTGAAGATAGCGATAGTGACGCTGATTATGACGCAGCTGATGAATCTGGCGTTTATCGGTCCGCTGAAACATGCGGGGCTGTCGCTGTCGATTGGGCTGGCGGCCTGCCTCAACGCCGCGCTGCTCTACTGGCAGCTGCGCAAACAGGATATTTTTCAGCCACAGCCAGGCTGGATGGGTTTCTTATTACGCCTGTTTATCGCGGTTGCGGTCATGGCCGCCGCGCTGCTGGGGATGCTGCAGGTGATGCCTGCCTGGGAAGAGGGCGAGATGGCCTGGCGGCTGGTGCGCCTGGCGGCGGTCTGTGCCGTCGGCGGGGGAGCCTATTTTGTGGTGCTTGGCGCGCTCGGGTTCCGGCCGCGCGATTTTGCCCGCCGCACTGTTGCCTGAGTGTGCATTGCCAGGGCAGCCCGGCTGCCCTGGTCGCGGCTAAGGCGTCAGCCTTTGCTGCGCAGCGTGGTTTGGCCCAGTCCGCGTCCGTCCGGGCCATAAAATGCCTGGGTCTGATGCGGCTTCAGCACCTGCAGCGCATCGCGGGTAAACGCGACCTGATGCTGCAGTAGCAGTCCGTTATGCTGATTGGCGTCGCGCAGCTGCTGCGTGACGCGCGCGATAGTGGCCCAGCGCCGGGCGATATCCTGCTGACCGCGATAGGGCGCCTCTATACCGAGCGTTTTCTCCGTATTATGGCGCATCTCATCCAGATAATTTAAGGTTGTCAGCAGCGCGGCTTTATCTTCAGTAATGCGCTGCAGCAGGTTGCCGTTAACCTGACCGGCTGCGAGCTGCTGCTGCTCTTCCTCAATGATCTGAGTCAGTGAAGCCAGTACATCCTGCATTTTATCCAGGGTGGTCAGCAGATTATCCATCGGGATCAGTAGCCTTCTAAATATTTCCGGGTATCGGCAATTAATGCATCCGCAATTTTGCCGGTATCCATTTTCAGATCGCCATTGCGGATGGCGGTTTTTAACTGCTCAACGCGAGCGGTATTAATATCGCGACTGCTGGGCTCCAGCAGCTGTGCCTGACTTGAGCTCAGACTGACTTCGGCACTCTTTTCGCTGGCGGCAGGGGCGGCCGGCGCGGAGTTCTGACGGATTCTGCCTGCGTTGTCGCTGGCGTCACGGGGTTGTACCGTGCTGACCGGTTTTGACGGTTCGGTTTTGTCGACGTTCATGGCTTGGCTCCTGTAAGTACAGTGGAATGCGCCCACTGAATCGGCATAGGGTTATATTTTAGCTGTTATCTCTATCGGCTGAACACCTCTGTTCTTTAGCGCTTTAGAGTGATATCAGAATATTCCCATCCTCGCCGACGCGACCGCTTACCACCTGACCATTTCCCATACGTACCCGCACCGTCTGCGCGACGCCGGCATTGCTCAGCGCGCGGCCTTCGCTGCTGGCATTAAAGCCGTCGCCGCTCGCCGTGACCATCACCGACTGACCGGTTTTAACCCGCCACGGCTGGCGCAGCATTGAGGCGGTAACCGGCTGCCCGGGCGGTATATCCCGCAGGGCAATCGCCTCTGCGAGATGCGTGCCGTCAACCAGCGCGCGAGCCGGCAGCGTATCGAGCCGGCCCGTTTCCGTTCTGAAATCAGCCGCGCTGACGGCAGTGCCGCGCGTGAGCTGGTGATTCGCGACCAGATAGTCACCGGTCACCTGCACCTGCACCTGCAGATAGCGGCGATTTTGTCCGCAGCTGGCGGCAATGCTCAGATTACCCCACTGACGGCTGTTACCGGGCAGCTGCAGCTGCGGCGTCTCACAGGCGGGCCACTGTGCGGATGGGGTACGAACAATAACCACCATGCCAGCGGCGTGCTGCGGATCGCGCGCTTTAAAATAGGATGTCAGCTGCGCGTTCAGATCGGCCGCATAGCCTGGCAGCGCCAGCAGCAGTACCGCCAGAAACAGCCCTTGTGATGCTCTGCGCATAACGCCTCCCACTGAAAGTTGCTGATGAGTCTACCCGCTGCAAAAAAAAATCAAGGGTAAAAATAGCCGTGGTTTTTGCTGTTATTCAGACGATCGCCCTTGCAATCCCCCGATTAAGCTGTCAGCTCAAAATTTTCATTCGCGGAGGAAGCATGCTCGACAAACTCGATGCCGCACTGCGATTCGGTACCGAAGCGTTAAACCTGCGTGCACAGCGTCAGGAGATTCTGGCGTCAAATATCGCTAATGCGGATACCCCCGGGTATCAGGCGCGCGATATCGACTTTGCCAGCCAGCTGAACAAAGTGATGCAGAACGGCCGCGCGCAGGGCAGCGGTCTGGCGCTGAATGTGACCTCATCGCGCCATATTGAAGCACAAACGCAGGCGCAGCCCGCGATGGATCTGCTGTATCGCATTCCCGACCAGCCCGCTGCAGATGGCAACACGGTCGATATGGATCGCGAGCGTACGCAGTTCGCCGATAACAGCCTGAAGTATCAAACCGATCTCACCCTCATCAGCAGCCAGATTAAAGGCATGATGAGCGTACTGCAGGGGCAATAAGCATGGCATTGCTGAATATATTTGATATCGCCGGCTCGGCGATGACCGCGCAGTCGCAGCGGCTTAACGTCAGCGCCAGTAACCTGGCCAACGCCGACAGCGTAACCGGACCGGATGGACAGCCTTACGTGGCGAAGCAGGTTATTTTCCAGACCAATGCCGCCCAGGGCGCGGCCACCGGCGGCGTTAAAGTGGCGGGCGTGGTCAACGATCCCACGCCCGCAAAACTGGTCTATGACCCGGGCAATCCGATGGCCGATCAGAAAGGCTACGTCAAAATGCCCAATGTGGATGTGGTGGCTGAAACGGTCAACACCATGTCTGCGTCGCGCAGTTATCAGGCCAACGTCGAAGTCCTGAACACAGTGAAGTCGATGATGATGAAAACGCTCACCATCGGGCAGTAACGGAGAGATACGATGAGCTTAACCGTAGGCATTAAAGACAATCTCGACCCGACGATCCTGAGTTCCGGCTCGGCCGGCACCGGTAACAGCGCACAGGAGCTGCAGAACCAGTTTCTGAACATGCTGGTGACGCAGATGCAGAACCAGGATCCGACCAATCCGATGGATAACAGCCAGCTCACCACGCAGCTGGCGCAGATCAACACCCTGAGCGGGATTGAGAAGCTGAACACCACGCTGGGATCGATTTCCGGCCAGATCAGCACCAGCCAGTCACTGCAGAGCTCAACGCTGATTGGGCATGGCGTGATGGTCAAAGGCGATCAGGTGCTGGTCGGTAAAGGCACCACGACGCCGTTTGGTGTGGAGCTGGGCACGGCGTCAACCGGCACCGGCGTGACCATCAAAGATGCCAACGGCAACGTGGTGCGTAACATCGATCTGGGTGGCCTGACCGCAGGGGTACACACCTTCTCCTGGGATGGCAAGCTCGATGACGGCAGCGTCGCGCCGGATGGCAAATATTCTGTAGCACTCGCCGCCAGCAATGGCAGCACACAGCTGGTGGCACAGCCGCTGAACTACGCCTATGTCAATGGCGTCAGCACCGTGAACAACACCGCGAAACTGGATCTCGGCACCATGGGCTCCGCGACTCTCGATGAAATTCGTCAGATTCTCTGACTAACCCCTTAGCAGGAGAGATTACATGTCTTTTTCACAAGCGGTGAGCGGCCTGGGTGCTGCTTCCAGCAACCTTGATGTCATTGGTAACAACATCGCCAACTCCGCCACGGCGGGCTTTAAGTCGAGCACCATCGCCTTTGCCGATATGTTCGCAGGCTCTAACGTCGGTATGGGAACCAAAGTGGCGGCGGTGATCCAGAACTTCAATGACGGCACCACCACCTCAACCAGCCGCGGGCTGGATGTGGCGCTGAGCGGTAACGGCTTCTTCCGTATGACCGACGCCAGCGGCGGCGTGTTCTATTCACGCAACGGTCAGTTTACGCTGGATGAGAACCGTAACCTGGTGAACACCCAGGGGATGAAAGTGACCGGCTATCCGGCAAACGGCACCCCGCCAACCATCCAGAACGGTGCGAACCCGATTGCGCTGAGCATTCCCACCACGCAGATGTCAGCGCGCGCCACCAGCAGCGCGACGCTGGTGTCTAACCTGAACTCAACCGATGCGATCCCGACCGTCACGCCGTTTGATACCAGCAAAGTGGACAGCTATAACGCGAAAAGCACCGTGACCGTGTATGACTCGCAGGGTAACGATCACGCGCTGGATCTCTACTACGCCAAGAGCGCGGATAATACCTGGGCGGTGCACGCGATCGACTCTACCACCGGTAAAACCGCCGGTAACTTTACGATGACCTTTGACACCAGCGGCAAGCTGACCTCCGCTAACACCATCGGCCTGACCATTGACGGCTCTAACGGCGCCGCAGCGGGCCAGCCGATTGCACTGAGCGTGCTGGGCAGCCTGCAGCAGAACACCGGCGCGACTAACTTTGGTAACCCGACGCAGGATGGCTATGCGCCTGGCGACCTCACCGGCTACACCATTAACGATGACGGCACCATCAGCGGGACTTACTCCAACCGTAAAACCCAGCTGCTGGGTCAGATCGTGCTGGCCAGCTTCTCTAACCCGGAAGGGCTGAAGTCAGAAGGGGATAACGTCTGGTCCGCCTCCAGCTCATCCGGGCAGGCGGCTATCGGTCTGGCCGGTACCGGCACCTACGGCAGCCTGACCTCTGGTGCGCTGGAAGCCTCCAACGTCGATCTGAGTAAAGAGCTGGTGAATATGATCGTGGCACAGCGTAACTACCAGGCGAATAGCCAGACCATTAAAACCCAGGATCAGATCCTTAACACCTTGGTTAACCTTCGTTAATACGCTAACGGGATTGCTTTATGGATCACGCAATATATACCGCGATGGGCGCGGCCAGTCAGACGATGGAGCAGCAGTCTGTTACCGCCAGCAACCTCGCCAATGCTTCGACACCGGGCTTCCGGGCGCAGCTGAATGCGCTGCGCGCGGTGCCGGTCAGCGGCTGGTCTCTGCCAACGCGCACGCTGGTAGCCGCCTCAACGCCGGGTGCTGATATGACGCAGGGTTCGCTCGACTACACCGAGCGTCCGCTGGATGTAGCGGTACAGCAGGATGGCTGGCTGGCCGTACGCACCGCGGATGGCAGTGAAGCCTATACCCGTAACGGGAATATGCAGATCAGTCCCACCGGTCAGCTGACCATTCAGGGCAATCCCGTCATGGGTGACGGCGGACCGATTGCGGTGCCGCAGGGTGCCCAGCTCACCATCGCGGCAGATGGCTCGATCACCGCACTCAATGCGGGCGATGCGCCTAACGCCACGGTTCAGCTCGGCCGGCTCAAGCTGGTGCGCGCCACCGGGCAGGAGCTGACGCGCGGTGACGACGGCATGTTTCGCCCCAGCGCGGCGACCCAGGCGCAGCGCGGTGCTGCGCTGGCTAACGACGCGACGGTGCAGGTGATGCCGGGCGTGCTGGAAGGCAGCAACGTCAAGCCGGTTGAAACCATGGTCGATATGATCGCCAACGCCCGACGGTTTGAGATGCAGATGAAAGTGATCTCAAACGTTGATGAAAACGAACAGCGCGCTAATCAGCTGCTCAATATGAGCAGCTAAGGCGTAAGGAAAACAGAATGATTCGTTCTTTATGGATCGCGAAAACCGGTCTTGACGCACAGCAAACCAATATGGACGTCATTGCCAACAACCTGGCAAACGTCAGCACCAACGGCTTTAAGCGTTCGCGCGCGGTCTTCGAAGATCTGATGTATCAGACGCTGCGTCAGCCTGGTGCGCAATCCTCTGAGCAGACTACGCTGCCGTCTGGTCTGCAGATCGGTACCGGTGTACGCCCGGTTACCACTGAGCGTCTGCATAACCAGGGCAACCTGTCGCAGACCAGCAACTCAAAAGATGTGGCGGTAAACGGACAGGGTTATTTTCAGGTGCAGATGCCGGATGGCACCTCTGCCTATACGCGTGATGGCTCTTTCCAGGTGGATCAGAATGGTCAGCTGGTGACCAACGCCGGGTTCCCGGTACAGCCGGGTATCACGATCCCGGCAAACGCCACCAGCATCACGATTGCCCGCGACGGTGTGGTTACGGTGACGCAGCAGGGGCAGGCGCAGCCCGCACAGGTGGGCCAGCTCACGCTGAGCACCTTTATGAACGATGCCGGTCTCGACAGCGTCGGCGAGAACCTCTATCAGGAAACGCAGGCGTCCGGCGCGCCTACTGAGAGCACGCCTGGTCAGAACGGCGCAGGCCTGCTCTATCAGGGATATGTGGAAACCTCAAACGTCAACGTGGCGGAAGAGCTGGTGACCATGATCCAGACGCAGCGCGCGTATGAAATTAACAGCAAGGCGATCAGTACCTCCGATCAGATGCTGCAGAAACTCACCCAGCTTTAACGCCGGGATCGTTGGGCCACTCCGCTGGCCCGATTAAGAACATACAGAAGGTCAGAACTCCGTGGCGAAGCAAGCGATTCTCAAGCCTGGTCATTGGTTAGTAGCGACGCTGCTACTGACGCTCAACGGTTGTGCGCTGGTGCCGCGCACGCCACTGGTACAAGGGGTAACCACGGCAGAACCTACGCCGTCTGCGCCACCGGTGGTGAACGGCTCTATTTTTCAGGGCGTTGCGCCGCTGAACTACGGCTACCAGCCGCTGTTTGAGGATCGTCGTCCACGCAATATTGGTGACACGCTGACCATCACGCTGCAGGAGAACGTCAGCGCGAGCAAAAGCTCCTCCGCCAGCGCTAACCGCAATGGCAGCAACAGCTTTGGCGTAACCGGCGTGCCGACCGGGCTGGAAGGCCTGCTGGGCGCAGGCGGTGAGAAAGCCGCACTGAGCGCCGGCGGCAAAAATGATTTTGCAGGTAAAGGGGGCGCCACCGCCAACAACACCTTTACCGGTACCATCACCGTGACCGTGAATCAGGTGCTCTCTAACGGCAACCTGCGCGTCGTGGGTGAGAAACAGATTGAGATTAATCAGGGCACCGAGTTTATTCGTTTCTCTGGCGTGGTCAATCCGCGCACCATCAGTGCCAGCAACGCCGTGCTCTCTACTCAGGTGGCCGATGCGCGCATTGAGTACGTAGGTAACGGTTATATCAATGAGGCGCAGACTATGGGCTGGTTCCAGCGCTTCTTCCTGAACATCTCGCCGATGTAAGAGGTCATGATGAAAAAAAGTATTTTGCTGCGCGCGGGTCTCGGTTTACTGCTCGCTGTCAGCAGTCTGATGGCGCAGGCAGATCGCATTCGCGATTTGACCAGCATCCAGGGCGTGCGCGAAAACCAGCTGATTGGCTATGGGCTGGTGGTGGGACTGGACGGTACCGGAGATCAGACCACCCAGACACCGTTCACCACCCAGACGGTCAGCAACATGCTCTCCCAGCTGGGGATCACCGTGCCGGCTGGCACCAATATGCAGCTGAAAAACGTGGCGGCAGTAATGGTGACAGCGAAGCTGCCTTCGTTTGCCCGTCAGGGACAGACGCTGGACGTCGTGGTCTCTTCGCTGGGTAATGCCAAAAGCCTGCGCGGCGGTACGCTGCTGATGACGCCGATGAAAGGGGTGGATAATCAGGTGTATGCGCTGGCGCAGGGAAATATTCTGGTTGGCGGCGCGGGCGCGTCGGCCGGCGGCAGCAGCGTACAGGTTAACCAGCTTAACGGCGGCCGTATTACCGGCGGTGCCACCGTTGAACGCGAGCTGCAGAGCAACTTTGGCAGCCAGAACACCATTAACCTGCAGCTGAATAATGAAGATTTCACCATGGCGCAGCGCATTGCGGATGCCATCAACAGCCGCGGCGTCGGGTCGGCACTGCCGCTGGATGCACGCACCGTGCAGATCCGCGTCTCACCCAACAACAGCTCTCAGGTGCGGGCGCTGGCGGAGATCCAGAACATCGATGTCTCTGTGCCGCTGGAAGATGCCAAAGTGATCGTCAACTCACGCACCGGCACGGTGGTGATGAACCGCGAGGTTACGCTGAACACCTGTGCAGTGGCGCAGGGGAATCTGTCGGTGACGGTGAATCAGCAGCAGAACGTCAGTCAGCCTGATACGCCGCTGGCCGGCGGGCAGACGGTGGCGACAACGCAGACGCAGATCGATCTGCGGCAGAGCGGTGGCGCACTGCAGCGCGTCAACGCCAGCGCAAATCTGAACAATGTGGTGCGTGCCCTGAATGCGCTGGGTGCAACGCCGATAGAGCTGATGTCGATTCTGCAATCGATGGAGAGCGCAGGCTGTCTGCGCGCGAAGCTGGAAATCATCTGATGACCGATATGCAATCGCTGAACAATGCGGCGTATGACAGCCGCTCGCTGAACGAGCTGAAACGCCAGGCCGCTGCCGATCCCAAAGGAAAAGCGCTGCAGGTGGCGAAACAGGTAGAGGGCATGTTTGTGCAGATGATGCTGAAAAGCATGCGCGACGCGCTGCCGCAGGATGGCGCGCTGAGCAACGACCAGACGCGACTCTACACCTCGCTCTACGATCAGCAGATTGCGCAGGATATAGGCAAACGCGGACTGGGTCTGGCTGACACGATTGTCAAACAGATGCAGCCCGCGCAGGCACCGGATGAGCGGGCCGGCACGCTGCCGATGAAGCTGGATAACAGCTTTATCTACAGCAGCAGCAACAGCGTGCCAATGCAGCTGGAACAGATTGTGCGCAAAGCGGTACCGCGTCTGCCGGTAACGCCTGCGAACCTGCCTTCTGACAGCAGTGAGTTTATCGCCCAGCTGGCGCAGCCGGCGAAACTCGCCAGCCAGCAGAGCGGTATACCGCACCACCTGATTCTGGCGCAGGCGGCGCTGGAGTCGGGCTGGGGTCAACGTCAGATCCTGACCCGCGACGGCAAGCCGAGCTATAACGTGTTTGGTATCAAGGCGAGCGGCGACTGGAAAGGCGAAACCACGGATATCATGACCACCGAGTATGAGGCGGGTGAGGCGAAGAAAGTGCGCGCCAGCTTCCGCGTCTATGGCTCCTACCTTGAGGCGCTGACCGACTATGTGCGCCTGCTGTCGAAAAATCCGCGCTATGCGGCGGTCACCAGCGCGCCGAGTGCTGAACAGGGCGCGCGCGCGCTGCAGGCGGCGGGTTACGCTACCGATCCGAAATATGCGCAAAAACTGGTGGGAATGATTCAGCAATTCAAAAACATGGGCGAAAAAGTCGTAAAAGCTTACGGCCAGGATATCACCGATCTGTTCTGACGTCTTAGCCTCAAGTTTCCCTTAAGCACGCCGATAACCTTCATATGTTGCGGGCGCCTGCCGTCCGCACAACTGCACTGATGACTGCCAGCCCGGTTAACGGGAAAGAAAGGAACCGAGATGTCCAGTATAATTAACTCCGCAATGAGCGGGCTGAGCGCCGCACAGGCCGCATTAAGCACCACCAGTAACAACATCAGTAACTATACCGTGGCGGGCTACTCGCGGCAGACTATTCTGCTGTCGCAGGCTAACAGCACGCTGCAGGGCAACAGCTATTATGGCAACGGCGTGAATGTCAGCGGCGTACAGCGTGAGTATGATGAGTTCATCACGACGCAGCTGCGTGGCTCCAGCGCCAGCTACAGCGCGGTCAATACCCAGCATAATCAGATCTCCAATATCGACGATCTGCTCTCTACGTCTACCACCAGCCTCTCAACATCGATTCAGAGCTTTTTTACCAACGTACAGAACGTGGTCAGTAACGCCAACGATCCGTCAGCGCGTCAGTCGATGCTGAGTTATGCCCAGGGGCTGGTTAATCAGTTCCAGACCACGGCGCAATACCTTAATAACATGCAGACCAGCGTGAATACCGATATCGCTGCCAGCGTCGATCAGGTCAATACCTTTACACGCCAGATTGCCGACCTCAATACGCAGATTGCAAAGCTCACCACCGGCGGTGGCGCTGCGCCTAACGATCTGCTGGATCAGCGCGATCAGCTGGTCAATAGTCTGAACAACGTGGTGGGCGTGAAAGTTGCGCAGCAGGATGGCAGCTATATCGTCTCAGCAGGCAATATCACCCTGGTTAACGGTCGTAATGCGACCAGCCTGGTGGCGATGCCTTCGGGCGCCGACTCTACGCGCCTTACCGTTGGCTACAGCGACAAACAGGCCGGTAACGTAGCGATCCCGGAAAAAACGCTGACCACCGGCTCGCTGGGTGGATTGCTGGCGTTTCGTACGCAGGATCTGGACGGCGCCCAGAACCAGCTGGGCCAGCTGGCCGCAGCGTTTACCACCGCATTTAACGACGTGCATCAGGGCGGTTTTGACAGCGAAGGCAACGCAGGAAAAGCGTTCTTTACTATCGGCAGTCCGGATGTGGTCAGCAACCTGAAAAACACCTCAACGGCATCGGTCAGCGCCAGCTGGAGTGACGCCAGCGCCCTGAAAGCGTCCAACTATACCGTTAGCTATGAGAGCGGCACCTGGTCCGTTACCCGTGCTGCCGATAACGTGCGTTTTGACGTAGCGCCGGCGGCCGACGGCACGCTGAATTTTGATGGTCTGCAGCTGACGGTCAGCGGCAGCGCGAAGAGCGGTGACAGTTTTCTGGTTAAGCCGGTACAGAACGTGATTGGCGGCATGTCGGTTGCCATCACCAGCGAGTCAGAGATCGCAGCAGCAGCAGCGAAAGGCAGCGGCGAAAGCGACAACCGCAACGCACAGAAGCTGCTCGATCTGCAGGACAGCAAGCTGGTTAACGGAAATGCAACGATTGCGCAGGCTTATGCCAGCCTTGTCAGCAGCGTAGGTAATAAAACCAACTCGCTGGAAACCGCCAGCACCACGCAGAAAAACGTGGTCACGCAGCTGAACAACCGGCAGCAGTCCGTCTCCGGCGTTAACCTTGATGAAGAGTACGCCAACCTGACGAAGTATCAGCAGTTTTATATGGCGAATGCGCAGGTATTGCAGACCGCCAGCGCGGTGTTTAATGCGCTGATGGGCATTCGCAGCTAAGCAGAGGAGAGAAGAAAGTGCGTCTTAGCTCAAGTATGATTTTTGACCAGCAGGTGCGCGGGATCACCGACTCGCAATCCTCCTGGCTGAAGGTAGGCCAGCAGCTGGCAACCGGGCTGCGGGTCAGTAATCCCTCTGACGATCCTATCGCAGCCTCACGCGCGGTGGTGCTGTCACAGTCGCAGGTAAAAAGCAGCCAGTATGCCACGGCACGCAGTTTTGCTAATCAGAGCCTCTCGATGGAAGAGAATGCGCTCTCCAGCGTGGTCAGTACCATACAGGATGCGCAGACCACCATCGTAAATGCCTCCACCGGCACCCTGAGTGATGAAGATCGTGGCTCCCTGGCTACGCAGCTGGAAGGGCTGCGCGCGCAGTTGCTGAACCAGGCAAACAGTCAGGATGGTAACGGGCGCTATATTTTTGCCGGCTATAAGACCGATGCGCCGCCGTTTAGCGATAGCAGCACCGGCGTGGCCTATGTGGGCGGGGATGAGCCGATTACGCAGAAAGTCGATGAAAGCCGCACCATGCAGGTGGGCAGCACCGGTAAGTCCGTGTTTATGGCGATCACCAGCAATGCAAAGCCAGAGCCCGATAACGGCACCAGCGAGACCAGCCTGTTCAGCATGCTCGACAGCGCAATTGCCGCGCTGAAAACGCCGCAGGATAACGCGGACGACGCCACAAAGCAGGCGTTTCAGGCCGCAATGGATAAAACCAACCGCGGGCTGAGCAACTCACTGAATAACGTGCTGACGGTACGTTCTGCTGTGGGGATCCAGATGGCTGAGGTGAGTGCGCTCAATCAGCAGGGTGACGATCGCAATACCATCATGACCACGCAGATGAGCGATCTGGTACAGGTTGACTACACCCAGGCGATCTCCAGCTACACCATGCAGCAGACAGCCCTGCAGGCGTCGTATAAAACCTTTAGCGATATGTCAAAGATGTCGCTGTTCCAGCTTAATTCGTAACTGACCTGACATTCAGCGTACTTAACCGGGTGCGCTTGTTTTTCCCATCGCCTTCGCGGGCGGTGGGTTTTTTTTGGCTGCGGTTCAGGCCGCTCCCGGTAAACAGCAGGCAATAAAAAACCCCGGACCAGCCGGGGTTTTGTTTTTTTATCCGCGCAGAGTTACACGCTGTCCGGACGGGTTGCCGGTGCGGTAGCCTGATGCGTCGCGCTGTGACCACCGGCAGAGCCGCGGCCTTCAAAGCTGAACGGCGGACGTACCCAGTCGCTGTGACGTGCCGGCTCTGGTTCCCAGGCCGGTGCTGGCGCGCGGGTCATTGGTGCCGTGGCGTGCAGCTTAAAGCGTGGCTCTGACTGCTCAACTGACACATCGCGTGCCGGAACCGGCGCATGAGGTTCAGCCACTGGCGCAGCAGGGGCTTCCGCCGCGACTGGCGCTGACAGCACCTTTTCAACCTGCGTTTCAACAGCAGGAGTCACATCCGCCGGTGCCTGTTCTGCTGCGGCAGCGGCTTCGGTCACAGTTGGCTGTACAGCATCCTGCACAGCAGGCTGTGGCGCTTCTTCTGACACGTTCTCAGTTACGATCGCAGGCTCGGCTTCCGCAGCCGTCTCCTGCGCCACCGCTTCATCGGCGGCAGAGATAACGGCAGGCTCATGATCAACCGGCGCGGCAACAGGCGTCAGGTCATCGGTGTTTACCACTGGCACTTCGGTGTGCGCCTGCGGTTCAGCCTGATGTACAACCTCTGACGTTTCAGGCTGCGGCACGCCCGCTGAGGCGGCTTCGGCAGCCACCGGCAGCGCGTCTGCTGCATCCTGATAACCATATTCGGTCATTTCGTTCAGCGGCGCCTGAGAGGTGAACTGCTCGTGCGTCTGCGTAACCGGATAGGAAACCCAGACTTTACCTGATGCCATCTCTGGCGAGGCGGCTGCAGCTTCAAGCGGCATCGGCGACTGCAGCGGATAGCGCTCATCGCGATAGCGACGGCGGCGCTGACCACTGACGCGCAGATGACGCGGAGAACGACGTGAACGGCGTGGCATGTTCGCGCCTTCACGGTTCTCGTTATCATCCTGCTCATCACTCATTTCCGGCTGCTCAGCGGTGTTAACCGGCGGTGCAATCTCCGCTGCTGCCTCTGGCTGCGCTGCGGCTGGTGATGCTTCCATAACCTCGCCACTGCGGATACGCTGAGTCAGCTGACGCGGCTTGCGACGTGGCATGACCTGAACGCGCTCTTCTTCCTGTACCGCTGCGTCAACTGCAGGGATCTCTTCGGTTGTAACGGACTCAACGGCTTTCTCTTCCTGCTGCTGAGCACGCTTCTCTTCCTGACGACGACGCTGACGCTCGGCACGCTGTTCGCGACGTTGCTGCTGCTGTTCATCGCGCTGCTGCTGCTGCTCTTCAGTCAGGACCGGGCGCTCGGCACGCGGCTCGTTCGGACGCTTGTTGCGACGATTCTCCTGATTGTCACGCGGTTCACGATTTTCACGTGGCTCACGGGCTTCACGCGGCTCGCGCGCTTCACGGGGCTCACGGGCTTCCCGTGGCTCGCGCGCTTCACGCGGCTCACGGTTCTGAGCCTGCTCGCCATTACGCGGCGTGCGATCGCGACGATTATTGTTGCGACGGTTACGGCGTTCACCACGCTGCTGCGTGCTGCTCTCTTCTTCTGCCGGCTTACTCGCCTGCTGAGGCTGTGCTTCCGCCGGGGCTGCTGCCGGAGTATCACCTGCAAACAGCTTTTTCAGACCGTTAAGCAGGCGACCCACAAGACCCGTACTGACGGTGGCAGCCGCAGCCGCAGGACGCGCTGTAGCCTGTGCGGTTGGCTCGCTTTTCGCTGCAGGTTTTTCGGCAGTGACTTCAACCGGTGCAGGCGGGGCATCTGGCATCACAAAGGCGGCCAGTGCAGGCTGTTCCGGACGACGGCGCTCGGCGTGATCCTCTTCTGATGGCAGCGCCATTTCAGCTTCGTGCAGCTTCGGCAGATGATAAGAGAGCGTTTGTGTCTCTTCACCTTTGCGCACGCGCAGCACGGAGTAGTGCGGCGTTTCCATTTGATCGTTAGGCACGATAATGGCGCGTACGCCACCCTGACGCTTCTCGATCGCACTCACCGCTTCACGTTTTTCGTTCAGCAGGTAGGAGGCAACCGGCACCGGCACAATAGCGTGTACTTCTTTGGTGTTATCTTTCAGCGCTTCTTCTTCAATCAGACGCAGAATAGAGAGTGACAGTGATTCGTTATCGCGGATGGTACCCGTACCGCTACAGCGCGGGCAGACGTGATGGCTCGACTCACCCAGTGACGGGCTGAGACGCTGACGCGACATCTCCAGCAGACCAAAACGGGAGATATGGCTAATCTGAATGCGTGCACGATCCTGACGTACCGCTTCGCGCAGCCGGTTCTCTACGGCGCGCTGATGACGGACCGGCGTCATATCGATAAAGTCGATAACGATCAGGCCACCGAGGTCGCGCAGGCGCAGCTGGCGGGCAATCTCATCGGCTGCTTCAAGGTTAGTATTGAAGGCCGTTTCTTCGATGTCGCCGCCGCGGGTTGCACGAGCGGAGTTGATATCGATCGCGGTTAACGCTTCGGTGCTGTCGATAACAATTGAGCCGCCAGAAGGCAGACGGACTTCACGCTGGAAGGCGGACTCGATCTGCGACTCAATCTGGTAGTGGCTGAACAGCGGAATTTCACCGGTGTAGAGTTTGATCTTGCTGCTAAAGTCAGGGCGGCCCAGCGCAGCGATATGCTGACGCGCCAGCTCCAGCACTTTAGGATTATCGATAAGAATTTCACCAATGTCCTGACGCAGGTAGTCGCGGAAAGCGCGCACAATGACGTTGCTTTCCTGATGGATCAGGAAGGGTGCAGGACGGCTCTCTGCCGCTTTTTTGATCGCTTCCCAGTGCTTGAGACGGAAGCTCAGATCCCACTGCAGCGACTCAGCTGATTTTCCCACGCCTGCGGTGCGTACAATCAGGCCCATGCCTTCCGGCAATTCCAGCGCGGAAAGTGCCTCTTTCAGTTCAGTGCGGTCATCGCCTTCAATCCGGCGGGAGATGCCTCCGGCGCGCGGGTTGTTAGGCATCAGAACCAGGTAGCTGCCTGCGAGAGAGATAAAGGTAGTAAGTGCAGCGCCTTTATTACCGCGCTCTTCTTTATCAATCTGAACGATCACTTCCTGGCCTTCACGCAGCACATCTTTGATGTTAGGACGGCCGTGCGCGTTGTAGTTAGCTGGGAAGTATTCGCGGGAGATTTCTTTCAGAGGGAGGAAACCGTGACGCTCAGCGCCATAATCGACAAATGCCGCTTCAAGGCTGGGTTCAACGCGGGTGATTTTACCTTTGTAGATATTGGCTTTTTTCTGCTCGTGTCCGGGGCTTTCGATATCCAGATCGTACAGACGCTGACCGTCAACAAGGGCAACGCGCAACTCCTCCTGCTGAGTTGCGTTAATTAACATTCTTTTCATCGTGACTTACTCGTTATTCTCACATGAGTGATAAAGCTGCGGGCATCGTTACCCTGGACGAGAATCAACCGATGGCCCCGTGTCTGCATGCACTGACGTCAACCTCACGGTTGTCGGCGGCTAAAGGGGCGCAAATCTTGTCGGTGGCCTGCTTTTCATAAGGAAAACCAGCGCCTGAAGGTGGAAATAATACAAAATTTTTGAAAATCCACACATCCCAGTCTGTTGTCCAGGCCGCAACCCGCAGCCCGCTAAGTGCCTGATAAAGCATCACGTCTTACGCCATTGCAGCGTGCTCGTTTTATCCGGCAAATTACCTTAATTTCGCTCTTTTTCTGCCCGAATCTTTCTGGTGCAGAAACAGCAGCATTATTCCACTGCTCACCCGCATATAGCAAGGCGACTTTTGTCGAGCTGTGAAGTTTGTAGGCTCTTAACCTGTTCATTTGCGGGGCTAATCGGCAGTTTGCCGAAAAAGCCACCGTTTTGAGCGGTCAGAAGCCTGAAACCTGAGAGAGTTAAGCACAGAAAAAGGGGTGGCGCTATCAGGGGACACTATTTAGAATCGCCGGCATGAAAACAGAGAATCCTGGCGTACATTTTGTCGCCATCACGGCTGAAAATGCCGGACAACGTATAGACAACTTTTTGCGCACCCAGCTCAAAGGGGTGCCAAAGAGCATGATTTATCGCATTCTGCGGAAAGGCGAAGTGCGGGTAAATAAAAAACGCGTGAAGCCTGAATATAAGCTTGAGGATGGCGATGAAGTCCGCGTACCACCGGTGCGGGTCGCAGAGCGGGAAGAGCAGGCCGTGTCGCCAAAGCTTGATAAAGTCGCGGCGTTAGCGGATGCCATTCTGTATGAGGACGATCATCTGCTGGTGCTGAATAAGCCGTCCGGTACGGCAGTACACGGCGGCAGCGGCCTGAGCTTTGGGGTTATTGAAGGGCTGCGGGCACTGCGTCCGGAGGCGCGTTTTCTGGAGCTGGTACACCGGCTGGATCGCGACACCTCAGGCGTATTGCTGGTGGCTAAGAAGCGTTCGGCGCTGCGCTCATTGCATGAGCAGCTGCGTGAAAAGGGGATGCAGAAAGATTATCTGGCGCTGGTACGCGGCGACTGGCCTTCTCATCTGAAAGTGGTGCAGGCTCCGCTGCTGAAAAACATTCTGCAGAGCGGAGAGCGGGTAGTGCGCGTCAGCGCAGAAGGCAAGCCTTCAGAAACCCGGTTCAAAGTAGAAGAGCGTTTTGGGCTGGCGACGCTGGTTAAAGCCAGCCCGGTGACCGGCCGCACGCATCAGATCCGCGTGCATACCCTGCATGGTGGCCATCCGATCGCCTTTGACGATCGCTATGGCGATCGCGAATTTGATCGTCAGCTGGCTGGCACGGGGTTATCGCGCCTGTTTCTGCACGCGGCAGCGCTGACGTTTACGCATCCTGCCACCGGCGAAACATTACGCATGGAGGCGCCGCTGGATGCGGCACTCAGACACTGCCTGACCAGACTGCGGCAGAAAAAAAGCTGACGATACCGGCATCAGCCCAGCGGGTTGATGCCGGCCTTAATCAGCAGCTGATTAAGTGCAATCAGCGGCAGCCCGACCAGCGTATTCGGGTCGCGCCCCTCCAGCCTGTCGAACAGACAAATGCCAAGTCCTTCGCTTTTAAAGCTGCCGGCGCACGCCAGCGGCTGCTCCAGCTCAACGTAGCACGCTATCTCCTGACTGCTCAGCGTGCGGAAGTGCACTGTAAAGGGCTCATACAGCACAAACTGCTGCCGGCTGGCGGGCTGCAGCAGCGCCAGCCCGGTATAAAACACAATCGCTTTTCCGCTCGCCTGAGCCAGCTGGCGGCAGGCGTTTTCGCGGGTGTGCGGCTTGCCGGCGATAGCGCCCTCCAGTACGCACACCTGGTCGGAGCCGATAATCCAGCGATCCGGAAACTGCGCAGCCAGCGCCTGCGCTTTGGCCAGCGCCAGGCGCTGCACCAGTTCAGGCGCACTCTCTTCGGGCTGCGGGATCTCATCGCAGTCAGGCGCAGCAGTCACAAACGGTACGCCAAGCTTGCTGAGCAGCGCCTGACGAAACGGGGAGGTTGAGGCTAAAACCAGTGGCATCATCATTTTTTTACAGAATAGATAGCGTAAACATGACGGGCATTTTAAACTATGCGCCGCACTGGATGCGAATAGCAGGTGAAAGATGCCGTAAAACGGCCTTTTTCTTTGACTCTAAGACGTTACAAAGTTAATATGCGCGCCCTATGCAAAAGGTAAAATTACCCCTGACGCTCGATCCGGTCCGCGCCGCGCAAAAACGCCTGGATTATCATGGTGTTTATGCACCTGAATTGGTGGCGCGTCTGGCCGAAACGGTCGTGAGTGTGGACAGTGATGTGGAATGTACCATGTCGTTTGCGGTTGACAACCAGCGCCTCGCGGTTCTGCAAGGAACGGCG
This sequence comes from Pantoea sp. ICBG 1758, assembly GCF_002928325.1. NCBI lineage: Bacteria > Pseudomonadati > Pseudomonadota > Gammaproteobacteria > Enterobacterales > Erwiniaceae > Pantoea > Pantoea sp. ICBG 1758. The sequence goes on from NZ_POWL01000001.1 coordinate 612,651, forward strand.
GATGTGCAGGTGACGTTAATGTGTCAACGCTGCAACCAGCCATTTCCGCAAGCTGTACACGTAAGCTATTGCTTTAGTCCGGTCTCTTCTGACGACCAGGCTGAGGCACTACCGGAAGCCTACGAGCCGGTTGATGTCAACGATTTTGGTGAGATCGACCTGCTGGCAGTGATAGAAGATGAGCTCATCCTCGCACTGCCGGTGGTTCCGGTGCATGATTCTGAACACTGTGAAGTGTCCGACGCGGACATGGTCTTTGGTAAGCTGCCTGAAGAGGCAGAAAAACCAAATCCATTTGCCGTATTAGCCAGTTTAAAGCGTAAGTAATAGGAGTAAGGTCCATGGCCGTACAACAGAATAAACCAACCCGTTCCAAGCGTGGCATGCGTCGTTCGCACGATGCCCTGACCACTGCCGCTCTGTCAGTAGATAAAGTTTCTGGCGAAACTCATCTGCGTCACCATATCACTGCGGATGGTTACTACCGCGGTCGCAAGGTTATCACCAAGTAATTCTTTGCGGTTACGCAAGGCGATACCTTGACACGTTTGACCCTGGCAGTTGATGCCATGGGCGGGGACTTCGGTCCCTGCGTGACAGTGCCTGCAGCCTTGCAGGCACTGGCCTCTCATTCGCAGCTGGTTCTTCTTCTGGTCGGCGATCCCGACACAATCTCGTCATTTCTTGCCAAAGCGGATTCCTCACTTTTGAGGCGTGTGCAGGTTATCCCTGCCGAATCGGTTATTGCAAGTGATGCGAAGCCTTCGCAGGCCATCCGTCAGAGCCGTGGCAGTTCTATGCGCGTGGCGCTGGATCTGGTTGTGGCCGGTAAGGCGCAGGCCTGTATCAGTGCCGGTAATACCGGTGCGCTGATGGGGCTGGCTAAACTCCTGTTAAAACCGCTGGACGGCATTGCACGTCCGGCACTGATGACCGTTCTGCCCCATCAGCAGCAGGGCAAAACGGTCATTCTTGATCTGGGGGCTAACGTCGACTCTGACAGCGATATGCTGGTGCAGTTTGCCATCATGGGAGCTGTCATGGCGGAAGAGGTGCTGGAGATCCGGCAACCGCGCGTTGCGCTGCTCAATATTGGTCAGGAAGAGACCAAAGGGCTTGAGTCGATTCGCGCCGCATCTGCGGTTCTGCGGGCAAGCCCTCAGATCAACTATATTGGTTATCTTGAAGGTAACGAGCTGCTGACCGGCAAAACAGATGTGCTGGTGTGCGATGGCTTTGCCGGTAATGTAACGCTGAAAACGATGGAAGGTGTGGTGCGGCTGTTTCTGTCGCTGCTGAAATCGTCAGGCGAAGGTAATAAAGGTAAAGGGACCTGGTGGCTGAAACTGCTGGGACGCTGGCTGAAAAAGCGTATGATCAGGCGTTTCGGTCATCTAAACCCCGACCAGTATAACGGCGCTTGTCTGTTAGGATTGCGCGGAACAGTGATCAAAAGCCACGGCGCGGCCAATATTCAGGCATTCGCTGTGGCGATAGAACAGGCAGAGCAGGCGGTGCGTAAGCAAGTTCCCGAAAGAATTGCCGCGCGCCTTGACGCTGTATTAGCCAGGAGTGACAAAGCGTAGATGTATACCAAAATTATCGGAACAGGCAGCTATCTGCCTGAACAGATCCGCACCAATGCCGATCTGGAAAAAATGGTGGAAACCTCAGACGAGTGGATTGTCACCCGTACCGGCATTCGCGAGCGCCGTATTGCTGCACCGGATGAAACGGTTGCCAGCATGGGCTTTAACGCCGCACAGCGCGCGCTGGAAATGGCCGGCGTTGCCGCCAGCGACATTGGTCTGATTATCGTCGCCACAACTTCATCCAGCCACGCGTTCCCCAGCTCCGCATGCATGATTCAGCAGATGCTGGAGATAAACGACTGCGCAGCCTTCGATCTTGGCGCCGCCTGTGCCGGCTTTACCTATGCGCTGAGCGTTGCCGATCAATATATTAAAAACGGGGCGGTTAAACACGCGCTGGTGATTGGTGCTGATGTCCTGGCGCGTACGCTTGATCCCAGCGATCGCGGGACAATTATTCTGTTTGGCGACGGCGCGGGCGCCGTGGTACTGGGCCAGAGCAGCGAGCCGGGTATACTCTCGACCCATCTGCATGCCGATGGCCGCTATGGCCAGCTGCTGACCCTGCCTTATCAGGATCGCGCGCGTCAGGATGAACCTGCCTACCTGACCATGGCGGGTAATGAAGTCTTTAAAGTTGCGGTAACCGAGCTGGCGCATATCGTTGATGAGACGCTGCAGGCGAATAATCTCGATCGCAGCGCGCTCGACTGGCTGGTGCCGCATCAGGCAAATCTGCGCATTATCAGCGCAACTGCCCGTAAACTCGGCATGGGCCTGGACAAAGTTGTGGTCACGCTCGATCGTCACGGAAACACCTCTGCGGCTTCGGTGCCGAGCGCGCTGGATGAAGCAGTGCGTGATGGCCGCATCAAGCCGGGACAACTGATTTTGCTGGAAGCCTTTGGTGGTGGTTTTACCTGGGGTTCTGCGCTGGTACGCTTTTGATTGACAGGAAGGACAGATGACGCAATTAGCTTTTGTTTTCCCGGGACAGGGATCTCAGACCGTTGGCATGCTGGCTGAACTCGCTGCTGACAACCCTCAGGTTGAAGCGACGTTTCGCGAAGCATCTGATGCGCTGGGCTACGATCTGTGGCAGCTGGTTCAGCAGGGGCCGGCTGAAGAGCTGAACAAAACCTGGCAGACGCAGCCCGCTTTGCTGGCAGCTTCAGTCGCTATCTATCGCGTCTGGCAGCAGAAACAGGGCGCTCAGCCGGTGCTGCTGGCAGGCCACAGCCTGGGTGAGTACTCGGCGCTGGTTTGCGCAGGCGTGCTGGCGTTTGCAGATGCCATTAAGCTGGTAGAACTGCGCGGCAAGCTGATGCAGGAGGCGGTTCCGGAAGGGACGGGAGCTATGCAGGCAATTATCGGTCTCGATGATGAGGCGATTCGTAAAGCCTGTGAAGAGAGTGCGCAGGGTGAAGTGGTCTCGCCGGTGAATTTCAACTCGCCAGGCCAGGTGGTGATTGCCGGTAACAAAGACGCCGTTGAGCGTGCTGGCGCTGCCTGTAAAGCGGCCGGCGCGAAACGTGCGCTGCCACTGCCGGTCAGCGTGCCATCGCACTGTGCGCTGATGAAGCCTGCTGCAGTTAAGCTTGCTGTTGCGCTTGAAGAGATCGCCTTTAATGCGCCAGATGTGCCGGTAGTGAATAATGTTGATGTCAAATGCGAAAACGATGCTGCGGCTATCCGCAACGCGCTGGTACGTCAGCTTTATAGCCCGGTACGCTGGACCGAATCAGTACAATTTATTGCAGAACAGGGTGTGACTCAGCTGCTGGAGATGGGTCCGGGCAAAGTCCTGACCGGTCTGACCAAACGGATTGCTGATAACCTGACGGCTACTGCCGTGAACGATCCTGCGTCGCTTTCTGCGGCTCTCTCTCAGGAATAAGAGGAAAATCATGAATTTTGAAGGTAAAGTTGCGCTGGTAACGGGCGCAAGCCGCGGTATTGGCCGGGCCATTGCAGAGACACTGGCGGCGCGCGGCGCAAAAGTTATCGGCACAGCAACCAGCGAAAGCGGAGCTGAAGCCATCAGCGCCTATCTTGGCGACAACGGCAAAGGCCTGGCGCTGAATGTGACGGATGCAGCCTCTATCGATGACGTGCTGGCAAAAGTGCGCGCTGAATTTGGCGAAGTGGATATTTTAGTCAATAATGCAGGCATCACGCGTGACAATCTGCTGATGCGCATGAAAGATGATGAGTGGGATGATATTCTTAATACCAACCTGACATCAGTTTTCCGCCTCTCCAAGGCGGTCATGCGTGCCATGATGAAAAAACGTGTGGGCCGTATCATTACCATCGGTTCTGTAGTTGGGACCATGGGTAACGCGGGCCAGGCTAACTACGCTGCAGCAAAGGCGGGTTTAATTGGCTTTAGCAAATCACTGGCGCGTGAAGTCGCGTCACGTGGCATTACCGTAAACGTCGTGGCTCCGGGCTTTATTGAGACGGACATGACGCGTGCACTGAATGAAGATCAGCGCTCGGGCATTCTGGCAGAAGTGCCTGCAGGCCGTTTAGGCGACCCGCAGGAAATTGCCAATGCTGTTGCATTCTTAGCCTCTGACGAAGCAGCCTACATCACAGGTGAAACGCTGCACGTCAATGGCGGCATGTACATGGTCTGATAATCACGAAATCATTTGCATTATTTGCGGTAAACACCGCAGAATAGCGCAAAATCGTGGTTCGACCAGCCGGGATTTTGTTGCATCTTTTTCACCATTTTATACACTACGAAAACCATCGCGAAAGCGAGTTTTGATAGGAAATTAAATAGTATGAGCGATATCGAACAACGCGTTAAGAAAATCGTAGCTGAGCAGCTGGGCGTTAAAGAAGACGAAGTGGTTAACACTGCTTCTTTCGTTGAAGACCTGGGTGCAGATTCTCTTGACACCGTTGAGCTGGTAATGGCTCTGGAAGAAGAGTTTGATACTGAAATTCCAGACGAAGAAGCTGAGAAAATCACTACCGTTCAGGCAGCGATCGATTACGTCACTAGCCATCAAGGCTAATGAATATCTTCAGGCGGTCATATGACCGCCTGAGTTTTATGTTTGCCCCACATAGCGTTATTTTTCCCTCCCTGGAGGACGAACGTGTCTAAGCGTCGTGTAGTTGTGACCGGTCTTGGCATGTTGTCTCCTGTCGGCAATACCGTAGAGTCTACCTGGAGTGCTCTCCTTGCCGGTCAGAGCGGCATTACCCTGATCGACCATTTTGATGCCAGTGCTTATGCAACGCGTTTTGCGGGCCTGGTGAAAGATTTTAATTGTGATGAGTACATCTCGCGGAAAGATCAGCGCAAGATGGACGATTTCATCCAGTATGGTATCGCGGCTGGCATTCAGGCTATGGCGGACTCCGGTCTGGTCGTAACTGATGAGAATGCCGGACGTATCGGCGCGGCTATTGGTTCAGGTATTGGCGGACTGGGTCTGATCGAAGAGAACCACAGCTCGCTGGTTAAAGGCGGCCCGCGCAAAATCAGCCCGTTCTTCGTACCTTCTACCATTGTTAATATGGTCGCCGGTCATCTCACTATTATGTATGGCCTGAAAGGCCCGAGTATTTCGATTGCAACGGCCTGCACCTCAGGCGTTCATAACATCGGCCACGCTGCACGTATCATCGCTTACGATGATGCTGATGTGATGCTGGCGGGTGGCGCAGAGAAAGCCAGTACGCCTCTGGGCGTTGGCGGCTTTGGCGCGGCGCGTGCGCTCTCAACACGAAACGACAATCCGCAGGCGGCCAGCCGTCCGTGGGATAAAGATCGTGACGGGTTTGTACTGGGTGACGGCGCCGGTATTGTGGTTCTGGAAGAGTATGAGCACGCCAAAAAGCGCGGTGCGAAAATCTATGCTGAAATCGTTGGTTTTGGCATGAGCAGCGATGCTTACCACATGACGTCACCGCCGGAAGATGGCTCAGGCGCCGCTGCAGCGATGGTCAACGCGCTGCGTGATGCCCGACTCGACCCGGCTCAGATCGGCTATGTTAACGCGCACGGCACCTCTACGCCAGCCGGTGATAAAGCTGAAGCGCAGGCGGTGAAATCCGTATTTGGCGCCTCAGCGCACAGCGTTATGGTCAGCTCGACCAAATCGATGACGGGTCACCTGCTGGGTGCTGCCGGTGCCGTAGAAGCGATCTATTCGGTTCTGGCCCTGCGCGACCAGGTTGTACCGCCAACCATCAATCTGGATAATCCGGATGAGGGTTGCGATCTGGACTTTGTGCCGCATACGGCGCGTCAGGTTAGCGGTCTGGAGTATACACTATGTAACTCCTTTGGATTTGGCGGCACCAACGGCTCGCTGATCTTCCGCAAGGTATAATCGCTATTCTGCCGAACAGAGGCCCGCAATGCGGGCCTTTTTTCTGATCTGCTCTTCAGCACAACTGTCCGGGCAGGTGAGATCATTTCAGGGCTGACTGCCTGAGGAGCGCGCGGTGTGGATTAACGGTATCCCGCAAACAATGCTGCCGGCCAGCGATCGAGCTGTCCAGTTTGGCGACGGCTGTTTCACCACGGCCGCCGTGCGTAACGGCAGCGTCGTGATGGCTGAGGCGCATCTGCAGCGCCTGGAGCAGGGGTGCAGGCAGCTTCTGCTGCCGCTGCCCGACCTGACGCTGCTGGCAGATGAAATGCGTTGCATTGCGCAGGGGCACGACCGGGCAGTGATGAAGATCATCCTGACGCCGGGAGCTGGCGGACGCGGCTACAGCCGGCGCGGCTGTCAGGACCCGGTGCGCATCCTCTCGCTCTCCCCCTGGCCGCACCATTACGCCGCGCTGCAGCAGCAGGGGGTGAGGCTGATTACCAGCCCGGTGCCGCTGGCGCGCAATCCGCTGCTGGCGGGCATCAAACATCTCAACCGGCTGGAGCAGGTGATGATTCGCCACCACCTTGATGAGACGGATGCTGATGAGGCGCTGGTACTGGACACCGCGGGATGCGTGGTAGAATGCTGCGCTGCCAATCTCTTCTGGCGCCGCGGCAACCAGATTTTTACGCCTCACCTTGGCCAGGCGGGCGTAAACGGCATTATGCGACGTTTTCTGATGGCGCAGCTGGCGGCCAGCGGCCAGGCTTGTCAGGAAATCAGCGCGCCGCGCGAAAGCGTACTTTGCGCTGATGAAGTCGTGATCTGTAATGCACTGATGCCGGTGCTGCCGGTGCGGCAAATCGATAACATTATTTTCAGTGAACGCACGCTGTACCAGCAACTTTTTACCTGTTGCCAGAAAATGGACGTAACATGAGTCGAATCAAAAAAATTATTGCGGGCGCGGCAGTTATCGCTGCCGCCGCTGCCGCGTTTAGCTACTGGCAGACAGAGCGCCTGGCAGATACGCCGCTGACCATTCACCAGGAAACGCTCTATACGCTGCCGGCGGGTAGCGGACGCGTTGTGCTGGAAGCGCAGCTGGAGAGCCAGCATATTATTCCGCACACTATCTGGTTTGGGCCGTTGCTCAGGCTGCAGCCGGAGCTGGCGGAGTTTAAAGCGGGTACCTACCGGCTGGAACAGGGCATGACCGTACGTCAGCTGCTGCAGCTGCTGGCCAGCGGTAAAGAGGCGCAGTTTCCGCTTCGTTTTATCGAGGGCTCACGCCTCAGCGAGTGGCTGAGCGAGCTGCGCAAAGCGCCTTATCTGAAGCATACGCTGCCGGACGACAGCTTTACCAGCGTAGCGGCGGCGCTGAAGCTGGACGCGGCACAGCTTGAAGGCAGCTTCTATCCCGACACCTATCTCTATACTGCCAATACTACGGACGTGGCGGTGCTGACGCGGGCGCATCTCCGCATGAACAAGCTGGTCGATGAGGTCTGGCAGACGCGCATGGCGAATCTGCCCTACAAAGCGCCGCGGGATCTGGTGACGATGGCGTCAATCATCGAGAAAGAGACCGGCGTAAGCGAGGAGCGCGCGCGGGTAGCGTCAGTATTTATTAATCGTCTGCGGACCGGAATGAAGCTCCAGACCGATCCCACCGTTATCTACGGGATGGGTGAGCGCTATAACGGCACGCTGACGCGCAGCGATCTCGACACGCCGACCGCCTATAATACCTACAGCATCAGCGGCCTGCCGCCGGGACCGATTGCGATGCCCGGACGCGCCTCGCTGGAAGCCGCTGCGCATCCGGAAAAGAGCAGCTATCTCTATTTTGTTGCGGATGGCAAAGGCGGGCATACCTTTACCACCAACCTTGCCAGCCATAACCGGGCGGTACAGGCTTATCGTCAGGCGCTGAAGGAAAAAAATGAAGAGTAAGTTTATTGTCATTGAGGGGCTGGAAGGCGCCGGCAAAACCACCGCGCGCGAGGCGGTGGTGGAAGTTTTGCAGCAGCACGGTATCCACGACATCGTCTTTACCCGTGAGCCGGGCGGCACACCGCTGGCGGAACAGCTGCGGGTGCTGGTAAAGCAGGGTATTGAAGGTGAACAGGTTACCGACAAAGCGGAGCTGCTGATGCTCTACGCCGCCCGGGTGCAGCTGGTAGAAAACGTGATCAAGCCGGCGCTGGCGCGCGGCGCGTGGGTAGTGGGCGATCGTCACGATCTCTCCTCGCAGGCTTATCAGGGTGGTGGCCGTGAAATGGATGCCGCGCTGATGACCACGCTGCGCGATGCGGTGCTGGGCGATTTTCGCCCCGACCTCACGCTTTATCTCGATGTGACGCCGGAAATCGGCTTGCAGCGCGCCCGTGCGCGCGGCGCGCTGGACCGCATTGAGCAGGAGTCGCTGCGCTTTTTCGAGCGGACCCGCGCGCGCTACCTTGCGCTGGCGCAGGCGGACGCCAGCATCGTCACTGTTGATGCAACGCAGGCTATCGATGAGGTGACAACGTCACTTAAAGCGGCCCTGCATCGCTGGCTGGCCGGGCAGCGCCCATGAACTGGTATCCGTGGCTGAACCAGCCCTACCGGCAGATTATTGCCCGTCACCAGGAGGGCGCAGCGCATCATGCGCTGCTGCTGCAGGCAGCTGAAGGTATGGGGGATGACGCGCTGGTGTGGGGCGTTAGCCGCTGGCTGATGTGTCAGCGGCGGGAAGGCGCTAAAAGCTGCGGCGCGTGCCACGGCTGTGAACTGATGCAGGCGCATACGCATCCGGACTGGTATCGGCTGGAAGCAGAAAAAGGAAAGGCGTCGCTGGGCGTGGATGCTGTGCGCGACGTCACGGAAAAGCTCTATCATTTTGCGCAGCAGGGCGGTGCGAAAGTGGTCTGGCTGCCGGACGCCGCGCAGCTGACGGAAGCGGCTGCCAATGCGCTGCTGAAAACGCTGGAGGAGCCACCCGCAAACTGCTGGTTCTTTCTCAGCGTGCGTGAGTCCTCCCGGTTGCTGGCTACGCTGCGCAGCCGCTGTCTCAGCTGGCCGCTAATTCCGCCGGAGGAGTCGCAGAGCCTCGCCTGGCTGGGCCGTGAAGTAACACAGCCAGAAGCGGCGCTGCGCGCTGCGCTGCGTCTGAGCAGCGGTGCGCCCGCCGCAGCGCTGGCGCTGCTGCAGCCCGCGCGCTGGCAGACGCGTCAGGCACTGTGCGATACGCTGATCGCGGTGCTGAATGATGACATTCTGCAGCTACTGCCTGCGCTGAACAGTGATGACGTGACCGATCGCCTCAGCTGGCTTATCTCGCTGCTGGTGGACGCCATGAAAATGCAGCAGGGTGCTGCGGCGTGGCTGAGTAATGGCGATCGGCCTGATGTGGTGACCGCGCTGGCCCGGCGGCTGAACAGCAGTGCCCTGAACAGCAGCGCACAGCAGTGGCTCGCCTGTCGCGAACAGCTGCTGCACGTTGCATCGCTTAACCGCGAACTTATTCTGACCGACCGGCTGCTGGCGTGGAGCCGTTTACTGGCACCGCCTGTCATCAGCCCGTAAATATCCGAGAAAATTATGTTTATTGTTGATTCCCATTGCCACCTCGATGGCCTTGACTATGAAAACCAGCACCGCGACCTGGATGACGTTATCGCCAAAGCCGCCGCGCGCGACGTAAAATTTATGCTGGCAATTGCCACCACGCTGCCAGACTACTATCGCATCAAAGCGCTGGTCGGCGAGCGACAGAATATTGCGCTGGCCTGCGGCGTTCACCCGCTGAACCAGGATGAACCCTGGGATGTGGCGGAGTTTCGTCGCCTGGCAGCGGAAGAGCAGGTGGTAGCGCTGGGTGAAACCGGCCTCGACTACTTCTATCAGCAGGAGACCAAAGCGCAGCAGCAGGCCGCTTTCCGCGAACATATTCGCACCGGTATTGCGCTGAATAAGCCGATCATCGTGCATACCCGGGACGCCCGTGACGATACGCTGGCGATCCTGCGTGAAGAGCAGGTCGAAAAGTGCGGCGGCGTGCTGCACTGTTTTACCGAAGATCGCGCAACCGCAGCTAAGCTTCTGGATCTCGGCTTTTATATCTCCTTTTCCGGTATTCTGACGTTCCGTAATGCGGAGCAGATCCGCGATGCCGCGCGCTTTGTGCCACTGGATCGGATGCTGGTAGAGACAGATTCTCCCTATCTCGCGCCGGTGCCGCATCGCGGTAAAGAGAACCAGCCTGCATTTACCCGCGACGTGGCCGATTATATGGCGGTGCTGAAAGGGGTGAATATCGAGACCCTGGCCGCGACGACTACGGAGAATTTCTCACGCCTGTTTCACATTCCTATGACGCGTCTGGGCGCCTGAGCTTTATTTCAAACGCTGTAATTAATCCGTAATGAACTGCCTGCGTCAGGTTATTCCCGACGCAGGCAGTGTTTTATTGCGCTATTATCCGGCAGGTCAGTCAGAAAGTGCTGAAAGCTGCCGGCTCTCATTGAGGAAACGTGATAGCCGTCAAAGTAACGCGCCCCCATTTATTTTACTCTTCGTAATAAATCAAAAGACGCTCAGCGTCACCCGGCTGCGGAACCTCCCCCGCTGCCACGCGCATCGCGCAACTATGCACTCATACTCAGGAGCTTCTATGTTCAAGAACGCATTTGCGAACCTGCAGAAAGTAGGTAAATCGCTAATGTTGCCGGTATCGGTTCTGCCGATTGCCGGTATTTTGTTAGGTGTTGGTTCTGCAAACTTCAGCTGGCTGCCGGCCGTGGTCTCCCACGTCATGGCCGAGGCGGGCGGATCGGTGTTCGCCAATATGCCGCTGATTTTTGCGATCGGTGTGGCGCTGGGCTTTACCAATAACGACGGCGTGTCAGCACTGGCGGCGGTTGTCGCTTACGGCATTATGGTTAAAACGCTGGCGGTCGTGGCGCCGCTGGTACTGCATCTGCCAGCCGCAGAGATTGAAGCGAAGCATCTGGCGGACACCGGCGTACTGGGCGGGATCATTGCCGGTGCGATTGCTGCCTATATGTTTAACCGCTTTTACCGTATCAAGCTGCCGGAGTACCTCGGCTTCTTTGCCGGTAAACGCTTTGTTCCGATTATTTCCGGTCTGACCGCTATCTTTACCGGTATTGTGCTGTCGTTTATCTGGCCACCGGTGGGTACGGCAATTCAGGATTTCTCCCAGTGGGCTGCGTATCAGAACCCGGTTGTCGCTTTTGGCATCTACGGCGTGATTGAGCGTGCGCTGGTGCCTTTCGGCCTGCATCATATCTGGAACGTTCCTTTTCAGATGCAGATTGGTGAGTTCACCAATGCGGCCGGCCAGGTATTCCACGGCGATATCCCGCGTTACATGGCGGGAGACCCGACTGCCGGTAAACTCTCAGGCGGCTTCCTGTTTAAAATGTATGGTCTGCCGGCTGCTGCTATTGCTATCTGGCATTCGGCGAAGCCTGAGAACCGTGCCAAAGTTGGCGGTATCATGATCTCTGCCGCGCTGACCTCGTTCCTGACCGGTATTACCGAACCGATTGAGTTCTCTTTCATGTTCGTGGCACCGATCCTCTACGTGATCCACGCGATTCTGGCAGGTCTGGCGTTCCCTATCTGTATCCTGCTGGGTATGCGTGACGGTACCAGCTTCTCGCACGGCCTGATCGATTTTATCGTCCTGAGCGGTAACAGCAGCAAAATCTGGCTGTTCCCGATTGTTGGCATCATCTACGGCCTGGTTTACTACACCGTTTTCCGCGTGCTGATTGTAAAACTGAATCTGAAAACGCCAGGTCGTGAAGATACCGCGATTGAGCAGAGCAGCGTCACCGGCAGTGAAATGGCGGGCAAGCTGGTCAGCGCCTTTGGCGGCAAAGAGAACATCACCAATCTGGATGCCTGTATTACCCGTCTGCGCGTCAGCGTGGCCGATGTGGCAAAGGTTGATCAGGCTGAGCTGAAAAACCTGGGCGCCCGCGGCGTTGTGGTTGCCGGTTCCGGTGTACAGGCTATCTTTGGCACTAAATCAGATAATCTGAAAACGGAAATGGATGATTACATCCGCAGCATGTAACGCCTTTGCAGTAAGATTGTGCACCGTTACTGAAAACCCCCTCCCGTGAGGGGGTTTTTGTTTGTCTGCGCGACGCTGTAAAAGCAGCCAGTCAGTGAAGAAAAGCCGGGAGAAGGTTGAAAGAAGCGGATTTTCTCGCGCATACTGCCAGACTGACTCAGGTAAAAAGGAACCGCACCATGGCTGAAGAGACTATTTTCAGTAAAATCATTCGCCGTGAAATTCCGGCCGATATTATCTACCAGGATGAACTGGTCACCGCCTTTCGTGATATTGCACCCAAAGCGCCCACTCACGTGCTGATTATCCCTAATGTCCTGATCCCCACGACGAACGACGTTAAGCCTGCGCATGAACATGCGCTCGGGCGGATGATCACCGTGGCGGCGAAAATTGCCCGCGATGAAGGCATTGCTGAAGATGGCTATCGCCTGATCATGAACTGCAATCGCCACGGCGGTCAGGAGGTCTATCATATACACATGCACCTGGTGGGTGGTGAACCCCTGGGCCCGATGCTTGCTTATTAACCTCAGGCGGACCTGATATGCGTCGATGGCTGAGCGGCCTGCTATTATTGACTCTGGCAGGCTGCAGTAGTGATAAACCGATGATTAATACCTCGCAATCGCTGGTGATGGAGTCATCCGTGCTGTCAGCGGGGATTATTACTGACGAGCCACAGCTTACCAGCCGCGACGGTCAGCTGCAGGCGGCCAGCACGCTGCAGAATCTGCGTGAAGCGCCTGTTACGGTTCATTATCGTTTCTACTGGTATGACGATAAGGGACTGGAAATTGAGCCGCAGGAGCCGGCACAGACGCAAACTGTTCCCGCACACGGCAGCGTGATGGTGGCTTCGCAAATGGGCAATCTTACCGCCAGCAAAGTGCGGCTTTATCTTTATCTCTAAGGAGTAACCCCGTGATCCGCAGTGTTCAACGTTCTGGCGCGCTACTGTTTGCGCTGATGCTTACCGGCTGTGTGGTAAAACAGCAGACGCCGGCGCCGGTCGAACCGACGCAGCCGACGACCCCGGTTCAGCCGGAACCGCAGCCGGAGCCGCAACCCGTGCCGCCGCCACAAAATGTGCCGCAGCCGCCTAAGCTAAAGACCATTAACTGGAGCGCCAGCGTCTCACCGCTGGTGGCCAATATGGTGCAGTCTGCCGGGGTGAATCCGGGCAGCGTGCTGCTGGTCGATCGCCTTAAAAACAGCACCAACGGCGCGCTGCAGACCGAAAAAGCCACCAGTGCCATTCAGAGCGCGCTGGCGAACAACGGCAAGTTTACCCTGGTATCTGATGATCAGCTGAATCAGGCTCGCCAGACGCTGGGCCTCTCACCGGAAGATAGTCTGAACTCGCGCAGCAAAGCGATTGGACTGGCGCGCATCGTAAACGCGCAGTATGTGCTTTACAGCAATGCGAAAGGCGAGGTGAAGTCACCCACGCTGCAGATGCAGCTGATGCTGGTGCAGACCGGCGAAATCATCTGGTCAGGTAATGGTGCAACACAACCCTGATCCCGCACTGGTTGACCTGGTGCAGCACCAGTGGCCGACGGCACCCGCCGCCGGCTATTTTTTCGCGCTGCCGGGTCTGAGCGGCAACAGTTTTCAGATTGCGGGCGGGCAGGAGACGCTGCTGGCCCGGCGCACGCCTCTGCAGCCGATTCCTTTTGTTAACCGGCAGCGCGAATACCGTATTTTACGCCAGCTGCGTAACGCCGGCCTGGGGCCGGAGCCGCTCAGCTGGCGCTCCCCGTGGCTGCTGCAGCGCTGGCTGCCGGGTGAGGCGCTGACGCCTGCCGCCTTTGACGCACAGCGCAGCGCAATAGTGGCGCTGGTAAGCACGCTGCACCGGCAGCCGCTGACCGGCTATCCCCTGCGGCTGCTGCCGCTGTTGCAGCTCTACTGGCAGCGCTGCCGCCAGCGGCACTGGCGCTGGCTGGCGCGCCTGCAGCGGCTGCAGCGACAGGGGGAACCGCGCCCGCTGCGCCTTGCGCCGCTGCATATGGATGTCCATCCGGGCAATGTGATCGCGACGCCAGCCGGGCTGAGGCTGATTGACTGGGAGTATGCAGCCGATGGCGACGTGGCGCTGGAGCTGGCTGCCATCTGTGCATGGGCGCCGGCGCAGGCAGCGGCGTGGACAGAAGAGTATGCCGCACGGACGCACATGGATGCGGCCGTGCTGGCGCGTCAGATCGCGCGCTGGCAGCCGTGGCTGCAGCTGCTGATGGCGAGCTGGTATCAGCTGCGCGCCGAGCAGAGCGGCGAGGCAACTTTACAGCAGCTGGCGCAGACCAGCTGGCAGGATATTTAATTCAGGAACTGAGCTATGACAATCAATGCACCCGGCCCGCTGATGCTGGACGTGGCGGGCTATACGCTGGACGCAGAAGAGCGCGAGATATTGCAGCACCCGCTGGTGGGCGGACTTATTCTGTTTACGCGCAACTTTCATGACGTTGCTCAGCTCCGCGAGCTGGTGCGTCAGATCCGCGCCGCTTCCCGTAACCGGCTGGTGGTGGCGGTGGATCAGGAAGGCGGGCGCGTGCAGCGTTTCCGCGAAGGCTTCACGCAGCTGCCGGCAATGCAGTCCTTTGCTGCCCTGCACGATTTGACTGCGGCAGGCGAGCTGGCGCAGCAGGCGGGCTGGCAGATGGCGGCGGAGATCACCGGGCTCGATATCGATATCAGCTTTGCACCGGTGCTCGATATCGGCCACATCAGCGCCGCAATCGGCGATCGGGCGTTTCATGCCGATCCGGCCATTGCGCTGCAGATCGCGCGGCGCTTTATTAACGGCATGCGCGAAGCCGGTATGAAAACCACCGGTAAACATTTTCCCGGCCACGGCGCGGTCAGCGCGGATTCGCATAAAGAGACACCGCGTGATACGCGCGACGCCGCCACGCTGCGCCAGCACGATATGGCTATTTTTCAGCAGCTCATCAGTGAACAGCTGCTGGATGCAGTGATGCCGGCCCACGTTATCTACACCCAGGTCGATCCGCTGCCCGCCAGCGGCTCGCCTTACTGGTTGCAGCAAGTGCTGCGTCAGGAGCTCGCCTTTGACGGCGTGATCTTCTCCGACGATCTCTCAATGGAGGGCGCCGCCGTGATGGGCAGCTACGCCGAACGGGCGCAGCAGTCGCTGGATGCCGGTTGCGATATGATTCTGGTCTGCAACCAGCGGTCGGGCGCCATTAGCGTGCTGGATAATCTGCAGGCGGGTCCGGCAGAACGTATTGCACGGCTCTGGCATCGCGGGCAGCATACGCTGGATGAGCTGCAGAGCAGCGCGCGCTGGCGGCAGAATCAGCGTCAGCTCAGCAATCTGCAGGCGCGTTGGCTGGCGCATAACGCACAGCAGTAAGCGTTGCGAAGCGCCGCGTTCCCTGGGGGAATGCGGCGTTTGTCGTGTGATGCTATTCACAAAACGTGTAACATTCTGATAATCCCCGCGAAAGATTGATCTGCATCAATTTCCTTATGATCTGGTTAGACCGGCGTGATATTCTGCCCTCAGCGCGCGATTAAACATCGCCAACCCTATGTTTATTAAGGTTTTATTTAACCATTAATTAACTTTTGGTTTACAACTTTGAGGGGGTCTGCATTGACTACAACCATGGAAAAGATCGTCATTATTGGCGGAGGCGCCGGTGGCCTGGAGCTGGCAACGCAGCTGGGGCATAAGCTGGGGCGCAGCAAAAAAGCGGAGATTATTCTGGTTGACCGCAACCACAGTCATCTCTGGAAACCGCTGCTGCATGAGGTGGCGACCGGCTCTATGGATGAGGGCATTGACGCGCTGAGCTATCTGGCTCACGCCCGTAACCACGGCTTTCAGTTTCAGCTGGGATCGCTGACGCAGATCCACCGCGACCGCAAAACCATTGAACTGGCAGAAATCCGCGACGCTCAGGGTGAGATTCTGGTGCCGCAGCGTGAGCTGGCGTGGGATCGTCTGGTGGTGGCGCTGGGCAGTACGTCCAACGATTTTGGTACGCCGGGCGTGAAAGATCACTGCATCTTCCTCGACAATCCGCATCAGGCGCGTCGCTTCCATAATGAGATGCTGAATCAGTTCCTGCGTTTTTCCGCCAGCGAAGGCGAATTGCAGAAAGTGAATATCGCCATTGTTGGCGGCGGCGCCACCGGCGTGGAGCTCTCCGCTGAACTCTACAATGCGGTGAAGCAGCTGCACAGCTACGGCTACAAAGGTCTCGACAGCAGCGCGCTCAACGTCACGCTGGTGGAAGCGGGTGAGCGCATTCTGCCTGCGCTGCCACCGCGCATCTCTGCGGCGGCCCATCAGGAGCTGACCAAACTGGGCGTACGCGTTCTGACGCAGACCATGGTGACCAGCGCCGATGCGAAAGGGCTTAACACCAAAGAGGGTGAGTATATTGCTGCCGATCTGATGGTGTGGGCAGCAGGCATCAAAGCGCCTGACTTTATGAAAGAGATCGGCGGCCTGGAGACCAACCGCATTAACCAGCTGGTGGTTAAAGAGACGCTGCAGACCACGCGCGATGAAAATATCTACGCGCTCGGCGACTGCGCCTCCTGTGCGCTGCCAGGTGGCGGCTTCGTGCCGCCGCGCGCGCAGTCGGCGCATCAGATGGCGTCACGGGTGCTGGATAACATCCTCGCACAGCGTAAAGGCAAGCCGCTGAAAGCGTACGTTTATAAAGATCACGGCTCGCTGGTTTCGCTGTCGCGCTTTACCACCGTGGGCAGTCTGATGGGTAACCTGATGCGCGGCTCAATGATGGTGGAAGGGCGCATTGCGCGCTTTGTCTACATCTCTCTGTATCGTATGCACCAGATTGCGCTCCATGGATATTTCAAGACCGGCCTGATGATGCTGGTTGGCAGTCTGAACCGCGTACTGCGTCCGCGACTTAAACTGCACTAATCAATAGCGGGCGACACAGTGTCGCCCGCTCCCGTTTTGCCCGCAATAAGCTGCTGATAATCATCAGTTCACCGCAACATTACCCGCCCCGAATCCGCGGCTCGGAACTCTCCTAAAAGCTGGCCCTGCTGCGCTTACGCTGCGTTTCCTCCATTAATCTGATGTTGCAATTCCGGACCATCTGCAAAACTTATCTTCAGGAACACGGCGCGGCGCGCACGCCGGTTATGCCTCCGCTACAGCCTGTAGCGACGGGAATGCGCGGTAACACTGTCAGGAGGATATTCCTGTGAATAAATCAATGCTTGCGGGTATCGGAATCGGCGTAGCAGCAGCGCTGGGCGTGGCGGCGGTCGCCAGCATGAACGTGTTTGATCGCGGTCCGCAATTTGCTCAGGTGCTGTCAGCCACCCCGATTAAAGAGAGTATCAAACAGCCGCGTCAGGAGTGCCGTAACGTTACGCTGACGCACCGTCGTCCGGTACAGGATGAGAACCGCATTGCCGGTTCGGTGCTGGGTGCCGTCGCGGGCGGCGTGCTGGGTCATCAGTTCGGCGGCGGTCGCGGTCGCGATGTGGCTACCGTAGCGGGTGCGCTGGCCGGCGGCTACGGCGGTAATCAGGTGCAGGGCGCTCTGCAGGAGCGGGACACCTACACCACCAGCGAACAGCGCTGCAGAACGGTATACAGTAAACAGGAAAAGATGCTGGGTTATGATGTGACCTATAAAATAGGCGACCAGCAGGGCAAAATCCGTATGGAGAATGACCCTGGCACCCGCATCCCGCTTGATCGCAACGGTCAGCTCATCCTGAATTCGAATCAGGCCTGATTGGGCAAAGCTATTTCACAGCAAACCAGATAAAAAAGCGCCGTAAGGCGCTTTTTTCTTTTGCATCAGCCCGCCGGCAGCCGGTGCTTTGCCAGTTCGGTGATAAACTCCTGAACCCACTCCATGCGCAGCTTGCGTTCAGCCAGATCGCGCGTGAAGCGCAGCCGCGTCGGGCCATCCAGCTTCCACTGTGCCGGATCTTTCTGCAGCAGGCTAATCAGCCAGCCGGGATCGATCTGGTTCTGCGGGGCAAACTCAAAGAAGCCGCCTTTGTCACTGGCTTCAATTTTGCGCACGCCCAGCTCGCGCGCGGCCAGGCGCAGCGCGGCGATATCCAGCAGATTGCGCGCGGCGTCAGGCAGTTTGCCAAAGCGGTCAATCATCTCTACCCGCAGTTCAGCCAGATCCTGCTCGTCGGCGGCGCTGGCAACCCGCTT
Organism: Pantoea sp. ICBG 1758; assembly: GCF_002928325.1. Classification (NCBI taxonomy): domain Bacteria; kingdom Pseudomonadati; phylum Pseudomonadota; class Gammaproteobacteria; order Enterobacterales; family Erwiniaceae; genus Pantoea; species Pantoea sp. ICBG 1758. The sequence goes on from NZ_POWL01000001.1 coordinate 630,879, forward strand.
ATAGAGTGAAAGACGGGTGCTGACATCGGGAATGAAATCGTCGGGCAGCAGCGCCGGCATCCGCAGTTCAATCTCGGTCTGATTGCTGGTGAGATCTTCCAGCGACGGCTCGCGTCCCGCTTTCAGAGCATCCACCGCATTTTCCAGCAGCTCCATATAGAGCGTAAAGCCGATGCTCTCCATCTGACCGCTCTGATCCTCGCCCAGCAGCTCACCGGCGCCGCGGATTTCAAGATCGTGCGTCGCCAGCGCAAAGCCGGCGCCTAAATCTTCCAGCGAGGCGATCGCCTCCAGCCGCTTCTGGGCATCGGTGGTCATCGCTTTCGGGTGCGGTGTCAGCAGCCAGGCGTAGGCCTGATGGTGCGAGCGGCCAACGCGCCCGCGCAGCTGGTGCAGCTGCGCCAGACCAAAGTGATCGGCACGTTCAATGATGATGGTGTTGGCGCTGGGTACATCGATACCGGTTTCAATGATGGTGGTACAGACCAGTACATTAAAACGCTGATGATGGAAATCGTTCATTACCCGCTCCAGATCGCGCTCGCGCATCTGGCCGTGACCAATCGCGATACGCGCTTCCGGCACCAGATCCGCCAGCCGCTGCGCCGCTTTCTCAATGTTTTCCACGTCGTTATAGAGGTAGTAAACCTGACCACCGCGCAGCACCTCGCGCAGAATCGCTTCGCGCACCACCAGGCTGTCATATTCGCGCACAAAGGTTTTCACCGCCAGGCGACGGGCAGGCGGCGTGGCGATAATCGACAGATCGCGCATGCCGCTCATCGCCATATTCAGCGTACGCGGAATAGGCGTAGCGGTCAGCGTCAGGATATCGACGTCGGCGCGCATCGCCTTGATGCGCTCTTTGTGCCGCACGCCAAAGCGGTGCTCTTCATCCACAATCAGCAGCCCGAGGTCGCGCCATTTGAGATCGCTCATCAGCAGTTTGTGCGTGCCGATCAGAATATCGATTTTGCCTTCGCTCGCCTGCTCCAGCACCTGTGCCTGCTCTTTCGCGCTGCGGAAGCGTGACAGCATCTCGATACGCACCGGCCAGTTGGCAAAGCGATCGCGGAAGTTGTCATAGTGCTGCTGCGCCAGCAGGGTGGTGGGAACCAGTACCGCCACCTGCTTAGTGTTCTCTACGGCCAGAAACGCCGCGCGCATTGCCACTTCCGTTTTACCAAAGCCCACGTCGCCACACACCAGGCGATCCATGGCCAGCGGCTGGCACATATCACTCAGCACGGCGTTAATCGCCTGCGCCTGATCCGGGGTGGTTTCAAACGGGAAGCCCTCGCAGAACAGCCGGTACTGTTCGCGATCGTGCTTAAAGGCGTAGCCGCTCTTCGCAGCACGCTGGGCGTAGATATCCAGCAGTTCCGCCGCCACGTCACGTACCTTTTCCGCCGCTTTCTGCCGCGCGCGTGACCAGGCGTCGCTGCCCAGCTTGTGCAGCGGCGCATTGTCATCGGCGCCGCCGGCGTAGCGGCTGATCAGATGCAGTGAGGAGACCGGCACATAAAGCTTGGCGTCGCCGGCGTAGGAGAGCATCAGGTACTCCGCCACAATCCCGCCGGCCTCAAGGGTGGTGAGTCCGATATAGCGTCCGACGCCGTGCTCCAGATGCACCACCGGCTGCCCGGGATGTAGCTCCGCCAGGTTGCGGATCAGCACGTCCGGATTGATGGTGCGGCGATTATCCTGCCGGCGACGGCTGACGCGCTCGCCCAGCAAATCGCTTTCACAGATCAGCGCGCGATTGCGCAGCGTATCGATAAAGCCACGCTCGCTGGCGCCAATCATCAGGCTGTAAGGCTGAGCCGCTGCTTCGCTGAAGTGTTCAACCGGCTGAGGGCGTAGCTTAATGCGCGCCAGCAGCTCCTGCAGGCTTTCCCGGCGGCCTTCGCTCTCTACCGAGAAAATAACCTGGCCGCTGAACTGCTCCAGAAACTGGCGCAGCAGGTCGAGTGGTGCTTTCGCCTGGGCCTGCACGGTCAGTTCCGGCAGCGGTTCATAGGCCAGGTTGGTATTGGCGGCTTTTTCCGGCAGCGTTTCTGCCGTGAGCTGCATGCGCGGCCAGGCTTTCAGTTCGCTGAGCAGCGCATCGGGCCGCAGCCAGAGCGTGGCCGGCTCCAGCAGCGGGCGCATCGGGTCGATGCGCCGGTTTTCAAAGCGGGCGTGCGCATCCTGCCAGAAGCGCTCCGCGCTGCCAGCCAGATCGCCGCTGTTCAGCACCAGCGTGCTGGCGGGCAGGTAGCTGAACAGCGTGGGCAGCGGCTGCTCAAAAAACAGCGGCTGCCAGTATTCGATGCCGGAGGGCAGCGTGCCTTTACTGACCTGCTGATAGATATGCTCCGGCTCGCGGCGCACGTCGAAAATCTCGCGCCAGCGGGTGCGAAACAGCTCAATCGCCGCTTTGTCCGTAGGAAATTCGTGCGCCGGCAGGAGATTAATCGCATCCACTGACTCCAGCGTGCGCTGGCTGTCGACGTCGAACAGGCGCAGGCTGTCAATTTCATCATCAAAAAAGTCGATGCGATAGGGCTGGTCGCTGCCCATCGGGAAGAGATCGAGCAGGGCACCGCGCGTGGCATATTCGCCATGCTCCATCACCTGATCGACGTGGCGGTAACCCGCCTGTTCCAGCTGATCGCGCAGCGCGTCGCGGGACAGTTTTTGTCCCTGCTGCATCACCAGCGCGTGCCCGTGCAGGAAGCTGTGCGGGCAGACGCGCTGCATCAGCGTATTGACCGGCAGAATCAGCATGCCGCGAGCCAGCATCGGCAGCTGGTAAAGCGTAGAGAGGCGCGCTGAAATAATATCCTGATGGGGCGAAAAGCTGTCGTAGGGCAGCGTTTCCCAGTCCGGCAGATTAATCACCGGCAGGTCGGTAAACTGACGGATCTCCTCCTGCAGCCGCAGCGCGGACTGCATATCCGGGGTGATCATCAACACCGGACCCTGATGGCGTTCGGTGATACTGGCGCACTCAACCGCCTGCGCGGCGCCGACCAGCTGGCCGAGCTGACGATGGTCTCCTGCTTTGGCAGGCAGGGTATAACGATGCTGTTCCGACATAGGGTCTCGACGTGCTCTCCTTGTATTTCAGGGCGTCATCATTCCATAAACTGCCCTGATGATCATCTCTCCATTGTGCCCGCAGGCAGGCCGGAAGGGAGCGACAGCGACTCCGCGCTATCAGCCTGACAGATATAATAGTCCCGATATGCCAGTGATGGTATGCGCGCGCCGCCAGCGGCAACCGTTCGTACAGCTTTTATCCGGCCGCACGGCGGGGCAGAACCGTTGCGGCGAAAGAAATCTCTCCTGTGGCGCGGCAGGGACGCATTTTGATGCAACTTCGCTCATCACTCAGTGGGTTAGAGGTTTCATAAAGCAGGCGGCTCCATTATCATCCCTCTACCTTATTATCAGGCAATGGCCAGAACGGAACTCATGTATCAACCAGTTGCGCTATTTATCGGTTTACGCTACATGCGTGGACGGGCTTCAGACCGCTTCGGTCGCTTCGTCTCCTGGCTCTCAACTATCGGTATTACCCTGGGCGTAATGGCGCTGGTGACCGTGCTGTCGGTGATGAACGGCTTTGAGCGTGAGCTGGAGGGGAATATCCTGGGGCTGATGCCGCAGGCGCTCATTACCAGTGACAAAGGCAGTATCGATCCGCAGCAGCTGCCGGCTGACAGCCTGAAGCTGCAGGGCGTCACGCGCGTTGCTCCCCTGACCACGGCCGATGTGGTGCTGCAGAGTGCGCACAACGTCTCGGTCGGCGTGATGCTGGGGGTTAATCCGGACGAACCCGATCCGCTCACGCCTTACCTGGTTAACACGCAGCAGCAGGTGCTGCAGGCGGGCAAATATAATGTGATCCTCGGTGAGCAGCTCGCCGCACAGCTCGGCGTGAAGCGGGGCGACGCGCTGCGTCTGATGGTGCCTTCGGTCAGCCAGTTTACGCCGGTCGGGCGCCTGCCCAGCCAGCGCATCTTTACCGTTGCCGGGACTTACGCGGCAAATAGTGAGGTAGATGGTTACCAGATCCTCGTTAATCAGCAGGATGCATCGCGCGTTATGCGCTATCCGGCAGGCAGCATCACCGGCTGGCGGCTCTGGCTGGAAAAGCCGCTGAGCGTGGATACGCTGAGTACCCAGCCGCTGCCGCAGGGCACGGTGTGGAAAGACTGGCGCGAGCGCAAAGGCGATCTTTTCCAGGCCGTACGCATGGAAAAAAATATGATGGGGCTGCTGCTGAGTCTGATTATCGCCGTAGCGGCGTTCAATATCATCACCTCGCTGGGTCTGCTGATTATGGAGAAGCAGGGCGAAGTGGCGATTCTGCAGACGCAGGGCTTAACCCGGCGGCAGATTGTCGCGGTCTTTATGGTGCAGGGCGCGAGTGCCGGTATTATTGGCGCGCTGCTGGGTGCGCTGCTTGGCGTGCTGCTTGCCAGCCAGCTGAACACGCTGATGCCGGTCATCGGCCTGTTTCTCGATGGCGCGGCGCTGCCGGTGGACATCAATCCCTGGCAGGTGGTGATGATCGCCCTGATTTCAATGACGGTTGCGCTGCTCTCAACCCTTTACCCCTCCTGGCGCGCTGCCGCCGTTCAACCCGCTGAGGCTTTACGTTATGAGTAATACCCCTTTGTTGCAGTGTCGCGACCTGTGCAAACGCTATCAGGAAGGCAGCGTGCAGACCGACGTGCTGCGCAACGTGGCTTTCAGCCTGCAGCCCGGCGAGCTGGCGGCGATTGTCGGCAGCTCCGGCTCTGGTAAAAGTACGCTCCTGCATCTGCTGGGCGGGCTGGATGCGCCGACCTCGGGCGACGTGGTGTTTGATGGCCGCTCGCTTAATGGCATGAGCGCCGCCGCAAAAGCGGAGCTGCGCAACCGCGAACTGGGCTTTATCTATCAGTTCCATCACCTGCTGCCTGACTTCAGCGCGCTGGAGAACGTGGCGATGCCGCTGCTGATTGGCAAAACCGCCAAAGCGGAAGCTGAGAGTCGCGCCCGCGAAATGCTGGCGGCGGTCGGGCTGGAGAAGCGCGCCGCGCATCGTCCTTCTGAGCTCTCAGGCGGCGAGCGTCAGCGCGTGGCGATTGCCCGGGCGCTGGTTAACCGTCCACGTCTGGTGATGGCGGATGAGCCCACCGGCAATCTCGATGCGCGCAACGCCGACGCGATATTTGAACTGCTGGGCGAGCTTAACGTGCGTCAGGGCACGGCGTTTCTGGTGGTGACTCACGATCTGCAGCTGGCAAAACGGCTGACGCGGCAGATGGAGATGCGTGACGGACAGCTGAGCGATCGCCTGACGCTGGGAGCAGAGGCATGACCTCTTCACTCTCGCTGTTGCTGGGGCTGCGTTTCAGCCGGGGCCGGCGGCGCGGCGGCATGGTATCGCTGATTTCAGTGATCTCCACCGTGGGAATTGCGCTGGGCGTGGCGGTACTGATCATCGGCCTCAGCGCCATGAACGGTTTTGAGCGTGAGCTGAATAACCGCATTCTGGCTGTCGTTCCGCATGGTGAAATTGAGCCGGTCGAAGGGCCGCTGCGCGACTGGCAATCTCTGATCGCCCCGATGGAGCAGGTGCCTGGCATCGCGGCGGCGGCCCCCTACGTTAATTTTACCGGATTGATTGAGAGCGGCGCCAGGCTACAGGCGCTGCAGGTCAAAGGGGTTGATCCGCAGCAGGAGTCGCGTCTCAGCGCACTGCCGCAGTTTGTCGCCGGCGACGCCTGGGCACAGTTTGCCGCCGGCAGGCAGCAGATTATTTTGGGCGGCGGTATCGCCAAATCACTGAACGTGAAGCAGGGCAGCTGGATCACCATCATGATCCCTAACAGCAGCGCGGATAATAAGCTGCAGCAGCCAAAGCGCATCCGGCTGCAGGTCAGCGGTATTCTTCAGCTGAGCGGCATGCTCGATCACAGCCTGGCGCTGGTTCCGCTGGCGGATGCGCAGCGCTATCTGGGCCTGGGCGACAGCGTCAGCGGTATCGCACTGAAGATGAGCGATCCGTTTCAGGCGCAAAAGCTGGTGCGCACGGCCGGTGAGGTAGCCCACGCCTATGTTTATATCAAAAGCTGGATTGGCACCTACGGCTATATGTATCGCGATATCCAGATGATCCGCGCCATTATGTATCTGGCGATGGTGCTGGTGATTGGCGTCGCCTGTTTCAATATCGTTTCCACGCTGGTGATGGCAGTTAAAGATAAGAGCGCAGACATTGCCGTACTGCGTACCCTGGGGGCGAAAGATGGGCTTATCCGCGCTATCTTTATCTGGTACGGGCTGCTGGCGGGCCTGCTGGGCAGCGTCAGCGGCGTTGTCACCGGTGTGCTGGTGGCGCTGAACCTGACGCCGGTGATGCGCGGCATCGAACATCTGACCGGGCATACGCTGCTGGCAGGCGATATCTATTTTATCGACTTTCTGCCGTCGGAACTGCACTGGCTGGATGTTGTCATTGTACTGGTAACCGCTATCGTGCTGAGCCTGATCGCCAGCTGGTACCCGGCGCGACGCGCCAGCCGCCTCGATCCGGCCCGCGTGCTGAGCGGTCAGTAACCGCCCTGACGCAGCCGCTCCGGCGGCTGCGTCCGGTTTCAGCGCCTGCGTACGGTGGTGTCGCCACGCAGTCGCTATTACCGGGACAGTATTGCCCACTACAACACCCGAAACACGGCGTACTGCGCCGCAGATCAAGGAGTTTTTATGCGCATACAGCGCCGCCGCCTGAGGCTCGCCCGCGACCGGAAAAACCGCCGTAAAGTGCATCAGCGCTTTCGCCAGCGCATCTTTGAGCGCGATCGCAGCGCTGAACTCGCCGCGCATCCGCTGCCGCGCGTGGTGGTACTGACCGGTGCCGGCATCTCTGCTGAATCGGGCATTCGTACTTTTCGCGCCTCCGACGGCCTGTGGGAAGAACATCGTATTGAAGATGTTGCTACGCCGGAGGGCTTTCGCCGCGATCCGGCGCTGGTGCAGCGCTTTTATAATATCCGCCGCCAGCAGCTGCAGCAGCCGGAGATCCAGCCTAACGCCGCACATCTGGCGCTGGCAGAGCTGGAACAGGCGCTGGGCGATAACTTTCTGCTGGTCACACAGAACATCGATAATCTGCACGAGCGTGCCGGCAGCCAGCGCGTGCTGCATATGCATGGCGAACTGCTGAAAGTGCGCTGTGAGGAGAGTGGCCAGGTGGTGGCGTGGCATCGCGACGTGACCGCCGACGATCGCTGCACCTGCTGCCAGTTTCCGGCGCGGCTGCGGCCGCACGTGGTGTGGTTCGGCGAAATGCCGCTCGGCATGGAAGAGATCTATGAGGCGATGCAGCAGGTGGATCTGTTTATCGCCATCGGCACCTCAGGCCATGTCTATCCTGCCGCCGGATTTGTACATGAAGCCACGCTGCAGGGCGCGCATACGGTTGAGCTGAACCTGGAGCCAAGTCAGGTGGGCAATGAGTTTGCCGAAGGAAAATATGGCCTGGCGAGCGAAGAGGTACCGGCGTTTGTGCAGCGCCTGCTGCAGAGCCTGGAGCACTAAACCGGGCGCCTGTGCGGCGCCCGTTACGCCTTTCAGCGGCCCGCTTTCAGCTGCTGAAACAGCGTTTCATACTGTATGCTGGCGGCTCCGACATCATTCTGCCACTCGCCTTTTCTGATGACGTCAGCAGGCGGATAGAGTGACGGATCCTGCGCAACGGCCGCAGGCAGCAGCTTTTTTGCCGCCAGATTTGGCGTCGGGTAACCGATGGTTTCCGCCACCTGAGCTGCCACATCGGGGCGCAGCAGGAAGTTAATCAGCTTCAGCGCCCCCTCCCGGTTTTTCGCATTGGCCGGGATCGCCAGGTTATCCATCCAGAAAATGCCGCCTTCTTCCGGCCAGACAATGCTCAGCGGCGTGCCCGCCTGACGCGCCACGTAAGCGGAGCCGTTCCAGATCATACCGACGTTGACTTCGCCCTCCATAAACGGGTTGCCCGGATTATCGGAGTTAAACGCCAGCACGTTCGGCATCAGCTTTTTCAGCTCTTCTGACGCGGCAGCGATCTGCGCCGGGTCCTGCGTGTTGCCGGAATAACCGAGCTTGCGCAGCGCCACCTGGAACACTTCGCGCGCATCGTCCGTCAGCAGCAGACTCTGCTTATATTCCGGCTTCCAGAGGTCGGCCCAGCGGGTGATCGTTTTAGGATCGATCTCATCGCTGTTGACACCGATAGCGGTCGCGCCCCAGATATAGGGAATGGAGTAGTCGTTATCGGGATCGAACGGCTTGTTGAGCAGGTCGGGATCGAGATTTTTAAAGTTGCTCAGCTGCGATTTATCGATCTTCTGCAGCATCCCCTCATTGCGCATTTTGGCGACAAAATAGGTCGAAGGCACCACCAGATCGTAAGCGCCATCTTTCCAGGTTTTCAGCTTGGCGTACATGCTCTCATTGGATTCATAGGTGGAGTAGATCACTTTGATCCCGGTCTCTTTGGTAAACTGCTCCAGCAGACCCGGCGGCACATACTCTGTCCAGTTATAGAAGTAGAGCGTTTTATTGTCAGCCTGCGCGCTCTGCATACACAGCGCCATCGCTCCCGCTATCAGCCAGCAAGCGTGTTTTTTCATGGGGTATCCTCTATTGGGTTTTATCACGGAGCAGTAGCTGACTGATCGCCACCAGCAGCAGCGACAGCAGCAGCAGGATCGTCGCCAGCGCGTTCACCTCGGGTGAAACACCAACTTTCACCATGGAGTAGATCTTCAGCGGCAGGATTTCGAAACCCGGCCCGGTAACGAATGATGAGACCACCACATCATCCATAGAGAGGGTAAAACTCAGCAGCCAGCCCGCTGCCACGGCCGGCATCGCCAGCGGCAGCAGAATTTTACGCAGAATCGTCACTTCACTGGCACCGAGATCTTTTGCCGCCTCCAGCATGCGCACATCAAACCCTTTCAGCCTCGAGTAAACGGTGATCACCACAAAAGGCAGGCAGAAGGTGATATGCGAAAACAGCAGCGACCAGAAGCCGAGCGAGATCCCCAGCAGCATAAACAGCACCAGCAGGGAGATCGCCATAACAATATCCGGCGACATCATCACCACAAACAGCATCCCGCTGACAAAGGGCTTACCGCGAAAACGGTAACGGTAGAGCGCAACAGCCGTAAGCGCGCCAATCAGCGTGGCGCAGGTTGCGGAGATCACACCCATGATAAGTGAGTGCTGCGCTGCCTGAATCAGACTGTTGTTGTTCAGCAGCAGCTGATACCAGCGCGTGCTGAATCCCTGCCAGTTAATGCCAAAGCGCGAGGCATTGAAGGAGTTCACGATCAGGATAATCATCGGAATATAGAACCAGGCATAGATTGCGGCCATAAAGCCGCCGCGTAGCAGACGCGCCATCATGAGAGATCCATACGGTTATTCAGCAGCCGCGCCGCCCGCCAGTAAAACAGCAGCATAATGCCCATCAGCAGCGTCATCACCACGCTGGTGGCTGCGCCAGAGGGCCAGTCGCGAATGTTCAGGAACTGGCTTTTGATAATATTTCCGATCAGCAGATTTCTGGCGCCGCCCATAAGGTCGGCAACGTAAAACATGCCCATCGCCGGGATAAATACCAGCAGGGAGCCCGCGACAATGCCGGGCAAAGTCAGCGGCAGAATAATGCGTACAAACGTCTGCAGCTTACTGGCACCGAGATCGCGCGCCGCTTCAAGATACGATCGGTCAAGCTTCTCCAGGCTGGAGTAAAGCGGCAGTACCATAAACGGCAGCAGGATATAGATTAACCCCAGAATCACCGCTTCAGAGGTGAACATGATGCGAAAGGGCTTATCTGTTACGCCGAGCCAGAGCAGAAAGTCGTTCAGCCAGCCGCGGGTGCTGAGAAAGATTTTCAGCCCATAGATGCGGATCAGCGAGTTGGTCCAGAAGGGGACAATCAGCAAAAACAGCATCAGCGGACGCAGCCGCGGCGAGAGGCGGGTCAGGCACCAGGCAAACGGATAGCCCAGCAGCAGACAGCACAGGGTAGCGATAAACGCCATATTCAGTGAATGCAGCAGCACGCTGGCATAGAGCGGGTCGAGCAGGCGGCGGTAGTTATCAAAGGTCAGTACCATGCTGACAAAGTGCGCATCATCGCGCGTCAGAAAGCTGGTGACGATAATCATCAGATTGGGCAGCAGCACAAACAGCGTCAGCCAGCTGACAATCAGGGCAACAATCGCTTTCTGCAGACGATTACGCATCAGTTTCATAGGGCAGTACCACCTCCCAGTCCGGCACCCAGCGGATGGCCATTTTTTGATTCAGCGAGTGGTCAAAATCGGGGTCATCTTCGTTGAAGAATTCACTGACCGTCAGCAGCTTGCCGTTCTCCAGCTCCACCGAGGACTCCAGGGTCATGCCTTTATAGCTGCGGTCGCGAACAAAACCGGTCAGATACTCGCTGCGGCTGTCATGAGCAATCTCTTCAACGCGCAGATCTTCCGGGCGCAGCAGCACGTGCAGTTTATCACCGGGCGCTACCGGAAACGGGCAGTGCAGATCGCAGGCGATGCCTTCAACGCGCGCGCGGATGGTGGGCGCGCGGTCGCACGCGATCACCTCGGCGTCAAAGACGTTGATTTCACCGATAAAACGCGCCACAAACAGGTTGCCCGGCTCTTCATAAATTTCACGCGGCGTGCCATCCTGCTCAATGCGACCGTCGCGCATCACCACGATACGATCTGACATAGAGAGCGCCTCTTCCTGATCGTGGGTGACAAAAACAAAGGTGATGCCCAGTTTGCGCTGCAGCGCTTTCAGCTCGTTCTGCATCTGACGACGCAGCTTATAATCCAGCGCCGAGAGAGACTCATCCAGCAGCAGGACTTTTGGCTGGTTAACCACGGCGCGGGCGATAGCGACCCGCTGCTGCTGTCCCCCTGAAAGCTGATGCGGGCGCCGGTCGGCGAAACTCTCCAGCTGCACCATGGCCAGCGCTTCATTAACGCGCTGAACGATCTCACCGGCGGGGCGCTTCTGCATGCGCAGACCGAATGCGACGTTCTCAAACACGGACATATGCGGAAACAGCGCGTAGCTCTGAAACACAGTATTGATATGACGCTGCTCGGCGGGCGTATCGGTAATATCGCTGCCATCCAGCGTGATGCGGCCGCTGTCGGTGGTTTCCAGTCCGGCAAGCAGGCGCAGAATGGTGGTTTTCCCGCAGCCTGACGGGCCCAGCAGAGTAATAAACTCTCCGTGTCCGATATGCAGGTTGAAATCAGAGATGATGGTTTTCCCATCGAAAGCTTTACTGATGCCAGAAAGCGTAACCAGCGCCTGTTGTGCGCATGTTTGCGTCATTTTAGTCACTCAGTCTGAAGGGATCAGGATAGCGGCTCGCTGCCGGCGACAGCGAGCCGTAGTGAAGGCGGGATAATACCTGAAAATTTATCTAATGCCATAATTTACCGCTGAATTACCTGGAAAAGAGGGCAAACTACTGAACTGTGCGTGACAGGCCAGCCGGCAATAATTTACCTGGTACACGCTATGGCAGGCAGGCTAACCTAAAGAAGAGTGATATCGCGCAACACGGCGGGCAGCTGCCGCCGCAATAATAACACCGGCTTAAACAGGGGGATAACGGATGGAACAGTTACTGGAACGCTTTCTGCGCTACGTAGCGATAGAGACGCAGGCTAAACCGCAGGCGCGGCAGGTGCCGAGCAGTGAGGGGCAGTGGATCCTGGCGCGTCAGCTGCAGGAAGAGCTGATTGCACTGGGCTTTGTCGATGTATCGCTGAGCGACCACTGCTGCGTAATGGGTACGCTGCCGGCCAACGTCGACTGGCCAGTGCCGGTTATCGGCTTTATTTCTCATATGGATACCTCGCCCGACTACACGGCGAAAAACGTCAATCCGCAGATCGTGGAGAACTATCGCGGCGGCGACATTGCGCTGGGTAACGGGGATGAAGTGCTGTCGCCGGTGATGTTCCCGGTGCTGCATAAGCTGACCGGACATACGTTGATCACGACCGACGGCAAAACGCTGCTGGGTGCGGATGATAAAGCGGGCATTGCGGAGATTATGACGGCGATGGCGGAGCTGGCAAAGGGTGACGTGCCGCACGGCGCTATCCGGGTTGCCTTTACGCCGGATGAGGAGATCGGCCGCGGCACGTCGCACTTCGACGTGGAAGGGTTTGCGGCTGACTGGGCTTACACCATGGATGGCAGCGGTCTCGGCGAGTTTGAGTTTGAGAACTTCAACGCCGCAACTGCGATGGTCTATATCACCGGGAATAACGTTCATCCCGGCAGCGCAAAGAATGTCATGGTGAATGCGCTGGATCTGGCGATGCGCTTCCACGCCGAGCTGCCTGCTCAGGAGAAGCCGCAGTTTACCGACGGCTACGAAGGCTTTTTCCATCTGCACTCTATCAAAGGCACGGTGGAGCACGCTGAGCTGATGTATCTGATCCGCGATTTTGATGCAGACAGCTATGAACAGCGCAAACAGCTGCTGGAGAACATCGGACAGCGGGTGGGCAAAGGGCTGCAGAGCGAATGTTCGGTTAAAGTCGAGATCAGCGACAGCTATCGCAATATGCGCGAAAAAGTGGAGCCGCATCCGCATATTATTGAGCTGGCGCTGCAGGCGATGCGCGACTGCGGCATTGAGCCTGACGTGAAGCCGATCCGTGGCGGCACTGACGGTTCCGCGCTGTCGTGGAAAGGGCTGCCCTGTCCGAATATCTTTACCGGTGGCTATAACTACCACGGCAAACATGAGTTTGCCTCACTGAATGTGATGCAAAAAGCGACAGAAGTGATTGTGCGACTCTCTGCGCTGGCGGCAGAGAAGCGGACATAACGCAGAAGAGCGCCTCTCCCGGAAGCGGGAGAGGCGCATGGTTTTAATCAGCGAAGAACCAGTAGCCGCTGTTTACCAGACCGGCCAGCTGCGCCAGCAGTGACGGGTCATCCAGCGCGTCACCAAAATCTGCCAGAGCAAGTTCATGCTGGTGCGCCAGCGCGGCCAGTACCTGCGGATGCTGGCTGGTGATCTGCTCGCCATTAACATAGACGGCATCACCCAGCGTCAGTACGCGCAGGCCGCCAAGCCGCGTCAGCGTGTCACCCTGCTGCAGCGCATCGTAAATCTCATCCGGCTGATACGGCGGCTCCGGTGGCGCCACGTCCAGCTCATGGCGCGACTGCGAAATAAATTCGCCAAACCACTGGCTGAACTGCTCCGGCTGGTTGATCACATCCAGCATAACCTGACGAATGCCTTCAACTTCAGAAGGCAGGATCCGCGACGGGCAGCTGCGTGAAGGTACTTCCGGATCGCTGTAGCGATAACTGCCCAGCTCATGGGCCAGCATATAATCAGCAAAGCCGCTGATCAGCTCGCGGCCATTTGGCGCCCGGAACCCGACTGAATAGTTGAGCGCATTTTCCAGCGAGTAGCCCTCGTGCGGGAAGCCCGGCGGAATGTAGAGAATATCGCCCGGCTCCAGCTCTTCATCGATAATGGCGTCAAACGGCGCAACCTGCAGCAAATCGGGATGCGGGCAGTGCTGTTTCATCGGGACCTTTTCACCCACGCGCCAGCGCCGGCGGCCGGTACCCTGAATGATAAAGACATCATACTGGTCGAAATGCGGACCCACGCCGCCGCCCGGGACTGAAAACGAGATCATCAGATCGTCGATGCGCCAGTCGGGCAGAAAGCGGAACGGGCGCATCAGGGCAGCAGAGCCCTCATGCCAGTGGTTAACCGCCTGAACCAGCAGCGACCAGTTGCTTTCACCCAGATGGTCATAGCTCTCAAACGGGCCGTGGCTGACCTGCCATTTGTCGTTATGGTGGCTGACGAGGCGGCTGTCCACCTCATTTTCCATCGCCAGTCCCGCCAGCTCATCCGGCGAGAGGGGATCCACGAAATTTTTGAAGCCGCGCTTAAGCACGACCGGGCGTTTCTGCCAGTAGCGCTGAATAAAGTCGGTCTGGTTGATATCGAGCTGATAATCCATACGAAGCGTTCCGGTTGGAGCAATAATTGCTGGCAAGTATAACAGTCCGCAGCCGGTTCTACTCGCGGTGATGTGTAACTTCCTGCCGCCGGAACACCACTTCCATGCGCGTGCCGCCCAGCGGGCTGGCAGAGGCGCTGACGGTTCCGGCATACTGTTCAAGAATATCCCGCACCACCGCCAGCCCCAGCCCCTGTCCCGGCCGCAGCGTATCGGCCCGCTGGCCGCGGACAAAAATCAGATCGCGCTTGCTTTCAGGAATACCCGGCCCGTCATCGTCGATAAACAGATGCAGCGCCTGGTCAGTCTGGCGCGTGCTGACTTCAATAAACTCCAGGCAATATTTACAGGCGTTATCGAGTACGTTGCCGAGCACTTCCATAAAATCGTTCTGATCGCCGACAAACACCAGCTCGGGGGGAATGTCGAGCGTGATCTCCACGCCTTTGCGCTGGTAAACCTTGTTGAGCGCAGAGCAGAGGCTGTCGAGCAGGGCGGAAACCGAGTGAAAATCACGCTGCAGCGGATTGTGGTCGGCCTGCATGCTGGCGCGATGCAGATAGTAACCCGTCTGCTGTGAAATACGGCTGATCTGCTCCAGCATCACCGGCTCCGCCTGTTCGATGGTGAGTGATTTGCCGTTGCGCAGCGATCGCAGCGTACTCTGCAGCACTGCCAGCGGTGTTTTCAGGCTGTGGGTTAAATCTGAGAGCGTGGTGCGGTAGCGGGTATAGCGCTGACGCTCGTTGGTCAGCAGCAGGTTAAGGTTGCGCACCAGGCTTTTCAGCTCCTGCGGCGGGTTGTCGCCCAGGTTTTCCCGCTGACCGGTCTCCAGCTCGCGCACCTGCGCGGTGAGATCGCCAATCGGGCGCAGGCTCCAGTGAGCGGCCAGCCAGAGCAGCGGGATCACCAGCAGCAGGTTAGCCGCCAGCACATAGCTGAACCATGACCAGACTACGTCTGAGTGCTGCAGCTCTTGCGGGATGGAATCCACCACCACAATGGTCATCGCCGGCAGGTTGACTGTCGCATCGTAGCGATTCACCGCAACCGAATGGGTAAAGGTGTCGTTACTGTTGCTGTCCAGCGCGTGCAGCTGCTGCTGCGCCTGAATGTTATCGCCTAATGCCGTCAGGCTGGTGCGGTTGCTGGTGTCAATTTCATAAAAGTCAGGCTTCAGCAGCCACTCGGGCTGAATTTTTTCCCGGATCTCCGGCACGTCGCGCTGCTGCCACAGCAGCTTGCCGCGCTCATCGTAGATAAAGACCAGCGTCGGGAAATTCAGCGTCATGCGCTCCGGCTGCGCGATGGTGAGTTTGTTATCCTGCCACTGCGCCAGAGTGAAAAAGAGGTTACTTTCACCGCGCAGCACGCGGTAGGTATTTTTATCGAAACTCACGACATAGCCGATAACCGCGACCATGCCATAGGAGAGAGAGATAAACAGGACCACGGCGGCGGTCGCCAGCAGAAAGCGGGTACGGAGTGAGAGCGGGCGCAGCTGGCGAAACCAGTTCATGGCGTCAGAGATCGAAACGGTAGCCCTGACCGCGTACCGTGTTGATCACTTCGGTCGGATGCAGTGCAAGGATTTTCTTGCGCAGACGGCCCATCAGCACATCGATGGTATGGCTTTCGCGCAGTTCAGCGTCAGGATAGAGCTGCAGCATCAGCGAATCTTTGCTGACCACTTTACCCGCGTTGCGGATCAGCGTTTCCGCAATCGTATATTCAAATGCTGTCAGCTTCACCGGCACGTCGTTCACCGCCAGCTCGCGACGTGACAGGTCGACCTGAAACGGCGGCAGGGAGATGATCTGCGATGCGTGGCCGCTATTGCGGCGCATCAGCGCCTGCAGGCGGGCAGCAACCTCCTCAATATGAAAAGGCTTGGTAACGTAGTCGTCCGCGCCAGCTTCCAGGGCTTCAACTTTTGCCTGCCAGCCTTCGCGTGCGGTCAGTACCAGGATCGGCTGGCGCACCGCGTCGCTGCGCCAGCGGCGAATCAGCGACATGCCATCTTCGTCGGGCAGGCCAAGATCAACCAGCGCAATGTCAGGCAGATGTTCCTGAAGAAAGTAGTCAGCTTCTTTCGCATCTTCAGCGGCATCAACCTGATGCCCCATATCACGCAGCTGAACGGCGAGATGGTGGCGCAGCAGAGCATTATCTTCCACAACCAGAACACGCATACTTTTTCCTTACCTGCAAACTCAGTGATAATAAAGTGAGTATACGTGAAGGGAGCTAAACCAGAGAACAACGCAACAGGCGCGCGGTGCGCGCCTGTGCAGGCGGAATTACTTCAGGTCATCGACCATTTGCACCGCGCGGCCCAGATAGTTAGCCGGGGTCATCTGCTTCAGGCGCACTTTCTCCTCTTCCGGCAGCGCCAGGCTGTCGATAAAGGCCTGCATGCCCGCCGCATCCACGCGCTTGCCGCGCGTCAGCTCTTTAAGCTTTTCGTAGGGTTTTTCAATCCCGTAACGGCGCATCACGGTCTGAATCGGCTCGGCAAGCACTTCCCAGTTGTGATCCAGCTCATCCAGCAGGCGATCGCGATTCACCTCCAGTTTTGAGATGCCCTTCAGCGTGGACTGATAGGCAATCAGGGCATAGCCGACGCCGACGCCGAGGTTGCGCAGAACGGTTGAGTCGGTGAGATCGCGCTGCCAGCGTGACACCGGGAGCTTGCTGGCGAGGTGCTGCAGTACCGCGTTTGCCAGACCTAAATTACCCTCAGAGTTTTCAAAGTCGATAGGGTTGACCTTGTGCGGCATCGTTGAGGAGCCAATTTCGCCCGCGATGGTTTTCTGTTTGAAGTGGTTCAGTGCAACGTAGCCCCAGATATCGCGATCAAAATCGATCAGGATAGTGTTGAAACGCGCGATACAGTCAAACAGCTCTGCAATGTAGTCGTGCGGCTCAATCTGCGTGGTGTAGGGGTTCCAGGTAATGCCAAGCGAGGTGACAAACTCTTCGCTGATCTGATGCCAGTCCGCTTCCGGATAAGCAGCGATGTGCGCGTTGTAGTTGCCGACGGCGCCGTTGATTTTGCCCAGCACCTCAATGTTGCCCAGCTGACGCAGCTGCCGCTCCATGCGGTAGGCGACGTTGGCCATCTCTTTGCCCATGGTTGAAGGGGTAGCGGGCTGGCCGTGCGTACGGGAGAGCAGCGGAATATCGCGATACTCCTGCGCCAGTCCCTTCACCGCAGCGATGATTTTCTGCCAGTAGGGCGTGATAACGTCGCGGCGTGCGGTTTCCAGCATCAGCGCATGGGAGAGGTTATTGATATCTTCAGAGGTGCAGGCGAAGTGGATAAACTCAGAGACCGCCTGCAGCGCAGGCACATCAGCCACTTTCTCTTTCAGAAAGTATTCAACCGCTTTGACATCGTGATTCGTAGTGCGCTCTATGGTTTTGATGCGTGCAGCGTCAGTTTCATCAAAATTGCTGACAATCGCGTCAAGGAAAGCGTTTGCGTCAGCATCAAATGCAGGAACTTCCCTGATCTCTGCGGTCGCAGCCAGTTTCTGTAACCAGCGAACTTCCACTTCCACGCGGAATTTCAGTAAACCAAACTCACTGAAAATGGCGCGCAGCGGGCTGACTTTATCGCCGTAACGGCCATCAACGGGTGAGACGGCGGTCAGAGAGGATAATTCCATCAGTGCAACTCCTGAAACGTTAACAGATGAGGGCAGGGCAGCGTTTAATACGCCGGACCCAGCCGGGATAAAATAGCTTTGGCTTCATTCAGCAGGCGCTGACGCGAAAACATCAGCTGCAGGCGGCCACCGCCACACTGCTGCCAGAGCACCGCTGAACGGATCCCCGCCAGCAGCGCCGCGCGTACTTTGTTCTGTACCTGAGTATTTTGCAGCACCTGCGGTGAGCCGGTAACCTGAATGCGCGGGCCCAGCGGGCTGATGATATCGACATAGATGCCCGCCATGGCGCTGGTAATGGTGTCAGATTCGGGACCATAGTGCGCCAGCTGACGATCGAGCTGGCCGATACGCTGTGCCAGCGCCGCCAGCGCGGTTTTGTTGCCGCTGAGCTTGCGCTCCAGCACCATCAGACCCAGCGTGTAGCGCGTCACTTCCGCACTGGCACCCTGACGGCTGCCGCTGTTCAGCACTGCCATCAAGGTCTCCAGACCGGTGCGCAGATTGGCTTCGTCATTACCATATACCGCCAGCGTGGAGGCGGGATTGAGATCAAGCAGGCTGCGTATGGATACCTGCAGCGCCGCGCTGTCGCACTGGCCCTGATGCGCCAGCTGCTGCGTCAGCTGTGTGGCCTGGCAAATGCCCGCCAGCGCCAGCGTAATATCATAAAAATTTTTAGCCACGCTCTACTCCTGCAGAAAAATCAGCGGCGCCGTTTTACGCCTCAGGCAGCGGCAGACGCTGCTCAATAATACCGCCACCGAGACAGACGTCATCCAGATAGAACACCGCAGACTGGCCCGGCGTCACCGCTGCAACCGCTTCATCGAAACGCACCTCGATGCGATCGTCGCCAAGCGGCAGGATTTCACACGGGATGTCACTCTGGCGGTAGCGGGTTTTAACCGTGCAGCGCAGCGGGGAGGTCACCGGCTGACGATCGACCCAGTGCAGTTGCTGGGCAATCAGGCCCACAGACATCAGGCGCGGATGGTCGCCGCCCTGGGCGACAATCAGCCGGTTACGTGCGACATCTTTGTCCACCACGTACCAGGGATCGTCATTGCTCTCTTTGCGGCCGCCAATGCCCAGACCTTTGCGCTGACCGAGCGTATGGTACATCAGCCCCTGATGCTCACCGACAATTTCACCCTCGACCGTCTCAATTTCGCCCGGTTGCGCAGGCAGGTAACGGCCGAGGAAATCGCGAAACTTGCGCTCGCCGATAAAGCAGATGCCGGTAGAATCTTTTTTCTTTGCGGTAATCAGATCCAGCTCTTCGGCAATGCGGCGCACTTCCGGCTTCTCCAGTTCACCGACCGGAAACAGGCTCTGGGCGATCTGCTGGTGGCTCAGGGTGTAGAGGAAATAGCTCTGATCTTTATTGCCATCGAGTCCGCGCAGCAGCTGGCTTTTGCCCGCCACGTCGGCCCGACGCACATAGTGGCCGGTCGCGATATAATCTGCGCCGAGGTCTTCAGCAGCGAACTCAAGAAAGGCTTTAAATTTGATCTCTTTATTGCAGAGAATATCGGGATTAGGCGTGCGCCCCGCCTTATATTCGTCGAGAAAATGCTCGAACACATTGTCCCAGTACTCAGCGGCAAAATTAATTTTGTGCAGTTTTATGCCGAGCTTGTCACACACGGCTTGTGCATCAGCCAGATCGTCTGCGGCGGTGCAATACTCCTCGCCGTCATCCTCCTCCCAGTTCTTCATGAACAGGCCTTCAACCTGGTAGCCCTGCTGCTGCAGTAGCCACGCGGAAACGGAAGAATCGACGCCGCCGGACATTCCGACGATTACTTTTTTCTGGCTGTTGTCAGACATGACGCACTCTTGATTACAGTAAAACAGGCGGCGCATTCTATCATGGAGTCACGGTATGCGCACCCTTGTGAAACGGCCAGTTAAACGGCGCCACCAGCTGTAGCGGGTAGCGCACGCCCTGTTGCCACAGCCGCACGCTCTCCGCGACCAGCGGCGAACGTAGCTGATCGGACGTAAGAATTTGCTCGGGTGTTAGCCACCAGCAGCAATCGATATCGCTGTCGAGCGGCGTGGTCACGCACGGCGCTGGCAGATCAACACCAAAGAGAAACCGCACAAAAGGTGTATTATCCGGCGCAATCCACTGCTGCACGCCAAGAAAATAGTGCAGCTCTGCGTAGATACCGGTCTCTTCATACAGCTCGCGCAGCGCCGCTTCCTGCAGCGTCTCATCCGCTTCGAGATGGCCCGCTGGCTGATTCCAGGTCACGCGTCCGGCGACACGCTCCTCAACCACCAGCAGTTTATCCTGCGCCTGTACCAGACAGGCGACGGTTACATGAGGTTTAAACATCGTTCGCTCGCTCTGATTAACCTGCGGTTATTGAAACTCAGCGCTGATATCGCGCCACTCGCCGGGAGCAAGCCCATTAAGCTGATGCTCTCCCAGCGCAAAGCGAATCAGGCGCAGGGTCGGGAAACCGATATGCGCCGTCATGCGTCGTACCTGCCGGTTGCGCCCTTCATACAGGGTGATTTTCAGCCAGCTGGTGGGGATGGTTTTGCGTTCGCGCACTGGTGGCGTGCGCGGCCATAGCCACTCCGGCTCACTGACCGCTTCGATACCCGCCGGCAGCGTTATGCCGTCGTTAAGCTCAACGCCGCTGCGCAGCCGGGATAAATCTGATTCCTGCGGCACGCCCTCGACCTGAACAAAGTAAATTTTCCCCGTGCGCCTGCCGGGCTGAGTAAGCTGCGCCTGCAGCGCGCCATCGTTGGTCAGCAGCATCAGCCCCTCACTGTCGCGATCCAGACGGCCTGCCGCGTAGACGTCGCTGACCGGAATAAAGTCTTTCAGCGTGCGGCGCCCGGCGTCGTCGCTGAATTGCGGCAGCACATCAAAGGGTTTGTTAAATAAAATCACGCGGCGCGGGCCGGCCGGACGTGCCGGGCGGCGCGCAGCGTGGCGTGACGCCGCGGTGCGTTTAGGTGGGTGAATTTTCTGAGATGTTTTTCGCATGAGCTTTGCAGTAAGTAACAATCGGCGCATTATAACGCGAAATTACGGTGATTGGCGTAGGGGAAATATTCAAGTAGTATTGACCCGCATCTTACAAATCATTAACAAAAAATCGCTCGAAGGAGAGGTTAATGGAAAGCAAAGTAGTTGTTCCGGCAGAAGGTCAGAAAATCACCCTTGATCAGGGCAAACTGAATGTCCCGCATAACCCAATCATTCCTTACATCGAGGGTGATGGTATCGGCGTTGACGTTTCCCCGGTCATGCTGAAAGTGGTTGATGCTGCCGTGAAGAAAGCCTACAACGGCGAGCGTAAAATTTCCTGGATGGAAATCTTTACTGGTGAGAAATCAACAGAACTTTACGGCCAGGATGTCTGGCTGCCGCAGGAAACCCTGGATTTAATCAAAGAGTACCGCGTTGCCATCAAAGGCCCACTGACCACCCCGGTTGGCGGCGGTATTCGCTCGCTGAACGTGGCACTGCGTCAGGAGCTGGACCTTTACGTCTGCCTGCGTCCGGTACGCTACTACAAAGGCACGCCAAGCCCGGTCAAACGTCCGGAAGAGACCGATATGGTGATCTTCCGTGAGAACTCCGAAGATATCTATGCCGGTATCGAATGGAAAGCGGGTACGCCGGAAGCGGATAAAGTGATCAAATTCCTGCGTGAAGAGATGGGCGTGAAGAAAATTCGCTTCCCGCAGCAGTGCGGTATCGGCGTGAAGCCGTGCTCGGAAGAGGGTACCAAACGCCTGGTCCGTGCGGCGCTAGAATACACCATCACTAACGATCGTGATTCGCTGACGCTGGTTCATAAAGGCAACATCATGAAGTTCACCGAAGGTTCTTTCAAGGACTGGGGCTACCAGCTGGTGAAAGAGGAGTTTGGTGGTGAGCTGATTGACGGTGGCCCGTGGATGAAATTCAACAATCCAAATACCGGCAAAGAGATCATCGTCAAGGATGTGATTGCAGATGCTTTCCTGCAGCAGATCCTGCTGCGTCCGGCAGAGTATGACGTTATTGCCTGTATGAACCTGAACGGCGACTACATCTCTGACGCCCTGGCGGCACAGGTTGGTGGTATCGGTATCGCACCTGGCGCAAACATCGGTGACGAGTGCGCGCTGTTTGAAGCCACGCACGGGACTGCACCAAAATATGCGGGTCAGGATAAAGTGAACCCGGGTTCAGTGATCCTGTCTGCTGAGATGATGCTGCGTCACATGGAGTGGTTTGAAGCGGCTGATCTGATTGTCAAAGGTATGGAAGGCGCAATTGCGGCTAAAACCGTGACCTATGACTTCGAACGTCTGATGGATGGCGCTAAATTGCTGAAATGTTCAGAGTTTGGCGACGCGATCATCAGCAACATGTAATCTGCTTCAGGCAGAGTGCAAAACGGGAGCCACTGGCTCCCGTTTTTTATTCGCCAGCTGTATCGCTCTGACGCAGCGTCTCATCGCGCGCCTGCGACAGGCGCCAGAAATCGTGGCCGCCCGGATGCTGATAAATCCGCAGGGCGAACTGTCCGACGATGGCATAGATATACTCAAATATCGCTGACTGTGAATCTTCGTAATCAGCCCACATGACGGAAGAGGTAAAGCAGTAGACCTCAACCGGTAGCCCTTCGGGTGAGGGTTTGAGTGCCCGTACCACGATATACATATCTTTCTTAATATCATCGCGCTGCGTCAGCCAGGCGGTCAGATATTTACGAAATATGGTCAGATTAGTCAGGCCATTTTCGGCAAACCAGCGGTCGCCTGGCGCGCTGGGTTCACGTCCATCCATCAGCACGGAAAGCTGCTCACTGACCCCGCGTATCTGCATCATCTGCTGCACCAGCTCATAGTCCAGAAAGCGAATTGAGGTCTGGTCAAGATAGAAGCTGCGCATGATACGCCGCGCACCGGAGGAGAACATTGCCTGCCAGTTGGTATAGGTTTCGGTCAGAAAATTCTTCGTGGGAATGCGCGACAGCGTGTTGTCCCAGTTGCGAATAGTAATGGTGTGCAGCGCAATATCGATGACCTCACCACTGATGCCGTTATCCGGCATCTCAATCCAGTCACCGAGCTGCAGCACATCATTGGATGAAACCTGAATGTTGGCCACCAGCGACAGCAGCGTGTGCTGAAATACCAGCATGAGAACGGCCGCCACCGCACCCAGACTGGAAATGATAATCACCGGCGACTTATTCGACATAATTGCCAGGATCATGATCGCAGAGAGGATGTGCACCAGAATCTTACCGATCTGGATATAGCCTTTAATCGAGTGATTTTTACGCCGCGACTTTTTGGTATAGGAGATGTTGATGATCTCCAGCACTTCCGTAAAGAACAGCGAAAGATAGATAAAAAACAGAATGCCGCAGATGGTCTTGACCGCAATCTGCAGATGCTGCGGCAGACCCGGCATAAACTGCAGCAGATAGTAGACGATAATGACCGGAATAAAATTAGAGAGTTTTTCCGACAGGCGGACATCTTTATCCAGCGGTACCTGATTTTTATGCGCGCTGAAAAAGACTTTACGCACCACCTTTACCACAAAAAATTTACAGATAAAGTGCGCAATCATCGCCGCCGCGACCAGCAGCAGCAGGCTGACCGTTGCCGCAAGCGCCGTGTCACCGGCAAGAAAATTCTGGAATGTATAGAAGTAGCTCATGTTAATCAGTAGCCGGTCCGGGGTGGCGGGAATTCAAGCATAAAGCCGTATGGGGCGATAAGCGACGCGTGCGCAATTGCGGTGTCAGTCAGAAAATAGTTCAGCACCGCTGACTGCCGGCTGCAGTTATACCACTAAGCCCGCCTGACTGACGAGCGGCATCAGATAATTACCCGTGCCATCTGCGCGCTGGCTAGTCTCATAGTTTGAAGCAGTTAACATCCTGAACCGGATAGCCGTGCCTTTTGCAGCAGAAGCCGCTATCGTCAGCGCTCAGTATCGGGGGAGAGACTATGCAGGGTATCGTGAAGTTTGTGAAAGGCTGGCTACTTTTTTCACTGCTGTGGGGCGTGTTTATGTGGTTTGTCTCCTGGCAGGCGCAGGGAAAAGAGCCGGGCATGGCAGTGGTAATGAGTCTGTATGCGGGATTAATCTATCAGGCGCTGCGTACCATGGTAGCGCGCTATAAAGCACGACGCGCGGCGGCGTAAGCGCAGGAACAGCGGGGCCGGCTGGCCCCGCTGACCAGATTATTTGCGGCCCAGCAGGAAACCGACGATCACGCCGATGCTGGCAGCCACGGCCAGACCCGTAGTCGGGTTATCACGGACCGACCTCACCACGCAATCAGCTGCATCCTGTACGGCATAGCTCGCCTGCGCCGGATAGCGCCGTGCTGCACCTTTTGCCTGATGACGGGAAGAACCCGTCAGTTCGCCAAATTTCTCCTGAACTGCACCTGCTGCTTCATTCAATTTTGCTTCCGCTTTGTCAGTCATGTTGACTCCCTGATAGTGGTGAATGTCACTTTCAGCGTAGTCAGAGAATGGCGGACCGGCAACCCGACAGCGGTAAAGGTTATGTAACAATCTCTGTTTAACGACGCTTGTTCAGGAACGGTTTACCCCTGACGGCAGCGCCAGGAGGGGTACCAGCTCACCAGGAAGTGGCGTAAATGATCAAAACACCACTCAGCATCCTCGGGCTGCTGGCAGTAAAACCGGACGGTCACTTTTTCATAGCGCTGCTGACGCAGGTGCAGCGGCGACCAGCCCCAGTCCAGCACGGCGCGCGCATAGTTGACCAGCGAGCCGGCAGGCATCTCATGCTGACTCTCCTGACAGCCGAGGTAGTGCTCAAAGCGTGCTTCCAGCTGTTCAGCTTCATCATGCGTATGCAGTACATCCGGACGAAAAGCGATGTCGATAAATCCGCAGACGCTGTCTTCACGCTGCTGACGATCGCAGGCGAGCGTCATAAAGAGTCCCTCCTGCAGATTCACCTCTTCCAGCAGCCGGCGCATATTTTCAGAATCATTACCCGCTTTAATTTCGTCGATCCGCTCGGGCTGCTGCGTCAGATCAAACCCGCAGGGATTCACTGAGCCATCTTCATTGGTGGTGGCCGGGAAGGGGAAATCGATGTAGCCGTTATTATCGAGACTCTTTTCCATTATCGGTATCTGCCGCAAGCGTAAACCCTGACAATAAACTATCCCGCGGCGGGGTGCACGGGCTATGGACACTGCCAGGTGATCATGGTGTTTTCGTAAGGATTGATAAGCCGGAACTGTTTATCGCTCAGGCGCTGGGCATAAAAACCTTCGGTCGTAATGGCAGAGGGGATATAGCGGAAGCGATCGGTCGAGTGGAGCGGGCCACTGCTTACCGTGACGTTGTCACGTCTGACGGAGAAAGCGGTCGCCAGATCAAAAATCCAGGCGTGAGTGTTTCCCAGCGACTGACCATAAATCGTGGTCACCTCACCGGGACAATCCACCCCTTTTGGCGTCGAGCTGCAGCCTGTCAGCGCAATAATAATGATGAAATAAGTCAGTCTTAACATGGTCCTGTTCCTGGTTCTTTCCCTGTCTGACAGTGGCACGATAACGCGTATCGCTTATATGAGCATAGCAGGTCTGGCTGCACTTCCCATTTGCATTTTGTTTAACTGTTAAGCGGTAAGCAGGTAAGGGGGTGACTTTGGTAGCAGATAAACGGTATTCTTGCCAGCGCAGTGCACCAGACAGGAAAAAGACAGGGTAATTGAATGAGAGAAGAAGAAGCCAGCTTAATGATTCTTCAGCAGGCGATAGATCAGCTGGACGCCGATAAGAAAAAACAGGTCATAAACTGTGTTACGGCGATCCACGATGTGATGCATAAATTCGATCCAGAAGATGCCGGACTGGCATTGATGCTGGTGGCCGCTCAGGTGGCCGCAGAGTAAGCTTCAGGCCGATGCAATATCGGCTTTGTTTCTGCTTTATTACTATGTAGATGTTCGGCGCGCCCGCTCTGATGTACGGCACGCCATGCATTAATCTGCTTCCCGCTATGTTACCCTGCGAACCTTTACATCACACTCAGGCGAAAAACAGCATGAAAATTCTGGTTATAGCCGCGGGCCTGCTGGCCTGTCAGATTGCGCCGGCATGGAGCGAAAGTGAATTTCAGATCACCTGTCCGGGGCGGGCCACGATGACGGTATCCCGCGCCAGTTACGGGCTCAGCACGCTGATGTGGCCGAAGCGGCATTTTCAGGTGGCCGCCGGACAACAGCGTTTCCACCTTGAAGGGGGCGACAGCGTTGCCATCACGAGGTTCCGCAACGGCGACCGGCTGGTCATCAATAAAGAGAGCGGTGAAACCTTTTTTGTTTATGCGCAGAGCGACAAACTGGTTCCCTGTCAGCGTTCAGTGAAGCGCGATGCCGCCATCGTCTCTCTTGATCGTTATGACGATCGTCAGCACGCCTCTTCTTAACACCGACAGGAACAACACCATGTCACTCAGCGTTACCGACAGCGTTACTGCGCAGGATCTCGACGATATCAGACAGGGTCTTAACGCGTTCAACAGCCGCTTTATTGACGTCAGCGAGATCAAAGTGCTGGGCGTGTTTATTCATGATGCAGACGGCGGAAAAATAGCAGGCCTGACAGGATCAACCTGCGGTAACTGGCTGCGTATCGACATGCTGTGGGTCAGTGACGCGCTGCGCGGGCAGGGGGCCGGCACCCGGCTGATAACGGCAGCAGAGAACGAAGCGCGGGCGCGGGGTTGCGTCTATGCGCAGGTGGATACGGCAAGCTTTCAGGCGCGTCCGTTCTATGAAAAACAGGGTTATCAGCTCCGGTTCAGCCTGAATAACTATCCGCGCCATCATCAGCGCCACTATCTCACCAAAGCTCTCTGACTACAGCAGCGGCTGCTGTCGCAGATCCAGTGGCGACTGCTCCGCTTCGTCAATCGCTGCCAGCCAGCCGGACAGATCAGTCTTTACCCATGAAAGGTGACCCCGCGTGGTGCTCATCAGCACCACATCGGGTCGCAGCGTGCGGTAGAGTTCCAGCGACTGCTGCAGCTCGGCAGGATTACTGTCAGGCTTGAGCACGCTGATCCAGCGGTTGTAGTCGCAGGTGAGGGTGTCGCCGACAAACAGATAGGTCTGCCCGAGCGGAGAGTGGTAAAGATAGCTGCTGCTGCCCGGCGTATGGCCGGGCGTTGGCAGCAGATGGAAGTCGCCAAAATGCACCTCCCTGCGGGTAAAGGTTTCATCCGGCTCAACCACCAGGCTAACCGGCCCCAGCGAGCGGCTGTGGCAGTAAAGCGCACTGCTGAAGCGCTGCTGAATAAGCCGTGCTCCCGGTGCCGCCTCATGCCAGTGCGTAAGATAGTGACGAATAACGCCACCCGCCTCTGCCAGAAACTCATGATCAAGCGGATTCTCAACCCGGCCAATCAGCAGGTTGCCGCGCGGATGCCGCAGCATAAAGCCATGCATCATCAGGTCATTAGCGGTCTCTTCAGCGGGAAATTCCGGTGTGGAGATCCATAAGTCTTCATAAAGCGGCTTCAGAGGGCGATCTCCTGCATGTCATATTATCGCAGCACCGGATGTCCGGTGATGCTGAGCCGCGCGTTGCCGGCACTCATATCAAGCGTAGCATGCGCACCCAGCGGCAGCGTGACGGTATCAGGCGCATGTCCAAACGCCAGATCGCTTATCACCGGCAGCTGATACTCATCGCGCAGGCGCTGCCAGACAGTGTCGAAACCGAAGCCGTTATCATAGGCGCTGAGGGAGGTACTGGTAAAACTACCGGTAATAATCGCCTGCTGACGCGCCAGAATGCCGCACTGCTGCAGCTGCAGCAGCATGCGCTCGATGCGAAACGGATGTTCATTGACATCTTCAATCACCAGAATGCCGCCTTCAATCTGCGGCAGCCACGGCGTACCAACCAGCGCGCAGATCATCGCCAGGTTACCGCCCCACAGGCGGCCCTGCCAGCTGCCGCAGTCCGGGCTTTCACTCTGCCAGTTTACTCTCAGTTCCGGAGAGGAAATGGCCTGCCAGAAATGGTGTTCGGTAAACGCTGAAACGGGATCCGCGCCGAAATTACCGGCCAGCATCGGGCCGCTGAAGCTTATCAGGCCGGTCTGCGCCAGCAGCGCCAGCTGAATAGCGGTAAAGTCACTGTGGCCGCACAGCGCGACTGGCTCACTGCTGAGACGCTGCGCGATACCGCGGTAATCCAGCTTGTCCAGCAGGCGGGTCGCACCGTAGCCACCGCGCACTGCCAGAATAATGTCCGGCAGCGGGTCTGATGCAGCCAGCGCATTGATATCCGCCAGACGTTCTGCGTCCGTACCGGCAAAGCGCTGAAAGCGGCGGGCAACCACTGCGCCATTCTCCACCCGGTGGCCTGCATGCTGAAGCCGCTCAATGCCGCGCCGGGCAGCATCCTGGTTGTGGCAATAGCCAGAAGGGGCGATTAAACGAAAGGAACGGGCTGGGTGCATTGCGCTTTTCCTGCTCTCTGCTTAAGTGTGCATAGTGACAAACTGCGTGAACGGCGTCACGACAGCAAAATGAATTTTGTCATTTTCAGAATAACGGTAATTTTACTGCCGGCCGTCATGGCTATGATAGCCTGCGCCTCTCTTATAGCGGAACCTGAAAAACAGTGAAATTTCGACTACTTATGCTCTCTGCTTTACTGCTGGCAGGCTGTGCCAGTGAACCGGAAAAACCCAGAGTGCCTGAGCGCAATACGCCTCTCACTCAGGCTCCGCCCTCAAAAATTAATGATGCCTGGGCGCTGTTTACAGAAGATGCTGCCACTCATTATGGCGTTGATGAGAAGTTAATCAGCGCCATTATCAGTGTCGAATCGGGCGGTAATCCTGCTGCAGTAAGCCGCTCTAACGCGGTGGGTCTGATGCAGATCAAAGCCTCGACGGCGGGGCGCGAAGTCTATCGCGTGCAGGGCCGTCACGGGCAGCCCTCAACGGCCGAGCTGCGCGATCCGGCTAAAAACATCGATATCGGGGTCGCCTATCTGCGTATTCTGCAGGAGTCGGCGCTGGCCGGTATCCGCGATCCGCTGACGCTGCGCTACGCCACCATTGTCTCCTATGCCAATGGAGCCGGTGCGCTACTGCGCACCTTCTCACGCGACCGCGACCGCGCCATTGCGATGATTAACGCGATGTCGCCGGATGAGTTTTACCAGCACGTGCAAAACAAACATCCGGCCGCGCAGGCACCGCGCTATCTGTGGAAAGTGACCACCGCCTACCGCACAATTGGCTAGCGCGCGGTGCGCAGCTTAGCGCTGCGCACTCTGTGCCGGTGCTTCGTTGGACGCATCGCTGAGATTGATACGCGGCAGTACCCCACCGGTAAACTCGACGCGGCGCATCGGGAAGGCGAAGCGGATCTGCTTCTGCTCCAGCTGCGCCATCAGCTGCAGGTTAATCTCCTGCTGAATATCCATATAAACATTGTAATCCGCGCTCAGCACGAAATAGACCACTTCAAACGTCAGCTGCGACTCATCAAACGAGAGAAAGTGCGCCCGGTCAAAACGGGTGTCGGGCACGCCTTCGATAATCGTTTTCACCATGCCGCCAATCTGCCGCACTTTCTCCGCCGGCGTACCGTAGTTAATGCCGAACTTAAACACGATGCGCCGCTGCTGCATCCGTTTGTAGTTGTGGATCGTCTGCTGTAACAGAATGGTGTTTGAGCAGACAATCTGTTCGCCGCCGAGGCTTCGCAGACGCGTGGTTTTCAGGCCGATGTGCTCAATGGAACCCGCAATATCGCCGAATACAATAAAATCACCGTGCTCAAACGGTTTATCAAAGCCGATCGCCAGCGACGCAAACACATCGCTCAGCACGGTCTGAATCGCCAGCGCAATGGCGATACCGCCGACGCCTAAACTGGCCACCAGTGCGGTAATGTCGATGCCCATGTTGGAGAGGATCGCCAGCAGCATCATTACCCATACCACCACCCGCAGCAGAATGCCGAGGATCACGGTGGTGACCGGATTACGTACGTGCAGCGGATCGCGCAGCATGCTTTTCAGCCATAAACGGATGCCGCAGTCGATCCACAGCGTGAACTGCAAAATCAGCGCGAGGAACCAGCTGTGGGCAATCGCCACGCTCCAGTTGGCCGGCAGGTCCGCAAACTTCAGCGAAATCAGCAGTGAGAAGATCAGCAGCAGCGACTGGCTGGTGCTGCGCAGGATCTCAACAAGAATGGCAGTGAAACGCACATGGCGCTGTTCGCTGTAGCGGGCGATACGATTCGAAACAAAGCGGATAGCGGTGCGCAACAGCCACCAGACAATAAGGGTGCCAAAGAGGATGATGGCGCTGTTGATCCAGACGGTTTGATTAAGAAAAATGCGTTGCCAGCCAGAGGCTGAAAGCCAGTTTTCCATGGGGGAGTTTCTCCTTGCCGGGCGCTGGTTAAAATAAAGGGCAAGGAGAAGCATAGCCTGTCTGAGATATCCTGCAGGCGTAACGGCAGTTACTGAAAGCGGCTCGCCTTATCGCGTGCCAGCCGTTCAAGCGCGAAGATCACCTGCTGCAGCTGGCGCTCCTGCACGGGCTCAATGGCAGTGAAACGAAAGCTCAGCCGCGGTATTACGCAGGCTTCGCCTTTACGGACTACGCTGCGCTCGCCAATATGCAGCAGCTCTGCGGTGACCTCAAACTGACCAAATTCACCCAGCTCAACCCGCAGCTGGCTGAACTTATCCCCCCGGGTAAGGCCCTCCGGCAGCGGCCCTTCCGGCAATACCCCGACCCCGCCCAGCGAAAGATCCTGCAGGCGAAAGCGCGCCTGGCTGCCGTCCGGCCACCGGGTGTAACACCAGAAAACCGGCTCCAGCGGGGCGTTGATGCGGAAAAATTCGCGGCGCTGGATTTGCCAGGCGCACGCCGGCAGCGGTGCGCTGAATGCGGGTAAGCCTTCATATTCAACCAGCGTCAGGGCAGCGAGGGTGAACTCAATTTTGGCGCCGTAGGTTTCGGCGCAGACGCTGAAGTCGGGACTCTCCAGCACCCACTCATTGCTCAGCGCATTGCTGCCCAGATCGAAAATGATGCACTCCTCATCGGCAACCAGCAGGCGGCTGATAAACTGCCCGCGATTAAACGTCACCATTAGCGGAGTTTGGTAGCGCGACAGATCCCTCATCACATTCAAAACCGCTAACGTACCCCGCTTGAGATACTGTTCGTTATCGGCATCTTTCACATCCTGCTCCCCGCTGCTGCGCATATCATCGTTATGCGACGATTATCGGCGTAACGCTCTGAAGCTTTAGCGGCTGGCTGATGATTAAAGCGGCAGTCGCGCTGCAGGGAAAAAAATCCCGTCTATACTTATCGCAGTGAACACCTTGATTCATAACGTAAGGAGCAACAAATGGGTATTCTTTCATGGATTATTTTTGGTCTGATCGCCGGTATTCTCGCTAAGTGGATTATGCCAGGTAAAGATGGCGGCGGCTTTATCCTGACCGTGGTACTGGGTATTATCGGTGCGGTTGTCGGCGGCTGGATCAGTACCCTGTTTGGTTTTGGCAGAGTTGACGGGTTCAACTTCGGCAGCTTTGTTGTCGCGGTAATCGGCGCCATTGTCGTGCTGTTTATCTACCGTAAAGTGCGCAGTTAATTCTGCCCGCATAAAAAAAACCGCGGCCCCGGGGCTGCGGTTTTTTTTCGGCTGTAGCCGGTGCGAAATTAATTCGCGCGCTGCAGCGCCGGCATATCAGGGATATCACTGGCGCTGTTACAGGTTTTTTCTTTCGGGCAATATTTATCCAGCAGCATCAGCGTCACGCCGTTGGTCCAGCCAAAGCCATCCTGCAGCGGATATTCGCCGCCACCGCCACCGCCCAGCTGCGCGCCCTCAACCACATATTTTTCTACCAGCTTATGCTCTTTGTCATAGGTCTGCTGGACGTTTTGCAGAAAGCGCTGGCCAATCTGTCGTGCCAGCTGCGGCTGGTTATAATGCTCCAGCCCCTCTACCGCTACCCACTGCAGCGGAGCCCAGCCATTAGGTGCATCCCACTGCTGGCCATTATTGACCGTGGTTGTCACCAGACCACCAGGTTTAAGCAGCTGTTTTTCAACTGCAGAGGCGGTACGTTCAGCCTGTTTATCTCCGGCCAGCTGCATATAGAGCGGGAAAAGAGCGGCCGCCGTTAGCTGGTTGTGAACCTGTTTTTTACTGAAATCGTAATCAGCATACCAGCCCTGTTTCTCATCCCACAGATAACGATTGATTGCGGCCTGGCGTTTTTCTGCCGCCGCAGCAAAGGCTTTTGCCTGGTCATCCTGTTTTGCCAGCCTGGCTGATTTTGACAGCGTCTGCTCCAGATGAAACAGCAGGCTGTTGAGATCGACCGGCACCAGCGCTGTGGTGCGGATCGAAGCGAGACTATGCGCATCGGTAAACCAGCGCGAGCTGAAATCCCAGCCCGACGCCGCGCCGGCGCGCAGATCGCGCCAGAGCTGCGGTTTGTCACGTTCCGGGGTTTTTTCTGCCGTATTCACATCGTCCAGCCAGGATTCTGTACGCGGCACGTCGCGTGCGTCCCAGTAGCGATTAAGCAGGGTGCCATCGGAGAGCTTTACCACCCGCTTGCTGGCGTGACCGGCCGCCACGCTGTCGCTGTCAGCCATCCAGTAGTCATACTCTTTCTGCAGCTGCGGCTGATAGTGCCGGTAAACCTCATCGCCTTTATGCGTGGCCAGCAGGTCCACCATCAGGCTAAAGAACGGCGGCTGTGACCGGCTGAGATAATAGCTGCGGTTGCCGTTAGGGATATGCCCGTAGCGATCGAGTTCGGTGGCAAAGTTATCGACCATATCCTGCACGCGGTCCCAGTTACCGCTTTCCGCCAGGCCCAGCATGGTGAAATAGCTGTCCCAGTAATAGACCTCGCGGAAACGTCCGCCCGGCACAACGTAAGGCTTCGGCAGCGGCAGCAGTGAATCATACTGGCTGGCATCAGGCGTGCTGCGCGTCAGCACCGGCCACAGACCGTTGATATGCTCACGCAGGCTCTGCCCGGCGGGCGGTACATATTTATCCTGCTCTTTGGGCAGGGTAAAGTTCATGTCAACGAAGCGTTTGAGATCGAAATTGCGCTGCTTCTTTTGCATCTGCCAGTCAGCGAGAATCGAGGCGGGATCGTATTTCGGGATCGCGTCAGCAAAGGTTTTCTGATCGGGATAGAACTGCGCTTTCTGCACGGCGCTGAAGAGCGGCCCCAGGCGTACATCGGGCGGCTGCGGCTGCTGGCTCAGCATCCGGCTTCCGGTTTCGGCATGGGCCAGCGTGCTGGTTGCCAGCAGGGCAGTGGTAAGCAGCAGAGAGAGGCGCGCGGGCATCAATATGACATTTTTTCTCATCGGTTTTTCTCCTTGTCCGAAAACGTGGTGCGCTAACGTATTGACCACTCAACCAACTTTAGTCGCTATCGTGCTGGCTGGCGCTGCAGGGCGATGGAAATGTGAAGCGCTGCCGGGTAATTACGTGGGAAATTGTTGCCGCTGACGGTTTTTACTTGCTCCGCCGCGCGGTTTACCGGAGGCTGAAAGAAAATAAGGAGGCGTATGAAGATTATCTGGTATCACCCGTCAATGGACGCGCAGCGCTGGCTCACGGGCCTCGGCCGGCGGCTGCCGGACGCGGAAGTCCGGCTGTGGCAGCCGGGCGATAGTGGTCGTGCAGATTATGCCGTTGTACGTTCGCCGCCGGTGGAGATGCTGGCGCAGCGAAGCCTGAAGGGAGTGTTCGCGATGGGAGCGGGCGTCGATGAACTTCTGCAGCAGCAGCGTCAGCATTCTGACAGGCTCAGCGCCCAGGTGCCGCTGTATCGCCTTGAGGATACCGGCATGGCACAGCAGATGCAGGAGTATGCGAACTGGTGCGTGCTGGGCTGGTATCGCCGCTTTGCTGACTATCAGCGCCAGCAGCAGGCGCACTGCTGGCAGCCGCTGCCGCTGCCGGCGCGCGACGCCTTCACCATTGGCGTGCTTGGCGCGGGCGTACTGGGCCGCAGCGTGCTGGAGAGCCTGCAGCAGTGGGGATTCCCGCTGCGCTGCTGGAGTCGCACGCCGAAGAGCCTGCCTGGCGTGCACGCCTTCCACGGTGCCGCCGCGCTGCACGACTTCCTTGCCGGCTGCCAGGTCGTGATTGATCTGCTGCCCGCCACGCCGGAAACCACCGATCTTATCAACGCTGATTTCCTGCGCGCGCTGCCGCACGGCGCATACTTTCTTAACCTGGCGCGCGGCGCGCACGTGGTTGAAGCGGACCTGCTGGCAGCGCTTAACAGCGGGCAACTTGCCGCCGCCGCGCTGGATGTCTTTCAGCAGGAGCCGCTGCCAGCGGACGATGCGCTCTGGCAGCATCCGCACGTCACCATCACGCCCCACAGTGCCGCTATTACGCTGCCGGAGCAGGCGATGGACGCTATTGCCAGCGCCATTCAGCAGCTGGAAAAAGGGCAGCAGCCCCCGGGGCGCGTGGATCGCCAGCGCGGCTATTAATTTATCTCAGAGGAGCAAAATATGTATCCCGTTGACCTGCATATGCACACCGTAGCCAGTACGCACGCCTACAGCACGCTGCATGACTATGTCGCCCAGGCGAAACAGAACGGCCTGAAGCTATTTGCCATTACCGACCACGGCCCCGATATGGCGGATGCGCCGCATCACTGGCATTTCATTAATATGCGTATCTGGCCGCGGGTTATTGACGGCGTGGGGATCCTGCGCGGAATTGAAGCGAACATTAAAAATCAGCAGGGCGAGATCGACTGCAGCGGGCCGATGCTGGATGCCCTGGATCTGATCGTGGCGGGGTTTCACGAGCCGGTCTACACGCCGCGCGACAAAGCGCACCATACTGAGGCGATGATCGCCGCGATGGCAGGCGGGCTGGTGCATATCATCAGCCATCCGGGCAATCCCAAATTCCCGGTGGATATTCGCGCCATTGCCGAAGCCGCAGCCCACTACAACGTGGCGCTGGAGATCAATAACTCCTCGTTTACCCATTCGCGTCCGGGCAGTGAACCTAACTGCCGCGCGATTGCGGAGGCGGTGCGTGACGCGGGCGGACAGCTGGCATTTGGCTCCGATTCCCATACCGCCTTTACGCTGGGGCATTTTGAGCACTGCCTGCGCATTACGCGCGAGGTGGATTTCCCTGAAGATCGGGTGTTAAATGTCACGCCGCGCCGCCTGCTCGATTTTCTGGAGCAACGCAGCGGTAAACGGATCGCGGAATTACTGGATTTTTAATGTTGTAGTGAGGAATGCTGCCAGATGAATGAATTTTCTATGCTTTGCCGGGTGATCGGCTCCCTGTTTAACCGTCAGCCCCAGGATCCGCTGCTGATGCCGCTGTTTACGCTGCTGCGCGAAGGCAAAATGCAGGCACAGTGGCCGCTGGAGCAGGATGCGCTGCTGACGCGTCTGCAGCAGAGCAGCGATCCGCAGGCGCTGGCAGCGGATTACAACGCGCTGTTTGTCGGTCAGGAGTGCAGCGTGCCGCCTTACGCGTCACAGTGGCCGGAAGGCGCGCCGGAAGCGGAGATCCGGGCGTTTCTCAGCGCGCGCGGCATGCCGCTCAGTGACGCGCCTGCCGATCACTTTGGCGTACTGCTGCTGGCGGCGTCGTGGCTGGAAGATCAGTCTGCAGAAGATGAATCAGACGCGCAGCGCGCGCTGTTTGAATCTTATCTGCTGCCGTGGTGCGGTGCGTTCCTCGGCAAAGTTGAAGCGCACGCCACCACGGCGTTTTATCGTACGCTGGCTGAGCTGAGCCGCGAGGCGATCCAGACGATGTATGATGAGCTGAGCGAAGACGATACGCCGCAGGCGTAATCGCTCCCCGCAGGGGGAGCTGCTGCCGGAGACGTTCGCTGCAGCTGCACAACAAGCAGTGACGTGCGGCTGAAGCCTGCAGACTCCGGCGGATGCAGGTTAAGCCAAGAGAGACTAACGCCGGCGCAGACGCGGAAAACGTGCGTGCATGCGCAGATTGCGCAGGTTAAGCACGGCAATGGCGGTGCCCAGCACCACCAGCGATGCGCCAAATACTTTGAAACTGTTCATGCTGTCGCCCAGCACCGTCACGCCCATGATGACAGCCAGCACCGGCGTCAGCAGCGAATAGGGCATGATCAGATTAACATTATATTTTTTCAGCAGGGCGTACCACAGCGTATAGGCAACAATCGAAGAGGCGATAGCGCTGTAAAGAATGCCGAACCAGCCGTGCCAGCCCGCTGCTTTAAGGGCGCTGAACTGATTCGACTCCGTCAGCCATGAGGCAGCGCCAACCAGCGGCACGGCGAGGAATGAGATCCAGCCGGTCAGCGTCAGCGGACTGATAGGCGGCGACTTTTTGACAATCATGTTGCTGACCGCCCAGCCAAACGCGCTGCACAGCAGGATACAGAGTACCCACCAGGCGGGGATAGTCGGGCTGCCGGAGAGCACGGCCACGCCGCTCAGAGAGATAGCGATGCCGCACAGCTGCACCAGCCGCAGCTTCTCTTTCAGGATCGCCATCGCCAGCAGCATCGCAATGGGTGTGCCCAGCTGTACAACGATAGCCGCCGTACCGGCATCGGTATAGCGCATGCCGACAAACAGCAGCGAGAAATGCATAAAGCCAAAGGTAAACGCGAGGGTGATGAGCCACGGCAGCTGCGCGCGCGTGACACGGCAAAAGGGCACCAGGATCAGAGCGACCACGACAAAGCGCATCCACGTCAGAAACAGCGGCGGCAGCTCCAGAAGGCCCCATTTAACCGCCACGTTGTTAAACGCCCAGATTGAAACCACAAACAGAATCAGAAAAAAATGCCGTACGGCCACGCTGTTATCCTTCACAGAAAAATGAACTTACGCTTAATAATGGCATGAAGCCTGCCGCACAGGACACATCAACCTGGCGGTTTAGCACTCAACAGCAAAATCGCCACCTTATAATTACAACATACTATTATCTGAGCGCTATCCTGACATCCGCTTCTGCATAAGCATGTTGCGGAATAACATAAGACACGGCTGGCAATTGCTGTCACAGTAGAGCTTAACAGCGGACGCAGCAGAGGAGCATGCCGGCAATGACGGAGCGTTATACTTTACCCCTGGCATTAATACAGCTTGAAGTTCCGCCCCCGCAGGTGGTGGCGAAAATTGGCGAACAGCCTGCGTGGTTTATTGACGCGCTGCAGCTGCAGGCGGATGACTATATTATCGTGCGTCCGCACCGGGGTGACGCACTTCCCGGCTGGCAGGAGATTAGCGGGGCGATCCTCAGCGGCTCCTGGGCGATGGTAACCGACCACGCAGGATGGAGTGAGCGCACTGCGGCCTGGATACGCGGCGCAATAGAGGCGCAGCTGCCGCTGCTTGGCGTCTGCTACGGCCATCAGCTGATGGCGTATGCGCTGGGGGGTGAGGTGGGCAATAATCCCCGCGGCTGGGAGCGCGGGCTGCAGACCGTGACGCGGACCGCTTCGGATGCCTGGCTGAACGGACTGCCGGCGCACTTTTCCGCCTGGCTGTCGCACCGGCAGTCGGTACTGGCCCCGCCGCCGCAGGCCACGGTTCTGGCGCGCTCAGCGCTGGATGCGTGTCAGGTGTTACGCTACTCGCCGCAGGCATTTTCCGTTCAGTTTCATCCGGAGTTCAGTCGCGAGATCATGACGGCCTGTACACCGGCTGACGTACAGCCGGATAGCGCGGTAATGGGGGATACTGACTGGGCGCGTACGCTGCTGCAGCGCTTCTGGCAGCAGGTACGGCCCCGGGATCAGGAAGCGTCGCAGCGCTGACAGCGATAGACCCAGGCGGGCGGCATGTTTTTCAGCACCCGCTGCCGCTGCCAGACAAAATAGCGCGACAGATCGTGCCGGGTGAGCGAGGTGTACTGAAACTGGACAAATACGCCCTGGGGCGCCAGCGCATTATGCACCGCGCTCAGAATGGTGTGACGCGTGGCCGCAGGCAGCGACAGCAGCGGCAGGCCGGAAAAAATAGCGTCATATTCACCCTGCAGCAGCTCCGCTGAGTGTGCCTGGACCTGCATGCGCGGATCGTGCCACTGACGCAGTTCTGCTGCCAGCTGCGGATTAATTTCAAACACGTCAAGCTGCGCGGCCGGTACCATACGCGACAGCAGCTGGCGGGTCAGCACGCCATCGCCGGCGCCCAGTTCAGCCACCCGCAGGCTGCTATCCCACTCTACCGCATTGCACATACAGCGGCATAACGCCGCTGATGAAGGGGTGACGCTGCCGATTGTGCGCGGATCGCGAATAAATTGCTGTACAAAGTTCGCTTTGGCCCGCATTAGCATCATGGCTGAAGCCAGCATCTTTCTCTCCTGAATCTGTGGTCTGCAGGGTATTGACCACAGATAACGCTCAGGTTTCGCTTTAGCGCGGCAAAAAAGCCAAACTCAGAACATTCCGGCACAAATGATTCTGTCCCGCTTTAACACCGATTTCCCGCGTCGGCTCACAGTTTCCCGCCTGCAGACCTGACAGGCTAAAAACGATCGCGCAATGTTAATCAACAGTTTAAAAGTTGTTAACTTCCATTCGCTCTGTAAGGGGAAATACCATGCGTTACGCTGCTCCGGGAGAACAGGGTTCTCTGATCACTCTGCAATCGCAGTATGGCAACTTTATCAACGGCGAGTTTACTGCGCCGGTTAACGGTCACTATTTTACCAACACCTCACCGGTTAATGGCAGCGCAATTGGCGAATTCCCGCGTTCCGATCGGGCAGATGTTGATAATGCGGTCGCGGCGGCCCAGGCGGCGGCAGAGCAGTGGGGCAAGACCTCACCGCAGGCGCGCTCGCTGGTGTTACTGAAGATTGCTGACCGCCTGGAGCAGAATCTGGAATATATCGCCGTTAATGAAACCTGGGATAACGGCAAGCCGGTACGCGAAACGCTGGCCGCTGACCTGCCGCTGGCGGTGGACCATTTCCGCTATTTTGCCGGCTGTGTCCGGGCGCAGGAAGGCAGCGCCGCCGAAATCGATGAGTTCACGGCCGCCTATCACTTCCATGAACCGCTGGGCGTGGTGGGGCAGATCATTCCGTGGAACTTCCCGCTGCTAATGGCCGCCTGGAAGCTGGCACCGGCGCTGGGCGCAGGTAACTGCGTGGTGCTGAAACCGGCCGAGCAGACGCCGCTTTCCATCACGCTGTTTGTTGAGTTGATCAAAGATCTGGTCCCGCCCGGCGTCATTAACGTGGTGCACGGCTACGGCAAAGAGGCGGGCGAAGCGCTGGCATCGCATCCGGGCATTGCCAAGATCGCATTTACCGGCTCAACAGCGACCGGCGGCCATATTCTGGAGCTGGCGGCAAAAAGCCTGATCCCGTCCACGGTGGAGCTGGGCGGAAAATCACCAAATATCTTTTTCGAAGATATCATGCAGGCGGAGGAGAGCTTTATTGAGAAAGCGGCCGAGGGGGTTGTGCTCGGCTTCCTGAACCAGGGTGAGGTCTGTACCTGTCCGTCGCGCGCGCTGGTGCAGGAATCGATTTTTGAGCCCTTTATGGCGGCCGTGATGAAGCGCATCAAAACCATTAAACGTGGCGATCCGCTGGATACGGAAACCATGATTGGCGCTCAGGCGTCGCAGCAGCAGTTTGATAAGATCCTCTCTTATCTTGAGATTGCGCAGCAGGAAGGGGCGGAAGTGCTGCACGGTGGTAACGTTGAGCAGATTGGCGAAGCCTTCAGCGGCGGCTACTATATTCAGCCCACGCTGCTGAAAGGCAACAACAGCATGCGCGTATTTCAGGAAGAGATTTTCGGACCGGTGGTCGGCGTACTGACGTTTAAAGATGAAGCGGAGGCGCTGGCCATTGCTAATGATTCGATTTACGGGCTTGGCGCTGGCGTCTGGACGCGGGATATCAACCGCGCATACCGTATGGGGAGAGCAATCAAAGCCGGACGCGTCTGGACTAACTGCTACCATCTCTATCCGGCTCACGCTGCGTTTGGCGGCTATAAGAAATCGGGCATCGGGCGGGAGACGCATAAAATGATGCTGGATCACTATCAGCAAACTAAAAATCTGCTGGTGAGCTACAGCACACAGCCGCTCGGGTTCTTCTGATTTTCGTACCGGCGGTCGCTGCAGAGGCTATATTTTCATAAACCTGTCATCTTTGCAGGACAGGATATGAGAAACGCCTCTGCGCAAAGGAGAGATCATGAACGCAGGATATGATTATATGGAGCAGCACGATGAGGTGCTGGATGCGGTCGAACAGGACATTATCAGCGTCAATCTGCCCACTTATGATGCGTTGCAGCATGCGCGCCAGCAGAGTGCCGAGCGCGACGCCGCGCGGGAAATGTCGCTGCGCGCATAAGAAAGCGCTCTCAGATTAATAAAAAAATCCGCAGCCTGGTGCCGCGGATTTTTTACAGGGTCTGCTTCAGCGCTTTACTTTACGCAGGCAGAGCACTGATTGTGGATCTGCTGGAAGAAATCGTTACCTTTGTCATCGACCAGAATAAACGCCGGGAAATTTTCCACTTCAATTTTCCAGATCGCCTCCATGCCCAGTTCGGCATACTCAACGCACTCAAGGCTTTTAATACTCTGCTGCGCCAGTACCGCTGCCGGGCCGCCAATACTGCCCAGGTAGAATCCGCCATGCTTATGGCAGGCGTCAGTCACCTGTTTGCTGCGGTTACCTTTGGCCAGCATTACCATGCTACCGCCGTGCGACTGCAGCAGATCGACATAAGAGTCCATCCGGCCTGCGGTGGTAGGGCCGAGTGAACCGGACGCGTGTCCTTCCGGCGTTTTGGCCGGACCGGCATAGTAGACCGGATGATCTTTAATGTACTGCGGCAGCCCTTCACCATTATCGATACGCTCTTTGAGTTTGGCGTGAGCGATGTCGCGCGCCACAATAATGGTGCCGTTCAGCGACAGGCGGGTAGCCACCGGATAAGCGGAGAGCTGGGCCAGAATATCCTGCATCGGGCGATTAAGATCTACCTGCACCACTTCGCCTTCGCCCTGCTGGCGCAGCGCTTCCGGAATATAGCGTCCCGGATTATCTTCCAGCTTCTCAATCCAGATGCCATCGCGGTTGATTTTAGCTTTGATGTTACGGTCAGCAGAACAGGAGACGCCCATGCCTACCGGGCAGGAGGCACCGTGACGCGGCAGTCTGACCACGCGAATGTCGTGAGCGAAATATTTACCGCCAAACTGCGCGCCCAGTCCGAGCTGCTGCGACGCTTCCAGCAGTTCCTGCTCCAGCACGATATCGCGAAACGCCTGACCGTGCTCGTTGCCTTCCGTTGGCAGCGAGTCATAGTAATGCGTTGAGGCGAGCTTAACCGTTTTTAGCGTGCTCTCCGCAGAGGTGCCACCGATCACAAATGCAATATGGTAGGGCGGACAGGCAGCGGTGCCGAGCGACATCATTTTATCAATCAGGTAGTTTTTTAATTTTGCCGGCGTGATTAACGCTTTGGTTTCCTGATAGAGGTAGGTCTTGTTCGCTGAACCACCGCCTTTAGCGATGCAGAGGAACTTATACTCATCGCCATCCACGCTGTAGAGATCGATCTGGGCCGGCAGATTGGTGCCGGTATTGACCTCTTTGTACATATCCAGCGGGGCGTTCTGCGAGTAGCGCAGATTATCTTCGATATAGGTGTTATAGACGCCCTGCGACAGCGCCGCTTCATCGCCGCCGCCGGTCCAGACGCGCTGGCCTTTTTTACCCATGATAATCGCGGTGCCGGTATCCTGGCAGGTTGGCAGTACGCCTTTAGCAGCGATTTCTGAGTTACGCAGAAACTGCAGCGCGACATACTTATCATTCTGACTCGCTTCATCATCCGCCAGAATAGCGGCAACCTGCTGCTGGTGTGAGGCGCGCAGCATAAAAGAGGCGTCATGAAACGCCTGCTGAGCCAGCAGCGTCAGCGCTTCTGGTGCGACTTTCAGCACCTCCTCGCCCTCAAAGCTGGCGACCGAAACGTGCTCGCGGCTCAGCAGGTAATATTCAGTATCATCTTTGGCGAGAGGAAAGGGGTTCTGGTAATAGAAGGGTTTGTTCGACATGTTGGCTCACTTAGCTTCGTGTTGCCCGCCTGCGCGGCGGGCGGCAAATTAGGCGATCTGTAGTGCTATTTTCTCTCGCCAGCCCGTATCAGGAGCTGACTGGCGAGCATAGTAACACTGAAACAGGCTGACGCGGCTGCGTTTTTTAACATCAAAGCAACATCATCAGAACATCATAACCATCCAGGGATAAGCGATAACCATCAGCGCCACCAGGAAGAGGGCGCCAAAGATGGTGCCAAGCCGCCAGTAATCTTTGGTCGGCAGATAGCCGCTGCCGTAATAGATAGGGCTTGGGCCGGTACCGTAAGGGGTGATAATGCCCATCACACCCAGCGAGGTACACATCATCAGGCAGAACACCGGCATATTAATGCCTGGAATTGAGGCGGCGATAGTCAGCATGGCGGGCAGCAGGGCAGTGGTATGCGCCGTGGTGCTGGCAAACAGATAGTGCAGCAGATAAAAGGCAATCAGCAGCACCACTGCGGAGACCTGAGGATCGTAACCCTGTAGCAGCACCGCCCCCTCTTTGCCCAGCCAGGCAATAAAACCGACGCGTGCCAGACCATCGGCCAGCGCCACCAGCGTGGCAAACCAGGCAAAGGTGTTCCAGGCGGCTTTATTGCTGGTGATATCACTCCAGTTAAGTACGCCGGTCCAGAGCATCAGCACAATCACCAGCAGCGCGGCCATAGCGGGCTCTATCCATGCCGTTGCGAAAATCCACATCATCAGCGCCGCGACGACAAACAGCAGCAGCAGGATCTCATTGCGCGACAGGTGGCCCAGCTTTTCCAGCTCGGCGGTCGCCCAGCGCGGTACCTCATCATTGACTTTGACTTCCGGCGGATAGAGCCAGTAAGCCAGCAGCGGCATGGTGAGAATCAGCAGGATCCCCAGCGGCAGGAAAGCGAGGAACCACATCCCCCAGCTGATATCGAAACCAATAACGCTCTTAACCAGGGCTAGTGCGAGCAGGTTAGGGGCCAGCGCAGAGAGAAACATCGAGCTGGTGATACAGGCTGCGGTAATCGCCACCCACATCAGATAAGAGCCGATTTTGCGGGCGCTGGGGTCATTAGGCTTAGAGCCATAGAGCGGCGGCAGGTTGGCAATAATCGGATAGATAGTCCCGCCGCTGCGGGCGGTGTTAGACGGCGTAAACGGCGCCAGCAGCAGGTCAGCGAAAGTAATCGCGTAGCCCAGCGTCAGACTGCGGCGACCGAGGTATTTTACCAGAATCAGCGCCAGCCGGCGGCCAAACTGCGTTTTATCGTAGCCGGCTGCAAACATAAAGGCGCCAAAAATCAGCCAGACCGTAGAGTTGCCGAAGCCGCTGACTGCCCATTTGAACGACTGCGCTGCCGTTTTAAATGCCGGGTCGGCCAGCTCTGCCGGGCTAAACAGCACCCACTGGCTAAACAGCGCGATGACCACCACGCCGGTAAGCCCAATCACGGCGCCCGGCAGCGGCTCAAAAATCAGGCCGACAATAACACCGACAAAAATGGCGAAGAAGTGCCAGGCGTAGGGCTCCAGTCCGGCAGGCGTCGGCACCAGCAGCAACAGGAGTGCAACCAGTACCGGCAGGCAGAGCATCAGCAGGCGATTTTTTTTACCCGGCGCCGCAGGCGGCGCTTTGGTGGGTTCATGCGATTGCGTTGATAGGTTCATAGTTTTTGTCTGCACGTTGAGAAGAATGCGATATCAGTACCAGTGCCTTTATACCTGGATGATCCATTTTGCGGCATCAGTACAGGAAGTTCATGACGCTTGTGTTAAAGCAGAAAGCAATTTTGTTTCGCGAATTATCTAATTTATGCCGTTATGATGCGATTAATTAAAATACCTATTTTGATCCAGATCAATAAAATGGAGCGCTTATTTTTATCTGCGTTATTTTCAGTGTGTTATGACGCTTATTCAGGGCGTGCCTCACGATATAATGCAGGATGTGAAGCGCTTTCTTTCCAATATCTGGCAGGCGTGTTATTTTTAAATCAATGAAATATATAGTTTATTTTTGTGAGTTGAATTAACTTTGATTTTAATCAAGTTTTGAACGAAACTTAGCGGAACGCGTTACGCTCCTTCCCTGCTGAAAATAGGCTTTCCTTATCGGTAGTTTATATAACTAATGATATAAGTTATGTAACTAAATTAAATGTTATATTTACAGCATGAAGTCGGACCACTTTAATTATTTAACCGGTCACACTGCCAGGAATTGAATTTCATTTTTGATTTTCGGAGTCGCTTATCATGAACACGCTTACCCCGCTCTTAAAACCCCTTACCTTGCCTAAAGGTGCCGTGCTGAAAAATCGTCTGGTGATGGCACCCATGACAACCTGTACCGGCTATTACGACGGTGGCGTCACCAGCGATCTGGTTGACTACTATCGGGTGCGTGCCGGCACAATCGGCACCGTCATCGTAGAGTGTGCGTTTATCGATAATCGTGGTCCGGCATTTCCTGGCGCCATCGCCATCGACAGCGACAACAAGATCCCGGGACTGGCCAGAATAGCCCACGCGATCAAATCTCAGGGTTCTAAAGCTATCCTGC
Organism: Pantoea sp. ICBG 1758; assembly: GCF_002928325.1. Classification (NCBI taxonomy): domain Bacteria; kingdom Pseudomonadati; phylum Pseudomonadota; class Gammaproteobacteria; order Enterobacterales; family Erwiniaceae; genus Pantoea; species Pantoea sp. ICBG 1758. Next base: position 675,365 of record NZ_POWL01000001.1, read on the forward strand.
AGATTTACCACGGTGGCCGCATGGTTGAGCCGGCGCTGATTGGCGGGAAAACGCCTGTCGCGCCCAGCGCCATCGCGGCGCCGCGCGAAGGGGCCACCACACCGCAGGCGCTGACCGCAGATGAAGTCGATGTCATGATCAAAAAGTTTGGTGATGCGGTGAACCGTGCCATCAAAGCGGGTTTTGATGGCGTGGAAATTCACGGTGCCAATACCTATCTGATCCAGCAGTTCTATTCGCCTAACTCCAACCAGCGCAGCGACAAATGGGGCGGCAGTCGCGATAACCGGGCGCGCTTTCCGCTGGAGGTCCTGGAAATCACGCATCAGATGGCCGATCGCTTTGCTGCCGCAGACTTTATTATCGGCTATCGCTTTTCACCGGAAGAGATTGAAGTGCCCGGTATCCGCTGGGATGACACCCTCTATTTGCTGGAGAAGCTCGCCGCGCGCGGCCTTGATTACGTGCACTTCTCCGTCGGTCAGCTGCTACGTCCTTCCATTGTTGACACCAGCGACCCCACGCCTCTGATTACCAAATACATTGCGCAGCGTTCAGCACAGCTGGCCCGCATTCCGGTTATTGGCGTCGGCGGCGTGGTGAATAAAGAGGATGCCGAACTGGCGCTGGAATCGGGCTTCGATCTGGTTGCCGTCGGGAAAGCCTGTATCGCCTGGCCCAACTGGGCGAATCGCATTATTAACAATGAGCACCTTGAACTCTACATCGACAGTACCAAACGCGAGGAGCTGACAATTCCGGAGCCGCTCTGGCGCTTCTCGCTGGTGGACGCCATGATCCGCGACGTCAGCGACGGCCATCGCAAATATAAAGCCGGTGTGTATCAGGCGAAGGTAGAGGCGGAAGCGCTGAAGCTGAAAATCAACGTCACGCTGGATACCGATCGTATTACCGACATCGAACTGGTGCCGGATCCGGCGCTGGATGTTGACTTCACCAGTACGTTTGAAAGCCTGCGCGAGCGCATTCTGGTTGCAAACAGTCCGCACGTCGATGCGGTTACCGGGGCCACTACGCAAAGCGAGGCGCTGAAAAAAGCGGTATCGCGTGCGCTGGCAACCTCCAGCAAAGAGTATGTGATTGAGGAAGGGGGCAACCCGAACGCGCCGGTCAATTACGATGTTGTGGTCATCGGCACCGGCGGCGCAGGTCTCGCGGCGGCTATTCAGGCACATGACGACGGCGCCCGCGTGGTACTGATTGAAAAAATGCCCACCATTGGCGGAAATACCATTAAGGCGTCAGTGGGGATGAATGCCGCCGAGACGCGCTATCAGAGGCTGAAAGGCATTGAAGACAGCAAAGCGCTGTTTTATGAAGAGACGCTGAAAGGCGGTAAAGGTAAAAATAATCCGCAACTGCTGCATGAGTTTGTCGAACGCGCGCCGGAAGCCATTGAGTGGCTGGCAGCGAAGCAGATTGAGCTCAGCGATATCACTATCACGGGCGGAATGAGCATTGACCGTACGCACCGGCCTGAAGATCGCTCAGCGGTAGGGGGCTTCCTGATCAGCGGGCTGGTGAAAAATGTTAACCAGCGCAACATTGAGGTGCTGCTTGAGACCTCAGTCGCTGAAATTCTGTGTGAAAACGGCGTGGTAACCGGGGTTAAGGTGGTGGATGAGTATAACGACAGCCGCATTCTCAACGCAAAAAGTGTGATTGTTGCCACCGGCGGCTTCAGCGCCAACCGGGAGATGGTAGTGAAATATCGCCCGGAACTGGATGGCTTTGTCACGACTAACCACGCCGGCGCCACCGGCAGCGGCATTGCGATGCTGCAGCATATTGGCGCCGGTACGGTTGATATGGGCGAGATTCAGATCCATCCCACGGTTGAACAGACCACCTCCTATCTGATTTCAGAAGCGATGCGCGGCGGCGGGGCAATTCTGGTAAGCCAGGCGGGCAAGCGTTTCTATAACGAAATGGAGACGCGCGATAAAGTCTCTGCGGAGATTATTGCGCTGCCGGAGAAAAGTGCCTGGATCATCTTCGATGAGCAGGTGCGCCGTAATAACAAAGCCGCTGATGAATATATCGCCAAAGGATTTGTCATCAGCGCACCCACGCCGCACGAGCTGGCGGTTAAGCTCAATATGGACCAGGAATCACTGCAGAGTACGCTGGGTCGCTACAATGAGTGTGTGATTAACCAGCATGACGAAGATTTTGGCCGCAAAACGGCGCTGCGCCATCCGCTGAATCAGGGGCCTTACTACGCTATTCGCGTGGCGCCTGGCGTTCATCACACCATGGGTGGCGTCACCATCAACACGGAAACCGCAGTGCTGAATGCGCAGAACCAGGCGATCACCGGCGCCTGGGCTGCCGGGGAAGTGGTCGGCGGTATTCACGGCGCCAACCGCATCGGCGGGAATGCCGTAGCGGATATCATCATCTTTGGTATCAAAGCGGGGCATAACGCCGCTAAACTCGCCTTAGGTAATTAACCTGCACCGGTGCCCGTCTGCGCGGGCACCGGTAGTAATGAGGCAACTATGGCTAACGAGGCAGGTGTCTACAGCTATTCAGCCGTTCAAATGGGATCGCCTGTGCTGCTGAAACTCTTTGAAAATAACGCCGCGCTGGCACAGCAGGTGTTTCGCCTGATTGCACAGCAGGAGAATCTGTTTACCGTCAACCGGGTGCAGTCAGAGGTCATGGCAATTAACCATGCCGCTGGCGAGCGACCGGTGGCGGTCAGTCCCGCAGTGTTTAATCTGATTCAGGTGGCCCATACGGTCAGCACGCTGCCGGACAGCGCGTTCAACTTCGCCATTGGTCCGATAGTTAAGCGCTGGAAAATTGGTTTTCAGGGCAACAGCGTGCCCGCTGCCGCTGACATCACCGCGCTGTTGCCCCTTACCAACCCGCATCAGGTCGTGCTGGACGCTGCGGCGCAGTCGGTTTATCTGCCGCAGCGCGGTATGGAGATCGATCTCGGTGCCATAGCCAAAGGCTATATTGCCGATCGGGTGCAGCAGTGGCTGCGTCAGCAGGGAGTGACGCAGGCGCTGATCAATCTTGGCGGCAATGTGCAGACGCTGGGTGCGCCCCTGCATGAACCGCAGGGGTGGCAAATTGGGCTGAAAAAGCCCTTTGCTGACGATAACGCGTTACTCGGCGTAATCGAGGTGCGGGAGAAATCAGTCGTCACGTCCGGGATCTATGAGCGTTACTTTGAACAGCAGGGGCGCTGCTGGCACCATATTTTTGACCCGCGTACCGGCTATCCGCTGGATAATGAACTGTTAAGCGTGACGGTGATAAGTGACCGCTCGCTGGATGGCGACATCTATACCACGCTACTGTATGGCATGGGCACAGAACAGGGACTGAACTGGCTCGCCAGCCAGTCCGACATCGATGCCATTTTTGTCACCCGCGATCGGCAGATCGTCTGCTCTTCACCGCGTCACTACCGATTCCGGCCAGCTGATACCACGTGGAAACTGCACTACTGACAATATTGCTGCAGCAGCGAGCGATATTCCGGCTGCAGACGATAGCGATAGACCGGACGTCCGGTGGCGCCATAGTGAATGCTGGTAAACAGAATATTGATCTGCGCCAGCCAGATGAGATATTTGCGGCAGGAGACGCGTGAAATATTCACCTCTGCAGCCAGCTCATCGGTCGAGAATTCCTGTGCGGGGTGCGCATCTATCCACTGACAGAGCGTGCGCAGCGTTTGTGGCGTCAGGCCTTTGGGCAGACGCTTATTGTCGTGATGCGTTGCCGGATTGCCGTGGATCAGCAGATCGACGTCAGATTGCTGATAGTGCTGGTGGTTATCCATCAGCGATTTTTTCTGCTGCCAGCTGGTCAGCGCCTCTTCAAAACGCGGAAACTGAAACGGCTTAATAAGATAATCCACCACCCCGTAGTGCAGCGATGTTTTGATATTTTCTGCATCAGCCGCAGAGGAGATAATAATCACTTCTGTCGGGCTTTGCGCTTTTCGCAGCTCAGGCAGCAGATCCAGGCCATTCTCCTGCTGCATATAGATATCCAGCAGCAGCAGATCGATCGGCGTGTCGCTATTGAATAAAAAATCGCGCGCCTGCTGCAGCGTTGCCGCCGTACCACAGCAGTTAAAACCGGGTACCTGACCGATAAAACTGCGGTTGAGTTCGGCAACCATGGCATCATCGTCAACCACTAAAACATTAATCATGCGGTTTAATTTCCTTTATCCCAGGGTAGCTGGACTAAAAATTGCGTGAATACGCCGGGCTCAGACTCTGCGCTGACGCTGCCGCCAAGGCTTTCCACCTGCTGCTTAAGCAGAAACAGTCCGACTCCGCGGTTTTCGCCTTTGGTGGAGAAACCTTTATCAAAAATGGTCGCCAGATGCGCAGCATCAATGCCCGGTCCGTCGTCGCTCACTTCGCAGGTCAGCCAGCCGTTTTGATAATGGAGCATCAGGTGGATCTCTCCTTCGGTCTGCTCGCGCAGCGCATCAAGCGCGTTCTCGACCAGATTGCCGGTTACGGTAATCAGCGCCGCCATCTGCGCTTCGCTGCCGCTGTCTGGCAGGTAGCTGGCGTCGCTGATAGTGAGCCGGTGCCCGCAGTCTGAGGCGCGATTGATTTTACTTAACAGGATCCCCGCAATCACCGGGGATTTGATCTTATCCAGCAAAAAGCCGATCTCTGTCTGATAGTTATTGGCGGTTTTCAGGATATACGCTTCAACCTGCGCATAGTTTTTCATATGCAGCAGGCCGAGGATCACATGCAGCTTGTTCATAAACTCGTGCGAGCGTTCACGCAGGGCGTCGACATAGTTTACCATGCCGCTTAAGCGCTGCATCAGCTGGCTGATCTCAGTTTTATCCCTGAACGTACAGACCGCGCCAATAATCCGCTCCGCCGTGCGTACCGGAACGGTATTGGTCAGCAGCAGTCGGCCATTCACGTTAATCTCCTCATCGCGCCGCGCCTGTCCGCTCTGCAGCACGCTGCGCAGCTGCGGTTCGACGGCGGTGGTGTCAGCGCGCCAGCTTTCATCAGGCGCGCGCTGCGTCTGTGCTGCGTCGCTCAGCAGATGGCAGGCAGCCTGATTGATCAGCGTCACTTCATGCCGATCGTCCATCGCCACCACGCCCTCTTTGACGGAATTGAGAATGGCCTGACGCTGCTCAAACAGGGTAGAAATCTCATAAGGTTCCAGCCCGAACAGAATACGTTTCAGCACGCGCACCAGGATCAGCGTACCCAGCGCGCCCGCCAGCGCGCCGATAAGAATAGTCCAGAGGATGATCCAGCGGCTCTGGTTAATCTGATCGGTGACGGCATCCAGTGAGATACCGATAGCCACCACCCCAATCTGCTGATGCTGGGCATTGAACACCGGGGTAAAAACACGCAGTGCCCGAACCAGGGAGCCCTGATTAACAGAGACATTTTCCTGACCGCGCAGCGCAGGCTGAATATCGTTGCCGATGAAATGCTGACCAACCAGTTCCGGATTACGATGGGAGTAGCGTATGCCCGCCATATTAGTGATCGTGATAAACAGCAGATTATTGCTGGTCTCAACCGCTTTTGCGACCGGCTGCAGATGAGCTTCAGCGGGGGAGAGCAGCAGCGCTCGCTGAACATCTGGCGATGTGGCCAGCGTACGCGCGACGGCCATCGCTTTATCTTCCAGCTGTGACCGGGTAGAGGCACCAATCTGAAAGAAATAGAACATATGCACGGTACACAGCACCAGGACAATCACGGCGCTCAGCATCAGCGTGACCAGCGTATTAAGTTTCATTGTCCGCCGGCGCATCGGCGTAGCAGGGACTGAAGGCGTCATGGTGGCGTTCACTTAGCGGAAAAGGGGCCTATTATGACGGATAATGGCGGCGCGGTTGCGGAAAATATAACAGGCCACTCTGAATAATGGCCTGCAGATAAGACGGTATGCAGAACTTAAGCGGTTTTCACACGACTGGCGAAGCTTTTACGCAGCTTCTGCAGTTTAGGCGGGATGACTGCCATGCAGTAGCCGTTGCGCTGACCCGCACCTTCCCAGTAGTCCTGATGGTAGGCTTCCGCCGGATACCAGGTTTTGAGCGGTTCTACGGTTGTCACCACCGGCACATCATGATCTTCCTGCGCGCGCGCAATGGCTGCAATCGCTTCTGCTTCCTGTTCAGCATTAGCAGGGAAAATCGCTGAGCGGTACTGCGTTCCGATATCATTTCCCTGACGATTAAGCTGGGTAGGATCGTGCGTGGCAAAACTGATATCCAGCAGATCGCCGTAGCTTATCTGCGCCGGATCAAACCCGATACGGATAGCTTCAGCATGACCGGTTGCCCCGCTGCATACCTGCTCATAAGTCGGATCAGGGCGCTCCCCGCCGGTATAGCCGCTTTCAACCGATTCAACACCAATTACATCTTTAAAAACGGCTTCGGTACACCAGAAACAGCCGCCCGCAACGATCGCATATTCGGTTGCCATTACATTTACTCCTGTCAGGTCGAAAGCTTAAGAGTGCGGGTGAACGGAGCGGAATTCAACCCGATAATCGCAGACCGCACAGGCTGTTCAGGTAAAACGTACTCAGCTGTCCGGGGCGGACTGGCTGAGCAGAGCCTGGAGTCGTGCCGTCAGCTGCTCAAGACTATATTTTGTTGCCTGCCGGACGACCTCTTCGCTTTCGCCGGAAAAACGCTGACAACAGGTCTGAATAGTGCCATCAGGCAGGCCCCAGGCAAACCAGACGGTGCCGGCTGGTGTACCATCCTCACCGCCATCTGGTCCGGCATAACCGCTCACTGCAATGCTGCTATCGTCGCCGGAAAGCGCTTTTGCGCCTGCAGCCATTTCACGCACGGCGGCTTCGCTGACGGCGCTGTCACGTGCCAGCGTCTCTTCACTGACGTTCAGCACCCGATGTTTCGCCTGATCGGTATAAGTAATAAAGCCGCTGCTGTAAAACTGGCTGCTCTGGCCGACGGCCGCGAGGGTAGAGCCGACCCAGCCTGAAGTACAGGATTCTGCGGTGGTGACAGTCAGTTTTCTTTCAAGCAGAAGATCGCCCAGAATAGTTGCCGTTTCGATTAATTTCCGATCCATATATGCATCCCGATTTATTATTAAAATGTCAGTCAGCCACGCTTCGATTAAATAAACGTTGCCGGATGATAATTATTATAGATGGTGAGTCCGTTTTATCTGGTTAATATGAACTCAGCAGAAGAATATATTAAGCGGGGCGGGTCAATCCGAAGGGATTGATTATTAATCAGGCAGGGGTTCTGTCGTATGGTAATTACAGATTCTGCATGGAAATATAAGCGTAGCGGGGCAAGGGCAGGGCGATAAATAACAGATCTGGCAAAGGGATAAATATCGTATGGCGCAATGCCGCCGGGCGTGTAGCTATAACGGACGACATTTGCCAGTAGTGGTCTATACTGAAATTTGAGAACCTGGCGCAAGCTCACATTCTCAGGAGGTAAAGTATGAAAAATGAGTATCCGGTTATTGGGGAAGCCGCCTGGGCGTTAATGATGCGCCGTGCAGATGTGACTCTGGCATCCCTCACGGCTGAACTGCATCAGATGGCTTGCCGCGAAACAGATGCGGTGCGCGACAGCCAGATCCATGAGGCGCAGCAGTGGCTGCTGGACTATCGCTCTACAGAGCAGGCCGACCGTCGTTCTGATTCGCCGTTAAAAGCGCTGTCAGAGCGATCGGATAGCGTTACCGTTGCCGGCACCGGTGCACGCCGCCATTAAGCTCCCTGCTCATCGTCAGCCTGTGGCGGCGATGAGCGCACTTCCCGCTGATCTCCCGTCTGAAAATGTGCGTAAATTTGTCTCAATCCTCATCTGATAGCACTTTTTGCAAAAAAAACTTACCTCACCATTCATTATTCTCTGTACAAGTTTTTTGGGAATCCTGTACAACAGGTTAGATTTCCACTTTTTTATTGTTAATTTTAACATTTTACGGGAGTCACTTATGCGCCAGAACGGATATGCTCCGAACTCAGTTGAGGCGATTGCCAACTACTTTAGTAAAGCATCGCTGCCGTCTCAGCAGGAAACGCTGGGACAGATTGTCGTGGAGATTCTGCGTGAAGGCCGCAACCTGAATCGCAAATCCATTTGCACTAAGCTGTTACGTCGCCTTGAACTGGCAACAGAAGCAGAAGAAGAGCAGCATTATCATCAGCTTATCGGCTTGCTGTTTGAGCGGGAAAGCTAATACCAGATTTACGACCGGGTTATATTCAGACTAAGTAAACAGGGAAGAGTGCACAACCTCATGTATAACCTGTGACCAGCTGTATCGCGCCACGCACTGCGTGGCGCTGTTTTACTGTCGTACTTCATCTTGAAGTGGCGGCAAACAGAGATTCACTATGAAGATGAGCAAACACCAGAAGAGTATAGACGAAATCATCGGTGAAGCTGCCCTGACGCTGCTTCAGCGCTCCGGGCCTGTTAATACCCACGCGCTGATGGCAGAGCTGCAGAATATGCAGATGCAGGCCACCGATGAAGAGTATCGCACCGCAATCAGCATGGCCCTGAAAGAGGTCCGGACCAGCATTTCTCTTGGTCAGCAACAACGAAACGAACCGGAAAAAGATAACGTTCATCCCCTGTTTGGCAATGACCAGTCATCCGGCAATAGCCGTAAACATTAATCCAGCCCGATAAGGTATACTGCGGCCTTATCTTTAACAGTTTGAGACGGAAAAATGGCAGATTTTCAAAACTTATACAATGTGCTGCCTGATAATGAGCTGGCTGCGCATTTTCGCGATGCCGGCCATGCGTTAAGCGATGAGTCACAGGTGCTGGATGGGGTAATACGCAGCATCCTTGCTACTGAGGGACGAGTGACTAATAAGTCGATTATTCTTTACCTGATTATGGCGCTGGAATCGGCCAGTGGCAGCGCTGAAGCTGACGTTCTGCGTCGCACACTGGAAATTGTTGTTGGCTATACGCCAGACGATGCCTGACCACGCTTTCTGCTCTTCCATCCGTGAAGAGCTTCTCCCATTTTCCTTTCAATCCTGCTCAGGCGTTTCTTTCTTTTCTGTACACTTTTAGCTGATTTGTACAGTTAATTAAAGGCAGCGCACTTAATTAACGTCATTCAGTTTAAAGTTGTACATCTGCCTGATTAACGCTGAAATAGCTATTCGGTTGCTTAACGGCTCAGGCTCACTCCAGGGACATTTACCGTGACCTGACGAACCGGGCGCGCATTCAGACGCTTACTTCTGCCGGACTTAATTTTTTGCAGCCAGCTTTGCAGCTGTTTTATCTCTTCCTGCGCGGCAGATTCATTGCTGACATTGCAGATAAAGAGCTGGCTGAGCGTCTGATGCTCTGCTGCAGTAGCGTAGATTTCAAAGCGGCCATCGCGCTGCTGTAATTCTACGCTGGTAAAGTGCAAATGCTCCCATTGCTGTAACCGTGTTTTAAATCGAGCGAAATCCATAAAAGTTCCTTAACTTCTTATAGTGATTATTGGTACTAACGTGACTAAAGGAACATAGACCAGAATCAGAAAAACGCCAGAATAAAAAAATAAAAATTTTAACGTGCTGAGTTTGCTGCGTTAATTAACGTACTTTTACCGTCTCGCTTATTTTTTCTGCGCCTCAGGCTGGCTTACGCCAATAAAAAAATTACTTTTATGATGAAAAAACCGCCCGAAGGCGGTCAAAAGGAGGGGCGTCTATTCAGGCTGCTTATCACCCGATTCTGGCGCACTGCCCGCATCATCATCAGGCAGTTCAGGCTCATCTTTATCAGGCTGATAACCTGCGTGAGCACGCTGTACAGGTTTATGATGCATTGATCTCTCCTTACGGGTTACGTCTGTGGCTTTTCACTGCCCAGTTCAGCACCGGTTTCCGGATTAACATCAGGATTTGAGGCGGTTCTGGTAGCCATAGCCTTCAGCGCTGCCGCTTCATCCGCAGAGAGCACCACTGAGGCGTGACCATCGCCGCCATCTACGGCAGGCTGAGGATCGGCGACATAGTTGAAGTTCTCATCTGAATTCCAGCTGCCGCGTACATCATCCCCGTCAGACATACTGAAATAAGTATGCGCATACTCTTCGATTGGCGGCAGTTTACCCGGCGGAAAGTTATTGCGGATAGAGTAGAGCGCCTTTTCAAAAGAGAGCTGGTGGGCGGCTTCACGCGTCATCAGAAAGCCCAGCGCATCTTTTACGCCGACGTCATCAGTCACATTAATCAGGCGTTCATAAATAATCTTAGCGCGTGACTCCGCGGCGATATTGGAGCGCAAATCCGCCGTCACTTCGCCAATAGTATCGATATACGCTGCGGTCCATGGCACGCCACCTGAGTTTGTCAGCGGCGGGCCGCCACCATAGAGAATAGAGGTAAGATGACTGTCATTACCCGCACCGGTAATAGAGCGATAAAGTTCGCCCTCCGCTTCCGTGCCTTCAGCCAGCTTGCCTTTGGCCCCTTTATTAAGCATACCTACCAGCGAACCGATAATTTCAAGATGGCTCAGCTCTTCGGTCGCAATGTCCATCAGCATGTCACGGCGTCCGAGATCGTCATCTCCCAGACCCTGAGTAAAATAGCGCATGGCAGCTGCCAGTTCGCCCTGCGGGCCGCCAAACTGCTCCAGAAGCAGATTGGCCAGTCCGGGATTCGGTTCACTTACCCTGACGGTGTACTGCAATTTTTTAACGTGTCGAAACATGGCTCACCTCAGTGTTAACAGTCAGGCCGATAGGCTGGCCTTTGTAATAATGCGTTACTGCTGTTCCGCAATGGTTGTGAGTTTTTCATCGGTAGATTTTTCTTCAGCCAGCGTTTCTGCCAGCAGACTGGCGGCCTGATCGAGGCCCAGCTTTTTGGCCATGGCCACCAGCGTGCCGTAGGTGGCAATTTCGTAGTGTTCAACTTTCTGCGCCGCGCCTATCAGGCCAGCATCACGCACCGGGCCCGCTTCGGTCGCGTCAATCAGCTCCTGCGCTTCCTCTACCAGACCTTCCAGCGCATGGCACTTCATGCGTTTAATGCGTAATTCTTCGTGCGCTTCCACTGCCTGATCAAGACGATCAATTTGTCCCTGGGTCTCTTCCAGATGTTGTTTAAAAGCTGCTTTAAGCGTTTCATCAGAAGCTGCACGCGCCATTTTGGGCAGCGCGCGGGTAATCTGTTTTTCTGCACTATAAACATCTGAAAGATCGTGAATAAAAAGGTCGAGCAAAGATTCAACTTTCATAAGCGTTCTCCATGCAGTAATAAACAGCAAAGCAGACGTCAAATGACGTATGCAGTTTATTCATTAATATGAGATTTCAGACAGCAGAGGTTAGCGTTCTCTGATGCGGAATAGTCATTAAACGCGCAATCACTGCGCCGCAGAGTTTATCCCTGAAATAAGCTGTCAGGCGCCGCGATTGCCGCTTTGACTCCCTTTCTTGCCAGCGTCAGACGCCTTTTCACGGTCGTTGCCGAAACTTCCGCCGCTATGCTGTCCGCCTTTTTTACCCGCTTCAGATGCCCGCTGTTTGTCGTCTGCGAAATTACCTGAACCGCCTCGATGTTGAGTCATAATATATTTCCTCTTCATGAGTTGATAATGACATGATCTGAATGACCAATCATGTGCGAGCTGCGTATTTAATAGTAATCGCGTTTCTTTAATCTGCAAGCGGGACGGTTTGATTATGTGCTTATAAGAATTATCTGCAGAGTCTGATTTTGTAGTCTTTATTATATTTAAGCGCAGCGACAATTACCGCATCGTTTAAATATAATTATGCGCTTCGGTTAACAATTAATTTATTGAAGCATCAGATGAATATTGTCGGCGGGCTGATTCGCAGCATGTTGTTTTCTCGATTAAGGTTAGTTATTACCCTGTAACGAGGAGAAGAGGTGATGACCGACTCTGTGACTACGGCTGAACTGGAACTGCTTGATCGCTACTGGCGAGCAGCGAACTATCTGTCTGTGGGCCAAATCTACCTGATGGCGAATCCGCTGCTGCGTGAAACGTTGCTGCCTGAGCACATTAAACCAAGATTGCTGGGACACTGGGGGACCACGCCCGGACTCAATTTTATCTATGCCCACCTCAACCGCGTTATTCGCCAGCGCAACGCTGACCTGCTTTACGTCTGCGGCCCCGGGCATGGCGGCCCCGGTATGGTGGCCAATAGCTGGCTGGAGGGAACCTACAGTGAAATCTACCCGCAGGTCAGTGAAGATGAGCAGGGTATGCAGCGTCTGTTCAAACAGTTCTCTTTCCCCGGCGGCATTCCGAGCCATGCGGCGCCTGAAACGCCAGGCTCAATCAATGAAGGGGGAGAGCTGGGCTATTCGCTCTCGCACGCTTTTGGCGCCGCATTCGATCATCCGGATTTAATTGTGCCCTGCGTTATTGGTGACGGTGAAGCAGAGACCGGTCCGCTGGCCGCCAGCTGGCACGGGATCCATTTTCTTAATCCGCAGCGTGACGGGGCCGTATTGCCTGTTCTTCACCTCAATGGCTACAAGATCGCTAATCCGACGCTGCTGGGGCGCACCAGCGACGAAGATTTGCAGCAGCTCTTCAGCGGGTATGGCTATGAGCCGCTCTTTGTCTGTGGCGATGATCCACAGCGCATGCATCAGGAGATGGCCACTACGCTGGATCGCGCTTTTGATACTATCGCATCCATCCAGCAGCGGGCGCGCAGTGGCACCCATAGTGAAGAGATACCGCGCTGGCCGATGATCGTGCTGCGCACGCCAAAAGGCTGGACAGGACCCAAAGAGGTTGATGGCAAAAGGGTCGAAGGATTCTGGCGCGCGCATCAGGTGCCGGTCGCCGGATGCCGCGAGGATGAGGCGCACAGGCAGATCCTCGAAGCGTGGCTGCGCAGTTATCAGCCTGAAACGCTGTTTGACGCCAGTGGACGTTTAAACGCTGAACTACGGGCGCTGGCTCCGGCGGGTGATAAACGGATGAGTGCGACCCCTTACGCCAACGGCGGGCGGCTGCGGCGGCCGCTTGCCACGCCTGATATCCGGCAGTTTGCGCTCGGGCTCAGCGCATCGGGCGCAGAGCAGGGCGAAGCGACGCATCAGTTTGGCCTCTATCTGCGCGAAATTTTTCGCCTCAATAGCGATAATTTCCGTCTTTTTGGTCCGGATGAGACCGCTTCAAACCGGTTGTCGCCGGTATTTGACGCCACCAGCCGCAGCTGGATGGCGCCGCTGGAGCCGTGGGATGAACAGCTGGGACGCGACGGACGCGTGATGGAGATTCTGAGCGAGCATCAATGTCAGGGCTGGCTGGAGGGCTATCTGCTTACCGGGCGTCACGGCCTGTTCAACTGCTATGAAGCGTTTATTCATATTGTCGACTCCATGTTTAACCAGCACGCTAAATGGCTGAAAGTGTCGCGCAAACTGCCGTGGCGGCAGCCAGTCTCTTCCCTGAATTATCTGCTTTCGTCTCACGTCTGGCGTCAGGATCATAACGGCTACAGCCATCAGGACCCTGGTTTTCTCGATCACGTTGTGAACAAAAAGGCAGACATAGTGCGCGTCTGGCTGCCGCCTGATGCCAACTGTCTGCTCTGGACGGGCGATCACTGTCTGCGTACCTGGGATCGCATCAATGTCATCGTGGCGGGTAAGCAGCCCTCACCACAGTGGCTCGATATCGATAGCGCGATTGCGCACTGTGAAGCGGGCATGGGCATCTGGCAGTGGGCCAGCTGCACAGATGAACCTGACGTGGTGATGGCGTGTGCAGGCGATGTACCGACTATGGAAACGCTGGCGGCGGTCGATCTGCTGCGGGAGTTACTGCCGTCGCTGCGCGTGCGCGTAGTAAACGTTGTTGATCTGATGGCGCTGCAGAGTGATGAGCAGCATCCGCATGGCAAAAGCGAGGCGGAGTTTGAGCACCTGTTTACCGCTGACAAGCCGGTAATCTTTGCCTTCCACGGCTATCCGGGGCTGATCCATCGTCTGACTTATCAGCGTAATAATCATTGTAATTTTCACGTGCATGGATTTAACGAAGAGGGCACTACCACCACGCCTTTTGATATGACCGTGCTGAACCGGCTCGATCGCTATCATCTGGCGCAGGCTGCGCTGCTGCATGTGCCCGGCGTGGCTGAAGATCATCCGGATCTGCTGGACGATCTGCAGGCGCGTCTTGCGGCGCATCACGCCTGGGTGCGGGAGTATGGTGAAGATGTGCCTGAGGTACGCAACTGGCGCTGGCGAGCCGCTGCGTCCTCAGCGTCATCTCTCAGGGGTGTTTAGGCGGCATACGGCGGCGCTGATAGCGTTTTTTCCCCAGAGCCAGCGCGGAGGCGCTGGCCGGGTCGAACAGGGAGAGGCTCTCAATCTGATCAACCATCAGCACCTTACGAAAATCGAGGGCGCTTTTCGGTGAGGAGAGGAAACTGATCTCATGCTCGTGATACCAGCGGCTATAGTTGTGCTCAATCGCAAGATTCAGCGTGCGCGCATCGCGATAGCCGCTCAGCATCGGGATCATCACGATATTTGCCGTGCCGGGAAATTCAAACGTGGCGGCGTGGATCATGCCAATGTAAATCCGGCGGGACTTCAGCGTAACCCATGCCAGTTCACCCTCTTCCATGCAGTGCAGCAGCAGCTGTTCAATACCGTTAGAACGCGAGAGGCGCTGATATAACTCTTTACGGCTGCCGGGTGTCAGGCGGGCGCTGCCGGCCCAGTTGGAGCGGTAAACACAAAATATCACCGCAAAGGTCAGCATAATGACCACCGGTGCCTGGATGCCCAGAAAGCTCCAGGTCATAAAATCGACGTGCCAGTTAGCATGATGTTCAGCACTCAGGCCGAACGTGTTATTCGCAAACGAGGCGCCCAGCAGCAGGAGCCAGACAATAGCCGTTGCCAGCACCCCTTGTACAACAAAAATGCAGCCGTAAAGGGCAATCAGAAAATAGACGTCCCAGCCGAATGAGCGCTTTATTTTTAGCCGGCTGGACATATCGCGGCTGGTATACCAGTAACCGCATACCATCAGAACCATGAAAATCGCCGTGCCCATTTAAATTTCCTTCAGAGTTGAAACGTGTTCAGCAAAATCTTTATGGACTTCAGGACTGAGCGGGTTGACCGAGGCGTTGCCATCTTCATCGATTATAATTCTGTCACCATCCTCCATCGACTCAGTGATATCCTGTTGTGTCATGACCTGCAGTAAGGATTCAGGGCTGCTGAACAGCGAGCATAAAAAACGTTTCATGACGGGCGTAAATCCTTTCAGTATTAAAAGTTAAGTCTGGAGCAAAACCGGGAAAGTAAAACGACTTTAAGAGTTGTCTGCAGCAGGAGAAACAGCAAGCGTAACGGCAGATTAAAGCGAGGAGAGTGAGAAGAGAGCGAAGAGGTGAACTGCAGCACATCCCTGTGCTGCTGGCTAATCAGGAACCTTTACGGCTGCTCTGGCCACCTTTTTTGCCTGCTTCAGATGCTTTTTTAGGGTCATCTTTAAAGCTGCCGCCGCTTCCGCTGCCGCTTTTCTGTCCACCTTTTTTGCCCGCGTCAGATGCTTTCTGCTTATCGTCTGCGAAGTTACCTGAACCGCCTCTGTGCTGAGTCATGATATAGCCTCTTGAAGAGTGTTTAATAACATGATGAATCATTGCAGTTATGTGCGTGGTACGTTTTAAAGAATAATGGTGAATGCAGTCTCTGCAAGCGAAGCGGAAAATATAATTAAGTAATTGTTTTAAAGCACTTTTAAAGATTTTTTTATGGCGCACAAAATATAAAAGCTGCAGCCAGAATTAAAAAGCGTCATTAAATTAGCAGCATAGCGAATTAAACAGGCCAGTGATGTCGGAGCGGTTTAAGGCGGTTATCCGGAATAATTGGCAAAATTAATCAGATATGTGAGCCAGAGAGGCTTTTCGCCCTGAGTCAGATACGCAGGGCAGGCGGATCAAATCAGCATCCCCAGAATCTGCAGCACGCTCTGCTGTGAGGCGGTGACAAAAGGAATATCTTTAATATGCTGCATGCCAAACGCCTCATAGAATTTTCTGGCTCTGACATTAGCGTCCATCACTTCCAGCCACAGGTAGCCTTCCTGCCGGCTGCGCGCGCTGGCAATGATGCTCTCAAACATCCGTCTTCCGACGTTTTTGCCTGTTTCCTGCGGATCGAGATAGAGCTTGCAAAGCTGAGCACCCCGCATCCCGGAATCGGGCACCGGCACACTCCACTTTACTTTGGCAAAACCGATAGGCTGCGCTGACTCAGCAATCAGCCAGCTTTCACTGGCATCGGTCAGGCTGCTGGCAAGCGCATCCATGCCGTACTCTTTGCTGATAAACGCATCCATTTCATCTGCAGAGACCCACAGGTGTTTAAAGTGCGCGCTGTAGGTCATACGCCCCAGCTGCTGCAGTAAGCCGGCGTCTTCCGGCCGGGCGTGGCGAATAGTCAATGCCATTATGCGGATTCTCCATGAAGTCTGCGCCACGTGCGACGCAGAGTGGTACACACTCCTGACGGGCGATAATACGCGAATGGCGTGCGGGATGTGATAGCGATCTGCTGAAACCGCGCAATAAGGGTTTAAGCGGTATCACTTTTTGCACGACGGCAGGCTGAAAATAATGACTGGCAGGAGTAGCTGGTCAGCGCTGCGGTAGCGCAAAACAGGGAGTGACGTAAATATTGAAACCGCTTTTATTCGCCTGCGTTTTTATCGCGGGTGAATAAGCTTCTGCAGGCAAATAAACTCATTAAATTGCGTCTCTCTTAACGCAGGCCGGAGGCGGCCTCAGAGGCCGTAACGTAAACTTTCCGCGCGTTTCGCCGTTTCATATACGTATTGCAGCATCGGCTCCAGATCGGCATCGGGTCCGGCGCTGATGATCTTGCTACGCAGCCACTCAATTTCGCTGGTAATATCCGGATGGAAAATCGTATTGTTCTGCGCATTACGCAGCCACTTCAGCAGGAAATTATTTTTCCCCCGCAGATGAGCGCTTTTTTTGGATTGAGCATGGATTTTAAGCGCAACCAGAATGCAGTAGTAAAAATGGACGCGCTGACTGTAATTTTGCACCATTATATCGCTCTTTATCATCGATATCGTTGACCCGCGTCAGTGTGCATAAATGCATCATTCAGGTCAATTCCGCTGCAACTGAAGCGGTAAAAAAACGGGATGCACAGCTCTTTTTAAGAATTTCTTTATGCGGGATGAAGCGGTTCTCATTCCGGGATTCATTCTTGTGTTAATTTTTACAGGACGCCGCTGCTGGCTACAGGAATAATCTGAATTAGTGCAGAGGAAAAAGTCATACATATTTACCGCTGCTGTACACATTTATTATTTTTTTATTATCGTTTCTTTGATTATTAAAATGCAGGGCAGAGCGGTAAACCGGATGCTATTTTCTCCGGCCAGCAACTTTTATGGCAAAAAGCGTAATAAGGTCTACACTTATTGCTGCCGATGTTCATTGTGCGTCAGGTTATGCAGTTATACATGGCGTTAACCCGGAAAGGTTGCGCATTTATTAGTGGTTTACCCTAAGCGTTTTATCTGCAGCACGCCTCTGAACATCCTGATTTTTACCCTTAAAAGGAGGAGACGTGACATCTGTGGTAAGCGAGATCAATACCCTGCCGTCGTTAAGCGGCGGCCTTTACGCCTTCTTTTTTGACGTTGACGGCACGCTGGCAGCCATTGAAGCACAGCCCGATCAGGTCACCATTCCCGCCCGCGTTCGTCAGCATCTGCAGCAGATCTCTAATCTCAGCCACGGTGCGCTGGCGCTGGTCTCCGGACGGCCAATATCCCAGCTGGATAAGCTGGCAGCGCCGCTTGAAGCGCCGGCGGCGGGCGTGCACGGCGCAGAGCGCCGCGATGCAACCGGTCAGATTCATCGTCATGCACTGCCGGATACGGTTGCCTCAGCGCTGCATGATGAGCTGGAACAGGCATTCAGCCAGTGGCCAGGGGCAGTGCTGGAGGCTAAAGGCATGGCGTTTGCGCTGCATTTCCGCAACGCCCCTGAGCATGAGCAGGCAATTATGCAGCTGGCGGAACAGATTGTTAGCCGCTTCTCTGAGCTCACGCTGCAGCCGGGCAAATGCGTGGTCGAAATCAAACCTCAGGGAATCGATAAAGGTGCGGCCATTAACACTTTTATGCAGGAAGCGCCTTTTGCAGGACGTATTCCGGTGTTTGTGGGTGACGATCTCACCGATGAAAAAGGCTTTCTTGCGGTCAATGCGCTACAGGGCATCTCTGTCAAAGTTGGCGAAGGCCCCAGTGAAGCGCGCTACCGGCTGCCGGACACCAACGCTGTCTGGCAGTGGCTGGAGCAACTATTATTACAATTAGAGCATGACAATATTGGTAAGGAGTTCAGGTTATGAGTCGTTTAGTCGTGGTATCTAACCGTATTGCTATCCCCGACGGAAGCAAAAGCAGCGCAGGCGGCCTGGCCGTAGGTATTCTTGATGCGCTTAAAAATACCGGTGGTTTGTGGTTTGGCTGGAACGGAGAGATCAGCGAATATTCGGGTGAAGAGGAAGAGCCGCTGGCAAAACTGGAGCACGATGGGATCACCTATGCTTCTTTCCCGCTCAACCAGAACGATTATGATCAATACTACTGCCAGTTCTCTAACACAGTGATCTGGCCCGCTTTCCACTACCGGCTCGATCTGGTGCAATATCAGCGTGAAGCCTGGGAAGGGTACTGCCGGGTCAATACGGCGCTGGCTCATCGTCTCAAACCGCTGATTCAGTCTGATGATGTGCTGTGGATCCATGATTATCATCTGCTGCCGTTTGCAGCCGAGCTGCGTAAGCTGGGCGTGACGAACAGAATCGGTTTCTTTTTACATATTCCTTTCCCGACGCCGGAAATCTTCAATGCGCTGCCGCCGCATCAGGAACTGCTGGAGATGCTGAGCGATTATGATCTGCTGGGCTTCCAGACCGAATCTGACCGGGTTGCGTTTCTTGACAGCCTGAGTCAGCAGACGCAGCTGCAAAACAAAGGCGAGAAAAAGCATCGGGCTTACGGCAATACGTTTATGACCGAAGTCTATCCAATTGGTATTGAACCTGACGCGATCAAAGAGATGGCGGAAGGGCCGCTGCCACCTAAGATGGCTGCAATGAAGCGTGAACTGGGCGATGCCAAAAACATCATCGCCTGTGAGCGCCTCGATTATTCCAAAGGTCTGCCCGAGCGTTTTCTGGCTTATGAAGCGCTGCTGGAAAACTTCCCGCAGCATCGCGGGAAAATTCGTTACTCGCAGATTGCGCCGACCTCGCGGGGCGATGTGCAGGCCTATCAGGACATCCGCCACCAGCTGGAGACCGAAGCGGGCCGCATCAACGGTAAATATGGCACGCTGGGGTGGACGCCTCTTTACTATCTCAACCAGCATTTTGATCGCCGTCTGCTGATGAAAATTTTTCGTCTCACCGATGTTGGCCTGGTGACACCTCTGCGTGACGGGATGAACCTGGTTGCGAAAGAGTATGTGGCGGCACAGGATCCGGATGACCCGGGCGTGCTGGTTCTGTCACGCTTTGCCGGTGCAGCGAACGAGCTGACCTCGGCGCTTATTGTGAATCCTTACGATCGTGACGAAGTGGCTGCGGCGCTGGATAAGGCGCTCACCATGTCACGTACGGAACGCATTACCCGCTATAACGATATGATGGCGGTGCTGCGTAAACAGGATATTTCACACTGGCGCGAAACGTTCCTGCACGATCTCAATGCGCTGCCCGCGCGCGGCGACGATCACGGGACGGCAAATAAAGTTGCCACGTTTCAGAAGCTGGCATAACCGGTAGCTGAAAGCGATTATGGGGGAGTGCATTAATGCACTCCCTTTTTTATTGCCGTGCGCCCGCCAAAAAGCGTTATTAAAAAGAGAAACCCGGCTAAGCATATTTGTCATCCCGTTCACTGTTACCGATCGGCTTATCCGCATGCGCTCCGGTAAAAAGCGATGAAACCGAAGCGGCAATACAGAAGAAATCGATTTCATATGTCGTGCCGCTAACCGGTTGATGAGCGAGCAATATGCGGGATCTGGCGCAAAAACAGCCGTGATTTTGTAAGTTTTGTTATCAGAGCTAAAGTTTTCTCTGGTCATGCCGATGATAGTTATACATCAGTGCGTTTTCTGTACCACCCATTCATTTTGCTAATGTAACAGCCAGTTACATCCATACCCGTTTTCTCACCTTTGCTGACGTTGTCTTGACACTTCATTTGTCAGGCGCCATCACGTTTTACATGCTGTTTACGATGCGGGAGTGATGCCACCTGGCAATATTCCCTGTAAGTGATTAATTTAAAACTTATAAAATAAGGGTGTTTCTGGTGTTTTGTGCTGCAACAGAGGTCCGGGGTAGTGGGTTGTGATGAGATAACCGCAACATGGCAACAAAAGGATCGGCATAACGTGACCTGTGTCGACTAAACGGAAATATGAGAAATTCCTTAGGAAATATTAGCGGAAAAATTGAAAATTGAGCAAAAAATAGACAAAACGCAAGCATCCCTGAAGCTTCGGTTAAAAAATTTGCCTTAAAAGTGTGACGCAGATCACACTTTATCTAAAATTCCGGTCCGGTCACGTTGTATGTCGGATGGAGACCATATAGATTTGCGTTGTTTTCAGATTAGTCTTAAAAAACGATAAAAAGACATCAGGGAAGAAGGTTAAGACTCAGGAAAAAATGGCCTGGAATTTTGACTGCTACTACTGAATGTCCCGGTAGGAAATGAAACAATTAAATATATGTTGGCTTATGCCTGATTTTATTTTTTGCCATCTTTAGATTTACCAACCAGCAACCCGAACCATAGAGATTAAATTCTGTGGCCGTATATATGCCGCGTCTATCAGGATGGAAAAAATGGGAACATCAGAATTACTAAAACATATATATGACATCAATCTGTCATATTTACTGCTCGCGCAGCGCTTAATTAACCAGGAAAAACCTTCAGCTATGTTTCGTCTGGGTATTGATGAAGCAATGGCAGATGCACTCGCTCAGTTAACCTTACCTGAAATGGTAAAGCTGGCTGAAACGAATCAGCTGGTATGTCAGTTCCGCTTTACCGATCACAATTTAATTAATCGTCTGACGCAGGAATCACGTGTCGACGATCTGCAGCAAATTCACACCGGGATCCTGTTATCCAGCCGTCTGCTGCGCAGCGTTTCAAAAACTGAAACCAGCACCAAAAAGAGGGCAGTATAATGAGCGATAAAAGTATCGTTCAGGAAGCGCGTGATATTCAGCTGGCTATGGAGCTGATCACGCTGGGTGCCCGTCTGCAGATGCTGGAGAGTGAAACGCAATTAAGTCGTGGTCGCTTAATTAAATTATATAAAGAGCTGCGCGGTGCGCCGCCGCCAAAAGGTATGCTGCCATTCTCTACCGACTGGTTCATGACGTGGGAACAGAATATTCACGCCTCGATGTTCTGTAACGCCTGGCAGTTTTTACTCAAAACCGGCTTAAGCAGCGGCGTGGAGGCTGTTATCCAGGCCTACCGTCTCTACCTTGAGCAGTGTCCGCAATCGGACGAGGGCCCGCTGTTGGCGCTGACGCGCGCCTGGACCCTGGTGCGATTCGTTGAAAGTGGGATGCTGGAACTCTCTGACTGCAAAAGCTGTCACGGCAGCTTTATCAATCATGCACATCAGCCCGCGGGCAGCTTTGTCTGCAGCCTGTGCCAGCCGCCTTCACGTGCCGTAAAAAGACGTAAACTTTCTGCAGATACTGCCGATACCTTTCCACAACTGCTGGATGAACAGGTTAAACGCGCCGTTTAAGTATGTTCGCATTGTGGAAGCCATCCAGCAGCGGGTTACCCCCGCTGCTTTTTTTTGCCTCCGATTTGTGAATATCGCCTGCGGCCCTCTGGCTTAACTTCCACCAACACGTTACGGACGTAAGGATGTTTTTGTGCTGATTATTCTGGGTTATATCGTGGTCCTTGGTTCCGTGCTGGGCGGTTATCTGATGGTCGGCGGCCATTTAGGGGCGCTTTATCAGCCATCTGAACTGCTGATCATTGGCGGGGCAGGTATCGGCGCATTTCTGGTCGGTAATAACGGTAAGTCTATTAAGAAGACGCTTAAGGCGCTGCCGCTGCTGATGCGCGGCTCTAAATATAATAAAGCGGTCTATATGGATTTGATGGCGCTGCTTTATCGGCTGATGGCGAAATCCCGTCAGCAGGGCATGCTGTCGCTGGAACGCGATATTGAAGATCCCTCGCAGAGCGAAATTTTTGCTAATTATCCGCGTATTTTAACCGATAAACAGTTAGTGGATTTTATTACCGACTATTTGCGTCTGATGGTCAGCGGAAACATGAATGCCTTTGAAATTGAAGCGCTGATGGATGAAGAGATCGAGACCTATGAGCATGAGTGCGAAGTACCAGCGCAAAGTTTATCTGCCATCGGCGATGGCTTGCCGGCATTCGGCATTGTTGCAGCGGTAATGGGGGTCGTGCATGCGCTGGCGTCAGCCGATCGTCCGGCGGCAGAGCTGGGCGCGCTAATTGCGCACGCCATGGTGGGCACCTTCCTCGGCATCCTGCTGGCCTACGGCTTTATTTCACCGCTCGCGTCGGTATTGCGTCAGAAGTGCGCCGAGACCACCAAGATGATGCAGTGCGTGAAGGTTACGCTGCTTTCCAGCCTGAACGGGTATGCCCCGCAGATCGCCGTCGAGTTTGGACGTAAAACGCTTTATTCCACAGAGCGTCCTTCGTTTACTGAACTGGAAGAGCACGTGCGCAACGCTAAAAACCCGGCTAAACAGACTTCGGACCAGAGTTCATGAAGCACGACAATCGCCCGATTGTGCTGGTTAAACGGCGCAAACATAAAAAGCATGAAGGCAGCCACGGCTCATGGAAAATTGCCTATGCCGACTTTATGACGGCGATGATGGCGTTCTTTATGGTGATGTGGCTGATCTCAATTGCCAATCCGCAGGAGCTGGTTCAGATCGCCGAGTATTTCAAAACCCCGCTTAAAGTTGCGGTTACGGGCGGACCACGCAGCAGCGACAGCGAGAGCCCGATCCCGGGGGGCGGAGACGATCCGACCCAGCAGAAAGGCGAAGTCAGAAAGCAGGTGGATATGGATGCACAAAAGCGCCAGCTGGATGAGATCCGTCTTAACCGGCTGCGCGAAAAGCTCGATCAGCTGATTGAAGCCGATCCTCGCCTGAAAGCGCTGCGGCCGCATCTGATTATTAACATGGTGGAGGAGGGGCTGCGTATTCAGATTATCGACAGCCAGAACCGCCCGATGTTTAAAACCGGCAGCGCCGAGGTTGAACCCTATATGCGCGATATTCTGCGCGCGGTTGCGCCGCTGCTGAACGATATTCCGAACAAAATCAGCCTCTCTGGTCACACCGATGACTTTCAGTATGCCAGCGGTGAACGCGGCTACAGTAACTGGGAACTCTCCGCCGATCGGGCAAATGCGTCCCGCCGGGAGCTGGTTATCGGGGGGCTGGACAGCAACAAAATGCTGCGCGTCGTGGGGATGGCCGCCACGATGAAGCTTAAAAACCGTGGCGCTGATGATGCGGTCAACCGCCGTATCAGCCTGCTGGTATTAAATCATGATACTGAAGCCGCCATAGAAAAAGAGAATGCCGAAAGCGATGCCGTTCAGGTCAGCGATCCGGCACATATGATTCCCACTATCACTGCACCAGCCGGACCGGCTGCGTCGGCAGCGACCGCACCGACCGCTTCGGCGGCTCCGGCAGCGCCCGCCGTCACCGCAGCGCCCGCTGCGGGTGCGGTAACACCAGACCAACCCTCACAGCCGAGGTGATCCCGTGAGCATGGACATCAGCGATTTTTACCAGACGTTTTTTGACGAGGCCGATGAGCTGTTAGCGGACATGGAGCAACACCTGTTGGGACTGGATCCCCAGGAGCCCGATGCCGAGCAGTTAAATGCCATTTTTCGTGCCGCTCACTCTATCAAGGGCGGGGCGGGCACGTTTGGCTTTACGGTTTTACAGGAGACAACCCATATCCTGGAGAACATTCTGGATGGTGCGCGCCGCGGCGAAATGCAGCTCAGCACCGACATCATCAACCTGTTTTTGGAAACCAAAGATATTATGCAGGAACAGCTCGATGCGTATAAAACTGCGCAGGAGCCTAATGCGGAGAGCTTTAACTACATCTGCGAGGCGCTGCGTCAACTGGCACTGGAAGCGAAAGGTATTCTGCCTGAAGCGCCTGCTGCTGCGGTAGTCGATATCCCTGCAGCGGCGAAGGCTGCCAGCCGCGGCCTGCGCCTGCAGCTGGTCGATCTTAAAGAGAAAGAGCCAGAGCTGATGCTGGAGGAGCTGAGCAACCTCGGCAGCGTCACCGACGTCGTTAAAGGCACGCATTCGCTGGAAGCCACGATTGAAGGTGTCGATAAAGATGACATCGTTGCGGTGCTCTGCTTTGTCATCGATGAAGCGCAGATCCGCTTCCCGCAGGCAGATGCCGCCGCCCCGCTTGCAGAAGCAGCAGCTGAAACGGTAACCGCGCCGCCGCAGAGCGCGACGGTAACGGATATCACACCGGCAGTAAAACGCGAAAGCAAGCGCGCCGCGGCGCCGGCCAAAGCGAGCGAATCCAGCAGTATTCGCGTGGCGGTGGAGAAAGTGGATCAGCTGATTAACCTGGTCGGCGAGCTGGTCATTACCCAGTCGATGCTGGCGCAGCGTTCCGGTGCGCTGGATCCGGTCGCCCATGGCGATCTTCTCAACAGCATGGGCCAGCTGGAGCGCAACGCGCGCGACCTGCAGGAGTCGGTGATGTCGATTCGTATGATGCCGATGGAGTATGTGTTCAGCCGCTTCCCGCGTCTGGTACGCGACCTCGCGAGCAAGCTCGGTAAAGAAGTTGAGCTGACGCTGCTGGGCAGCTCAACCGAGCTGGATAAGAGCCTGATTGAGCGCATTATCGATCCGTTAACTCACCTGGTGCGCAACAGTCTGGATCACGGTATCGAAACACCGGAAAAACGCCTGGCAACCAATAAAACCGCCACGGGTAATCTGACGCTCTCTGCTGAGCACCAGGGCGGCAATATCTGTATTGAGGTGATCGACGACGGAGCTGGCCTGAATCGCGAGCGCATTCTGGCTAAAGCGCTCTCTTCAGGGCTGCCGGTCAGCGACAGCATGAGTGATGAAGAGGTCGGCATGCTGATCTTCGCTCCCGGCTTCTCTACCGCTGAGCAGGTCACCGATGTCTCCGGACGCGGCGTGGGTATGGACGTGGTGAAACGTAATATCCAGGAGATGGGTGGCCATGTCGAGATTGCGTCAAAACAGGGCAAAGGCACAACCATTCGTATTCTGCTGCCGCTGACGCTGGCAATCCTGGATGGCATGTCGGTACGCGTAGCGGATGAAGTCTTTATCCTGCCGCTGAACGCCGTCATGGAGTCGCTGCAGCCAACGGCAGAAGAGCTGAAGCCGCTGGCTGGCGGAGAGCGCGTGCTGGAAGTGCGCGGCGAATATCTGCCGCTGGTTGAGCTGTGGAACGTCTTTGATGTGCAGAATGCCAAAACCGATGCGACGCAGGGGATCGTGGTTATTCTGCAGAGTGCGGGCCGCCGCTATGCGCTGCTGGTCGATCAGTTAATCGGTCAGCATCAGGTGGTGGTGAAAAACCTGGAGAGTAACTACCGCAAAGTGCCGGGTATCTCTGCTGCCACCATTCTGGGGGATGGCAGCGTAGCGCTGATTGTGGACGTCTCCGCACTGCAGTCGCTGAACCGTGAAAAGCGTGTGGCCGGTGCCGCAGCATAACTGATAAATAAAGGGCAAAAAAATGACTGACATGGCAACCGTGACCAAAATCGCTGGCGAAACCGTCGGCCAGGAGTTTCTGGTATTCACCCTGGGTGATGAAGAGTACGGCATCGATATTCTTAAAGTACAGGAGATCCGCGGCTACGATCAGGTCACGCGCATCGCCAATACGCCGGAATTTATCAAAGGGGTGACCAACCTGCGCGGCGTCATCGTGCCAATTATCGACCTGCGCGTGAAGTTTTCGCAGCCGGACGTCGAGTACAACGATAACACCGTGGTGATTGTGCTCAATCTGGAGCATCGCGTGGTCGGCATTGTGGTGGATGGCGTTTCCGATGTGCTGTCGCTGACGCATGAGCAGATCCGGCCGGCACCGGAGTTCGCCGTGACGATGTCTACCGAGTATCTGACCGGACTCGGCGCGCTGGGCGAGCGCATGCTGATTCTGGTCGACATTGAAAAGCTGCTCAGCAGCGAAGAGATGGCGCTGATGGATACGCTGCGCAGCGTATAAACCTTACCGCCGGGCCGCCTCAGAGCGGCCCGTTTTCTTTACCACTATCCTGTTTCGATGGACCCCATTATGTTTACCCGAATTCGTGTTGTCACCAGCCTGCTGGTGGTACTGGTACTTTTTGCTGCCCTGCAGCTGACGTCCGGATCGCTGTTTATCCGCGCACTGCATCATGACAAAACCAGTTTTTCTGCCTCACAGCTCTCTGCGCAGAATCTTGCGGCGATCACCGATGCTTATATGAGCCTTAACCAGAGCCGGGTGGTGTTGACGCGTATGCTGCTGCGCATCACTACCGGTAAACTGGAGGGGAAAGAGGCTGATGTCAGCGAACTTTACTTACAGAGTCGGGATTTCCAGCAGCGAGCTGCGGACAACTTTACTCTGTTCCGTAATCTGCCTGATACGCCGGGGCTGGATAAACAGCTTAATCAGCAGCTGGAGCAGAGCTACAGCGCTTACAGTCAGGCGCTGGCTGCAATGCAGGCCGCGCTGCAAAATAAAGATATGGTACAGGCCTATAAAGCGCCGGTAGCGCCCAGCCAGAGCGCCTTTTACGCTGATTACACGCGCTGGCGGGCCGACCAGAACCGTCTTACGCAGGCTGGCGCAGAAGAAAACAGCGCGGCTTATGCCCGTATGCTCTGGCTGATTGGTGCCGTTATGACCGTCGTGATTGCCGTTGGTGTTCTGTGCTGGTTCGGGCTGCGCCGGATACTCATCCAGCCGCTTAATCAGAGCATCCAGCATATCCGGCATATTGCGCAGGGCGATCTTACCCAGCCGATTACCATCACCGGGCGCAATGAGATGAGTCAGCTGGCCACCAGCCTGCATGAGATGCAGCAGGCGCTGACGCGCACGGTCAGCGACGTGCGCGACGGCGCGGATGCGATCTTTACCGGGGCGAGTGAGATCTCCGCCGGTAATAACGATCTTTCGGCGCGCACCGAGCAGCAGGCTGCATCACTGGAGCAGACGGCGGCCAGCATGGAGCAGCTGACGGCAACGGTGAAGCAGAATGCTGAAAATGCCCGTCAGGCGTCGCAGCTGGCGCTGACCGCTTCAGGCACGGCGCAGAAAGGCGGCACGGTTGTCGAGGGCGTAGTCTCGACAATGAAAGATATTGCCGGCAGTTCAAAGAAAATCGCTGACATTATCAGCGTCATTGACGGCATTGCATTTCAGACCAATATTCTGGCGCTTAACGCTGCGGTGGAAGCCGCCCGCGCTGGCGAGCAGGGCCGCGGCTTTGCCGTTGTGGCCGGTGAGGTACGCAGTCTGGCGCAGCGCAGCGCTCAGGCGGCCAAAGAGATCAAAGGGCTGATTGAAGACTCAGTCCGGCGCGTTAACAGTGGTTCCGTGCTGGTAGAGAGCGCCGGTGAGACCATGGGTGAGATAGTCAGTGCGGTGACGCGCGTCACCGATATCATGGGCGAAATTGCTTCAGCGTCTGACGAGCAGAGCCGGGGTATCGATCAGGTGGGTCACGCGGTCACTGAAATGGATCGGGTCACCCAGCAAAACGCGGCGCTGGTTGAAGAGTCGGCCTCAGCTGCTGCTTCACTGGAGGCGCAGGCCAGCCGCCTCAGCCAGTCGGTGGCGCTGTTCCGCATTACGCGAGGCGCTGCGCAGGTGACTGGCGTGCGTCATCCGCAGATTGCCCCGCCTGCAGTTGCAGTTGCTGCCGCACCGCGTCGTGCGGCCACGACCACAGGCGCAGAGAGCCACTGGGAAACCTTCTGAGTGTCGTTATGCCCTCTGTCATGCGTGACGGAGGGCAATTTTTTTAGTTATTAATCAGGCTCAAAAGCTTCAATAGGACCGGACTGGCGCAAAGAAGCGTAAACCGCCTCAATTAATTGCGGCTGGCGTCGATAACAGGGTGTCAAAATTCTTCCTGGAGACACCATGTTAAAACGTATCAACGTCGTTACCAGTCTGATCGCCGTGCTGCTGATTTTTGGCGCGCTGCAGCTGCTCTCGGGCGGCCTGTTCTGGTCAGCGCTGAACAAAGATAAAGAGGCGTTTGCCGTCGCACAGACCTCTACCAATAATGTTGCCGCTATGTCGGATGCGTGGATTGAGCTTAATCAGACCCGCACCGTGCTCAACCGCGCTATGCTGCGTATGCAGGGCAGTATGGCAGCGCAAACCAACGGCGGACAGCTCAATGCGCTGATTGCCCAGACGGAAAAGCAGCTGAGCGTGGCCGCAGAGCACTACCAGCGTTACTACAACCTTCCTTCCACACCGGGCCTGCCGGAAGCCTTAACCGAACGGCTGGAGTCTGACTACAACGCGTTTAACGACGGCCTGAAAGCGATGCTCGATCGCCTGAAAGCCAACGATCTGCAGGGTATGTTTGCGCAGAATATTGAGGCGCGCCAGGTCAAAATGAAAGCGACCTATGAAGAGTGGCGTACTGCCCAGGCGGAACTCGCGGCGAAAGGCGTCGTCCAGAACCAGCGCGCCTTTACCACCATGATGTGGCTGCTGGCCGCGGTGATGGTCGTGGTGATCGCGGTGATTGCAGGTTGCTGGTTTGGCCTGCGGGTGGTGCTGATCCGTCCGCTGCACGCGCTGCTGGGGCATATCCGACATATCGCATCCGGCGACCTGACCCAGCCGATTCAGGTGGAAGGACGCAATGAGATGAGCCAGCTGGCGGCCAGCCTGCATGAGATGCAGCAGTCGCTGGTGCGTACCGTCAGCGATGTGCGCGACGGCTCCGATGCGATTTTCACCGGTGCCAGCGAAATCTCTGCCGGCAACAATGACCTTTCCGCCCGCACCGAAGAGCAGGCGGCCTCGCTGGAACAGACGGCTGCCAGCATGGAACAGCTGACCGCTACGGTAAAACAGAACGCTGAAAATGCCCGTCAGGCGTCGCAGCTGGCGCTGAGCGCTTCTGATACTGCCCGTAAAGGCGGTGACGTGGTGGAAGGTGTTGTGCGCACCATGAGTGATATTGCCGGTAGTTCAAAGAAGATTGCCGATATTATCAGCGTTATCGACGGCATTGCGTTCCAGACGAATATTCTGGCGCTCAACGCTGCCGTTGAAGCGGCACGCGCCGGTGAGCAGGGCCGCGGCTTTGCTGTTGTGGCGGGTGAGGTGCGCAGTCTGGCACAGCGCAGCGCTCAGGCGGCGAAAGAGATCAAAGGGCTGATCGAAGAGTCGGTCACGCGGGTTAACGCCGGTTCGCAGCTGGTCGGTACCGCCGGTGACACCATGAGCGATATTGTCGGTGCCGTCACGCGCGTCACCGATATCATGGGCGAGATCGCCTCGGCGTCAGATGAACAGAGTCGCGGTATTGATCAGGTGGGTCACGCGGTCACTGAGATGGATCGCGTGACGCAGCAAAACGCCGCTCTGGTCGAGGAGTCCGCCGCCGCCGCCGCTTCACTGGAAGCGCAGGCGAGCAGGCTGAGTCAGTCGGTTGCCGTGTTTCATATTCCGCGTACTGCAGCGCCGGCCGCTCAGCGTCTGACAGAGAGCAGAAAACCGCAGCCGCTGCGCAGCCCGGCGCGCAAAGCCGCTACCGCCGCCCCGGCCAGCGATACGAACTGGGAAACGTTTTAAGGGATTTTACCAGGTCGGCATAAATGCCGACCCTGCATGCTTATACACTGCGCATTCACGGCTAATCAGACACCGGCATGAATGCCAGCCCGTTAATCCCGCAGGGAGCGCATTAATGCGCTCCTGGCCCGGTCTGCCTTACTGCCACCTCTGCACCCAACGCATAAACTGCGCGCCGCGTGCATAAAGATCCCCTCATCCACGCCGATAACTACAGCGATCCGCCAACCAATGAGGTGTTTATGTTTAGTCGTATTCGTGTTGTTTCCGGCCTGCTCTGCGTGCTGGCGCTGTTTGCGCTGCTGCAGCTCTTTTCCGGTGGGATGTTCTTCTCAACGGTAAAAGCTGATAAAGATAATTTTGCCTATAACCAGCGCCTTAGTACCCTGCAGCGCGCCATGGGCACCTCCTGGGTATCGCTGGTGCAGGCGCGTAATACGCTAAACCGCGCCGGTATTCGCTATTTACAGGATAGCCAGATGGCAGGATCGGGGGCCACGGTGAAAGAGCTGGTTGCGCTCGCCAATGAGGAGCTGCAAACCGCCGATGCGGGCTTTGCCGATTTTAATGCCAGCCTTTCGGAGCAGGGCAAAAGCGCTGCGAACGTGCTGGCGCTGCAGGCCAACTATAAAGCCTACCGCGATGCGCTGGCTGAGCTGGTGGTTTTCCTCGGCTCAGGCAACTTCAAAGGGTTTGTCGATCAGCCTACGCAGAGTCTGCAGGACAAATTTGAAAAGGATTACAACGCCTGGCTCACTACTAATCTGGGCCTGGCGCAGCAGGGCGTTGACGCCAATGAGAGCGCATATCGTCACGCCATTATGCTGGTGCTGGGCACCCTGCTGGTGACGCTGCTGGTGATTATGCTGGTCTGGAGCGGAATGCGCTCAGCGCTGATCCGGCCGCTGAAGCAGAGCATTGAACATATCCGCCACATTGCGCGGGGCGATCTGACCCAGAGTATTGACGTCAGCGTACGTAACGAAGTGGGCGATCTGCTCAGTTCGCTGGCAGAGATGCAGCAGGAGCTGGCGCGCACGGTGCGTACCGTACGCGATGGATCTGACGCTATCTATACCGGCGCGAGTGAAATCGCGATGGGCAATAACGACCTCTCTTCCCGTACCGAACAGCAGGCAGCTTCGCTGGAGCAGACGGCTGCCAGCATGGAGCAGCTTACCGCAACGGTGAAACTGAATGCAGAAAATGCACGTCAGGCCTCGCAGCTGGCGCTTAACGCCTCAGAGACCGCGCAGCAGGGCGGCAAAGTGGTCGATGGCGTGGTGAGCACCATGAAAGATATCGCCGGCAGCTCGAAGAAAATTGCGGACATCACCAGCGTTATTGACGGTATCGCATTCCAGACCAATATCCTGGCGCTGAACGCTGCCGTAGAAGCGGCACGCGCCGGTGAACAGGGACGCGGGTTTGCGGTGGTTGCAGGTGAAGTGCGCAGTCTGGCACAACGCAGCGCTCAGGCGGCGAAAGAGATCAAAGCGCTGATTGAAGACTCTGTCAGCCGCGTTAACACCGGCTCGGTGCTGGTCGAAAGCGCAGGTGAAACCATGAGTGAGATCGTCAGCGCCGTAACGCGAGTGACCGATATCATGGGTGAAATCGCCTCCGCCTCCGATGAGCAGAGCAAAGGTATCGACCAGGTGGGCGTGGCCGTGACGGAAATGGACCGGGTAACACAGCAAAACGCCGCGCTGGTTGAAGAGTCTGCGACGGCCGCTGCCGCTCTGGAAGAGCAGGCCAGCCGCCTGAAACAATCCGTTGCCGTGTTCAATATTGGTAAAGAATTTGTCGCGCAGGCCGTTAACGTATCTACAGCGTTAAAAAAGGTATCGCCGGTTGCGCAAAAAGCGCTGGCACCCGCTACTGGCGCACGCGGCGCTGATGATAACTGGGAAACCTTTTAATGCAGCCGGGCCGCTTTGGGCGGCCCGCTTACCCGGTAAGTACCGGCAGCAGCGTAGCAATCAGAGAACTATCACTTAACAGTTTGTTGCCGGATGGCCCGAGATGAAGAAATCGACGTTCCTCGATCAAAATGAGCCGACCACGCTGCTTGCGCAGATGGTACAGCGTCTGCCGCTTTCCGATACGCACTTTCGTCGTATCAGCCAGCTGATCTATCAGCGCGCGGGTATTGTCCTGGCCGATCATAAGCGTGAGATGGTCTACAACCGCCTGGTTCGCCGGCTGCGGACGCTGAATATCGACGATTTCGGCCGCTATCTGGCGCTGCTTGAACAGGATCCAAACAGCGCAGAGTGGCAGGCGTTTATCAATGCGCTGACCACTAACCTGACCTCGTTTTTTCGCGAAGCGCATCATTTCCCGATCCTGGCAGAACACGCCCGGAAACGCAGCGGCAGCTACAGCGTCTGGAGTACGGCCGCGTCAACCGGCGAAGAGCCCTATTCCATTGCGATGACGCTGGCTGAAACGCTGGGCACCGGACCTGGCAAATTTCAGGTTCACGCCAGCGACATCGACACGCAGGTGCTGGAGAAAGCGGTAGCGGGCGTCTATCGCCAGGAGGAGCTGCGCACGCTGTCGCAATCGCAGCTGCAGCGTTTCTTTCTGCGCGGCACCGGCCCGCATGAAGGCATGGTGCGCGTCCGCCCTGAGCTGGCAGGTATGGTGCACTACTCGCAGCTTAATCTGCTGGCTAATGAGTGGGCGCTGCCTGGCCCGTTTGACGCTATTTTTTGCCGCAACGTAATGATCTACTTCGATAAAGAGACTCAGGAAAAAATCCTGCGCCGTTTTGTTCCGCTGCTGAAGCCGGGCGGAGTGCTGTTTGCCGGGCATTCAGAAAACTTCAGCCAGATCAGCAAAGAGTTCTGGCTGCGCGGGCAGACCGTGTATGGGCTGACTAAGGAAAGACGATGAGCAAAATCACCGTGATGTGCGTGGATGACTCGGCGCTGATGCGCCAGCTGATGACGGAGATCATCAACAGCCATCCCGATATGGAGATGGTTGCGACGGCACCGGACCCGCTGGTAGCGCGGGATTTAATCAAACAGTACAACCCGCAGGTGCTGACGCTGGATGTTGAGATGCCGCGTATGGATGGCCTCGACTTTCTGGAAAAACTGATGCGTCTGCGGCCGATGCCGGTGGTGATGGTCTCCTCTCTCACCGGTAAGGGTTCGGAAGTCACGCTGCGCGCGCTGGAGCTGGGCGCGGTGGATTTTGTCACGAAACCGCAGCTGGGGATCCGCGAGGGCATGCTGGCTTACAGCCAGATGATCGCCGACAAAATTCGCGGCGCGGCGCGGGCGAAGCTGCATACACGCACCGTGTCGCCGGCGCCGGTCACGCTGAAAGCGGGTCCGCTGCTCAGCAGTGAAAAGCTGATTGCGATCGGCTCGTCCACCGGCGGTACGGAAGCGATCCGCCATGTACTGCAGCCGCTGCCGGCGACCAGTCCGGCGCTGCTTATCACGCAGCATATGCCGCCGGGATTTACCCGCTCGTTTGCCGAGCGGCTGAACAAGCTCTGCCAGATCACCGTGAAAGAGGCGGAGGATGGCGAACGTATTCTGCCGGGTCACGCCTATATCGCGCCAGGCGCAATGCATATGGAGCTGGGGCGTAGCGGAGCGAACTACGTTGTAAAACTTAATGATGGCCCGCCGGTTAACCGGCACAAACCCTCTGTGGATGTGCTGTTTCGCTCGGTGGCCGTCAATGCAGGACGAAATGCAGTGGGCGTCATTCTGACCGGGATGGGAAATGACGGCGCGGCCGGGATGCTGGAAATGCATCGCGCAGGCGCCTGGACCATCGCGCAGGATGAAGCCAGCTGTGTGGTATTTGGCATGCCGCGCGAAGCAATAGCGATGGGCGGCACCAGTGAAGTGGTCGATCTGGGCCACATCAGCCAGCATATGCTGGCAAAAATTAGCGCCGGACAGGCATTGCGAATTTAACGAGCCCGTCCTGCCGGACGAGACAACACAGGAGTAGATATGGCTGATAAAAATATGCGCTTTTTGGTAGTGGACGACTTTAACACCATGCGTCGCATCGTCCGCAACCTGCTGAAAGAGCTGGGTTTCAATAACGTTGAAGAAGCCGAGGATGGCGTTGATGCGCTGAATAAACTGCGCGCAGGCGGCTTCGACTTCGTGGTCTCTGACTGGAACATGCCAAACATGGATGGCCTGCAGCTGCTGCAGACCATTCGCGCCGACGCCACGCTGAGCAAGCTGCCGGTGCTGATGGTGACGGCAGAAGCGAAGAAAGAGAACATTATTGCTGCCGCTCAGGCTGGCGCCAGCGGCTACGTAGTGAAACCTTTCACCGCCGCCACGCTGGAAGAGAAGCTGGGTAAAATATTCGAAAAACTGGGCATGTAAGGAGATGTGATGAGCGACCTTCCGAAATCAACTGAAGAAGCCTCGGCACACGACATTATTGTCCGAATTGGCTCGCTGACGCGTATGCTGCGCGACAGCCTGCGTGAACTCGGGCTGGATCAGGCGATTGCCGAAGCCGCAGAAGCGATCCCGGATGCCCGCGATCGTCTGGATTATGTAGTACAGATGACGGCGCAGGCAGCAGAACGTGCGCTGAACAGCGTGGAAGCGTCACAGCCGCATCAGGATAAGATGGAAGCGGGCGCCACGCAGTTAAAAGGGCGCTGGGATGCGTGGTTTGAAAACCCGATTGAGCTTGCTGATGCGCGCGAGTTGGTTTCGGATACGCGTGAGTTTCTCGCTGAGGTGCCGCAGCATACGTCATTCACCAACAAGCAGCTGCTGGATATTATGATGGCGCAGGATTTTCAGGACCTCACGGGTCAGGTGATCAAGCGCATGATGGATGTCATCCAGGAAATTGAACGGCAGCTGCTGATGGTGCTGCTGGAGAACATGCCAGAGGCAAACGCGGCGGCGCGCAAAGAGGCCACCAGCCTGCTGAACGGCCCGCAGATCCACGCTAATGCCCCTGGCGTGGTCTCCAGTCAGGATCAGGTTGATGATCTGCTGGACAGCTTAGGTTTTTAACCGCAGCGCAGAGACAGGCACCCGGTCTGTCTCTGCACTGCTCTGCCATACGCCCGCACCGCTTTCCGTAAATCCTCCTAAATTGCCTGCAGAATCAGCAGAGTGTGATAAGGTTAGATCTGCCGTTTTGTGATCGCCGTCTACTTTATTACCGAAACGATAGCTGATTTTATGTTGCCACTGCTTATCCGCACACTTCTGCCATTCTGCCTGACTGGCGTAGCGCTGCCTGCGCTGGCGCTGACGACCGCTACCCGCGTGGCTGACGCGCCCTTTACCGATCCCGCTCACTTCCGGCAAATGGCCGATGACCTGCCGGCGCTGGGCTATAACGCTGATAGCGACGTCTTAAGTAAAAAACTGGCGACCATCGCAAAGAGCATCGGCGAAGCGAGCCAGAACGGTGACAGTGAGACGTCGCTCGGGCAGCAGGCGGGGATCTGGGCGTTTAATCACTTTCGCGATGAGGTGGCCACCCGGGTGGCGGATGAAGGGCAGCTGCTGCTGTCGCCCTACGGGCAGGCGCAGATTGATCTTAATGTCGACATGGAAGGTAACTTCAGCGGCAGCGGGGCGTCGCTGCTGACGCCGTGGGCCGATCGCTATAACTATCTGACCTTCAGCGAGCTGGGCGTGCATCAGACGGATGACGGGCTGATTGGTAATGCTGGCCTGGGTCAGCGCTGGGTGGCGGGCAACTGGCTGCTTGGTTATAACGGATTTGTCGATCGTATGTTCGACAGCGGGCTGCAGCGGGCATCAGTGGGTACGGAGGCCTGGTCTGACTTTTTGCGCTTTTCAGCCAACTACTACACGCCGCTCTCAGGCTGGCGCAACCGCAATCCGTTTCAGCAGCAGCGGCTGGCGCGCGGTTATGACGTTACCACGCGCGGCTATCTGCCGTTTTATCGTCAGCTGGGCGTCTCCGTTAGCTGGCAGCAGTATCTGGGCAACAATGTCGATCTGTTCAACTCCGGCAACACGTATCACAACCCCTCTGCGCTGACGCTGGGCCTCTCCTATACGCCAGTGCCGCTGGTCACCGTTTCCGCCAGCCACAAAACCAGCAGCGAAGGGGAGAGTCAGGATCAGCTCGGGCTGCACCTTAACTACCGGTTCGGCGTGGCGCTCAGCCAGCAGCTCAGCCCGGATAACGTTGCAGCCACCCGTTCGCTGCGCGGCAGCCGCTACGATACGGTGACGCGCAGCTCGACGCCGGTTCTGGCTTTTCGCCAGCGAAAAACCTTCTCTGTTTTTCTCGCCACGCCGCCGTGGCAGTTGAATCCTGGTGAGAGTCTGTCGCTGAAAGTGCAGATCCGCAGCGCGAATCCGGTACGTAAAGTAAGCTGGCAGGGCGACACGCAGGCGCTGAGCCTGACGCCGGGGACCCGGCCTGACGATCCGCAGGGCTGGAGTATTATTATGCCCGCCTGGGACACGTCGCCAGGCGCAACGAATCACTATCGTCTGTCGGTAACGGTTGAAGACAGCAAACAGCAGCGGGTGACGTCAAACTGGATCGATCTTCAGCTGCAGCCGCCGGTAGCACTGGTGCCACAAAACCAGGACAGCTTCGATATCATGGCGCCCTGATCGCCCCCGTGCGCGAAGGCGCTTTTTCGCACCACGATAGCGCGTGCTGCGCTGCCAGCGCGCGCCATCTGCCCTGTTATGGCGAAATATTTGCTGTGCGATCACAAAAGCAACATTTCCTTCCATAAATGCATAAATCCGCTAAATAATTTGCTGCCATTGCGGCGGCGCAACCGTAATATTCACTTTTTATGCAAAATAAGTGAATAGCAGCCTGCCGTAACCCATTGAAATTTCGTCGCTGACTCCGTTTTATGCATTATTCCCTCTGGCTGGCACGCTTGCTGCACCTTATAGTCGGGCTGCTGATTACGCACTCTTAACAATTTTAAAACAATAGCTTCACCCGGGGTGAGGCAGGAGATCCGGCTATGTCACTGCAGGTTACACGTCACGATTTTGATCAATGGATGATGCCGGTCTATGCACCCGCAACCTTTATACCGGTACGGGCTGAAGGATCGCGGTTGTGGGATCAACAGGGCAAAGAGTATATCGATTTTGCTGGCGGGATCGCAGTGAATGCGCTGGGTCATGCACACCCGGCGCTGCAGCAAGCGCTGACAGAGCAGGCGGCAAAGCTGTGGCATACCGGCAATGGCTATACCAACGAGCCGGTATTGCGGCTGGCAAAACAGCTGATTGATGCCACCTTTGCCGACCGCGTTTTCTTCTGCAACTCCGGCGCTGAGGCGAACGAAGCTGCGCTTAAGCTGGCGCGCAAAGTGGCACACGACCGTTTCGGCGATCAAAAAAGCGGCATTGTGGCGTTCACTAACGCTTTTCATGGCCGCACCCTGTTTACGGTGTCGGCTGGCGGCCAGCCCGCCTATTCGCGCGACTTTGCGCCGCTGCCGCCGGCCATTCAGCATGCGCAGTTTAATCACCTGGAATCGGCCGCCGCGCTGATTAACGACAACACCTGCGCCGTGATTGTTGAACCGATTCAGGGCGAGGGCGGCGTCTTACCTGCCGATGCAGCCTTCCTGCGCGGCCTGCGGGAGCTGTGCGACCGCCATCAGGCGCTGCTGATTTTTGATGAAGTGCAGAGCGGTGTGGGACGCACCGGATCGCTTTACGCCTATATGCACTATGGCGTTACGCCGGATGTGCTGAGTACCGCAAAAGCGCTGGGCGGCGGCTTTCCGATTGGTGCCATGCTGACGCGTGAGGATCTGGCGCAGGTAATGGGGGTGGGCACCCACGGTACCACTTATGGCGGTAACCCGCTGGCAGGCGCGGTAGCGGGTAAAGTACTGGAGCTGGTCAACCGGCCCGCTTTCCTCGCTGGCGTGACCGAGCGGCATCAGTGGTTTGTTGATCAGCTTCAGGCGATTAACCAGCGGCTGCCGGTGTTTAAAACTATTCGCGGCCTCGGGCTGCTGATTGGCGCCGTACTCAACGACGATTTCGCCGGAAAAGCCAAACAGTTCAACCTGACGGCCGCCGAAGAGGGCGTCATGGTCCTGATTGCCGGTGCCAGCGTCGTGCGCTTTGCGCCCGCGCTAAACATCAGCCAGGAGGAGGTGCAGCAGGGGCTGGCGCGTTTTGAGCGCGCCTGTGAACGTATTCTCAGAGGAGCCACATCATGATGGTGATCCGCCCGGTTGAACATGATGACCTGGCGCAGCTGCTTCTGCTGGCGGGTAAAACCGGCGGCGGCCTTACCTCGCTGCCGGAAGACAGCGCCACGCTGCAGGCGCGTATTGAGCGTTCACTGCTGACCTGGCAGGGGGCGCTGCCGCGCGCTGAACAGGGTTACGTCTTTGTGCTGGCCGACAGTGACGATAACCGGGCCGTGGGGATCTGCGCGATTGAAGTGGCGGTCGGGTTGCAGGAGCCGTGGTACAACTTCCGGGTTGGCACGCAGGTACACGCCTCCAGAGAGCTGAACGTGTATGCCAGCCTGCCAGTGCTGTCGCTCAGCAACGATCACACCGGCAGCAGCGAACTCTGTACGCTATTTCTCGATCCCGACTACCGCGACGGCAGAAACGGCTATTTACTCTCTAAATCACGCTTTCTTTTTATGGCGAACTTCCGCGATCGCTTTATGCGCAACGTGGTGGCAGAGATGCGCGGCGTCAGCGATGACAGCGGTCATTCCCCTTTCTGGGAGAGCGTGGGCAGCCATTTCTTCTCTATGCCGTTTCGCCAGGCTGATTTTCTCAGCGGTACCGGTCAGAAAGCGTTTATCGCAGAGCTGATGCCGAAACATCCGCTCTATATTCACTATCTCAGCGAGGCAGCGCAGCGCGTCATTGGTGAAGTACACCCGAAAACGGCGCCGGCGCGCGCGGTGCTGGAAGCGGAAGGTTTTCGCTATCAGAACTATGTCGACATCTTTGA
The DNA here is from genome assembly GCF_002928325.1 of Pantoea sp. ICBG 1758. Classification (NCBI taxonomy): domain Bacteria; kingdom Pseudomonadati; phylum Pseudomonadota; class Gammaproteobacteria; order Enterobacterales; family Erwiniaceae; genus Pantoea; species Pantoea sp. ICBG 1758. Next base: position 714,353 of record NZ_POWL01000001.1, read on the forward strand.
TGGCGGACCGACGCTGGAGTGTGAAATTGATCGTATCCGGGCCATTCGCAAAAGTACGCTGCTGCCGGCAGGCGCCGGTGACGCGCAGGCGCACTGGCCGCTCTGCCTGGTCGCTAACAGCAACTATCAGCAGTTTCGCGCCACGCTACTGCCGGTGGATATCGCCGCCGGTCACGTCTGCCTCAGTGAGAGCCAGCGTCAGGCGCTGCGCTGTGAATATGGTGATGCGCTACGGGTTGTAACACTCTGCCGTGAGGAGAAACAGGCATGACGCACTTTATTAATAATCAGTGGCTGCGCGGCGACGGTGACCTCTTCACAAAAGCCGATCCGGTCTCAGGCGAACAGCTGTGGCAGGGCAACGCCGCCTCTGCGGCTCAGGTCAGCGCCGCCTGTGCGGCAGCCCGCGCAGCGTTCCCGCACTGGGCGCGCCTGCCGTTCACGGCACGTCAGGCAGGGATTGAAACCTTTGCCGCGCTGCTGGAGCAGCATAAGGTGGAGCTGGCGGAGATCATCTCACAGGAAACCGGCAAGCCGCGCTGGGAGACGCTGACGGAAGTGCAGGCGATGATCAATAAAATTGCCATTTCAGTGAAAGCGTATCACGCCCGTACCGGCGAACAGCAGTCGGGTGAAAGCGCACTGCGCCATCGTCCGCACGGTGTACTGGCGGTATTCGGGCCCTATAATTTTCCGGGGCATCTGCCAAATGGCCACATTGTGCCCGCGCTACTGGCAGGAAACTGCGTGGTGTTTAAGCCGAGCGAGCTGACGCCGCTGACCGCGGAACGCACCGTGCAGCTCTGGCAGCAGGCAGCGCTCCCGGCGGGGGTCATCAATATGGTGCAGGGCGGACGGGAAAGCGGCCAGGCGCTGGCACAGGCAGAGCAGATTGATGGCGTCCTGTTTACCGGCAGCGCGGCTACCGGGTATCACCTGCACCGGCAGTTTGCCGGCCAGCCGGAGAAGATGCTCGCGCTGGAGATGGGTGGCAATAATGCGCTGATTGTGGAAGATCCGGCGGATATTGATGGCGCCGTACATATCGCCATCCAGTCAGCTTTTATTTCTGCCGGGCAGCGCTGCACCTGCGCACGTCGCCTGCTGGTAAAACGTGGCGCGGCGGGCGACGCGTTTCTGCAGCGGCTGGTGGCCGTCAGCGCCCGGCTGCAGCCCGCAGCGTGGAATGCTGAGCCACAGCCATTTATGGGCAGCGTCATTTCGCCTGCGGCGGCCGGACAGATCTATCAGGCGTGGCAGCAGCGCGTGGCGCTGGGCGGTGAAGTGCTGCTGAATATGCAGTGGCCGGATCGCCAGCGCGCACTTATTACGCCAGGCATTATCGATATGACCCATGTAAGTGCGCTGCCGGATGAGGAGGTGTTCGGACCGCTGCTGCAAATCATCCGTTATGACGACTACAGCGAGGCGATTACGCTGGCTAACGCCACGCGCTATGGCCTCTCATGCGGTCTGATCTCACCGCAGCGGGCGCAGTTTGATCAGCTGCTGCTGGAGGCGCGCGCCGGTATCGTCAACTGGAACAAGCCGCTTACCGGTGCGGCCAGCACCGCGCCGTTTGGCGGCATTGGCGCCTCCGGCAACCACCGCGCCAGCGCCTGGTACGCTGCGGATTACTGCGCCTGGCCGATGGCAACCCTGGAGAGCAGCAGTCTGGCCCTGCCCGATACGCTCTCGCCGGGTCTCGATTTCTCTGCTCAGGGAGCGCGCCATGAACGCAGCTGAAGTCAATTTTGATGGACTGGTTGGCCTGACGCACCACTACGCGGGCCTCTCATTTGGTAATGAGGCGTCAACCCGCAATCAGCTGCAGCCCTCTAATCCCAGACTGGCGGTGCTGCAGGGACTGCGCAAAATGAAAGCGCTGGCCGATCTCGGCTATCTGCAGGGCGTGATCCCGCCGCACGAGCGACCTAATTTGCCGCTGCTGCGCCAGCTCGGTTTTTACGGCAGTGACGCGCAGGTGCTGGCGCGCGCTGCGCAGCAGGCGCCGCAGCTGCTCTCAGCCGCCAGTTCAGCCTCGGCGATGTGGGTTGCCAACGCGGCCACCGTATCGCCCTCGGCAGACAGCGGTGACGGACGCGTTCATTTTACCGTTGCCAATCTGAATAATAAGTTTCACCGGTCCATTGAAGCACCGGAAACGGCTGATCTGCTGCGGGCGATCTTCCGCGACCCGCAGCGTTTCTGCGTGCATGACGCGCTGCCTCAGGTGGCGCTGTTTGGTGACGAAGGGGCCGCGAATCATAATCGCTTCGGAGCGCGCTACGGCGACGCCGGCCTGCAGCTGTTCGTCTATGGGCGCGAAGGGCAGCACGCCGGCATCACGCCGGAACGCTATCCGGCGCGCCAGACGCTGGAAGCGAGCAGAGCGGTCGCGCGTCTGCATCAGCTTGACGAGGCGCGCACGCTCTTCGTGCAGCAGAACCCGGCGGTGATCGATCAGGGCGTTTTCCATAACGACGTGATTGCCGTCAGTAATCAGCAGGTGCTGTTCTGTCACGAAGAGGCTTTCGTCAATCAGCCTGCATTGCTGGAGCAGCTGGCAGAGCGGGTGCCGGGGTTTACCGCCATCGTGGTGCCGCGCGCGCGCGTATCCGTCAGCGACGCGGTGGCGACCTATCTCTTCAACAGTCAGCTGCTGCAGCACCCCGATGGCGGTATGCGGCTGATACTGCCCGAAGAGGCACGGCAGCATCCGGGCGTCTGGGCTTATCTGACGGAGCTGGCAGAGAGCGGCGGACCGATTCGGGAGCTCACGGTATTCGATCTGCGTGAAAGCATGTGCAACGGCGGCGGGCCAGCCTGCCTGCGCCTGCGGGTCGTGTTGACGGCAGAAGAGCAGCGGGCGGTCAACCCGGCGGTAATGATGAACGAGCAGCTGTTTACGCAGCTCAGCCAGTGGGCAGAACGCCACTATCGCGACTATCTCACGCAGGCGGATTTAGCCGATCCGGCGCTGCTGCAGGAGGGGCGTGACGCTCTGGATGCGCTGACGCAGCTGCTGAAGCTGGGCAGCGTCTACGCCTTTCAGCGCTGAGGCTGAGGCAGGATTAAGGAGAAAATATGCGCAGTTTTTTACAGCAGACGCTGGCGGGCACGCCGCCTGCCGTCACGCAGGGCGAGACAGCTTATCTGCGCTGGCAGTGGCAGGCGGAAGGGATCCTCTCGCTGACGCCGCTGACGCACTGCGACCGGGCGCTGGTGCTGTCAGCCGGGATCCACGGCAATGAAACCGCGCCGGTGGAGATAGTGGAGCAGCTGCTGGCGCCGCTACTTAGCGGAGAAAAACCGCTGGCGGTGCGGCTGCTGGTGATACTGGGTAATCCGGCGGCGCTGCGCAGCGGCCGTCGCTATCAGCAGTACGATCTCAACCGGCTGTTTGGTGGCCGCTGGCAGCGGGTCAGTGAAACCAGTGAGGCACAGCGCGCCCTGCAGCTGGAACAGGTGATGGAGCGATTCTGGCGCAGCTGCCACAGGCAGACGTCGCGCTGGCATCTTGATCTGCATACCGCTATTCGTGGCTCTTATTATCCACGCTTTGCCGTTATGCCCGCGAACGCGCGACCGTGGCCGGATACGTTTATGCAGTGGCTGGCCGCAGCTGAGCTGGAGGCGCTGGTTTTTCATCGTGCGCCGGGCGGCACCTTCACCCACTATAGTTGTGAGCATCATCATGCGGCGAGTTCGACGCTGGAACTGGGTAAGGCGCTGCCGTTTGGTGAAAATGATCTCACGCAGTTCAGGGCAGTGCAGCGGGCACTCGCTGCGCTGCTGGAGGGCGAAACATGGCCGCAGCCGCATACGCAGCCGCGGCGCTATCACGTTTCACAACAAATCACCCGTCAGGGAGAGGGATTTACGCTGCATATGAGCGCGGACACGCTGAATTTCACCGCGTTTCCCCAGGGCACGCTGCTGGCAGAAGAGGGCGACACGCGCTATTACGTACAGCAGGCGCGGGAATATGTACTGTTTCCCAATCCGCAGGTGGCGCCGGGATTACGCGCCGGGCTGATGCTGACGGAAGAGAACGCACAGATGCCGGCGCATTAAACGGCCGCAGCATGGCTGACGCCTGATGGCGTCAGCCATGCTGATAGCGATCGCTTAACATTTTGCTTTCCCGGCGCGGGCAAACTCATTACACTCCTCCTTAATTCCTGCCATTTTCCCGCTATTGTCATACTTTTTTGCATTTTCTCACGTAATTCTTCGCAATCTCTCCACGATCGCACGATATCTATCTTCTATGCTTTCAGGGCTTTACTCAGGTTCTGAGTAGTTGACGTTCAGCGTCGTATGCTTGTTTCCGAAGACGCGACACAGGCTGTCGTCATATAACTGACAAGAAAGGACAATATTATGCGTAAACTGACTTCTGTTTTTCTGGCTACCGCAATGGCACTGGGTGCCGCCAATATCGTCCACGCTGCGGCCGATAACCTGACGCCACCGCCGGCCGGCACTGAAAAGCCGATGCATAAGCCGATGCGTCATCACGGTATGGAGATGTTTAAAGGCATTACTCTGACCGATGCGCAGAAAACACAGATCCGCACCATCATGCAGGATGGTCATAAAGAGATGCAGCGCCCGTCGCCGGAGGCGCGCCGCGCGAACCATGCCATTATTGCCGCCGACAGCTTCGATCGCAGCAAAGCGGAAGCACAGGCTGAGAAAATGACCGCAAACGCCAAAGAGAATGCGGTACGCATGATGGAAACCCAGAACAAAATCTACAATGTGCTCACGCCGGAACAGAAAAAGCAGTACAACGCCAATTTCGAAACGCGCCTGACGGAAAAAGCGCCACACGATGGTAAAATGCCACCACCGCCTGCTGACGGTGAGTAAACACACACCGTGATCGATCCGGATTAAGACCGCCGGCGCTGTTCAGGGCAGAGTACCGCCCTGAACAGCGTCGGCGGTTTTTTTTATAGCTCTATCAGCGGGAACTCGCCGGAAAGCAGCGGACGGCAGAGAATTTTATAGCCGTCGTGATCAAACCCCTGGCGCGCGCGCTGCAGCTGGCGCGCTTCCGCTTCAGTGGCAACAGAACCCAGCCAGAACCAGTGATCGATCACATGGATTTGTGTCATCTCAGCGCCGCGCTCCACCATGCCAACCGGGCCTTCCCACGGCCAGCACACCACGCGAAAGCGTTCCAGCCCCTCGCGGAGCCGCTGCTGGTGCGCTTCAACACTCTCTTTTCCGCAGCAGGCGCCGGCACAGCGCTTCAGTGCTGCGCGAAAGCAGCCGCGCCCTGGCCGCAGGCTCTCCAGCCCAAGCAGGCCGTGACAGAGCTGCAGCTCATCGGCCATGCTTTTAAGCTTCTCCAGCGCGGCAAAACGGCTGCGAAACAGCCCGTAGAGATCGGGTGAACGAGAGAAATCGACATCTTTTGCATAGACCACTTCCGGCGCGCCTTCTCCCAGCTGAAGTGAGCAGAGCTGACGATTTTTGCGCAGGCGCTTATTAAATAACGGCTGCTGCGTTTTAATCATCTGTGCTTCCAGCAGCTGCGCGCCAATATCGCCGGCGGTGGGGATCCAGCTTACGCGCCGCGCCTGACGCAGCATGCTCGCTTCATCCGTGGTGCGAAAATGCGCCATCACCCGGCTGCGCAAATTAATGCTTTTGCCGATATAAAGAGGCAGATTTTCACTCTCGCCGTGAAAGGTATAGACGCCGGGCACTTTAGGCAGCCCTTCAAGCCACTGGCGCAGGTGTTCGGGATATTGATAGATTGCCGCCGCGTCAAAGTCGAGGCGATGGCTGGTTGCTCGTCTGACCAAAGAATGCTCCGCTTACTGGTTTTGTATACAGTGTATCAGCGTGCTGCTTTTATCGCCAGTGGCAAGCGAGGCGCGACTCTCTCTCCGCAGAGGGAGAGTCGCAGGGAGGAGCTACTTTTTCCAGTAGTCGTCAAACACAGTCACCGGCATACGGCGCTTATGTTCGGTTTTGGTGTACCAGCCCTCGATAATTTTCGCCGATTCGGCATTGATGGTTTTGCCTTCCAGATAATCATCGATCTGCTGATAGGTTACGCCAAGCGCCACCTCATCCTGCAGGCCGGGACGATCGTCTTCAAGATCGGCCGTGGGATGTTTCATCCAGAGGTGCTCCGGACAGCCCAGCGCCTTCAGCAGCTGTTTACCCTGGCCTTTGTTAAGGCGAAAGATCGGGTTCACGTCGCTGCCGCCATCGCCATATTTGGTATAAAAACCGGTCACCGCTTCCGCCGCGTGATCGGTGCCCAGCACGATACCTTTGGTCATGCCGGCGATGCTGTACTGCGCCTTCATGCGTTCACGCGCCTTTTCGTTACCGCGGACAAAATCTGACAGCGCGATACCCGCTTCCTGCAGTGCGCGCTCGCTCGCCAGCACCGCCTCTTTGATATTGACCACCAGGGTACGATCGGGCTGAATAAACGCCAGCGCATCCTGACAATCCTGCTCGTCGGCCTGTTTACCATACGGCAGGCGCACGGCAATAAAGGTGTACTCTTTATCGCCGGTCTCATGACGCAGTTCGCTGACCGCCATCTGCGCCAGCTTACCGGTCAGCGTTGAGTCCTGCCCGCCGCTGATGCCCAGCACCAGCGTTTTCAGAAAAGGATGCGCTTTCAGGTACGCTTTCAGGAAATCGACGCTGACGCGGATCTCCTGCTGCGGATCGATAGCGGGTTTAACACCAAGGGCCTGAATAATTTCCTGCTGCAGTGACATGAACCTCTCCTCAAGTCAGAAGCCTGACGGCATGATGCGTAACATCAGCTAAAGCTAACGCCTTGGCCGCAAAACAACAAGCCAAACGGCGACTGGCGCAGACGGTTTGCTGCTGAATCAGGCGCTTTCAGGCCGCTGCGCCAGCAGGGTAAACATCAGGATTGCCAGCATAAAGCAGCCGAAAATGGTGGCGCTCATGCTGATAACCGAGGTCCCGCCCACGCCGCTAACCGGCACGCTGATGGCGCCCAGCGTAAACATGGTGACGCCGATAACCGCAGAAGCACTGCCGGCGCGGTGCCCCTGACTCTGCATCGCCAGCGATGCGGCGGTGGTTGCGATTACACCGTTACTGGCAATAGAGAAAAATAGCGCCACCAGAATAACCGGCAGGGCGGCGTCGCTCAGCGCGGCGGTCAGCAGGGTGGCGGAGGCGACAAATGCCAGCGTCAGCCCGCCCTTAAGCACCCGGTATTCGCCCCAGAGCGGACAGAGCCGTGCGCTGGTTTGTGAGGCGATAATCAGGCCGCACCCGTTGGCAGCAAAGCAGAGGCTGAACGCCTGAGGCGAGAGGCCGTAGATCTGCTGCAGCACAAACGGCGAGGCGCCGATATAGGCAAACATGCCTGACATCATAAAGCCCTGCGTCAGGCAAAAACCCATAAAGGGCCGATGCGTAACGACCTGGCCCAGCGCCGCCCAGGCGGAAAACAGAGAGCCCTGGCTACGGCGTGCAGGCGGCAGCGTCTCATGCAGCTGCCAGCGCGCCAGCAGAATCAGCAGAATGGCGATCGCCGCCAGTACGAGAAAAATGCCGCGCCAGCTCATGATTGTCATCAGCGCGCCGCCCAGTACCGGCGCTCCCACCGGTGCAAGGCCGTTGACCAGCATCAGCAGCGCAAAAAAGCGCGTCAGCTCGTGTCCGCTATACATATCCCGGGCTATAGCGCGCGACAGCACGGCACCGCCAGCGCCAGCCAGCCCCTCAAACAGGCGGGCAATCAGTAGCGAATGGATATCTTTTGCCAGCGCGCAGCCGACAGAGGCAATAAACAGCAGCAGCAGCGACAGCAGCAGGGGCCGGATGCGGCCAAATTTATCGCTCATGGGACCAAATAGCAGCTGTCCCGCCCCGAGGCCCAGCAGGCCGGCAGTCAGACTGAGCTGAGCGGTGGAGGTCTGCGTGTGCAGATCGCGCGCCAGTTCAGGCAGCGCGGGGAGATAGAGGTCGATACAGAGCGGTCCGAGCGCCGCCAGAAGTCCGAGCGTGATGGCGTAAACCAGCCGGTTAGGGTGTGCAGATGTCATGGGGCCTCTGAGCCGGGTAAAAAGTTAACCGCGCGATTATACGGAGCAGGGCGCAGCAGCACAGCTTTTTTACTCCGGATATATTGCGATGAACGCATCTAAAAGCGTCGCCACCAGGTTGATAAATCTGAATTTGTGTTCCAGGCTTATTCCGACATGGACAAAGTATGAGGAACAAAAAATGAATAAAGTGCTGGGATGTATCGCTGCCGCTATGACGCTGGCTGCTCTGTCTGGTTGTACCACTTACGATCGCGCGGAAAGTTATGTCACCAAACCGGTGGTAAAAGATGTTAAAAAAGGCATGACGCGTGAACAGGTGCGTCAGATTGCGGGTCCGGCTTCGACCGAAGTCACCATGGCGCACGCGCGTGGCACCTGCCAGACTTACGTTATCGGCGAGCGCGATGGCAAAATGCAGACCTATTTTGTCAGCTACAACGATACCGGTCGCGTGATGAACTACGGCTTCCAGAGCTGCAAAGAGTACGACACCGATCCGCAGGTTGCGCAGTAACTCTTTTTTGCTGAATAAAAAAGGGCCCGTCTGAGACGGGCCCTTTTTCATGCTGAAGTCAGCGCTTAGCGATGCGCCAGTTCGGCGTGCTCATCGCTCTCCAGAATTTTTTTGTCGGTCTGACCCAGCCAGCGGCTGGTCAGCGAACCGGCCGTCATTGAACCGTTCACGTTGAGCGCGGTACGGCCCATATCAATCAGCGGCTCAATGGAAATCAGCAGCGCGACCAGCGTCACCGGCAGCCCCATTGCCGGCAGCACAATCAGCGCAGCAAAGGTAGCACCGCCGCCCACACCGGCTACGCCAGCGGAACTCAGGGTGACGATCCCGACCAGCGTGGCGATCCAGACCGGATCAAACGGGTTAATACCGACAGTAGGAGCAACCATCACGGCCAGCATTGTCGGATAGAGTCCGGCACAGCCGTTCTGACCAATTGTGGCACCGAAGGAGGCGGAAAAGCTGGCAATCGCTTCCGGCACGCCGAGACGGCGCGTCTGCGTTTCCACATTCAGCGGAATGCTGGCCGCGCTGGAGCGGCTGGTGAAAGCGAAAGTGATCACCGGCCATACTTTGCGGAAGAAGCGCAGCGGATTGATGCCGTTGATCGACAGCAGCAGCGCATGCACGCCAAACATAATCGCAAGGCCAAGATAGGAGGCGAGAACAAAGCTGCCCAGCTTAACGATATCGTGCAGGTTAGAGCCGGCGACCACTTTAGTCATCAGAGCCAGTACGCCATATGGCGTCAGCTTCATGATCAGGCGCACCAGTTTCATCACCCAGGACTGCAGCGTATCAATCGCGGCCAGTACGCGTTCACCTTTCACTTTATCATCGCGCAGCAGATGCAGTGCAGCGACGCCGAGGAAAGCAGCAAAGATAACGACACTGATAATGGAGGTCGGGTTCGCGCCTGCCAGATCGGCAAACGGGTTTTTAGGGATGAAAGAGAGCAGCAGCTGCGGCGTGCTGAGATCGGCGACTTTACCCGCATAGTTGCTCTGAATAGCATTCAGACGCGCGGTCTCCTGCGCACCCTGCACCAGCCCTTCAGCGCTGAGGTGGAAGAGGCCGGTCACCATCACGCCGACCAGCGCGGAGATAGCCGTGGTAAACAGCAGTACACCGATGGTCAGCACGCTGATTTTGCCCAGCGAGGAGGCGTTATGCAGACGCGCCACCGCGCTCAGTATTGAGGCGAATACCAGCGGCATAACAATCATCTGCAGCAGCTGTACATAGCCATTACCGACCAGATTAAACCAGCCGATCGAATCCTTAACCACTGCGCTGTTTTCGCCATAAACCGCCTGAAGCGCCAGGCCAAACAGCACGCCCAGCACCAGGCCGGTCAGTACGCGCTTTGACAGGCTCCAGCTCTGGTTGCCAATGCGGTTAAGCAGCACCAGCAGAGCGGCAAAGACCACTATGTTGATAATAAGAGGGAAATCCATACTTAACTCCAGAAAGATGCCGTCCTGCAAAGTGCAGGCGGCATAGCGTAACGTAAATTTCTATCAGAGAATGTCAGGGATGTTAGCAGCACAATTAAGTGCAGGCTTATACCCAAAAAGTATGGGTTATAACTTTTTGTTTAATATGGCGTAATTATTAGCCGTTTAGCGGATTAATTAACCGGTTCACGCTGGATTGCAGTGTATCAAACAGCTGCTGCGGCCAGCCGTTTGCACCAAAAGCAGGCATGCCAGCCGGAAACCAGAGCGCCGCAACCACCAGTCCCAGACAAAGTATCCGCTCCAGCTGATTACCGCTCTGGCTTCTGAGAATAGGCAGACGAAAGCGCCAGCGGCAGGGCCACAGCAGCGGAACGCCAGCTGGCGTCAGCATGTCAGCCACGATATGGCTCAGGTAGCCCAGCGTCAGTCCCTGCAGCACATCCGCCGGCAGAAACCAGTCTGCCGGCACGTTCACTTTAAACAGCCACAGGCTGATAGCCACTGCCAGCAAACTGTGGGTAAAACCGCGATGTCCAAACGCCCGCGCGATGGGCTGAGAGAGCCAGCGAAAACGCTGGCCCAGCGTGGATCGGGGGTGGTCGATATCCGGCAGCAGGCAGGTCAGCAGCGTAGCGGGAACCAGATGCCACCAGTCCGCCGCAGCCAGAACCGGTGTCAGCTCAGCACGCTTGGCAAAAATAGCGCTGGCGATAGCAAAAATTATATGGCCTTCGGCCGTCATGATTAAATCCGGATACAAAACTGTCAATGCATCCAGTATAGGGATTTATCCAGTAAATGAGAACGGTGACGCTGTAACGAAGAGTGAATTATTTTCGCGCTGGCTGACCGCTGTATCAGACTGCGCCATACACCCTGCGGTCAGTTAAACAGATGCTCTGCGCGCAGTTCCGTCAGGCTCGGCAGCCGCACATCTGCCAGCGCCCAGCGGGCATCCGCGTAGTGTGCAGCCGCAGGCACCACAATAGAACGCATGCGCGCCGCTTTACAGGCGATCATGCCGTTGAAGGAGTCTTCCAGCGCCACACAGTTAAGCGGATCGATATCAAGCGCCGCTGCCGCATTCAGATAGACCTGCGGATGAGGTTTGCTCAGCGGCAGCGCTTCAGCGGAGGCGAGGGCGGAAAAGCAGGGCCGCAGCCGGAACATCTCCAGCACCCGCTCCAGCATGGCCAGCGGCGAAGCGGAAGCGAGCGCAATCCGCAGCCCCTGCTGCTGACAGAGCCGCAGCGCCTGATCGACACCGGGCAGCAGCGGCTGCTGCGCTTCGATCAGCGATAGCGTACGATCGATAATACGCGCCGTGACGTCGGCCTGAGTCGCACCCTGCCACGGCTGTGCCTCATACCACATGCGTACGGTCTGATCGATGCGCAGGCCAAGCGTGTCAGGCAGCTTCGCGCGACGACTGACGTCAACGCCAAGGCTTGCCAGTACCTCCATCTCAGCCTGATCCCACAGCGGTTCAGAATCAATCAGTAAACCATCCATATCAAAAATAGCGGCGTACACCGGACGACGATAGCGCATGACAATATCCTTCTTAGCGGTTTGCGCCACCTTATCACGCCAGAGTGCGAAAACAAGGACGCGACAGGTAACGCATTTTTCAGGAAAAAATCGCCGACTGCAGGTAGACTTAGGGCAAAATAATTATCTGTATAGGAAAGTCTGCATGACATACCAACAGGCTGGCCAGGTCGCCATCCTTAAGCGCGTGGCTGGCTGGATCATTTTCATTCCGGCACTGCTGTCGACAATTGTTTCCATGCTCGGTTATTTATATCAGCACAGCGTAAAGCAGCCCGGACTGGATGCCGTATTGCTGGATTTTATCCATGTCATGGTGGACATGCTTAAATTCAATACGTCGTTTCTCAATCCGTTCTGGCACAACTCGCCGGTGCCCGATTTTCACGGCGGGGCAAATATCGGTTTCTGGATCGTTTATGCGCTGATTTTCATCGGCATGGCTTTACAGGCATCGGGTGCGCGCATGTGGCGCCAGTCGCGGCATGTTAAAGAGGGCATTGAAGATCAGCTGATTCTGGAGCAGGCAAAGGGCAGCGAAGGCCGCACGCGCGCGCAGCTTGAGGAAAAAATCCGCGTCCCGCACCACACTATTCTGCTGCAGATTTTTCCGCTCTATATCCTGCCAGTAATTATTGCTGTTGCCGGCTACTTTTTACTGACGCTGCTGGGCATGCTTTAAATCATCAGGCCGGTCTGGCCCGATCCTGCGCCAGTTTGTCGTCGCTAAGCAGCTGACTGACGGCAAACTGCGCCTCCTCCTGCCACTGGCCGGAAAAAACGTTCGCGCGGTTCAGCAGGTAATAGAGCTGATATACAGGCTGGCGTTGCGAAAATCCCTCTGCCAGCGGCCACTCTGCGTGATAGCCCTGCATGATCTCACGCGGCAGTTCATGGTAATAACTCAGCATCGCCAGGTCGCATTCGCGGTCACCCCAGTAGCAGGCAGGATCGAAAATCCATGGCCCGCTGCTGCTATCTGCACAGTTGGCAGGCCAGAGATCGCCATGCAGTAGCGAAGGCTGCGGATGATGATGAGCCAGCGCCTGCTGAACGCTGTCAATAATCTGATTCATGTCACCATAGGTCACACCGCGTTCCGCTGCCAGCTGCAGCTGCCAGCCGATACGCTGCTCCGCAAAAAACAGCGACCAGCGCCGCAGCCAGCTATTGGGCTGCAGGGTAGTGGTAATATTATTATCGAAATCGAGTCCGAACTGGCGCTGCTCACTCCATTGATGCAGGCGCGCCAGCTGCTGCCCGAGCTGATAACCCGCTTCCGCGCTGAGCGGCTGCGGCGGAATATACTCCAGCAGAAGAAAACTGGCGTCGCGCGTGCTGCCGACGCCGTAGACGGTCGGCACCCGGACTGTCTGCGTGCGCGCCAGCAGACTGAGCTGATCGGCCTCCCAGCGGAACAGGTCCAGCCGGTCATGGGTGTTGCACTTGACGAAGACATCCAGATCGCCGTAGCGGATACGCCAGGCGGGATGGATATCCCCGCCGGGCAGGGGCTCGCGCTGCGTAATCTCTGCTGGCTGAGTCTGTTCGCTTAACAGGCGGCTGATGGCTGACCACATGGCGGGCTCCTCGTTAATCGCGATATCGCTGCAATTGTAGCGCGCAAAAAATAGGCAAGGCCAGTTTTACCGGCGGCCTCAGACAGGGTTCTGCAAAAATTGCTGCAGCGTTGTAACCTTTGTCTGCGGAGACTGATGCAATGCCACCTCTGCAATACGCGCAGCCTGCTCCGAAACCGCTTCAGGCGTCAGCGTGCTGACAATGCCGAAGCTGTTGGTTCCCAGTTCATGCGGATGTCCTTCAGCATCGTGCAGGGTGGTGCTATATCCGCTATTGACCATAGCGCTGGTCAGCGATTGAAGATCGCTTAGCCCCGACTCCTGATAGTGGAAAGTGACAACGTAACTCATAACGTCCAGCGTGCTCATTTTCTCACCTCACTGTAACCAAACAGATTTCAGCGTAGTCCACCCCACAGCTGAGAGCGAATTTTGTTCAGTTGCAGCGTAAGGCTGTGTCAGCAGCGGCAAAATTCCTGATAATTGCGGGCTGTTATTTCTCTGAACGGCACCTATAATGCGCGCCGTTAGTGAACGCGTCTGCAACGTATCATGCTGGTTGATGCAGGGAACGGCCTGATGCCGCCTCATAATTTTTTACAAAACTTACAGTAAATTGCATTGATTGCCGGTAAAAACGCTGCAGACTCACCTGTTTTTAAATTGCCGCACGGATCACCCTTTAATGAAAGTTCTTAATAAGCTGTCCGCTATTTTTCTGCTCTCTGCCGGAGCATTTTGTCACCAGGCTTTTGCTGATAACGCTGTCTTCACCTCAATGGATGATCCTTCAACGGCCAAACAGCCGTTTGAAGGCAGCGCATCAGCCGGTTACCTGGCGCAAACCGGTAACACCACCAGCTCTTCGCTGACGGCTTCAACCAGCATGACCTGGTATCAGACCTCAACGGCTTACAGCCTGTGGGGCAACGCGGCGAACACCTCATCCAACGATGAGCGTTCATCTGAAACCTACAATATCGGTGGCCGCAGCCGCTACAACATGAACAGCGCTGATTATCTGTTTGGTCAGGCCAGCTGGCTGAGCGATCGTCTGAATGGTTACGATTCCCGCGACGTGCTGACGGCCGGTTATGGTCGCCAGATCCTCAACGGTCCGGTGCACTCTCTGCGCGCGGAATTTGGTCCGGGCGTACGTTACGACGACTTTCACGACGGCGGGCATGAGACCAAAGCGCTGGGCTATGGCGCAGTCAGCTATCAGTGGCAGCTGACGGATACCACGAAATTCATTCAGGGTGTATCCGTGCTGAGCAGCTTCGGCGAAGATACTACGGTGAACTCAGAAACGGCCCTGCAGGTCGCCATCAATGAGCACTTTGCGCTGAAGATGGGCTACAACGTGACCTGGAACAACAATCCGCCAGAGTCCGCGCCCGATCGTACCGATACCAAAACCACGATTCAGCTCTCCTACGCAATGTAACTGCCATACCAGAAAACCGCCGTCCGGCTCAGGCTGCACGGCGGTTTTTTTTCGTGTTTGCTTAGACTTAGCCCGCAAGGCGGGTTTTGCTGCAGGGTGAAAGCTGTTATCATATTTGCCGCTTTATGCGCCTGGCGTCATTACGACAATGTGGGTCTGACATCACGCCGGGTACACACACCAAACACAGTGTTGCATGTAGGCTTTCGTGTGGCTTACCACTGCAATTTAAGGATATAAAATGCCAGTAATTACTCTTCCTGACGGCAGCCAGCGCGTTTTTGACCACCCGGTCAGCGTAATGGATATTGCGCTGGATATTGGTCCCGGCCTGGCGAAAGCCTGTATCGCCGGTCGCGTAAACGGTGAGCTGGTAGATGCGGTTGATCCCATCACCGAAGATGCTCAGGTAGCAATCATCACCGCAAAAGATGAAGCGGGTCTGGAGATTATCCGGCACTCCTGCGCGCACCTGCTGGGCCATGCTATTAAACAGCTGTGGCCTGATACCAAAATGGCGATTGGCCCGGTCATCGATAACGGCTTCTATTATGACGTCGATCTCGACCACACGCTGACGCAGGAAGATCTGGAACAGCTGGAAAAGCGTATGCACCAGCTGGCTGAAACCAATTACAACGTGGTAAAGAAAAAAGTCAGCTGGCAGGAAGCGCGCGACGTCTTTGCTGCGCGTGGCGAAAGCTATAAAACCACAATCCTTGATGAGAATATCAGTCACGACGATCGTCCTGGCCTCTATCATCATGAAGAGTATGTGGATATGTGCCGCGGTCCGCACGTGCCGAACATGCGCTTCTGCCACCATTTTAAGCTGCAGAAAATTGCGGGCGCTTACTGGCGCGGCAACAGCGATAACAAAATGCTGCAGCGTATTTACGGCACGGCCTGGGCAGATAAGAAGCAGCTGTCAGCCTATCTGCAGCGCCTGGAAGAAGCAGCAAAACGCGATCATCGCAAAATTGGTAAACAGCTCGATCTCTACCATATGCAGGAAGAGGCGCCGGGCATGGTGTTCTGGCACAATGACGGCTGGACGATTTTCCGCGAGCTGGAAGTTTTTGTCCGTACCAAACTGAAAGAGTATGATTACCAGGAAGTAAAAGGTCCGTTTATGATGGACCGCGTGCTGTGGGAAAAAACCGGCCACTGGGAAAACTACAAAGAGGCGATGTTTACCACCTCTTCAGAAAACCGCGAATATTGCATTAAACCGATGAACTGCCCGGGTCACGTGCAGATCTTCAATCAGGGTCTGAAGTCCTATCGCGATCTGCCGCTGCGTATGGCAGAGTTCGGTAGCTGCCACCGTAACGAGCCATCGGGTGCGCTCCATGGTCTGATGCGCGTACGCGGCTTTACGCAGGATGATGCTCACGTATTCTGTACTGAAGATCAGGTGCGCGACGAAGTAAACAGCTGTATTCGTATGGTGTACGACATGTACAGCACGTTCGGTTTTGAAAAAATCGTCGTGAAGTTGTCTACCCGTCCGGAAAAACGCATCGGTACCGATGAGATGTGGGATCGCGCAGAGGTTGACCTGGCCGAAGCATTGAAAGAGAATGATATCCCCTTTGAGTATCAGCCGGGTGAAGGGGCATTCTACGGCCCGAAAATCGAGTTCACCCTGTATGATTGTCTCGATCGTGCCTGGCAGTGTGGCACGGTTCAGCTAGACTTTTCTCTGCCAAAACGTCTTGATGCCACCTATGTGGGTGAAAACAACGACCGTCAGACACCGGTGATGATTCACCGTGCGATTCTGGGCTCTATGGAGCGCTTTATCGGTATTCTGACTGAAGAGTTCGCTGGTTTCTTCCCGAGCTGGCTGGCACCGGTACAGGCTGTAGTGATGAATATCACTGACAGTCAGGCAGAATATGTCAGTGAACTGACAAAGAAACTGCAAAATGCTGGCATTCGTGTCAAAGCAGACTTGAGAAACGAGAAGATAGGCTTTAAAATCCGCGAGCACACATTGCGTCGCGTCCCTTATATGCTGGTTTGCGGTGAGAAAGAGGTGGAAGCAGGCAAAGTTGCCGTGCGCACCCGCCGTGGTAAAGACCTCGGGAGCATGGACGTAGATGTGTTTGTTGAGAAGCTGCAACAAGAGATTCGCAGCCGACATCTTCACCAATTAGAGGAATAAGGTTATTAAAGGCGGAAAACGAGTACAACCGACGCGTCCAAACCGTATTAACGGCGAAATCCGAGCCACCGAAGTGCGCCTCACTGGCGTTGACGGCGAGCAACTTGGCATTGTCTCTCTACGCGAAGCGATTGAGAAAGCTGAAGAAGCTGGCGTAGATTTAGTTGAAATCAGCCCGAACGCCGAACCGCCGGTATGCCGTATTATGGATTACGGCAAGTTCCTTTATGAAAAGAGTAAGTCTTCTAAGGAACAGAAGAAGAAGCAGAAAGTTATCCAGGTTAAGGAAATTAAATTCCGTCCTGGTACTGATGATGGCGACTATCAGGTAAAACTCCGCAGCCTGATGCGCTTTCTGGAAGAGGGCGATAAAGCCAAAATCACGCTGCGTTTCCGCGGTCGTGAGATGGCGCACCAGCAGATCGGTATGGAAGTGCTTAACCGCGTCCGTAAAGATCTGTGTGAAGATATCGATCTGGCAGTGGTCGAGTCCTTCCCTTCGAAGATCGAAGGCCGCCAGATGATTATGGTGCTCGCACCTAAGAAGAAACAGTAGGCTTTCAAGTAATGATGCCGCGCAGCGTTCGCGCTGTGCGGGATTATTCGCCTGTCTGGTTCATTTTTTTAACAATGCGAAGTGGATATTTGTAAAAATGCCAAAGATTAAAACTGTACGTGGCGCGGCTAAGCGCTTCAAGAAGACCGCCTCTGGCGGCTTCAAGCGTAAGCACGCAAACCTGCGTCATATTCTGACCAAAAAGTCTACTAAGCGTAAACGTCACCTGCGTCCAAAAGGCCTGGTGTCTAAAGGCGATCTGGGTCTGGTTATTGCCTGCCTGCCGTACGCATAAGTAAATTTTTTTTAATTCGCCCGTCGCGCTGTAAGGCTTATCGCCAGCAGAGCACCGGCAAAACAGAATATGATTAAGGAGAGCTCATGGCTCGCGTAAAACGTGGTGTAATTGCTCGCGCACGTCACAAAAAAATCTTAAAACAAGCTAAAGGCTACTACGGTGCACGTTCACGTGTTTACCGCGTTGCTTTCCAGGCTGTTATCAAAGCTGGTCAGTATGCTTACCGCGACCGTCGTCAGCGTAAGCGTCAGTTCCGTCAGCTGTGGATCGCGCGTATCAACGCAGCGGCGCGTCAGAACGGTATGTCTTACAGCCGTTTCATCAATGGCCTGAAAAAAGCGTCCATTGAGATTGACCGTAAAATCCTGGCTGACATCGCTGTATTCGACAAAGCAGCCTTCGCTGCTCTGGTAGAAAAAGCGAAATCAGCTCTGGCGTAAGTCAGGTAAAAAAGGGAGCTTGCTCCCTTTTTTATTACCTGCAACTCACGCAAAAGATTGACATTTTCGCCGCCGGGCATTTCAATAGGGCGGTTTTTAATTTTCTCAAGGTAATGCAAGCATGCACGCTGCTCTTTTCCGTTTCTTTTTTTACTTTAGCGCCTGAACATCAGGGGCTTGTGCGCATAAGAAAAGAAACGAAAAATCGCGCTGAAAGCCTCCCTCGTGGAGGCTTTTTTGTTTCTGGCGAGACTTAATCGGATCCCGGATCCCAACAAGAACTGACCAGCCCGGCTGGAAGAAGAGGAAATCATGTCCCAACTCGCAGACCTGGTGGCCCGTGCCACGGCCGCCATCGACGAGGCGTCGGATATCGCCGCTCTGGACGCTGTACGCGTCGAATTTCTGGGTAAAAAAGGGCACCTTACCCTGCAGATGACCACCCTGCGTGAACTGCCGGCTGAAGAGCGCCCGGCGGCAGGTGCGGTGATTAACGAAGCAAAACAGCAGGTACAGGATCATCTTAACGCCCGTAAAAATACGCTGGAGAGTGCGGCGCTGAATGCGCGCCTGGCGGCAGAAACGATTGATGTCTCACTGCCCGGACGCCGCAGCGAAAACGGCGGTCTGCATCCGGTAACGCGCACCATTGACCGCATCGAAAACTTTTTCGGCGAGCTGGGTTTTGCCGTGGTGACCGGACCGGAAATTGAAGATGACTATCATAACTTCGACGCGCTGAATATTCCGGGTCACCATCCGGCCCGCGCCGATCATGACACCTTCTGGTTTGATGCCACGCGCCTGCTGCGTACGCAGACCTCAGGCGTGCAGATCCGCACCATGAAAAATCAGCAGCCGCCGATCCGTATTATCGCGCCGGGCCGCGTTTACCGTAATGATTACGATCAGACCCACACGCCGATGTTCCACCAGATGGAAGGCCTGATTGTCGATAAAGACATCAGCTTTACCAACCTGAAAGGAACGCTGCACGATTTCCTGAATAACTTCTTTGAAGAGAATCTGCAGATCCGCTTCCGCCCGAGCTACTTCCCCTTTACTGAACCTTCAGCGGAAGTGGATGTAATGGGCAAAAATGGCAAATGGCTGGAAGTACTGGGCTGCGGCATGGTGCATCCGAATGTACTGCGTAACGTCGGCATCGATCCGGAAATTTACTCCGGCTTCGCCTTTGGTATGGGAATGGAACGTCTGACCATGCTGCGCTATGGCGTCACCGATCTGCGTGCTTTCTTCGAAAATGATTTACGTTTCCTCAAACAATTTAAATAAGGGCAGGTTATCCAATGAAATTCAGTGAACTCTGGTTACGCGAATGGGTAAATCCAGCCCTGGACAGCGCTGCGCTGTCTGAACAGATCACCATGGCAGGCCTTGAGGTTGATGGTGTTGATCCCGTTGCCGGCGCGTTTCATGGCGTAGTCGTGGGTGAAGTGGTGGAGTGCGGCCAGCACCCGAACGCGGATAAACTGCGCGTAACCAAAATCAATGTCGGCGGCGATCGTCTGCTGGATATCGTCTGCGGCGCGCCTAACTGCCGCCAGGGACTGAAAGTGGCAGTGGCTACCGTGGGTGCCGTACTGCCAGGTGATTTCAAAATCAAAGCGGCCAAACTGCGCGGCGAGCCTTCTGAAGGCATGCTCTGCTCCTTCTCAGAGCTGGGTATTTCCGACGATCACAACGGTATTATCGAACTGCCAGCCGATGCGCCAGTAGGATGCGACATTCGCGACTACCTGAAGCTGGATGACAATACTATCGAGATCAGCGTGACGCCAAACCGTGCGGACTGTCTGAGCATCGCCGGCGTGGCGCGTGATGTGGCCGTGGTTAACGGACTGCCGCTGACGGCGCCTGCAGCAGAACCGGTTGCGGCGACCATTACCGATACATTCCCAATCCGCATCGACGCTACCGACGCCTGTCCGCGCTACCTGGGACGCGTAATTAAAGGTATCAATGTCAAAGCTGAAACGCCGCTCTGGATGCGTGAGAAACTGCGCCGCTGCGGCATTCGCTCAATTGACCCGGTGGTCGATGTCACTAACTATGTGCTGCTTGAGCTGGGTCAACCGATGCACGCCTTCGATCTCGACCGCATCAGCGGCGGCATTGTGGTGCGTATGGCGCAGGAGAATGAGACGCTGACCCTGCTGGATGGCACCGAAGCAAAATTGCAAAATGACACGCTGGTTATTGCCGATCACCAGCAGGCGCTGGCGATGGGCGGTATTTTTGGCGGTGAGCACTCAGGCGTAAATGAAGCGACACGTAACGTGCTGTTTGAGTGCGCCTACTTTGATCCGCTGGCCATTACCGGCCGCGCACGCCGCCACGGACTGCATACTGATGCGTCACATCGCTATGAGCGTGGTGTCGATCCGGCGCTGCAGCATACAGCGATTGAACGTGCGACCCGCCTGCTGCTGGATATCTGCGGTGGTGAAGCCGGTCCGGTTATCGATCAGACTGATGCCTGTAAACTGCCGCCGCGCGCCACGATTACGCTGCGCCGTACAAAACTCGATCGCCTGATTGGCCACGTTATCGCCGACGAACAGGTGACAGATATCCTGACCCGTCTCGGCTGCGAGGTCACGCAGGGCGAAGGCGAGTGGAAAGCGGTGGCACCGAGCTGGCGTTTTGATATGGCGATTGAGGAAGATCTGGTTGAAGAGGTTGCCCGCGTTTACGGCTACAACAACATCCCTGATGTGCCGGTAAAAGCCAGCCTGATTATGACGCAGCATCGTGAAGCCAGCCTGTCGCTGAAGCGGGCGAAAACGCTGCTGACAGACAAAGGCTATCAGGAAGCGATCACCTACAGCTTTGTCGATCCTAAAGTGCAGCAGCTGCTGCATCCGGGGGAAGAGGCGCTTATCCTGCCAAGCCCTATCTCCAGCGATATGTCAGCAATGCGCCTGTCACTCTGGACCGGTCTGCTCAGCTCAGTAGTTTACAACCAGAATCGCCAGCAGGGGCGTGTGCGCCTGTTCGAGAGCGGTCTGCGCTTTGTGCCTGATACGCAGGCCGATCTCGGCATTCGCCAGGATCTTATGCTGGCGGGCGTAATCAGCGGTCATCGTGACGAAGAGCACTGGGATCTGGCGCGTCAGCCGGTTGACTTCTATGATTTGAAAGGCGATTTAGAGTCGCTGCTGGAATTAACCGGCAAATCTGAAGCGATTTCATTCCGCGCGGCTGCCAATCCGGCGCTGCATCCCGGACAAACAGCGGCTATCTGGCTGGACAATGAACAAATCGGATTTATCGGGGTGGTTCACCCGGAGCTGGAACGCAAGCTGGATCTCAACGGTCGTACCTTAGTGTTTGAACTGCTTTGGAATAAGGTTGCAGACCGCGTCCTGCCTGACGCGCGTGAGATTTCACGCTTCCCGGCTAACCGCCGTGATATCGCTGTTGTGGTGGCAGAAAGCGTCCCTGCAGCAGATATCATCGCAGAGTGTAAGAAAGTTGGCGTAAATCAGGTAGTTGGCGTAAACTTGTTTGACGTGTACCGTGGTAAAGGCGTGAACGAAGGCGAAAAGAGCCTTGCGATTAGCCTGATTTTGCAGGATACCAGCCGGACACTCGAAGAAGAGGAGATTGCTGCGACCGTTGCCAGATGTGTAGCAGCATTAAAAGAGCGATTCCAGGCAACCTTGAGGGATTGAACCTATGGCGCTTACAAAAGCTGAAATGTCAGAATATCTGTTTGAAAAACTCGGGTTGAGCAAACGCGACGCCAAAGAGTTGGTCGAGCTTTTTTTCGAAGAAGTTCGCCGCGCGCTGGAAAATGGAGAACAGGTTAAGCTGTCCGGATTTGGTAACTTTGATCTGCGCGACAAAAACCAGCGTCCGGGCCGTAACCCGAAAACGGGAGAGGATATTCCTATCACCGCGCGCCGTGTGGTGACCTTCCGTCCGGGGCAAAAGCTGAAAAGCCGCGTTGAAAACGCGTCACCGAAGGATGCTGACTGATTTCAGTATGATAAAAAGGCCGCTCAGCGGCCTTTTTTATTACTGTGCCAGCCTGCAGGGGGATGGCTTTCTTTTTGCCATAATCCCTCTACAATCGTGACATTCTCCTGCTTAACTGCCTCGCTTATGACTCTGCTCGATCAGCTTGCCCGTCAGACCGGTCGCCGTAGCCGGCGTACACTGCTGCTGCTCGCCGCGCTGCTGTTGCTGCTCAGCCTGCTCAGCCTGTGTGCCGGCGAGCGCTGGCTGCTGCCTGCCGAATGGTTTACCCCGCAGGGCGAGCTGTTTGTCTGGCAGATCCGTCTGCCGCGTACGCTGGCCGTTATTGCGACAGGCGCCGCGCTGGCGCTCTGCGGTACCGTTATGCAGGCGCTGTTTACAAATCCGCTGGCTGAGCCGGGACTGCTCGGCGTCTCTAACGGTGCCGGCGTGGGAGTAGTACTGGGCGTGCTGCTCGGCAGCGGCTCCCTGTGGAGCCTGGCGCTGGCGGCGATGGCTGGCGCCCTGGCAATTACGCTGATCCTGCTGCATTTTGCCCATCGTCAGCTCGCCAGCAGTCGCTTACTGCTTACCGGTGTGGCGCTGGGTATTATCTGCAGCGCTGTGATGACGTGGGCAGTCTACTTCAGTACCACGCTCGACCTGCGTCAGCTGATGTACTGGATGATGGGAGGCTTTGGCGGCGTTGACTGGCGCTATGGCTGGCTGATACTCAGCCTGATGCCGGTAATCGCCGCGCTGCTGTGCAGTGCGCGCACGCTGAATCTGCTGGCGCTGGGCGAGACGTCTGCGCGGCAGCTCGGCTTACCGCTGCAGCTGTGGCGTAACCTGCTGGTGCTGGCCATGGGCTGGCTGACAGGCGTCAGCGTGGCGCTGGCGGGGGCGATCGGCTTTGTCGGGCTGGTTGTCCCGCATCTTCTGCGGCTGAGCGGCATCAGCGATCATCGCTATCTGCTGCCTGCAGCAGCACTGGCGGGTGCGGCAGTGCTGCTGGCGGCGGATATTCTTGCGCGGCTGCTGCTGACCTCTGCTGAACTGCCGATAGGCGTGGTGACCGCGACGCTGGGCGCACCGCTGTTTATTCTGCTTTTAGTAAAATCTTCACGCTAGCTGCGGCTGGCGTTATCTGACGGACACAGGAGAACACCATGACGTTGTATCAGATCCCGCTGAAAACCCTTGATGGTACCGCCACTACGCTGGAGGCCTGGCGTGACCGCGTACTGCTGGTAGTGAACGTCGCCTCCCGCTGCGGACTGACGCCGCAGTATGAGCAGCTTGAGTCACTCCATAAAGCGTTTCAGGCGCGGGGCTTTAGCGTGCTGGGCTTTCCCTGCAACCAGTTCCTGGAGCAGGAGCCGGGCACTAACGAAGAGATCCGGACGTTTTGCAGCACCACGTATGGCGTGACGTTTCCTCTGTTTGATAAGACGGACGTTAACGGCGCGCAGCGCCATCCGCTCTATCGCACGCTGGTCAGCGCCCAGCCGGAAGCTGAACGTCCGGAGGAGAGCGGTTTTCTTGAGCGTATGATAGCGAAAGGCCGGGCGCCGGCAGAACCCGGCGATATCCTGTGGAACTTCGAGAAGTTCCTGGTCGATAAACAGGGTAACATTATCGCCCGTTTTTCACCCGATATGGCTCCGGATGCGCCGCAGGTGCTTAAGCGTATTGAGCAGGCGCTGACCGCCTGACATGCTGCTGGCGTGTCACGGTCTGAGCTGCCCCGGCCGGCTGGCGCCGCTGGATCTCGCTCTCGCGCGCGGGGAGTGGGTACATCTGGTGGGCGCTAACGGCGCCGGAAAGAGCACCCTGCTGGAGGCGCTCAGCGGTCTTGCGACTCCGCGCGGAGAGCTGCTGCTTAACGGCACCGCTGTTGCTGCGCTGTCAGGAGAGGCGCTGGCTCAGCAGCGTGGCTGGCTGCCTCAGCAGCAGCCTGCGCCCGGCGCGATGCCGGTCTGGCACTACCTGCAGATGCATCTGCCGCGTGGTGCTGGCACAGAGCTGAATAACGTGCTGGCGCGTTTGCTGTCGCAGCTGAGTCTGCATCATAAGCTGGAGAGCGCTCTGACGCAGCTCTCCGGAGGGGAGTGGCAGCGGGTGCGCCTGCTGGCGGTGATACTGCAAATCCATCCTGACATCAATCCGCAGGGCAGCCTGCTGCTGCTCGATGAGCCGATGAGCGCGCTGGATGTGGCGCAGCAGCAGGGCGTCACCCGGCTTCTGCAGCAGCTTTGCGCCGCCGGCATCGGCGTGATCACCAGCAGTCACGACCTGAATCATACGCTGCGCTACGCGGATCGCGTCTGGTTGCTGCATCAGGGAGAGCTGAAATATCAGGGCAGGGCGCATGAGGTGCTGACGGCCGCCCGGCTTGCGCCGCTGTTTCAGACAGAGTTGACAGAGGTGGATACACCGCAGGGGCGTCTGCTGCTGCTCTCCTGACTTGCACACCGCGCGCGTTTACGGCTACAGTGTCTGCCGGATCGGGCTGACAGGGAACAGGCTATGCGGTTACTTATTCTGCTATTCGTGCTGATGGTCACAGGGTGCAGTCATCATGCGCCTCCGCCTGATTCCCGTCTCTCAGATCCTGCCGCAGTGCAGACCCGGCTCAACTATCAGCTCAGCCGCTGGCAGGGCACGCCGTACCGCTATGGTGGCCTCAGTCCGCGTGGGGTTGACTGCTCCGGCTTTGTCCTGCTGACGTTCCGCGATCGCTTTGACATCGCGCTGCCACGCTCCACACGCGCTCAGACAAAAATCGGCAACCGTATCGATCCACGTGATTTGCTGCCTGGCGATCTGCTGTTTTTCAAAACCGGCAGCGGCGAAAACGGGCTGCATGTCGGTATATATGCCAGCAACAACACCTTTATACACGCCTCTACCAGCAAAGGCGTTATTCGCTCTTCGCTCAATAATGTTTACTGGCAGAGGGTCTTCTGGCAGGCGCGCAGAATATGACAAGTTGCATTCTGGATGAATGAAATAGCGCGGCGAAAAGAGAGCTTAATTCGCACAATGGGTTCTTTTTTTGCTGAAATAA
Organism: Pantoea sp. ICBG 1758; assembly: GCF_002928325.1. Taxonomy (NCBI): domain Bacteria; kingdom Pseudomonadati; phylum Pseudomonadota; class Gammaproteobacteria; order Enterobacterales; family Erwiniaceae; genus Pantoea; species Pantoea sp. ICBG 1758. Next base: position 739,495 of record NZ_POWL01000001.1, read on the forward strand.
AGCTCTCATTAAAATTGGTACTTTACCACCTGACAAATTACTACTAAAAATAGAGCTAAAGATTTTATCATTGTGGATATTAACACGGCGTATTTGGCTTAAGTATAATTTAATGATTAATAGCTTGCATTAGGCGCTAAAACACCTTCTCTTCCGGCGTTTGGTGCTATTGCCTGACTCTTTTCATTGATATACGATGCCTTCATTGCCACTGCCTCTGGCTGTAAAAAATGAAAGTCCATATTTCGGCCGACTATCAGTCGGAAACCTGGTTTTATCCGGCTTATACGCTGGAGGGCCAGCTCACTGCGGTTGAGCTGGTTACACAATTTGTTCATGACAGTGCGCCAATTACGTTGCCACAGGATTTACTGTTGCCGCAGCTCGATGCCAGTCAGCAGTTAAGGCTGCTGCAGGCTCAGCTTTTAATCCTGGAAAAGCACCGCGCTTTCTTTGAGCGTAATCATGTTGATGCGCTAATGAGAATTGACGAATCGCTGGCTGAAACGCTGTTAGAGAGTGAAATTCTGTTAAGGAAATTTAAACAGCTGCCATTTATCGTAATGGATATCAGCGAAACGTTTCCGCAATTATCTGCCGGCAAAGCGCATCCGGTTTTATCCCGACTTAATCATCAATTCCGTTTATCGCTTTCACAATTCGGAGCTGGCAAAGCCCCGGCAACGGCAGTCTATGATTCGCTGTTTAGCGTCCTGAAGCTGGATAAATTATTTATCCAGAATCTGGCGAAGCGCGCCTCCTTTATCCCTTTTATGCAGACGGTTATCGATAATTTCAGCGGCTATACGCAGCAAATTATTATTTCTGGTATCGATGATGCGCGCCTGCTGAGCAAAGTCAGCGATCTGAGCGGCGTGCATATTCAGGGTAACGTGTTCCCGGTGGTTAAAGCGGAACGGTTAGAAGATCTCATCACTCCTTTTCTGACGCAGACCACACCCTCGCAGCAGTAATTCAGGCGCTGTTTTTCCCGGGCGCCCCGTGCCAGACTATCCTTTACTCTCTACACGCTATCCTGGTGCTGCATTATTAAGCACCTCTGGAGTATATATGCAATTTATCAATAGCTGGCAGCAGGAGCTGACCGGATATTACACATCGCTGCAGCCCACGCCGCTGGCGGGAGGGCGTCTCCTCTATCATAATGCGCCGCTGGCGGCGGAAATGGCGCTGGATGCGGAGCTGTTTGCCGGCGACGGCCACGGCGTATGGAGCGGTCAGGCGCTGCTGCCAGGCATGGCTCCGCTCGCTCAGGTGTATAGCGGCCATCAGTTTGGCGTCTGGGCCGGGCAGCTGGGTGACGGACGCGGCCTGCTGCTGGGTGAGCAGCAGCTGGAAGATGGGCGCAAGCTGGACTGGCATCTGAAAGGCGCAGGCTTAACCCCTTATTCCCGCATGGGAGATGGACGGGCGGTGATCCGCTCAAGCGTGCGGGAGTTTCTCGCTTCAGAAGCGTTACACCATTTGGGTATTCCCGGGACGCGCGCCCTGGCGCTGGCCATCGGTGACGAACCGGTGCTGCGCGAAACGCAGGAGCGCGGCGCGATGCTGATGCGTATTGCGGAGAGCCATCTGCGTTTTGGTCACTTTGAACACTTCTATTACGCAGGGGAGACGGATAAAGTACGCCAGCTGGCAGACTATGCGATTCGTCATCACTGGCCGCACCTTGAGGCGGAACCGGATCGCTATCTGCTGTGGTTCACGGATGTGGCAAAACGTACCGCCCGCCTGATCGCACTGTGGCAGAGCGCAGGCTTTGCTCACGGAGTGATGAACACAGATAACATGTCGATTCTCGGCCTGACGCTGGATTACGGTCCTTACGGCTTTCTTGATGAGTACGATCCCGCCTTTATCTGCAACCACAGTGACTATCAGGGGCGCTATGCGTTTAATAATCAGCCGACGGTTGGCCTGTGGAACCTCAACCGGCTGGCGCACGCGCTGTCGGGATTGCTGACCACGGAGCAGCTGAAGCAGGCGCTGAGCCACTATGAGCCTGAACTGATGCGCGTCTGGGGAGAGCGCATGCGGGCGAAACTTGGCCTGCTGACGCCGCAGGCAGAGGATAATACGATTCTGAGCAACCTGCTGGCGCTGATGAGCAATGAGCACAGCGATTACACCTTTACGTTTCGTCAGCTCAGCTATACCGAACAGCAGGAAAGGCGTTCGCCGCTGCGCGATGAGTTTATCGATCGCGACGCGTTTGATCGCTGGTATAGCAGCTATCAGCAGCGACTGCTGCAGGATGAGGCCAGCGACAGCGAACGGCAGGCGGTGATGCAGGCGGCCAACCCCGCCATCGTGCTGCGTAACTATCTTGCCCAGCAGGTGATTGAAGAGGTGGAGCGGGGCGAGACTGCGGCCCTTAAAGAGCTGCATCTGGCGCTGCAGCACCCCTTTGATGAAGCGGCCAGCAGCGCGACGTTGCGCCAGCGGCCGCCGGAGTGGAGTAAAACGCTGGAGGTCAGCTGCTCCAGCTGATATCAGAAACGGCTGTCGACGGCGGCAGCCAGCTCTGCCAGTACCGCCGCGCTATCGTCCCAGCCGAGGCAGGGATCGGTAATCGACTGGCCGTACACCAGCGGCTGACCAGCCACCACTTTCTGGTTTCCTTCCTGCAGAAAACTCTCAATCATAACGCCTGCTACCGCTCGCGAACCGGCGCGGATCTGCGCGGCGATATCGCGCGCCACATCACGCTGGCGACGATGCTGCTTAAGGCAGTTGCCGTGACTGAAATCGATCACCATCTGCTCAGACAGGCTGAACTCACGCAGGCTGGCTGCCGCCGCCGCCACATCTTCCGCATGATAGTTTGGCTGACGCCCGCCGCGCAGGATCACATGACCGTGCGGATTGCCGCTGGTCTGATAAATGGTCATCTGGCCCGCTTTATCCGGCGAGAGGAACATATGGCTGGCGCGGGCAGCACGAATGGCGTCGACGGCGATCTGTACGTTACCGTCCGTGCCGTTTTTAAACCCTACCGGGCAGGAGAGCGCAGAGGCCATTTCGCGATGGATCTGGCTTTCAGTGGTGCGGGCGCCAATGGCACCCCAGCTGATGAGATCGGCTATAAACTGGCCGATGACCATATCGAGGAATTCAGTCGCCGTTGGCAGACCCAGCGCATTGATATCCAGCAACAGCTTGCGGGCGATAGCAATACCGCGATTGACATCAAAGCTGCCGTCAAGGTCGGGATCGGAAATCAGCCCTTTCCAGCCCACCACGGTACGCGGTTTCTCAAAATAGGCGCGCATGACGATTTCCAGCCGGTCCTGATACTGCTCGCGCAGCTGCTGCAGGCGTGCCGCATAATCCAGCGCAGCGCGCGGGTCATGCAGCGAACAGGGCCCGATTATGACCAGCAGGCGCGGATCCTCGCCGGTCAGAATGCGCGCAATATGCTGGCGCGCGGCCGTAACGCTCTCTGCGATATCAGACGATAGCGGGTGCTGGCTGGCCAGCGCGGCGGGCGTAATCAGGCTGCCAATTCGCGCCGTACGCAGTTCATCAGTTTTATTCATAGTGGCTCTCAAACAGGTTCTTCGCAGCGGTGATATATCGGGAAGTGATGAGGTTCACAATAAACCAATGCGTCCTGAATTCAACCAGCAAAATCACAGAGATAATAAATACGCGGGCCGCTTAGCGCATCAGTCAGTACATATGTCGCTCCAGCCCCATAATGTCGAGGATTTTGGTGGCAATCTCCTCGACCGAGTAGTTGGTACTATTGAGGTAGCGAATCTGATGTGTACGGAACAGCGCTTCCACTTCACCCACTTCCAGCCGGCACTGGCGTAGCGAGGCGTAGCGGGTATTCTCCGCCCGTTCCTGGCGAATGGCCGCCAGCCGTTCCGGATCAATGGTCAGCCCGAACAGCTTGTGCTGATGCGCGCGCAGCGCAGGAGGAAGCTTGAGGTTATCCATATCATCGGCAATAAAGGGGTAGTTGGCTGCGCGAATACCAAACTGCATGGCAAGATAGAGGCTGGTCGGGGTTTTGCCACAGCGCGAAACGCCCAGCAGGATCACCTGAGCATCTTCGAGTCCGCGCAGTGAGATCCCGTCATCATGCGCCAGGGTGTAGTCAATCGCGGCGATACGCGCATCATATTTACCCAGGTTATTCGCGGTCAGCCCGTGAGTGCGGTGTGCCACCGGCATAGAGGAGACGCCCAGTTCACTCTGCAGGGGAGCCACCAGCGCCTGCACAATATCCTGACAAAACCCCTCACTCTCCAGAATGATGTCGCGAACCTCAGGCGTAACGATGGAAAAAAAGACCAGCGGCCGCACGCCGCTGCGCTGCCAGAGCGCGTTGATCTGCGCTTTGACCGCCTGGGCGCGCTGCACGTTTTCTACAAACGGCAGGGTAACGCTGTGCGTATCAACCGGAAACTGCGAGAGCACCGCGTGGCCCAGCACTTCTGCTGTAATGGCGGTGCCGTCTGAAATATAAAACACGCTGCGTTCAGTGCTCATTGAAAAGTGCTCTCTGAATGAATAGTGAATTAACCGATTTCATTTCAAATTAAATCGAAATGAAATATCCATATGCCGCCGTGCTCAGACCGGAATAATGTCATACCTGACGTTAATAGCATCATAAAGAAAAAGCGATAAATAAACGTCCGCGCCCGCCACAGTTTCATAAATGACGCGCAGACTCTGTCTGATGTCGTTTGCGCAACAGCAATCCGCTGATAATGCTATAAAAATGGAAAATTCGTTATTGCAGCAAGCTGTTAGTAATAATAGTGCCGTTTGCGCAACGTCAGCCCCGGCAGGTAATAGTCTGATTTTGTCTCTCTTTTTTTGCTTTAACGATTCAACACTTAGTCTTTATAAACCAGTTATGCCAGGCTGCTGTGGCGAATAGCAAAATGTTCCATGTGCCCTAATCATTTAAAAGGATCATCTCAATGTCCAATCAAGACCAACAATCGCTAGTGCTCTGGTATAACCAGCTTGGCATGCATGATGTTGATCGGGTGGGAGGCAAAAATGCCTCTCTTGGAGAAATGATTACCAATTTGTCGTCGCTGGGCGTATCCGTCCCGAACGGCTTTGCCACGACGTCTGACGCGTTTAATCAGTTTCTCGACCAAAGCGGACTGAACCAGCGCATTTATGCACTACTGGATATCACGGATATTGATGACGTGGCGGCGCTGGCCCAGGCGGGCAAGCAGATCCGCCAGTGGGTCGTGGACACGCCGTTTCAGCCGGCGCTGGAAGCGGCTATTCGTACTGCTTATGAGCAGCTTTCTGCTGATGATGCCGACGCCTCTTTTGCCGTCCGCTCATCCGCGACTGCCGAGGATATGCCTGACGCCTCATTCGCCGGGCAGCAGGAGACCTTCCTCAACGTACAGGGGTTTGATGCCGTGCTGGTGGCGGTTAAGCACGTATACGCCTCGCTGTTTAACGATCGGGCTATCTCATACCGCGTGCATCAGGGCTACGATCATCGCGGCGTGGCGCTCTCGGCCGGGGTGCAGCGTATGGTTCGCTCCGATCTTGCCGCCTCTGGCGTGATGTTTACCATTGATACTGAGTCAGGTTTTGATCAGGTCGTCTTTATCACTTCAGCCTGGGGGCTGGGTGAGATGGTGGTACAGGGTGCGGTCAACCCGGATGAGTTTTATGTGCATAAACCGACGCTGGCGGCAAACCGCCCGGCTATTGTCAGGCGGACGATGGGGTCTAAAAAAATCCGCATGGTGTATGCCGATTCTCAGACGCATGGCGAGCAGGTGCGCATTGAGGATGTGGAGCAGGCAACGCGCGATCGTTTCAGCCTGACCGACGACGAAGTACAGGCGCTGGCACGCCAGGCGGTGCTGATTGAACAGCACTACAAGCGCCCGATGGACATCGAGTGGGCAAAAGACGGGCATACCGGCAAGCTCTATATCGTACAGGCGCGACCGGAAACCGTACGCTCGAATGGTCAGGTGATGGAGCGCTACAGCCTGCAGGGCACGGGCCAGGTGCTGGTTGAAGGACGCGCCATCGGTCACCGTATCGGTGCGGGTGAAGTCAAGGTGATCCACGATATCAGCGAAATGCACCGCATTGAGAAGGGCGACGTGCTGGTCACCGATATGACGGACCCGGACTGGGAACCTATCATGAAAAAAGCGTCGGCTATCGTGACCAACCGCGGCGGACGCACCTGCCATGCGGCGATCATTGCACGTGAGCTGGGGATCCCGGCGGTGGTGGGATGTGGTGATGCCACCGATCACCTGCGTGACGGGCATAAAGTGACGGTTTCCTGCGCCGAAGGCGATACCGGCTACGTCTACAATGACCTGCTCGATTTTGAGATCGCCAGCTCTCAGGTCGACTCGATGCCCGATCTGCCGCTTAAGATCATGATGAACGTCGGTAATCCCGATCGCGCGTTTGACTTCGCCTGTCTGCCCAACGAGGGCGTGGGTCTGGCGCGGCTGGAGTTTATTATCAACCGCATGATCGGCGTGCATCCTAAAGCGCTGCTGGAGTTTGATCAGCAGACGCCGGAGCTACAGCAGCAGATCCGCCAGATGATGAAAGGCTTTGACGATCCGGTTGAGTTCTATATCGCGCGCCTGACGGAGGGGATTGCTACCCTGGGCGCCGCCTTTGCGCCGAAGCGCGTGATTGTGCGCCTGTCCGATTTTAAATCGAACGAGTACGCCAATCTGGTCGGCGGAGAGCGCTACGAGCCGGAAGAGGAGAACCCGATGCTTGGCTTCCGGGGGGCCGGGCGCTACGTTGCTGACAGCTTCCGCGACTGTTTTGCGCTGGAGTGCGAAGCCGTGAAGCGGGTGCGCAATGAGATGGGGCTGAGTAACGTTGAAATCATGGTGCCTTTTGTGCGCACCGTTGACCAGGCGGAAGCGGTCGTGGCTGAACTGGCGAAGCACGGGCTGAAGCGCGGTGAAGCGGGTCTGAAGGTGATTATGATGTGTGAAATCCCGTCAAACGCGCTGCTGGCAGAACAGTTTTTGCAGCACTTCGACGGTTTCTCCATCGGTTCCAACGATATGACGCAGCTGGCACTGGGGCTGGATCGCGATTCTGGCGTGGTGTCTGCTCTGTTTGATGAGCGCAATGAAGCGGTGAAAGCGCTGCTTTCGATGGCGATTCAGGCCGCAAAAAAACAGGGCAAATATGTCGGTATCTGCGGACAGGGTCCTTCAGATCATCAGGATTTTGCCGCGTGGCTGATGGAGCAGGGCATTGACAGCCTGTCGCTTAATCCGGATACGGTGGTGGAAACCTGGCTGAGCCTGGCTGAGATTGACTCTGCTCAGCGCGCTTAACCTCTGAGCATGGCGCGTAAGGTTATACCGTACGCGTCATGATTCATGCAGGCTTAAGCTGCGGATGAGCCACTGTTTCAGCATAATAACCCTGATTTTTAGCTGCTAAGCATCCCGCCTGTTCAGATAGCATGCAGTGCTACAGCGGGCGCTGAATGCAGGCCAAAAAAAAGCCCATCACAGGGGATGGGCAAAGACTACACACAGCAATTCTTTTACGTTACTCAGGGGAAAAAGGTTGTTTAAAAATCAGTAGGTTGATTTCCAACATGAGAAACATATTATTTATTGCGCCTGCTATAGTCTTTAAGAATCCTCTTATTAGTTTAAAGCTGATAATCTTTTATCGCCTCTTTTGCCCGCTGCATCGGGCGATTCAGTATGAAAAATAATCATTCCAGCCAGCGAAACGTCGTTAAGCGCTAAAAAGCGCGTTTTTTCTTAAAAACCGTTTATGAAAAACAGCGTGCCTGAAAAATGCCCGGGCATGAATGTTCAGGCCGCTGCGACCATCAGAGGTATCAGGGCAGCTCTTCATGCTCTGTCAGCGCTTCAATTGCCGTTTCCACATCATCATCCGGCGCCGGAGCCTCGTGCATCCAGACTGAAACCAGGCGATAAGAGACCGCCAGCACGACCGGGCCGATAAATAGGCCAATCATGCCAAAGGCGATCAGGCCGCCGATAACACCTGAGAGGATCAGAATCATGGGTAAATCGGCACCCATGCGAATCAGCACCGGACGTAACACGTTGTCGAGCGTGCCGACAATACAGCTCCAGACCAGCAGCACCGTGCCCCACGTCGTATCACCGCTCCAGTAGAGCCAGATAATCGCGGGTACCAGAACAATCAGCGGACCCAGCTGGACCAGGCAGGTCAGGATCATCAGCACCGTCAGCAGCGTGGCATAAGGTATGCCCGAGATCGCCAGTCCGATCCCGCCTAATACCCCCTGCACCAGCGCCGTGACGACAACACCCAGCGCAACGGCCCGTATTGCCTGTCCGGCCAGCAGCACCGCAGCATCGCCACGGGGCCCCCCCATACGGTAGGCGAAGTGGCGGATACCCTGTCCCACCTGCTCACCGCGCCAGTAAAGCAGCACGCTGAATAACAGCATCAGCGCCAGATGCAGCATAAAGCGGCCAAAATGTCCCGCCTGTGCGACAAAGAAGCCCGTGGTGCGACCAATATAGGGCTGCACCTGACGCATGATCGCTGAACCGCCTCCATCCACCAGCTTATGGTAACTGACATAGAGCTTGTTGCCGGCATACGGGATCTCCCGCAGCCAGGCGAATTCCGGCATCAGCAGATGGCGCTGAGTAGCCCAGGCGATAACCGGGGCGCTGTTGTCAATCAGGCTGCTGACCAGCAGCGCAATCGGAATGATAAACAGCAGCAGCAGCAGAATCGTCATGGCGATAACGGCCAGGGAGCGGCGTCCCCACAGCAGATGCTGCAGGCGAATCATGAGTGGCCAGGTTGCGATAACAACCATGCTTGCCCAGGCAAAGCCCAGAATAAAAGGCTGTACCACCCAGAGACAGGCGATAATCATCAGCAAAATAAACATCAGTGAGAACAGCAGTTGCGGCAGATCCACACCGCGTTGCAGGCTTTTCATAACAGCGATTTAACCTCAGTTAATCCTTCAGGAAGGGCCCCTGGCCCGGGATCATCATGCGCTATTTCCTGAAAATTAAACAGGAAAAGCAGGGCCACAGAAGCGGGGAAGGGAAATGCCAGCAGACAGGAAAAAAATGTGATACAACCAGACGTTAAAAAATTACTACGCAAACGTTTACAACATCCCGGTCACGACACCATGATCCCACAAATTCCGCAGGCTCCTGGCCTGGTTCAGCAAGTTCTCGCCTTTTTGCAGGCGCTCAAAGAGCAGGGTTTTACCGGCGATACCGCTACCAGCTATGCCGACCGTCTCTCACTCTCTACGGATAACAGCATCTATCAGCTTCTGCCGGATGCGGCACTGTTTCCGCGTTCGACCGCAGATATCGCTCTGATTGCGCGGCTCGCCGGTGAGGACGCTTTTGCCAGCCTGACGTTTACGCCACGCGGCGGCGGCACCGGCACTAACGGACAGTCGCTGAATCAGGGCATTGTGGTTGATATGTCGCGCTACATGAACCGCATTCTGGAGATCAACACCGAACAGGGCTGGGTGCGGGTTGAGGCGGGAGTAGTGAAAGATCAGCTCAACGCCTGGCTCCGGCCATACGGTTTCTTCTTTTCCCCGGAGCTCTCCACCAGTAACCGCGCCACGCTGGGCGGCATGATCAACACCGATGCCTCAGGTCAGGGATCGCTGGTATATGGTAAAACTTCCGATCATGTCGAGGGGTTACGCGCGGTGCTGCTGGGCGGCGATATCCTTGATACGCGCGCCATACCGGTGGCGCTGGCGGAGCAGCTCGCCGCAACGCCGACGCCTGAGGGCCGCATCTACCAGACGGTGCTGCAAAGCTGTCGTGAGCAGCGCGCGCTGATCCTTGAAAAATTTCCAAAGCTTAACCGCTTCCTGACCGGTTACGATTTACGCCACGTCTTCAGTGATGACATGCAGCAGGTCGATCTCACGCGGCTGTTGTGCGGTGCCGAGGGCACGCTGGCGTTTATTACGGAAGCGCGTCTTGATATCACGCCAATCCCCAAAGTCCGTCGTCTGGTTAACGTTAAATATGAGTCTTTCGACTCCGCGCTGCGCAACGCTTCATTTATGGTAAAAGCGCAGGCGCTGTCAGTGGAGACGGTGGATTCAAAAGTACTGAATCTGGCGCGGGAAGATATTGTCTGGCACTCCGTTAAAGAACTGATCACCGATATCCCGGATAAAACGATGCTGGGACTGAATATCGTGGAGTTTGCCGGCGATGATGGCGCACTTATCGAACAGCAAATCGCCCGTCTCTGCGACCGGCTGGATACGCTGATGGCTGAGCGGCAGGGTGGCGTCATAGGTTATCAGATCTGTAATGAACTGGCTGAGGTCGAGCGTATTTACGCGATGCGTAAGAAGGCGGTTGGCCTGCTGGGCAATGCACAGGGGCGCGCCAAGCCAATTCCGTTTGTGGAAGATACGGCGGTGCCGCCGGAGCAGCTGGCCGATTATATTGGTGAGTTTCGCGCGCTGCTGGATAGCCACGGCCTGAGCTACGGTATGTTTGGCCATGTTGATGCGGGCGTGCTGCACGTGCGTCCGGCACTGGATATGTGCGATCCGCAGCAGGTGCTGCTGATGAAGCAGATTTCAGATGAAGTGGTCGCGCTGACGGCCCGTTACGGCGGGTTACTGTGGGGGGAGCATGGCAAAGGTTTCCGCGCGCAGTATAGTCCGGCCTTTTTCGGTGAAACGCTGTTTACCGAGCTGCGTCGTATCAAACGCGCGTTCGATCCCGATAACCGGCTGAATCCGGGTAAAATCTGCACGCCGCTGGAGAGCGATGCGCCGATGATGCAGGTGAATGGCGCGATGCGCGGCGATCTGGATCGTCAGATCCCGCTGACGGTACGCACCAGCTGGCGCGGCGCGATGGAGTGCAACGGCAACGGCCTCTGCTTCAATTTTGATGTGCGCAGCCCGATGTGTCCGTCGATGAAAATCACCCGCAATCGTATTCACTCGCCGAAAGGACGCGCGACGCTGACGCGTGAATGGCTGCGCCTGCTGTCGGAGCAGGGCGTTGATCCTGACCAGCTTGAGCAGGCGCTGCCGCAGCAGGGAGCCAGCCTGCGTATGCTGATCCAGCGTACGCGTAACAGCTGGCACGCTAACCGCGGAGAGTACGATTTTTCCCATGAGGTAAAAGAGGCGATGTCGGGCTGTCTGGCCTGTAAAGCCTGTTCGACCCAGTGCCCGATTAAAATCGATGTGCCCGATTTCCGCGCGCGCTTTTTACAACTTTACCATACGCGCTATCTGCGACCGGTCAGCGATCACCTGGTGGCCAGCGTAGAGAGCTATGCGCCGCTGATGGCGAAAGCGCCAAAGGTGTTCAATTTCTTCCTGCAGCAGCCGTGGATGCGCGAATTCAGCAAAACGCATATCGGTATGGTGGATTTGCCTCAGCTCTCCGCACCTAACCTTAAACAGCGTCTGAGCGGGCATCCGGCAATGAACCTGACGCTGGAGCAGCTGGAAGCGATGGATAGCGCAGCGCGGCAGCAGTGCGTGCTGGTGGTGCAGGACCCGTTTACCAGCTACTACGAAGCGCAGCTGGTGACCGACTTTATTTCACTGATTGAAAAGCTGGGTTACCGTCCGGTGCTGCTGCCTTTCTCTCCCAACGGCAAAGCGCAGCATGTTAAGGGGTTTCTGCAGCGTTTCGCCCGTACCGCAGCGAAAACTGCTGAACTGCTCAATCGGGTGGCAAAACTGGGGATCCCGATGGTCGGGGTCGACCCGGCCACTGTGCTCTGCTATCGCGATGAGTATCAGCAGGTACTGAAAAGCAAGCGCGGTGATTTCAGCGTGCTACTGGTGCATGAGTGGCTGCAGCAGGCGCTGGCTGATGGCGTAAATCAGCCGGTCAGCGGCGAGCCCTGGTATCTGTTTGCGCACTGTACGGAAGTGACCGCGCTGCCCGCTACGCCGGATCAATGGCAGAAGATATTTGCCCGCTTCGGTGCCCGGCTGGAAAATATCAATACCGGCTGCTGCGGCATGGCGGGGACGTATGGCCACGAGGCGCAGCATCTGGAGAACTCGCTCGGCATCTATGCGCTCTCCTGGCATCCGCAGCTGCAGCGGCTGCCGCGCCAGCGCTGTCTGGCGACCGGCTTTTCCTGTCGCAGCCAGGTGAAACGTGCCGAAGGCAACGGCATGCGTCATCCTTTACAGGCGCTGCTGGAATTGATGTAAACAAAATGTAGGAGCCGTCACAAAGCTGGATTAGAATATCCAGCCAGCGTGGCGGACAAAATCACGCTGCAGGCCCGTTATCTGGTCCCAGTCGCCGCTTTGTGCAAGCTTTTGGCATAAATGCGTCAGCGACTGGCGGGCGAACTGATACGCCTGCAGGCGAAACAGCCGGTCACGGTCATCGTTGCCCATCTCCTGAATCAGGCGATGGTGCAGCTTGCCTAAGGCGTGCAGATAGCTGCGATCGTCGCCGTTGATATCGCAGATTTCCGCCATATCCAGGCAGGTATCGTTAAACCGGCGCAGCTGCTCCAGTGAGCACTCTGGCCGGTTGAGTCTGGCTTCGGCCAGATAAAAATCTACGGTGATGTCGCGCACGGCAAATCGGTAGTCGCTGATTTTGTGTTGTAACCAGGCTGAAACGGTACGTGTCATAGCGCCGCCTAAATAGTTAATGATAATCATTATCATATTAAACTGCGTCAGGAATGCAATTCCCGCTAAAGAAATATATTGATGTCTGTAACCTGTTACTAAAATCGGCAATAACAATCTCTTTACATTCGGTAAAGGCGTAACCTGTATACAGGTTAATTGCTTTAGGGCCGGTTTTTATAAAATGTGACGATATCAATAGGTTGTAATATTTGTCCCGAATAAAAACTGTCTGTTACAGGCCGTACTAAAGGGACTATGCTTAATAATTAAGCAGAAAAAACAGCACGAGATGATTATCCCTGCAAAACAAGAGGTTGAAGTGATAGGCGATATCACTACCATAGGGGGATAGCCTGAGAAGGTCCAGACTTGCGAGGTACAACGATGTCATCAGTAAACGCCGCGTCCTTTTCGCCTGACGATTTTGTCTGGAAAGGACTTACGCTGACCGAGTCGGCAGCGAAACAGATCCTGACTCTGGTTGAACAGGACCCGGAAGTAAAGGGTCTGAAACTGAGCGTGAAACAATCTGGCTGTGCCGGTTTTGGTTATGTCATGGATCTGGTAAAAGAGCCAGCCGATGACGATCTGCAGTTTGAGCAGTTTGGCGCAAAACTCTTTGTGCCGCTTCAGGCAATGCCGTTTGTCGACGGCACCGAGCTGGACTACGTCCGTGAAGGCCTGAACCAGATCTTTAAATTCAATAACCCTAAAGCTCAGCACGCCTGCGGGTGCGGTGAAAGCTTTGGCGTCGAGTAAGTGAAATATGTCACGACATAGCGAAGCATCTGATGATGTACAGACTTGGGAAGGCAAGCTCAACTACAAAGAGGGCTTCTTTACCCGGTTACAAACCGACGAACTGGCACACGGCATTAATGAAGATGTCGTGCGTGCGATCTCGGCTAAACGTAATGAACCCGAATGGATGCTTGAGTTCCGGCTCAAGGCTTTCCGTGCCTGGCTTGAAATGGAAGAGCCGCACTGGTTAAAAGCGCACTATGACAAGCTCGACTATCAGGATTACAGCTACTTTTCTGCGCCATCATGCGGGAACTGTGACGACAGCTGCGCATCTGAGCCGGGTGCAACCCAGGCGTCGGGCAGCGTGGCCTCCAGTGACTACCTGACTCAGGAAGTGGAAGACGCGTTTAATCAGCTGGGTGTTCCGGTACGTGAAGGTAAAGAGGTCGCTGTCGATGCGATTTTCGATTCCGTGTCGGTCTCAACCACCTACCGTGACAAGCTGGCCAAACAGGGCATTATCTTCTGCTCATTTGGTGAAGCGATCCATGACCATCCGGAACTGGTACAGAAGTATCTGGGTACTGTCGTGCCACACAATGATAACTTCTTTGCTGCGCTTAACTCAGCGGTAGCCTCCGATGGCACCTTTGTTTATATCCCGAAAGGGGTACGCTGCCCGATGGAGCTGTCGACCTATTTCCGCATCAACGCGGCGAAAACAGGTCAGTTTGAGCGCACCATTCTGATTGCAGATGAAGACAGCTATGTCAGCTATATCGAGGGCTGCTCGGCGCCGGTACGTGACACTTATCAGCTGCACGCAGCGGTCGTTGAAGTCATCATCCATAAAAATGCTGAAGTGAAATATTCCACGGTACAGAACTGGTTCCCTGGCGGCGAAGGTGAGGGCGGTATCCTCAACTTCGTTACCAAGCGCGCCCTGTGCGAAGGCGATCACAGCAAGATGTCCTGGACGCAGTCTGAGACCGGCTCTGCGATTACCTGGAAATATCCAAGCTGTATCCTGCGCGGTGACTACTCCGTAGGTGAGTTCTACTCGGTTGCCCTGACCAGCGGTCGCCAGCAGGCGGATACCGGTACCAAAATGATCCATATCGGTAAAAACACCAAATCGACCATTATCTCTAAAGGGATATCGGCGGGTAAAAGCCAGAATACCTACCGCGGTCTGGTGAAAATCATGCCGACGGCAACCAATGCGCGTAACTTTACGCAGTGTGACTCGATGCTGATTGGTCCCGATTGCGGTGCGCATACTTTCCCGTATGTAGAAACGCGCAACAACACAGCGCAGCTTGAGCATGAAGCCACTACGTCACGTATTGGCGAAGATCAGATGTTCTACTGCCTGCAGCGCGGCATCAGCGAAGAAGATGCGATCTCTATGATCGTCAACGGCTTCTGTAAAGATGTTTTCTCCGAGCTGCCACTGGAATTTGCCGTGGAAGCACAAAAACTGTTAGCGATCAGCCTTGAGCACAGTGTCGGCTGATGCCACACGCGTTGCCGGAAGCAATGTGAAGGAATAAGTATGTTAAGTATTAAAGATTTACAGGTTAGCGTTGAAGATAAAGAGATTTTGCGCGGTCTGAACCTGGAAGTTAAACCAGGTGAAGTCCACGCCATTATGGGCCCGAATGGCTCAGGTAAAAGTACGCTTTCAGCAACGCTGGCGGGTCGCGAAGATTACGAGATCACCGGTGGCTCCGTCACCTTTAAAGAGAAAGATCTGCTGGCGCTGGAACCTGAAGAGCGTGCCGGAGAAGGCATCTTTATGGCGTTCCAGTACCCGGTAGAGATCCCGGGTGTCAGCAACCAGTTTTTCCTGCAGACCTCCGTTAATGCAGTACGCAAATATCGCGAGCAGGAAGAGCTGGATCGCTTCGACTTCCAGGATTTTATCGAAGATAAGATCAAGCTGCTGAAAATGCCGGAAGATTTGCTGACGCGTTCAGTTAACGTCGGCTTCTCCGGTGGTGAGAAGAAGCGCAATGATATTCTGCAGATGGCGGCGCTGGAGCCGGAACTCTGCATTCTCGATGAGACCGATTCGGGTCTGGATATTGATGCCCTGAAAATCGTGTCTGAGGGCGTTAACAGCCTGCGCGACGGTAAGCGCTCTTTCATCATCGTAACGCACTATCAGCGTATCCTGGATTACATTAAGCCGGATCACGTGCACGTTCTTTATCAGGGTAAAATCGTTAAGTCTGGCGACTTTTCACTGGTGAAACAGCTGGAGGAGCAAGGCTATGGCTGGCTTACCGACGAAGAGTGATAATGCCCTGCAGCAGTGGCACCATCTGTTTGAGTCTCGCGGCGAGCAGCGCTCGCTGCAGGCGCAGCAGCACTGGCAGCAGCTGATGCGTGAAGGCTTGCCCACCCGCAAGCATGAAAACTGGAAATATACATCGCTGGAGAGCCTGCTGGGACAGCACTTTGTGCTGCCTTCCGCGCAGAGTCTCAGCCGTGAGCAGGCGGATGCGCTGGCGCTGCCGCTGGACGCGGTACGACTGGTATTTGTTGATGGCCGCTTCCAGCCTGCGCTGAGCAGCACGGAAACCGATCTGTTTGAGATCCAGCACGTTCAGGCAGCGGAGCGTCGCGATTTGCCGGCGCCGGTACAGCCGGAGATCTTCCTGCATCTGACAGAGAGCCTGGCAGAAGAGGTGACGACGATTCGTCTGGCGCGCGGCAAAGCGGCTACCCGCCCACTCTACCTGCTGCATATCACCAGCGGTCAGGCAGATGCGCTCAATACCGTGCACCATCGTCATCATGTAGAGCTGGAGCAGAGTGCGGTAGCGGAAATCGTTGAGCACTATGTCACGCTGAATGACGCGGCGCACTTTACCGGCGCGCGGATCACCTTTGCCGTAGCGGATAATGCGCAGCTGAAACATACCAAGCTCGCCTTTGAAACCAGCAGCAGCTATCACTTTGCGCATAATGACATTGTGATGGGTCAGGATGCGCGCGTCAGCAGCACCAGCTTCCTGCTGGGCGCCGGCCTGTCACGTCATAACACCAGCACGCAGCTGAATGGCGAAAACAGCGAGCTGGCAATGAACAGCCTGGTCCTGCCGGTGGGCAGCGAAATCGCAGATACCCGCAGCTATCTGGAGCACAACAAAGGCCACTGCCTGAGTCGTCAGCTGCATAAAACCATTTCGCGCGAAAAAGGCCGTGCCGTCTTCAATGGTCACATCAAAGTGGCACAGCACGCGCTGAAAACCGATGGCCAGATGACCAACAATAATCTGCTGCTGGGCCGGCTGGCGGAAGTCGATACCAAGCCACAGCTGGAGATCTACGCCGATGACGTAAAATGCAGCCATGGTGCCACCATCGGCCGCATTGATGATGAGCAGATGTTTTATCTGCGCTCGCGCGGTATCGCTGAAGAAGCGGCGCAGCAGATGATCATCCACGCTTTTGCCGCCGAACTGACCGAAACGCTGGATGATGACATTCTGCGTCAGGCGGTGCTGGCACGCATCTCACAGCGTTTCCCTGGAGTACATTCATGAGTTTCGATTCCGAACGAGTCAGAGCGGAGTTTCCGATCCTGAGTCGTGAGGTCAACGGACACCCGCTGGCCTACCTTGACAGCGCGGCCAGCGCGCAGCGTCCGCTCGCGGTAATCAACGCGGAAAGTCATTTTTACCAGCACGGCTACGCCGCCGTGCATCGCGGCATCCATTCGCTTAGCGCGCAGGCCACCAGCGATATGGAAGCGGTACGCGCGCAGGCTGCGGCCTTTCTGAATGCGGCTTCGCATGAAGAGATTATCTTTGTTAAAGGCACAACCGAAGGCATTAATCTGGTAGCCAATAGCTGGGGCGGCAGTCAGCTGCAGCCCGGTGACAATCTCATCATTACCGAGATGGAGCATCACGCTAACATCGTGCCGTGGCAGATGGTGGCACAGCGCACCGGTGCTGAGATCCGCGTCCTGCCGCTCAGCGATAGCGGTGAACTGGCTACAGAGCAGCTTGCTTCGCTTATCGACAGCCGTACCCGGCTGCTGGCGGTCACGCACGTCTCTAACGTGCTGGGCACCGTTAACCCGGTTAAGGCGCTGGTCGCTCAGGCGAAAGCAGCCGGCCTGGTGACACTGATTGATGGCGCGCAGGCGGTGATGCATCACGCCGTTGACGTGCAGGATATCGACTGTGATTTCTACGTTTTCTCCGGACATAAGATTTACGGTCCGACCGGTATCGGCGTACTCTATGCGCGTAAAGCGCTACAGGAGCAGATGCCGCCGTGGGAAGGCGGGGGGGCCATGATTGACCAGGTCATGCTGCCGGTGGGAACCACCTGGAACAGCGCGCCGTGGCGCTTTGAAGCGGGTACGCCTAATACCGGCGGTATCATCGGTCTGGGTGCTGCACTGAATTGGGTAAGTGAACTGGGTCTTGATGCTATTCATGCACGCGAAAGCGCGCTGATGCGTTACGCGCTGGACAAACTCGCTTCAGTACCGGACATCGTGCTTTATGGTCCAGCGCAGCGCAGCGGGGTAATCGCCTTTAACCTGGGTAAACATCACGCCTTTGACGTTGGCAGCTTCCTCGATCAGTATGGTATTGCCATTCGCACCGGTCACCACTGTGCGATGCCGCTGATGCGCCACTATGCCGTACCGGCGATGTGTCGCGCCTCCTTCGCGCTCTATAATACCGAAGATGAGGCAGATCGGCTGGCCGCTGGCCTGACGCGTATCCATCGCCTGCTGGGCTAAGCAGATTTCAGGAGTAACAGATGGCGAACCTGCCGGAAAAAGAGAAGCTGGTGCGCAACTTTAATCGTTGCGCTAACTGGGAAGAGAAGTACCTTTACATCATTGAGCTGGGTGCAAAATTACCAGAATCCTCTGAAAGCCTGCATCAGCCTGAGTATGTCATTTCAGGCTGTCAGAGCCAGGTCTGGATCCGCATGACGCCGCAGGCGGATGGATCGATGGCGTTTGAAGGGGATAGCGACGCAGCTATTGTTAAGGGATTGATTGCAGTAGTATTTAGTCTCTATCAGGGGCTGAAACCGCAGGAGATCCTCGAGCTGGATGTGCGCCACTGGTTTGCGGAACTGGCGCTGACTCAGCACCTGACGCCGACGCGTTCTCAGGGGCTGGAAGCGATGATCCGCGCTATCCGTCATAACGCTCAGCAGCTCTGCTAAGGTACACTCTTCAGACCCCGGTTTAGCCGGGGTCTTTTCCATCCAGAAAGAGAAACCTGCATGAAACCTGCGTTACGTTTAGCTGGTGCACTGCTGCTGTCCTGCTTTGGACTCTCTGCACCTTCAATGGCTACTGAATATCCTCTCCCTGCCGACGACAGCCGCCTGATCGGCGAAAACGTTCTGACCACTATCTCTGATAACAAACAGCCGCTGGAGAGCGTGGCAGCGCGCTACAGCACAGGACTGCTCGGCCTGCTGGAAGCAAACCCCGGCGTTGATCCCTGGCTGCCGGCGGCAGGTACGCAGATCACCGTGCCGCTGCAAATGCTGTTGCCGGATGCGCCGCGCAAAGGGATTGTGGTTAATCTGGCTGAGCTGCGCCTCTACTACTATCCGCCGGGAGAAAACCGCGTGGTGGTCTATCCAATCGGCATTGGCCAGTTAGGCGCTGCGACGCCCGACATGGTAACGCGTATCAGCCAGAAAATTCCCAACCCGACCTGGACACCGACGCCAAATATTCGCAAGCGCTATGCGAAAGAGGGCGTGACGCTGCCGGTGACGGTTCCGGCCGGCCCTGACAATCCGATGGGGCTATTCGCCCTGCGTCTGGCGTATGGCAAGGGACACTACCTGATTCACGGCACTAACGCTGACTTTGGCATCGGCATGCGCGTCAGCTCCGGCTGTATTCGCCTGCGTCCCGCTGATATTGAAGCGCTGTTCAACAGCGTCCCGGCAGGCACGCGCGTTCAGATTGTTAATCAGCCGGTGAAATACGCCATCGAACCAGACGGTAAACGCTATATTGAGGTTCATCAGCCGCTGTCGCGCAGTGAAAAAGATGATCCGCAGACGCAGCCGCTGGTGCGCAGCACCGCTCTGAAAGCCTTTAGCCGCAGTGCGAAAAGCGACAGTGCGCTGATTGAGGAGGCGATGACGCGCCGTTCAGGTATGCCGGTGCTGGTCAGCAGCGGCGAGCCGGTTGCCGCAGAGACGGCAGAGCAGGTTGCAGCAGAGCCGCAGGGCTGAAGTCAGCCGGTCAGACAGCGCCACCGGGCGCTGGAATTAGGACAAAAAAAATGGTGCCACCAGGGCACCATTTTTCAAACCAGAACTCTTACTTACGGTAAGAGTGAGCCTGGTTGTCCAGACGCTGGTTAGCGCGAGCTGCGTCATCTTTAGCAGCCTGAACGTCAGAACGCACTGCGTTCACGTCGTTGCTCAGCTGGTCAACTTTAGCGTTCAGAGTCTGAACGTCTGAAGACAGCTGGTCGATTTTAGCGTTGCTTGAGCAACCAGCCAGCAGAGTTGAACCCAGGATTACCGCGCCCAGTACCAGTTTAGTACGTTTCATTTTATACCCTCTAGATTAAGTTAATCTCCATGTAGCGTTACAAGTATTGCACAAAGCTTTTTAAGTTGAGAATAAATTTTTGATGAGAACATGCTTAAATTTGATCGTTCGCTCAAAGAAGCAGCATCTGGCAGAATATGATGAAAATATTTAGCGAAAACAGAGGGATTTAATCGGATTAACCTTAATTCCACAACATATTGAATAGTTATTTTCGATTTGAATTTTTCTGATTATAGATTAGCGATGGAATAAAAAAAGCGCCGGTTAAGGCGCTTGTTTAAATAAAGTGTGACGTTAAATCAAATCACGTGCACGGAAGCGGTGTTAGTAGTTCCGCTTGGCACCAGGGCACCTGAAACCATCACAACCACATCACCTTTCTGCGCGTAGCCGCTTTCCAGCGCCAGCTCTTTACCAATGCGATAGAAATCATCGGTTGATTCAATGCGGGCGACCAGGCGAGTCTCGATACCTTTGCTCAGGATCAGCTGACGGGCAGTGGTCTGGTTGGTCGTCAGGGCGAGAATGGTTGCATCCGGGAAGTACTTACGTACTGATTTTGCTGATTTACCGCCCTCGGTGGCTACAACAATCAGTGGTGCTTCCAGTTTCTCTGCGGTCTCAACGGCACCACGGCAGACAGCTTCCGTAATACGCAGCTTGCGGGAATCTTTCAGCTCGTCGATGCGTGACTTCATCACGCGATCGGTACGCTCACAGATGGTGGCCATGATCGTGACCGACTCCAGCGGATAGCGGCCTTTGGCGCTCTCACCAGACAGCATCACAGCGTCAGTACCGTCAAGAATGGCGTTAGCCACGTCGCCCGCTTCAGCACGGGTAGGGCGCGGGTTTTTGATCATGGAGTCGAGCATCTGCGTAGCAGTGATGACCACTTTGCGGGCTTTGTTGCACTTTTTGATCATCATCTTCTGCGCGAAGATAACCTCTTCAACCGGGATCTCTACGCCCAGATCGCCACGCGCAACCATGATGCCGTCAGACGCTTCAAGAATTTCATCGAAGTTGTTAAGGCCTTCCTGGTTTTCGATCTTAGAGATGATCTGGATGTTTTCGCCGCCATGCGCTTTCAGATGCTCGCGGATCTCCAGCACGTCAGAGCGTTTACGAATAAACGACGCGGCGACAAAGTCCACTCCCTGCTCGCAGCCAAAAATCAGATCGCGCTTATCTTTTTCTGCCAGTGCAGGCAGCTGGATAGAGACGCCAGGCAGGTTAACGCCTTTGTTTTCGCCGAGGTCGCCGTTATTCAGCACTTCACACACTACGCTGTTTTCCGTGACTTCAGTAACGGTCATGCCAATCAGGCCATCGTCAACCAGAACCGTGTTGCCAATTTTCAGATCTTCAGTAAAACCGGCATAGGTAACAGCGACGCGTTCATGATTACCAATCACAGACTGATCGGTGGTAAAGGTAAAGGTCTGGCCCGCCTTGAGTGAAACGTCGTTGCCACCCTCCAGCTTCATGGTGCGGATTTCCGGTCCTTTGGTGTCCAGCAGAATCGCGGCCTGATGCCCCGTTTTTTCCATGACGGCACGCATATTTGCGATGCGCTGACCATGTTCGGCGTAATCACCGTGCGAGAAGTTGAGACGCATAACGTTCATGCCTGCTTCCAGCAGCTGGGTCAGCATCTCTTCTGATTCGGTTTTCGGCCCGATAGTACAAACAATCTTGGTCTTTTTCATGTCAGATATCTGTATGTTGTGATGGATGATAAAGGTCGGTATCCGATGCGCGGAGCACCGAAGTGAAAATGTGACGATTGTGGCTACGGATAATACAGAAGTAAGAATAGGTGACAGGAACTGAGCGTGCAGGGAAGTTATGCGTTGCAGAAGCAGGCCGGCAGAGCGGCGTTGCGCAAATCAGAGACATTGATGGCATAGGCACGTCAGCGCTGAAACCTTTCAGGTGAAACAACGAGCCATAGTATAATCGCTAAGTATGCGAAAACCAATATAAAAGCAGCAGGGGATAACGACCTGAATCAAGGAAAGCGACGTTGCGCAAGAAGAGGATACAGCGAAGTGGTGCGCTCTAATGGACTCGAACCATCGACCCCCACCATGTCAAGGTGGTGCTCTAACCAACTGAGCTAAGAGCGCGCAATACAGCAAACTGGTGCGTCCGAGTGGACTCGAACCACCGACCCCCACCATGTCAAGGTGGTGCTCTAACCAACTGAGCTACGGACGCACTTGGTGCGCTCTAATGGACTCGAACCATCGACCCCCACCATGTCAAGGTGGTGCTCTAACCAACTGAGCTAAGAGCGCAACACGCTGTCAGGGCGACAGCGGGGACGAATATTAACGGTACGCCGGAAACCTGGCAAGGGAAAAAAACAGAAAATCGGGACGACTGACCAGCATCTGTGCGAAGCGTCGCTTTTTTCAGCATTGCGGGCCAGATAAACGCCCGCTCAGCCACTTAGCGCGCCGCCCGCGCCAGAATAACCTCTGCAGGCAGACGCTGCATACGGCGAATACGCCAGATCATCATCGCGGCGGCAGAGGTCAGGCCCACAATAAACCCGCACCAGAATCCGGCCGGACCCAGCGCCGGAACAATCCAGTCAGTCAGCGCCAGGATATAGCCTGCCGGCAGTCCCAATACCCAGTAAGCGATCAGCGTAATGAAAAAGATCGAGCGGGTATCTTTATAACCGCGCAGGATCCCGCTGCCGATAACCTGAATCGAATCGGAGAACTGATAGATCGCAGCCAGCAGCATCAGCTGGGCAGCCAGCGTAATGACCGCAGGGTTCGCCGTATAGAGCGCGGCGATATCGTGACGGAACGTGACGGTAAACAGGGCAGTGCAGGCCGCCATGGCGATGCCCACGCCCTGACCGGTCCAGGCGGCGGTGCGTGCACCTTCCGCCGAGCCTTCACCCAGCCGGTAACCCACGCGAATCGTGGTGGCTACCCCCAGCGACAGTGGCAGGACAAACATCAGTGAGCTGAAGTTGAGCGCGATCTGGTGTCCTGCGACATTCACAATGCCCAGTGGTGAAACCAGCAGCGCCACTACGGCAAACAGCGTAACTTCAAAGAACAGCGCCAGCGCTACCGGTAACCCCAGCGAAAAGAGCCGCGTGAGAATAGCGCGCGAGGGCGCTGACCAGCGTGAGGCCATGCGAATATCGCGCATCGCCGGCATACGCCGGAGCCAGAAGCGCATAACCAGAAACATCACCCAGTAGACGGAGGCGGTTGCCACGCCGCACCCCACGCCGCCGAGACGCGGCATACCAAAGTGGCCATAAATGAAGATGTAGTTCAGCGGAATGTTGGTCAGCAGTCCGAGAAAGCCCAGCAGCATGGCGGGTTTGGTTTTAGCCAGACCGTCGCACTGGTTACGCGCCACCTGGAAAAAAAGATAGCCTGGTGCGCCCCAGAGCAGCGCATGCAGGTAACCTTCCGCTTTAATGGCCAGATCGGCGTCAATGTCATGCATTGCGCGGATAAGATAGCCCGCATTCCATAACACAACCATAATGACAAGCGAAACGGCCAGTGCCAGCCAGTACCCCTGGCGCACCTGCTCGGCAATGCGTTCACGTCGTCCGGACCCGTTGAGTTGCGCAACGGCTGGCGTCAGTGCCAGTAGCAGACCGTGACCAAAAAGAATGGCGGGAAGCCAGATAGAGGTGCCAACAGCAACGGCGGCCATATCCGTGGCGCTTACCGCACCGGCCATAACGGTATCTACAAATCCCATCGCAGTCTGGGCTACCTGAGCGAGGATCACCGGGATTGCGAGGGTCAGCAGCTGACGCGCTTCTGTTAAATACTTCTGCACGTATCACCTGTTTGATTAAGAGAAAGAGAGACTATTCCCGGCGAATGCGCGCTCAATGCAGCCAGAGCCCGCACGCGGAACAAATAATGATAACAAATTTATTTGCCTTTTATGCAACCATTGCGCATGCGCAAATTAAGTTGTGCTGGCAGGCTGTGATAAGCTAAGACAAACGCGTGGAGAGGATAGTTATGTTTACGGGTATTGTGCAGGGCGTGGCGGAAATTGTCGCCATTGAAGAGAAAGAGCTGTTTCGCACTCATACTGTACGTCTTGATGCAGCCCTGCTGCCAGGGCTGGAGCTGGGGGCGTCTGTAGCGCACAACGGCTGCTGCCTGACCGTAACGGCCATCGAAGAGGATCGGGTCAGCTTTGACCTGATTAAAGAGACGCTGCGCATTACCAATCTGGGTGCGCTGCAGGTGGGTGACAGAGTCAATATTGAGCGTGCGGCTAAATTCAGCGATGAAATTGGCGGACACCTGATGTCGGGTCATATTATGACCACCGCTGAAATCTGCAAAATTATTCAGTCGGAAAATAACCGCGAAGTCTGGTTCAGACTGCAGGATGCAGAACAGATAAAATATATTCTGCGCAAAGGCTATATCGGTATTGATGGCATCAGCCTGACGGTCGGCGATGTGACCAAAACCAAATTCTGCGTCCACCTGATCCCGGAAACGCTGGAGCGCACCACGCTGGGAAGCAAAAAGCTGGGGCATAAGGTCAATATCGAAATCGATCCGCAAACGCAGGCGATTGTGGATACCGTTGAGCGCGTTATGGCGCAGCGTGAAGCCGCCCTGATTGCCGCAGCAACAGCGCCGGCCGGACCGGCAGAATAAACTTCAGTAAAGGCGCGCAGCGCGCCTTTTTAACCTAGCGCGCAACGCGCAGCCCGCCTTCATAGCCGCGACTGAACATCACCTGCCACAGCTGAATATCCCGGGCGCGAAAGGCACCAGCACACGCATTGAGATAGTAGCTGAACATACGCTTAAAACGCTCATCATAGCGGGCAGAGAGCTGCGGCCACGCCGCCAAA
Source organism: Pantoea sp. ICBG 1758 (assembly GCF_002928325.1). Classification (NCBI taxonomy): domain Bacteria; kingdom Pseudomonadati; phylum Pseudomonadota; class Gammaproteobacteria; order Enterobacterales; family Erwiniaceae; genus Pantoea; species Pantoea sp. ICBG 1758. Next base: position 764,365 of record NZ_POWL01000001.1, read on the forward strand.
AAACGCGTATGCCACGCCATAAGCGTGGTGTCATAATCGGTCCCGAAGTTGTGCCAGTCTTCCATAATAAAATAAGGCTCGCTGGCGTCCGCTATCTGTCGCACAGAGGGCAGGCAGCCGTTCGGGAAAATATATTTATCGATCCACGGATCTACCCGCATATCGGTTCTTACCGCCCCGATGGTGTGCAGCAGAAAGAGGCCGCCGGGTTTCAGGTTGCGGTTAACCACCCTGAAGTAGGTCGCATAATTTTTCGGGCCAACGTGCTCAAACATCCCGACGGAAACGATGCGGTCAAACTGCTGCTCAAGGTCGCGATAATCCTGCAGCAGTATCGTGACGTCCAGTCCGGCGCAGCGCTGCTGTGCCATCTTTTGCTGCTCCTGGGAGATAGTGACGCCATATACGCTGACACCGTAGCGGCGGGCAGCAAACTCCGCCAGCCCGCCCCAGCCGCAGCCGATATCCAGCAGAGACATGCCGGGTTCAAGCTGCAGTTTGCGGCAGATCAGATCCAGCTTGGCTTCCTGCGCCGCTTCCAGCGTTTGCGCATGAGGCCAGTAGCCGCAGGAGTACTGCATAAACGGGTCCAGCATCAGGCTGAACAGGTCATTACCCAAATCGTAGTGCGCTCTGCCGACCTGCCAGGCGCGTTTTTTTGATTGCAGATTGGTCAGCCGGGCAGCGGCGATACGCAGCGTATCCTTAAAGTGGTGCGGCAGCTGATGATCGAGATGATGTCTGAGCGCGCGATGAAAAAACATATCCAGTCGTTCACACGTCCACCACCCATCCATGTAACTTTCGCCCAGACCCAGTGAGCCTTCCTGCATCACGCGCTTAAAAAAGTCAGCATGATGAACCTGAATATCCCACGGTCGTGAACCATTAACGCGAATATCTGCCTGTTCAAGTAACTCCCGGGCAATACGAAACCACGGATTCTCTTCGGGAGTGACTGCTTCTGCACATGATGAACTCATAGCTTCTCCATCACCTTGTAAATATGACCTGGGAAACAGAAGGATCTGCATCAGGTCTGTGAAAGAACGCAGGGTGGTGCCGTGCGCAGCTAAACCACATTAACAGAGGTATGAATAGTCCGGACTCACGCAATGCGCAGCGGCCTGGCCGCACGCAGATGCTGTCCCGGAAAGACCGGGAGCGCTGTTATTGTTATGAATGTCAGAAGAGATAGCGACCCGCGGCGCGAATGCGGGCGGATCGCTCTCTGGCAAAATAGCACCAGACCGGCTTATGCGTTGTCTTCGCAGGGATGGGCGATATCGGCTGATTTAGCTGTTGCGCGCTGCCAGACGAAGCCCATCCAGGCGAGCACCACCGTACTTACCATTACCAGCGTAGTGTGATAAAGCGCCTGCTGCAAACCAGCCGAGACAATCAGGCTGGCAAGGAAGCATAAGCCAAGCTGCAGCAGATTCTGTAAACCTGCAGCTTTACCGCTGGCGTGCGGGAACGGCGCCAGCGCGCTGGCAACCACAATCGGATAGATAGCGCCGTTTGCCAGCGCCATACCGCAGAAAGGCAGCAGCAGGCCAAAAAGCGACGGCGCGGGAAGCAGCGCAACGGCAAAGAGGCTCATAATGCTCAGACTGTAAATCAGCAGCAGCCAGGGCAGCAGCTGCGCGCCCTGAAAGCGATTAAGCAGCGCACGACAGCCAAAACCGCCAATAAGGAAGGCAATCGTCTGCGGCACATAGCTGAGCCCGATATCGGCCGGGGTTAAGCCCGCGGCCGCCAGAATAAAGGGTGAACCCGTCAGCCAGGCAAAGAAGCTGGCAGAGCAGGCGGAGTAAATCAGCACGTTGCCGCTGTAGGCGCGGGTAGCGAGCAGCGTCAGCCAGCCCGGCTGATCGCCGCGCGCCGCCTGAGAGATACGCGGCGAGCGAAGTCTGAGGGTACCTGCCAGCAGCACCAGGGTAATCAGCGTCAGCACCAGGAAAATAGTGCGCCAGTGAAAATGACTCATCAGCCAGGCACCCAGCAGCGGAGCCAGAGCAGGAGAGAGCGCCACCAGCGGCATGATAGTGGCAAACACTTTATTGGCCTGCGCTTTAGGGTAGCGATCGATAACCAGCGCCTGCCAGCTCACGGCGGCGGCACAGACGCCCACAGCCTGAATAAAGCGCAGCGCCAGCATCAGCCAGACGTTGTCGGCCCATAGCATGGCCAGACAGCTCAGGGCAAAGATTGAGAGGCCCGCCAGTAAAACCGGTTTGCGGCCAATGCGGTCAGAGAGAAGTCCCCAGCCCACCTGCGCACAGGCAAAGCCCGCCAGAAACAGGCTCAGGCTGGCGCTGATAACACCCGGAGCGGTGGCAAAATCACGCTGCATGTCGCTGAATGCGGGCAGATACATATCCGTGGCGAGAAAGCCGAGCATGCTCAGCAGCGCCAGATAGGGCAGAAATCCTTTAGATGACATCACTATTTTTCTCATTCGGCAGGGAAACGCGAAGGAGTGTAAAAGGGTGCAGTCAGCTTTGTGAAACGCTAATATTTGCAGAGTGCTGTTAAATTTTTTGAAGGCAAAAATATGTGGTCTGAATATGCACTTGAGGTGGCGGATGCCGTCGCCCGCACCGGCAGTTTCAGCGCGGCAGCGCAGGAGCTGCACCGCGTGCCTTCTGCTATCAGCTATACCATCAGGCAGCTGGAGAGCTGGCTTGCCGTGGAGCTGTTTGAACGCCAGCATCGGGAGGTGGTCCTGACGCCGGCCGGCGAGCATTTTGTGCGAGAAGGCCGCTCTGTTATCAAAAAAATGCTGGCAACGCGACGCCAGTGTCAGCAGCTGGCCAACGGCTGGCGCGGCCAGCTCACTATTGCCGTTGATTGTATCGTCAAGCCGCAGCGCACGCGCCAGCTGGTGAAAGATTTCTATCGCCACTTTCCCGATATGGAGCTGATCATCAGCTATGAAGTGTTTAACGGCGTATGGGATGCGCTGGCCGATGGCCGGGTTGACGTAGCCATCGGCGCCACGCAGGCGATCCCGGTTGGCGGACGCTTTGCTTTTCAGGATATGGGCGCCCTTAACTGGCGCTGCGTGGTCAGTCCGGATCATCCACTGGCGCAGAGCGCGCATCCTGACGAAGAGGCGCTGCGCGCCTGGCCGTCGCTGGTGCTGGAAGATACGTCGCGCGCGCTGCCGCGCCGCATGACCTGGACGCTGGATAATCAGCGCCGGCTGGTGGTGCCGGAGTGGGAAACCGGAATCGACTGCCTGCAGGCTGGCCTGTGCGTGGGGATGATCCCGGGACATCTGGCGCGGCCGCTACTGGATAGCGGCGCGCTGGTGGAGCTGATATTACCGCAGCCCTTTCCGGAGAGTCCCTGCTGCGTCAGCTGGGCCGAGCAGCGGGCGTCGGCGGCGCTGACCTGGCTGCTGGAATACCTGGGGGATGCTGAGACGCTAAACCATGAGTGGCTCAGCGAGCGCCGCGCTTAGCGGCGATAGTCGCGAAACGGACCATCCCCGACGGAGCGACGCTCAATCAGACTGGGCTGAACTTCAATTGTTTGCGGCTCTTCACGTTTACTGGTAATGCGGTCCAGCAGCATCTCCAGCGCTTTCTCACCCAGCTGAGCTTTGGGCTGATGCACCGTCGTCAGCGCCGGCGTAAAGTAGCGGGCGTTGCGCACATTATCATAGCCGATCACCGAAATATCCTGCGGTACGCGCAGGCCCATCTCATCAGCAGCGCAGATGGCGCCCATTGCCATAATATCGCCGCCGCAGAACACAGCGGTAGGCCGCTGCTTCTGGCTCAGGATCTGCTGCATCGCCTGATAACCCGACTCCGGCTCAAAATCGCCCTGTACGATCCACTCCGCACGCACCGCGATCCCCGCTTCCTGCATCGCCTGCAGGAAGCCGGCGTGCCGTCCGCCGCCGGTATTGCGCTCCAGCTGGCCCGGAATAGCGCCAATATCGCGATGACCCCGCTCGATCAGGTAACGGCCGGCCAGATAGCCGCCCTGAAAGGCGTTATCCTGCACGGTATCGGTAAAATCACCGCGGGAAGCGCCCCAGTCCATGACCACCATCGGAATATTGCGATTCTCTTCCAGCATCTGAAGCAGATCGTCCGGATACTCAGAGCACATCACCAGCAGGCCATCTACCCGCTTTTGCGCCATCATCGACAGATAGGCGCGCTGTTTTTGCAGGTCATTGTGCGCATTGCCCAGAATCAGCGTATAGCCCTGAGCGAAGCAGTGGTTTTCAATCGCTTCAATGATTTCAGCAAAGTAGGGGGCTTCGCTGGATGTCGCCAGCAGACCCAATGTTTTCGTGTGATTAACCTTCAGGCTGCGCGCCACGGCGCTGGGAGAGTAGTGCAGCGCTTTAATCGCCTCCCACACGGCATTACGCGTCTCTTCAGCGACAAAGCGCGTTTTATTGATGACGTGCGAAACCGTGGTCGTTGATACGCCAGCGCGTTTTGCCACATCTTTAATTGTTGCCATGAAAATGGACCTCTTAAACCTATCGCAACTTTATGATAAGTATAGTGTTAAACGTTTGCGTCTGCGCAGGGTTTTCTGCCCGGTTTCAGCATAAAAATGGCTGATTTAAGGCGAGTAATTAACCGTAACAGATAATGACAGCAGCGTGCGCAAAAGGTGTTGCGCAACGAAAGGCGGCGATTCTAGCAAGGTGAGGGGCATAAAACGAGATTTTTACCTGAGGTCAGGCGAAAATATTTAGATTACGGCAGCCGGTATGTGTTCAGGCCAAAACGCGCGCGGCGTGTTGCGCAACCGCTAACGAATGGTTTTAGGTGTCATCATGCGGCGTGCGCCAACATAGTGCTTCTGCCAGTAATCTTCACCCAGCGCGCTGATCTGAATATCCTTGCCGGTACGCGGCGACTGAATAAATTTGCCGTTACCCAGATAAACGCCAACATGATCGGCTGTACCGCGATTATTGATGCGGAAAAACACCAGATCCCCTTTCTCCAGCATTTCGCGCTTGATGGGAGCGGCATCGCGCAGATGATACATTTCGTTGGCCGTGCGCGGCAGTTTGAAACGGACCAGATCTTTGTAGGCGTACCAGACCAGGCCACTGCAATCGAATCCGGTAAGCGGAGAGGTGCCACCCCACTGATAAGGTTTGCCCAGCTGGCCCATAAGTTTAGTCATGGCGGTTTCACGCGCCTTCTGGTAGCGCAGACGGTGGGATTTGCTGAGCCTGATACCGGTCAGCGCATCGGTACTCTCTTCCGCGGCCGCTATTTTCCGGCTGGTACGCTGATGACCATATTTTTTGCTGGCGGAGAGGGCGGGCGCTTTTTTACGGGCGGTACGGGAAGTCGCAGGCGGTTCTGCGTGCAGGCTTTTTTTCGATTTAACTTTTTGTACGGGCGTGACGCGTGTTTTTTTAGCCGAGGTTTTAACCGGACGTCGTTTGCGGCGCTCATCGTCGCGCGCACTCTTTTTCTCCGCTTTCTGCAGGCTGGCGTTAACCGGCTTGTGCGGTGAAGCAGCGGCCACGTTAAAAAACAGCTGAGCAAAAGCCAGTATGAAAAGCGTAATCAGTAAACGCATAGTCCGGTTACAGGTTCGGCAGGCTGCAGAAGCAGACCGCGGCAATATTAGAAAATTCTGATCAGCGATCAGCGCCGGATTGATTCTAATCCACTTTTTTTACAAAAGGTAAGGTCTTTTTTATTAAATCCATCAACACAAGGGCTGTGCAGCAAAAATGAGCGGTTTCAGGCGGTTAACGCAGCATATTTATTGCTAATCGTGTATTAATACACACTTCGTCATACGCCCGTGGCGGCAAACTTAACAAACATGGCGATTCATGCCGCAGCGAGGCAAATTCCCGATTTCAGTCGCGGGATGAAGTCGCTACAATAAACAAACACGAAGTGAAGAATTAAGGAAGGCAAAAATGAGTACTGTTGAAAAAATTCAGCGCCAGATCGCAGAAAACCCGATCCTGCTGTATATGAAAGGATCGCCAAAACTGCCAAGCTGCGGCTTCTCAGCTCAGGCTGTTCAGGCGCTCTCTGCCTGTGGCGAACGCTTCGCGTATGTTGATATCCTGCAGAATCCTGATATCCGTGCTGAACTGCCAAAATACGCTAACTGGCCAACCTTCCCGCAGCTGTGGGTGGATGGGGAGCTGGTCGGCGGCTGCGACATCATCGTTGAGATGTTCCAGCGCGGTGAACTTCAGCCGCTGATCAAAGAAACCGCTGAGAAACACAAAGAAGCGGAATAAATTAAAAGGCCGGCGCTGTGCCGGCCTTTTTCATTCTCTTACTCTGCCGCGCTTTCGCCTGACGCTTCGCTCTCTGCCTCAGCGTCATTTAGCGCCAGCGGCCAGCCACCTAAACGTTTCCAGCGGTTTACCAGCTCGCAAAACAGCATTGCCGTCTGCTCTGTATCATAAAGCGCCGAGTGCGCCTGCGTGCTGTCAAAATCGATACCTGCCGCCTTGCACGCTTTTGCCAGCACCGTCTGTCCCAGCACCAGCCCGCTCAGCGCCGCCGTATCAAAGGTGGCAAACGGATGAAAGGGGTTGCGTTTCAGGCTGGCGCGCTCAGCCGCCGCCGTAACGAAGCTGTGATCAAAGTTGGCATTATGCGCCACAATAATCGCCCGGTTGCAGCCGCTCTCTTTAAGCCCTTTGCGCACCTGTTTAAAGATGGCGTGCAGCGCTTCATATTCGCTCACTGCGCCGCGCAGCGGGTTCGCAGGATCGATACCGGTAAACGCCAGCGCTTCAGGATGAAGAAGGGCACCTGCAAAGGGTTCAATGTGAAAATGCTGGGTTTCGTCACGCTGCAGCCAGCCATCCTCATCCATTTTCAGGGTCGTGGCGGCAATCTCCAGCAGCGCATCAGTCTGCGCATTAAAACCGGCGGTTTCGACATCGATAACTACCGGATAAAAGCCGCGAAAGCGTTGGTTAAGGGCGTTCTGGGCGTTCGATTCAGACATCAGGATCTCATAGCAGTGAAAAGGGCAGCGCGCATTATGGCAAAAAAGGCGGGAGGGTGCAGCAGATGAGAAAAACCAGCCCGCAAATTTGCGGGCTGGCGTCAGGCATCAGTTACCAAGGCCATTACCGGCATGCTTGTTTTCAATCAGCTCAATTTTATAGCCATCGGGATCTTCAACAAACGCAATAATCGTGCTGCCACCTTTAACCGGGCCCGCCTCACGGGTTACGTTGCCGCCCGCGCTACGGATGCGCTCGCAGGTTGCGGCGACATCGTCTACGCCCAGCGCGATGTGACCATAGGCGTTCCCAAGGTCATATTTTTCCGTACCCCAGTTATAGGTCAGCTCAATGACCGCACCTTCGCTCTCTTCGGTGTAGCCAACAAATGCCAGAGTATATTTATATTCTGCATTTTCACTCTGACGCAGCACGCGCATACCCAGCACGCGGGTATAGAAGTCAATTGAGCGTTGCAGATCGCCAACGCGTAACATGGTGTGAAGTAAACGCATAACATCCTCTTTTTTAACATGGTCAGATTTTGACGCAGAAACAGTACAAGTATAGCGGGTGACGGGGCTGCCGCATCGTTATGCGGCAGCTGCCGGTTACAGCGTCGGGTAGTCGATGTAACCTTCCGCACCGCCGCCGTAGAAACTCTCCGGGCGCTGCGGGTTAAGCGGAGCATCCTGCTGCAGGCGGGCAACCAGGTCCGGGTTGGCAATAAAGTCGCGGCCAAACGCCACGGCATCAATCAGGCCGCGCGCGATCAAATCATCCGCTTTTTCCACGCTGTAGGCGCCGGCACCGATGATCACACCGGGGAAAGCCGTGCGGACTTTTTCGCGGAACGCATCAGTGTAAGGTTTGCCACCCGCCCAGTCTGGCTCAGAAAGGTGCAGATAGGCCAGGCCGCGTTTGCCCAGTTCACTGATATACCAGAGCGCAGCTTCCTCTTCGTCCGGGCCATTTTCCAGGTTCTGGAACGCCCCGACAGGTGAAACGCGGATCCCGACGCGATCGGCAGACCAGTTGGCGATCGCTGCATCCACAACTTCCAGCGCAAAGCGGCCGCGCTTTTCAATCGAGCCGCCATACTCGTCGTCGCGCTTGTTTGAGTCAGGCGACAGGAACTGGTGCATCAGATAGCCGTGCGCTGAGTGCAGCTCAAGCAGGTCAAAGCCAGCCTCGCGGGCATTGGCTGCAGCCTGGCCGAAATCCTGCACAATCTGTTTAATTTCATCGACGGTCAGTTCGCGCGGCACGGAGGTCTCTTCGCGATACACGCTGCCGTCAGCGGCGCGCAGCGAGGTACGGGTACCGGCTGGCAGGGCAGAAGGCGCAACCGGTGCATTGCCTTCTGGCTGCACGCTGTAATGTGAAATGCGGCCGGTATGCCACAGCTGGACCGCAACGTGGCCCTGAGCAGCGTGAATGCCTTCGTTGATCATCTTCCATGCATCAATCTGCTGCTGCGTATGCAGGCCTGGTGCGCCCGCATAGCCTTTAGCCTGAAAAGAGACCTGCGTCGCTTCAGTAATAATCAGGCCCGCTCCGGCACGCTGCTGGTAGTACTCAGCCATCATCGGCGTGGGAACATCACCCGGCTCAATGCTGCGCAGCCGCGTCAGCGGTGCCATGAATACGCGGTTAGGAACGGTAACTGCACCCACTTTCAGCGGGGAAAATAGCTGTTTGCTCGCCATAGTAATTCCTCTATTAGACCGGTCGTCTATAAACATCTGTTTTAAAAATGCGGGCCGTTAAGCCACTGTTCGATAGTGCTGAGTGCCAGATTAATCGGATCTGGTTCGCGGGAAATTTTGCTCTGCAGACTGGCGCCCAGCCAGAGCAGATAGCAACGCTGCGCAAGCTGCACCGGAGTCTGATTAAATAGCAGCGGCTGTTCAGCCGCTGCCTCGGTCAGGCAGTGTGCGTAAGCGGCAATAATGGCGCTGGCGCCGCGCTGCAGCGCATCGCGCATCGGCTCTGAGAGATCGCATACCTCAGCCGACAGCTTGACGCCCAGGCAGCCCATAATAAGCCCCTGCTCAGCAAACAGCTGCCGGCCTGAACGAAAATGCGCCAGCAGCCGCTGACGTGCAGGCAGGGATGGCAGCGTCAGCTGCTGATTGATCTGCTGCAGATAATTGACGAAATAGCGCTCCAGCAGCGCAACGCCAAACGCCTCTTTAGAGCGGAAATAGTAATAGAAGGACCCTTTCGGCACGGCCGCCAGCGTGAGTACTTCGTTAAGTCCCATTCCGGTAAAGCCGCGCTGCAGACAAACCTGCTCGCCGGTAGCGAGCAGGTGTTCACGGGTTTCATTACGTTGCACACTTTTATTCATGAGCAAAAGCCTAGTAGACCAGTCGGTCTAATGCAAGCGTCAGCTTTTCTGCTGGCACGATTTGATCATATCCAGCTGCGGCTGATAAACCTGCGTCCGGATGTCAAACAGGCCCAGCAGCGTATGAAACAGGTTATCCTGGGAGACCGGTTGCGTTGCGGCCTGCCGCCGCAGACAGCTTTCATCCAGATGAAACGCGCTGGCATAGCCGGGTGAGAACCACATCAGCAGCGGAATATGCGTCTGCTGTGACGGGGCGAGCATCCAGGGCGCGCCGTGCAGGTACATACCGTGTTCGCCCAGCGACTCACCATGATCCGAAAGATAAACCAGCGCCACGTTAAAGCGGTCGCTCAGCGCTTTTAGCTTGTCGATAGTCTGGCTAAGCATGCTGTCGGTATAAAGCAGGGTATTGTCATAGGTGTTGACCAGCGCCTGCGGATCGCAATCCTGAATCTGATTACTGTCGCAGGTGGGTGTAAAACGACGGAACGCAGCCGGATAGCGCAGATAGTAGGCCGGGCCGTGGCTTCCCATCTGATGCAGCACGATCACGCTGTCGTTATGTAAACTGTCAACGTAGTTATCGAAGCGGTGCAGCAGCACGTCATCGAGGCAGAATCCGCTATGGCAGTATTGCGGTAACGACCACTGCGTCATGTCAGTGTGCGGCACGCGGTCGCAGGCGCCTTTACAGCCACCATCATTCTCGCGCCACAATACGCTGACTCCGGCGTGCGCCAGCACATCCAGTACGCCCTCCTGGTGATGTGCCAGGTCAGCATCGTAATGCTCGCGCGGCATCACCGAGAACATGCAGGGTACAGAAACCGCCGTCTCGGTGCCGCAGGAGGTCGCATGCGGATAGTAAATCACCTGCTGCTTCTGCAGCTCCGGATTGGTCTGGCGCGCATAGCCGCCCAGCGAAAAGTTCTCCGCGCGTGCCGTTTCTCCCACAACCAGCACCACCAGGGTTTTTTTAGCTGCCTGCGCGATCAGCGGGCCTTTGCGGGCATCCTGCCCGATTTTAATCAGCGCCTGGCTGCCCTGCAGATAGCGCTTATCGACATAATGGCCAGCACCGCTAATCACATTGGCTGGCGTGATCATTTTTACCAGCCCTTTGTTGTTACGGATCAGCGACGCATAATCTTTGTAGAACAGGGCAGCCATCAGCAGGATCACCAGCAGCGCCCCCAGCGCTCCCGCCAGCCGCTGCAGGATGCTCCACCACCAGCGCTGACTGCGCCTGACGCGCACGAAGGCGATAAGCAGCACCGGCAGCAACCCCATCAGCAGCATCCAGACCAGCCAGCGCGGGCTTACCAGCGCACCCGCCTCCTGTACGCTGGATTCAAAGACGTTGGCCACCATATTGGTGTCGATTACCGTCCCAAAGCTGAACATAAAGTAGCTGGCTGCTGCACTGATCAGTACCAGTACGATCAGCAGTGGCTTGCGAACCCATGGCCAGGCAAACAGGCAAAACAGAAGATAAAATGCGGCCGTCAGCACGACCGGCATGCTGGCAGCAAAAAGGTAGTCGTGCAGACGGGTATAGGTGATGATTTTCCACGCCTGTTGCAGAAACAGCGCGTTCAGAATCAGCGCGAACAGCAGGGCAGCCAGCAGATTAAACCGGTTTTCGTGACACTGTAACTTAATGGCAGGTTTCATTGAGGTTCATTATCAAGTCAGAATGGACGCACAGTAGAGAAGAAATCTGAGGATAACCTTAAACGCACTTCAGATGACGTTATTGTTAAAGTTAAATAACACTTATTGATTAGATCAGAGAGCCGGGCAGGCACGCTTTCTTTTAGCACCGCAGCTTGCAGTTCACGCGGAAACTGTTATCACTATGTTATCCCGTAGCGAATCAGAGGCAGATGTGGCTGAACAACTCGAGTTTTTCCCGGTACCCAGCCCCTGTCGCGGCATCTGTCAGACCGATGCGCGCGGCTATTGTCGCGGCTGCCTGCGAAGTCGTGAAGAGCGTTTTAACTGGATGCGCTTCAGCGATGCGCAGAAGCGTGAAGTGCTAAGGCTGTGCCGGCAGCGCTATCTGCGCCTGCAGCGTCAGCAAAAACCGGATGCGGATCAGGATCCGCAGCAGCCCTCGCTGTTTTAAACGCCGCTTCTGTCCTCATTTCGTTATACTCCCTTTTTTAACATTCAATGCAGGGAGTTTTGTTATGTTACAACCACAGGCTATCTCCCCTCAGGGGCCGGCGTTCTCTCCTCTGGTGGTCGGCTACTGGCGGTTAATGGAGTGGGGGATGACACCACAGCAGCTGGTCTCATTCATTGAGTATCATCTCTCCCTCGGGCTGACCACGGTCGATCATGCGGATATCTACGGTGACTATCAGTGCGAGGCGGCGTTTGGCGCTGCGCTGCGCCTGGCGCCACAGCTGCGCGAACAGCTGCAGATTGTGACTAAGTGCGGCATCGCAACGCGGGCCAAACCTGAGCATCAGATCGGACACTATATCACCGATGCCAGCCACATTCTTCGCAGTGCGGAAAACTCGCTCACGCATTTTGCGACTGACTACCTCGACCTGCTGCTGATCCATCGTCCCGATCCGCTAATGGATGCCGATGAAGTGGCCGAAGCGTTTATGCAGCTGCACCAGAGCGGTAAAGTGCGTCATTTTGGCGTCTCAAATTTTACCCCGGCGCAGTTTTCGCTGCTGCAGTCGCGCCTGCCGTTTACGCTGGTGACCAACCAGCTGGAGATCTCGCCGCTGGAGCAGACCGCGCTGCTGGATGGCACGCTCGATCAGTGTCAGCAGGCGCGGATGCGTCCTATGGCGTGGTCCTGCCTCGGCGGCGGCCGTCTGTTCAGCGATCCACACTACCAGCCGCTGCGCGACGAGCTGAGCCAGGTTCAGCGGGAGATCGGTGCGGCCACGATTGAGCAGGTGGTCTATGCCTGGATTATGATGCTGCCATCCCGGCCACTGCCGATCATCGGCTCCGGTAAAACCGGCCGCATCGGTCAGGCGGCAGAGGCGGCTGCGCTGACGCTTAATCGCCAGCAGTGGTTCCGTATCCGTAAAGCCGCGCTCGGCTACGATGTGCCCTGAAGCGTAAAGCTTCGTCAAACTGCAGCAGCGCGGGCAAAAAGCGTCCAGACTTATCGGGTCTATCAACCGTAAGGAGACGTTATGAAAAGAACGCTTATTGCTCTTATTACGCTGGCCTGTTCGGCCGGTGCCAGCGCTGCTTCTCAGGAGGTCACGCTGCATCAGGTTTCCGCCCAGGGCGTCGGCGAGGCCGTGGGTAAAGTGACCATTACGGAAACGGACTACGGTTTGCAATTTACCCCGGCGTTATCCGGTATGAAACCGGGCATCCATGGTTTCCATGTGCATGCTAAAGGCAGCTGTGAACCTGGCGAGTCGCAGGGGAAAACCGTGGCAGCCGGCGCTGCAGGTGGCCATCTTGATCCGCAGAACAGCGGCAAACATCTCGGTCCTTATGCCGACGGGCACCTCGGCGATCTGCCGGCCCTCTATGTTACAGATGACGGCAAAGCCAGCTATCCGGTGGTTGCGCCGCGTCTGAAATCGCTCAGTGATATTAAAGGTAAGGCGCTGATGGTTCACGTGGGCGGTGATAACCATGCCGATCATCCTGAACCGCTGGGAGGCGGAGGGGCGCGTCTTGCCTGTGGCGTAATCTGATCAACCGCGGGTAGCGCAGCAAGGGCTGCCCGCTGCAATAAAATTCTGACACCGTTTAATGCTACTCAGGACGATTATTCCGCTCTATCATAGCGATACAGTCAGGGAACCACTCAGGGGCAGGAATGAAAAGCTTAGGGATAGTGCTGCTGGCACTGTTACTTGCAGGGTGCGATCGGCCCAGGGATACGCAGCTGCGTCTCGACGCCAGCCGTCAGCTGCAGCGCAATATAGATACCAGTCCGCTGCGCGCCAGCTGCGAGCATATCGCCCGCGGCCGGGAGTGGCTGACGCCGCACAGCGTGCAGCAGCTGGAAAAGCACCATTGCCAGAACGTGCTGCGTAGCGCCAGCGAAACCAATTTCCTCAATACGGCGATCTATACGCAGACTATCCCGGTGGTCTGCGGCTCAATTCAGGGGCGCAGCTTTACCGGAACCACGCTGACCCGCCGCTTTATCTACTCTTATGATGAAAAAGCGCTGGTGATCAGGCCGGAGAGCGAACAGGATAAAAGCCGGTTTGAAGATCGTAAAACGCTGGCGCAGCTGCAAACCGATTTTCAGAATCAGTGGGCAAAATATTGCCGGTAATTACTCCGGCAGCGCCTGCTGCAGCTGAGCCAGCGCACAGCGAAGCTGCCATAACATGCCTGCCAGCGTATTCGCTTCACCGCTGACCTCTGAACCGGGCCGGGATATCTGTTTATCAAGCGCCTGCAGCGTCTGCTCCAGGGCGCGATGCTGCACGCCGCGCCGGCTCATGATCGGGTGCAGATCCTGAATACTCTGGTCGCGCAGCTGCGCCAGCGCGCTATCCGCAGGCTGCCACTGGCGCAGCTGCCAGACAATATGCGAGCAGTTCAGCAGAACAACGCCCCAGCGCAGCAGCCAGAGACGGGCCTGCGCATCGCGGCTCTGCGTCAGCTGGCCGATATGGTGATAGATATGTGATTCAAAACGATATTCGCTCAGGCGTGGTCGTCTGCGCAGCTGGTCGAGAAAAGCGTAACGAATAGCGTGGATATAACGGCGGCTGCGGCGCATATCAGAACCCGGCCGCAGCAGCTGAAAGGCCATCCACGCCAGCAACACGCCGCACACCTTTGCCAGGTTGTCATTAATAAAACGCTGAAAATCCCACTCAGGCGGATTGGTGACGGCGATAAACGATCCCATGAACACAATGAACTGCCCCCACAGCGCCGCCCGTTTTTTCTGCTGTAACCTGAAGAGCTGCAGCGTCAGCAGTAGCGGAAAAAGCACGGCTAAAAACCCGCCCAGCGCATTGATCTGCACCATCAATCCATACTGAAACAGAAAACTGAACAGCGACAGCCAGAGCAGAGTACGCAGCAGCAGCAGAACGCTGCCGCCGGGCGAAGGGGCTGAGGCGTAAAGTACGCTGGCGATAGCCGTCAGCGTCAGCGCTGCGGCACCCGATTCCCAGCGGGTAACAATCCAGAAAGCACAGCCCAGCATAATAACGGTAAACGTGCGCAGGGCGCTCCAGGCCGCCTCAACGCTGTCAGCTTCACGCGACAGTGCCGGAACGCGCGGTGGCTGAAAACGGACGCCGGTTTCGGGGTGCTGCAGCAGACGGATCCAGCGCTGCACGTCCAGCCAGAGGCGGCAGAAGGTATGCAGACGCGTGACAAAAGCGCGCTGACGAAAATCACCGCTGTCAGGCGGCGTCACGCGGCTCAGGATGCGCGCGATGCAATATTTATCGCACTGCGGCCGGGTAAGCTGCTCCAGCACCTGCGCTAACGCCTCCTGCACGTCGTCCGGTGCATCGGGCCAGTTGAGCAGCATACGGCGCAGGCCTGAGAGCATGCTGGTCAGCCGCAGCTGCTGGTGGAGCACATAGTTCAGCACGCTATTCTGCCGGCGGTAGCGGTAATGGCTCCAGAATGCCTGAATGCGCAGCAGATTCATGGTCAGAATTTCACTGATAACCTGCTCATGAGCAAGATGGGCTGTTTCGCCGCGCTCCTGCAGCAGCAAACGTGCGTGCTGCAGCAGACGCTGATGCATCTGCTGCAGCGAGCGCATCAGATGGCTGCCATCTGAGGTAGCGGGCAGCAGCATCAGCATTATGCCCGCACAGAGAATACCGGTGATGACTTCACAGACGCGCGCCTGGGTAATCGTCCAGAGCTCAGCCGTGTCGCTGACGTTAACGCTGCTGAACGCGATGATAGCGGCGGTGTAGCCAGCGAGGGAAAAAGCGTAAGCGACATTGTTTTGATAATGGCTGGCGATCCAGGTGCAGAGCGCCAGCCAGCTGGCCATAAAAAAAGCAAACAGCCATGGCTCATTTAGCGTGTGACCGGCAATCAGCAGCGCGGCGAGCGCGCCGGTAAGGCTGCCGGCGATCCGCCCCAGGCTTTTACTGATTGCACCCCCCAGTCCGGGAAAGCTCACGACCGCCGCCGACGTCATCGCCCAGTAGGGCTCATCCAGCTGCAGCAGATACGCCATAGTCAGGGCCAGGCACATCGCCAGGCTAATGCGCAGGGCGCTCCGCCATTCACCGCGTGTGGCTCTGATCCAGGGCAGGTTATGCCACGCCAGCCAGTGCAGTTTCATGCTCGCCTCAGTGCGCAACAGAGATGGTACAGGTGGTGCCCGCAACCAGCCGGACATTAGCGGGCAGCTGCGTCAGCCGGATACGTACCGGTACCCGCTGCGCCAGCCGCACCCAGGGAACATTGGGTTTGATATCCGGCACCAGGCCGCTGTCGGTCGCTACGCTCTGGTCGTAGATAGCGCTGCCGATGCTTTCTACTTCTCCCTGCAGCCGGGTGCCATCGCTATAGAGCGCAATTCGCGCTGCGGCACCGCGCTGGATATGGCGCAGTTTAGTCTCTTCAAAATAGCCCACGACATACCATGAATGACTGTCAACCAGTGCAAACAGCGGTGTTCCCGCCGTCGCATAGTTGCCAGGACGCAGCGTCAGATTGGTTATCCAGCCATCGGTGGGAGCCGTCAGTGTGGTCTGCTGCAGATTCCAGCGCGCCTGATCCAGCGTCGCCTGCGCCGCTTTCTCCGTAGCGGCAGCCGCTTCAGCGGTTAGCTGAGCGATATCCCGATCTTCTGCTGAAATAACATTACGCGGCAGTTCTGCCCGCCGCCGCGCTTCATGCTGCGCTTTTGCCAGATCGCTCTGTGCTTTCGCCAGCTGTGCTTCAGCGCTCGCTACCGCGATTTGCCACGGTTTTGCATCAAGCTCAAGCAGCACGTCGCCTTTGTGTACGCGCTGATTGTCCCGCACTCGCAGCTGAGTAATGCGGCCGGAGATCTCAGGCGTCACATCAACCAGTTCAGCGCGCACTTTGCCGTCGCGTGTCCAGGGCGCCTGCATGTAGGTATTCCACATCCACCAGGCGGCCAGCAGCGCCAGCGCAAAAACAATCAGGGTCGAGAAATATTTCAGGGGATTAAAGGTCATGGTCGGTTATCCATATTGCACCAGCCACAGCGCGGCTGACACGCAAAGCACAAACAGTGAGAGATCCAGCAGAGTGGGGTGCCAGATATCACCGGCATAGAGCCGGTCGCGCAGCAGAGGATGGATCAGCAGCCAGAAAAAAAAGCCGAGCAGCACGGCCTTAAACAGCGGCGGAAACAGCAGTGAGGCACCAAAGACCAGATCGGTCAGGGGCGCTGCTGCAGGAAAATCAGGGGTGGGCATGTGTCATCATCCTTTGTTGACTCAGGCAATGTCATGATAAGCGTAGCGATATCCACTACGTCTGGCCTGCTATTTGTATTTTGTCCTGTAAACTCGCAAAATAGTGTAAAATCTGGCTTGATAGCTAGCAAGCTAATTATAAGGAGATGAAATGGATACGCCACTTGGAACCGACCTGTCGCGCCTGGTGCGCATCTGGCGCGCGTTAATCGATCAGCGCCTGAAGCCGCTGGAGCTGACACAAACGCACTGGGTGACTTTGCATAATATTCATCAACTTCCGCCAGAACAGTCGCAGATCCAGCTGGCTAAAGCGATCGGTATTGAGCAGCCTTCGCTGGTGCGCACGCTGGATCAGCTGGAAGAGAAGGGACTGATCACCCGCTCTACCTGCGCAAACGATCGGCGGGCGAAACGCATCAGGCTGACCAAAGAAGCCGCACCGATTATCGGGCAGGTAGAGCACGTTATTGATGCAACCCGCGACGATATCCTGGCTGGCATCAGCGCCGAGGAGATCAATCAGATGGTCACGCTGATTGCGCGGCTTGAGAAAAATATTCTCGAATTACAGCATCGCGAAAAATAAAAAACCGACGCCAGGCGTCGGTTTTTTTGCGCGTCAGAGTTAGCGCGGAGAGACTGTGACCTGGCTGCCGTTAGAGGCCAGTACCACGCGCTGGCCTGGTGAGTAGCGGCTCGCATCCTGCTTCTGCACGACCATGATGGTATTACCATCGTCTTTGCGGATTTCCAGCTCAACGCCGTTAGATTTGTTAACGGCACCCTGTACGCCCTGGCCCGCAACGCCGCCCAGCACCGCACCGCCCGCCGTCGCCAGGCTGCGACCTGCACCACCACCGATGGTGTTACCCAGGAAACCACCCAGCACCGCACCGCCAATTGCACCAATGACATTGCTGTCATCGCCACCCTGAATCTTAACCGGGCGCACTGACACCAGCGTGCCGTATGACACATTTTGGACCTGCTTGGCTTCACTGGCGCTGTAAACATCGCCTGAGAGGGTGTCATTGCTGACACAGCCTGCCAGCGTTACACCAGCGAGGGCCACGGCTATGAAACGCTTAATCATCAGAAAGCTCCTTTATAAAAAACGCCATGTTCTCATCCTGCTCTGCACAGAGTATAAGACAGAAAGCGACGCATGGATGCCATGCCGCACAATCAGTACCAGAGTCGCAGCATAGAGTATGCCTCATCAACAAAAATTCAATCCGCCGGTAAAAATATTTCTGCTCTGCTGCACTGCGCATGGCAGAGTGAAAAGCAGAAAGTTATCATCATATTAGAAAGGCGGCATCAGCAGAGTGCCGGCGCCGGCGCCCGCCGGATAACGAGGAGCTATCGTGATAAAGTCAGGACGCTATATAGGAGTGATGTCAGGCACCAGTCTGGATGGCGTGGACGTGGTGCTGGCGGCGATCGACCGTCACATGGTGGCGCAGCAGGCGAGCTACTGTCACCCGTTTCCGCCCGCACTGCGGCAGCGGGTACTGGCTATATGCCAGGGACAGCCGCTGACGCTGTCGCAGCTCGGGCAGCTGGACACCGAGCTGGGTAAGCTGTTTGCTGAAGCGGTGGTCACCCTGATGCGTCAGCAGGCGCTGGAAGCCGATGACATTGTGGCTATCGGCTGCCACGGTCAGACCGTCTGGCATGAACCCGGCAGCATCGCCCCTAATACGCTGCAGATTGGCGATAATAACCAGATTGCCGCCGCCACCGGCGTGACCGTAGTCGGCGATTTTCGCCGGCGCGATATGGCGCTGGGCGGGCAGGGTGCGCCGCTGGTGCCTGCGTTTCATCAGGCGCTGCTCATGGACAGCAGTGAACGCCGCATGGTGCTGAATATTGGCGGCATCGCTAACCTGTCGCTGCTGATCCCGGGGCAGCCGGTGCGGGGCTTTGATACCGGACCCGGCAATATGCTGATTGATGCCTGGATCTGGCGTCATCAGGGGGTAAGCTACGATCATAACGGGACCTGGGCCGCCAGCGGGCAGGTGGTACCCGCGCTGCTGGAGCAGATGCTGAACGATCCCTGGTTTGCGCTGCCGCCGCCGAAAAGCACCGGGCGTGAGTACTTTAATCCTGACTGGATAGAGCGTCAGCTACAGGCTTTTCCTGCGCTGGCACCGGAGGATGTGCAGGCTACGCTAAGCGAACTGACGGCGCTGACAATTGCACAGCAGATCCAGCTCAGTAACGGCTGTGACCGTCTGCTGGTGTGCGGCGGAGGTGGCCGCAATCCGCTGCTCATGGGGCGGCTCGCGGCGCATCTTCCCGGCACCGAGGTGACCACTACCGATGCCGCGGGCGTCAGCGGCGATGATATGGAAGCGCTGGCCTTTGCCTGGCTGGCGTTCCGGACCCTCTCTGGCCTGCCAGGCAATCTGCCTGCGGTCACCGGGGCGCGTGAAATGAGCGTGCTGGGTGCTATCTATCCGGCAAATAGCCGGCCGACACGATAAGGAGAAGTAATGAAGAGATATATGCTGGCAGCGGGCTGCCTGGCACTGAGCGGCTGCGGTATGCTGCAGAAGCCGGCCCCGCAGCCCGAAACGCTGCACTACCAGTGCGGCACGCTGCCGCTGACGGTCACGCTGGATAACAGCAAAGAAGAGGTCAGCTTTATTCTTGATGGCAAGCCGCTGACGCTGAAACAGACCGTCTCCGCGTCGGGCGCGCGCTACAGTGACGACCACTACGTTTTCTGGTCGAAAGGCAACAGCGCTTTTGTTGAGCGCAATGACAGAATCATTATCAACGACTGCGAACTGCAGGACGCGGCGAACACCAACCGGTCTTAATACGATTAAGAGAGACGCTATGAGCGACAGCGACAGCCTGCAACAGATTGCCCATCTGCGCCGGGAATATACCCGCGGCGGCTTGCGGCGCAAAGATTTGCCGGACGATCCTCTGGTCCTGTTTGAACAGTGGCTGCAGCAGGCGTGTGCCGCGCAGCTGCCCGATCCCACCGCCATGACGGTGGCGACGGTAGACAGCAGCGGTCAGCCTTATCAGCGCATTGTGCTGCTCAAGCACTACGATGCTGCAGGCTTTGTCTTTTATACCAACCTTGGCAGCCGTAAAGCGCTGCAGCTGGCAGAAAACCCGCGCATCTCGCTGCATCTCCCGTGGCACTTTCTGGAGCGTCAGGTGATGGTGCTGGGCGAGGCGGAGAAGCTCTCGCCGCTGGAGGTCATAAAATATTTCCATAGCCGCCCCCGCGACAGCCAGATTGGTGCCTGGGTTTCTAAACAGTCGAGCCGTATCTCTGCGCGCAGCGTACTGGAGAGCAAGTTTCTGGAACTTACGCAGAAATTTCAGCAGGGCGACGTCCCGCTGCCCTCGTTCTGGGGCGGATACCGCGTGCGGTTTTCTGCCATTGAGTTCTGGCAGGGCGGCGAACACCGGCTGCACGATCGTTTTCTCTATCAGCGCAGTGAGAATGGCTGGACGATTGACCGGTTAGCACCGTAAAACCCGCTTTTCCCCGTTTCAGCGCTGGCGCCGTGAGCGTCAGCGCTTTATGCTATAGCCCTCTTTTTTTTCGTCTCCGCATCGTAGCGGAAAGCTGTGTACCAGCCCAGGTGCAGCCCGATCAATTTGGAGTCAGTGATGACCAGCAGTAACCTGATACAACAATTGCAGGAACGTGGCCTTGTGGCCCAGGTAACGGATGAAGAAGCGTTAGCAGAGCGACTGGCGCAAGGGCCAATTGCCCTCTATTGCGGCTTTGACCCTACCGCTGACAGCTTGCATTTGGGCCATCTGGTGCCGCTGCTCTGCCTGAAGCGTTTTCAGGATGCCGGCCACAAGCCGGTTGCGCTGGTGGGTGGAGCCACCGGTCTGATTGGCGATCCCAGCTTTAAAGCCGCGGAACGTAAACTCAATACCAGTGAAACCGTAGGCGAGTGGGTAGAGAAGATCCGCAACCAGGTTGCCCCGTTCCTTAGCTTTGACTGCGGCGATAACAGCGCTATCGCGGCTAACAACTACGACTGGTTTGGTGGCATGAACGTGCTGACTTTCCTGCGCGATATCGGCAAGCACTTCTCTGTTAATCAGATGATCAACCGGGAAGCGGTTAAACAGCGTCTGAATCGTGAGGATCAGGGGATCTCCTACACGGAGTTCTCTTACAACCTGCTGCAGGGCTACGATTTTGCCGAGCTTTACAAGCGTTATGGCGTGGTGCTGCAGATTGGTGGCTCCGATCAGTGGGGAAATATCACCTCCGGTATCGACCTGACCCGTCGTCTGCATCAGCAGCAGGCCTTTGGCCTGACCGTGCCGCTTATTACAAAATCAGATGGCACCAAGTTCGGTAAAACAGAAGGCGGCGCGGTCTGGCTGGATGCGAAAAAAACCAGTCCTTACAAGTTTTACCAGTTCTGGATCAACACCGCTGACGCAGATGTCTACCGCTTCCTGAAGTTCTTTACCTTTATGAGCCTGGATGAGATTAACGCGCTCGAAGAAGAGGACAAAAACAGCGGCAAAGCGCCACGCGCCCAGTACGTGCTGGCCGAGCAGGTTACGCGCCTGGTGCACGGTGATGCAGGACTGGCTGCGGCCAGAAGGATCACCGAGAGCCTGTTCTCAGGCAGCCTGAGCGACATGACCGAAGCAGACTTTGAGCAGCTGGCACAGGACGGCATGCCGGTTATCACGCTCAGCGCGGAAGACGATCTGCAGCAGGCGCTGGTTGCCGCAGAGCTGGTGCCGTCGCGCGGCCAGGCCCGGACGATGATCGGCTCTAATGCGGTCTCTGTGAACGGAGAAAAACAGGCGGATGCCGAGTATCGTTTCAGCGACAGCGACAAGCTGTTTGGCCGCTTTACGCTGCTGCGTCGCGGCAAAAAACACTACTGCCTGATAAACTGGCAGTAAGGTGTCAGGGCCGGTTTCCGGCCCTTTTTCATGGCAAGGCAGTACAGGGTTATAATGAAAAATATTCTCGCAATTCAGTCTCACGTGGTGTTTGGCCACGCCGGTAATAGCGCGGCAGAGTTCCCGATGCGCCGCATGGGCGCAAACGTTTGGCCGCTCAATACCGTTCAGTTTTCTAATCACACGCAGTATGGTCACTGGACCGGTACGGTGATGCCGGCCAGCCATCTGACCGATATCGTCAAAGGTATCGCCGCCATCGATCGCCTTAAAACCTGTGATGCCGTACTCAGCGGTTACCTGGGTTCAGCCGAACAGGGCGAGCAGATTCTGGCGATTGTGCGTGAAGTCAAAGCCGCCAACCCGGACGCCTGGTTTTTCTGCGATCCGGTGATGGGGCATCCTGAGAAAGGCTGTATTGTGGCACCGGGCGTAGCGGAGTTTCACTGCAAACAGGCGCTGCCCGCCAGCGATCTGATTGCACCTAACCTGCTTGAACTGGAGATGCTGAGCGGACAGACGGTGGCTGACGTTGAGCAGGCGGTGGATGCGGCGCGTCTGCTGATTGCGCAGGGACCGAAAGTGGTGCTGGTTAAACATCTGGCCCGTGCCGGCCGGCGCAGCGACCGCTTTGAGATGCTGCTGGTTACCGCTGATGAGTGCTGGCATATCAGCCGTCCGCTGGTGGACTTTGGCGTGCGTCAGCCGGTAGGCGTAGGCGATCTGACCAGCGGTCTGCTGCTGGTGGATCTGCTGCACGGCAAATCGCTGCAGCAGGCGCTGGAGCATGTTACTGCAGCGGTATATGAAGTGATGCTGAAAACCCATGAAATGGGAGAGTATGAGCTGCAGCTGGTCGCGGCACAGGACGCTATCGCGCAGCCGCAGCAGCATTTCGCGGCAGAAAAACTCTGACTGCACGGCAGGCCGGTTTCAGCGCCGGCCTGTCGCACTGTTTACGCCAGCCCCTCTGCCTGCAGCGCCGCCTGAACCGCCGGACGCTCACCCACGCGGGCAAACCACGCGTCCAGCGCCGGCATCTCATCCAGCTGCAGCTTCACCGCTTTCGCCCAGCGCGTCACCACATACAGATAGATATCGGCTACGGTATAGCGCGTGCCCAGCAGCCACTGCTTGTCTTCCAGCGCCGCATTGACCAGCTGAAACTTCTTCTCCAGCTGGGCACGCAGCTGCGGTTTGTACGCGTCTGGCGTATCGGGGCGGAACAGCGGCGAAAACCCTTTATGCAGCTCGCTGCTGATAAAGCTCAGCCACTCCAGCGTATGGTAGCGCGTCAGGCTGCCGGTCGGAGCCAGCAGATGGTAATCAGGTTTGAGATCCGCCAGATACTGCACA
Organism: Pantoea sp. ICBG 1758; assembly: GCF_002928325.1. Taxonomy (NCBI): domain Bacteria; kingdom Pseudomonadati; phylum Pseudomonadota; class Gammaproteobacteria; order Enterobacterales; family Erwiniaceae; genus Pantoea; species Pantoea sp. ICBG 1758. The sequence continues at coordinate 787,373 of NZ_POWL01000001.1, forward strand.
ATCGCCACGCCTTCAGTCAGTATCGTCCCGTCATCAAACTGCAGCGCCGGAACCTGACCTTTAGGGTTAATCTGCCAGTAATCCTCACCCTGTTCCGTCAGTTTCTTCTGCAGATCAACATTAACCTGCGTAAAGTCGAGGCCGCATTCGCGGGCGACGATATGGGGGGAGAGGGAACAGGCGCCGGGCTTGCAATAGAGTTTCATTGTTGCATCTCCTCAACAAATGATATGAGTGACGTGACAAACATGGCACGCCGGATAGCGGACTCTGAGTAAACTACAAGGGAAAAAGAGAGATGGGAAGGGACTTATCAGCTGAAAAACGGCTCCGGTGCGCAGTAACAGGCGTGCGCAGCGCGGAGCCGGATGCGGTTATTCGCTGGCGCCGGCGCGCTTCAGCGCACCCTCAGCGGTATCCTGCGTCATGCGGTTGAGCAGCGGGGCGGTAACCAGCATCAGCAGGGCAATCACACCGGTGGCAATACCAATCTGCTGGAATACCTGGCTGTAGACCGCCAGGGAAGTGTGCGGATCGGTGACATCCTGCGGCACCGCCATCAGGTTGGCCACCTTACCGGCGATCATTGCTGCGCCTGCGGTAGTCAGGAACCATGAGCCCATGATAAAGCCCATCAGACGCTGTGGCACCAGCTGCGCGACCATGGCCAGACCCAGGCCGGAGATCATCAGCTCACCGATACTCTGCAGGGCATAGCTCAGGATCAGCCAGTTAACGGAGACAATACCTGCCTGATTTGCAAAGCCGGCGCCGAGCGGCAGCACCAGAAACGCGCCGGAGCAGAGCACCATGCCAATGGCAAATTTGTGCGGCATCGGCAGCTTATCGCCCAGCTTGTTATAGACTGCGGCCAGCAGCGGGCTGGCGACCATGATCCAGAACGGATTCAGCGCCTGGAACTGCTCCGGCTCAAACGCGATGCCGAAAATGGCGTGTTCAACGTTGCGGATCGCAAAGAAGTTGAGCGAAGTCGGCATCTGCATATAGAGCACAAAGAAGACAATCGCTTCCACCATCAGCAGAAACGCCACAATCATTTTACGGCGCGCGGCACCCTGCAGCGTGAACGCTTCTTTGGCAAAGATCAGAACAATGCCCAGTGCGACAACGCCGAGCGTTATGCGCGCAATGCTTTGATGATGCAGCAGCCAGGTGGCGAGTGCGATCAGCACTGCAACGCCCACGATGGTCAGCAGCAGTTTACCCACCTGCAGCGGAGCAAAGTCGGGCTTTGACCCATACTCTTTCACCAGCCGCTTAAAGAACAGGAAGTTAAGCAGCGTGATCACCAGCCCCACGACGGAGAGAGAGAAAGCGGCACCCCAGCCATATTTTGCTGCCAGCCACGGCGTCAGCATCATTGAGAACAGCGAGCCAATGTTGATCGACATATAGAACATGGTAAATGCGCCGTCGATGCGCGGATCGTCTTTGGCGTAGCAGGTGGAGAGCAGCGAAGAGGGGTTCGCTTTGAACAGGCCGCTGCCCACAGCAATGGTCGCCATGCCGACATAAACCAGAGTGGTGTCATGCCCGGAAAATGCGATCAGCGCATAGCCGAGTGCCAGCACCATGACGCCCAGCACAATGACGCGCTTGGTGCCGAGTACTTTGTCACCCAGCCAGCCGCCGATAGCCACCAGACCGTAAACCAGGGCGCTAAAGGAGGTAAACAGCGTAATGGAGTCCGCTTCAGACATCCCCAGCTGTTTGACCAGATAGACGGCCATAATGGCCTGTAAGCCGTAGTAGCCGAAACGCTCCCACAGCTCGATAGAGAAGATCAGATAAAATGCTTTAGGTTGCCGGAAGGCGTTGAGGCTTACTGCCTCGTCAGTGTGTTTGTTTGCAGTTGACACGTATACCTCAGTTTATACATCGCCTGTTTTGTAACAGGAATTAAGTCTGCGTCGGTCTGGGTCATCCCGCGCAACATTGTTATTAGAAAGGAAAAACGGCGCCTAATTTGGCTGAATCGGGGCCACAGGGCAAGCATTTTTTACACGCTGGCGTAGCGAATGCCGGCAGGGCAATCTCTGCGGCTAAGCGCAATGATTTAGTGTTTAATAGGGTGTAAAACGATTGTAACAGAATAAACACGCAGCGCATAAGTTTGGTAAACCCCTTTACTGAAACAAACCGCCTGAGAGGCATAAAGCGGAATAACAGACTGTTGCTGAATATTTATACGATATATGCTGCTGTTTTCGCGTGAATTATGAGCATAATAGGTTGATTATTGAGCTAAAAGAGCAGGGCGGGGTTTCCGGAAAGCTAATTAGTTGATCCAGCGCACAAATTCTCCAATTAATTAGCCGCATGAAAAAAGAAATGGCGCGCTGTTCGTGCAGCAAATCTCTTTTTATTGAGGGAACGAACGAAAACGCTGATGCCAGCCAGCGCTGAACGCTGTTCACGGCTTAACTGAAACATCAACTCATCCTTTCAGACGAATAAACAGCCGTGGGCAGACGCGGTTTATCATAAATTTCATATACTCATGTCAGTACAATTCCGGGGGCCGGCGTGAAACCGGCCAGATGTTCAGCGTACTGGCGGTGCAGTGCCGTCAGTAAACCATGAGGGAAGATGATGCCGTTGATACTGGGTGAGTTATCTGGTGCTCCGCAATGGGTGCCTGCTGTATTACTCGTCACACTGTCGCTCGCAATGGGCTTTCTGGCGCGATATATCCTTCTCAGCCTGATTCGTTACTGGCAGGGACGGGATAAAAAACTGTTTAAATCTCTCGAAAAACATCTGCGCGGCTCGATGTTTCTTATTTTACCGCTGTTATTCATCAGCGCCGGCGTAGATTATGTGAATATTCAGCCGGAGTCGCTGGGCTTTATTAATGCCGCTCTGCACATCTTTATTATATTATCCTTCTGCTCGCTGATGATCAGGATGATCAATGTCGCGCAGGACATGCTCTTTATCCGTTATGACATTAATATCTCAAATAATCTGCGCGCGCGAAAAATCCGCACGCAGATCATGTATGTAAAAAAAGTTGTGATTGTTGTGCTGGTAACGCTCTGTTTGTCGTTGATTTTGCTTAGCTTTCCGGGTGTGCGTAAGTTTGGCACGACGATTCTCGCCGGGGCAGGCGTTGCCGGTATTATTATTGGCTTTGCATTACAGAAATCGCTGGTCAATCTGTTTGCCGGTATTCAGATTGCATTTACGCAGCCGATAAAAATTGATGATGCGGTGGTGGTAGAAAAAGAGTGGGGCTGGATTGAAGAAATTAATCTGACCTATGTTGTGGTGCGTCTCTGGGATCTGCGCCGGCTGGTATTGCCGATAACCTACTTTACAGAAAATCCGTTCCAGAACTGGACGCGTAATAACGCACAGATTTTAGGTTCCGTCTTTCTTTATCTTGATTACTCTATGCCGCTGGAACCGCTGCGCGAGCATTTTGAGAAGGTGCTCAATGAAACCCGGCTCTGGGATCGGGAAACGCAGGTGCTGCAGGTAACGGAAACAACCGAAAAAACCATGACGATCAGGCTGCTGATGACGGCACATAACTCGCCTACCGCGTTTGACTTACGCTGCTACGTGCGGGAAAAGATGATTGAGTTTATTCAGCAGCACTATCCGCAGTGTTTGCCGCATGTACGGGCTACGCTGAGCCATCCGGAAGCGTAAACAGACAGGAGAATGCGGTGCCGCTGACCCCGGCACCGCGCTCAGATCTCCGTCTTATCACGGTATTCGCACAGGTCTTCGATCAGGCAGGCGCCGCAGCGCGGCTTGCGTGCTATGCAGGTATAACGCCCGTGCAGAATCAGCCAGTGATGGCAGTCGACCTTAAACGCGGCAGGCACCACTTTAAGCAGTTTCTCTTCAACCTCTTCCACATTTTTACCCGGCGCAAAACGCGTGCGGTTACTGACGCGAAAGATATGCGTGTCGACGGCGATGGTGGGCCAGCCAAAGGCGGTGTTCAGCACCACGTTAGCGGTTTTACGCCCGACACCCGGCAGCGCCTCAAGTGCGGCCCGATCTTCCGGCACCGCGCCGCCATGCTGTTCCAGCAATATGCGGCAGGTTTTAATCACGTTTTCCGCTTTGCTGTTAAACAGCCCGATTGTCTTGATGTACTCTTTGACGCCGTCGACGCCAAGCGCCAGCATGGCCGCCGGGGTGTTCGCGACCGGATAGAGCCGGGCCGTGGCTTTGTTCACGCTGACATCGGTCGCCTGAGCCGAAAGCAGTACCGCAATCAGCAGTTCAAATGGCGAGCTGAACTGCAGCTCAGTGGTCGGATGCGGGTTGTTATCGCGCAGACGGGTCAGGATCTGCAGGCGCTTCTCTTTATTCACACCGCTTTCCCGATTTCACCTGGCGCAGCCACTGTTTTAGCTTCCGCTTCAGCGCGCAGCGCGGCGCGCTGTTTCATTTTCTGATCGATAAGATACTTTCCTGCCAGCAGCATACCCAGACCGATGAAGGCGCCGGGTGGCAGCATAGCCAGCAGCATCGGTGAATCAAAGTGCACGACTTCGATGCGCAGTGAGGTTGCCCACGGGCCGAGCAGCTGATCGGCACCGTTGAACAGCGTACCGCTGCCAATCAGTTCGCGAATGGATCCCAGCGTGACCATGGCGCAGGTCGCTCCCATACCGATAGCGAACCCATCCAGCGCGGATAGCGGGATACTGCTTTTTGACGCTACCGCTTCAGCACGGCCCACGACAATACAGTTAGTGACGATCAGCGGAATAAAGATCCCCAGCGACTGATAAAGACCGTAGGCGTAAGCGTTGATCAGCATCTGAACGCAGCTGACAACCGAGGCGATAATCATCACATAAATCGGGATACGGATATCTGCCGGTACCCAGCGGCGTGAGGCGGAAATTGCACTGTTGGTAATGGTCAGCACCAGCGTCGTGGCCAGCCCCAGCCCCAGGGCATTGGTTGCGGTGGAGGTCACCGCCAGCAGCGGACAGAGTCCCAGCAGCTGTACCAGCGCAGAGTTATTTTTCCATAAACCGCCAATCAGCAGATTTTTCGCTTCACTCATGGTGTTTCTCCACATTCCGGCAGCGAACGCAACGTCGCTGGCAGCGTTTCAATATAGAGCGCCGTGCGTTTAGTGGCGTTAACCACCGCGCGCGGCGTAATGGTCGCACCGGTAAACTGATCGAAATCGCCGCCATCTTTCTTCACGGCAAAATGCGGGTCATCGGCCCCTTTAATCTGTTTTCCATTAAAGCTGTTGATCCAGTCAGAGATGCGCAGCTCAATTTTATCACCCAGCCCGGGCGTTTCATGGTGTTCAATGACGCGCACGCCCAGCACGGTACCGCTGAAGTCAGCGCCTACCAGGAGCTGAATGGCGCCGGAGTAGCCATCGGGGGCGGTACTTTCCAGCGCTGCGGCCACCGGCTTGTCGCCTTTACGGGCAATATAGAGGTGATGCGGCTGCTCATTACCCAGCGCCGCATTGTGCACCAGATAACACTCCTGCTGAATAGCATTATCGTACAGCGCGGTCGGTACCACCTGATCCAGCAGGTTTTTCTGCTGCAGCGCAGTCTGATGCTCAACGGTGGGTTTGGTCACATAGTTCACCACGGCGGTTACGCCGGTCGTCACCACTGCAAACATCCCCAGCGTTACTGCGTTTTTGCGAATAGCGTCGATCATACCTTAATCCTTCCGGTGACCATAAACGCGCGGCTGAGTATAGTAGTCAATCAGCGGCACGCAGATATTTGCCAGCAGCACGGCGAACGCCACGCCATCCGGATAGCCGCCAAAGCTGCGGATCAGCCAGACCAGCAGACCGATCAGCGCACCGTAGATCAGACGCCCCCGGTTAGTGGTGGAGGCGGTAACCGGATCGGTAGCGATAAAGAATGCGCCCAGCATGGTCGCACCCGAAAAGAGGTGGGTGAGCGGTGTATTAAGCGTCTCAGGCGAGAAGATCCAGCCGAGCGTGGCGCATACCGCCAGCGAGGCGAGCATGCTGGCCGGGATATGCCAGCGAATCGCATTTTTTGCCAGCAGCAGCATGCCGCCCAGCAGGTAACCCAGGTTGACCCACTGCCAGCCCAGTCCCGCCAGTACCCCGGCGTAGATTGGCTGAGCGTGAAGCTCTTCGGCGCTGTGGCCGGCGCGCAGTCCGGTTTTAAACGTATCGAGCGGCGTGGCCTGACTGATGCCATCCACCCCGAGCTGCAGCTGCTGCATGGTATCGCCGGCCAGCGTATGGCCGCGAAACACCATACTGAGTGAATCCATCAGATCCGGTTTTACCGCCTGCAGCGCATCGGGCGGCAGCCAGCTGGTCATCTGCACCGGAAAAGAGATCAGCAGCACAACGTAGCCGACCATTGCCGGGTTGAACGGATTCTGGCCCAGGCCGCCATAGAGCTGTTTGGCAATCAGAATCGCAAACAGGGTGCCCAGAACAATCAGCCACCAGGGGGCAAGCGGCGGCAGGCTGATCCCGAGCAGCAGCGCCGTCAGCAGGGCTGAGTTATCTGCCAGCACCGGCTTTACGGCGCTGTGGCGCAACCGCAGTATCGCCGCTTCGGTCAGCAGCGCCGTCGCAATAGCCAGCACAACCTGGATAAGAAAACCGCTGCCAAAGAAATACCACTGCGCCGCCATGCCGGGCAGGGCCGCCAGTACCACCAGTAGCATAATGTTACCGGTGCTGCGCCGGTTATGAGTATAGGGAGAGCTTGCGATACGAAAGGCCATTTATTCCTCAGTGGTCGAAGGCTGCTGCTGCGCTTTACGCGCTTTAGCACGGGCGACCGCCGCAGCGATGGCCGCTTTGCGTGGGTCTTCAGGTTCAGGTTCAGCGGATACCGCCGGCGGCAGCGAGCTTTCCGACTGCGCGGCCGCTTTTTTCGCTTTGGCGCGGGCAATGGCGGCGGCGACGGCGGCTTTGCGCGGATCGTCTTCCGTTGCCGGCGCAGGCGTTGCGGCGACCGGCTCGTCTGCGGTTGTGGCCTGCGCGGTCGCTTTTTTCGCTTTGGCGCGGGCAATGGCGGCGGCGACGGCGGCCTTGCGCGGATCGTCTTCCGTTGCCGGCGCAGGCGTTGCGGCGACCGGCTCGTCTGCGGTTGTGGCCTGCGCGGCCGCTTTTTTCGCTTTGGCGCGGGCAATAGCGGCGGCGACGGCGGCTTTGCGCGGATCGTCTTCCGTTACCGGCTCAGGTGCCTCTGCTGCTGGCATCGCAGCAGGAGTGGCCTCAGGACGCTCGGTTGCCGCCTTTTTCGCTTTTGCCCGCGCAATCGCGGCTTCCACAGCCGCTTTACGCGGGTCGCTCTCTGCCGCAGTCTCGCTCTCTGGCTGAGCCGCTTTTTTCGCTTTCGCCCGGGCAATCGCGGCTTCCACCGCCGCTTTACGCGGGTCGCCTGTCTGACGGGTAACCGGCTGCGTCTCTGCCTGGGTTGCTGCCTGCTGTGCCAGCGCCTGTGCGTGACGCGCTTCGCGTTCGGCCAGTTCCTGCTCTGGCGTTTTCGCCTGACGCGCCTTAATACGTGCAGCAGCGGCGTCGCGTTCACCGTTATCGCTGCGTGCAACGCGCTGCTTCGCCTCTTCATGACGCGCCTCGCGCGCCAGTTTCTCACGTTCTAACCGCGCCTGACGCGCCTCAAAGCGTGCCTTAGCCTCCGCCGTGCGCTTCGCTTCAAGATCGATGGCACGCAGCTCAGCTTTTTCCTGCCGGTAATACTGAACCAGCGGAATATTACTCGGGCAAACGTAAGCGCAGGCCCCGCATTCAATACAGTCATCGATATTATGCGCGCGCGCTTTTTCATGATCGCCGCCCTGGCTATACCAGTAGAGCTGCTGCGGCAGCAGCTTCGCCGGACAGGCGTCGGCGCAGGCGCTGCAGCGAATGCAGGATTGCTCTTCCTGCGGCGCAGCCATTTCGCTGGCGGCAGGCGCCAGAATACAGTTGGTGATTTTCACAACCGGCACGTCGAGGGAAGGCAGGGTAAAGCCCATCAGCGGCCCGCCCATGATCACCATCTGACGCGGCCCCGGCTGAAAACCGACCTGACGCAGCAGATGACTTACCGGGGTGCCAAGACGCCCCCAGACGTTGCGCGGTTGCGCAATCGCGTCGCCGGTCAGCGTGACCACGCGCTCGGTGATGGGTTCACCATCAACGATCGCACGCTTAACCGCCCAGGCGGTGCCGACGTTCTGCATCAGCACACCAATATCGGTTGAGCGTCCGCCGTGCGGCACTTCCCGCCCGGTCAGGATTTTGGTCAGCTGTTTGGCCCCGCCAGAGGGATATTTTGTCGGGATAACCCGGATCTCAATATCGCGCTCGCCGCGCAGCGCCTGTTTCAGGGCAACTATCGCTTCAGGTTTGTTATCTTCAATACCCACCAGAACGCGTTCCGCCTGCAGTACCCAGGCAAGGATCCGGCAGCCTTCCAGCACTTCAGCGGCGTAATCCTGCATCAGCCGATCGTCAGCGGTGATATAAGGCTCGCACTCTGCGGCATTGATGATTAACGTTTTGACACCCTGCAGGCCGCCACGCAGTTTAGTGGCGGTGGGGAACCCGGCGCCACCCAGGCCCGCTACGCCGGCGCTGTGAATGCGTCGGATAACCTCTTCCCGGCTCAGCGCACGGTAGTCGGGCTGCGCATCACGTTCAATCCAGCGATCTTCACCGTCAGCGCGCAGGAAAATGCACAGCTCTGAGAGCCCGGACGGGTGCGCCGTCATATGTGGCGCGATAGCCTCTATAGTGCCTGAGGTTGGCGCGTGTACCGGCAGCATGCGTCCGCTGCCAAAGGTGAGCGGCTGGCCGCGCAGCACGCGATCGCCTGGCGAGACGCAGATCTCACCCTCATGGCCAATATGCTGTTTCAGGGGAATAACAAACTGTTCAGGCAGCGGCAGCGTGCTCAGCGGCATACCGTTAGACTGTGTTTTCATTTCCGGCGGATGAATACCGCCCTGAAAATCCCACAGCTTCTCTTTGCGAAACAGATTTAACAGATTAAGCATGATGTTCTGCCGGGATCACTTTTACAGGAATGGTGTTGAGATCCCACTTCCAGCTTGCTGGAGTGGTGGCGACCGGGCGCATTTCAATGCAGTCAGTCGGGCAGGGAGCCACACACAGGTCGCAGCCCGTGCAGACGTCGCTGAGCACGGTATGCATGGCGCGCGTGGCGCCGACGATCGCATCCACCGGACACGCCTGAATGCACTTGGTGCAGCCGATACAGTTCTCTTCGTCGATCCACGCCACGGTGCGCACCGGCGTAAGGATTTCGGCACCGCCATCGAGTGGCTGCGGCTCAACGTTCAGCAGCTCCGCCAGCCTGAGCATGGTCTGCTCGCCACCCGGGGCGCACTTGTTAATCGCTTCCCCGTTGTTGCCGACGGCATCCGCATAGGGACGACATCCGGGGTAGCCGCACTGACCGCACTGGCTTTGTGGCAGTACGGCATCAATCTGTTCGACAATAGGGTCTTCTTCAACTTCAAAACGGCGCGAAGCGTAGCCGAGCAGGCCACCAAAAATCAGCCCCAGCGCGCTGAGTACAGCGATTGCTATCCAGATAGCGGTCATATCAGAATTTCACCAGACCGGTAAAGCCCATAAACGCCAGCGCCATCAGGCCAGCGGTAATCAGGGCGATAGAGTTACCTTTAAACGGTGCCGGCACGTTAGCCAGCACAAGACGTTCACGCATGCCGGCAAACAGCACCATCACCAGTGAAAAGCCCAGCGAGGCGCTAAAGCCATAGAGCGCAGCCTGCAGAAACGTATGGTTGAGATTAACGCTCAGTAATGGCACACCCAGTACCGCACAGTTGGTGGTGATCAGCGGCAGGAAGATCCCCAGCAGCCGGTAGAGTGACGGACTGGTTTTCCGCACCACCATTTCTGTGAACTGCACCACTACGGCAATTACCAGGATGTAGGACATCGTACGCAGATAAACCAGATCCAGCGGGATCAGAATCAGATGGTTAACCAGCCACGCACACACCGAAGCGAGCGTGATAACAAACGTAGTGGCAAGCCCCATGCCAATGGCCGTTTCCAGTTTTTTTGACACGCCCATGAACGGGCAAAGGCCGAGGAATTTGACCAACACGAAGTTGTTCACCAGCACTGTGCCAACAAAGAGAAGCAAGTAATCGGTCATGGTTTAACCCGGGAAGCCTAAAGGCATTTATTATCCGGAAATGAGAGCTACATCTCAACCTTTACCCCGGCGAGAGCAGCTCTGAGAGCACGCAGAATTAAATTCCTGACGAATAACGCATCATTACAGAGCGGTGAAGGTCTGTTTAACCCGTCGGGAGCGCTTAAAGTAGGGCACAAACAGGGCCGCGGCCAGCAGCGTCAGAAGCAGGGTCTGCAGCGCTTTGCCGTCTGCAACCGGCGTGAACGCAAAGGTTTTCAGCGCCAGCACGACGGTCATCAGCAGCCAGATGGTGTAGTGCCGTGGCAGGCGTCGCGAACGTCTGCAGAATATCCAGCATACCCAGATGCTGTAGAGCCAGACCGCAGCGGCCGTCAGCAGGGAGACCAGCCACTGTGATAACAGCAGATTAGCGTGTGAAAACAGCGTGGTACGCAGCTCGCTGTCAAACAGGGGGCGCAGATAAAGCGCGACAACCAGCGCGCTGGTTAGCATGGTCATAATCAGCCAGGCCAGCGGCAGTAACAGCCAGCCCCCGATGCGCGGTGAGTGAACAGATTCAGACATAATTAAACCACATAGCGCCACACTGATTTAGGCACGCAGCCCAGATCGTATAATCGGCCACCAGAGACCAGTTCAGCGCGGCGATGATCGGCAGCACGATACATATTGATGATGTCATTATCATCAGTCAGCGAATAGTTGAGATGATCGTAGAGTTTTTCCAGACTCTCAAGATTATTCACTTTGCGAAATTTTAGCAGGTAATCCAGCGCAGTCATGATTGCCATTGAACAGAAAGAACGAAAGAAGGCTCAAGTATAGGGAGCGCGCTGCTGCTGTCTATATATCGGTGTTAAAAAAATTTAAAATTCAGACCAGGTGGAGTAATTACTTCATCAGCAGCGATTTTTTGAGTAATGTTTCGGGGTATAACAGCCAAACATCTATTTCACAGACACCTTATTTCCGATGCTGTGAGAAAATCTAACAGATGATAACGGCAACATTTATTGCATTTATTTTTCGCCGGTAATTAAGTCTTAAATGCAAAATAAAATAATTAAGCCAGCGTAGCCGCTGATAGAGTGTGCGGGTTATCACAAAATTGCTTATTGCTTTATGAACAACAGCATAACCATTCTTTACGCAGCGGTTGTAATCGCTTCCAGCCCGTTCAAATCTAACCAGTTCTGTTTATTACAGTTATTTGCCCCTTCGGATATTAAAACTCAGCTGTTTTATCCATAAACCTGCCGCGAGCTGATGATGCTATTTAGGCGTAACCCCTTTAAATCATTCTGTTTTGTGAGTTATGTCGCGCTAGTTTTACCTGAATTACGTCAGGCTTAATCTGCGTTTGTACCCCGACTACACACTCCCTTCAGAGGAATGAAAACTATGTGGAAACGTTTACTCCTGACCGCCATGGTGAGCGCCGCGCTCAGCACGCCGGTGCTGGCCGCTGATATGACAGTGGGATTCTCGCAGGTTGGTTCAGAATCGGGCTGGCGTGCTGCCGAAACCAGCGTCGCAAAAAGCGAGGCTAAAAAGCGCGGCATTACGCTGAAAATTGCTGATGGTCAGCAGAAGCAGGAAAACCAGATTAAAGCAGTACGTTCGTTTATTGCTCAGGGGGTGGACGCCATCTTCATCGCGCCGGTGGTGCAGACCGGCTGGGAACCGGTACTTGAAGAAGCAAAAGATGCCAAAATTCCGGTTTTCCTGCTGGATCGCGCCATTGTTGTTAAGGACAAATCTCTCTATATGGCTGTGGTGACGGCGGACAACGTGCTGGAAGGCAAGCTGATTGGCGACTGGCTGGTGAAAACCGTGGGCGACAAGCAGTGTAACGTCGTAGAGCTGCAGGGAACGGTCGGCGCCAGTGTGGCCATCGATCGTAAAAAAGGGTTTGCCGAAGCGATAGCCGGACATAACAACATTAAGGTGATCCGTTCCCAGTCTGGTGACTTTACCCGCAGTAAAGGTAAAGAGGTGATGGAGAGCTTTATTAAAGCTGAAAATAACGGCAAAAACATCTGCATGGTCTATGCCCACAATGATGATATGGCAATCGGTGCCATTCAGGCGATAAAAGAAGCGGGCCTGAAGCCGGGCAAAGATATTCTGACTGGTTCAATCGATGGCGTACCGGATATCTATAAAGCGATGCTGGCCGGTGAGGCAAATGCCAACGTCGAGCTGACGCCGGATATGGCTGGCCCGGCGTTTGATGCGCTTGAGAAGTTTAAGAAAGATGGCACCATGCCGCCTAAAATCATTAAAACGGAGTCGAAGCTCTTCCTGCCGGCGGATGCCCAGACAGAACTCGATAAAAAGAAAAACATGGGTTACTGATCCCCGCAGCCGCCCTGCGGGGCGGCTCTGCTGACATCAGCGAGGTAGAGCCTGATGAGCACCATTGATGATACACCGCTGCTCACGCTGAGCGGCATCAGTAAAGGATTTCCCGGCGTAAAAGCGCTGGATAATGTGTCATTCACTATCCGCAAAGGCGAGATTATGGCGCTGCTGGGTGAAAACGGCGCCGGCAAATCAACGCTGATTAAAGTGCTGACCGGCGTCTATTCACGCGATGCCGGTAGCATCACCCTTAACGGAGAAGCAATCACGCCCCACAGTACGGCGGATGCGCAGCGCGCCGGGATCGGTACGGTCTATCAGGAAGTTAACCTGCTGCCAAATATGTCGGTAGCAGATAACCTCTATATCGGCCGTGAGCCAAAGCGCTTTGGCATGGTCGATCGCCGGAAAATGAACCGTGATGCGGATACACTGATGCGCAATTACGGCTTTGCGCTGGATGTGACGCGCCCGCTCGGACATTACTCTGTCGCCATGCAGCAGATTATCGCTATCTGCCGCGCGGTCGATTTGTCGGCACAGATACTGATTCTGGATGAGCCTACGGCCAGTCTGGACGCCAGTGAAGTAGAGATGCTGTTTACGCTCATGGCGCAGCTGCGTGCCAGAGGCATGAGTCTGATCTTTGTAACCCACTTTCTTGACCAGGTGTACCGTATTACCGACCGCATTACCGTATTACGCAACGGCCAGTTTATCGCCACGCGTGATACCGCTTCGCTACCACAGATAGAGCTGATTAAACTGATGCTGGGGCGCGAGCTGCTGGAGACCGCGCTGCAGCGACAGGGCAGCACCCTGCGCAGCGATCAGCCGGTAGTGGCGTTTGAGGATTATGGCAGGAAAGGAACCATTGAGCCTTTCAGCCTGCAGGTCAGGCCAGGCGAGGTGGTGGGTCTGGCGGGTCTGCTGGGTTCAGGCCGTACTGAAACCGCAGAGGTGCTGTTTGGCATCCGGCGTGCCGATCGCGGCACCGCGCGTATTAAAGGCAAGCTGCAGACTATTCGCACGCCGGCGCAGGCATCCCGCCTGGGTATGGGATTCTGTCCTGAAGATCGCAAAACGGATGGCATTATTGGTGCGGCTTCCGTGCGTGAGAATATTATTCTGGCGCTGCAGGCGCAGCGCGGCTGGCTGCGTCCGATTAAGCGTCGCGAGCAGCAGGCGATTGCCGAACGTTTCATTAAAAGCCTCGGCATCCGTACGCCGCATGCCGACCAGCCGATCGAGTTGCTGTCAGGCGGCAATCAGCAGAAGGTGCTGCTGTCGCGCTGGCTGGTGACCAAACCGCAGTTTCTGATCCTGGATGAGCCAACGCGCGGCATCGATGTCGGTGCGCACGCTGAGATTATTCGTTTGATCGAATCGCTCTGCGCGGATGGTCTGGCGCTGCTGGTCATCTCTTCTGAACTGGAAGAGCTGGTTGGCTACGCCGATCGCGTCCTGATTATGCGCGATCTGAAGCAGGTGGCTGAAATCCCACTCGAGCAGCTCTCCGTGGCGTCCATTGTGAACGCGATCGCCGAGGGAGGTGCACAACATGCCTGAATCGTCTATGACACAGTCAAAACCTGAAAGACGTAAGCTGAAGCTGCCTCCGGGTATGCCACAGCTTGTGGCACTGATTCTGGTGCTGCTGATTGACAGCCTGGTGGCGAATAACTTTTTTGCCATTCATATTCAGGATGGTCGTCTGTTTGGCAGCCCGATCGATATTCTGAACCGCGCCGCGCCGGTAGCGCTGCTCGCCGTGGGCATGACGCTGGTCATCGCTACCGGCGGGATCGATCTCTCTGTGGGCGCAGTAATGGCTATTGCGGGCGCAACCGCAGCCACGCTGACCGTTGCCGGACATAGCCTGGGCGTGATTGTGCTGGCAACGCTCGGCACCGGTCTGCTATGTGGCCTGTGGAATGGGATACTGGTGGCACTGCTGAAAATTCAGCCGTTTGTCGCCACGCTGATTCTGATGGTGGCGGGGCGGGGCGTAGCGCAGCTGATTACGCAGGGGCAGATCGTGACGTTTAACAGCGAAAGCCTGGCGTGGTTTGGCAGCGGTTCGCTGCTCTGGTTGCCGGTGCCGGTGTGGATCACGCTGCTGGTGGCGCTGGCTGTCTGGCTGCTGACGCGCAAAACAGCGCTGGGCCTGTTTATCGAAGCGGTAGGTATCAACCTGCGCGCGGCGCGTAACGCAGGCGTTAACGGCTGGCTGGTGGTGATGTCGACCTATGTGATTAGCGGCTTATGTGCAGCGGTGGCCGGGCTGATTGTCGCGGCTGATATCCGGGGTGCTGACGCCAATAACGCCGGCCTGTGGCTGGAGCTGGATGCCATTCTGGCCGTGGTGATTGGCGGAGCCTCGCTGATGGGCGGTCGCTTTAATCTGGTGCTGTCGCTGATTGGCGCCCTGATTATCCAGTCGATGAATACCGGGATCCTGTTGTCAGGGTTCCCGCCGGAACTAAACCAGGTGGTGAAAGCGGTGGTTGTGATGTGCGTGCTGCTGCTGCAGTCGCCGCGGTTTATCGCCATGCTGAAGGGGAGGCGTTCAAAATGATAAAGCGTCATTTGCCATTGATGATTACGCTGCTGGTGTTTGTGGCGGGGTATCTGTTCTGTCTGAGCCAGTTTCCGGGCTTCGCATCAACACGGGTTATCTGCAATATTCTGACGGATAACGCTTTTCTTGGCATTATCGCCGTAGGCATGACCTTTGTGATTTTGTCCGGCGGGATCGACCTCTCCGTTGGCGCGGTAATCGCCTTTACCGGCGTGTTTCTGGCCCGCATTATCGGTGATTTCCACCTTGATCCGCTGCTGGCGTTTGCCTTGATTCTTGCGCTGGGGGCGCTGTTTGGCGCCATGATGGGCTGGCTGATTGATGCGCTGAAGATCCCGGCGTTTATTATTACGCTGGCAGGGATGTTTTTTCTGCGCGGCTGCAGTTACCTGGTGTCAGAGAATTCTATTCCGATTGATCATCCTCTTTACGCCACGCTGTCAGGCCTGGCCTGGAAAATCCCCGGCGGCGGGCGGCTGAGCCTGCTGGCGGTAATTATGCTGGTGGTGGTCGCAGGAGGGATTATTCTGGCGCACCGTACCCGGTTCGGAAATCAGGTATACGCCATTGGCGGCAATCTTACCTCGGCGCAGCTGATGGGCGTTTCGACCCGAGCGACGACCATTAAGGTGTATATGCTCTCTACGACGCTGGCGACCCTGGCCGGTATTGTGTTTTCTATCTATACCTCCGCCGGATACGCGCTGGCCGGGCTGGGCGTAGAGCTGGATGCGATTGCTTCGGTAGTGATTGGCGGTACGCTGCTGTCCGGCGGCGTTGGCACCGTGCTCGGCACGCTGTTTGGGGTACTGATTCAGGGACTGATCCAGACGTGGATTAATTTCGACGGCACGCTAAGTTCGTGGTGGACCAAGATTGCTATCGGCATCCTGCTGTTTGCTTTTATCGCGCTGCAGCGCATGTTAACCGTAATGTGGGATCGCCAGCAAAACGCCCCGGTAAAACGCCTCACCCCGTAGGGGAAGCATTTAGCACCATTCTTTCTCGTAGGGGGCGCATTCAGTACCATTCTGCCTCGTAGGGGGCGCATTCAGTACCATTCTGCCTCGTAGGGGGCGCATTAATGCGCCCCTGGCCGAGATCGGCTCCCGGGCTATACGCCCCCTGGCCGACTACCACGGTCAGTAAAGCCCGGGGCGATCGCAAAGGAACCCGGCGTCCTGCCAGCATTCTCGCTCGTTGCCAGAGCCCAATCTTCACACATCAGGTATCCGCTGCAACCAGGGCGGCATAAATGCCGCCCCTACAGCACAGCATCACCATTCTCCCCGTAGGGGGCGCATTTATGCGCCCCTGGCCGAGATCGGCTCCCTGGCCGGTTTTAAACCGGGAATTTCAGGCATTAAAAAGCCGCGACGATGCGCGGCTTAGCGTTGGATCAGTAATCGGAATCAGCGGGCTAAACGGTAATAAACTTCGTTCCAGCGCAGCGCATCCTTAAACGCAGGCAGGCGGGTTTCTTCATCGATCACCATCACTTCAATTCCGTTCAGTTCGCCGTAGAGATACATATCCTCCAGATCCAGCGCCTGACTGAATACCGTATGGTGCGCACCGCCGCCGAGGATCCACGCTTCTGACGCAGTTGCCAGCGACGGCTGGGCGCGCCATAGCGCGCGGGCAACCGGCAGCTTCGGCAGCGGTTCAGGCTGTTCAATCGCATCCACTACGTTAACCAGCAGGCGGAAACGATCGCCAAGATCAATTACGCTGGCATTGATCGCGCGTCCGGCAGGCGTTGAGAAAATCAGACGCGCCGGATCGGCCTTACCGCCAATTCCCAGGAACTGGACGTCAATCAGCGGCTTCTCCTCTTTGGCAATGGAAGGGCAGACTTCCAGCATGTGCGAACCCAGTACCAGATCGTTGCCCGGAGAGAAGTGATACGTGTAATCCTCCATAAAGGAGGTGCCGCCGGCACGTGCGCCCGCCTGCACTTTGAGAATGTGCAGCAGCGCTGCGGTTTTCCAGTCGCCCTCGCCGGCAAAGCCATAGCCCTGGCCCATCAGACGCTGCACCGCCAGTCCCGGCAGCTGCGTCATACCGTGCAGCGTCTGGAAGTTGGTCGTGAACGCTTTACAGCCTTCATCCTCCAGGAAGCGCTTCAGGCCCAGCTCAATGCGCGCTGCATCCAGCACGTTCTGCCGTTTGTCACCGTTAACGGCTGCCGCCTCGCTGAAGAGATACTGACTTTCATACTCATCGATCAGCGCGCTGACGTCACCGTCGCTGACGCCATTGATCACCTCGACCAGGTCGCCCACGCCCCAGCCGTTAACGGCGTAGCCAAACTGGATCTGTGCGGCAACTTTATCACCTTCGGTTACGGCAACTTCCCGCATATTATCGCCAAAGCGGGCAACCTTAAGCTGCTGGCTGGCCTGTTTTGCCAGCGCCGCGTTGATCCAGCGGCCGATACGCTGCTGGCTGGTGCGATCCTGCCAGTGGCCGGTGATGACGTTGTGCTGCAGTCCCATGCGGGCGCCGATGAAACCGAATTCGCGGCCGCCGTGTGCGGTCTGGTTCAGGTTCATAAAATCCATATCCATACTGTCCCACGGGATCTCTGCGTTGAACTGAGTATGGAACTGCAGCAGTGGTTTATTCAGCACGCTCAATCCGCCGATCCACATTTTTGCCGGCGAAAACGTGTGCAGCCAGGTGATGATGCCGACGCACTGATTATCGTGATTCGCTGCCCGGCAGAGCGCCAGCGCTTCATCCGGCGATTTAACCAGCGGCTGCAGCACCAGCGGTACCGGCAGCGTGCCAGCCTGATTGAGTCCTTCCATCACCTGACGGGCGTGCTCTTCCACCTGGCGCAATGTTTCCGCGCCGTAGAGGTGCTGTGTACCGATAACAAACCACACCTGCTGTGCGTTATGCTGTTCCATTAAACCACTCCTTTACTGTGCGGATAGGGTGCGCGGCGCGTACTGCGGTTCAGCTGCCTCACACCAGTTTTGATAACGTTGATAGAGCTGCTGATATGCCGCTACGCGTTGTGCGTCGGGCTGCAGCGTGACGGCAACCGGGCTGGCCATCACCTGCTGCGCGGCAGGTACATCGGGATAGACTTCCGCCGCCACGGCCGCAAAAATTGCCGCGCCCAGCGCGCAGCACTCGTCTGAGGCGACAATATCCAGCGGGCGGTTCATCACATCGCAACACGCCTGCATAATGGCAGGGGACTTGCGGGCAATTCCCCCCAGCGTCAGGATGCTCTTTACCGGGATCGCCTGCTGTTCAAAACACTCCATAATCGCCCGCGCACCAAAAGCGGTGGCGGCGATCAGACCGCCAAACAAAGCCGGCGCATCGGTGCCCAGGTTGAGATCGGTGATCACACCTTTCAGCCGCTGGTTTGCATCCGGGGTGCGGCGTCCGTTAAACCAGTCCAGCACCACCGGCAGATGATCGAGCTGCGGATTAGCGGCCCACGCTTCGGTGAGTTCGCGGATCAGATCCTGCTGCAGCGCAGCCAGCTGCGGCTGCAGCTCAGGGTGGCGCTGCGCAGCCTGCTGCAGAGGCCAGCCGAGCAGGCGGCTGAACCAGGCGTAGATATCGCCAAAAGCAGACTGGCCCGCTTCACAGCCAATGGCGCCGGGAACGACGCTGCCGTCAACCTGGCCGCAGATGCCCCGGATAGCACGATCGCCGACGGTTTCGCTGTCTGCAATCAGAATATCGCAGGTCGATGTACCGATGACTTTAACCAGCGTATAGGGCTGAGCACCGGCACCAACCGCACCCATATGGCAGTCAAAGGCGCCGCCAGAGATGACCACCTGTTCAGATAACCCAAGGCGGGCAGCCCATTCAGCGCTCAGCGTGCCAACCGGCAGGTCAGCGGTCCAGGTATCGGTAAACAGCGGCGAGTCGAGCTGTTCTGTCAGCATCGGATCAAGCGCGTTGAGAAAGGCCACGTCCGGCAGGCCCTGCCACTCCGGATGCCAGAGCGATTTATGCCCGGCGGCGCAGCGCCCGCGGCGCAGCTTATCGGGGGCGGTCGTACCGCTTAGCAGCGCCGGCACCCAGTCGCAGAGTTCAACCCAGGAGACCGCCGCCTCCCGCACGGCAGCATCCTCCCGCGAGACGTGTAAGATTTTGGCCCAGAACCATTCAGATGAGTAAATGCCGCCGATATAGCGGGTGTAGTCGGTAAAGCGCCCGCTGTGGCAGAGACGGGTGATCTCTTCAGCTTCCTCAATCGCGGTGTGATCTTTCCACAACACAAACATGGCGTTGGGATTCGCCGCAAACTCCGGACGCAGCGCCAGTACATTGCCGTTGCGATCGACAGGGGCCGGTGTTGATCCGGTTGTATCCACGCCGATGCCGGCAACCGCTGCGCGCTGCGCGGGTGTTAACGCCTGAATCACGCTGACCAGCGCCTGCTCCAGCGCATCGATATAGTCCTGCGGATGATGACGAAACCGGTTGGCGTGCGCGTCGCAGAACTGGCCCTGCGCCCAGCGCGGATAGTTGACCACCGCTTTTTCCAGCTCTTTGCCGCTGTGGCAGTCAACCGCCAGCGCACGCACTGAGTCACTGCCAAAATCCAGCCCAATTGTTATGGCGCCAGCACCCATCGGGATTCTCCTGTGTGAGTTATCTGGGTTCTATCCTGCGAGGCAATGCCATAAGCCGTTAGTCATCAGCGGCTGAGAATATGTACTTTTCTGTCATCGGACAGGTTGTGTGATCGGCCGCAAAAGTCAGACACCGGTTAATTTTGCTGAATATATGGATATTTTTGCCTTCGTTTTGCTATGTGATACCGCTCTACATTTTGCGCCGCGTTTCTCGCTACAACTAGCCCAGCGTTTGCACAGCCTTTCAGCAACTCTTGAGCTAACGCGCTGATTTTGCGCTGTACACGAAAGCAGAATTCAGATGGTAGCGTTTACACAAAAACGTTAATAACAGCGATAAAACACCATTGTGCCGGAGAGCATCATGCATAAATTCACTAAAGCGCTGGCGGCCGTCAGCCTCGCCGCGGTTATGTCACATTCCGCTATCGCCGAGACGATGAAGCTCGGTTTTCTCGTTAAACAGCCAGAGGAGCCGTGGTTCCAGACCGAATGGAAATTTGCCGATAAAGCGGGCAAAGATCTGGGTTTTGAAGTGATTAAAATTGCTGTACCGGATGGTGAAAAAACGCTTAACGCCATCGACAGCCTGGCGGCCAGCGGCGCAAAAGGTTTTGTCATCTGCACCCCCGATCCCAAACTCGGTTCGGCCATTATGGCAAAAGCGCGCAGCTACGATCTGAAAGTAATCGCGGTAGATGACCAGTTTGTCACAGCGAAAGGCAAGCCGATGGAGACCGTTCCGCTGGTGATGATGGCGGCAACGAAGATCGGCGAGCGCCAGGGTCAGGAACTCTATAAAGAGATGCAGAAGCGCGGCTGGGACGTTAAAGAGACCGCGGTAATGGCGATCACTGCTAACGAGCTGGATACGGCGCGTCGTCGTACCGGCGGCTCTATGGCGGCCATTAAAGCAGCAGGCTTCCCTGAGAAGCAGATTTATCAGGTTCCTACCAAATCCAACGATATCCCCGGCGCGTTTGATGCCGGTAACTCCCTGCTGGTGCAGCACCCGGAAGTCAAACACTGGCTGATTGTCGGTATGAACGATAACACCGTGCTGGGCGGCGTGCGCGCCACAGAAGGTCAGGGCTTTAAAGCAGCAGATGTGATCGGTATCGGCATCAACGGCGTGGATGCGATCAGCGAACTCTCTAAAGGCTCTGCGACCGGTTTCTATGGTTCGCTGCTGCCCAGCCCGGACGTTCACGGTTATAAGAGCAGCCAGATGCTTTACAACTGGGTCACTAAAGGCGAAGAGCCCGCCAGATTTACTGAGGTGACAGATGTGGTGCTGATCACCCGCGATAACTTCAAAACCGAACTGGCGAAGAAAGGATTGATGTAACGCACAGGGTGCGCATTTATGCGCACCTGAAATCCGACAGGCACTATCAGGAGTATCCATGGAGACCGATCAGGCATTTCTCTCTTTTCATGGCATCAGCAAAACCTTTCCTGGCGTAAAAGCCCTGCAGGATATCGGTTTTGAGTGCCGCGCCGGTGAGGTGCACGCGCTGATGGGCGAAAACGGCGCGGGAAAATCGACGCTGCTGAAAATTCTCAGCGGCAGCTACCAGCCCACGAGCGGTGAAATCCGCATCAAAGGCGAGGCGAAGCGCTTCAGTAATACGGTTGAGGCGCTGGATGCCGGCGTAGCCATTATCTACCAGGAGCTACACCTGGTGCCGGAAATGAGCGTGGCGGAGAATATCTATCTCGGCCAGCTGCCGCATAAACGCGGCCTGGTAAACCGCAAGCTGCTGCGCTACGAAGCGGGCCTGCAGCTGAAAAATCTCGGGATGGATATCGATCCCGACATGCCGCTGAAATATCTGTCGCTGGGGCAGTGGCAGATGGTGGAGATCGCCAAGGCGCTGGCGCGCAATGCCCGCATTATCGCCTTTGATGAGCCGACCAGCTCACTCTCAGCCCGTGAAATTGAGCATCTGTTTCGCGTTATCCGTCAGCTGCGCGCTGAAGGACGGGTGGTGCTTTATGTATCGCACCGCATGGAGGAGATTTTTGCCCTGAGCGATGCGATTACCGTGTTTAAAGATGGCCGCTATGTGCGCACCTTTACGGATATGCCCAATACCCATCATGACGATCTGGTCGAGGCGATGGTCGGGCGCAACCTGGGTGACATCTATGGCTATGCGCCCCGCGAGCTGGGCGCCGTGCGTCTTCAGCTCGACCAGGTCGAGGCGAAAGGGGTGCGCATGCCCATTTCGTTCAGCGTGCGCGCCGGAGAAATTGTAGGACTGTTTGGTCTGGTGGGCGCCGGACGCAGCGAGCTGATGAAAGGGCTGTTTGGCGCCACGCAGCTGCGTAGCGGCACGGTTTCACTTGATGGCAGGCCGCTCGCGATCCGTCAGCCGATCGACGCCATCCGGGCGGGCATTATGCTCTGTCCCGAAGATCGTAAAGCGGAAGGCATCATTCCGGTGCACTCCGTGCGGGAGAACATCAATATCAGCGCGCGGCGGCATAACCTCACGGCGGGTTGCCTGATCAGGCCCGGCTGGGAGGCGAAAAATGCAGAAAGCCACATCCGTTCGCTCAATATCAAAACGCCTGGCCCGCACCAGCTGATCATGAATCTCTCCGGTGGCAACCAGCAAAAGGCCATTCTGGGCCGCTGGCTCTCAGAAGAGATGAACGTGATCATGCTGGATGAGCCGACGCGCGGTATTGACGTTGGCGCAAAACATGAGATCTACAACCTGATTTATCAACTGGCAGGCAAAGGGATTGCGGTGCTGTTTGCATCGAGCGATCTGCCCGAAGTCATGGGCCTCGCCGACCGCATTATTGTCATGCGCGAAGGTGAAATTGCCGGAGAACTGACGCACGACACGGCAACCGAACAGCTGACGCTCAGTCTGGCGATGCCGAAAACCCCTCAAACGGCCGCCGTGGCCTGATGTACAGGAGAGCAACAATGGCTTCATCTACCACTTCCAACACGCCACCGGTGCAGCGCAGCGGCCTGCAGCTGGGGCGTATCTGGGATAATTTCGGCATGCTGGTGGTTTTTGCACTGCTGTTTATTGTCTGCGCCATTTTTGTGCCGAACTTCGGCACCTTTATCAATATGAAAGGGCTGGGCCTGGCGATGTCGATGTCCGGCATGGTGGCCTGCGGCATGCTGTTTTGCCTGGCATCGGGCGACTTTGATCTCTCCATCGCCTCGGTTATCGCCTGCGCCGGCGTAGTGACGGCGGTGGTGATCAACATGACCGAAAGCCTGTGGATTGGCGTGGCTGCCGGGCTGCTGCTTGGCATGGCAACCGGTTTTGTTAACGGATTTGTTATCGCCCGGCTGAAAATTAATGCCCTGATCACCACGCTGGCAACGATGCAGATTGTGCGCGGCCTGGCCTATATCTTCTCTGACGGTAAAGCGGTAGGGATTGAAGATGAGCGCTTTTTTGCGCTGGGCTATGCCAACTGGCTCGGGGTGCCGGCGCCTATCTGGCTCACGATTGCCACCATGATCGCGTTTGGCTTCCTGCTGAATAAAACCACCTTTGGCCGCAACACGCTGGCGATTGGCGGCAATGAAGAAGCCGCCCGGCTGGCCGGCGTGCCGGTGGTGCGGACCCGCATCATTATCTTTATCCTTTCCGGGCTGGTTTCAGCGGCGGCGGGCATTATTCTGGCCTCGCGCATGACCAGCGGTCAGCCCATGACCTCGCTGGGCTATGAGCTGATTGTGATCTCTGCCTGCGTGCTGGGCGGCGTCTCGCTGAAAGGCGGCATCGGTAAAATTTCATATGTGGTGGCAGGGGTTCTGATCCTGGGTACCGTAGAGAATGCGATGAATTTACTGAATATCTCGCCATTCTCACAGTATGTCGTGCGTGGTCTGATACTGTTAGCCGCAGTGATTTTCGATCGCTACAAACAGAAAAACAGAGCCGTTTGATTCCGTCGGCGCAACGGGTGTTGCGCCGCGCGTCATGCAGAGAGTGAGGGCACTATGTACCATCGCGAACCCCCCAGTGAACAACAGAACCCCCTGCTGCCGGGCTATCCGTTTAACGCCTGGCTGGTCGCGGGACTCACGCCGATTAACGCGCAGGAGCCGCTCGATTTTTTTATCGACCGCCCGCTGGGGATGAAGGGCTATATTCTTAACCTCACCATTCGCGGTAAAGGCCGGGTTTTTGACGGCGAATCCGCCTTTGACTGTGAGCCGGGCGATCTGCTGCTGTTTCAGCCGAAAACACCCCATTATTATGGACGGTCGCCCGACAGCCCGTGCTGGCACCATCGCTGGGTCTATTTCCGGCCGCGCGCCTACTGGATTGACTGGCTGGAGTGGCAGGAGCAGAAGCAGGGCGTGGGCCGGCTGCGCCTGACTGAAGCGTTATGCGGCGAGTTTGATCGCCTGTTTGCCAGTATTGAGCAGACCCACAATTCCGGTCGCCGCTTTGCTGAAGAGCTGGCCATGAACCTGCTGGAGCGTCTGCTGCTGCGCGCGGTGGAAGAGGATCCGCGCAGCCATCAGCAGATTCGCGATCCGCGCGTGATTGAAGCCTGCCAGTACGTGACCAACCATCTTGCCAGCGAAGTCAAAATTGAGGAGGTGGCACGGCATGTCTGTTTATCTCCTTCGCGGCTGGCGCATCTGTTTCGCGAACAGATGGGCATCAATCTGCTGCGCTGGCGAGAAGATCAGCGGGTGATCCGCGCCAAGCTGCTGCTGCAGACCACGCAGGAGCCTATCGCCTCCGTGGGGCGGGAAGTGGGCTATGACGATCAGCTCTACTTTTCACGCGTGTTTCGCAAACGCACAGGCGTCAGCCCGAGTGATTTTCGCCGCCGCAGCCAGGAGGCGCACGACGCGCTTGAAGCGCAGCAGAACTGGCCGGAACCCGGCCGGGCGATCTCTTTCAGCTGATTCCGCCTTGTTCTCACCGGCTGATTCGTCTTAAATCAGTCGGGTATATGACAAAAGGAGTGAGAATGAGCGATAAACTACGTGTCGGCCTGATAGGCTATGGCTTTGCCAGTAAAACCTTTCATGCCCCTTTAATCGCCGGAACAGCTGAAATGGAACTGGCAGCGATCTCCAGCAGCGATGCCGGTAAAGTGCACGCTGACTGGCCCTCTGTACAGGTCGTTGCCGATCCGCAGGCGCTGCTGGACGATCCCACCCTGCAGCTGATTGTGATCCCCACCCCCAATGACACCCACTTTCCGCTGGCCAAAGCGGCCCTGAATGCCGGCAAGCATGTGGTCGTCGACAAGCCTTTTACCGTCACGCTCTCGCAGGCGCGTGAGCTTGATCAGCTGGCAAAATCGAAAGGGCTGCTGCTGTCGGTCTTCCATAACCGCCGCTGGGACAGCGATTTTCTGACGCTAAAAACGCTGCTCGGCGAGGGCACGCTGGGCGAGGTACGCTATCTGGAGTCGCATTTTGACCGCTTCCGCCCGGAAGTGCGCCAGCGCTGGCGCGAAATGAAAGGACCGGGCAGCGGTATCTGGTTTGACCTCGGCCCGCACGTGCTGGATCAGGCGCTGCAGCTGTTTGGCATGCCGGTGGCGATCAACGTGGACATGGCAGAGCTGCGCCCTGGCGCGCAAACCACTGACTACTTTCATGCGGTGCTGACCTATCCGACGCGTCGCGTGGTGCTGCACGCCAGCATGCTGGTGGCAGCAGAGTCACCGCGCTTTGTGGTACACGGCACGCGTGGCAGCTACGTAAAGTATGGCCTCGATCCGCAGGAGGATCGTCTGAAATCGGGTGCCAGACCGCCGCAGCAGGAGTGGGGCTACGACATGCGCAACGGCACGCTGACGCTGGCAGAAGGCGATATGCTGGTGGAGCAGGAG
This sequence comes from Pantoea sp. ICBG 1758, assembly GCF_002928325.1. NCBI lineage: Bacteria > Pseudomonadati > Pseudomonadota > Gammaproteobacteria > Enterobacterales > Erwiniaceae > Pantoea > Pantoea sp. ICBG 1758. The sequence goes on from NZ_POWL01000001.1 coordinate 812,968, forward strand.
CTGCTGACGCAGCCGGGTAACTATCCGGCCTACTATGCGGCAATCCGCGATGCGATAGCCGGCACGGGGCAGAACCCGGTGCGGGCTGAAGAGGCGATACAGGTCATGGAGCTGATTGAGCTGGGTCTGCAGTCTGCAGAGAAGCGTCAGACGATGTCACCACGCTGATGTTGCGCGCCGCCCAGCGGCGGCGCGTGTTCAGCCTTAGCCCGCTACGCGCTGGCGCAGCGCCGTTTTCTCCGCTTCGCTCAGAAACGCAATCGCCACGCCATTCTCCTGCGCCTGGCGGATCTCTGCCGCAGAGAGGCCGGCCGCGGGGGCCGCCACCTCATATTCATGCGCCAGCTCCACGCCCTGAACCGCCGGATCGTCAGTATTCAGCGTGGCCAGAATGCCATGCTGCAGAAACGCTTTCAGCGGGTGTTTCTCCAGCGAGGAGACGGTGCTGGTCTGAATGTTTGAGGTCAGGCAGGATTCGATGCCGATACGCTGCTCAGCCAGGAAATCCATCAGCGCACGATCCTCTATCGCTTTAACGCCGTGACCGATACGCTCCGCGCCCAGTTCACGAATCGCCTGCCAGATACTCTCCGGACCCGCCGCTTCGCCGGCGTGTACGGTAATACGGAAGCCAGCGTCACGCGCCCGGTTGAAGTGGCTCAGGAACTCACTGCCGGGGAAGCCCAGCTCATCGCCGGCCAGATCCACGGCGGTGATACCGTCGCGATGGGCCAGTAATCCTTCCAGCTCGCGCAGGCACGCCTCTTCGCCAAAGGTGCGGCTCATAATGCCAATCAGATTAACATCCACACCGTACTGCTTCACGCCTGCGCGTACGCCGTCAATCACCGCTTCTGTCACGCCCGCCACCGGCAGGTTATGGGTCATCGCCATATAGCCCGGCGAGAAGCGCAGTTCTGCATAGTGAATACCGGCACGCGCCGCATCTTCGACATTTTCCAGCGCAATGCGGCGGCAGGCGTCAAGATCGCCCAGCACTTTGACGCCCCAGTCGAGCTTTTGCAGAAAACTCACCAGATCGGGCTCGTTCGCGGTGACCTGCACGTGGGGACGCAGCGCGTCAAGAGAGCTGGCGGGCAGAGAGAGATTAAACTGGCGGCCGAGATCGAGAATAGTTTGGGCGCGGATATTGCCATCAAGGTGGCGGTGAATATCGGTAAGAGGAAGCTGCTGGTCGATCATGGCGCACTCGCTTGTCAGGAATAAAGTGCAGAGCATTATAAAAATATCTTGCGCAACTGCGCCAGCGATTTGCGCAAAGCAGGGTGCAGATGGTGAATATTAAAGCGGTAAAGCGCCGCTTCTTCCCGCAGGATGAAGCGGCGCACAGTGCCGGTTACTGCGGCATGCCTTCACTGGTTGGCATACCCAGCATATAGCGGGAGAGGAACTGCTCCAGTGACATCTTGTCGCCGTTCATCGTTACCTGCCCGTTTGCATACTGCAGGCTGGTCACAATGTTATTATCCTGCTGCTGCGTCAGACGGAACATCTGGCCCATCGCAGCCACGCCTTTGACCTGCTGATCCGCCAGCTTCTGCGCATCATCGCCCTGATATCCTTCGGCCAGGCCGACATGACGCATCGCTTCTGTCGCCATCGGCATATTGATATTCAGTTTGCCATCCAGCGTTTTCAGCATGCGATCTACCGCGGCACCCAGGCTCTGCGCCTCGCCGCTGACGGCGGCCGGATCGTTGAAGCCGATATTCAGGTTGAACGTGCTCTCACCCTTATCATTTTTCCAGCTCAGCGGGGCAATGCTGACCGCCGGCGCACCTTTCAGCAGCAGCGGCAGGTTGTTACGCAGAATGGTCTGAACGCTGGCCTGATAGCGAATCGGATCGTCGGCAACACCCGGCTGGCGCAGCAGATCCTGCATCTGCGCGTTGTAGGTGTCAGAAAAAGTTTTCACCGCCTGCGCATCAAACTGCGAAAATTTCATCGCCAGACGCGCTTCACCAAACGGCTGCTGCTGCAGGTTGATATCGCCCACTTTATAATCGATAGTGCCGCCAATCTTGCCCTCTTTATTATCAAAAGAGGATTTGCCGTCAATTTTCTGCAGCGTCATTCCCTGCTGGCCGTTGATGCTGGCTTCCAGTTTATCCAGCGTGATGGTCTGATCGCCCACGCGCACGCCTTCCGGACTCAGGTGAGTATCACCGCCCAGCGCCAGACCGTTAAGCGTAAACAGCACCGGCTGCTCCAGCTGGTTTTTACTGGTGACGGCGATGCTGGAGAACTCACCTTTCAGACTGACTTTATCGCCTTTGCTGTCGGCGCTGACGTCGAGCTTGCCGCCGTTGGTGGCCAGCCGGTCACCGGTCTGCGCGTTGCTGTAATCCACCGGCAGCAGCGTCAGTGCAGTGTCGGTAGCCCCGCTGTAGCCAATGCGCGTATCGGCGGCAACCAGTGATTTACCGTCGGTCAGCGCGAACAGCTTTTTCACCGCATCGGTATTGGCAAGCTCGGAATGCACCGAGGCCATCGCGGGCAGAATATTACCGCGCTTCAGTTGCGCAAACGGGAAAGGACCGTGATCGATGGTCTCATTCAGCACAATGGTCTGGCCCGGCTTAAGCAGCGGATTATCCACCGTTTGGGAGCTCGCCTGCACAACCAGTTTCGTGCTGCTGCTGAACAGGCCGCGCTGATAGTCTTGATAGCTCAGCGTCAGGCGGCTGTTGGGGGACCAGGCGTTAATCTGGCTGTTGGCCTGTTGCAGCATCTCATCCTTGTGGCTCTCAATCTGCTTGCCGGTAAACCACGCTGCGCCGGTCCAAACCACACCGAGCGCGACAATCACACCTGCTGCAACCTGAGTCTTTTTCATCGCTGAGTCATCCTTATCCTTGCGTCCGCGTCCCGTCGGGGTGACGCGCCGGGTGAAGAAAAACGCCCGCAGGCGTTTAAAGTAATAGTCTGAAAGAATAGCAGTTAACGCGCGCAGCGTCAGCCGTCTGCAGTAAGCATACTGAAGACGCGCGCCAGGCGTCCGCTGCCTGAGGCCGCAACCGGGGGCTCGCTGGCGGCGACAAAACAGGATTCGCCTGGCTGCAGGACAAGCTGGCTATCCGCGCTGGCGAGCCGCGCTTCTCCCTCAATACAGAACAGCAGGGCGGCGCTGGCCGGTGCCAGCGGCTGCGCTACGGCAGAAAGCAGGTGGATGGCAAAGGAAAAATCATTAACCGGCACCGGGAAACAGAGCGCCTGCGCATCGCGCTCAGGCTGCAGCCGCAGCGTATCGGCGGCGCGGGGGGTAAAGTTCAGGTTAGCCAGCAGCTCCGGCATATCGATAAATTTTGGCGTCAGGCCGGCGCGCAGCACATTATCTGAGTTAGCCATGACCTCGAGTGCAGTGCCCTGCAGGTAAGCGTGCGGCGTGCCGGCAGAGAGAAACATCGCTTCGCCGGGCTGCAGCAGCAGCAGGTTAAGCAGCAGTGGTGCAAACAGGCCGTTATCATCCGGGTAATCAGCCGCCAGCTGCCGCACAGTCAGCCACGGCTCCTCATCGTGTGCCGCAGCCGCTGAACAAAGGATCGCCAGCGCGCGCCTTTTTTCATCCCCCTGCAGCGAGAACAGCGTGGCAAACAGGCGGGCAAGGGCGTCCGGGCTGGCCTGCTCAATAAAGTGCCCGATTTGCGGATGGGCGCCCGCTACCGCGCTCAGCAGCGATACCATTTCGGGCCGCTCGCGGAAGCCGTTCAGCGCCTGAAAAGGGGTCAGCGCATAGAGCAGTTCCGGTTTATGGCTGGCATCTTTATAGCTGCGCTGCGGCGCATCCACCGCAATGCCGGCTGCATTTTCACGGGCAAAACCGGCGGCAGCTGCGCGCTTATCGGGATGCGCCTGCACCGAGAGCGCTTTCGCCGCGCAGAGCACTTTGAACAGAAACGGCAGTTCACCGAACCGGTCGGCAACGGCGCTTCCCAGCATGGCGACCGGATCGCGCGCAATGAAATCGCGCAGCGAGGCGTGCCGGCCGTCAACAATCAGCGTGGACGGGCTTTTCGGATGCGCGCCCATCCACAGCTCTGCCAGCGGCCGGCCCTGCGGATCGGCAATACCATAAAGTTCCGTTAACGCCGTTGTGCTGCCCCAGTCGTAGTACTGCAGTGAGTTGTTCAATTTATGCATGTTGCGCCCTCAGCTGAACAGTTATTGCCCAGTAAAGCAGAAAATTTCAGCAATTAGCGCGACCTGTGTGCAGGAAACGCGATGTGCCCGCATACTGTTTTATTGATTCGGATAACAATCCGGCCTGAAGCGGGGCGGTAAGAGGCCGCGCCCGGGGATTGCTTTCACTACTGAGAAAGGAGAAGAGGGCTATGGCAGCCAGTCGCACTGAAAAAGATTCAATGGGTCCTGTTGATGTGCCGGCAGATAAACTCTGGGGCGCACAGACGCAACGCTCGCTGGAGCATTTTCGTATCTCAACCGAGAAAATGCCGGTTGAGCTGGTCCGCGCGCTGGCGCAGACCAAGCGGGCAGCGGCAGAGGTTAACCGCGATCTGCAGCTGCTGCCGGACGATCGCGCGACAGCAATTATCCGCGCGGCGGATGAAGTGCTGGCAAACCAGCACGCCGATCAGTTTCCGCTGGCGATCTGGCAGACCGGCTCCGGCACGCAGACCAATATGAATATGAATGAAGTCCTGGCTAACCGCGCGAGCGAGATCCTCGGCGGCGAGCGCGGTATGGCGCGGCTGGTGCACCCTAATGATGATGTCAATAAAAGCCAGAGCTCTAACGACGTTTTTCCTACCGCTATGCACGTGGCGGCCGTTACGGCACTGCGCGAGCAGCTCATTCCGCAGCTGGAGGTGCTGAAAACCACGCTGGCCGGTAAAGCGGATGCATTCAGTGATATTGTGAAAATTGGCCGTACGCACCTGCAGGATGCCACGCCGCTGACGCTGGGACAGGAGATCTCAGGCTGGGTGGCGATGCTGGAGCATAATCTGAAGCACGTTGAAAACAGCATTCCCCATCTGACCGAGCTGGCGCTGGGCGGCACCGCCGTAGGCACCGGCCTGAATACGCATCCTGAATATGCCGTCCGCGTGGCGCAGGCGCTGGCCGCGCTGACCGGTCAGCCGTTCATCACCGCACCCAATAAATTTGAAGCGCTGGCGACCTGCGATGCGCTGGTGCACGCGCACGGCGCGCTGAAAGGTCTGGCGGCGTCGCTGATGAAAATTGCCAACGACGTCCGCTGGCTCTCATCCGGCCCGCGCTGCGGCATCGGCGAAATCAGTATCCCGGAAAATGAGCCGGGCAGCTCCATTATGCCGGGCAAAGTCAATCCGACCCAGTGCGAGGCGATGACCATGCTCTGCTGTCAGGTGCTGGGTAACGACGTAGCGATCAATATGGGCGGCGCGTCCGGCAACTTTGAGCTGAACGTATTCCGTCCTATGGTCATCCATAACTTCCTGCAGTCGGTGCGGCTGCTGGCCGACGGCATGGACAGCTTTAATCATCACTGTGCAACCGGTATTGAACCGGTGCGGGAGCGTATCGATCAGCTGCTGAATGAGTCGCTGATGCTGGTGACCGCGCTGAACACGCACATTGGCTATGATAAAGCAGCCGAAATTGCCAAAAAGGCCCATAAAGAGGGGCTGACGCTTAAAGCAGCCGCGCTGCAGCTCGGTTATCTCGATGAGGCGCAGTTTGATGCCTGGGTGCGCCCGGAAGAGATGGTTGGCAGCATGAAAGCGTAATCCTGCAGGTGGCGGCCGCTTCATCAGGCGAGGCGGTCGCTCCAGAGGTGCAGGCGCGGGATGATCAGATGCAGCGGCTGCGCCAGCGGCTTATAGCGGTGGGCGATATTCTCTGCATCATAATCCAGCAGTTCGCCCAGCACCGGCACCTGGGTTTTATCACGACACAGCACCAGCAGCGGAGAGGGGCAGGCCAGCTGCGTCTGTTTCTTCTCGCTGGCGCGCCAGACGCGGGCAATAGGCTGCACTTTAACCGGCCGCTTGATTTTCAGCTTTGCGCCTGCGGGCAGCGATCGCACCAGTTCCAGCTCCAGCTGCACTTTTTCTGCCCACTGCTCACGCGTCCAGGGAGCCTGAGCGCGATTCGCTTTCAGGCTGCGTTCCAGCTGCTCAATAACGGCTTCCCGCGTCAGATTTTTAATGATGTTTTTGTTCGCCCAGCCAAAGCGCAGCGTATCCGGCGCATTGAGCAGGGGCACGTTGCGATAGGCGTTCAGCGTAATCAGCCCGCGCAGATGCTGATGCACAAATTCAAAGCGGGCCTCGCTCGGCAAGCCGGACTCTACGGTGATGAGCTGCTCCAGCCGCTGTTTAAGCGCGTTGATTTCGCTGACCTGCTGCGTGATCTGCTCAGCGGCCTGCTCGTCCGCCTCAATACAGATTGCTCCCGGCAGCCGCACGGCCGCTTTGGTACTGATCTTTTCTGACTGATGCTGCATAAACAGCCGGCAGTAGTGGGTGAGGGCCATCTCACGCGCGCTTTTGCCCAGATGCTGCGTCACCGCTATTTTGTCAATCTCATCATGTTCGTGCCCTTTTTCAATTGCCGGCAGGCTGAACACGCGCGCCACCAGCAGCGGCTGCTGCTCAATGCTGGTGCGCAGCGCACCAAGGCGCTGTTCCAGCGTGTTAACGCACTCATGTAAATCAGCGACTAAATCGTAGCGAGCCATAATCTTCTCCTTTGTTACAACATACTTAATGTACCTGTGCCTGCGCCGCTGACAAGCTTCCAGTTTAGTTACAACAAACTTTTAAAATTTAAGTTTTACCAGAATCAGCCCCGGAGACCAATAATGGCCTGACAAGAAGAAGGTTCAGCCTGCAGAATATCCATGATATAACAATGCTTTATCTGATACGGAAAGCGCCCGTGCACTATCATTCAAAACCCGCGATACCCGCCATTATTACGCTGGGTGCGGTTCAGATCCTTTCCTGGGGCGGGTCGTTCTACCTGATGGCGGTGATGGCCGCTCCGATTATTGCTGAAACCGGCTGGTCTCAGCAGTGGGTTTATGGGGCGCTGTCGCTCGGCATCCTGGTCTCCGGCTTGCTGGCGCCACTCAGCGGACGACTGATTGCCCGTGGTTACGGGCCGCTGATACTGGCAGGCGGCGGTGTGGTAATGGCGTCAGGGCTGGTGGTGATGGGGATGAGCTACCAGCCTGGCTGGTTTTTTGCCGCCTGGCTGCTGATTGGCACAGGAATGGCAATGAGCCTTTACGATGCGCTGTTTGCAACGCTCGGCACGCTCTATGGCGGACAGGCGCGCAGCACTATCACCGGCGTGACGCTGATTTCGGGCTTATGCACCACGCTGGTCTGGCCGGGAACGGCATGGCTGATTGCGCTCGCCGGCTGGCGTGATGCCTGTTTCATCATTGCTGCGCTGCTTACTCTGCTGGTCTTTCCCGCCTACCGCTATGCGCTGCCGGCGCCGGTCACGCAAACCGGGAGCAGGGGAGGCCGGACCGGCGCGATCTCTGACACTCTGCAGAGCGCGCTCTCGCCGCGACTTTTCTGGCTGCTGTGCGCCATTTTTACCCTCGCTTCGGTTATTATGACCGCCATCTCGGTTCAGCTTATTACGCTGCTTCAGTCCGGGGGCTATTCGCTGAGCGCAGCGCTGGCGCTGAGTGCCGTTCTCGGTCCCTGTCAGATTGGATCGCGGCTTCTGGATGTAATGTTTAAACGTAGTCATCCCATATGGACCGCTCTGTTCTCTGTGGGACTGGTGGCAGCAGGGCTGCTGCTGCTGGCGCTGTTTCCGGCAATGGCGCTGGTCGCTATGGTGCTCTATGGCGCAGGAAACGGTTTGCGGGCCATCGTGCGCGGTACGCTGCCGCTGGCCGTTGTCAGACCGGAACAGTATGCCGTTATCACCGGTCGTATGGCGCGCCCGGCGCTGATCGGACAGGCGCTGACGCCGCTGGCGGGGGGCTGGCTGGCAGCGCATGCCGGCGCTGACGTGACCCTCTGGGTACTGTGCGGGCTGGCGGGTATAAACGTTATGCTGGTGGCGCTGCTTAAGCAGCAGTTACCGGCGCAGGCGTCGTCCGTGCAAAACTAAGCAGCTTGTGCGCTAACCGGGCCGCAGATGGGGAATCCGTGCCCTGTGCGGTTGGGGTTGCTTCTAAAAAGCAACAGTGTTTGTTATATTTATTGCTCATTGTTCACTCATTGACGCGCTATAAAAACAAAAAGATAAGCCGCAACTCAGGATATTGAAATGTTAGATTATCGCTTCCCGACAGCTCTGCAGATGGTTTTAAGCGTCGCGATGGCGGAGCAACTGGGAAAACGCTCGACCAGCGCTATTCTGGCGTATGGTCTGGAGGCGAATCCCAGCTTTATTCGTAAGCTGATGGTTCCGCTGACGCGCGACGGCATTATTGTTTCGACGCTGGGTCGCACCGGCTCCATTCACCTGGGCCGGCCCGCAGCAGAGATCACGCTACGCGATATCTATACGTCAGTCATTGAAGACAAAAAACTGTGGGCGTCGCGGCCGGATGTTGCACCGCGCTGTCTGGTCAGCGCCAACCTCTGCTGGTATTTCAAATCGATTGCTCAGGAGGCGGAAGAGGCATCGCTGAAAGTGCTGGAGACGCGCACCGTGGCGGATGCGCTGAACGAACTGAAAAGCAACGATACCAGCAATTGCGAACCGCTGCCGGACGCTGAACCCGCCGGACTCTGCCAGAAAACCCGTTGATACCGGCACTGCATGCGCGTCCGACGGTCAAGAGGATATAAAAAAGCCCGGCTTCAGCCGGGCTTTTCCATTTGTACCGCTTTTAAAGTGACGTTGCGCTTTCCGCACGCGTGCGGCGCGTTACCAGCTTGCGCAGCGTAACGTAGAACACCGGCGTCAGGAACAGGCCAAACAGGGTCACGCCAAGCATCCCGGCAAACACGGTTATACCGGTCACACCGCGCACTTCTGCGCCAGCCCCTTCACCCAGAATCAGCGGAACCGTACCGGCGATAAAGGCAATCGAGGTCATCACAATCGGCCGCAGGCGCAGACGACACGCCTCCAGCGCGGCAGCGGTCACGCTTTTACCCTGCATCTCCAGCTCACGGGCAAACTCCACGATCAGAATGGCGTTTTTGCACGCCAGCCCCATCAGCACCACCAGCCCGACCTGGACAAACACGTTATTATCACCGCCGGTCAGCCAGACGCCCGCCAGCGCGGAAAGCATGGTGACCGGGACAATCAGGATCACCGCCAGCGGCAGCGTCCAGCTCTCATAGAGCGCTGCCAGTACCAGAAACGCCAGCAGGACCGCAACCGGGAAAACGATCAGTGCGCTGTTGCCCTGGGTCGCCTGCTGATAGCTCAGGTCAGTCCATTCGATATTCATGCCGTTGGGCAGCATCTGCTCTGACATCATCTCCAGCTGCGTCATCGCCAGCGCGGAAGAGAGCACGCGCGGATCGGCATCGCCAATCAGATCCGCAGCGGGATAGCCGTTATAGCGGATCACCGGATCGGGGCCGTAGGTGGTGGCGACATGCACCATGCTGCCGACCGGCACCATTTCGCCCCGGTCATTACGGGTACGCAACGAAGTAATATCCTCAACGCTGTCACGGAAATCGCCGTCCGCCTGCGCCATCACGCGCCAGGTACGGCCAAATTTATTAAAATCGTTCACGTAGGCGGAGCCGAGATAGACCTGCAGCGTGGTAAAGAGATCGGGTAACGCCACGCCCTGTGCACGGGCTTTGTCGCGATCGACCTGCACATCCAGCTGCGGGACATTGGCCTGATAGGAGGAGATCGGAAACATCATGCCCGGCGTCTGCATCACGGCACCGGAGAGGGTGTTAATAGCCTCCTGCAGTGCGCCATAGCCGAGGCCACCGCGATCCTGCACATAAAGCGAATACCCCGATCCCTGGCCCAGACCCAGAATCGGCGGTGGCATAATTGAGAAGCCAAAGCCCTGCTGAATCTTAGCAATTTTTGCATTCAGCTCCGCGTTGATCTCTGCCGCGCTGCGCGTCCGTTCGCTGAACGGTTTCAGGCCAAAAAACACCGTGCCGGCGTTAGGCGTATTGGTAAACTGCAGCGCGTTCAGGCCGGGAAACGCAACCGCATAGGCGACGCCGTCAGTATGCATGCCAATCTCGCTCATCTCGCGGATCACCGCATCGGTGCGCGCCAGCGAAGCGCCTTCCGGCATTTTTACGCCGCCAATCAGATAGAGCTTATCCTGCGTGGGAATAAAACCGCCCGGCACGCTGTGAAACAGCAGGCCTGCGCCGGCAAGCAGCAGCAGATAAACCGCAAACACCGCGCCGCGCCGGCGCAGCGTGGTGCCTACCAGGGATTCATAGCCTGTTGCACTGCGCTGGAAAAAACGGTTGAACGGGCGAAACAGCCAGCCAAACAGGCGGTCAATCAGCCGGCCAGGCAGATCTTTAGGCGCGTCATGGGCTTTCAGCAGTTTAGCCGCCAGCGCCGGCGAGAGCGTCAGCGAGTTAATGGCGGAGATCACCGTCGAGATAGCGATGGTCACGGCAAACTGCTTATAGAACTGCCCGGTCACGCCGGAGAGAAACGCCATCGGCACAAACACCGCGCAGAGCACCAGCGCAATGGCGATAATCGGACCGGACACCTCGCGCATCGCCTGGTGCGCGGCGGCCACCGGCGTCAGACCCTGTTCGATATTGCGCTCAACGTTCTCAACCACCACGATGGCGTCATCCACCACGATGCCGATAGCCAGCACCAGCCCGAAGAGGCTGAGCGTATTGAGTGAGAAACCCAGCAGCCAGAGCACGCTAAAGGTGCCAACCACGGAAACTGGTACCGCCAGCAGCGGAATAATCGACGCGCGCCAGGTCTGGAGAAACAGGATCACAACCAGGACAACCAGCGCAATGGCTTCAAACAGCGTCTGCACCACGGCGTGAATAGAGTCGCGAACAAACACCGTGGGATCGTAAGGTGCAGCCCACTGCACATCCTCCGGGAAGCGCGTGGCCAGCTCGTTCATTTTGGCCCGCACCGCGTCGGAGAGATCGATAGCGTTCGCGCCTGGCGCCTGGAAAATACCGATGCCGACCGCATCCTTGTTATTCAGCTGAGAGCGCAGGGCGTAGCTGCCGGAGCCCATCTCAATACGCGCCACGTCGCGCAGCCGTACCAGAGAGCCGTCAGCCGTGCTTTTCAGGATAATGTCACCAAACTGCTCTTCGCTCTCCAGCAGACCCTGGGTATTGATAGAGAGCAGGAAATCGCTGGCTTTGCGGGTCGGTTCCGCGCCAAGCTGTCCGGCGGAGACCTGTACGTTCTGCTCACGCATGGCGGTAATCACCTCTGCGGCCGTCATGCCGCGCGCGGCGACTTTGTTGGGATCGAGCCAGACGCGCATCGCATACTCACCCGCGCCGAAGATCTGAATCTGGCCGACGCCGGGGAGGCGTGCCAGCTCATCTTTCACCTTCAGGGTGGCGTAGTTGCGCAGGTAGAGCGAATCATACTTGCCGTGCGGGGAGAAAAGATGCACAACCAGCGTCAGCGTGGGCGACATTTTCTGGGTGGTCAGCCCCAGCTGGCGTACCGCTTCCGGCAGACGCGCCTCAGCCTGCGCCACGCGGTTCTGCACCTGTACCTGCGCCCGATCGGGATCGGTGCCGGGGCGGAAGGTCACGGTAGTGACCAGTACGCCATCGGAGCCGGCCACCGACTTCATGTACATCATATTTTCAACGCCGTTGATCGCCTCTTCCAGCGGGGTCGCCACGGAATCCGCGATCGCTTTTGGGTTAGCGCCAGGATATTCGGCGCGTACCTGCACGCTGGGCGGCACCACATCCGGATATTCGCTGATCGGCAGCAGCGGGATCGCAATTAACCCGGTGGCAAAAATCAGTATCGACAGCACCGCCGCAAAAATGGGACGGTCGATAAAAAAACGAGAGAAATCCATAGAGTAGGGTCTCGGTTAAGGAGCGGGGCGCATCGCGACTGAGTGAGCCTGTACCGGCATGCCGGGCATAAAGACTTTTTGCAGACCGTTTACGATCACGCGATCGCCTGGCTGCAGACCCTGCTGAACAATACGCAGTCCGCCAGAGAGATCGCCAGGCTGGATATCGCGCCGCTGCGCTTTGCCTTCGGCATCAACAATGTAGACATAGCGGCGGTCCTGATCGGTGAGAATCGCCTTGTCATCAATCAGCAGCGCGGTGAAATCGGCACGACCCGGCAGCCGGACGCGGGCAAACAGCCCCGGCGTCAGTTCACGCTGCGGGTTATCGAGCAGCGCGCGCATGCGAATGGTGCCGGTACTGGCAGTAAGCTGGTTATCCAGAAAATCCACCGTGCCGCGATGCGGATAGCCGTGTTCGCCGGTCAGGGAAACCTGCAGCGGCAGGGCGCCGCGCTGTTCGCCCTGGCGCGCCAGCTGCTGATAGTGCAGAAATGTCGCCTCATCGACATCAAACCAGACATACATCCGATCCTGGGAAACCAGCGTGGTCAGCACGCTGGCGCTGTCGCCTGCGGTGACCAGATTGCCGGCGGTGATCAGCGCGCGGCTGGCGCGGCCATCAATCGGGGCGGTCACGCGGGTAAAACTCAGGTTGAGGCGGGCCATATCAACCGCCGCCAGCGCCGCCTGCACGCTCGCCTGCGCCTGCTGCGTGGCCGAACGACGCTGCTGCCAGATCTCGCGGGACACCACCTGGCTGTTGATCAGCTTATCGGTACGATCCGATTCACTGCGCGCCAGCGCCGCCTGCGTGCGCGCACCGGCGAGCTGCGCCTCAGCCTGCGCCAGTGCGGCACGGTAGCTGCGGTCATCAATGGTGAACAGCACCTGACCTTTTTTAACCTCATCGCCTTCGCGATAGTTTACCTGGTCGATATAGCCGGAAACGCGCGGGCGCAGCTGAACGCTCTCGACCGCCTCGATCCGGCCATTGAAGTTATCCCATTCGCTGACCTGCTGCCGGATCACCTGTGCCGCACTCACCTCCGGCGGCGGCGGCGGAGCGTTTTGCGCCACGCCGCGATCGCAACCCGCCAGCAAACCTGCCAGCAGTGCCGCGCCTGCCAGGCCAATAGCCTGACGAACCCTGTCTTTTTTTCCGGACATTATTGTTATTCCACGTTGATGAAGCACGAAAGACGACGTAAAAATATGCAACTTTAACGATTGCATTAATCGGGAGGAGTGTAGGTCGCGGCGAAGTGCATCTGCAAGAATATCTGATACACTTTATGTGCGGTCTGACGGGCGCTCAGCGCAGAGAGAAAAACCCTGCTTTATGTGCGGCATTTAATGTAATAATAAAACTTGCATTAAGTGCGATAGTCAGTCACCCTTAAAGTGTAACTGCAACTGATACTGATACTGTTCGTAACGGCGACGGGAGAGAATGGGATGATGAGCGACGCGTTTATGCACGATCTGATTGACTGGATCGATAACAATATCGAAGCACGGCTGGATCTTGATACCGTGGCTGACCGGGCGGGCTACTCCAAATGGCACCTGCAGCGTATGTTCAAAGAGCACACCGGTTATCCGCTGGGCGAATATATCCGGGCGAAAAAGCTGAAAAAATCAGCGGACCGGCTCACCACGACCAACGAGCCTATTCTGAACGTAGCGATTTCGCTGGGTTTTGATTCACAGCAGTCGTTTAACCGCAGCTTTAAGCGCCAGTATGGCGTAGCGCCCGGCGCGTGGCGTCGTCACGCTTCACATGCACCCGGTGCCATGCAGTAAGTTCTCCGCCAGGGCCAGCCACGCTGGCCCGCGTCGATTTCCCGCCTGAATCTGCTATGCTGACCTCCTTTTTTCAGGGGTGATGCGATGTCAATATTACGCTGGATCGGCCTGCTGGCGATCGTCATTGTTTGCTGGACCGCGCTGCGGCCACAGGTTAGCACTCCGCCTGCCGATCCCACGGCTGGCCACGCCACAACTTCTTCTTCTGCCACCATTGATGCGCTGACGCAGGCTGAACGCGTTGCGGACTGGCTGGTGCAGCATCAGCGTCTGCCCGATTTTTACCTGACCAAAGCGGCCGCGCGCCGTCAGGGCTGGGAGCCGGATAAAGGCAATCTGTGCGAGGTTCTGCCAGGACGCGCCATCGGCGGTGACCGCTTCAGCAATCGCGAACAGCAGCTGCCGCGTCAGGCGGGACGGCAGTGGTATGAGGCGGACGTCAATTATCGCTGCGGGCGCCGCGGCGCTGACCGTCTGATCTACTCCTCCGACGGGCTGATCTACCTCACCCGCGATCACTATCGCAGTTTCAGAAAGGTGCACTGAGCGTGCTGACTATAGATATCGACTTCGCCACGCTGCGCGACCGCGCGGCGTTTTATCAGGCGCTGAATGCGCAGAGCGGTGCGCCTGCTGCTGTCGGCGCAAATCTGGACGCGCTGTGGGACTGGCTGACCGGCGGCATGGCGCTGCCGGCAACGATCTGCCTGATACATGCAGAGCAGGCCGCGCAGCAGGCGGAGTTTGCGCCGGTACTGGCGCTGCTTGAGGAGGCGGCGCAGCTGCTGGAGGGCGAGCTGCGCCTGGTCTGGCGCTGATCAGGCGTGCAGCGGCAGCAGCAGCACCGACAGCGTCTGCCGCGCGCCGGCGGGCAGATCGCTGCCGCCCGTATAACCATTATTCTCCACAATCAGCTGGTTGAGTCCGACCAGCCAGTCATAGATGTAGAACGCCGTATGATTAGCGGGCGCAGCCGTCAGGCGCGTCAGGCGCTGGCCTGACGAGAAGCTGACGCTCGGCGCGGGCGGACGGGAAAAAATCGTCTGCCCCCGGTTTACGCGACTTTCAGGGCGCTCGCTCTCCGGACGCTGTAAAAAACCGAGCCAGGCGACAAAATCACCCAGCACCGTCATGGCGCGCGAAACCTGACGATCGGTGCGTGCTTCATGCGTGCTGCTGTCCGGCTCATTCAGCGCACTCTGCAGCCTTGCCAGCAGCTTAAGACGAAAACTGGCCGCAATCAGCTCCTCGGTCAGCAGCTCCATGGTGGGCTTGTCGACGTTCAGCAGCGTCAGCAGGCTGCGGTTCTCAGGCAGCTGGCGCAGATGCGCCAGCCACAGCGTCAGAACCTGCTGCGGAAACTGCTGCTCGCTGCGGACGCTCGTATGCTGCGGCTCGCCGGCGGGAGCGGGCGCGTCGCTGAACAGATCGAACTCAAAGCCGATACCAAAATAGCTTTGCTCCGCAGCGGGCTTGCCGCTGTGCGCCGTTACCGCGCCGCTGCTCTGACTCAGCCAGAGCTGGCGCACGGCATCACGCGACGGCTGCAGCCGCTCCAGCAGCTCACCGTGCAGGCCGGTGCGGTGCTGCAGACATTTCAGCAGCGTATCGGCGATGGTCTGTTTACGCAGCGCCTGCTCGGGCGAGGCGCTCGCTTCTGTCCACGGCTGCAGCCGGGCCGCGACTTTCTGCTGCAGCGCGCCCGTCAGCAGCGCCAGACGGTCGCGACGCGCCTCGGGCTGCATCTCTTCCTGCAGCCAGCTGCTCATGCGATCGACGCCTGCGCGATCCTGCGCCAGCATTGAGCCCCAGCTCTGACCCGGCTGGCCAATCTGACGCTGCACCGCCTCGTCGACATTGATCTGCTGCGCCTGATAGCGCGCATCGTAAGGGGTTATCGCCCAGATCAGACGCGGTTTTTCGCTGCCGCTGCTTACGCTCTGCTGCATCTGCCACTCGCGCAGCGCGCTGGCGGCGGGATCGGCGTCGTGGCGCTGGCTGGCGGCGGTGCAGATCAGCATCAGGTCAATGCCCTGGCGCGTGGCGTAAAAACCGGGCAGCAGGGCGCGCTTCTGCTCCAGCAGCTGCGCACGCAGCGGATCGCGCAGACGCAATTGTGCCTGCTCCTCCTGCAGCTGGCGATCGGGAAGCGTACCGGGGGCAGGCAGATCCAGCATGTCCGCCTCATCATAGAGCGCCTGACGCGGCGTGGAGCTGAGCGGTATGGTCAGCTCCAGCGTCAGCAGCGCCAGCTCGCCGAGCGCGACCCGCTGTGGCTTACCGCTGCGGTTGGCTACCACCGGACAGACCTCAATCATCTCCTGCAGATCGGCGTCGTGACCGATCAGCTTTTCAGCCGGCAGCTGCGCATCATCCACCAACAGCGAGAGCGGCGCCAGCACGCGCGGCGCGTGGCGCAGCTGCTGAAGCAGGTGCAGCAGCGGACGCAGCGTGTCGCTCAGGGCAGGCTGACCAGGCCAGAGCAGGGCATAAAGCTGTACGCGATCGTCAACGCTCAGCCAGGGGGCCAGTTCGGCGGCCTGGGGCCAGAAATGGCGATCCAGCGCTTCCGCGTGACGATGATGACGGCGGCTCCATCCCCACAGGGTGATGAGCGCGTCGCTCTCTGCGCCGGGCTGTGGCTCGCTCTGGCGGTGACGCTGCAGGCGCTGCAGCGTGGTCTCAATGGTGCGGATATCCGCGCCGTCACGCTCAATGCGGGCGCTGGCGAGCAGCAATCGGATCAGCTCCGCTTCATTAAGCAGGGTCAGCTCAACCGGCCACGTGCCGGAGGTCGCTTCACGCTGGTGACTAAAGCGCGTGGCCGCAGCGAAATCGAGATTACCGGGATTGATATGCTGAAAATAGTTGAGCACTTTGTCGCTGAATCGGGTCATCAGCTGACCCTGCGCATCGCCCACCATCTCACTCAGCAGCCAGGCTTTACCCGCCTGCGACTGACCAAACAGCGCCAGCGTAACCGGACGCGCCAGCTGCAGCGCCAGCGCCTGGCTCTCAGCGCGCGCGCGGCGCAGCTGCAGGCGCAGCGTATCTGCTTCCAGCGCCAGGCGCGGCGAGTGCGGCTGCTGGGCATCGATCCAGCCGAGCGCGCTGTCCAGCGTTTCCCGCAGCAGGCTCAGTCGCTTAGCCGGGGTGGCGGTGGTTTTTCTGGTCGTTCTCATCGTTTACAGACGCTCCCGCTGTCAATCCAGTATCGATCCAGTATTTCAATATCAAAAAAACCTTTTAAATTCATAATCATAAAATCAACAGTTCAAAATCATTCGAAATTCATCCGAAAACGTACCGGGAAAACTGTGATGCAGATCACACCCCCACTTTCCCGGAGCGCTTGATAGCTCGGATTTATGAACATTTTCAGTTCCTCTAATCCTACGCTGAAACCTCACTTTTAATCCTTCGAAAAGAGAAAAAAGAATGACCCTAGAAAACTGGTTACTTTTACTTTTGACCTGCTGTGGAGTGTGCGTCGTACCCGGTCCGAATTCAATCATGGTCGTGAACCATGTCACGAGGTTCGGACTGAAAAAGGCGCTCGCCACGATTGCGGGTGGCATGTTGGGTTTTATTATTCTGATGATGATTGCGGTCCTCGGACTGGGTCCGTTCCTTAAAACTGCACCTGGGTTCATTCTTGCGTTGAAAACAGTCGGGTCATTCTATCTGGCGATGATTGGCGTTCGTTTGTTATGGGACAGCGAATCTCACTATGACGGCTCGAAAGATATTAAAGACGGCAATCACCCGTCATTGTTTCGGCAAGGGTTCCTGTCGGCTATCCTGAACATTAACGCGCTGCTGTTCTTTATTGCCATCATGCCGAACTTTCTGGACCCGGATGCAAGCATAGTCACACAGGCGATAGAATGCGCCCTGACGCTCGCTGTGTGCGAAATGGTGGTGGAATTCGGCTTTGCCTTATTAATCTGGCGTTACCGTGAAAAGATTATGAAATCGGGGGTGTGGTTTAACCGGATTTGCGGAGTGTTATTCTTTGTCTTCGCGTTCCTACTTCAGTTCAGAAATTACTAAAAGAAAAACCCGCCGAAAGGCGGGTTAAAGAGTTCAGATTCCCCAGAAAAGCATATTGATTGCATTCCTGATCTCCTCAGCATGGCCGGAAAGAGATCCGGCTTTGTCGCCTAAAGCTCGATCAGGAATCGATGCCATTTCGTTGGTTTTCATCCGGTAAGTATCGCCATTAACGAAGAAGGTAGGGAACAATATTTTATTGACGTTACTGGAAAATTGCTCAGCAGGATAGAGCGGGGCGACCATCCTATATCCAGGTATATCAATAATATCGCTTTGAACATCGACGACGAATTCAATCCCACCACCTTTATGGCGAAAAACTTCAAACTGCATCCTTACCACCTGCGATATTTATCTGAAAATGAACCATATTTCTCTGTATGGGCCGCTATCTCAGCCATTCCAGCGCGATTTTCTTCAATGAACGCTTCACGCTTGAGTTTGCGCACCTCTTCAGCAAAAAACGCATCGGTCATCGCCGAAACGTTCTTACCGTGAGAAAGAAGATACTTGTGATTTGACAATTCTACGTTAACGCTAACTTTACCTTTCATCTTGAGTGACCTGATACGCCAATATCGGAAGGATGACTATACAAGGTGCAGGCTTTGGTAGCAAGTGTTGGGTGTAAACTTTAGATGTGGGTGGAAAACCCGCCAACGGCGGGTTTCATTTCAGACCTCGATAAACCGATTGTCTCGCGTATCGGTATATTTATCAGTCATGGCGGAATTCTTGTGACCTAACAGGCGTTGTGAGAATTCCCCGTCATTCTCTTCCTTGTAGAGCCTCGCAGAGAGTGACCGGATTTCATGGAACGATGGCGGCGTTCCTTCCCACTTCAGTTTGGCGTTCGTCCTGGACTTCAGGAACGCGCGCGACAATTTATCGCGGCCACCTGAAACCGGGATCACATAGTCCGTTTCATCTTTAAACACCTTCAGTTCAGCCAGCACCTCTTTAATCGTTTTATCGATCGCCTTCAGACCGTGATGGGTATCGATGGCGACGCGCGATCCGGTTTTCTGCTGGATAACGTAAATCTTCCCGTTGCGAATATCTTCCCATTTCATCGCCTGAATGTCCCCGATACGCTGACCGGTAAGAAGGGCGAGTTCAAAGCAAGCTTTGCCCCACGGATAGAAATCAGGGACGCTGGCGCAAATCTTTTTGAAATCCTCAAGCGACAAACGTGAGCGAGCCACTTCAACCTTCTCCGTTTTAATGTATTCAATCGGGTTAACCTTGATCACCCCATGCGCGATTGCAGTGGCAAACACATCCTTCAGGAAGTTCCTGATGCGGTTGTGCATCGTTGCCTTACCGTCATCGCGCCACGGGGCCAGAAAGTCCGCGAGCGCCTTTGTATCGATGTCCTCAATGGGGAAGGGACCGATGCCTTCCTTAATCGTCTTGAGAAAGCGTGTATAGCTTTCCATCGTCTTCGCGGCGAGCTGACGGCGATCAAGTTCTTTCTCATACGTTTCGAGCCAATTGTTCAGCGTGTACTTCTTCACCTCATTCATGCGGTCAAGAAGCTTAACCGGCTGCGCAAGATCCTGATAA
This sequence comes from Pantoea sp. ICBG 1758, assembly GCF_002928325.1. Taxonomy (NCBI): domain Bacteria; kingdom Pseudomonadati; phylum Pseudomonadota; class Gammaproteobacteria; order Enterobacterales; family Erwiniaceae; genus Pantoea; species Pantoea sp. ICBG 1758. The sequence continues at coordinate 832,382 of NZ_POWL01000001.1, forward strand.
AGCTCAAGGTTCGCTTCGATTGCCTGGGTGACAGCGGACCGCTTATCGCGGCCCAGACCATATTCTTTTCCAGTCCGTGGGTCTTTGTAGCTGTAATATCCCTGATTACGAACGTAAAGGTTTGGGGGTAAATCCCTGTTGGCTGTTGAACGGCGACGCGCCATAACGTGTTCTCTCACTGTTTAAAACGGAAGTTCATGTTCATTCATAAAGAAAAAATCCCCTGGCGGTGGTGGACTCTCCACATAGCCCTTTAAAAACTTGCATCTGCTCTTTGAAATCACGATCACTTTCAGAATGTGCTGGACGATCCTCGGCCCGTTATCGAATGCATGTCGCTTATAGTTGGCGATCTCTTCCTGTTGGCCGTTGTGAATTTGCTCTTCGGAATAGAAATAACAACGGCGATCGGCCAGACGCTGCGACAACACATCAATTTCTTCATTCATCACCAGCGCCGCTTCGTGCGTGATCTCAACCACGTCTTTCAGTTCGGTTTCGTTCATTTCAACCACTTCATCAGATTCCATCAGCAGCACCTGAACCTGACGGTCTTCTTCAATCGCATCCACATGATCAGCTTCAACAACTTCGTCATCGCTCATAAAGAATTCATTCAGCCATTCTTCATATTTTTCCTGCGCTTTTTTCATCGCTTCAGAACCGTCTTTGTGACGAGAGAGAAACGCATTCGGTGCGCCTGACTGCTGCATTACAAGTGCAACCGTTGAACCATTGCGCGCATGAACGGTGATGAATGCGGTTGCGTTTACACGACACTCTTTCATTTCTTTAAAAAATTCGGCTTTAGTTTTCATTTCGTTCGTCTCTCTCGTTGCCTAACTATGGAAATAGTATATACATTGTAGATACAAGCGACAATGGGTTTCGACCGAATTTCGAATTGATTGAGCAAAAAATAACCTCTGTCGAGGTCTGGCGTTAGCTTGAATCCGTGGGTTGTTGTCTCTATGATGTAGAGACAATTATGACGAGGAAAAAAATGTTAACGTTGCAGATTAAGCGGTGGGGCAACTCAGCCGCGATAAGAATCCCGAACTCGGTCCTGCTTCAGCTAGGATGGAAAGAGGATGATGAGATTCAGCTTGAAGTCACAGAAGGGAAGCTGGTCATCAGTAAACCTTCTGTCAAAGTGTCGCTGAATCCCCATGACGTTCAGATCCTGACTGAGGCCGGTGTTGATGTTCCGTCTCTCGTGAATGATTTTGTCACAGAGGAAGCGGGGAAAATCGAGAAAGCAACGAATGACGTTCAGGTTAAGCGATAAAGAACAATAAAGCGCCTAACAGGGCGCTTTTTCTTTTTTGATTAACACTCAAATGAACAATTAAAAATCCACATCTTCAAATGCTATCTCATCTATGACCGTCTTAAGATCACCCTCACTTGAAAATAACTCTGGGTGCTTGTGTGGATTCATGATCTCATGAAGCTCCCATTCCGGGAAACTCTGGATAGCTGCCTTTTTGATATTGAGTTCAAAGGAAGCTCTGAATCTGGCATGTGACCAGGCGCGATAAATGAATTTACTTCTGAGCTTGAAGAGTAAGCTTTTGTTGTCATTCAATAACGTCTGGATTTCCATAATTTGACATTCAATAGAAAAAAGATTTTCTCTTGTTGGAATAATGCCATGATTCCATAACATCAAACGATAAATTAAAATACCCAGACGCCATTCTAAAATGGATTCTATAGCATTACCAATAGCCATGAACTCATTTATAAGATTATTCAGGTCCAGCTTATCAAACCGATGTGTTTTTAAAAAGCCGACATTCTCCATGACCCAGCCATGAAAATCATCATTATAAAGATCGCTTAGTGTAAACTTTGAATCTATCAGGCCTGATTTTTTATAATCAATTTTTAAACCTTTATATTTTTTCAAAAATTCTGAGAAGTGAATTGAAAGTGTAATGAGGGCATTACCATTAAAAATACGATTTGTAATAAAACGATAATCGCCTAAGCTTCTGTTGGAAAGGGAATTGATCACGCCATCAATAAAATAACCATCGTGGAGATAAGGCGTATCATCTTCAGCGTCAACGGGGAATTCCTTTAAAAGAAAACTTCTGAATTCTGGATAAACGACAGTAAAAGAGGGGAGACCACGATCTGGCAGTGCGTGAATGCGATCAGCATTGGCCAGTAAAAAGTTAATCAGGGCTATTTCATCGCGAGAATAGTGGCTAATATAAGAAATTAATTCGTTGGGATAATAATCGGTAGATTCCATTTGTCCTCCTAAAATTTCAATGTAATTGATTTTAAAAAAGAAACTGATCAAAGTGAGCGAAATAATTCGCACACCTTAAAACGTAGCGTTTTAAAAGTTCGTTAGATTGATGCAGGAGGACGCAATTCTAAGCGTCCTTTTACATCAACTAAGGACATCCTCATGAATGACTTCACAAAAGTCGCCCTGGTGACAGGGGCAACAGGTGGCATCGGTCAGGCCATCGCGAAGAAGATAGCCAGTGATGGCTATATTGTTTTTGTTCATTACTCAGGCAACGAAGAGAAAGCCGCGAAACTCATCGAAGAAATTGTTGATGCCGGGGGAAAGGCGTGCCTAGTTCAGGCTGACGTGACGAACGCGCTTTCAGTGATGGAAATGTTCGACACGGTTCGCAGCGTGAACGGCGAACTGAACGTTGTGGTTCACAGCGCGGGGATCATGCCGATGGCAAGAATCGAGCCTGAAAACCTCGATGCCTTCAAGCGCGTGATCGACACGAACCTGATCGGAACCTTCCTGGTTCTGGCGCACGCCGCGAAATGCGTTTCATCAGGCGGTCGGATTATCGCGCTTTCGTCATCGGTAGTGGCGAAAAACTTCCCCCAATATGGACCTTACATTGCCTCGAAGGAAGGCGTGGAAGGGCTGATCCGTGTGTTGGCGAATGAGCTGAAAGGAAAGAACATCACCGTGAATGGCATCGCGCCGGGACCAACGGGGACAGACCTCTTCTTCAAAGGCAAGTCTGAAGACCTGATCAACTGGTTCAAAGACCAGAACCCGATGAACCGTATCGGCACACCCGAGGACATCGCAAACGGCGTTTCAGCGCTGGCGGGCGATCTGGGTCGCTGGATTAACGGCCAGGTTATTCGCGTTAACGGCGGCTTCGCCTGATCTCTTCACCCCGCCATTCGTGCGGGGTTTCTTTTCCCTCATCGGGAACCATATCACCAAAATCTTCACCTACTCCTTACACCAAAAAGGAGTGTGAATCATGATGCGAATTAGAATGAGCGAGGTAGCTCCCCATATCGTTATCCGGCATGACCAGGAGACTGACTATCTCGATGCCGAATCGGCGTTGTCCAAAATTAAAGAAGGACCGCAGGGGCGAAAGTTACTGGATGAAATCAAAAAATACTCAACTGACGGGCGATCCTGTTTAATTCAGCCCAGCCGAATTAACTTTAACTATTCCTATCCTGTCCTTACCCAACCTCAGAAAGAAAGGTTGTTCCCAGACCAGGCTTTTTTCCATGAGTTGCAGCACATCGACACCTCAACAAAGCTTTCAAACAAACGTTCGTTTGGTCGGAAAGGAGAAGGGACATCAGCCACGATCGAATGGAACCCAACCTATGCGGTTCGTGTGCTTCATGAAGGAATGCATTTCGCTATTTCAGATGAAAGCGCCGGATTTACTAACCTTGCCGGGGAACTGATTCACGCTTACCGGATGATGAAAGGAACGTATCTCGTTCACAATGAATGGACCGATCCAAAGCTTGAGAAAAGACTGATTTATGAAGAGTCGCGTGCGATTGGTCTGGGCAAACATGCAAAGCGCGCCTTCACGGAGAACGGCATTCGCAAGGAACATGGGATCGAGCCTCGCGAGAAATATTCTCTCGATGGCGATGACTTCTTTTTCTAGGTAATCAATTTTCTCTGGAACCGAAAGGGCGGTTTTCTTACTCATTTATGAACCCACAATGAGAAGGTAAAACATGAAACCCGATGATTTTTTTCAGAAGCTCCAGCCCCTCTTCAAACAGCTTCAGGTTCCAGAAATCCCCTATAACGAAAAAGGCTTTTATACGTTCGTACTCTCTACAGGTCAGATCTTCCTGGAACTGACGGAAGTGAACACGATGGTCATGCTGGCGTTCCTGCCTTTGCCAGAAAACCTTACCGTCGATTTGTTGCTTGAGTTGCTTCAGGCAAACCTCACCCCAGATCAACCTTCGCGAATCGTTATTGCCGCAGATAAAGAAGAAAAACAACTTTGCCTCTGGACTGACATCAGCACTGACAAGATTTATCTCGAAGAGATTTATCCCATGCTCGAACAGCTGAATGTGACGCTTGAAATAATCGGACGATGGTTCGAGGATACCAAAAAGCAGGAGACAGGAAGCAAAGAAAATAACCAGCGCAACTTAGAGCGCGGACGACAGGCCGAAGCGATGCTGAATCAGCGTCGCAGATAAACAACTACAAGGAATCAACTATGCCGATCAGTATTGCAACAGACTGCTCTCGAATTTCAATTGAAGCCAACCGACAGGAAGATGTGAACGAAATCGATACGCTGATCACGCGTATCAGAAACACGACTGCCGGAAAGAGTTTGTTAAAAACCATTGAATCAGAATCCCGAAATGGTCGCAGTATTCACATAATGGAAAATTCGTGGATGCCTTCACAGACTGTTCCGGTTCTCACTGAGTCTCAAGCCGCATCTCGTGATCTTTATCCCCGCGTGTTGCATCAGGAAAGTATGGACACGGCCCGAACCTTAGCGGTTAAGAAGGGGATGTTTAAAGCCGAAGGCACGGCGGCTTATATGCATTTCAATTTACGTGAAGGTAACATTGTCGATTCTCGTGGTGAAACGACCTATGCGCCTTATAGGCAATCGATGAATGAAAAGGTCGCCAATCTTGCCCATGAATTAATTCATGCCATGCGTATTCTTAAAGGAACCTATACGAATGACGAGAGTGATAAAGGGTATGAAGATGAAGAAATGCGCGCCATTGGTTCGGGTAAATATGCAGATGAGGCAATAAGCGAGAATAAAATTCGGCAACCTTTAGCGCTCTATACTCGTGATTCTGGACCCTTTACAGAAAACACGTTTGGTTTGAATGGGTCAAATGCGCGCCCTGGCGTTTCCTTTAAAAGCGACCGCTATGGAAGTTGGGATTAATAGGAGGAATAACGATGCCTTCTCGACTCGCTACAGAATGTCATGCGCTTTATTTATCAACTAACTCGATTGAATCGCTCGATGAAATCGATAATCTTGTGTCAATTATCAGACATACGCAGGCCGGGAACAGTCTGTTAAAAGAAATCGAATGGTATAGCAGGAACGGAAAAAACGTAAAAATTACCACAGATTCATGGGGTGCGTCACATACAAGACCACTTCTGACTGAATTTCAGGCTCAGAAACATGGTTTGCGCGCGCTTTCTTATGATGCTACAAGCCTTAATAAAGCGCGAGAACTAGCCGTAAAGAAAGGGAAATTTAAAGCTGAAGGGACTTATGCTGAAGTGACCTTTAACCGAATCAGAGGACAAACAGGCAATTCCCTCGGTTATTCTTTATATGACAGATATGATCCTGCTGATAACCTTGAACCGGCTGCTAATCTCGCAGGCGAACTGATTCATGCCATGCGAATTATCAAGGGGACATATACTAATGATGGTACATCAGAAGGGATTTTTGACGAAAGCACGCGTTCTATTGGTGCATTCAAACATGAAAATAAAAAAATAACAGAAAATAAAATAAGACAGGAACTCGGCCTTCAGGCTCGATCTTATTATCCTCTCTCTTCAAATGACGCTTTCGGTCAGGACGCAGGTTCACAGTTTCGACCAGGGCCTTCAATCAGTGGACGATAACTAATGAAAGTACAATCTTATCAGGTTCCAGCGATGCGGCTGGAAGGAAGCAGGCAGGGCATTGATTACGCAGAGAATACACTTGCTAATCTGAAATCCACAACAGTCGGGAGTAATCTTCTCAGTGAGATTACCCGCCATTCACAAAACGGTCGTGAGGTGAAAATTTTCGTGTCGGAACATGCCCGTTCAGCGACATTTCCGATCCTGACCCACGACCAAATGAACAAGTTGAATCTTCACAGTGATCAGCCTCATGAGGTACTGATCAACGCAGCGCGACCGCTTGCGTTGAAGAAGGGGCGATTTGTGAAAGGTGAAGGGACGCGCGCCACGGTTTACTGGAACCCACATGAAAACCCGTCAACGACTCCGCTGATGCATCATATCGCCCAGACCTCAGCGCTCACGCTCGTCGGTTCCGATTCTGGGCGAACGCGCGTTGTGGGTCTCGTTGAGGCCAATCTTGTTCATGAGCTGATCCACGCCATGCGCATCATTAAAGGAACCTATACGGATGACACCAGTTCAGAAGGTCGTGCGAATGAAGAGCGACGCGCGCTAGGGGTGAATGAGTACGCAAACGAAGGCATCAGTGAAAACGCATTCAGACGTGAAATGGAACTTCCTCTTCGCGCCTGGTTCAATTAACAGGGCATAAAAAAAAGAGAAAAACCATGTCAGCTCGGATGGCTCCAAGCAATATCGCACCTCAGATTAAAATAGTGTATCGCGATGTAGAAAATTATAAAGATGCTGAGCGTGCCTTAATAAAACTCAATAGCAAGCCTTACGGAAAAGGCTTATTAGATAAAATTAAGGATGTGTCGGTTGATGACAAAAGAGTTTGTGTCGTTGTCGGAAATGATTACACAAACCGATGCCATCCGATCCTGACGCAATCTCAGATGGATCGCCTTAATATCAAAAATCCACTTGAACGCGAATCCCTCGATAAAGCGGCTGAGATGGCCCATATAAAAGCAGATAAAACACGAGGTGAAGGGTCATCGAGTCATGTTTACTGGAACCCCTTACACTCAACGGAAATAAGCGCGACAGGCTTTCCTTCGCGCGGATTTGATAAAGAAAAGAACTTTGTGAGTCTTGCCCATGAGCTTATTCATGGTCTTCATATGATGTCAGGGGAATGGGTAGGCGGACATATGGAAAATCTCGCAAACCCTAATTCACTTGAAGCCAAAGAAGAATTCCGAACCGTAGGCATCGGAAAGTTCAATCACAACCCGGTATCGGAAAATGCAATACGTTATGAACACAACTTCCCCTTAAGGGCATCTTACTATCAATCTGGATAACGCTTTATGCACATTAAAAAAGCCAATGATGCGGCGAATATTTATATTCATTATGAAAACCCAAATGAAGTTACACGTATCAATGACGATCTTTTTAAGATAAAGATGTGTTTGACTGGCCGCCGCTTATTGCGCGAAATAGAAAGCCATATGGCAGCCGGAAAAAATGTAAATATTAAAATGCGATTAGATTGTGGGAGTGTGACCGCCCCCCGTCTGACAGAATCTCAGATAACACGCTTTCGAGTTCCGTATTCTGAAGAGGATGAAACCCATCACAAGATCGCCTCCAAAGTTTCTAAAGTCAATCGTCAGGATGGGGCAAGCGAAGGCACGAGTGCCACGATCAGTTATAACCCGCGCGAATCGATCAGCATTGATTCGATAGGGCGACCTTATATTGGGGTCGATCGTAATGAAGGTTTCTTTACCCTGGCGCATGAACTCATTCATGCATTACATATGCTCAGAGGAAATGCTCGGGGTCAGGGAATGTCTGAAATCTATCTTCCGAACTCGAAACAATATGAAGAAGAAAATCGGGTCATCGGGATTAATGAATTTGCGGTGAGGGATATTACTGAAAACCGGATCCGTCAGGAATGGGGCGCACCGCTCCGCGCTCATTACTTTTTAACGCAACGTCCGATTTAAAGGAGGAAGTATGGCCGTCGACATGGTTGCTTATCACTTCAGGCATATCAACATTCTCGCTAAAGATATGTTTGAATATAATAAAATCGATAAAGCCATTGATAAAATCGCCAGCAAACCCCACGGCTTAAGCCTGTTAAAAGCCCTGAAGGCGGCAAATACACACGGACAAAAAGTTTCAATCATTTGCACGCAATTCAGTGAAACAAAAGTGAAAGCCGTTCTCACACCTAATCAGATTGAACGGTATCAATGGGCTAATGATCCCTTTGATAAAAGCCATCAGATGCTGGCTGAGCGTTTAGCGCGGCCAATTTATCCTGGCATCGCAGGGGAAGGCAGCAGCGCTTTTATTTTTCTCAATCCAAATCATACCGTGTCAATTAATGACCGTGGAAAAGCACTTCATTCAAATGACCCGAATATTATGTTTCTTTCGCTTGCGCATGAACTGATTCATGCATTAAGGATGATGCGAGGATTTTATAAAACACCGAGTGAAGAAGGAATTGAAAGTGTCATGGCAGCAAGAATAGGAGAAGAGTTCAGGGCCATTGGGATCGGAAAATATGCCGTAAACGATATTTCTGAGAATTCCATTCGTTATGAACATGGTATTCCTTTAAGACATTCAATAGATTTCGAAAACTAAACCTAAGTGAGGAATCAATGATAATAACAAAAAGTAATGTTGTGCAAGGTGTCATGATCCAACATCGTGATCAGCATGACTTCGCACAAGTTGAAAGTATGTTAGCCAAAATCGCGAGTAAAGGTGCAGGCCGAAGCCTTCTCGTGAACATTCAGAAGAGCCTGAGAAACGGTCGGACGATTACGATTAAAACCAATCGTCAGCAAAGTTTTTCTGCCTTTGCGATGCTGACAAAATACCAGAATATTAACCCGTTTAACCAAAACCGACTCTCTACGCAAAACCTTGTGAGAGCGTTTGGCCTGTCATCAATAAAGGGGGGAAGACCAACAGAAGGGACATCAGCAGTCGTTGAGATTGATCCGAATGCCTCACTCCAGCTCAACCGCTATGGGGTTCCGACGCAATACAAATACGGCACACAGAACACCTTCCTGAGTCTTGCCCACGAGATGATCCACGCGCTGAACATTCTTCAGGGTAAGCGACTCGGACAAGCCTTCGAGAATGTCCGGGATTCGGCCTCAAAGAAACTTGAAGAAGAGATGAGAACGGTGGGGCTGGGGAAATATGCAGGACGGATCCTTTCAGAAAACTCGATTCGCAAGGAACATAATATGCCCCTTCGCGCAGCCTATTTTATGCAGTAGAGATCGCTTTTAAGGAGAGAATATGAATCTTTATAAGTATAAAGTCAGTGATTTTTCAACTGGCATTCTGATTAACGCAGGAAATCAACACGATATTGAACGCGCAGAATCCGCGCTTGCTAAAATTTATATCGGTGATAATGGCCGTCATCTTCTCAGTGAGATAACGAACCTGACCGGAAGCGGCAAACGGATTTTACTGAAGGTCTCAAAAGAATTAGAAAATGGCGCTCACGCTGAATTCTCACCAGAAGAGATCCAGAAATATAAAATCGGAATTGATATTCCGATTGAAAAGTCACGGCAATATGCCGTTCTCCTTACTCACAAGTCTTTCTTTGGTTTTAAAGGGAAAGGAGCCAGTGCGCTCATTCACTGGAACCCTGAAAAGAGCCTCGGGGTTGATCAGAATGGCATTCCTTACCGTGATTATAATCCGAGTGAAGCGTTTGTGAGTCTGGCGCATGAACTCGTTCACTGCTATCGGATGCTAAAAGGGACATCTTCAGGCGGCTATGAACAAGATATGACAGACCCCTCGACCGGCGCAAGACGCGAGGAAGATCGGACCGTGGGCATCGGTAAAAATGCGAATAACCCACTTTCAGAAAACGGCATTCGTCGCGATCACGGAATGCCCATCCGTAAGCAATTTTTAGGCTATCGATAGGAGATAAATACCATGCCACAAACAGTTCAGATCAGCTCGTGCGTTGTTCCTTCATTCACTATTCTCTATAAAGATGAAGATGCTTATCTTCAGACAGAATCGGCGCTGGCCAAACTTCTCGCAAATGGTCGCGGAAATTATCTTTTACAACAGATTAACAACCTCACAACCAATGGTCGATCGTTGAAAATCGTCGCGGATAAAAACACCACCAACATCACAACTCCACGACTGACACGTTATCAGATGGCCAGGTTAAATATTAATCCTGACGATCAAAATTTGATGCGAACAGCCGCTCATGAACTCTGCAAAAAGCCAGGCCGTCATCTTAAAAATGAAGGGACGAGTGCGACGGTTTATTTCAATCCGATGAAATCCACGTTCGTTGATCATCGCGGAACCCCGAGACGCGAAAGTAATACGGATCATAATCAGTTCGATCTTGCGCATGAACTGATTCACGCTAAACGGATAATGAAAGGGAATTATCAGGGCGGAGATATGCGGAACTTTGACCCGGTGGATAAACCCCTTCAGGCGTTGGAGGAATACCGTGCAATTGGTGTCGGTCCCTATGGTGAACGTTTTATTACAGAAAACACCATTCGTCAGAGTTCGGGTTTAACGGCCCGTAAATATATCACAGTGATTGAAGAAGGAAGATAACCATGCCGATCAATAATATGGCATACAGCCGCGTCGTTCCTCAGTTCATTATCTGTTCTCATTCATCTCGCCATCATGAAGTGGCTGAATCTGCGCTTGAACGCATCAAATCCGGTCGAAACGGGGCCGCGCTGATTAATGCCGTCTGCCAGGTCATGACGAATGGGAAGAAAGTTTATATAGATTGTGATAATCACACCAATGGCACATTTGTTCATGGTCGGCTCACGGATGCCCAGATAGCGCGTTATGGCGTGAATCCCAGCGCAGCGGATCGACAACATGAACATTTCGCCCACCAGCTCAGCGTGCGTAAACCCGATAACACATATGGGGAAGGTGTCTCAGCCATGATCCGTTTCCATCCCGATGAGGCAGTCTGGACCGATGCGCTCGGCGTTGGCCATTCCGTTCTGGATCCGAGATTGTCTTTTCTCACCCTTGCGCATGAACTGGTTCATGCTTTCCATCTCTTAAACGGCACATCGCTTGCCTCTCAGCGCGACCATATCTGGATTGAAGGATCCGGTCAGCGTCAGGAGGAAGACAGGGCGACAGGTGTGGGTGATTTTTCGCGAACGAAACTGTCTGAAAATGGCGTTCGCGCGGATCATGGCATCCCTTTAAGAGCGAGTTATTTCCTCGCTGAACATCTGGCCCCGAACCACTAAGGACACAGAAGGTCATGGCATATGCACAAAGCGTTTTCAGTAACGTCGCGCCCCATGTTCGCATTCACTACAATCAACCCGCTGAACTGATTGCGATAGAAGGCGCGATTCAAAAACTTAAATCCCGTGAGAAGGGCGCGCAATTGCTTGACCTTCTGAACAGTGTCACCCGCGATCACAAGCGGGTTCACATCGCCATGTCAACGGATGGAGGAACAGATTTCTCAGCAGAACTCACGTCACAACAGGTCAAAAAATATAACATCAATCCTGATCCCACCTCGGATGAACATTTTGAATTTGTCCATAAAATAGCCAGTGTTCAGCCTAATGGTCAGAAGGGCGAAGGGGCGATGCCGGTGATTTCCTTTAATCCGAATAAGTCCATTTATATCGATAATGAGGGTTTCCCTTATTATGTGAATGATAAAACCCAGTCTTTTGTTTGTCTGGCGCATGAACTGATCCATGCGTTTCACACCCTCAACGGCACGTCTACGGCAACCGATCCTGATGATAATTTTCCGGGTTCGGGTCAGGAATTTGAGGAACATCGGGCGGTGGGGATGGGCATTCATGCGAATAATACGCTTTCAGAAAATGTGATCCGCCGTGAACATGGTTTGCCGTTACGTGCGCATTATTTTTTGAGGCCTCGCTGATTATGCCTTATTCCATTACTTCACCGAGCATGGCCGTCCCGGAAATTGATATTCACTGTAATCATTCGAGTGAATATGAAGAGGCCGATTCCGCATTGTATAAAATTAAAGCAGGGCGGAATGGAAATGCGATCCTGAATGGTATTCGACAAATCACCACGGGTGAGCGTCGTGTTCATATCATGGTTAATACGGATGGGATTTCTGAAGCCTCAGGAATGCTCACCTGGGAGCAAATCGCACGCCATAACGTCCCTGTAAATCCCACTGACCCACAGCACCTGAGCAAAGTGTTAGAGGTGGCTTCAAAAGGGGAATCGGTGATCCCCGTGATTTTTTTTAATCCGAATTATTCGGTCGATGTCGATTACAACGAGAAGTCATGGATAGTGGAAGACAAGGAGATGGCCTTTATCTCGCTTGCGCATGAACTCGTTCATGCTTACCACCTGCTAAACGGCTCGTCCCTTGCCGTGAACACCCCTCATTATCAGGATCCGTCTTTTACCCATCAGATGGAAGAAGAGCGCGCCTTAGGGATCAATGATTTTGAGGGCTACGGATTTTCAGAAAACGGCGTGAGAATCGATCATGCCTATCCCATAAGAACAAATTATTTCACAGAAAATTAACCTTAAGTAAGGAATCGCGATGCGTATATCTACACTGAGCACGACAGGTTTCGTCGAGTTGCCGCAAGATATGACCGCTCAGCAGCCCGCCAACGATCCGACTCGTCCTGGGATCAGCTTTTCAGACACCCGCCCTGATACCTCACAACGTCCGCCGCAGGTGGCCACCACACTCACCAATCCTCCGAAAGGCCTCAATGTTCTGCCGGATGACGGTTCCGATAAACCCATGTCATATGAAGATGTCGTGAATACGCTCGGGCGGAATGAGGGGTTAATCAAAAAGGCGATGGATAAGGACGATTTAAAAAAGCTCGCCGATGATCCCAAAACGCCACCCGATATGAAGAAGGCGCTCGACACGTTGCTTTCTGATCCTGATATGTTCAGCAAAATTGACCAGGCTACGCCGGGGAAAGTGGATGGCAAACTGGCGGCCAACGACATCGAGACCATTAAGAAAACACCCGAGTTCGAAGCCTATTCAGAACAGCAAGCGGAAACCTACACTCACGCCTATGTTCCGTCTGATGCGCCACCCGGAACCGGCGCGCAGGAAATGACAGGCAACGATGCCATGCGCGAGCTTTACCGCTATTCGCAGAGCCTGCCCAAAAGTCTCAGCCTTGAAACCATGAAGGCAATCGCCAACGGCTCGCAGCCGCTGGATAAATGTCCGCCGCAGGTACAGGCCGCCGCGAAATACATGGCCGATCATCCCAACGAGTGGGCGAAATATACCGGTATGACCGATCCTAAAGCGACGGAATCCCGCGAAGCGTTATGCGATCAGGCCTCTTATAACGTGAAGCTGACCGTTCAGGAAAGTGATGCACTGAACACGCTCAAGAACAATGAAGACGTCTTTTTCAAGAAAGGCGGTCTGACACCGAAGAAACTTCAGCACATTGCCGATGATGATAATCAGCCTCAGGATGTCAGGGATGCGGCGAAGCTGCTTCTTCAGCCGAACTCAATGCTGTTTTCTATGCTCGATAACGGCAAACACCATGCTGGCGGCGATTTCTTTAACAAGGCCAATGACAAGAACATTTCGAAAGGCGATCTCGATGCCTTTATTGCCCACGGCACAAATCAGATCGCCCCTGCGCCCAAACCTGCTGACATCGAGACCCCGGATGAAATGAAAGCCAGGCGCGAGATGTATGACGGCCAGAAGACCGAGCCGGATGAGAAAAAAGAGATGGGTGGCGGCTTCTTTAAGATGATCGACATCATCGGCTGGGTCGGAACCGGGTTGTCGCTGCTGATCCCCGGACTTGGTGAAGCGGCCTTAGGCGCAGGGGTAGGTCGCGCAGCGGTTCAGGCGGGCATTCAGGCCGGGGCGAAAGCCGCCGCTGAAGGGGGTGTGAAGGCGGGTCTGAGTGCAGCCAAAGAAGCCGGACTTGACGCCGGAAAAGCTGCCAGTGAATCCGCCGCGCAGGCGGGCGAAAAAGGCGTGGGTTATGCCGCCGGTCAGACCGCCGCGCGCGGTGGACGAGACGGGGCGCAAATTGGGGTTGAACACGCTTCCTCTTCCGGTAATAATTAACCGTCAGAAAAAACACTGGCAGATCGGCGCACATAACACAAAGGGGAACCGGCTGTTTCCCCTTTTTTAATTCAACCCCAGTTCAGTTCCTTGCGCAAATAGACCCGCAAACGAGACAGTCGCGATCTCACGGTTCCGATAGGTATTGCCAGCCTGTCCGCCAGTTCCTGATAACCCACATCGTTTTCCACCAGCACCTTCATTAACCGCTGATATTCAACCGACATCTCCTGATATTTTTCGACCGCTTTCTTCAGATGTTCATGGCCTTCATGAATGTAATCGGGTTCATCTTTGCGATTGGATTCCTGATCGAGGGCATTTTCATGCGTGGCCGTAATGGCGCGAAGATGGGAATCTTTATAATAGATTTTCACCAGGTTCATCGCGATCCCGAACACCCAGGATTCCGGTTTGGCCGTTCCTTTAAACCGGTGTTTATGCACCAGCACTTCAAGCCAAGTGGTCTGAACGAGATCGTCAACATCCGCGAAATTCGACACCCGTTTTCTGATGAAATTATGAAGACGCTTCTCGGTTTCAATCATCAGCGTTTCCCAGTCGATCACCTGAGTTTCATACAAGCTCGCATACATAGCAACCATAACGCCTCCACAGTCAATTACTGAGGTTTTATTTGCATGGGCTATGCCAGTTTTATTCCTTGCTTTAAAGCGTTGGTGTAATGACACAAGTCACTTTTATGACGAAGATTATTCTGCCAGTATTGGCAATCTCACACCTTTACACATGCCATTAATGGCACACCCGGTTTAAGGCAGAAATAAACACCTGGAACCAAAAAGGCGGTTTAGTCACTTACCTTCAAAGAGCGATCAGAAGGTCAACCGCATGAACATGAAAGTCCATCATCCGCGCATTCATCCGAACAAACTCGAAGAAACCGAAGCGTTACTGGAAACCCTCGACCCGAGTAAAAAACCGGAACCGGTCCAGAAACCTCAGCGCATCCATCGCGCCCAACTTCAAACCGAACAGGCTCAACACGCGGCGGAAGGGTCGCTTGCCCAGCAAATCGATCAGCACCGCGCGCGCCTCGAACGCCAGCAGCAAATCAACCGATCGAAGAAGGGCGACTTTTCGTTGCGCTTTACCCATATCGAACAACTTCATGCGTTGCTGGAAGGGGGAAGTGATGAGGAACAGGCAGAGCGGGAAGGGCGAATAAGGGCGATTCTTGAAAAGACGCCTGAAAGCGAACAGTTTGATGCGCTGCTTGAGGCCGTGGAAAACGATCCGGCGTCCGCTTATGCGACACTGAGTCTGATGGCCATGCGATTACAGGAAGGCCACCAGCCGCAACTGCTGGCAAAAATTCAGGCGATGCTCGATCGGCTCAGTGAAGAGCGCGGCGCGGAAGTGACGGCGGGTATGAATACCGCGCGTGCGTTCGCCACCCATTCTACTGACCGGACCCAGAAGCGCACCCTTCGCAAACTTTATTATGATGGCGTCGTGGGACAACAGTCATCTGATTCGGTCCTTGATCTGCTGCTGTCGAAGTTTGGCGTCGAAGGGTTTGTTCCGGCCTTGCGCACCCTTCAGCGCGCGTTGGCCGATGACATTGCCGCGCTGTCTCCGTCCATTCCGCCGATGGCGTTGCGCCTGTTGATGAGCGGGCTGAATGATACACAGATCCTGAGCACGACGATCATGGAAGTGACAGAGTTTCTGACGCGCATCGGGAAGAGTTTCAGCAAGGTGTCGATGTCGGTCGATACCATGACCCGAACGCTTCTCGGGATGTGCCGCAATGGGTTCTATTCGAATCAACTCATCCAGCTCGGGCTGGAAACCGTGGGGGAAGCGTCACAACATCAGCCGTTTTATTTTAACCATCTCCTTCGCCTCATCCAGCGCCTGCCGGAAAACGTCTGGGGCGATAACGGCAAACATCGCGACAGCGCGATCAAACTGGTGCGCACCCTGAACGGGGAACTCTCTCAGCTTGAGAAAAACCGGATGGGCCACGCGATATGAATCAACTGTTCAACCTGCTGAACAAAATTGCTTATCACGCAATGGAGCGATCGGAAATCGTCGGCGGCTTCATCGCGCTGGCGGTGGTGTTCATGCTGATCATTCCCTTGCCGCTACCGTTAATTGATGTGCTGATCGCCTGCAATATCAGCATGTCATGTTTGCTCATCATGAACGCGATGTTTCTGCCGAAGCCGCTCGCCTTTTCAACGTTTCCCTCCGTGCTGCTGCTGACCACGATGTTTCGGCTGGGGCTGTCGATTTCCACCACACGTCAGATCCTGCTTCAGCAGAATGCCGGACATATCGTTACCGCGTTCGGGAACTTTGTTGTCGGCGGGAACCTCGCTGTCGGGCTGGTGGTGTTCCTCATCCTGACGGTGGTGAATTTTCTGGTTATCACGAAAGGGTCTGAGCGCGTGGCGGAAGTTGCCGCGCGCTTCACCCTTGATGCGATGCCGGGTAAGCAGATGTCGATCGACTCGGACCTTCGCGCCGGTTTGATTACGGTTGCCCAGGCCAAACGCCGCCGTGAAGACCTGACCAAAGAGAGCCAGCTGTTCGGGGCGATGGATGGGGCGATGAAGTTCGTCAAAGGGGATTCAATGGCGGGCATCGTGATCCTGTCCATTAACCTCATTGGCGGTTTCTGCATCGGCGTGCTTCAGCTCGGGATGAGTGCCGGTGATGCGATGCATACCTTTTCGATTCTCACCATCGGTGACGGCCTGATTGACCAGATCCCTGCGCTGCTGATTTCTCTCACCTCAGGGATGATGATCACCCGCGTTTCCGCGAACGAAGAGGCCGTGAATCATAACATCGGCAAAGAGATCACCGAGCAGCTGACGCGCCAGCCGAAGGCGTGGATTATGGCCGGGGTCGGCATGTTCGCCTTCAGCCTCTTGCCGGGAATGCCCACAATCGTCTTCCTGACGCTCGGGACCGGTGCGATTGGGTCCGGGGTGTTTCAACTCTGGCGCGATAAGCGCGTTGCGGCCACCAGCCAGAATGAAAATCAGGTTATCCCCGAAGAGAATGGGGAAAATGACCTTCGTACCTTCAACCCCGCGCGGCTCTTTCTGCTGAGTTTCCCCGCCGGTCGCGAACGGGATCCGCACGTTATCCAGATCATCGAAGAAATCCGCCGTATGCGAAACCGTATCGTGAACCAGTTCGGCTTTACGCTGCCGGTGTTCAATATCCAGTTCACCACGCTTCAGAAAGACGATGAGTTTCGGTTTCTCGTGTATGAAATCCCGAAGGTGATCGCCACCATTACGCAGGATAAACGCGCCGTTCAGCGCCTGCCGTATATCGAACAGCAGAACAGCGGGAACACCCTTCCGGCTGAAACCGATCCGCCTGAGGAGGATTTTGTGTGGCTGGCAAAAGATGATCCCTATCTCACCAGCGGGGAAATCTCCTGGAGCGGAAACGATTTATTGCTGGCCAAAATGGAAGAAGCGCTGTTTCAGTCTGCACCGCGCTTTATCGGGATGCAGGAGACGCGCGCGATTGTCTCCTGGCTTCAGAGCGACCTGCCGGAGGTGGCGCAGGAATTCGAGCGCGTCTTTCCCGTGGCGCGCCTTTCAAGCGTCCTTCAGCGGCTGGTGGCGGAACGCATTTCCCTTCGTGCCATTCGAACCATCACGGAAAGCCTGTTAATGCATGGCTCGGAACGTGATACCGGGATGCTTATCGATCAGGTCCGCATCGATATTAAAGAGCACCTCTGTTATCAGCACAGCAAAGACGGTGAAGGAATGCTGGCGTGGTTGCTCACCCCCGAGACCGAAGAAATTCTTCGTGAGGCGTTGCGCCAGACCAACACCGATACCTTTTTCACCCTCGATCAGGAACGCATGAAGCTGTTCATGGACCAGATTCGCGGGGTCTTCCCGCCTTACCGCTCCATTTACCAGGGGGTGATGCTGGTGGCGCAGGATTTGCGCGCGCCGCTGCGCACCCTGATTCAGAACGAATTCAATCACGTCGCGGTTCTCTCCTTTGCTGAGCTGGAATTCAACATTCCGGTCAACGTGGAAGGGCGGATTGATATTAACGAAGACTTGCTGGAACAGGCGCAGGAAGACGATCTGATAAGTGAGGAAACCGATGTTTGAACTCAGGGTGTTAAACGGTCAGCATGAGGGGGCCGCGCTTCCGCTCAGTGGTGAACAGTGGGATCTGGGTAATCACGAAGAAAACGATCTCCAGCTGTGTGATGAGGCGATCGCCTCGCTTCACGCCAAACTCTCCCGCATCGAACAGGCCTGGCAGCTCACCCCGAGCGAAGGAGAGGTGTTTCTTGCACATGGCCAGCCTGTTACCGATACCCTCGCGCTCGATGTCGATCAGCCATTCATGCTCTCCGGTGTCTGGCTGGTGGTGAGTGACGCCAGCGCGCCGTGGCAGTCAGGCAGCGTGATCCCGGTAAACCCAGAGGGCAAACTTCTCAACCCCATCGCCGGTAAGTTGAAACTCAAACCCTCGCTTCCCGCCTGGTTTAAACCGGCCCTGATTATGCTCAGTATTCTCGGCGGGATTGTGCTCACGAGCTGGTTTTTCATGGCAACACCCACACAGACCGCGCCACGCAATCTGAAACCGATTCTGGCGGACGCGGACGCGGTGCGCGGCGTACTGGTGAGGAAGCTTGAAGACAGGGAATTAAACCACGCTGTGAGGATTGAAGGCGATAATCAGGGGCTGTCTTTGACCGGCCAAATCACGAAAACGCAGTCGGCCATTCTGAATCGGTTGATGGTTTCGCTTTCTAACGATTATGAAATTCATGTTCCGCTCAGAAACGCCACCACTCTCAAAATCCTCGCGTTACCTTTTCGAATCGTCCAGATCACCGCAGGCAAACACGCCAACATCGTGACCGAAAGCGGTCGCCGAATGTTTATCGGTGATGTGGAAGACGGCTTTACCTTATCGACAATCACAAAAAACAGCGTCCAGTTTACCGGGCCTGAAAACATTTCGGTGAAATGGTAATGAACGGATTATTGAAATGGTTTGCACACGTTGAACTTCGTCTTGTCACGATGGAGCCGGTTCAGGTACATGGCCGGATCACAGGTATCTCGGGGATTTTGCTTGAAGCGAGTCTTGCGGGGGCACGTATTGGCGATCTCTGTCGCATTACCGGCAAAGATAATATCGAAGTGATGGCGGAAGTGGTGGGGTTCAACCCTGAAAACACGTTGCTTTCCGCGCTCGGACAGCTCAACGGCATCGCTCAGGGTGCGCGGGTCACGCCGCTTTATCAGCCGCATAAAATCGCCGTGAGCGACAGGCTGTTAGGGTCTGTTCTCGACGGCTTCGGCTGGGCAATGGATGAAGATTCCCTGTCGGCGTTCGCGCTCGAAAGCGAAAACCCTGATGCATCAGGTGTGCTGCGTAATGCCCCGCCTGCGACCGACAGACCGCGCATCAATGAACCCTTGTCGACCGGCGTGAGAGCCATCGACGGGATGATAACCCTCGGTGTCGGTCAGCGCATGGGCTTGTTTGCCGGGGCGGGGTGTGGAAAAACCACGCTTCTCGCTGAAATCGCCCGTAATACTCCGTGCGATGTGATCGTGTTTGGGCTGATTGGTGAGCGCGGTCGCGAGTTGGGTGAGTTTCTTCAGCACGAGCTGGATGAAGAGCTTCGCGCGCGAACGGTGATGGTCTGCGCCACCAGCGATCGTTCCAGCATGGAACGCGCTCGCGCGGCCTTTACGGCCACCGCCATCGCAGAGGCGTTTCGCGATAAAGGGAAAAGCGTGCTTCTTATCATCGATTCCCTGACACGCTTTGCGCGCGCCCAGCGTGAAATCGGTCTGGCGCTCGGTGAACCACCTGGTCGCGGCGGTTTACCGCCGTCAGTCTATACGCTGCTTCCTGGCCTGCTTGAACGCGCTGGGAAAACCAGCGCGGGCGCAATCACGGCGCTCTATTCGGTTCTGATGGAAGCGGATTCAACGAACGATCCGGTCGCCGATGAGGTCCGGTCGCTGATCGACGGCCACATTGTCCTGAACAGAAAGCTCGCAGAGAAGGGCCATTTTCCGGCGATTGATGTGCTTCAGAGCCTGTCGCGCACCATGCCGAACGTGGTTGAACCGGAACAGATGATGATGGCGCGCCGGTTCCGTCAGCTGATGGCGGCTTATAACCAGGTGGAAATGCTGATCCGTCTCGGCGAATACCAGCCAGGAAACGACCCGATCACCGATACCGCTGTTCAGTCTCAGTCCGCAATTAACGCTTTTCTTCAGCAGGAAAACCACCATCCCGAACCCTTTATTCACACCCTGAACAAGCTTGAGGATGCCCTTCATGATGCAGCCGTTTGAAGATGAGATCCCAACTGAAAATGAACTGAAGAAGATACTCGACACGCTTCTTCCGCTGCGCGAACGCAAGCTGAGACGGTTGAAACGGGAACTGTGTGAACATGAATCCTTACTGAGGTCTCTTCAGATCGACCTCAAAAAAGGCGAAAAGCGGCTGGTTCTCTTTCGTGAACAGTATCAGACCGCCATTAATGAATTTGCTAACCATCATACCGGCGTCGTTCTGCTTCATGAAAAACTCCATCGCACGCTTGAGAAAGAGAAAGTTGTTCGCAACCGTCTTCTGAAGCAGGAAAGCGATAATCATGACCTCATTACCCTCATTGCGGACCAGATCATTCTGGTGGATAACGCGCGCGAAAGCGTGACGGCCTGCCAGCGGGAGATCGAGAAGCTGGAAATCATCATTGAAGAGGCCCAGTCGTCGTGAAACCTGTAAAACACCCTCAGACCCCACCCAAACCCAAAATCTCCCCACAGCCGATGCGCACCAGCCGATCGACATCCCGCGCGCCCACCTCACAAAAAAAAGCCACACCGACGAAAGCCGATGAACAGGACTTTAAGCGCTGGTTGATGGGGGAAACCGATCCGCACGCCGACCCCGTTTCTGATGCTCAGTTTCCGTTTCTGCAAGTGAGTGAAGACACAGAACCTGAGCCTGAATCCGCACCCGTCAATGCGCTTATCCCCGACCTCACAGAAGGCATCGAAGAGAATGAGCAACTTCCGGCTGAATTCTCGATGGTCCTGCCTGAAACCGGCGAGGTGCGCGCACAACTCACCAGCCTCCCAAATGGGGGAACGAATGTCGCGCTGGGCTTCCATCCTGAAGT
The DNA here is from genome assembly GCF_002928325.1 of Pantoea sp. ICBG 1758. NCBI lineage: Bacteria > Pseudomonadati > Pseudomonadota > Gammaproteobacteria > Enterobacterales > Erwiniaceae > Pantoea > Pantoea sp. ICBG 1758. The sequence goes on from NZ_POWL01000001.1 coordinate 853,610, forward strand.
GCTGATGAAAATGATCGGCTTCGAAAAAGAGGGCGAACGCTTGTTATCGCGTCGGCTGGGAAAACCAGTCCGTCTTCATTTCAAACGCATTGAGGTAGTATGAATTTTCCATTTATCACTGTGAGACAAGCCACCTTTCGACGCTGGATAGGAGCAGGGCGATCATTAACGTTCAGTAAAGAAATGGAGTATGGGTTATTTCAGATAAAGCTTATCGAGGACCATTCAGGGGCATCGTTCTTGCCGCTCATGAGTGCCAATGGGGCGATCGGTCTCGCTGACCCGGCGAAATTCCTGAAAATTGTCTCAAACCTTCCGCCCTTTGAGGCGCTAACGAAGCCTGAGCCGTGGTTTTATGAGCTGGTGAACGCGCGAATGAGGCCTGAGTTTAAGACACTCTTTCGGTTTTTCACCGAATCAGACGAGGTGGAAGCGGAATCATTGACAGTAGAGATCTCGATTCAACTCAATGACATCACAACCACCTTTCTTGCGCGCGTTTCTTTTGAACTTCTGGATGTCTGGATGTCTGAAAGGATTCTTGATCCGATGACCCGGACATTTCCCACTGAGCTGAACATCACCTTTCCCCTGATAGCGGGTCGCGTGCCGATGACGAAGTTGCGCTTTCAGTTTCTGAAAGAAGGGGATGTGTTAATACCGCCCGATCCCTTGATCTCGATCAATGGAGAAGGGGTTTTTCTCATCGGAAAGACCGAATTTTATTTTGAGCTGGAACCAGATGCCAATAATTCTCACCAATATGCATTAACGATTGTCGAAAAACGAGGTCAGCCCGTGATGAATCCAGAAGATACCGAACACCCTGAAATCGACACCACACTACCTGAAGCCGAAGGCGAACTGATCCACACATCAGACGCGAACGGGTACAGTGATTTACAGCTTGAGCTGTCTGTTCGTTGCGGGAATGTCTCGATGACCCTCGGGGAACTCGAAACCCTCGATGCCGGTTCCACGGTCATCGTGAAAAACACCCTGCCGGGATCGGCGCTCTTGTGCCACGGGAATCAGATACTTGCAAAAGGGGAGCTGGTGAACGTGAACGGCACGCTCGGTTTTCAGATAGGGTCAATCTTCTCGCAGAACCGTGCGAACCATGCCTGAGAATATCAGCTCTTTTAATCCCCTCGCGCTTGCCATCTTGCTCGGCGCGATTTCCCTCATCCCGTTACTGTTGATGATCACCACCTGCTTTCTGAAAATCTCGATGGTGATGATGCTTACCCGAAACGCCATCGGCGTTCAGCAGGTTCCGCCCAATATGGCGCTCTATGGTATCGCGCTCGCCGCCACCTTGTTCGTCATGGCCCCGGTTCTGGATGGAATGCAGACGCGTTTTAAAGAGAAGCCGCTTGATACCACCAGCACGCAAAAGCTCGAAGACTCTCTGAATTATGGCATCGAACCCTTAACCGCTTTCATGAACCGGAACACCGACCCGGATGTGATGACCCACCTCATCGACAACGCTCAGAAGATGTGGCCGAAAGATCTGGCGGGCAATATTGCGACGAATCATCAGAACCTGTTATTGCTGATCCCCGCGTTTGTCCTCTCCGAACTGCAAAGCGGATTTAAAATCGCCTTCCTGATTTTCATTCCGTTCCTGGTGGTGGATCTGGTGGTGTCAAACGTGCTGCTGGCGCTCGGAATGCAGATGGTTTCACCCATGACGATTTCACTTCCCCTGAAAATCCTGTTGTTCGTGATGGTGTCGGGTTGGTCACGCCTGCTGGACGGTCTCTTTTACAGCTATGTGTGAGGCATCATGGATGTCATGTATCTCTTTAAGCAGTCGATGATCCTGGTGGTGATGTTGTCAGCACCCGCGCTGATTGTGGCCGTGGTGGTCGGCATGATCGTTTCCTTGCTTCAGTCGGTGATGCAGCTTCAGGACCAGACTTTGCCCTTCGCGATTAAACTGATTGCCGTGGGCGGCACGCTGGCCTTATCGGGGCGCTGGGTGGGGCTGGAATTGTTTGAGCTGACGGAAACCGCCTTTCGGATGATGGCGACCGCCGGGAAGGTGTGATGTTTGAGAGCCTGCTGACCTTCCTGTTTCAGGGCATGATTGCAACCGCGCTCGGCATGGCACGCATTCTTCCCTGTCTTCTCATCTGTCCAATCTTTTCCTTTTCCTCCCTGAGAGGCATGATCCGCAATGGTATCGCGGTTTCCCTATCAATCTTCGTTGCCCCGGTCATTCAGCCTGAAATCGCCCACATTTTACTTTCGCCCTGGTCGATTGTCGGTCTCGGCTTAAAAGAAGTGGTGTTAGGCTTGCTGCTGGGTTATCTGATGGCGCTGCCGTTCTGGCTGTTTGAATCGGTCGGCGCGCTGTTCGACTCGCAGCGCGGCGCATTGAATGCCGGTCAGCTGAACCCGGCACTGGGACCGGACGCCACGCCGCTCGGGGATATTCTCCTTCGCTGGTCGATGGTCTTTCTGGTGATGAGCTTCGGTTTGTCGCTGGTGACGCAGGTGATCTGGGATTCTTATCGGGTATGGCCGGTAAACCATCTTTTACCCGGACTCACGGAAGGCGGATTTAAGCAGCTGCTGATTCAGGTTTCGGACTTCTTCCGGGATATGGTGTTGTTTGCCGGTCCGCTGGTCTTGCTTCTCCTGTTGATTGAATTTGGCGTGGGGATTATCAGTGTTTATTCGCCGCAGATTCAGGCGAACGTGCTGGCCATACCGCTGAAATGTCTGGTGGGTGTGGGGTTCTTTGTGATCTATCTGCCCGTTCTGGAACATCTGGCGGGTGTGAAGTTTTCAGGCCTTCACGATTTAATTGCGAATCTGAATGATGTGCTGACGGTTATCAGGAAATCATGAAAAAGCCGGAGAGTTCCGGCTTTAGGTGAGGATGATCAGCGTTCAGTGGGGTGTCGTTCGGTGTAGATCAATCCACCCAGAATCATCAGTGACAGGATTAAACTGAAAAAATCCATGTATTTCTGAAGAAGATAGGTCACTGACGCACCGATGAAGTAATGAAACAGAACAAGGAAATAATGTTTTGCCTGCTGGGATTTCATGACAAAGTTGCGCTTATCGTGTTCTTCAAACGCATTAGTGAAGGCGGTAGCCATCATAATATACGTGCTTGTCACTGCTGCTGTATTGGTTGGATATTTCGACCGACCGGTTTTGATGACGAAGTTATGAATAAACATAATCAGAAGGCCCAGTGACACCAACGGTAAAATCGCGGGTGTGGGTTTGTCACCAAAGATATGATTAACCCATTCGCAGTGACCATAAAACATGAAGATCATCAACAAGGCAAAATTCAGAATATAGAAAATAGATTTTTCTTCCTGAAGTCGCGTTAAAGCCGTTTTATATTTAATCGCTATAAACTGATAAATCGTGGCAATCACTACCCATATCAGAATAATCAAGGCATGATATATCGATGGGAAATCATACTTTCCATCATATAAAAAGGCGACACTGAAAAGCATATTTGAGGTCATGAAACCAATTAGCGCCTTATAAAAATAGGCAAAGCTGATTATTTCCATTGAACCGCCAATGAAACTCAATAAATAATGTGTTCGGAAACCCGAATCACGATAAATTCTCATTTTTTAGACTCACTCTTTCACATAACAGAATCATTTTATCACCTCCCTCATTTCATCGATTTTCAATTCATGCCCTTGATAGGGAAGTGATTTTCTATTGTTAGCAGGAGTCCTTATGAGCGGTGAAAAGACAGAGCAGGCAACAGACCACAAACTTCAGGAGAACCGAAAAAAGGGGCAGGTGAGCCAAAGCCAGGACGTCCCGAAACTGCTGGTGATGCTGGCGGTGATGGAAGTGATTTTTGCCATGCTCGATGAGAGCATTCAGAAGCTTCAGGCGCTGATGCTCTTGCCGTTGCAACAGATGAACGTGGCCTTCGCGCAGGCGATTAACGATGTCGCCGGTGAGGCGGTGTTGATTGGGTTTGTGCTCATGCTTCTGACGGTCGGAACCGTTATCGTCGTGCGGCCCATTGCGACCTGGATTCAGATTGGCTTGCTGTTTGCGCCCGCTGCTGCTGCACCGAAATTTGATGCGCTTAATCCACTTCCCAAAATTAAACAGATGTTCGGGGTGAAGCAATTCGTTCAGATAGGCGTGAGTCTGCTGAAGGCGATTGCGCTCATTGGTTTTTTCTCGCTGCTGCTGCGCGCGCATCTTCAGGATCTGGCCGGTCTAGCCGGTGGCGATCTGGAAGGGTTCATGAAGGCAGGCGTCTCGCTGTTGAAGATACTCACCCACACGGCGATCGGTGTGCTGCTGGTGTTCAGTGTCACGGACTTTGCGATCCAGAAATATTTCTATCTCAAACAGAACCGCATGAGTCACGAGGACATCAAGAACGAATATAAGCAGCTCGAAGGCGACCCGCACGCGAAAAGCCATCGTAAGCACGTTGCCCATGAAATCCTGAACGGACCGGTTAAACGTATCTCACAGAAGCGGGTGGATGATGCCGATGTGCTGATGGTCAATCCGACGCATTTCGCCGTGGGTCTCTATTACAACCCGGATGAAACCGCGCTTCCCAAAGTGCTGTTTAAGGCAAAGGATGAGGAAGCACAGGAGGTGATCGCGATGGCGCACGCGGCGAAGAAACCTGTGGTGCGTTACATCTGGCTGACGCGCAACCTTTACCGGACCACGGATGAAGGCGACTTTATCCCGCGTGAAACCATTAAATCAGTTGCGGCGATTTATCGACTTATCAGGTCGATCGAAGCGCTTCAGCCAGGCATGGCCATCGAGTTTCAGGAAGATTAAGCGTTAAGTAAAACATCCTTCCAGTCAGGACTTCAATTGTACTCGTACCATGTACGAGGCACAACTTCATTTCTTCCCTCCTTTAAGTAATTTCAATTTTGGCTTTTTTGGTTTCTTTGGAGGTTTAGGATCTTCAAATATTATTTCTTGATAATCACCGAAAACTTTATCAGTATTTTTATCAATAAAATTGACACATCTTCTTGTCGGCTTGTGATAAAAGTTAAAATAAATCGTAGCTTGTCTAATTCTAAATTCTTCTACATGGTCTTTATAATATGGCATTTCTTCCAATACAGTTTTAAATGCTTTAGCTATACGCTCAGGTGTAATAGTTCCTTTAATTTTTAACTTCATTTTAAATCCTGCATATGTTTTGCGATAGTTAATAACTTACTTGAATTAAGTGTTGGTTGTGCTACTATAGTGCTACATCGCTACAAAGGAGATCAGAGGATGCAAACAGTAAAACTCAGGCAGCAAGGCGGGGCAATTATCTTCACGATTCCAAGCCATACCGCTCGACGTTATGGTTTGATGGTTGGCGATACCATCGCCCTTGAAGAACATGATTTAAGTTTTGAGGTTCGTTCTGTTAAAGCCAGGCGCAAGCCTCGCGGCGCTTTCACCGTCGCCGAACTTCTTACCCAAATCGATCCTCAAGAGATTGACGAGTTGAATGAATCGGTTCGTGGATTTGCAGAAGATAAGGTTGGTCACGAGGCATGGTAAAAAGACCTTTTCCCCATCGTGGTCAAATCTGGCACATGGATCCGAATCCTGTTTTCGGCCATGAATTGAAAGACCCGCACTATTTTATTGTGATCACGGATGGCGATTTGAACCGCGCGCTAAAGGTCGCGATGTGTTGTCCCATTTCGACCGGCGCTGAAGCGGCGCGTTCTCAGGGCGTGACCGTTAATGTCTTGCCACACGATACCCATAACGGAAACTTGCGGGGTGTCGTCCTTTGCCACCAGCTGAAGGCCGTGGATTTAATCGCGCGCAGTGCAACCTATTACACGGACGCCGATGAAGCGTTGGTTGATGAAGTCGTTTCAAAACTGATTAATATCATCGATCCACAGATTTAAGAGGATATATGGACGATACAGAATATCTGATGAAAAGTCCTGTCACGCATGAACGTTTAATGAAAGCTATTGAAGAAGTAAAGGGTGGAGTTTTACGGAAACGCCCCGTGGGCTTGCTGGCTGGCCAGGCGACGCTTCCTGAAGATTTCGACACTATGTGTCAGGAAGAGATTGAAGCAATGTTTTATGGACGCGATGAAATCTAAAAAGAAAGAAGGGGAAACCCTTCTTTTTTTTGTTATATCAGTTTCACCTTGCTAATCACAAACAGACGAAGCGAGTGAACATCCCGAATTTTTCCCCAACAAAACTCACTCCAGACTTCATAAAAATCATGATCGGTGTTGACTTCAGTCAGCGGAATGATTCCATCACGATCGCCCTGAGTGCCATCAGACACATACACATGGCGATCTTCAGACAGTAAAGATTCAATGATTCGGTATTCCCAGAAGCGCCGACCGGCTTCGGTCTGTTGCGAATCCGAAACGACGATATTGTAATTTTCAACAAGGTATGAAAAGAACGTGCCGGGGAGTCTGCCTATCGCATCCTGAAGATCAGGACGGGTCGAGCGCCAGATCATAACCTGTGTACAGGTTCGGTAATCCGTGACGATATGATCAGAGAATACAAGTTTAACAGCGTAAGCGGTCATCGGCTTAGCGCTAGTTGTGATCAATCGATACTGATTTTCAGTTTTCGATTTAACAAATCGATAACCCGAAGCAACAGTGAAATTCTGAAGTTTGAAATCGACCACGCCTTTTTCTAAGAACGCGGCTGTGTGAATCACGTTCCTTTCGATTTCATTCAGTTTGAAATTAAAATCGGCATCGTCTATTAATTCTGGCATGATGTTTTCCCCTTTCTGCGTATATACATTCTATATCCCGCTGAGGTGACAGGCAAGGCCAGTTATCGCATAGTTCAGGAATCCTTTTTCCTTGTCGATCGTTAACTTACAGTGGCGTTGAGCAATGTCACTAATAACGATAAGGGTTCCCATTTTGAACGAAAAATGTTCTGAGGACTTAAAGAAAGAAAGGGACGAAAAGAAGCCTGATCATCTTAATCCCGAGCTGTTAAGAGAACTTCAGCTAAGGCTGAACAAACCAAAACGAAAGGTCAAACGCAAATAAAAAAGGGAAGGCGAAAGCCTTCCCTTGTTCGTTAAAGCCGCGCTTAAACGGTCATCAGTTGCTGGCGTTGCTGCTGAGCAATCTGGCAATTCGTATTCCCAGCATCAGCATTAAGCAGGGCGTGAGAAGTATCAACTCCCCGATGATTGTCCCCAACATTTCCCCCTTCAAGATGGGTAATCAGATCCTGTCGTGCAATGTTGACCAGCGCCAGCGAATTCGGCGACAGCTGATCCTGTTTTGACAGGGCATCTTTCCAGCTGGTGTCGAGCGGTTTGCCGTCCTTGCCTTCCGGCTTGCTGTAAAGGTCGGTGTGCTGATCCATATACTGACCAATCATTTCGCGGGTTTCTTTATCGCCGCTCACGGTCTGGTCGGGGGTTTCGGTGCGGCAGTTGTTGATCGCCCCGCTGGCCAGACGGCAATTCAGGTTCTGGCCGATGGCATTGCCCACCTGATTCATGCTTTGCGGATCGTCGTTAACAGGCGGTGTCGGCTGCTGCACCACCGCGCGATTCTGAAGGCCGCTTGTCAGGCCATCAGTCATCGCGCCGGTAATGGCGGGGTTCGCGTTCGGGTTAAAAATGGACCCATGCATATTGATCCCCATCTTGCGAAGCACTTCTTCCAGGATGGAATAAAGATGAGATTCAGGAACCACTGCGCCCATGCTCGCGCCGCCTGGCTGCTGGCCCTGAAAGACCGGGTTCGAACTGGAGTTGTTCCACATTGAAAGACCGAGGTTCGCGGTATCCTGACCCATGCCGAAGCTGTCAGAGTTCGCGCCGTCGAACAGGTTATTGCGCATATTGCCGCTGAACATATGACCGACCATTTCACCCGGATCGGTCAAGGGGCCGCTTCCGCCAATCCCGGCTTCACGCATCTGATTACGCATGAAGAACCGATCCTGAGCAGTGGCGGCATAAGGGGAAGATTCGGACATGTCCCGGCTTCGCGTATGAAGATGACCTAAATTAAATCGCATGATGATTCCTCTGGTGTTTGAATATAACGAGTAATGCCATAAATTAAGTAAAATATTCGCTGATTCAGTTCCCGTTTTTATTACCTGACCGGCATAGTCGAATAATTCTGATCGCCTTCCCGCATCGAGGAGGGCCACCAGATCACAAGGTGATGATTATCAGACTGAGGGCGACAGGACATATCCTCGCAGTTGTCTTTATGGCTGGCGCAGGCTGACAACAGCGCCGCGAATAAACAGAGTGTGATCATCCTGGTCATTACGGCTCCTGATAACGGATAAGAGACGGAGAAGAGAGAAGGGATTCACGCGACCGGCGCGATTCACCTCGCGATCGGAAGGCAACATAGATTTCGGCTTTCTGTCCAGGTGCAAGGGTAGAACCCGGCCATGCCGCCACCGCCAGCACGTCATCATCTGAACAACTCGCCTCATCAAAGCGAATCGGTCGCGAGGTCATGTTCTTAATCAGCCCCACGCTGAGCTGAACGGTCCGGTTATTAAACCACTCGGTTCGGGTATTATCGAACATGAGGCCGGGTGGCAGGGTGCAAAGCTGATTGATGTTCACCCCTTCACCGCCAGAATCAAACCCGTCAGGCACTTTGTTTTCTGCCAGATCCCGAAATGCATTCTCGATGACACCGCGCTGGGCCGAATACTGCTGGCGGTTCTCAATCCCTTTTAGGTTGTCGGCCAGCAGTTGGCGATCCTGTGAAGAGATATAGCGCGTCGGGTCCACCTGATCGCCGATGAGATGCGGGGTGATGATAAAGAGACGCTCGCGCTGATTGGTTTCGTGACGGGTGTAGGAGAACAGATGGCCGATATACGGAATATCACCCAGCAAGGGGATTCGATGGCTCATGTCCCCGGTTTCCCGCGAGTGGATGCCGCCCATCACGAGCGAACCATTTTCCTGAACAAGCGCCTGCGTTGAAATCGTGACTTTCTGATCGCCGGTCGCTACCTGATCATCATCGCGGTCAACCTTGCCGTCTTCGATGTCCACCATCAGCTGAACCGTCTGATGTTCACCCCGGCCAATCGCGCGCGGCACAACCTGCAAGCTCGTTCCCGCCGTGACAGGCTGGATGTTCACCACCCGTTCGCCGGTCGCGGTAATAAAGGCGGTATCACTCAGGTCGATAACGGCGGGCTGATTCTCAAGCGTGAGGATAGAGGGATTCGCTACGACAGAGGCATTCCCGGACCCTTCCAGCGCCTGAATCTGGCTAAAGAAGCGATTATAATCGGTGACGAATAACGAACTCGCTCCCCGGAACAGGGTAGAACCGGCGCTGATGTTCCCGAACGTTCCCCTGAGGTTCGCGCCCAGCTCGTTCAGCGATTTCCGATCGACATCCACAATCATCGCATCGATTTCCACCAGCTTTTGGGGAATGTCGATCTGAGAAATCAGCGACTGATAATCCTCACGCTTGCTCGGGTTGTCGCGGATCAACAGGGCGTTATTTCGCACATCGGCAGAAACAAAGGGATGAAGATCATCGTCATCCTCGCTGTCATCTTTTGGCCCGGACGTTTGTGCGTTCACCAGGCTGTTCAGGATCGAATCCGACTGGTCGCGAATGGTTTGTTCCATCCGGCCCTTAAGCCCTGAATCGTCTCCGCCTGCGGTTTGCTGAATCCCCGAGGCGGAACGACCGCTTTTCTGACCCAGCAGTTCAGCGAGGATGGTGGCGACACCCGGAACAAGAATCGTTTTATCACGGTACTGAATATTTCGGTCCGCGACAGAGGCATATTTCAGCGGAAACACCATCATTTCCTTGTTCTCTTTCTTGTCCTTATCCTTTGCGCTGAAGTCCTGCACCAGCGAAACATATTCAGGCGGGCCGGTCACAATCACCACGCCGTCATCAGGCAATTCCCCGAACCCAAACTTCGGTTCGAGTAATCCAACATCGGTTAACGCCTGCTTTAAATCGGGGGCGGCATCGGCGGAGACTTTTATTCGCCGCGAGACCTGATCCGATTGCGGGGAAATATAAAGCGTGTCGTTATACACAAACCACTGGAAACGATACTGAAGACCGAGCCTGTTCAGAAAGTCGGTTGGGGAATCGGCGCGCAGCCGTCCCTGAACGTTTTCGGTGAAGCTCTCAGGCATGTTCAGGTTAACGCTATGGCTTGCGGCAAAATCCTGAAGAACTGTCCGAAGCGGGGTGTTCTCAGCCGCGTAGGCATAAGCCCCTTCGTCCCAGCTCTTCGGCGTCTGAGCCATCACGCTCAGGCTGACTGATGACGCGGTGAGGGCAAGCAAGGCAGATCGAATGAGGCGCGTTGAACGTTTTAACACTGTGAAGCCCTTAGGTTTCCCGCTATGGATCAGCTGATAGATTCAATAATTGATTTGCTGAGGTTGTGCTTCAGGGTCGACAGCTGGTTATCGGCGAGATTCGCGACGGCCTGTTTCCTGAGGGCGTTTTTGAACTCAAACAGATCGGCCATCGTGGGCGACTGGCCATCCATCGACTTCGCGAGTTCGTTGACGTGGTGGCTTGAGGTCGCGAGATTGTGATCGAGACGCTTTTGAATATCGAACATATTGGACATGGGATTTCCTTACATCAGACGTGAAACGAGGTGTTGTTGAAAGCCGCGCCAGCTCAGCGAGAGTTCGCCTTTTTCGGTTTTTAACACCAGCTCATCGGTTTTCATTTGGTCATCAGGACTGAGGGTCCACATCACCTGATGAATGTCCGAGAGCCATTCGGTTAACTCGGCTTCATTATCGGGATGGAAATAGAGCGTCGCCTGGGTGCGTTTATCGGCGGCGCGCATGATCTGACGAAAGACGGCGTGAAGCTTGTCTTCATCCGGCAACTGGTTAAGGATGGCGAGAAACACCGATTCAACGAGTTTTCTCGCGCGATCGGTGATCTCATCGGCCTCGCGCTCACGTTGCGAAAGCCATTCGGCAAACAGTCCTTCACTCTTATCGAGAAAGTTACTTTCCATCTCTTCCAGGATCTGGGCCAGCCGCGCTTCATGTTCGGTTTTGGCTTTCTTTTCCATCTCAGCGATGTCCTTTCTGGTCTGTTCTATAAGTTCCTGACAATAGGCTTCGGTTTCTTCGATCAAGGATTTCGCCTGGTACTGCTGATCAAACCAAAGCCCGGTTATCAGAACGTCTTCAATAATTTCGGGTTCAAAATCAAACGGGATTTCACGCAGGGTAATCATCGACTCTCCATCCGCCAGATTGCAGCATCGATCAGGGCGCGCAGGCGTTTTCGATTCACCACAGAAAAGGCCTCGGCTTCTTCTTCCGACCGTAAAACGTGATCCTGATAAAAGCGCAGCCTGAGACGTGCCCAGACAGCAGGCAGAAAAATTTTCTGAAGGATGGCCAGCGCAAACGGCGGTTCGCGAAAGTCCACGCCTGTCGGTAAAAACGTTTCGGGCCTGATGGCTTTACTGATGCGCTCACACCATTCCTTATCCAAATCGTGAAGGTGTTCATAGTCGCCGTTGCTGAGTGCCGCGATCAGGCGCAGCATCCCCTGAAGGCGCATCGGAGAGAGGTCGATAATCTTTAACACCCGCTCTTCGGGGTTCGGGATCTTGCTGGGTTTTATCTGGCACAATGCGCAAATCGCGCTGGGCGATTCCTGATAAAGCATCTGCCTTTCTTCCTTGCTGAAACTAAACCAGGGCAAGGTGTGCCAGGATTCATGAATGTCCGACACAAACCCCGCGCCCCACCAGTTCAGCCAGTGTTCACCGTCAATCATTTGTCACCGCCAGTTCTGTTCCGGGTTGCTTACGGCGCTTAATCTGTCGGAATGCCGCCAGGCCAACACCGCCCAGCAAGGCAAGGATGAGCACAACGAGCAGACTGATTTTCATCGTGTCAAACGTGGTTTCCAGCATCGTGAAAGGACCGATTGCAACCATATTGATATGATCGTGATAGGGGACTGCCGGGAAGAAGACAATGGAGATCCCGTCATCCGCTTTCCCACTCAGACCGGGAATGGATGCCGCGATCAGCTGGTGGATTCGCGGGCGAATGGCATCAGGATCAAGTTCAGAGGTATATTTGATAAATACCGATGCGCTCGCAGGCTGAACAGGTTCGCCGGGTGCGACGCGTTCAGGGAGAACGACACTCACGCGCGCCAGCACCACACCATCAATCTGAGACAGGGTGGATTCCAGCTCCTGAGACAGGGCATAGATATAACGGGCGCGCTCTTCAAGCGGGCTTGAGATAATGCCATTCTTCTGAAACATTTCGCCCAGATTGGTTCGGGCCTTGTGGGGTAAACCGGCAGCATTAAGAATGCGAACTGAGCGGTCGATTTGGGACTGAGGAACCAGCAGCGTCACGCCGGTTTTATCAATCTGCTTATCGGCGGTGATGTCATAGTGCGCGAGTTCAGAAATTATATCGTTGGCATCGGGTTCGGTCAGACCCGCATTCAGGATCACATCCGAATCACACCCGACCAACAGAAAGAGACTTGCGGCGATCAGCGTTCGTTTCATGGTCATTGCAGGTTAGTGATTTTATCAAGGCTCTGAACGGCCTTAGAGACAATCTTTGTATTCATCATGTTTTCGAGATAGTAGTTCGACAGCTGCGACTCGACCTTATTCATGGCCATCGGGTCGGTACTCTTCGCCGCACGCCGCATCGAGGTATCGATACGGTTTTTCTCATCGTTCACCTGATCGAACATCGCGGTCGCATGATGCAGCACGCCGCCTAATATCGGCTGGCTGTCGCTCTCATCGTTCATGGCGTTGGTGAACAGGTTGGCATCGGAAGCGGTCGGTGTGCTGGTTGGGGTAGAACTCAGGTCGCCTGAACCGGCAAACAGGGATGAAGCGTCTTGTGTGATCTTCATTGGTCCTCCAGAAAGGAAGGCCCGAAGGCCTTCCTCGGCATCAGAAGTTGATCTTGTCCTGGTTTGCGGCACTGATCATCGTGGTGACGGAGTTCTGATAGCCTGACACATAGGCATCTTTCACATCACGTTCAGATTTATCCAGGGTGTTCTGCATGGATTTTGCTTCGATGGTGTCCATCTGCGCCTGGAACTGATCGGCGTTCTGGTTCGCCGCACCGGTTGAAACACCTGTTGAGCTGACTGGCATATTGAGGATCTCCTAAAAATTAAACGTCGAAGGTGAATATCGGGATATTCAATGATTAAGTGAAAAGAACCGCGTTCTGGTTCCCGTGCTGACATTAAATTTGTGTTTTCACCATCAGATTCAGCGCCTTGAGCTTGTTATAAAGCGTGCGGGTCGGGATCCCCAGCTCGAAGGCCGCGACATGCACCTGATTATCATGGCGCGTCAGGGTGTCCTGAATGATGCAGGTTTCAAACTGGCTTAAACGGTCTTTAAGCGTGGTCTTACCGGTTGAATAATTCGTTCCGAGCACATCCAGCCCGAGCACAAAACGCATGGCCGCCGCTTTCAGCTCGCGCATGTTGCCAGGCCAGCTATGCAGCAATAAATTCTGAGCCAGCGTTTCATCCATTGCCGGAAGGTCAACCTTGAACTGTTTGGCGGCAGCGATGGAAAAGCGCCGGAACCCTGGCACAATGCTGTCGACTCTTTCCCGCAGCGCAGGAAGCGAGAGCTTCACGGTCGTTAAGCGAAAAAACAGATCGGCCCGAAATGCACCTTCTTCCACCAGCTCAGCCAGCGGACGTTGTGCCGCACCGATGACGCGAACATTCACCTGAGTGGTGTCGGTCGCCCCTAAGCGCATCACCGAACGGGTTTCCAGCACGCGAAGCAGCTTTGCCTGAAGTGAAGGGGGCATCGAGTCGATTTCATCGAGATACAGGATCCCGTTATTCGCGGCCTCGATATGCCCGACGCGGGCTTTTGGCGCGCCTGTATAAGCGCCCTGAACACTGCCAAAAAATTCAGCTTCTGCCAGGCCTTCAGGGATCGCGGCACAGTTGATGCCGATGAACGGGCCAGTCAGCTCGCTTGCCTCATACACCAGGCGCGCGAACGTATCTTTTCCCGTGCCTGTTTCACCTTCAATCAGAAAGTCGATGGGTAGCGGGGCGAGTTTACTGACCCAATGGGAAAGATAATCCGTGAATTCATGGACATTATCATTAATTAAAATTGGTAATATTTCTGAATGCATAATTGCCGCTCCGCGTAATCGACAAATGAGAGTCATGTTTTTCTTCTCGTTGTCGATAAACTGATTCTGGTTCCGTTTATCGTATAGGGATAAACTTATAAAAGTCTATAAAGGACGTTATATAGGATATGACTTAATTTATATTCCCATATAATGGAACCGTCACAAACCAGAACAGGCGGAGCGACATCATTTATATGTTTTGAGAAAGCGAATTCATTAAATTCAAGTAGTTAAAAAACATTATAAAGATTGTTGTTATTTTGCTATGAATAGCTCATTATCCCGTATCAATCGGTTTTATCTATTTCATTAAGCACAAAAAACACCTGCTTAAAATCAAAATAAAAAACTGATGAAATGCAATTTGAATTATTCGATCGTCGGGATTGAAATAATTCAAAATAATGCGCACAGATTGAGAAGCGCGAGCACAGGATATTAAAAAGGCGATCCGAAGATCGCCTGTCATATTAATGAAACTTCGCCGCATAGGCATTAACTTCTTTCACGTAATTCGGATCGCCTAAAGTGACGTGAGACAAATCGTTTTTATCAACCTGATCATCGCCTGAATTGTAGGCGCGCAGGGCGGCATCATAAGACCCGAATTTGTCTTTGCCTTCTTTGAGCATCAGCGCAGAACACATAATCTGATTCTTCGGATCGTCTGCGTTCGCCCCCAACTTATCCGGGTGCGCGGCGCGCATTCCGGCGTAAGTGTCTGGGTTGATCTGGTTCATGCCAGAATCGGTTTTGCCGTTGCCGGGGTTCGTTGATTTGGCGTTAACGTCACCGCCTGATTCCTGCATCGTGAGTGCCACCAGCAGCTTCGCAGGCACGCCGGTTTCTTTCGAGGCCTGTTCATATTCCGGGCCGTATTTGTCCACCAGCTTCTGAAGATCGGCATCGCTGGTTTTCATTGAGGTGTCACCGGTTGATTCTGATGGCGTGGCCAGACGCACATTCCCCACATTCGGCGAAGAGGATGCAGCAGGTGCGGCGGCGGAAGCGGCAAGTGGGGCAAGATCCTGAAGGGCTGAAGAGGAAGCCGTTGCCGGTTGCTGACCCTGCACACCATCATTCTCACCGGTCGACATACGAAGCAGGTTTTGTAACTTCGCCAGGAACTGCTGAAGCATGTCTTCAATCGTCCCCATCAGGCCGCCTGAAAGGTTCTGATCCTGCAAGGGAGACGCGGCCATGACGTTCGCCCCATTCAGCGCTGAATTACCCATGCTGATCGTGCTGGGGTTGACTTGTGAATCATAGTTCAACGCGGAACCGTTCCCCGTGGGTGAGGGCAAGGCGTTATTCATGGGCGGGAAATTACCTGGGCCGCTGGTGGCCGGTCCTGCTGGAGGCAGGTTCGGACTGAAGCCGTCATTGTTGTTGGTAACGTTCATCGGGTTTCCTTTAAATGAGTGATCACATCGCCGGAATCAGTGACCGGCTTTTTTTATGTGAGAAAAATCCCCGAGTAGTTCCAAAGATCCGCACCGCTGGAACCTAAAGCGCGCTTTCTTCACTTAAATCTCATCACAATAGGAGGATAATGAAACGTGCAAGTGAATTTTTCAGGGCAACTCTTCGCCCTTCTTTTTCTGCTGACACCGATGGCGCACGCCGACAGCTTTCAGCGGGTCGGGGAAAAGTTTCACATCAAGCCGCTGCTGCTTAAGGCCATTGCCCGAAAGGAATCCCATCTTTATAACCATGCTGTGAACCATGCCAACAGCGATCGGACAGAAGATGTCTGTATGATGGGAATTAACTCAAGCCATTTTCGCAGGCTCAGGCAATTCAACATCACGCGCAATCGGTTACTCACTGAACCTGATGTGTGTGTGGCGGCGGGGGCGTGGATCCTGAATGGGTTCTTCGAGCGGTATGGCCGGTCATGGGATTCCGTGGGCATGTACAACACCGGACCCGCCTTGAAACTGAAGCAGGTTCGCGCCAACTATGCCGCCTCAGTGCGGCAGATCTATCGGGAACTCGCCCGTGAAGCAGGTGTTCCCCCTGATCCCTTTGGTTAGTTCATGGCGCGCAGCACAAACCCGGCTTCGCGCGCGGAATCCATCGCGGCGGTAATCGCGTTCTCACGCAACGCAACACGACCTTTAAGCACATAGCTTGCCGGGGTCATTTCATTGTCATCGAGATAGCTGAAATGAATGGTCCCTAAATGTTCTGTCATCGAAACCGACGCGCCATTAGAGCCGCCCAGAATAAAATTCGGTGAGGCGAATCCATCCGATTTTCGCATTGTCTGAGTAAAGACCACCGACTTTAGTCGGATATTCCGGCGGTCCTTCAGCAGCTCGCCGATCTGTTCCTGCGTCAGCTTCTCTTGCGCCCATTCCCGCTCGATGCGTTCACGGGTGGCTGGATTGAATTCGAGATTGACCATTGCGATCGCGTGCGGGTTCTCTCTGAGCTTATCGATAAAACCCGCAAGTTGGTGATCGTCTTCCATCATTCCCTTAAGCCGGTCGGCATTACTGAGTGAGCCGCCGAAACCGGTCATATTCCCGACATAGTGACTGAAACTGTTGTGATCGAGACGCGCCAGATTCTGATAAGTCGTCTGAAATTCCGCCCGCGAAATGAGCTGGGCTTTTTTTTCGAATGCCTCCTGAGACCGAACCAGCGACTGAAGGGCCAGCAGGGCGGCTTTATGACCATGCCCGCGCAGCTCGCCAAACCGGGACGGCGTGTTGGGATCGTGAGAGGGAAACCATTGCGCAAAATGCGTGTTGAGTTCGGCGAGTTTATCTTTGGGTGAAACAACCGGCGTATTCGGACGTTTACGCTTAAGCCTCGCCATCATCATCTGGGAATCATTGTCAGTAAAGTAACGCTCAAGCCGGGAAATCATCCCCTCAATCTGGGTGGTAGACACCTCAGGGGCGTCGGTGAGTTCAATCCTCAGCTTATGGTTCGTGCGATTATCAAATGCGGCGGTGAACGCGGCTGTCGAAGAGGCATAAAGGGTTACGTTTTCCACGCTGCCATTACTGAAAAAACGGGGGCCGGTCGGGATGTCGAATTGCGCGGCTACACCGCCCCGATCGAATCCGGTCACACGGTTTGCGGTTCGGCTCATTCCCAGCCCCGCACCTGTTACCGATCGCGAACGCTCACGGCTTCCGCCTGCAACGGACAAACTCGCGCCCGCCTGCGCACGAAACCGCACCATCGAGGTTTCATGAGGCACGCGGTTATCGACGAGCGGAAGGGTAACATAGGCGCTCGCCTGCGCAGACAATGACAGGTTCAGATCATGCTGGCGGATCTTGTCCGTCTGGTGATGGCTTCCCCGGCTCATCACCTCAACGGGATCCAGCTCGCCGGACACCAGCTGTTCGATAAACGGGGCGAGTTCGGATTCACCGACCGTCATCGTGACCCGAAAGGTTTTCGAGTCTCTTCCCGAAAGGGTTGCGCCGCCGCCTAACAGTAAGGTCTTTGACATCGGGAAATGATGCCCCGCATCGAGAAAAACCGGATGTGCCGGATCGAACGCCGAAAACAGGTTATCCACCAGCGCGACGCTCAGGGTTCCCGACGCGGCAAACGACCGCGCAAACGAGACCGTGAAGGCATTTTCTGTTCGTCCGATATTCATCATAAACCCGCGATCAAGACGACCTGTCGCATTCGCGCCAATAAACACCGCTGAGCTGAAATAAGAGGTGACCGAGGCATTCGCGCCATAGTTACGGCTAAAGGCAATGCTTTCGCCGGTCTCCATCGATTTCAGCGTGTCGAGCAAATTTTGCTGAAGTTCGTGCTGCGTGTTCGCCTCAAGAACGGATCGTGAGGTGATATTCACGCCATGATCTTCTTTACTGAACGCTTTAGAGGTTTGTCGAATGGCATCATAGACCGCTTCCAGCTGGCGATGATTATAAAAGCCTTGATCGGTGAACGCCTTGACCGGGTTCTGGTCCCACAGATTGAAACGCAACGACGCCGCCTGCGCCGTCATCTTCTCCACAAACTCAGACCGGTTCACGCTGGGTAATAAACCCTCCTGAATTTCATCCACGAGTTTATGAAGATGATAGAGACACAGACAGTCATGGATAAGGCGGGATTTCACGAGGGCGATTTTGTCAAAGGCATCGCGGTTCATGCCCATCGGGATGACATCTTTTTGTTCGTTGATGACCACCTTCTTTTCAACCATCCTCTCCAGCAGGTTTCCGGCGCTGTTATCCAGATCGACCGGGTAATATTGCAACAGACGCTGGAAGCTTTCCCCGAGGTTCGTGGCGCGGGTCGTCGCAGGATTAAAACGGGATGAGGTGTTGCGTCTTATTTTTGGTCTGGTCAGTGGCCGAAATTCAGCATCAAGAAACCCATAATGCCTGCCCATAATTTTGCTGTAATGGCTGGTAGAGGCAGACAGAAGGTCGGCGAAATCATTCAGATCCTGAAACAGCTTTTCTTCTTCCGGCGTTTTGAAGACCTGACTCAACGAGGAAATTTTCGTTTTAACCGGCGTCTGAAGCGGCGTATCGGGGCCGGGGATAGTACGGATCATCGTAGAGAGTTCGGGCTGAACCTTATAGAGATCGGCCAGACCATCCCGACCCGATACCTGATGGTGAATCGCGTTCCCGAGATTCTTCAGGGGACGGGGCCATTCCATCGTGGGCCGGAAGACAAAAGCATTTATGCGCGCGCTTAAAGGGGTTTTAACTTTCTGCTGTTTTTCCATTCCGCCCAGATGAACATGGGATTTAAAACGAAGATTTCCCTTTGCGAACTGGGTGACATGATCGTGTTCTTTGAGGGCATCGAGCTGATCGGTCATCCTGTCGGGCTGAGTCTGGCGCGGCGCTGTCTTCACCCAAACCCCGCCGTCACGCGTCCACAGTTCGCGCTGAGGATCTTCACACGCAATGATGCCTGGTCCAATGGTATGAAGCGCGATAAACCGGGTCGGGACGCCAGCGGAATTGAGCGGCGGCTTGATGGTCAGCATCGGATGGATTTTCCCGCCTGACCACTGGCGTTCATTAATGGTCATCAGCTCACCCCGGCTGGAAAGCATCACCAGATCGCGGGTATTTGTCATCGCGATTTCAGACACTTTTAAATCGGGCCGGTCGGCCATTTCCGCCAGCTGTTCACGGCTGATGATGCGGTTAGAACCTCCTGTGTGAAAATGGAGCTGGCCATAGTGATTGAGCGTAATGACGTTTCCCGGATCGGCTGCGGCCACATCGCTCAGAAAATGGTTTTCCTCCATCCCTGAGATCGCCTGATCGATACTCACCGATTTCTTGACCTGAGGGAGCATAAACACAGCGTTTGAATGGGTGAGTTTGGTGGTTGCTTCCCGGACCTTAAGTTTTTTAACCTCAGAATTAACGCTTATCATCCACGGCTGGCCATCAAGACCCGCGCGCAGGCGTGACAGTTTGAGCCGGTCTGAACGATCTTCGTTCGTCAGTTCCCACTGGCCGGAACGTTCATTCAAAAAATAGGGGCGATTATCATAGACTGTGACTTTTCCCATCCGGTCCAGATCGATAACGTCTTTTTCCTGAGGCTGAAAGGGCGTCAGGCCTTTCTGGTGATCGAGGATCATCGCGTCCGTGATGTTCCAGCTGCTGTCGACCTCAACCTTCTCCCGATCAAGTTTTACCGCGATAAAGTGCTTCCTTTCCTGGCTGTCCTTGACCACCACATGAAGCCGGTCATCCTCTACGTTGCCAATCTCTTCAAACTTAAATCCCGGACCCACAATCTTTTTTATCGCCTCATTGATTTTCTGGGTGCGGACGTTCATCGCCCCCGAATCGAAATGCAATACCCGGTCATGCTTACTGGGCAACGGGGCGCATTGCAGCGCGCCACGGTAATCGAGCGCAAACACCGTTTTGTCAAAGATGGCCGTCTTACGGCAACTCATTCCCTCGGGCAAATAGAGTTCCACCATTGACTGGGGTTCGCGAATATTCTCGATCCATCGGATGCGCTGAATTTTATCGTCATCATTGGCGGTCTGAACGATGGCGTGACCTTCACGGCTTACAGAGAAATGTTCAACCTTGCTGTCGAGTTCGATCACCGGCTGACGGTTCTCGCTGGTGCTCGTCGTCGAACCGATGGCACGGATCTGATCGTTCAGGGTTTCAAAGCCGCCCTTGAGCGGGGCGACCGGCGAGATTTTTTTATCAGCCGTGACCGCCCAGACATTCCCGTCCGCCTGGACAGAGAGAAGCGATTTCTTCTCGCTCTGGTTGCCGTGTGGCTCCCAGCTGGCGGTGGTGTCGTTGAAGCGAAAGAGGTGTTTCATATGCAGCCGGTAGCGGCCAGAGGGATCAGAGGTGGTTTCGGTCAAGGTTTCGTTCAATGCTTTTCCGGGGAGAGGAATTTTTTTTCCGGCGACTGAAACGAACGCGTTATTCACTGATAAGGCAGGCGGAGGAAGGGATTTTGAACGATGAAACAGCCCCTTTTTTTCAACCGATTTCCAGGCGTCCGGCTGCTGGCTGTGTGTGACACCAATAAACCCTTCAGGTGTGCGCGCGAGAGA
Source organism: Pantoea sp. ICBG 1758 (assembly GCF_002928325.1). Taxonomy (NCBI): domain Bacteria; kingdom Pseudomonadati; phylum Pseudomonadota; class Gammaproteobacteria; order Enterobacterales; family Erwiniaceae; genus Pantoea; species Pantoea sp. ICBG 1758. Next base: position 874,359 of record NZ_POWL01000001.1, read on the forward strand.
CAGCAGCCGTCCCTGCTTATCCAGCAGAACATGGCGCTCGCGATCGGGCGTGGCGTCGCAGGCCTGATACGTCATGCGATCGTTCGCAACGGTTTGTTTGAGAAGTGGCTCAAGGATGGGACCGCCTTCAAGAACCTCAACGTCAGCTTTCCCTTTTCGGTTAAGCTGGATTTTACATTTCAGCGCGCCGGTTGAGGCGACCGGGTTAGAAGGTGAGAGGGAAGAGGGCGAACTCTTTTTTTCATTAACAGCTGGGGGGATCGGCTTCTCAACTTTACGGGAAAATATCTGGGGCTTCAGGCTTCGCAGATGCATTATTCAACCTCAGGTTTGAGAGATCTCCTAAGGTAGGTAAAGAATTTGTTGAATTTGTTCCATTATATGCAAATGATTTCTTCAACAATGTGATTAAATGCAAAAGAAGCCTGAATTTTGTTCAAAAAAAAGCAGGCGTTGCGAGGACGCCTGCGGAGCGAGGGAAGCTTTAAAGCGCTTTTAATAGTTCTGCAATCTGAGGGTTTTGTTCCACCAGCAACAACAGTTTACGCGCAGGCCCGATCGGTTTGCGAGTACAATTTACCCACCCGCTCGCAAGCGAGGGGCTTACCCCGAAAATATCGGCCAGCTGTTCTGAATTGACGTTGAGAACCTGTTTTATCCTGGCGATGTCAGGGCGGGTTAAAAGGCGGGTGACTGAACAGCGCTCGCTTTCTCTAAAACGTGTGGGCGTCTGACAGGCATAATAGTTAACTTTCTGCATAGCAACCAACTCCAGCTATATATGTAAATAATTATCTTCTCGTATTCCTACGATAACCAACAGAAGACTATCCGGTTCAATGACGATAAATCCGTCACTGTGAATCGTCGTAAATCCCTGAAAGGAATAATGACCTCGCGACCCAATCACCGAGGCCTTTAAGGAGCCGTTGTTGAGGGTGCGGAGGTAAATTTCTGCGTTGTAATAATTTACTGACCCTGACAATGAAAAATTCGCATTCCATGCGGTAAGTTCACCTTCAAGAACGGCAGCGCGAAAGTGCTCGGCAACACCGGCGGGGTGAGAAACAACTAATCGATAAATTCCGTCAAACATTCGTCACCTGTGAGATCTGCGGTTTTTGTAAATGTAATGTAAACCGGAATATCAGTATGATCGTCCAGTTCAAACGCATAACCTTCGGCTGTTTTTTCAAGGCCACCTGAAAAACTGTAGGCCTGATAATCGTCAAGAATGGGGGAAATATTGGTGGTGTTATTGCGTGCGACATTCAGGATCAGGGATGCCCCATAGAAGGATCCATAAACGGAAATGGATAAACCCCGGCCCAGAATATGCGCCTCTTTAACGATCACAGAAGCTGACGCGCCATTAGCATGAACGAATGTGACTTTATAAAACCCTTCTTCCACTTCATCACTCCTGCATTAACCATGAATGAGGATAATGACATTACGACAAAATGAAATTTATCAGACTGAGCGAAGTTATTTTTTGTTTTGCTTCCTGATGCGTTCTGCGAGGACGAGCTTAGGATGGTTTGCCGTGAATTGTTTGGGTTGCATCGGATCGATGCGAACCGCGTTTTCCTGAATGAGGTATGTGCGGCCATCAAGAAAAGGGGCGGGGTAAAGCTTGCCTTCTCTGACCCATCGCCGGACCTGTTCCATTGATCGGGGCAGTAGCTGGCGGCTGTTCCATTCTCGCAAGGTAATAAAAGACATGATTGCTCCCACGAAAAAAAGCGCCGGTCATAAGCGACCAGCGAAAAGAAAAGGGGATGATGAATTTCAGACATGAAAAACCCCGCCTGAGCGGGGGAAAACCTGACGAACACAACGAGGATAGAGGCACAACAGATTGTCAGGTTTTATTTTTCCCTGGTGGGGAAACCTTTAAACCGATTTGAGGGTGTCGCGGTTATTCAATGCCGCGATTACCGTGAACCATATCATAGGCATATTGAATGCCGATACCGAACGCGCCTGCATGGGCCTGAGAGATTTCCATTGTGGCCGGATAGGTCTCTTTGCGTTCCCAGTCACGCTGAAGTTCCAGCAGGTAGGCGGTTGAGGTGATCGGCACTGCGCCAGACTGGATCATACGGTGCATCGCCATAACATGCGCTTCATGAGACATGTCACCTGAGGCATCAGCCACAACATACACTTCAAAGCCCTGTTCCAGCAGCCCCTGAACCGGACCGTTCAGGCAAACTGAGGTCCACAGGCCAGCGATAACGATACGTTTTTTGCCGGTCGCATTGATGGCATTAACAAAGTTCTGATCTTCAATCGCGTCCGAGGTGGTGCGGTTGATATACTCTTTGGTGTTCGGAAACACCTTCGTGATTTCCGGGAAGACCGGACCGGCGAAGTCGCTGCGGCTGATGGTTGAAACGATGGTTGGCACGCCGAAGGCTTTGCCGGTTTCAGCCAGAATCGCTGCGTTAGAACGCAGAGAACCGATGTCGATTGACTTGACGTTGAACGCCATCTGAGACTGATGGTCCAGCAGAATCAGCGCATGGTTATGAGGATTCAGCAGGTTTTTAGGTTCAACGGCTACAGCTTTAATATCAGTCATGTGACATCCTTAAAATTGAGTTTAGTTATTAAAAGGTCTTAGGAAAATCTTTAACTGAGGCTTTCCTGTCGACGGAAAAAACTATAACCCACTCAACTCATCTTTGTTTTTTCAGTTTTGCAAAAAGGGAATTGAAAAAATAAAATCTGATCCGCTCACTTTAATAAACCGGTTCAATGCGTCGTTATATGACAGAAATATGACAACCAACGAAAAAAAGACAAAAAAAAGCCCGAACGTTTCCGTTCAGGCAATGGATTGAACTACACGACACTTCGATTATTATTATTCCAGTCTTACTGGATTAGAGGGGAGCCACACTACAGGAGGATTCACTTTCAACTCAGCAAGGCGAGGAACCAAATTGAAAGCGGTCAGGTTATCCGCCCCTCTGATAACTACATTACGATCACCTTCACAAAAAAGCGGATCAATCTAAGCGATTATTCAGCGAATATTTCCGCCTCATGTTCCTGGATATATTGCGCGCAATGATTAATGAACTCGCGAATTTTTGCCGATTTCCTGACCTGAGGATGCGCAAGAAACCACAGCTCCTCTTCAATATCGGTAAAGACCGGACTCAGGCGAACAAGATCATCATAGTGGCGCGAGTGCATGACCGGCAGCAAGCCGATCCCCATCCTGTTATGAATGGCGCTTGCCAGTGATAACACCGAATCTCCTCGGTAAACGATATTGTCTTTATCTACGTTGCTCTCCACCCACTTATGCGCACGCAGACAAGAAAGAGAAGGCGTAAACCCGAGCCAGCGATGATTCTTCAGCTGCTCAATGTTGACGCTTACGCCTTCCCATTCGGCTTTGTTGCCATAAATCGCCCAGCGCGCGATCCCGACTTTCCGGCCTGATAATGTTTCTGGAATGGTGTTCGTTGCCCTGAACGCTATATCTGCGCCACCCGTCTCAAGGTTCACATCTTCATTTCCTATCGAGACAAAGAAACTGATCAGCGGATTCTGGATAGAAAAGCTGGCGATGAGCGGCGTGAGATAGTCGTGAAGCAGGGCGTCATTCGTGGCTATGCGGATTTCACCAATAAAACCCCGGACCTCTTCGGTTACATTGCTCAGCGTGCATTTCAGTTCTTCGCGCGTCTTCATCGCCAGGGCGATCAGTTCCGCGCCCGCTGAAGTCGGGACATATTGTGTTCGGTGACGAAGAAACAAGGTGAGACCCAGCAACTCTTCCAGCGCACCGAGACGACGAAACAACGTCGAATTATTGATGTCAAGAAAAGCCGAAGCCCGCGACAGGTTTCCGTACTCGCCAATCGCCTGAATGATTTTCAGATCATCCCAGGAAAACCGGTTAAGTAACTTATTCATTAACTTCCCTCTGAATAGCTCTATTCGATAAATCAAGAGCATGTTCCCTAAAGCAACGCTAAAAAAATTCACGATCCAGGCGGATTTACGCATTAGCGCACAAAAGGATTAAAAAAATGAAGTGTCGGTGTCTCACTGAAGTTCAGCGTGGCGCGTCTCATAAACCTCAGTCGCGACCGCTGAGAGAACGGAATCTTCCCCGATATGCGCGGTGCAGTAGTGATAGAACTGGTTCAGCTCCTCTACAGTCTTCGCCTTCTGGGCGGCATAGGTGAACGACTCCACCAGCTCGGCAGGCGTGCGGGTTTCTTTCTCGGTGGGGTCGGGCTGCGCCTCTGCTGATCGGTTGATGATCTGATTGAGATCGAGCGCATTTTGTGGCGCAGCAGCGGGCGGCGTCACATCCCGTTCAACCGGCTGACCCATTTCATCCGGCGTGTATACGCCCAGAATCACATCGGGCGTATAGAGCCGCGCCCAGTATTTCACGGCGAGATAACCGAGCTGCTGCTTTGTCGCCGTGACCCATAATGGGGAGTTCCTTACCTTCACAAACTCAAGGTAAAGCGGCTCGCCCCATGTCCGTTCGGTATCACCGGCAAGGATTGCGCCGACGCGCACGAACAAGCCTTTCTCAGCGGCAGGGGTGCGATCGCCAGGGCGATGTTTTTCCCACGGTCCACCATACTCATATTCAAAGCGGGAACTCACCGCGCGCGAGCTGGTGACAATCGCGTTCACCAGCTGCGATTCATAACAGAGGTTGCCGTTCACCACGCTGGTTTTCTGCGCGACGGAATAGGGATTCATGTTCCATTGCACCGCCTGGAGGGCAACAGCCAGACAATCGGCAGGCTTTCCGCTCAGGTGCGCGGGAATGGTGACACGGCTCAGCGCCATCTGTTCGGCAAACGCCTGAAGCTTTTCAAGACTGGTGGGGTTAAAGATGGCCGAACGGGTATTTGAGGGATCGTGTTGAATGAGGTTGCTCATAAAAAATCCTTCTTTTTATCCCAGTCGGGACGGGTGATTTCTTCAATGCCGCCGAAATCCTGTCTGGCAATGGCATCGGCATAGGTGCGAAGGTTCGCCCGAAAGAGATGTGTCCCCACCTCGACATCATAAGGCGTCAGGGAAAAGACGCGCACAGGATAGCGTCCACACTCGATCGACTCGCTGACGACAATGAACACGAACATCGGGGTTTCGCCAAAGTGCTCACGAAACCCTTCACGATAAAAAGCATCCTGAACGTGATAGCGGAATTCGGCGATGTGACGCGGAAAACGCGCCATCTCCGCGACTTTTTTCACATCGATGATGACCGGCATCGAGGACAGGAACTTATCAGGCCTGATCCGACATAACACATCCGTTTCCCTGTCGCGCCAGTAAATCGAGGCTTCAGCATGTCCGGCCTGTTCGAGAAGCCAGCGCGCGGAAGGGTGTGCAAGTGTCGAATCACGCATTAGCCCGAGCTTTCGCCATACCTCGGCGGAAAGCACGGTTTTCTTAAGGGCAGCGGCGCGCCCGAGAAAGGCGCGTTCCTCATCCTTTCCGATATTGGTGCGCCGGTTGAATTCAGGAGACACGATAAAGCGACTGTCGAATTCATCCGGCTCAAGGAGAAGGCAATGAAGGGCAGTGCCAAAGGTCAGGGGTTCTTTCTTCAGTTCATCTTCCGGGGCGGATTTGCGCCACTGATAAACCGCCATGCTGATCGCGATGTCATCGAGCTGGGATTTGCTGATGCCGTCGCCGTGATGATAGTCCGCATTAGAGAGGGAAAAATAAACGCCGGGATCCATTATCCCTCCCAGCTTTCGCCATTGAGATAACGCTGAATGGCAAACTCGCGGGTCACGCGCGCCTCTAAGGCATCCCAGAAATGCTCAGACATCTTTACCTGATAATCCACATCGGAGAAGGACAGCCATTCATCGGCGATTTTGGTGAACTCGTTAGGGTAGTAATCCGCGACGGCATCGAGTAACGGATTCGGTTTTTTTAACGTATGGAGGCGTTCGACCTCGTGTCGGATGTGTTCCCGGTCCTCATCGGATAAATGGGTGATAATGTCGTTGATGCGTCGGTTGTCATGGAGGGAGAGTCGCATGTAATACCCTCTGATTGAAGCCAGTCGAGCATGGCTGAAATAAACTCGAACTCAGCGAGATTTTGAGAAGCAGAATCGGTTTTCATAAGGCCTTCATAATTAATAAACACTCGGATCGCCTTTCTCTTTTAAAAAGGCGATCAGATTGTGAATTTTGCGGGAAAGATAATGACGAAGGGGAAGGGAAAGGGTCTGGATCTGAGTAAGGGTGAACATGGTTCCTCCAGTAAAAGAAAAGGCCCGAGATGGGCCTAATCAGGATTCAGAGTGATGAACAAAACTTTTTAAATTCCATCGATATTTTATCGACTTCACCCATCTGGTCATAAAGGGTGTCGAGTGTGCTTTGTACAGCATCATTAGCGACATTTAACCGGGCAATAAAATCATCGATTTTAGGTTTCAGTTCATTGGTAATAAGATTTGATGTCCTGTCCGAATCGGCTTTATCGGCTTCCATCAGCATTTGTAGCGCGCGCTTGCGTAGATCTTCGGCTTGATTGCCGCGTGTATCGTCATCGGTTTCAGGTTCATCGACAGAAGCAACAGGTTCGGCCAATTTTATTTCAGGCACGGGTTCTGGCTCGTCTACCTCATCCGGCTCGGGCGACTCATCCACATCGGGAAGAAGGTGTTTCGGAATATCTTCAACCGGCATCATGCGTTTCGGCTTGATGCCGTTCCAGTCATATCCGGGTATGGTCGAGGGCAGGGGATATTTCTGATGAAAAAAGAATGTGCAGAGGTTCCCACCTTTGAGAGGTCTTGCCTGGATCACGTTGATGCAATCGCGTTCATCGAGATAACGGATCAGAATGTCCTTATCTTTGCGGCTGAGCGAGGCGAAGCTTTTTATTTTCTGGCTCATCTGAGGAAGACGAACACCATTACTCATTTTTTCAACAAACGCCTTGACCTCTCCGAGGGGTCTCCAGAGTTTGTTGGGCAGGGTATTTAATGCAGCCATTATAACTCCTTTGTCTTAAGTTGATGCACGTTATAACGAAACGTTCAAACGATAACTCGGCCAGAAATTTCAGAGGACGAATTAAAATTTCACTTAAGATCCAAAAGGCATTAGCAGCACTAACGAAAGAGATAAACACAAACCAAAGCCGTCTGGATCCCCGAATATGGACTTAAACAACCACGGCTGAGACAAAAAAGACTCGCAATCTGTGTGATTTGTGTTTGCCAACAAACCTAAGTATTCATTCGGAATTTTCTGAGCGAGAACGTTCGGAATGAACACCTGACGTTCGCACCATTGCCATTCTTCCTGAATCCGCCGGGCGACCGACGTCATTGAGTTGCGCCGTTCAACAGCGCCATTAAATACCATGAGATTTGAACGGTCAACTACTTAGGTTTTAAGAAGGGATGTCAGAATGTGACTTGTGTCGCAAAGTATGTACTTTTAATCCGTAGGTAGTCACTTATTCCGATGGAAACGAATCAGGAATAAGTGATTGAAAGGTAATTAAACGTTGCGCTGAAGGTAAACGATGCGGCCAAGAATATCGACCTCTCCCATTGGGATCTTCTCGTCCGGGAAAGACTGGGAATTGTAGCTTTTCAGCGTAAGTTCTGAGGGGCCGGAGCGGTATAATAACCGGACTTTTCGCCAGCTGCTTTGATCCAGCGCATACATTTTGCCATCGACAATCCGTTTATCGTTCATGTCGACAAGAATCTGCGTTCCCTCTGGCATAACCGGATCCATGTTGTCGCCGGTCACGAAAAAAGCCACAAAGTTCGCGGCAGTTACATTCACACCAAAATCAGTCAATACGTCCTTTTCTATTCGCATTACGGGACCGTTATATTCAGTGAAAGGAAACGGCGAGTTAGCAAAAGCACTATCTATATCAGGGAGTAAAGGAACTGCAATCTCGCCATCGCGATAAGGAAGGGCGAAGTCGATAATCTGAAGGCCTTCAGGATCGGCGGTCAATTCTTCCTGACCTGAAAGGGGATTATCCTCGCCGGGTTCCGTAATATACTGCGGACCATTACCCGTCAACAACCACTCCGCGCGCACACCGAGTGACTGCGCAATCTCAACAATGCGTTTACTTGATTTGGCATGTCCTGAAGCCAGTTTGTAAATCGTGCCTTGCGTGACGCCAACCCGTCTCGCCAGTTCACCTTGTGAATATCCTCGTTCAATCAACATCGCTTTCAGGCGCTCAGCAAGTGACATCTCAATCTTTGAACCTCGTAGTGTCCAGGTGTTGAAAATTGACTACCTGGAGAGTTATGATTTGCTTTCTTTTAAATACTGAGGTAATTAAATCCCGTGAATGAAATCATCCGTTTCGCCATCGAGCAAAGCGGAAGCCAGAAGAAACTGGCCGATGCCTGCGGCGTCACACAAGGGGCGGTGTGGAAATGGCTTCACGGTGTTAACCATGTGTCCCCCCAGTATGTGATCAAGGTGGCACGGGCAACCGATGGACAATTCAAACCACACCAGATTCGCCCCGATTTACCCGAACTTTTCCCACGAACCTGATCGGAATCGTTCAACGCTCTTTAACAATCTGCGCATTTAAAATGACGATTACTTTCGTAATCGCGCTTGATGCGGCGCATCATAGCGCAACAGCAAAGTGAACGCTTTAAAGCCTTGTCTATCGTGTTAATCGGTATCGGCAAGTTTTAAATACATCTGAGGCTGTATCGTTGAAGATAATGTGACCAGTCTTTAAGTCACGGCTACCTTCGCGGAGTGCTCAGAAGCGTTCGCACCCATACCAATGACAACACTCAGGAGTTTATCTAATGCGAGCTACACAGATTCACACGGCTTTAAAGATTGAGTCGACCCTGTTAAACGCGATTAACCTGCATGGAACAGAGAAGATCGCGAATGCGATAGGGATTGATCGATCACAAATTTCTCGCTGGAAAAAAACTCACATTCCTAAATTTGCGCGATTTTTGGCCTATATCGGCCATGATGTTGACGATGAGGATTTGCGGAGGCTGGCGAAAGAGGTCGCTCAGATCCTGATAAGAGAAATGCGTTCAAATCCTGAGGGAAATGAACGCATTGAGAAGGAATAGCACAGCAAGTTAAGCCCCCACATTATTCACGAATCGTCAAGTTCAAACAAGGCAACGCGACCAAATTCGCTTCCTTTGTTCATTCACAACACCCTATCTGAATCACAATAAAAAAAGGATCTCCGTGGGGCGGAGATCCTTTTGCTGACCAATTTCAGAGGTGAATCTATGAATTCCAGAACGTGTCGGTGTCATTATAACACCGAAAACGAAATAAAACGCGCACTAAAAAACATTACATTTATTAAGGTTATTAGCCATGCCTCCCGCAAGGAGGTTCGTCTGTGAAACCGCGTCTCACGCTGCATGATTTCACCCAAGACAATCAGGTCAGGGGTAACAAAGTGCATAACCAGAAACAGGGGCATTTTTCACTGTTTCGAAGTCTTCTCCTGGCAGACTGGGCGAAGGATCCGATTAAACTCGCCGTCTGGATCCGGCTTCTTTCTGAAGCCTCATTTCGTCCGCGTTCGGTTGAGTTTTTAAATCGCGACTGGCAGCTGAAACCCGGCGAGCTGGTCACGACATCTACTCTTCTCGCCAGCCGCATTCATGACCATGAAGGTTCGCCGATCTCAAAACGTCACGTCTTGCGGATCCTGAAGTTCTTTGAACGCCACAACATGATCATCATGTCGAACACCCCGATCGCGCTGACGATCTTCATCACAAATTATTGCGATTATCAGGAGGTAGACCCGCAATTTGAAAGCAGATCACGCGGTACACCCCTCGGTACACCTGACGGTACACCCCACGGTACACCTAATCCCAGTGCTGGCGCGGGTTTGAAGGTGGTAGGCGGTACACCCCCCGGTACACCTGACGGTACACCCCTCGGTACACAGAACAATACTGATAACAATACTGATCTTAAAAAGATCATGTCGGCGAAACCGAAAAAAACTGGATCCTCACGAGGATCCCGATCTACCATGCGTCCCGACGCTGCTATTGAATCGCCTTCTGGCCTACACTGGGGAACCGCCGATGATCTTACCCTCGCTGAATGGATGTGTTCGCTGGTGGAAGGGCTGGGCATCAAGCTCAAAAAAATCAGCTGGTCGGGTTGGGCGAATCAAATTCGGTTACTTCGCGAGAATGAATCTTGCGATCACCAGCAGATAGCCACAGTTTTCAAATGGGCCAATTCTGATAGATTTTGGCAAGAAATTGTGTTAAGTCCTACAAAACTTCGTGACCACTGGGACAGTCTTTATTTGCAGTCCCAGTTGAAGAACCGAAAAGTCAATGTCGGGAAACATCAGAATCAACTCGATTTTGATAACACCGACTGGGCTGAGGGACTTGAATTATGAAACAATTTGCCCAGGCAATAAAAAATCAGGACACTCGCCAGCTTTCTTTGCTGGCACAGTCACACAACGAAAAGCGTTCGGATATATTACCGAAAGAAGCGATTGAAACCTTCAACGTGTTATTCAAGCAACTCCGCGCCACTTTTCCGGCCATGATGAATCAGATTCAGGATCAGCAGCAATTAAACGAGCTGCGACGCCAATGGATAAAAGCCATTGCTGAAAATGAGATTTATCATTCAGACCAGATAGAAGCCGGAATGAGAAGGGCGCGCCAACATGATAAGCCTTTTCTTCCTTCGCCTGGTGAATTTATATCGTGGTGCAAAGCAGGGGAAATAAATAAGTTCGGTTTGCCGGATGCATCCGATCTATACGATCTCGTGATGCGTTTCAGGGCAACCCGTTTTCAGTTTCGTTCTGCTGAAGATTATCCCTGGCAAGATAACGCGCAATACTGGTTAGTGACGGCTGTCAGTGCAAAAATGACGAGCCTTTCCTTAACCGTTTCAGAAGCGCTGAAAGTCTGTGATCAGGAAATAAAAAAACTTGCCGCGAAACTTTCCTCTGGTTTTTCTGTTCCGTCACCCATCCCACAAGTCGAACAGAAAACCATTACGTCATCACCTGAAGTGGCGCGCCGCCATATCGCCAAAATGAAAGCGATGCTGAAAGCCAGTCATTAAATAAAGGGCGTTCGCGCCCTTATTTCAGACCGTTTCTATGATGAATTTGGCCATGCTATGCTGGCCAGAATGGCATTCTCTCCAAGATTTGATTTGTGAACTTTCTCCCCTGAAGTAAAAGAGACTGTTATGAAATTGGATCTGCATCATGGTGACTGTTTGGATGTGCTTAAAACCCTGCCTGAAAACTCTGTTGACAGTATCATTACCGATCCACCGTATGGCTTAAGCAAACCTCCCGATATGACCGAAGTCTTAACGCGCTGGCTTAACGGCGATGATTACGAACATCGAGGGAATGGGTTCATGGGGAAGAGCTGGGATAGTTTTGTGCCAGGACCGTCAGTCTGGCGTGAATGTCTTCGCGTCCTCAAACCGGGTGGTCATCTTCTCTCCTTCTTTGGCGCACGAACCTATGATTTAGGGACGACAGCGATTCGCATGGCCGGGTTTGAAATCAGGGATCAAATTATGTGGGTTTACGGGTCAGGGTTCCCTAAATCTCACAATATCAGCAAGGCAATCGATAAATCTGAAGGCGTTGAACCGACCGTTATCGGCCATAGCTCAAACGGCATCGCGGGCGGAACGGGTGAGTTCACGTCAGGGAATCCTGACAGCGCCGGTTATAAAAGTGACTTTGATTTGACGGTCCCCACTTCAGAACACGCTAAAGAGTGGGATGGTTGGGGAACGGCGCTTAAACCTGCCCATGAGCCGATTTGTATGGCCCGTAAACCTTTTTCCGGGCCGGTTGCTGCGAATGTTCTCGCGCATGGAACGGGTGCAATAAATATCGATGCCTGTCGTATTGGAAATGAAACGCGCTACAACCCACCTTCTCATAACAAACCAGGAGGGAACAGTTTACAGATGTCGGTTTCAGGAATGCCTGAGGAAGGCACAGGATCGCTTGTCGATGGCCGCTGGCCTGCAAACTTCTGTCATGATGGCAGTGTTGAGGTCACAAAACTTTTCCCTCATTCCTCATCCACAGGGAACCGGAGCGAGGCGAGCCGTCAGACGACCGTCAAAGGAACAAAATTCCTCATGGATAACCACCTGAGCCGTGAATATAACGATTCAGGCAGCGTGGCCCGCTATTTCTATTGTGCCAAAACCGGCAAACTCGATCGGGAAGAGGGCGTTTCAATCGTTTCTAATTCACGATCTAAAAATAATCATCCCACGGTAAAACCCACGAGCCTGATGGGCTGGCTTTGTTTGCTGGTGACACCACCCGGCGGAACCATTCTCGATCCCTATATGGGCAGCGGGTCGACCGGTAAAGCGGCGGCCATTCATGGATTCGATTTTATTGGCATTGAAAAAGAGGCGGATTATCTCTCAATCGCGCGTCAGCGCATTGAATTTAAGCGAGACCAGAAACAGGAGGAGTGATGTTAATCCCAGCTGAAGGGATTCGGATAAATCAGCTCAATTTTGTCGATATTAAACGCGCGCTCGAAACGGAACTTCGAGCGGGTCGTTCATTCAGGCTTCGGCTTGAACCGTGGTCCGAAAAACGCACCCTCTCACAGAACGCCATGTTCCATGCCTGGATGGGTGAACTGAGCCGGTATCTGATCCTTCATGGTCGCTCGTTTTGCACACCCGCCTGGTGCAAAGACGCGATGAAATATACCTTCCTCGGCTTCGAGGAGACCACTTACACCGATGTCACGACAGGCGCTCAGATTGTGAGGGAAACCTTACGCCATACCTCTAAGCTCAGGGTCGGTGAAATGTTCCAGTTCATGACGAAGGTTCAGGCGTGGTGTCTCGATATTGGCTGTTTTGTTCGCGTCCCCGTTAACTCTGAATACTTCGCTCTGAAACGCCAACAAGAGGAATGATCATGGCATCAGATAACGAAAACAACGTGGTCAGCATTTGGGAAAGGTCGGATCCCAACGCTGACATCAATGAAATGAAGAATTTTGTCGAAGCAGAACCGCCGCCTGAGGCTCGGCATTGTACCCATTCGAGCATTCTGGTTAATGAATACCATCGATCAATAACCTGCCGTCACTGTCACGCCACCCTTGAACCGTTCGAATATCTGCTTCGCCTTGCCAAAAAAGAGACCCGCATAGACTGGGATCTTCGCGCGCTGCGCGCAGAGGTAAAGCGTCGGCGGGAAGGGCTTGATAACCTGAAACGGGAAGAGACCAATACCCGCGCACGGATTAAAACCGCGTCTTTCAGACTTAACGATATTACCGTTGCCATCAATGCGGCGAGCGATTCGCTTCTTCAGTTAAAGGGGTGTCATGGAAAACGATGATATTGATCAGGCGGTCATCGATCAGGTTGAAAAAATTGTGATCGATTATCTTGCTGTTAAACAGGAAGGGACGGTTGAGGAAATTTATAAAACCTGCCGGAACAATATTCCGTTTTATCTCCTGAAAGATGTCGTGTTTCAGATGTTCAAACATTACAAGCTCAGGCGGGTCATTGTGAAAGGTTTGGGGGCTAAATACCGGATTACCGCTTATTACCCCGCTTTTGGTTATGCTTATAAGCCGAAACGAAAACCCCGACCTAAAACGGAACCCAAAGAGATTAAGGCACTTTCCACCAGCGATTCATGTAAATATAAATCTCAGGTTTATACTTTCGATCAACTTCTTCGGAACGTAAGGAACAGCGAATGAAAAGATCATGGTTTCAGCATTACCCGATGAGCGATAATGAAGCGAGCAATCTGATAGCCTATTATCAAAAGCGAGGCGTTCAGACCCAGAAGAGTTTGACCGCTGACCCGCGTTTTTTTGTTGTCAGTGCTTTTTTACCGATGTCGAACTATATTCCCCCGTCGCAAAGGTCGTTCATTAATCGCCTTTGGCAATAACAAATTAGAATCCATCTTCAGCCAGCGTTTGCTGGCTTTTTTATCCCTCAACGTCATGTTTAAGCCTTTAAAAAAGGAATCATGATGACCACACATCCAAAACAAAAAAGATGCCCCATCTGCGATCTGATGTTCACCCCGTGGATGACAACGCAGCATGTTTGTTCTAACTATCAATGTGCCATAGCCTGGAATCGAAAGCAGGATGAGCGCTACCGCATTCGCGCCGAACGCCGCCGTCAGCGTGCCGGATTACCCTTCAAACAAAAAGAACGGCGAGAATTCTTAAAAGAAGCCCAGGAAGCTTTCAATAAATATATTCGGGTGCGTGATGCCGGTCGTCCCTGTCATGCCTGCGGATGCGTTCTGAATGATAACAACCCGGATCGACCAGGCGCTTTTGTCGATGCCAGTCATTTTCGTTCCCGCGCCCGCGCCAGTCAGCTGCGTTTCAATGTGTTCAACTGCGTGACCTCTTGCGTGCATTGTAACCGCGACCTATCCGGTAACATTCCGAATCTGCGTCGCGGGCTGATTGATCGGTTTGGTCTGTCAATCGTGATCCGCCTGGAATGTGATAACACCTTCAAACCCTACACCATCAGCTATCTTGTTCGCCTCAAAGAGATCTTCTCCCGACGAACCGAACACCTTATTCGCCTGCGCGCAGGTAAGGAGGCGCTATGAATCTGGAAAAAACCGTTCGCTTTCATTTCCCGAAATCCTCCCGTGTCAGTGATGAACCGCGAGGAACCAGCGCCGACACCCTTCAGATGTCCGAGGTGATGGCGGCGATCGGCATGGCGGAGGCTAATGCCGGGTTTGGCATGTCGGCGTTCTTTGGCAAGATGGGGTTAAGCCAGAACGACAAAAATAGAGCGGTTACGGCGTTGATGAAGCTCACACGGGCGCGAATCGGGAAGCTGAAGCTGGTGGCCGAACTCACTGGCCGTCAGCGCGCCCGGATGATTTATCTGATGGCTCTGTTTGCTTATGAAGATTATTGCCGTACTGCGGCGACGCCAGAAAACCGCTGTCCGAGTTGCAAAGGGCGTGGCATCGTGAGAGACGTGCCGAAGATTGCGGAAACCCACCAGCGTGTCATGAAGACCTGTAGTCGGTGTAAAGGATTCGGTTTCAGGCGAGTGAAGGGCGAACACCTGCGGAGTGCGATAAAGCAAATTATGCCGGAACTCTCACAGGCGTCGTTTTATCGCTACCTGTTTCCAGTCTTTAAGGAGTTAATTCAGGTTTGTTTTGAGGAGGAGACACGCGCGAATAACGCTTTAAAGAAAGTTTCTCACCAAAATATGTATTAAAGCGTGCGAAAACTACCTGGGTTATCTTGAAAGCCTGAAAAAAACTGCATAAGCTAAACGCAGAGAGTCGGAAACCGTCCGGTGAACCTGTGAAACACCGCTCCTCTGCAAGCTGGTTTACGACTCTCGCCTTCACTCTCCTCACACGTTTACCCACCCCGGAAGAGTTGTTTTGCGATCGTTTTTCTCCTTATGGCAAGGTGTGTGAGCGAGGGTGAACTCTTTTGGTTTGGTAGTGGCCAAAAAAATGGCCTTCTTCATGAAGGCCAAACTGAAACAACAGTGGATAACATCTTTAGATTATGACCGTTTTAAACCAGCAAACAATAAAACGGCATCGACAAGATTATTTCACCCCTAAAATGAATGCGTATTAATCTGAGCGATTTCCAAAAATTCGCATTCATTGAAACGTCGTCGTGATTTGTGCTGATTATTTTTCATCCGATTGAAATTGCAAAAATGCATATGTGGCGACACGAGCAGCGGGCTAGAATTGCGCTTAACCCGACCTGTCAATAATAATCCAAATGTGAGAAGCCACTTATGGACCATTTAGAAATTACGCACAATCAGGAATTTGCGTTTGCTGCCGTGGCGGCGATGTCCCTCGTTTCCTTTGCAACCGGGCCTCAGACCGAAAACGAGCTAGAAGAAATTTATATTCAGCTTCATGATTCCCGGCGATTAATTCAGGAGATTGAATTTTCTCTTGAGGCGCTTGACGAGGTGAAAGAACGCCTTCAGCTTAATTATCCTGATGCACAGGAAGCGATTTTATCCGATCTGGGTCGGATGGAACTCGATCATGAAGAGGCCGTTGAAATCGTCAATATGGCGCTTGATGTTGTGAAAAGTAATAAAGACGTTGAGCCTGAAAAAATGGACGTGATTTCTGGTTTGTGTAAAGTCTTGAATTTATATTCTGAACAATTTAATTTTATCACCTGATACCGCTATTCCATACCTCAACCAGTAGCATTTGCTAACGTTTCGCCCTGTCGCAAGTCAGGGCTTTTTTTTTGAGCGTTCTGGCTGGCTGAGTGACACAATTTTGATTACACTTCGTGTCTTTCACACGGAGAATGAACAGTGATATGCGATACCCGGTCGATGTTATACCTTCCAGCTGCGGTTTTATCATTTTTTGTCGTGACATTCCTGAAGCTCAGGGACATGGGGAGACATCAGAGTGCGCCTTGCAAAACTGTCGGGAAACGCTGATCGCTGTCCTGGATGACCGATTCACGGCGCGCGAGGCGATACCGCTTCCGGGTGAGGTCGATGGCCATTTCATTGACGTGCCGCTCAGCATTGCCGCGAAGGTGCTGTTGCTGAATGAGGTGGTTGAACAAGGGGTGTCAAACTCCGAACTCGCGAAACGCATCGGTTTACCCCGACAGGAAATCACCCGCATTTTAAATTTGAACCACACCACGAAAATTGACACAATTCAAAAAGCAATGTCAGCGCTCGGAAAAACGTTGATGTTACGTGTGTGTTGATTCCTTACTTCTGGTATATCCATTCATACAGCCTGAACATTCGTGTTCAGGCTTTTTTTTGTCGCTTTTCCCAAGCGATGTTTACTGAGAGATCCTTTAAAGGGTGAGTCGGGTGGGTTCATTCGGCTCTCTCACTGGATGTTCTCCTGGGAAACGGCTCACCCTCTAAAGGATAAAATATGTTCGGTTTCTTAAAGAAACGCGCTCGCCGCGTGACCAATGACATCACCAAATTTGAAAAACGTGATCTGGCGCAAGCTGTCGTGAATGCAGCCTGGCTGGTGGCGTTCGCGGATGGGAATTGTGATCCGATTGAGCGCGCCAAAATCGACCAGGTGCTGAAGACGAATCCGGTTCTCTATAATTTCACGAGCGAGCTGGCCGAAATCTCGACCAAAATCGTCAATTTGCTGGAGACCGATTTCAAGATCGGACGGCGCGCGGCGATGCGCGAAATCGAGGATGTGAAGGGCGATCAGCGTGAAGCGGAAGATGTGCTTGATGTCGCAGTGGCCATCGCTGAGGCAGACGGCGAAATTGAGAAATCAGAAATGAAGGTGCTCGAACAGATCGCCCTGGTCCTCGGGTTACGGCTGGAGAATCACCTTGAATAATAAATACCCGCAAAATATTTATTTTACGGGGCTTCTGGTTTTCTTTCTGATCTTTCACTTTCTGGGAACCCTTGCCGCCAGCTTCTCGGATGGGGTGTTGCTGGGTGTCGTCTATCTGCTGCTGAAGGCTAACCGGGACCGCTGAGGGAGGCATGATGAGAGTTTCTGATCTGACCCTGATGGAATTCATTGCCAGAATTAACGTCATGAATCTGGCGCTGTTTGCGAACGGCGAGGTGAATGAGGATCTGAAGCCTGCGATCACTGAGTTGATTGAAGCGCTTGACCTGTCTGAAGAAGGGCGGTTTCTCTGTCGTAAACTCATGTCGCGCCAGCAGGCAGAATTAGAACGGGATTTTCATACGGCGCTCGATCAGCTGTTCTTTTCGCTGGAACCGGTAGCGGACTGGCCAAATATGGCGCATCGGGTTCAGGTCATTTATATGGTGCTGGTGGAAGAGAAAGGCGAGCTGACCGAATCCGAGATCACCCTTGCTCAGGAACTGGCGGAAACCCTCGCGCTCGACGTCGATTATTACTTAGATCGCACAGACTAAGAGGCTTTTTCGATTCAGGTCGTTATCTTCAAAGGTAAATCGCTAAGTTTTTAACCGATTACCTAAAGGAGGTAAGATGATCGAACCCACAGAAACCCTGAACCCGGATGATAAAGAACTTATCTTTGCCATCATCCTCATCGATGTGATTTATCTCATCGCCTTCGCTGAACGCTATCCCACGGAACGACAGGTGAAGCTCATTGAGCATATTCGCGAATATGAACCTACGTTGCAAAACAGCAAATTCGTCAATGCAATTATTGCGGATTCGCTCGAAGACAAACTGTCGACGGATTACACCCGGACCGCGAATCGTATTCTCATGAATATGAGTCGTATCGTCAGCGATCAGGCGATGTGCGAAAAGATTTATGCCTATGCCCAGGAGGTCGCATTAATGGGTGATGGCATTACGCCGAATGTTCAGAATTTGCTTGATCGCATTGGCGACGCGCTGTTTTTATAGGTGATCACATGAACGGTTCTGAAATGAAAAAGCTCGCGCAGGCTCGCAACGAGCTTTTGCAGGCTAAAGCCTGTCTTGAGGACGGTCAGACTGAGAAGAGTAAACTGAGCGTGATTGCGGCGCTCTGTTTTATCGATTTGATTTATACCCTTGAGGCAAGAGGATCAGCCGAACTTGTCCGGCAAGGGCAATAACATTATATCGCGCTTGACTCGCGTGGGATAACTCGTCTCAAAGGCCACAAGGCTCAGTTCATAATTCACCTGAAGCTTTATCCAGAAATCGAGTTCTTCACTGAAGAACTGCGATAATTTAGTGCAAAGCGTGAGAGACATGGGCATTTTCATGTCGATCACGTCTTTCATTTCATCCTCATCAAAATTTATTCGAAGCGCCAGCTCGAAAAACGCCAGCTTTAATTCACGCAGACGACATTTGAGAACCAAACCCGGATGGGGATGAATATTCTCACTCATGAAAAGTAACTCCCTCTTTTTTGTTGGGGAGAGTTACTTTAAATGAAACAAAAATGTTAATGGCTCAATCTGAGCGATCCAGCGGAAGTGAATCGGGCAGAGGATAAATCGGCACGTTCTCCGCGTCTTCCTTGCGTTTTGCACGGGAAATATCGTGGCGAGCCTGCATTTCCAGCAAGGCTTCAGGCGTGGTGCTGATGGCTTTGGCGATCTTGATAGCTACCGCTGCCGTCAGCGCGGTTTTACGTTTGATCAGCCTGTCGACCAGCACGGGTGATTCACCGATGTCATGCGCCAGCCTTCCTTGCGTCACATTCAGCAGTTTTAAAAGGCGCTTTATTTCATCGCCTGGATGGGGTGTCAATATCTGCGTCATTTCAAATCCTTAAGTGATTATAACGGAGTGAGAAGGGTAATTTCTTTGTGTGTTAAGTCGTGTCAAAGTGTGCGAACTAATCCGCAGGTTCTTGCCGCCATTTTTTTACTTTGGTATCCCTTAAAGGCAACAACATAAATCAAGAGCAACGGACATGACCGACACCTTAAAGTATGACCTGACGATCCAGCATCTGGAAAACGGCTATACCCAGCTTAAGACCCCGCTTCACTGGTCTCTCTATGATGAGAACGGCGAAATCATCAATGCCGGGGTAAACGGTCATTCTGAGTTTCCGATCCCCTTGCCGGTTCGTATCAAAATCGAAGGCCGTCCGCGTCAAACCGTGGGCAAAGCAGGCATTAAATCGATTCTTCGCGCAGGTGAGCGCGATCAGGACAATGCGGAGTTCGTTGAAATTGAAACGCAGACCGAAAACGGCGGCTTCAATGACCAGCATGAAATCCTGTTCTGGAAGCTGAAAGATGTGATGCGTAATTTCGCCCCGAATGATGGTCGTTATTCTTTGAGCCTGAAATACTGGCCGAACGAGGAAGGTGAAGCAGGGGAAACCCCTGAAAAGGAATCTGAGCTGGTCGAACCGAATGATGTTCAGATCGCCTCGCTCATTGCCTTACTGAATATCATGTCTCGCAACGATTAACGGATCGATTATGGATGTCGTCATTAATGGTGTTCACTTCAGCCCAAACGCGCGGGAAGTGTCAAAAATCGGTGTGGCCATTACCACCTATAATCGACCCGATACGCTCGCCAAAGCGCTCGAACATCATCTGAAATATCTTCCTGGCGGCGCGAAACTGGTTGTGGTGGATGACGGGTCAACGATTCCCGCGATTGTGCCTGAAGGGATCGAACTTATCCGGTTCGACGCTTCTCGTGGCATCGTTCAGGCGAAAAACGCCAGCCTTCGCGCCTTGCTCGATGCAGGCTGTGAAGAGCTGTTTCTGTTTGATGATGACGCCTGGCCGATTGTTGAGGACTGGCATCAACCTTATATCGATTCCCCTGAACCGCATCTGTCTTATCAGTTTCTGGATCTGGCCGTTAACATCAAATTGCGGGATCTCTCGGTTCTCTATCAGGATGATAAGCATATTGCTTACACCGGTCAGCGTGGGGTGATGCTCTATTATCACCGCAGCGCGATTAATGCGGCGGGTGGGTTCGATCCGATTTATCAGCGAGGCATGTATGAACATGCTGATCTCGCGCTGCGCATTTATCATCGCGGGCTGACCAGCTGGGCGTTTGCGGACGTGGTAGGGTCAAACCGGCTGATTTATTCCCTCGACGAACACATGAACATCAAACGCTCTGTGAATCGTGTCGAACGCGAACAACAGGTGAAACGGAATGTGGGGATCTACAATCACCGCCGCGAAACCGAATATTCGGGATTCGTGAATATTTACGATCGCCATAACGTTGTCATCACCAATTTTCTGACCGGTTATCCCGATCCGCAGCGCAATCGCCATTTTGACGTGGATCCGGCCTTACTGGAAAAGTGGTCGACGTCAATTCGAGGCGCGCGCGCGGTTGTACTCGCGGACCAGCTGCGCGACGCACCGAAAGAGGCGATGCTGTTTCCGGTTTATGAATCGAGCATGAATGTCTACTTCCTGCGCTGGTTTAACGTCTGGCAATATCTGCGCGATCACCCTGAAATCGAGAAGGTCTGGGTCACTGATGGAACGGATGTCGAAATGCTTCGGGAACCGTGGGATCAGATGGAACCCGGAAAAATTTATGTCGGTTCTGAGCCGAAAACCTATGCTGACTCCTGGGTGGCGAAACATCATCCAGAACCGGTTTATCAGCAATTTCTGGCGGCACATGTTCATGATGTGATGCTTAATGCCGGTTTGCTGGGTGGATCGCGTGAAGATGTCATGATGTTCGCGCACAGCATTTTGCGGATTTATTCAAACGTCGAATCCTCAAATTTCTGGGACAAGCGCAAAAAGCCGTATGCGGTCGGCGATATGGTCGCTTTTGGGATCGTCGGGTATCGCCATTTTCATCGTCTGGTTTTCGGGCCTCGGGTTCATACCGTGTTTAAAACGAATGGAATAGGAAAGGATTTCGCATTTTGGATGCACAAATAAAGTTTGCGGTCGTTGGGCATCATTCACGGAAATATGTCGCTGAAAAACTCGCCGTGAAGCTTGATGCCATGCTGTTTATGGATGAAGAGAATCACGGCAGTAACTGGAACCATCGGCGCGTGCTGGAATGGTCGGCTGAACAAAACGAGCGTGTCATTGTTCTTGAAGATGATGCGTTACCTGTCGCTGGGTTCGAATATCAGGTTTATCACTGGATAGATCGTTTTCCTGACAATATCGTGAGTTTTTATCTCGGAACTGGCAGACCGCCGCATAAGCAGCTTGAAATGGCGATGCGGCTCATCGATTCCGATAAACAACGACTGGATTACATCATGTTTTCCCATTTGTTTCATGGTGTCTGTTATTCGGTTCCGACCCATTATTTGCCGCGTATTCTCGAAAACTGGGATGAGCGAAAGGGAGCAGATTCCGCGATCACGGATAAGTATAAAGGCCGGGTGATTTATCCCGTTTATTCGCTGGTGGACCATGCCGATTTATCGGCGGTTGAGGTGCATCCTGATGGCCATCCTCGCCGTGAGCGTCGAAAAGCCTGGCGGTTGTTCACTGGGGGTGAACGTTGGCCCGATTAACGACGCTGAAACCCAGACTGAACAGCCTGAATCCACATCGGCTGAAAACGATGAAAGTCGCCGATAAACGGATAACCGGCGTCACGCTTCAACAGCGTCGGCTGAAAGTCTGGCAACGTGACCCGCGCTGTGTGATGTGCGGCAAACTGACCGAATATCCGCACGGGTTCGAGCTGGATCATATTATTCCGCTCTATTTAGGCGGCGAAGATGTGATTGAAAACACCCAGATCCTCTGTTGTGGTGATGAAGGCTGTCACAAGAAAAAAACCATGCAGGACATGAAAACATGAAATCTTATTCAGAATTTGAATTTATTGATGACGTTAGCGAAATTCTTGATCAGGTTGAGCAAGATACGATCGAAATTATTCGTGAAGAGGGCGATCCCGTCATGATTATTTCACGGAATGTTTACGATATGTTTATTCATGAACTCGCGCATATGATTCGTTAACCGAGGTCATTATGATCTTTACTACGGCTGATCGCATAGTGGGTGGAAAAGTTGACAGTTCAGGTGTGATCCCGCTTGAAATCTGGACTGGCTTTTCTGAGGCCGGTAAGGGTAAGGCGGTCACACCTGTTCCGCCTGCACCCGATGATATTAATCTTTTAAACCCACAAACCGATCCGCGCGTCACGTATTCTGGTCCAGCTCATCTTTACTGGTCTGATTCAGGTGTGTTGATGAAGTCGGATGAGAATGACTGGCCGCTTGAATTTAAAAACGGTGAGCCGGTCGGTCGTAGCCTGCCCGAACCTCAAACCACGAACTTTCAAGAAAACTGTCGCGCCGTGGAAACGTCAGCGAACGTGATTGTCTCAACTGGCTCATCCCTGAATGTTGATGCGACAGGCGCACCGGATGGCGGCGGAATTTGTCTTGTCCCGGCCATCTCTGAATACTATCTGGTTTCACAGGATGTCAACGGCATTGATCTCCAGCCTGGCACGGCTTATTCATTAACGGCTGACTGGACGCGACTCGTTTTTGCCCGAAATGTTTCCACCCAAAGCCGGACGCGAATTTGGTTAGGACGTGATCTCGATAATTCTTCCGGGATTCCGTTTGTTTTCCTGACGCAAACCAATGCAATGAATAATGGTAATTACGTGTTTTCGTGGTTTGCGCGCGTCGCTGATGCGTCAAATTTTCATGCTGGCATCGGACAAATTGAGAACAGCAATTATCCCTATTCGACGTCGCCGATTATTAATGAAAGCGATGTTCAGGGCGAAAGGGCGGCTTCTTCAGTAACCATCGCTAATCAGGGCAATTCGCAGGGTCTGGCGCTGATTTATGATGACAGAATGATTTCAGTCATTCCCTTCAGCGGTGAAGCGTCGATTTCGTTGCCGTTTGCCACCTGGAACTGGAGTGAACGCTATCTTACCCGAATTAAGTTTCTGAGCAATATCCCAGATTTGTCGCCCATCGATATGACGGCAGAAACGTTAGATTCTCGTGTCACTTATACGGGTCCGGCACATACTTATCTGGATCAAGCCGGGAATCTTGCCACGAGCGCTGAAAACGAATGGCCGCTTGAATATGTTAATGGTCAGGTGATGGGTCGCCACGAACCCGAACCAAGTACGACAAATTACGCGATTGATTCGGCTATTACCGATCTTGCCCAGGTTGGCACGAATGCCAGCTGGATGTTCCCTCAGGGAACCACAATCACTGTTTCAGATTCAGAAGGGAGTCAGTTTCCCATTATCAATTCTGAAAGCCTGAAAGTCTTTGTAGGGGTCTATAACGAAACGAAGGGTGCGTTTCTGGTTCCTGACACGAACCCCAACACGGGATCAGACTGGTCACGCGTGATTCTGCCTTTTACGAACGATATGGCTTCAGAACTTCGCTTTTATACCCAGCGCGAAACCACGACCAGTTATCTTTATGAGAAATGTCCAGCCGTTCCCACAGGTTCCTTTGTTGCGTCTGTTTATCGCAAATTGACGTCTGAGAATATGCAAGCTACCGCGCCGCAGATTGAACCCGGAACCGTTCCGACTTCACCCATCTTCAATGGTGAAACTGAGCAGAACACCCGGAAAGCGGCAAAAGCGATTGTGACGAATCCTGGCCTCGCAACACAAATTCAGATCGACTATTCCGATAATTCAAGAGCGATAGTGTCGTTCACGAATAATCAGGCCGTTATTCCGTTCTCTTCGCTGGCATGGTCGTCACGCTATATCACCACCATTCGTTTCTTATACTAACGAGGCACTATGTCGGACATTAAAAACTTAACGTCAGATCCCGTTCAGATAACGGATGGCTCCAATGGTGCTCATATCACAACATTGATCGGCGCGGTTATGTATGCCGATTCAGCATCCAGTTCTTACTGGCATATGCTCCGATCTGATGTTCTCGAAATTCGTCCGCCCACGGTGATTTATATAAAAGCGAAATCGCCAGGTGGGGCGAGTATTGTAGTAACCACATGGTCTGAATCTTAGATTCTTAAGATTCAATATTTTCATAATGTTGAGGATTAATAATATGTCTTTATTCGGTAACTCTAAGCCTTTGGATCCTGCAAAGATTCCAGATCTTTTGAACTCTATTGATTCTGGTGACCTCACATCGGTTCACCGACTGACTTCAAAGAGTGGCGATAATTTTCTGCTTGTACCTGAAGAAAAAGTTAAATCATTTTTTAGTGACTTTCATTCTGCAATTGAAGATGTTCAAAACAAATTTCAAGAAGAGATTAGCGGACTGCTTGTTAAATAATCTGATTTTAATTTAAACCCTGAATTGATTTATATATCTTGAGGAAAAAATCTATGGGATTTTTTGATACATTGAAAGACCTTCCCGCTGAGGAAGCGCAGCAGATTTTAGATCTTATTCATCACAGGAACCCACTCTTCGGTCATCGCCTCACTTCAAAAAGTGGTGATAATTTTCTATTAGTACCTGAAGAAAAATTTAAAGATCATCTTAATGCATTCCATACCGCGTTGAATGCGTTTTATAACGACTATGGCTCACCTGATAAAGGTTGACTCAATCAATAATTTTATTTCGAGTTGAATTAAATCAACTGATTTGAAATTAAATAATAAAATCAATCACTTAGGTGGTTGATTTTTTTTGTGCCCAATAAGTGGGGGGGGTAAAAAAAATAGTAATGTCAAGTCTTTTTAAACCTCGCCCCCAATCACTTAAATTTTTTTTTTCGTTCTGACAGGTGATCTACCTTGACTTTTAACCAGTAGATCGTTTTCAGGTATCTGTTTAATCACCCGACTCATGAGGAGGGTAAATGAGCGACCTACCGATATTTTTGCCCGCCCCGGATGTGGCCACCATGACAAGTCTTGAGCTTGTTGGTTTCATCAATGATGTCCGGGCGAAAAAAGCAGAACAGGAAGGGAAGACGTTTCCTTGTAAAAATTTCCCTGAGTTACTCCATAAGAATTTCATCGCTAAAGTACCGAAAGTGCTCGGTTTATCATCGGCTAAATTTTTAGCCGATGATACGTTCACAACGGGTAAGGGCGCAGCCAACACCCGCAAAATCTATAAATTCCCCCGTCGCGAGGCTTGTCTGATGGCAATGTCTTACGATTATGACGCTCAGGCGCGCGTTTTTGACCGGATGGACGAGTTAGAAGGGCGAATAAATGTCAATTTTATGGACTTTTCAGCCTTTAAAACCATGACAATCGCTCAAATGCAAACGCGCGTCACGTTAGCTGAACGATATTCGTTTGAAGAACATGGTCAGAAAGGAAGCGGATTAATGCAGTTAAGGAAAAAGGAAAAACGTCAGATTCGAAATGCTGAAGATGTCGTGAATAAACTTTCTCAACTGGAATTGCCTGGCTTTGAAATTGAAATGCTGGAAGAAGTATGACAACGATTGAAAAAAATCTTCCAAAGCAATTAACAAAACTGTGTTTCGACAAAACTCCACTTCAACTCGAAGTGTGCGAAAGCATTTTTTATTTTCACCTCCACTAGTCATCAAGTCGGGAATGAAAGATTTTCGACGATTGCTTATTTCACGCGAAGCAGTTTGCAAAAAAACAAACCACTCAAAAAGAATGAGCGATAAAATAGAGTCTCCTTTAAAAGGAAAATCAGTAATTCATCAATATACAGACCTTAAGGACATGCAATATGAAGAAAATAATGCTTATTGGCTCTTTTTTTGCTGCTGTTTCGTTCTCTGGCCTTGCTCAAGCGGTCGATTGTCCGGCTCCTGATACCGTTGTTTCTACCCATATTGAAAAAGATTCTGACGGTATTTCAAGCATGATTTACTGTTCACCTTCCTCTTCAGAATGTTCCTGGAAAGGATTCGATCCTTTTGCCACCGAAGGACATAAAGTGGTATCGCTGACCAGTGGCAGCATAGCGACCGAACACAACGGCTTAACGTATTGTGATTACAAGCTTGATTCAGGTGATCAGATCCGACTTTCTTTGTTAAAGAAATAACTATTTATTTTTTATAACATATTTCCTAAATCCGCCTTTATGGCGGATTTTTATTTTACATAGAAATCTAACTTCCCGGTTTTGAAAAAATACGGGTGATCATCTCATGAATTATCTTGAATTTATCGAAAGCAATATTGCGTCCGAACTCCTTCGTCTCGGATTCGATAAGTCAGCGGCGAGTGCTGGCGCGCGTGAAGGTGTCGCCTTTTTTCAACGAGCAACCTCATCAGGCAAAAAGGGCAAAATATTCGAAGATTGCCTTTCTCACGCGAAATTATTCGCCAAAAAACACGATTCAAAGAAAAAATAACGCCAAAATTCCCTAATCTCTTCAAAAAGTAAGGAGAATTACCCCATGTTTAAGAAAATAATGCTTATTTCAATCCTGTCTTTTGTTTCTTGTGCTGCCATTGCGGCGGAAGTGAGGTGTCCTTTGCCTGAAAACGTCCGCACCAATGGGAAAGTCCAGATTGAAGACGGGATCCCCGGTTTCATTTACTGCTCTCCTTCCACACTGGAATGCAAATGGAAGGGCATTGACCCGATCTCTGATGAGGCAAGCCCAGTCGTTTCTGTGAATAATCCAGGCAACAAGGCTACCCAACATAACGGGCTGACGTATTGTGATTATACACTGAAAAACGGTTCACAAATCCGTATGGCTTTAGAAAAATAAATGTAGAAAGAGACATCGTTATGCTCACCACAAAAAAAAGGAATTTTGCCGAACACTGGATGAGTGGTAATAATAAAACTCAGTCCGCCATTAAAGCCGGTTACAGTGCGGCAAGTGCAAAATATAAAGGTCACGAGCTATCAAAGGATAAAGACGTTCTGGAATACATTGAACGCATTAAGGCGATGAATCCCGCGCCAGCTCCTGCGCCTGAGCCGGTTCCGCAACCTGTTATCCCGCAACCGGCGGACCTTCCTGAAGAGGTGTCTGAAGATCCGCCTGTTCCTAAACTCGTCACCTCGAAAAAGATTAAAGATCCTCTCGTGGTCCTTGAGATGATCATGAACCAGCATCTTTACACCGATCCGAAGCTGGCAATGGATGCCGCCGCGAAGCTTGCGCCTTATGTGTCCGCTAAAGTCGGTGAAACCGGGAAGAAAGAGGCGAAGAACATGGCGGCGAAGAAGGCGGCAGGGGCTTTTTCAGCCATGACACCGCCTAAAATTGTCGTTAATAACGTGATTTAGCGGTTAAAACAACCTCAGGGGCGTCCTTTTCCTGCTTAAACTGGCGAAGATAGTCCCCCATTTCCTTAAAATCACCGCCCAGCTTTTCCATTAAACCGATCAGTTCCATCTGATGGGCGAGGGGGAGCGGACGAAAGAAAAGCCCAAGTGTAAATTTCACCAGTTCAAGCTGGCGCGTCAGTTCTTCGGTCGTTTGATAATCTTTGTGAAGCGTAAAGTTTTCGATTATTCGGCTCGATCGCATTTTCAGACATCCTCTCGCTAGGTTTTGAGAACTTATCGATTACCTCGACCTAAAGATTCTCATTCCGAGCTTATTTTAGACAAAGGTCTTCGATGGAATGGCGTACCGATTGCCCTGACTGGGCCGAACGATTACTGAATAAAAAATCGATCATCCCTCCGCCGATTTATCCTGAAACGGCTGAGATTGCGCTTAACATTTTCAAAAAACTCCGCGTGTCAGATCTCCCCGGCAAGCCCACCTTCGGGGAATGTTGCGATCAGTTCATCTTTGATTTCGTGAAAGCGATCTTCGGCGGCTATGACGTTGAAACCGGGTTTCAGAAGATCAGAGAATATGGCCTTCTCATCAGCAAAAAAAACACGAAGTCGACCATCGCCGCAGGCGTAATGATGACGGCCCTGATTTTGTGCTGGCGCGAGGATGAAGAACACCTGATTCTGGCTCCGACGAAAGAGGTGGCGGATAACAGTTTTAAACCGGCTGCATCGATGATCCGATCCGATGAAGAGCTGTCAGATATTTTTCACGTTCAGGACCATACCCGCACCATTACCCATCGGGTGAATCGCAATTCCCTCAAAGTGGTTGCCGCCGATACCGATACGGTGTCCGGTAAGAAGTCCGGGCGGGTGCTGGTGGATGAATTGTGGATATTCGGTAAACGCGCTAAAGCTGAATCGATGTTCATGGAAGCCCTGGGTGGTCAGGTTTCCCGAAATGAAGGATGGGTAATTTTCCTCACCACGCAAAGCGATGAACCTCCCGCCGGTATCTTCAAACAGAAGCTCGATTACTGGCGCGATGTGCGAGACGGGATCATTAAAGACCCCAAAACGCTCGGAATTTTGTATGAATTCCCGCAAGACATGATTGAAAGCAAGGCTTACGAAGATCCGAATAACTTCTATATCACCAATCCGAACATCGGACGATCGGTCAACCGTGACTGGCTTGAAGGTGAGTTTAAGAAGTACCAGCACAAAACGGATGGCACATATCAGCAGTTTCTGGCCAAACACCTGAACATAGAAATCGGCCTTAACCTGCGAAACGATCGGTGGCCGGGTGCGGATTACTGGGAGTCCCAGCAGGATGATTCAATCACGTTCGATTCCATCCTGAAACGTTCTGAAGTGATTTGTGTGGGTATCGATGGCGGTGGCCTGGATGACCTGCTGGGGCTGACAATCGTCGGACGCGATAAGCATTCGCGCGAATGGCTTTCATGGTCGCATGGTTGGGCAACCCGTAAGGCGATCGAACGACGCAAGAGCGAAGAGAGCCGTCTGAATGATTTCGTTGCCAACGGTGATTTCACGATTATCGATGAAGTCGGCGAGGATTTTGAACAAATCAGCCAGATGGTGATGCAAATCTTCAATGCTGGCCTCCTCGATAAGGTCGGAATGGACCCAGCGGGGGTGGGCATGTTGCTCGATGCGATGGTTGAAGCGGGCCTTCCTCAGGATTCCATCATTGGCATCAGCCAGGGCTGGCGTCTCGGAGGCGCGATTAAGACCACTGAACGCAAGCTTGCCGAAGGCACACTGATCCATGCGAAACAACCGCTGATGAACTGGTGTGTCGGGAACGCGAAAATCGTCACCTCAAGTAATGCCACCCTTATCACCAAACAGGCGAGTGGGGTGGGCAAAATCGATCCCCTGATGGCCTTGTTCGATGCCGTATCACTGATGGCCCTTAACCCCGGACCCACGAAGAAAGATTACGGGGTTTTCTTTATCTGAGGCTTGATCGCCTCGCTTTGAGTATATACAATGTATATATAAAATCGAGATGAAGACTCAGGAGCTAGCATGAAACACGAAGAATATCAGATCCGCGACCTGGCTTTGCTGGCATCGCAGAAAGCCCATGTTGAGGCGATTCAGCGCTTAATGGTTTCTCTTCAGCAGGAACTGCGCTCAGCAGGCGTTAAAGGATCAGCTGACGCGATGCATGAGCTGAATTCTGTTATCCAGCAGCATGAGGATTCACTCAGCGCCCGATTTGATGAAGCGTTTTTTAATATGATTTAACCTCCAAGCCGCGAAAGCGGTTTTTTTGTGTCTCGCTTCCGCTCGCTTTGATCCGTTAAATATCTGTCAATCACCGACAATCTGAATCTTTAAGTGAAAACCCTTGCAATGTAGATACAAAGTATCTACTATGTATCTCAAGGTTTGGCGATATTCGCTATGAGTTAGCAATAAGGTTAGATTATGTCTGTGTTTATTTTCCTCGTGCTTTATTTTCTTCCGACTTTTATCGGGATCCTGCGTTACCGCATGAACATCTGGGCGATCATGCTCACCAACATCTTCTTCGGTTGGACGTTCATCGGCTGGGCGCTGGCGCTGATCTGGGCGGTTAAATCGGATGAAGTAGACCGTGCCAGACATGTTATTAATGCGTTAGAAAAACGTAAAGACTGAAAACAAGCCGCGAAAGCGGCTTTTTTTATGCCTTTAATCGCATGGATTATGATTTTCTGGCGTAAAAAATTTGCGAGAATCGGGTTTTTTTTACTAAAACGGCAAAAAAATGAAAACGTCTGATCTCTTAATTAATCTCGTCGCGATGAGACAAAGCGGCGAATTCAGTCCTGATGAAGTGTTAAGCAATATTGGCGTCAGGCATGGCCGATCGATAACAGTTCCGGTGATGGGCTTCATCGTTTACCTCGATTGCGAATATCGGGAAGAAGACCTTCCCCCTTATATCCGTCCCTATACATTCGATTCGGAATCATTCTGGGGATAAAGAAAAAGGAGCCGTTCGGCTCCTTTTTTTTATTCCTTGTAGGGATTGATATTATAAAGGTTGCAATGATTGAGATAGGTTTTCAGTGCCTCAGCGCCATTAGCAGGAATGTCGACTTCATAAAATGCATAAAAGCAAGACATCGCGCGCATTTCTTCAAAGTATCCAACATAAAAACCCGTCTCTTCTTCAATTTCCACGCGAGCAACATGATTATCGATGGTGTAATAACGCACGCCATCCACTTCTTTATATTGCGGGCCTGACAGGCCGAAAAATTTTGAGAAAATCTTTTTAATTTTCATGTGTCAGCAAAGATGTCCTTGAAAGAAATGAAGGAAAAGGGCGAACGAATCGCCCTGAAGATTATTTAAAGTTAAGACTGGAAAAGAACGCTTTCGGGATGACCGGGCGACCATGATAAAGACAGGTGCAGGTAAATACCGCCTCCGCCGCAATGGTTCCATCGAGAAACATCTTCTGAACCATGTTGATCCGATTCGGCTTCGCGTGCTTCTCCGCCTCACAGGTCACAACAACCGTTTCACCCCGACGAACACTTTTCCGGTATTTCAGATTGTACTCAAGAACCACATACATCTGGCCTTGCTCAAAAAGCTGTTCGATGTCAACGCCCATTTCTTCATAAAGATAATCATGGCGCGCCCATTCGAAATAGAACGGGTAATAAAGCCCGTCCATCACGCCCTGAAAATCAATGTGTTTGGGATCGACTTCATAACTTTTTGAGAACATAGCGACTCCTTTACGTTTTCAAGAAACAAAGCAGCATGACGGTTATGGCCAACACTGCGATCGAGATTGAAAAACGTTTGATTTCTTCCCGTTGGTGAACGGGAAGACGGAGATTCCTTAAATTTTGGCCTTTCTTTGTTTTTATCAACGGTTTGTCCTTCTGTGAAATCGCGCTTTAACGGCGAGACACAGGCAGGTTATCAAAGCCTTTGATCAAAAAATTCACAATCTAAGCCCGCGTTCGGGCATCCACTCGCTGAGGCTCGCGTGATGAATAATCAACGCGCCGTGAGCCTGTTACAGCTGAAAGCCGTTAACGAGAACACCCGGCAAATTACCGGCATCGCAACGACACCCACGCCCGATCGTTATGGGGATGTGGTGATGCCGGACGGTGCTCAGTTCAGTTTGCCGATCCCGCTTCTCTGGCAACATGACCACCTTTCCCCGATCGGTGAAGTCACGTCCGCGCGCGTGACGGATGAGGGGATAGAAATAAAGGCCCAGCTCGCGCGGGCTGATGCCCCAAGCCAGCTCGCCGCGCGTCTCGATGAGGCGTGGCAGTCTATCCGGCTCGGACTGGTTAAGGGGTTATCGATCGGGTTTCGCCCGATTGAATACGCCTTTATTGATGATGGCGGGATCCGCTTTTCATCATGGGAATGGTACGAACTTTCTGTTGTGACGGTTCCGGCTAATGCAGAAGGCACGATTTCAACCGTGAAATCGATCGATCAGGAGCTTCGCGCCGCGTCAGGCACTTCCGAAGCTTCCCAAAAACAACTTCCAAAAGTTGTTCACCTTAAAACCCCCGCTGGCGCTTCAGCACTGATGACCAAATCCATCACACCCAAGAGTAAAAAAATGAACGTAGGCGAACAAATCAAATCGTTTGAGACCAAACGCGCGTCTCTTGACGCCGAACGCGCGGAAGTCATGGAAAAGGCTTATGCCGAAGGCCGCACCCTTGATGCGGAAGAAACCGAAAAATATGACGAACTCAGTGATGAAGTGAAAAGCATTGATTCGCATCTGGGACGACTGCGCGATCTGGAAGCTCAGAAAGCCGCCAGTGCCAAACCGGTTCAACCCGCAGCAGGCGGCGATGTGGTGAACACGACCAAAACTGTCCAGGCGCCAGCTGTGATCCACGTCGAAAAGCAGCTTGAAAAAGGCATCGGTTTTGCCCGTATGGCGAAACTGCTGGCCGCAACCAAAGGCGTGAAATCAGAAGCGGCCTATCTGGCTAAACATCAATACCCTGATGATGTAAAACTTCAGTCTGTGATGAAGGATCTCATCAGTGCGGGGTCTACTTCTGATCCAAACTGGGCCGGTAATCTTGTGACCGTGCAGGATTACACCGCAGATTTCATCGATTTCCTGCGTCCCCAAACCATCATTGGCCGTTTCGGTGCGAATGGCATCCCCGGTTTCACCCGTATTCCGTTCAACGTTCGCATTAAAGGGCAGAACTCAGGCGGTGCGGCGAACTGGGTGGGAGAAGGGAAGGCGAAACCGCTGACCAGCTTCGACTTCAGCCAGATCACCTTAGGGTTCACCAAAGTCGCCGCGATTGCCGTCCTGACCGATGAGGTGATCCGCCTCTCCACGCCATCCGCTGAATCGCTGGTTCGCCAGTCGCTGGCCGATGCCGTGATCGAGCGCCTGGATAAAGACTTTATCGATCCGACCAAAACGGCGGTTGATGGGGTTTCGCCAGCATCCGTTACCAACGGTGCAGCTTCTTCGCCTTCAACAGGTATTCCCGATCAAGATGCGAACATTGCGCTGTCTGTGTTCATCGATGCCAACCTGTCGCCAACCGGCGCAGTGTGGCTGATGTCCAGCACAACCGCGCTGACGCTTTCTCAGCGTAAAAATGCGCTGGGGCAACGTGAATACCCTGACATGACCATGTTCGGCGGTACGTTCAACGGCCTGCCGGTGCTTGTGTCTCAGTACATCGATGATTCGCTGATCCTGGTGGACGCCCCGAACATCTATCTGGCTGATGATGGCGGCGTAGCCATCGACATTTCAACCGAAGCGTCTCTGGAAATGCAGTCCACCCCCACTCACGATTCGCTCACCCCAACCCCGATCGAGCTGGTGAGCATGTTCCAGACGAACAGCGTCGCGGTCCGTGCCGAACGCTGGATCAACTGGGCGCGTCGTCGTGAAGCGGCGGTTTCCGTTGTGACCGGCGTGGATTACAGCGTCACCGCTGGCAGCTAAGGAGAAGGGCGGGGTTCACCCCGCCCACAATTATGATTCAGGTTCGCTACTTAAAAGCCACGCATGACAGTTTCGCCGGGGAGAAGAAATTCATTCGCGGCGATCACGCCCTCATCCTTCAGATGGGTGGTTTCGTTGAAATCCTTCCCACCCTCGAAAAAACCATAAAGCCACGCAAATCTAAAAAATCAGCGAATGAGGTTTGATAGATGTTCAATTTCCTCCGGCGAAAGCCCAAAGAAAAATCTAAAGCCCTCCATTCGCTTCATGCTGGGGCATGGAGTCGGGTTCTTGAGCCTTTCGGCGGAGCATGGCAACGCAACATTGAAATCAGGCTGGACAGTGTTTTAGCGTTTCCGGCCATCTTCAGCTGTATTTCGCTGATCTCTGCCGATATTGCAAAGATGCCCGTGGCCGTTAAGCGTCGCCAGTCTAACGGGGTGTGGGTGAAGGTGAACAATCCAGAACTCACGCCACTCCTTGAGAAACCGAATTTCTATCAAACCTCCATGCAGTTCTTTGAACTCTGGATGATTTCAAAGCTGGCACACGGAAACGCGTATATTCTCAAACTTCGGGATGAAGCGGGGCGCGTGCGCCAGCTGCGCGTGTTAGATCCGCGTCGTGTGATCCCCTATATTTCCGATGATGGTGAAATCTTCTATTCCATCCTGACCGATGAGCTGAACGGCTTGCCAGGTGGGCTTTATGTCCCAGCTCGTGAACTGATTCACGATCGCTTCAACACTTTCTTTCATCCGCTTTGCGGACTCTCACCCGTCTATGCCTCTGGGCTGGCTGCGATCGGCGGTGAGGCGATGTTACGAAATTCCGCACATACCTTTAAGAACGGTGGCAAGCCTGGCGGGATCATCACTGTCCCCGGATCGGTGGATGCGGATAAAGCGCGCGAGATTAAAGATAACTGGAACGAAGGTTATACGGGCGAGAATGCAGGTAAAACAGCCTTGCTTGCTGATGGCGCGGCTTTCGTCGCCGTGGCGCAGACCGCGACGGATTCGCAGCTGGTGGAACAGCTCAATCTGTCGAATCAGCTCGTGGCGTCAACCTTTCGCGTCCCGCTCTATAAAATCGATACCGGTCAAACCCCGTCTTATAACAAC
Organism: Pantoea sp. ICBG 1758; assembly: GCF_002928325.1. NCBI lineage: Bacteria > Pseudomonadati > Pseudomonadota > Gammaproteobacteria > Enterobacterales > Erwiniaceae > Pantoea > Pantoea sp. ICBG 1758. The sequence continues at coordinate 909,191 of NZ_POWL01000001.1, forward strand.
ATCGAGGCGCTTGAGCAGGCGTATTACTCACAGTGCCTTCAGGTTCATATGACGGCCATAGAAGGCCTGCTTGCGGATACGTTCGATTTGAACGATCAGACCTGTGTAGAGTTCGACCACAGCCGTCTTCTGAGAATGGACACCGCCGCGCGATATAAATCCTATGGCGACGGCATCGGAGCCGGTTTCCTTGCCCCGAATGAGGCGCGCATTAAGGAAAATATGGATCCGGTTGAAGGGGGTGATACGCCTTATCTTCAGCAGCAGAATTATTCACTGGAAGCGCTGGCGAAACGTGATGCGCAGGATAATCCCTTTTCCTCAAGCTCAGGATCTTCATCGATTAATTCTGATGATGACAGCTCTGATAATAATCCACCCGCCTCGAATCAACCTGATCCTAATCAACCTCTTACCGAAAATGAAGCTGAGAATGTTCGCGCCTTAATCCTTTATTATGAACATAGCGAAAATAACGAGAATGAAATGATTTCAGAACGCGAAATGTCATTAATAAAAACGCTCGGTCAGTCGACGCATGAGATTATTAAAGAAGCCGTCGATAATATTCGGGATGAATTTCAACCTCACCTTGAAGATAAAGATAATACGATTGCTTATCTCAATAAAAATCTTCAGGAAGCTTACGAGATCAATCTTAAATGTCATACATTGCTGACCGAACATAAAGAACTCGTGCTTGACCTGAAAAAAGAAGTGGAAGAGATCGAAAAGAACGCTGTCGATGAATCTGCCATTGCCTCGATGGTCTATGCGATGATTGAAATTCCAGATGCGCCGGAATTACCCGATATTCCCGCTATCGTTAAGGACGCGGTGTCGCATATCCCGATCCCGGTACATGAACCGTTACCGGATATAGCGGAAATGGTTCTGAATGCGGTGCGTGTTGCCCGTGAAGGTGATCCTTCGGCTGAAGATATTGCTGAAATGGTCCGAAAAGCCGTGGGTGAAATCGAGATCCCGAAACCTGAACCCGCCATTCCGCCTGACATTGAGGCGATTATTGATCAGGTGGTGGAACAATTTGTTCAGCCCGAACCCGAACCGCTGCCGGACATTAAAGCGATGGTCGAAGAGGCGGTGTCTCGCATCACGATCCCTCAGCCCGAACCCTTGCCCGATATTGGTGCAATGGTGAAATCAGCTATCGAGGCCATCCCGATCCCTCAGCCTGAGCCGCTACCGGATTTCGCTCAAATGATAGAGAAAGCCGTTTCAGAGATTGAGATCCCTCAACCGGAACCGCTGCCTGATGTGGAAAAGATGGTGAATGCAGCGGTTGATCGCATTGAGGTTTACCAGCCTGAACCGTTGCCCGATTTCTCGGTGATGGTGAAAGAAGCGGTTGATCTTGCCGTCGCGGCGATTGAGTTGCCGAAGCCTGAGCCGCTCCCGGATTTTAAAACCATCATCAAATCGGCCATTGAGAACATCAGGTTACCGGAACCTTCGCCGCTGCCGGACATTCCGGCCATGATCAGTGATGCGATTGAGGCGTTCACCCCACCTGAGCCTGATGTGAAGGCCATCGCTCGCGAGGTGATGAGGCAAATTCCGGTTCCTGAGATCGAACCCTTACCGGATTTTGCATCGATGATTCAAAAAGCGGTGAGTGAAATTGATCTTCCTGAACCTGAGCCGCTACCCGATATTCAGCAGCTGGTGGAAGAGGCGGTGAAGGGCATCGACATCCCGATCCCTGAGCCGAAGCCACTACCAGATATTAAAGCGATGGTTAAGGAAGCCGTGTCGTCTATCGCGATCCCGCAGCCGAAAGACCCTGAGCCATTGCCCGATATTCAGCAGATGGTGGAAGAAGCAATGAAGGGCATCGACATCCCGATCCCCGAACCTCAGCCACTGCCGGATATAAAAGCAATGGTCCAGGAGGCCGTGTCCTCTATCGCGATCCCTCAACCTAAAGACCCCGAGCCGTTGCCTGATATTCAACAGCTCGTGGAAGAGGCGGTTAAGGGTATCGACATCCCGATCCCCGAACCGCAGCCACTGCCGGATATAAAGGCAATGATTCAGGAGGCGGTGTCCGCTATCGAGATACCCAAACCCAAAGATCCTGAACCATTACCCGACATTGCGAGGCTGTTAGAGCGTGCCGTGTCTGAATACCCGATGCCTGAACCCGAACCCTTACCGGATATTGAAAAAATGGTGAGAGAAGCCGTTGCTGCCATCGAGATCCCTCAACCGAAAGAACCAGAACCGTTACCTGACATTGCCGCGCTCGTCGCCGGTGCGGTTGCCGGTATTCAGTTCCCGGACCCGGAACCGATTGAGCTGCCCGACTTTGCCAAAATGATCGCCGAAGCGGTTCAGAACGCCGTCGCCGCGCTGCCTGCACCTGAACCGGGTAAGGGTGAGGACGGAAAAGACGGCCTTCAGATCGAGGTGTTACCTGAAATTAACGTCAATAAGAGCTATCCGCGCGGAACCTATGCCATTCATAACGGCGGATTATGGCGGGCTTACCAGAAAACCTCAGGTCTGAGCGGATTTGAATGTGTGGTGAACGGGCTGAATGACATCGATGTGAACGTTGAAGGGGATCGTCACTTTACGGTTCGCATGAGTAAATCAAACGGCGAAACCGAAGAGCGGGATTTCACTCTTCCTGTGATGATTTACCGTGATGTCTATCAGGCTGGACAGACCTATTACCCTGGCGACTGCGTGACGTTCGGCGGTTCTATCTGGCACTGCTACGAAGAAACCGATAACCGGCCTAACGATGTCGGTTCAACAGGCTGGCGGCTCGCCGTTAAAAAAGGGCGGGATGGAAGGAGCAATTCATGATCGCCTTCGTGACGCTTGATGAGGCGAAAGCGCATCTTCGCATCGATCAGACTGCCGGAGATGATGAGCTTCAGCAAAAAATCTATTCGGCCAGCGCCGCCATTCTGGATTACATCCAGAGTTCGCGCGATCTGCTGGTCGATGATAATGGCGCGGTGATTGAGGGAACGAACGAACTCGATCGGGTAAAGATGGCGACCCTGCTTTTAATCGGCATTCTCGATCGTGTGCGAAATGGGGAAGAAGAAACCACTTACCATCAGGGTTATCTCCCGTTTACCGTCACCAGCCTGATTTATTCACTTCGTAAACCCACGATTGTTTAAGGAGGGGTCATGGCCTGCGCCGGATGTGCTGCGCGTCGTGCGTGGCTTAAAAAAATGGCCCGTTTAGCTTATGAACGCACCTTTGGAAGAAAATCTGATCCAGGCACTCAGCCAACAGACAGCCGCGATAAACCGACTCGCTGAATCGAATGAAAGCCTCGTGGCCGTGATTTACGATTCATTCCTGTCTGAAGACGATGATCATCCCGCTCAAATTTACCTGAACGGGAAACCGCGAGGATGACCGATGAAAGCGGGCATATTAAAGCATTATGTCGACCTTCAGTCTCATCGCGACATTCAGGATCCGATTACCGGTGACATCACCGAAATCTGGGAAACACAAGCGTCAGTATGGGCGGAGGTCGCGCCACTCTCAGGACGGGAATTTATCGCCGCCAACGCGATTCAGTCAGAAATCCGGGCGCGCATCACGATGCGTTATCGGGATGATGTGACCAGCGACTGGCGGATCCTGTTCCGGGGGAAAATTTACAACATCGCGGCCATTCTTCCCGATCTCTGGTCCGGCCTGGATTACATGACCTTACCTTGCACAGAAGGGGTAAACGATGGCTGATGGTGTTGATTTCTCGATCGTGGGGGTGGATTCCCTTCTGGGTAAGCTGTTCGAAGTGTCTGATGACCTCAGGCGCAGAGGCGGGCGCGCTGCACTTCGCAAAGCCGGGAACATTATCGTGAGGCGTGCGCAGCAAATCGCCGCACGCGTAGATGATCCGCATACCGGGCGAAGCATTGAAGATAATATTGCGCTTCGCTGGAATGGTCGGGAGTTCAAACAGCATGGAAATATTGCTTTTCGCATTGGGGTTTTACATGGTGCTGTTCTTGTAAACCATCCCGATCTGGGAGAGAACGCGCCGACCCCACACTGGCGATTACTCGAATTCGGAACCGAAAAAATGCGGGCGCGCCCGATAATGCGACCGGCGATGGAAGCCAGCATGAATGATGTGCTGCATACCTTTACCACCGAGTATGAAAAATCCCTCGATCGCGCCATCAAGCGCGCCCGAAAGCGGAGCCAGCCATCATGATGAATGCACCTATTTTCGAAGTGCTCGCCCAAAGTCCTGATGTGATGAAATATCTCGGGCCGACCATTCTCCGCTTTTATGATTTTGCCAATAAACCTGAAAAGGCCACCTATCCCTATGGCACATTTCAGAACTATGCCGGTTCACCGCAGATGTTTCTGGGAACCTTGCCGGATGTCGATATGTTCTCGCTTCAGGTCGACGTTTTCGCAAAGACCGCCGCAGAGGCCCGAAATATCGCGCTGGCGATCCGGGATGCCATCGAGCCGCATTCCTACATCACCCGCTGGGGCGATCACGTCCAGGATGATGAAACCAAAAGTTATCGCTATTCGTTCGACGTTGACTGGATGGTTCTTCGATAACCCATCCCACCCAGCCGCCTCAGGGCGGTTTTTTTTCGCGTGGAGAAAATCATGTCTGTTTTAACGCAAGGAACCCAACTCTGGGTTTATAACAATGTCACAGTCGGGGAGATTGAATGTATCACTGCCTTTAACCCCGGCTCTTCTCCAGCCGATCAGATTGAAGATACTTGTCTAAGCGAAAAGAGCACGCGCACCTATAAAAAAGGGCTGCGCACCCCGGCGCAGGCTTCGCTGACCCTGAACGCGGATCCGAATAACCAGAGTCATCTGATGTTGAGTAATCTCGCCGAAACCGCCGACCAGTCCGATCTGGTATTTGCTATCGGGTGGAGTGATGGGGATTCCGAACCCACGGTTGATAGTACGGATTCCGATAATGCCGTTGATGGTTTGATCCTCCCATCCGATCGGACCTGGTATGTTTTCAAAGGATATGTGTCCGATTTCCCGTTTGATTTCCAGGCGAACACCGTGGTTCAGTCAACCGGCACAATCCAGCGTTCGGGCGCGGGGATCTGGGTTCCTAAGGTCGCGGATGCGGGTTCGTAGCACATTTGGCAACCTGACATAAGTATATACATTGTATAATCCCCTTCATTGAGTTGAGGGGGAAATAATGAAAAATTTACGTTGGAAGGGTGGTTTGATTGTTGCGGCAGCGGTTATCGGTTTTCAGTGGTATGTTGAGGCGAATCCGGTTGAACCCGTCAAACCCGTTGAAGATGTGAAGCATGAAACCCTGACGAAGATGAACAGTTTGAATCTGTCACTGCCAACCACCCCCGTGACTGAAAAAGTGAAGGTGATTAAAAACTGGCAATATCATTTTGAAAATGACCAGCTTCGTCACACCATTAAAGAATATGGTGACAATGCATCACAGAATAAAATCAAATTTGCTTTTCCGTATGATCGCGATACCTGGCTTCATATTATGACCGTCAGCGGCAATCTGAATATGAAAAAATATAAACCTCATGCGCCCGTTCGCGAGGTTTACTTAACCACCAATAACGGTCAATTTGAATGCGGTTATGACGGCTGTTATGCCTCAGTGAGTTTTGATGGCGGTAAAGTTCATCGTTTCCATCTTGAAATGATAAATACCTATCCGAACAATGTTATGTATATGACTGACGGTCAGGCCTTCATTAAAGAGGCGAAGAAACACAAAAACGCGATTATTGAGGTCGATTATTTCAATAACGGTTCGCAACAATTTATGTTTAGCCTTCATGATGAAAAGTTAAAGTCTTTTTCATCTTAAGCCTCACAGCCCGCTTCGGCGGGTTTTTCATTTCTCTCTGATTTCGATTCTGTTAAGATCTCATTGCTGCGCTTTCGGCTGTTTGTCGTGAGCATCAGTGATCGGCAGGCAAAAGAAAGCCCCCAGCAAACTTTTTATCATTTGGAGGGGGCGACCCTTGTCTTCGCAACACAAGAGTAGCCCCTTAACCGCCGAAAGGCAAGTTTGGAGGCTCAACCATGCAAAACAAAGGCGCAGTTATGGCTGCGATCATCTGTTTAACCATTCTGGCTGTTATCTGGCTGGAACGTGACAGGCTCTGTGATGTTCGCATTAAAACGAATGTCTTTGAGGTTGACGCCGGGTTGAGCTACGAACTTAACAGTTAAGGGGTCTGAAGGCGGGGTTCGTCCCCGCCATCAGGCGAAGAATTGTCGCAAAGCGCAGCTTTCACAGAACCCGCCTCGTGCGGGTTTTTTCATGGACAAAAAATGAAACTCACCCTCGAAAATCTTGAAAACCTCGGTGCGTTTACCGGAAGGCCGGTTGAACGTGAGATCGAATGGCAGCAGGGCAAAGACACCTTTCAGGCGACCGTGTTCATTCGTCCGATGGGGTATCAGGCTGCAACCTCTGACATCATGGCGATCGGCGGTAAAATCGACGGCATCGCCGGACGCATCGCGGCATCGGTCTGTGATGAAGAAGGAAAGCCGGTGTTCACGGTTGCTGACATTACCGGCGAAGCCAATCCCGATCGCGGGCCGCTTGATGGCGCGTTGACTGTTGCACTGCTGGTGGCCATTCAGGAAGTGAATGATCTGGGGAAGGCTACCAGCTCACCGAAGAAGACGAATTCTGGTGTGAGCTAGTGCTGAACGGAATCGGCGGGAAAACCATTGCAGAGGCGAAAGAATCCCTGTCCCGCCCTGAATATCAACTTTGGGCGCTTTACCGACATAAATATGGCTCTCTGAATGCCGGTCTTCGAACGGAATGGTCAGGTGGTGTGGTGGCCTCGGTCATTGCGAACGCCCATCGCGATCCCGCAAAACCGCTCTTCCAGCCCACCGATTTCACACAGCACTTCAGCGAACCAGAACCTGATGATGATGGACCCATTTCGCTTGAGGATGCCATGAATACTTGGCATTAGTTAGGCTTCTAACTATCGCTCTGATTGATAAGATTTGACGTTGCCCTTTATTAAAATCGTTTTGCTGTACTTTTTATAATAAAGAGGTTACATGAAACGATACAGATCCAAAGGCATTGTCATTTTATTTATTAGCTTGTTTGTCACACTGCTTACACTTCACAACCTGATGAATCATGATCCTTTCTTTCAGAAAATTCGCGGATCTTATATTCTACTCGCGCTGGGATTTATTTTCTCCTTTTATGGCGCTTATCTGATTAACAAACGATCGACTTCTCGTTATGACGCGCTTGATCGGGCAAGGCTTTTAAAGAACGGGATAGGTTATATTGTAAATTATCAGGATGGTCCTCCTGCATTGAATTATGACATGATCCTTCTTCAGGCACTTCAGTTTATTCACAAAGACCCTAACAGATCGGCCTCTGAGCTATTTGAAATGAATTTTCATGAGATTGGGCCAATTTATGAGAACATGCCCCACTGGCTCGGCAAAGAGTATTTAAGAGAGCTGAAGAGGTGTCTTCGGTCTTACTTGTAAAAACAAACCCGCTTCGGCGGGTTTTTTTATGGGGATATTATGGCAACGCGATCCCTCGGTACGCTTACGATAGACCTGATCGCCAAAGTCGGCGGGTTTATCAGCGGTATGAACCAATCTGAGCGCGCCGCCGATAAATGGCGACGTAACACCAAAGCCGCCGCCCTGGAGGTTGGCGCAGCGCTCGCAGGCGTTGCCGTCGCCGCTGGCAGTGCCGCAGCGGGTATCGGTTCAGCAACTCTGTCGCTCGTCAAGAATACCGCCGACCAGGTGACAGAAACCGATCGCTGGGCGAAATCACTGGGCATTTCCACTACAAATCTTCTTCAGTGGCAATATGCCGCCAAACAGGCAGGCATAGCAGGCGATCAGATTTCCGACATCTTCAAAGACATCAACGATAAAATCGGTGATGCCGTTCTGAACAAGTCCGGTGATGCCGCTCAGGCGCTCGATACCCTCGGGCTTTCTGCGCAGAAGCTGCAAAAACTCTCGCCTGATAAGATCCTCACGGAAATCGGGGACGCCTTAAACAAGTCGAATATTTCGACGGCAGGCAAAACCAATATCCTCGAAAGCTTGGTGAATGACGGTTCTCGCCTGTTGCCGCTGCTGGAGGATAACAACAAGCAGCTGAATAAATTTAAGGAAGACGCGAAAGATTACGGTCTGGCTCCGAGCGAAGACCAGATTCAGGGACTGGTGAAGGTGTCGAACTTCTTTCGCGATCTTGAAGGACAGGTTGACGGTCTTAAAACGCAGATTGCGGCGGGGCTGGCTCAGGTCGATTTGTCCCCGCTTCAACGCGGGCTGGATCAGCTGAGAAAAGTCTTCACCGATCCGACCGTGCTTCAGGGCTTAACGACGCTGGTTGGTGGTGTCGCGAGCCTGGTGGCGGATTTCGGAACCATTGCCGCCCGTGCTGCTCAGTTCACCTCGTTACTCTCTCAGGTGGGGGACCGGTTTAAAGCAGGAGGATATGCCGCCTATAACGCCCAGCAAAACTCCGGCTTGAATTCACTCGGACTGGGCAACATTCATCTTCCCACTCAGGCCGCAACGCGCACCTCAAATTATAAACTCAATACCGGCGAGACCAATCAGGCCAATCAGGCCGCGAAGCAGCTGGCGAGCACATACAATAACGCCACACTTCAATATCAGCGCATGATCGCCACCATCAACACCAGCGCCCAGCGTGGTCAGCAGGTAACAGAACTTCAGAAGCTGAATTTCAATCTGCAAAGCGGCAACCTCAAAACGCTCAATGACACCCAGAAAACCCGCCTTCGCGATCTGGCGACAGAAGTGGACCGCCTGAACGCCGTGAAAAAGGCGAATCAGGATAATCTGACGGTTCAGCAATACATGACCAATCTTCAGAACCAGAACCTGAACGCCCGTGCCTCGAACAACGTCAACACGTCCGGGTTTGGTTTGAGCGATACCGAAAAGCAACGCCTTCAGGACATCATCAGCATTCGCCAGGATTATCTTCAGCAACAACAGGATCTGGATAACCAACGCACACGCGGGGATATAGATGCCGATGTGTATACCCGTGAAACCGCCGCGCTTCAGAAAGCCCTTCAGACCCGGATCAGCGATCAGCAGGATTACTATAAAAAACTGGACCAACTTCAGGGCGACTGGCTCGATGGCGCATCGACCGGTTTTCAGAACTGGGTGGAACAAACCTCTGACATCTCCTCGACCGTTGAAGATGATGTGAGTTCGGCCATGTCTTCCGCGCTGGATAATGTGAATTCCGCCCTGGAAGGGAACACCGTGAGCTGGAAACAGTGGAGTGTGTCCGTTCTCCAGATGATCGAGAAAGTGGCCCTTCAGGCCGCCGCCTCGAATCTGTTCAGCGGATCAGGTGGGTTGTTCAGTTCCGCGATTTCCGGGATTTCGAGCTTCTTCGGTGGCGGAACCACGGCGAACGCGAAAGGGGGCATCTATGCCAGCGGCTTAAGCGCCTTCAGTAATTCTGTCGTCAGCTCGCCGACGATGTTCCGGTTCGCGAGTGGCGCTGGCCTGATGGGCGAAGATGGGCCTGAGGCGATTATTCCCCTTCAGCGCGCCGCAGATGGTTCGCTGGGTGTGAAAGCGAGCGGCCTGAATTCCGGCGTTCAGGCTCCGGCGGGTGGTGTTCAGGTCAACATCACGATTTCTGACAGCGGATCGCAGTCCACCACGAACAGCGCAGACTGGCGTCAGTTCGGTAATGAGATCGGACGCTTCGTTGATGAACGCTATAAGCGCAATCTCGCGCGCGATTTGCGTGATGATGGCGATATTGGTCGTGTGGTTCGCGGAAAACGCTAGGGCGGAGCTATGGCTATCGACACTTTTACCTGGTGCGCACGCATTAACGCATCGGGTGACATGACGTTTAATGTTCGATCTGTCCAGTTCGGTGACGGTTATACCCAGGTTGCCGGAAACGGCATCAATACCCGCAGCCAGAACTGGAACCTGACCTTTACAGGCACAGAATCTTTTATTGGCGAAATTAAAGATTTTCTCGACGATCATCAGGGCTATCGCGCCTTCGCCTGGCAACCTCCTGGCGAAGATCTGGGTCTCTATCGCTGTTCCTCTTATAACCCCACCGCGCTCGGTGCGGGTCTCTTTGAAATGACCACCACCTTCGTTCAGGCCTATGCCCCATGAGCTTAACCAGTGACTATCAGAAACTTGAACCCGGATCTGAAATCCGACTTTACGAAGTTGACGGTTCCGCGTTTGGCGTGGATGAAGTGCTTCGTTTCCATGCCCATAACATCGCACACACCGAAGCCGAAATTCTGGCAGCAGGTGGCGATGAAACGAAATTACCCGCTAAATCGATATTCTGGCAAGGTCAGGAATATTCCGCATGGCCCTGTAAAATCGAAGGCCTGGAGGTATCGACAACCGGGAGCGCACCGAGTCCACGGCTAACGGTTGCGAACCTGAATGGATCGATTACCGCGCTCTGTTTGCAGTTTCAGGACATGCTTCAGGCGAAGGTGTCGATTCATGACACGCTCGCGACCTATCTCGATGCGGCCAATTTCCCGGACGGCAATGCGAACGCCGATCCGACGCAAGAAAAACTTCGGGTGTTCTACATCGACTCGAAATCGAGTGAAACCAAAGTACAGGTAGAATTTCAGCTGTCGAGTCCGATGGACCTTCAGGGGCTGCAAATTCCGACCCGGCAGCTTCATGCGGTGTGTACATGGTGCATGAGAGGGAAATACCGATCCGGTGATGGTTGTGATTATGCCGGGACCAATTATTTCGACAAATTCAATAATCCTGTCTCTGATCCGAGCCTCGACACCTGCTCGGGAACCATTACCGGCTGTAAATTGCGTTTCGGACAAGATAACCCCTTATCGTTCGGGGGGTTCCCCGGCACGTCGCTATTAAGAACCTGATCGCTCAGTTTGTGCAGCTTATTTATTCGCCTTTCTTATTATCAAATCATCTTCTGGAGTGAGGTGTTCATGTTAGCTCAGTTAAACGATGCCACATTGTTCTTTGATGTTGTCGATACCGAATTTGAAAACATGGATGATCCGTCTACGAATAAGCCAGTGATGCTCGCACTGTCAGGCGGCTATGGTTATGGCCATGCTTATTTGCGTCCGTCACTGGATAACCTCTCCTCCGATTATCAGATTATTTACGCCGATATGCGCGGTCAGGGCCGTTCATCTGATGTGCCAATGTCGACGATTCAGTTCGACACGATGGCGGATGATGTGGCCGCACTGATTACTTATCTCGGTCTGGAATCGGTGTTTGTCTTTGGTCACGCCTCAGGGAGCTTCATCGCCCAGAAACTCGCGATCCGTCATCCGGGAAAAGTGAAGGGTCTGATTCTGGTCTCAAGCTCGATGGGGATGACGGTTCTTCCTGGCAAGGATGAAGAGGGTTATCCGACCCCATTCCTGAAAGATCGTGTTCAGGGTGAGTTGCTCGATGTTGCCCATAATTTTTTCTTTAATCCGAATCCGCTCAGCGAAGCAACCTTTGTCGATTATGCAACGCGCGTCGGGCCGTATTATATGGCTCCGAAAAATATGGATCGCTTCGATTCCATCTGGATGAATGTTCATTACAAGATGAACATGGTGAATCATTTTCGGAGTCTGAATCCTTTCTTTACGTCGCTCGGGAAAATCAGCCTGGTGAAAACGCCTGCGTTGATTATGTCAGGCTTCCATGACTGGGCGACGCCTTCTGTTGGTTCCCATATGCTCGCAAAAAAAATGCAACATTGCGATTTTGTCGTATTTAACGACTCTGGGCATTTTCTTTTTATTGAGGAACCCGATCGTTTTTACGATCAGGTAAAAGGATTCATTAATAAGAATATTCAAGTGTAGTGATGGTGTCGTTGTAAAACCCTGTCAAAGGGATTTGATTCTTACCTCTGGCCTTTAACTTTAAGAGAGGTTTTTATGTTTGCAAATGTGAATGGTAAAAAGATTTTTTTTGATGTTGTTGGAGAAGGCCTGAATGCTCAGACCTCCAAATTAAAACCTCGCGCCACCTTTATTGTGATTCACTGCGCTTCCGGTTTTGATCACGGTTATCTCCGTAATACGATGGATCCGCTGAGCCTGCTGGGGCAGGTGATTTATCTGGATTTGCCGGGTTCGGGCCGAACTGACGTCACTGATGTTCGCAAAATCACCTTCGAATCGATGGCGGATGATGTGGCGGGCCTTATCGATTATCTCGGTCTCGGGAAAGTCTATATTGTCGGACACTGCGCAGGCGGATTCGTGGCGCTGCATTTTGCCCTGCGTCACTATGATCGCCTGAAAGCGTTGGTGCTGGTCAATACTGCACCCAGTGTTCACAAGGTTCATGATCAGGTCGCACCGAATCCCATGCTGTCTGAACGTGCCTGCGAAAAAGTGGTGGAAACCTGCCTTCGGGTTTATGCGCCAGGTGTCGTGACGGAAGAGACGTTAACGCGCGGGCTGGTGGATGAAATGCTGAAGACGGTCGGTCCGTTCTTTTTTGCGGATCAGTTTATGGATCTTTACGACGGTGTTTTTGGTTACACAGGAATGAACGTGGCCATGCTGGATCACTTTGTCACCGAGCTTTATCCCGCTTACGATTTACGTAATGAGCTGGATAAGATTTCCGCACCGACGCTGATCGTTGCCGGTGCTCATGACTGGCTGACGCCACCCAGCGGTTCGCGCCTGATGTACAGTAAGATCCCCGGTTCCGTTTATGTCGAATTCCCGGACTCCTGCCATCTGAGTTTCGCTGAAAAGCCGATCGATTTCTTTGAGAAAGTGAAAGATTTTTTCCTTGAGCAAATGACAAAGGACTGAGCCTATGTTTGCAAAAATTAACGACATGAGCATTTTCTTCGATGTGGTGGGTGAAAAGCTCGATGCGGTTACATCACAACTCAAGGAAAAACCCACGGTTGTCGTGGTGCATGGTGGTCTGGGGTTTGATCATGGCTATCTTCGTCCGGGCCTTGATCCGCTTGCGCTTCCCTTTAATCTCATTTACTGGGATATGCGGGGACAGGGCCGATCTTCTGATGTGCCTCTTGAGTCGATCACCCTCGAAAATTGTGCTGATGATGCCAAAGCACTTTGTGATTATCTCGGGATCAAGAAAGCGTTTTTCCTGGGCCATTCGGCTGGCGGTTTTGTCTCGCTGATGGTGGCGCTTCGCCATCCTGATTTGGTTGAAGGTCTGGTGTTGTGTAATACCAGCGCGGGCCATCAGTTTACGCCAGGCGAAAAGGAATCCCAGAAAACGCCGACGCTGGTTAAACGCGCGCCGCAAGAGGTGGTGTCCATTGCGACGAAGCTCTTTATGCCTGCCAGCCTTGAAGAGATGATGGACAAAAAGCGCATTGAAGTTCATCGCAAGTTCCTGAATCAGGTCGGCCCTTACTATCTCGCGCCGGGTAATGAAAACATGTTTTTGCCCGTGATCCGCTACAGTGTTCCGACGACCCGAGTGATGGATCACTTTGTGGCGAATATCATTCCGAATTACGATCTGAGTGATGAGATTCAGAAGATAACCGTTCCCACCCTGATTATTTCAGGTGAGCATGACTGGGTATGTCCACCGATCTCAGGCCGTTTTATTGCGAACAAGATCGTCAATTCATTATTCGTTCTGTTTAACAATAGCGGGCATATGCCCTTTATTGAGGAACCCGAACGGTTTGACGACCTGGTGGTCGAATTTATCCGAAATCATTCCGAATAAGACCCAACCCGCGAAAGCGGGTTTTTTTTCCCTCAAAAACCTCATCGAATACCTAAGTTATTTTCGCTCAGAATGAGATTTCCTAAACATTGATTTAAAGATAATCAGTTGACGGTTTTGAGATCTTGAAAACCGCTCTGTTCTTTAAAGTGTTGAAAATAAATTCTAATTTTGAGGTTTTTGGAGATTTCATGAAAAGTGGTTTTAAGAAGTCTTTCATCACGGGAAGCATTCTGTCGGCACTCTCGATGCCGGTGTTCGCGCAACATTTTTCCTCGATGACCGTATTTGGTGACAGTCTGAGTGATAGCGGTAACGTGGGGCGCTTTACTGTGGATGGCGATAAAAATGCCCTTTATGATGATCATCTGGCATCTCATTATGGCTTAACGCTTAAGCCTTCTTCACAAGGCGGAAATAACTTTGCCCAGGCAAACGCGGATGCGTTACCGGGACTGAACCCCGAGAACGTCAATACTCAGGATCAGGTCGCTAACTACCTCGCATCCACGGGCGGCAAAGCGGATCCGCATGGCGTTTATATCCACTGGATAGGCTCTAACGATGTCGCCAATGCCCCTGAAAATCCCGCCACTGCTACGCAGACCATCACCAACAGCGCGAACGCCGCCGTGAGTCAGGTTAAAGAACTTCTCGATGCCGGTGCGGGAACAGTCATTGTCCCGAATGTTCCCCATCTGGGCAATACGCCCTTTGTGGCGGAAACGGTCGCCTCGTCGCTCGGTCCTCAGGCGGTTGCAGCCGTTTATCAGGCGCTGAACAGTGTGAAGACACCCGACCTTGCGTCGCGCGAAGCCGCCGTTCATGCGGCGTTTGTGAAGTTGGCTAGCGCTTCATCCTCTGATCCCACTCAGCAGCAAACAATCGCGGATAAGCTGTTTTCCAGCTGGAAGGCGCTTGATGGTGAGGTGAACCAGCTGGCGGATTCTTACAATCAGCAGGAAGATGCGGGTCTCTCTCAACTTCACGGGAACATCGTGCGGGCGGATATGGCCGGTTTGTTCGATGACATCATTGCCGATCCGGCGAAATTCGGTCTGACGAATACGGTCGGGACTGCTTGTCCGACCGGAACCGCTGCCAACGAATGCCATTCTGATCAGCCAGGCTTCAACAAAGATGAAAACTATCTGTTTGCGGACCGCTTTCATCCCACGCCTGCTGTTCACGCCATCATCGCGGATTATATTCAGTCTATCCTGAACGCCCCTCAACAGGTCGGCGCGCTCTCTGTTGCCCCTCAGGCGTTGATAGGAGACACCCAGAGTTCACTGGACGGGAACCTTCAGCAGCTGCGCGAGAACGGTCCTAAAGGTGATTTCACCTCATTCTTTGGCTATGCCGGTCAGCATATCAACGACACCGACGATAATTCGAGTAATGGCAATGCCAATACCTCGAACTTCACGTTCGGCTTTGGTTATAACGTCCTTCCAAACTGGCAAGTCGGTTTGCTTTATGCCACCAGCGACAACCGGGAACATCCGACAGGTGATTTTAATTATAAGCTTCGCGGTAATATGTTCGGGGTTTATAGCCAACTTCGTCTGTTTAACCGGGGCTGGATCAGTGGCGATTTGCATTATGCCGATCTGGACTTTGACAGCATTCACCGTTCCTTCAATCTGGGTTCCTATCGGAAGACGGAAGACGGCAGCGCGAGCGGCAAGGATTTAGGGTTTCGCGTTCTTACTGGCTGGGATTTCCCGATTACAGACACTGTTTCAACGAGTCCCGTTCTCGGTTATTCACTGGATTATGTTCATGTTGGCGGGTACAGCGAAGAAGGTAACAGTGAATCGGCGATGCGTTTCGGTGCGCAGGATGCACATACCCAGACCGGATCCATTGGCTGGCGCATCGACACCAAAAACTTACCGGTGAACCCGTTTGCACAGGTGAAGTATAACCATGCATGGGGCGACACGAATTCAGACGTCCGCGCCGGGATCAAATCCACCCAAACCGCTTTTGAAACGTCGGTCTCTGAGCGAGATAAAAACTGGGTTGATTTCACCGTGGGTGCGAACATGCCGCTCGGTCAGGTCATTAACGCTTATGCCGCTGTCTCGACCACGGCCAGCAACAGCAAAGCCGATAACATTGGCTGGAATGTTGGCCTGAGCGCCACTTTTTAAGGGGGTCTTATGATGGAATTTGAATGGATTATTTCACCCGCCGGAGACATTCATTATGATGTGGCGCTCAGCTATATTCAGAATCCGCTCCTGCGAAAAGCGCTGAAAGATCGGGAAAACCATTTCAAAAATCAACTTTGCTTTGCCTTAATTTATCTTTCACTCTATTACGAGAACTATTTCTATTATCACTATTATGATGAGTTTGTTCGGGTCCAGTCTCTGGGAGACATAACGGGCTGGCAGAAAAAAGAGATCCCACCTAAATCCGTTTCTCAGGCGCGAATGAATTTCTACGGACCAGCCTTTCATCAGGAAATTCTCGTTTATCTTGATTCGAACGAGCGGGGCTTTCTGAATGCCCTTGACAGATCGGTGATTGAGTATGTCGCCGCTAAAGATCTGGTCACGTTCAAACACATCGATTTGCCCGAACATTCTCCAATACTGACCGAAATTTATGGTTAAGCCGAACCCCGCGAAAGCGGGGTTTTTTATGGGCGGTATCATGAACCAGCAAATTAAAAACGCCATATTTGAGCACGCAAAACTAGATTACCCGTCAGAATGTTGCGGCGTCATGGTCCAGAATAGCGAGCAGGAGTTTTATTTTCCCTGCCAGAACCTTTCCGCCAGCCCGACTGATCAGTTCATTCTCAATCCCAAAGACTTCGCCGCCGCTGAGGATTTAGGCGTCATTTCTGCGATTGTGCATAGCCATCCAGACGCCACCACGCAACCGAGTCAGCTCGATCGGGCGATGTGTGATGATTCCTGTGTACCGTGGGTCATCGTGAGCTGGCCTGAAGGGGATTTGAAATGGATTTATCCTCGGGGTGAATTACCGCTTATCGAACGTCCGTTTGTGCTCGGTCACACGGATTGCTGGGGGCTGGTGATGAGCTACTTTCGGCAGGTTCACGGCATCGAACTTCACGATTACCGCGTTAATTTTCCGTGGTGGGAAGATGGCCACCCTGAAAACCTTTATCGGGATAACTGGTTTGATTGCGGATTTCGGGAATTTGTCGGCAAACCTCAACCTGGCGACCTCATTATGATGCAGATCCAAAGTAAGAAGTGGAACCACGCGGGCATCTATCTCGAAGGGAACATGATGCTTCATCATCTTTATGGCCGTCCCAGCAATCGAACCCCTTACGGCGGGTACTGGCGGGAAAGGACGATCAAGATTGTCAGGTATCACACACTTTTTGAGTAAAATGAAAGGTTTTATGAGGATGTTCAGTGGAATGACTAACCGCTTTTTCGCATTAAAAGAAAAATCTGCGATGATCATGACGGTAAACTATCTGTAAACAAAAATGCTTCACAGGTTTATCATGAAAAAAACAGGTCTTCTCTTACTCAGCGCGTTAATGTTAGCCGGATGCGCAACGTCGCCTGTCAGTCCTTCTCAGGCGAAACACGTTCCCGCCGATCGGATTTCCTATCATGGCAAAGGCGATGCCGCGATCACCATTACCCGCGATACTGGTTATATGATGGGCGGATGTTATGGCGTGCCTACGCTTGACGGAATGGATATTGCGCGAATCGATACCGGCGAAACCCTTACCATCGCCGTTCCTCATGGTGATCATTTATTAGGTTTCAAAGGCGATGATCAAGGCCGTGGATTGTGTTCAGTGTCCGCTGATAGTCTTTTCAAAGAGATTTCCGTGACCTTAAAACCTCATGAAACGAAACGCTTTCGGATTTCCTCAATCGGTGATGATCCCTTAGGCATCCATCCCACGTCTATCAAGTAACACAAACCCGCTTCGGCGGGTTTTTTGATTGACGCACACGGGTTTATTTTTTTACTTTTGCCCCTCTTATATGTATATTAAAGATGTACATAACAAGAGGTCATCTTATGCAAATGAGTAGCGCAGAAGCCCGTCAGAACATGGCGGAAATCATGAACGGAACTGAGGATGTCGTGTTAACCCAACGCGGAAAACCTCTGAAGGCGGTCATTTCGTTTGAAGATTATGAGGCCTTTAAACGGTTGAAAATCGAACAGGAATTGAGTTTCATCTTTGAGCGGCATGGTGATGTGATCGAGGCACTTTCCGATCGATGAAACTGATCGATGGGAAAGGGATCATAGAGGCGCACGACTATATTTTAAGGCGTTCGCCTGGCTTATCGGGCATATCTGATGCAGGTCGAGCGGAATCTGTCGCCTTTCGCATTAATAATGCGCTCTCTTATGGTGAGATCGAGCCAGATCTTTTTGTGATTGCTGGTCTATATACAGTCGCTATCGCAAGAGGACATATTTTTAATGATGGCAATAAGCGGACGGCGTTTGTTGTGGCAATGCAATTTCTCTTATGCAATGGCATAACGCTGCGAAATGACCGCGATGTTCTTGAGAGCGCGATTGTCGAAGCTGCAACAGGTGAGGCTGACTATATGCAACTTGCCGCCATTTTCAGATCGTTACAAGTCTGATAATACGTTTCTTTAAACCCGCTTCGGCGGGTTTTTTATTAGGGCAGGCATTGAGTCAGTCAGCGTTCATTCTTGAAGGGATGGGTGAAATCCGTTTCATTCCTTTCCCTCATATAGCGAGTTGTAATGGATTTTGGACGCGATCCGCTTTCCCGGAATACCTCAATTCACCCGGACTGTTATGCGATTCGATACGCTCAACCATCAACGCCGCGCGTGTTTCTTTTGAGGCGGGCGCATAAGCGCCTTTCCAGGCCTTATCGATGCCGATGTTCCTTGCAACGTTTGTACTGTCAGCACTGGCAAGCGGCAGTTCAGTGAATATTTGCGGATTGAGCATCCGTAAACCGTGGAGCTTCGCAATCGGCTGATTATGCGTGTCGGTAACATGCCGAATGATGTCTTTCATGCGCGCCACAGCGATTTTTGGCCGTGAAACGTCATATTCTCCGCAACTGCCAATCGCGACCCGGTGATATACCGAACACAGGCGAATAAACCGCTCTGGACTTTCGTTCATATGCCAGACCGGCACGCCGGAAAAATCGCCGTGAGGCCATTCCTCAAGCAGGGCATCATTCTCTGATTCGCCGCCGTCGATAACGTCAGGGATGATCGCAAAATCGAATCCCGGATGATTTTTCCAGCGCGCCACAAACTCATAATAATCGTCCCAGTCTGTTTTGTTCCCCCCAGCGGCTTTCCATGCCGTAAACGCGCCGTTGTCCAGTGCGAATGACTGGCAGTATTCAGACGCGAGATGAATTTGTTTGGGGTAAGCAAAAGAGATAAACGCATGACGGGCTTTCCATGCACGGATGGCGCAGGTCTCAGGCGTAATGGGACCGCCGTGATAATGAATCATTTCTTCACGCTCTTCATTAAAAACTCCAGGAGAGGTTATGAAGACACTAATTGAAGCACAGGTTACGTGGACATACCACGTTCACGAGGTAACAGCATGAATCTGAACGTTCAATTTTCAGATGAAGAGCGAAAGCTCATCATTAATATACTTGAGCATGAAGAGAAGAAGCTTGAGGTTAAGCGGTTGCCTTCGCCATATCGGCGTAAGGTTCTCAAGTTATGTGCTCAGTTGATTCGGAAGAGTCGGAAAACCCAACCGGTTTCATTCGAACAACTTCTGGGGGCAATTGTTACTGATGATGAACTCTCACGGATCAGATTCGTTCAAACCCCGAAACTCAGCCATCACGTCTCGTTAACGGAAGATGAGAAGAGAGACGTTCAAGAAAAAATTAACAAGGCTGAAATAAATTCTCCAAAGGGTGGATTCAGCAAACATGACCGCGAGATTGTTAAAGCTAAAGCAGTCAAAATTGTTCTGAGAAAACGCAAAACCATGCAATCTAAAGAAGAAGAAAAAAAAGATTCTTCATTCAAATGGAAAAAACCGACACCTTTTCGTCGCTGATTTATCAAAAAGGATCACGCATGGTGGGTTATAAATCCTTAGCTTAAGTCTCATTGAGATAAAAGCAAGCCGAAGCTGGTTAATGTTAAACGTGATTATTCAGATATTTGATAATGCTTTTGTTGATCAGGGGAAGAGGCGCATAGATTGAGCATTTTTCTGTTTCACAGAACAATAAAATACCGGCGCTGCGCTTTCGGATGTGTGTCGGGAGCGTGAGTTGTCGGCAGACAGAAGAAAGCCCCAGCGAATTTTTCAACTCAACTGGGGCCGGTTTCATGCCTAGACAACATGATTCTAGCCCCTTACCCGCCGTAAGGCAATTAAGGAGGCTCAAAATGCTAAACAAGGCGACAGCGATAGCTGTCCTGATCTGTCTCACCATCCTCGCGAGTGTGTGGTTAGAACGAGACAGACTTTGTGATTTTCGTGTGAAAACGAAGCTCATCGAGGTCGATGCAGGTTTGAGCTACGAACTTAAACGGTAAGGGGCTGATAGCGGCGGTTCGCCGCCGCTTATTTGTCTGGCTTTCCGAACAGCGCAGCAAACCCGCCTTGAGCGGGTTTTTTTGTGGGTGAAATATGGCTGAAGTAATGACCCGAATCGAACTGGGCGGGGTGCTCGGTCGAACCTTCGGGAAAGTGCATTATCGTTCTATCACGCGAACGCAGGAAGCTGCGCGCGCGCTCGCCGCCACGATTAAAGGGTTTGAATCTTTCATGATCACCAGCAAGCGACGCGGCCTGACCTTCTCGGTTTTCAAAGACAAGACAAACATCAGCTTCGAAGAGCTGAGTTATCCCGTTACCGGCGAGACGATCAAGATAGTGCCGGTCCTCATTGGCAGTAAACGCAGCGGTCTTTTTCAGACGATCATCGGGGCGGTGCTGGTGGTGGTCGGCGTGGCCATCAGTTACTTCACGGGCGGAACAGCATCAGCCGTTGGAGCGGGGATTGCGAAGTTTGGCGGGGCGATGTTGATAGGCGGGGTGATCCAGATGCTATCCCCACAACCGCCTGGTCTCGCGCATAAGGATGATGCAGACAATGCGCCGTCATATGCCTTTGGCCCCGCCGTGAATACCGCCGCTCAAGGTTATCCCGTGCCACTTCTTTATGGCAGGCGTCGCATCGGTGGTGCGGTTATCTCCGCCGGAGTTTATGTTGAAGACCAGCAATAAGGAACACCCATGACTGAAATGCTGACGCGAATCGAGTTGGGTGGCGTGCTGGGTAAAACCTTCGGGAAGGTGCATCACCGACTGATTTCCCGCACACAGGAAGCCTGTCCCGCGCTGGCGGCCACCATTAAAGGCTTTGAGAAATACATGATTTCGAGCCGAAAGCGAGGCCTCACGTTTTCGGTTTTTACAGGCAAACAAAATATCGGTTTCGATGATCTGAAAAAACCTGTCTCAGGTGATGTGATCCGAATCGTGCCGGTCATCATGGGCAGTAAGCGCGCGGGTCTGCTTCAGACGATTGTCGGTGTGGCGTTAATAGCTATCGCGACCTTCGCGCCGTGGGGTTCAGCCATTGCCGGAAGTAACTTTGTCTTCCAGGCTGGCGTGGCCGTCACGCTCGGTGGGGTGGTCCAGATGCTTTCTCCTCAGGCGCAGGGCTTATCGTACAAAGACGATTCTGATAATCAGCCGTCATATGCCTTTGGCCAGCCCACCAACACCGCCTCTCAGGGCTATCCGGTTCCGCTGCTTTATGGGAAACGGCGAATCGGTGGGGCGATCGTCTCCGCCGGAATCTACGTCGAAGACCAGCAATAACTTTTGTCATCCGAATAGACCGCCCAGGCGGTCTTTTTTTATGGGCGCGATATGGCAAAGAAAGAGATTTCAGGTAATAAGGGCGGCTCATCCTCGCCACGAACGCCGGTCGAACAGCCGGATGATCTTCAGTCTGTCGCGAAAGAGAAAATCCTTATCGCACTGGGTGAAGGGGAATTTGGCGGTGAGTTGACCGGACAGAATATTTTTCTCGATGGCACACCTCTGAATAACGCGGATGGGTCAAGTAACTTCAGCGGGGTGACATGGGAGTTTCGCCCAGGCACCCAGGACCAGACTTATATTCAGGGTTTGCCGGGAACAGAAAACGAAATTGCGGTGGGAACAGCCATCACAGAAACGTCCGGCTTTACCCGAACGTTTACGGATTCCACGCTGTCGGCGATACGTCTTCGCATTCAGTGGCCATCGTTGTTCGAACAGGAAGATAACGGGGATCTGAATGGGTATTCGATCGCCTATAACATCTCGGTCTCAACGGATGGCGGCGCATTTCAGACGGTCATTGATACCGCTGTTACCGGCAAGACAACAACGGGCTATGAGCGAAGCCATCGCGTCGATTTGCCGCAGGATGGTTCGACATGGACCGTTCGTTTAACCCGAACCACGCCGGTTCAGAATTCCGCGCGCGTCGGCGATACCATGACGCTCGAAAGCTATACCGAAGTTATCGATGCCAAACTTCGCTATCCGCTGACCGCGCTTCTTTATATGGAATTTGATTCCCGTCAGTTTTCCGGGAACGTTCCTCAAATCACCTGTGAGCCGAAAGGGCGAATTATCCGTGTGCCGGATAATTACGATCCAGATGCGCGCACCTATTCAGGCGAATGGGACGGCACGTTTAAATTCGCGTGGACCGATAATCCTGCCTGGGTCTTTTATGATCTTGTTGTCACCGATCGGTTCGGACTCGGTGACAGGCTGACCGCCGACAACATCGATAAATGGACGCTCTATACTGTCGCCCAGTATTGCGATGAGCTGGTTCCAGACGGAAAGGGCGGCAGCGGAACCGAACCGCGTTTTAAATGCGATGTGTATGTTCAGAACCGCTCGGATGCTTATACCGTCTTTCGCGACTTTGCGGCGATATTCCGGGGAATGACGTACTGGGCAGGCGATCAGATTGTGGCGCTGGCGGATATGCCGCGCGATGTCGATTACAACTATACAAACGCCAATGTGATCGATGGTCAGTTTGCTTACTCCAGCTCGAACACCAAAACGCGCTATACCTCAGCACTGGTGTCTTATTCCGATCCTGATAACGGGTATGCGGATGCGGTTCAGCCGGTGTTTGAACCCGATCTTGTTAACCGTTACAAGACGTTTAATCAGCTCGAACTGACGGCGATCGCCTGCACCCGCCAGAGCGAAGCAGATCGGCGCGGTCGGTGGGGGATTTTAACCAACGTTCAGGACCGGGTGATCACGTTTCAGGTGGGGCTTGATGGTGATATTCCGCTTCCAGGCTATATCATCGCCGTTGCGGATGAATACCTTTCAGGCAGGATTGCCGGTGGGCGAATCCGTTCCGTGAACGGTCGTGTCATTACTCTCGACAGAACGCCTGATGCGAGTGAAGGCGACAGGCTTCAGCTTAACCTGCCTTCGGGGATTTCTGAGGCGAGAACGATTGAGTCGATCGCTGAAAACCTTGTGACCGTCTCAACGGCTTATTCAGAAACGCCTGAGGCGGAATCGGTGTGGGTGGTGGAATCCGCCGACGTGCTGGCGCAACTCTATCGCGTCTCGATGATCTCGATGGACGATGACGGTAATTTCAGCATTACCGGTAGCACTTACGATCCCTCAAAATATGATGCCATCGATACCGGCGCGCAGCTCGATTCACGTCCTGTCAGTGTCATTCCCGCAGGCACACAGAATGCCCCACAAAACATCGTGATCGGTGAATACAGCGTGGTGAATCAAGGAATCAGCCTTCAAACCATGCGCGTTCAGTGGGATCCGACCGCGAACGCGCTTGCCTATGAGGCACAATGGCGGCGCAATTCGGGTAACTGGATCAATGTGCCGCGCACCTCAACGATTTCATTTGAGGTTCCGGCAATCTATACCGGCACTTACACGGTTCGGGTTCGCGCCATTAATGCCGCTGAGATTTCATCTGGCTGGACCACATCTGATCCGGTCGAATTAACCGGCAAGGTCGGCAACCCACCGAAGCCACTCGGGTTCAGTGCAACAACGGATATTGTCTGGGGCATCACATTAACCTGGGGATTCCCGGACAACACCGAAGACACGTTGAAGACCACAATTCAATATGCAACGAATGCCGATGGAACGGATGCCACGTTGCTTTCTGATGTCGCTTATCCCAGCCATGTTTATGTGATGCAGGGATTGCTTTCGGGTCAGGGATTCTGGTTCCGCGCGCAGCTGGTGGACAAATCAGGAAATGAGTCAGGCTATACGGACTGGATAAGAGGTCAGGCATCGGACAACATCCCAGATATTATCGGCGACATCAGTAATGAGATTGAGGCGTCACCCGCTTTCCAGCAGATGACCGACAACCTCGATGACCTCTCTCAGGCGGTTCTTCAGAACTCGCTGGCTAATAACGCCACGAGCAATCTTCAGTTTCAGCAGTATGGCGAGGTGAAGGCCTCAATTCTGACTGTTCAGACCACGGTTGCCGATAATACTCAGGCACTCGCTGAGCTTGATACGGAAGTTCAGGCTGAATTCGGCGACATTAATTCCTCGATCACAACGGTTCAACAAGCCCTTGCCGATGCTCAATCTTCCATAGCGACCTTTGAAACGCAGCTTCAGGCCGTTCAGGATGATACGTCAGCCCTTGTTGATACCAAACTGACCGCCAACATTCAGGATGATGGAACCGGAACGGCGACGTTCTCGCTTCGTGCGGGTGTGACACGGGGGGGAACGTTTTATGGTGCAGGGTTCGCGCTCGGTGTTGCGCCTAATGGTGCGGGTGGCTATACCGCGACCACCATCTTCAACGCCAACCAGTTCGGGATTTATTCAGGTTCCGATCCGAGTCAGTTTCAGCTGGCGTTCAGCGTCTTCAACGGCCAGACCTTTATTAATCAGGCTTTCATTCAGGACGCCTCGATCACGAATGCGAAGATCGGGGATTTCATTCAGTCGAACAATTATGTTTCAGGATCGACAGGCTGGTCCATTAACAAAAACGGCGGTGCTGAATTCAGTGGCGTGACGGTTCGTGGAGACATTGAAGCCACTAGTGGCCATATGTCCAACGTCACAATCGATGGAACCTGTGATGTTCAGCTTCTTCGTGCGCAAAACATCCAGGGTGATCTGATTATTGGGTCTGATAGCCGTGGTGAAGGCAATTTGTTTCATCTTGGTTCACAGCTAAGTAATCCTAATTCAATCGTAAAAGGCCAATTATATTTGATTTGTACATTCCCCGGCGCTCCTTTCCCTCGCATTGCGACGTTCACTCAACCCATTCAATTTAATTTCGGTGGTGAAAGAAACGTGGTTGACTTTGTAACTGCAAATGGTTCCGTGGGTTATTCCTTTGAAGCTGGTAACCAAAGTGGCGCAAGAAATCAAACTGTAACAGTGAATATTCCTGCTTCTTCTTTTGATGCTACTGAGGCGATTTATCTTCGTGTTAATAGCCGAAATTATAATGGGGCTGTGACATTTACGGGAAACATTCTCGTCATGAGAAGCACTAGCGGAGTGGCCTGGGCGGCAAGTTCGTTCTGAAAAGTATGACAATAACTTTATCGACATAGCTTGTCCGTGCAAGTAAGAGCACAGATAAACAAAATATCATTTTTCACTAACTAGCTAATTAACTGAGGCCCGTTAGCCAGGCTTTTTTATATATTCTTTAACTTTAATTTATTAAATTTTTTTTGTTTTTATAAGAAAAAACTTCTCTCATAGTTAAACGATTTTTCCTTCAGATGATTTAAATATAGATAGGGCGAAATTATGCCAGCAGGCTCGATTTCTTTAACGAACGGAAGCGGAACTGTCACAGGAGAAGGAACCTCCTTCACAAATGAAGTAAAAATTGGTGATTACATCGCCTTTACGAGCGACGGAATCAGTTATGCTTATCCTGTCAGCGCAATCTCAAGTGATACTAGCCTGACGATTAAACCTGTTTTTGCTGGACCGACTAAGAGCGAATTACCGTTTAACGTCATCCCCTCATCACAGATGCAAGCTATTCCCACTCGGCTAATAACACAGGTTACGAACGCACTTCTTCAGGACCAGGCAGATCGGGCCAACTGGCAAAAACTGCTGACCGAAGATGGTAATGTGACCATTACCAATCCTGACGGAACGCAAACCACGGGGCCGAGCTGGCCAGCCGTCTCAAAAGGGATTGATGCGACCAATCTTGATAAGGCGCAGCAAATCGCAGACCAGACCAGCGCCGCCGCGACAGCTGCTGCCACAAGTGAAACGAACGCCAAAGCTTCTGAGGATGCCGCCGCGCAAAGTTCATCAGATGCCAGCACTTCAGCAACAAATGCCGCCGAAAGCGCTCAGCAAGCCGCCGATTCAGCCAGCTCAATCGGCGATGAACTCGATCAGGCGTCAGCAAGTGCAGCAGCCGCCGCTAAAAGTGCAACAGACGCCGCAGCCAGCGAAGCAAACGCAAGCACATCAGAAACCAACGCCAAAGCTTCTGAAGATGCCGCCGCTGCCAGCCAGCAGACCGCAGCAGAAAGTCAGAGCGCAGCCGCCGCCAGTGAAACTAATGCGGCAAGCAGTGAAGCGAATGCCGCAGATAGTGCAAATGCCGCAGCCACCAGCGAGCAGAACGCATCGCAGAGCGCGAGCGACTCAGCAGACAGCGCCACCGCTTCCGCCACATCAGAAACTAACGCCGCAAGTTCAGCGAGTGATTCGGCAGATAACGCCACCAGCGCCAGCGCAAGCGCAGATCGTGCAGAGGCCGCAGCCGATGCACTGGAGAACAATAACGCACTTGCGAACGCCATCGATCACATCGACACCGATACCCATGATGTGTTTTTTAAAGCCTCAATCGCATCAGGTGCAACAAGTGCATTCACGGAATTACGCACTATTTCAGATGGAACCACACCCGCAACAAGCGAAATCGTCCTCACCGATAATACGGGTGTTACCGATGAAGAGCCGGACGCGACAGTCATTAAAACGTGGTCTATGCCAGATGAAGAAGGCCAATTAATCCGGCTTGCTGATACCGGCATCGAATCCGTTTCAGAAAGCAATGTGACCTTTGACGGCGCTGTCAGTGTTGGGGTTGAAGCGGTAAAAGATAATGATCTCGTGACCCTTCGCCAGTTGCGATCGGCAACAGCGGGTTCTGTTTCAGGCGGTCCAACACTAAATGGCGTGATGAATAATGCGTTGGGTGCGGTTGAATGGTTTAACGGTTCGCGAGCTGCGATCTGGCCGGGTTATCTCCCCGCTGATGGACAGATTCTGAATCGTGCAGATTATCCTGACTTGTGGAATGCTGTTGAAAGTGGATTTTTCATCTCAGTTTCTGACGATGACTGGCTGGCGGGTATTGATTCGGGGGGGCACAATAACCAGGCCTCTTATTCAACAGGTGATGGTTCAACGACATTCCGACTTCCTGACCTGAACGGGACGCAATCCACCTCCGTTCCTAACCTGTATTTGCGAGGCGTAGGAGTCGTTAACCCTAATGTCGGTAAAGCTCATCAGGACGGCGCACCAAACATAGTTGGCTCATGGTCAGCAGGTGGCGCGGTAGGAGTGATCAATAAGACAAACTCGCAAGTTAGGGGCGCTATAGGTAAAGGGACAACAGATAAAGCCTATGGCGCACCATACGTTAATAACAACATAAGTTCGCCTGCGGTTGGCGCTTCTCCAATAGTCCAGAATACGCCGCTAACGGGCAATGATCTGACTTTTGACGCCAGCAAGAGCTATGCAGGATACGGACGTTCTCCTACTGAGATTCGTCCCTCATCCGCCCTGGGTATTTGGATGATTCGGGTTAATGGCATATTCAAAGCCGATACAAGCTTTCAGGTCATCACAGCGGATGAAGCGCTTCCGGCTTCAGGTTCTGTCGTCAATGGAGGTGTAATCGATTCTATCTATAACGCGGGCGGAAATAACCTCGCAGCAGCTCAGCTGCGCGTTAATTTGACAGTAGGTCAAACACCCGTAGCAATGCTGGATATTATCGATAAAACCACAGACGAGATTTTGACAGACACTGTTATCTTCAGTCGATCAGGCATGAC
This sequence comes from Pantoea sp. ICBG 1758, assembly GCF_002928325.1. Classification (NCBI taxonomy): domain Bacteria; kingdom Pseudomonadati; phylum Pseudomonadota; class Gammaproteobacteria; order Enterobacterales; family Erwiniaceae; genus Pantoea; species Pantoea sp. ICBG 1758. The sequence continues at coordinate 937,111 of NZ_POWL01000001.1, forward strand.
TTACCGTGAAGGATCAGGAACCGGAAGCGACAATAATCGCAACGGCGGAAACTATCGTTCAGAAACGGCGCAAAGCTTCGGCCAGATGCGGGCATACCGTAATTCAGCTGATGGTGGTCTGGTGTTTGAGGTGTCGCAAGATGGGGGGGCATCACGGAACTTCTTCATGACAGGTAATGGTGCGATGGTCGTTCCTGGCGGAATGACAGCGCTAAATGGTGAAATCCTGTCATCAAATGCTGATATTGCTGCCGCTGTTACGGCTACCGGCACGCCTAATAATGGCGATTTCCTTAATTCACCAGCTGTTCGTTCAATGTTGTTTGGACGAGGGGTCGGCGGAGATGCTCGCGGTGCATTTTTTGGCATGTATCACCAGGAATATGTCGGAAATTATTCACAAGGAATTTTCAACCTGAATGGTTATGGAACCGATCATAACTGGTTTTTCAGGCAAGATGGCAATGCTTATTCACCAGGGGGGCAGTTTGTTACAGGTGGGTCGGATGTTCGCCTGAAAGATAATATCCAACCAGTGAAAGTCGGTTCTGGCGAACGGATCGATGCTATTAAGGTCATTGAGTTCGAGTGGTGGAAAACCGGCGAAAAGGACAGGGGTTATATCGCCCAGGAAATGGATGAAATCGATCCTTGCTATACCAATTTGGGAGGAGAAAACACTGATAAGGATGGGAACAAGTTTGAAGTAATGGGTGTCAAAGACCGCGCTATTCTGGCTGACATGATTGTTTGTGTTCAGAATCTTCGCAAAGAAAAAGCCACATTAAAAGACGAACTGAACAAATCACAAGCAACAATAAAATCACTTATTGAGGCATTGGGTTATCTTGCCGATGATGATCAGAATGCATTCAAAGATAATCTGAACTCTCTTCGTGCAGGCAATATTTAAATCAGAAAACCACATCGGATAAATATTCTTTAAGCCTATAGAAGATAAACCCCCTTTAAAATCGGTAATTCATTCTTTATTTAAACAACTTTCATCTAATGCATTAAATATCGATGAGGCGTAATTATGCCAGCAGGTTCGATTTCATTAACGAATGGAAGCTCATCTGTCACGGGCGACGGAACCTCTTTCACTACAGAAGTTGAAAATGGTGAATATCTGCTTTGTACTGATGGTGGTACGAACTATACATTGCCGGTGACGTCAGTCCCTTCAGACACAGAATTAACACTTTCAGGCGACTTTACTGGACCGACAGCCTCAGGGTTAAGCTATCGTGTGATTTCAGGTGCTCAACTCGTGTCTGTTCCGACTGATCTGATCAATCAGACTACCCTGGCTATTCGTGAGCTGAATACAGACAAAGCGAACTGGAACCAACTTCTGACCGTTGATGGGGATGTGACTATCATCGCACCTGATGGAACGAAAATCTCGGGTCCGAGTTGGGTAAAAGTGTCGAAAGGAATTAATGCAACAGACCTTGATAAAGCGCAGCAGATCGCAGACCAGACCAGCGCAGCCGCGACAGCAGCCGCCACGAGCGAAACGAATGCCAAAGCCTCTGAAGATGCCGCTGCGCAAAGTTCCTCAGATGCCAGCACATCAGCAACCAATGCAGCCGACAGCGCTCAGCAAGCCGCCGATTCAGCCAGCTCAATCGGCGATGAACTCGATCAGGCCTCAGCAAGTGCAGCAGCAGCCGCTAAAAGTGCGACAGCAGCCGCAGCAAGTGAAACAAACGCCAGCACATCCGAAACCAACGCCAAATCCTCTGAAGATGCCGCCGCTGCCAGCCAGCAGGCAGCAGCAGAAAGTCAGAGCGCAGCCGCAACCAGTGAAACCAATGCGGCAACCAGTGAAGGGAATGCCGCAGATAGTGCGACCTCAGCGGGAACCAGCGAATCGAACGCCGCTCAAAGCGCCAGTGATGCATCTGACAGCGCGTCAGCCGCCGCCACATCAGAAACCAATGCCGCCAGTTCAGCAAGTGATTCAGCTGAAAGCGCAACTAACGCCAGAAAGAGCGCCGACAGGGCAGAAGATGCCGCATCCGCACTTGAGAATAACAACGCGTTGGCCGAAGCCATTGACCACATCAACACAGACACGAACGATGTGTTTTTTAAAGGATCTATTGCCTCTGGTGGTTCAAGTGCTTTCACAGAACTTAGAACAGTTTCAGATGGGACCACACCAGCCACTAGTGAAATCGTTCTTACAGATTCCACGCTGGTTACGGATGATAATCCTGACGCTGAAGTGGTTAAGATATGGACCCTTCCCGATGATGAAGGGCAGCTGATCACCCTCGATGATGCTGGTATTGCGTCAGCAAGCGATTCGTCAGTCGCATTCAAAGGCTCGGTTTCTGTTGGTGTGGATGCTTCTCGTGATGCCGAATTGGTGACTTTAAGGCAATTGAATTCAGCGGTTGCTGGTGGTGGCGGATCAAATGGCGCAACACTTAACGGCGTGATGAATAATTTCATCGGTGCTGTGATGTGGATGAATGGAACACGCGCCTCTTTACCTGCTGGCTATCTTGCTGCTGATGGTCAGATGCTGAACCGTTCAGACTATCCCGACCTCTGGAACGCTGTTGCTTCAGGGCTGTTTGTCAGCACAGAAGAGGCTAACTGGACAGGAACGACTGGACCACGAGCCTATTATTCTGACGGTGATGGTTCTACAACATTCCGGCTTCCTGATTTGAATGGTCGCCAGTCCGGTTCCATTCAGGGGGTTTTCCTTCGTGGTGATGAAGATGGCATGTTGCCAGGTGAAATCCGTTCCAGTGCATTGCCGAACATCACAGCTCAGTTCGGTTCAACTTTTGATGGTCAGGTTTGGCTGAGTTGGAATTCAGCGCAAGGTTCAGCTTCCCCCGTTGTCACTGTTAATAACGTTATGCATCCCCTGAGTGGATATAGTGCCGTGACAGGACTTTCACAAATGAATATTGATGCCTCTCGTTCGAGCGGGGTTTATCAAAATGGGATCAATGAAGTTCGTCCACCCTCTGCTTCAGGGATGTGGATCATTCGTGTGTCAGGCACATTTAATGCAGCTGATACGAACTTTAACGTCATTAATGGTGATGCCTCCGCACCTGATTCAGGAACCGTGACGTTCGGTGGCGATTTACGTTCGGTCTATCAACTGAACGGCACTGACTTTGCAACACTTGCTTTTCGGCCTCGCGTCACATGGGGAACGGGTGTCACGGGTGAAATCCGTCTGATTGATGCCAGCACATCGACCGTAGCCACAAAAACATGGACCATGCCAGGGGAAGAGGGACAGCTGGTTGCAGTCGATAGCGCAGGAACAACGGTTGCGCCAATCGTGAGGGCCACACAACAATTCCAACTTAATAATGATAACAATTTCTTTGGTCTGTCCTTCAATGGGGGAACCGTTCAGGCATCCTTTCTGAACATATCCAACGTCGATTTCAATGGTCTTTGGGTACATACCTCAACCATGAGCGTTAATGGCAGTATTAACAATAATGTTGCCGCTCAGGGGATGCACTTTCTCTGGAATGAAACCGGCGGTCAGGGTGAGGGCGATATTGTCATTAACCGTGGAGGGGGTGTCGGAGGTCTTCATGTCCGTGTTGTCAACCAGGATAATACTATTCAGGAAACAGCGTTTACGTTCTCATACGATGGGATTTTAGATTGTCCCAATGGAAATCAGTCTGTAGGTGGACGAATCAGAGCGTTTACTGATGTCGGTGCTAATCAGGTAATGCTGATTGTGGATGGTGCAACAAAAATCATCTCTTTGAGCGATTCAGATGAAAGGCTGAAAGAAAATATCATTGATGCCGATGAGGAACTGGCGATTTCGATAATCGAAAGGGTTCATCCAGTTTGTTTTAATTTTAAAGATTATAAAGCCACTAAGAAAATCCAGGATGAAGCGGGAAAATTCATTGATAGTGAGATTATCGTTAAAGGGAAATATCATCGATTTGGTGTAATCGCTCAGGAACTTGAAATGTTACTTCCTGAAGCGGTAAACACCACTCCAGATGATGATGCTTACAAAAGTATTGACCTCATGGAGATGAACGGATTGCTTTTGACAACCGCTCATGCTCAACAGAAAATCATTAAGGACATGTCTTCTCAACTTGAAGACGAAAAGCAAAAAATCAAAAGCCTGATTGATGCTTTAGGTTATCTTGAAGATGGCGATCAAGACTCTTTTAAAAATCAGCTGACTGGCCTTCGTGGTGGCCATATTTAAAATAAAAAAAACCCATCGTTTCCGATGGGTATTCTGGCAAGAAACCAGAGAGAGTAAGTTTAGGATGAAGATCATCCGTGGCAGAGCCAAAGGCACATGGCTCATCTAAATAATACCTCTGAACAATTTTGAAAATGGATCAATCTAAGCGAAATCTTAATTCCTGATGATTTTTTGCTCAATGAATTGTCGCTTAGACCGCATATAAAGATAAAAATTCGCATGAATTGGGAGGGAAAAGGGAGTGTGATTATTAAAATGCTGTGAAATTTTTGATAAAAAATAAAGGTATTTCACATGCAGAACTCTCAAATTACTGTTCTTTTGAACGACAACAGCCTTAACCGTGAAAATTCAAAGATGTTCATGAATTACGTTGGAAAAGTGAGTTCGATACCTGGTTTCATTTTGCCTGAGCCTTATCGGCTGGTAAGCTCTGTTATCTGCAATGAGTTTCGGATCATATCCTCTGACCCTGATCCTGAAACACTTTTCCTTATCCGTCTCTTCGACCTTCCTTCCGATCATATTTTAAACCTCTCAAATTATTCCTCTCTGAACAAAAAGCTGACTCAATGTCTTGTATGGAGTTCGCTTGTCCCCGGTCAACCTGATGCCTTTCAGTTTCTGGCCACAAAATTTTTTGATTATTTTTTAAACCAATACAATATCGGGATCACGCCTGGGCCGATGACCCTTGCAAGCGCGCATTTCTGGGAAGGGCGGCTTACCAGTGCCTTCATGAACCCGAAAATGAATGTGATTAAGAGCGATGGCCAGGAAATCTTCGTGATCCCTAACTGGGATGCTTTTCAGGAGGACTGGAGCGAAATGATTCTTAAATCGAGTGAAAACATTCAGGACCAAACCGTGATTGTGATTTCAAAAGAGAACGAGGTTAAAACTTAAGGCGTTACTGATTACAGTGAATGAATGTTTATGAAGCTGCCATAAAAAAACCGGCTTCAGTGGATAAGCTGAAGCCGGTTGAGTCAAGTTAACTCGATAGTAATCCAGGTTGTTAGGTCTGCCAACTGCTTTGACAGGCCGTCATTATTGCCCATTCTGACCCTCCCGCGTATCAAACTGAGCTTTCCCCACCGCTGGTATTTTGTCATCAAAAATGTTTACAGCGCTCAATCGTCTCGTTAAGATGGACTGAATGCGAAACAAAAATGTTTACAAGGTAAACCGATGAACAAGACAGAATTTTTCCAGCTTCTTGACGAGAACCATTCTGAAATCGTCATGGCGAAAACCGAAGTGAAGACGATCCATCGTGGTTCGGTGGTGGAAGTGTCACTTTCAATTCTGGGTTATGCGCTTTTCACGCTTTCTCGTCATAAACCCGATAGCCAGAAGCTTTCGCTGAACGAAGTGAAATTTGCGCGCTGGTTTACTGAGTGGAGTGAATCTGTTTGTGATTCACTGGAATCAGTAGCAGAAGAGGTTAAGCCGGTTGAAGTGACTGTGATGGAACAATCTGTTGACCTGTTCGAGGCGATCGAATTCGTTTCTATGCGGGTCATTCGTCAGAGGGTGGAAGAAAAAAAGCCGGTTAGCCAACCGGCGAAAGTCACACAGCAAAGTAAAGATAAGGAATATCCTCAAACGTCTGCGAAACATTCTAACGCTACGCGGCAGAACATTACGAGGAGGGATTATTACTTACCGAATCGCACAGGGATGCACAATCTGAGCGAAATCATTACTTATGTATTTAAACGGCAACGTAGGTATCTCACGCACCTGTTCGGGAGTCATCGAACTGAACCAACTTTGACCTCAGTAAAGGTTCGAACAGGTCTCGCACCGCCGATGGGAGCAGTTGGGTAATTGCCGCAATTTCCAGACTTTTCAGACTGATAATGTCATTTACATTCCGGTGAGGACACTCTGTCTGATACGACAGCGCCAACTCTTCAACAGAGGATTCATCCAGCTCGAATGATCCTGTCGGGGTTTCATGAACGAGGGTTGAAACTTCAATTTCAGTCAGATTATGCGTTCGCTTAATCACAGACTCAGATTTTTTTCGTTCAGTGAAATTACCAGCAAGCAGGACAAGACCAAAGAGAATAAAGAAACATTCAGTAACAACGGTTATTAGATTATTAATATCTTCGTGAATCGTACTGAGATCGACCTCAGAAGCGAAAGATTCTTTCGCCAAAAGGAAGTGTTCGCAGAGAAATAGCGCGCCAGCAATAGCCATTAATAATCCAATGAGTCTTAACATTTTCAGGTTCTCCTTAAGTTGTTGAGAAAGTTGAATATTTGTTTTACCACGGCGGATGAATTGCAAAATCACAAGCAATGCGCTTTTTAAATTTTCGTATATTTATTTTGCTTTATGCCGAATCGAACATGTATTTGATTTGGATGTTCAGGGATTCAGTTAATATTGAGGTGCGGAACAATGAACAGCGGAAATTATAACGTTCGTGTCTTGACTGTCATAGAAATGACACATTGGATCAACGATCACATTAATACTGAAATTCAGGCGTCGGATGTCACAAAACTGAGCGGCTATACACATTGGCATTTTCAACGCTTATTTCGTGAGGTGACGGGTTACACGTTGTCTGAATACATTCGCATGAGTCGGGTTTTAGAGGTCGCAAAAGCGCTCGCTCGGACTAAGAGCCGCATCACTCATATCTGTTATGACAACGGCTTTTCAAGTCAGCAATCTCTGGCGCGTTTGTTCCGTCGCTATTGCGGTTGCACGCCATCAGAGTTCAGGGCGCGGGTGACTCACGACCCCGATTATCTCAGCGCGAAGATGCAAGAGATCCTTCAGATGAATTCAGCCTCTAAGGTTTCTCCGTGTCCGTGTGTTAGTGAGAAGTCTCGCAAGTTCTATCGGGATCGTCCGCATAGTCCAGATCTTGCGCGTCTTACCGCTTAAACGCTCTCAGGCGCTCTCAGAGCGCTTTTCTTTTTTAAAGGCTGGATAGTATCGAAAAGTATGAATAACACCACTGAAGCACAGAAATTTGCCTATGTGACCGTCGCCCTCATCACTCTGATCTCTTTCATTCATAAGCCCGCCACCATTAAGGAAAAGAAGGCTGCGATGAGCCTGATCCTTGCGAATGAAGATATGGCTATGAATTATGATTTTGTCATACAGGCGAAAAAGCATATCGAGAAGCGACTGAAAGATGATTTTTTCCACGGCTCAGATTTACTGTTTGCTGAGGTTCGCGCGATGCAATTGCGTCCCGATTTCGCTGCACTGGCGATCGATATAGGTGTTCAGTATCTGAAAAAAAACGTGAAAATCACCGCGCCGAAAATCTCTGTCATTGAACAGTTCGCTCTCGATCTCGGCGTTCCCTTCAAGCGTCATTTGTCATACTGGATCAAGTAATATGAACAAAAATAAGATGAATGTGATTTATAACTTCAGAATTGACACCAGGATTGATGATCTTGATGAAGTGGGGAAGGAAATCGAAGCATTAAAATTCGCTTTCGGCTTGTTCTTTCGCATGATGCCGGAACCGTATCAGCGTTCTCATATCGCTGTTCTTAAAAGTATGCGACCACATGGCGAGCATTTTGAAAGGCTGGTGGATTTTCTGTCCCAGTTCCTAGACGAGAAGCCACTATCCGAACACCCCTTTAACTCTGAAACGCTGAATTGAAAGTAAGGCGCTCATTGAGCGCCATTTTTTCATAACGATTCCAGATACTGATAACCGCGCGGTGTCATTCTCAGATCAAGAATGTTCCATTTCCCCATGCTCCCATCATCTATCGGGGCAGGGAAGTAGCCAATACCCTCATCGCCATTACACAGCTCAACCAGACCATCTAAATTGAGGTGGTTCAGGTGGTGATAGAACTTTGAGGTCTTAATGTTAATGCCGCTTTCGTTGATGTCTAAAACCGTCAGGTGGTCTTGCTCTGAGTCCTTGAAGAGTTTTAAAATCTGAATGGCATATAGCTTATCAAACTGCATTGAAACCTTCCGAATCCGTGAAATCAGAAGGGGCACATTACCGGAAAAATCAGTCTTTACTTCTCAGTCTGAGCGAGAAAAACAGAAGGCGCTCAGTGAGCGCCTTTCCTTCATGCTTTGAAAAACAGCTTCTCAAGTTCCCAGCCAGGAAACTCAGCACGCATCAGGTCATCTCCAACCAGAAAACTATTAATGCCTGCTTCTCTGAGTCTCGAAACATCATTTGGTGTTGTTATCCCTGCTTCACTGACCACAATTCGATCGTCAGGAACCTGGTCGCAAATCCTGAGTGTGGTTTCAATTGAAGCCTTGAGCGTCGTTAAATTACGATTATTCAAGCCAATGAGCGGCGTTTTCATATGTAAAGCGCGTTCAAGCTCTTGAGGCGTTTGCACCTCAACAAGAACAGCCATACAAAGATCATTGGCTAAAGATTCAAATTCATTCAGCTGGACGTCATCCAGAAGAGCTGGATTAAGTAAGATGCAATCAGCGCCTATCGCTGATGATTCATAGACCTGATAGAGGTCAACAATAAAGTCTTTGCGTAAAACGGGCAGGTCAGCACTATGACGAACGTCTATGATGTCTTGGGGGCAACCCTGACAGAACTGTTCATCAGTGACGACCGATAAACATACAGCTCCGCCGAATTGATAAGACAGGGCGATTTCCTTTGGGTAGTAATCAGGACGAACAAGATCGGTGAACGGGCTTGCCTTCTTGATCTCAGCAATGATGGCAGGGGTTCCAAACTTGAGATTACGCCGCAGGGCCGAAACAAAATCTCGACGTCCTAACTTGTAGGATATTTCAGCAAGTGCGCCTAACGAAACCAGTTTTTTCGTTACAGCGATTTCATCTCGCTTGAATTCAATAATATGTTCAAGAATTTCATACATAATATCTTCTCCTTTTTGCTTACATCAGCTGACATATGATTACATATTGAAAAGGGAAAACTTATCAGAGTGTGTGACATGCGCAGAAGGATGAAGGCGCTCAGATGAGCGCCAATATTCATTATCCAATGAGAGAAAAAACAGGTTGAGAAAGAGAAACATTCAGAATTGACGCGAAATAAGAAATGACACCAACCTTTCGTAATGAAATTACGTCTGTGAATTTCAAAAATTCAATGCCTAATTCAACAATATCAAAAGAATCTTTCTTGTTTATTTTCATTTTGGCAAGATCTAAAAGTATATCTTCAGAGGTTTCTGCGAAATCTAATTTCAATTTCTTTTCGACTTCTGATTTAACTTTAAAAGCATATTCAAGATTAGAATGTATTCTTTCATTTTCCAGGATAACTCGATTCATCTCTTCTTCCTGTTCTGGTGCGGGTGTGCCATCAATAAGCGAAATCATACTCATGATAGAGATTGCGCCATAAGTAAATTTTTTTGAATCAATCATGGAATTCATATCGTCTCCTTTTTAATACAGATGATTATTACCAAATCTTATTATCGCATTGCGAAAAATCCGTGAATTGATATTTATTAGTCCATCCAAAAACTGGACCTCCAGCTAAATATTCTCTATCAGGCATTCCATTAAAGGAAAAAATGGGCACTTCGTAGACTTTTTCTCCTAATTTCATTTTCGCATAACATAATGGGGCGCTAGGATCAGAACAGCCGATTAAACATGAAATGAGAGGGATTGTTGAAAGGAGTTTAATCATTAGGAATAACCAACTTAAAAAGTTGCATTCTAAAGGCTTGATTTTAAAAAACCTCTCAAAACATGCTAATTAGACTGGTTAAGGCAAATTAAGGTTTGCCTTCTAATCAAGGGGTATTATTCAACTTCATGAGGGTAGACTTCGATTATTTCAATCTCGTCAAGCATGAAAGGATTAACAGTGATTTCAAATTCTTGCAAAACAGAACTTTCATTTCTTGGGTGCAGTCCCGCGAGGATGGCCTCACTGGAGGCAAAGGCTTTCAACAAAATTCCGCCTGAGCCAGAATTGTTTACATATTTCGCAAATTTATAGGCAACTTCTTTTTTTTCTGTCCAGCAAAAGCCTACTTTCCCTTTTTTGAAATCATCCAGACTTTCTCCACGGTAAACCCAGCGCGCTGAATGTTGAATTTTAGGCATAAGACGCCTTAAAATTTTAGCCAGGTTACGATCATTTTTGACGCTCCTTCTGATTCCCCAACCTCTTTCAATCCAAAAGTCATGAAAGCTTTCAGATGTCATCCTTTTGTCAGTTTTGCCCTTAGAAAACCGGAAAGCAAAAGAGTTTAACTTTTTTCTCTTTATGATTTTCTCAAACTCATTTCGGGTTGAAAATTGATTTCTTTCAATCTTATTATCAATAATTAAGTCAGGTTCCTTACTCATGATATTACCAGGAGAATAAAAATATATATTTATAATCGGACGATGTGTTTTAGATTTTTTCATTTTTTTACTCATTTAAAATTACAAATGAGAAAGCCCCAGAAGGGGCTTTGCTATACACTTAAACGACCATTAATTGATCAGGTTAATTTTTCCAGATAAGTTCTCCTCTCATTTCCTCTCCAGTTGCATTAGTGATTCACCGAGATTTCATGGTCGCATTCTCGAAGGGGAAAAGCTTATCAAAGCGTGTTAAATGGCGTTCGAAATGAGATCGTAAGTTATTGATTTATATGTAGCGCTTTGGTGTGATTTGTCGTGAAATGTAGTATGTTTTTTCAGCGACAAATCACATTAAGTAATTGATTTATAACCTAAATACGCTTGATCGAGCCGCTATCAATCCAGTATTGCGCGTTGGCATTGCCGCTGCCGGAAAGGGTATTGAGCTTCAGGCTCAGCTGCTCCAGCGGCACCCGCGTGCCATCATCCAGCCGCGCGTCGCTGAGGATCAGCCGCTCCGGCCCGTTATTATCTGGTCCCGGCTCTGCTGCCAGCTTAATACGCAGCACGCTTTCGCCCGCGACTTTGCGCGCCAGCTGCGGGTCGGTAATGCTCAGGCTGTAGAGCGGCGACGCCGGCCAGCGGTCGTTCTCCAGCTGACGAAAACCGAGGCAGACGTTGCCGCGAATGCGAAAGCTGCTTTTGCGATCCAGGGCAAAACTGCTGCTGTCGAGATCGATTTCGCTGTAGCAGAGATTATCATCGCTGAGCGTGGCATTTTCATCCAGAACGCCAAGATAGCGAATGGTCGAATAGGGCTCAAAATCACCGGCGCGGAACCAGAAGCTGCTGAGACGCAGATCGAGCGCCAGCAGGCAGAGCATCGCGCCCACCGCCGCGGTTGATTTCGGGTTATCGATGCGTCCCTGTTTATTAAACGGATACCAGTCGCTGGTGTGATACCCCTCCAGCGACAGAATACGGCTGCCCGGCAGCGGCTGCAGGTGACGCACCAGCGCCTGGATGCCGGGGAAACGCGACGGCCGGCCGGTCAGCAGCAGAACATCACACTGATAGAGCGACACCACTTCGCACATGGCGCGCAGCGCCGGGATAATAGCCATACGGTGCTGCAAAAATTCGCCGTGCAGCTGCGCCATACTGACCACCAGCGGCACCTGCAGCAGATCAAACCGGCTCTCGCTGCCCAGCGTGCGCTGAATTTCGCCATTCACAAACGCCAGCACCGCGCCTGCCGGCTGCTGCGGCACCAGTTCGCCAAACAGCGCGTTGATCTCGCTGTGGCTGTCGAGCGGATCCCAGTTCTCATACCGCTCCAGCACCGCCTGCGCCAGCGGGATAAACAGCTGCAGCGTAACCTGCTGACGCAGCGTCGCCTGTCCATCCATCCGGCTGTCGTGGCCAAACAGCTTCTGCATCAGCGGCTCGGGCAGGGTGACGCCCGCTTTTTGCAGACTCTGCTGCAGCGCCGGCAGGATCCAGAGCTGGATCACATCCAGCAGAATATCATCGCCGGCAACCTTAAAGCCTTCGCGAAACAGCAGGCGCGGCGTAATTTTCACATTATTGCCCTGGCCATCATCCAGCCGGTACTGGGTGATCGCGAGGTCGGTGGTGCCACCGCCGATGTCGATTGAGGCGATGCGCAGGCTTTTGCCCGGCAGCTCATCGCTCTCACGCGGGCGATCGGGGCGCGCCATACTGCTGAAAAAATCTTCCGCCCGCCCGGCAAAGTTCACCTGCGTTTCATTAAACAGCCACACCATCTGGCCGCAGGTGGCTTCGTCCCACTCCATCTGCACATCCGGCAGCGGGCGGTGCGCGGGCGCGGCGTCCCACCCCTCAGCCTGCCACACCAGCGCGAGCGCCTCCTGCATGCGGCGGCGAAATATCTCCCGCTCCGGCTTGGGCATCGCGGAGGGCAGCGTCAGGATCACATGCCGCAGCTGGCGCGGCGCCTGGCTCTGCGGCATGCGCTGGCGCTGTGCAACGCTGTTCATCTGCATCATCGCCTGCGCCAGCAGCTCGCAGAGCATAAAGGTCATCAGCGCGCTGCGGCTGTAGCTGGCGGAAAACACCGGCAGGCGATTCTCTTCCGGCAGCGCCTGCAGCGGCTCTCCCTCATCGTTGATCATCAGCGTAAAGGGCAGCGCAATAGCCTGCGCCTCTTCGCTCTGACCGCCAGCGTTAAAGCGCCAGCCTGGCTGATAGCGCGCCTCATCCCACAGATAACGACGCGGGCTGGAGATACCGGTGCTGCCTTCCGTGCCGGCGCGCTGCAGCGCCAGACGGCTCGCTTCGCGCCCCACGCGGGTCAGCGAAGGCCACATAAATGCGTTATCGCGCCCGCTCTGCAGTGAGAAACTCGCTTTGCCAAAGCTCGCCTCTGCGAACTCCAGCCGGCTGTCGAACAGTTCGTTATACACGCGGTGCGGCTGCGATAAATCGCGCAGCTGCATCTCATACGTCTGACGCAGGCCGTTGCTCTCTTCCGGGTGATCCTCCACCAGAATGCCGCAGGTATGCGAGTTGCCGACATCGAGAATGAGATCCACACTGACCGCCGGGGTTTGCAGCGACGCCGCCTGAATAGCGATCTCCGCCAGATCGAGCTGCTCACCCAGCAGCTCCAGCAGATTGAGATAATGCGCCTGATACTCAAACTCGCGCAGCGCCTGCGTCAGCGCCAGCTCCCCGCGCGATTCCAGCGCGACCGCCCGCTGCACAAAGGTCTCACGCAGCCAGCCGTCGACCCAGGTCAGGTCAAGAAACTCGCCCAGCTCATAGTTGTGCCACGCCAGCGCAAAACTCACGCCGTTCTGCGCGTCGGCCGCGCTCAGGCCGAGCTGTTCACCGCCTTCTGCTTCCGTTACCAGCCGAGTGTCAAAGGCGAGGGTAATGCGGTGCGTATGGCCCGCTGCATCCGGTTCGCTGAGCGGCGCAAGGCGGGCGCGCGCCCAGTTATCGGGACCGCCGATAAAGCGGCGACCGCTGGTGCAGCGCAGCACCGGCAGCGGCAGCCACTGATTAGCCAGCAGGGCGAGGGAGTCGGTCAGGGCGACATCCGACTCCGGGCGTACGACCTCGGCCGCGCCTCCCTCCTCCGGGTAGAGCAGGAATTTACCGTTATTGCCATCCACGTGCAGGCGCAGCAGCGGACCGTTGGCGGTCTGGCGCACAAACTGGCGGCGCGCCTGAGCAGAAGGCAGGCGCAGACCAAAGTCGAGAAACTGCACGCCGCTCGCTTCAATCAGCGTGATTTTCTGTTTGTCATCAATCAGAGGAGCCAACATGGTTACTTACTCTCACGCTTAATCGTCAACGGGAAGGCCTGTTCAGCCCCATACTGTGCGTTACAGCTGGCAATACCGTCGCCCGCTTTGCATATCAGCTCCGGCATGCGATAGCGCGACTTGTCGCTGCAGCTGGCGGTATAGCGGCTGCGTACCACCATGGTTCCGGCGCTGGTCATCGCAGCGGTGATATCCGCTTTACAGCGAATATTATCGCCCTGACTGATCCAGGCGGTGCCTTTGCCGTTGCGGATTTTATAACGCAGGCTGGGTGGTTTGCCGGTAGGCAGGTTGGTCTGCCGCAGCGTCACGCGCCAGGTGCCGTCGATAAATTTCACCGAGCCGAGGCGGGCGTCATCCGTGGTCATAACCAGGTCATCCGCCTTTGCCGCTTCGGTATGTTCCGCCACAATTTCTGGCGGTGCGGCGTCCGCCGGTGCCGCGGGAGCCGCAGCCATACGCTGCGGCAGCGTCGCGGAGAGCGTCGCGGCTTTGACCAGTACGCCGGGCAGAACCGGCGCGCTGACCGGGGCGGGGGCTACGGCTGCCGTCAGGTCAGCCGCGGGCGCAGGCGTTTCGCTGCGCTGCATCCAGAGCGTGACGCCCGCGGCTACTGCCGCCGCCGGCAGCAGCAGGGCAAGCGGGCGCAGGCGGGACGGGCGGCGGACCGGAGCGGGCGCTGCCGGTTCTGCCACCGGCGGTGCCTCAGGCGATACCGGCTCAGACGCCGTAACGGCTTCAGGTTCAGGTTTAGTTTCTGGTTCAGGCTCAGCAACCGGTTCAGTACGCACCGGCTCCGGTATGACGGAGGGCTCAGGTTCTGCTACCAGCGCCGGCAGCGTCAGCTCCAGCGTGTCGCGCAGGCAGGCAAGGGCGTCATCGCGCGTGCGCGCCAGCGGATCCACAAAGCCCCAGAAGGTGATCACCGGTTTAGCGTCAACCAGATAGACATATTGCTGATCGGGAAACTGAAAGCTTTTGCCCAGCAGCGCACCAAACAGACGCAGCGCCGGCTTGTCCGCCGCGCGCGCGCGTTCGCTCAGCGCCTGCAGCGCCTGCTGGTACTGCGTCAGCAGCTCCAGCGCCCGGCGCCGCTCGCTGTCGCTGGCGGCGAGCCAGGATTTGACCTTACCCGCGTGCGGGGCGTACCAGTCAAGGCGATCGCCGCTGTCGCTGGCTTGCGGAATAGCGAGACAGCTGGCGAGCGCATCCTGATGACGCAGCCGCAGCGTTTCGCGAATTTGCAGCGCGGAGATCCATACCGGCTGGCCGCTCTCACCCAGAGCCAGTACCGAATCCAGCTTGCCGCTGCGCAGAAAAGTTTTTGCCACTCGTTGGCCCTTATCGATGGAGGTCACGTGCAAAACATCGTGTATTGATGGCGTAAAAGTGATCTTAAGCCAAATACGGAAAATCAAAGGCGCGAAAAGAGGGGGTAAACAGGCTGTTTTTCCCCGGCTCCGGTATGAAGTGGTTACGGATTAACCGCGGCGACGAGCGGTCAGCAGCAGATGGACCAGCACGCCGCCCGCCATGCCCCAGAAGGCGGAGCCGATACCGGCCAGAGAGATGCCGCTGGCGGTGATCATCACGGTAATAATGGCGCTGTCGCGCTGATCCGGCTCCTGCAGCGCGCGCTGCAAACTGCCGGCGAGGGTATTAAGCAGCGCAAGACCCGCCAGCGTCGCAATCAGCACGGCGGGCAGCGCGCCGAGCAGCGCTGCAATCAGCGCGCCGCACAGCCCGGCCAGCAGATAGAACCCCCCGGCGCAGACGGCGGCGATCCAGCGGCGCGCCGGATCGGGGTCGACCTCATCGCCCATACAGATAGCGGCTGAGATCGCCCCCACGCAGACCGAAAAGCCGCCAAACGGCGAGCAGAGCAGCGCGATGGCCCCGGTCCAGCTGGTCAGCATGGAGACCGGCGGCTGATAGCCGTGCGCCTGCAGCGTGGCGATACCGGGCGCATTCTGTGAGGCCATGGTGATAAGAAAACAGGGCAGCGCGACGCCGGTCAGAGCGGCAAGCGTAAAGTGCGGCATCACAAATGCCGGCAGGGCAAAGCTGAAGGAGTCCGGCGGCAGGATCACGCTTTGCTGAAGCAGCGTGACGCCCGCCCCGGCGATTAGCGCCAGAATAATGGCGTAGCGCGGCAGCCAGCGGCGACAGAGCAGCCAGACCAGGCACATGGTGCCGCACAGCACGGCGTTGCTTTCCAGGCCGGTAAAGGTGCCGATGCCGTAGCGCAGTAAAATACCCGCCAGCATCGCCGCCGCGAGCGCGGGCGGAATAAAGCGCATCAGCCGGGCAAATATCCCGGTTACGCCGCTCAGCAGGATCAGCAGGTTAACCGCCACAAACACCCCGATGACCTCATTCAGGTTTAGCCCCTCCACGCTGGTCGCCAGCAGCGCTGCACCCGGCGTTGACCAGGCCGCAATAACCGGCAGGCGGGTGCGCAGCGAGAGCGCCAGCGTGGCCACCCCCATCGCCAGCCCCAGCATGGTAAACCAGCCGGCGGTCTGCGCCGGTGTGGCTCCCGCCGCCTGCGCCGCCTGCCAGATAATGGCAGCGCTGCTGCTGTAGCCGACCAGCACGGCGACAAAACCGGCGACCAGCAGCGGAATAAACGGGAGAGAGCGGGTGTCAGCCAGATGCATAGAAAACGTCCTGTTGTGCGTTATAACGCACATTGTGGCACGCGTGCCCTGCCGCGACAAGTGATACACTGGAGGGTACGCTTTCAGGAGACGATATGGATAATCTGCAACACGAGTTAGGCCAGACGCTGAAGCAGCTGCGTCAGGATCGGGGCTGGAGCCTGACGCTGGCGGCCGCCCGTACCGGCGTCAGTAAAGCGATGCTGGGACAGATTGAGCGCGGCGAATCGAGCCCCACGGTAGCTACGCTGTGGAAGATTGTGACCGGCTTCAACGTGCCATTCTCCCGCTTTATCCACGGCAGCGCGCCACACTCCGCCAGCACCACGGTATTCAGCGAGGCCAGCGCACAGATGCAGGTTCGCCCGCTGCTGCCGTTTGATAGCCGGGTAGGGGTTGATCTGCTTGAGGTGACGCTCGCCGGCGGCGCGCAGAGCAGCTCCTCTGCCCACGAGGCCGGGGTCATTGAACAGGTGGTGGTGCTGGAGGGCGAGCTGCTGCTGGGCCTGGAGCAGGGCGCGCAGCGGCTGCGGGCGGGTGAGGCGTATCAGTTTGCCGCCGATAAACCGCACAGTTACGCGAATCCGCTCGCCACGCCGCTGCGTTTCCACAGTCTGATACACTATCTCTCTGCTAACGAACTGACGAGGAGTCCCCATGGCACTAACCACGCTTGATGCACACACCGCCCTGATTATCATTGACCTGCAGCACGGCATTGTCCGTTTGCCGGTGGCACCGCTGAGCGCTGACGACGTGATTGCGCGCGCCGGTGAGCTGGCTGGCGCGTTTCACGCGCGCAGTCTGCCGGTCGTACGGGTTAACGTCGCGGGCGGCGCGCCGGGGCGCAATGAGATGCCGCGCCATGACGCTGATTTACCTGCCGACTGGGCAGATCTGGTGCCGGAGATGCAGCCGCAAGCGGATGACATCTGCATCACGAAAAAAACCTGGGGTGCATTTCATCAGACCGACCTGCACGCGCAGCTGCAGCAGCGCGGCGTCACGCAGGTGGTGGTGTGCGGCATTGCCACCAGCATTGGCGTAGAGTCGACCGCGCGCGAGGCGTATGCGCTCGGCTATAACGTGACGCTGGCCACCGACGCCATGACCTGCCTCGATGCGCACACGCATGAAAACAGCGTCACGCGCATTTTTCCGCGTCTGGGTGAGACCGGCAGCACCGCAGAGGTACTGGCGCTGCTGGCGGAGTAAGGCCTGCCGGTGCCTGATTTGGTCAGGCACCGGGCGGTCAGTTAAAGGTGTAGCTTACATTAAGACCGGCGCTGTAATTACGACCCGGCGCCGGTTCGTAGTAGCGTCCGTTGCTCTCATTCACAATCACCGAGCCGATATAGTGGCGATCCAGCAGGTTATCCACGCGGCCAAACAGATCCAGCATCCAGTCGCTGATGTGCCACTTGTAGCCGCTGTTCAGACCAGCCAGCGTGTAGGCGGGCGCCCGCACGCTGTTCTCGTCATTGGCCGCAATATCGCTCAGATAGCGCACGTCAGCCCCGGCGTAAAAGCCCTGTTCCGGCGCATACGCTATGCCTGCATAGGCCATGTTACGCGCAATGCCCGGAATACGATGGCCGCGACAGCTCTCGTCACCGCAGGCGTTACTGCGGTAACGGGCGTCCAGCAGCGTCCACGCCGCTTTCAGCTGCCAGTCATAGCCAATCTGCTGATCGAACGCCAGCTCCAGGCCGCGGCGGCGCGTCTCACCGGCGTTTTTAAAGGTTGAGCGTCCTTCATAGCTGCCGGCTGAAACAATCTCATTGCGGGTATCGGTCTGAAACAGCGCGGCGCTGAGCATTCCGTTGCCGAGGCGTTTTTTCGTGCCGAGTTCCAGCGTCTCGCTGGTGGCGGGCTGCAGATCCAGGTTCAGGCCGCTGGTACCGCGGGCGCGATAGGAGAGCTCATTCAGCGTGGGGGTCTCGAAGCCGCGTCCGGCGGAGAGGTAAGCGTTCCAGCCCGAATCGATAGCGTAATTCAGCGCGGCGGCCGGCAGCCAGCGGTGATAGCGACGGCTGCCGCTGTCGTCGGGATCGCTTTCGGTAACGTAGCGATCGTCCGAGGTAAAGTTCACCGTGCTGAAGCGCACGCCCGCATCCAGCGACCACGCGTCCGTCAGCTGCCAGGCGCTCTGTAAATAGGGATCGAGGTTCCAGATCCGGTTGCGCTCATCGCGGCGGCGCTCGCCCTGCACGCCCAGCGTGCCGTCCGGGGTAAAGTTGCGGTAGCCCTTGCGCTTTTCCGTCATGGTCTCATAGTCGAGACCGCCGGTCAGCGTCACCGGCACGCTGAACAGCGCGTCGCGATGGGTCCAGCGCGTATCGATACCCTGATAGTGGCGCGTCAGCGCAATCACGCCGCCGGGATGACCGGGTCTGTTCTGCGCCACAACCGGAATGGACTGATACTGCGTGGTTTCACGCTCGCCGGCCCAGAGCATCAGGCTCAGGTCGTCATGCTCGCTCATCTCGCGCTGATAGCGCACGCCCGCCTGGGTCTGATCCACGCTTTTGCGGGCGTCATAGAGAGAGACATTACTGGCAACCTGACGCGGATTATCGCGCCACTGTGCGTCGGTCAGGCCGCCCGGATCCTGCGCCTCCAGATGCACGCTGTTAAACAGCAGCGTCAGGGTACTCACCTCATCAATGCGCACGCCGAGCTTTGCGTTACCGAGGTTTTTCTGTGCGGCGCTGTGGTCGCGATAACCGTGGGTGGTAAACCGTGAAGCGGAAAGGGTGTAGCTGACGTCGCCCGGCTGCGTGCCGTCTCCCGTCGCACCGCTGGCCTTTATGCTGTTGCGCCAGCTGCCAAAGCTGCCGTACCAGCTGCCCGCTTCCAGCACAGGGGGCTGTTCGCCGCTGGCGGTTTCAACGTTAATCACGCCGCCTGATGCGTTGCCATAGAGCGCTGAAAAGGGGCCGCGCAGCACGTCCACGTGCGCCACCGAGCCGATATCGATATTCGATGTCTGCCCCTGGCCGTCCGGCATGGTAGCGGGGATACCGTCGACGTAAAGACGAACGCCGCGTACGCCAAACGTTGAGCGCGAGCCAAAGCCGCGCACCGAGAGCTGCAGATCCTGGGCGTAGTTCTGCCGGTTGAGTATCTGCAGGCCAGGCACGCTGGCGAGGTTCTCCGACAGATTGACGCGCGGCGCGGCCCGGCGCATATCCTCGCCGCTCACGACGCTTACCGCAGCGGGCGTATCGAGTTCAGAGAGGCCGCTGGCCGCGGGTGCCGCGCTGACCACCAGCGTACGCTCTGCGTTATCTGCGGCGAGCAGCGGCAGCGGCAGGAGCGCCGGCAGCAGCAGCGCCTGACGCAGTAAAGCAATATTCATAATCAAAACCGTCAGAAAAAGAGAGAAATCAGAAAAGCTCAGTGAGCGGTATGTTACCGGTTATGTCATTTGATTGAAAAGCGTAAAAAACCGCGCGGATCGTGGCCGGTATGATGAAAACGTTATCGTCGCGCCACGCACCTCTGGCTGCGTACTACGCTTTCTGTCACTGTAAAGAGAAGTGCTTACATCATCAGGAGAGAAAATGCGTCAGCAACCGGTTGTAGCCGTACTGGGTCTGGGAGCGATGGGCCATGCGTTCGCCGCCAGCTTACTGAAAAAAGGGTTTCGCGTGCAGGGCTGGAATCGTACCCGGTCTAAAGGAGAAGATCTGGAGGCGGCAGGCCTGCAGCTGAGCGGCAGCGCGGAAGCTGCTGCTGCGCAGGCGGATGTGGTGATCACGATGCTGGCCGATGGAGATACCACCCGCGACGTGGCGGCGCGCATCGCGCCGGTGCTGAAGCAGAATGCCACTCTGGTACAGATGGGCACCATTGGCGTCGCGGCAACCGACGCGCTGATCGCACAGATCGCCGCGGCGCGTCCCGATATCAACGTTATTGATGCGCCGGTCTCCGGCACCAAAGCGCCGGCGGAAAACGCCCAGATTCTGGTGCTGGCCAGCGGTGACCGCACGCGGGCTGAGGATGCTGAACAGGTGTTTGCCGCGATCGGCAAAGGCACGCAGTGGCTGGGCGAGGCGGGCGCCAGCTCGCGCATGAAGCTGGTGGTGAACAGCTGGCTGATTGGCCTGATGCAGAGCCTGGCCGAGAGCACGCGGCTGGCAGAGCAGTTTGGTTTCAGCACTGACGATCTGTGGCAGGTGCTGGAGGGCGGTCCGCTGGCGGCCCCCTACGCGAAGGTCAAACTCGGCGCGATTGCCAGCGACGACTACACCCCGCAGATGCAGCTTACCTGGGCACTGAAGGATGCGAAACTGGCGCTGGAGGCGGCGGGAGAGACCCGGCTGCCGGCGCTGGAGAACATTGCGCAGCTCTGGCAGCAGGCAGTGGAGGCGGGCTACGGCGAACAGGATCTGGCCTCCGTCTACGCCTGGCTGAAGCGCGGAGATGAGTAAACAGATAAGCTTCGATTTTTCCCGGCGCCCGCTGATACCCTTTGCGCACGATTACGCGCACGGTGCCCGCGAGCCGTGGCACTATCACACCTGTGCGCAGCTGATCCATACTCTGAGCGGCGTGATACGGGTGGAGACGGCGCACGGCAGCTGGATGGTGCCGCCCAGCCGCGGGGTCTGGCTGCCAGCCGGCACGCGGCATGCGCTGCAGACGGGCGGCCAGGTCGCTGCCCGCACGCTGTTTATCGATCCGCTGGCGCGCGCTGATCTGCCGGCCAGCTGTCAGGTGGTGCAGATCTCCGCGCTGCTGCGTGAACTGATCGTGAGCGCGCTGTCGCTGCCGGAGGGCTACTCTCCCGGCAGCCGCAGCGAACGCATTTATGAGCTGATCCTCGATGAGATCAGGGTGATGAATGTGCTGCCGTTTGACCTGCCGATGCCGCAAAGCCCGCGCCTGCTGGCGCTCTGTACCCGGATCCAGCAGAGCGCAGGAGAGCCGTGGACGCTGACGCAGGCCGCGGCGGAACTCTGCGTGGCAGAGCGCACGCTGTCGCGCCATTTCAGCCGCGAAACCGGACTGCGCTTTGGCGACTGGCTGCGGCGCGCCCGGCTGAGCCAGGCGCTGATGCGGCTGGCGCAGGGAGAGAGCGTGTTGCGGGTGGCGCTGGATCTCGGCTACGAGAGCCCGGGTGCGTTCAGCGCGATGTTTCGCCGCGTGCTGGGCGTTTCACCGGCGGGCTACTTTCCGCCGGCAGAAAGGCGTTCGCCGCATTGAGCAGCGCCTGCAGCGAGGCGCGCGTTACGTCACTGTCGATTCCGACCCCCCAGGCGCGTTTGCCGTTTGCGTCAGTACAGCAGATATAGGCAACCGAGCGACTGTCGCTGCGTTTACCCAGCGTATGTTCATGGTAATCCTCAATGGCGATTGCGCGCCCGTAGTGCTGCTGCAGCGCGCTGACGGCGGCGGAAAGCAGGCCGTTACCGCTGCCATTCAGCATGCGCCCGCCCGATGCCGTCGTAAACTGCAGGCGGATACACGTTGCCCGTTCGTCACTCTGGCTCTCCGCCGTGTCAAGCTGGCGCGCCGGCTGCGTCAGGCCGTAGTGGTGGCAGAACAGCTGCCAGAGGGCATGATGCGTCATCTCGCCGCCGTTCGTGTCAGTCTGCTGCTGCACCCGCTGGCTGAAATCCTGCTGCAGCGCGCGCGGCAGCTGCAGTCCGTGGTTCTGTTCCAGCAGCCAGGCACTGCCGCCTTTGCCCGACTGGCTGTTAACCCGGATCACCGCTTCATAGCTGCAGCCAATGTCGCGCGGATCGAGCGGCAGGTAAGGGATCTGCCAGCGGGTTTCCTGCCGCGCTGCACGTTCGGCAAAGCCTTTGCGGATGGCGTCCTGATGGGAGCCGGAAAAGGCGGTAAAGACCAGCTCACCGGCATAAGGGTGGCGCGGATGCAGCGGCAGCTGATTACACGCCGTCACCGTCTCAATCACCTGCTGCATATCGCTGAAATCAAGCCCCGGTGCCACGCCCTGGGTGTAGAGGTTCAGCGCCAGCGTCACCAGATCAACGTTGCCGGTGCGCTCGCCGTTGCCAAACAGGCAGCCCTCGACGCGATCGGCCCCCGCCAGTAGCGCCAGCTCGGCGCAGGCGGTGCCGGTACCGCGATCGTTGTGCGGATGTACGCTGATGGTCACCGCCGCACGCTGACTGAAGTGGCGGCAGAAGTATTCAATCTGATCGGCGTAGACGTTAGGCGTGTTCACTTCCACCGTGGCGGGCAGGTTGATAATCATCGGTCGCTGCGGGCCAGGCTGCCAGATCGCCGCTACCGCTTCACAAATCTCCAGCGCAAAGTCCGGCTCGGTAAAGCAGAACGTTTCCGGTGAATACTGAAACGTCCACGCCGTATCAGGCTGCGCGGCACAGCGGTCGCGGATCTGGCGGGCGGCGCTGCACGCCAGGGCGACAATCTCCGCTTTGCTCTGGCAGAAGACACGCTCGCGAAACAGCGGGGCGGTGGCGTTGTAGAGATGAACAATCGCCTGCCGGACGCCCGTCAGCGCGTCGAACGTGCGATCGATCAGATCGCTGCGCGCCTGGGTGAGCACCTGAATGGTGACATGGGGCGGAATGTGATCTTTCTCGATCAGTTCCCGCACAAACGCATAGTCGGTCTGCGATGCGGCAGGAAAGGCCACCTCAATTTCGCTGAAGCCGCAGCGCAGCAGCAGCTGCCAGAACGCCAGCTTGCGGGCGCTGTCCATCGGCACCGCCAGTGCCTGGTTGCCGTCGCGCAGATCCGTTGAGAGCCAGCGCGGCGCGTGAGTGAGCTGGCGCGACGGCCACTGGCGATCGGCCAGCGGCAGCACAGGGGTCGGGTAATATTTATCAGCAGGGTGAGTCAGCATCGTCGTCTCCTTTAGCAGAGCCTGTAGTGTGGCGCAGGTGGATCGCTGCCCGCCTGCGCGTAGCGGACAACCACGCGTGCAAAACGGACAGGTTGGCGAAAGCGGTGCGGGCGCGTAGCATAGCGGCACGGTTTCCGGCTCAGGCAGGCTATGTCATTTATTACGTTCGACGGTCACAACGACCTGTTACTGCGGCTCTGGCTGCATCATCGCGACGATCCGGCGCGCGCATTTTTCTCCGGTACAGAAACCGGGCATCTCGACTTTCCGCGCATGCAGCAGGGCGGCTTTGGCGGCGGGCTGTTTGCGCTGTTTGTGCCCCCGGCTGGCTATCTCAGCGAGGTGGCGCCTGAGCGCGCCGGGGAGCAGCTGCCGCCGCTCACCATTCTCTGGCAGCAGCTCGCGATTCTGAAAACGCTGGCGGCGGAATCAGGCGGACGCGCCCGGCTCTGCCTGAACGCGGAGGAGATTGCCGCCTGCCGGCGCGATGGCGTACTGGCGCTGGTGGCGCATATCGAAGGCGCCGACGGTTTCGACGGTGCCGGCGCAGATCTGCAGGCGTTTTATCAGGCTGGCGTACGCAGCATCGGGCCATTCTGGAATCTGCCTAACCGCTTTGGTCACGGCGTCACCGGCGCGTTTCCCGGATCGCCCGACAGCGGTGACGGGCTGACGGAGGAGGGGGAGCAGCTGATTACGCTGGCCTGTCAGCAGCGTATGGTTATCGATCTCTCGCATATGAATGAAAAAGCCTTCTGGCAGACGGCGCGGCTCAGCACGCTGCCGCTGGTCGCCACGCACTCCAACGCACACGCGCTCTGCGCACAGCCGCGCAATCTGACTGACGATCAGCTGCGTGCCATTCGCGACAGCGGCGGCGTGGTGGGGATAAATTTCGGCAACGCCTTCCTGCGCAGTGACGGAAAACGCGATGACAGCACCGCGCTGACGGAAATTGTTAAACACGCCGCGCATCTGATCGCTATTATGGGCCGCGATCACGTGGCGCTGGGATCGGATTTTGACGGCATCAGCGTACCAGCGACGTTAAAAGATGTTACCGGTTTACCGCGGCTCTATGCGCTATTGCAAAGTCTCGGCTATGATCAGGCATTGACTGAACAGCTCGCGTGGGGCAACTGGCAGCGCGTGCTGCGTCAGATCTGGCAGGCCTGAACCGCGTTTCCCTGATGAATCAGGGTTGATCTCCGCGCGACATTGGCGCAACATCGCCGCGCCTGGTGTACTGCCTGCAGTCGCCAGCGGCATTTATGGCAGAGCCTGCTCTGCGTTTTCATTGATGAGGAAGAACACTATGTGGAAAAAACCTGAGTTTGTTGACCTGCGTCTGGGCCTGGAAGTGACACTGTACATCTCCAACCGCTAAGACTCTCTGCCCGCCGCTCGTGCGGGCATTCTCTTTTTCTGCTTCGGTCTTTCACATGTTTATTAAAGTTCTCGGTTCAGCGGCAGGCGGTGGCTTTCCGCAGTGGAACTGTAACTGCGCCAACTGCAGCGGTCTGCGTAACGGCACCATTCAGGCGCAGGCGCGCACCCAGTCCTCAATTATCGTCAGTGATGACGGAGAAAATTGGGTGTTATGCAACGCCTCGCCTGATATCAGTCAGCAGATTGCGCAGACGCCTGAGCTGGTGAAAAAAGGGGTGCTGCGCGGCACCGCGATCGGCAGTATTATTCTGACCGACAGTCAGATTGACCACACCACCGGGCTGCTCAGCCTGCGCGAAGGCTGCCCGCATCAGGTATGGTGCACCCCTGAAGTGCATGCCGACCTTACCAGCGGTTTTCCTGTCTTTACCATGCTGCAGCACTGGAACGGCGGCCTGAAGCATCATGCGCTGACGCCGCTTGAGCCGTTCAGCGTGGCGGTTTGTCCCGATCTGCAGTTTACTGCGATCCCGATTCTCAGCAACGCCCCCCCTTACTCTCCGTACCGCGACCGGCCGCTGCCGGGGCACAACGTGGCGCTGTTTATAGAAAACCGCGCCAGCGGACAGACGCTGCTCTATGCGCCGGGTCTGGGCGAACCGGATGGGGTGATCATGCCGTGGCTGCAGAAAGCGGACTGCCTGCTGATTGACGGCACCGTCTGGCAGGATGATGAACTGCTGACCACAGGCGTCGGCAAAAATACCGGACGGGCGATGGGCCATCTGGCACTGGCTGAAGAGCAGGGCCTGATGGCGCTACTGGCCGCGCTGCCGGCAAAGCGCAAAATTCTTATTCATATTAACAACACCAATCCGATCCTCGACGAACACTCGCCGCAGCGCCAGTTTCTGACGCAGCAGGGCATTGAAGTGAGCCAGGACGGGATGGCGATCCATCTGCAGGAGTCCGCATCGTGATCACCGACGCTCTGACCCCCGAGGCGTTTGAACAGGCGCTGCGCGCCAAAGGCGCTTACTACCATATTCATCACCCTTACCATAAAGCGATGCATAACGGTGAGGCAACGCGCGAGCAGATCCAGGGCTGGGTCGCAAACCGTTTCTATTACCAGACCACTATTCCGCTGAAAGATGCCGCGATCATGGCCAACTGCCCCGATCCGGCCACGCGGCGTAAGTGGGTACAGCGCATTCTCGATCACGACGGCAGTCACGATGGCGATGGCGGCATTGAAGCCTGGCTGCAGCTGGGTGAGGCGGTAGGCCTGACGCGTGAGGCGCTGCTGTCGGAGCAGCACGTGCTGCCCGGCGTACGGTTTGCCGTTGACGCCTATCTCAATTTTGCCCGGCGCGCTGACTGGCAGGAAGCGGCGTGCAGTTCCCTGACCGAGCTGTTTGCGCCGCAGATCCATCAGTCGCGCCTCGACAGCTGGCCGCAGCACTATCCGTGGATCAAAGAGGAGGGGTATTTCTACTTCCGCAGCCGCCTGAGCCAGGCTAACCGCGACGTTGAGCACGGGCTGGCGCTGGCGCTGGAGCGCTTTACCACGGCGGAACAGCAGAACCGCATGCTGGAGATCCTGCAGTTTAAACTCGATATTCTCTGGACGATGCTTGACGCCATGACTATGGCCTATGTGCTGCAGCGTCCGCCTTATCATACGGTCACCAATCGGGCGGCCTGGCACACAACAAGACTGGTGTAAGCGCATGAAAGATACCCTGATCCCCGCTTTCCGGCGCGGTTATCGTCTGCAGTGGGAAGCCGCGCAGCAGAGCCACGTCGTGCTCTATCCGGAAGGCATGGCGAAACTGAATGAAACGGCAGCGGCCATCCTGGAGCTGGTGACCGGTAAGCAGGATGTGGCCGCGATCGTCAGCACGCTTGACGCCCGTTTTCCCGAGGCTGGCGGCGTCGGCGACGACGTGAAAGATTTCCTGCAGTCAGCCGTTGAACAGAAATGGATCCAGTGTCGTGAACCCGAATAAACCTGCCGTCAATGCGCCGCTCTGGCTGCTGGCGGAGCTGACCTATCGCTGCCCGCTGCAGTGTCCTTACTGCTCTAATCCGCTCGATTTTGCGCAGCAGGAGAAAGAGCTGACCACCGAACAGTGGATTGAGGTGTTCAGCCAGGCGCGCGCCATGGGTAGCGTACAGCTCGGCTTCTCCGGCGGCGAGCCGCTGGTACGCAAAGATCTGCCCGAGCTGATCCGCGCCGCGCGCGACCTTGGCTTTTACACCAACCTGATCACCTCCGGCATTGGCCTGACAGAGAAAAAGCTCGACGCCTTTGCGGACGCCGGTCTGGACCATATTCAGATCAGCTTTCAGGCCAGCGATGAAACGCTGAACGCCGCGCTGGCTGGCTCGCAAAAAGCGTTTCAGCAGAAGCTGGAGATGGCGCGGGCAGTGAAAAAGCATGGCTACCCGATGGTGCTGAACTTTGTACTGCATCGGCATAACATCGATCAGATCGATAAAATCATCGACCTCTGTATCGAGCTGGATGCCGATGACGTTGAGCTGGCAACCTGCCAGTTTTACGGCTGGGCGCACCTGAACCGCGAGGGGCTGCTGCCGACGCGCGAGCAGATCGCCCGTGCGGAAGAGACGGTCGCACGCTACCGGGCGCGCATGAGCGAGAGCGGCAACCTGACCAATCTGCTGTTTGTGACGCCGGACTATTATGAAGAGCGTCCCAAGCCGTGCATGGGCGGGTGGGGCTCAATTTTCCTCAGCGTAACCCCGGAAGGCACCGCGTTACCCTGTCACAGCGCGCGCCAGCTGCCGGTTGAATTTCCCTCCGTACTGACGCAGAGCCTGCAGT
Source organism: Pantoea sp. ICBG 1758 (assembly GCF_002928325.1). Taxonomy (NCBI): domain Bacteria; kingdom Pseudomonadati; phylum Pseudomonadota; class Gammaproteobacteria; order Enterobacterales; family Erwiniaceae; genus Pantoea; species Pantoea sp. ICBG 1758. The sequence continues at coordinate 964,740 of NZ_POWL01000001.1, forward strand.
CGATTTGGTATGACTCGTTTGGTTTTAACCGCTACCGCGGCTTTGACTGGATGCCGGAGCCGTGCCGCTCCTGCGATGAGAAAGAGAAAGATTTCGGCGGCTGCCGCTGTCAGGCGTATATGCTGACCGGTAACGCTGATAATACCGATCCGGTCTGCAGCAAATCGCCGCATCACGGGCAGATCCTCGAGGCGCGGCGTGAGGCAAACTGCAGCGATATTAAAATTGCCCAGCTGCAGTTCCGCAACCGGGCCAACTCCGCGCTGATTGTCAAACAGCGTCTCTGATGATGCAGCGTACCCTGACGCTGGCCAGCGGCCTGCGCTGCCACCTGTATCACCAGCCTGACGCCCGCGAGGCCGCGGCGCTGGTGCAGGTCGGGGCCGGCAGCCTGCATGAGCCCGATCGCTGGCCGGGACTGGCGCATCTGCTTGAACATCTGCTGTTCTGCGACAGCGCGCGCTTCAGTGGCAGCCAGCGCCTGATGCCATGGGTGCAGCAGCAGGGCGGCGAGGTCAACGCCACCACTCAGCTCAGCCGCAGCGCGTGGTTTTTTCAGCTGCCGGCCGCCGCGCTGGAAGGCGGCATCACGCGGCTGGCGGATATGCTGATCGCCCCGAACCTCGCGCCTGACGCCATCCGCCAGGAGTGCGCCGTTATCGATGCCGAGTATCAGCTGCTGCAGAGCCACAGCGAGACGCTGAGCGAGGCGGCGCTGCTGCACGCGCTGGGCGGGCGCTTCAGGCGCTTTCGCGCCGGCAGCAGGGCGGCTTTTGGTGACAACGTCACGGAGCTGCAGCGTACGCTGCGCCACTTCCATCAGACCCGCTTTACGGCAAATAGTCTGGAGCTCTGGCTCTCCGGGCCGCAGTCGCTGGATGAGCTGGCAACGCTGGCCGCAGCTTTTGATCGCCTGCCGGGCGGCGAGGTACCGGCGCTGCCGGTGGTGCCCCGGCAGCCCGGCAGCCATGCGCTCGCGCAGCTTGAGCTGCCGGGTGAGAACGCATTCTGGCTGACGCTTTTAACCCCCTTCGATCGCACACTTAGTGACAGTGTCACTCTCCTGCGCAGCTACTGGCTCGATGAGGCTGAAGGCGGCCTGCTGCATCAGCTGCGCAGTGAGGGCGCGTGTGACACGCTGCAGGTCAGCTGGCTGTGGCAGGATACCCGGCACGCGCTGCTCGCGCTGCGCTTCAGTGCAGCGAAGATCTCACCTGCGCAGGCCCGACATATAGAGCAGCGCGTCTGGCAGCATCTGCAGGCCGTGCAGCACAATACGCAGCGCCAGCATCAGCACTATCTGCAGCTGGCGCAGCGCGACTTCCGCGCTGAGACGCCGCTGCGTCAGCTGCGGCTGCGGGCGGCAGCAGAAGCGCCTGCGGCCGATCTGCCTCCTGACCTTGTCCTGGCGATCCGCCAGCTGACGCAGGCTGGCCGGCTGCGCCTGCTGACCCGGCAGCCGCTGAGCGATGCTCTGACCTGCATCACGCAGGGATTTACGCTGCGCTGCAGCAGCAGCGTGCTTTGCGGTGGCTTACCGGCGGCGGTGCGCTGGCAGTTTCCGCCGCGCGCCCTGCAGGCTGCCGCGGCAGGTTTTTGCGGCAGCGCAGCCGCGTTACCGCAGGCGCTGCCGGTTGAGCCGGCGGAGACGCTGCTGCTGCGCCCGGCGTGCTACCAGCCGCTGGCTAACCACGCGGGAGTGGCCTGTCAGCGGCGTTTGCGGCCATTGCTGGCAGAGCTGCGTCATCTGGGTGGGCGTGGCGTCTGGCAGCAGCAGCAGGGGATCTGGCAGCTGCTGCTGGATATTCCGGCCGACGCCGCCGTGGCCTGGCAGCTGCTGCCGGCTATCACGGCGCAGCTGAGCGCAGCGGATGAGGCCGGCGACCCGCCTGAACCCGCGACCATTGTTATCCGCCAGCTGCTGCAGACGCTGCCGTTTCAGCTGCTGTATCCGGCGGCAGTCCGCGGCTGGCAGGCGGCGTGGTGCGGGCACGATCGGCACCTCAATCACTGCGCCGCCCAGAGTCTGGCGAGCCTCAGGCAACAGACAGCGCCCTCTGCGCCGCCACCGCTGCGGCGCGGCATTACGCCCGTCGCCTGCCAGGGGCGCGACCAGGCGCTGCTGCTGTTTATCCCCCTGACGACGCCGGATGATATCAGCCTGGCGGCGCTGCAGGCGCTGGGGCTGTTTCTGGCACCGCGCTTTTTTCAGCGGCTGCGTGTGGATCAACAGATAGGCTACGTGGTCACGGCCCGCTATGAGCGCTGCGCCGATGTGGATGGACTGCTGTTTGCGCTGCAGTCGCCCGATATCGACTGGGTACGCCTGCTGGCCCACTGCCGGCGCTTTCTGCTGGATATGAAGACGGCGCTGAGCGAGTGTGATGCCGAAATGCTGCACGCATGGCAGCAGACGCTGCGGGAACGCTGCCAGCCGTACGCTAACCGGCAGGTGGCGCAGGATCTGCTGCGGCGCGAAGCGGGCGGCGCGATCCTGACGCCTGAGGCGGTCTCTGCCCTGACGCTGCCGCGCATGCAGCAGCTTTTCCGGCGGCTGGTGCGTCAGCGGCGGCGCTGGCGGCTGCTGATCAACCGGCACTAAACCGGTACACACCGGCGCCGCTGCCTGTCCCGACAAAAGTTTACACGGCAAAACTTGGCGTTTGCGGCGGCGTTACATAAAATGCCCGCACTTTTCTCTGAGGCTGCGGCATGATGATATCGCCCCAACGCGCAACGTGGATCCTGGCACTCGCCTGTCTGGTGCTGGCATTTTGTCTGGTACAGCGCAGCTTCAGTATGCCCGTTCAGCCTGTTACCGTCTCTGCCGTGTTGAGTGAGTCCGGCGCGCAGGATGCCTCCGCCAGCAGTGACAAGCCCTGTGCGCTGAGCGCAAAATCCCTCAGCGCCAGCACGCCGGTCTTTGATGCGGCGCTGCCGCTGCTGATGCTTGTCATGGCGCTGGTCGCCGCGCTTGCCGTTCCGCAACGCCTCTCTTTCTTCTGGCGTCATCAGTCGCACCGTCCGCCGCTGCGACGGCGACATCTTACGCTCTGCGTCTTCCGGGAATAACACCGCACGCTGTTTCGCGTACCCCCTGTTATTTACCGGAGAATTTATCATGACTGTTTTAATCAGGAGCCTGCTGCTCCTGCTGGCAGGCTGCGTGCTGAGTGCGCAGGCTGCGGATACCGGCTGGCTGCGCAACGCGCAAAACAGCCACGCTGAGGTGCGCCTGCGCGCCGCGCCGCAGGCGGGCGACACCCGGCTGCTGCTGGATATTCATCTGGAACCCGGCTGGAAAACCTACTGGCGCACGCCGGGAGAAGGCGGCGTGGCACCCGTCATCGCCTGGCAGACGCCCGGCATTAGCGCTCAGTGGTTCTGGCCTGTACCGGCGCGCTTTGACGTCAGCGGGCTGACCACGCAGGGCTATAAAGGCACTGTCACGCTGCCGAGCGTGCTGCAGCGCCCGCCGGGCAGCGATACGCTTACCGGCACGCTGACGCTCTCTACGTGCAGCGACGTCTGTATCCTGACGGATTTTCCGTTCAGCCTCGATCTGACCCGGCCGCCCGCGGCGGCGTTTGACCGCGACTTTGCCCGCGCGATGGGAGAGGTTCCGCCTGACTCCGGCCTGACTGACCAGCTCAATGCCAGTTTTGTTAACGGTGAGCTGCAGATCCGCGCGGTACGTCAGGCGGGCTGGAGCACGCCGGAACTCTTCTTTGACTATCCGGCGGGCAGCATGCTGGCAGCACCGGTGATCAGCGTGCAGGGCAACACGCTCAGCGCGCGCGTGGCCGTGACCGATGAATGGGGCGATGCGGCACCCGACCTGCGCGGCCGCCAGCTGTCGCTGGTGATCGGCGATAAGGGGCTGGCGCAGCAGAGCCAGGTGACTATTGAGGCAGAGCCCCTGCTGAGCGGCGGGACGCGCGCGACGCTCTGGTCGGTGCTGCTGCTGGCGCTGCTCGGCGGCCTGGTGCTGAATCTGATGCCCTGCGTGCTGCCGGTCATGGCGATCAAGCTCAGCGGTCTGGTGCAGCAGCAGGGTCAGACGCGCCGCCAGACGCGCCTGCAGTTTCTGGCCTCCAGCGCCGGGATCCTCTTCTCCTTTTTGCTGCTGGCACTCCTGATGAGCGCGCTGCGCCTGAGCGGTCAGGCGCTGGGCTGGGGCATACAGTTCCAGAGCAGCAGATTCCTGCTGCTGATGACCGGCGTCATGTTTCTGTTCAGCGCCAGCCTGTTTGATCTGCTGCATTTCCGTCTGCCCTCCGCCTTCAACACCCGGCTGGCCACGCACCAGGGGAATGGATTAGCGGGGCATTTTGCGCAGGGTGCGTTTGCCACTCTGCTGGCAACGCCCTGCAGCGCGCCATTTCTCGGCACGGCGGTAGCCTATGCGCTGACCGCGCCACTGCCCCAGCTCTGGCTGCTGTTTGCGGCGCTGGGTATCGGCATGAGCGTACCGTGGCTGCTGGTGGCCGCGCTGCCGGGCGTCGCACGCTGGCTGCCGCGTCCGGGACGCTGGATGGTGCATCTGCGTACGCTGCTGGGCACTCTGATGCTGCTGGCGACGCTCTGGCTGGTTACGCTGCTGATCCCGCACTGGGGCAGTGGTGCAGCAGGCCTGCTGGCCGCCGCGCTGCTGTTGCTGCTGCTAATCTGGCTGCTGCGCCGCCGCGCGCTGCAGCAGGCGGGCGCCGTCGCCATCGCGCTGACGGTAGCGAGCGCGCTGTTCCTGCTGATGCGTCCGGCAGAGGATGCCGGTGAACTGCGCTGGCAGCCGCTGTCAGAGCAGGCTATCGCCGCGGCGCTGCAGCAGAACCGGCGTGTGTTTGTCGATATCACCGCTGACTGGTGCATTACCTGCAAGGTCAATAAGTCCCGGGTGCTGAATCAGCCTGACGTTCGTGCCGCGCTGAGCGCTGACGATATCGTGCTGCTGCGCGGCGACTGGACACAGCCCGACCCCGCCATTGGCGACTTTCTGCGCCAGCGCGATCGGGCGGCGATTCCGTTTAATCAGATTTATGGCCCGGCGCTGCCGCAGGGTCAGATTTTGTCACCGCTGCTGAGTCGCGACGCGGTGCTTTCCACACTGAGTAAGGCGAAAAAATAATGAAAAAATCTCTGTTTGCAATGCTGCTGCTGAGCGCACCGGTACTGGCTGCCGCTCCTTTTACGCCGGAGCAGGAGGCGCGCATCAAAGCGCTGATCCGCGAAACGCTGGTACAGAATCCCGCCATACTGGCTGAGGCCGCTGATGCCTTTGATAAAGAAGCCGCGCGACAGCAGCAGAACGTGGTGGCGCAAATGGTTGAAAAAAATCGTGACATGCTGTTCAGCGATGCCGGTTCACCCCGCATCGGCGCTGAAAAACCGGCGCTGACGCTGGTCTACTTCACCGATTACAACTGCGTATTTTGCAAAAAATTTGAGGGTGATATCACCACGCTGCTGAAAGCGCATCCGCAGGTTGCGGTGGTCATTAAGCCGCTGCCTTATCGTGCCGAAAGCTCGCTGAGTTCAGCGCGGCTGGCGCTGACGGTCTGGGAGCAGCAGCCAAAAAACTTTCTGAAGCTGCATGAAAAGCTGATGGCGAAAAAAGGCAATCACGACGAGGCCAGCATCAGCGCCGCGCTGAAAAAAACCGGTATCAGCCTGTCGACACCGAGCAAAGCGAGCCTGGATACCATTAATCACAACCTGACGCTGGCGCAGCAGCTGGGCGTGCAGGGAACCCCGGCCACGCTGGTGGGTAATCAGCTGATCAGCGGTGCGGTGCCTTATGCCCAGCTGGAGGCGGCCGTGAAAGATGCGCTGAAGGCGGCACCGTGAGCCGGCTGAAGCGCTGGCTGCGTGAAGCGCTCTGGCTGCTGCTGGCAGGCGTGCTGATTATGCTGGCGGTCGACTGGCTGCGCGCGCCGCAGCTGCCTGCCGATCTGGCCCAGCAGCCGCTTACTACGCTGCAGGGTGAGCAGAGCCTGGCCGGGCTGAGCGCATCGAAACCGGTGCTGGTTTACGTCTGGGCCAGCTGGTGCGGCGTCTGCAAACTGACCACGCCGGTTGTGGCGAAGCTCAGCCAGCAGGGCGTGCCGGTAGTCAGCGTGGCGCTGCGCTCGGGTTCTGATACGCAGGTGACCCGGTGGCTGGCAAAAAAAGGCCTGCAGGGGTTAGCCGTTAACGACGCGCGCGGCGAGCTGGGCCAGCGCTGGCAAATCGCCGCCACGCCGACGTTTATCGTGCTCTATCAGGGCCGTGTTGTCAGTACCACCAGCGGCTGGAGCAGCCGCTGGGGACTGCTGCTGCGTTTATGGTGGGCTGAACAGTTCAGCGGATAACAGAGGGCGCCTGCGGGCGCCTTTTTTAATAATAGCTGGTTCAATTTGCGCTGATTAATAATCTTTAAAACAGGAAAGTAATAATTATCCGGACAATTATCCCGGCGCTGCGGTTATTTTATTTTTTTGCGGCTGGCTTTATTGAAGGCAGCAATTAAATTTTTGCAATAATGCCGCAACTGATGCATACCTGAATAACAGACTAATTTCTGATTATCGCGGCGGGATATTTTCGGGCGCCGCAGTGAGGGAGAGTATGCGTATTCATCATCTGAACTGTGGTTGCATGTGCCCGCTGGGCGGGGCGCTGTTTGATGGCTTCAGCCGGGGTCCCTTTGCTGAACTGGTGTGTCATTGTCTGTTAATTGAAAGCGATCGCCACGGCCTGATTCTGGTGGATACCGGACTGGGAATTAATGATATGCGCTATCCGGAACGCCGGCTCTCTGGTTTTTTTCGTCTGCTGAATAATATTCGTTACAGTGAGCAGATGAGCGCGCTGGCGCAAATTCAGCTGCTGGGTTTTCAGGCGGAAGATGTGCGTCATATTATTCTGACCCATCTCGATTTTGATCACGCAGGCGGCATCAGTGATTTTCCGGCGGCGCGGATCCATCTTCTGCAGCGTGAGCTTGATACGGTACGCAGCGGACGTGAGCAGAGCTGGCTGGCGCGTCAGCGCTTCCGGCCACAGCAGTGGACCGCGCACGATGGCTGGCGCGGCTACGCCAGCGAGGGTGAACGCTGGTTCGGGTTTGATGCGGTAAGAGCGATTGACGATCTCAGCGATGAGATCCTGCTGGTGCCGCTGCCGGGACACACCGCCGGACACGCAGGCGTGGCGATCCGCCACGGCGGTGGCTGGCTGCTGCATGGGGGAGACGCCTGGTTTTATCGCGGAGAGATGCATCACACCCAGCGGCACTGTACGCCGGGCCTGCGCGCCTATCAGCGGCTAATGTGCAGCGATCGCGAAGCGTGGCGTATTAATCAGCAGCGGCTGCGCGAACTCTCGCTGCAGCCCCAAAGCGGTGTTGCGCTGTTTTGCAGCCACGATGCGCGCGAACTGGCACACTACCGGCCACACTGTTAGCTTTTTTGCCGGTTTTCTGCGCATTACCCTTTATCTTTACTAATATTTCTCTGGCGGCGTCGCGAAGCCTGTCGGCTCGCCGCCGTCTGAAAACTCTAAAGGGAGCGTGCCATGTTTCATACCTCGGGAAAGTCGGCGTTCGGCATTACGCTGTATGCCTTGCTGGAACCACTGCCGCTGGGCTTTTTTTTTGCCGCCTGGCTGTTTGACATCCTCTATCTGCAGACCTTTGTGGTGATGTGGACCAAAGCCGCCAGCTGGCTGATTGTATTTGGTCTGCTGCTGGCTATTCTGCCGCGAATTATCAGCCTGATTCATCTGTTTCGCGGCGTCACTGCCGGTGAGAAAATGCATTTCTGGCTCTCGCTGCTGGCGGTGCTGGTGGCCATAGTTAACGCCTTTATCCATAGCCGTGATGCGTATGCGGTGGTGCCCATGGGCGTCACGCTGTCGACCATCGTGGTGGCGCTGCTGCTGATCGCCAACGTACAGCTGGCGCTGCGCGCGCGCCGTATCCCGGGAGGTCGTCCATGAAACTGCGCATTCTGAGTGCTGTCAGTCTTGCTGCGCTACTGAGCGCCTGCGACAGCGGATCTTCTCTCGATCCGCAAAAACAGACCGGACCCAATCCCGAGCTGCCTAAAGCGCAGAACTTTTTCATGCCGCCTATGCAGGTACCGGAAGGGACGCCGTGGAAAACCGGCGAAACGCCAAAGGTGGCGGACGGACTGAAGATAGAGCGGATCCCGGCGAAGCTGATGCACCCGCGCCAGCTCTACGTACTGCCAAACGGAGATGTGCTGGTGGCCGAGGCCAACGGGGTAAAAAATCCGGTCACGGCGCCGAAGCAGCTTATTATGGGCATTGTGCAGAAATCCTCAGGCAAAGGTGCGCCGGGCGGCAACCGTATCTCACTGCTGCGTAACGTTAACGGTAAATGGGAGCAGCATCTCTTTATCGAAAACCTGAATGCGCCCTTTGGTATGCAGCTGATTGGCAACACGCTCTACGTTGCCAATGCCGACAGCCTGGTGAAGTTCCCTTATCAGACCGGGCAGACGGAGATCCGCACCGCGCCGGAAGAGGTCACGGCGCTGCCGGGTGGCGAGCTTAACCATCACTGGACCAAGGCGCTGCTCGCCAGCCAGGATGGCAGTAAACTCTATGTTGGCGTCGGGTCTAACAGCAACATCACCGAAAACGGACTGGGTGCGGAATATCAGCGCGCAGCGATCTGGGAGGTGGATGCCGCCAGCGGGGCGAGCCGCATTTACGCCAGCGGCATCCGCAATCCTACCGGACTGCAGTGGGAGCCGCAGAGCGGCAAGCTGTGGGCGATCGCGAATGAGCGCGATGAAATCGGGTCCGATCTGGTTCCTGACTATATGACCTCCGTGCAGGATAACGGCTTCTACGGCTGGCCCTGGAGCTATTTTGGCCAGCACGTGGATGACCGGGTCCGGCCGCAGCGGCCTGACATGGTGGCGAAAGCGATCAAGCCGGACTACGCCCTGAGCTCGCACGTTGCACCGCTCGGACTGCTGTTCTACGGCGCGGACAATATGCCGCAGTATCGCGGCGGCGCGTTTATCAGCGAGCACGGCAGCTGGAACCGGACGCCGCTTAATGGCTACAAAGTAGTATGGGTTAAATTTGAAAACGGCATGCCGGTCGGTAAGCCACAGCCGGTAGTCACCGGATTCCTGACGGACGATGAGAAGAACGTGCGTGGTCTGCCAGTGGGACTGGCAACGGATAATCAGGGTGGGGTACTGATAGCGGACGATGCGGGGGATGCGATCTGGCGCATCAGCGCGGCGCAGTAATTTTTACCGGTAAAAATAGAAAAGGATTTGGCTGGTCAGCCAAATCCTTTTTTTTGGTTCGCTTAAGCGGCGGGTAACCGCGCGGCGAACGGGGTGCTCAGCACTCCTCACACAGCGAATCATAAAATGTGACGGGAAATATTTCAAGTTTCAGGAAATTACTGTATGGTTATACAGTGTTGAGTGCGGGCGGAGTATCGTTGCTTTCTGATGACTCTCAGGGGCGCGGATAGTCAAATCCCGGCAGGTTCCAGGTGGTGCTGGCCTGTGGCTTTAGCAATGAGTGCCGCTCAGCGCTCCTCACAGATGTGCTCAGGCGGCCGGCGGGTAGGGTCAGGGCCCCGGCCGCTGAACGGCGCGCGCTCCTGTCAGAGGAGAAGGAAAGTGATGGAACTTGTACGATTACTCCTGGACATCGTCCGGATCATCCTGCAAATCATCGTTGCCCTTTTGCAACTGACCGGTCAGGCGCACTGACCGGAACTTGAAACAAGGCGGAGCTCACCCCTCCGCCTTTTTTCGTGGCCGCTCAGGCGGTCCGTGAAGGTGGACGCCAGGGCGCCATAAATGGCGCCCCTACGGAATGGCGTAGATATCTTCCGTAGGGGCCGCATTAATGCGGCCCGTGAAGGCGGATGTATATCCCGGGCCAGGGCGCCATAAATGGCGCCCCTACAAAATGACGTTGGCGGCCGGTGCTGACGAAACGGCGGGGGCTGACTGCAGGCGTTTCTCTGGCTGCAGCAATGTCATGGCCAGCATACTGACAAAGGCGATAACGGCAGTCGCGGTAAACATGGCGTTATAGCCGTAATACTCCGCCAGCCAGCCGCACAGCATGGGTGAAATAATGGCGGCCAGGTTAGCAATTGCCAGCGTCATCCCGCTGAATGCACCCACCGACGCCTTTGGCGTAACGTCTATAACCACCGACCAGTAAACATTATTGACCAGCGCATTGAGTGCGTTTCCCAGCGTCATCAGGGCGATGATCGCGGCCGCCGAACCGGCAAACGGGATGGCCATAAAGCAGCAGGCGGTGGCGCAGAGCGTAATCGCCGCAAAGCCATTGCGGGCCAGCCGCAGATTTCCGGTTCGCGCCAGCAAACGATCGGCGAGGCGTCCGCCGAGCAGCACCGTCAGACAGGCTCCGCTCCACGGGATCATGGCGATATACCAGAGCGAGTGCAGGTCATAATGAAAATTATCCTGCAGATATTTTGGCAGCCAGGTGACCAGCGTAAAGGTGATATAGAGAAAACTGAAATAGCCCAGCGCATTACACACCAGCGTGCGGCTGGTGAAAAAGCGCCACCAGGGTAACGGGCGCTCATCATGCGCTTCAGCACGCTGCCCCTGTACAATAAGCGCACGCTCAGCGTCGTTCGCCGCCGGATGCCGCTGCGGCGTATCGGCGAAGTAGCGGGCAAACAGCAGCATCGCCAGCAGCGAAAAGACGCCAAGCAGGATAAACATCATGCGCCAGTCGTTGGTCAGCAGCAGCAGGCCAACCGCGATGGGGGCGGTCAGCAGCGAGCCTACCTGCGTACTCAGCAGGCCGATACCCAGCGCCATGCCGCGTTCATTATCCGGCGCCCAGTGCGCAATTGTCTTGTTCATCAGCGCGTAGGCAGGACCCTCGGCAAAGCCAAACAGTACGCGCAGCGCGGCGAACCCCATGATGGCGGAGCCGCCAAACAGCGCCACGCCAATTTCACCTGCCCAGGCCGTGGCGATCTCCAGCAGCGACCAGAGCACGCCGGCCATCAGCCACACTTTGCGCGTGCCAAACCGGTCGGCGAGAAAACCGCCGCAGAGCGAGCCAAACAGATAGCCAAAACCAAAGTACCCCAGCACGGCGCCCAGCTCGACCTTACTGAAATGGAACTGCTGCGAAATGGCCTGCGCAGCGAAGGAGAGTGCACCGCGGTCAACGTAATTAATCAGCGCAATAAGGAACAATAATGAAAAGATACGGTAGCGGACAGCAGAGGCTTTCATGGCATAACTCCTGTGAAGAACACAGGAATGAGTAAGCAAAGGTAATGCCAGAATCTCTGAGCCGGGTCATATCAGCGCGAAGAGGGATAAAACCGGGCAGAACAGCAAGCACTTTATGCTTCGGGAAACGTAAAGGTTGCTGCGCTGCACCAGACTGGATGCTTAAGCGTGCATTGAGGGTGCAGAATTACACCACGGGCTGCTGCAGGATCACGCCATTCACCATCGGCTCCTGAGGTAATCCGACATGCAGTAAAATCTGACCACGATAGTGCTCATCCGTGTCGTGCTGATCGTCGCTCAGCAACACGCCCGCTTCATTGACATTCTTGCCCGCAATTTCCGTTTTGGTACGCGCCGCACTGCGCATCCACTCATATTCAATATCGATATGCCCGGTATCAATACAGCGGATCCCCTGCTGACTGAGATCGTAAGCCAGCACGGTCGCCGTCGGACCCAGCGAAATCAGCACTAAGTCATACTCGCGGGCATGCGCCAGCACACTGGTATAGAGCTGGTTATAGACTGAAAATGCATTACGGTTTAGCGTGGTAATACGCTTTATTTCGCGTGCGCCGTCCATTAAATCGTTGCCGATACCCAGCCGGGTGCCGCTGCCTTCAACGATCAATATTTTTTTGTCGTAAAAAAGCTGTTTGAATTTAGCAAATACGCGGGTCGCCTGCTGTTTATCAATATAATCATGATAAGGACGCGTTACCGAAGTATTTCCATACTGATACGTTTTTTTTAATAAAGGCTCATAGCGGCGAAAGAAAAAGGCTTTATGAAAAAACCAGAACAGGGCTGAGCCAAAACGCATATTGCGGGTGGAGCGAAAAGCATCCGGCATGCAGAGCAGGCAGGGGTTATCGTCACGCGTACCGCGCCGCATGATCTCTTTCAGTCTGATAGAAAGACGCTCATCAAATGACTGAAAGCCAATATTTTTAAACAGTGTCATCTCCAGTTCTCCATCCCCATACCGGCATACGGATAACCTGTCGTTACTGAGCAGCAAATCGATCGTCTGTTCAGGTGACATCACCTGATATTGCCGCGCATGTGCCTGGGCAACCGGGAATTTTAACGCTGCGTGTGTAAATTTAAATGGAAACCGTATTTTACGATAAAGGGAATCTGCGCTGATCATAATAACCTTCTTTTTATCTGCGGATCTGCTATAGAGCAGTCAGGTGATTTATATCACTCTTCCTGAAAAAACAGAGGCTGAGGAAATTCCCAAACTGAAATTACGCTGCGTTATTTAATGATTAAACCCCGGCTCAACGTAAAACCAATCGGAAGAATTGTCAGGCGTAGCGGCAAATTAAATGGCAGCAGGCAATTTACGCCAGGATAATTCGTATACCGGCTGCGCGGACCCGTTAATCAATTTCATCAAAGCGTGCTGCTGGCCCTATTGCCCCTCATTTAAGCCATTCAGCGAGCCTGACGGTAATCATTTTTATGATGCCGGGCCTGTTATCGTGCACGCGCTCACGCCATCTGTTATGCCAGTGAGTTAGCAAAAGGTGCGCAATCGCTGCGGCAATGATTAATTAAATCTATCAAAATTAAACGTGATTTCAGTCACATGGTGAGCCTGTCGCTGACGGCAAGCCTTAAGCAACGCTTGATTCATTAGCGGATCTGACAACACATAAACTCACGGGTTTTTACACAGTGCTTACATAAGTTAATATTTTGTTGGAATTGCTGCGATGTCGTAACGGCATAAATTAATGAACAAAACTGAGGGATTGGCATGATAACAAAACTCACCAGTATCGTAATGGCGATACTGGCGATAGCGCTGCTCTATATGGGTGGTCAGCTGTTACTCAATGGAGGCAGCGCGTTCTACGCGATGATGGGGGCAGGATTACTGCTGACGGCTGTTTTACTGTTCCGCAAACAGCGCAGTGCGCTGACGCTCTATGCGGTACTGATGTGGATCACGCTGGCGTGGATCGTCTGGGAAGCGGGATTTGATAAGTGGCAGTGGATCCCGCGCGGCGACCTGTTTGGCGTGATCGGCCTGTGGCTGGCGATGCCGTGGGTTGTCAGGCCGCTTACCCGCGGCGAACGCCGTTTTCATCCGCTGCTCGGCGGCACCGTGGCAATTATGGTGCTGGTCGTCATCGGTCTCTGTTTTTACGATCCGCTGCCGCAGGCCGGTACCATCACCAATGCACGCGAGCCGGTAAACGAGCCTGGCGCAGAAAATGAGTGGGCCGCCTATGGCGGTACGCCAGCGGGGCAACGCTTCTCAGCGCTGAAACAGATCAGCAAAGCGAACGTCAGTAACCTTGAAGTCGCCTGGGAGTATCATACCGGTGATATGCGTCAGGAGAGCGATGCCACCGAGTATACGTTTGAGGCGACGCCGCTGAAAGCCAACGATATGCTCTATCTCTGCACGCCGCATAATGAAGTCCACGCGCTCAATCCGGAAAGCGGGGCGGTGAAATGGAAATATACGCCGGAGAAAAACCGCTCTTATCTTCAGCAGCATCAGACATGCCGCGGCGTCAGCTACTACGCCGCACCGGTTGCACAAACCAGCAGCAGTGCGCCTGCGCTTTGCCGTAAGCGTATCTTCAACGCCACCACCGATGCGCGCCTGATTGCGCTGGATGCCGACAGCGGCAAGCGCTGCCCTGATTTTGGCCGCGATGGCGTGGTGGATCTGCGCGCAAACATGGGTGAGATCCGCCCGCACGCGCTGATGCAGACGTCTGCTCCGCTGGTGGCCGGTAATCTGGTGATCGTGGGTGGATCGGTCATGGATAACGGCTTTGAGAAAGGCAATCCTTCCGGCGTCATTCGTGCCTATGACGCGCAGAGTGGCCGCCTGGTGTGGAATTTCGATCCGGCCACGCCGGATGTGACCGCGCCGATTGCCGCAGATAAGCGCTATCCGCAGGATACGCCGGTTGCCTGGGCAACGCTGAGCGCCGATGTCAAAAATGGCCTGGTCTACGTTCCCTTTGGTAATGCATCACCGGATGAAGTGGGGATTGAACGCGACGCTGACAGTAACACCGAGAAGTTCCGCGACACGCTGGTGGCGCTGGATCTGCAGACCGGTGCGTTTAAGTGGCGCTATCAGAGCTCGCACCACGATTTGTGGGATCGCGACAACCCGTCACAGCCTTCACTGCTGGATATCGATTATCAGGGCCAGAAGCAGCCGGTAGTGATCCTGCCGACCAAAACCGGCAACCTGTTTGTGCTGAATCGTCTGACCGGCCAGCCGGTTTATCCGGTGAACGAAGTGAAAGTCTCGACTGAAGGCGGCGTTCCCGGCGAAAAATTTGCCGCCACGCAGCCGGTCTCCAGCCTGAACTTTATTCCGCAGGCGCTGACGGAAAAATCGATGTGGGGCATTACGCCGTTTGACCAGATCGCCTGCCGGATCGATTTTCATCGTCTGCGTTATGATGGCAATCCGTGGACGCCAGCTACCGAGGCGGGCACGCTGGTGTTCCCGGGCAATATTGGCGTCTTTAACTGGGGATCCGTCGCGGTCGATCCGGAGCGCCAGATGCTGATCGCTGCGCCGGTACGCCTGGCGTATAAATATAATCTGATCAAGCGCACGCCGCAGACGGCGACCGAGCGCCTGTTCACCAAAGATGGTCAGCCTTACTGGAATGAAAACTTTCACGGCGACTATGCGATCCACATTCAGCAGCTCGCGTCGGGTCTGGGTATTCCCTGCATTGCACCGCCGTGGGGCCGCCTGGTGGGGGTTGATCTGAAAACCGGGAAAACGGAGTGGCTGCGTCGTATCGGCACCACGAAGAACCTGAAAACCACTTTCCTGCCAGGCCGCTTCCCGCTGGGATTCCCGATGGGGATGGTGGCACACGGTGGGCCGCTGCTGACCGCTGGCGATCTGGTGTTCCACGGTGCGACGGCAGATAACTTCTTCCGCGCCTATGACAGCACCACCGGCGAGCTGTTGTGGCAGACCGAACTCAGCGCAGGCGCACAGGCCACGCCGTCAACCTATATGGGTAAAGATGGCAAGCAGTATGTAGTAATCGCGGCGGGGGGGCACGGATCGCTCGGCACCAAAGCGGGCGACAGCGTGGTAGCGTTTCGTCTGAAGTAAAGAAGGACGTATCACACCAGGGTTAACCAGCGTCCCGCCGCCCGGCGGGACGCTGCATCAGAGATTACGCTTTCGCACGTTCACTCTGCACTTTCTGCGCAATACGATCGCCAATAGTTTTGTCGATATTACGCCAGTAGGTGAAAGCGCGCGACAGCACCGGCTCCTCCACGCCGTTAAGCAGGTGACCGGCAACGTTGTTTACCAGACGATCGCGTGCGGCATCATCCATCACTTTATTCACCAGCTGATTCGCCTGGCCGAAATCATCGTCATCTTTGCGCAGCGTATAAGGTGAACGCACCATATCGCCCTGCGACTGCCAGGTGGAATCGGTAGGGTAGCGCTCGCCATCGGCCACCGGACCACCTTTGGAGTTAGGCGCATAGACCGGATCGGAGACCGGATTAATGCGCATCGCACCATCTTTGCTGTAGCTGTTGACCGGCGCCTGCGGCGCGTTCACCGGGATCTGCTTATAGTTAACGCCAAGACGTGCACGGTGCGCATCTGCATAGGCGAAAATACGGCCCATCAGCATTTTGTCCGGGCTCAGGCCGATACCGGGAACCAGGTTATTCGGCTCAAACGCCGCCTGTTCAATCTGGGCATGGTTATCGGTGGGGTTGCGATCCAGCGTCAGTTTACCGACTTTGATCAGCGGATAGTCGTCGTGCGGCCAGACTTTGGTCAGATCAAACGGGTTGTAGCGGTAGCTGTCCGCTTCTGCAAACGGCATGATCTGCATATAGAGCGTCCAGCTCGGAAAATTGCCTTCTTTGATAGAATTAAACAGGTCGCGCGTATGGTAGTCGCCATCCTGACCGGCCAGCGTGTCGGCATTCTCCTGCGTCAGGAACTCAATGCCCTGATCGGTTTTAAAATGATATTTCACCCAGAACTTCTCACCAGCGGCGTTAACCCACATATAGGTATGGCTGGAGTAGCCGTTCATGTGGCGCCAGCTTTTCGGAATGCCGCGGTCGCCCATCAGCCAGGTCACCTGGTGCGCAGATTCGGGTGAGAGGGTCCAGAAATCCCACTGCATATCGTTATCGCGCAGGTTGTTATCCGCCCGGCGCTTCTGCGAGCGGATAAAGTGCTGAAACTTCATCGGGTCGCGGATAAAAAACACCGGCGTGTTATTGCCCACCATGTCGTAGTTGCCTTCGGTGGTGTAAAACTTGATAGAGAAGCCGCGCGGATCGCGCCAGGTATCCGGGCTGCCGCGTTCACCGGCTACGGTGGAGAAGCGCATCACCACATCAGTGCGGGTTCCGGGCTGGAAAACGGCGGCTTTGGTATAGCGGCTGACATCTTCTGTCACTTCAAAATGGCCAAATGCGCCGCTGCCTTTTGCATGGGGCTGACGCTCCGGAATACGCTCGCGGTTAAAGTTGGCCATCTGTTCAATCAGATAGTGATCGTGCAGCACCAGCGGACCATCAGGCCCGACCGACAGGGAGTGTTCATCGCTGGCTACCGGAATGCCCGCATCCGTGGTGGTCGGTTTGCGATTATCACTGCTCATAATATCTCCAGATTTTGTAAGGGTAATCTCAGCCTTTAAGCGTAGCAGCATGCGCTGCGCTTGCCTGATTAGTTACGCAATCTGAAGCGAGCGCCACTCACCCTGTCCGGAACACCCCGCGCGCCGGGCAGAAGGGGCGATCAGCGCTGCGCCGCGTGCTCGTAAAAATCTATCTTTTCTACTTTTGCCGCAGAACCGCCCCCCTCAAACTCCGCCGCCAGCCACGCATTCACAATATTTTTTGCCAGCTCCGGACCCACCACGCGCGCGCCCAGCGTCATGATCTGGGCATTATTGCTTTTACGCGCCCGCTCGGCAGAGAAAGTGTCGTGACACTGCGCTGCCCGCACGCCGGGCACTTTATTGGCCACGATGGCTACGCCAATACCGGTGCCGCAGAGCAGGATGCCGCGCGCAAACTCCTGCCGCTGAATCGCGGTCGCCAGCGCCCAGGCAACATCCGGGTACATAGGGCGGGCGTTATCAGCATCGTTGGTAAAATCTGTCACGGTATAACCCTGCGTTTCCAGCAGCGTCTTAATGATATTTTTCAGATCGACAGCCGCATCATCAGCACCGATTGCAATCGTTTTCATAGCGGTTCTCCGGTAAAGAAAAAGGGCCTGCATCCAGGCGTGGATCACAGCGTGCCACAGGGTTAAACATTTGTTCAATGCATGTTCATTTGTAATATGATGGTTTTGTGAGCGCGATCGCGATAGATGAGTCAGGTGGCAGGTTTTAAGGCGCGACAGGGCCTTGCGCCAGGTCACAGATCCTCTGAACGCGCATTGAAACAGGTTCATTAATTCGTTTACTGTTCATATGAACAAATGACCATCAGGGTCAGGGCGCGCTATAACCGGGAGCTGCATGATGTCTCAGCCACAACGCTTACTTGGTGTCAGTCTCAAAATGTACTTTGGCTATCAGCAAACGCTGGCATGGTGCCGCGAGGTCGCCAGCCTGGCCGATCACCCGGCGATCAGAAGCGGCAGGGTCGGCCTGTTTATCCTGCCCGCCTATCCGGCGATCCCTGCCGTAGCGGAGATCTTCGCGGGCACGCCGGTACGCATTGGCGGACAGGATGTTTGCCAGGCGGAAAATGGCGCCTGGACCGGTGAAGTCAGCGCCAGCATGCTGCAGGAGCTGGGCTGTTCGCTGGCTGAAATCGGTCATGCGGAGCGGCGGCGACACTTCCGCGAGGATGCGGCGCAGATTGCCGCCAAAGTGGCGATATCGCTACAGCACGGGCTGACGCCGGTGCTCTGTATTGGCGAGTCGGAGCAGGGCACGCCCGCGGAGGCGATTGCGCTCTGTGCCGCAGAGCTTAACGATGCGCTGGCGCAGGCGGCGGCGCATCGCCTGCGGGGCGAGATTCTGTTTGCCTATGAACCCCAGTGGGCCATTGGCGCGCCGCAGCCGGCCCCCGACAGCTATATTCGTACCGTCTGCGCCGGGCTGCGGACGCTGCCGCTGCCCGCCGGTATTACGCTGAAGGTGATATATGGCGGCAGCGCCGGACCGGGTCTGATCCAGCGACTGGGCAGTGATGTGGATGGCCTGTTTCTTGGCCGCTTTGCTCACGACCCGCAGGCGCTGGCGCAGATTATTGAAGAGGCCAGCGCGCTCGCCGGTGGCAGAGCATAGCGGGGCGGCCGCGATGAGTGCTATAACTTACGGCTGCTTACGACCGCGTTACACAGGACAGAGAAGAGATGGAGAATACCACGCCGGGTCAGGATGCTGAGCTGCTGACCGAGATTGCCGTCGCCTACTATCAGGATGCCATCACGCAGGAGGAGATCGCGCGTAAATTTGGTATCTCGCGCATCAAGGTCGGGCGACTGCTTAAACGCGCGCGCGAAGAGGGCATTGTGGAAATCAGCGTGCGCTACCATCCGGTTTTCAGTACCCGGCTGGAGCAGCAGCTGCAGCGCTCTTTTCCGCGCCTGCAGCGGGCGCTGATTGCGCTGGATTCCGCCGACAGCGACGAGCAGCGCCGTCAGGTAGCCGCGCTGGTGTCTGCCCATCTGGCGCAGACGCTGAAAGATAACGCTATCGTCGCTGTCGGTCAGGGGCGTAACGTGGCGGCGGTGGCCGATCATCCGGGTCAGGTGCCCGACCGCAACTGCCTGTTTATCAGCGGTATTGGCGGCACGCACCGCCCGGGCGACGCCATCAACGCCGATCACATCAGCCGCCGGCTGGCAAAGAAGTTTGGCGGCAGTAGCGAAACGCTCTATGCCCCCGCCTACGTGGAGAACCGCGCGCTGCGCGACAGCTTTATGCAGAACGGTACGGTAAAAGAGACGCTGGATCGCGCGCGTAAAGCGGATGTGGCGCTGGTGGGGATCGGGGATATGAATGAGAACAGCTACATGGTGAAGCTGGGCTGGTTTACCCCGCGTGAAATTATCGACGCCAGTGTTAATCAGGGTGTGACCGGTGATATTGCCGGCTATGACTTTTTCAACGCCCGCGGTGAAGCGGTGGAGACGGTCATGAATGAGCGCGTGATCGGGCTGAGCATTGATGAGCTGCGCCGGATCCCGTGCGTGATCGCGATAGCCGCAGAGAATACCAAGGCGATGGCGATACTCGGGGCGCTGCGCACCGGGGCCATCGATATCATCGCGACCTCGGCGCAGAATATCCGCACGGTGCTGAGCCTGGTACAGGCGCGCTAAAGCGCGCTTTAGCGTATCTGAACGCGCCGGATTGCAATCTCTTCGGCGCGCTGCAGCAGCAGCTGCAGATCGTCCTCATCAATATCCAGCAGGGGCCCGCTCTCCAGCGCCTGATGCAGGTCGTCGCGCGTGAGCGGAACCGGCATCGCCACCGGCTGCGGTTTCGCCTCGGCGGCCGCCAGCGGATGAGGATAGCGGCGTCCGGCGAGGTTATTAAATACGATCGCCAGCAGCGCGAGGCAGACAGAGTTAAGCATCACCGGCGTCAGCACAAAGTGGTAGCCGAGCTGCGCCACGCTGCCGCCGCCGAGAATCGCCGTCAGCGCCACCGCGCCGCTGGGCGGGTGCAGACAGCGCAGCTGAAACATCACCGCAATAGCGAGACAGGCGGCTACTCCGCACGCCAGTGCCGGCTGCGGGATCAGCAGTGCCGTGGTCACGCCAATAACGCCGGCAACGAGGTTACCGCCAATAATCGACCACGGCTGCGCCAGCGGGCTATTGGGCAGGCCAAACAGCAGCACCGCAGACGCTCCCATTGGCGCGACAAACCACAGGTTTACCGCACCCAGCATCCAGTGGCTGATGAGACTCGTCAGCATAAGGCCCAGCCCGGCTCCGAGGCTGGCCAGCAGGCGCTGTCTGCGCGCCACGGGCAGGGGATGTGGCCAGAAGCGGGCCAGAAACAGGCGCAGCGAGGCCAGTCGGCTCGCCGGTTGTGGTTGTGTCATAGAAAATCCGTGAGAAGCCAGAAACAGTGGCCGGGGATTGTCGCCTGGCGTCTGACGCTAAACAACCCTGCAGTGTGCAGGGATTTATGCGCGTACGCGGAAGGTGCGACAGCCTTACGCAACGGCGGCAGTTGAGGTATAGTCCGTTTTTTTTCGGAGGAACCATGCTGCCTGACTTATCTACCCGCCTGAACAAATACATCAGCGAGAGCGGAATCTGCTCGCGCCGCGATGCCGATCGCTATATCGAACAGGGCAACGTATTTATTAACGGTAAACGCGCCGCCGTCGGTGCTCAGGTGTACGCCGGAGATGAGGTCAGGGTGAATGGCCAGCTGATTGAGCCGCGTGACGCCGACGATCTGGTGCTGATTGCGCTTAACAAACCCACCGGCATTGTTACCACCATGGAAGAGGGTGAGCGCGACAATATCGGCGACTTTGTGAACCACAGCAAGCGCGTGTTTCCTATCGGCCGGCTGGATAAAGATTCGCAGGGGTTAATTTTCCTCACCAACCACGGCGATCTGGTTAACAAAATTCTGCGCGCCGGTAATAACCACGAAAAAGAGTATGTGGTGACGGTTGATAAACCGATCACTGATGAATTTATCGCGGGCATGGCGGGTGGCGTGCCGATGCTGGGCACGGTAACAAAAAAGTGCAAAGTTAAAAAAGAGTCGACGTTTGTGTTCCGCATTATTCTGGTGCAGGGGCTCAATCGCCAGATCCGCCGCATGACCAAACACTTTGGCTATGAGGTGACGAAGCTTGAGCGTACGCGCATCATGAACGTCAGCCTGAAGGGGATTCCGCTCGGCGAGTGGCGCGATCTGACCGATGATGAACTGATCGATCTGTTTAAGCTGATTGAGGATTCGTCATCAGAAGATACTAAAACCCGGCAGGCGCAGGCGAAGAAAAAAACGGCGTCGCCGGCGAAAAAAGCGCCCGCTGCGGCTGCAAAGCAGGGCGATAAAGCGGGGGGCCAGGGCGCGAACCGCAAACGCTTTACCCAGCCCGGCCGCAAAAAAAAGGGGCGTTAAGCCCCGGATTATCCGCCCGGCCTGCGGGCGGATCGGATTATTTATCGGTGCCAAATCCCTGTTTATGGAGCGCCGCCAGCACGTGCGGGAAGTAAATGTGCTGGTAGTAGCCGCTGACGCTGTCGCTCCAGCTCTCGCCATCGCTGCGGCCGGTAGTTTGCCAGTGCTGCACCAGCTGCGCGTTGTAATCAGCGATATGCTGCGGCAGATCCGCCTGCTGATAACGCTCTTCGTGGCGGAAAGTCGGCAGCGGCAGACGCGGCTTCTGGTGCGCAGGCTGGTCGACGTGGCCGATGACCACCCCGGCAACCGGGAAGGTATAGTCGGGCAGATCCAGCAGTGCGATCATCGCTTCCGGATCGCGGCGGATGCCGCCAATCGGCACAATACCCAGCCCCTCAGCCCGCGCGGCGGCCATGACCGATCCCAGCGCAATGCCCACATCGGTGGCGCCGGAGACCACGCTTTCAATACTCTGCTGCGCAATCTGCTCACGGCCGCTGGCTTCTATCGCCAGGCGCGACTTATGCATATCCAGGACAAAGGTCAGAAACACGGGCGCTTTCGCGATCCACGGCTGCCCGCCGGCAATGGCGGCAATCTGCTGGCGCTGCGCGGCGTCGCGGGTGACGACGACGGATACCTGCTGGGAGTTGACCGAGGTAGGCGCGTAGTACGCCGCTGAAATAATTCGCTCAAGTACCGCATCCTCTACGGGCTGATCGGTATAGCTGCGCTCACTCTTATGCTGAGCGAAAAGATCGATAATGGAACTCATGCTGCCTCCTGTTGTGGGGGAGAGAGCGTAGCAGGCCGGGTAGCGGTGCGTTTTACCGTTATTGCCGTGAGGTAAAACCGGGTGCCGTGGCGGCACCCGGGCGGGAGGTATCAGCTGACTTTCACCACGGTTTTACCGAAGTTTTTGCCATTGAGCATATCGAAGAACGCCTGCGGTGCATTCTCCAGCCCCTCAATCACATGCTCGCGATAGTGCACCTTCTCCTGCTCAACCAGCGGCGTCATCGCTTTCAGAAACTCAGGATAGCGGTCGCCGTAGTCCTGGAAGATGATAAAGCCCTGCATGCGGATACGGCGTTTCAGGATCCCCGCCATGATCAGCGGCGTGCGGTCAGGTCCCGGCGGCAGGTCGCGGCTGCTGTAGCCCGAGACGAGGCCGCAGACCGGAACGCGGGCAGCGGTGTTCAGCAGCGGGAATACCGCGTCAAACACTTTACCGCCGACGTTCTCGTAATAGATATCGATACCGTCCGGGCAGGCCGCAGCCAGCTGGTCGGCAAAGTCATCACTGTGGTGATTGATACAGGCGGAGAAGCCGAGCTTTTCAATCGCATAGCGGCACTTCTCTTCACCCCCGGCGACGCCCACCACGCGGCAGCCGTTAAGCTTGCCCAGCTGGCCCACGGTCGCGCCGACCGGACCGGTCGCCGCCGCCACTACCAGCGTTTCGCCCTTTTTAGGCTGACCAATGTCCATCAGTCCCATATAGGCGGTAAAACCGGGCATGCCGAGAATGCCGAGCGCCCAGGAGGGGTGAGCCAGCTCGCCGAGCTTTGCCACGCCTTCGCCATCAGAAACCGCATAGGTCTGCCAGCCGCTCTGGGCCAGCACCCAGTCGCCCGCTTTAAAATCGCTGTGCTTTGATGACTCAACCTGACACACCGTGCCGCCAACCATCGGCTGGTCGAGTTCCGCCGGCGGCGCATAGGATTTACCGTCATCCATGCGGCCACGCATATAGGGATCCAGCGACAGCCACACCGTGCGCAGCAGCATCTCACCCTCTTTGATCTCCGGCACCGGTTGTTCCACCAGCCGGAAGTTCTCTTTTACCGGTTCGCCCTCGGGACGGGAAGCCAGCAGCCAGGCCTGGTTTGATACAGCGTGTTGCGACATAGTTACCTCTCTTATGACAAACGGGTGAGGCAAGTGTAGCTGAGGATAAGCGCACTGCCGTTAGCGGATATTGCGCGACCGGTCTGCCGCAATAGTTTGTCACTCATTCGCGGAAGGGTGTTATATAAGAGCGACCGATTGCCAGATCCCCCCGGACCGTGCTGCTTCGCATGTGCCGTTTCCTGACCCGGAGATTGTTATGATAAAACCGTTACGCGCCGCGCTGCTGCTGGCGACGCTGGCAGGCAGTACGCCGCTGCTGGCGCAGACTTACGTCTATGTTTCAGAAGCCGGCGACGGCACGATTGCGCGCTACAGTCTGGATCAGCACGGCGCTCTGCACCTGCTGGGCCATACTCCGGCGGACGGCAAGGTGATGCCGCTGGCGCTCAGCATCGATAAAACCCATCTTTATGCGGCGATCCGCAGCAAGCCGCTGCAGCTGGCAAGCTGGGTGATTGATCGCCGCAGCGGCGACCTGACGCAGAAGCAGCAGGTGCCCGCCGCCGCCAGTTATCCCTGGATCGTCGCTGAGCCGCAGGGGCGTTTTCTGCTGGCGGCTTCGTATGATGGTAACGTCGTTGATGTATACCGGCTGACGCCGGAAGCGACACTCAGCGCACCGCCGGTGAGCCGGTACGCCACCGGGCCTGCCGCTCACTCGGCCATTGCGGATCCAGCCGGCAAAACGGTGTATGTCGGCAACCTCGGCACCGACCGCGTGCTGCAGCTGACGCTGAGCGACAGCGGCACGCTGGCCGCGCTCGGCAGCGGGTATGTCGCTACGGCTAAAAACAACGGCCCGCGCCACTCGGTAATGTCCGCAGACGGGCGCTTTCTGTATAACATTGGCGAAATGGGCGGGGTGATCACGCAGTTCCGGCGTGAGGCGAACGGGGCGCTGGTAAAAGTTGCTGAATCCCCCAGCGCGGTTGCCGCCTCTTATCATCTGGCAGAGGGGCGCGAACGGCCGCCGGGATACAGCGATCCCACGCCGCGTATCTGGGCCGCCGATATTCATCTCACGCCGGACGGGCGCTTTCTCTACGTCAGCGAGCGCACCAGCAGTACGCTGAGCGGCTACCGGGTAGATGCAGAGAGCGGGGCGCTGACGTTAGCGGGCAGCTGGCCGGTGGAGAAGCAGCCGCGCGGGTTTGCCATTACCCCGGACGGACGCGGGCTGGTGGTCAGCGGCGAGAAGAGCGCGGTGATTGGCAGTTACCGCATCGATCCGCAAAGCGGGGCGCTGACGCGCACCGGTGAAGCGCCGGTGGGCAGCGATGCCAACTGGGTGACGATCGTGCACTACTGACGGCTGTGCAGGCGGCGGTCTGCACAAAATAATTTTATGGAGCCGCCGCACAGCTGAGAAATGTGATCGCCGACACATTTTATCTGTTAACCGGACGATTCCCTCCGGTGCCGTGCAGCCACTACGCTGGTCGCTGCGGCACCGGCAGCTTCGATAAGCGGCGTTAACGGATAACCGCACACGCGGGGCGTATCATCCAGCATAAATTTTGATGACGAAACAATTTGTCGTAGTTATCTGCGTGAGCGCAGGCAGCAATCTGGCAGGATACGCCGCACTTAGTGCCTTCTGGTCCCTGTGACATGCCGTGGCTTACCCGACCCGCTCTGTTCTTTGCCTTAAAAACCACGCTCGCTGCGTTTCTGGCGCTCTGGCTGGCGCTGGAGATTAACCTGGATCGCCCCGCCTGGGCGCTGACGACGGTGTTTGTCGCTTCGCAGCTCTACTCCGCCTCGACCATCTCTAAATCGCTGTTTCGTCTGCTCGGCACGCTACTGGGCGGCCTGTTTATCTTTCTGATTTTTCCGCTGACGGTGGCGCATCCGCTGCTGTTCAGCCTGGTGATTTCACTCTGGGTCAGCGGCTGTCTCTGGCTCTCACTGCATGACCGGACGCCCAAAAGCTATGTGTTTATGCTGGCGGGCTACAGCGCGGCGATTATGGGGTTTCCGGAAGTTTACACGCCGTGGGGCATTACCAGTACGGTGCTGTCGCGTATTGAAGAGATCACCTTAGGCATTGTCTGCAGCAGCCTGATACACGGCCTGCTGTTTCCGGTCTCCATGCGCAGCCTGCTGGAGCAGAGCGTGACGCAGTGGTATCTCACCGGCCGCCGGCTCTGTCACGATCTGCTCTCCGGGCCGGTTAGCGCCGTCTCGCCCGAGCGGGAAGCGATCCTGACGCAGATGGCTACCGCACCGCAGCAGGTGGAAATTCTGATCACCCACTGCGTCTATGAGGGTGACGCTGCCCGGCGGCTGATCCGCTTAGTCAGCGCGCAGTATCAGCATCTCTCCTATCTTATCCCGACGCTGACCGCCATCGAGCTGCGCCTGCAGCGCCTGGCCGCACGCAATATCCTGCTGCCTGACTATGTGGCGCAGGGATTTCAGCAGTTCCTGCAGTGGCTCAGCGACGGAGAGGCGCCGGGCGATGTGATCGGCATTCAGCTGGAGCTGACCCACCGGCAGGCGCAGATCAACGCGGCGTGGCGCGCCGGCGAGCTGCCGGTGGAACACTGCCTGCTGCTGAGCGGGCTGCTGGAGCGCATGATCGACTTTGTGCGCATCGCCGGGGCGTATCAGAGCGTCAGTGGCATGGTGAGCGATTTGTCGGGTGACACCGCACTGGCGCGCGGCAGACGCACCCACCGCTTCTTTGATCGCGGGCTTATCCGTCTTTCGGCGCTGACCGCTTTCTGCGCCACCTTTGGCAGCTGCCTGCTGTGGATGGGAAGCGGGTGGCGCGACGGTGCGTCTGCCCCGGTTATGGCGGCGATCCTGAGCTCTTTTTTCGCCAGCCTCGATACGCCGCTCACCTCAATGAAGCTGTTCGTGCGCGGCGTGCTGATCGCCATTGGTATCAGCCTGGTGTATGTCGCGCTGCTGCTGCCGCAGGCGACCTCGTTTGAGGCGCTGATAATCTGCATGGCGCCGGGGCTTATTATGCTGGCGCTGACAATCGCCCGCCCGGCAACCAACCTGATTGGCCTGAGCGTGGCGATTCAGATCCCGGGACTGATCGGTTTTGGTCACCATCTGAAGCCGGATCTGGTGCTGCTGGTGAATAACGCCATAGCCTCGGTGACCGGTGTCCTGTTTGCCGCGATCGCCACGGCCATTATGCGCAACAAGCGGCCGTCGTGGAGTGCGCGGCGCGCGGTGCGGCGCGGACTGCGCGAGCTGCTGCGCTTTATTAAGGAGATTGAGCGCAACGGCTCATCCCTGCCGGCCCGGCAGCGCTTTATCAGCCTGATGCTGGATAAGGTCAACATGGTGCTGCCGCGTCTGCGTCTCGATCCGCAGTCAGATATGAGCAGCGCCGGTATGCTGCTTAATGAGGTGTGGCTGGGCGTCAACAGCTTCGACTACTATGCGCGGCACCGGGTGCTGCTGGGTAATTACCTGCTCGACAGCGGGGCGTTTTTCTATGAGCTGGGACGCTTTCTGAAGCAGCGGCTGAAGTCGCTGCAGAGCGCCCCGCACGCTGAACTGCAGCAGACGCTGGATCTGCTGCTGCTGCAGCTGGAAGCGCTGGCGCTGGATGATGAACGCCTGTTTACGCCGCTGTTTCATCTGTTCAGCGTCCGGCTCTATCTGTTTCCGCAGCTGGCGTGGCCGGAGGCGACCGCCGGCCAGCGCGCCGCCCTGCAGCAGCACGCTCTGCGCCTGCGCGCTCAGCCATCCCAGCTGTAGCCGCCCGGTACGCGCGCAAAGCCTGCCGGTTTCAGCAGCGCCGTCAGCGGCGACTGGCTGGCCGGAGAACCATCAATCTGCTCCAGCGTAAAGCGCAGGCGCGGCTCGCGCCGGAGGGCCGCGGCTAGCGCGCCAAGCGCCTGCTGCAGGATCTCCGGCGATATATCTGCCATAAACGTATGCAGCTGTTTACCGCCGGGCGGCAGCCAGAGCAGCGGCTCTCCCTGAAACAGCACCACCCAGCTGCCGCTGCGCCGCAGCGGTTTCGTCCCGGAGAGGGTCAGCGGCCACGGCAGCTGGGTGCCAAACGGATTAGCCGGATCCAGCGTAGCCAGCGCCAGCGTCGCAGCGGACGGCGCGCGCTGCAGCTGACGGATACGCTCAATCAGCGCCGGCTCAGCGAACTGCGCGGCCCCCATGCCGCTGACAAAACGCCCGCGCAGCAGGTGTCCGGCATCCTCCATCGCGCGCAGCACCGGCTGCAGCGCCGGAAAACCACCGGGGATCGCGCTGCTGCGGGCGGCGCCGTGCGTTGCCACGCCGCTGCGGTCCAGCAGGGCGCGGGTCAGCGCCAGCGCCCGCACCGTATCGGACGCCGGTCTGATATTCAGCAGCGTCCAGCTGCCGGGCAGCGTCACGGTGGCGGCCAGGGCCGGACGCCCGGCGCCGCCGGGTGCCGCGCCAAAATGGCGTCCGGCCATGCGGCGACGGCGTGCCGGACGCGTTTTGCTGCGCAGCGGCGGCATCCGCAGCGGCTGCCAGCTCTGCGACGTGATCCAGCCACGCCACACAAGATCCCACAGCGCCGCGTCGGTTTCCGGTGACGCACCATCACCGGCGTCGCTCTCGGTGGCGAGCTGCAGCTGCAGGAAGGTTGCGCTGCCGTGCTGCTGCAGGTGCGCCACGATACGCTGCTGCAGAGGTGACAGCGTCACGACTTGCGTCTCCGCCGGTGGCGTCATGATTGCGGCAGCGGCGTCAGCCGGGCAGAGTTCCACCCGCTCCTGTCGCGTGCCGGCTGCGCGGCTGCCGCGCCAGAGCACCTCGCCGCTCGCCAGCAGTTCATCCAGCAGCGCGGGCTGGTAATCAGCGATACGCGCCGGAAAAATCTGGCTCTCCCACAGCCCGGCAGGCAGGGCCACGCCGGCCAGCTGCGCGATCACCCGGCGCAGACCCTCTGTACCGCTGAGCCGGGCGGTAAGCGCGTGGCGCTCCGTCAGCGCCTGCACCCATGCCGCCGGCGCAGCGGGTTGGGTCGCCTCACGCGCCGCCTGCAGCGATGCCAGCCGCAGACGCCGGAATACCGGCGCGGCGATCCACTGCACCCCGCCGGAGGCGGGTTCGCTTTTGACGACACCCGGCGTCTCCGCCAGCAGCCTCTCTGCCGTGCCGGCGTCGAGGCCAAAATGCCGGGCGACCTGGCTGGCTCTTACCAGCGTGTGCGTCTGCAGATAGCGGCTGACCAGCCCCTGCAGCGGGCGAACCGCGCTCTCCGGCACTGCGCTGCCGCCACCGGAGAGCGCCTGCAGGCGGGCGGCATCTTCTGCGACCGCAAAACAGGCCTGCGCACCAGACGTAACCGGCAGGATCCGGCCCGCCTGCTGCAGGGTCTCCAGCACGTTTGCCAGCGGCGGCGCGCCCCGGTAGCGCCGGGCTATCTCTCCGGCGCTGAGCGGCCCCAGTTCGCGCAGCAGATCCACCACCGTTTCCTCGCCGGTAGCCTGGCGTGCTGGCGTCAGGCGCTGCAGCAGCGCTTCCGTCTGCGCAATGACGTTTGCGTCCAGCAGCTGCTCTGGCGGCAGCGCCCCGATCAGCTCGCTGAGCAGTGACGTATCCAGCGCCAGCAGTGCGGCCAGCTGCTCAGCCTGCGGCACCGCCCGGCGATCGGCGTCAGCCAGATGGCCGGTCAGCAGCGCGGCAGCGAAGGGCGAGGGCGCGTCAGTTGTTACCTCGCGCAGCTGCACCTCTCCGGCGCGGATCTGCGCCATCAGCTGCTGCAGCGCGGGCAGATCATAGACATCCTGCAGGCATTCACGCGCGGTTTCCCGCAGCAGCGGAAAATCCGGGAACGGCCGCACGGCGTCAAACAGCTCTGCGGCGCGCAGCCGCTGCTGCCAGAGCGGGGTGCGCTGCCCGGCACGCTGACCCGGCAGCAGCAGGGCGCGGGCGGCGCATTCGCGAAAGCGGGCGGCAAACAGCGGCGATCCGCTGACGGCGCGGCTGACCCGCTGCTGTAACTCATCCGGCGTAAACTGCAGCCAGTCGGAAAGTGAAAATGTGGCATGCGGCGGCAGACGCGTCACAATGCCGTCGTCGCTGGCGACCACGTCAGCCATTATGCCATGCTGTTCCGCGAGCCGATCGGCCAGCGCCAGCGCCCAGGGCGCGTGTACGCGTCTGCCCCACGGCGAGTGCAGAATAATGCGCCAGTCGCCGCTGTCGTCCGCACAGCGCTCAATCAGCAGCGTGCGATCGTCCGGCAGCTGTCCGGTCGCCACCTGTTGCTCACGCAGCAGCGTCTGCAGATTACGCCGGGCGTGCGCGTCCAGCGCCGGGTCTTCTGCCGTGCCGTTTGCGGCCTGACGCAGATAGCGGCCGCGCGCCGCGCCGAGCGATGCGGCGCGTCCGGGCGCATCCGCCTGCCAGAACGGCAGCCGTGCGGTGCGTCCCGGTGCCGGTGTGACAATCACCCGGTCGCGCATAATCTGCTGAATACGCCAGGTTGTGGCTCCCAGCGTCACGATGTCATTGACGCGCGAGCCGTAAACCATCTCCTCATCCAGCTCGCCCACGCGGCGGGTACCGGCCTGCGCCTCACCCTCCGGCAGCATCACGCTGACGCTGCCGCGATCGGGAATGGCGCCGGCGTGCATAATCGCCAGCAGCTTTGCGCCGGGCCGGGCCGTGATGCGATCCGTCTGCGGATCGTGGATCAGCCGCGGGCGCAGCAGGGCGAAAGCGTCAGTGTCGTCGCGTCCCGTCAGCATCGCCAGCACCGCATCGTAATCGTGCCGCGACAGCGTCAGAAAAGGCGCGCTGCGCGTGACTTGCTTAAACCAGCGGCCAGCCTCCAGCGGCGCTATGGCGGCGGCAGCGATGGTCTGCTGGGCAAGAATATCCAGCGGGTTTTCCGGCACGGTCAGCGGCTCCGTTTCGCCCGCCAGCATCGCCGTGACGATCACCGCCGTCTGCAGCAGATCGCTGCGCGATCGGGGCCAGAATTCCCCCTGCGGCGTGCTGCCCGGCCGGTGTCCGGCGCGTCCGGTGCGCTGCAGGGCGCTGGCGACCGACGGCGGCGTACCGACCTGAATCACCTGTCCGACGCTGCCCATATCGATCCCCAGTTCCAGGCTGGAGGTGGCCACCACGCAGCGCAGCGCACCGCTCTTCAGCGCGCTCTCGATCAGCAGGCGCTGCTCCCGGGCAACGGAGCCGTGGTGCGCACGTGCAATCTCTGCAGCGTCATCGCGCTGCTGCTGCTGCCAGCGGGCGTTAAGGCGCGCCGTCAGCTTCTCTGCCAGCGCGCGCGAATTGGTAAACACCAGCGTGGTGTGATGGCGCAGCACCGCGGCCAGTATTCCCGCTTCCAGATGCGGCCAGAGCGCGCCGGCTTCGCTTTCGCTCCCCGGCAGCGGCGGGGGAGCCGTGAGATCCGGCACCGGGACCGTGACGCGGAGCTGCAGCGGGCGCAGCAGCGGCGGGTTGACGAGAGTGACCGGGCGGCGACCGGCCAGAAAGCGCGCCACGGTCTCCGGCGGGTTTACCGTTGCGGATAACCCGATACGCTGCGCCGGCCGGGCCAGCTGCGCATCGAGCCGCTCCAGCGACAGGGCCAGATGGGCGCCGCGTTTGTTGCCCGCCAGCGCATGAATTTCATCAACGATGATGCTGGTGACGCCGCGCAGCGTATCGCGCGCCTGCGAGGTCAGCAGCAGATAGAGCGACTCCGGCGTGGTGATTAAGATATCGGGCGGATGGCGGCGCAGCGCTGCCCGCTCGCGCGCCGGGGTATCGCCGCTGCGGATCCCGCAACGGAGCGTGATGGCCGGCTCGCCCTGCTGCTGACGACATGCGCTGACGCCCGCCAGCGGCAGCTGCAGGTTGCGTGCCACGTCGGCGGCCAGCGCTTTAACCGGCGAGATATAAAGCACGCGCGTGGTTTCTTCGTGCGCAACGGCGGCATCCGGACTGCGCTCGCGAAACAGCGCATCGATGGCGTGCAGAAACGCCGCCAGCGTTTTGCCGGAGCCGGTCGGCGCCACAACCAGCGTATGGCTGCCGCCGGCGATCGCCTCCCAGGCCGCCTGCTGAACCGGCGTCGCCTGATCGAACGTCTGTGTAAACCACAGGCGCGTGGCGGGTAGAAAGTGCGACAGCGGTGGGACAGACATCCCGGACTCCTTGCGGGTAAGAGGGCGCGATTAGCAGTGTAGTCGCCCGCGCGCGGCTGAACAGGTTATATACTTGATGCTCAGCGATTTATTACGGGAGCTTGTTATGAACAGCGTAAAAATGGCGTTACTGGCGCTGGCGCTGCCGGTCAGCGCGCTGGCCGCGCCGGTATTTACCCTGCAGTCGCCCGATTTTCAGGATGGCGGTATGCTGCAGAAGGCGTTTGCCGGCAATAAACCGGGCAATCCGGCGTGCAGCGGCGAGAACCTCTCACCCGCCTTCAGCTGGCGCGATGCGCCGCCGGGCACACGCAGCTTTGCGCTGCTGATGACCGATCCGGTGGGTGCGAAAGGGCTGGGCGTGGTGCATATGGTCGCCTATAACATTCCGGCGGATCGGCAGCAGTTTGCGCGCGGCGAGCTGAGCAGGGGAACCGGTTATACCGGCGGCACCAACAGCCCAGGCACGGCGCACTACTATGGACCCTGTCCGCCTGCGGGCAGCGGCATGCATCACTACAACTTTGTGATTATCGCCACCGATCTGCCGCCGGACAGGCTGCCGGCCGGGCTGACGCATGATGCGCTGATCGCTCAGCTTAAAGGTCACGCGCTCGCCGGCGCCACCCGCGTCGGTCGCTTTACCAACGATGAGTAAACCGCCACGCCCGCTGCCGTGCCGGGCGGGCAGTTATCTGGCGTCGGCGGGTGCCACCTCCAGCTCCAGCTGGTTTTCTGCCAGCGTTTTACCCTGTGCGTCGATAAGCCAGGTCTGCACCCGCAGCGGAGTAGCGCTGACGGGGGTGAGCGGCACATCAAGCACGTTACTGCCGGTATCAGCCGCCGCCGCGACCTGCCGTTCACCGCGCGCGAGCAGATGACCCTGCTGAGTGGCGCGCCAGCGCAGCGTAAGCGCCGGAAACGCCTGCGGCAGATCGTTAATTACCCAGAGTGACAGCGCGCCGGGTCTGGCGGCCTGCCAGTTCAGGGTATGCGGATCGATAGAGGGCAGCAGCGGCTGGTAGGCGCGCTGCAGGGCGTAATAGCCCGCTTTCGGCTGACGCAGGTAATCCACCACGCCCCAGTTGATTGAGGGCCAGGTTTCCACAAACATAAACTGAAACAGCGCGGTCACCGGCTGGAAGCGCTGCCGCCGGTAGCTCTCGGCAGCCACGGCGACCAGCTGCGCCTGATAGCGCTGGGTGTTTTTGATAAAGTCATGGATGTTCTTGCCCCGGCTGATGCCCGCGTTTTTAAACGTCTGGATCGGCTGGAAATTGTGATATTTCCAGCGCGTCCAGAGCGGATCGCCGGGTTCGGTTGAGGCTGGCCACCATTCGCGGCGCGGAATGATGCTCTTCAGGGTGGCCAGATCGGGCAGCGCCTGCGCACCGAACTCCGTGACGGTGGCCGTTTTCGCCGGCTCAAGCAGATTATTCAGCGTGCCAAAATACCAGCCTGCCCAGTAGTGCTCTTCCACAGCAGAGTAAGGATGCACAATGCGGCTGCGATCTTCCGCCAGCGCCTCTGCCACGCGCCGGGTCAGGGTGCGGTTAAGATCTTTATGCCAGTCGGGAAAGCGCTTCTCCATCCACGGCGAGTTAAACGGCGGCTCGTTCTGGCCGCCCCAGACCACGATAGCCGGCGAGTTGCCAAACTGCGCGGTCATGGCGCGGGTCTGCGCCACCGCGTTATCCGCAAAGGCGGCAGAGTCGTTATAGCCCCACTGCAGCGGCACATCCTGCCAGATCAGCAGGCCGCGCTCGTCAGCCGCCTCATAAAGCGCCCGGCCCGCCACGTGACCATGCACGCGGATAGCGTTAGCGTTCATCTTCTCCACCAGCGTAAAATCGCGCAGATAGCGCGCTTTGTTCATGGTGCTGAGCCACGGGGAACCGATGTAGTTGGTGCCGCGAACAAAGATCCGCCGATCGTTGATGCGCCAGCCCTGATTATTTTCCAGCGCCTCCACCTTGCGCAGACCGGTGCGGCTGCTGCGCCGATCCATCACGCCGCGATCGTCACGGAGCGTGGCGCTGACCTGATAAAGATGGGGTTTGCCGTAGCCCACCGGCCACCACAGCCGCGCCGCCGGCATCGGCAGCGTGACCTGCAGATGCGCGGGCGTATCGCCGGTCGCCTCCAGCCGTACGCGCTGCTGCAGCTCAAACGCCTGGCCGGGAAAGTTATCCGGTGTGGCGCGCAGGGTCAGCGTGACGTCAGCCGCGACCGGGGCGCGGTAGTGCAGCCCGGCAGAGAGCTGCGGCTGCGCCAGCCCCTGAGACCAGTCGGGACGCAGGATCAGCCGATCGATCGTTGCCCCCCGGCTGATGCGCAGCCGTACCGGCGCCCAGATGCCGCCGGAGTTCGCCTCCTGACCGCGATCGCTCCAGGCTCCGCCGGGACGCGTATCGTGCTGGTTCAGGATCCCTTTCATCAGGTTCTTGTGCAGCGGCCAAGTGCCCGGCGTCGCCTCGCGCGGGCTGTCGACCCGCACGGCCAGCCGGTTGTAGCGGCGCAGGCTGTCAGTGAGATCGACAGCAAAGCGCTGGAAATATCCCTCATGCTGCGCCAGCCGCCGGCCGTTGAGCCAGACGTCAGCCATGTAATCGACCCCGTCAAACTCCAGCGTCGCCCGCTGGTCCGCCTGCAGCGGCGGCAGCGAGAACTCATGGCGGTACCAGAGCGCGCCCTGATGATCGCGACCGGCGCTATACCAGTTGGCAGGGACGCGCAGCGTCGGCCATTTTCTGTCCGCTTCGCGCCAGCCCTCAAAGCCGGGCGTATTCGCGTCATGCACGCGCCATTGTCCGGCCAGCGACCAGCTGACCGGCACCTCGCTGGCTGCGGCTGCGGGCAGGCTGACTATCAGTAACAGGGACAGTAAACCACGCATCACTTCTCCTCCAGCAGGGCGCGCAGCTGCTGACGCACCCGCGTACACTCGTGTATCAGGCTTTCGCGCAGCCGGGCGGCATCGATGGCGTCACCCTGGCGGATCTGCGTTTCAGCGGTCTGCAGCGTATGGGTTAAGTCTGTGAATCCAAATATGGCGGCTTCGCCCCGCAGCTTGTGGCAGTGGCGTGACGCGCTCGTCCAGTCGCCTTCACTCAGCGCGGTCAGCAGCTGCGTTTCGATCTCCGTCAGCGAATCGGCAAACAGCAGCAGCAGTTCGTGCAGCAGCGTCGCGTCCAGCCCAAGCTGCTGCGCCAGCGCGGCGGCGTTGCCGGCTGGCGCAGGCGTGTCGCCTGCCGCCGGGTCAGGCAGCGCCATGACCCGGCTGATCTCCTGATGCAGCATCTCCTGGCTAACCGGCTTGGCGACGTAGCCATCAAAGCCATTCTGCAGGCAGTACTCCTGGTCGCCTTTCATCGCGTGCGCCGTCATGGCAATGATGCGCTGGTGGCGGGGCGGCGATGCGGCGGCTTCACGTTCGCGGATCAGACGCGTCGCTTTTTCACCATCCAGCTCCGGCATCTGCAGATCCATCAGCACCAGGTCCCAGCCATCCTGCTCCAGCAGCGTCAGCGCCTCCAGCCCGTTACCGGCGATGGCGAACTCATGACCGAGCCGGGTGAGGAAATGGGCGGCAAGCTTTTGATTCACCAGATTGTCCT
Organism: Pantoea sp. ICBG 1758; assembly: GCF_002928325.1. Taxonomy (NCBI): domain Bacteria; kingdom Pseudomonadati; phylum Pseudomonadota; class Gammaproteobacteria; order Enterobacterales; family Erwiniaceae; genus Pantoea; species Pantoea sp. ICBG 1758. The sequence goes on from NZ_POWL01000001.1 coordinate 999,779, forward strand.
CGGCAAGCAGAATGCGCAGCGCCTGCGTGGCGGGGTCGGCCACGGGGCTGGCCGGCGCACTTTCCGCACTGCTGGCGGGCTGGCGCTGCCCGGAGGCACCCGCCAGCGCGTCATAGAGCTCACGCTGATCGATCGGTTTAGCCAGAAACTTATTCACGCCGAGCTGCCGCAGCTGTTCTGCATCCATCGCCCGGCTCATTGAACTGAGCATAATAATCTGACTGGTTGCCAGCTGCGGGTTTGCCCGGATCTCCCGCGCCAGGTCAAGGCCATCCCGATCGGGCATCTGCGCATCCAGCAGGATCAGCGGAAAGTCCGGCTGCGCCTGCAGCAGCGCCAGCGCATCGGCGGCGCTGGCGGCGAGGCTGGGCTGCAGACCCATATTGCGCAGCATGTCGCTCAGCAGATGGCGGTTAGTGGCGTTGTCATCCACCACCAGTACCGGTAACGGTGCCAGGCGCGGCGAATGCCGCACCGGATCGCTCTCTGTCTCTGCCGGCAATGGCAGAGAGAAGGTAAACGTGCTGCCGCGCCCCGGTTCACTCTGTACGGTCAGCGAACCGCCCAGCCGCTCCACCAGCCGGGCAGAGATGGTCAGCCCGAGCCCGGTGCCGCCATATTTGCGGGTGGTCGAGGTGTCTGCCTGGCTGAACGATTCAAATATAAGCTGCTGCTTCTCCGGTGGAATACCGATGCCGGTGTCGCGCACCTGAAAGCGCAGCCGGTTGTGCGTGGCATCGCGCGTCACGGCCAGTTCAACCTCGCCCTGATGGGTAAACTTCAGCGCGTTGCTGATGAGATTGGTCAGGATCTGGCGCAGGCGTACGGTGTCAGCGAGAAAGGTGGCGGGAACATCCGGGGTGACGTTAATCAGCAGCTCCAGCGCTTTTTCGCTGGCGGCCGGCATCAGCGGCCGCGCCACGGCGTGCAGGAACGGGCGGATCTCAAACCGCTCTTCATCCAGCTCAATTTTTCCCGCCTCTATTTTGGAGTAGTCGAGAATATCGTTAATGATGCGCAGCAGGGTGTGGGCTGAGTGATAGACCAGCGTCATGTACTCGCGCTGCTCCGCAGTCAGCCGGGTGTCGAGACAGAGCTGGGTCATACCCAGAATGCCGTTCATCGGCGTGCGGATCTCATGGCTCATGTTCGCCAGAAACGCGCTTTTGGCTTCATTGGCCGCGTGCGCAGCGGCAATCGCCTGCAGCGAGAGCTGCTCTGCCTCTTTGCGCTTGGTAATATCCTGCAGCGTGCCAATGACGCGCTCCGTCTCGCCGCTGACCGTGACGCTGGCCACCTGACCGGACAGCAGCATCCAGCGATAGTTGCCGCTGCGGTGCAGCAGGCGAATTTCCCGTTCAAATACCGGCAGCTGTTTGTTGCTGGCGGAGGCAAACAGCTGCTGCAGCGGCTCGCGATCGTCCGGGTGCAGCAGCGTATCGAGAAAAGTGGCGCTGTAGTGCCAGGTTTCACGCGGATAGCCCAGCATATTGAGCAGCGCATCGTTGACCTGCAGCAGATCGTGCTGCTGCTGCCAGTCCCAGATGCCAATCTGGGTCGATTCCGCCGCCAGCACAAAGTCAGCGTGCAGCTGCCGCCGCGATGCGTCAATCAGCGTATAGCCCGAGACGTCAATATGCAGACTGACGATGCCGCCTTCAGGCGTGCGGTTATGCTGGACAAACACCTGCCGGTTAGCGATGCGCCGCATCTCACTGTGATTGTCGAGCCGGCAGCGGCTTATCAGGTTATCGATCATCGCCTGACGGCTGCGGTCATCCTCTGTCATGTAGGCGGAAGCGATAAAATCCTGCGCCAGCTCGGTCAGCGTCATGCCGACGCGGATCCGCTGCTCCATTCCGGGGTAGAAACAGACTACCTGCTGGTTATACGCCACCAGCCGCTCCTGTGCGTCATACATCAGCACCGCGGCGCGCAGGGAATCGAGCGCTTTGGGTAACAGGCTTTCCGGCATCAGTTTCTCCTTATTCTTCGGCCAGCGGGGCGGTGACCGGCAGACAGCGCTGCGGCACACGGAACGGATCGGCCAGCTGCTGACGGAAAAACTGGCGGTTCTCGCTATTTCTGCTGTCGATCAGCGGCTTCATGTGGGTTTTGAAAAGCAGCGCTTCCAGTACTGTGGCGTTGGTAGAGAGCGTGATAGCGCGGTTGTACTCCCCGGTCGCCTCGGTGCGGCCTTCATACCAGCCGCGCGCCGGATCGTACTGCAGCCGGGTGGTGCGCATCAGCGCATCGGTAAACGGCGTGTCCCAGAGCGCCCAGAGGCCAAATACCGCGCGGGTGGAGACCTGCGCCAGCGTCGGCACCCATTTATTGTCATCGGTCAGCGTGTTCCAGGCGTAGCCGTTAGCGAAAATGGTGTCGTTAACGTGCCACGGCGCGACGTTCAGGGCGAAATCGCTGCGGGCGGTTAAAATGCCCTGACGCTGCCAGCGACGCTCCTGCACCTGATAGACCAGGCTGGCGCGCTGGCGCTGCTGCCGGATCTGCGCGCGGTCGGCGCCCGGCAGCTGCCAGCCATACTCCATTCCGCTCAGCACCCAGGGCAGCGTGGTAAGGGCGGCGGGCGTCCAGGTGGTGCGGGGATCGCGGCTGTCGATATCCAGCGCCAGCCCGTCGATAATGACGTGCTGCGCCGGAGGCTGCAGCGACTGCTGGTTAGCAAAGCCCCACAGCCCGAAACCAGCGGCGCTGTATTCGCTGTCGCCCAGCCGCCCCTCTGGCTGGATGCGCATCTGCTGCTGCTGCCACATGCCCGCACTGAGCTGGCCCTGCTTATCCACCACCGGGCAGAAGTTCCAGCGCAGGATAATGCGCTGCAGATATTCCCCGTACTGCGGGTGAAACGTTGCGACCACCTGCAGCGCCATCATCAGACGCGCCATGTCGCGTGAGGACCAGCCGATCACCTGTGGCGTATTGCTGTAGCCCACCATCGACAGCGTCCGGCTGTTATAAAGCAGATTGGGCACGCCGCTCTGGGTGAGCGGAAGGCGATTGAGGCTGCCGAGCAGCTGACTGAGCTGGTGGTCAAAACGGCGATCGTCGATAAGCTGCAGTTCGCGCGCAGCCGTGAGCGCAATCAGGGTATCGCCCATCTGCCACAGGCTGACCACCGGCCGCCGGTCGCTGCCGCTAACCAGACCGCTGTTCGCCTCGCTGTTATTCTCAAAGTAGCGCCAGGCCACCGCGGCCCAGCGCTGCTCTTCAGGCGTCAGCGCGCCGGTGCGGGCGGTGGTGTGCCAGCCGCCGTTCACCAGCCAGCGCCAGCCGTCTCCCTCGTGACGCAGCAGCAGCCAGGCCCCGAGCGCCAGCAGCAGAGCCACGACCAGACCGGTGATACGCACTAGGGTTTTAGGCATGAGGTCGCTACCGGCGGAAGTTTAACGGGCGCACTGCTGTCGCAGCGGGCGCATTTGCAGGCGCTGCACTTCGGTGCGCTGCGCACGGCGGTCCCGCTCTGATCGCACCAGGTTTTTATGCCGGGCGTCACCTCCAGGAAAGGCCGGTTGCGACGCGTGTTGTTCTCTTCAAACAGATCTACCAGGCGCTTTTCCCACAGGGAGGGCGCATAGCTGCGGCTGCGCGCATCGTTAGTGTTAAAGCGCAGCAGCTTGCCCTGTTTTTTGAACAGCAGCGCTTCCAGCATGATGCCGTTGTTGTTGGCGGTGAACTCTTTGATCGGGCCGTCGCCATTCTCATAGAGCCCTTCGTAGTAGCCTTTGTCTTTCTCATCGGCGTTTTCAATCGCGTCAAACAGGCGATCGGTATAAGGGGAGTTCCACAGCACCCACATGCCGAGTGCGGCCTTCAGCGAAACAGCCGCCACATTGGGCACATACTGGCCTTTATCGGTGATGGTGTTCCAGTTGAAGCCGTCGCTGAAGACGGTGTCATAGACAAAGTAGGGGGATTTATCGAGCTGGTGTTCGGAGCGCGCCGTCAGGGTACCGGTGATCATGTAGCGGTTCTCCTGCGCCTGATAGACCCGATCGGCGAAGTTCTTCATCCACGGATGAGAGTGGTTGTTGGGGCGCGCTTCACGATCGTCGCTGTTGTCCCAGCCCATCTCCAGGCCATGCAGCAGATAGGATTCGGTAACCACGTAGTTATGCTGATTGGTCAGCCGCGGATCGCGCGAGTCGTAGGGCACCAGCACGCAGTAGATATCCGCCAGCGCATAAGGCTCAGGCCGGCTCGCCTGACAGGTGGTAAATCCCCACAGCTGATAGCCCGCCGCCGCATACTCTTCATAGCCAAGCCGGCCCTCCTGTACGTACTGAGGCTGCTTCTGCTTATTGAGATAGGCGCCATAGAGCGTGCCGCACTCATCCACCACGTGGGTAAAGTCCCAGCCGAGCACGACGTTATCAATGCTGTTGCCATGCTCCGGATAGCGCTCTTTGATAATCTTCAGCCAGAGCAGCATGCGGCCAATATCGATAGCGGAGAAGCCTATCTCGCCCGGTTTGTTCAGGTAATCGACTTTCTGCCCGGTAATGGTGTTATAGGCTTTGTTTGGCACCTGGTTCTGAAACAGCACCAGCTTGTTCAGCGTGGCGATAAACTGCAAAAAGCGGCGATCAAACTCCGCTTTATCAATGATCCCCAGCTCGCGTGCTGCCGTCAGCGCGGCGAGGTAAGAGCCGCTGTCCCACATGGTGGTGGAGGGGTATTTATTCACCGCGTTGACCAGACCGGTAGTGGGCTGATAGTTGGCGACAAAATAGGACCAGGCGTTGCGCGCCACCTGCATCTCCCGCGCGGTCAGCTCGCCGTGGCGGCTTTTATAGTCGGAGGCGGGCAGGCTGACGGCCGCCTGCAGCGGCAGCATCCACAGGGTCAGCAGCAGCGTCAGCCCCGCCAGGCCAGCGTGTTGTAGCGATAGCACTTTCATCGTTCTTGCTCCTTGTTGCGTGCGGTTGCGGGGGGCTGAGACAGGCAGCCCAGGCAGAGCAGCTGTCCGTGGGCGATATAGGAGAGGCTCTCCAGCACCATCGCGTTGGTATCGGCATTCAGGGCAGCGTTCACGCTGCCGTCAGGGTTAAATCCCGCCTGCCAGCCTTTGCCGGGCACCAGCAGCGGCAGCATCTGCTGGCGCAGCGCGTCGCTCCAGCGATTGCGGAACAGGGCATACCAGGCAAAGGCGGTACGGACCGAGAGCAGCGCCTGGTTGGGCAGCGGGGCGACGGTATGCTGTGGTGCGCCGCGCTGCGGCTGTCGGCCCGGCAGCGCCGCATTGAAATCGGGTGCCTGTTCGGCGTAGTCGGCGCTGATATCCCCCCGTGAGTCAGGTTTGCCGGTGCGCTGCTGCAGGATCTGCATAATGCGCCAGCTGATCTCACCGCTGCGCGCGTCAAATCCCTGCTCCAGCCCGGTCAGCAGATAGGGCGAGCTGATGAGCGACGGCTGCTTGCCCCACGGCGTGCGGATCCCTTCATCAGGCACCGCATGCCCCTCGATCTCAATCATCTTGAGTCCGTCCGGCGGCTGACTGACCGCCAGTCCCGCGGTGCTGTTGATCAGCCGCAGCACGCTGCCCGCATAGAGACGGTAGCCGTAGCTGCCGCGCGGGTCGTCGCTGCGGATCACCCAGCGATTGACCGGCAGGCTGGCACCCTGCGGACCGCTGCTCTGCAGCAGCGCATTCAGCTGCCAGCCCGCCAGCAGCTGCTGTACGGCGGCAGCGTGCTGCGGATAGCGCCACAGCAGGATCTGCAGCGGCATCAGCAGACGGCCCATATCGATAGCGGAGCCGGGGCGCGCCGGATCCTGGTCGAGCGGGGTCAGGGTTTCAGCCTGATAAAAAGCGGCGGGAAGTTTATCCGGCTGCAGCGGCAGCCTGCCCAGCGCCTCAAGCGCGGAGCCGATGCGGTCGTCAAACTCAGCGGCGTCAATCACCTCCAGCTGGCGGGCAGCAATGGTTGCCAGCAGATAGCTGCCGCTGCTCCACAGGCTCAGCCAGGGGTTATCCGCTTCCGCGTTAGCCAGCCCGTTGGGCTGCGTGTTATTGACAAAGTATTGCCACGCCACGCGTGCCCACACCGCCTCCTCAAACGTCAGCTCGCGCGTCTCCGGCAGCGCGGGAAAACTTTCGCTGAGGATAATTCCATCGGTGGTTTCCGTGCGGGTGGGCATCTGATGTTCAACCCACAGCACAATGGCAAAGCCGATCAGAAAGCCGATCAGAATGGTGAGATAGCTGCGTGCGCTATAGAGTCCCGCTTTAAGGCTCATGGTCTGCCGTCTCCTGTGCCGGCGGCGTCCAGAGCGCAGCCATAATCATAGGCAGCATCGCCGCAATGTTGACGGCTCCCCAGAAAATGTTGATGACGTAACCCGAAGGGTCATCGACGTTGCCGCGCGCTACCTGTATACCGCCCCAGATAAGCCCGAGCAGCGTCAGCGCCACAATCGCCAGCTGCGGCTTCACCAGGTAGAGAAAACGCCCGCTCTGCCGCTCCTTTGGCGTGACGTGAAACTTGATTTTTTCCCCGCGCAGCACCGTACCGAGCGCCCGCAGGTTGACAGAGAAGAACGCCAGATAAGAGGCGCGACCGTCCCACGCGGAGAGCCCCCAGGTGCCGAACATAAAGGCGAGCTCAGAGACGATAAAGAACGGCAGAAAATGCAGGTAAAAAGGCGTTGAGTAAGCGGCCACCGGCGGAATACCGGTAAACAGATAGATCAGCGGCGAGATAAGAAACACCGTGTTCCAGATGCAGGCCAGGTAGGACCAGAACGTTGTACCATACATCAGCGTTTGTGCCGCGCTCAGCTTAAAGCGGCGGCGGCTGAAAATTTTGTCATGAAACAGAATATCCAGCGAACCCGCAGCGTACTTAAAGCGCTGGATCATCCACGTCAGCAGATCCTGCGGCGAGAGCATTTTGGATTCAATGCCCGGATGCATCACCGAACGCCAGCGGCGACCGGCGTCACCGTGCAGTACGATTGAGGTATAGATATCTTCAGAGACGTGGAATTTATAGGGCGTTAGCTCCGTGTCGGCAATAATGTGCGGTCGCATCGCCTGTGACAGCGCCTGACGCGTCTCCTCATCGCGGATATCCTGCGTAAAGCGCGCAATCTCTTCCTCCACGTTAAACGCGTAGCTGCGCAGGGCGGCCTGCATAACGGCTTCGCGCCGGTGGACAGAGGCGGCACCGCAGCAGAACGCCGCGTTGGCCGCATTGCGGCGGCGCAGGATCACGTCGTAGAACATACGCGGATCGTTAAAGAAGGGATCGCTGCCCACGGTAAGCGGGCCAAACAGCTTTTCACTCAGGCTGCCAAGCAGCCAGCCGGGCCAGCCGGTCCGGCGCCGCAGCCATGCCGGCAGACGCTCACCTTCAGGCAGGTCATAAAACCACTGCGGCGTCTGCACCCAGGCGACGTCCGGATCGCGGAAATAGCCCAGCGTGTGCACCAGCAGCGTCGGGAAAACACGGGTATCCGCATCGCAGATCACCAGAAAATCGCCGTCAGTGTGCTCCATGCCGTTGCGGATATTGCCCGCCTTGAACCCGGTGTTGTTGTCGCGGGTAATGTAATTGACACCTTCCTGCTCACACACCGCGCGCATCTCCGGGCGACGACCATCGTCCAGCACGTGCACCTTGTAATCGATAGCGGCGGGATAGTGCACCTTACAGGCATCCTGAATCGACAGCCTGACCAGCTCCGGATCTTCTGAGTAGGTCGCAATAAACAGGTCAACCCGGATGGGACGCGATGCGGACTGTTCCGCCGGCAGCAGACACTGGTTAATCTCCTCCGGCGCAGGCGGACAGGGCGGATCTTTCTCCTGCCAGATGTTGATAGTGAACAGCAGTGTGCCAAACCAGGCGCAGGTCTCTGCCAGCGCCAGCGGCACCGCATACCAGAGCGCATCAGGGTTCAGCGAGGACATCCAGCGCCAGCGAATGTAGTTTGCGCCCAGAATCAGTCCGGCAACGGCCAGCACCTGCCAGCAGATAATAACCCAGCGCGGTGTCTGCAGCGCCGGAGGGGGACGACGCTGTTCAAAACGGGAAAAGTAGTGGTCCATGGCATCCTGTCTCACATCCTGCAAAAAAGGGCATCTGACCTGGTGAACGCGTTAAGGCAAGCTAAATGAATGAATAATATTAAAACAGATCACTAAAATTTATTATTTGCGTCTGGCTTTCTGTTGCTGACGTTTACAGAACATGACGATATAAGAAAAGATATAGCTGGCAAACTGCGGTTTTAACAGCTTATTTAGCGCTATATTTGCTAAAAGGTGATTTATTACACAGTGGGGCTACACTTTTCCTTACATCTGAAATATATATTATATTAATGTTTTTACTCATCCTTTATCAGCAGGACTAATGCGTTATGAGCGAATCTGCCGTCGCGGCTGCGCCGTCTGTCACCGTGCCGCACACATGGCGTTATGCTGTGCCTGGCCGGCGCGATCTGCGCATTGATATGCTGCGCGGGATTGCGCTGGTGATGATGGTCGTGGCTCATACTGAACTGCTCTCTGCGATCAATATCTTTACCTGGGAGCGGTTTGGCCTGACTACGGGGGCTGAAGGGTTTGTCATCCTTTCCGGCTTTATGCTCGGTATGCTCAACCGGCAGCGGCTGCAAAAAGAGGTGCTGCTGACGATTGGCTGGACGCTATGGCGGCGGGCCGGGAAGATCTATCTGGTGAATATCGTCATTGTGCTGCTGATTTTGCTGCTCTCCGCGCTGCCGCTGATTAACACCTTTGAGGTTACGCACTTTGTCGATCGCTATTCCGGTACGGTCTGGGCGCTGTTTCCCGCTACGCCGCAGATCAAAGAGACCTGGTTTAATATTGTGCTTTACCTGCAGATAGGCCCTCATCAGACGCAGATCCTGGGTCTCTATATCTGCCTGCTGCTGGTCAGCCCGCTGTTCCTCTGGCTGCTGCAGACGCGACGCGCGGGCTGGCTTATCGCTGCTTCGCTGCTTGGCTATCTCGCTTACCAGCGCTGGCCGCTGCGGCTGACGGTTTCCGAGTTTGAATTCGCCTTTCCCTTACTGGCGTGGCAGCTGATCTACGTGCTGGGCATGTGCTGCGGCTGGTTTAAAGATGAGCTGACCTCGCTGGCGCGCACCCCGGCAGGCTATGTGGTGATCACGCTGATGGTGATTTATGCGCTGGTGATGATGTTTGTTGCGCAGAACCATACCAATCCGTTTATGCCGCCGGCGCTGCTGCTGCACATCATCCCGCCCGCCGATTTTAACTGGTTTTATCACCATCTCGCCGCCAAGAACGCGCTGGGACCGTGTCGGGTCATCAACGACTTCTGCCTGATTCTGCTGGTCTATCTGATCCTTACCCGCTGCTGGTGGCCCATCAATAAAGTGGCGGGCTGGTTTCTGATCCCGCTTGGTCAGCATTCGCTTTACACCTTTATCCTGCACGTGTTTGTGGTGCTGGGCGTCAGCCAGTTTGTCACTTTTGATCTGTGGCAGCAGGCGTGGCTGCGCAACACCGCTATCCATCTGGGCGCACTCGGCCTGCTGTGGTGGATGGCTAAAAAAGAGATTGGCGGGCGTTTTATTCCTAATTGATCGGAGACATCAGATGGAATTCGGGCAGCGGGCAGGGATAACGTGCGGTGTGTTCATGCTGGTGGCAGGCACGTTTAACGCCTCAGCGGCAGAGACCGGCTCGGATAAAGGGGCTGGAGCAGAGAGCAGTGAGCCGATTCAGGCGGGCGTGTTTACCAGCCGCTGGGGACGACTCTTTTCCGGTAACAAAGATACCTTCTCCGGCGCGCTGAGTTTTTCCAGCGGGCTGAAAGAGCAGTGGCTGACCATCCCGAACGGCTCTGAATCTGCGCAGCAAAAAAAGAAGATCAATCAGCTGCTGAACCTGAGCCTGCAGTATTCACCTTACAGCTACTGGTTTGCTAACGTCACCCTGCGCGCACCGATCACCGATTTTGACCGCTACACCACCGATTTCCGCTACAGCTTTGGCTATGACGACTGGCATGCCAACACCTTTAGCCTGGTCTACAGCAACTATGGCGATAACCATCTGTTTCCCTCCGGCACTAAGCGCTTTACCTACTTTGAGCAGGGGGCATTTACGTTTGCCTATAAATTTTCGCTGCCCAAACCCCTTGAGCGTCACCTGCTGATTAACGACGGGGATGCGCTGACCTGCCAGCTCGGCTACAGCTGGGTGCCGCGCTACTATTCGCTGGCGGATAACGATCTGCGCGCCAACAAGCAGGTCATGCTGGGCGGCTGCGGTTACACCTTTAAACAGCACTTCTTCGTCCGCGCCACCGCGTTCTGGTATCCGCACGCCAGCCAGCAGCAGCCGTGGAACGGAGATTACAGCTACAGCTTTGGCTATGCCGGCTATACGCCTGGCTCGTTCTCGTTGCAGTACAGCAACTATAGCGGTACCCGCTTTCCCGGCAGAAGCAGTGCGAATGCAAAGTTTCGTGAAGGCACGGTATCTCTGATCTGGTTCCTGCCGTTTTAGGAAGGTATATATGCAGCCCGTTTCCGCCCAGTCGGTACTGATTGTTGATGATGCGCTTACCTGGCGTAAGCTGCTGGCCGGTCTGCTACGGCAGTGGGGCTATCACGTGCTGGAAGCTGAAGAGGGTGAGCAGGCGCTGGCGCTGCTGCGGCAGCATCCGGTTAATCTGCTGATCAGCGACTGGGAGATGCCGGTCATGGACGGGCTGACGCTGTGCCGTCAGGTGCGCCAGCAGTTCCGGCAGCGTTATATCTATGTGATCCTGCTGACGGTACGTGAAAGCACCGACGATCTACGCGCCGGCTTCGCCGCCGGTGCGGATGATTTTCTGCGCAAGCCGGTAAACCGGGTCGAGCTGCAGGCGCGCCTGCATGCCGGAGAGCGCATTCTGCAGCTGGAGTCGACGCTGGAGAGCCGCAATCAGAGCCTGCAGCAGGCGCTGCAGCAGATTGAGACCGACCTGCAGGCTGCCGCCGCGCTGCAGCGCAGCATATTACCGCCGCACGCCATTCATCACGCCGGCTGGTTTGCCGACTGGCTGTTTATACCTTCGGCCTGGGTTTCGGGCGATATTTTTCATTTTTTTCCGCTGGACGGGCAGGCGCTCGGTTTTTACAGCGTCGATGTCTCCGGGCATGGCGTGTCGGCGGCAATGATGTCGGTAGCGGTGGCGCGCCAGTTTCTGCATGGCCGTACGGTAGAGCGGTTTCTCTATAGCGGCGAGACGATTACGCCGCCCGCCGACGTGGTGGCGATACTGAATGAGCGCTTTGTGGCGCAAAGCAGCGACGTAACCAGCTATTTCACTATGGTGTATGGCGCGATTGATCGTCAGAGCGGTGCCGGACGACTCTGTCAGGCCGGGCATCCGCCACCGCTCATTGTGGCGCGCGATGGCACAATCCGCATCGTCGGTGAGGGCGGTGCGCCGGTCGGGCTGCTTAACGATCTGAGCTGGGAGGAGGTGAGTTTTACGCTGGCCCCCGGCGAGCGGCTCTGCCTCTACAGCGATGGCATTACAGAGTGTGAAAATCCACAGCAGGAGATGTTTGGCATGGCGCGGCTGCAGGCGCTGCTCGCGGAGCAGGCTTGCCAGCCGGCAGAGAGTCTGCTGCAGACGCTGCACCAGCAGCTTAACCGCTGGCGTGACCTGCCCGCTGACAGTACCGCACCGGCAGGCGACGATATCTCACTGCTGGTTATTGAACATCTGAACCCGGACGAACAGGAGTCTGCACATGAAGTTTGAATCTGACACCGTCGATAACACCCGCATTCTGACCCCGGTGGTACGACGACTGGACGCCGCCGTTGCGCTGCCCTTTAAGCAGCAGGTGCTGGAGGAGATCCGGCAGGGCACGCGCGCGCTGATCCTCGACTTTTCACGCGTGGATTTCATCGACAGCAGCTGTCTGGGCGCGCTGATCTCTATCCTGAAATCACTTAACGGCGGCCAGCTGATGCTGTGTGCCCTGAACAGCAACATCAAAAGTATGTTCACGCTGACCCGGATGGACCGGGTCTTTACGCTGTGCGCCGATCGCGAAGAGGCGCTGCGTACGCTGCAATAAGGAGGGGCTTATGCACCACGCAATGGCCGCAGAGATGCTGACGCTGCCCGCTACGCTCAACAGCCTGACCCGTCTCGGCAACGCGCTGCGTCGTTTTCTGCAGCCGCTGCAGCTGCCGGAGAGCTGGATCTACCCGCTCGATCTGGCGCTGTGCGAGGCGGCGAGCAATATTATCCGCCACGGTTATCAGGATGATGCGCAGCAGCACTACCGGGTGCATTTTTCCTGTGATGAGCAGGGCGTCACCGTCACGTTGTCCGATAGCGGGCAACCGGTGCCTGAGGCACTTATGGAGCGCGCGCAGCGCGGTTTTGATGACATCGCTCTGCTGGCTGAGGGCGGCCGGGGCTGGCCGCTGATTTACGCCAGCGTGGATCGGGTCAGTTATCAGCGTCAGCCGGCAGAGAACCAGCTGACGCTGTGGCGGGCGCTACCGGGCGTCTGAGGCGTCTGAAGGTTTAAACAGCTGCCGGACAAACGCTATATAAGCCGGACGCCAGACATCCATCTCATGCCCGAGACCGGCATAGCTGTGCCACTCATGCCGGATTTTCTGCTGCTCCAGCAGCGCCTGCAGTCCGGTCATATCCCGGCCGGTGATAATATCTTCGTCACCTGCCGCCAGCGCAAACAGGCGCAGCTGACGATTGATTGCGGCGGGCTTTTTCAGCTGTGCGGTAACACGAAAGTCAGGCACGGTTTCCGTGGTGACGCCGCTGAAGATGCCGAGCCAGGCAAACCGATCCAGATGCCGCATACCGCTGACCAGCGCCTGGTAACCGCCCTGAGAGAGGCCCGCCAGCGCCTGGCCGCCAGCCTCGCTGCGCACGCGGTAGCGCTGAGCGATACGCGGCATAATCTCCTGCGTTAACTCACGATCGGCTGCCTGCGCGTTACGCGGATAGAAGGTTTCACGCCGGGAGGCGGGCGCAAAGGTCTCGGGGATGGCATCGCTGATATCCGTCTCCGTATCCGGGATCACCACCAGCATCGGGACAATTTTACCTTCCGCCAGCAGGTTATCCATGATTTGCGGGATGCGTCCCTGGGTTACCGCCGACAGCGCGGTGTCGCCAAAGCCGTGATAGAAATAGAGCACGGGCAGGGGATCCGCGGCGTCCGCCGCGCCCGGTGGCACCCAGACCGCCAGCTGTCGCTCGCGCTTCAGCACCTCTGAGTGCCAGGTCAGGGTATGGATTTCGCCATGCGGGACCTGACGCGTATCCAGCAGGCTGCCGGGCACCAGAATCAGGCTGGTATTGACCTGTCGCTGTGGTTTGGGCAGGGAATTGCCGGTATCGATGCTGCGAAAGCCATCTACGTTAAAGAAATATTCATACAGGCTCGGGGCGAGCGGTTCACTGGTAAAGCGCCAGATACCACGCTCATCCTTAGTCATGGGATGCGCGACATAGCGGTCAGGCGTGGCGCCGGTGACCACATCCACCGCTTTTGCAGAGGGTGCCCAGAGTCGCCAGGTTATGCTGTCATCGGTGTTAACTGCGGAGAGATACTGTTCAGGGACCAGCGTATCAGGCGGGCGCTGCGGCAGAGGCTGCGCACCCGCTCCGGCGCTCCACAGCGCGGTGCAGACCAGGGCAATAAGAGAATAACGCATCAGTTTTCCTTACCAATAGACGGTATTGCAAGTGTGGCACAGGCCGCCTGAAAGTGAGAGAAACGGCGAGAAAAGTGTGAGAGCTGCAGGCAATTTGCAGGAAGCGTAGCGGGAATCGCGAACTGCGCTACCTTTAATAACGGGTGCTCACGCGTTAAATAACATCATTAATAGGGGGACAGCGGTGAAAATAGCCTGTTTAGCATGGGGGTCACTGATCTGGAAACCTGGTGAACTGCCGGTGGCCGGCGAGTGGCATGCGGATGGTCCGGCGCTGCCGGTGGAGTTCTGTCGTATTGGCGATGGCGGTGAACTGGCTACGGCGCTCTGTATGAACGCGGCACCAGTTAACGTTTACTGGGCAGTACTGGCGAGCGTTTCGCTGCCGGAAGCGGTGGCGGCACTGCGTCTGCGCGAGGCGATCCCTAATGAGCGTGAAGATGGCGTCGGCATACTGCTGCAGCCGCAGCATACGCCGGGTGTGCTTAGCGACTGGGCGCAGGATCGCTGCCTTGATGCGGTAATCTGGACCGCGCTGCCGCCGCGCTATCAGCACCAGGAAGGCTTAATCCCCAGCTGCGACGAGGCGCTCGCGCATCTCGCCAGCCTGAGCGGTGAGGCGGCTGAACACGCATTTGATTATATTCGTCGCGTGCCGGCGCAGTTCGACACCGCTTATCGCCAGCGCCTGCAGGCGCTGATCGACACGTCAGCTGAAGTGGCGTAGAGCGGCGTAAAAGTTATCCTGAAGAATTTTGATGCGGTATGAGATGGCACTGTACCGTATCGTTGAACAGCTGATGACAATATTTGCAGCTGAACCGGAAAGCTATAATGTGCCGGCAGCATTCTGGCAGAAAGCGTTACCGGTTAAAGCAGCGGACATGAAAAAGTATGTGGAGCGTATTCGCCAGGATAAGCAGCGGCGACTGCAGCAGAAAAAGCAGAAGGCTAATGATCTCAACGGAAGAGGTGAGGCGGGTAGCAGGGAAAACGGTCTGACAGAGGTCTGAGGTCATTGCGTCGTTGCGGATGAAATCCATCATTTAACATAATATACATTATGCGCATTAAGGTGGCACCCGGTAATATATCGCAGAATAGACATTTATACAGAATCGGCCGCACGTACCTGGGCGCCATTAATGGCGCCCCTACAAAACCGTATGCGATCCGGATCCGACAACCGCGCGGGCCTGGGCGCCATTAATGGCGCCCCTGTGGGTTTTATGGGCGTGCGTTGAATGATGACGTGTTATCCGGGCGCTCCGGCGAATTTTGTAGGGGGCGCATTAATGCGCTCCTGGTGAACATGCGCCCGCCCCCTGGTAAAAGAACCTGCGCCCGACCCCGGCTCACGCATAAATCCGGCGACCGCCCGGCGGGATTCAATTAGCATGTATTCATGCGTCATCTTTTATCGTGGTACTTTCTGACAAAGTACCTCCGGACCACCCGATCGGCCACAGGATGTGTTAAATGAAGTTCCTTTCTGTTCAGTATCTGCGCGGGCTGGCCGCGCTGCTGGTTGTTGTTGCGCATAACGCTTTGCTGTTACCGGATGGTATGGCGGCGCATATTCCGGGCGCGCTGGGCGTCGATATCTTCTTTATCATCAGCGGCTTTATCATGACCTTTATTACGGCACACTCCGCTGAACGTCCACTGCCTTTTCTGATTAAGCGTTTCTTTCGTATCTGGCCGGTGTTTTTTCTGGTCTGGCTGGCGGCCTGGACGCTGGTTTATAACGAACGTGAATTTCAGCAGATGGGCTGCGTACTCTACTTTTGCCTGCAGGACTACAGCAGTGCCGGACCGGTGTTTGGTTACAGCGCGCTGGGGCCGCCGTGGACGCTGACCTACGAAGTGCTGTTCTATACGCTGTTTACGCTGGCAATGTGTATCAGCTATCGTCAGCGCAGCCTGGTCTGCAGCCTGATTTTTCTTACCGCCTCCGTCGGCTTTCAGCTGGCCTATAACGGCAGCGTCACCCTCTCCTCTCAGGCGTCTCCGGACCTGGTGGTAAACGCCTGGTGGCAGGCGTGGATCAAACTCAGCAGCAATACCATCGTATTTGAGTTTATTACCGGCATGCTGCTGGCCGAACTGGTCGTCAGCGGCAACATGCCGGCGCTGCGCACCCGCGGACGACGCATTGTCTGGTTAGCGCTCGCCGCCGCGGCGGGTATCGCATTATTGACAGGCCCGCAGCCGTTTGGCCTGCACGGCGGCTACTGGCTGGCCGCCATTATCATGGCTTGCGTCATTCTGCTTAGTGACGAACGACAGTCAGCGCCGCAGCCGGTGCTGAATTTCCTCGGCAACATCTCTTACTCCCTCTATCTGGTGCACTATCCGCTGCGCCGCGTGCTGCTCAACCAGCTGCCGGCTGACGCCAGCGCAGGCACAAAGCTGCTGGTCTTTGCGCTGTCGGTAAGCGGCAGTGTCGCGCTGGCTGCGCTGCTGTTTCGCTATGTCGAACGCTACGCTATCCGCGCGGGGAAAAAACTGGCCGATAGCTGTTATAGCTGGTTCTCCGTGCAAAAAAGCTGACCGAACAGCCGTGCCAGGCAGCTGAGGATACCTCCCCGCCGGGTGCTGTCCTGCTGATTGCGTCTGGCTGGAGGCGCTGGCCGATGAGGTAGGTCTGTTATTATGTTAAATAGCCCGGTTTACTCCGGGCTGCCAGCGGCGCGCTTGATCGGTGCAACCACCACGTTGACCCCGTTATCCTGCATGCGACGCAGCAGCGGCAGCGGCGTGCCCTGATTCACAATCACCACGTCAAACTCGCGCAAATCGGCAAAGCGATGCAGCGCGCGCCGGCCAAACTTGGTGTGATCCATCAGCAGAATACGCTTCTGTGCCGACTCAAACATGGCGCGCTTGGTCTCTACCGTCTCTGCTGACTGATGAAACACCGCGTCATCCACAATGGCGGACATGCTGACAAAAAAGATATCTGCGCGCAGCGAGGCGATCTCTTCGCGCGTCATGCGCCCCATAAACGCGTTACACCAGGGGTGATACTGCCCGCCCAGCCCCATCAGGGTAATATCCCGCCCGTTACGCAGCTCGTTCATCAGGGTCAGCGAGTTGGTGATCACCGTCAGCGGCGCTTTCGCATACAGCTGCCGCACCAGCTGAAACACCGTGGTGGAATCATCCAGAAACAGCGCCTGCCCCGGCTCCAGATAGCTGGCCGCCACTTCGGCAATCGCCTGCTTCTCCTCCAGCTGGCGCGTGGCGCGATAGATATCGCTCGATTCCACCAGGCTGGTTGAGGTAGCCGATACCACCCCGCGCGACTTATGCAGCAGGCCGCGCTCGACCATTTCATCAATATCACGGTGTGCGGTCATCAGACTGATACCAAACCGCGCGGTCAGATCTTCGATTCGTACGGCGCCCTCGGCCATGACCGCTTCCGCGATCAGCTGGCGGCGCGCCTGCTGGCGTGCCTGGCGACTGTCGCCGGGCAGCGTATCCGCCGTGAAAACACCAGGCAGCGTGTCGTGTGGGTTATGCGCCATATAAGTTCCGGAGAGGAGTAAAATGCAGGATTAGTTGTAATTACAGCGCGTTATACCCATTAATGCAAATAACCGATCGCCTGCACCCCGGCCAGCTGCGGCCAGCCGGGGATGCTGCGGTTACTGTTTAAGCACAAACGGTGAAATGAAGTTGCCGGCGTTCTCTTTGGTGATCAGCACGCAGTCAAACAGCTGTTTTTCAGCCGGTGCGCCGGTTTTTCCGGTTTTCAGGAAAGTATCTGCCTGCTCAATCGCTTTCTGTGCAAACAGCGCGACCGGCTGCATAACGGTATAGGCCAGCGTGCCGGCTTTCACCGCATCGACCGCGTCCGGCGTGCCGTCAAAGCCCCCGACCTTGATCTGCCCCAGTTTGCCGGCCTGTTTCAGAGCCGCAATAGCGCCCAGCGCCATCTCATCGTTACCGCTGATCACGCCTTTGACATCCGGATTCGCCTGCAGCAGCGACTGCATCTTGTTAAAGCCCTGCGTGCGATCCCAGTTCGCCACTTCCTGACCCGCCTTTTTCAGATCGGGATATTGCGACAGCACGGTATCAAAGCCGTTGGCGCGGGTTGCCGCATTGTTATCCGAGGGCGGTCCTACCAGCTCAACATAGTTACCGCTGTCGCCCACCTGCTTCACCCACTCCATGGCACCAGCAGCGGCGCCCTGCGCGTTGTTTGAAACCAGCTGCGCTTTCGCCAGCCCGCTCTGATTCAGCTCTGCGTTAATGACAAACACCGGAATATTGGCGGCAATCGCTTTTTTCACCGAGCCGATGGAGCCGTCAGCGTTGGCGGGATCGAGGATGATCGCTTTAGACTTATTGGTGATGGCGGTATCGATCAGCTGGCTTTCCGCGTTGGTATCGCCTTTATGGGCGCTGACTTTGGCGCTGTAGCCAAGTTTTTCAGCCGCCTTCTGCGCGACCTGGCCCTCCGTCAGCCAGTAAGGGTTAGAGGGATCGTTGACGATAATAGTCATCAGACCTTTATCGGCCCAGCCTGGTGCAGCAAAGGTGCTGATGGCGACGGTAGCGGCAAGCATAAGACGTTTGGTAAACATAGTGACTCCGTTATTATCAGGGTACAGGTTTTTTTTACGGATAAACGCGCACCGCAGCGGCGCGCGCAATTCAGCGGCTGCGTCGCCCGTACTGCAGCGTATTCAGTAACACGGCCAGTACAATCACGGCCCCGGTAAACACCGTCTGCCAGTAGGCAGAAACGCCGATAATCACCAGACCATCAGAGAGAAAGCCAATCACGAATGCTCCCAGCAGCGTGCCGCGCACGTTACCGCGCCCGCCGGTCAGCGCCGCCCCGCCAATGACCACGGCCGCAATCGCCGTCAGCTCGTAGGTGGTACCCGCCGTCGGGCCGGCAGAGGTGAGCTGCGAAGAGAGCACCAGCCCCGCCATCGCGGCACAGATACCTGACAGCACATATACGCTAATCTTCACGCGTTTCACCGGCACGCCGGAGAGATCGGCGGCGCGCTCATTGCCGCCTGACGCATAGAGCCAGCGGCCAAACGCGGTACGGCTCAGCAGAAAACCGCACGCCAGCGCCACCGCGCCGAGTACCAGCACGCCAACCGGAATGTTGAACAGCCGGTTAAACCCAAGCCAGTCAAAGCCGGTGTTGCCCAGGGATTCACTGCCGGAAAGCTTGTTATAGGTCAGACCGTTAGTCATCAGGAGCGCAATGCCGCGCGCCACATACATAGTGCCAAGCGTGGCCACGAAGGCGGGTACGCGGCAGATGGCAATCAGTACGCCGTTCACCAGCCCTACCAGCGCGCCCACGACCAGCGTCAGGATCGCCACGGCCCACACCGGCAGATAGAGCACCACGCCGAGCGCCTCAAGGCTGATGCCCTGCATCATAAAGCCCGCCATTACGCCAGCCAGTCCCAGCGTGGAGCCGACCGAGAGATCGATGCCGCCATTCAGGATCACCAGCAGCATACCGATAGCGGGCAGGCCGAATATCGCCACGTGTGACGCCATCGTCAGGAAGTTAGCTCCGCTAAAATAGTTAGGCGACAGAAACGAAAACGTCGCGATAATCACCAGCAGCGCAATAAAGGCGCGTCCCTCCAGCAGCAGGCGGGCCAGGTTAAGCTGTTTTGTAGTGCGGGAGGCATTCGCCGCGGGCGAGGTGGCCAGCGTTTGCGTTTGATCGGTCATACTTTTCACTCCGTTTTTCATGTTATGCCACCAGTGCTTCACCCGACGCCGCCATGATGCGCTCTTTACTCACGCTGGCGTCGAAAATGGCGGAGATACGCCCTTTGCTCATCACCACGATGCGGTGAGCGATGCTAAGACATTCACCAACCTCGGAGGTGGTATAAACCACCGCCAGCCCCTGCTTCGCACTCTCTGCCAGCAGGCGAAACACTTCTGCTTTGGCACCGATATCGATGCCGCGGCTTGGCTCATCGAGCAGCAGCACGTTGGGCCGCGTCGCCAGCATCTTGCCAATCACAACTTTTTGCTGATTACCGCCCGAGAGCGATCCGATCGCCGCGTCACCGCCTGCGGTTTTCACCGTGACGTTGCGAATGGTATCGCTTACCAGCTGCTTCTCACGGCGGGCGGAGAGCATCAGTCCCCGGACAAACTCACCGATGCTGGCCAGCGACAGGTTCTCCCCTACGCTCATGGTCTGTACCAGTCCGTCGCGCTGCCGATCTTCCGGCACCAGCGCCAGCCCGATAGCGATACGCTGCGCCAGAGATAAGCGGCTAATCTCCGTCTCCTGCAGCCGGATATCGCCGCTGCTCTGCGCAATACGTCCGGCAATGCACTCCAGCAGCTCCGTGCGCCCTGCTCCCATCAGGCCATAAATACAGACTATCTCGCCCGCCTTTATGGTCAGCGACAGGTTGTCTACCAGCCGGATGCCGGTTTTACTCTTCACCGTCAGGTTTTCAACCGTCAGCGCGGGCGGGCCAAAGGCGTAACCCTGCGGCGGCGAGCCGAGATCGAAATGCTCCCCCACCATGTTGCGCACGATCCACTCAAGATCGATATCGCTGCGCTGCGCCCAGGCGGTCATCACGCCGTCGCGCAACACAACGGCGCGGTCGGTGATCTCCAGCGCCTCCTCCAGATGATGGGAGATATAAACGATGGCGACGCCCTGGCTGGTGAGATCGCGGATCACCTGAAACAGCACCCGGACTTCGGCGGCGCTCAGAGCCGAGGTTGGTTCATCCATGATCAGGATCTGCGAATTTACCGACAGCGCCCGGGCAATCTCCACAATCTGCTGCTGGCCGAGACGCAGGTTCTCGACCGGCGTCAGCGGATCGATATCCTCTTCGAGCGCCGCCATCAGGTGCCGGGTCAGCCGTGCCTCTTCGTCGTAGTCAACGCCGGTAGCCCCCATGATTTCGCGTCCCATGAAGATGTTGTCACGGACATTCATATTGGGCGCGAGATTCAGCTCCTGATGAATAATGGAGATACCGCAGCCGCGCGCCTCGGTGGCGGAGTGAAATAGCTTACTTTCGCCATTGAGCAAAATTTCCCCGGATGTTGGCGTAATCACGCCGGATAAAATCTTCATTAAGGTCGACTTGCCGGCGCCGTTTTCACCAAACAGCGTGGTGACTTCGCCGCGGCGTATCTCAAAGTTCACGCCTTTTAGCGCATGCGTTGAGCCATACACCTTGCTGACGTTACGCGCCTGCAGCACCACTTCACCTTTTAACAGCGCCGGATTAACAGGAAAGGGTTTCATTTAACCTCCACGCTGACCGGTGTGATCAGCCAGTTACTGGCATTAAGGAGGCGAAACACCCCGATGACCTCCACGGTCTTGCCCGGCAGCGCGTTGCGGTCAAGCTTCTCCAGAACGCTGTTTTTCATGGCGCGGTTCAGCGCTGCCCCGGCGTTCTGATACTCAATCTGGTTGGTAAAATCGCCGAACTGAATAGTGCCGCTGGCGTCGCGCAGATCGGTACCGCTCAGGGCCGGCCCGGTCTGCAGGCGTACTTTCAGGCTCTCCGGCACGCCGGCGACCTGCAGCGGAAAAATCCCCTTCTCTCCCGGCTGCACCACGCCCTCCAGCCTGACCGGGATCACCGGCAGCGGCGAGCCGACACCATACTGCGCGGCGGCGGCCTGCTGGTTCGCCTGCAGCGCTGCGGCCAGCGTTTGCGCCGCAACGGCGCGACGCTCCACGCTCTGCTTCACCTCAGGGAAGTGCTGTTCCGCCCAGCTGTCTGGTGAAAAGCCCTGCTGCGTCTGCCCGGCGGCGTCGGTTCTGACAACGTGGGTATCCAGAGCAATGCCGGCTATGACGGCACAGCTCAGCACGGCGGTCAGCAGCAGGCGACGCCTGCGCTGCCGGTCAAGCTGGTGTGCGAGCACTGAAACATCAGACATAACGACACCTCATCGGGTTAACAGCCCGGAATTAACGCTGGCTGTGTTATATATGTGATAACTAATGTGATGAGAATTGTGCTGATGTGACTAAAATGTCAACAGCCCGGCGGCGATTTTTTCAGGAGAGCGATCTGGATCGCTGTTTGAACCGCAACCGCTGATAAAGGTTTAAATTCCCTTATGTCAGGGATGTTGGCGAGTATAAGTTGTCTGGAGGTGACTCAGCCGGGCGGTGATTTCGTGATCCTGCTCGCTAAGTGAAATGAAATATTTTATCTGTATTGAAATTTAATACAAAAGATATGTTATCTAAGTGAGAAAAGAAGTATCACTAGCAGCAGCATAATAATCACACGCCGTTAACACGGCATACGGCGGGATCGCAGGCAGCCCGCAGCACATACCAGGTGGAGGTGTCGGTGGAGAGTGACGATATCATTGTGGGCCTGGATTCAGGTACCTCGGTGGTCAAGGCGGTAGCCTTTGATTTGACCGGCAAACAGCTGGCCTGCGCGTCGGTACGTAACCGCTATTATCGCGCAGCAGGTGGCGCAGCGCAGCAGTCGATGTCACAAACCTGGCAGGATGCAGCCAGCGCCCTGCGTCAGCTCGGCGACCATATCGACAACCTGGCAGTCCGCGTAGTAGCGTTAGCCGTGACGGCTCAGGGGGACGGCAGCTGGCTGGTGGATGCGGAAGATCGGCCAGTGGGTGACGCCTGGATCTGGCTCGATGCCCGGGCGGCCCCCACGGTGGCCACGCTGAATCAGCATCCGCTGGCGCAGGCGCGCTTCAGCGCCACCGGCACCGGACTCAATACCTGCCAGCAGGGGGCGCAGCTGGCACACATGGACAGGCACTTTCCTGAACTGCTGGCAAAGGCTGACGTCGCGCTGCACTGCAAAGACTGGCTCTACCTTAACCTGACCGGTGTACGCGCCACCGACCCGTCTGAGGCGAGTTTTACCTTTGGCAACTTTCGTCACGCCGGCTATGACGACACCGTGATTGACGCGCTGGGGCTGACGCACCGGCGTCATCTGCTGCCGGAGATTGTCGAGGGCACAGAGACCACGCATCCCCTGACCCGCGAGGCGGCAGCGCTGACGGGCCTGCGGGCCGGGACCCCGGTAGTGCTGGGCTATGTGGATATGGCGATGACGGCGCTGGGCGCGGGCGTCCACACCGGCGAGGCCAATACCGCCTGTTCGATTGTGGGTTCAACCGGCGTCCATCTGCGCAGCGTTACTGTTGATGATGTCTGGCTCAATCCGGCGCAGACCGGCTACGTGATCCCGCTGCCGTGGCCCGGTTATGTCACGCAGGTTCAGACCAATATGGCCTCGACGCTGAACCTGGACTGGCTGCTGAATGTCGCCGGAGACCTGCTGCAGAGCTTTGGCTGCGAAACCGATCACGCCCGGCTGGTGGCGCAGATTGATAGCTGGCTGACGCGCACCCCGCCCGGCACGCTGCTGTTTCATCCCTATATTTCACTGGCGGGCGAACGCGGTCCCTTCGTGAATGCCAGCGCGCGTGCCGGTTTTACCGGCCTGCACTATCAGCACACTTTTGGAGACCTGGTGCGCGGCGTGGTAGAGGGAATTGGGATGGCGGCGCGCGACTGCTACCAGGCGATGGGTCAGGATCGGCCCGGCGAGATCCGTCTGACCGGCGGTGCGGTGCGCTCAGCGCCGCTGCGGCAGATCCTCGCGGCGGCTATCGGTGCCCCGGTGCGTATCAGCCAGCGTGAAGAAGCGGGCGCGGCCGGCGCGGCAATGATGGCCGCGGTTGCAGTGGGCGCGTTCTCTTCTATGGCCGCGTGTGCCGAAACCTGGGTCCGCCCGCTGCTTGATGCACCGGAAGCGCCGCAGCCCGATCTGATGCAGCGCTATGACGCGCTGTTTCCTCATTATCAGCAGATCCGCAGCGATCTGCCGGCCTGCTGGCAGGCGCTGAATACCTGTAACGGAGTCAATCATGAGTGACACTATGCTGGATCTGTTTGTTATTGGCGGCGGCATTAACGGCGCCGGTATCGCCCGTGATGCCGCCGGTCGCGGCCTGTCGGTGGCGATGTGTGAAAAAGACGATCTGGCGCAGGGCACCTCCTCCCGCTCCGGGAAGCTGGTGCACGGCGGCCTGCGCTACCTGGAGTATTATGAGTTCCGGCTGGTGCGCGAAGCGCTGATTGAGCGGGAAGTGCTGCTGAATGCTGCCCCGCATATTATCTGGCCGATGCGCTTTGTGCTGCCGCACAGCCCCTCCGATCGCCCTGCCTGGCTGGTACGGCTCGGCCTCTTCTTCTATGACCATCTGGGCGGCCGTAAGAAACTGCCCGGTACGCGCTCACTCGATCTGACGCGCGATCCCGAAGGCGCCCCGCTGCTCGACAGCTATAAAAAAGGGTTTGAGTACTCCGACTGCTGGGTCGATGACGCGCGGCTGGTGGTGCTGAACGCGCTGGATGCCGCTGAGCGCGGCGCAACCATTCTGCCGCGCACGCGCTGCGTTGCCGCACAGCGCCTGGCCGGCAGGTGGCAGATAACCCTTGAAGATGTCAGCAGCGGCGAGCGCCGCACGCTGTTTGCGCGGGCAATCGTCAACGCGGCGGGACCCTGGGTGCTGGACATTGTCAGCGACGTGACGCAGAGCCACAGCCAGCGCCGGGTGCGTCTGGTGAAAGGCTCACACCTTATCGTGCCTAAATTCTGGGAGGGTCAGCAGGCGTATCTGGTGCAGAACACCGATAAGCGCGTGATTTTTATCAATCCTTATGAAGGCGATAAAGCGCTGATTGGCACGACGGATATTCCGTGGGAAGGCAAAGCGGAAGCGGTGACCGCCGACGATACGGAACAACAGTATCTGTTAGACGTCGTTAACCGCTACTTCAAAGTTAAGCTGCGCCCGGCTGACGTTATTACCCGCTTCTCCGGCGTGCGTCCGCTGTTTGACGACGGCAAAGGCAACCCCTCCGCGGTGACGCGCGACTACGTGTTTGACCTCGATAACCAGCAGGATGCGCCGCTGCTGCACGTCTTCGGCGGGAAAATCACTACATTCCGCAAGCTGGCAGAGCACGCCCTGCAGAAGCTAGCCCCCTTCTTTCCGCAGATGGGCGCTGACTGGACGCGTGCGGCCACGCTGCCGGGAGGCGATATGGCTGACGCCGACTTTGAAACCTTTCTTGAACAGTGCAAAGCGCGCTGGCCATGGCTGCCGCAGCCGCTGCGTAAACACTACGCCCGTCTTTATGGAACGCGCATCGCACAGCTGCTGGCAGATGCAACGGCGCTGAGCGATCTGGGACGCCATTTTGGCGGACTGCTGTATGAAGCAGAAGCACGCTATCTGGCTGACCACGAGTGGGCGCAGCAGGCGGAGGATATTCTGTGGCGGCGCACTAAACATCAGCTGCACCTTACCCCGGCGCAGCGCGATGCGTTCATCACCTGGTTTGAAGCGGCTTCCGCGCGCGTGATCCCGCTGCGCGCCCGTGCCGGACAGGAGAACTGATATGGCCCTGACTCTTTCGCTTAATACGAATCCGCTGGTTAACCGCTTTGCCGATCCGCACGACTTAATTATCACGGTGGCGGAACAGATCCGCATTCGCGACCTGCAGCTGACCCATGAATTTATCAATCCGGGCTGGCCTGCCGCGACGATAACCGCAATGACGCGTCGTATGCAGCAGGCGCTGAACGCCACCGGCGTGCGCGTCACCTCCGGTATGACCGGCCCCTACGGGCGACTGAACCACTTTGGTCATCCCGATGCTGCGGTGCGCCGCTACTATATTGACTGGTTCAAAACCTTTGCGGATATCACCGCTGAACTGGGCGGTGTGGCTATCGGCTCGCAATTTGCCATTTTTACGCAGCGCGACTTCCGGGACGCAGAGCGCCGCGAAACGCTTATCGATATCGCCACTGACTGCTGGCAGGAGGTCGCTGAACATGCGCGCGCGGCGGGGCTGAAATATCTTTTCTGGGAGCCGATGAGTGTGGCGCGCGAGTTTGGCGAAACCATTCCCGCCGCGCTGGCACTGCAGCAGCGCCTGAGCCAGCGCGATTTTGCCCTGCCAATGTGGATGATGGCGGATATTGATCACGGTGATGTGACCTCGGCCGATCCGCAGGATTACGATCCTTACGCCTGGGCCGAAGCTGTGCCGCGCTGCTCACCGATCATTCATATCAAGCAGAGCATGATGGATAAAGGCGGGCATCGTCCGTTTACAATGCAGTACAATGACGGCGGCCGTATTCAGCCGCAGCCGCTGCTGGAGGCGCTGGCGCGTGGCGGCGCGCAGGATAATGAAATCTGCCTGGAGCTGAGTTTCAAAGAGCGCGAGCCCACCGACAGTCGCGCCGTGGCGGAGATCGCAGAGAGCGTCGCTTTCTGGGCCAGCCATATTGAAACCGGCGTGGCGGACCTGCATCTGGCGACGCACCGGCCCGCCGGAGCGCACAGCTAAACACGCGGGCCGGAGCCCGCGTCGTCTTCTACTCTGAATGGACAAAGACATGAAATCCGCACCTGCTTCTGCCGATCGTGATGACTCTCTGGCGCTGCGTGCGGCCTGGCTGCACTACGTAGGCGGCCTGACTCAGGCTGAAGTCGCTAAACGACTGGGGCTGCCTTCGGTAAAAACGCACCGCCTGATTGCGCGCATGGTGGCGGAAGGCGCAGTAAAAATCACCATTGATGGCGATATTCTCGACTGCGTGGCGCTGGAGGATAAGCTGCGTCAGCACTTTGGCCTGCGGTTTTGTCAGGTTGCGCCCGATCTGGGTGAAACCGGGCTGCCGGTGCGGGCGCTGGGGATGGCTGGCGCGGACTATCTGCGCCAGCTGCTGCTCGGCGCGCCCGCGATTACGCTCGGGCTGGGGCATGGCCGTACCCTCTCCGCGGCGATCCATCAGCTGGCGCGCCTTGAGGCACCACAGGCGCGTTTTGTGTCGCTGCTGGGCTGCCTGACGCGCAACTATGCGCTCAACCCGCATGATGTTATGCACCGCATCGCCGCCAAAACCGGCGCGCAGGCTTACATGATGCCGGTGCCGTTCTTTGCGAACACTGAAGAAGATCGCGATGTTCTGCTGGCGCAGCGCGGCGTCAGCGAGATTTTTGATATGGCCGCGCGCAGTGAGGTCAAGCTGGTCGGTATCGGGACGGTAGAGCCGGCGGCTCAGCTGGTTGAAGCCGGCATGCTCGAAGAGGCGGAGATCAACGCCCTCTCAGCTGCCGGCGCGGTGGGAGAATTGCTGGGCCACTTTTTTGCCGCCGACGGCACGCTGATCCACAACTCACTGACGGCGCGGACACTTTCCGTGCCGCTCAGCCAGAACCGCAGTGAGATTGTGGCGCTGACGGGTGGCCTGAGTAAAGTGGCGGCTATTCGTGCCGTGCTGAGCAGCGGTCAGCTCTCCGGGCTGATCACTGATGAGGTCACGGCGCAGGCGCTGCTGATATAACGCTGACCGGTCAGTAAAATAGCGCTCTGCACCGCCAGGTTAAATCTGCGTGACCTCCGTTCCCTGCGCCGTCAGCAGCGCCTGAGCGGCCGGATCAAGCTCGCTGTCGGTAATCAGCTGCCTGAACGGCTGATGCGGCGCCAGCGCATAAGGGTGGATCTGACCAAATTTAGAGGAGTCGGTCAGCGCAATAGTGTGCGCAGGCTTTTCCAGCAGCGCATGAACCACATCGCAGCGCAGCATGTTGCGCCCGGTAAAGCCGGTGGCGCGATCCCAGCCATCAATGCCGATAAAGACTTTATGAAAGCTGAGCTGCTGAATACAGAGCCGGGTCAGCGGACCGACCACCGACTCACTGCTTTTCTGAAACAGACCGCCGAGAATAATGACGTCGCCGCCCTTTTCACGCAGCAGGCCGGCAATATAGTGGCTTACCGTGACCAGCGTAACGTCATGCCGCTCGCTCAGCGCCTGTGCCAGCAGCGCATTGGTGCTGCCCCCCTCAATAAATACCGTTTCCCCTGCATTCACCAGAGAGGCGGCATAATCGGCCAGCCGTTTTTTTACGGCAAGGCGGGTTTGCATCCGGGCGCTGACGTCGTCACCGCCCGCAGCAACGGCGGAGCCATGCACCCGACGCAACAGCCCCTCTTTTTCCAGCTGGTTAAGATCCTGGCGCATCGTGACTTCAGAGACGCCGGTGGTCAGCGCCAGCTCGCTGACGCTGACGCTGCCGCGCGCACTGAGCAGCTCGATAATTGACTGATGACGTGCGTTCATAGTGTCCTGCAGTTAGTCAGTAAGGCCCAGCGCCTGACGGCCGCGGGCGTTCAGATGCTGGGGCGTAAAGCGATCCTGCCAGTTAACCTCATAATCTTCACGCGGGAAATCACCGGGTGAAACACCCTCTGTCAGCGCCTGCGCCACCTGATGCGCGTAAGCGCGATTTTTGTCGCACATCGGCGCGGCCGGAATATACATCACATTACCCCAGCCCTGCTGATCTTCTACCGGCGCGACAGAATGTATCACATCGCAATGCCACCATACGGAATCGCCCGCTTCCAGCGCCGGAATGGAGCAGAGTCCGGCAATCAGTTCAGGATGCCAGCGCTCCGATACCGGCAGGACTTTACCCGGCTCAACCCCGCATAGCTCCTCTTCCGGTACATCGCTGAGCAGAGGACGCAGCAGCAGTAACGCCATTGCCTGCGGCACCGGCACAACGTGCAGCAAACCCTGACCCGGCTGCATATCAGAGAGCGCCGTCCAGCCCTGAAACGTACGGAATACCGAACATTTTGTGGTAGTACCGGACTGGTATTCATTTACCTCTGTGCGGTATGCCGCATCCCACGGGTCGTACTGTGCAAAGCGGTTATTAAAGATATGTCTGAATACCTGCTGATAAGCCGGCAGCAGCCAGCGCTCCAGCGCACCGGAATCGGTATGCGCACCGAGCCCTTTAGAGGTTGTGCCGGGCAGCCGCCGGCGGATGCGGTCGGGATAGATAATGCTGACATCAGGGTCAAACCAGCGTTTACCCTGAGAATCAAACCGCCACAGGTGATTGAGGAATCGCTGGGTGGCAGCCATCGCCTCACTCTGCCGCGCGGCCATTTGCGCCTGACTCCAGTAAATCGGATAGATTTCCGGCCGCGACGCCGCAAGATTGCCAAAGAAATCATCTCCCGGTCCCCGGTAGCCGGTCATAAAATCGTTATCGTCCAGATAACGCATCATCGATGCATCCCATCCCAGCGCGCATTCGCGGCTGAAATTACCTTTTACCACAACACAGCCGCGCCGCCGGATATGTGCTTTCTGCGCCTCACTGATTTCACCTGCGGCTATCGCCTGCCAGCTCAGCTGGGGCCAGGCGGAACCAGACTGCGCCTCTTCATTTCTGGCCGCGGCAAGCTCCGTCACCACGCTCTCCCGCACCTGCTTATACAGCGCCTCCACATCTCCGATCTGCTGGCGCAGCTGCTGCTTCATCTGACGAATGCTTTTTCTGAAATCGTCGGGCTGCTGCTCTGAAGAGAATAAAGTGGTCACAGAAATCACCTCTCGCTCTGGTTTCAAATGAAAGTTAATAACGTTTCATTCATAACACGCAGCTGGCGTATGGCAAGCCGGTTGTGGCGGAAAACCGGACGCGGTCACAGTTGGCAGGAGGTTTCATTTGAAAGTGTGAGGTAAAAAAAGCTTAGTTCCTGCGGGCTGCCCTGCCCGCGGCTTATTTCTTCTGTCAGGCTCTTTTCGCAGAGGTGGCTAACTATGTTAATACAAAAATAATAATGTTTGTTGTAACTACTAAGGTGCTACCAGATAGCGATACTGAATAAATTCCGTTTTCGTTGCCAGCCGGTCGTACAGCTCCCGTGCGGCGAAGTTTCCCTCCTGCGTGTTCCAGTAGACCCGTGAACAGCCGCGCGCTCTGGCCTGCTCATAGACGGCCAGTATCAGCGCCTCACCCGCACCGTTACCGCGCGCCGCTTCTGCGACAAACAGGTCCTGCAGATAACAGTAGTCACCGCGCGTCCAGGTGGAGCGATGCGTCAGAAAATGCACCAGCCCCACCATGCTGCCACCCTGCTCCAGCACCAGACAATACATCGGTTCCGCACGGGAGAGCATGCGCCGGAACGTTTCGCCGGTCGTCGCCTCATCAATCTCTGTCTGATAAAACTGCTGGTAGCCCTGCCATAACCGCAGCCAGGCCACATAATCCTCAGCCCGCAATGCCCGTATATTCATCGTCTCTCCTCACTTTGCCAGCGCACGGATAATCTCATCTGCAGCAATAACGCGATCGTCATTGGGTATCCATTTATTGGCCAGCATAATCAGCCCCACCCTTTGGGAAGGGATAAACACCGCATAGGCTGAAAAGCCATTGGTTGAGCCGGTTTTGTTATACCAGGCGCGCAGCGGCACCGGCGCAGAAGGAGAAACCGGCGTGGCCCGCATACCGTTAAGTATGATTTTGCTGCTGTTCCCCGCCACCAGCTGCTGCTGAGTAACAGGCAGCGGGTAGTACTCCCACATCATCGCCTGCGTAAATGCCGCCGTGCGAAAATAGCCCTGATGGGTGGCAGCCACCGCCTGCCGCCAGGCAGGTACCACGTTAACCTCTCCCATCTGAATGCCGATCCAGCGAATCAGATCTTCTGACGTTGATTTCAGCCCATACGCTTCTGCATCCAGCGGCCCGGGCGTCACGCGTACCGGCCGGTTCTGTTTATCGTAGCCCTGCGCGTAATCCGGCATGGCGCGCGGCGGCACCTGAAGAAAAGTACGATGCATTCCCATCGCCGGCAGCAGCATCGACTCCATTGCGCGCATAAATGACATATTCAGGCTCTTCGCCGCTATCATGCCGAGCATACCGATACCGAGGTTTGAATAGACGCGCTCTGTTCCCGGCTCTGCCTCAGGCTGCCACGCCTTATACCACTGCATCAGCTGCGCGCTATCCGTGACCTCCTCCGGCACAAACAGCGGCATGCCGCTGGTATGCGTCGCCAGGTTTAGCAGCGTAACGCGATCGAGCGCGCTGCCCTGCAGAGCAGGCAGCCACTGGCTGGCGCTGTCGCGAAGCTGCATTTTATGCTGCTGTACGGCGTAGCTGGCGAGCGTGGCGGTAAAGGTTTTACTGAGCGAGCCGATCTCAAACAGCGTGCGGGAGGTGACCGGCTCTCCGCGATCGGTTGAAGTGACACCGTAACTATAAAAGGTCGTCTGGCCCTTGTTCAGCACGGCAACCGCCATGCCGGGGACCGCAAAGCGCGCCATCAGCGGCTCAATAATGTTATCCGGTGCCCGGGCAGCAGCGGAAGTGGCGATAAACAGCAAAAATGTAGCCATAACGCGGCGTCGCATGAATAATCCTTATTCCTCAGAACCAAAAGCGGTGCGCATAGTATATCCGCCCCCGGCCCACCCCACATGCCCATTCGTGGTGTAAGTGAACAGAGTCACATCCTGAGTAAGCGGGTTTGCCGTTTTGGCTGCGCACTCCTATACCTTTGACGGATAAGCCTTCACCGTCAGGGAGCGTGCTATGGCTACTGTGTTAACCCGTAATGAGCGTCTCGACAGGCTGCGCCAGCGTCAGATTACACCGGTCCTGATTGCCGGAGGCGGCATAAACGGCATCAGTACCTTTCGCGAACTGGCCCTTCAGGGCATCCCGGCTATTCTGGTGGAGCGCGATGACTGGTGTCAGGCGGCAAGTGGTGCCCTGTCGCGCATGATCCATGGCGGCCTGCGCTATCTTGAAACCGGTGAGTTTGGTCTGGTTAAAGAGTCGGTGATCGAGCGCGACCGGCTGCTGAAAAACGCGTCGCACTATGTTTTCCCGCTGCGGACGACGGTGCCGGTGGAAACCTTCGGCGGCGGCATGGTCAACGCCACGCGACGGTTTCTGCGCCTCAGTGACAAACCTGCCCGGCGCGGTGCGCTGCTGATCAAAACCGGCCTCAGCCTGTATGACCTCTATACGCGCCAGTATGGCTCCATGCCTAAACATCAGGTACGAAGCGAGGCGGCAACCCGCGATCGCTGGCCGGGCTTTGCGCCGTGGGTGAAATATAGCGCCAGCTACTATGATGCGTGGATCAGCGCCCCTGAACGGCTGGGGCTTGAGCTGGTGGAGGATGCGGAGCGCGCCTGCAGCGACGCGCTGGCGCTGAATTATATGCAGTTAATCAGCAGCGACGGTGAGAGCGTCACGCTGAAAGATACGCTGAGCGGAGAGCAGTTTCGCCTGCAGCCACACGTGCTGGTCAATGCCGGCGGCGCGTGGATTGATCGGCTTAACCAGCAGATCGCGCCCAAAAGCGCCCGGCAGAAACTGATTGGCGGCACCAAAGGGTCACATCTGATCCTCGATCATCCGGAGCTGCTGCGCATGCTTGATGGTGAAATGGTCTACTTCGAGAATCAGGAGGGGCGCGTCTGCATCCTCTATCCGTGGGGAGGTAAAGTCCTGGCCGGCTCAACGGATATCCGCGTTGACGATCCCGATAACGTGGTCTGCGAGGCAGCCGAGAAAGCGTATATTCTTGAGTCGCTGCGCTTTGTCTTTCCTGAGGTGGTGGTGCCGGAGTCCGCCGTGGTCTACACCTTTTGCGGCGTACGTCCGCTGCCTGCCAGTGATGCAAAGCTGAGCGGTCAGATATCACGTAACCACTCGCTGGTGATGCTGCCGCCCGATCCCACCCGCGCCTGGAGCACGCTCTGTCTGGTAGGTGGTAAGTGGACCACTTTTCGCCGCTTCGGTGAAGAGGCGGCCGATCGCGTTCTGCGGCTGCTGGGCGAAAAGCGCCATGTTTCCACCACTGATTTAGCGATTGGCGGCGGGCGCGACTTCCCTGCTCCGGCGGCCCAGCCCGCCTGGATCGCCCAGCTGGCGCAGCAGCATGCGCTGCCGCTGCCGCGCGTCACGCAGCTGGTAAAACGTTACGGCAGCCGCGCCTTACCGCTGCTGTCGCTGCTGCGCGATGACGACCGTCCGCTGCATCATCACGCCGATTACAGCGCCACGGAACTGCGCTATCTGACAGAGCATGAGCAGGTGTGCCAGCTGGAAGATCTGCTGGTGCGCCGCACGTCGCTGGCGATCGGCGGCGAGCTGACCCCGCCGCTCATTCAGGAGATCTCGCTGCTGATGGCGCAGACGCTGGGCTGGAGCGAGCGTCAGCGGGTACAGCAGCTGCAGCGCTGCTGCGCGTCGCTGGCGCGTTTTCACGGTCTGCATGGCCTCTACCCTACGGTGATGCAGCAGGAGGCACAGCATGTCAGCGAGCAATAAGGCACGCATGAAGCGGTTATTCCGTCACGGCCGCTGTCTGGACGTAGCGGTCGATCACGGTATTGCCAATGAACCCGATTTTCTGCAGGGGCTTGAGAATATTGACGCGGTGATGCAGAACCTGATTGCCGCGCAGCCCGATGCGATTCAGCTCAATTACGGACAGGCAGATCTGCTGCAGTGCGCGGAAGGAGCGAAACCCGCTCTGGTGCTGCGCACCGACGTCGGCAACGCCTATAACGCCGTGCGCCATCGCGAGATGTGGGCAGTGCTGCATAATCCCGATGAGCCGGTTCTGGCGGCGCTGCAGCTGGATGCGGCCGCCGTGGTGGTGAATCTTTATCTTATCCCCGATGAACCCGCGATTTTTCGCATGTGCATCGAAAATATTGGCCGGCTGCGCCATGCGTGCGACCGCTACGGCATGCCGCTGATGATTGAGCCGCTGGTGATGGCACCCGCCGGTCAGGGGGCCGCCTACGGTTCACTGGGCGATGCAGAGCAGATTGTTCCGCTGGTGCGGCTGGCGCGCGAACTGGGCGCCGATATTATCAAAGCGGATCCAACCGATAATCCGGCTGATTTTCACCGCGTGGTAGAGGCGGCGCGCTGTCCGACGCTGGTGCGCGGTGGGGGTAAAGGCGAGATCGGTGCGGTACTGCACAAAAGCGCGCTGCTGATGGCGCAGGGTGCCAGCGGCATGGTGTATGGGCGCAATGTTTATCAGCACGCCTCTCCTGCCCGGGTCGTCGCCGCCCTGATGGCCATTATTCATCAGGGTGCCAGCGGCGAGGATGCGCTGGCCCTTTATCAGCAGGCTGACGCCTGACCTGGCGCACGTTCTGTGCGCGCTCTCCTCTGCGGTTTTACGGAGCCGGATATGAAAATCCTGGGTATTGATGCCGGTAATACGATGATCAAGGCGGTGCTGTTTGATCTCAGCGGGACGATACTGGCCGTGGCTGAGCATAGCGGCGAAACGCTGCAGCCGCAGGAGGGCTACGCCGAGCGTTCGATAGCCGCCATCCGGCACGGTACTGAACAGGCGATCCGTCACTGCCTGCTGCAGGCGGGCACGGACGCACAGGATATCATTGCAGTGGGCGCCGCCGGACACGGCAATGGCCTCTATACGCTGGACCGGGCGCTGCAGCCGCAGCTTGGCATTCAGTCGATCGATCGGCGGGCGGACGATATTGTCGCTGCGCTGGAGCAGGCTGAAAAACAGCACGCCATTTATACCCTCTCCCGCCAGACGCCGTGGGCAGCCTCCACGCCGGTGCTGCTGAGCTGGGTTAAACAGCACCAGCCTCAGATATGGCAGCAGATCGGTGCGGTACTGAGCGCTAAAGATGTTATCGTCCATTTTCTCAGCGACGCGCTCAGCAGCGACTATTCAGATGCGGCGGGTGCCGGGCTGATTGACTATCGCGTTCGCGATTACAGCAGTGAACTGCTGGCACTCTATGACATTGAGGAGGCAGCAGCCTGGCTGCCGCCGCTGCGTGAATCGAGCGCTGTCAGCGGTTATGTTACCGCGCTGGCGGCGGCACGCACCGGTTTGCCGGCGGGTATACCGGTGGTGGCGGGTCTGTTTGATGTGGTGGCCAGCGCAGCGGGATCGGGGGTCGTCAGCTGCGGTGACGCCTCAATCGTAGCGGGTACGTGGAGTATCAATCAGGTTGTGGTGGATAAACCTGACTATCTTCGCCCGGTTTCCATGAGTTCAATGATAGAGCGGGATCGCTTTATGGCGATTGAGGCCAGCGCAACCTCGGCGGCTAACCTCAACTGGTTTCTGCGGGAATTTGACGACCGGCGCGGAGGAAAAGGCGCGGTGCAGAGCAGCGAGTGCGTGGCGCAGATCCGTCAGGATCCGCATCTGCCGTTTTATCACCCCTACCTCTACTCCGGCCGCAAACCGGAACCGGCCCGCGCCGGCTTTTACGGGCTGGGCGGCTGGCATACCCGTGCAGATATGCTGTTTGCCCTGTTTGAGGGCGTGACCTTTGCTCACCGGGCGCATATTGACCGGCTGCACGCTGCCGGCCTCCCATTTACCCGTGCCACGCTCTCAGGCGGCGCCGCGCGCAGCGTCATCTGGCCGCAGATGTTTGCCGATGTTTTGAATATTCCGGTGCGGGTGGCAGAGTGTACGGAAACCGGCGCGCTGGGCGCCGCGCTCTGTGCAGGCGTTGGCGTGGGCGTGTGGCGGGATCTGACGGATGCGGTGCAGCATGCGGTGCGTCTGCAGCCGGAAGAGCGGCAGCCGCGGCCGGAGTGGGTCAGCTTCCACGACGCGCGCTATCACCAGTTTAAAAAACTGGAGCTGGCGATGCGCGACATCTGGCGCGAGACCCGCTGATACTCAGCGACACTGGCTGGTGCAGTTCTGTACACAAATTTGCGCCAGCGAGCCACATCCGCCGCCGCTATCATTTTTGCACTGTGACTGCTGTACGTAGCAGTTTTGCTGACAGGCCGACAGATCGCATTTTGACGCGATCGGAGTAAACATAGCAGACGGCGATTTGGGCGACGGCTGCCAGCTGCTCTGCGCCATCGCGTTTACGCTGCACGCCATCATTAACGCAATTATCCACTTCATGATTAATCCTCCGCTCTGAAGCTTTAAGTATGCGCAAAATCTGGTCAGAATGCCGCATGAAACAAAAGATTCATGCGCATAGAGTTGCACTATAAAAGTGCGAACGCACTGCAACAATCGTTTCATCATTATGTCTCTTTTATAAAAAACCATAGTTATCAACACGCTGTCTGTTGGCACGCATCTGGTACAGAAGTTGCAATATCTCCCTGTCTGAGCACAGGAGAGCATGATGAAAGTGATTGTTATTGGCGCCGGTATCGGCGGAATGAGTGCTGCTATCGCCCTGGAACGGGCGGGCTTTGAGACGGAAGTCTATGAGGCCGTTGCGGAGATGAAACCGGTTGGCGCAGCCATTTCCGTCTGGCCTAACGGCGTGAAATGCCTGAATGCCCTCGGTCTGAAACAGCCGCTGCGCGCGCTGAGCGGCAATATGGCCTGGATGGCTTATCACGATGCGCGAAGCGGTGCCCCCCTGACCCGCTTCAGCCTGGATCCGCTGGTGCAGCGCACCGGTGAATATCCTGCGCCGGTATCACGCGCCGGGCTGCAGGCGATGCTGCTTGATACTTATGGCCGGACGCGCGTTCGCTTTGGCAGGCGCGTCACGCATGCTGAACAAACCTCGCAGGGCGTTACCGCTTTCTTTGCCGACGGCAGCGAAGCCACAGGCGACCTGCTGATCGCTGCGGACGGCACGCACTCTGTACTGCGCGAGGCGGTTCTGGGCGAGCGCGTGGCGCGTCGCTATGCGGGCTATGTAAACTGGAACGGGCTGATTAGCGTGGATGAAGCGATTGCACCCGCCGATCAGTGGACCACTTTTGTCGGCGACGGCAAGCGCGTGTCGCTGATGCCGGTTGCCGGCAACCGCTTCTACTTCTTCTTTGATGTGCCGCTACCTGCCGGCCTCGCTCAGGATCGCACCACGCTGCGCGCCGATCTCAGCGGCTATTTCGCTGGCTGGGCCGAACCGGTGCAGCGGCTGATAGCGCAGCTCGATCCGCTCACCACTAACCGGGTCGAAATACACGATACCGAACCCCTTACCCGCTTTGTGCGCGGACGCGTGGCGCTGCTGGGCGATGCAGCCCATAGCACCACCCCCGATATTGGTCAGGGCGGCTGCGCGGCAATGGAAGATGCCGTGGTGCTGGCACAAACGCTGGCGACACATTCGCTGGGGGTGGAAGATGCGCTGCTGCGCTATCAGGCGCGCCGGCTGGACCGCACCCGCGACCTGGTGCTGAAGGCACGCAAGCGCTGCGACGTGACGCACGGTAAAGAGCCCGCGCTGACGGCAGCCTGGTATGAAGAGCTAAAAACCGAAAGCGGCGAGCGGGTGCTGGCTGGCATGTGCGACACAATCTGCGGTGGCCCGATGGGATAGCGCGCCACCGCTTCTGCCCTACTCTGCGCTTAATCCGCGATGGCGCAGCATCGGCTCTGGCGCTGGCGCTTTACCGCGCCAGCTCAGCCAGACGTGCTGCAGATCGCTGCTGTTTCCGCGTGACAAGACCAGATCCCGGAAGCGCTGCCCGTTTTCCCGCGTCAGGCCACCCTGTTCAGTGAACGCCTGATAACCATCGTCAGCCAGCATCTGCGTCCAGATATAGGCGTAATAGCCTGCCGCATATCCTCCTCCCCAGATGTGACGAAAATAGCTGGAGCGATAGCGCGGCGGCACTGCTGACAGCGCAATGTTTTCTGCCTGCAGCGCCTGCCGTTCAAAATGTTCCACATCCTGTGGCTTATCGTGCGCGGAGAGGGAGTGCCACTGCAGATCCAGCAGCGCCGCGGCCAGCAGTTCGGTCATGTCATAACCTTTATTAAAGGTAGCGGCCTGTACCATTTTTTCGCGCAGCGCAGCGGGCATCGGCTCCCCGGTTTCCCAGTGGCGCGCATAGCTGGCGAACACCGCCTCATGACTGGCCCAGTGTTCGTTAATCTGCGACGGAAACTCCACAAAATCGCGCGGCGTGGCCGTACCGGAGAGGCTGGCGTAGCGCTGGCTGGCAAACAGGCCGTGCAGCGCATGACCAAATTCGTGGAACAGCGTGATAACATCATCCCAGCTCAGCAGCGCCGGCTGGCCAGGCTGCGGTTTGGTATAGTTGCAGACGTTGTAGATCACCGGTTTCTGATCCAGCAGCGCAGACTGGTCAACAAAGTTGCCCATCCATGCCCCGCCGCTTTTATTATCACGAGCGAAAAAGTCGGTATAAAACAGCGCCAGCGGCGTCTCATCGGCGTCGAAAATCTCATAGACGCACACATCCGGATGATAGACCGGCAGATCGTGGCGCCGGCTGAACCGAATACCGTAAAGCTGCGTGGCGGCCCAGAACGCGCCGCGCTCCAGCACGCTATCCAGCGCGAACCAGGGGCGAATAGCGTCTTCATCAAAGTCATATTTCGCCTGGCGCACCTGCTCTGCGTAAAAATTCCAGTCCCAGGCGCGCAGGTCAAATCTCTGCTGCTGCTCAGCCATCAGCTGTTCTATCTCTGCGGCCTCGCGCCCGGCGCGCTCGCAGGCTGCCGGCACAATATTGCGCATAAAGTCCAGCGCGGCATCCGGGGTTTTCGCCATCTGATCCTGCAGGTTCCACGCCGCATAGCTGCTATAGCCCAGCAGCGCGGCCTGCTCCGCCCGCAGCTGCGCCATACGCGAAACCAGCGGCCGCGTATCGTTAACATCGTTACGCTCACAGCGCTTCAGCGCCTGCTCAAACAGCGCTTCCCGCGTGGCGCGGATGGTTAGCCGGCTCAGCGCTGGCTGCTGCGTGGTGTTTTGCAGCGGGATCAGCCACTGATTATCCAGACCACGTGCGGCCGCAGCGGCACGCGCCTGCTCCAGCGCTGCATCGTCGAGTCCCGTCAGCGCCTCCGGGCTGCTGACGGTGTAAGCGGCTGACTGCGTCGCCGCCAGCAGCCGGTTACCAAAGCGGGTGCTGAGGCCTGCCAGCTCCTGATTGATGTCGCGCAGCCGCTGTTTTTCATCATCACTCAGGCTGGCTCCGGCCAGCTGAAACGCCTGCCGGGTAACCTCCGTCAGCCGCACCGCCTCTGCGTCCGGGCAGGCGGTACTGCGCTGCTGCCAGACTGCCTCCAGCCGGGCGAAGAGCGCGCTATTGAGGTAGATCTCATCGTGCAGCGCCGCCAGGGCGGGCGTAATGATCTCTTCCACCTCCTGCAGGCGTGGCGACGTATTCGCTGCCGTCATGGCTGAAAAGACCTGCCACACCCGGCTCAGTAAGAGGCCGCTGCGCTCCAGCGCTTCAAACGTATTAGCAAAGTCCGGTGGCGCAGGGTTTGCGATAATCGCGGCGACTTCGCGGCGCTTCTCTTCGAT
The DNA here is from genome assembly GCF_002928325.1 of Pantoea sp. ICBG 1758. NCBI lineage: Bacteria > Pseudomonadati > Pseudomonadota > Gammaproteobacteria > Enterobacterales > Erwiniaceae > Pantoea > Pantoea sp. ICBG 1758. The sequence continues at coordinate 1,038,692 of NZ_POWL01000001.1, forward strand.
GCCCGCTTCCAGCGCCGGCAGAAAATCGTCTTCGCGTATCTGATCGAACGGCGGCGCCTGATACGGCAGCGTGCTGGCGCTAAAAAAGGGATTGGCGGATCGGTTCATTATCGCTCCTGATAATCAGCAACGCCGCAATAGCCTGCGGCAGAGAGCCTTTATCCTGGCACGCCGGTGTGCGGGCAACAACCCGGCGTGCTGCCCGCCCTCTCTTTTTGCCACACCGGCTGGCCATTTACCCAGGTCTGCGCAATGTTGCGATCGTCACCCAGCGTCATCAGAACAAATAGCTGCTCGAAGATATCTTTACTGTTGCCATGACGCAGCTGCTGCAGCGGCGATACGGCCGGATCCAGCACCACAAAATCCGCCTCTTTGCCGGGCGTAAAGCTGCCAATTTTATCGTCGAGATCCAGCGCCTGCGCCCCGCCCAGCGTGGCGCGATAAAGCGCTTCGCAGGCGGTCAGCTTATAGTGCTGCAGCTGCCCGACTTTATACGCCTCGCCCAGCGTCTGCAGCAGGTTGAAGGTGGTACCAGCGCCAACGTCGGTGCCGATCCCCATGCGCACGTTCTCCTGCCAGCAGCGTTTGAGATCAAACAGCCCGCTGCCAAGAAACAGATTTGAAGTAGGGCAAAATGCGATGGCTGAACCGGTGTCGTGCAGGCACTGCCACTCATGGTCCTGCAGATGCAGGCAGTGGGCAAATACGCTGCGTGCGCCGGTGAGCTGATAGTGGTGATAGACATCGAGATAGCCGTTGCGCTCGGGAAAAAGCTCTCTGACCCACGCCACCTCCTGCGGATTTTCACTCAGGTGCGTATGCAGCCAGGTATCGGGAAACTCTCTCCGCAGCTGACCTACCCGTTCCAGCAGCTGTGGCGAAGAGGTCGGCGCAAAGCGTGGGGTCAGCGCATAGCCAAGACGGCCGCGCCGGTGCCAGCGCTCAATCAGCGCCCGCGTCTGCTGATAGCTCGTTTCGGGGGTTTCAGTCAGGTAGTCCGGCGCGTTGCGGTCCATCATCACTTTACCGGCAATGAGCCGCATGCTGAGCCGCTCCGCCGCGCTGAAGAGCGCGTCAACCGACTGCGGATGCACCGTGCCAAACACCAGTGCGGTAGTGGTACCGTTAGCCAGCAGCTGCTGCAGGAAAAAATCGGACATCTTTGCCGCATGGGTTGCACAGTGATACTGCTGCTCAACCGGAAAGGTATAGTTATTCAGCCAGGTCAGCAGCTGTTCGCCAAACGCGCCCATCATTTCCGTCTGCGGATAGTGAATGTGGGTATCGATAAACCCCGGCACAATCAGCTTGCCGCGCAGGTCCGTGACCCGCCGGCTATCCACCCGTAGCGCCGCGCTGCTCCAGCTTTCCAGGCTGACAATTTTTCCTGCACGCAGCGTGAGCAGACCATCAGCGAGATAGCGTGCGGCGTCACTCAGCGCCTCTGGCTGATCTACCGTGCGGGTAAAATCAAAAAAACTGGCGCGCAGCAGCGTCTCGTTGTCAGCATTCATAACTCATCCTCTCAGTAAGATAAAATGAGTGTGCAAAAGCCGTGCCAGTTAAGGGTTATTTACCTGCTAAATCATAAGGTTAGGCTAAAAGAGAGGCAACCGGATGCGCAAACGATTACGTGCATCTGCACCGGCGTTAAGATCTGCTGGCGACCGCTCACGCTGCACCATGATGCATCAGCGCGGTGCACGCCTGCACCCTGTTAACGCATTCCGGCGACAGAGAGTTTGCCGACCGCTTTTTTTCAGCAGGCGAAGAATGATGGTGATATGGTTAAACGCGGACTACCTGAAAACAGTTAAGGAACAGTGAGATGATTATTTTTGTTACCGGTGCTACTGCGGGGTTTGGTGAAAGTATTACCCGTCGCTTCATTGCCACAGGCCATAAAGTGATCGCCAGCGGGCGGCGCGCCGAACGGCTGCAGGCGCTGAAGGATGAGCTGGGTGAAAACCTCTATACCGTTCAGCTCGATGTGCGTAATCGTGCCGTTATCGAGGAGGTCATCGCTGCGCTGCCGGCAGAGTGGCGCAACATTGATGTACTGGTCAACAACGCCGGCCTGGCGCTGGGCACTGAGCCAGCCCATAAAGCCAGCGTCGATGACTGGGAGAATATGATCGACACCAATACCAAAGGCCTGGTTTTCATGACCCGGGCGCTGCTGCCTGCCATGGTAGAGCGCAACGTCGGGCATATCGTCAATATCGGTTCCATTGCCGGCAGCTGGCCCTATGCGGGCGGCAACGTCTATGGCGCAACCAAAGCGTTTGTGCGCCAGTTCAGCCTGAATCTGCGTACCGATCTCCACGGCACCGCGCTGCGCGTGACCGATATCGAGCCGGGTCTGGTAGGCGGAACGGAATTTTCCAACGTGCGCTTTAAAGGCGATGACGATCGCGCCGGCGCGGTGTATGAAGGTACAACGGCGCTGACGGCAGAGGATGTCACCGAGGCCGTTTACTGGGTAACCACGCTGCCAGCGCACGTCAATATCAACACGCTGGAGATTATGCCGGTCAGCCAGACCACCGCCGGGCTGAAAGTGCATAAAGACGCATAACCGTGTGTGACAACGTCACCTGATAGTACCGGGTGACGCTGTTACGCTTTTCCCCAGCCGGTGACAATAATCAGCATTCCGCACAGCGCTATCAGCGCGCCCGCCCAGTCCCATGCGCTCAGCCGTACCCCATCCACCACGCGCAGCCAGATCAGCGCTGTAAACACATAGACACCACCATACGCCGCGTAAACCCGCCCGCTCGCCGCCGGATGCAGCGTGAGCAGCCAGACAAATAGCGCCAGACTCGTCGCAGCCGGCAACAGCAGCCAGGCGCTTATCCCTTTACGCAGCCAGAGCCAGGGCAAGAAACAGCCCGCAATCTCTGCGACAGCCGTAATGAAAAATAATAGTGCGGTCTTGATCAGCATAACTCTGCTCTCTGTTCCCTCAACGCGCTGCACACCGCTGGTGAGCAGCAAAAGCAGGATGATATACTAGCCGCTGTTACGGCAACAGCCTCGCACGGCTGACCGGGTCTGACTAAAGGACAACATCATGAAAAACTATGCTTCCGTTCTGTTTACGGCGCTGCTGACGGCCAGCGTGCTGCTGAGCGCTCCCTTTGCCGCTGCCCGTACCGATCGCCTGATCGTGGAAGATGGCAATAGCGCGGCCAGCAATGAAGCCGCCCGCCAGAGTAAAGAGCAGTGGAACGATACGCGTAATCTGCGCAGCAAGATTAATACCCGGACAGAGAAAGAGTTCGACAAAGCGGACCGCGCGTTTGATACCCGCGACGCCTGCGACAAGAGCTATAACGTCAACGCTTACTGGGAAGAGAATACCCTGCGCTGCCTCGATCGCCGCACCGGTCGTCCGGTCGCGCCGTAACGCGGCGCTGCTGCTATAGTGTTCAGAGAGACAGTCAACAAGGAGTTTGCGATGAAAAAGGGTTCTCTGGTACTGCTGCTGGGTGTGATGACGCTGCCGCTGATGGCTCAGGCCTCCTGCGACAGCGTTCGCGCCGATATCAGTAAAAAAATTGTCAGTAATGGCGTGGCGGAGTCAGATTTTACGCTGGATATCGTGCCAAACGATCAGGCCGACCAGGCGGGCGGTCAGGTGGTCGGCCACTGTGAAAATGATACGCAAAAAATTGTTTATAAAAAGAATATGCGGGATGCAGAGGGTAGCGCACCCGACAGCGCCGGCAGCTCTCAGGATATGTCAGCGCAGTAACCTGCAACCGGGGCAGCCGCCGCTGCCCCGCTTCTTCTCTTCTATTCCATCTCCGGTCGCTGACGCGGCATCAGCCAGGCGATCCACACCGTCAGCAGCGCGATCAGCAAGGCCACGATAAATACCCAGTGCAGCGATGCGGCAATCTGGGTCGTCCAGAGCTGCAGTTCTGCAACCGGCAGCGCCTCCCGGCTTTCCGGCGACATGATTTTTTGCATCGGATCCTCCGCCTGCGGCAGCCGCTGCGCCAGATTGATGTTTAAAACCGCCCCCATCAGTGCGGTTCCCAGCGCTGAACCCAGCATCCGGCTGAACATAATAGAGGCGGTACAGATACCGCGGATCTCATACTGCGCATGGTTCTGCACGGAAACCAGAAACGTGGTGCTGGTCATGCCCATGCCGGTGCCGATAACAAAGGCCGTAAAGCCCGCCTGCAGCACGGAGCTTTCCGCGTGGAGCAGCAGCAGCAGCGCGCTGCCAGCGATCAGTAACAGTGCGCCAAGCTGAGCGGTGAAGCGATAAGAGGTCACGAGCATCAGGCGACCGCTGAGCGTACTGGCAATCGGCCAGCCAATTGACATCATCGCCAGCGCGCTGCCCGCCTGCAGCGGCGTACCGCCGGTGATCCCCTGGATCCAGGTGGGCAGAAACGCGCTGATGCCCATCATGGTGGCGCCGATAATCAGATTACCGGCGTTGCCTGCCACAATCAGACGGCTGCGCCACAGCGCAAGCGGGAAAAGCGGTGCCGCCGTCTGCTGTTCGTGCCGTTTGAGACGCCAGCCTGCCACGCCTGCCAGCAGCAGAAACGGCAGCAGCCAGTAGCCGAGCGCTTCCGCCTGCAGCAGCGCCACCAGCAGCGCAGTGACGCTGATCATCAGCCAGCAGCTGCCGGTAATATTCAGCGCACCTGCGGCGGAGACCGGGCGGGCGGGCAGGAAACGCGCCAGCAGCAGCATAGAGATCAGCCCTATCGGCACGTTGACCCAAAAGATCACCGCCCAGCTAAAGTGCTGCACCAGCCACGCACCGCTAAGCGGTCCGATAATTGCCGCCACGCCCCAGACGCTGGAGAGCCAGCCCTGAACGGTGGCGCGTTCACGCGGGGAGTAGATATCCGCCACAATGGTAGTGGTCAGCGGCATAATGGCACCCGCTCCCAGCCCCTGAAAGGCGCGGAACAGAATGAGCCATGTCATGGTATGAGCAAAGCCGCACAGCACTGAGCCAAACAAAAACAGCGATACCCCGACAAAAAAGAGCCGCTTACGTCCCCATATATCGGCTAAACGGCCATAAAGCGGCACGCTCACCGCCTGCGTCAGGAGATAAATAGAAAATACCCAGCCAAACTGCGCGAAGCCGCCCAGATCGGCAATGATCGTAGGCATCGCCGTCGCCACAATCGTCACCTCAATCGCGGCCATAAACATAGCCAGCATACAGGCAAACAAAATCCATGGACGATGGCTGCGCAAAACTTCAGCGTGCTCTGACATAACGCTCCTTATCCCGTTTTACTCTCTCTTATCCCGCCACACAGCCCGTGCTTATGTGACAGGGTAACCTTTTTCGATGAATTTTTTTTATTGTCATACCATCCCGTACCCGGTGCGGGCTGCAGGCGGTTTTGACCCCTCACTGTCAGCTGTTTTTTGCGTTAAATGCTGGCGTTGCCGATCAGAGATTGCTATAGACTTTTAGCCGTCAGGTTAATTATCTGTGAATTTATGCCGAATTAACGCAGGCAACCCGCACCTTAACCATAAAATTTTGCTATCGAACGCGGCCTCTTATCCTGCCGCTCAGCAGAGCAATCATAGCTGATAGTTCTGTTTATTCAGGGAGAAAACGGTTATGCCTCACGCATCGCTGATCCGGCGCACCGGATTGGCTCTTCTCACTCTTACGCTACTCGTTGCGCTTCTGATCTGGGGCATTGGTCCGGATACGCTGCGCGCCCGCCAGACCGATCTGATCTATCTTGGCCAGCAGCATCTCTGGCTGGTTTTCTGGTCCATGTTCTGCGCCCTGCTGGTGGGGATCCCTGCCGGGATTCTGCTGAGCCGTCCTTTTGCGCGACGTCAGGCTGAATATGTTATGCAGATCTTCAACGTCGGCAATACCCTCCCGCCTCTGGCCGTGCTGGCGCTGGCTATGGTCGTGGTGGGCATCGGTGAGCGACCGGCGCTGATTGCGCTGTTTCTTGCCTCGCTGCTGCCCATTGTGCGCAATACCTATGCCGGCCTGTGCGCGGTTCCACCTGCGCTGACCGAGGCGGCTAAAGGCATTGGCATGACCCGCCTGCAGCGGCTGCGCCAGGTTGAGCTGCCGGACGCGCTGCCGGTGATATTAGCCGGCGTGCGCATCGCCACCGCAATTAACGTCGGCACCGCGCCGCTGGCCTTTTTGATAGGCGCCAGCAGCTATGGCGAGCTGATTTTCCCCGGGATCTATCTGAACGATTTCCCGACGCTGATTCTGGGTGCGGCCGCTACCGCGCTGATTGCCCTGATCCTGGACATGCTGCTGGCCGCGCTGGGCCGCATTCTTTCGCCACACGCTGCAACTTAACTCATGGAGCACGTTTTGATGACCCCCACCAGGCTGTTTTTCAACCGGCTGCGCGGCGCTGTGCTGGCCCTGAGCGCTGCGCTACTGCTTAATCAGTCAGCGCTGGCGGCTGCGCCCATTACGCTCTCAACCAAAAGCTTTACTGAACAGCATATTTTGTCTGCCCTGTCCGTTTTGTGGCTGCAGAAAAACGGGTTTACGATCGTCCCTAAGACCAATATTGCGACCACCATCAGCCGTAATGCCATGATCAACAAACAGATCGATATGACATGGGAATATACCGGCACCTCGCTCATTATTTTTAACCACATCAGTAAGCCCATGTCTCCTGAACAGGCGTGGGAAACAGTAAAAAAGCTGGATGCGAAACTGGGCCTGGTCTGGCTTGAACCGGCACCGATGAACAACACTTACGCTTTCGCCATGCAGCGACGTCGCGCAGAGCAGGAGGGTATCACCACCCTGTCGCAGCTGGTCAGCAAAATGGAGCAGGTGCGCGCCAGCGATCCGGAGCATAACTGGCGGCTGGGACTCGACCTGGAGTTTGCTGGTCGCTCCGATGGCCTGAAGCCGCTGCAAAAAGTTTATCAACTGCCGCTCGATCGCCCGCAAATCCGTCAGATGTATCCCGGCCTGGTCTATAACGCGGTCCGTGACGGGTTTGTGGACGCCGGCCTGATCTATACCACCGATGGCCGTGTCAAAGGCTTTGACCTGCTGGTATTGAAAGATGATAAGCACTTCTTCCCCAGTTACAACGTCACGCCAGTGGTACGTAAAGAGGTGCTCGCTGCACATCCTGGCCTGGAGAAAGCGCTGAATCAGCTGTCAGCATTGATTACTGATGACGCTATTTCAGAAATGAACAAGCGGGTGGATATCGATCATCAGTCACCCGCTCAGGTTGCACGCGATTTCCTCCAGACCCGTAACATGCTGTAAGGAGACACCATGGATACCCTCTATTACATCACTGATAACTGGCAGATGCTGCTCGGCCTGACCTGGCAGCACACCTGGCTGGTGCTGGTGGCGGTTGGTTTTGCCATCCTGGCTGGCGTACCGCTGGGCATTTTAATTGTCCGCTTTAAGTGGCTGGCGACACCGGTGCTGGGCGTCGCCACTATTGTACTGACCATTCCGACTATTGCGCTGTTCGGGCTGATGATCCCGTTGTTTTCGCAGATCGGCCAGGGCATCGGCGCCCTGCCCGCCATCACGGCAGTGTTTCTCTATTCGCTGCTGCCTATTGTGCGGAACACCCATACGGCGCTGGAAAACCTGCCCTCCGGACTGCGCGAAGCGGGACGCGGCATCGGTATGACGTTCTGGCAGCGGCTGCGCTGGGTAGAGATCCCGATGGCGCTGCCGGTGATTTTCGGCGGCATCCGCACGGCGGTGGTGATGAACGTCGGCGTTATGGCGATCGCCGCCGTTATCGGTGCAGGCGGTCTCGGACTGCAGCTGCTGGATGGCATCGGCGGTAGCGATGTACGCATGCTTATTGCCGGCGCGCTGATGATATGTCTGCTGGCTATCTTTCTTGACTGGCTGCTGCACCGGCTGCAGCTGGCACTGACCCCGAGGGGGATTCGCTAATGATTAAACTGGAAAACCTGACGAAAACCTTTACCCAGAAGAGCGGCGCGGCCTTCAATGCGGTTGATAACGTCAGCCTGGATGTACCGGCAGGCGAAATGTGCGTGCTGCTCGGCCCTTCCGGCTGCGGCAAAACCACCACGCTGAAGATGATTAACCGGCTGATACCGGCCAGTGGCGGCCGGATTTATATCAACGGAGAGGATACCAGCGGCTAGGATACGGTAACGCTGCGCCGCAACATCGGCTATGTGATCCAGCAGATTGGCCTGTTTCCGAACATGACGATTGAGGAGAATATTACGGTGGTGCCGCGTATGCTGGGCTGGGATAAAAAGCGCTGCCGCGAACGGGCTACGGAGCTGATGAGCATGGTGGCGCTGGACCCGACTAAATTTTTGCATCGCTATCCGCGTGAAATGTCCGGTGGTCAGCAGCAGCGTATTGGCGTTATCCGCGCCCTGGCCGCCGATCCACCGGTATTGCTGATGGATGAGCCGTTTGGCGCCGTCGATCCGATAAACCGCGAAGTAATCCAGAACGAGTTTCTGGAGATGCAGCGACAGCTGAAAAAAACGGTCATGCTGGTCAGCCACGATATTGATGAAGCGCTGAAGCTCGGCGATCGCATTGCGGTGTTTGGTCAGGGAAAAATTGTGCAGTGCGCCAGCCCGGATGAGCTGCTGGCAAAACCTGCTAATGACTTTGTCGGATCCTTCGTTGGTCAGGATCGCACCCTTAAGCGCCTGCTGCTGGTACAGGCGGGCGACGTCACTGACCAGCAGCCCACCATTACCGTACGCCGCAGTACGCCGCTTACAGAGGCCTTTGCCACCATGGATGACAACGATATGCGTTCCGTTACGGTTGTCGATGAGGATGGCAGGCCGCTCGGATTTGTGAAGCGGCGCGAAGCGCGCGGCGCTGCCGGCCAGTGCGGAGAGCTGCTGCACCACTTTCGCGTCACCGGTAAAGCTGAAGAGAACCTGCGCGTGGTGCTGTCAAAGCTGTATGAGCACAATACCGTCTGGATGCCGATTGTCGATGAAGATGGTCGCTACAGCGGCGAAATTTCGCAGGATTACATAGCGGATTATCTCAGTTCTGGCCGGACCCGCCGCCGTCTGAACCCCTGAACGCTGCGTGCGCCGGAAGCGGCGCACGCGTGGCTCGTTAATCGTGTTCTGACACGCTGACGGCTGCGGGTTGTGCCCTGGTAAAGGAAAACGCCGGCCCGGTTAACGCCTCCGGATCGATATAGCGCGTGAGATCGCGCTGCTCAGCGCGCGGCAGATAAGGCAGCTCTCCCAGCAGCGGCGCGGCAAGCCGGTCGCGCAGCACGCTGACAATCTCCGCATAGTGAGCCAAACCCGGATTGATGCGGTTTGCGACCCAGCCTGCCAGCGTCAGGCCATCGTGCGCAATCGCCTCCGCTGTCAGCAGCGCATGATTAATACACCCCGTTTTTATCCCCACGACCAGCACGACCGGCAGCTGCTGCTGCTGTACCCAGCCGGCGAGCGGCTGCCGATCGTTTATCAGGCTGCGCCAGCCGCCTGTGCCCTCCACGATCACATATCCCGCCTGCGTCTGCAGATCGGCCAGATGACGATCCAGCAGCGCGTAATCGATATGCTGCCGTGCCCCCGGTCCGGACGCATCATCGGTCAGAATAACCGGATTAACCGCCGGATAGCTGAGCGTCAGCCCTGACGCCTGCTGCAGCAGTTCTGCATCGCGGTTGCGTAATCCTTCCGGCGTGGCGCGCGCCTCTTTTGCCACAGGTTTAAAACCTGCGGCGCAGATGTTTGCCTGTGCCAGCAATTGCAGCAGCGCGCATGCAACCACTGTTTTTCCTGCTCCGGTATCGGTACCTGTGACAAATAGCGTTTTCACCTGTTCCACTCCTTCCAGTAAGCAGCATGGATAGCCTGCGAAGAAGGCAGTGTAGGTAATTGACGCCGCCGGATGCTTGCGTTAGCGCAAACTTAAGGTGGGCTGTAGTTATCCCTGCAGCAGTTTAATCAGCAGATGACCGTTATAGAGGGCATCTTTGATCAGCGCTGCCGCCCCCAGCGTACCGGGATCGCTCATTAACGCAGGCACCAGCTCCAGATCGCGGCTGTAAGCGGGCAGCGCCTGCTGCCGGACAGTGCTGTTTATGGCGGGGAAAAGTACGTCTGCCGCCTGATTGAGTGGCGAACCGATAAGAATTTTTTGCGGGTTGAAAATATTCACCATCATCGCCAGCATACGCCCGACGTGATGCCCCACGCCGGCAATCGCATCGTGCGCCAGCCGGTCACCCTGCTGCGCAGCGCGGCAGAGGTTTTCCAGCGTCAGCGGCTGCTGATGCAGCGGGCTGTCAGGCTGTAGCGCCAGCCGCTGCTGCGCCAGCTGCAGCAGACTGGAAGTGCTGGCCACGGTCTCCAGGCAGCCGTGATTACCGCAATAGCACTGCTGGCCCCAGGGATCGATCTGGGTATGCCCTATCTCCACCAGCGCACGGCCGCTTTTATGCAGCAGCTGACCGCCACTGATGACCCCTGCGCCTACGGTCTCATCAATAACAATCTGAATAACATCCTGCGCGCCGCGCGATGCGCCAGACTGCGCCTCTGCCAGCGTCCACGCTGAGATGTCATGCTGCACAAACACCGGCAGGCCGGAACGCTGCGCCAGCGTTTCGCCCAGCGGCATATCCTCTACATCATAGCCCGGCATGCGATGCACCACGCCGGAGGCGGCGTTGATAAGACCCGGGGTGGTGATAGCGATAGCTGTCAGACGCTCCAGCCGCTGCTGATGCCGGATAAAGAACGCATCCACCAGCGTCTGCAGCGTCTGCAGCAGCGGCACGTCAGACGTCACGGGCAGCGGCAGGCGATCCTCTTCCAGTGCGCGGCTGCTTAAATCGCGCAGCGTCAGCGTGATTGCGCCGGGCTGAATACGTATCGCCAGATAGTGCCACGCCAGGGTATCAAGCACGAGACCAATCGCCGGACGACCGCGGCTGCCCGGCTCCTGAAACTCCGTTTCCTGCACCAGATGCGCATCCAGCATTTCGCGTACAATTTTAGTAATGCTGGCGGGTGCCAGCTGCGCCCGCCTGGAGAGTTCAATACGTGATATCGGCCCATGCTGGTCAATCAGACGGTAGACTACGCCTGCGTTAGTCTGTTTGATGTGGTCAATATGACCAGGCTGACTCTCCCGATTCACACCCTGCTCCCGGATATTTTCGCGCTTCTAAATAAACATTCGCTATGGTGAGGCACTTTGCCGGAGAGCGTTAACTATTTGGCTGGAAATGTGACTGGTCGCACAGATTGTTCGGCTCCGTCTGCCCTGATTGCGTCAGATTTCAGCGTTTTCCAGCATCAGCGCCTGCATGTTGCGCATCTGGGCGGTGGGTTCCCGCAGCGCTGACCAGACCAGCCACACTTCCGAGCGCGCATCGCTCTCCTCCAGCGGGATCCAGATCAGATCGGCGAGCCGCGCCCGGGCAAACGCAGCGGGCAATACCGAGATCCCCAGCCCGGTCGCTACCAGTCCCAGAATCGTCATCGCCTCACCCGCCTCCTGCGTGATAACCGGGCTGACGTGATAGCGATGCAGCAGGGCCAGAATGTCACCGTAGAGCGCCGTACCGCTCTGCGCGTCAAAGAAGATAAACGGCTCCCCGGTCAGGGCGCGAACGGAGAGGCTGCGGTGCTGCGCCAGCGGATGATCGCGGTGCATCACCGCATATAACGGCTCCCGCAGCAGCAGCTGGTAATGCAGATCTGCCGGCAGCGGCGTATTGCGCATCACACCAAGATCGAGCTGGCCATCAAGCAGCGGCGTCAGCTGCTGGCGGGTGTTGTGCTCCTGCATATGAATATGCACTTCCGGCCAGCGCTGGCGAAAACGAAACAGCGCATCGGAAACCAGTCCGGTAAACGGGGCTGATGAGGTGAAACCGATGCGCAGTTCGCCCTGCTGCCCCTGATGAATGCGTGCCGCCCGGTCAGCGCTCTGGTTTACCTGCAGCAGAATAGTGCGCGCATCCTGCAGAAAAGCGGCACCGGCCGGCGTCAGCTGTACGCTGCGATTGGTGCGCACCAGCAGTCGGGCCTGAATGCTCTGCTCCAGCTGCTGGATCTGCTGGCTGAGCGGCGGCTGAGAAATATTGAGGCGCCGCGCCGCGCGGCCAAAATGCAGCTCCTCAGCGACAGCAATGAAATAGCGCAGGTGACGCAGCTCGATAGCCATATTTTTAACATATCAGTTGAGAGGATTAATATATTGTACATCTCATTAACGCCTTTCTACAGTAAATCACTCTCTCTCAATAAGGATATCCTGTGAGCCGCCTTACCTCGCTGATATGGCGTAACCCTATCGACGTCACTGCTGACGCCACCCCGTCCCGCATCGGGCGCGACTCACCGCAGTTCCTGCCGGTGACGCTGGCGCTGTTTTCTGCCGGCCTTGCCACTTTTGCTCTGCTCTACTGCGTCCAGCCTATTCTGCCGGTGCTGTCGCAGCAGTTTGGCATTACGCCGGCGCAAAGCAGCATCTCGCTCTCGCTCTCTACCGGATTGATGGCGCTGGGGCTGCTGTTTACCGGTCCGCTTTCAGACGCTATTGGCCGTAAGCCGGTGATGGTAACGGCGCTGATGCTGGGGGCGCTGTGTACGCTGCTGTCGGCGATGATGCAGAGCTGGCACGCCATTCTGCTGATGCGTGCGCTGATCGGCCTGTCGCTCAGCGGCGTGGCCGCCGTTGGCATGACCTATCTGAGCGAAGAGATGCATCCCCGGGTGGTGGCTTTTTCGATGGGACTCTATATCAGCGGTAACTCCATTGGCGGCATGAGCGGCCGTCTGCTCACCGGGGTGATCACCGATCTCTTTTCCTGGCGAATCGCCATTGGCGTCACCGGCTGCTGCTCGCTGGCGGCGGCGCTGATGTTCTGGAAAATCCTGCCCGCATCGCGTCACTTCCGCCCCGCCTCGCTCCGCCCGCGCCATCTGCTGATCAACTTCCGCCTGCACTGGCGCGACGGCGGGCTGCCGCTGCTGTTTGCCGAAGCCTTTCTGCTGATGGGCGCGTTTGTCACCCTGTTTAACTATATTGGTTACCGGCTGATGAGTGCGCCGTGGACTCTCAGCCAGGCGGTAGTAGGATTACTGTCGCTGGTCTATCTCACCGGCTCATGGAGTTCGCCAAAAGCAGGAGCCCTGACCGGCCGCTTTGGGCGCGCGCCGGTGATGCTGAGCGCTATCGCTATTATGCTGGCCGGACTGCTGCTGACGCTGGCGCCCACCCTGTGGCTGATCGTTCCCGGCATGCTGCTCTTTACCGCCGGTTTTTTTGCCGCTCACGCCGTTGCCAGCGGTTGGGTGGGAACCCGCGCCCGGCGCGCCCGAGGCCAGGCCTCTTCACTCTATCTGTTCAGCTACTATGCCGGATCCAGCCTGGCCGGTACGGCGGGCGGCCTGTTCTGGCATAGTTACGGCTGGCCGGGCGTCACGTTATTTATTACGCTGCTGCTGCTGCTGGCACTGCTCACCGGTTTTCTGCTGCTGCGCCGCCGCCTCTGACCCGCGCTTATGGCCAGGCGGAGCGCCCCGGCTCCGCTTCTGCCACCTTTCTCCAGGTCCACCTGAAACAAAACTGCAATTCATCGTTATAATCTTTTCTATTCCAATAATAGTCAGACGTTTTTTTTTACAGCAATGAGGTGGTTAATGGCGCTTTTTTACTATGTTGATAAACATGCCGGGTATAACAATAATCATGTGGTGCACGCAAAAGGCTGCCCGTTCCTCCCTGCCGACCCTGCGCGGCGCTTTCTTGGCACTTTTTATGCGCCGAACGCGGCGATCCAGCAGGCGCGTAAATTCTATCCGGGCGCCATGGGCTGTGAGCACTGCTGCCCGGTGGGTGTAAAAAAAAACCTGACCCCCTGTAATAGCGTGGCCCTGAAACATATGGTGTGACTCTGATAATTCTGGTCTGAAGTCACACTGTTATAAATAAGGGTTACGTCGCCACTCTGTCAGCCCTGAATTCCGCGCTTTTCCCCGTCAGCGGCTGATGCCGGTAATAAACAGAGGAATAAAAAAGCCTTAGCAGGTTTCCATCTGCCGGTTCATCAGCCACAATAGAGATAATTTGTGACGCAAATCACCTTTGAGGCGTCTCTGCTCCCGTTAACCTGCTGTCTGACTAATTTGAACTTCATGCAAACATCTACCGTTTCCCGTAAAACAGCCTGGCTACGCGTTGTCCTGCTGGCCATTGCGGCGTTTGTCTTTAATACCACTGAATTTGTGCCGGTCGGCCTGCTTTCTGATATTGCAGCAAGCTTTACGATGAAAACGGCAGATGTGGGGATCATGCTCACCATTTATGCCTGGGTGGTGGCGCTGCTGTCGCTGCCGCTGATGCTGCTGACGCGCAACGTTGAGCGGCGTCTGCTGCTGGCGGTGCTGTTTATTCTCTTTACCGGCAGCCACGTGCTCTCAGCGTTTGCCTGGGACTTCCGCTCTCTGGTGGTGTCCCGTGTCGGGATTGCGCTGTCACACGCCGTGTTCTGGTCGATTACTGCCTCGCTGGCTATTCGCGTGGCACCGGCGGGTAAGAAAACGCAGGCGCTGAGTATGCTTGCCACCGGAACCGCACTGGCAATGGTTCTGGGGGTGCCTATCGGGCGCGTAATCGGGCAGTATCTCGGCTGGCGCACCACGTTTGGCATGATTGGCCTCTCGGCGCTGGTGCTGATGATCCTGCTGGTGCGTGTGTTACCGCGGCTGCCCAGCGAGCATACCGGCTCACTCAGCAGCGTGCCGATGCTGTTCCGCCGTCCGGCGCTGGTGACGATGTATCTGCTGGTGACGCTGGTGGTCACGGCGCACTACACCGCTTATAGCTATATTGAGCCCTTTATGCAGGTGGTAGCGAACGCGGATGCCAATTTTACCACCCTGCTGCTGCTGCTGTTCGGCTCTGCGGGCATTCTCGGCAGTATTCTGTTCAGTACGCTGGGTAACCGCTTCCCGTCTGCGATGTTAATCGCTGCTATTGCGCTGATCACGCTCTGTATGGGACTGCTGATTTTTGCAGCGGTGCGCCCGACCGCCATTATTACCCTCTGTATTATCTGGGGCATGGCGATGATGATGATCGGACTGGCGATGCAGGTTCGCGTGCTGTCACTGGCCCCGGATGCCACCGATGTGGCGATGTCGCTCTTCTCCGGTATTTATAATATCGGTATCGGAGCCGGCGCACTGCTCGGCAGCCAGGTCAGCCAGCATCTGCAGCTCTCAGACGTGGGTAACGTCGGGGCGCTGATAGGGCTTTTCTCGCTGTTCTGGTGCGTGGCGATTTTCCGCCGCTATCCGCAGTTACGCTCTAATGGCTGACTGACCGACCGGCAGCTGCAGGGACGCACGCTGCCGGAGCCCGCTTTTTGTATTACGCCTCGCATCCTGTCCGTTTTGCCCTTTATAATCCCACTGACTCTCTCCACAGGGACCGTTATGAACAGTAAACGAGTAACGCTGATTCTGTCGCGCGCCGTCAGCCACGTCATGCTTGAGGATATCCGGGCGATTGTGCCAGCCGCTGCGCTGAGCGTTTTTATCAATACCCTGGATGAAACCCGCTACGCCACGGTTGAGTGCCTGCAGAGCGAAGAGAACTGTGCGCTGCTCGCCTCCGCTATTGTGGTCTGGCGTCAGCTCGGGCAGATTCAGCACATTGACTACCATAAAGGCGATCGCCTGCGGCAGATCGCGGATGCCACGCAGTTTGAACTGTTCAGCATGATGAAAACGCATCGCGCGCTGCTCCGGCTCGCTTAATAAGGATTGCTATGAAGATTGGTTTGCTGTTTCCCATTGCCATTATTGTTGCCGGCGTAACGTTTCTGGCCTGGTTTATCGCCAGCGGTGCAGCGGTGCCGGGATCGTAAAGCGGCACCGCTGCGGCGGCAGCAGCCGACGTCTGCGCCTTAACGGATATGCTTCTGGCTAAAGAGCAACGCCGCGCCGCTCAGCAGCGACATCGCCATCAGATAATAGCCCGGTGCCAGGCTACTTCCCGTCCAGCTAATCAGCAGCGTGCAAATCAGGGGCGCAAAGCCGCCAAAGAGGGTAACGGCGACGTTATAGCTGATCGCCATGCCGCTGGCGCGCGTGCCCATCGGAAAGAGATCGGCCATCACTGAAGGCACCACGGAGAAGTAGACCGACTTCAGCAGCGCCATCCAGCAGACCAGCAAAATCAGCGTCACCGGCGTGGTATGGTTCGCTAACAGCCGGAACGCCGGCCAGATGGTAACCATTAACAGTATCAGCGATCCCCACATCAGCGGTGCGCGGCCAACGCGCTCCGCCCACAGGCCCATCAGCGGCGTCACCAGCGTCAGGATCACCCCGCCCAGCAGCGTAGCGGTAAAGGCCGCGCTGCCTGAAAGGTGGAGATTTTTGGTCGCCCAGGTCGGCACATAGTTCAGCATGTAGTTAACCGCCGTCGAGATCACCATCAGGCCAATCGCCAGCAGCATCAGTTGCTTCTGGCGCCCGAACAGACGCTTCAGCGGCGCGGGCTCCGGCGGGCGGTCGGCAAAGCTTGCGGGCTCATGCACATGGCGGCGGATATAGAGACCCAGCGGACCAATCAGCAGCCCAAAGGCAAACGGAATGCGCCAGCCCCACGCCTGCATTTCACTTTCGCTCAGCAGCTGCGTCAGCCCCAGCCCAAACGCAGAGGCCATCAGCGTACTGGCTCCCTGGGTCGCGAACTGCCAGCTGGCAATAAAGGCTTTGCGCTCGGGATAGTGCTCCACCAGAAAGGCCGTCGAGCTGCCAAACTCGCCGCCAGCTGAAAATCCCTGAATCAGCCGCGCTACCAGAATCAGCAGCGGCGCCAGCAGCCCGATGTGCGCATAGCCCGGCATAAAAGTGATGATCGCCCCGCCCAGCATCATCAGATTGATTGAGAGCAGCAGCGCCCGCTTGCGTCCGTGGCGATCGGCGTAGTTACCCAGCACGATTGCCCCCAGCGGGCGGATCAGAAATGAGACGCCAAAACTGCCAAAGGTCAGCAGCAGCGAGACCGCCGGATCGCTGACCGGGAAAAAGGCGTGGGCAATATAGCTGGCAAAAAATCCATATACCGCAATATCAAACCACTCCAGGGCGTTGCCGATGCAGGTGGCAAACAGCGTTTTATGCAGCGCAGGTTTACTCCCCGCGAGCGTGGCGGCCGGGTTCAGGCTGCTCATTGCGCACCTCCTGCTCTGGCACGATGCTGTGCAATAAGCGCGTCACCCCGCTCGCCCAGATCCCACAGCAGCGCGGTCATGATCTGCAGTCCTTCGCGCGCCACCGGCGTCAGCAGATGCTCATTGACGCCATGCTGCCCGCAGGCCGGATAGGAGTGCGGCACCCAGAGCGTCGGTAATCCCAGAATGTCCGCAAACACATCGTTCGGCAGCGATCCGCCCAGATTCGGCAGCAGCGCCGGAGGCTGCTCACACAGCGCCGTCATGGTATGCATGACCCACTCCACCAGCGGATCGGTCGGATCAAAACGCGTTGCCGGCGATCCGTGCAGCACCTCAACCTCAACGTCAGTAAAGCCTGCGGCGGCAAGGTGAGCCGTAACGTGCTCGCCCAGCCGCTGCCAGTCGGTTCCCACCACGAAGCGCAGCTGGCATACCGCCGTGGCGCTGGCGGGGATAGCATTCATCGGGCGTGCCGGATTGCCGGTGATAAAGGTCAGCACTTCCAGCGTGTTCCAGCCATAAAGGCGTTCGGCAGGCGTCAGCCCCGGCTCCCCCCAGTTGCAGGCAAGCGCAGGATCGCCCGGCATGCCGCCCACGCGGATGCTGCTCAGGATCGCACGCACCGCGGGCGTCAGAGAGTCAGGTTTCAGCGCGGCGACCTGCAGCTCACCGCGGGCGCTTATCAGTGCTGCGATCGCATGGGCCAGCCGGGTACCGGGGTTACTCAACAGGCCGCCCCAGTTGCCGGAGTGACAGGCGTTGTCGCGCGCGTTGATGGTGAGACGAAAATTTACCGCGCCGCGTGAGCCGAGAAACAGGGTCGGACGGGGTGCGCTGACGCGCGGTCCGTCTGACGCGATAAAGAGATCGGCCTTCAGCAGCGCAGCATGTTCCCGGCAGAGTTCCGCCAGGCCCGGCGAGCTAATCTCCTCACCCATTTCAAACAGCAGTTTGCAGTTAAAGCCGAGCCGGCCGCCCCGCGCGTGCCAGACCTGCTCCAGCGCCGCCAGATTTATGCAGTGCTGGCCTTTATTATCCGCGCTGCCGCGCGCATACCAGCGATCGCCCTCTGCCGTCAGCTGCCAGGGATCCAGATCGGCGCGCCAGTTTTCATCGTCACCAAAGACCACATCGCCGTGACCATAGCTCAGCAGCGTGGGCAGCGTCGCCGCTTCCATACGGATGGCAACCAGGAACGGCGGCTTATCCGCCAGCGGGTTGGCGATAAAGTGCAGCTCAAAACCGAGCGCGCTCAGCTGCGGGCCGATCTCCTCGCGCAGGTAATGCGCCAGCTGCGGCGCACGATCTGGTCGCTGACTCTCCGTGCGCAGCGCCACGCGTCTCGCCAGCAGCTGCTGAAACTCACCGCTGTCGAAGTAGCGCAGCGCGGCTGATATCGCCCGATCTCGTGTCATGTTTGCATCTCTGTTTGCGTTATTGTGCTGACATAGTTACGAAATCACTGCTTTGCCACAATTATCAATTTATCGAGTATGCTTTGCTTTTACAGCAAAGCTTCCCTGCCCGTTTCTGAGGCATGCACATCATGAGGCACGTCGATGTTAAGCACTGAACTTCGCTATTTTCTGGTGGTTGCCCGGGAAGGATCGCTCAGCGCGGCCAGCGCGCAGCTCTACGTGGCCGTTTCCGCTATCAGTCGTCAGATACAGCGGCTGGAGACGCAGGTTGGCACGCCGCTGTTTCAGCGCCACGCGCGCGGGATGGTGCTGACGGAGGCGGGGGAAATCTTTGCGCATCACGTGCGAAAAACGCAGCTCGATATGGAGTATGCCCTGGCGGAAATCAACGGATTACGTGCGATGCGGCGCACGCTGATCCGCGTGGCCTGTACCGATGGTCTGGCGTTCAGCCTGCTACCGGCTCTGATCGCCGCGTTTCGCGCTGACCACCCGGCCACGCTGTTTGAGGTACAGGTGGCAGACGCACAGGGTGTGGCAGAGCAGCTGCGTCAGGGCGCGTGCGATATTGCGCTGCAGTTCAGCCTGCGTGCTGAACAGGGAGTGGAGGTTATCGGCTCCTGGCCTGCGCCGGTGTTGCTCCTGATGCAGCAGCAGCACCCGCTGGCCGCAGCGTCCGCTATTACGCTGGCGCAGCTCAGCCACTATCCGCTGGCGCTGCCGCAGCAAAATACGACCGTACGCCAGCTGTTTGAACTGGCGAGCCACATGAGCGGCCAGCTGATTGAGCCGGTGTTAACCTGCGACAACTTCTCGGCGCTGTTTAACTTTCTGCTGCAGACGCCGCAGGCGGTGACAATCTGCAGCGCCTTTACCGTACGCGGCCAGACCGGACGGCATCAGCTCGCCCTGCGGAGCATTAATATCGAACAGCTCAGTCAGCGTACACTCCAGCTGCAGGCGCAGTCAGGGCGGCCCCGCAGCGCCGCCCTGACGCTGTTCCTCGCGTTCCTGCAGCAGCAGCTGAGCGCAGAAGATCCAGCGCTTACTGCTTAATATCGACCGGATAGAAGTTGTGCTTGCCAAACGGATCAACCTGATAGCCGCTGACCGACTTGCGCACCGGTTCAAAAATAGTGGAGTGTGCGATCATGACCGCCGGCATCTGGTCATGCATCATCTGCTGCGCTTCCTGATAGAGCGCAACGCGCCGATCATGATCCTGCTCGGCGCGCGCGGCGGTAATGATTTTCTCAAACGGCTGATAGCACCACTTTGACGAGTTGGAGCCGCCATTCGCTGATGTGCAGCTGTAGAGCGGACCAAAGAAGTTATCCGGATCGCCGGTGGCGGTGGTCCAGCCCATCAGCGCCGCCTGATGCTCGCCGCTCTTGACCCGCTTAAGGTATTCGCCCCACTCATAGCTGACGATGCTGGCTTTGATGCCCACCTGCGCCCAGTCCGCCTGAATCATCTCAGCCATCCGGCGCGCGTTGGGATTATAGGGGCGCTGCACCGGCATCGCCCAGAGTGCGATTTCGGTACCGGGTTTGATGCCCGCCTCCTGCAGCAGCGCTTTGGCCTGTTGCGGATCGTAGGCGTAATCTTTCAGCTGCTGATCCGCGCTCCAGACGCCCGGCGGCAGAATGTTTTTCGCTACCGTGCCGGTGCCTTTGAAGATTGCGTCGATAATCGCCTGTTTATTGATGGCCATTGCGAGCGCCTGGCGCACCTTCACATTATCCAGCGGCGCTTTGGTGGTGTTAAACGAGAGAAAACCGGTGTTCAGGCCCGACTTCTGCTCCAGCGTCAGATCGGGATTGTTGCGCATCTTATCGAGATCGGCCGGATTCGGGAACGGCATAACCTGGCACTCATTTTTCTCCAGCTTCGCCAGTCGCACCGAGGCGTCCGGCGTGATTGAAAATATCAGCCGATCCAGTTTTGCTTTGCCCTGCCAGTAAGCCGGGAACGCCTTATACAGAATGCGTGAATCTTTCTGATACTGCACCAGCTCAAACGGGCCGGTGCCAATCGGCTGCATATCAACCTTTTCCGGCGTGCCCGCCTTCAGCATTTTGTCCGCATACTCGGCGGAATGAATGGAGGCGAAATACCACGCCAGATCGGCGAGAAAAGGCGCTTCCGGGTGCGCCAGCGTGATACGCACGGTGTGATCATCTACGCGGTCAATGGCGGTGATGAGTTTTGCCAGCTCCAGGCTCTCAAAGTTCGCGTAGTTGCCGCCGGATACGGTGTGATAGGGATTTTTTGCATCCATCTGCCGCATAAAAGAAAAAATCACGTCGTCCGCATTGAAGTCGCGTCCCGGCGTGAAGAGTTTATTGCTGTGGAATTTTACGCCTTTGCGCAGATGGAAGGTGTAAACCCTGCCATCGGGGCTGATCTCCCAGCGTTCTGCCAGCGCAGGCTGTAAATCGGTCGTGCCGGGACGGAAGTCCACCAACCGGTCAAACAGCGGTACGGCGCTGGCATCCACGCTGGTGCCGGAGGTATAAAGCTGCGGGTTAAAGTTTTCCGGGGAGCCTTCAGAACAGTAAACCAGCGTCTTCGCGGATACGCTGCCCGCCACAGCCACGCCCAGCAGGCTTAGCGTCAGTTTGCTCATCATCATTTTCATACTGTTTCTCGCTTTTTATTGACTTATGTTGGTCTGCATCGCTATTTATTTCATTGATAACATGTTTTCACCGCCAGGCGTATCACCTGCGGACCCTTACTGATAAGGAATTGTGATGACAGACCAGCTTGCCCGGGAACTGACCCGGCGGTTTTATCGTTATCTGGCGGTCTCCAGCCAGAGTGATGCAAAGGCCACCACCCTGCCCAGTACGCCCTCTCAGCATGAGATGGCTGCGCTGCTGGCACAGGAGCTGCGAGACCTGGGGCTGCAGCAGGTCGAGATTGACCAGCACGCCACCGTAACCGCCGTTAAGCCCGGCAACACGCCTGGCGCACCCCGTATCGGTTTTATTACCCATATCGATACCGTGGACGTTGGCCTCTCGCCCGATATCCATCCGCAGACGCTGACCTTTACCGGCGACGACCTCTGTCTTAATGCTGAGCAGCAAATCTGGCTGCGCGTGGCGGAACATCCGGAGATCCTGCCTTACCGCGGTCAGGAGATTATTTTCAGCGACGGCACCAGCGTGCTGGGTGCGGATAACAAAGCGGCGGTAAGCGTGGTGATGACGCTCATGGCGAATCTGCAGGGCGCGCACGGCGATGTTGTGGTCGCGTTTGTGCCGGACGAAGAGATTGGGCTGCGCGGTGCCAAAGCGCTGGATCTTGAGCGGCGTTTTAACGTCGATTTCGCCTGGACCATCGACTGCTGTGAGCTGGGAGAGGTGGTCTATGAATGCTTCAACGGCGCCAGCGCTGAGCTGGTGTTTAGCGGCGTGCCGGCGCATCCGATGTCAGGGAAAGGGGTGCTGGTCAATCCGCTGCTGATGGCGCATGATTTTATCAGCTGTTTTGATCGCCAGGCGACGCCGGAACAGACCGAGGGCCGCGAAGGCTATATCTGGTTTAATGAGATGCAGGCGAACGCCAGCCAGGCGGTGCTGAAAGCCTCCATTCGTGATTTCGATCTGCAGGGTTTTGCCGCGAAGAAACAGCAGCTGGCAACGGTTGCCGAACAGATTGCCGCCCGCTATCCCACCGGCAAGGTGGCGCTGACGATCGGCGACGTTTACAGCAATATCAGCAATGCGATTGGTGAAGATCGCCGCGCCATCGATCTGCTGTTTGCCGCGCTGGCGCAGGCTGGCGTGACGCCGAAAGTGATCCCGATGCGCGGTGGCACCGATGGCTCTGCGCTGTCAGCGAAAGGTCTGCTGACGCCTAACTTTTTTACCGGCGCGCACAATTTTCATTCGCGCTTTGAGTTTCTGCCGATCCCCTCATTTGTGAAGTCGTATCAGGTGGCGGAGGCGCTGTGCGCGCTGGCTGCCAGGCCAGCCTGACAGAGGGCAGGCGTTGCGCCTGCCCGCTCTTTATCAGGGCTGTTTGCTGGCAGTCACGTCAATGCCCGGAAAATATTTGGCTGCCAGCCGGGTCACGGTGCCGTCCGCCTGAACCTTGCTGATAGCTTCATCCAGCGCCGTTTTCAGCTGGCTGTCGCCTTTGCGCAGTCCATAACCGATGCCGGTGCCCAGGATAGCGTCATCCTCAACCGGTCCGCCGGCAAAGGCAAAACCTTTCCCCTGCGGCTTATCCAGGAAGCCGGACTGCCCGGCCGCCGACATCACCAGCGTGCCGTCCAGACGACCGGCGACCATATCGTTATAGACCTGGTTCTGATCCTGATAGGACGTTACCGTCACGCCCTGAGGCTCCCAGTGTTTCTTCGCATAGGTCTCCTGAATAGAGCCCTGCAGCACGCCGACCGATTTGCCTTTCAGCGCGTCTGCTGAAGGCTGCAGCTTCTCGCCCGCTTTCACAATCAGCATGCTGGGAATACGGTAAATCGGTTTGGTGAAATCGATGCTTTTTGCCCGCGCCTCGGTGATGTTCATCGCGGAGTTAATCGCATCAAACTTTTTCGCCTGCAGCGCTGGGATCAGCGCATCAAAGCTGCTCTCCACCCAGCTGCAATTGAAGTTGCCGGTTTTACAGATGGCGTTACCCAGCTCAATATCAAAGCCTTCCAGCTCGCCGTGCGCGTTGCGGCTCTCAAACGGCGGGTATTGTGACTCCACGCCATAGCGCAGGCTGGTCTGCGCCAGCGTCTGTGCCGATGCGATCATGCCCAGTGCAATAAACAGCGCGTTTAGTTTTTTCATTATATGTCCTCTTTTACCCTGTAACCCGGCAGAGCGCAGCTGCGCCCGCCTCAAGTGTGGCGTCATCTTTAGCAAACGAAAGACGGATTAATCGGTTATCGGTGCCATCTGAATAAAACGCTGAGAGCGGAATGGTCGCCACGCCGTAATCAACGATAAGACGTTTTACCATTTCGCTGTCGCTCTCGTCACTGAAATCGCGAAAGCTCGCCAGCATAAAAAAGGATCCGCTGGCGGGCAGCAGCCTGAACGGTGACGCCTGCAACAGCGTGGCCAGCCGGTCGCGCTTTGCCTGATAGAGCGCAGCGAGCTGCAGATAGTGCTCCGGCTGCGCGAGATAGCAGGCAAACCCCGCCTGCATCGGCGTGTCTGCCGCGTACATCATGAACTGATGGATCTTGACGATTTCTGCCATGATAGCAGCCGGTGCCAGCGCGTAGCCAACCCGCCAGCCGGTGACGTGAAAGGTTTTGCCAAATGACGAGACGATAACGCTGCGCTGCGCCAGTTCCGGATGGGTCGCCATACCGCAATGCTGACGGCCATCAAACAGAATATGCTCATACACCTCATCTGACAGCACAATAATATCGGTGTTGCGCGTCAGCTGCGCCAGCGCGCTCAGGTCTGCCGGCGTCAGCACCTGTCCGGTCGGATTATGCGGCGTATTAATAATGATCATGCGTGTACGCGGTGAGAGACGGGCGCGTACCTCATCCCAGTTAATGGCAAAATCGGGCTGCTGCAGCTTGATCCCTACCGGCGTGGCGCCCTGCAGGCGCACCACCGGCGCATAGCTGTCGAAGGCTGGCTCAAAAAAAATCACTTCATCGCCTGCGTGCACCAGGGCTGAAATCGCCATATAGAGCCCCTGGCTGGCGCTGCCGGTGATCAGCACTTCGCTGTCAGCATCATAATGCTGGCCATAAAGCGTGCGCACTTTTTCCGCCAGCGCGTTTTTCAGCGCCGGCAGGCCTGTCATCGGCGCGTACTGATTCTGGCCGTCGTGCATCGCCTGCGCCACCAGCTCCACCAGCAGCGGATCGCAGGGAAAATTGGGGGCGCCCTGCGACAGGTTAATCGCCTGATGGCGGGCCGAGAGCTGACCGATCACGCTAAAGATCGTGGTGCCCACATCGGGCTGTTTTGAACAGAGAGAAACTGGCGTGGTGATGCTCATTGCTGCGGCCTCGCTGACTGACAGAGTAAGATTGAAAGATCAGATCGTTATTCAACGCATAGCGCCTTGAGACGACAAGCGAATTGTCGTCATAATAGCCATGAGAAAATTGCATAGCTGAGGATGTTATGGCCTGTTCTGCTCCTCCCCTGACAGCGATTAACGCGTTTCTGGTGACGGCGCGCTGTCTCAATCTGACGCATGCGGCGCGCGAGCTGTACCTGACGCAGAGTGCGGTAAGCCGCAAAATTGCCACGCTGGAAAACTGGCTGGGCTTTGCGCTGTTTCAGCGCCATGCGCGTGGCCTGCGGCTGACTGAACGCGGCGCGGCGCTGCTGCCGGAGCTGCAGCATAGCTATCAGCAGCTGCTGGCGGTAACGGAACGGGCGCGCCAGCCGTCGCAGACGCTGCGGCTGAAAGCGCCCAGCTGCATTATGCGCTGGCTGCTCCCGCGCCTGATTGCGTTTGAACAGCGCTACCCGGCAACGCATGTCGCGCTGACCACGACCCAGGAGCATCTCTCTCAGCTGGAGGAGTTCGATGCGGCGATTGTTTATGGTCTGCCGCCACCCGATGCGCTGCGGCTGTTTGATGAGCGTCTGACGCCGGTGCTGGCCGCCGGGATGGCGATCCCGCAGCGAATTGAAGAGATGAGCGCGCTGACGTTTCTGCATCCGACGCCAGACCGGCGTGACTGGCAGCACTGGCTGCAGCAGCAGCGGATTGAGCTGGTGATGCAGCGTAATCAGCATTTTGCCACGATGGATCTCGCTATCAGTGCGGCAATACAGGGGTTTGGTATTACGGTGGCGGATATCACGCTGATTGAAAACGATCTGCTGGCGCAGCGCCTGGTGACGCCGTTCCCCGGCAGCGTGGCAACCGGGGCGGCGTACAGTTTACTGCAGCGTCAGGATAAGCGCGCCCCGCCGCTGCTCGCTGAGCTGGTGTCGTGGCTCAGCCGTGCCTAAAAAGCGACCCACTCCTCACTGGCTGCGGGTTTCGCCGCCGGCGTAGCGCCAGCCAGCGCCGGACGACGCAGCGGAGCAGCGGAAACCGGCGGCGCATGATGAACCGGCGCGGCGGCAGAGAGGCGGAAACGCGCGACGGAGAGCTGCAGCGCTTCCGTCTGCCGCTCCAGCGCGCTCGCCGCCGCAGAGACCTGCTCAACCAGCGAGGCGTTCTGCTGCGTCACGCTGTCCATCTCCGTGACTGCGGTGCCAACCTGCGAGATCCCTTTACTCTGCTCTTCGGAGGCCGCGGCGATCTGCTTCATAATTTCGCTGACATCCTGCACGGACGTCAGGATCTGATCCATCGTGGTGCCGGCGCTGCTTACCAGCACGGAGCCTTTGTCCACCCGCTCCACCGAGTCGGCAATCAGGCTGGCAATCTCTTTTGCGGCTCCGGCGCTGCGCTGTGCCAGATTGCGCACCTCGCTGGCCACTACGGCAAAGCCGCGCCCCTGCTCACCGGCACGCGCCGCTTCAACTGCCGCATTGAGCGCCAGGATATTGGTCTGGAAAGCGATGCTGTTGATGACGCTGGTAATTTCAGCAATTTTCTTCGAGCTGCCGGAAATGCCCTGCATCGTGGCAACCACTTCGCCTACCAGCTGACCACCCTGCTGCGCGGTGCCGGTCGCGGTATCAGCCAGCGCGCTGGCCTGACGGGCGTTATCGGCGTTGAGTTTCACCGTCGCGGTGAGTTGCTCCATGCTGGCCGCGGTCTGTTCCAGCGCGGCCGCCTGCTCTTCGGTGCGTGAAGAGAGGTCATTGTTGCCGGCGGAGATTTCCGACGCGCCGCGGTAGATATTATCTGTCCCGCTGCGGATAGCGCTGACGGCATCGCGCAGGCTCTCCTGCATGGCGCGCAGCAGCGGTATCAGTTTGCCCACGCAGTTGCGGCCTGCATCCTCAATTGGCTGGCTGAGATCGCCCTGCGCGATCAGCGTAAAGTGCTCGCGGATCCGCGCCAGCGGCCTGACCAGCATGCTCACCAGATACCTGTCCGTAAACAGCAGGATCAGCAGACCTGCCGCCACCGCCATCACGATGATGACTTTGGTCATGCCTGTCAGCCGGTCTACCGTGACCCGTGTTGCATCCAGTTTGCTGCCCGCGGACTGATTAAAGGTTTCGGCAGTGGCGCCAAACGCGCGGCTCAGCGCCGGCGTCACGCCGGTCGCCTGCGCTTTGTACGCTTCAGGCGTGCCCTGGCGCGCCAGCGCGACCTGCGGCGCAATGCCCTCATCCAGCAGTTTCTGCCAGCTGTTAATTACGCTCTGCGCTGTTGCCGGATCCATCGGACCGGGTGCCATCGCTTTAAACTGATCCAGCTGCGCTTTCATGCTGCTGAGCGCCTGCTCAACGGGGGCAAAGGCTTCTGTGCTGATTGCCGCGCCGGCGGTACGGCTCTCCATCACGCGCGACAGACGCGTTACTACCCGAAAATATTGATCGTTGCCTTTGCTCAGCACCGTCATCTGATTCACCAGCTGGCGATCGACCTCATTGCCTTTCCCCAGCGCATTCAGCGCATAAACGCTGAACAGACCGACGCCGCACCACAGCAGGCAAAACAGCCCGAGCAGCGCCAGTAAAACCGCGCGAATCGTAAAATTTTTAAAGATACCCATACCTGTTCCCCTGGATTGATACGCGTTATCGCCCGATAAAATCGGGCATATTGCGGTTATCGGCAGCAGGCAGGGAAAATGTAACCGTTTTGTAAGCTAAATAAGCGCCAGCGCAGCGGGGGGGAGCAACGCAATCGTGCGCCAGTCTGCTACCGGCATTACAGCTGCACGTGGCTGCGCATCATCAGCCGGAACAGGCGCAAACGGCGACGCATAAAGCGCTTTTTTAAAGTGGTAACCGCACGGCCCTGTTCACCAAACGCGAGCGTGACATCCTCTCCGGTGCGCCAGACGGGCCACTCCGTTTCATTGCGACCGCGCAGGCGATAGCTGAATTCAGTGGCATCCCTGGCAAACGCCACCCAGTATGCGCTTACCTCTGCCGCCAGGGTTTTGTCCGCGGCAGTATAAGGCCGGTTATCGGGCGGCGGCAGCGTCTCCAGCGCGTTAAACACATAGGGGATTTCATTACCGTGCCAGGCGCCGTGCGGGTAGAGATCGCGCGCATTTTCAGAAACATAGTCAAACCAGTAGCGCCAGACGGGCATGCCGGTACCGGACTGCGACTGCGCGATCAGCAGCGGCATGACGGTAAACGCCATGTCGCGTGCCACCGCGCGTCCCAGCAGCGCATCATCATGAATGTCGTATAACCATTTCAGCAGGCGATAGGTGAAGCGGTTCTTCTCGCGCATCTGCAGCAGCACGCCGCGCGCGTCGACCCCAAAATAGTTGAGTACGCTGGCTTCATCGCTGTTGCTGCCAATCATCAGCGGCACGCGATGCTGCCGGCCGGCGATAAAGGTGTCGAGCATCGGCTTTGGCAGCACGGCATCCCCGCTGATCGCCACCGGTCCCGGCGCCAGCGGCTGTGCCAGCGACCAGAATGCATCGCCGGGCAGCGCGCGCAGCTGTTCTGCCGTTGCGTTCTCCGGCAGTCCGAAATGGGCGGCGACCTCTATTCCCTTCTGCCGCGCCTGCGGCTGCGTCAGATCGGGCAGACTGTAGCTGCTCTGGACGATGCCTTTGTGAAACAGCCCTTCTGCCAGCGGTGAACAGCAGAGAGAGAGTACGCTGCGGGCGCCAGACGATTCACCAAATAGCGTGATATTGCGACGGTTGCCGCCAAAGGCGGGAATATTGCGCTGGATCCACTGCAGTGCGGCTATCTGGTCGAGCAGCGCAAAGTTATTGACGGTTGCGCCCGCCTTATACTGCGCATCCAGCGCGGGATGTGAGAAAAAACCAAGATGGCCCAGCCGGTAGTTAAGGGTGACCACTACCACGCCCTGTGCGGCCAGCGCTTTACCCTGATAAGGATCCAGGCTGCCGGCACCGAGGGTGAAACCACCACCGTGCAGCCAGACCATCACCGGCAGCGGTGCGCCAGGCTCAGGATCGGGGGTCCAGATATTGAGATATAAGCAATCTTCACTGAAAGTGCCCGGATCGCCACCACCGATGCCGATGCAGTATTCGCGATTTTGCCAGCTCGCTGCTCCCCACGCGGTCGCGTCGCGTGCGGTTTGCCAGGGGGTAACCGGCTGAGGTGGCCGCCAGCGTAGCGCGCCCGTCGGCGGCGCAGCATAAGGTATCCCTTTGAAAACATAGATGTCATCATCCATCAGGCCGCTGAGCTCGCCTTCTGCTGTCTTGATCCTCAGACGCGGTTCATTTTTCATATCGGGTTCCCTGATAAAGCGTGCCTCATTATTTGCAGCGACCCGATAAATGTCTATGTTCTTAAAGCATTTGCAGATTATGCCGAAACATGACCCGGATCGCTGAATGAGATCATCAAATATTTTGGCTTACTGTCGGCAGGCTGTTTAGTCTATTGTGGCGGGGCTGAATCCGGCAGGTCAGATGAGTTTCATCCTGAACGGGCGGATTTGATCGAATACCATGCTTACATCGGGGAAAAAGCGTAACCGTTCTGAACGGTGCCGCTGAGCAGAAGCGTATTCGCATATGCTTCTGCCATTATAATGATAAAAAATCGCCGGCTGCTGAAATCATCGCTGATTTCGCTGACCGGCTCTCTGTTATCCCTCGTGAATGCCGCAGCGAATCAGACTGCGCTGCTGCATCTGCGCATAGAGCGCCATCTCATCCTGTACTGACGCGCCCAGCGCCGCTTCAAACGCTGCCTGACTGGCGTGACCCGCCTCGCGCGTTGTTACCGCATTACCCAGATTAGACTGAAATATGCCCGCCGCGCTGACTGGCAGAAAATCTTCATACACGATAGGTTCTGCCTGCAGCCGGCCAGCCTGCAGCAGGGCTGACACGCTCTCTCCGGCGCGCGGAGGCTGCTGTTCGCCGCGCTCCGTCAGACGATAGCGGAACCAGGCGAGCTGCTGCTCGCGCAGCGTCTCTTCATCATCGGGGAAATCACGAAATACCTCACTGAGGCGCTGCTGATGCTGCGCATTATCGCTGCCGGAGCCCGCGGCAGCCAGTAGCCGGTCATACAGAGCCCGGCCGGCCGGGGTCAGCGCCGCACCGCGCTGCTCTATCTCGCCGAAGCGCGCCGTGTGCGTGCCCGGCGTACCGTCACTGAAATGCACCGCCTCTTCCAGCGCTTTAAAGCTGGTCTGCCGCAGCAGGATCGGAACCTGGCGCCGCGGCGGGCCTTCAATCAGCACTTTTGGCTCGATACCGCGTGACGGCATCAGCGCCTGCACGCGATCGATATCCAGCGTACGCGGCGTCAGATGGTTGATATGGCAGCCGCGGAAGCAGACAACGTCAGCGATCAGCCGGTGCTGCTGGCTCAGCGCATGATAGGTTTTGCTGTCCACCGTGGTCTGCGCGTGCCAGCGAAACGTTTCCAGCGCCTCGCTGACAAACGCGGCTGCGTCTCTGGCATTGAGGCCGCCCTGCTCCTGATGACGCCGGATAAGCCTGCGGCAGCCGGGCGTAAAGATGTCACGCGCGCCGAGTATCGCCATCGCTCGGGCGTGCAGCGCCGGATCGTCAATCAGCTCAGGACGCAGCAGCGACGTGAAAACGCGAAACGGATTGCGGCGCAGCGCGGCCTCGCTCACGGGCCGGAAAGCCGTGGAGTGAACCGGTACGCCCGCCTGCGACAGGTCGTAATAGCCCACCGGCTCCATGCCCATCACGGCAAACATCTCCCGCAGCAGAGAAAGCTCGGCGGCCGTCCCGACCCGGATAGCGCCATGGCGTTCAACGCTCAGCCGCGCCAGCTCATCCGCCGCTGCCAGCCGATCTTTCAGCGCGGGGTTCGCTTCCAGCGTGCGTTCATTAACCGCGCTGACCAGCTGCGTCAGCGCGCCATACTGCGGCACTTCCTGCTGATACATGGCCGACATGGCCTGTGAAAATAGCGTACGGATCGCATCAGAGCTGAGAAAATTTTCCATAACAGGGGTCCTGAGCCGGAACAGTGCTGTTACTCTAAATCAAGGCACGCAGCGCAGGTAAAATTTTCCCTGAAGTGTGATCGCCCTGTCACTCCACGCCCGGTTTTGGATCGGCAAAGCGGTACTTGAGCACCAGCATCAGGGTTGTCAGCACGGCCGGTATCGCCAGCAGCAGGAAAATCTGGCTAAACGCCCAGCCCAGCGTCAGCAACTCTGCGCCGGCAAACGCGCTGAGAATCGCACCGATACGGCCTACGCCGTGCATCCAGCTTGAGCCGGTGGCGCGGGCGTGTGTGGGATAGAAGTGAGCGGAGAGCGCATTCATGCCGGTATTGGCGCCGTTAAAACAGAAGCCGCTGCAGAACGCGATTGCGCTCATCAATCCGACCTGCGCCGGAGAGAAGCCAAGCGCAACTATCGCAATGCCGCCGCAGAAGTAGATGGTCGCCAGCGCAAGACTGGCGTTCATGCGGTCCATCAGCCAGCCGGCAAACAGCGAGCCCAGCGTGCCGCCCGCCTGATACATGGCCGTGACAATCGCGGCCTCGGTGAGCGACATCCCCAGCGTGTTGATAAGCGACGGCAGCCAGCTGCCAATAAGGTAGACCAGAAACAGTCCCATAAAATAGCCGCCCCAGAGCATCAGGCTGCCAAACAGATAGGATTCTGATACCACGGTAGCTATCGCGCCGCGCCGCACGTTCAGAGTTTCACTGGCGTGATAGCGGCTGCCTGGCGCCACCTCTCCTGGCAGCATACGCTCAAGGATCGCGTGTATACGCGCCGCCGGCGCGCGCTGGTGAATCAGAAAACGCACCGACTCCGGCAGGCCATACATCAGCCAGGGCAGCACCAGCAACGGCAAAATGCCGCCCATGAGTAACACCGCGTGCCAGCTGTAGCGCGGTAGCAGCCAGGATGCTGCGAATCCGCCAGCCGCTGCGCCAAAGGTGAAGCCGCAAAAGACTACGGTGATAATAAAAGATCGGCGACGTTCAGGAGCATATTCCGCCACCAGCGTGCCCACGTTGGGCATGGCGGCGCCCAGCCCCAGTCCGGTCAGAAAGCGAAACAGCATCATCTGCTCGATGTTCTGCGCCAGCGCGGTGGCCAGCGTCCAGAGCCCAAAAAAGAGCACGCTGAGCAGGATCATGATGCGGCGCCCATAGCGGTCGGCCAGCGGCCCGGCCACCATCGCCCCCAGCGCCAGACCAATCAGCGCGGCGCTGATCACCATGCCCAGCTGATGGTTTGTTACGCCCCAGCCTGCTTTTAGCGCGGGCGCAATGAACCCCATCAGCGCGATATCCATACCGTCCAGTGCCACAATCACAAAGCAGAGCGCGATAAGCCGTTTCTGCCAGCGGCTCAGCGCATGACGGTTGATTAACTGGCGAACATCTACGGCTTCGGCGCTGGTCACGGTTTAACTCCTGCTGTTCAGCAAAAAGGTCATCAGTTTTGGTAAAAAAAACGGCGGATATGATAGCCCATCGTTAACCCTGTACTGCACAATTTTTTCACATGACGCCCGTTTCACTCAAAAACAGAACGATTTAAGCCTCTGATAAAACATACTTTTGCAAAAACTGCTTTTCAGCCTGTCGGGACCAGGTTGCAAAAACAAGGGGTTAAGGGAGGCCGTGTATGAAAAGACTTTTGTTAAATTCATTTTGCAATTAAGTTAACAGAACGCATTTTTGCTGGTTGCTCTCGCCAGCCCTTACGGATTACGTTGACCCTATGGATAAAAACACGGTTTTCAGCCAGCGCATTCGCCTGCGCCATCTGCACGCTTTCGTCGCCGTTGCGCAACAGGGAACGCTGGGGCGTGCAGCAGAGACGCTCAGCCTGAGCCAGCCTGCGCTCTCCAAGACCCTGAATGAGCTTGAAGAGCTGTCAGGCGCGCGCCTGCTGGATCGCGGGCGTTCAGGCGCGCAGCTGACCACGGCGGGCGAACAGTTTCTGGTTTACGCAGTAAAAGTGCTGGACGCGCTGAATCATGCTGCGCAAAGCTTTAACGCGCCGGCACCGGGACGGCCGGTTATTATCCGGCTGGGGGCGCTGACCACGGCGGCAATGGGCATGTTACCGCAGATTCTGAACCGCTTTCATGAGCAGCAGCCAAACACCACGGTGCAGGTAGCCACGCTGCACAACAACGTGCTGCTGGCCGGGCTGCGCGCCGGTGAATTTGATGTCGGCATTGGCCGCATGGCCAGCAGTGAAATGATGGCGGGGTTAAGTTATGAGTTGCTGTTTCTGGAGTCACTGAAGCTGGTCGTCAGGCCGGAACATCCGCTTTTAAGTGACAACGTCACACTGTCCCGCGCCATGCAGTGGCCGGTGGTGATCTCGCCGGAAGGCACCGCGCCGCGGCGCATCGCGCAGCATATGCTGGATGAGCAGAGCTGCAGTTTGCCTCCGGACTGCGTTGAAACCTCCTCTACCTCCCTTGCCCGCCAGCTGGCGCTGCGCTACGACTACGTCTGGTTTGTTCCTTCTGGCGCGGTCAAGGAGGATCTTGAACACCATGCCCTGCATGCACTGCCGCTCGCCTCACCCGGTCCGGGCGAACCGGTAGGGATCATCACCCGCAGCGGCTATCCGCTCAGCCTCAGCGCCGAAGTGCTGATCGCCACGATCCGCAAGTTTCACCATTAGCGGCTGCGCTTTGCATGCCGCTCGCGGTTGTCGAGCCGCGCCTGCTCAGTTTTACGCAAACTCACATAAAGCGCGCCCGCACCGCCGTGCTGCGGCTGTGCGGTACAGAAGCTCTGCACCGCATCAAACTGCTGCAGCCAGCGCGCCAGATAGCTGCGCACAATGTTGGCATGCGACTCGTCATCACGTCCTTTGCCGTGAATAATCAGCAAATTACGCAGCCCCTGCCGGCGCGCTTCCTGCATAAAACTGAACAGCGACTGGCGGCAGGTCTCCACCGGCTGACGCAGCAGATTCAGGCTGGCCTCCAGCGGATATTTGCCCAGCCGCACTTTATCCACGACGCCCTGCTGAATGCCTTCTGCCCGGTACTCCAGCGGTGATGTGAGCGGGACAATCTCCAGAAAACCGCGCGTAAGAAAGTTCTCTTCGCTCTCCGGCGGCACAGTCCGTGGCGCTTTAGTGGAGGGCGCACGCAGCCACTGCGTATTAGCACAATCTTTCAGGGGCGTGACATCCCCCATGGCATCGCGGAACAGGTCTTCATCATCAAGGTTCATCATGTTTCCCCATACCCGATTAAGCATATGCGCACGGCATACTGATAAAACTGAAGAATAGCAAAGGTTGCCGTACGGGGTAAAAGGTCTGCACCGCAGAGGCCGGATGCTGTAACGCCGCGCGGGTGAGATCAATCGGGCGAATACCCATTATTTGTAAGGTTTTTGTGCCAGATCCAGCCTGCATGCATTCACAGCAGGAAGAAAAATGGTAAAATTGACGGCAGTCAATAATCATCGAGCGTACAGATATGATCCAGGAAAAACGCAGCATTCGACGTATTCAGTCTGGCGGATGTGCGATCCACTGTCAGGATTGCAGTATCAGCCAGTTGTGTATTCCTTTCACACTGAATGAGCATGAGCTTGATCAGCTGGACAACATCATCGAACGTAAAAAGCCGATTCAGAAAGGCCAGACATTATTCAAGGCGGGTGACGAACTGAAGTCGCTGTATGCCATTCGCTCCGGCACAATCAAGAGTTATACCATTACCGAACAGGGCGACGAGCAGATCACCGGCTTTCATCTGGCAGGCGACCTGGTCGGGTTTGATGCCATCGTTAACGCTAAGCACCCGGGCTTCGCACAGGCGCTGGAGACGGCCATGGTCTGCGAAATCCCTTTTGAGACGCTGGACGATCTGTCAGGCAAAATGCCCGCACTGCGTCAGCAGATGATGCGTCTGATGAGCGGAGAGATTAAAGGCGATCAGGATATGATTATGCTGCTCTCCAGAAAAAATGCTGAAGAGCGTCTGGCCGCCTTTATCTGGAATCTCTCGCGGCGCTTTGGCCAGCGCGGTTTTTCGCAGCGCGAGTTCCGGCTGACCATGACGCGCGGCGATATCGGCAATTATCTGGGACTGACGGTTGAAACCATCAGCCGCCTGCTGGGGCGTTTTCAGAAAAGCGGCATGCTGGCTGTTAAAGGCAAATATATCACTATTGAAGATCACGCCCTGCTCTCTGAGCTGGCGGGTCAGGCGGAACAACCCGCCTGAGGCAATGCCGGGTCAGTAATTGTTATTTTATTGATCCGGCTACACCTTTTCCGCTTCTGCACGCCCGGAACTTAGGCTATCTTTATTCCATATGGCCTGGGTCTAAGGAGAGTGCGCTATGTCCCGTTACCAACATGTTCTGGTCGCGATCGATCCTCAGCAGGACGATCAGCCGGCGCTGCGTCGCGCGGTTTATCTGAATCAACGCATCGGCGGAAAAATTAAAGCGTTTCTGCCTATCTATGATTTCTCCTATGAAATGACCACCCTGCTTTCGCCTGATGAGCGCACCAATATGCGCAAAGGGGTGATTAGCCAGCGCACCGAGTGGATCCGTGAGCAGGCGCAGGCCTATCTGGATGCCGGCGTGGATATCGAAATCAAAGTGGTCTGGCACAACCGCCCTTTTGAAGCGATTATTCAGGAGGTGCTGGCGCACAATCATGACCTGGTGCTGAAAATGGCACACCAGCATGACCGGCTGGAGTCGGTTATTTTTACCCCCACCGACTGGCATCTGCTGCGTAAATGTCCCTGCCCGGTGTGGATGGTAAAAGATCAGCCGTGGCCGGAAGG
This sequence comes from Pantoea sp. ICBG 1758, assembly GCF_002928325.1. Lineage (NCBI taxonomy): Bacteria > Pseudomonadati > Pseudomonadota > Gammaproteobacteria > Enterobacterales > Erwiniaceae > Pantoea > Pantoea sp. ICBG 1758. The sequence continues at coordinate 1,074,154 of NZ_POWL01000001.1, forward strand.
CGGTAAAGCGGTAGTGGCGGTAAACCTCGCCAGCGAAGAGCCGCATCACGATGAGCTGAATCAGAAACTGATCCGCGAAACCGCGCGTCTGGCGGAAATGGTAAATCACACCGAAGTCCATCTGGTGGGCGCTTATCCGGTTACGCCGATTAATATCGCCATTGAGCTGCCCGATTTTGATCCCAGCGTCTATAACGACGCTATCCGCGGTCAGCATCTGGTGGCGATGAAAGCGCTGCGACAGAAATTTTCCATTGGTGAAGAGTTTACTCACGTCGCTAAAGGCCTGCCGGAAGAGGTGATCCCCGATATCGCTTCACAGCTGGATGCCGGTATTGTCGTGCTTGGTACGATTGGCCGTACCGGCCTCTCGGCGGCCTTTCTTGGCAACACCGCTGAACAAGTTATTGATCATCTGCGCTGTGATTTACTGGCCATCAAGCCGGATGATTTTAAATCGCCGGTCGATCGTGATGATGAGGAAGATGAAGAGGATTAACCGTCACGGGCGCTGCGGCGCCCCTGCATGATTACGCCCGTCCTGATCCATTGCCCCGCTTAACAACATCCTATACCGCAGCGCGTAGCCTGAACGGGCTACGCGCTTAACTGCCCGACAGATGCGTCCGCGATTTCAGAAAAAATATTGCCGCAAAAAGAGACATGCATCCATACGGCATTCACGCTAAATTGGCTGAGACAGGCTGATTATTACATGCAATAATCAGCGGCTAATCTGTTATACATCAAGAGTCCAGCACGTTTTCGTACTCATTTTGCGTAAGGCGAAGGATCATTTTTATGAAGCTGAAGAACACCATTCTGGCGTCTACTCTGTTATCGCTGCTGGCAGCTAACGCGTTTGCTGCCAAAGAGCTGACGCCGGAACAAGCGGCCGGCCTGAAACCATTCGAACGTATTAATATCAACGGCCGCTTCAACGCAATCGGTGATGCCACCAGCGCAGTCTCGAGAGCAGCAGATGAGAAAGGCGCTGACTCGTTTTACGTTCAGGGCATCAATGATACCAACGGTAACGGCGGCAACTGGCGCGTCACCGCAGATTTATACAAAGCGGACGCCGCTAAAGCATCGACCGATACGCAGTATCGCGTGATCAACGGCGTTAAAGAGCTGCCGAAAGCGGAAGCCTACCGCCTTGAACCGTTCGACACGGTTTCAGTCAGTGGCTTCTTCTCCAGCCAGCCTGCGGTAAATGATGCGATCTCCAGAGCCGCACAGAAAAAAGGCGCCGCCTCATTCTTTATCGTGCGCCAGGTTGATGCCAATAACGGCGGCAATCAGTACGTCACCGCCTATGTCTATAAAGCTGATGCCAAAGCGCGTATCGTCCAGGATACATCAAACTCGATTCCTGCTGATTCTGAAGCCGGAAAAGCCGCGCTGGCCGCTGGCGGCGCAGCGGCGTCGCGCGTGGCGCTGCCGGGCGTAGCCTCTTCTGATACGCCGAGCACCAATGTAGGTCGCTTCTTTGAGACGCAGAGTTCAACCGGCAAACGCTATACGGTGAAGCAGTCAGACGGCCGCAGCGTGCAGGAAGTCAATGCGATTACCGCCGCGCAGATGCAGCCGTTTGATACCATCACCTTCTCCGATCACTTCGGGACGCCGACTGAGATTTCAGAGGCCGTCGGCAAGCGGGCTATCGCCAAAGGCGCGAAGTATTACCACATCACGCGCCAGTGGCAGAACCAGAGCGGTGGCAACCTTACCGTTACCGCCGACCTGTTTAAATAATGATGCAGCGGGGCAGCCAGACTGCCCTGCTGTTTGCATAGTTCCTGCACAAATCTGCATACTCTTGCATTGCCATCCCCCTCTCCTCCTCGTAAAATCTGCCGCCTGTTTTCAGGGGATTCCGTTTTAATCTGCGCCTGATGGTGCACTACACTTCTACGGAAAGTTCACGACCCAGCATACTCTGCTGTTCAGGAAAGGCATTTTGGATAAAAAATTAGGTCTTAGCGCGCTGACGGCTCTGGTGCTCAGCTCCATGCTTGGCGCGGGCGTGTTCAGTCTGCCGCAAAATATGGCGGCCGTCGCGGGTCCGGCGGCGCTGCTCATCGGCTGGCTCATCACCGGGGTGGGTATCATTTTTCTCTCCCTCGCAATGCTGCTGCTGACGCGGCTCAAACCGGAGCTCGACGGCGGTATCTTTACCTATGCCCGCGCCGGATTTGGTGAGCTGACGGGGTTCTGCTCGGCGTGGGGCTACTGGCTCTGCGCCGTGATCGCCAACGTCTCTTATCTGGTGATTGTGTTCTCTGCGCTGAGCTTTTTTACCGATACGCCGCAGCACGTGGTGTTTGGCGACGGTAACACCTGGCAGGCGATGCTGGGCGCTTCGGTGCTGCTCTGGCTGGTACACTGGCTGGTGCTGCGCGGCGTGCAGACCGCAGCGAGCATTAATATGCTGGCCACGCTTGGCAAGCTGGTCCCGCTGCTGCTGTTTGTGGTGCTGGCGCTGCTGGCATTTAATTATGACCGGTTCAGCTTCGATTTCAGCGGCGCTGAGCTGGGTCAGCCGCTGTGGCAGCAAATCAAGCAGACCATGCTTATCACGCTGTGGGTCTTTATCGGCGTTGAGGGTGCCGTGGTGGTATCGGCGCGCGCGCGCAATAAACAGGATGTGGGGCGCGCCACGCTGCTGGCGGTGCTGGCGGCGCTGCTGGTTTATCTGCTGGTCACGCTGCTCTCGCTGGGTGTGATCCCGCGCGCTGAGCTGGCGCAGCTGCGCAACCCGTCAATGGCCGGGCTGATGACGCATCTGCTGGGTCACTGGGGCGATGCGGTGATAGCCGCGGGGCTGATTGTCTCGGTCTGCGGCGCCTATCTCAGCTGGACCATCATGGCGGCTGAAGTTCCCTTTATTGCTGCCCGGCAGGGTGCATTTCCGCGCAGCCTCGCCCGACAGAACCGTCATAACTCGCCTGCGGCGTCGCTGTGGCTGACCAACGGCAGCGTACAGGTTTGCCTGATCGCCATCGCGCTGACCGGCGCTGACTACAATACCCTGCTCACGATCGCCTCAGAGATGATTCTGGTGCCTTACCTGCTGGTGGGACTCTATCTGATGAAGGTGGTGCGCGGCCAGCAGAAACCGCTGGCGATGAGCATCGGGCTGGGTGCCACGCTGTATGGCCTCTGGCTGCTCTACGCCTCAGGCCCGCTGCATCTGCTGCTCTCCGTGGTGCTTTACGCGCCGGGACTGCTGCTGTTTCTCTACGCGCGCCGCGGCGGACGCGGTGACAAGCCGCTGCTGCAGCTGGAACGCATGGCGATTGTGCTGTTGATGGCGGCATCGCTGCCCGCGCTGTGGCAGCTTACGCAGTAATCAATGCGCGAGTGCCGGAATGGAGACGCACAGCAGATCGTTCTGCTGTGTAAGATTCAGGGGTTTGCTGTATTCGAGGTGGATCCCATCAAGCTGTTCCGCAGAGAGCGGATAAGGCAGCTGAATATCAAACCGGCTGATATGCTGCTGCTCCGCCAGCGTAATCAGCCGGGCGATATTGATCTCATCGCTGACCTGCGTTGAAATGATTTGCAACGCTAATTCTTTCAGATGATCGTCGCTGGCCTGTAAGCTGTGAGCGGACTTACGGGTTACCATGCCAAAAATGGGCATGACACCGTAAATGGCGTCAACAAAGCTCCAGCGTTTTTTGCAGGAAGCGGAGAGAAAGTCACTGTAATTGAAGCAGATGCGATCACTGTATCCGGCTGAAGCCAGCTCTTTATCAGACACCCTCGCACTCCTCCTGTTTTTCAATGCGGTTCCGAACCTTGCGCCTTAACGCGCCGCTAATAATGGCACATTTCACGGTATACATACCAGTGAGACAGGGATATTTCGTGCGGTAGCGTAGTGCTCAGGACCAGGAAAAGCTATGCTGCTGCCATTCTTTTTCAGCGCGCTTACCTATGAACAAAATTGTCTATGTTGAAGATGAGCCGGAAGTCGGCGAGCTGATCGCCGCCTATCTGGGTCGCCATGATATTGACGTGGTGGTCGAAACGCGCGGCGATCGCGCCGAGGCGACGATTCTTAACGTCCAGCCGGATCTGGTCCTGCTGGATATTATGCTGCCGGGTAAAGATGGCATGACGCTCTGCCGCGACCTGCGGGCGCACTGGAGTGGTCCCATTGTCCTGCTGACCTCGCTCGACAGCGATATGAACCATATTCTCGCGCTTGAAATGGGCGCCAATGACTACATTCTCAAGACCACGCCCCCTGCCGTGCTGCTGGCGCGGCTGCGTCTGCATCTGCGCCAGGCGGTGGTCAACAAGCCGGAGAGCACGCCGGCACAGCAGCAGTCGCAGAAAGTGCTGCGGTTTGGTTCGCTGACCATCGATGCGCTGAACCGTCAGGTGCTGCTGTTTGATGAGAACATTACGCTTTCAACGGCCGACTTCGATCTGCTGTGGCAGCTGGCGAGCCACGCCGGCGAGATCCTCGATCGCGACGCGCTGCTGATGACGCTGCGCGGCGTGAGCTATGACGGCATGGATCGCAGTATTGATGTGGCTATCTCGCGGCTGCGCAAAAAGCTCTATGACAGCGCGACTGAGCCGTTTCGCATCAAAACCATCCGCAACAAAGGCTACCTGTTTGCGCCTCAGGCCTGGGATACCCGCAGCTGATGAGAAAGCTCTTTATTCAGTTTTACCTGCTGCTGTTTGTCTGCTTTCTGGTGATGACCCTGCTGGTGGGCCTGGTGTATAAGTTTACCGCCGAGCGGGCTGGCCGGCAGTCGATGAATGACCTGATGGCCAGCTCGCTGTTTCTGATGCGCAGCGAGCTGCGCGAGATCCCGCCGCGTGACTGGAACAAAACTATCCGCAGTCTCGATCTTGACCTCTCCTTCGATCTCAATATCGAACCCATGAGCAAATACCAGCTTGATGAGAGGGATATGAAACGTCTGCGCGCCGGCGAAATTGTCGCGCTCGACGATCAATACACCTTTCTGCAGCATATTCCCCGCAGCCACTACGTGCTCTCTGTCGGGCCTATCCCCTATCTGTTTTATCTGCATCAGATGCGGCTGCTGGATATTGCGCTGGTGGCGTTTATCGGTATGTCGCTGGCACTGCCGGTATTTATCTGGCTGCGTCCGCACTGGCAGGAGATGCAGCGGCTGGAGAAAGCCGCGGAGCGCTTTGGCCGCGGTGAGCTGGACGTGCGCACCCATTTTGAAAGCACCTCCAGCCTTCACAGTCTCGGCGTGGCGTTTAACCAGATGGCGGATAACATCAATACGCTGGTGGCCAGCAAAAAACAGCTGATTGATGGCATCGCCCACGAGCTGCGCACGCCGCTGGTGCGCCTGCGCTACCGGCTGGAAATGAGCGATAACCTGACAGAGGCGGAGTCCGCCGCGCTGAATCGCGATGTGGGCCAGCTGGAGAGCCTGATTGAAGAACTGCTGACCTATGCCCGGCTGGACCGTCCGCGGGTCGACCTGCATCTGCAGTCGTTCGACCTGGCGCAGTGGCTGCGGCTCTATATTGCTGATGTACAGAGTATGCAGCCGCACACGCAGATCGCGCTGGATATTCCGCAGCTGCAGAATACCGGCAGCGCCGACATGCGGCTGATGGAGCGGGTGCTGGATAACCTCGTCAATAATGCGTTGCGCTACGCTACTGAGCGGCTGCGCGTCAGCCTCTGGTTTGACGGCACAACCGGCATTTTGCAGGTAGAGGATGATGGTCCCGGCATTCCGGCCGAAGAGCGCCAGCGGGTTTTTGAGCCTTTCGTTCGTCTCGATCCCAGCCGCGATCGCGCGACCGGCGGCTGCGGCCTCGGGCTGGCTATCGTCCATTCGATTGCCCAGGCGCTGCAGGGTCAGGTGGTGATCGAGAGCTCGCCGCTCGGCGGCGCCAGCGTTCGCTTTTGCTGGCCGGTTGATTTACCCTTGCGTGAGACACCCCCCCGCTTACCCGCTTAAGGAGATCTGGCTGTGACATCAGCTTATCAGGAACTTACCCGCACGTTTCAGCGCCTTTCCCGTTTCGGTCACCTCGGTGCGATTGCCGGGGTTGATATGCAGACTACCATGCCGCCCGGCGGCAGTCAGGCGCGTGGCGAAGCGCTGGCCGAACTCAGCGTGTTTATGCATGAGCTGCTGACCGCGCCGGCGCTGGAAGGGCTTTTCTCTGCTGCTGAGCAGGAGTCGCTGAACGATGTTGAGCAGGCAAACGTGGCGGAGATGCAGCGCGCCTGGCGTCAGGCAACGCTGCTTCCCGCCGCGCTGGTCGAAGCAAAATCGCTGGCGGGCTCGCGCTGCGAGCATGCGTGGCGATCGCAGCGCCCGGCGAATGACTGGCAGGGCTTCAGCGCTAACCTCAAAGAGGTTGTCCGGCTGAGCCGGGAAGAGGCGCAGCTGCGCGCCGCTGCGGCCAGCACGTCGCGCTATGACGCGCTGCTGGATCTGTATGAGCCAGGCATGACCAGCGCCCGGCTTGACGCCACTTTTGGCGCGCTGAAAAGCTGGCTGCCTGATTTACTGCAGCGGGCGGTGGCAAAGCAGGCGCAGGCGCCGCTTCAGCCGCTGGGACCCTTTGCCGTTGAGTCACAGAAGCAGCTGGGGCTGAGCGTAATGAAGCTGCTCGGCTTCGATTTCAATCATGGTCGTCTTGATGTCAGCGCCCACCCTTTTTGCGGCGGTGTGCCGGACGACGTGCGCATCACCACGCGCTACAACGAAAGCGAGTTTCTCAGCGCCATGATGGGTGTGATCCATGAGACCGGGCACGCGCGCTACGAACAGAATCTGCCACAGCAGTGGCGCGGTCAGCCAGTGGCCCTGGCGCGCTCTACCGCGATTCATGAGTCGCAGAGCCTGTTTATGGAGATGCAGCTGGGCCGCAGCCGCGCCTTTTTGCAGCATATTCAGCCGCAGGTCGTCGCGCTGATGGGTGAGCAGCCTGCGCTGGAGACGCCTAACTTTATTCGTCTGGCGCAGCGCGTCAAGCCTGGCTTTATCCGCGTCGATGCCGATGAGCTGAGCTATCCGGCACACGTTATTCTGCGCTATGAGATTGAGCGCGCGCTGATTGAAGGTGAGATTGAGGTAGAGGATATTCCGGCGCTGTGGGATGAAAAAATGCAGCAGTCGCTCGGCATTGATACCCGTGGCAACTATCGCGATGGCTGTATGCAGGATATCCACTGGACCGACGGCGCGTTCGGTTACTTTCCGACCTATACGCTGGGTGCGATGTATGCGGCACAGCTTTATCAGGCGGTTAAGCGCGCGATCCCGCAGCTGGAGACGCTGATCCTTAACGGCGAGCTGCAGCCGGTATTTGACTGGCTGCAGCAGAATATCTGGCAGCACGGCAGTCGCTTCCCGACTGAACAGCTGCTGCGCAACGCCACCGGTGAAGCGCTGAACCCGGACTATTTCCGTCAGCACCTTGAGCAGCGCTACCTCGCAGATTGATCCCGCAGGCGGCCGCAACGGCCGCCACTTTCCCGCCTTGTACAATCCGTTACACGCCGATACCAATCCCTCACGGAAAGCGAAATCGCTTTTTCATATAGTGTTTTCACCGGCCCCGCAGTGGGCTACATATGAAAAATAGTCCGAGGATTAAGCGATGAAAAAATTATGTGCACTGGTAATCGCCGCTGCTATGGGTCTCTCTTCTGCTGCTTTTGCTGCTGAGACAACCGCTGCTCCGGCGGCAACTGCCACCACCAGCTCCACTACCGCTGTGCCAGCTAAACATAAAATGGTGCATCACAAACATAAAGCTGCTGCGCAGAAAGCCCAGGCTGCGAAAAAGCATCATAAAAAAGCAACCAAGCCTGCTGAACAGAAAGCGCAGGCCGCTAAAAAGCATCACAAAAAATCAACTCAGCCCGCTGCACAGAAAGCGCAGGCTGCCAAAAAGCACCACGTGAAATCCGCTAAACCTGCTGCACAGAAGGCGCAGGCGGCTAAAAAGCACCACGCTAAAGTTGCGCAGAAAGCGCAGGCAGCTAAAAAGCATCACAAAATGAAAAAATCAGCGAAATAAGTTCGCGCCAACACCACGATGTTGTTTAAAACACCCGGTTATGCCGGGTGTTTATTTACTGGAGTAGCGAAAAATGGTGCGTCGCTATCGCTTCGAAATTATTCTCTTTGTGATGATTCTCTGCGGCATTGTCGCGGCCAGTTTTTTTATTTGATGGCTGTAGCGCGCTGATTACTCCAATATTTCTCCCTTTTTTACCGCTCACCGACTATAGTTATCGCCTAAGCGTGATAACAAAAACTCCCTTTTATTCTCCCTGTCGAGAGAACTATGCGCCTGGCAATTCTGTTATTTATTGGTATTTTCGGCTTTACCCTCACAGCACACGCCGATGATGAAGACGGGCTGAGTCCCGAAGAGATCAAGACGCTGTTTTTTGGTAAAGACCATCGCCAGGCAATAAGCGACGTGGCCGCTGCGCCCTGGGATGCCATTGGTCAGCTGGAGACGGAAAGCGGCAACCTCTGCACCGCCACGCTGATCTCTGCTCATCTGGCCCTGACCGCCGGCCACTGCCTGCTGACACCGCCAGGCCGATTCGATAAGCCGGTTGCGCTGCGCTTTATGGCGGGTGAAAAAGGCTGGCGTTACGAAATTCACGATATAGATGCCCGGGTTGAGCCGTCGCTGGCGCGGCGCCTGCAGGCCGATGGCGAGGGCTGGATTGTGCCCTCTGCCGCCGCGCCTTACGATTATGGTCTGGTGATCCTGCACAACCCCCCTTCAGGTATTGTGCCGATCCCGCTGTTTGATGGCTCTCGCAGCGATCTCACCGCCGCGCTCAAAGAGAGCGGACGCAAAGTCACGCAGGCGGGTTATCCGGCCGATCACCTCGATTCACTCTATTCGCATAGCGACTGTATAGTCACCGGCTGGGCGCAGCGCGCCGTGCTTTCGCACCAGTGCGATACGCTGCCTGGCGACAGCGGCTCCCCGCTGCTGCTGAAAAAAGATGATGGCTGGCAGCTCATCGCCGTACAGAGTTCGGCTCCGGCGCCGGTCGATCGCTATCGCGCGGACAACCGGGCCATTGCCGTGACCTCGTTTAAAGATAAACTCGAAGAGCTGGCTGAGTAAGCAGGCAGGCGCGCGGTCACGCACACCTGCATGCGTTATGCATTCAGCTCAGCTGCTCCATCGCCTGCAGCACCCGCTTATCTGAAACCGGATAGGGAGTACCCAGCTGCTGAGCAAAGTAGCTGATGCGCAGCTCTTCAATCATCCAGCGGATCGCCACTACATCGGCATCATCCCGGCGCTGCGGCGGCAGCTTGCTGCGCCAGACGTTCCACGCCTGTTCCACCGCCTGTACCTTCAGCATGCGGGCGCGATCGCTGTGCGGATCGGCGGGCAGCTTCTCCAGACGGCGCTCGATTCCCTGCAGATAGCGCAGCGTATCCCCCAGCCGATCGTAGCCGTTGCCGGTGACAAATCCGCGATAGACCAGACCGCTCATCTGCTGTTTGATATCTGCCAGCGCCAGCGCCAGCGTCATATCCACGCGGCCTTTCAGAAATTTGTTGATATTGAACACGCAGGTGAGGATCTGCTCAACCTGCTGCGCAATCGTCACCACGGTGTCGTTCAGCTCCGCCCGCACTTTATCGCGCAGCTGCTCAAAATTCTGCTGCTGCCACGCGGGGCCGCCCGCCTCCGCCATTAGCTTATCCACGCCGCAGGCAATACAGTCGTCTATCAGCTCCAGCACTTTGCCATACGGATTAAAGTAGAGCCCGAGCTTGGCTTTATTCGGCAGCTTTTCATGCAGATATTTAACCGGTGACGGAATGTTCAGCAGCAGCAGGCGACGCTGACCGCGCCACATCATCTTCTGCTGCTCCTCTTCACTGTCATACAGGCGGATCGCCACGCTATCTTTTTCATCTACCAGCGCCGGCCAGGCTTTGACCTGATAGCTGCCGCGCTTCTGCTCATAACTCTGTGGCAGGTCGCCAAAACTCCAGATGTGCAGGCCGCTCTGCTCCAGACCATCATCGGCAACCTTCGACAGCGTCTCCTGCACTTTGCCTTTCAGCGCCTGTTTCAGCTGATGCAGATCTTTACCTTCCTGCAGCTTGCGGTTGTGCTCATCCACAATGCGGAACGTCATTTTAAGGTGATCGGGCACCTGATCCCAGTGCCAGGCATCGCGCTCAATCGTCACGCCTGACATGCGCCGGAACTCACGCTCCAGCGCATCCAGCAGCGGCTGTGCCAGCGGCTGAACGCGACCGAGAAACGCTTCCGCGTAATTGGGGGCCGGCACAAAATTGCGGCGCAGCGGTTTGGGCAGCGATTTAATCAGCGCGATGATAAGCTCACGCCGCACGCCAGGGATCTGCCACTCAAAACCCGCTTCATCCACCTGGTTCAGCAGCGGCAGCGGGATATGAACGGTCACGCCATCCGCATCGGCGCCTGGCTCAAACTGATAGGTGAGCCGCAGCTTCAGGTTGCCCTGCTGCCAGACATTAGGGTAGTCGAGCTGGCTGACCTTATCTGCTCCCTCTTTGATCAGCATCTGCTTGTCGAAGTTGAGCAGGTCCGGATTCTCTTTACTGGCCTGCTTCCACCAGCTGTCAAAGTGACGGGCAGAGACCACCTCTTTGCCCAGACGGCGATCGTAAAACGCAAACAGCGTTTCGTCATCCACCAGAATGTCGCGGCGGCGTGATTTATGCTCCAGATCCTCAACTTCACTGCGCAGCTTCAGGTTGGTGCGGAAAAAGGCGTGGCGCGTCTGCCAGTCGCCCTCAACCAGCGCATGGCGAATAAACAGCTCGCGGCTCAGCTGCGGATCGATGCGGCTGTAATTCACTTTACGCGCCTGCACGATGGGCAGCCCGTAGAGCGTTACCTTTTCCGTAGCCATCACCGCGCCCTGTGCTTTCTCCCAGTGCGGTTCGCTGTAGCTTCGCTTGATAAGGTGCTGAGCCAGCGGCTCAATCCACTCCGGATCGATGCGTGCCGCCACCCGGCCCCACAGGCGGCTGGTTTCTACCAGTTCTGCCACCACGGTCCATTTCGGCGGTTTTTTAAACAAACCGGAGCCAGGGAATATGGCAAAGCGGGCGTTGCGCGCGCCGGTAAACTCCTGCTTCTCCGCATCTTTCTGTCCGATATGCGACAGCAGGCCGGTCAGCAGCGCACAGTGCACCTCACGATAAGGTGCCGGCTCGCTGTTGACGGGCATCCCCTGTTCACGCACGACCTGACGCAGCTGGGTGTAGATATCCTGCCATTCGCGCACGCGCAGATAGTTGAGATAGTCACTTTTACACTGGCGGCGGAACTGGTTGCCCGACAGCGCTTTCTGCTGCTCCTGGATATAGTTCCAGAGATTAACAAAGGTGAGAAAGTCAGACTCTTTATCAGCAAAGCGGCGATGTTTCTCATCGGACGCCTGCTGTTTCTCGACCGGCCGCTCGCGCGGGTCCTGAATCGAGAGCGCCGCCGCGATAATCATCACTTCGCGCACGCAGCCAAAGCGCTGCGCCTCCAGCACCATCCGCGCCAGCCGCGGATCCACCGGCAGCTGCGCCAGGGTACGACCGGACGGCGTCAGCCGGTAGTGCTCATTTTCATTAAGAGTAATGGCGCCCAGCTCTTCCAGCAGCCGCACGCCATCCTGAATATTTCGTTTGTCAGGCGCTTCCACAAACGGGAACGCCGCAATATCGCCCAGCCCCAGGGCGGTCATCTGCAGGATCACCGACGCGAGATTGGTCCGCAGGATCTCCGGATCGGTAAAGGCGGGCCGGCTGAGGAAATCAGCCTCGGAGTAAAGCCGGATACAGATCCCTTCCGAAACGCGGCCGCAGCGCCCTTTACGCTGGTTTGCCGAAGCCTGTGAAACCGGCTCAATCGGCAGGCGCTGCACCTTGGTGCGATAGCTGTAGCGGCTGATTCGCGCGGTACCGGGATCGATGACATATTTAATGCCCGGCACGGTGAGCGAGGTCTCTGCCACGTTCGTGGCCAGGACAATGCGCCGCCCGCTGTGGGACTGAAACACGCGATTCTGCTCGGCGTTGGAGAGACGCGCGTAGAGCGGCAGGATCTCGGTATGCGGCAAATCACGCTTCATCAGCGCATCGGCCGTGTCGCGGATCTCACGCTCCCCGCTCATGAAGATCAATATATCGCCACGGCTCTCCTGCCCCAGCTCATCCACGGCGTCAAAAATGGCCTGCAGCTGATCGCGATCGCTCTCATCCGCTTCTTCCGCGATAGGCCGGTAGCGCACCTCCACCGGGTAAGTCCGGCCTGACACTTCGATAACCGGCGCATTATTAAAGTGACGCGAGAAGCGCTGCGGATCGATAGTGGCGGAGGTGATGATCACTTTGAGATCGGGGCGGCGCGGCAGCAGCTCACGCAGGTATCCCAGCAGAAAATCGATGTTAAGGCTGCGCTCATGCGCCTCATCAATAATGATGGTGTCGTACTGCAGCAGCAGCCGGTCCTGCTGGATCTCCGCCAGCAGGATACCGTCGGTCATCAGTTTGACCTGCGTGCTGTCGCTGACCTGATCGGTAAAACGGACTTTATAGCCGATGGTACTTCCCGGCGCGGTCTCCAGCTCTTCCGCGATGCGGCTCGCCACGGTGCGGGCTGCCAGACGACGCGGCTGCGTGTGCCCGATCAGGCCTTTCACGCCGCGTCCCAGCGCGAGGCAGATTTTTGGCAGCTGAGTAGTTTTACCCGATCCGGTTTCACCAGCAACAATCACTACCTGATGATCGCGAATCGCGTCTGATATCGCCTGCTGCTTCTGGCTGACCGGCAGATTTTCCGGAAAGGTGATGCGCGGGGTGCCGGCCACGCGCCGGGCGATGCGCTGTTCGGCAACGCTGAATTCGTCCGCCAGCTCTGCGGCAATGGTCTGCTGTGCGGCGCTGTTTTTCACCTTTGCCGCACCCTGCAGACGTCGCTGCAGGCGCTGGCGATCGCGCAGCGTCAGCGCATCAAGCCGGGCCCAGAGTGGTGCTAAAGGTGATTCAATGGATGATGACATAGGGATGGATTACCTGTTAGTGCAGCACGGCGAAAACACGCGCGGCGCCGGGACGCTTTCCCGGCAGATTCAATCAATTACCGGACGCCATAATAGCATATTCTCAGCCTGCTGGCTGAGCCGCTCCGGCTGGCTTATTCAATTAATTCGAACATTGGCCTCGAATTATTACGCTTTTACGCTGCCGGTGAACGCCGTAGAGTATGACGCATTGAGCGGGAAGCCCGCCGCATAACCACAGGAACCTATTATGAGCCACGTATTAATTCTGAAGTCCAGTATCCTTGCCGGTTATTCACAGTCAGGTCAGCTGGCTGATTTTTACGCTGAAGAAGCGCGCGCCAACGGCGACAGCGTAACCGTACGCGACCTGGCTGCCGATCCGGTACCGGTACTGGATGGTGAACTGGTGGGTGCTCTGCGTCCTTCAGATGCGCCACTTTCTCCACGTCAGCAGGAGGCGCTGGCGCTCTCTGATGCGCTGATCGCTGAGCTGCAGGCGCATGACACCATTGTTATTGCGGCACCGATGTACAATTTCAACATCCCGACGCAGCTGAAAAACTACTTTGACCTGATTGCCCGCGCGGGCGTGACTTTCCGCTACACCGAAGCGGGTCCGGAAGGTCTGGTTAAAGGCAAACGTGCGGTGATCCTGAGCAGCCGTGGCGGTATCCACAAAGATACCCCAACCGATCTGCTGACGCCGTATGTGAAGCTGTTCCTTGGCTTTATCGGCATCACTGACGTTGAGTTTGTCTTCGCGGAAGGTATCGCCTACGGTCCGGAAGTGGCGACCAAAGCGACCGCTGATGCGAAAGATGCGATTAAACAGCGCGTCTCTGCCTGATTAATAAAAAAAGATATTCTGCTTCATTTTACCGGGCCTGAGCGCCCGGTTTTTTATTTTAACGTCAATATATCTTTGCTTCCCGGCGGCTGCCCGCTTTTTTGATTTACACTGCAGTATCACTCTCTCATTCTGCTTTACGATTTCAACCCTGTTACTGACAACCCGCGCCCGCATTTTAATTAAAGCGCAGCACCGCCCGACCTTTAATAAAAATCGAAATACGAAAGTTTTCTCACCAGTAACGTGGCACGATTAATCCGCAATCAAATCCAGCCGTGCAGGCTGGAACTACATTTGAACTTTTACTCAAATAATAATTTTTTTACCAGGAGAATAATATGGCCTTACTGTTATGCTATATCCATGTAAGCGATACGCTGCCCGGACAAACTGCAACCGTTAACTCTTTTTCGGGTGTGAGCGACAAGATTAAAATGTTTGAGATGCCCATTAAAAGAACGGGTAACTATGACGCACAGTTGAATGCCAATGTTAAAAACACACGCGAAATCGCTGTAATTGAAGCTAAAAAGAAGGTTTCGCAGCTGACATCAGCTTTTGAAAAACTTCATAGTACGGGCAACCGCACGCCATCTTCTTCCGTAACACGCCCTATCGCTGCACCGGTTATAGCGACGGCTGTAGCAGCGCCAGTTGCGAGAGTACAGGATATCTCTATCGCCCGACCGAGTGTGTCAGCATCTTCTCTGGCAGAAGCAAAACCTGACCCTGTCACTACTCAGGCAAAAACTACAGCCGGGCATAAAGGCGCGCCCTCATTGCTAACCCAAATTAAGCATCAATTTGCGCAGTTCTGGTCATCGATAAAAAGTTATATTTCGTCACTGACAGATACATTCCGGCAGCAACAGAGCGAAAAAATAGCACACTTTGAAAATACCGCCAGAACCAAATCTGAAGGCTGTAAATCAATGACTGAAATAATAAACGCATATGACAATAGTCCTTCCAATGCTCTCTTTCTTTATAACGCAGCAAAACAGGAGCTAATATTTAATGCTATAAGTGACATCATTGATCAGGCAGAAAAAGAAAATAAAGAAATCGATCTGCGTAAGCTATGCGATCAGGCTAATCGCTATGCGGTTAATTCAGGCGCTAACGCCAGATTTTTCACGCTATCAAAAAATAACACTATCGGGCACAATATAAAATATGGCGTACCGACTATGCAGCAGCGCGTCAGTCGGGTAGAGGAAGACATTGGAAGTAAAAACGCAACCTCCGCAACCTTACGTCGTAATTCGCAGAGCTTAAGTGGGCGCCAGCGTGCTAACTCAGTACAGTCAATAACCCGGAGGATGGTTAATGACGCCTATTCAAAACTGTTTAATGATATACACAATGACAAAAGAAATATTTATGGTACACGCCACAGCTTCGACCGTAACGAAATGCGTGCCGCGCTGCTTGAAGGGCAGCCGGCGCTGGCAGTCTTACGTACCAGCAGTGCAGCGTAATGCCTGACAGCAGCAGATCCTTCGCAAGCCACACCCGGTGGCGGGAAAGCGCT
The DNA here is from genome assembly GCF_002928325.1 of Pantoea sp. ICBG 1758. Taxonomy (NCBI): domain Bacteria; kingdom Pseudomonadati; phylum Pseudomonadota; class Gammaproteobacteria; order Enterobacterales; family Erwiniaceae; genus Pantoea; species Pantoea sp. ICBG 1758. The sequence goes on from NZ_POWL01000001.1 coordinate 1,089,613, forward strand.
GAGCCTCCCGCCACCGGTTACTTCTGCAGCCACTGGCCGTTGATGCCGCGCACATATTCCCCTGCGCTGGCCCGGCTCACCAGCTTCTCTCCGGCAATCCGCGCGACGTCGCTGGTTGTGAGTTTGTTTTCCCCGGCAATGCGCTGATACGCCATCCGGCGGCCCTCATTGATGCGACTCACCAGCGCCAGCGTGACCTCATCCTGCTGCCGTGCAGCAACATAGCCGCTCAGCGTTTCCCCGACCCGCCCTTGCTGCCGCGCCTCATCAAGCGTCAGCGCATGGGCAGACCCGGCCAGCAAAACCAGCAGCAGCGCAACGGCGCGTATTGTTCGGTTGCGGGCCATCAGAACAGCCCGCTCTGATTCTGCAGCAGCGCCTCGACATCTTTATCCACCTTGATGTGGATCTCATGTTCAATTTTCACGTTCATATTTATCGTAATCGGCGCATCAGGAGCGGCCACTTCAATCCGCGGTACGCATCCTGCCAGCACAACGCTGCCTGCCAGCAGCGCACCTCTTAACCTCATCATCAGGGATCCCTCTTTGATGGCAGGGTGGCGTTCTGCTCCACCCAGGATTGTAAATTATCGCCAAAGCGCAGGCTGCGCCATAGCTGGAACAGATTCTCCTGATGACGATAGTTGAGATTGATTGTCTGGCGCCGGTTGCTGAACTGGCTGACGCCGGTGACCTGCGACTGCATCACCAGATTACCGGTATTATCCAGATCGAGTGTGGCCCAGGAGCGTGAAATCTCCAGATAACGCAGCCAGCTCAGCGCTGCCCCGGCGGCGACATTGTCTTTTACAATCGCGTCTGCCGTATCCTTATCCAGCCGAAACGTGAGCGGCCCGCTGTTAGCGATCCAGCCATTTCTGATCAGCCACTGCGGATTACTGAGCCAGAGCGGCAGCTCACCGTTGACCTTACCCGACATAGCAAACTGTTTGGGCTTGAGTGCCGTTACCAGCCGGCTGAGATCGATCTGGCGCAGCGAAATCCTGGCCGCTTCGCGCTGCGGCATGCGCAGCGCCGGCATACTGACGTGCCCGCCCAGTAAATCGAGCGTCACGTTACTCAGGGTAAGCGGCTGTCTCTCCTGCCAGGGATAGTAACCCTGCAGATCGGCCGTGATATTCTGCAGCGCAAACTGATTGTTAACCTCGCGGATACGCAGCGAAACCGGTCCGCGCCGTCCCAGCTGCCACTGCTGAGCGCGATAGCGAAACGGCAGCGCAAAGTCGATGCCGTTGATGTCACTGTCCGGCAGCTGCAGGCTGCCCTGCTGAACCGCAAAGAAGCCGCCAGCCTGAAATGCCTGACTGGCTCCGGCTGAAAACGCGACCTGCGCCCGCAGCTCACCGCTGCGGATACGCATTTTTAAGTCGCTGCTGAGCAGCGGCTGGAACACGCGCAGCGACTGTGCCGGCCACCAGGCCTCTCCGCGTAGCCGCTCACCATCCCAGCGTCCGTGCACGCGCAGCGGGCCGATATCTTCAGCGCGCAGTTCACCGCGCCATAAAAACCGTGCCGGATCGCGACCTTTCACATCAAACGTCAGCCCTGCAGGCGGCAGCCAGCCGCCGTAGCTGAAGTGCGTTTGCCCCGCATCAAGACGAAAACTGCCTGCAAAACCGGGCTGCGTGCTATCCCGCTGCCAGCGCAGCGGCGCAGTGAGCCGGATACGCGGCCGGTCAATCTGCACCGGCCCCCACGCCAGCTGATTCAGGCCGGTATTGAGCGTATCCAGCGTAATACGCTGATCCAGCCAGCTGCCGGTGCCTGTAACATCCCACTCTGCGTTAAACGGCTGCAGTTTGCCGTCGCCCCAGTAGCGCCAGCGCCAGCTGCCGCTGTCTGGCCAGAACGCGGCAGCGCGGCCATCCAGATGCAGCGTAAAGTGACCATAGTCGCGCTTATGCGCCGTCAGAATCGCCTGCAGCCGGCCATCAATGCCCTGCGCTGAAAGTGAAACACCCGCCAGGGGCCAGCGCGCTTCATCCACTTCAGGGAGATCCAGCAGCTGGCCGCGCAGGCGCAGCAGTGCGCCTGGCTGGAACGTCAGCGTCGGCGCGCTGAGTGCACCGCGCAGCTCGCCGGGCAGGCTGCCATAGAGCTGCAGCCCGGCAAATTTACTCTCGCCGGTAATGCGCAGCGGCAGCGCGTTATCCGTTACGCGCAGCGGTCCCGGCCCGACGCTCAATACCACATTACCTTTACCGCCGCGCCCCTGCGTCAGCAGATTCAGCCGCCCCTGCACGCGCAGATTGTCCATCCCCTGCTGCCATCCGGTCAGGGTCAGCCCCACGCCGCCTGACAGCATCTGACTGGCCAGAGGCCAGCGCCAGCGCCCGTCGGCGATCTGAAACGTATCGCGGTCGCTCTGCCACGGCAGCTCAAGCAGCGGTGTCTCATCGCCCTGCTCCTGAACGATCAGCTTACCCTGCTGCTGCTGCCACTGCAGATCCAGCGTCAGCGGCTGCGGCCACTGAGCCACGCTTAGCTCACTCTGCAGTGCGCCGGTTACCGGCAAGCCATCCGCAAATGTGGGCAGCGCTACGCTGCCATGTAACGTCAGCGGTTGTGTCAGAAAAGGATGTTGTAACTTAAGAGAGTCGACCGTCAGCGTCTGGCCCTGCAGGCGTGCGTTCAGGCTGAGATTATCGCCGCGATAGCGCAGCTGCTGCTGTTCCGGTGCAAGCGTGAGATCGAGTTCACCAGCATAGTGCTGCCACGGCAGGACGGCCAGCCTGCCGATATGTACATCGGCCCCCGGCAGGCGCTGCTGCCAGTCGGCCAGCGTACGCGGTACGGCAGAAGCTGGCTGCGGCGGCAGCGACTGCCAGCAGGCGCTGTTAAGCGTGACGCGCTGTGCGCTAAGCTGCCAGCGCTGCTGTGAGCGGCCCAGCGCCACCTGCTCAACCTTAGCCAGCGTACAGCTGCCCGTCAGGTAACGCAGCTGCGGCAACGTCACTGCGCCCTGCTGCCAGCCCGGCCTGCCCTCAATTTCGATGCGCGTCTCATCCGGCAGCCAGATACCGGCCAGCCGTGGCAGCCACTGCGTCAGCGTCAGCAGCAGGCCCAGCAGCAGCAGAATCAGCGCCAGCAAGGCGGCAAGTAGTCGGCGAAGGCCACGCGTCATGGCGGGTAACTATCCTGTTGTTTATATTTTCCTGCCGAAATGATGGCACGTAATCATTCGCAAATGAAGGTGTTAGCCTGGCCTGCTGCGTGAAGAAAAGCAAAGTCGCGCAGAAACCGTTATCCTTTAATGATACCGACATGGCATTTTTCAGGAGCGAAACAATGAAAGTTGCGGTTTACAGCACCAAGCACTATGACCAGAAATATTTTGAACAGGTCAACGCCCGTTTTGGATTTGAGCTGGTGTTCTTTGATTTCCTGCTCAGCGAGGATACGGCAAAAAATGCTGCCGGCTGTGACGCGGTCTGTATTTTCGTAAATGACGACTGCGGCAGAGCGGTACTGGAAGAGCTGGCGGCATTGGGCATTAAGTATATTGCCCTGCGCTGTGCCGGATTCAATAACGTCGATCTGCAGGCGGCTGCTGAGCTGGGCATGGAGGTCGTACGCGTGCCCGCCTACTCCCCGGAAGCGGTGGCGGAACACACGGTGGGTATGATGTTGGCGCTGAATCGCCGCATTCATCGCGCTTATCAGCGCACCCGTGACGCAAACTTTTCGCTTGATGGCCTGACCGGCTTCAACATGCACAATAAAACCGCAGGCGTGGTCGGTACGGGGAAAATCGGTGTGGCTACGCTGCGGATCCTGAAAGGATTTGGCATGAAGCTGCTGGCCTGTGATCCCTACCCGAGCGACGCTGCGCTTGAGCTGGGTGCAGAATATGTCGATCTGAAAACGCTGTTTGCCCGCTCGGATGTGATTACGCTGCACTGCCCGATGACGCCGGAAAATCATCATATGCTTAACGCGCAGGCGTTCAGCGAAATGAAAGATGGCGTGATGATCATCAATACCAGCCGCGGCGGCCTGATCGATTCGCAGGCGGCTATTGAAGCGCTAAAACAGCAGAAGATCGGGTCGCTGGGAATGGACGTCTATGAAAATGAACGCGATCTGTTTTTTGAGGACAAATCGAACGACGTTATTCAGGACGACATTTTCCGCCGCCTCTCTGCCTGCCACAACGTGCTGTTTACCGGACATCAGGCGTTTCTGACCGCAGAAGCCCTGACCGCCATCTCAGAAACCACGCTGGGTAATCTGCAGCAGCTCGATCAAGGCGAAGCGTGCCCGAACCGGGTTAAGCCCTGAAATGGTGCGCCCGCATCAGCGGGCGCACGTGCCACCCATGAGCGCCTGTTCATCGCAGCGGCGGCCGTTTGACAGCTGACACATGCCGATACGTGAACCATCCAGCTGGCGGGAAAATGCCAGCGTGCCCCCGGCACCGCTGCAGCTGCTTTCTGCCATTGCGGACATCACGACGTGCGGCTGGACGTGAGCCGCGGTCGCCTGCTGCGGCGGTTCGTTATCAGGGGTACTGCTGCAGGCGGAGAGCAGCAGTGCTGCACCAGCCAGCAGTAAAGAGGCAGCTTTCATTAGTCGGACTCCGGGGACAGGGGACGAAAAGTGCTCACAGCATATGACAGCCTCTGCTGCGAATCGAGTGCGGACATAGCTTTTTACAAAATTTCAGACCTTTCATTGCAAGCAGAATTATCCTGAAGAGAAGATTTTTGCCGGTTATCTTCTAAAATAATCCGTTATTTCAATTGCTCAGGGGAAATTATGTTAACCGATATGCTGTTACGCATCGCGCTGGCCGGCGTTCTCGGCGGGCTTATCGGACTTGAGCGTCAGATGCGGGCAAAAGAGGCGGGTCTGCGTACCCATATTCTGGTGGGGATCGGCAGCGCCCTGTTTATGCTGGTCTCGAAATATGGCTTTGCCGATATGCTCAGCAGCGACCATGTGGGTCTTGATCCCAGCCGCATCGCGGCGCAGGTCGTCAGCGGTATGGGCTTTCTCGGGGCCGGTACCATCATTATTCAGAAGCAGATCGTAAAAGGCCTGACTACCGCAGCGGGCCTCTGGGTTACCGCCGCCATCGGTCTGGTTATCGGTAGCGGGATGTATGAAATTGGCATTTATGGCACGCTGCTGGCGCTGGTCGTGCTGGAGGTTTTTCGCCGCCTCAGCCACTGGCTGATTGGCCGCCATCATACGCTGATTGTGCATCTGAAAGCCAAAAGCGTCCCGCTGGTGTTACTGGTGCTGCAGCGTGAAGGGATCCGCTACGGGCATATCGCGGTGGTCAACCGTGACGAAGAGAGCGGCCTGTGTGAACTCAGCGTAGAGGTCACACTCTCCCGCCGGGCACCGCGCCACAGCCTTTATGAGAAGGTCATGGATATTAAAGGGGTGCAGTCACTGGAGATGGTATAGAGGCGCAGACAGAGCAAAATTATTAGCCACGGATGCGGCAACAGATTAAAAGCGTTCACGCGAGGCTGGTATTCGCGCGCGCAATCCGTACCATACGCATCCATAACTACAGGTTTATGACCGCCAATGCGGGTTTCAGCCGCCTGTTCTGTTCGCCGGCACTCTCAAGCGTGAAAATAATGTCAGAAAATCAAGACGTAACAAAAAAAGAGCAATACAACTTCAATAAACTGCAGAAGCGCCTGCGCCGCAACGTCGGCGAAGCGATTGCTGACTTCAACATGATTGAAGAAGGCGACCGCATCATGGTCTGTCTCTCAGGCGGTAAAGACAGCTATACCATGCTGGAGATCCTGCGCAGCCTGCAGCAGAGCGCGCCGGTGAATTTTTCGCTGGTGGCGGTCAATCTCGATCAGAAGCAGCCCGGCTTCCCGGCGCATATTCTGCCCGCTTATCTTGAGACGCTGGGCGTGGAGTATAAAATTGTCACCGAAGATACTTACTCTATTGTTAAAGAGAAGATCCCGGAAGGCAAAACCACCTGCTCACTCTGCTCGCGTCTGCGTCGCGGTATTCTCTATCGCACCGCCAGCGAACTGGGCTGTACTAAAATTGCGCTCGGCCATCATCGCGACGATATCCTGCAGACGCTGTTTCTTAATATGTTCTACGGCGGCAAAATGAAAGGCATGCCGCCCAAGCTGATGAGTGATGACGGCAAGCATATTGTTATCCGCCCTCTCGCCTACTGCCGTGAAAAAGATATTATCCGCTTTGCTGAAGCGCGCCAGTACCCGATTATCCCCTGCAACCTGTGCGGTTCGCAGCCCAACCTGCAGCGTCAGGTGGTGGCCGATATGCTGCGCGACTGGGATAAACGTTTTCCGGGCCGCATTGAAACCATGTTCAGCGCCATGCAGAACATTGTGCCTTCGCATATGGCGGATATCAGCCTGTTCGATTTCAAAGGCATCCGCCATGGCGATGAAGTGGTTGATGGTGGTGATATTGGCTTCGATCGCGAAACGCTGCCGATGCAGCCCGCGGGCTGGCAGCCGGATGAGGATGCAGCAGCCACCGCGAAGCTGCGGCTGGATGTATTAGAGATAAAGTAGTTCTGCTGAGAACTACAAAGGCGCGTATCCCGGCGGGAACGCGCCTTTTTTTATTGATGCGGCGGCGGATCGCTGATGGGTGGCACATCGGGATCGTGCGGCGGCTCCGGCTCCGGAATGGGCTGCGGCTGCGGAACAGGCTCCGGAATCGGCACCGGGTCGGTTGGGATCGGTTCACTGGCGTGGATAGCTTGCATCGCTTTCTCCTGTTGCGGAACGTACTTTAAGCGTAGGAAAGCTTTGCTGAACAAGCCAGCATAAAAAAAACCGGCCCTGGGGCCGGTGTCAGAGGAATTAACTGTGCTATGCAGTAATTCGCAAACAGGAAGTAAGACAATATGGAGTACAACGCCCATCGCCTGACGTTGCATTCACCTGCGAAAGAGAGTGTGCCGCGATTTTCCGCAGGGTGAGTTGATATCGATCAGCTTTTCCCGCTTTTGCTACAGCCATTTGCGTTTTTTCAGCCATACCGCCACGCCCCCGACCATCAGCAGCAGGATCAGACAAAACAGCAGAAAACCGTGCTGCCAGTTACCGCCCGGAATGCCACCGAGGTTGACGCCAAACAGTCCGGTAAGAAAGGTCGCAGGCAGAAAAATCATCGCCATCAGTGACATGGTATACGTCCGGCGGTTCATCGACTCCGCCAGCAGCGAGGCGACCTCGTCAGCGAGGATGCCGGTGCGCGCCACGCCGGCGTTGAGATCGTCCAGGCCGCGGCCCAGACGGTCCGCCACGTCCTGCATGCGTCGCCGGTCGTCGTCACTCATCCACGGGAGTTTCTCGCTGGCCAGTCGCGCATAGACATCACGCTGCGGTGCCATATAGCGGCGCATGACGATCAGCTGCTTGCGCAGCAGCGCCAGCTCGCCTCTGGCCGGCACCTGCTGATCCATCAGCGCATCTTCCAGCTCAATAATCTTGTCATGCATATCTTCAATGAATTCGCTGGCGTGATCGGTCAGCGCGTCGCAGACATCCACCAGCCAGCTGCCGCCGTCTGCCGGGCCATTACCATGCTGCAGCTCATTGAGCACTTCATCTATCGCGTTGACTTTGCGGCGGCGCGTAGAGACGATCAGTTTGTCATTGATGAATACGCGCATCGCCACCAGCTGATCGGGACGCGAGTCGGCGTTGTGGTTCACGCTGCGCAGCACAATCATAAAGCCGTCGCCAAGCCGCGTGACGCGCGGCCGCATACTGTCGCCTGCCAGCGCATCGCGCACGGCATCGGGGATCAGCGGCGTATTCTGCAGCCACTCCGCGCTCTGGCGCTGCGCGTAATTCAGATGCAGCCAGCAGTGGCGCTCGCAGTGGATGATATCGTCATCTTTAATCGCGATAACGCCACCTTTGCCATCAAACTGACAGGCAATAATGGCATCTGATACCTGTAATGCTTTCCCTTCAATAACGTTCACGTCCCCACTCCACGCTCTCAATCAACAGGCTACAGTCTAGCGCCGCGCCTTTCAGTTGCAATCGCGCCGGTGTATGCAAACGTGACGCAAGGTACTCAGTGCTTTTCAATCCACAACTCGCGGCTGTAAGCCACATCTTCCGGGTTGGTGATGGGATAGCCTTTTACCCACGGTTTTATCAGGCGGCCGTTTGTATATTGATATAGCGGTGCGATGGGTGCCTGGTCGGCAATGATCTGCTCCGCTTTGTTGTAATCTGCATTGCGCGCCTGCACGCTGGTTTCGGTACTCGCTTTCGCCAGTAGCGCGTCATACTCCGCGCTGTTGAAACGCGCAATATTCCCGCTGTGGCTGGCCGTCAGCAGACTGAGAAAGGTAGAGGGTTCGTTATAATCACCGACCCACGAGGCGCGGATCACATCAAAATTTCCGCTGTTGCGGCTGTCGATATAGGTTTTCCACTCCTGGTTTTGCAGCGTAACCTCTGCGCCCAGAGTCTTTTTCCACATCGAGGCGACGGCGATAGCAATTTTCTGATGGCTTTCTGAGGTGTTATAGAGCAGCGTCAGATGCAGCGGCTTAGCTGGACCGTAGCCCGCTGCCGCGAGCAGCGCTTTCGCCTGCGCATTCAGCTCCTGCTGGCTATGCTGCTGCAGATAGCTCTGCTGTGACGTAAAACCGGCCGTCACATCGGGAGTAAAATGCCACGCCGGCTTCTCGCCGGTCCCCAGCACCTTCTCCGCAATAATGCGGCGATCGATACTCCACGAAAGCGCTTTACGCACGCGCACATCAGCCGTCGGTCCTTTCTGCGTATTAAAGGCGTAGTAGTAGGTCCCGAGCTGGTCAGGGGTATAGACCTCACCCGGCAGACTCTTTTTCAATAGCGCAAACATATTTTTCGGGAATGATTCGGTGATATCGATATCCCCGGCGCGGTAGCGCTTGGTGGCGCTGGACTCTTCATTGATGGGCAGAAAGGTCACCTGCGTCAGCACTGAATGCTTGTCGTCCCAGTAATGTTTATTGCGCACCAGAACAATCTTTTCGTTTACGACCCGCGTTTGTAACTGATAGGCGCCATTTCCCACCAGCTTGCCCGGTGCGGTCCACGCGTCACCTTCAGCCTGGATAACTTTTTGCGGCACGGGAAACAGCGCGGCGTTGGCCATCATGGCTGGCAGCCACGGCACCGGTCGTGACAGCGTCACTTTCAGATGGGTGGCATCGGTGGCCGTTACGCCCAGTTTCTCCGGACTCATGCTGCCTTTGGTAATCGCTTCCGCATTTTCAATACCGCTCAGCGCCGCAAACCAGGCAAAAGGCGAACTGTTTTTCGGATCGACCAGACGCTGCCAGCTGTAGACAAAATCCTGCGCAGTGACCGGGCTGCCATCTGACCAGCGCGCATCTTTGCGCAGCGTAAACAGCCAGATTTTATTGTCATTACTGCTCCAGCTCTCAGCGACGCCGGGCACAATCTGGCCTTTTGCATCCTGACTGGTGAGGCCTTCAAACAGGTCGCGCATGACCTGAATTTCCGGCAATCCCACGGCTTTCATGGGATCAAGCGAGGCGGGTTCATCTTTGATGTGGCGAACAATTGTCTGCTGGCTGGCGAGCAGCGCGCCCGCCGGTATTTCAGCAGCAGTAGCCGGAAAAAACGTGCTGCTGACGATCAGCGCCAGCGCCGTGGGGAAAAACAGAGGCTTCATCATCACTCCTTAACAGAAAAAAGGGCGACCTGAAGTGCGTAATGTCGCCAGCAACTCCGGCAACTGTAACGCAAATTGCTGATTGGTATGTAGCTATTTCCCGGTTTGCTGTTTACCGTTAATGTAGTGCCGGACAGGCGCGCGCCCCGCTCGTTTGCAGAGCCGCTCACAGGAGAGCCTGATATGTCATTTCATCACCCGCGACCGCAGCGCGGTCAGCTTGATGCGGTCTGGCAGCAGTATGGTCGCTCGGCGCTCGGCGCCCCGCTGCTCTGGTTTCCGGCGCAGTCAGCTGATGAAGAGAGCGGACTGATCATCGCCGGCACTCACGGCGATGAGAACGCCGCAATCGCCACGCTTTCCGCCGCGTTGCGGACGCTGCCAGCCTCCCTGCGCCGCCATCATGTCATTCTGGCCGTGAATCCGGACGGCTGTCAGCTCGGGCTGCGCGCCAACGCGCGCGGCGTCGATCTCAACCGTAACTTTCCCGCCGCTAACTGGCAGCGGGGCGATACGCACTACCGCTGGAACAGCGCCGCTGACGCACGCGATGTGGTGCTCTCTACTGGTGAGAAGCCCGCCTCCGAACCCGAAACCAGCGCGCTGTGCCAGCTGATCCATCAGCTGCAGCCGCGCTGGGTGGTCTCATGGCATGAACCGCTGGCCTGTATCGACGATCCCCATCACAGCGCGCTGGCGCGCTGGCTGGGTGAGCAGACCGCATTGCCGGTGGTAAGCAGCGTGGGATACGCCACGCCGGGTTCTTTTGGCAGCTGGTGCGCCGATCTGGGGCTACTCTGCATTACGGCGGAAATGCCGCCGATTTCCGTTGATGAGGCGACCGAACGCTATCTTGAGGCGATGATTAATCTGCTGCGCTGGCAGGCGCCGCATTAAGTGTGCCATAGCTGAATGAGAGCGCGGGATCGACATCTGCTGCCAGCCAGGTCGGGCCATCCAGATCGGTGAAGGCGGCCTGTGAAACCAGCGGCAGCGCGGCCCGGATAGCGCGCGAGGTACAGAGCATACAGCCCAGCATCAGCGTAAATCCCTGCTCACGCGCGGTAGCGGCCAGCGCCAGCGCCTCTGTCAGGCCGCCGGTTTTATCCAGCTTGATATTGATCATCTCGTAGCGCCCCGCCAGTTCCGCCAGGCTGTCGCGCGTATGGCAACTCTCATCTGCGCAGATCGGCAGCGGATGGACAAAATTTGCCAGCGCAGCATCCTGCCCGGCGGGCAGCGGCTGCTCCAGCATCGCAATATTTAGATCCGCCAGCAGCTGACAGCGTGCCGCCAGCCCTTCCGCTTCCCAGGATTCATTTGCGTCGATAATCAGGGTCGCTTCCGGCACCGCGCTGCGGATCGCTACCAGCCGCTCACTGATCAGATGATTATCCATTTTCACTTTGAGCAGCTTTGCACCATGCTGCCACAGCGCCAGCGCGCTGCTGGCCATCGCTTCCGGCGTATCGATACTGATGGTGCGCGCCGTGGCTACCTGCCCGGCCAGAGGGCGATCGCACAGCGCGGCCAGCGTCTGCCCATGCTGCTGGCGTTCCAGATCCCAGAGCGCACAATCAATGGCATTGCGCGCCGCACCCGCCGGCATCGCCTGCTGCAGCGCGCTTCGGGTTAAGCCCTGCTGCAGCGCGGGCAGCTGAGCGGCAATCTGCGCCAGCACTGAGGCCTCGCTCTCACCATAACGGGCATACGGGGTCGCTTCTCCGGTGCCTTTAATACCATTCTCTTCAATTTCCACCACCACAACCTGCGCTTCCGTCCGGCTGCCGCGCGAGATAACGAACGGCGAATGCAGTGGCCAGGCTTCAGGATAACTCTTCACTGTTCTCATTTTTACACCTTAAAATTGTGCGCCTGATGTGAAGCTGAGCGATTATTGTAAGAAAGGTAATCGTAAACCCCTAAAAATTATGGCATAAACTTTAACGGTTTTCGTAAAGTCGCGCGCTGCGCTGACTTTTCATTTAAAAAGGAGATTGTATGTCACAGAACGTTCACTTTCAGGGTAATCCTGTTCCGGTTGCCGGCCACTTCCCGCAGGCAGGCGAGCAGGCGCAGCCTTTTACGCTGGTCACTAAAGATCTGGCTGATGTTTCGCTGGCAGACTATGCCGGAAAGCGCAAAGTGCTGAACATCTTCCCGAGTATCGATACCGGCGTCTGCGCCGCCTCGGTTCGCAAGTTTAACGAGCGCTCCGGTGATACCAGCAACACCGTAGTGCTCTGCATTTCAGCTGACCTGCCGTTTGCCCAGTCACGCTTCTGCGGCGCGGAGAACGTCGCCAATGTGGTCACGCTTTCCGCTATGCGCGGCTCTGAGTTCAAAGAGAATTATGGCGTCGCTATCTCTGACGGCCCGCTAAAAGGCCTGACCGCCCGTGCAGTAGTGGTGCTTGATGAGAATGACAAGGTGCTTTACAGCCAGCTGGTCAATGAGATCACCGAAGAGCCCGATTACGATGCAGCGCTGGCCGCGCTGAAGTAAGTTGCTCATAAAAAACCGTCCTTACGGGACGGTTTTTACTGTTCAGAACAGGCCAGCGCAGCTACTCGCTCTCTCCGCGCTTCTGCCCTAATCCATATTCACGCAGTTTATTGGCAATCGCCGTGTGCGATACGCCCAGACGTTTGGCCAGCTTACGCGTGCTGGGATAGGAGAGATAGAGCCGGGTCAGTACCGAACGCTCAAAGCGGCCGGTGATCTCATCCAGCGATCCCTCCAGCGCCTCTTCACCCAGCGACACATCCAGCGCCTGCTCCGGCAGCACGATATCCTGCGGACGCAGCTCATAACCTTCCAGCTGCGTCATGGCCCGATAGAGCGTGTTTTTCAGCTGCCGGACATTGCCCGGCCAGCTGTAGCGCGTCAGGAACGGCAGCAGCTGCGGTGACAGGCGCGGGCGCGGCAGCCCCTGCTCATCGGCAAAACGCGCCACAAACATCTCTGTCAGCGGCAGAATATCAAGCGGACGCTCGCGCAGCGGCGGCAGATTCAGCGTCAGCACGTTGAGCCGGTAAAAGAGATCCTCGCGGAACTCCCCGCGCTGTACCATCTCAATCAGGTTCTTTTGCGTGGCGCAGATCACCCGGACATCAACATGCACTTCATGATCTTCGCCTACGCGGCGAAAGGTCCCGTCGTTGAGAAAACGCAGCAGCTTGGTCTGCATACGCGGCGACATCTCACCGATTTCGTCCAGCAGCACCGAGCCGCCGCTGGCCTGCTCAAAAAAGCCCTTTTTCCCCTCCAGCGCGTTGGGATAGGCGCCGGCCGCGTGGCCAAACAGCTCGCTCTCCGCCACGTCGTCCGGAATCGAACCGCAGTTGAGCGCGAGAAACGGTTTTTTACCGCGTGCGCTGCGCAGGTGGCAGGCGCGCGCCAGCATATCTTTGCCGGTGCCGGTATCGCCCACAATCAGCAGCGGCGCATCGTGCATCGCCAGTTTACGCGCCTGCTCAATGACCTGACGCATTTTAGGCGTCACCGCCACGATATGGTCAAACTCGGACTCATCCGTGACGCTGAGATTCTGCAGCTGACGTCCCATACGCGCCGTGGACTTCAGCGTGATCATTGCGCCCACCGGGTTATCGCCCTGCTCATCGCTGTCTGCAAGGTAGATGGGTCGCGCTTCCAGCAGAAAGTCACGCCCCTGAATCACCACATGCTGGGTCTGCGCCTCTACCCGTTCGCTCTCCAGCCAGCGCTGAAAATTAACGCCGCCAATCAGTGACGCCACGCTGTGATTGCGGATTTTCTGCTCATCCAGCGCAAACAGATGCTGCGCCGCCGGATTGGCCAGCTCAATTTTGCCTTTAAGATCGATAGAGAAGACCGGCTCCGGCATCGCCACCAGCAGCGCGCTGAGCGCGCGATGTTCGCGCTCAGAGGGCAGATATGCCACGGTACGCACGTCGGTGACGCCGGGCGTGCGCCGGATCTCTGCCATCAAATTGCTGAAAGCGTCAAACTCCAGCGCAGAAAAGCTGAGATAGATGCGGCCCTGCGGGGCAATTTCGATGCCGCGTAAATCGATATTGCGGGCGACCAGCAGGTCGAGCAGTTCACGCGCCAGACCGATTCGGTCATGACAAAAAACTTCCAAACGCATGGCAGTAAGCCTTAGTCAGGTTTTGATTTCAGAGATAATACGCTAACTTGCAGCACCCCAGAAGGGCTGTGTCATGAAAAGTTGACAGTGCAGCACAGATTCCCCTTTTCGCCGGGTCAGACAGAGCTGCTTATGCCGGGAAGAAACGAAAAAGGCAACGTTTACGTTGCCTTTTAGCATGGGAGCAGAATGAAAGTGACAGGAACGTTGATTATTTAGCACTCTGCTCTGAGGCGGAGCTGCCTTTTGCCAGCGAGGTTTTAAGCTGGCTCACCAGGTCGCGGCGGAAGTCGCCAAGGCGGGGTTTATCCTCTTCCAGCCACGGCAGCGGACGGCACAGCTCCATCGCTTTTATGCCCAGCCGCGCGGTCAGCAACCCGGCACCGATACCCTGTGCGGCACGGGCTGAAAGACGCGCCGCGATATCCTGCGACATCCAGTCCATCCCCACTTCGCGCACCAGTTCGGACGCGCCGGCAAAGGCCATATTGAGCAGCACCAGACGAAACAGACGGATACGGCTGAAATAACCCAGTTCGATGCCGTAAATCGCGGCGATACGATTCACCAGCCGCAGATTACGCCAGGCGATAAACGCCATATCCACCAGCGCCAGCGGGCTGACGGCAATCATCAGGGTCGATTCCGCGGCGTGGCGGCTGATTTCACTGCGCGCCTGGCGATCGAGTACCGGCTGCACCAGCTGTGCGTAGAGCGTGACAATCTCGCGATCGTTATGCGTCTCATGCAGCGCGGCATACCAGCGCTGCAGCGCCGGATGCGCCTGATCGAGCCGCGCCTGCTGCGCGAGATTTTCACAAAAGGCGCGTGCTTTGCCGATGCCGTGACTCTGCAGCAGGTCACGCGCCACATCGCGCGATTCTGCGCGCTGGCGCAGCCGCCACAGACGCCGCCACTCCGCAATCAGTGCGCCGGCACCAGCCAGCACAATCAGCCCGCCTGCCGCCCCGCTGCCCAGGGCAAACCAGTCGCGCGCCTGCCACGCATCGTGCATAAACTGTACGCCCTGAGCCAGCACGCTCACGGTGAACACCGCCACGCCCGCAGCGGCTATTTTACGCCACAGGCTGCGTTTAGGTCGCAGCGCCGCCTCCACCATCTTTTCACCGGCGCCTTCAGGCAGCGGATCTGCCCCGGTCGCTGCGACAAAATCGGCGGTTTTTACGTCAAACGTCTGCGCAGCACGCAGCGGTGGCTGCGCATCGCTGCTGAGCGGACGGGCAAAATCGATTCGCGCTTTTAACGGCGTCTCATCACTCATCGCAATTTATCTCCCAGTAAAAATTCCAGCGCGGCATCCATGCGGATATGCGGCAGAGGCCGATCTATATCCAGCGATTGCGGCCGGAATTGCTCAAACTGAAACCCCTGCTGCTGCCAGAAGCTGTTCCCCGGCAAACGGGGCGGCACCTCACCCGGATAAACGGTGAGCGGCTCACCATCTGTCAGCCGCTCACCGCGCAGTGCCGGCAGCTTCTCGCCCCGGTGATCCACCAGGCCGCTTTCGGTAGCCTGTATGGCGGCCAGTCCGAGGCAATCCATGCTGATACCTTCAAATGCGGCGTTCTGCCAGGCATCCTGTACCAGCTGCTGCAGCAACGACACCATATTGGCGTGCTGATCGGCGGTGATGTGATCGGCTTTCGTCGCGGCAAACAGCAGCTTGTCTATCACCGGGGAGAAGAGGCGCCGGAACAGGGTCCGCTGACCGTAATGAAAACTCTGCATGAGCTGAGTCAGCGCCAGACGCATATCATTAAACGCCTGCGGCCCGCTGTTCAGCGGCTGCAGACAGTCCACCAGCACAATTTGCCGGTCAAAACGCAGAAAATAATTTTTATAGAAGCCTTTCACCACGTGCGAACAGTAGTAGTTATACCGCTGCTGCAGTACAACAAAATTACTGCCGGCCGGCGCCTGTGCCAGTTTGCTCACAGCCTGCTCATCCGCATCGGGCCACGGGAAAAACTGCAGCGCCGGTGCGCCCGCCATCTCGCCCGGCAGCACAAAGCGGCCCGGCTGAATAAAGTGCAGCCCCTGGCTTTTGCAGTGGTGCAGATAATCTGTCCAGGCGGCGGCAATCTCTGCCAGCTGGTTTTCATTAGCGGGTGCCAGCGGATCGAGGTTATGGCAGAGCTCACGCCAGCGGGCTGACCATTTCTCTCTGTCGCCCTGCAGCAGCCCGCGCATCTGCCGCGACCAGCTGACATAATCCTGCGCCAGCATGGGCAGATCGAGCAGCCATTCACCGGGATAGTCAACGATCTCAAGATAGAGCGTGGCGGTATCTTTGAAGTGACGCAGCAGTGAGTTATCAGGCCGGTAGCGCAGCGCGAGGCACATTTCGCTGACGCCGCGCGTTGGGGTGGGCCATGCGGGTGGCGCGCCGTAGAGCTGAGCCAGCCCTTCATCATAGGTAAAGCGCGGCGTACCGAGCTCGCGCTGCGGCACGCGCTTGACGCCAAGTAAACGCTCTTCGCGTACCACTGAAAACAGCGGCAGGCGCGCGCCGTGATGGACGTTCAGCAGCTGATTGACCAGCGAGGTAATAAACGCGGTCTTGCCGCTGCGGCTCAGTCCGGTGACCGCCAGGCGCAGATGACGATCCACGCCGCGGTTCATCAACGCGACAAGTTCATTTTGCAGTTTTTTCATCGTTCTCCCTGATGAATCGCGCTGACAGACGGCGAAACGCCCTGCTCAGCAGCGGTTCCAGGGCGGCCGCCAGCAACAGGCGCAGCGGACGGCGCGCCACCGATTTAACAGCCCAGCCGGCGAGCCCGCCGGGACCATATGTTACCGCACTGATAATGATGAATTTTCCGGCCGACTTCAACGCAGGTGTTGCGCGACGGCGCAGAGCAGTCATTCGCTGAGTGTGCATAAAGCCCCTTATGAGTTGAGATGCGGACCCGCGAGGGTCCGGGGATCAGAGCTGACGAAAACGGCTGCGCACGCTGAAGGTTTCAGAGGTCACGTAACGCTCTACATCGCGAACGCTGCGCTCATCCTGGCTCAGGGTCAGCGCCAGCTCATCCAGCAGTTCACGGGCCGTTGGCTGCTTCTGATCCGGCAGCGTGGCCGGTTTCTCATCCAGCACATAGCCGAGAATAAAATAGGCGGTCACGGTGATCATAAACAGGCCAAAGAACAGTGACAGCACGACGATGACGCGCAGCAGACGCACCGGTATGTCGAGATATTCCGCTACGCCGGCACACACGCCGCGTACTTTGCCCTGCTGCGGAATGCGCCAGAGTTTGCGATCGCCTGTCATGGCTGCCTCCAGTTTGGATGCTCCGCATCAAGAATCGCTTCCAGCGCCTGAACGCGCTCGCGCATACGTTGCGCCTCCTGCGTCAGCTGCTGCAGCCGCTGCATATCATTATTCGACAGTTCACCTGCGCTGCGCCGGTTGCTGTAATGCAGCCATAACCAGATGGGTGCGACAAACAGCACAAAAATCGTCAGGGGTATGGCAAGAAAAAGTGCGCTCATTGACTCTCCTTAATCATCTACACCGTTTCAGCCGGGCCCGAAAACGGGCCCGGACGCGATCACTCACCGCGGTTCATTCTGGCTTTCAGTGCGGCAAGCTGCTGGCTGATTTCATCATCAGCTTTCAGCTCAGCAAACTGCTGATCCAGCGTTTTTGATTTACCAAAGCGCTGGCTTTCCGCTTCAGCTTCCATATGGTCGATACGACGTTCAAAGGACTCAAAGCGCGCCATCGCATCATCAATTTTGCCGCTGTCGAGCTGACGACGAACATCGCGTGATGAGGAAGCCGCCTGATGGCGCAGCGTCAGCGCCTGCTGGCGGGCGCGGGTTTCGCCGAGCTTGTTTTCCAGCTCGCCGATCTCGCCTTTCATTCGCTCCAGCGTCTCATCCACCTGCGTTGATTCCTGCTGCAGCAGGCTAATCAGATCGGTGAGTTTCTGTTTTTCAATCAGCGCAGAGCGTGCCAGATCCTCTTTCTCTTTGCTGATAGCCAGCTCCGCTTTTTCCTGCCACTCCGACTGCTGGACCTCAGCCTGTTCAATACGGCGCAGCAGCTGCTTTTTCTCAGCCAGCGCGCGCGCTGAAGTTGAACGTACCTCAACCAGCGTGTCTTCCATTTCCTGAATCATCAGGCGTACCAGTTTCTGCGGATCTTCTGCGCGCTCAAGCAGCGAGTTAATGTTAGCGTTTACGATGTCAGCGAAACGAGAAAAAATACCCATAATGATGTTCCTCAATATTGTCATGTATATGGTCGGGACGCCTGTAGTGCTTACAAGATGCGTGCCAACTTTTAAGTAGCTGATTTTATTGAGTGCGCTGGGTTTACATTCCTGCTGCGAAAGGCCAGGATGAGTAAATTACACAACTGTTGGTGAAATTCATCATGGCTAATGGCAACGATAACCTGCTGGGCGAGTCGAATAATTTTCTTGAGATGCTGGAGCAGGTGTCTCAGCTGGCACCGCTGGAAAAACCGGTGCTGGTCATTGGTGAGCGCGGCACCGGTAAAGAGCTGATCGCCAGCCGGCTGCACTATCTGTCTGAACGCTGGCAGGGCCCTTTTATCTCGCTTAACTGTGCAGCGCTTAATGAGAGCCTGCTCGACTCGGAACTCTTCGGGCATGAGGCGGGCGCTTTTACCGGCGCGCAGAAGCGTCATCTTGGCCGCTTTGAGCGCGCCGACGGCGGCACGCTGTTTCTTGATGAGCTGGCGACCGCACCGATGCTGGTTCAGGAGAAGCTACTGCGCGTAATTGAATATGGTCAGCTGGAGCGCGTTGGCGGTAATCACGCGCTGCAGGTTAATGTACGCCTGGTCTGCGCCACCAATGAAGATCTGCCCGCGCTTGCTGCTGCCGGAAAATTCCGGGCGGACCTGCTGGATCGTCTCGCCTTTGATGTGGTGCAGCTGCCGCCGCTGCGCCAGCGACGCAGCGATATTCTGCTTATGGCGGAGCATTTTGCTATTCAGATGTGTCGCGAGCTGCGTCTGCCGCTGTTTCCCGGCTTCAGCGAACGTGCGCAGCGGGAGCTGCTGGCTTACCACTGGCCCGGCAACGTGCGCGAACTGAAGAATGTCGTGGAGCGTTCCGTGTATCGTCACCGCAGCACCGAAGAGCCGCTGGACACGATCATCATCAATCCGTTTGCTTCACGTGCCACAGATTCAGCAGAGCGGCAGCGCCCTGCCGAATCTGCAGCCCTGCCCGCGCTGCCGCTCGATTTGCGCCAGTGGCAGTATCAGCAGGAGCGCGCGCTGCTGGAAGTGAGCCTGCAACAGGCAAAGTTTAACCAGCGGCGCGCGGCCGGGCTGCTGGGTGTGACCTATCATCAGCTGCGGGCAATGATGAAAAAGCATGATATTCAGGTACGGGATGAGAGTGAGCAGTAAGGTGGCAGCAAGGCGGCAAGTGAAGCCGCGACCGGGAGCATACATCAGTATGTAACCGGTTCTGCTGAACGCGGCCAGTGCAGCTGCCGCAGACCAGACAGCCTTTTTTCAAACTGACTGGTGTGGCAGCAAGGCGGCAAGTGAAGCCGCGACCGGGAGCATACATCAGTATGTGACCGGTTCTGCTGAACGCAGCCAACGCCGCTGCCGCGCCAGTCAGGAAGAAAAAAAAAGCCCGCACAGGGCGGGCAACATAATACTGGAAGCAATGTGAGCAATGTCGTGCTCTTCTCCGGCAGAGCCACCGGTGAAGCGCAGGTGAATAATAATCATTCCTATTATCATCTGTAAAGCTTTATTGAGAATTTTTCTCATTCCCACACAGTTACTGCGCCTGCTTTCTGGACGATATGGCTGTTATTGCTGCTGGCGTGCGGGGGAGTTTGGGAACTCTTACCGGTTTGCGATACACTCTGGCTATTGCCTCAGAATCGTTGAGTTCTATGCTAAAAATTCTCTTCTCGCTGCTGCTGAGTTTCAGCGCTTTGAGCGCGTCTGCTGCGCCTGCGGAATCGATCCGTCAGACCGGCTTTGTCTATTGTGTAAACGGCAGCGTTAACACTTTTAACCCGCAGATGGTCAGCAGCGGCCTGGTGGTTGATACCCTGGCCGCGCAGCTCTACGACAGACTGCTGGACGTTGACCCTTACACTTATCGTTTAATACCCGATCTGGCGCAGAGCTGGGAAGTGCGCGATAACGGCGCAACCTACCGGTTTCATCTGCGGCGGAATGTCTCTTTCCAGCATACCGCCAGCTTTACGCCCCGCCGCACGCTGAACGCCGATGATGTGGTATTCAGTTTTGCGCGGATGTTTGACCGGCATCATCCGTGGCATAATGTTAACGGCGGCAGCTATCCCTATTTTGACAGCCTGCAGTTTGCCGACTCCGTCCAGAGCGTCAAAAAGCTGGATCGCTATACCGTGGAGATCCGCCTGAACGCGCCTGACGCCTCTTTTTTATGGCATATCGCTACCCACTACGCGCCGGTACTGTCACAGGAGTATGCCGCGCAGCTGGATGCCAAAGGGCAGCAGGAGAAGCTGGATCGCGAACCGGTGGGCACCGGTCCCTATCAGCTGAGCGAGTATCGTACCGGGCAGTATCTGCGCCTGGCGCGTAATCCCTGGTACTGGAAGGGCGTACCGCGCCTGCAGCAGGTGGTGATTGACCTGGGCGTTGGCGGCACCGGCCGTCTGTCAAAACTGCTGACCGGCGAGTGTGACGTACTGGCTTATCCGGCGGCGAGCCAGCTCTCGATCCTGCGCGACGATCCGCGTTTGCGCATGACGCTGCGCCCCGGCATGAATATCGCTTATCTGGCGTTTAACACCCGTAAAGCGCCGCTGGACCGGCCTGAAGTGCGGCACGCGCTGGCGCTGGCAATCAATAATGAGCGCCTGATGGAGTCCATTTATTACGGCACGGCGGAAACTGCAGCGTCTATCCTGCCGCGCGCCTCGTGGGCCTATGACAGCGACGCCCGCGTAACGGAATATAATCCGGACAAATCGCGCGCGGCGCTGAAAGCCCTCGGCATCGAAAACCTGACGCTGCGTCTGGTGGTGCCAACCACCTCCATGTCCTGGAACCCCAGCCCGCTTAAAACCGCCGAGCTGCTGCAGGCGGATCTGGCGCAGGTCGGCGTTAACGTTATTATCACCCCGGTTGAGGGCCGCTTTCAGGAAGCGCAGCTGATGGCGATGAACCACGATTTAACCCTGAGCGGCTGGGCCACCGACAGCAACGATCCTGATAGCTTCTTCCGTCCGCTGCTCAGCTGTGCGGCGATCCGTTCCCAGACCAACTATGCTCACTGGTGTTCCCCGGCGTTCGATGAGTCTCTGCAGCGCGCCCTGCTCTCTCAGCAGCTCTCCGCGCGGATTGAAAGCTATGACCGTGCACAGCAGCTGCTTGCTCAGGAGCTGCCGGTATTGCCGCTCGCCTCTTCACTGCGCGTGCAGGCGTACCGGCACGATATTCAGGGGCTGGTACTGAGTCCGTTTGGCAACGCCTCTTTCGCCGGCGTACATCGTGATGAGCAGAGCGGAGAGTAACCGATGATTATCTATTTACTGCGCCGTTTGCTGCTGCTGGTGATCACCCTGTTTCTGCTGTCGCTGGTGAGCTTCAGCCTGAGCTATTTCACCCCAAACGCGCCGCTCGAAGGCGCGTCGCTTCTCGATGCGTGGTGGTTCTGGACCCAGGGTTTGCTGCAGTTTGATTTTGGCGTCTCCAGCATTAACGGGCTGCCGGTTGATCTGCAGCTGCGTGAAGTTTTCCCTGCCACGCTGGAGCTGTGCGTTCTTGCGTTTGTGCTCGCGCTGCTGGCCGGGATCCCGCTCGGTATCTGTGCCGGCGTGATGCGTAAAAAATGGCCGGACAGAGCGATCAGCGCGCTGGCGCTGCTGGGCTTTTCCATGCCGGTATTCTGGCTGGCGCTGCTGTTTACCCTGTTTTTTTCACTAACGCTCGGCTGGCTGCCGGTATCGGGTCGATTCGACCTGCTTTATCCGGTGCAGAATGTCACCGGGTTTGCGCTGATCGACGCCTGGCTGAGTCCGTCGCGCTGGCGTCATGAGATGCTGCTGAGCGCGCTGTCACATATGGTGCTGCCGGTGATCGTGCTCGCCGTGGCACCCACCACCGAAGTGATCCGGCTGCTGCGCATCAGTACCAGTGAAGTGATGGATAAAAATTATGTTAAAGCGGCGGCTACCCGCGGCCTGTCGCGCTTCACCGTAATCCGCCGTCACGTGCTGCATAACGCCCTGCCACCGGTGATCCCGCGGCTGGGACTGCAATTTTCGACCATGCTGACGCTGGCGATGATCACCGAAGTCGTTTTCAACTGGCCGGGTCTGGGACGCTGGCTGATTAACGCCATCCGCCAGCAGGATTATGCGGCCATTTCCGCCGGCGTAATGGTGGCGGGCGGGCTGGTGATTATCGTCAGCGTTCTCTCTGATATTCTTGGCGCCGCCCTGAACCCGCTAAAGCACAAGGAGTGGTATGCCCATCGATAACGTTTACGCCGAGAAGCGGCTGCCAAGCACGCTGCGCCTCAGCTGGCATCACTTCTACCGCGATACGGGTGCGATGATCGGCCTGTATGGCTTTGGCACGCTGCTGCTGCTCTGCCTGTTTGGCCGGCTGATCGCGCCGTATGGCATCGATCAGCAGTTTCTGGGCTATCAGCTGCTGCCGCCCTCCTGGTCACGCTACGGCGACGTCTCATTTTTCCTCGGCACTGACGACCTGGGCCGTGATGTGCTGAGCCGTCTGTTGAGCGGCGTGGCACCGACGGTGGGTTCCGCGCTGGTGGTGACGCTGCTGGCCGCGCTGGCCGCGCTGCTGCTGGGTATTCTGGCGGGCATGACGCGCGGCGTGCGTTCCGCCGTGATGAACCACGTTCTGGATACGCTGCTGTCAATTCCGTCACTGCTGCTGGCGATTATCGTGGTTGCTTTTCTCGGGCCGCAGCTGGCGCACGCCATGCTGGCGGTGCTGCTGGCGCTGATCCCGCGGCTGGTACGGGAGATCTACACCGCCGTGCACGATGAGCTGGAGAAAGAGTATGTTGTGGCGCTGCGTCTGGACGGCGCCCGCAATCTCAGCATTCTCTGGAACGCGGTGCTGCCCAATATCCTGCCGCTGCTGATTGGTGAGTTTACCCGCTCACTGTCGATGGCAATCCTGGATATCGCCGCGCTGGGCTTCCTGGACCTGGGCGCACAGCTTCCTTCGCCGGAATGGGGAGCGATGCTGGGAGATGCGCTGGAGCTGATCTATGTTGCGCCCTGGACGGTGATGCTGCCGGGTGCGGCGCTGATGATAAGCGTCCTGATTGTTAACCTGCTGGGCGACGGTATCCGTCGCGCGGTTGAGGCAGGAGCTGAATAATGCCGCTACTGGATATCCGCAATCTGACGATTGAGTTTATGACGCCCGAAGGGCCGGTCAAGGCGGTGGACCGCATTAACCTGACGCTGAGCGAGGGAGAGATCCGCGGGCTGGTGGGGGAATCAGGCTCCGGAAAAAGCCTGGTGGCTAAAGCGATCTGCGGCGTAACGAAAGATAACTGGCGTGTAACCGCCGATCGTATGGTGTTTGACGACATCGATCTGCAGCGTCTTTCGCCGCGCGAACGGCGTAAAATCATGGGGCACAATGTCTCGATGATTTTTCAGGAGCCGCAATCCTGTCTCGATCCCTCGGAGAGCGTCGGCCGCCAGCTGATGCAGGCGATCCCACGCTGGACGCATAAGGGCCGCTGGTATCAGCGCCTGTGGTTCTGGCGCAAAGCACGCGCTATTGAATTACTGCACCGGGTAGGTATTCGCGATCACAAAGATATTATGCGCAGCTTTCCCTACGAACTTACCGAGGGTGAGTGTCAGAAAGTGATGATAGCGATTGCGCTGGCAAATCAGCCGCGCCTGCTGATTGCCGATGAGCCGACTAACGCCATGGAGCCTACCACCCAGGCGCAGATATTTCGCCTGCTGAGCCGCCTGAACCAGAATAACAACACCACGATTCTGCTGATCAGCCACGATCTGCGCACCATGAGCAAATGGGCTGACCGCATTAACGTGATGTATTGCGGACAGACGGTGGAGACCGCGCAGAGCGAAGAGCTGATGAGCACGCCGCACCACCCCTACACGCAGGCGCTGATCCGCGCGATGCCCGATTTTGGCAGCGCGCTACCGCACAAAAGCCGTCTGAACACGCTCTCCGGCGCGATTCCGTCGCTGGAGCATCTGCCGATTGGCTGCCGGCTCGGCCCGCGCTGCCCCTACGCGCAGCGCAAATGCGTTGAAACGCCGCGCCTGACCGGCAGTAAATCGCATCTGTTTGCCTGTCACTTTCCGCTTAACCGGGAGCGTCAGTAATGGAAACCCTGCTGGAAGTACGCAACCTGAGCAAAACCTATCGCTATCGCACCGGGCTGTTTCGTCGCCAGCACGTCGAGGCGGTAAAAAATGTCAGTTTTACGCTGCGTGAAAAGCAGACGCTGGCAATCATTGGCGAGAACGGCTCCGGCAAATCCACGCTGGCCAAGATGCTGAGCGGCATGGTGGCTCCCAGTGCCGGTGAAATGCTGATTGACGATCATCCGCTGAGCTATGGCGACTACGGCTATCGCAGCCAGCGCATCCGGATGATTTTTCAGGACCCGTCGACCTCGCTGAATCCGCGCCAGCGCGTCAGTCAGATCCTCGACCTGCCGCTGCGTCTGAATACGGAGCTGGATGATGAGGCGCGCGAGCAGCGTATTATCAGCACGCTGCGTCAGGTCGGGCTGCTGCGCGACCATGCAGGATACTATCCGCATATGCTGGCGCCGGGCCAGAAGCAGCGCCTGGCGCTGGCGCGGGCGCTGATCCTGCAGCCCAAGGTGATCGTGGCCGATGAGGCGCTCGCCTCGCTGGATATGACCATGCGCTCTCAGCTGGTTAACCTGATGCTGGAGCTGCAGGAGAAACATGGCATCGCCTATATCTACGTCACGCAGCATCTTGGCATGATGAAACATATCAGCGATCAGGTGCTGGTGATGCATCAGGGTGAAGTGGTTGAGCGCGGCGGCACCGCAGATGTTTTAGCCTCGCCGCTGCATGAGCTGACCAAAAGGCTCATCGCCAGCCACTTTGGTGAAGCGCTGACCGCTGAAGCCTGGCGGCGCGCGCTCTGAATGCCGCCCGTCTCGCGGAAAACGCGGTGCGGTTTACCGTATTTGACACAGACGTGCTAGAATCCGCACGTCGATTAACGTCGGTCGTATACTTTTTAATCATCACGACCGCCAACAACAATGACCATAAGGATTACAGCTATGGGTTTTCTTTCCGGTAAGCGCATTCTGATTACTGGCGTTGCCAGTAAACTCTCCATCGCCTACGGTATTGCGCAGGCGATGCATAAGCAGGGCGCAGAACTGGCTTTCACCTACCAGAACGACAAACTGAAAGGTCGTGTGGAAGAGTTCGCTAAAGAATTGGGTTCAGACATTGTTCTGCCTTGCGATGTGGCAGAAGATGAGAGCATCACTGCCCTGTTCACTGAGCTGGCAAAAACCTGGCCAAAATTTGACGGTTTCGTGCACTCTATCGGCTTTGCCCCGGGCGATCAGCTGGATGGTGACTACGTCAATGCCGTGACCCGCGAAGGTTTTAAAATCGCGCACGACATCAGCGCTTACAGCTTCGTGGCGATGGCCAAAGAGTGCCGCGCGATGCTGAACCCGAATGCAGCCCTGCTGACCCTCTCTTATCTGGGCGCAGAGCGTGCTATTCCAAACTACAACGTTATGGGTCTGGCGAAAGCGTCGCTGGAAGCTAACGTACGCTACATGGCTAACGCAATGGGTCCGGAAGGCGTGCGCGTCAACGCCGTATCTGCGGGTCCAATCCGTACCCTGGCTGCCTCCGGCATCAAAGATTTCCGTAAGATGCTCTCTCACTGTGAAGCGGTTACCCCGATTCGCCGTACGGTGACCATTGAAGACGTAGGTAACTCTGCGGCCTTCCTGTGCTCCGACCTGGCAGGTGGTATCACCGGTGAAGTTGTTCACGTTGATGGCGGCTTTAGCATCGCTGCAATGAACGAGCTGGAACTGAAATAAGTTCTGCAGGGGCGAGCCTGACTCGCCCCACTCCCTCTCTGACCGCACTATATACCCATTCGATATTAATTATTCCCCTTCATTCTTTTGCCTGCGCCTGACCATCAGCGACGATAAGCCTGCCCCCGAGTGGCGACACGCTTTTCAGAATTTCCCGTCGTACGCTCAGCCCGAATTTAGCGAAAGGATGGATTATGGAACAACGCCGTTTTACCGGCCATAACCTCTGGCTGTATGAAAGCCAGGCTCGCCCATACACCTCCACCACCGCCCCGCTGGTCCCCGAGGCCGCCCTGGTTAACGATCGATTCCTGCTCGGCCTGCAGCAGGAAGCAACGGTTTTACAGCCGCTGTTTCGCCATTTTCAGCCGGCGCTGCTGGCGGCTCGCGATGTAAGCCAGCTGCTGTTTCCTGACAGCCTGACGGCATCGCACACGCATACGCTGACACTCTACGACCGGCTGAGCGCGGCCCTGACGGTCGCCCAGGTAGCGGGCGTTCAGCGCCTGTGCAATCACTACTCAGCGCGCCTCAACCCGCTCCCCGGTCCCGACTCTTCCCGCGAGAGCAACAATCGCCTGACGCAGATGACGCAGTATGCTCGTCAGCTGGCGATGCAGCCGGCGCTGATTAACGCTCACAGCCTCGGCGCGCTGGAGGCGGTGGGACTGACAGAGCCCGATATCATTACGCTGACCCAGATTATCGGTTTCACAGGATTTCAGGCGCGGATGGTGGCTGGCGTGCAGGCGCTGCTGGCACAGCCGGTACGCTGGATCCCTGGCGCATCAGTGCCGCCCGACGCCTGCGCCACGCTGTTTGCTGAAGATAATCTCTGCTCGCCCGGGCTGAAGCCGCTGGAGCGACGTTACGCCAGCCCGCAGCAGCTGAGCGCGCAGGCTGACTGTCTGAATGATAGCGATCTGGAGCCGCTGAGCTGGCTGCTGATGTATGATGCGCCGGTTCTGAGCGGCCTGCAGCGCCTGAAACAGCAGCTGATGCCGGTTAACCCTGAGGCGGAGGCGCTGGCGCTGGCGGTCAGCGCGCGTATTCACGGCTGTCGTCAGCGTTTTACACGCTACGCCGGTGAGTGGCGGGAAGTGTTGCTGGCTGACGCTGCGCATCATCGCGACGCGGTGGCTGCGCTGAGCGGGCAGCTGACGCGTCAGCCCGATCGGTTTAGTGCCGCCCACCTGCAGCCGCTGATCAACAGCGGCTGGGATCATACCGCCCTGTTTACGCTGTTGCAGAGAGTGGCGCTGGCCAGCTGGGAAGACCGGCTTACTATGGCGCTGGCAGAGACGCGTCAGTCATGAAGATGGCGGCGCGCCTCATCAAAAAAGTGCTGCGCCAGCGGTGAGGCACGTCCCGGCTCTGCGATTACCAGCGCAGCCTGTCGTCCCATTGGTGCCATATCGATCGGGCGGCGTGCCAGATTCTGCAGCAGCTCTGGCAGCAGATGCCCGCACGGTGAAACCATCACGCCGAGGCCAACCTGTGCGCTCTGCAGCAGCTGCATAATGGATGCGCTCTCAACTATTACACGCGGCAGCAGGCCGGTTTCGCGCAGCTGCCCGTCCAGATAGCGCCGGAAATAGCGCGTGGGTTCAGCCAGACAGAGCGGCTGCGCCGCCAGGGTATGCAGTGAGAGCCGCTGCTGCTTCAGCAGCGCCGGAAAGTGCTGCGGGTTAAAAATCGCTTCCACCCCGCCGTCGTTCAGCAGTGCCGTCTGAAAATGCAGCTCGCGCAGAGCGGTGAGCTCAAAAAAGCCGATCCCGCCGTCGACGGTATGGCTGTTTAGCGCTTCCAGTAGCTGATCGGCGCTCATCGCCGCGACGCGGTAGTCCAGCTGAGGATAGCGCGTCTCGACCGCTTTAAGCAGCGCCGGCAGCGCCACGCTGCACTGCGGCATCACGCCCAGCCGCAGCGTGCCGTTTACGCCATGTTTGAGAGATTCAACCTCCAGCTTCAGTCCCTGATAGACGGAAACAATTTCCCGCGCCCAGGTCAGCACCCGTTCACCTTCCGGGGTAAAGCCGTCAAAGTTATTACTGCGGTTAATCAGCGATAACCCCAGCTCACGCTCGAGGTTTTTGAGCCGCATTGAGAGCGTGGGCTGGCTGACAAAACTCGCTTCTGCCGCCCGACCAAAATGGCGCTCCCGCTCAAGATTACACAGGTAAATTAATTGTTTTATGTCTATTTTGATTACCTATCAATGACTTATGAACTATAAAACATCTGATAAAATTATTATGTACTAACCTGCGTAATAAATAAAAAATTGCTCAGATACAGAGTGCGGATCATCAGGTAGCTCAGCATGAATGTCAAAATGAAACATCTCTGTTCCGCATCTCGCACGTTACCTTCTCATTACGATGACATCATTCAGCGGCTCACCTTCGATCAACTCACCCTCTTCTTTCACCAGGCTATTGCGATACACCTTCCCCGGTCCTGAATAGCCGTTCTACTGAGACGCAATCCTGTTTCCAGGCTTTACCGCTGCAGCTGAGACCTGCTTCCCATTGATTAATACACCGTGATGTGGCAGATGCCTGGCTTATTAATTCCAGCAAAAAACCGCCTGGGGGCGGTTAAAAAACGGTGTGAATCGCTGCTCTTTGGCTGAATTACAACCTGCCAATGGCCGCTACTCCTTGCTGGATAATTCGTTAGCCGATTTTCTCCAGAGAAGCCCGGCTCTTTCTACTGAGGTGCGACACGAACTGGTATAACTTCATTCATGCTTTTCGGACGCATAGGAAATGTTTCTGACTCTATGGCTCCCTTTATAGCGTCGACTGCTGCAGCACAGAGCTTTTGGTTTCCTTCAAGCACCATGACATCCGTAGGCTGCTGGCCTACTGGCTGTGTAACTTGCAGGGTGCAGATCTTGCCTCGGTATAGATCAGTATCAAAGAGGCGATATTGTATGGCAGAAGTGAACTGGCATACCCACAGAAGTGTATCTCTGTCTGCTTTCGCCTGAGGAATTTGCGACTCACATTGATTCTTCAACTCGACCGCAGTTGGAAATTTAGAAGATTGCTTCGCCTTTAGTCTGACCTGAGATTGCGGATTAGACTGACAACCAGCCAGCAGTACGACAAGAGCTAAAAAAAACGATTTTTTCATCATGGCTTCCATGCGGGTAATTTGGTCTCTTATATCACCCAAATTACCCGCATGGAAAGTTGCACCTAACCAGGGCTAACATTCCCTGAATGCATCGTGCTGCGAGGCTCTGTTTTCGTCAATCCTGCTGATGGCTCTCAATTTGCCGTTGCATTTATTCAGTGGATCCAGCAGCCGGAAGTTAAGCAGGATGCTGTCACCCCAGGTCGTCAGTTTCGGAAGAGCCGGCACCGGGCAATCACTGAGCAGGCTTGCCGGTATCGGCAGCTGCGGCTCCTTTTCTGTGCAGGGATTGATGACAGGGTGAACAGAACAAGCCCGGTTAAACTTCTCACTGCCACCTGAGGAACTTCCCTGATCCTTCCCGCCGCTAAATGCCCGATGCAGCTTTAGTTGATCATAATGAGAAGGCCGCGATTACGGCTATTCGCGTGTAAAAGATGCCCGCTGTCTAACGGATAGATTTGAAATCGCTTTGACTGGCGGGGGTGAAAACGAAAAAGGCACTGCCGATGCAGTGCCTTTAATGTTGCAAAATGAGGGCTGGACCGCCGTCGGGGATTTTAACCCCGCTCTCTGCCCTAAGTAGCCAGCGCTCTGTCCAATGAGCTAACGGCGGATAACTGTGGTGCCAGACGTTTTCAGATTGCTGTTAAAGCAGCTGGTGAGCCTTACCCGATGGCAAACTGATACTGCCCGCGAAGACAATTTAACGTATGACCTGATTATAACATATTGGTTACCCGACGATGCCGGGACAGAGCAAACAGAGGGGCAAGCGCGGTCTGGCCAGCTGTCAGCTGTCTCTGCCTGAGCCGGTAAGCGATACGGGCTGGGGGATAACTCATAAGCATTAATGATAAATAAACATTTACTTATAGGATTATTCTGATACATTAGGTGTGCAAAGATTGCACACAGCAAAAGGACTATAAAAATGAAAAAAGTCGCCACGCTTCTGGTTTTAACTGCAGCATTTGTTTTTTCAACGGCAGCGGTTGCCTGTCCTAAAGGGACCCACCCTCACGGCGGTACCGGCTCGCACCATGCTGGCGGTACGTGTTACTGATTCCTGTAAGTGCGTTTACAGGATAAAGAGCCAGCGTTGTTCTCAGCCAGCCCACCGACAGGTGGGTTTTTTATGCACTCTGCGCTTCATAACCGGTAAGCGCTGCGCACAAAAAAGCTGCCCGCAGGCAGCTTCAGGGTAATGCCCTACCCGGCGCTTATCTCCGGCACTCGCAATGGCTTAGCTCTTGAAAGGGCAGCGTTACTATCGCAAATATCCGCCCGACGCTTTTAACAATGATTGCGATCCTCACTATTAGCAGGCTTACAAATCAGCTTACCCCGAGCGCCTGTTTGACTTCATTCGCAATTTTTTCAACCTGCGGGCCATAGATCACCTGCACATCATGTTCCGTCACGCGGTTAACGCCGTTAGCTCCGGTGGAAAGCAGCGTCTGATCAACTACCTCATTCATTGCCTTGACGCGTACCCGCAGGCGGGTAAAGCAGCAATCGACTTCCTCTATATTCGCTTCGCCGCCCAGACCGCTGATAATGACTCTGGTACGATCGTCTGCCGTGACCTGCAGCGCTTTCTGCTCATCTTCACTCTCGCGTCCCGGCGTCTCTACCCCCATACGCGTGATGACCAGGCGAAACAGATAGTAATAAAGCGGCGCGTAACAGGCACCCAGCACCAGCGTCCACCACCAATGGGTCTTACTGCCGCCGAGAATGCCGAATACCACCAGATCGATAGCGCCGCCCTGCACGTTGCCAATCATCAGGTGCAGCATCGACATCAGCATAAACGAGAGGCCGGTCAGCAGCGCATGCAGC
This sequence comes from Pantoea sp. ICBG 1758, assembly GCF_002928325.1. Classification (NCBI taxonomy): domain Bacteria; kingdom Pseudomonadati; phylum Pseudomonadota; class Gammaproteobacteria; order Enterobacterales; family Erwiniaceae; genus Pantoea; species Pantoea sp. ICBG 1758. Next base: position 1,120,539 of record NZ_POWL01000001.1, read on the forward strand.
ACATAAAGTACCGGTGAGACAAAGATAAAACAGAACTCCAGCGGCTCAGTAATACCGGTGGTAAATGAGGTCAGCGCCCCCGCCAGCACCAGCGCTTTTACCCGCTGCTTATGCTCCGGACGGGCCGTATGGTAGATCGCCAGGGCGGCGGCCGGCAGACCAAACATCATGACCGGGATTTTGCCCTGCGCCAGAAACTGCGTGGCGGTGCGTACGGTGTCATCCGGAATCGCCCCCGGATGCGTCAGCGAACTGTTAAAGATATTGAGCGCGCCGACGACGCTCTGTCCCTCGACGGTGGCCATCCCGCCAATCGGAGTAAAGCGCACCGTCTCGTTCAGAATATGGTGCAGGCCGGTCGGGATCAGCAGCCGTTCGCACGCTCCCAGCAGAAAGGCGCCATATTGCCCGCTTTTACCAATCATCTCTCCGACCCAGGCAATACCGGCTCCGATAGTTGGCCAGATGAGCGCCAGCAGCACGCCCGCCAGCGGCAGCACAACCACGGTAATAATCGGCACAAAGCGGCGTCCGCCAAAAAAGCTGATCGCCACCGGAAGCTGCTGAGTATAAAAGCGGTTGTGCAGTACTACCGTAAGCAGCCCGGCAATCACCCCGCCCAGTACGCTCATGTTGTAGGTAAAAATGCCCAGCATCTGGATATATTCTGCCGACAGCATCATCGCGCTGGTTTGATCCATCCCCGCCTGCTGCAGCGCCTGCGGCGTGGTGGTTGCGGCGGTCAGCCCTTTGGCTGCCAGGGTGGCGCTGATGCCTGTGTTCATCATCAGATAACCAATGACGGCGGCAAAAGCGGCCGTGGGTTTCTCCGCTTTCGCCAGCCCGATTGCGCTGGCAACGGCAAAGAACAGCGGCAGGTTGGCAAAAAGTGCACCGGCAACCTTGCGGATAAAGCCGATGATCAGCTGTGGCACCTGCATCTGTGCAAAGGCTTCACCGGTGATCGCCGGGTTCTGCAGCGCGGCGGCCAGTCCGAGAAATATGCCAGCGGCGGCGATAACCGAGATAGGCATCATCAGCGCTTTACCAAACGCGTGGATTTGGCTGGTGAGTTGTTTCATGACGCGCTCCTTCACACGGTGAAAGAGCAATTATTAGCCACTATTACGCTGCTTACGCAGCCGCGTGTCTCTCAGAGCTGAGGTAATTTGAAGTAGATCACAGTTTGCCGCCATGGCGATAAACGCCGCCTATCGCTCAATTAAGTCAATCAATTAGACAACCTCTGTTCTCAGTCGCACACTTCTTTTCAACACAAGACATATTCTGATAACAACTCATAAACAATAAGCCTGCGACTACCATGAAATTTAAACGTAAAATTCAGCCTTACCGCGCTGCTGCTGGCGGCTGGGGTTCACTGGAAGCGACCACCCGTTTCGTATTTGACAGCAAAGCTGCCCTGAAAAATATGCGTAATCTGATGCGCATGAACAAAGCGCGCGGCTTCGACTGCCCCGGCTGTGCCTGGGGCGATGATAATAAAAGTACGTTTAGCTTCTGTGAGAACGGCGCCAAAGCGGTGACCTGGGAAGCGACGCGACGCGTGGTCGAGCCTGAGTTTTTTGCTCAGCACAGCGTCAGCACGCTCTATCAGCAGAGCGACTATTTTCTCGAGTATCAGGGGCGTCTGACGCACCCGATGCGCTATAACAGCACCACCGATCACTATGAACCCATCAGCTGGGATGCGGCGTTTGCGCTGATTGCTCAGCACCTGAAAGCGATGGACCATCCCGATCAGCTGGAACTCTACACTTCCGGGCGCGCCAGCAATGAAGCCTCCTGGCTCTATCAGCTGTTTGGTCGTGTGATGGGCACCAATAACTTCCCTGACTGTTCCAACATGTGCCATGAAGCCAGCGGCAGCGGCCTGAAACGCAGCATCGGTGTCGGAAAAGGCACCATTCGTCTCGACGATTTCGATCACGCTAACGCCATTTTTGTGCTCGGGCAAAACCCGGGGACCAACCATCCGCGCATGCTGCACAGCCTGCGTCACGCTGCCGATCACGGCGCAAAAATTGTGACATTTAATACCCTGCGTGAACGTGGTCTGGAGCGCTTTGCCGATCCGCAAAAGCCGCTGGAAGTGGTCACATCCAAAGCCGGCACCATCAGTTCCGCCTACTATCAGCCCAACCTCGGTGGCGATATGGCCGCCCTGCGCGGCATGGTGAAAGCGCTGCTGGAAGTGGAGCGCGCGCGCCTTGCCGCCGGTGAGCCGGGCATTTTCGATCGGACGTTTATCGCCGCAAACACGCAGGGCGTTGAGGCCTATCTGGACGCGGTAGATAACACCTCGTGGCAGCAGATTGTGCAGCAGTCGGGCCTGAGCGAAGCGCAGATCCGCGAAGCGGCGGCCATTTATCAGAGCGCGGAACGGGTGATTATCACCTGGGCGATGGGGATCACGCAGCATAAGCACTCCGTCGACACCGTACGCGAAATCGTCAACCTGCAGCTGCTGTTTGGTCAGCTGGGTAAAAAAGGTGCCGGCCTCTGCCCGGTACGTGGCCACAGCAACGTGCAGGGCAACCGCACCATGGGCATCGATGAAAAGCCTTCTAAGCCTTTCCTTGATGCCATGGGCGCCCATTTTGGTTTTGAACCCCCGCGTAATGCCGGTCACAATACCGTTGAAGCGCTGGGCGCCATGCTGCGTGATGAAGTGAAAGTGCTGATTGCTCTCGGCGGCAATCTGGCGGCGGCAGCGCCCGACTCTCCGGTTACGGAAGCCGCGCTGCAGCACTGTGGTCTGACGGTGCATATCAGCACCAAGCTCAACCGCAGTCATCTGGTGCCGGGTCATGAAGGGCTGATCCTGCCTACGCTGGGCCGCACCGAGCGCGATCGTCAGGCTGGTGGTAATCAGTTCATTACCGTTGAGGACTCATTCAGTATGGTTCACGCTTCAGAAGGCGTGGGCATCCCGCTGGCGGAGACGCAGCGTTCAGAAACCGCCATTGTGGCAGGTATCGCCCACGCGACGCTGGGCAGCGATCATATCGACTGGCTCGGCATGGCGGCGGACTACAATATTATCCGCGATCATATCGCCGCAACGATCCCGGGCTTTGCTGATTTCAATACAAAGTGCGACCAGCCTGGCGGTTTTTATCTCGGCAACGCGGCGGCAGAGCTGCGCTTTAATACGCCATCGCAGCGTGCTGAATTCAGCGCGTCCGCCCTGCCCGACTCGCTGTTTCCTCAGCTCGGCAGCGACGTGACCGTGCCGTTTACGCTACAGACGCTGCGTTCACACGATCAGTACAACACCACGATTTACGGTCTCGACGATCGTTATCGCGGCGTCTATGGTCAGCGTGAAGTGGTGTTTATTCATCCTGAGGATATGGCGGCGCTGGGCTTTACCGAAGGTCAGCAGGTGGATATTGAAACCCTCTGGAATGATGGCCTGACCCGTCGCGTCAGCGGCTTTAAACTGGTGCCTTACAACATTCCGCGCGGGAATCTCGCAGCCTACTATCCGGAAACCAACCCGCTGGTACCGCTCTCAAGCTACGGCGATATCAGCGGAACGCCGACCTCTAAATCGGTGCCGGTGAAGCTCACGCTTAGCGCCGCCCTGCCCACGCAGCGTATCGCCTGATTACGCGTTATTCTCTGAAACAAAAGCCGCGCTCTGCGGCTTTTTAACCCGTTTTAACCTTGCCGCGCGCCCCTGATTCGCGTAAAACTGTCCACCGCTCTTAGGCCACGAAACTGACTAAATTATGTTCCAGGATAACCCGCTGCTCGCGCAGCTGAAAGAGAAGCTTCACGCGCAGACTCCGCGCGCCGAAGGCGTTGTGAAAGGCACAGAAAAAGGCTTTGGCTTCCTTGAAGTTGATGCTCAGAAAAGCTACTTCATTCCGCCACCGCAAATGAAGAAAGTGATGCACGGCGATCGTATCACCGCGGTGATCCACACCGATAAAGATCGTGAAAGTGCAGAGCCGGATACCCTGATTGAGCCGTTTCTGACGCGCTTCGTCGGCCGGGTGCAGAAAAAAGACGATCGTCTTGCCATCGTGCCGGATCATCCGCTGCTGAAAGATGCCATTCAGTGTCGCGCCGTGCGCGGTCTGACGCACGATTTCCAGAACGGTGACTGGGCTGTGGCTGAAATGCGTCGCCATCCGCTGAAAGGCGATCGCGGCTTTTATGCTGAGCTGACTGAATTTATCGTTACCGCAGACGACCACCTGGCGCCGTGGTGGGTCACGCTGTCGCGCCATAACCTGGAGCGCGAAGCGCCAGAGAGTGAATGCGGCGGAATGCTGAATGAGCAGCTGACGCGTGAAGATCTCACCGCGCTGAACTTTGTCACCATCGACAGCGCCAGTACGCAGGATATGGACGATGCGCTCTATGCGGAAGCGCAGGCGGATGGCAGCCTGCTGCTGACCATCGCTATTGCCGATCCGACCGCTTACGTAGCGGAAGGCAGCGAGCTTGATAAGCTGGCCGCCCGGCGCGCGTTTACCAACTACCTTCCCGGCTTTAACATTCCTATGCTGCCGCGCGAGCTCTCCGATAATATCTGTTCGCTGCGCCCGCATGAGAAACGTCCGGTGCTCGCCTGCCGGGTGACGGTCCAGCCGGATGGCGCACTCGCTGACGACGTGCATTTCTTTGCAGCCTGGATTGAATCCAAAGCCAAACTGGTTTACGACAACGTCTCAGACTGGCTGGAAAACAGCGGCAGCTGGCAGCCGGAAAATGAGGCGATTGCTGAGCAGATCCGTCTGCTGCATCGTCTCTGCCTGGCGCGCAGTGAATGGCGTCAGACCCATGCGCTGGTATTTAAAGATCGCCCCGATTTCCGCTTCCTGCTGGGAGAGAAAGGCGAAGTGCTGGATATTATCGCTGAACATCGTCGTATCGCTAACCGCATGGTTGAAGAGGCGATGATTCTGGCCAACATCTGCGCGGCGAACGTGCTGCAGAAAAAACTGGGTTTTGGCATCTACAACCTGCACACCGGCTTCGATCTGGCCAACGCTGAACAGGTAGCCGGCGTGCTGGCTGGTCACGGCATTACCGTCGATCCGCAGGCCATTACGACACTGGAAGGGTTCCGTCAGATGCGTCGCGAACTCGACGCGCAGCCGACACAGTATCTCGACAGCCGCATTCGCCGTTTCCAGAGCTTTGCTGAGATTGGCACCGAACCCGGCCCGCACTTTGGTCTGGGTCTGGATGCCTATGCAACGTGGACCTCACCTATCCGTAAGTTTGGCGATATGATCAACCATCGCCTGCTGAAAGCTATTGTACGCGGTGAGAGCATTGCCCGTCCGCAGAGTGACGTTACGGTTATCATGGGTGAGCGTCGCCGCCTTAACCGGATGGCTGAGCGCGATGTGGGTGACTGGCTTTATGCGCGTTTCCTGACGCCTTTCGCCGGCAGCGAGCGCAAATTCAGCGCCGAGATCATTGATGTATCGCGCGGTGGTATGCGCGTACGCCTGCAGGAAAACGGTGCGGTGGCCTTTATTCCGGCGCCGTTTATTCATGCGGTACGCGATGAGCTGGTCTGCTCGCAGGAGAGCGGCACGGTGCAGATTAAAGGTGAAGTGGTGTATCGCGTCACCGATATCATTGATGTCACCATCGCCGAAGTGCGCATGGAGACCCGCAGCGTGGTTGCCCGCCCGGCAGCCTGACGGCGCTCATAGTGCGGGATAACAGCTGTTATCCCGCCTCTTCTTTTCTGCTCTGCTTTAAAATTTGTATCGCGCTTCACACTTCTGCTTTTACTACCTTTCGTTAACATTTTTTTACCTTACTTTTAACTCGTTGTATTTCGCTTGCCTGTTTTTCCGGCCTCTACAAGGAGTTAACTCATGAACAACGTCAAAACCGGCATCGTCTGGTTAGCAGTGGCGTTAATCGGTGCTGGCGCATTTGCCATGCTTGCGCTCAGTCGCGGCGAACATGTCAATGCGGTCTGGCTGGTTATTGCATCGGTCGCCTGCTACAGCATCGCCTACCGCTTCTATAGCCTGTTTATCGCCCGCCGCATCTTCGAACTTGACGATCGCCGCCGTACGCCGGCAGAGCGCCTCAGCGATGGTCTGGATTATGTTCCGACCAACAAATGGGTGCTGTTTGGTCACCACTTTGCCGCCATTGCCGGTGCAGGACCGCTGGTCGGACCGATCCTGGCGGCACAGATGGGCTTTCTGCCGGGGACTATCTGGATTCTGGTGGGGGTGATGCTCGCCGGCGCGGTGCAGGACTTCCTGATCCTGTTTATCTCTACCCGCCGTGACGGGCGCTCGCTGGGTGAAATGGCGCGCCAGGAGCTGGGCTCTTTTGCTGGCGTGGTGACGATGCTCGGTGCGCTGGGCGTGATGATCATTATTCTCTCTGCGCTGGCGCTGGTGGTGGTTAAAGCACTCGCTAACAGCCCGTGGGGACTCTTCACCATCGCAGCCACCATTCCCATTGCGCTGTTTATGGGCGTCTATATGCGCTTTCTGCGTCCGGGAAAAATTGCTGAGGTTTCCCTTATCGGTTTTGTACTGATGATGGCAGCGATTATCTATGGAGGCGATGTGGCCGCCGATCCTTACTGGGGCCCCTTCTTTACCCTTAAAGGCACAGAGCTGACGTGGGTGCTGGTGATCTACGGTTTCGTCGCCTCTTCGCTGCCGGTCTGGCTGCTGCTGGCACCGCGCGACTACCTCTCCACCTTCCTGAAGATTGGCGTTATTGTCGGGCTGGCAATAGGAATTCTGTTTGCTATGCCGGAGCTGAAAATGCCGGCGGTCACAAAATTCATTGATGGCACCGGCCCGGTGTTCTCCGGTGCGCTCTTCCCGTTTTTGTTTATCACTATTGCCTGCGGGGCTATCTCCGGGTTTCATGCGCTGGTCTCCAGCGGCACCACGCCTAAACTGGTAGAGCGCGAAAGCCATATCCGGTTTATCGGTTACGGCGCCATGCTGATGGAGTCGTTCGTGGCTATTATGGCGCTGATCTGCGCCTCGGTACTGGACCCGGGCGTCTACTTCGCCATGAACTCCCCGGCTGCGCTGATTGGAACCACCGTCGAGAACGCGTCGCAGGTGATTAATGGCTGGGGCTTTGTTGTCACGCCGGAGATGCTGAGCGGCATTGCACGTGACGTCGGTGAAAGTACGGTGCTCTCACGCGCCGGTGGCGCACCCACCTTCGCCGTGGGTATGGCACACATCATCACCGAGGTATTCAACAGTCGCGCGATGATGGCGTTCTGGTATCACTTTGCCATTCTGTTTGAGGCCTTATTTATCCTGACCGCCGTGGATGCCGGCACCCGCGCCTGCCGTTTTATGGTGCAGGACTTAGTGGGTACCGTGGTTCCGGCAATGGGCAGCAACCGCTCCTGGCTGGGGAATATGGCCGGCACCACCGTTGCCGTTGCCGGCTGGGGCTTTTTTGTCTATCAGGGGGTGGTCGATCCGCTGGGCGGGATCAATACGCTGTGGCCGCTGTTCGGCATTGGTAACCAGATGCTCGCCTCAATGGCGCTGATCCTCGGGACAGTGGTGCTGTTTAAGATGAAAAAACAGCGCTACGCGTGGGTCACTATTCTCCCTACCGCATGGTTATTTATCACCTCGATGACCGCGGGCTGGCAGAAGATTTTTCATGAAAAACCCGCCATCGGCTTTCTGGCTCAGGCGCGCAAATTTCAGCAGGGCATCGACAATGGCATCGTGATCGCCCCGGCCAAAAGCGTGGCGGATATGCAGACCATTATCTTCAGCAATCAGATCAACGCGGCGCTGTGCGGCTTCTTTATGCTGGTTGCAGTCACCATGCTGGTTGCCGCCTTCTTTGTTATTCGTCGTGCGCTCCGCAGCACGTCACCGACCGTGCGCGAAGCAGAGGTTTCACTGCGTAAGGAGGTACGCCATGTCTGAGTCCATCTATCGCTGGACGCCTCCCGGCGCAGGCTGGCAGATAAAGCGCTGCTTACTGATAGTGAGTGCCGCTGATACCCCGCCGCTCTCCCGCTGGCAGCAAATCTGGCGCGGATTGCAGCAGAGCTTTCGTTTAATGGTTGGCGTGCACGATTATCAAACTTATCTGAAGCATATGCGCCTCCATCATCCTGAAATGTCGCCCATGGATGAGCGCACTTTTCACCGGCACTGTCTCAATGCCCGCTTTCCGAGCCAGGCTGGAAACCCCGGCAGATGTCCCTGCTGATGATTATAAGCCCCGTTTTCGGGGCTTTTTCGTGCCATTCTTTAATAAAAACAAAAATATATTCGGTTTGCATCTTGTGCTTACGCAGGAGGTTGAATACTGTTGCTAAAATAATGAGATAGAGTCTTAGAGACATGGCCGGAGGAAGTTTAAATGACCGATGAACAGGGGCAAACCTTGCTGTATGCCTTGTTTGGCACCACCAGCCCCCATTGGCGGTTAACCTCTGACAGTGACGCACTGCATTTTGCCGAAGATGAAAATGCCAATACCAATCTGGCCGTTTCGCTTACTCCGGCGCAGGCCAGTCTGTTACGGGCGATGACGGTGATCACCTCCAGCATTAATCTTACTCTGCCGCTGCACGGAACCCCGGTGCCAATGCACTTTGTCGGACGTAAAGTGAACCAGTCTACCTGGGCCGGCACCGCCTCTGCATGGGGTGATACGTCGTCGGTTGCCCGCGATCTCACCCAGGGACTCTCTTTCGCCGAACAGGTGGTATCTGAAGCTAACTCGGTTATCGTTATCCTCGACCAGCGCGGTAACATTCAGCGCTTTAATCGTTTGAGTGAAGAGTATACCGGCCTGAAAGAGCAGGAAGTTATCGGTCGCAACGTCTTTCAGCTATTTATGACCCGGCAGGAGGCGCAGGCTTCACGCCGTAATATCACCGGTTTTTTCCGCGACGGAAATTCGTATGAAGTTGAGCGCTGGGTCAAAACCAAAAAGGGTCAGCGACTGTTTCTGTTCCGTAATAAGTTCGTTCACAGCGGCAGCGGGAAAAATGAAATTTTCCTCATCTGTTCCGGTACGGATATCACCGAAGAGCGACGGGCACAGGAGCGGCTTCGGGTGCTGGCAAATACCGATACGGTCACGGGTTTGCCTAATCGTAACGCTATTCACCAGCAAATTAGCCTGGCACTGGAGCTGGCGAACGGTTCTCAGACCGGCGTGGTCTACCTCGATCTCGACAATTTTAAAAAGGTAAATGACGCTTACGGTCATATGTTCGGCGATCAGCTGCTGCAGGCGGTATCGCTGGCTATCCTCAGCTGCCTGGGCAAAGATCAGACGCTGGCGCGTCTTGGCGGCGATGAATTTGTGGTGCTGGCTGAGCATACCAGTCAGGCGGCGCTGGAGGCGATGTCGTCGCGTATCCTTGAGCGGCTGCGGCAGCCCTTTCGCATCGGGCTTATTGAGGTTTACAGCGGCTGTTCTATCGGGATCTCACTGGCTCCCCTGCATGGCGAAGATCGCGAAAGCCTGATCCGCAATGCGGATACGGCCATGTATCATGCCAAAGAGAATGGCCGCGGCAAGTTCTGCATCTTCACCAGCGAAATGAACAAGCGGGTCTTTGAATACCTCTGGCTCGATACCAATCTGCGTAAAGCGCTGGAGCAGGATCACCTGGTGGTCTATTACCAGCCTAAGGTCGATCGCGACGGCGAGGTGCGCAGCGCCGAAGCGCTGGTACGCTGGAACTCTCCGGAACGCGGCATGGTCTCGCCCGGCGACTTTATCCCCTATGCCGAAGAGTCCGGTCTCATTGTCCCGCTGGGCCGCTGGGTCATGCTTAATGTGCTGCAGCAGATTATAAAGTGGCGCAGTGAAGGCATTTTTCTGCGCGTTGCCGTCAACGTCTCCGCGAAACAGCTTATCGATCAGAGCATCTACAGCGATTTGAAAAATGCGCTGGGCGAAGCGGGGCTGACGGAATCCCCGATCGATATTGAATTAACTGAAAGCTGCCTGATTGAGAATGAAGCGGGTGCGCTTAAGCTCATGAAACAGTTTCAGGAGCTTGGGGCGCAGGTACATCTTGATGACTTTGGCACCGGCTACTCCTCCCTTTCTCAGCTGGCACGGGTACCCATTGATGCCATTAAGCTGGATCAGAGTTTTGTCCGGGATATCAACAAACAACCGGTTTCGCAATCTTTAGTGCGCGCGATTGTGGCGGTTGCCAAAGCCCTTGAGCTGCAGGTGATTGCAGAGGGTATTGAAACCAAAGCGGAAGAGAAATTTGTTCTCACTAACGGTGTGGATGGGCGCCAGGGCTATTTTTACGCCAAACCAATGCCCGCAGAACAGCTCGGGCATTGGCTGAAGCATCCTGCCCGTGTTTAACGCTGCGCGGAAGTGTTATCCGGCTTTACGTAATGAAGCACTGTGGCGATTTTGTAACTGCACCAGGCGCTCCATATAGGCGATATCCTTGGGTTCAAGCGTAAAGGCATAATCTACCCAGTCCTCCGTAATATCCATCAGTTCAGCACGTGACAGCTGCAGTACGCGCTGGCGCGCTTTCAGCATGGCACGCACGCCATTCAGCTTAGGCCGTAAGGTATCGATAAAGGTGCGCGTCGCGCGGTACGCTTCACCCGGCTGGAACACTTTATCGACCAGGCCGCGCGTCTCATACCACTCTGCACTGTGCGACTCTCCTTCACAGATCAGCTCTTCTGCCAGCTTCATACCGGAACGACGCGCGACCAGCGAATAGCCACCCATTCCCGGGAACAGATTAAACGCAATCTCCGGGAAACCGAGACGCGCGCTGTTCTGTGCCAGAATGAAATGGTGCGCCAGCGCGGCCTCAAAGCCTCCGCCCAGAGCGCTGCCTTCAATCATCGCCAGCGTTACCGCGCCAGTATCAAACCCGCGAGCCGCCGAGTGAATGCAGTCGACGCAGGCCCGGGCATAGGCACGCAGCGCTTCGCGACGGTTGTTGCGAATGCACTCAACAAAAAAGCGCAGATCGCCACCGGCGTTGAACATCTGTGGGACTAAAGAGCCGGTTACCCAGAAATCGATCGGCAGTCCGGAGCGCTGAGCCGTATAGCTCAGGTTCATGATCTCCTCGATTAATTCATGGTTGAAGCTTGGGCGTGGCTGAGCCCGCAACATCATCCACATGGTGCGACGCCCTTCCTCGTAGTAAGCAACAAGTTGGGTGGTCTGTCCCGCTTCGGTAAACAGGCGGCAGGTTGGTTGGTTAATAACGGTCATAGTCTCATCCTCTAATATTTATGTGATGCGTTTAACGCCACATCAGCGTAATGCAGAGTGAGGCCAGACCAAATGAGAGATTGATTTATAAAGCAAAATCCAGAAGTATCCCTGAACAGGGGGGTGAAAAATCATTAGCGCCATTTCAGGATAGAGCAGAGCGAAAGCCAGAGTACATGAGATCGCCTAACGCGTTGTGAATAAAGACGATTTAGCATACTGCACGCGCGTGAATCACGCATCGTTAGCCAGGAATTTACTGATGCTGCGATAAAAAAAGCGCCCGCAGGCGCCTGAGGCTGTAAGAACAGCCTTATTGTCCATACCACGCGTTTTTACCGTGTTTGCGCAGGTAGTGCAGATCCAGCAGATTTTGCGAGATAGGCGGGAGTTCAGCTCGCAGCTGTTCGGTATGCAGCGCCATATAGGCGACCTCCTCCAGGACCACCGCACTGTGTACTGCCGCCGCCGCATCGCTGCCCCATGCGAAAGGCCCGTGAGAGTTAACCAGCGCTGCGGGAATTGCGGTGGGCTGAATATTACGATGGGCAAAAGTTTCGATGATGACCTGTCCGGTATTCCACTCATACTCCTGCTCGATCTCCATGCGCAGCATGGCGCGGGTGCAGGGGATCGTGCCGTAGAAATCATCCGCGTGGGTCGTGCCCCAGGCGGGTATGTCGCGTCCTGCCTGTGCCCAGATGGTTGCATGCCGCGAATGCGTATGAACGATACCGCCAATATCGGGCCACGCCTGATAAAGCGCACGATGCGTGGCCGTGTCCGATGAGGGTCGTAGCGCGCCTTCGATCACCGCACCACTCTCCAGATCTACCACTACCATGTCATCCCGCTGCATCTTTTCATATCGCACCCCTGAAGGCTTGATCACCAGTACACCCTGCTCTCTGTCAATGGCGCTGACGTTGCCCCAGGTGAACGTGACCAGGTTGTAGCGCGGTAAATCGAGATTTGCTTCCAGTACCTGCTGCTTTAGCGCTTCCAGCATCATTGTTCTCCACCAGTCTGTGATAGAGAGATTGTGCGCAGAGAGGGGATCGGATGTTATGGAAAGAATGGCTGAATGCTCAGTGGAAAGTCGCTGTCTCGTCATAAATGCGGCGCAGATTCAGCGTTTTCTGTCTGACGACTGCGCCGCAGCGTTTAAAATTAAACAGGACCATTCGGTTTCAGGATATTTACGCTGGCAGACAGCATAAACCCGGCGGCCTGGCCCAACTTTTCCATCCGGGAATAAAGAACTTTGCCGTCGGGCATCTATACTTATTGCTGTTGCCTCTGAGCCAATCATCAAGGAGATATCTATGACTACAACAGTGAAACGTGTATCCGTTGCCGTGCTGGCAGCAACATTAGTTGTTGCGCTGAGCGGCTGTTCAAACTGGTCTAAACGCGATCGCAACACGGCAATTGGTGCCGGTGCCGGTGCTATTGGTGGTTCAGTCCTGACCAACGGCAGTGGCCTGGGTACCGTGGGCGGCGCGGCGGTGGGCGGTATTATCGGCCATCAAATCGACCGTTAATTTTTTGCAGGCTACACAGCAGACACCTTTTTGTCCGGGCCACAATGCGTGGCCCGCTTTCATTAACCGCCCGCCAGCTTAACCTTCATGCCTTTGGCTTCGAGCAGCGTTTTGAGCAGGTCACGTTTATCCCCCTGAATCTCAATCACGCCCTCTTTTACCGCCCCCCCGCAGCCGCACTTTTTCTTCAGTTCTGCGGCAAGAGTAGCCAGCGCGCTGTCGTCCAGATCGATACCGGTGATCAGACAGACGCCCTTGCCTTTACGTCCGCTGGTCTGACGCTGAATGCGTACAATACCGTCGCCGCGCGGTCGCTGTGGCTTCTCCTCTGCCGGCACAATACGCCCGCTGTCGGTGGAGTAAACCAGTGGATTGTCCTGCGCCATTACGCCTCCTGTAACGATGTAATAATCTGCTGCAGCGTGGCCGCCGGATCGGCTGACTGCGTAACCGGACGGCCGATAACCATATAATCAACCCCGGCCTGCTTCGCCTGCAGGGGCGTCATAATACGGCGCTGATCGCCAGCGTCGCTGCCTGCCGGTCGAATACCGGGCGTGACCAGCGCAAATTCGCTGCCGAACGCCTGTTTGAATGCAGCCGCTTCATGGGCTGAGCAGACGACACCATCCAGGCCACACTGTTGCGTGAGGCGCGCCAGCCGCTCTGCCTGTTGCGCCGGTGACAGGGTGATGCCCAGTCCGCGCAGATCCTCTTCATCCATGCTGGTCAGCACGGTTACAGCAATCAGCAGCGGTGCATCTTTTCCAAAAGGCAGCAGCGCCTCGCGTGCAGCCTGCATCATGCGTGCTCCCCCGCTGGCGTGCACGTTCACCATCCAGACGCCCAGCTCTGCGGCAGCGGCTACGGCATGTGCGGTGGTGTTGGGGATATCGTGAAATTTCAGATCGAGAAAGAGATCGAATCCGCGTGCCTGCAATGTCCGGACCACTGACGGACCAAACAGCGTGAACATCTCTTTGCCTACTTTGAGGCGACACTGAGCAGGATCAATACGGTCCACAAATCGCAGTGCGTCATCCAGATTACTGTAGTCGAGCGCCACCAGAATGGGTGAAGGGGTTACAGACATAACGTTTCCTCATAAGCAGGCACAGGGGCAACAAACGGCCTGCATTCTACCTGCCATGCTGCGGCAGAACAATCTTACGCCCGGGATACGTGACCTGTTGAGCCATATGCCGGTGTCTGATGCGCGATAAGGCGATTATTAGAAAAGTACGTTGTAACTATTGTGCCTGTTTTTTTTAAAAATAGCTGTTACTGCCCGTCAAGTCCTCTGATCGGTTTTATTGAAGACCATGCCCGGCAGGATGGGCAGTGCCAGTAAAGTGCGTAGGCGGTAAAACCGCATTTATGGCAACGATAGCGCGGTTTGGTGCGGATCTGTTCACCAACCATATCGCGCAGAACCATCAGACTCTCTTTTGCCCGGCCATCTTCCGCTTCATGCAGGTGAAAGTCCATTAGCCGGTGGAAGACGCGCATGGTCGGATGACGCTGCAGCTGGCGATTAATATAGAGCTGTGCCGCTTCCGGCCCCTGCTGCTGCTCCAGAATATCTGACAGATAGAGCTCAGCGGCGGCACCGGTATTCTCTTCGGTACAGCGCTGCAGATAACCGGCCCACACCTCTGGCTGCGCCAGCCGCTGATAGCAGGTTTCCAGCATCGGCAGCGTTTCGCTGACCAGTTCTTTATCCTGATCCAGCACCCGCTGCAGACGCTGTGCTGCTTTCGCATACTCCCCCTGCTCCATCAGGATGCGTCCCATCATGATGGAAACGCGCGCGCTCTGATGATCGGCCGATTCACCTTTTTTCAGCAGCGACATTGCGCGATCGAGATCGTCACTGCTCATCGCCTGCAGCGCCAGCTCACAATAGAAGTGCGCAATCTCGCCTTTTTGCTTCTCTTTTCCCAGTTTTACCAGCTTCTCAGCAACGTCGATCGCTTTCTGCCAGTCGCTGGTTGCCTGATGAATCAGCAGCAGCTGCTGCAGAGCGGCAATGCGAAAATCGGTTTCATCCGTTAGCTGACTGAACATATCTTCTGCGCGATCGTAGAGGCCCGCCGCCATATAGTCGCGGCCAAGCTGCTGAATCGCCAGCAGTCGCTGGTCGTAGGTAAGCGAGGCGCTTTCCATCAGCGACTGGTGAATACGTATAGCGCGATCTACCTCGCCGCGTGAGCGAAACAGATTACCGAGCGTCAGGTGCGCCTCAACCGTACCACTGTCTTCTTTCAGCATGTCGAGGAATAGATCGACGGCTTTATCCTGCTGATTTGAAAGCAGAAAGTTTACCCCGGCCACATACTCTCGTGACAGGCGGTTCGCTTCCTGTTGCTTATTCTGGTACGCGCTGCGTCGTCCCATATACCAGCCGTAGGCCGCTGCGACCGGGAGAAGCAGAAACAGCAATTCATGCATTGAACATTAATCCCGACGACCTGTAGTCGATACGGTGGTGGCTGCCGAAGCGTGTTCGTTTTGCGCCTGCATACGCTTCAGTTTACGCTGAGCATGTGCCAGTGAAACGCGGATGCGTAACCAGAATAGTCCGCAGATTGCCCAGCCCAGTAGAAAACCGGCGCCAAACAGCACCGCAAGCAGCGTGGAGATACGAAATTCACCCTGCGCCAGCAGATAGTTGAACGTCACCACCTGATCATTGTGAGCACCCAGCGTCACTGAAATGATAAAAATGACCAGTACCACCAGAAAAATCAGCAAATATTTCACAATGCGTCCTGTCGTAGAGTTTCCAATAGAGTATGCCAAAAAAGCGCGTACCATGCTGCTTTCACGTTATCAGTTAGCTGGCTTTGCGCAAGCGTAATCAGCTATATGGGGGCAGTTCGGCTGATTACAATCCGTCGTCGCGCGCTTTGACTTCGCGCTGCTCATCAGGCGGAAGCGTAAGCGGACCGCAAAAGCGCTGCGCCAGCCAGGTCGCGACGGTCACCAGCAGCCAGGAGATAAGGGTTGCGACAATCAGGTCGCGCGGCCAGTGCATACCCAGCACCAGCCGGCTGCCCATCACCATAATGGCCCAGCTGAACAGCACCACCAGCGTCACCACCCGGCGACGCGGCCAGAGCAGGCCCATTGCCAGCAGCGCCCAGCTGGCAGCAAACATAGTATGGCCGGAAGGAAAAGCAAATCCTGTTTCAAATGCCCAGTGCTGCTTTAACCAGCGGGGAATTTGCGTATCGCTGGCCAGCAGCCCATTAACCATCTCGCCCCGCTGTTGCCGTTTCAGCTGATAAAATTCATCGTTGCTGATGCCATGCTGCTGCTCCAGCCAGACCACATAGGGTCGCGGCTCCTGCACCTGCTCTTTAATCCATGACTTCGTGTACTGCCCGGCGAGAATCGCGCCATTCATGATAATCAGCAGCAGGATAGCAGGCTTAAGGCGGAAGCGCAGACACCACAGCATCCAGGCGCTCAGCACGCTGCTGGTGATAATCCCCCACGGGCTGGTGACGGTTTCCGTCATCCAGAACAAAAAGCGCAGCACTCCCCCGCTTTCACCCGGCTGCCATTGCCAGCCCGACAGCCAGACGCAGAGTGGCATCGCAATTAATAAAAAGGCACCCAGAGTCGTGCGCTGCACTATTTTCAACATACTTTGGCTTTTCCTGCGGGTTATAATGCGTTTGCTGAATAACTTTAGCTGAAAAAAGAATAACATACCTAAAGCGGCTTGGATAATCGTGCTTTATCACTACAATCTTTCTGACTGATTAGCGGGCCTGCTTGTGGATATGGCACAATAGACACAATTTTCGGGTCAGTCGGCCCGTGCGTTATCAAGATGATAGCGCATCCTCTGAAGGTTCTGGAGAATCACATGCAGCTTAAACGGGTAGCAGAAGCTAAACTGCCCACGCCATGGGGAGATTTCCTGATGGTAGGTTTTGAAGAACTGGCAACCGGCCACGATCATGTGGCGCTGGTTTACGGTGATATCAGCGATCATACGCCGGTGCTGGCGCGTGTCCACTCTGAGTGTCTGACCGGTGATGCGCTGTTCAGTCTGCGCTGCGACTGCGGCTTTCAGCTTGAAGCGGCGTTAACAGCGATTGCTGAAGAGGGGCGCGGGGTGCTGCTGTATCACCGTCAGGAAGGCCGTAATATCGGTTTACTGAACAAAATCCGCGCCTATGCGCTGCAGGATAAAGGCTATGACACCGTCGAGGCGAACCATCAGCTGGGCTTTGCCGCTGATGAGCGTGATTTCACCCTGTGCGCTGATATGTTCAAATTACTGGGTATCGATGAAGTGCGCCTGCTGACAAATAATCCGCGCAAGGTTGAGATCCTCAGCGAAGCGGGCATTAATATTGTTGAGCGCGTGCCGCTGATCGTCGGGCGCAATCCAAAAAATGCCCACTATCTCGATACCAAAGCGGAAAAGATGGGGCATCTGCTGCCGAAATCCTGAGAGAAAAGAAGCCGGGCAAGCCCGGCTTTTTTTTAGTTCAGCATATTGCGGATAACATAGTGCAGTATGCCGTCATTGCGGTAGTAAGTCAGTTCCGTTGCCGTATCGATACGGCAGCGTGCGGCCACCTGCTCCTCACTGCCGTCTGCGCGGGTCAGAGTAACATTGACCGTGCAGCCCGGCGTCAGCTGCGTCAGGTCAGCAATATCTATCCGCTCCTCACCGGTTAACTGCAGCGTCTTACGGGTAACGCCCGCCGGGAACTCCAGCGGCAGGATCCCCATACCAATCAGGTTTGAACGGTGAATACGCTCAAAAGACTCAGCGATCACGACGCGTACTCCCTGCAGGCGCGGTCCTTTAGCAGCCCAGTCGCGGCTGGAACCTGAACCGTACTCTTTCCCGGCCACCACGGCGAGCGGCACGCCCTCTTCTTTATATTTCATTGCGGCATCATAAATAGCCAGCGTTTCATTACCCGGAAAATGCCGGGTGTAGCCGCCTTCCGTACCGGGCACCATTTCATTGCGGATACGAATATTGGCAAAGGTACCGCGCATCATTACTTCATGGTTACCACGGCGCGACCCGTAGGAGTTAAAGTCGTTACGCTCTATGCCTTTCGCCAGCAGATAGCGTCCCGCCGGACTCTCAGCCTTAATACTCCCCGCAGGCGAAATGTGGTCAGTGGTGACTGAGTCACCCAGCATCGCCAGAATACGGGCGCCGCGAATATCCTCAACCGGCTTTGGCGTTTTCTCCATGTCATCAAAGAAAGGTGAAAGGCGGATATAGGTCGATCCTTCATCCCAGTCGTAGGTTGCCGCTTCACTCACGGAGATTTGCTGCCAGTCCGGCGTCCCGTCAAACACTTCCGCATACTCTTTGCGGAACATGCTGCTGTTAACCAGCTGCACCGAGGCGGCGATTTCTTCCGGTGATGGCCAGATATCTTTGAGATAAACATCTTTGCCGGTCTGATCCTGACCGATAGGCTCGCTCTGCAGATTGATGTTCATATTGCCGGCCAGCGCATAGGCCACCACCAGCGGGGGTGAAGCCAGCCAGTTAGTTTTAATCAGCGGATGTATACGGCCTTCAAAATTACGGTTCCCGGAGAGCACGGCGCCAACGGTCAGATCGCCCTCTTTTATAACGCTTTCGATCTCATCCGGCAGTGGCCCTGAGTTACCAATACAGGTTGTACAGCCATACCCCACCAGGTTGAAACCGAGTTTGTCCAGGTAAGGCGTGAGACGGGCTGTGGCCAGATAGTCAGATACCACTTTTGATCCGGGGGCCAGGGAAGCTTTTACCCACGGCTGGCGCTTCAGCCCGCGCTCAACCGCTTTTTTTGCCAGCAGGCCGGCGGCCATCAGCACGCTGGGGTTTGACGTATTGGTACAGGAAGTAATCGCGGCAATAACTACCGCACCATCATCAAGCTGATGCGACTGGCGGGTTTCACTGTCGCGGTAACTGACCGCTTTATGCGGCTTTTGTGCGTGGTTGATCTCCAGCTCATTACTGGCGGCAAACGCGGCGGGCACATCGCCCAGCGCCACCCGATCCTGCGGGCGCTTAGGTCCTGCGATACTCGATTCGACGTCAGCCATATCCAGCGCCAGCGTGCTGGTAAAGATCGGCTCGTCGCCCGCATTTCGCCACAGGCCCTGCTGCTTCGCATACGCTTCCGTCAATTTAACCTGCTGCTCATCGCGCCCGGTCAGCGTCATATAGCTCAGGGTGACGTCATCAATCGGGAAGAAACCGCAGGTGGCACCATATTCGGGTGCCATGTTAGCGATTGTTGCGCGATCGGCCAGCGGCAGATCGGCCAGCCCGTCACCGTAGAATTCGACAAATTTGCCGACAACGCCATGCTTACGCAGCATCTGGGTAACGGTCAGCACCAGATCGGTCGCGGTAATGCCCGGACGCAGTTTGCCAGTCAGCTTAAAGCCAACCACATCGGGAATAAGCATTGAAACCGGCTGACCCAGCATAGCCGCTTCCGCTTCGATGCCGCCAACGCCCCAGCCCAGCACGCCCAGCGCATTGATCATCGTGGTATGCGAGTCGGTACCCACCAGCGTATCAGGCCAGGCAACGTTTTTGCCCTCCAGCTCTTCATGCCAGACGGATTTACCCAGATATTCCAGATTAACCTGATGACAGATGCCGGTACCCGGCGGCACCACGCGGAACCGGTTGAACGCTTTCTGTCCCCAGCGCAGGAAAACGTAGCGCTCGTGATTACGTTCCATCTCCAGCCTGACGTTTTCGCCAAAGGCGTCATCGTTACCGAAGCGATCGACGGTTACGGAGTGGTCAATAACCAGATCCACCGGGGACAAAGGGTTAACTTTTGCCACATCTCCGCCCAGTCGTGCGACTGCTTCGCGCATAGCGGCAAGATCGACTACGGCGGGTACGCCGGTAAAATCCTGCATCAGCACGCGTGCCGGACGATATGCAATCTCCCGGTCAGCGTGGGCGGTTTGCTGCCAGTCTGCCAGCGCCTGAATATCTTCAAGGGTAACGGACTCGTCATCCTGCCAGCGCAGCAGGTTTTCCAGCAGCACTTTCATCGATTTCGGTAAGCGATCAATATTGCCGGTATGCTGTGCGGCTTTAGCCAGACTGTAATAATGATAGGTGTGTGCCCCGACCGCCAGCGTATCCTGACTTTGCTCGCGTAATGTTAACGACATGTCTCCTCCTTTAATTCCTTAGGCTAAACCTCAGAGAGTGCAAGGTTTAGCTTAAAGATAGACCACATTTTCGTTAACGTTTTGATAACAACCCGAAAGGGCACTGGGTGCTACAAACAAAAATGCCCCGACCTGAGTCGGGGCATTTCCATAAATTCGGTGATAAGAAGCGTCGGTTACATAAGAGCCCAGGCTGCCGCTGCCCAGAAGGCAAATGAGAAAGCATAAACGCTAAGCCATGAAAAAGTGGTTGTATTCATTCGTCACTCCTTCCCGGTTCTCGGGCTAAATTTTCTTTAATCTTCAGTAATCTACTGTCGACGCTTATTTGCAGTGTAAGGTCATGGGCTTTTTGCTGGCCCGCCGGAATAACCGGAAAAAATCAAAGCAACATCAGATGCTAAAAATAAGTGCAACAACAATTATTTGAGTTTTGGATCCATAAAAGATTCGATAAAGCTGCGCTGCTTGTCACTCAGATCCCAGGAAGCAGGAATCGCTACAGACTGCTCAGCAGCAGGAGCTTCTTTTGCTTTGCACGCAGGTGTATTTGGCTGCCGTGCAGTGACCGGATATTTACGACTGAGTGAGTTTGCCCACATGGCTTAGCCCCATAAACGCCAAATCATTAATGCCACCACTACCCAGAACAGCGCTGAAGCAGCGAAGACAGCCAACCAGGCTTTGCGACGGGTGTTACCGGTACGCTGAACCTTGGTGCTCTTAGCCCGGAAGTCGGGTTGTACAGTTATTCTCGTAGCCATAGTTTTTGATAATCACTCTCAACAAAACGATTGATAACAACGATTAAGATTTAGGATGAATCCTAAACTTCTTAAGTCCAAAAATCCAGTTATTTTTATTGAGCACAACGATTAACGCTATTAATCAAAGCTTCGAAAACTGATTAGCCTTATTAAAACACAGACCTCAGAACTATTAAAAAAACGGCGACTGAAATTTGGGTTAAACAACAATTAGTACCACTTTAAATTTGAGTTAAATAAGAAACCTCAGTAATAAAGCCCTTCTTCATCAGGTGTTAACTGGAGTATGGGAATAATCCTGGCAGTGTGCAAAGAAGTGAACCGAAAAATGTGTACTGTTTCTCAATTAATTAATAACAATGAAAAAACCTGTGATGCATGTTTTATTTACAGAAAAATGTCAGCTTTTGTTGAACTACTGATGGCGCTAAGCGAGGGGAAACCTGAAGGTGCCCACTGGACACCCCGGTAAATTCATGATTTGGCGAATTATTTGAAAGGGAGTTTGATATCGCGGAACATCGCTTCAATGTCGTCATTGGAGCGCAGAGCAACAGCGGTGTCTACCACATCACGCGTGAGATGCGGTGCAAATCGCTGAATAAAATCATACATATAGCTGCGCAGGAAGGTGCTGCGGCGGAAGCCTATTTTGGTCGTACTATTGGTGAAAATCTCTGAAGCTTCAATGCGAACCAGATCCGGATCGGCTACCGGGTCAACCGCCATACTGGCAATCACACCCACACCTAAGCCAAGCCGTACATAAGTTTTAATTACATCTGCGTCAGTTGCGGTAAACACGATACGCGGGGTCAGACCTGCACGATTAAACGCTGTATCGAGCTCGGAGCGGCCGGTAAAACCAAAGGTGTAGGTTACCAGTGGGAAATCGGCCAGCTCCTCTATAGTCACGTTGTCTTTGCCTGCCAGCGGATGGTCGGGCGTTACCACAATCGCACGATTCCAGTGGTAACAGGGCAGCATGATGAGATCGTCGTAGAGGTGCAGGGCTTCAGTAGCAATGGCAAAGTCAGCGTTGCCCTTGGATACCGCTTCAGCAATCTGCGTAGGGGAGCCCTGATGCATATGCAGTGAAACGCGAGGGTAGCGCTCGATAAATCCTTTGATTACGCCCGGCAGCGCATAGCGCGCCTGCGTATGCGTGGTGGCGACATAAAGCGATCCCTTGTCAGGCCAGGTGTGTTCGCCCGCTACGGATTTAATCGCATCAACTTTTGATAATACTTCACGTGCTATGCGGATAATCTCTTCACCGGCTGGCGTAACCTGCGTCAGATGTTTGCCGCTGCGGGCAAATATCTGCACCCCCAGCTCATCTTCAAGCATACGTACCTGTTTGCTGATGCCAGGCTGTGAGGTATAGAGACCTTCAGCGGTTGATGAGACGTTGAGATTGTGATTGACCACTTCCACGATATAGCGCAACTGCTGCAGTTTCATAGTTATATCTTCCCGTTAGCGACTAACGTGCGTGCCGGCAGCCGCCCATGATGCAGATGTGAGGAACAGAGCGAATTGAGAATAGAAAAACTATAACAACTATATCAGTTTTTAACCGAATAAAGAACGTTAGGTTATAAGGCGGGGAAAGTAAACGGGGCTGGCAGATGCCAGCCCCGGAGAGTTATTTTTTCGCTTCCTGCCATTTACCGTCAATATAGAACATTGACCAGCCGGTTGCTTTACCCTCTTTTTCAGACGAAACGTACTGCTGTTTTGTCTTGCGGCTAAAACGCACCAGGGTTTTATTTCCTTCCGGATCGGCTGCCGGTGCCTCTGCCAGATATTTAAGCTTTTCCGGCAGACGGTCAGCGAAGCGCTTCAGCTCTTCCACCAGCGGCGCGCGGGTCTCGCGCGATTTCGGGAACGTATTAGCCGCAAGGAAGACGCCGGCTGCTCCGTCACGCAGCACAAAATAGGCATCTGACTTCTCGCACGGCAGCTCAGGCAGCGGTACCGGATCCTCTTTCGGCGGCGCGACTTCGCCATTGCGCAGGATTTTACGGGTGTTTTTACACTCTTCGTTGGTACACGCCATATACTTGCCAAAGCGTCCCATCTTAAGGTGCATTTCCGACCCGCATTTCTCGCACTCGACTATAGGGCCATCATAGCCCTTGATGCGAAACTCGCCCTGCTCAATTTCATAGCCATCACACTCTGGATTGTTACCACAAACGTGCAGCTTGCGGCTGTTATCAATCAGATAGCTGTCCATCGCGGTGCCGCACTTAACGCAGCGGCGGCGGGCACGTAACGCGTTGGTTTCCGCGTCGTCACCCTCCAGCACGTTCAGCACTTCGTTTTCCGGGATCAGATTGATGGTCTGCTTGCAGCGCTCTTTTGGCGGCAGGGCGTAGCCCGAACAGCCGAGGAATACGCCGGTGCTGGCCGTACGAATGCCCATTTTGCGACCGCATGTCGGGCAGTCGATTGAGGTCAGCACCATCTGATTCGGCTGCATGCCGCCCTCTTCCGGATCTTTTTCAGCCTGCTCCAGCTGCTGGCTGAAGTCACTGAAGAAGGAGTCGAGAACGCCTTTCCACTGCGCCTGATTGTTGGCTACCTGATCGAGGCTGTTTTCCATATGAGCGGTGAAATCGTAATTCATCAGCTCGCGGAAATTTTCTTCCAGCCGGTCGGTGACGATCTCACCCATCTTCTCAGCATAAAAACGACGGTTCTCAACGCGTACATAACCACGATCCTGGATAGTGGAAATAATAGACGCGTAGGTTGAGGGACGGCCAATACCGCGCTTCTCCAGCTCGCGCACCAGCGACGCCTCGCTGAATCGCGCCGGAGGCTTGGTAAAATGCTGGCTCGGCTGCAGCGCAGTCAGATCCAGTATTTCCCCTACCGCTACTGGCGGCAGCGTCCTGTCTTCATCGTTTTTACGCAGTGCCGGCATAACGCGCGTCCAGCCATCAAAACGCAGCGTGCGGCCTTTTGCCTTGAGCCTGAATTCGGCTGCGCCTACGGTCAGCGTGGTGGAGTCATATTTAGCCGGAACCATCTGACACGCCACAAACTGGCGCCAGATAAGCTGGTAAAGTTTTTGCGCATCCGCTTCCATATCTTTCAGCTGCTCAGCGCTTACGTTGACATCTGACGGGCGAATCGCTTCGTGCGCTTCCTGCGAATTATCTTTGCTGGTATAGGTCACCGGCGCTTCCGGCAGGTATTTTTTGCCGAACTCGCTGGCGACATAGTCGCGCGCCATGGTCACTGCATCCTGGCTCAGGTTCGTGGAGTCAGTACGCATGTAGGTGATGTGACCCGCTTCATAAAGCCGCTGCGCCATCATCATGGTTTTCTTCACGCCAAAGCCGAGACGTGTGCTCGCAGCCTGCTGCAGCGTTGAGGTAATAAAAGGTGCAGAAGGTTTGCTGCTGGTCGGTTTATCTTCACGATCCAGCACTTCATAACGCGCTTTTTCCAGTATCGCGACCGCCGCGTGCGTCTGCTCGCGGTTAACCGGACGAAACGCTTTGTCGCCCTGATGCGTCACCTGCATCGCCAGCGCATCGCCTTTTGGCGTAGCAAAATCTGCGTCGATCTCCCAGTACTCTTCTGGCACAAACGCTTTGATTTCGCGCTCGCGCTCAACCACCAGACGTACCGCTACCGACTGAACGCGTCCGGCAGAGAGACCGCGGGCGATCTTTTTCCACAGCAGAGGCGAAACCATATACCCCACAACGCGATCCATAAAACGGCGCGCCTGCTGGGCATTAACCCGCTCGATATTCAGTTCACCCGGCTTTTCAAACGCCTGGCGAATCGCATTTTTGGTGATTTCATTAAACACCACCCGGCTGAAACGCTTGTCGTCGCCACCAATGACTTCACGCAGGTGCCAGGCAATGGCTTCTCCTTCGCGGTCAAGGTCGGTTGCGAGATAGATATGATCGGCGTCAGCGGCCAGGCTCTTAAGTTCAGACACAACCTTCTCTTTGCCTGGCAGGATCTGATAATCAGCTTCCCAGCCATGCCACGGATCAACACCCATTCGGTTGACCAGCGCCGCCTTTTCATCTTTTTTAACTTTTTTCCCGGTTTTTACCTTCTCACCGTCAGTACTTTTACGGGTCGTTGAACCACTGGTCGGCAAATCGCGGATATGACCGACGCTGGATTTCACCACGTAGTCATTACCGAGGTATTTATTGATTGTTTTGGCCTTTGCCGGGGACTCAACGATAACGAGTGCTTTACCCATATGTACCTTTACCTGATTGAAACGTCCTGATAAACGGGAGAGGATTAATGCCCCAAAACCCAGTGGGTTTAATATTGCTGCCAGCAATCTGATTTTCAAGCTGGCGGGGACTGCCACTATTCAGTTTAAAACGGTGTGCGCAACCTTATGATTAACTACACTTTTTCCGCCTGACATCATCACACATCCTGGTGTGAACTCCCTGAAAGCTGAATCGCCCACACTCTACCTGATAAAATCTGATACGCAACTTAAATAGCACTCTGTTTAATTTTGCGCCAGCTGCAGGCGTGAACACGGATAAGTGGCAACAGAATGGCAGGTAATATAGAAGGAGAAAATGCGCTGTCAAAAAAAGTCGGATAATTCGGGACAAAAATGGAATTCATTTCACAACCCGGCCGAAGTAAATGGGACTCACCCGTTGCTAAGCATAAAAAACCCGGCCGGAGCCGGGTTTCTGTTACAGCAGAGGCTTTTCGCCACGCTGCCAGATTTTTAGCAACAGCCGTTCTGCCGCCTGGCTGGCGCTGCCGGTAAAACGATCCATCATCTTTTTCTTACGCGCATACTGTACGCCCAGCACGGTGAAGCGCTCCATATGCCGGATAATCAGGGCATCACTGGTGCCGATTTCATCAATCAGACCCAGTTCAAGCGCCTGCTGCCCATACCAGTGTTCGCCGGTCGCTACCCGGTTCATATCCAGCGACGGACGCATTTGCTGCACAAAGCCCTTAAACAGCTGATGCGTTTCATCCAGATCGTGCTGGAACTTCTCACGCCCCTCTTCGGTATTTTCACCAAACAGCGTCAGGGTACGTTTGTACTGGCCTGCAGTATGCAGCTCCACGTCAATATCATTGCGCTTCAGCAGCCGGTTGAAGTTGGGGATCTGCGCCACAACGCCGATTGAACCGATAATGGAGAACGGCGCGGCGACAATGCGATCTGCCACACAGGCCATCATATATCCGCCGCTGGCGGCCACTTTATCTACGGCGGCGGTCAGGCGCAGACCCGCGTCGCGCAGGCGCTGCAGCTGCGACGCTGCCAGACCGTAGCCATGCACCACCCCGCCCGGGCTTTCAAGCCGCAGCAGGACTTCATCACCCGGTTGCGCTACGGCCAGTACAGCGGATACTTCTTCACGCAGGGAGGCGACTTCACCCGCGTCCATGCTGCCTTTAAAGCCAAGCACATAGAGTACCGGCTTCGCGGTTTCAGTGACGCCGTTTTTTGCGTTGCGCTTCTCTGTTTTCGCTTTCAGCTTCTCTTCTTTTTTATGCTGTTTCAGCCAGACTTTTTGTACCTGCGGCTTCATTTTAGCCAGCTGCAGATCCTCTTTTATCTGACGATACTCATCATCCAGATGCGTCACCTGCAGCTGACCGGCGTGATGACGTTTGCGCAGCGCAGCATTCAGTATGATAAATACTACGGCCGCAATGGCGATCACTACCGTGACAGCCTTGGCCAGGAAGAGCCCATAGCTGGAGAAAAAATCCATTCTGCCGCCTTATTAAACAGTGAATTACAATTAACAGCTGAGTGTAACTGCTTTAACCCGGTTCGTCGCCTGAAAAGCCCGCAGGCGGCACAGAATGCTCCTCTGTAGCATTGCACCGGCTGGCGAATTCAGGCATAAAGCCAGAAACCTCTACCACTGACTGAAGGAGATTGCTGTGCACTATCAGCCTAAAGGCGATCTACTCGAAAACCGCATTATTCTGGTTACCGGCGCATCAGACGGCATTGGCCGGGAAGCGGCGCTGACCTATGCCCGCTACGGCGCCCGCGTTATCCTGCTCGGACGTAACGCCGTTACCCTGCAGCAGACAGAAGCGGCGATTAACCAGCTTAATAAGCAGCCCGCCAGCTCATACCTGCTGGATCTCGCGACCGCCACGCCTGAATCATGTCAGCAGCTGGCCGCGCAGATTGCTGAGCGCGTGCCGCGTCTGGACGGCGTGCTGCATAACGCCGGTATTCTGGGTGAAATTGTTCCGCTGGCCGATCTTGAGCCGGCCCTCTGGCGCGAGGTGATGCAGATCAACCTCGATGCCACCTTTTATCTGACGCAGGCTCTGCTGCCGCTGTTGCTGAAATCAGAGGCGGGATCGCTGGTATTCACTACCTCCAGCGTAGGCCGCACCGGGCGCGCCGGCTGGGGCGCTTACGCCGTCTCTAAATTTGCCACTGAAGGCATGATGCAGGTGCTCGCCGATGAGTATAAAAACCACGCCCTGCGCGTAAACTGTATCAATCCCGGCGGCACGCGTACGAAGATGCGCGCCAGCGCGTTTCCGGAGGAGGATGCAAACCTGCTGAAAACTCCGGCCGATTTAATGCCGCTTTATCTCTACCTGATGGGCGATGATAGCCGGCGTAAAACGGGCATGAGCTTCGATGCTCAGCCCGGACGTAAAGCGGGTCCGGCCAGCGCATGAGCGATCGCCATCAGCAACGTCAGCAGCGCCTGAAAGAGCAGGTTGACGCGCGCATCGCTGCGGCGACAGAACATCGCGGTATCGTTATGGTATTTACCGGTAACGGTAAGGGAAAAACCACGGCGGCTTTCGGTACGGCGCTGCGCGCCTGCGGCCACGGAAAAAAGGTGGCAGTGGTACAGTTCATTAAGGGGGAGTGGCCCAACGGCGAGCGTAATCTGCTGGCGCAGCACGGGGTTGAGTTTCAGGTAATGGCCACCGGATTTACCTGGGAGACCCAGAGCCGCAGCACGGATACGATCGCCTGCCAGCAGGTCTGGCAGCAGGCACAACGCATGCTGGCTGATAGCGATGTTGACCTGGTGATCCTTGATGAAATCACCTATATGGTGAGCATGGATTATCTGGATCTGGAGGCGCTGATGCTTGCTCTGCAACAGCGTCCGTCTGCGCAAAGCGTGATTATTACCGGACGCGGCTGTCACCGGCGCCTGCTGGAGCTGGCAGATACCGTGACTGAGATGCGCCCGGTAAAACATGCCTTTGATGCCGGCATCCAGGCGCAACAGGGAATTGACTGGTAGCCGCTGCCGGGGCAGCGGCACACAGCCATCAGGCGCCGCGTTTGCTGCTGCGGCGCTGAGTGGTATTGCCGGCGCTGCTGTGACGCTTCACTGCGCGGCGGATCTGATTCGCTTTGGTGCGACGGCGATCTTTCTCAACGGCAACTTTGGTAACGGTCTCTTCCGGCATGCCCACCAGCTTACGCAGGTAGTTTACCGCCGGCAGCTCCATCTCCATCCAGCCGCCGCGCGGCAGGCCTTTTGGCAGCTGAATATCACCATAACGCACGCGCATCAGGCGGCTAACCTGAACGCCTACCGCTTCCCATAAACGACGCACTTCGCGGTTGCGTCCTTCGGTAAGGGTAACGTTGTACCACTGATTGATCCCTTCACCGCCAGCAAACTTAATGGTTTTAAAGGCAGCCGGGCCATCTTCCAGCTGAACGCCCTTGCTCAGCAGACGCACTTTATCGTCACCCACTTCGCCAAAAACACGCACCGCATATTCGCGTTCAACTTCGCGACTTGGATGCATCAGACGGTTAGCCAGTTCCCCATCGGTAGTGAACAGCAGCAGACCGCAGGTGTTAACGTCCAGACGACCCACTGCCACCCAGCGCGATCCACGCAGGCGCGGCAGGCGGTCAAACACGGTTGGGCGCCCTTCCGGATCGTTACGGGTACAAAGCTCCCCTTCCGGCTTGTAATAAGCCAGCACGCGGCACACTTCCGTAGTGGACTCGGCAATAGAGACCAGGTGACCATCAATACGAATTTTCAGGCTTTTGTCATTTTCAATGCGATCGCCCAGCGTGGCCAGTTTGCCATCTACGCTGACGCGTCCGGCGGAAATCATGGTTTCGATTTCGCGGCGCGAGCCGTGACCGGCGCGCGCTAATACTTTCTGTAATTTTTCGCTCATGGAGCTGCCTCGTTGTCGCCTTCCCAGGCGTCGTGGTAAGAATGGGTAAGACAGCGGGATTACCACGTCCTCTGTCAGAAACTGTTAACGTTGCGCATCAATCTGACCGGATGCAAACGGCCTGCGATTTTACACCAGCTAAGGTTGCGTTAACACCTTTAACTTTGCTGCCGATAATAGCCGGCCGGCGTTTTCCCGCCTCTGCCGGTTTTGCCGTTCATGACGACAGGCGTTTTTATCCCTGACACTCTCCTGTTTACAGCCTGGTCAATGACCTGGCGATAGAGAAGCTCGTATTATATTGATGCCTGATGAGCCCGACCGGGGAAATCGCTTTAAAGCAATGAACCCGCTAAAACCGCTCAGGCCCCGGCTGCACGGCAAAATAGTGCTATCGCTTACGAAAACCACACAATCATCTACCCAACCAGCTTAAAACAAAATTTCACCTCGCCCTGAGTAGGTTGTGCGTATAATCCGCGCTACAGGTTGGTTTAAGGCTCTATATTCTGTTTTATTGCCATCTATTAGCGCGCTGAATTTGTGCATAAATAAAAGCGGTGTAAAATAAAGCAGCAGGCCAGATGTAGATTCGAAGAAATATTATTTTATTAAGCCTAAAGCTATTTATAACAAATTATTAACGTCACTCTGCATGACGGCTGTTTTAACGGAAAATATCCCGTCTATATGCCCGTACATGCTGACATAATTAATTAGCGTGTCTGCTCTCCTCACCAGGGATGTTACTGACGCGCCTTAAAGAAGATCGTAACAATGAAAATAACCGTACTTTGCCCGGCGCTGTTCGCGCTGGCGCTAACCGGTTGTTCCGTTGGACAGACTGAATACAGCAAAGCGGCGCTTGAACATGTTGATATGAGCGTAACAGGCGTGCCGACAGTGCTGGGTTTGGGTGTTCTCGGTACAACTATTCCCCTTACGCCGGAGTACAGCCTGACAGCGGCGCACGTTGCTAAAACGTCTGTGCAGCGCGTTAAGGCCTATCATCCTTATTGCGACGTTGCGATTATTTATCACAAAAATAGTCCTGATACGCTGGCCAGGTTTCGTACCAGCGCGCCCGGAGAAGCGATTAAAATGTATGGCTACAGTTTTATTTCTGCCATGCCGGTTGAATCGAGCGGCGTTAATTTGGCGCGCACGGCTATTACTAATCGCTGGAATAAAAAACCCTGTATGGCAATGGCATCTAATGCGGGTGTGACTCAGGGAATGTCAGGCGGCGCGGTCTATAACAGTGATGAAACCATTGCCGGAGTGATTGTGGGATACAGTCATGAAATTGCGAACAGACGTAGCAGAAAAGTGATCCTTAAAGATGTGTCACTCTATATTCCCTATGGCGATTTTAAGCGCTGGCTTGAGCGCAATCTCAGCCAGGCGCCTGTCACGTAGCGACACCTGGCCTGGCCGGGCGATTAGCTAAATGGCCGCGTATCTCCGGCACCTGCGCGCACCACGACCGGCGTGTCTTCCGTCAGGTCGACAACCGTCGTTGGCTGTTGCCCCAGCGTGCCGCCATCGAGGATCAGATCGACCAGTTTTCCGATGCTGTGCTGGATCTCTTCCGGATCGGATTCCGTAAAGTCATTACCGGGCAGCATCAGTGATGTCGACATCATCGGCTCATTCAGTCGCTCAAGCAGCGCCAGCGCAACCGGATGCGAAGGCACGCGCAGCCCGATGGTTTTGCGTTTGTCATTCATCAGGCGGCGCGGCACCTCTTTCGTCGCCTTGAGAATAAAAGTGTAATTACCTGGGGTGTTGTTTTTCAGGATACGAAAGGCTGAGTTGTCGACCTGAGAGTAAACCGAAAGCTCTGAGAGGTCGCGACACATCAGCGTAAAGTTGTGGTTACCATCCAGCTGACGGATACGGCAGATACGTTCCATCGCGTTTTTTTCTTCCAGCCGGCACCCCAGCGCATAGCCGGAGTCGGTGGGATAGACAATGACGCTGCCTTTATTGAGATAATCCACCGCCTGATTAATCAGGCGCGGCTGCGGGTTATCAGGATGAATGTGAAAACGTTGACTCATAAAAACCTCTTGTCATCTGTCTCAGGCAGTTGAAGCGGGGGCCAGAGCGGGAAAGCGTTCCCAGACGGGTTCAACGCCACCCGGCAGCCAGAGTTTACGCCCCAGCTCAATCCAGGGACAGGGTTGGTGAAAGTCGGACCCCTGCGATGCTGCCAGTTGATTATCGCGCGCATAGCCTGCCAGCTGGGTGCGTTCGTTAGGCGGCTGCTGACACTGCGCCACCTCGATCG
Source organism: Pantoea sp. ICBG 1758 (assembly GCF_002928325.1). Lineage (NCBI taxonomy): Bacteria > Pseudomonadati > Pseudomonadota > Gammaproteobacteria > Enterobacterales > Erwiniaceae > Pantoea > Pantoea sp. ICBG 1758. The sequence continues at coordinate 1,151,759 of NZ_POWL01000001.1, forward strand.
CGTCGCCTCCCGCTTGTGCGAAAAAGGCAATCAGCCGCTTCAGCCATTTTGCCGACAGGCCGTAGCGTCCCGGATGCGCCAGCACCGCGACGCCGCCGGAATGATGAATAGCTTCAATAGCTTGTTCAATTGTACACCATTGTGGTGGCACATAGCCGGTTTTGCCACGCGCCAGATAGTGTTTGAACACCTGGGCCATATTCTCAGCTTTACCCTGTTCAATCAGATAACGGGCAAAATGACCGCGCGTAATCACCCCACCCTGTGCCAGCCGCTGTGCGCCCGCCAGTGCGTCGGGGATGCGGGCCCGCTCCAGCCGTTCAGCAATCTGCAGCGCCCGCTCATAACGACACTGGTGCTGCGCTGCCAGAAAGGCCTTAAGTGCCGGATGATCGCAATCGATATTCAGGCCTGCGATATGAATTTCGTGATTTTCCCACAGCGTGGACGCTTCCAGACCGGCCAGCACTTTTATCGGCAGTTTCTGCTCCTGTGCAAACGCCTGCGCCTCAGCAACGCCCGCGACCGTATCGTGATCGGTAATGGCCAGCACGCCAACTTGCTTATCAACCGCGCGCTGAACCAGGGCCGCTGGGGTCAGCAATCCATCGGAGGCGCGGGTATGGCTGTGAAGATCGTAAAGCGGGAAACGGCTAATATCTGACAAAGTAACTCCGGAGCACGGCTAAAAATCAGCGGGCATGATAGCGATTTTGTTGTTAACTGAGAAAGGGTATTGACATTTTTCACCCGAACCAGTTAACTAGTACACAAGTTCACACACAGTGGGTATCTGCCATGAGTCAGGTAGCAATGCGGTTAACAGATAGCTGGCGTACGTCTTCCTGTAACGGGTGGCGTTATTGTGCACAAGCCTGATTCCTGTGCAGATACCTGAGCCCGCCACCATGCGGGCTTTTTTTTGAGCGAATTTCAGAGAAATTATCATGGCAAATGCGAAACCTACATTGAAGTTGATTACCGGAAACGCACCCTATCGCGAAGATCCGGCCGCGGTGTTTCATCAACTGTGCGGCGCACGTCCGGCCACTCTGCTGCTTGAGTCTGCGGACATCGACAGCAAAAAAAATCTGAAAAGCCTGCTGATTGTTGATAGTGCACTGCGCATCAGCGCCCTTGGTCAGACCGTGACTTTACAGGCGCTCTCTGAAAATGGCCGTGCCCTGCTGCCGTTGCTGGATGCCGCTCTGCCTGAGAGCGTAAAAATCGACGTTCGTCCGGATGGTCGTGAGCTGCATTTTGCTACGGCGAATGATGTACAGGATGAAGATTCGCGGCTAAAAGCCTTCTCGGTGTTTGATGCGCTGCGTCTGATTCCGCAACTGGTTAATACACCTGCCGATGAGCGTGAAGCGATGCTGCTGGGCGGACTGTTTGCTTACGACCTGGTCGCCGGCTTTGAAGCGCTGCCGGCGCTGCGCAACGACCAGTGCTGTCCCGACTACTGCTTCTATCTGGCGGAAACGCTGCTGATTATCGACCACCAGCAGGGTTCAGCCCGCCTGCAGGCGAGCCTGTTTACGCCGTCAACCAGTGAGTTTCAGCGTCTGCAGAGCCGTATTGAGCAGCTGCACGGCCAGATGACACAGCCGGCGCCCGCCCTGCCGGTGCAGCGCGTGGAACAGATGACGCTCAGCACCAGCCAGAGCGATGATGCTTACTGCGAGGTGGTGGCGTCGCTGCAGCAGGCTATCCGCATCGGTGAAATTTTCCAGGTCGTGCCGTCGCGCCGCTTCTCGCTACCCTGTCCGTCACCGCTTGCCGCTTATGAAACGCTGAAGAACAGCAATCCCAGCCCCTATATGTTCTTTATGCAGGATCGGGAATTCGCCCTGTTTGGTGCCTCACCGGAAAGCTCGCTTAAGTATGACGCGCAGTCGCGCCAGATTGAGATCTACCCCATTGCCGGCACCCGCCCGCGCGGCCGCCATGCCGACGGCTCGCTGGATCGCGATCTCGACAGCCGTATCGAGCTGGAGATGCGTACCGATCATAAAGAGCTGGCCGAACATCTGATGCTGGTGGATCTGGCGCGTAACGACCTTGCCCGTATCTGCAAACCCGGCAGTCGTTACGTTGCCGATCTGACCAAAGTTGACCGCTACTCTTTTGTTATGCATCTGGTCTCCCGCGTGGTCGGCACGCTGCGTGACGATCTGGATGTCCTGCACGCCTACCGCGCCTGTATGAATATGGGCACGCTGAGCGGCGCGCCTAAAGTACGCGCCATGCAGCTGATTGCTGAAAAAGAGGGCACGCGGCGCGGCAGTTACGGCGGTGCCGTGGGCTACTTCACGGCGACCGGCGATCTCGATACCTGCATCGTGATCCGTTCCGCCTGGGTCGAAGAAGGTGTGGCTACCGTGCAGGCGGGTGCCGGCGTGGTGCTGGATTCTGTCCCGCAGGCTGAAGCGGATGAAAGCCGCAACAAAGCACGCGCAGTTCTGCGCGCTATCGCAACCGCGCACCACTGCAAGGAGATGTTCTGATGGCTGATATCCTGCTGCTCGATAATATCGACTCGTTTACCTATAACCTGGTGGATCAGCTGCGCAGCTTTGGTCACAACGTAGTGATCTACCGCAACAGCGTGCCGGCTGAGACGCTGATTGCGCGGCTGCAGCAGATGGAAAATCCGGTGCTGATGCTGTCACCCGGTCCTGGCGCGCCGGCTGATGCGGGCTGTATGCCAGCCCTGCTGCAGGCGCTGCGCGGCCAGCTCCCCATTATCGGTATCTGTCTGGGTCATCAGGCTATCGTTGAAGCGTATGGCGGCCACGTGGGCCAGGCGGGTGAAATTCTGCATGGTAAGGCGTCTGCGGTAGAGCATGACGGCAGCGCGATGTTCAGCGGCCTGAGTAATCCGCTGCCGGTGGCACGCTATCACTCGCTGGTGGGGAGTAATACGCCCGCTGAGCTGACGGTTAACGCCAGCTACAACGGCATGGTCATGGCCGTGCGGCATGATGCCGATCGCGTCTGCGGCTTTCAGTTCCATCCTGAATCGATTCTCACCACCCAGGGCGCACGCCTGCTTGAGCAGACGCTGGCCTGGGCGCTGGCGCAGTAACAGGGAGATAAAGATGCAAACTATTCTGGAAAAACTGTATCAGGCGCAAACGCTGAGCCAGGCGGAGAGCCACCAGCTGTTCAGCGCCATTATTACCGGTCAGCTGGAGCCCACTCAGCTGGCCGCAGCGCTGATTGCCATGAAAGTGCGCGGCGAGCAGCCACAGGAGATAGCCGGCGCCGCATCGGCGCTGCTGGCTGATGCCAAACCTTTCCCGCGTCCTGACTATGCGTTTGCTGATATCGTCGGCACCGGAGGCGACGGCAGTAACAGCATTAATATCTCGACCGCCAGCGCGTTTGTGGCCGCAACCTGCGGCCTTAAAGTGGCCAAACATGGTAATCGCAGCGTCTCCAGCAAATCCGGCTCCTCCGATCTGCTGGCAGCGTTTGGTATTAATCTGGACATGCCCGCGCAGCAGGCGCGCCAGGCGCTGGACGATCTTAATGTCTGTTTCCTGTTTGCGCCGCAGTACCATACCGGCTTTCGTCACGCAATGCCGGTGCGTCAGCAGCTGAAATCGCGCACGCTGTTCAACGTGCTCGGCCCGCTGATCAATCCGGCCCGACCGCCGCTGGCGGTGATTGGCGTGTACAGCCCGGAGCTGGTGCTGCCCATCGCGCAAACGCTGAAGGTGCTCGGCTATCAGCGGGCCGCTGTGGTCCACGGCGGCGGAATGGATGAGGTCGCTCTGCACAGCGCCACGCAGGTGGCTGAGCTGCGCGAAGGGGAAATTACCTGCTATCAGCTGACGCCGGATGACTTTGGTTTTGGCATGCATGACAAAGAGGCGCTGGCGGGCGGGACGCCGGAAGAAAACCGTGACATTCTGACCCGTTTACTTCAGGGTAAAGGAGAGCCCGCGCATGAGCAGGCGGTCGCCGTTAACGTGGCGATGCTGCTGAAAGTGTTTGGTCATGAAGACCTGCGCGACAACGCGGAGCGGGCCATTGCCGCGATTCGCAGCGGACAGGCTTATGAGCGCGTGGTTGCACTGGCAGCGAGAGGATGAGATGAGTATTAAAGGCACCGTATTAGAGAAAATTGTGCAGGATAAGGCGATCTGGATAGCAGAGCGTCAGCAGCAGCAGCCGCTGGAGACATTCCACCCGGAACTGCAGCCGGCAACGCGCTCTTTTTATGACGCCCTGCGCGGCACCCGCACCGTTTTTATCCTTGAGTGTAAAAAAGCGTCACCGTCAAAAGGGGTGATCCGCGAGGATTTCGATCCTGCCGCCATCGCCGCCGTCTATCGTCATCACGCGTCTGCCATTTCGGTACTGACGGATGAGAAATATTTTCAGGGTGACTTCGCTTTTCTGCCGATTGTCAGCGCGGCGGTGACCCAGCCCGTGCTGTGCAAAGATTTTATCATCGACCCCTATCAGATCTACCTGGCGCGCCACTACCAGGCGGACGCCATCCTGCTGATGCTCTCCGTACTGGATGATGAACAGTACCGGCAGCTCGCCGCAGTGGCTCACAGCCTGAACATGGGCATCCTGACCGAAGTCAGCAATGAGGCGGAGCTGGAACGGGCGATTGCCCTCGACGCTCAGGTGGTGGGCATCAACAACCGCGACCTGCGCGATCTTTCGATCGATCTTAACCGCACCCGCGAGCTGGCACCGCGCCTCAGTCACGGCGTCACGGTCATCAGTGAATCCGGTATTCATAATTATGCGCAGGTGCGTGAGCTGAGCCGCTTTGCTAACGGTTTTCTCATCGGCTCGGCGCTGATGGAAGAGGCTGACCTGGCAGCTGCGGTACGTCGCGTGCTGCTGGGTGATAATAAAGTGTGCGGCCTGACGCAGCCGGAAGCGGCGCGCGCCGCCAGTGAAGCGGGAGCCCTGTATGGCGGTCTGATTTTTGCTGAAGGCTCACCGCGCAAAATCGATACTGTCCAGGCACACCGCGTGATGGCCGCAGCGCCGCTGCGCTATGTGGGCGTGTTTCGTAATGCGCCGGTTGGTGACGTTGTCACGTTGGCGGTAGAGCTAAATCTGGCAGCAGTGCAGTTGCATGGCGCCGAAGATCGCGACTATGTTGCCACGCTGCGTCAGGCGCTGCCGCCACAGACGCAAATCTGGAAAGCGCTGAGTGTCAAAGAGAGCCTGCCGGCGCGCGACTGGCCGCACGTTGATCGCTACGTGTTTGATAATGGCCAGGGCGGCAGCGGGCAGCAGTTTGACTGGTCGCTGCTGCAGGGAGAGTCGCTGGACAACGTGCTGCTGGCTGGCGGTCTCGCCGCTGATAACTGCGTGACGGCAGCCCAGCTGGGCTGCGCTGGTCTTGATTTTAACTCCGGCGTGGAGTCCGCCCCTGGCATAAAAGATGCCGGCAAAATTGCTGCGGTATTTACCACATTACGCGCTTACTAATGTTGCTGGCCCGCCAGTGCGGGCCGTTGAGGAAAGATCAATTATGTCGACGTTATTGAATCCCTATTTTGGTGAATTTGGCGGCCAGTACGTTCCGCAAATCCTGATGCCGGCTCTGCGCCAGCTGGAAGCTGCTTTTGTTGAAGCGCAGCGCGATCCTGAGTTTCAGCAGGAGTTTACCGATCTGCTGAAAAATTACGCTGGTCGTCCGACGGCGCTGACCCTGTGCCGTAATCTGACTCAGGGGACGAAAACCCGCCTCTATCTGAAGCGCGAAGATCTGCTGCATGGCGGCGCGCATAAAACCAATCAGGTACTGGGTCAGGCGCTGCTGGCAAAGCGAATGGGGAAAAATGAGATCATTGCGGAAACCGGCGCCGGCCAGCATGGTGTCGCCTCCGCGCTCGCCTGCGCGCTGCTCGGCATGAAGTGCCGTATTTATATGGGGGCGAAAGATGTTGAGCGTCAGTCTCCCAATGTGTTCCGGATGCGGTTGATGGGCGCGGAAGTGATCCCGGTTCACAGCGGCTCAGCTACGCTGAAAGATGCCTGTAACGAGGCGCTGCGCGACTGGTCAGGCAGCTATGAAACCGCACACTATATGCTGGGAACCGCAGCAGGTCCGCACCCCTTCCCAACCATCGTGCGCGAATTCCAGCGTATGATCGGCGAAGAGACCAAAGCGCAGATCCTCGAAGCGGAAGGCCGCCTGCCCGATGCCGTGCTGGCGTGCGTAGGCGGCGGCTCCAATGCGATTGGCATGTTTGCTGATTTCATTGAAGAGAGCAGCGTGGGCCTGATTGGTATTGAACCCGCTGGCCACGGTATTGAAAGCGGCGAGCACGGCGCGCCACTGAAGCACGGCCGGGTTGGTATCTATTTTGGTATGAAAGCGCCAATGATGCAGACCGAAGAGGGCCAGATTGAAGAGTCTTATTCTATCTCCGCCGGCCTCGACTTTCCGTCAGTTGGTCCGCAGCACGCGCATCTGAACAGCATCGGGCGCGCAGAGTATGTCTCCATTACCGATGATGAAGCGCTCGACGCGTTTAAAACGCTGTGCCGCGCAGAAGGGATTATTCCGGCCCTGGAATCGTCTCATGCGCTGGCCCATGCGCTGAAAATGATGCGGGCAAATCCGGAAAAAGAGCAGCTGCTGGTGGTTAACCTTTCCGGTCGCGGCGATAAAGATATTTTCACGGTTCACGATCTGCTTAAAGCGAAAGGAGAGATTTGATGGAGCGTTATAATCAGCTGTTTTCACGCCTGTCAGCGCGTCAGGAAGGCGCGTTTGTCCCTTTTGTTACGCTGGGCGATCCCTCTCCGGAGCTCTCACTGCAGATTATCGATACGCTGGTTGAAGGCGGCGCTGATGCGCTGGAGCTGGGGATCCCTTTCTCCGATCCGCTGGCAGATGGACCCACCATTCAGAGCGCCACGCTGCGGGCTTTTGCGGCCGGCACCACGGTGGCGCAATGCTTTGAAATGCTGCAGGTAGTGCGGCAGAAATACCCCGATCTGCCCATTGGTTTACTGATGTACGCTAATCTGGTGTTCAGCCGCGGCATCGATACGTTCTATGCGCAGTGTGCCGCCGCGGGCGTCGACTCGGTACTGGTCGCTGATGTGCCAGTTGAAGAGTCAGCCCCCTTCCGCCAGGCTGCGCTGCGTCACAACATTGCGCCGATTTTTATCTGCCCGCCTAATGCCAGCGATGACCTGCTGCGTGAACTGGCTCAGCATGGCCGCGGTTACACTTATCTGCTGTCGCGCGCAGGGGTGACCGGTGCTGAAAACCGCGCCAGTCAGCCGCTTCACCATCTGATTGATAAACTGCGTGAGTTTCAGGCGCCGCCTGCCCTGCAGGGGTTCGGCATCTCCGAGCCGGAGCAGGTACGTGAAGCGATTGCTGCAGGCGCAGCGGGAGCGATCTCCGGTTCCGCCATTGTACGCATCATTGAGAAAAATCAGCGCGACCCGGCAACGCTGCTGCGTGAGCTGAAAGCCTTTGTCAGCGGCCTGAAAGCGGCCACCCGCTAATCGCTGTGGCTCCGTCACTCCGACGGGGCCACACTCTTTTTTCCGCCACCCCCATCCTTTCTGCCTGAGCGCCAGCTTTTTTCACTTTTTCTCTGCCAGCAGGTTGCCGATTATTCAGGGCCGACCCACACTTAAATGCGCCGTTGCGTTACGGTGTGAATCCATCTATGACAGGGAGATAACCAAATGAAATTGTTCAAGGTCGTTGCGGGAATTTTTATGGCTGCATTTGTGGCACTGACACTGAGCGCCTGTGCGCCAACGCCAACCAAAGAAGGCACCGGCGGTTATATTGATGACACCGTCATCACCACGAAAGTAAAAGCGCAGCTGCTGAATGATGAAGCGCTGAAATCTACAGAAATCAATGTTGAAACGTTCAAAGGTAAGGTTCAGCTGAGCGGGTTTGTCAGCTCGCCACAGATGGCTAACCGCGCCGTTTCCGTTACGCGCAGCGTGGCAGGCGTGAAGTCTGTTGTTAATAATATGCAGATCAAGTAATACCAAAAGGGCGGCCGGCAGGTCGCCCTTCTTCTGCCTCAGAAGCGATAGCCTGCACCAAAGAAAAAGACAAACGGATCGATACGCGTATTAATATTCTGCTGTACGCCCTGATGTCTGAATTTCACTTCAGTATCAATATCCATGTACCACAGCGAAGCGTTCAGCATCCAGTCACGGTTAATCTGATAATCGAGCCCCACCTGACCCGCAATGCCCCAGGAGTCTTTAACGCTCAAATCGCTGAGCTGTGCATCCCTGGCGGTCTGATTCAGCTTTGCGTCAAAAAAGGTGGTGTAATTGATGCCAACGCCTGCATAAGGGCGTACCGCGCTGTTACTGTCGAGGAAATAGTATTGCGCCATCAGCGTGGGCGGCAGCTGACGCACCGTGGCCAGGTTACCGGTCGGACCAAGACCGACTTTATGACGAAACGGCGTGGCAGCCAGCAGCTCAATTCCGATATGGTCGGTTGCCATCCAGGTGAATGTCAGCCCCAGCTGCGTATCATTATCGACGCTGAATTCACCCATGTTCAGCACATTATCTGACCCCTCTGTCGGACGGACCGTTGCCGTACCGGCGCGCATAAAAAAGTCACCCGCCTGATGAGCCAGCGCCAGCTGTGGTATCGCCATCGCCAGGAACAGTGCGCATTTTGCCAGTTTCATCATCACTCCTTTGCCTGAATTAAAAATTTTCGCGGCACAGATGTAACGGTTTTCAGCGCAGATTTCATTAACTGGCTGGCAGAATAAATGCTTAGTTAACAATGAATTGACACAGATCAAATTTGCCAGCGCGAAAAAAGATCAAAAACAGGTTGCTGAAGTTTCATAACGTGATTACTTTGCTGATCCCGAGTGATTTTGGTTCGATGCCTCAGGAGTGGCGGGCGATCAGATGAGCGATATAACTAACCCTTGTATGACCTGTGGCGCCTGCTGCGCCTATTTTCGCGTTTCCTTTTACTGGGCTGAAGCCGATGATGCCGGTGGCGCAGTGCCAGCCGAACTCACCGAGCCGCTAAACCTGCTGATGCGCAATATGCGCGGCACCAGCGATCGCACGCCGCGCTGCGTTGCTCTGCAGGGCGAGCCCGGTAGCTGCGTCTCCTGCGGTATCTATGAGCAGCGCCCCTCTCCCTGCCGTGAATTTGCGATGTCCGGGGAAAATGGCGTCGTTAACGAAGCCTGCGACCGTGCCCGCGCCCGCCATGGATTACCTGCCCTTTTTCACCCTTCTTTACCTGACATGGCTGCAATAGCTGACAATCCCTTTATTCATGCTGATTCAGGGGTGTGAAAATTGAAAATGAAAATATTATGTACACACATGTGTACAAACTAATTTTTACTCTATAAATCTTCCTTACCTCTCATCCAGCTGGAATTAGTTTCCAGCTGGATGCCGCGCTGCCTGATAAAAATTAATCACATCGACAGTTTTTTGAGCGCAATTGCCTGCCAGTAAACGGAAATTTCAGAATTACACTTCTCATTATTTGAACTGTATAAAATCACAGTATATAAATAAGCTGTATATCCATCCACTACCTATAATTGGTAGTGCCATTTTTTCAGTAAGCAAGGAGGTGTATATGATCGTAGAAGTAAGCATTGGAAGGGATAAAGCAGGGAAAATGCCTGAAGGGTCTATGGATGCACTGCGGGAAGAGCTCACACGGCGTCTTAGCCGCAGTTACAGTGAATTAAGGGTAGTAGTTAAGACAGCGAGCAATGATGGCTTATCAGTGTTGCGGGCGCGAGATAAAGATGCCGATCGTGAGCGGGTATCTGAGGTTCTGCAGGAAACATGGGAATCGGCTGACGAGTGGTTTATGTAATTCTGTAAATGCCGGCTAGCGCAGAATTAATTTTTAAATTCTGCGCCAGCCAAAGAGCGCTTAAAGGCTCAGCTTTTAAATTGTTGGTCTGCCATCATCGTAAACGTGCCGCACCTCGCATGTCACCTTTCCCAGTACGATGACATCATTCAGCGGCTCACCCTCTATCACTTCACCCTCTTCTGTCACCAGGCTGTTGCGGTACATCTTGCCCAGCCCTGAATAACCATTCCACTGATAAGCAATCCTGTTGCCGGGTTTTACCTTCGCGGCTGAATCAACCAGCAGGAAGCCATCTGGTATATCGACACGAAATGTCGTGGCCGGATTTGGAATGAATACTGAGTTGAGGCTGAGCCGCGGCTCTATATAGTCCTGCGCCGGTGAAGGGAATCCCATCAGAGGCCACCGTTAGGGTTGAACCGGAACCACGTCATGTTCTCACCCTCCTGCGTTGAGACGTCGCGAAAGGTGGTTGTGTGACTCCGTATCCAGTCGTTGGCTGCTTTGAGCGTGAAGTTCCAGTTAACGCGCTTCAGCTCCATCACAAAATCAGCAGTGGTGACGGTGCTGCGGCCTGATGGTTCGCGCTTAATAGAACTGATGAATGCTTCTTTAATCTGGTATTCGCGTGGCATTATAAAATCCTCCTCTGATAATAACTGTATATAGATACAGTAGTATCGATCGGTGGATCTGATCAAGATACGTCAGGCATATCTTTTGCGAAGCTGTTGCCTAGTATGGATATTTATTTGCTGCGGCTGGCGTGAATGGTTACTGTTTAAGCTCCCATCCCGCAGCCTGCTCAGATCGGCGCGGTACAGGATTGCCCCATCGTAAGGGATTTTCTTGACTGCCGCTTTAGGTAGATGGTAAGAAATGAATTGAGTTAGTTAACTGTGCACTTCATCAGAGCAACTTTGAAGAATATGCAATAAGTTAGACGTATAAAAGATAAACTTTTTACGTTCATAAATAATCTCAGCGTATCACTTTACTTTTCAAATAAATCAATCAAGGAACATCAACATGAAAGGATTCAAGATTCCCGAAATAAATGTTAAAGCATGGCTGTGGCTGGTTTTAATATTTTCATATTTCTATGTTTTTGGGTTCACAATTTTAGGACTTTTATCCAGCACGGAATTGATGTATGAAAAAGACAAGAAATTCTGGACCGCAATGCTTTTATTACTGAATTTTGCATACTGTAGCATTGCGCTAATCCATCTTTTCTGTTTTGACAGAAAGGGTAGACTCATTTCCGAGCCTAGACTATCTAGATATAGCAATTTGCTCTTATGCTTTTGCCCTTTTGTTGCGGCAGCATTTGATCCTTTAAAACCATTTCTAATAAACTCTCAAATTTTAAACGGCAAAGCCTATTTCACTACTGGGATTATATTAGCCTTTATAATATCTGCAGTAGCAAGCTGCATCATCGCATATGTAATATTAAAAAAAACTGACAAAAATCTTGAAGCCAAAAAATAGTCATGCAAACTGCTTTACATCGGTATTAATTGCCCCGTTGCCGGGGCTTTTTTAACTGCCTAACTCAAGCTCTGCCTTTTCGGCAGCTTCCAGCATGGCTTTCTGCTTCAGGTTAAACACTGAGTTTTCCGGCATATTCAGACGAACATCAATCCAGCTGTTAACCGGTACGTCGATAAGATCGCCTTTTACTACTTCAATATCCCCGTTGTCAGCATTTAACCTGTAGCGTCGCCTGTAGAGGCTTATTTTTAGCCCACCACTTTCTGTTTCTTCAGCTTCCACAATCCCTAAATCGCCTGAACCTTGAGGATCACGAGGCGGAAGAAGCTGCCATCCTTCTTTAGCCAATCCGGCAGAACCTGTAAGGACATAGACGCCAGCATCAAATCGCTTAATGCTGATACCTTCAGCCTCTGCATTCGCTGTTCCGCAGCCGCACCATACGAAACCTGTCTCATCGACATCACTGCGCTCTGTGACACCTTTGCATTGAACGATGCGCGCAACTGGTGATGCAGCCTTCAAAGTTCCATCTGATGCTTTCGTGGTATTTGATGAACTATAAATTACTCCGCCATAAGGCAGGTTTAGAGCGGTGGCACCATTCCCCCCACTGCCATAATATTTTATATACAAGTTCGTCTCATTGAGTACACCTATACGCCAGCCGTCGCTTCCACCATATTTTGTGAAATGCAGCCACGTATTTCCTCCTGACCCGCCGGGACCAAGCTGCAGTGGCTCATTACCGGCATTGCCAATGAAAACCTGAGAATTAAAATATGATGTGGTGTCATAAACGTTAACTCCACCCCGGAATACTGCAAGTCCAGAACTGCTAAAATCAACCCTTCCTGAAAACTGCCCCCCTGTTGTCTGCATAGCATTAACAATTCGTGTGTCATTGCCCTGAACTGCTGTGTTGGCAGTAGAACCGTACCGCGCAATGTTATTCCAGGCTGTAACCTTATCTGTCAAATCATCGAGGCTTTTAGCTTTATCCAGTTTATTGCTGAACTGATTTGCCATATATCCCCAGCTGGGTCCGGTAAAGGTAGTGCGGTCGGGGCGAGTAACAGTCACTGATTGTGCGTCACCATAGATTTTTTGCCAGTTCTGGAAATCCAGAATGCGGCCGCGAGCCACGGTGGCGAAGTCATTTAAAATCTTCTGCGTGATCGCAGCCTGCATAAGTGCTGGCGCAGCCACCCAGGCGAGGCCTGACGATGTTGGTCCGTCATAAGCGATGGCAAGTGTTACCTGTGTGTTCGAACCCACTGCAGAAGCCACCAGCGTATAAGGAGCGCCGCCGACCATCACATAGATAAAATCTCCCGCTTTCAGTTCTGATGTGAAACTGGTCCCACTACCGGTGACTGTGGCAGAGCCGTTTGTTAAAGCAATAGTGCCTGCTGGCATAGGTTTCTCCGGACAATAAAAAACCCGGCGCGCTGGCCGGGTAAGATTTAAGTTTTATGAAAGAACTATGTGTGAAACTGGTTAGCGGTAGGCGATGCAAAAAGCTGAGCAACCCAGGTACACCTTTGCCCGCTGCCCTGATTAAGCGCGCCTGCAAAAAATTGCACTGAAGATGAATTTGTGCCGATATCTATACTAAATGAATAAACGGTCATTTCGCCGCTGGACAACACAGGGTTACCCGCCGGATTGATCGTCTGCCCGGCAACAACCAAACGCGATTCTGTCTGATTGTTATTTCTAAAGCGCATCACGGTACCGGTCAGAGTCATCGGCACGTCGCCTTTACCTCTCGTCCCATCCCAGTAAACGGTATTTGAGGCGTTTGTGGTTGATTGCGCAAAGACGAAACTTTTACTCTGCATGAGTGGGCCGTTAATGCGTGAGGCATTAAGCGTTCCCAATATTGTGCAGTCTTCATTAATCAGAACATTGTTAAGCTCACCCTCGCTGGCGTAAATTTTCCCTCTTACGGTTGCACCGGAGAATTCGGCGCTGCCATTTTTATTTATGCTCCACCCTGTTCTACCGGGGGAATAGTTATTTGACTGGATGAAGTTGCCGATCATGGCGTTCTCAATCCAGCCATCTCCGATGAAAGCCTGATTAATCAGCACCTGACCGTTACGGATGATAAAAGGCGAGAACATGTTGTTACCGCTGCCGCTGGCAACCACAAACTGATTGGCGTTAACCGCAAAGCGCGTGATTACTTCGGAGCCGTTGATGGTTACAGCTACGGACATGCCGGCATCATAGTTTGTGCCGCCATATTTGATGCCCGCCTTCAGCGTGTAGATAGCGGACCCGCCATTAGCATCAGCATATGCCGTCATTTTTTCGGAGATAGCGGCTTCCTGCTCGTCAAACTTCGCAACCACATCGGTGCGCAGTTCTGCTACTGATTTCTCAGCGTCCGCCGCTACTTTTTGCGCCTGTAGGATGCCGGCGCTGTTTTCGCCAAAGTGTGCCCACTGCTGTTCTACATGGTCGTAGTTGGCAAGAATCTCCTCCGCTATCGCCTGAGGGTCAGTGATAAGGGGATCAAGCAGCGCCTGACCATCCTCTGACTCCATGAAGTCCTTAAAGCTGTCTTCAATGAGATCGTTGGCATTGACGTTGGTCATGCCTTCTGTAAATGCTGTCCAGTCACCTGAGTTGCCGATTTTGTCTACTAGACGTGCTCTGTACCAACGGTGAACGCCTGCAGGCATCGGCCCGTGCTGATAGCTGACGCCGGGGTAAGGCACGTATGCCAGAAACTGCGGATTCAGGCCGTCTGCTGTGGTCGCTACCTGAACTTCGGTATATGCCGTGTCGCCTGACCCCTCCGGAAATCCCCAGATGACATCGATAGCCCAGACGACATTTGTGGAAGCCAGCAGATTTACAGGCGTGCCGGGCTTGCCGGTTTTACCTGTCAGCGTCGTGGAGTCCGCGTACCCCCACGGGGAGGACACCTCAGCCGCATTCACAGCGCGCACGCGCACATCGTAAACGCCGGTGTAAATACCGTTTATGCTGAAGCCCTGCGCGCTGGTCTGGCTGACGTTTACCCAGTCGCCTTTGTCTTTGCGCCACTGCGCAACATAGCTGATTGCCCCCTGGACCCGATCCCATGTCACCTGCATAGAGGCAACTGACAGCCCCTGCTCAACGAAACTGACCTGAGAGATTTTGATATTCTGCGGCTCTTTGAGAACCTTGATCGGCGTGACCGTAATCGGTGCCGGCTCAATCCGGACGCCGTCATCAATGTACCGATACTTATTCGGATCGTGCTGCACACCAGCAACCGTAAAGGTGCCGTCGCCGTTTGCAGCAATAGAGGTGACCCGAAAGTACTGGATGGCAAGTTTATCGCTATCTATGGCCCACACAGCGCCTGTGTCAGGTGTGAGACGAAAAGCGGTAGCAACTGCCACTGTCTGCTTATCAGCGCTGACGGACGCGATTGTGCGCGTCTGCGCGGTGCCGTCCGGAAGGTTCATCACCAGCCGATCGCCCGGACCATAATCAACGGCTCTGTCCAGCCTGATGCTTTTACCACTGGCTGAGCTGATTCGCCCGCCGTTCTGTTTACCGCTGCGGAATGGGTCAGCTACCCCGATGATTTCAGCCGGGACCGGGATATAGCCATCGAGGCCTACGCCGAATGAAATCGTGCCATCTTTTGCGTTTGACAGTATCGCCCAGCGGCCGCGCCGGTGCGCCTCGCTCTGAGATGTGCAACCAATTGCTGTCAGCGTCATTTCGCGGACGTCATATCGCCTTACCAGCTCTGAATCGTAAACGCCCTCAACCGTATCTGAATAATGGTTGCGCGGATCGGACCACCCCACCTGGCATGAGGAATAACGGTTTTTGTAGCTGCCGCCGGCATAAGTAAAAAGGCCGTCGACCACGTTGGCAGCGTGATAAACAAAATCCACATCAACATTGCCGCTGGCGTCTACCTGCGGCACGTCAGCGTTAACAAAAATCTGGCTGTTGCCCCAGAAAGTGATGCCCCTGAATACCGCTGCGATATCTTTCAGAACGGTATAGGCGTCTTGCTGACTCTGGATAAACACGTTGCAGGTAAAGCGCGGCTCTTTGCCGCCCGCGCCGTTCGCTACCATCTCGTCGCAGTACTGCGCAATGCTGTACAGCTCCCATTTATCAATCATGGAAGCGTCGACGCGGTTGCCCATCCCGTAAATCTTATCCAGCACCAGGTCATAAAAAACCCATGCCGGGTTATTCGTGTAGGCGTATTTGAAGTCGCCCTGCCAGCTGCCGCTGTACGTGCGGTTGACGGGATCGTATGTCGTCGGCACACGCACCAGCTTGCCTTTCGGTTTGCAGGTAATCTTGGGGGCCTGACCGTTAAACTGGGAGGCATCGACTTCGATATAAAGCAGCGCGGTATTGGGATAACGCAGTTTGCTGTCGATCACTTCAGCAAACGAGAAAACCTTAAAGGCGTTCACCAGCTTTGCAGAGGTAGATTCAGCGGTCAGGCGGCGCACGCGGATTGACCAGCCCGTACTGGCTTTAGGCAGCTCTATACGATGATCGCGCTGGTATTCTGACGTTGTCTTGCCATTAAATCTGCCGTCAACAACCTGACGCCACGCCCCCCCATCTGTAGACAAATCGATAGCGTAGCGCGTCTCAGTCCCGATCATGTCGCCGTTATCTTTATAGGCGTACTGCGCAGGCAAACTCAGCTTAATACGTACCGCATCCAGCGTCAGGTTATTGTACTGACGCGTCCAGGGTGCGGCCTGCGTGACGGTAACACCCACGGCCAGCTCGTTATCAATTTCAGGCATTCCCTGAATGTAAGTCTGGTCCTGCGTGCCCTTGCGCCAGTCCCATACCACCCCTGTGAAATTATATGTGCCGTTATCATTGGCAAGCTGAGTATCATTCAGATAAATCTGCTGAGGCGTCAGATCGCCCTGAATTTCCCCTTCTGAGATAGCCAGCAGCAGTTTGAGCTTTGCGACTGAAAGCAGGTCATCCGCCTGTTCACCCGGCGTATGCGGTTTTCCGCCGCCGCCCTTCCACCCTGAAAAATAGTTATGTACAGATTCATGCATGGCGATATTAATCCATAAAAAGATAAAGTCTGGCGATTAACTGCCGATGATCGATTGCGATTAAATTCAGGAGAGAAACATGGAAAATAAGTTCACTACCGCTAACGATTTCAACGATGATGGTTTTTGGTCGAAAATTGTTAAATACGCAAAAAAGGCAGGGAGCGAAGTCGTAGAGAAAGCACTCTGGCTTTATTTCGCTGCACAAAGACCTGATACCCCGATTTGGGCTAAAACAACAATTTATGCTGCCCTTGCATATTTTGTTTTACCTATCGATGCAGTACCGGATGCAATACCTGTAGTTGGTTTTTCAGATGATTTGGGCGTGCTTGCAGGTTCATTGGCTGCTGTTTCGATGTATATCGATGACAATGTTAAAGCACAAGCAAGCGAAAAAATGTCTGCCTGGTTTGACTAATAATTACTGTTGATCACTGGTAAAGCTGCCAGCGCTGATAATGGCTCCGCCTATCTCACGCTGGCCGTACAGCACCGGCACCGGGTAACCCATTGCAACTGTGTTAACCGGTGCGCCAAAGGCATAGTTCGGCTTGTTGTCTGTACTGGACGATGCTCCAGGGTTATATTTGGGCTGCGGTGTCAGCATTTGTACCACGCCGCCCAGCATCATGCTGATACCCAGCCCTGTCAGCGCAGTAGTCACACCTGTAGCAGTAGATGCACTCAGGCCAATAGCCGTAAGAGATGCGCCAGCGGTAAAGTAAGCGGCCACCAGCGCAACGGCACCGATCACTATCTGCAGCATGCCGCCGCGCTTTGCTCCTTCCAGCACCGGCTCCATCTCAAATTCACTTTCAGAAGAGCACATATCGAACTCCTGAATGCCGATGTTTTCTTTGCCACTAAAAAAAGCGAAGCGCACGCCGCTGAGGTGCGCGTTAGAGACATATTTTTTAAAGCCAGGCACCTGAGAGCACATGGCCCGCAGCAGCTCGCGCAGGTCAGCAACATGAAACTGATGTACTCGCCCGAATTTTTTAGCCATCAGACCTTTCAGCCGCATTGTTTTAAGCATCGATCAGCTCCTTACGACGAACAATCCGCACGGTGCGATTGCGCCAATAATCCCCGTACGGTATCCGCGTTGAAAGATTGCCCTGGTTATGGTGAAGCATCAGGTTTTTGCCCAGATAAATTGCTGCGTGATTTGTTACCCGCGACTGGATACGCATCATAATCATGTCACCCTCACGCATATCATCCGGCTCAACTTCTGCAAAGCCCTCGGCCTGCCAGTTATCGTCATAGCGGTTCTCGCTGCCGTCCAGCCACCACTCATAATCTACTGACCAGTTATTGAGTGTGATCCCATGCTCCTGCCGGTAGTAGTCCATGATTAGTGTCCAGCAATCTGCATAGCCCAGCACCCACTGCCGTCCCACCAGTTCCCGGTCGCCGCGCGGGCTGATGGTACAGAAATCGCCGTCCGGCCATGACATGATTCCCCACTCAACGCCGGAGTAATCGCACAGCACCCGATCTCTTTCGGACGGTATGAGCTGCGGCACATCAGGGTGCGAATGAATCACCATCAGAATAGCGCCCTGCTTCTCAGCGGCCCGTTTTTCTTCCGGCGCTATCACAAACTGCTCGGCTGGTGACTCTGAAGTATTGGTACAGGGGATATATTTCTGGACTCGCCCGGACTGAACAACCAGTCCGCACGCTTCATTTGGATATTCAGCGGCCACGTGCTCACGTATCGCAGTCAAAAGCTTTTCACGCATATTATTTGCCCTGAAGGTTAGCCGCCGGGAATCCACCGAAAGAAAGCGGCTGTGTTTCGCCAAAACGCTGCTTACAGTCAGCCAGACGGCCGCCGCAAACATCTTTGGACGGATCAGTTGTTGGCGTGCCGTCTTTGGTAAAATATCGGTTTCCCGCGTAGTCGCATCCGGTGCCGGTGCGGTACCAGCCACGCATGCACCAGGTACATACCGGCGTAATTTGCCGGGATGGTAGCTGCAGGCTCTGGATGTCGAACGGGGAACACAGCTCAAATTCAACCACTGAACGGTTCTCAGCCGTTTTCGCGTTCACGTAAAAAAGCTGCACGCGCTCTTCCTGCGGGTTTGCGCTGGGGTTTCCTGCCGTCCAGTTTGCTGCATCCAGGTACTTTGCCATCGTGGTGTGAATCTTCACTTTGGCTTTAACCAGATCATCGAACTGCAGGCAAAGAGCGGCGACAAAGTTTCCCACATTGCTGACAGATAGTTTCGGGGTTGGCTGTGAGCCTGAGCTGGTCATCTCAAGCCCTGACAGCTCATAAGGATGCGGATCGTACTCCTTTCCCTGCCAGATAATTGATGGCAGGTTGTCCGCTGCAAATGATTCCCATCCCTCTGCCGAAATGTTGTAGGCATGAAAGCGGAGTACGGTATCCATGCCAAAATCAGTGCCATCCACCTCAATCAGCTGAACCAAGCTGCCCGGCTCCAGCTGCTGTATATCCTGCAAAAAACTCATATTTCACCCAATAAAAAAGGGCGCATATGCGCCCCTGTTATCTTGTGACATGTCACGGTGCAAAAGCCTGCTCGAGCGTAAAAGCAATTTCAACAAAATTACCGTTAACGAAGCTGGGCCGGATTGAATCAGCTTTGACGCGGTAGAGCTTACGCTCACCCCACGGATTAACCCACCAGCACGACGAGGTGACATGAGATTTCAAAAACGCCCTTACCTGTGCCATTTCATTTTTATTGCCGCTGCAGGATACCGGCCATGACTCACGTGCGCTGTTGATGCCGGTGCTGGCCACCTGTTTATAGCCGTCGCCAAACTGCGCCTCCAGCGTCGACACAGTCAGCTCTTCCGCTGCCCCCGTTCTGACGCACCAGCTAAATTCATCGATTGCCATGATCTATCCAAATTTAGTTATCGCAATTAGCCAGGCCGGTAAAGCACACCACCCGGAGACATTTGGCTTTTTGCCCAATCGTTAATGGTTTTTTCTATCATGCCCTGCAATTGCTTCGCTGCAGCTGTCGTATTCGCAGTGTTTGTTTCGCCAGCGCCACCACCAGCTATATTAACTGGCGCACTAACCGAGACCGTAAGCCCGCTGCTGCCACCACTGCTTCCTAAAGCGCGGACACCCAACGATCCATCAGCTGCACGCGTTAGCGGCATAATAGCTTCGGGCCCTGCCTCACCCATCAGTCCAGCTCCTTTTGCAAAAGCAAAAAGTGTTGGCGAACTTACAATGGAACCACTGTATTTACTGAGGTCGTGAGACTCGTAAACACCACCTTTCGCGTTCAGCGTTAGGTTGCTGTAAGCGCCATTATCGAACGCATTTCCGGCGGTTGAGGATGCCCCCCCGGTAGCGGCACTACCAAATGCTCCTCCCACAGAGCTGGCTATGCCGCTAACGAGGTTTGCAGCGGCCATCTGCAATCCCACTTTAGTGATCATGCCGAGAATAGATGTTGCCCAGTCTTTCCAGCTGGCTTTATTCCCCATTAACATATCAGCCACGTTATCCAGAGCGCTATCCATGCTACTACTGATAATATTTGCTGCTGAGGAGGAATAGTCTGAGGATGTATCAAGCCAGTCGGCCAGGCCATCACTGACACCACTCATCCAGTCAGACTGCATGGCGTCCATGCTTTTGTAATAGTCCTCCTGAATATTCAGGCGTTCAGACATGGCTGCTTTCAGCGCGCTGGTTTCGCGATCGTAAACAGCTTTTGATATGTCGCCTGATTGATACTGCGTTTGAAGAGCGCGCTGTTGATCGAGGTAATCGCGCTCTATATCCAGACGCTCTTTCATGCGCTGACGCGCCTTATCGCCAAGCCCAGCGCCCTGCACATCGATATTTAGTGACGACTGAGCGTTACTGTTCTGCGCCTGGAGATTAGCGACAAACGCGGCCACTTTAGCATTCTCTTCATTGGCCTTTTTCACTGCGTTAAGGCGGTCAACTTCCGATGCCAGCAGTTCAAGACGCTTTTTCTGCGTATCGTTGAGACCCTGTAATTTGCCATCAGCAATATCAAACTGCAGTTTTTGCTGCTCGGTCACTACATTGGTTTTTTTTCCGGTAGTATCAATAAGCTCAATCTGGCGCATGTAATTGCGCTCAACAGCTTTGAAAGCTGAATCCAGTTTTGCAGCGGCTGTATCTTTTTTCGGCTTTGGGGGTTTACCGTTGGTCTCACCTTCTCCCAAATCGAAGCCCAGAAGCGATGATGCTGTATCACTGTTGACTGTGGGCGGAATGGCTAATTCCTTTTTACTCTTCTTAAGCTCTGCAAGCCGGTTATTTAAGCCTGCAATTTCATCAGAAACAGATTTCAGGCTATCTTCTTTCCCCAAAATCCAGCCGACGAATGTTTGGCTTCCGCCGTACATTCCATCAGACCTGCCGCTCAAAGTGCTATTGAGGTAGTCGATACGCGCCTGTACCTGGTCAGGATTATTCAAATCCACCTTATTTCCAAGCGCTGCCATGCGGTTTCCAGACGATGCGGCGAGCTTTCCTGCTCCTGCTGCAGCTTTTATAAGCCAACCGGCAAGCTGCGCCACCTCACTTACAAGGTTTGCAATCCCCTGTAACACCTTAGGGTCTGTCAGCACCTCTTTTATATCTGATAGCGAATTATTTAATGGGCTCAGGTCAACATGTGCAAGGCCCGCAGCTATCTCCATTTTGAGGCCTTGTACCTGATCCTCCATATCCTGAAAAAGGTCATTTACTTTAATCAGGTCATCAATTGATTGCTGGTCAGGCGCAATGCCGTAATCTTTTGCCTGCTGTATAAACTCTTTGAGCTTCGCGTTATTGTTATCAAAAAGCGGCAGGAGCTTTGAAAGGTCATTCCCTAAACTTTCAAGGATTGTTATTTTCCCGGCATTAGTGCTTATTTTTGATAATGCTTCGCCAATTGCCAGCATTTGCTTATCAGGGGACGCTTTTGAAAGCTTTTCCGCTGACAGGCCGAGCGCATCCAGAGCATCTACAGCGTCACCAGATTTATTAAGGATGGCATCACCGATTTTGTCGCTGAGGTCCTTAAATATATCGGCCATGTTATCACCGGCCACCCCGGCATTTTCAGCAGCATACTGCCAAGCAAGCAGTTCTTGTGTTGAAATTTTAAGTGAACGCGCCCACTGGTCTACAGCATTGATTTGCTCAGATGTTGATTTCAGCAATGCAAATCCTGCAGTCCCTGCAGTGATAGCTGCAGCCTGCATGGCTATCCCAACTGATGCAATAGATGCAGATATGGCAGCCGTATCCTCTCTAACCTGTCGGGACCAATCTGCAGAAGCCCTTTCAGCTCGGTCCATACCAGAAACGAAGCCACCCACTTTTGCAATCAGGTCTATCGTTAGAGTGCCAAGTGAACGAGATGCCATAAATTCTCCGCAATAAAAAACCCCGCTATGCGGGGTCTGTGGTTTATCTGGCAATAATTTTATAAGCAGGTTTTTGTGAGCTCAACCCAGCCATTTCTCAGGTTTATTAAATGTAATTCAACCTGAGTTTTGTTTTCCGCTTTTTTTGTAACGTCGGCTATAAACATATTGCCGTCGACGTATATGGTGTTTCCATTAGGCAACGGCTGCATATTAGCGCCAAAAACCCCACCAAAAATATCTTTCTTGTTTTGCCATTTATAAAGGATGCATCGGGATACCTCATCCACGTCCCGCTTAGACTCTAGCGTTACATGTTCTCCTGTTTCCCTTACATCATTAATGGATTTAGATACGCATCCTGTAAGAACTAACGCAGTTATCAGCAAGCTTATAAGCTTCTTCATATCCCTATTCCCATTAGTAGTGGATGGGATAAATCCTAATGCTGTTACGTTGTAAATGAAAGAAAGAATGCTCCTGCTTACTTAATTTTTACGACCACTCTGCCATCGCATTTTGAAGTGATATAGGCTCTGCCGTTTGCTTTACCTGGGTAAAATGCTGAGTGAAGTCAGTCGGGCTGAATGGAGGGGTTTTCCCGTCACGATTGACGTTAGCAATGGTACTCGCTATTACTCCAGCACCCCATTCCATCCGCATCATCGGATTCAGGCTTCCGAAACGCTCACGGAATCTGGCCCAGATTTGGGACTCTCTGAAGCTGATGCACTCGCGTGCTTCGGCAATAGTTCGTCCGCCGATGCCGTTAAGGACGAGTTCGCACCAGAATTCGTCTTCGGCACTGAGCTCGAAGTCTTTCCCAGATCGTTAACTTCCTGAATCGCCACCAGCAGTGCGATGGTCAGCGCACCATCAAGGGAGCCGCGCTCGGGATCGGCTTCACCGGTAATGTCCGCAGGCGTAAAGACTGGCTTACCCTCTTCATCGCAGATTGATGCTGCTATGCGACCAGCAACACCGTCGACTTTTCCGCCCATTGCCAGCACATCAGATGTGGCCGTGTGGTACCCCATTGGGCGCACAAAGATCGTGGCGCTAAGTTCTGCATCCCCCTGCTTCCAGGAAATTTGCTTCTCAACCGGACGCCCGGTAAAAGCACCAGCTTTTTTCAGTTCTTCAAGTGACAGTTTCATAATTAACCTGTGTGAGGCGGGGCCGCAGCCCCTTAAGATTAAGAGCCCGCGCCCGATTTGCGAATCCAGACACCGCGGCCACTGCGTTGCATTGTTGCTGCAGTAGAAACGACTGAGTTAGCCTGAAAATCAAATGGGAAGTCGCTGACATACGCCTGAAAGGTATACCAGGTACGGTCAGGCGGCAGTACCATTTCACCATCGCTTACAGTTGGCATTGATTCGCCATCAGACCAGCCAATAACCCACTGAATAATGTCGTTGGCATATTCATCCATCTCAGCAAGCTGCCAGAACAGATAATGCGATTCATTATCTGGGTCTGCATTCACTGTCACCGAAGCCTGGCCCGGCGTGCGCAATCCTTTTTGATAAGTGCGCGTGTTTTTTTCACTGAGGCAAGTATCCTCAATCTGATCTGCCGGGCTGCTCCCCGGATTGAATGAGGTGATGCATTCAATTTCATGAACAACGCCACGGATAAGGCCGTAAAGTTGTGTGCCCTGCGAAAGTACAGACATAGTTATCTCCGGACATAAAAAAACCGGCTCATGGCCGGCGGGTTAATCAACTGGGTTTCAGCGAGGCACTATCCAATCAACGTCGAAGGAATAGCGGTAGCGTTTTGTTTCACTGTCACGGCTCTGACTCCCCCATCGGACAATGTGGGCATGAGGCTCAATGGCGTCGCGAAGAGCCGTTGCAACTGCAATCGCCTCGTCGGGCGTATTGGTAAAAATGTCCACCTGCAAAGCAAATGAATCTACGTCAGGCCGCTGGTTCAGATAGTTCTCAGGCTCACCGCCCACGTTTTGCCAGACCGCGTATGGATAGATTACATTGTCATCCTGAAGACCAAACGGGTATAGCCTGAGCCTCTCACCTCCTATCAGTGCATTTACAGCCTCACTGGCCGCACACACAGGGAAAATGGGAGCAATCATGGCGGCACTCCTTTCTTACGGGCGCGGGCAATAGCGCGATCCAGAGATTTACCGTATTCGGTTACAAACGTATCGATTGCAATACCAGCGCTGGAATCCGCTGCCGGACGCATAAAAGGCCGCGCCGCCATATGCTCTGTGCCAAATTCAAGCAGCCGCCAGTGCGGGGTCGGTGAATTAACAGCTTTGTCAGGGTGCCTGCTCAGTTTTGCTCCGTATTGAACGCCGACCTTAAAACCAAGATCACCAGTGCGCTTGAAAAACTTTCCATTCCAGCGAACGGCTATATTGTCGGCCACGCTTCGCCCTGTTTGTGGATCGTCAAAACGCCGGGCATTGGACCTTGCTTTATCAGCAATGATGTTGCTTGCACGCCTGAGCGCTGCCCGCCCTCCCTTCTTCCTCAGATCGTCACTTACGCCCTCAAGCTTACCCAAAAGATCATCCAGACCGGTCAGCGAGAATTCAACACCATCAGCCATCGTTAACCCCTTCTGAGCACGGAAGAGTAAGGTAAACGCGGCCGCTTTCGGGATCGGGCAGCACACCCTCAATGTTATAAATTCTGTTCCGAAAAAGGATGCGATCACGGCTGCTTATGCCCTCGCGATAACGGATTGTGATGCGGGTTGTAACCTCACTTTGTGATGCCATAGCCGCCACAAATTCTCTGGCAGATGCTGCAGCAACTTCTGCACGAATTATTGCCACTGTCTCCCATGTTGTTAATGCAGCTCCAGTTACAGGGCTTTGAGTTTTAACAGCACGCTGAAGGGTAACGCGATGTCTGAGTCTTCCAGCTTGCATCAGTCACCCCCGCGCCTTTCCGTTCAGGTAGCTTGGAGCAGGCATCTCACTGCTGGCCTGATCGATCTCTTCCGAAAAAACCTGATACATGACAGCCGCCAGCGCTTCATTAGAGTCAGCCAAGCGGCTTATCGCTTTTGTCTGAGCGCTCATTGCTTGAAGTAATTCGCTTACCTGTTGCTCGTTCATATGCAATTCGACTCCATCTCTTGAACCACTCACGACGAGCAGCGCAGCCTTTGCAAGCCATATCAGACCCCATAAATCACGTAAGGCTGCAGTAACGCGTTTACAGCCAAGGGAATTTCGCTTAGCGATTTATCGGATACAGCTTCGCGATTAGCGAACCAGTGGCCCGCCAGCAACAGCATCGCTGTACGCACATCATCATCCAGTAACAGCCGGTCCTCGTCGCTTTCATAACCGGGGTCGGTGTTAGTGGCATATAGCGTTCTGCGGGTAAAAGTCTCCACATGCCGCTTTGCCGCGCCGATATAGATAGTAAGCAGGTCATCTTCACTGGTGTCGTCATCATCGATACGACAGTGAGTTTTGACCGTCATAAGCTCGATCATGATTACCTCAAATAGCGGCCCTAAGGCCGCTCTGATGATTAGCTGCCAGCACCTGTCAGTGAGCCAAATACAAACGCTTCAGGGCGATATACCGCCAGCGCCAGACGCTCTTCACAGCGAATTGAGATCATGTTTTTCTCAAAGTCGTCGGCGTTCTCAGTGGAGATAACAACGTTCGCATCTTCACGGTCAAAAATCTGAGCGCCAGAGTTGAACGCGCCGGTCAGGAATTTACCCAGGAACTGAGCGGCTTCAGTTGCCACAACAGGCAGGCCCCACAGAGTCGGCGTGGTAAGTTGCGCCGGGTTCGCCAGGATGTAGCGACCCAGTTCGTCTTTGGTCAGCTCAATTCGAGCCCAGTCGGTGAAGTGCAGGACGTGACCGGATGCCGGGAAGCGCGCCAGCTGAGCCTGCAGCATAGCCAGACGCAGCACATCAATACCGGACTGCTTTTCTACAGCGAAAGCCGGATTAAAAGCGACAGACTGAGGGATGATGCCTTTCAGATGCGCGCCGGTACCGTCACCAAAGAGAATCTCCTGTTCTTCAACATACTTCAGGCCGTAACGCATTTCTGCATCTACAGTGGATTGCAGCTGCGCAAAATCGTCCAGAATCTGTTTAGATGCTTTGAACATGTGCGCGATGGTGCGTACCGGTGTGGTCTCTTCAGCAAAAGAAATTTCGCTGTAAGGCTTCGTGGTATTTTCCGCTACGACTGCTGCATTGTTGGTGAAGCCGGTCTGCTTCACGTAATAGATCGTGTTTGACTGCGTGCGCCCTGGCGCAATTAAGTCGCGAATGAAGAGGCGCTGCTTTGGAGTCTGATCGATGCCCGGCAGGCGCTGAGGTGCGATGATTTGCCCCGGAACGTCAACAGTGGTCAGTTCCGATTTAACCGGGATGCTCAGACGCTTGCCGCCCTCCATGCTGGAGCGGATATCTTTCATCACTTCAGCAGAAACCAGCTGCTGGCCTACCGACTGCACAATATCTTTAGCCGCGTTCAGCGGCATGCTGGCAACGTGCTGCTCCAGATCACCCACAGACGCTTTCAGCGTTTTCAAGGCTTCATTCAGCACGTTATGTTCGGTTGCAATCTTATCCACGGCATTTTTGGTTTCAGTTGAAAGAGTGCCGGATTTACGGGCTTGCTCCAGCGCATCATCAGCTTTCTGACTGAATTCTGATGAAACCTTTTCCAGCTTGGCCGATACCTGCTGCAGAAGTTCGTTTACTTGAGACATGTTCTTTTCCTTATTCGCCGAGCGACGCCAGCGCAGATTTGAGGGAGTTAATTACTTCAGGATTTACTTCTTCGACAGCGCCCGGCTTGTCGTTCTCTTTGGCAGCAGCGCCCGGCATGCTGCCCAAAGCTTTCAGGTGCTTCCGGCGTTCTGAGCGCGGCATGCCGCCCTTCGCCAGAAATGCATCGATTTTGCGGATAGCCGCTGCGGGACTTTCATCGTCACTGGTGATTTCATCAGACGAGAGCAGCCCATCGGCCAGGCCTTTTGCAACAGAGTCGCCACCGCCGATAAAGGACTCTTTGTCCATCAGCGACTGAATTTCTTCCACCGGCATACCTGAGCGGGCGGCATAGATATCAGCCATTGCTTTATCAAACGGCTCCAGATAATCGGCGTACTCCCGGAAGTCGTTCCGGTTGCCGGCGGCCACAATCCATGCGTTGTGGATCATCAGAAAAGCACCGCGGCCTATCTGGACTTCGTCTCCGGCCATTGCGATGATTGAGGCTGCAGAGGCTGCAAGCCCCAACACCTTAACCGTCACTTTCCCCTGGTATTCGCGCAGAAGGTTATAAATGGCGAGCCCTTCAAACATGTCTCCGCCCGGCGAGTTAATGTGAACTGTCACATTACTCCCGCCGAGTGAGCGCAGAGCGGCGGCAATGCGGTTTGCGCTCACACCATCGCCCCACCAGTCCTCACCGATGACATCAAAAATGGTGATGGTGTTTTCGCCTGACTGCGCAGCGGCGCGAATGCTTCCATCCCAGCGATCAATGGCAGCGGCTGGCAAATCACGTTTTCCGGACGCAGAAAGCCGCCCCTCCGGCGCCGCCGGAAGAGTGTTTATTTTCTTCATTGGTTCTCCTAAGCCGCTTTCTTGAGCGGTGACTGCTCCGGAGGAATGTCCGGGAAAAGAAAGGCGTGAAGCTTCATGATATTGCTGGCCTGAGCGCCAACGTTGTTTTCACGCAGCTGATCGAGCGGCGTCAGGTTCAGCTGAACCGTATAGATATCACCACCATCAATGGGCGGTAGATTTTCCAGCCGGCGCACGTCATTACGCGACATCCAGCCGTTCTGCAGCGCGGTCGTGTAGTATGCAGATCGGCCAGCACTGTCTGCCCGAAGCAGGCCCTCTACTGAGAATTCAGCAAACAGATCGTCATCACCATCCAGCAGGCAGCGCGATATCTCCTGTTCGATATTTACCAGCAGTGGCCGCAGGGTATTGGTCAAAAACTGCAGGTTCATCCCCTCAACGCTTGAGGCCCAGCTGCTCTGTTTGTCGGCATGCCCAACCATAAACGGCGGCACGCGGAACCAGCGGCAGATTTCTTCAATGCTGAATGAGCGGCTTTCCAGCATCTGCGCATCGTCAGGGTTCATGGTGACGCCCTGATACTTCATGCCGCCCTCGAGCACCATTATCTTTCCGGCGTTCTTTGAGCTGGTAAAGTTCTGCATGTATCTGCGCAGGCGTTCACGCTGCTCTTCGTTCAGAGCGGTTTCTGAAGAGAGGAACCCGGAACTCTGAATACCGTTCTCAAATATTTTTGCTGCAGAGTGTTCAACCGCCAGCGCCGCACCGATCACGTCCCGACCAGTCATCATGGGCATCATGCCGCAGACGCCATCCAGCCCGAACCCGCGAATGTGCATAATGTTTTTGAGAGGGATAACGCGCTTCTGCTTGCTTTCGGTGTATGTGTATTCCAGCGCTCCGCTATCAAGCCGCTTAACGACCATGTTTTGTGGCAAAAGCGGAATCAGTGAAACCAGCTTATTGCCAATGTACTTCTTTTCTACGAATGCGTTACCGCGCAGACAGATGCTGGCGACTACCATCAGCATAAAACGTGATGGTGTCATCTCCCCGTTGGGCCTCCGGCACAGCACAGCATAGGCCGGGTGATTCGTTGCTGCTTTACGCGATCCGTCTGCCTGCCGCTCGTAAACCTTCAGCGGCAAGGTTGAAACGGACTCACTCAAAAGCCTGACGCATGCCCACACGGCTGACAGACGCATAGCTTTATCAGCTGTGACCACCTGCCCGCTGCTGCTGGTACCAAACCACTCCTCCCAGAATGTTCCCGTTGTCAGGCTGATAGGTACACCCAGCCAGTTCAGCAGTGCGCTTTTTACCTTTCCAGGCTGCTTATTCTTTTTCATCAGAAACCTATCATTATCGGAGAATCAAAGAAGCCGCTCAGGTCCTGAGCATCGTTTCCGCCGTTAACCAGCATGCGGCTCTTGGCCGTAAACAGCGCAACCGGGCCATCAATTTTGTTTTCCGGCGTGCTTTTGTTGGGAAAGATGTTGTCGTTTTTGTCCAGTCTGACCGTGACGTTTGACATCATCCAGGCCATGACCGGATTTTCATCATGGTGAAACTTGCTGCCGTAAATCTCTGCCTGCACTGATTTCATGGATTCAGACAGGTTTTTGACAGTCTGAGGCACTTCCACCAGTGGCAGGCCCTCTTCAGCCAGTGACAGGCTGAACTGCACCGCACTCCACGGGTCAAACGCAATTTCTTTGATATTGTCGCCTTTAACCCATTCCACAATGTCAGCCTTGATCATGGCGTGATCGATGACATCGCCGTCAGTCAGCTCAAGATGCCCGGCGTCAGCCCATTTACGATACAACTCAGCTATATGCGCCGGTGCCGTTTCCAGCCGCCCCTCTGGCAACCAGAATCGCCCTTCCATATGCGTTTCACCGGATGGATCGCGCCACGCCTTGACTGCAGCACAGATATCAATCTTGTTTGCCAAATCGACGCCGACCCAAAGCGGCCAGGCTTTTCGTTCTTCTGCGGCTCCTATGGCAGGCATTTTTGACCAGCGATCCATATCCATCCAGGCGCTTTCAGCAGTGACCCAGATATTGAGGTGTTTGGTAAAAAAGTTTGGCCGGGCTGCAATTTGCTCTTTCGCCTTTTTTGCCAGGCGGCGCATATCGTCCCAGCGCTTACAGACACCCAGCCCCGGATTTGCTTTCGGCCAGTTGGCCTCATCAAAGGGATCGTCATCTTCATCAAGCGTGTAAACCACTGCAAAATAAGTGTCGTCATCCACCACGCCGCGCAGCACCTTGATGGCGTAGTCACGCTGCTCAAAGCAGATGCCCTCTTTATTCGTTCCAGCCGTTGTGATGGCGAAAAGTAAAGACTGGAGGCGCGCTCCGGTCGCTGTTTCAAGAACGTCCCACACGTCACGCGTACGGTGTGCATGAAGCTCGTCGACTATGCCGCAGTGGATGTTGAGACCGTCCAGGTTGTTCGCATCGCTGGAAAGTGGCTCAAACTTAGATGCTGTCCTCTCCTGATGGATGTTCAGCTTCACGTGACCAAACAGACGACCCAGCGTGCGGGGGGCTTTCTTAATCATGTTTTTGGCATCATCAAACACAATGCGCGCCTGATCGCGGGTTGTGGCTGCTGAGTAAACCTCTGCGCCGCCCTCACCATCCGCACCGGTCATATATAGCCCGATACCGGATGAAACCGTCGATTTGGCGTTCTTACGTGCCACTTCGTTGTAGGCGGTGCGGAAACGGCGGACCATAACCGGATCACCATCGTCGTCATAAACCTGTTCGCCGGTCATCTCGTCGATAAGCGGAATAGTGAACCCGAACAGATTTATCAGGATGAAGATATGCCAGGGCATGAGCTCAATAGGCTTGCCCGCCAGCCCCCCTTTGACGTGGGGAATAAAGTTGTAGAAGTCGAGAATATGCTGGGCGCGGTCCTCGCTGAAGTAGATACCGCGCTCTGGCCCATGCTCTAAATCATTGAGAAAACGCTGGCACGCGAGACGCACCAGTTCGCCAGCAACTATCTCGCCAGACAGCACGCGCTCTGCGTACTGGATACCAGCCTGAACAGTTGCCATTCATCATTTGCGCTTTTTAAGAAATTCATCCAGTGGGTCGGCTTCTGCCGGGCCTTTTACACCAACCTTAGAGCGGCTGGCCGGGGTCATGCCGAATTCGGCAAGCATCGCTCTTATACGCTTCCACGCATCGGCTTTCATAGCTGCTGCCGGATGCGGCTTTATCATTCTGATCTCACGCTCCTGATCTTCATCAGGCTCCTCTTCGCTATAGACCGCATAAGTGTAACCCTCACGGTCCAGCGTTTCGCAGTGGTGACGGTATTCGGTATAAGCCTCGATCAGTAACTCAAGCGCTCGACCGTCCAGCGTCGTCAGTACGCCGACCGCGTCCAGCTCTTCGCCAATGCGCTTAAACCAGTACTTCCCCATCTTGTCAAAATGCTTTGGCGTGGGGGGAACCCCTGAGGGCGGTTTCGGTTCGTTTTTGTTAACAGCGCGTTTGGAAGGGTTACCCTTCACTAAAGCCAGATGAGTCGGGGTTTTCGGCGGTCCGGGCATAATCAAAAACTCCTATTAATGCCTGGTCAGGGAACCCCAAAAAAAAGTTTCTAACCTGCGGCGGTGTGAAAAAAAGCTAGGCGGCGGTCCTTTAGGTCTAAAGCCCTGAACTCTTGACCCGCCCTCCCCACTTAATGAGAATAAATGTCAAATGAGACATCTATTGCGAACTATTATCATTCAGGTCGATGCGCACTGGATTCTCGTTCATTTCCGCATCAAGATTGAAGACGGCGGTGATTGCCGGTCGGCTGGCTGCGTCGGTGCCAATGGTGGTGCTCAGCTGTTGGCTCAACAGCTCGCCATCAACTGCTATGCCATAACCGATGAAAGTCTTGCCTCGATAGATATGTGCGAGCTGAACGCGCTTCTGCCTCATTTGAGTCTCTCCGTTGCTGTCTTGCGCTTGTGACATGACCAGCACAATGCCTGAAGGTTGCTGTCTTCATCGGTACCCCCATGTGCTTTGGGAGTGATGTGATCGACAGTCTTTGCCGCTGCAGCCCTGCCATCGCGCTTGCACTTCTGGCACAGGTGCTTATCGCGGGTCAGAATGCGCGCACGCCTGATATCCCACTGACTGCCATATCCTCGCTCATGCCGGCTCTTACCTGCCTGATGCTGTTGCCAGCCCTCATTGACATGGTCAGGACAGTAGCCTGAACGGTCAGTAGTTGTCTTTGCGCAGCCACGTTTGCGGCACGCTCTTGGAATACGCTCAGGCATGCAACCTCCACGCCCTGCGGCGTTCTGTTCGCGGTGTGCTGTCAGGGTGCTGCTCTACCGGAGAATCGTCAGCATGATCCACCAGCGAATAGCATGGATAAATCACTGCGCCTCCGCAGGCATCGCTGACTGCATAGTCAGCTGGCGAACCGCAGTTCCATCTGCTCAGGACCTGCTGCAGCTTATGCGCCGGCACGCTGTAGCAGACGCCATGAATCAGCCTGTTGATGGTGATGTAGTCTGCCTGGCGCTTATCGGCGTCAATAAGCTTGGTGGCTATCTCAAGCTGATACTGAGGCGGCCTGCCGGTACCCAGATAGAAACTCACCATATCTTCAGGGAAGCGTGTGAGCCATTGCGGCACCACCCGAATAAATTCAGCAACAGGTAGCGCATCATCTTCAACAATCACAACTCTGCAGCTCTGCTCGCTGGCCCACGCAATAGCCCGGCGGTGATTCCAGTTCGCGCCGTGTTGGCCTTCATCAATCAGCAGGTGTCCGCTCAGTAACAACGCCAGCTGTTCTGCCTGCATGCGGCGGGTGTGATGCCCGACCACTATAAATTTGGTTTCCATAGACCTTATGCACCTAAAACCACTGATCGAATATCAGGATTTTGCTGATTTACATATAAGGATATGTTGAGTATTCAGCCCGTCCGTGTTTTGGGCACAGACGCACACAGCAATGAGGGATGGCTGATTACCTCTGGGAAAGGAAACTACATGTCTTTTCTGCATGACAAAAAATATCTACAGGCAGGAACAGTTGTTTCAGTGAAGTGCTCACACCAGATAAACGTTCTGGTGATGGACGACACTAACTTTAACAAGTACAGAAGAGGTGAAAGCTGTAGAACATATGGCGGGTTCTATACACGCTTTCCTGCAAATATTTCAGTCCCATCAACTGGAAACTGGAATGTTGTTTTAGCGTTGCCGCCTGGGCACTCAGCAAGGATTCAGCATTCGATCCAATATATAAGCTGATGAAAATTGGCGTTACAAGGGGCTGAAATTTAGCCCCTTCTCCTATTTATGTTTCCACCAAGCAAATTCTTTACCGATGCCGTCCGTCTTAAATACCGTATGAACGCGCGGGCCGGTCACCAGCCTGTCAGCATATCGATGCGCCACAATGCCAAAGGCGATCATGTCCCCGACTGCTGCGGCGGCTTTCTCTTTATGCCAGAACCGCAGTGACTCAATGTGGTAATAAAGCCGTACAATGCCGTGCGCTATCGCCATTACGTCAGCACGTGAGCCGCCCAGCAGGCCAGCATTGAGCATTACGTCATGCTGGTAGTCAGCGAGGAAAGCCTGATAGATAGCCTCGGGGTGATTCTGTTTAGCCCAGGCGTCTGCGTATGTCTTTGGCTCTGAGCCAACATATATCCGCCCTGACTCCATCTCTTCCCACGGCGCATGCAGCATCTCAACGTCAGTGCCATCGGTACACCAGACGTATTGATGCTCAGGGTGATCGCGCAGGTACTGCCAGATATGCAACCAGCGCCTGAAGTAGACATTCATCTGTACATCAGGAACAGCCACCAGCGATGCGCCTGCTGGCGCGGTATTCAGTTCATCCGCCAGCACAACCGCCTCACCGCCTTTTACCGATGCAGCCCACTTATCCAGTACCTGAGGTGATGCCGGCATCTTTGCGCCGCGCTGTGGGTCGGGCTGGCTGGTTAGCAGCGTGGTAATTACTGCGTTACGTTGCTGCCGATACTCTGCGTAGCCGGTGTAACCAGCATCCCGGCGGGCATTGTGAATGGTGACATTTCGCTTAACCTGCGCCTCACGGTCAGGCTTTAGTACTGATCGCTCTACCGCCTGGTGTTCATCAAGCGAGTAAATCAGCTTATCTGACCCGACCACATCAGCGAATGCCCAACTGGTCAGCCCAGCGTTATGAATGCGCAACGCTAAATCTGAATGCTCATACATGCCACGCTGATAAACAGGATCAAAGCCGCCTACCTTTTCAATAGCGCTGCGATGATAGTAAAGCATTACGCCGCGCTGCCCGGTATAGGCTATATGCTTGTCGTCCCGGTACAGTACCGCAATGTCATTAAGCTTTTGGCCGGTGGCGAAGTCCTGAAACTGATATGCCAGATGGAGCTCGGGGGATTCGATATATGGACGCTCCCATCCACCAGCGACAGGCCATGCGTCATCGTCCCACAGGAAAAGGTGCTCACACCCTACATCTATCAACGCCTCAAGGCTGGCGTTCTTAGCTGCAACAATGCCACGCGATTCTTCACAGCGAATAACCATTATTTCATCAGACACGGTCACTGGTATGGCTGAACCGTCATCAATCACGACAACCAGCGCACCGGCCGGCAGATGCTTTAAGTGATGTTCCAAAGCGTGCTGCAGCACTTCATGACGATTATGTGTGCTGATAGCAATACCAATCCTGCAGGCGTGATCACCCGTAGGTGCGTAGCGCACACCATCAATGATTACGTCCATTTAGAATTTCCTGCTGGGTATACGTGATAGATGCACGGCAATGGTGAAACCAATAGCGGATAATTCATTATATTTATTCTGAAAATTGAACTCTGAGAATGCAATTTTCAGAATAAAATAAAACCGCCACTTGGGCGGTTAGACTTGAGCAACCTCACGGCTTAACTTAACGAGAAGCCCATCCATTGCCGCACAAAATTCTTCATCCACATGAAAAATAGTCCTCAACATTTCCTTTCTTTTATCATCATCAATATCTTTTCCCTCTGAAAGAAGAAAGTAACATTGATTTGCTGGCTTGTTTATTTCTTTAGCTTGTTTGAAGTCAGGGAGCAGCTTGGGAAAATAAACGCCTAAACGAGCCATCATCATATCAGCATCATTTTCAGGTCTATTTTTGATATTCTGAATTATTGATTCTAACGTTTGCTCTCCTGATGCAAGCGCTATCCAATCCATATGCGTGTTAAAAACAAAGTTTTTATACTTTAGAAGTGATGCATATACTTCTTCCGCTTTGCTTATCCTTACCTGATGCCAATCTTTCTGTCTTTCAATCTCAAGCTGCTTGTTCATCCTTGCTTCAGCTGCACTATTGGCCATCCAGCAAGCTATTAATGCTGAAAGCGAGCTTATAATACCAACACAAACAGTTCCCCATGTACTGACCATAAAACCTCCTTTTAAAGAAGGTTCATTTTACATTGGTGAGAATAAGTGAGAAAGCTAAATCAGTTTTTCAGAGATTTACTGTTTGGTTAACCGTTGGATTCTTTAGCAGTCTGCATCAGGGCGTGCAACCGCACGACATGCCCACATGCACGCCTCCTGCATTTTGGTGCGAGCAATTGACAGGCAGCGGCCCGCTTCGTGAGCTTCAGCTGAATGGTTGCCTGTTACAGATAATTTGTCCTGCACCCACGCTTTTTGCTTTTCCAGCAACTGATAAAACTCACGGCTGACGTTCTTGAGATCGTCCATATCTTCAATTTCTTTCTGATCCAGCGTGCGGTATCCCTTAATCGTGGTGCCATCCTGCGGTTTAGCTTCGCTCATGCTTACCTCTGGTTATTTGCATTGCTCATTGATGTACTGCTGCAAACCGGCTATTTGCTTTCCAGCGAACTCGATTCGGCTTCTGAGGGTGAAATAATCCCGTTCAGCGGCGTCAGTAAGTCCGGCGCTGGCTGCATCATCCACGCTGGCGGTGCTGGTGGTGTTGATCGCTGGGCATTTGGCGTTGAGCTGCAACCGGCGCTTGCCAGTAGCAACATCACGTTCAAGCTGATCAATACTCGCCTGAGCATCAGCTAACTCCTGTGTATATTTCGCATCAAGGGCGGCCACATCCCGCTGACGCGCCTGCATGTCGTCAATGGTCTGCTGGCGCTGAGTAGCCAGATCACTGGCTGTTATATATTTGTCGTGATAGCGATCTGCTATATAGCAAACTGCAATCAGCACTATCAGCATGGCTCCGATGATCAATGTTCTGCCACTAAATGCCATTTGGGCCGTCCGCCAAGCACATAGAGCGCTCCATATCACGACGATTCATCAGGCCGCGCCACTTCATACCGCCGGCATACACCCAGCGGCGTAACTCTTCACAAGCGCCAGTTTGATCACCCTGATTCAGCTTCTTCAGCAACGTTGATTTTGAAAATGCCGAAGCACCAACGTTGTAAGTGAAGCTGTAAAGCGATGCGCGCTGGTATTCATTCAGCGGCACCTTGACCAAGCTATCTACCACCTTTTTTACCGGCTGCAGGTCATTCCATAACAAGCGATCACATTCCCGGTCGGTATATTTTCTGCCCTTAATAATGTCGTTGCCCGTGTGTCCATCGCAGACGGTCAAGACTCCAGCAACATCTTTGTAGGGCTCATAAACACGGCCCTCTACCCCATCTTTGCCACCAATAAATAGCGAGGCAATAAGCATGGAGCCGCCGCCCGCTGCGGCAATAAGTTTGTTACGCAAGCTGGCTGACATAGCCATTGTTATTCCTCTCCCAGCTGATCGGATGCGATGTAGCCGCGCTGCTCCAGTGCCCTAATCTGCGCCAGAGAAACTTTCCTTTTGAAATAGGCATTGATGGCAAATGTCATCAGCGCCAGAACAATACCGGCGATAACACCAACAGCACTCCATTCATCCGGGCTGAGTCTCGTTAACACGCCATTTGCTACGGCAGAGCCTGCCGCGCCGTATGCCGCTCCCGAAGCTAATTTGCTCATATGGTTGATACTCATGCTCACCTCCGCGATTACGGTCGGTGCTGTCTGTAGTCATAAATAAAAATTGCGCCTCGACCATATCTGGTAAGAGTCATCTGGTGTTGATTGGCCGGGCGCAAAAACGAAAAAAGGCCGCTCATGGCGACCTTCTGTTATGTGACCCTGACGCATTACGCGGTAATTACATGGCCCGTCAGCCACAGGGTTTATTTAGTAATGCCATTCAGCACAATATGAAAGGCGCGTAGGGATATGCAGTCCCGCATGGTTTGGGTTATGAGCCAGCCATGCCAGAACGCCTTTGGGATTGTGTGGAGCAAGCTTCCTAAACTTAACCTCATTTATGGCTTAAGTGGTTGAGCAAAGAAACGACTCTTATCACATTACGATACTTTTTGCGGACCGCGCTAATTTTTTTTGGTACATTAGACCAATTAAGATCAAGCACATTAGCATTAAACAAAGTTAACTTTTAAATTCAATAATTTAGGTGGGGTTGTCACATGGTCGTGAACAGTAATGCATCAAACAACAATCTAAAAAAAATGCGTATAGGCTTCTATACCAGCTCATCTGGCACAAAATTGAATGTTTCAAATGCTCAACTTGCCTTCGAGAATTTATATACAAAAACAGTAACTCCTACCAGCAATTGGTATACTACCAACTCTGATAAGAAAAAGTTAAAGTTAGTTTTTCTAAACAAAGATACTGATGCCGATTTTTATTACGGTTATATTTCATGCTCTCGGGATGGATTTCACCTTCCTTATATTGGTGATGAAAACTGGGCTGAGCACAACATACTTCTTGATGATAAAAAATACATAGTTGAACGTACTTATTTTTTATATTATTACAAGAAAGACCTTTTGATTTTATCTCAAAATCATTTAGGCCCGAAGGACTCTGATTTATCCCTTATCCTTTTTCAACATTCTGATGTAAGTAAGCCAGTTGCTTTCGAGGCAATATGGAAAAAAGATAGTGTAAAAGAGTTATTGGAAACAGGTAGCATCCTGAGGAGTTGCGATATTGCTTTAGCAGCACCAAGGAAATTCAATGCAACCGATTATGATTTGTCTAATTCTTTTTCAAAAAGCATGATTGAAATGATGGCTGGCATGGGCGGCTCTCATTTAAAACTGACTCTAAGAGGAAGAGCTTCTACCAAAAAATTGGTACGAGGCTACCTATCGGACGAAGTTAAGTCGGGCATAAAAGAACTCATCGAAAAAGTTCCTTTTTTAGTCAAAAAGGCCAATGTCACCCAACCATCCGACGTAAAAACCAAAAGTCTACTAGACCAGGTTCTTATCGCTGAAAAGCATGTTAGAACTATAAACGGCTATGCTGATTTCAACGATGTGCGCACTGCGTTAATAGGTGCTAAAATTGAAAATCAAGAGTACTTGAACCAATACGAACTGTAAGCCGAGCTTAAGGGAAGACTATGAAGGCTAAAGTGATAAAAAATATAATTTTTAGCGCCATATTGATGTGTGTGATTTATTATATTTCAAATCCAATGCCACATGTAGAGATTCTCACCGTAGCTGGCGTAATGTCTACTGTTGCTGGTATACTTTTTGGGTTTGTGTTAGCCGCAATTTCTATTTTCAGTTCCGCCGGTTCTAACCCTAATGGTATTGTCAGCTCATTAAAAGCAACAAATATACTACCAAAACTAATCAGCACATTATTAACCACTGGTACGACACTTATTTTCGCATGTGTCTTTTCAATTATATCTATGTTTATACCAGAAACAGTGCTTGTAAAATCACTCCGCTTGGATTTTGCCATGGTATTACTTGGGCTATCTAATTTAATAGTGTCCATCAT
The DNA here is from genome assembly GCF_002928325.1 of Pantoea sp. ICBG 1758. NCBI lineage: Bacteria > Pseudomonadati > Pseudomonadota > Gammaproteobacteria > Enterobacterales > Erwiniaceae > Pantoea > Pantoea sp. ICBG 1758. The sequence continues at coordinate 1,190,020 of NZ_POWL01000001.1, forward strand.
ATCATTTATTGGCACTTGGAGAAAAATAAACTGGATAATACCTCACCTCTGAAAAAAGCAGGCTATTGCCTGCTTTACACATTAGATGTTTAAGCCATGGTCTACCCATGACAAACAGCCATCTAAAAATCCCTCACCCATGCTAACCTTTATTCTTATAAGCTTTTCATCGCACTTTAATTTCTTCGCTATTTTTCTCTTGGATATATTAAAAAGATAATATTCCACGATGATTTGATATTCATCAGGGCGTTTTTCTTTGAGCTTAGCCATACAGGAATCAATCAATAACCCTTCATCGTCGCTGCACGTTAAATTTTTCCCTGCTTCATTTACCACTAAGCTTTTGAAACCAGCAGCAATCGTTGAGTAGCCAATATTGTTATTTCCTAAGCGCGCCCAACCAGCCCAGCGCTCCAATATTAGTGACATGTCACGCATATTATCTCTCCACACAGTTTTTACTTTTTATCTGACCCGATCACACCGACTGCAATCGCGCGATCAAGGAACCTGAACAGCAGCTCAATCTGGCTACCGTATTTCTGCTCAAATGCTGCCGGGTCGCGGTGCAACTCGTCGTGATGCGCTCTGCATAGCGGGATCACAAATAAGTCGTGCGCTTTCGTTCCCATACCTCCCTGTCCGTGTCCGATGATGTGATGCGGGTCGTCTGCAGGCTTATTGCAGCATGCACAGGGCTGTGCTTTGACCCAACGTGTGTACTTCTCGTTTACCCAGCGCTTACGCTTCGGGCGAGCCATATATGATTCTGGTGATTCAGGGTCAGCTGCCAGACCAATTACCTGCTTTACAGCTTCTCCCGCCTCCTGAATGATTTCCTGACCAGATCGCTCTGGCTTGATAGCAGCCTCTTTGATTGTCCCCGTCAGGTCAGGTTCTTTCTTCAGACGCAGCAGGCGGCGCGCTGGCGCTTCGGGAATGAGATCGATAACCCCTTTGATAGATGCCCACCAGCACAGCTCTGGCAGCGTCATGATGTGCTCACGGCTTAGTCCTACCTGGTTGCATGCGGTGCTGATGATCCACGCTGATACATTGGCGGTGGCCACCTTCTCCAGCGCCGCCGGCACACCGTTATCACGCAGCTCATTATCATGATGATGGCAGACTCTGATCGCGCCGTTCGCCACCGGCAGCGCCGTCAGCTCATGGTAGTGATAACCGTCAGGTGTAGAGTGCTGACAGTGGTTAACGCTTTCCAGCCAACCTGTCAGCGATGGCATGCCACCAGCAGCAGCAATCACCCTGTCACTGGTGAAGAAGCCGGACAGGCTCTTATCGTCCAGAAGCGGCTGTGAGGTGTTGTTGATGCGGCCGGATGGCAGGTCCCTCATATCGCCGTCAGGTATGCTGATCAGTACCCGACCGCGAAAGAGGCTCATGAGCTCACTGCCGGGCTTCAGGATTACTATCCCGGTGCGCGGGGCTATCTCTGGCGTCAGGAGTGCCCTCACACATCACCCCGGCGTGCTTTATAAGCCGTCCATAGCCCACCTATCCACTGAACGCCTTTTGCAGTGAACCGGGACTGACTGAATGCATAGTTAGAGGTGTTTGTGGTACCGGTACGGACTTCAAAGCGCCCGGCCTCAGTGTGCTGATGGTATAGGGTAAGCGTTCCATTCAAACGATACATGATGTGGCTTTCTATCAGGAACAGGCGCAGTTCTGGCTCTTTCGCTTCAAGCAGTTTCGCTACCTGCCTGAAGGTCATTGAGCCAGACGCGGTTACATATCGGTCAACAAACTCAACCTTTGTCGCTGCTTCAGTCAATTGCAGCTGGAGGCGCTCTTTTTCTTCTTCCAGCTCAGCAGCCCGCCGTAGAGCTTCGGCGAATGACTGAGGAATTTGCACTAGTTTAGGTACCGCGCTCTCAAGCTCCTGCCAGCGATCAACCAGACGCGCAGTAAATTCGGGTGAGAGCTGAGCGACAACGATAATGCTGTCACGCTTGCCTTTTTCACCTGAGAAAACAAAAACCTCACGTGGGACGGGTAAACGTAAGTTATTGATTTCCTCGATAACCTCAATTTGAGGAGAAGAAATAACACTATTCTGAATGAGCGTTGCAATGGTACGCCTGACGTTGTCATGACGCTTTCCGACCATACGGGCTATCTCGGCGCTGTTAATGCCGGGCATTGCCGCAAAAGGACGTGATGGCACTGAGCCACCAGCAATCTGGTTATGCATAGGTAATCTCCACACTGATTTTTGTATCCGGCCCCGCCCCATCACCTGCACGTGAACGGGACCAACCTTTGCGGCGACAGGGCTGCATCCCTGCGCCGCTCACGAACTATATCAACTGGACCTGATCTTGCCTATTATTCAGTTACCCAATAAGCAGATTTAAATCTGACCACCTCTTTCAGATTTCAGTCAAATGCAATTTAATAGGCAGGATCAAGATCGGCTATGTATATTAAAAAAATATAACCCAATTAATTAAATCACTTGTTTGGCGCCTTAATATGCCGGCAATTAAAAAGCATAAAAATAAAATAGATGAACGGCGTGCAATTTCAATTATTAAAAAAATCCTTAACACAAAAAAAACAATCCAATCAACAAAAATAAACCCAATGAAACCTCTGAAAATCCTAAAATTAGCATTTCGAAATATAATCATTAAGTAAAATTAATTACACTTATAACGTATATTAATTTCATTTGCATATATATTTTTCTCGCTATGCTTAAAGAATACCAAAGAATTAATGTTTATTCTTCGATTCCAAAATTGAAAGCAGATCACCAAGTGATTTTTTTGTTGGCGTTAAATATGGATAGCGCTCGAAGTTTAAAATATTGCAATTTGCCTCAAGAGATCCCCCTTCTATATACACCTCTCCATCTTCATAAGGAGTGATCATACCCGAAAGCTTGTCTTGATAGCCCCCATTTTTTTTGATTGATATTATCCGACAACGCTTATCTGCAGGGGAATCCACTAAAGCAATATGATCTCCCCGCGGATTACGGTGAATAACCTCACAAAACTGCCCCATATAAGCCTTCCCTCGTAAATGCACGCATTTAGAGTAACGCTCTCCACAGATAGAGCAATCTATCCTTTCAGATGAAAAACCAGCACTAACAAAGGCTTGAGATGGAAATACTTTATCTTCAAGACCTTCCAGAACCTCTTTGCGCTTGCGACAATTTGAAAACCCTTTATCTGCTCGACTTGCATCCAAGTAACCCATCTGAGCCGCTACAAGCTTCTCCCACGCCTCATTAGGCTTATCCATTTTTATTAAAATCCACATCAATAACTCTGAACGCACAGCACCAATCACACATTCGTAACCTAAGAAACAATTAGCCTCTTTCTCTTTAAGAAATTTAATTGAATTTAATTTAAACCCTGTTGCGCGATTTATCACTTCATCTAAAATAAAACATTGTTCCAATTGCAAATGACTGGACCGAGCGAGATAACTGTAAAATTCAGCCTCTTCAATGAAAGTATTAAAAAACTTTACTATTTGCTTATCAATATTCATATTTCAGTTACTCAATTAAAATAAATCATTATTTTTCATTTAGCCCCTTGACTATTTCTGCAATTTCTCCCAAGCCGTCAGGATGACCGCTATAATGTATCTTTTTACACGAACCATCTGGTTGCTGGATGATAACATCAAGCGTTGCCTTGCTCTTTTTATCTCCATTAAAATGATCATAGAGATAGTTAGTAATTAGACCCAAGGTGACGGTCAAAATATCCGGATTCTGAGACAACAGCCCTGTTGAAATGAAAAGTGCAGGTCCAAACCACTCGAAGCTATATTGTTGCAAATATGGTGGCTGATTCTCGTCGTCAAAAATATCAATGTAGGGAACATTCCCTGCGTTAAGTAAAGTTCTTACCGTATCAGATTCAACGTGCTGACGAAAATCACCAATAGACTCTGCAGTTAACAGGTTGCAGGGTAAAAGTGCAAGGCCATCTGGAACCGCCAGCCCAAATGATTTTAGCTTTTCAGCAACGGGAACACTGTCATGAACTTCTACACTCATAGATTTTATCCTTGCATTGCATTTAAAAAAAACCTATACAAATAATACATATCAATTTTTTTTGGAATTATCAAACCCAAATCTTATAATTTTCGTTATAAAAAGGCTGACAAATTCGAAGCCAGCCTTTTAAGCCATCGTTATTGGTTTTTATGTATCATATTACAATCGAATTGCATCATTATAATATGTTAGCTACCTCATTTGTATTTGGGCATATACACGGGAACTTACTTTTAAAGCTTAGACTATGAACATTTCCGAAAGTAAATCTTTGATTCATCAATTAGTTGTATTGCCTCCAACGCCTGCAGATCGGTCTCAAAGTCGAGGCTGATAGCAAATGTCTCCTCCGCGAGGTGTGCCTCACAATTTTTAGCGATAAGTTCCACCAGCTTTTTCATCTGCGCGGCGCTGAACTGTGGCATGGCCGCCGAGCGGGTCAGTTTCTTTTTGCCGCTGGCTTTGGCTTTCTCCAGCTGCTGCTGGGCCACTTTCGACGCCTGAACGCCATGTTCACGGGCCATTGCAACAGCAGTTGTTGCCGCTACCTCGCCAGTCTTAACCATCGCAATCAGGCCATCACCCACTGTCAAAAGAGCCAAGTGGTGATCCACATCTGCCACTGAGCGCTTTACCTTCTTCGCAATTTCTGCAGGCTCCCAGCCTTGGTTAATCATGCGCTGATAAGCGGCTGCACGCTCCAGCGGTTCCAGCGCGCGGCCCTGACTGCTTGTAACCATGAATGCGATTCGATCTGCCTCGTTGCCGATGAAGTCTTTGCATTCCAGGCGAATTTCATAACCCGCCTCTTTCACTAGTCTGGCGCCATAGTACCGGTGGTGGCCGTCAATAATCTTGATGCCCTGCTCAGTCACCTGTACAGCGAGCGGAGGCACGTGCTCACCGGCAATGAAAGCGTCCCGGAATTCCTCGACATGGGTCTGATCAATTTCCCGGATGTTGTAACCAGTTTCGACATATAGTTCATCAACGCCCAGCAGGTAAGTTTTACGAGTGGTGATGTTCGTGTCGTTCTTGCCTTTGTTGTCGTAAATTTTCGCTAAGTTGGTCATTTGGTTTCCAGCTCCCATGCTAGGACAAGAATCAGTGCGGTAATCATCAGTGCTGCAACGCGTGCGCCGCGGTAGAACTCTTCATTGCGCCAGTAGTGGCGCTTAATGGCTGCTTTCATCGCTGCCTCCTCCCTTTGAGCGGGAAATCTAGTTCTGCTTTCGGCGCTGCAAGGTTGGCGCGCTTAATGCAATTCGTGCGGTGTACGATCGCTTTCTGGCGCAGGCCAGGACGGTTCGTCGCATCGTGTGCCTCCAGCCATACACGCGCGGCGCGGTTCCACAAATTGCGGTCCTGAAGACTGAGCGCTTTATCGCAGAGGGTTACGTATTTTTCATCGCAGTCACCTACGGGCTCAGAAGCGTGATAACGGACTTCTGCGTCATGCCATACGTCACCGGCAGTAGTCATACCTGAAAGAGCCACCTTGACCGTTAAAACAGAACGCTCAATGGCAACGGCTATCTGCCCCGGTTTCTGTCCTGAGTGACGCATCAGGTGCAGCAGAATCAAAGTTTCTGTGGTCATCATCGTTACCCCCGGAAGCCGTCTGGAATGTCATAGTCAGCACTCGGCATTGCTGTGATGTCCCGAGCATGGCCTGATGCCGGCAGATCGTTAGCGCGCTCTTCTTTGACGGACAGGTAGCAGCGCTCAGTGATCAGGTAATCAAAATTCTTTTTGCGCCATGTCCGGCCAGAGGATTTATCCGGGCGGTTTTCGCACATCCAGCGGCAGTTCTTTTTGATGTAGCGAAGGTATGCAACCCAGCGATCCTGGTTGAAATTGAATTTGCGCCAGAAGCTACGGACCTTATCGCGGCGAAAATCAGTAAAGTCTGCCACGCGCGGCATCTCAGTCAGGATTTCGTGATACGCATCCAGCATTGCCGGGTAATCAATACTGGTGTGCTGGGCAGGCGAAGCCTGACGTACACTCTCTGATGTAATCTTTGTAGTAATCTCTGTTGTATTCTCTGTAAGAGAGGGACAAGTTGACCTGATGGATGGGGTCAGATTGTCCTGCTCCAGCGGTACAGATTGTCCCTTTCGATTGGGACAGGATGTACCTCTCGATGGGGACAAATTGTCCCTATCGGTCAACAAAGGGCTCACGTGATTTATTGAGTAATAATTAGTCTGGTCGTGCTGGTTTTTCTTGAGCTGTTCGACATACAGCAGCCCCATTCCCTTCAGAGAAGAAATAGCTCTTTTTACGGTTTTGCTAGACCACCAAGGGAACTGTTTATTCCAGTCTTCGATTGTGTTGTAGACCCAGCGGCGGCCCTCATAATCAACCCCGGCAGTTGTCTCTTCCAGCCAATAGCAAATCTGCTGCAGCACAATGGCCTCGTTTAAGCCTATGCGACATGCAAGCTCAGGGCTGATGACAAGCGGTTTTACTTTGAGAAGTAAGCTCATGATCGGCACCTATTTCTCTGAAATAACGCTGGAAGAGATCGAGGGGGCTGAAGCATTCACCGTGTTCATAGCCATCACGCAGGTAGATAACCCGGTTGGTTTCTGGTTCCCAGCGAATAACCCGGACAATGACACCGCGTTTATCTGCAAAAATGCGATTAAGCTTATGCATTGTGCCACCTCTGCCTGACGCTTTGTCTCTCCCACAGCCCACTCAACAAAGCTGTGGTTCACCTCGTCAGAACACCCTGGTACATTAAGCACATACCGCAGTGGTTCACTGCTGACACGCCCACCAGCTGATGGCAGACAACGGAATTGCGGTATGCCATGTAATTTGGCTACAATGCTCATGCGAATGAATCTCCACACACTGATTTGATCGCAACGAACGCCGCGGGCTGCAATCCTGCGGCGTTCACCTTTTCTGGTTCACAAAAAACTCTATAAAGTAATGATGAATGCTCTTGCAGCTTCACAATTGCCAGGTAGCGCTCGTCGTCAATACGCATCTTTTCCTGCTTATCAATCACGCCATCTGCAATTGCCTCTCGCACTTGATGCGAATACGAGCTGATCTGCTCAAGTGCCTGCAATAAGCGCTCGTTGATGTCCCCATTGCAGACGTCTTCAGCATCGACCAGCGGTACGTTTACTGAGTTTGATTGCCGTGAAACTGCGTCAGCAATGTGCTTCGTTCCGCTGGCCTGCTGGATGATCATTGCCCAGCCCATCGGAAAGATCTGATCGCCATTTGTGCGGAGACGATTAAACAGAGCATTTTCACTTACTCCCAGCCACTCAGCTGCTTCTGCATAACCACCAGGAAGGGTGGATATTGTTTTTTTAATTGCTGCCACCAGCCATGCCGGTTGCTTTTCTACCTGCCAGTTATCATTTCCCACGGTTTGATCCTTTTTTCTGTGGTTAGAATTACGCGATTGATGACCTATGCTTCGCGTACATTTTCGGGTCGTACTTCAGCTTCTTTTTGGTCAGCCTCTCCAGAACAAATGCCTGTTTCTCCGGTATTACTCTCCCCCATTGGCAAACGGCTGAATGTGTTATTCCGATAGCAGCCGCTGTTTTCGACGGCCCCCCGTAAAACTTCAAAACGGACTCTTTCAACATGATTCACCACCCTAAAAGTAAGCATGCTTACATCGTATATTAGCAGAATACTTACGTCAACAAAATGTAAGATGGCTAACGTTGAATTCAGGAGACGATAATGAATACCGTTGGCAGCCGCATAAGATTCAGGCGACGGCAGTTAAAGCTCACGCAAAAGGACGTTGCTGAATATCTGGGCATTTCTGCCTCAGCAGTTACACAGTGGGAAAGAGACGTAACCGTCCCATCAGGCGAGAACCTATTGCGTCTTTCTCAGGTTTTGTCGTGCTCGCCAGAATGGATTGTCTCTGGTGGGGGGGAAATAGAATCCTCTGCGAAAGCGGTAATTTCATCCGTCCGCGTGGTTCCGCTGCTATCTTGGGTTCAGGCTGGAAATTGGACTGAGGCTATGGCAAAGCAAAGCCAGAGCGAATGGGTAAAGACATCAGCTAAGATTTCTGAGGATGCTTTTGCTCTTAGAGTTAAAGGGGACTCAATGACAAGCGCTGGCAGCCTGAGCATTCCTGATGGGGCAATTGTTATAGTTGATCCGCTGAATGGCTTTGCAGATGAGGCTGTGGGCAAGATAGTCATTGCACAAACCAACGCAGGGCATGATGCAACCATAAAAAAGCTGGTTGTTGACGGTCCGCACTCCTACCTGCTGCCCCTGAATGATAAATTTAAACCGATTGATGTCGACCAGACTACCAGGCTAATCGGCATTGTTCGGCAAGTCATAATAGACCTTCCATAACCTGCTTCGGCAGGTTTTTTAATCTTCAGAGCAGGAAAGTAAGCAATCTTACTTTATTTTCTTGACTCGAAATGTAAGTATGCTAATACTATACCAAGTAAGTGAGTGGCATGCTGCTACTCAGCGAAACTGAGCAGGCACCATGAAGATGATTAAGCAGATGTCGCATACCAGCATTGAAGACCTAATCACCTTTCTGCGCCTATTTCCCAACGCTGATCTTATCTGTGATGCCGATACCGGCGTAATGACTTTTGAATGCTGCGATGTGGTTGTGGGATATAAGGCTATTTTTTAAGCATTGAGTATTCAAAGGCTTATCCGAGGTTTTGCTCATGCTCGGAAAAGTGATGATAGAGTTCGGCCGGTTTAACAGCCACTTTTTATAGGAAAAAAATTCATGGGGAAAAAGAAAGGCGCTAATAAACAACGCCTTATCAATGCCGAACCATTTCAGATTGTTCAGGGAAAGGTTCATCTATCAAATTCAAAAATTAAGAAATTTTCACTGAATTCAATAGTTTTATAAAAGATTCGCGGGCACCTTCTACAGAGCTTTGATAGCCAGGAATTTTTATTTCGACATTTTCGACATATTTGATGATGCCTTCTCGTTTGATTAATCCATCAGCAATCATTGCTGAGATGATGCCGGCAGTAAACTCAGAACGGGCCACTAGGTTTGCAAAGTTTTGGTTGTATTGCTCTTGAGCGCGCTTAAGAGCCTCAACATCAGCGATAAGTTGGTTAATGCTTTGTGGCTTTTCCATAAGTTTCCTTTCTTGGTTGTGTGCAAGCTTCCAAGATAGCACGAGCCGGGCGTGAATAAATAACCCGGCACACAACGGTGAGATCGCTGCATGAGTTATGACAGATGATCTAGGCAAAGAGGCTGCGCTTGGATAGCCAGTGCTCTCACCGTTGTGATGAATGCGGCTCAGCGCTCGCGGCAAACTGACTAATTCGTTTCGTGCGATGCAGTAAGTCTAAAACAGCGCCTCTCTGGGGGTTGTCAGTTTAACCAGAGCACCGGGAGGCACCCGGCATCACAACTTCTTTTTAGTGTGGAGAGCTGGCTGTGGGTTAATGCAGTAACCCACCAGCCTTTTTAAATAAATCCCTGAAGCTTTTATTGCCATGACTGGCAAGGGATTCATTCAGTTTGAATTCGTGTGGAGAACATTATGAACTCGCCTTATGACCATATTGTAGTAGGGATTATCACCCTTCCCTACAGCCATATCCTTAAGGGCTGGTTAATGCCTGACGGCACTGTTATCAGCAACCCGATCAAGGCGCAGTACGCAGCTGAGCGCCTCAACAACGCATCCCGCACTGTTCACTGAGGCCACCAGCATGCAAAAGAAATTATCGAGTAAAGAGCTGGTCGCCACCGGCTATCAGTTTGCTGCCAACCTGAGCTCTGACACTCCGCTGATCGACATGGCGAAGATGGTCAGCCAGCTGGCAACTCAGCTTGATGTGGCTCTGGTCGCTGCAGGTAAAGCTGGTAAGCAGCGTGATGCGGTCTTGGCTGAGAATGTTGTGAAAGGTGATGTTATCGAGCGCCTGATCGGACAGTTCAGCATGGCGGGCTACCACGCCGTTCAGAACTCGCTGAACCCGGCACAGTCACTTCTTCATGACGCGATGCAGGCTCAGAAAACACCGGCCACCGATGCCATGCTGAACGCGGTGCGTGCCGAAGGTGTGGAGATGTTTGTAGCGTTCAACCAGCAGCTGGCTGAGCGATATCCCACGGCAATGGTCAGCAAGTCGCTCGAAGTAATGGAGCTGAATGCAGAGCAATTTGTTATACGACTCCGCGCCGGAACCGAGACCACCTCTTCCCAATATGAATCACTGGCTAAGGATGGTGCGTGATGGCTAAGTCGCAGATGAAGCTTGCTAACAGAGCATGGCGCACAGAAACCAAAAAGCTTGGCTGGGATACAGGCTGGACCAAAGGTAAGCGTGCGTGGAAGTCCTTCTGTCGAGCAAATGCTGAGGTAACGGTTGAATGTCAGCATGCACCGTTTCTATCTCAAGAAGAAGCTAACGAAGCAGTTTATGAAGAATTGACGGAGTGGACACCATGAGCACTCGCGGCAAGATGTGGGCTGTTATGTGGGTAGCGTGCACAACCTTCTGGACGGGGGTGGCTTATGCAATCTGACATCAAACCGAAAGAGCGCCCGATCCTCTTAAACGCCGAAATGGTTCGTGCAGTGCTGGATGGTAGAAAAACGCAGGAGGGAAAGTGATGATCCATTATCACGGCGGGCCAATTACTCCTGACCTTGCCGCTTTGAAAGCATGGCGCGGGAAACATGCGTTTATCTCGTTTGCCCATCCTGAACAGCTCGGGCTGGCATCTGAAGCTTGCCAGTCATTCGCTTTGGATAATGGCGCATTCACCGCATGGAAAGCAGCTGGCCGAAACAAAATTGACTGGGCCGATTATTACGAGCTCGTAGCGCGCTGGAAAAATCATCCTGGATTCGATTTCGCAATAATCCCAGACGTAATTGACGGCGGCGAAGCAGAGAACGAGGCTCTGCTCGATGAGTGGCCGCACGGCGATTTTTACGGCGTGCCCGTATGGCACATGAATGAGAGCGATGATCGCTTTATTCGGCTTTGTAATGCGTACCCACGGGTAGCGATCGGCAGCTGCGGAGAATATGACGTGAAGCGTCCAAACCTTGCCGTAACGCGGATGAAAGACCTGATCCGCCACGTTACTGACGATTACGGGCAGCCCATTGCTAAACTTCACGGACTGCGCATGCTTAACCCACTCATATTCACAAAACTGCCTTTGTCCAGCGCAGACAGTACCAATGTTGCCAGAAACATCGGTATCGATAAGGCATGGTCAGGAGCATATGCGCCGGCATCAAAAGAGACGCGCGCAGCATTGTTGGTAGAGCGCATTGAGTCACACAACAGTCCTGGTGTGCTTTCATACTGCGAGCAGCGTGATCGCATCTCACTGCAAATGTCACTGGAGGTTTAAATGCCAAAATCCGCCTCCGAACGCAAAGCAGCGCAGCGTGCCCGCCAGGCCGCTGCCGGTGTGACAAAGATTGAACTGGTGTTGGATACTCATGAGTTAACGTTGCTGGCGCAGAACTGCGCCGCTCGGCGACCGGGCCGGGAGCCTTATGAACTGGGAGAGTATATTGCCCTGCTCATTCGCCAGGACGACGCCAGAGTGCGCAGCCGTATCAAGTCACTCAGCAAACGACAATGCAGTAAGTGCGGCGATCAGCTGCCAGTGCAGCATTGCCCGTGTAAGGGCCAGTCAGCCTGCTGGGTCTATCGCGGCTGGCATGAGACAAAATTGAAGCTGTGACATGTCACAGCATTAAAGCCTGATGCAGCAGGTAACGTGTGGAGAAACTATTGTGAGCGCAACTATGACTGATATCGACATTAAGACGCTTTTGCAGATGCCCTACCTGAATCTCACGGAGACAGCTTTCATGTTGCGTGTTGCTCCGCAGACGATCCGCAAATGGGTATCAATCAACGGGCGCACTCAGCTCCCGCATAACCCGTCATTTCCAAAACCTGTGCGGCGTGGTCGCCTGACGTTCAGAACGTGCGATATTCTGAACTATCAGGACGATAGTGACAGCACCGAAACCTTACCCTCGCCATAAACTAATGCAGTGACGCGCGCCCACCATAACGCATAGGCGCGCCGCTGCTCTTCTATATAGTTGTGCTTATCGTAGACCTGCCACACACCGGGTAACTTATGACCCAGCATCAGCTCTGCCACGTGTGGCTCAGTCAGCTCAGAGAAGTTTGTCCGGGCCGTACGGCGCAAATCATGTATGGTCCAGTGCTTCATCTCAATGCCCAAATGTCTCAAAGCTGTTTTCTGCAGACCTGGCGAAATGTCCGTGAGCGTTGCACGTCCCTGCGCTTTGTCTGTCTTGCCTGTCGTCATAACAAACTTACTGCGTGGCGATAAATCAAAGAGCTCTCGCAGCATCTCTTCAGCTTCCGGGATGATCGGCCGCACCAGAGGTTTTTTAGTTCGCCGGCCGTTTTTATGATGCGTGGGCGGAATGGACCAGAGTTTGGTCTCCAGGTCAAAATGCGCTTTTTCTGCATTTGCCAGCTCTCCTACCCGGCAACCGAACAACAGGCAGAGCTTAACCAGCAGCTGAAACTTCGGTGCTATCCTGCTCGCTTCCATTGCCCGGAAAATGGTAACTATCTCGTCATCGCTGAGCACCCTGTCACGCGATCCCTTTGTAATGTTCAAATCGGCCAGGCGCAAATCGCTCAATGGTGCCTGCTTTGCCAGGTTGCGGCGCACGGCCCAAAAGTGAGCCTGTTTGATATGGGTCAGCAGGGAGTCAGTGGTAGAAGGTTTTTTACGGGCCAGCGGCTCCAAGACATTGAGCCACATATGGATCGTAGCATCCTCATTCGGTATGTCACCGAGCTCAGGGAATATATGAAGCTCAAAAGCCCGTATCACCTCTACGTGAGCCTTTTTGTTAAGCCTGGCGTATTTGTCGTACCATTCACGGATCAGACCTTCTACAGTAAGCGACGTATAAGCATCCGTGCGTGCCAGCCGCTTAACCAGGCGTGGGTTTCGGTTCTGCTCCAACTCTCCTCTGAGACGCAGAACCTCTTCGCGCGCTTCTTTCAGAGACGTTGCCGGGTACGTCCCAATATCAACGCGCTCGCCCTTTCCATTCCAGCGGTAGCGATATTGAAAAGATATTTTGCCTTTGCAGGATATGCGGGCAGAGAGTCCGTCCCTGTCAGACTTCGTCTGAACTTTTTCAAATTCCTTACCCAGCATAGCGCGGAGTGCAGTATCAGATAGAGGCATTATGCATGTACACGAAATGGATTATGTACATCAGTATGTACACGTTTACGGAGCTAGTGAAGGGAAAAAACAGCAACAACCGGGAATAGTATTGCTGAATGTAACAGCCACAAAATCAAGAAAGCCCTGTTTTGGCGGCCTTAAAGGGAATAGTTGGGTATGGATTGCAATTGTAAGGAAGTGAATCTGTCATCTTTACCTGACATGACAGAAAGTTATGGTATTCCGGGTGCCAGCCTGACCGCTTAGCATGTACAATCGCCGGGTTAATTAACCCGGTTTTTTTCAAGGAGTGTACATGTCTATCACGGCAAGCTCGTTATACCGTGACACAGGAAATTTTTTGCGCCATCAGCTGGTCACTATAATGCTGATGGCGCTGCTGACCTCATTCATTACCGTGATTATCGGGCATGCGTTAACGCCTGATGATGAGCAGCTGTCGCTGCTGAGTCAGAGTGACAGCAGCGCATCCTCCCTGTTTGAACTGGTACAGAATATGTCTCCGGATCAGCAGCGTATACTGCTGCGCGCTTCCGCAGCAGGAACCCTGGCGGCGCTGATTGGTAATACGCTGCTGCTCGGCGGCATGCTTTGCCTGATCCCGCTGGTCTCCAGCGGTCAGCGCGTCAGTGCCCTGCGCGCTATCGGTACCGCTGCACCGCTGCTGCCTAAGCTGCTGCTGCAGACCTTTTTGATCACGCTGCTGGTGCAGCTTGGCTTTATGGTGCTGATGGTGCCTGGCATCGTGCTCGCTATCTTGCTCTCTCTGGCGCCGGTGATGCTGGTCAGTGAAAAAATGGGCGTAATCGGTGCCATGCGCGCCAGCCTGCGCCTGGCGTGGAAAAATATTCGCCTGATTGCACCCGCTATTCTGCTGTGGCTGCTGGCAAAAATTATTCTGATGTTCTTTTTCTCTTCGCTGACGGTATTGCCCGCCAATATTGCCTCCGTGGTGCTTAACGCGCTGGGCAATCTGGTTTCTGCCGTTTTGATTATTTATTTGTATCGGCTCTATATGCTGTTACGTTAAGGGTTACGGCGCTCCGCTGAGCGCTATAACCACAGGCTACTGTCCGGACTGGAAACGCTATGAAGCAGTTACTCGACTTTCTCCCCCTGGTCGTTTTCTTTGTTTTTTACAAACTCTACGACATCTACGTTGCATCGGGCGCGCTGGTGGTGGCTACCGGCCTGGCGCTGGTAGTGAGCTGGGTGCTCTATCGCAAGCTGGAAAAGATGACCCTGTTTACCTTTGTCCTGGTGGCGGTGTTCGGCACCCTGACGCTGGTGTTTCATAATGATGAATTCATCAAGTGGAAGGTCACCGTAATCTATTCGCTGTTTGCGCTCGCACTGCTCTACAGCCAGTGGTTCATGCAGCAGCCCCTGATCCAGACCATGCTGGGAAAAGAGCTGCAGCTGCCTGCCACGGTCTGGCGCCGGCTCAACATCGCCTGGGCGCTGTTCTTTCTGCTGTGCGGCCTTGCCAACATCTATGTTGCGTTCTGGTTGCCACAGCCGGTATGGGTGAACTTTAAAGTGTTTGGCCTGACAGGGCTGACGCTGCTGTTTACCCTGCTGAGCGGGCTCTACATCTGGCGGCAGATGCCCCAGCAGGAATCAAAATAGTCTTTCCATCGCCCGGCCAGCCGGGCTTTTTTTCACCTGCAGAAGAACTGAGCAATGAACGAGAAGCATAAGCAGCCCACGGGCGAAATGGTTTTGCGTACGCTGGCTATGCCAGCCGACACCAATGCCAACGGCGATATTTTTGGCGGCTGGCTGATGTCGCAGATGGACATGGGCGGTGCAATTCTGGCAAAAGAGATCGCTGAAGGTCGCGTGGTCACGGTTCGGGTCGACGGCATGAGTTTTCTGAAGCCGGTCGCGGTAGGCGATGTGGTCAGCTGCCATGCGCACTGCCTGCGCACCGGAAACAGCTCAATGACTATCAACGTTGAGGTGTGGATTAAAAAGGTTTCATCTGAGCCGATAGGCCAGACCTACTGCGCCACCGAAGCGGTGTTCGTTTACGTCGCAGTAGACAACAGCGGCAAGTCGCGTCCGCTGCCGGCAGATCGCGCTAACCGCAGCCACTGAGTGATGAAAAGCAGAGCGGCTTTTTCGGCCGCTCTGCTCTGCGCCCTACTCGATCTTCGCGCCGCCGTTAATACGGAAAACAATATTCATGGTGATGCCCTGGCCCGGCTGGCCCGGCTGGTAGCGCCACTTTTTAACCTGATCCCTGACGCTGCGCTCGAACATATTGCGCGGCTGTGCCGAAAGAATAGTGACGTTGCCAACCCGGCCGTCACTGTCGACATCAAATTTCACCCGTACATTACCCTCAATACGCAGCGCGGCCGCGCGTGCCGGATAGGCTGGTTTGCTGATGCTGAGCGCTTTCGGTCCGCTCGCTTTAACCGGTGCCGGAGCAGTGGCCGCTTTTGGTGCAGTGGCGGGCCGGGGCTGAGCTGCTGCGGTCTCCTGCCTGAACGGATCGGCCCGGTCCGGTGCCGGCTGACGGGGGGCTGGCGCCGGTTTTTTTTCTGCTTTTGGTTTTGGCTTCGGCTTAGGTTTCGGCTTCGGCTTCGGCTTTGGCTCCGGTTTTGCAATAGGAACCGGCTCCGTTTTTGGCGGCTCCGGGGCGGCCTGCGGCTCGGGTTCAGGCTCAGGTTGCGGTGCCGGTGCTACCACAGCCGGCGCAGGTTCCGGCTGCACCTCAGGCGCGACCATAGTGATGGCGATAGGCTGAGACGCGGCAGGCAGCTCACGGGACTGATGCCACGAGGCATAGAGAATGCCGGCAATAACGGACCCGTGCAGTACCACGGAGAGGATCAGTGAAACAGGCGTACGGGTCGGAAAAGGCGTTGTCAATGTCGTCATAGCAGCTGTGGTCATTGAGTGAGAAGATGATTTTAAATGCAAATAGCAATCAGTTTCAATAAGCAGCGTAAAAGTGCCCCGTTTCCTCTTTTTTTTAACCCCGCTTGCGCTGGCGCCGATTGCCCTGAGGTTTCGTTTGCACTCTGCCGGGCGATCCCTTAACGTGTCTCGCAATTTCGGCCAGTCTAACGGGAGTATCCCATCGTGCTTTACCTCATCTACGCGGAAGATACCGCAGATTCACTGGAAAAACGCAACAGCGTGCGCCCTGCGCACCTTGCTCGTCTGCAGCTGCTGCAGGATGAGGGACGACTGATTGTTGCCGGCCCGCTACCGGTGGTCGACAGCAACGATCCAGGCCCCGCTGGCTTTAGCGGCTCGGCAATTGTCGCAGAGTTTGATTCGCTGGAGGCGGCGCAATCCTGGGCTCAGGACGATCCCTATATCGCCGCTGGCGTTTACGAAAAAGTTACCGTTAAGCCGTTTAAGCGGGTATTTTAATTCGTGATGTTATCACTGCTGCTGCTACTGGTGGCACTGCTGCTTACCGGTCGTGCGCTCTGGATCTGGCGCCGTCAGGGCTGGCTCCAGGCGCGCCAGCAGATTGTCATGCTGATAGTCCTGGCGGCGGCGGCGCAGATCGTCAACATTACGCTGATGCTGCGCGGCCATTAACGAACCCAGCCGCGCCGGTCTCACATATTCTGCGTAATAAACAGAATTGAACGGCGCTGCTGCTGCGCAACCTGGTGACGAATGGCATGGATGCGCTTATAGCGACGCGACTGGCCCTCCAGCCAGCGGGCACGACGGCGATGCACCTGGCGTAACATTCTCCAGCGGGCCACTTCATTTCTGCTTCGTCTCATGACACTCTCTCAGTCCGGCATATTTCGGCACGCATTATAGTGATCTGCACAGAAATGCCAATTCGAAACCTTTATCGATAAATCTCAGGGCAGATTAAGGTTTCGCTACAGCGCATCAGCACGTAAACTTTGCCTATAAATGCGCGAACAGGATGTCCACTCAATGACCACCTTTTATACCCTGATCAGTTGGTTACTGCTGTTTGGCTACTGGCTGCTGATTGCGGGTGTAACGCTGCGTATTCTGATGAAACGTCGCGCAGTGACCTCAGCTATGGCCTGGCTGCTGATCATCTATATTCTGCCGCTGGTAGGGATTATCGCCTATCTCTCGTTCGGGGAGCTGCATCTTGGCAAGCGCCGGGCCGAGCGCGCCCGCACCATGTGGCCCTCTACGGCTAAGTGGCTCACCGACCTCAGGCAGTGCCGGCATATCTTTGCCACCGAGCACAGCGACGTTGCACGCTCGCTTTTTGATCTCTGCCGGCACCGGCAGGGGATCGCTGGCGTCAAAGGCAATCAGCTGCAGCTGCTGACCAGCAGCGATGAGGTGATGCAGGCGCTAATCCGTGATATTCAGCTGGCGCGTCATAATATCGAGATGGTGTTCTATATCTGGCAGCCAGGCGGCCTGGCTGACGATGTGGCGGAGTCGCTGATGGCAGCCTCACGCCGGGGCGTGCACTGTCGTCTGATGCTCGATTCTGCCGGCAGCGTCGCCTTTTTCCGTAGCCCATGGGCAAATATGATGCGTAACGCCGGGATCGATGTGGTTGAGGCGCTGCAGGTCAGCCTGCTGCGTGTCTTCCTGCGGCGTATGGATCTGCGGCAGCACCGCAAAGTCGTGCTCATCGACAACTACATCGCCTACACCGGCAGCATGAACCTGGTCGATCCGCGTTTCTTTAAGCAGGATGCCGGTGTCGGGCAGTGGATCGATCTGATGGCGCGGATGGAGGGGCCTGTTGCCACCACAATGGGGATCGTTTACGCCTGCGACTGGGAGATTGAGACCGGTAAGCGTATTCTGCCTCCGGCACCAGACGGCAACATCATGCCGTTTGAACAGGAGAGCGGCCACACTATTCAGGTTATCGCTTCCGGGCCGGGTTTCCCCGAGGATATGATCCATCAGGCGCTGCTGACCGCGGTTTACTCCGCGCGCGAGCAGCTGATCATGACTACCCCCTATTTTGTTCCCAGCGACGATCTGCTGCACGCTATCTGCACGGCTGCGCTGCGCGGCGTAGAGGTCAGTATTATTGTCCCGCGTCACAACGATTCACTGCTGGTTGGCTGGGCCAGCCGGGCATTCTTTACGGAACTGCTGGAAGCGGGCGTAAAAATCTATCAGTTTGAAGATGGCCTGCTGCATACCAAAAGCGTGCTGGTTGACGGGCAGCTCAGCCTGGTGGGCACGGTGAACCTTGATATGCGCAGCCTGTGGCTCAATTTTGAGATCACCCTGGTGGTAGATGATGATGGTTTTGGCAGCGATCTCGCTACCGTGCAGGATGACTATATTGCCCGTTCGCGCCTGCTGGACAACGCCCGCTGGGCGAAACGTGCCTGGTGGCAGCGCATCGTTGAACGACTGTTTTACTTCTTTAGTCCATTACTGTAAAACGAGCGGAAAGATTACCGCCGCAGGATAAGCACATGACCATGGATTTAGACAACCGCCTGACTGATGATGAAACGCTGGAGCAGGCCTACGATATTTTTCTGGAGCTGGCGGGCGATAACCTCGATCCGGCTGATATTATTCTGTTTAACCTGCAGTTTGAAGAGCGTGGCGGCGCAGAGCTGTTTGACCCGTCGGAAGACTGGCAGGAACATGTTGATTTTGACTTAAATCCCGACTTTTTCTCAGAGGTTGTGATTGGTCTGGGTGAGGCCGATGGCGAACCTATCACGGATGTGTTTGCCCGCGTGCTGCTCTGCCGTGAGAAGGATCATAAGCTCTGCCATATTCTCTGGCGCGAATAAGTCAGCCATAAAAACGCCGGGCCTTTGCCCGGCGTTTTGCTATTCAGAGCCTGCTGACTGACGTCAGAGCGGATCTACCTTCAGGCAGGATACCGCATGGCGGAAACTGCCCTCCAGCAGCGGGCGGGTTTTGGCACATTCCGGCCCGGCAATCGGACAGCGGGTACGAAATACGCAGCCTGAAGGCGGATTGATTGGCGAAGGCAGCTCTCCGTCCAGCAGCTGGATCTGTTTATTCTTCTCCAGGTCAGGATCGGGGATCGGCACCGCCGACATCAGCGCCCGGGTATAGGGATGCTGCGGATCGTTGTACACCGCATCATAAGTACCCAGCTCAACGGCATGGCCCAGATACATCACCAGCACGCGATCGGAGATATGTTTCACCACCGCCAGATCGTGCGCAATAAATATCAGCGACAGCCCCATCTCGCGCTGCAGTTTCTGCAGCAGATTCACCACCTGCGCCTGGATAGAGACATCCAGAGCCGAGACTGGCTCATCACAGATAATCAGCTTCGGCTCCAGGATCAGCGCGCGCGCAATACCGATACGCTGACACTGGCCGCCAGAGAACTCGTGCGGATAGCGGTTGATAAGATTCGGCAGCAGGCCGACTTTCATCATCATCGCTTTGACCTTGTCTCTGACTTCCTGACGCGGCATTTTGGGATAATAGGTGCGCAGCGGTTCAGCAATAATGTCGCCAATGGTCATACGCGGGTTCAGTGACGCCAGCGGGTCCTGAAAAATCATCTGAATATCGCTGCGGGCCTGACGCCACTCTTCCGCGCTCTGCCCCAGCAGATCGCGTCCCAGCCAGGCGACACGCCCTTCGGTCGCTTTCACCAGCCCGATGATAGCGCGCGCCAGCGTCGATTTACCGCAGCCCGATTCGCCTACCACACCCAGCGTCTCGCCCTCATACAGCCGCAGGCTGACACCATCCACCGCTTTCAGCGTCTTCGGCGGCTGCCAGAACCACTGTTTGCCATCTTTGATCTCAAAATGTACTTTAAGATCGGCTATCTCCAGCAGTACTTTTTTCTCTTCCACAACGGTGCTCATACTAACTCCTCCACCGGTTTGAAGCAGGCGCGCAGGCGTCCGTCGGCAAACGGCTCCAGCGGCGGCGAAGCGGCACATATCTCCATTGCATAAGCGCAGCGTGGCTGAAACGGACAGCCCTGCGGCAACCGCAGCAGGTTTGGCGGATTGCCGGGAATGGTCGTCAGAGACTCACCCTCTGCATCGAGTCGCGGTACCGCATTCAGCAGCCCGATAGAGTATGGATGCGCCGGCTGATAAAACACATCGCGGGCACGGCCATACTCCATGGTGCGCCCGGCATACATCACCAGTACTTTGTCGCAGATCCCGGCTACGACGCCAAGATCGTGCGTGATCATAATGATGGCGGTGTTAAATTCGCGTTTCAGCTCATTAAGCAGCGTCATGATCTGCGCCTGAACCGTTACATCCAGTGCAGTGGTGGGCTCATCGGCAATCAGCAGCTTAGGACGACACAGCAGCGCCATGGCAATCATCACGCGCTGGCGCATCCCGCCCGAAAATTCATGCGGATACATCTTCATCCGCTTCCGCGCTTCCGGCATCTTTACCGCATCCAGCATGCGTACCGACTCTTCAAAAGCCTGCGCGCTGTTCATGCCTTTGTGCAGCTGCAGAACTTCCATCAGCTGCTCCCCTACCCGCATATAGGGATTGAGCGAGGTCATGGGGTCCTGAAATATCATGGCAATCTGCTCCGCACGCAGCTTGTTCAGCTTGCCTTCGGGCAGGTTCAGGATCTCCTGTCCGTTAAAACGTGCCGATCCGTCAATGCGGCCGTTCTTTGCCAGCAGCCCCATCAGCGCAAACGCCGTCTGCGATTTGCCGGAGCCTGACTCACCTACAATGCCAAGGGTTTCCCCGGCACGCAGTGAAAAATTGAGATCGTTGACGGCGGTAACGTCGCCGTCGTGCGTGGTAAAGGTTACGCGCAGATCCTGCACATTAAGCAGCAGCTCCGGGCTTCCCGCCGGCACAGCACGCGCTGGCGTTGTGGTTTCAAAACTCATCGGGAAACTCCTTAGCGATCTTTCGGGTCGAGGGCATCACGCAGACCATCGCCGATAAAGTTAAAGCAGAATAGCGTGACCACCAGAAAGCCGGCCGGGAACATCAGGAGCCACGGAGAAACCTCCATCGAGTTCGCTCCGTCACTCAGCAGCGCGCCCCAGCTACTGAGCGGCTCCTGCGTCCCCAGACCCAGGAAGCTCAGGAAAGATTCAAACAGAATCATGCTGGGCACCAGCAGCGAGGCGTAGACCACTACGACGCCCAGTACGTTAGGCACAATGTGGCGCAGCACGATACTGGCCGTGGAGACGCCTCCTACCTGAGCCGCTTCGATAAACTCTTTGCGTTTTAGTCCCAGCGTCTGACCACGCACAATACGCGCCATATCGAGCCAGGAGACCATGCCAATGGCGACAAAGATCAGCAGAATATTGCGGCCGAAAAAGGTCACCAGCAGGATCACAAAAAACATAAACGGAAAGGAGTTGAGGATCTCCAGAATACGCATCATCACCGAGTCGATTTTGCCACCGAGATAGCCCGCCAGCGAGCCATAGAGCGTTCCCACCAGCACCGCAATCAGTGCAGAGGCGATGCCCACCATCAGTGAGATACGTCCGCCAATCGCCACCCGCACCAGCAGATCGCGCCCGGAGGAGTCCGTTCCAAACCAGTGGCCTGAAACCGTATCCGGCGGCGACGACATCATCGCCCAGTCGGTATCATCATAGTTAAACTGCGCCAGCATCGGCGCAAACACCACAAACAGGGCAATCAGCAACAACACCAGCAGGCTGATCAGCGCCGCACGGTTGTGAATAAAGCGGCGGCGTGCATCCTGCCACAGGCTGCGCCCCTCCACCTCGAGCTTTTCGCTGAAGGCATCCACCACGTCACTGTTTTTTTTGCTTAACATCATGAGCGTGCTCCACCCTTAATAGCGAATCTTGGGATCAATAACGGCGTAAAGCACATCAACGATCGCATTAAACAGAATAGTCAGCACGCCGACCAGAATCGTCAGGCTCATTACCAGCGAGTAGTCACGGTTTAGCGCACCGTTAACAAACAGCTGGCCGATACCGGGCAGGCCATAGATCGACTCAATCACCATCGAACCGGTAATGATGCCGACAAAGGCAGGCCCCAGATAGGAGAGCACCGGCAAAAGCGCAGGCTTGAGCGCATGGCGCAGCACGATACGGCGCAGCGGCAACCCTTTTGCCCGAGCCGTACGAATGAAGTTTGAGTGCATGACCTCAATCATGGAACCGCGCGTAATACGGGCGATGCTGGCGATATAAGCCAGCGAGAGCGCCACCATCGGCAGCAGCATGTAGTTCCACTGCCCGCCGTTCCAGCCGCCGCCCGGCAGCCAGCGCAGCGTAATGGCAAAAATTAATACCAGCAGCGGCGCCACAACAAAGCTCGGGATAACAATGCCGGTCATCGCCACCCCCATGACGGCGTAGTCCCACAGGCTGTTCTGCTTCAGCGCCGCGATAACGCCAGCGGTTACGCCCAGGATCACCGCCAGGAAAAAGGCCGCCAGTCCCAGCTTCGCGGAGACCGGGAAGGCGTGCCCTACCAGATAGTTAACCGAATAGTCCTTATATTTGAACGAAGGACCAAAATCGCCGTGCGCCAGCTGCCCCAGATAACTCAGGTACTGTTTGCCAATCGGATCGTTGAGATGGTATTTGGCTTCAATATTGGCCATCACCTCAGGGGAGAGCGTGCGCTCGCCGGTAAACGGGCTGCCCGGCGCTAAACGCATCATAAAAAACGAGATGGTGATCAGAATAAAGAGCGTCGGAATCGCTTCCAGAAGCCGACGCAGAATAAATTTTAACATTGCCGTACCTGCCAGGCTGTTGCTTCACAAAATCAAAAAAGCGGTGCCGCAGCACCGCCACTGTCGATAGCCTGTGTGCTATTAGTGCTTAATGATGTACAGGTTCTTATCCAGCGTTTTATCCAGCGGATCGTTACCGGTATAGCCGCCGACATAAGGCTTAACCAGACGGGCGTTAACGTAGTAATAGACCGGCACGATGGCACTGTCTTTATCCAGAATCTGCTCTGCCTGCTGGTAGTCAGCCACGCGCGCTTTTTCATCGGCAGCTTTCACAGCATCGTGGATCACTTTGTCAAAATCAGCGCTCTTGTAGTGCGCTGTATTACTGCTGCTGTCGGACAGCATGGTGTTCAGGAAGGAGGTCGGTTCGTTATAGTCCGCGCACCAGGCCGCACGTGAAACGTCGTAGTTGCCCTGATGACGGGTATCCAGGAACGTTTTCCACTCCTGATTCTCCAGCTTGATATTAACGCCGAGGTTCTTTTTCCAGATAGAGGACGCCGCGATTGCCAGCTTTTTGTGCAGATCTGAGGTGTTATACAGCAGGTTAAACGTCAGTGGCTTATCTGCGGTATAGCCTGCTTCAGCCAGCAGTTTTTTCGCTTCTGCGTTACGCTTGTTCTGATCCCATTTAAACCAGTCCGGCGGCAGCAGTTCCATGCCATCGGTTGCCGGCGGTGTATAGCTGTAGGCGGGCAGCTGACCCTGCGCCAGTACCTTATTCACCATGATGTCGCGATCCAGACCCAGCTTCAGCGCGGTGCGCACGCGGGCATCAGTGAAAGGCGCTTTCTGGTTATTGATCTCGTAGTAGTAGGTGCAGAGATACGGTTTTACCATCAGCTCTTTGCCATTATCGCGCTGCAGCTTTTTGAACAGCTCAATCGGCATATTGTTATAGGTGATGTCGCTGCCATTTTCAGAGAAGTAGCGGTTCACATCGCTCACTTCTGAGTTGATGGGCAGGAAGGTGACTTTGTTCAGTACCGTATGTTCGTTATCCCAGTATTGCGGGTTGCGTACCAGCGTGACGCGCTCGTTGATAACGTGCGCTTCCAGTTTAAACGCGCCGTTTCCTACCCAGTTCTGCGGCTGCGTCCACTGATCGCCCGATTTTTCGATTGCAGGCTTATAGACCGGTGACATCACGGCATTGATCAGCAGCTTATAAAAGTAAGGTACCGGCTGGCTTAGCGTAACTTCCAGCGTATGATCGTCCAGCGCTTTTACGCCCAGTTCAGAGGTCGGCTTTTTACCGGCAATAATTTCATCAACGTTAGCGATATGGCCATACTGCGGATAGCTGGCATAAGGTGACGCCGTTTTCGGGTCAACCAGACGCTGCCAGCTGTAGACGAAATCCTGTGCGGTAACCGGCTCGCCATTAGACCATTTGGCATTTTTACGCAGATGGAAAGTCCAGACTTTAAAATCTTTGTTTTCCCAGCTCTCTGCAACGCCCGGAACCGGTTTGCCGCTGGCATCGCTGACGATAAGCCCTTCATAGAGATCGCGGGCAATATTATCTTCCGGTACGCCCTCAATTTTATGCGGATCGAGCGACTGAACTTCGTCACCGTTACCGCGCACCAGCTCCTGTTTGGCGGCCAGCTCAACGCCAGCCGGTACCGTTGCAGCCAGCGCAGCGTTCCCTGTCAGAGAGGCAATTGCGGCCAGAACGCCGGCCGCAATCAGACTTTTTTTCGTGATGTTGTTCATTGTTATGCTCCAGTTTTATTATTGTCGTCGGTGCGCTATCGCGCCTGACGTATCCCGTTTACCGGGCGATCTTCGTCTCGTTCGAGCAAAGATCCCTGTCCCCTTCCGGGTGACTTCAGCAAGCCGCCAGCGGGTAATGATATTTGCTGACGACTCACTCACTGTTCTTTTGATAAAGAAAGCGTTCAGCTGCCGGTTTCTGATACGCGTTGCCGGTATAACTACGCCCGCGTGCTAATAAGCAAAAATCGTACACATCTGCTGAGAGAGCGATAAAAATCCTGGAAGTGCCAGAAATTATCAGAAGCTATCCCGTTGCGCCAAAGCCAATGCAGAAAAATGTTAGCTATTTCTCTTTTATCATGTCCGGGATAACGTTGAAAGCGTTAATTATTTCCGCTAAATATCAGTTAATACATTGATAAATATGATTATTTAAGCAATTCTGGCGATTATGCGCGCACTTATTTTATGCAAAACTCATTCTGCGCAAATCTATTGAGTTTTTACTTCAAAGCGGAATATTCAGCGACTACTTTACAAGAGAGGCACAGCTAATCACTTTCAGCGCGGATTTAGCAGCAGGTAAATCTGTGACAATAATCACATTAATAAACGGATATTAAGCAGGGATGACTGACTGAGTAGTAAAAGTGATAAAAGCGAGCCTGAAAGTAGCCCGATAACTAATTTCACCAAAAAGGTGCATCTGCACGTCGCGATGCACCCTTTTGGTTCATGAAGATGTTTTTCAGCAAAAAACAGGTCAGGTCTAATTCAGTAATCCTGGAAAGATTGCTTTTATGCCGGTGACGACAAATTCAATCCCTAACGCCATTAATAACAACCCCATAATACGGGTAATGACGTTAATTCCGGTCTGACCCAATAT
This sequence comes from Pantoea sp. ICBG 1758, assembly GCF_002928325.1. NCBI lineage: Bacteria > Pseudomonadati > Pseudomonadota > Gammaproteobacteria > Enterobacterales > Erwiniaceae > Pantoea > Pantoea sp. ICBG 1758. The sequence goes on from NZ_POWL01000001.1 coordinate 1,215,601, forward strand.
CCGTACCATTAACGGCGCCGCTCTGAACAGTAACCAGCAGCAAAAGGCGAAAACCGCAATCGCCAGCGTAAAACCCAGCAAATTAAGCCAGCTGTGATAGCGCGAACTCCAGACGATAGTGGAACTGATAGCCCCCGGCCCTGCCATGAGCGGCAGCGCCAGCGGGACAACACCGATGCTTTCACGAATAGCCGTTTCTGATTTTTCCTGCTTGTTTTGCTTATCCTCACCCAGCTTGCCGCTAATCATCGACATCGCAATGGTCACAACCAGTATGCCGCCTGCGATTCGGAAAGAGTCGATTGAGATACCAAACAGATGCAGGATCCCATCGCCAAGAAACAGCGAGGTCCAGAGAATAATCGCGACCGCAAGGTTGGCTGTAAGATTGGTTTTGTTGCGTTCAGCCACCGCCTGATAGCGGGTCATGCTGATAAAAACCGGAATGATGCCTACCGGATTCACCAGCGCAAACAGGCCGACAAAAAATTTAATATAGCCGGAAAGATCGAGTAGCACGGGGGTCACAACAGGCTCCTGAAAAAGTCAAAAAAACGCGCTTAATGTAGTGCATATGTCTGCTGAAAAACAGCGTATATGGCAGAAATATCTGCTATATGTCCGCCACAGAGATGGCATAAAAATCTGGCTGTTTTCATATATGCCTGCAGAACAGCAGCGTCTAAAAAACGGCGCCTTTAGTCGTAAACGATCTGGCTGACCGCTCACCGCTGCAGCCTCTCTTGATCTGCATCATGATTACGTCTCTCCACCAGCGCTACGCTGGGTGCAGTAAATCATTCACGTCAGACCTTTTTACTAAACAGACGGGCCTGCCCTGTCAAACCTTAGCTGATTTCTTTCTCTGCGCTGGCCTGTTTATTAAAAAAGTTTAACTTCCTCAGGAGAGTATTATGGCCGTAACCAATGTTGCCGAACTCAATGCACTGGTTGAACGTGTAAAACGCGCGCAGCGCGAGTTTGCCAGTTTTAGCCAGGAGCAGGTTGATGCAATTTTTCGCGCCGCGGCGCTGGCGGCAGCTGACGCCCGCATTCCGCTGGCTAAGATGGCGGTAGCGGAATCGGGCATGGGTATTGTTGAAGATAAAGTGATCAAAAATCATTTCGCTTCAGAATATATCTACAACGCGTACAAAGATGAAAAAACCTGTGGCGTGCTGGCAAGCGATGATACCTTTGGCACCATTACCATTGCCGAACCCATTGGCCTCATCTGCGGTATCGTCCCTACCACCAACCCTACCTCCACGGCTATTTTCAAGGCGCTTATCAGCCTGAAAACCCGCAACGGCATTATTTTTTCTCCTCATCCGCGCGCAAAAAATGCCACCAATAAAGCAGCCGATATCGTGCTGCAGGCGGCTATTGCTGCGGGCGCTCCCAAAGATATCATCGGCTGGATCGATGCGCCTTCGGTCGAGCTTTCCAGTCAGCTCATGCATCATCCGGATATCAACCTGATTCTGGCGACCGGCGGCCCGGGCATGGTTAAAGCGGCCTATAGCTCAGGTAAACCGGCGATTGGCGTTGGCGCGGGCAATACGCCGGTGGTGATTGATGAAACGGCTGACATCAAACGCGCGGTCGCTTCCATTTTAATGTCTAAAACGTTCGATAACGGCGTGATCTGTGCCTCTGAGCAATCGGTCATTATCGTTGATGCCGTCTATGACGCGGTCCGCGAACGGTTTGCCAGCCACGGCGGCTATCTGCTGCAGGGCCATGAGCTGAGCGCGGTTCAGAATATCCTGCTGAAAAACGGCGCACTGAACGCGGCAATTGTGGGCCAGCCCGCCTGCAATATTGCTGCGCTTGCCGGCATTAGTGTCCCGCCGGGCACCAAAATTTTAATTGGCGAGGTGTCAGCCGTTGATGAATCGGAGCCTTTTGCACATGAAAAGCTCTCGCCGACGCTGGCGATGTATCGGGCAAAAGATTATGCGGACGCGGTAGCAAAAGCAGAGAAGCTGGTCGCGATGGGCGGCATTGGTCACACATCCTGTCTCTACACCGATCAGGATAACGAGGCCGGGCGGATCCACTATTTTGGCGACAAAATGAAAACGGCCCGCATCCTGATCAACACCCCGGCTTCACAGGGCGGCATTGGCGATCTTTACAACTTCAAACTTGCCCCTTCCCTGACGCTGGGCTGCGGCTCCTGGGGGGGCAACTCTATCTCTGAAAACGTAGGCCCTAAACACTTGATCAATAAGAAAACCGTGGCTAAGCGAGCAGAAAATATGTTGTGGCATAAGTTACCGAAGTCTATCTACTTCCGCCGCGGCTCTCTTCCGATTGCGCTGGAAGAGGTTGCTGCTGAGGGAGCGAAACGCGCGTTTATCGTTACCGATCGCTTTCTGTTTAATAACGGCTATGCCGAGCGCGTTACGCGGGTGCTGAAATCACAGGGTATCGAAACCGAGATATTTTTTGAAGTGGAAGCCGATCCGACCCTGAGCATTGTGCGTAAGGGTGCAGAGCAGATGCACAGTTTCCGGCCCGACGTGATTATCGCCCTGGGCGGTGGTTCACCGATGGACGCAGCGAAAATCATGTGGGTCATGTATGAGCATCCGGAAACGCATTTTGAAGAGCTGGCGCTGCGCTTTATGGATATCCGTAAACGTATCTACAAATTCCCGAAAATGGGCGTGAAAGCGCGCATGGTCGCGATCGCCACCACGTCAGGCACCGGCTCAGAAGTCACCCCGTTTGCCGTTGTCACCGATGACGCCACCGGGCAAAAATATCCGCTGGCGGACTACGCCTTAACGCCGGATATGGCGATTGTCGATGCCGACCTGGTGATGGATATGCCGCGCTCGCTCTGCGCTTTTGGCGGCCTCGATGCGGTGACGCATGCGCTGGAGGCTTACGTCTCGGTGCTTGCCAGTGAGTACTCAGATGGACAGGCACTACAGGCGCTGAAGCTGCTTAAAGAGAACCTGCCTGCCAGCTATCGCGATGGTGCGAAAAATCCGGTTGCGCGTGAACGCGTACACAACGCGGCGACTATCGCCGGCATTGCCTTTGCCAACGCTTTCCTCGGGGTGTGCCACTCTATGGCCCATAAACTTGGCTCAGAGTTTCATATCCCGCACGGGCTGGCAAACGCGCTGCTTATCGGTAACGTCATCCGCTATAACGCCAATGATAACCCGACGAAACAGACGGCGTTCAGCCAGTATGACCGGCCGCAGGCACGGCGCCGCTATGGGGAAATTGCTGACCATCTCGGCCTGACTCAGCCCGGGGATCGCACGGCGCAGAAAATCGAAAAACTGCTGGCGTGGCTGGATGAAATAAAAACGCAGCTCGGTATTCCCGCTTCTATTCGGGAAGCAGGCGTGCAGGAGGCGGATTTCCTGGCGAAAGTAGATAAGCTGGCTGAAGACGCTTTTGACGATCAGTGCACCGGCGCCAATCCGCGCTATCCATTAATCGCTGAGCTAAAACAGATTATGCTGGATACGTTCTACGGACGTGATTATTCAGAAACGGACATACCCTCTGCAGAAATCTGCGAGCTGCAGTCCGCTGCCCGTGAAAAAAAAGTAAAGAAAGCGTAGTCCGCTGAAAATAAAAAACCCGCCGCGGCGGGTTTTTTTATGGCTGGCTGATTAAACCGGTGGCGGATTAGCGCCATATATCGCCTCACGCGTACCCAGATTAATCGCCTGCTTGTAATGTTTCCGGCATACGGATATATAGCGCTCATTACCGCCAATTACGACCTGCTCACCTTCGCTGAACGGTCTGCCCTCCCCGTCAAGGCGCAGCACCATGCTCGCCTTACGGCCGCAGTGGCAAATTGTTTTAAGCTCGACCAGTTTATCGGCCCAGGCAAGAAGATACTGGCTGCCGGTGAACAGCTCACCGCGGAAGTCAGTACGCAGACCGTAGCAGAGAACCGGAATATCAAGATTGTCCGCCACGTCAGAGAGCGCATAAACCTGCTCACGCGTCAGAAACTGACTTTCGTCAACCAGCACGCAGTGTACGGGCTGGCGCGCATGTTCTTCCGCAATGGCTTCGGCCAGTTCTGTTTTATCATTATACAAACAGGCAGGCGAAGAGAGCCCGATTCGTGAGCTGACCACGCCGGCACCAAATCTATCGTCTATCTCTGCGGTATAGACCAGGGTGCGCATGCCGCGCTCCTGATAGTTATAGGAAGATTGCAGCAGCGCGGTGGATTTACCCGCATTCATCGCCGAGTAATAGAAATAGAGTTGAGCCACTTACCAGTCTCTCCGGGGATACTAAATTCAGAAGGCGGCAGTTTAACACAAATGTATTGCCGCAGAGCACCTCACAAACGACAGGTTTACCGTAGCAGAAAGCCACGCTGCTGGACGCTGAAAATCAATGCCGGCACGCTGCGGTTAAATCACTAATAGCGGTTAATTTAATCTCAGCCAAATGGAATAGCCGTCACGCAACGAGACATATCGCGGATAATTTATGCAGCACAGCGATTGATAATTAACTCTGCTGACATAACTAAAAAAATAAATAAATCTCCTCACTCAGGTTTCACTATTGCAGTTATATATTCCCGCCACTATTATGGAACAGCTTAACCACTCCTTTTTATATTCTGAGATAAGAACAATGAGCGAAGCACTTAAAATCCTTAATAATATCCGTACATTGCGTGCTCAGGCTCGCGAATGCTCTCTGGAAACCCTGGAAGAGATGCTTGAAAAACTTGACGTAGTGGTTAATGAGCGTCGTGAAGAAGAGAGTCATGCTCAGGCTGAAAATGCTGAACGCAGCCGCAAACTGGAGCAGTATCGCGAAATGCTGCTGGCTGACGGCATCGATCCTAATGAACTGCTGAACGCATTATCAGAAAACAAAACGGTGACCAAAGCGCGTCGCGCTGCCCGTCCCGCCAAGTACAGCTATGTAGATGAAAACGGTGAAAGCCGCACCTGGACCGGTCAGGGCCGCACGCCTGCCGTAATTAAAAAAGCGATTGAAGAAGATGGTAAACAGCTGGACGATTTCCTGCTGTAATCCGCGCGCTTCGTTTTAACTGTCTGCACTTTTACTGCAATATTCGTTTCGCCAGGTAAAAAAAAGGAAGCCCGCGGCTTCCTTTTTTTATGCGCTTATTTCTGATAAAAGTCGCGATACCAGTCGACAAACTGCTGTACGCCCTGCTCAACGCTGGTCTGCGGCCGGAAATTGATGGCGTCATAGAGAGGCTGCGTATCTGCGCTGGTGCCCAGTACATCGCCGGGCTGCATCGGCAGCATGTTCTTCACTGCCTCAATGCCCAAAGCTTTCTCCAGCGACTCTATATAGGTCATCAGGCGCGTTGGCTGACTGTTGCCAATGTTATATACCCGATAAGGCGCAGAGCTGCTGGCGGGGGAGCCGTGCTCCACGCTCCATGCGCTGTCAGGTTGTGGTACCACCGCCTGCAGGCGAACAATCGCCTCAGCGATATCATCGATATAGGTAAAGTCGCGCGTCATCTCACCGCGGTTATAAACGTCGATCGCCTCGCCTGCCAGCATTGCACGGGTAAATTTAAACAGCGCCATATCGGGCCGACCCCATGGGCCATACACGGTAAAGAAACGCAGTCCGGTTGTCGGCAGCTGATAAAGGTGCGAATAAGTATGCGACATCAGTTCGTTGGCTTTTTTCGTCGCCGCATAGAGGGAAACCGGGTGATCAACGCTGTCATCGGTGGAGAACGGCATTTTGCGGTTCAGCCCATAAACTGAGCTTGAAGATGCATAAAGAAGGTGGCCAATCTTATGGTGACGGCAGCCTTCCAGAATATTCAGATGGCCGGTGAGGTTAGCATCTGCATAAGCGTGCGGGTTATCGATTGAGTAACGCACACCCGCCTGCGCGGCGAGATGGATAACGCGCTCAAACGCGTGCTGTTCAAACAGAGAGGAAATGGCCTGGCGATCGGCCAGGTCCATTTTAATAAAAGTAAATGCGGGATGCGGTGAAATCTGATCGAGGCGAGCCTGTTTCAGGCTGACATCATAATAGTCATTCAGGTTGTCGATACCAACAACCTGGTGACCGGCAGCGAGCAAACGCTGGCTTACGTGAAAACCGATAAATCCTGCTGCGCCGGTAACCAGAAAATTCATACATCCCTCATTTATTACGCAATTTGAATAGACGCTCCGCGGCCGATTGCATAATAAACGAAACCGCGTTTGCTGATACGCTCTGGATCATACAGGTTACGACCATCAAAAATCACGGGTTGTTTTAACGCATTTTTAATTACGTCAAAATCAGGCGCCCGGAAATTCTGCCATTCGGTACAGATAACCAGACCATCAGCGCCCTGCAGTGCCGCTTCTTTAGTCCCTGTGAGTTTCAGATCGTCACGGTGACCATAGATGCGCTGCGCTTCTTCCATCGCTTCCGGATCGTAAGCCTGAACCGTAGCACCCGCTTCCCATAACGCTTCCATCAGCACACGGCTGGAGGCTTCACGCATATCGTCGGTGTTGGGTTTAAACGCCAGGCCCCACAGCGCAAACGTCTTGCCGCGCAGATCGTCACCAAAATGGCGCTTGATAAAGGCAGGCAGTTTGTTTTTCTGCGCGTCATTGACCTCTTCCACCGCCTGCAGCAGGCGCGGTTTATAGCCAATAGACTCTGCTGTACGGATCAGCGCCTGCACATCTTTCGGGAAGCAGGAACCGCCGTAGCCGCAGCCCGGATAGATGAAGTGATAGCCGATACGGGGATCAGAACCGATACCTTGACGGACTTTCTCCACATCAGCGCCCAGCAGCTCAGCGAGATTAGAGATCTCGTTCATAAAGCTGATTTTGGTCGCCAGCATGCAGTTTGCCGCATATTTTGTCAGCTCTGCACTGCGGATATCCATCAGGATCATGCGATCGTGGTTACGGTTGAACGGCTCATAGAGCTCGCGCAGCAGTTCCACCACATCATCATTGTCAGTACCGACAACGATACGCTCTGGTCGCATGCAGTCGTTAACGGCCGCACCCTCTTTGAGGAATTCCGGGTTGGAAACCACATCGAAAGAAACGCTGGCGCCACGCTGTTTCAGCGTCTCCTGCATCACATTGCGTACGCGGTCGGCTGTGCCGACTGGCACCGTTGATTTATCGATAACGACTTTGTGATCGTTCATATGTTCTGCAATCGTGCGCGCAACCGCGGTCACATATTTCAGATCGGCAGAACCATCTTCGTCAGGCGGTGTGCCAACAGCAATAAACTGCATCACCCCGTGATTAACGCCCTCTTTGGCGTCAGTACTGAATTTCAGGCGGCCCGATTCATAATTGGACATCACCAACGGCGTCAGACCCGGTTCAAAAATCGGGATAACACCCTTTTTCAGGTTTTCGACTTTGTTCGCGTCGACATCAATGCAGAGAACGTCATGTCCGACTTCGGCCAACACCGCAGCCTGAACCAGACCGACATAGCCGATACCAAATACAGTGACTTTCATTAAATTATCCTGTGCTTAATGAATTACTTTTTATTGCCTACCGCGTTGTCCAGCCACTGTGCAAAATCTTTGCCCAGCACCGGGTGACGTACGCCGTACTCAACAAAAGCCTGCATGTAACCCAGCTTGTTACCACAGTCGTGGCTGACGCCAGTCAGGTGATAAGCTTCTACAGTCTCTTTTTCCATCAGCATAGCGATAGAGTCGGTCAGCTGAACTTCGCCGCCTGCACCCGGAGGGGTTTTAGCCAGCAGAGGCCAGATATCAGCAGAAAGAACATAACGACCTACTACCGCGAGGTTTGAAGGCGCTTCATTCGCTTTTGGCTTCTCAACAACGCCCACCATCGGTGCACTCTGGCCCGCGCTCAGCTCGGCGCCTTTGCAGTCAACCACACCGTATGCGGTTACGTCTGCTACTGGCTCAACCATGATCTGGCTGTGACCGGTTTCTTCAAAACGCGCCAGCATCTCTGCCAGGTTGTCTTTGGTCGGGTTTGACTCATATTCGTCGATGATAACGTCTGGCAGAATGACTGCTACCGGCTCATCGCCTACCAGCGGATGTGCACACATGACCGCATGGCCCAGACCTTTAGCGATACCCTGACGCACCTGCATAATGGTGACGTGTGGCGGACAGATAGACTGGATTTCATCCAGCAGCTGACGCTTAACACGCTTCTCCAGCATGGCTTCCAGTTCGAAGCTGGTATCAAAGTGGTTTTCGATTGAGTTTTTAGAAGAGTGCGTAACCAGCACAATTTCGTTAATGCCCGCAGCAATACACTCATTTACGACATACTGGATCAACGGCTTATCGACCAGCGGTAACATCTCTTTTGGAATAGCTTTAGTCGCTGGCAGCATACGCGTACCTAAACCTGCAACCGGGATTACCGCTTTTTTTACTTTTGACTTATAGGCAGACATCAAATACCTCTCTTAATAGGCCGCTCAAGTTAATACTTGATATGTCGGTTTAAAAAACGAAATGAGTATATCAGTTAGTATCAGGCGGAATTATCCTGGATAAAGTTAATCCATGGAATTTAAGACTTTTACCCAAGTGTAAAGGATAGGTCTGGCGCTGTCGCTTAACTGATTTAACCCGCTGTTTAACTGCTTATTCTTCACCCGATAACATCAGACGTAGCCTGCCGCCGGCACCCCAGACGTGGCACTGCCAGGCACCGGTATGCTGAGAAATCTGATTAAGATGGGTCCCCCCCATCGTACCCAGCGGTACACCGCTGTTTAACTGCAGCTGCTGCGTTTCCAGGTGCAGCGTGGCATTAAGCCCTGCTGAAACCAGAATTAATTTACGCAGTTCGCGATGATAATATCCCACCAGAAGCGGGAACTGCCCGGTAAGGTTTGCCTGGCGCAGCAGCATATTCACCTGACGCAGCAGACCGTTGAGTTCCGGCAGCCGATGATGCTGTCCGGACAGCTGCTCCTGCAGTAAACCGTTGAATAGCGCCCGCAGCAGCAGCGCGGCCAGCACGCCGTTGTCGCCCGCCCGGGTAACATCGAGACAGTAAAAGGCGAGATCTTTATCGGAGAGCGCAGCGATATCCAGAACCAGCCCTGGCTGTTCCGCCATGGTGAGCTGTCGGTAGTTGATGCGGCAGTGCGCAATGGTTTGCTGCACCGGCGGCTGCAGCTGCTTCAGCAGTTTTGCCGCGGCGATCGGATCGCGGGCCAGCGCATCCCAGTCCTGAAACAGCTGCTCATCCTCCTCCACTTTCGAGGTGAACATCGAGGGATAAAGACACTCAAAAACAGCCTCGCGGAAGCGTTCGATATTTTTCAGGGGTTTCAGTAATACATCCTGCACGCCAAGCCGCAGCACATGCGCGATATCAGCCATATTCTGGGTAGCAGATATGACCAGTACAGGCACCGTATTCCCCTGACTGCGCAGATGCTCAACAAACGCAATACCGCCCATCCGGGGCATTTCCAGATCGCAAATCACCAGATCGGCGCTGTGCGACGACAGAATGTCGAGGCCTTCCAGCCCATCGCCGGCCTGCAGGGCTGTTGCCCCCAGACTGGTCAGTACATTTTCCAGCAATGAACGGAAAACGACCTCATCTTCGACAATGAGTATCTTTTTGCCGAGTAGTGGTTTTTCCATTCTCTCCCCCTGCGTACCAGATATTGCAATAGTGGTTCATAAAATGCAGTTGCGCCTTTAATTATTGTCATCAGCGACAACCCCCCTGAATGAACAACTGACTATCTGCTACGGACCAGTGGTAATAGTTCATCCATTTTTTTCTCTACGGCCACCTTACCGGCAGCCATCGCCTCTTCAGCACGATGAAAATCCAGCGTTGAAATCTGCGGACAAAACGGCTGAATCAGCACATCCGGCGGATCGCCCGCCATACGGTTACGTTTCAGGCGGTTTTCCAGCACCTGAATTGAGGTCGACATGATCTCCATTGCGCCAGGTGACTGCGCCGCGCGCTGGCGGGAAAATCCCATCAGACGCTGACGTAATTTTTTACCCCACGAGAGCGCCTCTGCCGCGTCATCGCCGTTTTCCGGCGTTACCGACAGCAGATCCTGCTGCATCAGATGCGCATCATGCTGAAGATCGACCGCAATAACAATGTCGGCGCCAAGTGCGCGCGTCAGGGAGATGGGCACCGGGTTTACCACCGCGCCATCCACCAGCCAGTATCCATTGTAGCCAACAGGTGGTAATAAGCCTGGCATACTACAGGAAGCGCGCACGGCCTGATGCAGATCGCCTTCAGTCAGCCAGAGCTCACGGCCGGTACTCAGGTTGGTGGCAACCACGCCAAACGGTTTCAGGCCGCCGTCAATCTGGTCATGCGGGATCAGCTGGCGAATATGACTGAAAACGCGATCGCCGCGTAACAGTCCCCCGCGCTGCCAGGAGAGATCCATCAGGCGTATAACATCCCAGTAGCGAAACGCGCTGACCCACTTCTCCATCTTTGCCAGGTGACCATTGGTGTAGGCGGCACCAACCAGCGCGCCGACTGAGCAGCCCGCTACCACATCAATTTCAATACCGGCACGCTCCAGCGCATTGATGACGCCGATATGCGCCCAGCCCTTCGCGGCGCCCGATCCCAGAGCCAGTCCAATCTTGACCTTTCTCATCTTACCTCGTGATGCTGCTGGTACGTAGCATCATGCCACGCAGTCGGCTACCATAGCGCACGCCTATGATAACGTTAACCACTCTCAGGAGATGATGTGTCCGAAAAGTGCCCCTGCTGCAGCGGGAAGCAGTATAGCGTATGTTGTCAGCCCTTTTTAAACGGCGAGGCCATCCCGCTAAGTGCTGAACAGCTGATGCGATCTCGCTATACGGCCTACGCCACGGGTAATGCAGTTTATCTGACAGAAACCTGGCACGCCAGCCAGCGCAGCGTCGATCTGACGGCGCGTTTATCTGAAAGTTTTGCCGGTACAACGTGGCTCGGACTAAATGTAACCTGTTGTAATCATGGCATCCATGAGAACGAAGCCTTTGTGACCTTTTTTGCGCGCTACCGCGAAAAAGAGCGCGAGTCAGCGATCGCTGAACGTTCACGCTTTCTTCGGGAGGAGGGTCGCTGGTACTATGTGGATGGAACAGCGCCAGCAATCGGGCGTAACGATCGCTGCCCCTGCGGCTCTGGCAAAAAATACAAAAAATGTTGTGGCTGATATCCGCTTCGCCGCAATGGTAATACCCTTATCGCTTTGACAGGACCTTGACTGAGATGCAAGCGCAAACACTGCAACGAAAAGTTTTACGGACCATTTGCCCTGATGCTAAAGGTCTGATCGCCAAGATCACCAACATTTGCTACAAGCATGAACTCAACATTGTGCAAAACAATGAGTTTGTCGATCACCGCACCGGCCGCTTTTTTATGCGCACCGAGCTGGAAGGCATTTTTAACGACAATACGCTGCTGGCCGATCTGGATAGCGCTCTGCCGACCGGTTCTGTGCGTGAGCTGCACACTGCCGGTCGCCGCCGCGTCGTTATTCTGGTCACAAAAGAGGCGCACTGCCTGGGTGACCTGCTGATGAAAAGCGCGTTTGGCGGTCTGGATATGGAGATCGCTGCGGTGATCGGCAATCACGATACGCTGCGCTCGCTGGTAGAACGTTTTGATATTCCTTTTGTGCTGGTCAGCCATGAAGGCAAAACGCGCGAAGAGCATGACAACCGCATGGCGGAAGAGATCGATCGCTATCAGCCTGATTACGTGGTGCTGGCAAAATATATGCGCGTGCTGACGCCTGCTTTTGTGCAGCGCTACCCTAACCAGATCATCAATATTCACCACTCGTTCCTGCCAGCTTTTATCGGCGCGCGTCCTTATCATCAGGCGTATGAACGCGGCGTTAAAATCATTGGCGCAACGGCGCATTACGTCAATGACAACCTGGACGAAGGTCCAATCATTATGCAGGATGTCATTAACGTGGATCACAGCTATACCGCTGAAGAGATGATGCGCGCCGGACGCGATGTGGAAAAAAACGTGCTGAGTCGCGCGCTCTATAAAGTGCTCGGCCAGCGCGTGTTTGTTTATGGCAACCGCACGATTATTCTTTAAGCGCGGCGTTTTGGCGCCAGGGCGCTGAATTGTCTAACTCTTCAGCGCTACGCGTAAAAAACGGGCAAACAGGTTTTATTTTTACATCCGGTGCTTTACAGGCGGAACGCATTTGATATGATGCGCCCCGCCTTCAGGCACAAAGATTCAGGCAAGTGGCGGGATTCCCGAGCGGCCAAAGGGAGCAGACTGTAAATCTGCCGTCATCGACTTCGAAGGTTCGAATCCTTCTCCCGCCACCATCTGAATCACTCTGCAGTGCCTGAATCTGAGCTTTATATCCCAGGCGGGATTCCCGAGCGGCCAAAGGGAGCAGACTGTAAATCTGCCGTCATCGACTTCGAAGGTTCGAATCCTTCTCCCGCCACCATCTCCTGTTCCGTTCGCTACATCCTGAAAAAACTCAGTTTGCTCTTCCCCTCTGATACTGTGCTGCCTGCTCCGCTTCGGGCATGACTTTTTGCCAAAAAGCCGTTACCATCGCGCCGCATACAGGTTATTAAAATGGCAGCGATATGAAATTTGTTTCATTCAACATCAACGGGTTGCGCGCCCGCCCTCATCAGCTGGCCGCGCTGGTGGAACAGCATCAGCCTGAGGTTATCGGCCTGCAGGAAACCAAGGTTCACGATGAGATGTTCCCACTGGAAGAGGTCAGCCAGCTCGGCTACCACGTCTTCTATCATGGGCAAAAAGGTCACTACGGCGTCGCGCTACTTACCAAAAACGCACCGGTACGGGTCATGCGCGGTTTTCCGGGCGATGACGCTGACGCCCAGCGACGCCTGATTATGGCGGAGATACCGAGCCCGGCAGGTAACATCATCGTTATCAACGGCTATTTCCCGCAGGGTGAAAGCCGCGACCACCCGCTTAAATTCCCGGCTAAAGAGAAATTCTACCGCGATCTGCAGAGCTATCTGATGGAGCACGCTGCCGCTGACAAGCCGGTGCTGATCATGGGCGACATGAATATCAGCGCCACTGACCTGGATATCGGGATTGGTGAGGAGAGCCGCAAGCGCTGGCTGCGTACCGGAAAATGCTCGTTTCTGCCGGAAGAGCGTGAGTGGATGGATCGGCTGCTGCAGTGGGGTCTTACCGATACCTGGCGCGCCAGAAACCCGACGACAAACGATCGCTTTTCCTGGTTCGACTACCGCTCGCGCGGATTTGATGACAACCGCGGACTGCGCATCGATCTGCTGCTGGCCAGTCAGCCGCTGGCCGCGCGCTGCGTCGATGCCGGTATCGATTACGCCATTCGCGGCATGGAAAAACCTTCTGACCATGCTCCCGTCTGGGCGACGTTCGATCTGTAAACGTCAGGCGTGGCGCCGGCGCGCCACGCTTAACTATTTAATGATTTTCCACAGCAGCGGATTAGTCCCCAGCACCTTTTCATCCCGCGAGCACTGCAGCAGTACCCCTTCGGCCTTAACCACTGCGCCTTCTGAATAGCTGCGGTTTTCATAAATGCAGCACTGAAGGCAGCTGTTTTGCTGACGATTCTGGCCCTGCGTCCAGACTTCCGCCGGCATATCCACCACCACATCCGTATTACCCGTCCGCCCCGGCTCCGGCATCCGGTTTGCCAGCGCCGTAGTGCTGCAGACCAGCAGTGCCAGCGCCACTCCTGTTGTATACCCGCTCATTGCGTCTCCTTTGGCTTTCGCCGCTGTTTTTTGGCTTTCGCGCGCGCTGGCGAAGCGGCGGCCAGCCCTTTGAACGCCTGCAAAGAAGGCCGCTGCCGCGCCTCGCCAATCAGCGTGGTCAGCGTTGACACCAGCGGCTGCATAAACTCATCATAGCGGCAGCTTTTTTCGCTGATGCGCGTCAGGGTTGACTCCCACTGCGCCGTCATATCCGGCCGCGCCGCCATTTCCGGCAGCGCATGGATCAGGGCTCTGCCCGCCTCCGTTGAGTGGATATAGCGCCCTTTTTTAACCAGGAAGGTGCGGCGAAACAGCAGTTCAATAATGCCGGCCCGCGTCGCCTCCGTTCCTAAACCATCGGTCGCACGCAGCACTTTCTTTAATTCTTTATCCTGCACAAAGCGCGCAATGCCGGTCATGGCGGATAACAGCGTGGCATCAGTAAACGGCCGCGGCGGCTGGGTCTGCTTCTCCAGCAGTTCACCGCGCTCGCACAGCAGGGTATCGCCTTTAGCGACGACCGGCAGCGGCGTGCCGTCATTCTCTTCGTCACGCTCTTTATTCCCGAGCAGCGCGCGCCACCCCGCTTCCGCCAGAAACCGCGCTTTTGCAACAAACCGGCCACCACCGATCTCCAGATCGATAACGCATTTGCGGAACTGCGCATCCGGGCAGAACTGCATCAGATATTGCCGGGCAATCAGCGCATAGATCCGGGCCTCATTGTCGCTGAGTGCGACTTTGCCGGTACGCGCGGTGGGAATGATAGCGTGATGCGCATCGACCTTTTTATCGTCCCAGCAGCGGTTTTTCTGTTCCGTATTGAAGTCAGCAGGTGGCGTGAGATCGGGCTGATGCACAGCGATCGCTTTCAGCACGGCATGACGACCGGCGTAGTGCTCATCAGGGAGATAGCGGCTATCCGAACGCGGATAAGTAATAAGTTTATGCGTCTCATAGAGGCGCTGACAGCAGTCCAGCACGCTCTGCGCGCTCAGCCCGTAACGCTTTGCGGCTTCAATCTGCAGGCTGGAGAGCGAAAACGGCAGCGGTGCGGTTTCCGATTCACGCCTGTCGTTATAGCCGGTCACCTGCGCGGGCTGTCCCTGAATACGCGCCAGCACATGCTCTGCCAGCGGCCGGTGCAGGACGCGCCCCTCTTCATCCTGCCAGGGTTCGCAGGCGTCGCTTGGCACCCAGCTGGCAACGAAGCGCTCCTCTTTTGGCGTGACGACATGCGCTTTTACTTCAAAATAGTCTTTGGGCACAAAGTGCTCGATCTCTTCATCACGTCGCACGACCAGTCCGAGCACCGGCGTCTGCACGCGCCCCACCGACAGAACGCCATCATAGCCGGCGTTACGCCCCAGCAGGGTCCAGGCGCGCGTCATATTGATGCCATACAGCCAGTCAGCGCGTGAACGCGCCAGCGCTGAGACGCAAAGCGGGATGAATTCGCGGTTTTCGCGCAGCCGGCTCACCGCACGCTCAACGGCCGCCGGATTAAGATCGTTGATCAGGCAGCGCTGCACCCGCTGGCGCTTACCAGCCGGCAGCTGCAGATAGTCCAGCACCTCATCCACCAGCAGCTGACCTTCGCGATCCGGATCGCCGGCGTGCACAATTTCGCTGGCCTGCTGCAGTAAGCCTTCTATGGCTTTCAGCTGTTTCGCTACCGAGGGGCGCGGCTGCAGACGCCACTTTTCAGGAATAATAGGCAGATCGGCCAGGTTCCAGCGGGCATAGCGGCTGTCGTAGCTATCAGGCTGCGCCTGCTCCAGCAAATGCCCGACGCACCAGGTCACCACCTGATCGTTGCCGCAGGCGATATAGCCCTCTCCGCGGCGATGCGGCTTTGGCAAAACATCTGCGATGGCGCGCGCCAGGCTCGGTTTTTCAGCAATAAATAGACGCATGGAAGGCGCAAATCCTTTCTTTTAGCTTTAACGAAAACAGTGAAGCGATGGTAGCCTGGCGGTCTGCTGGAGGTAAGCTTTCTCTGCACGGATGCGGCGCTTTTGCGCACGACGCCTGCAATGCTGCCAGATTGCAGGCGAGAGAATCAAAACCAGGAGACAAACTCTGTGGTATCCGGTGCGACAACCGTGGTGCTGGCTTTAAGCTGCGGCGTGCCGAGATAGAGAAAGCCCACAATGGCATCTTTTTCTTTGCAGTTGAACGCCGCCCGCACGTGAGGATGGTCGGTCCAGGGGCCACTGCGCCAGATGCCGTTATACCCCTGAGCCAGCGCGGCCATCTGCATCGCCATAACGGCACAGCCCGCAGAGACAACCTGCTCCCACTGCGGCACTTTTTCAGAGGGCTTGTAGTCTGCAATTACCGTTATCACCATGGGCGCACGAAACGGCGCCGCCGCCGCTTTCGCGATGGCTTTTTCATCCAGCGCGCTCTCGCGGGCGGCCTGCTCCAGCACGCGGCTTAGCCGGTCCCGTCCCTCATTCTCCGCAATAACGAAACGCCACGGGCGCAGCGTACCGTGGTCGGGTGCCCGCATACCGGCATGCAGAATATTTTGCAGCACCTCACCTGCCGGAGCGGGTTCAGTCAGTCGCGAAGCTGAGCGGCGATTGGTTAATAACTCCAGTGCATCCATAAGGGTTCTCCTGTGCCTTTTGATGATGTGCTAATCCTGGCACAGCGCGATCTTTTGTAACAGTCTGGTGCGAATTCCTGCTGACTTTTCAGCCGCTGCTCTTTAGGATGATGCCGATATCGGGGTCCGCACGCCTGCTGCCGGCCCTGGCTACGTGAATATGGAGAGTTTATGCGCACATTGTGGCGAATGATTACCGGTCTGTTCCGCTGGAGCTGGCGGGTTCTGAATTTTATCCGGGAATTTATCCTTAACCTGTTTCTCATTGTCCTGATCCTGGCCGGTGTCGGCATCTGGCTGCAGCTGTCGAGCGCCGGCAACAGTGAACCGGTCCAGCAGGGAGCATTAAAAGTCGATCTTAGCGGTATGCTGGTGGATAAACCTTCAGTGAGTAACCGTCTGAGCCGCATCAGCCGTCAGCTGCTGGGCGCGAACAGCGATCGCCTGCAGGAAAACTCTTTGTTTGATGTGGTTGATGCGATTCGTCAGGCTAAAACTGACAGCAATATCACCGGTATCGTGCTGGATCTGCGCGATTTTGCCGGTGGCGATCAGCCCTCTCTGCAGTATGTCGGTAAAGCGCTGCGGGAGTTTCGCGACAGCGGTAAACCGGTTTATGCGCTGGGTGACAGCTACAGTCAGGCGCAGTATTACCTGGCCAGCTTCGCGAATAAAATCTGGCTCTCCCCTCAGGGTACGGTTGACCTGCACGGCTTTGCGACCAACGGCCTCTATTACAAAACGCTGCTGGAAAAGCTGAAGGTCTCTTCCCACGTTTTCCGCGTAGGCACCTATAAGTCAGCCGTTGAACCGTTCCTGCGCGACAATATGTCACCGGATGCACGCGATGCGGACAGCCGCTGGATCACTCAGCTATGGCAAAATTATCTCAATACGGTGTCGGCCAACCGTCAGATTACGCCAGAGCAGCTCTTTCCCGGTGCGGCAGGCGTGATCAGCGGACTGGAGGCGGTACAGGGTGACACCGCTAAATATGCGCTGAATAACAAACTGGTGGATACGCTGAGCTCACGCGCGGCGGCTGACCAGGCGCTGGCGAAAACCTTTGGCTGGGACAAAGTGAATAATGACTACCGCTATGTCAGCATCTATGACTACCGTCTGAAACAGCCAGCGCAGCAAAAAGGCAACATCGCGGTGATCCTCGCCAGCGGTGCGATCATGGATGGAGAAGAGAGCGCAGGCAATGTCGGCGGTGATACGACGGCCGCACAGATCCGTGAAGCACGCCTCGATCCCGCCATTAAAGCTATCGTGCTGCGGGTAAACAGCCCGGGCGGCAGCGTCACCGCATCGGAAGCGATTCGTGAAGAGCTGGCCGCCGCGCATGAAGCCGGTAAGCCGGTGGTGGTCTCCATGGGAGGCATGGCCGCATCGGGAGGTTACTGGATTTCAACGCCGGCAGATTACATCATCGCCGCGCCTTCTACGCTGACCGGTTCAATTGGCATTTTTGGCGTGATTAATACGGTCGAAAACAGCCTGGACGCAATCGGTGTACATACGGATGGCGTAGCCACCTCACCGCTCGCTGATGTGGCTACCACCAAAACGCTGCCTGCAGAGGTACAGCAGCTGATGCAGCTGACGATTGAGAATGGCTATCGCAATTTCATCGGTCTGGTCGCTGCGTCGCGCCATAAGACGCCTGAGCAGATTGATGCGATTGCACAGGGCCATGTCTGGACCGGCAGCGATGCCAAAGGCAATGGTCTGGTTGACGCGCTGGGTGATTTTGATGACGCCGTGGCGAAAGCTGCCTCGCTGGCCAGCGTGAAACAGCCTGCGCTGAACTGGTATCAGGATGAACCCGGTATGCTTGATCTGCTGCTTAATCAGATGAACGCCTCGGCGCAGGCGGTACTGCCCGACGCGCTGAAAATCTGGCTGCCCGCACCGGTGCAGGATGTTGTCAGCGCCATGCAGTCGCAGCCGGGCCTGCTCGGTAAGCTTAACGATCCGCAAAATCGTTACGCCTTTTGTCTGAATTGCGGCAGCGTTCGCTAATTTTACAGCCCGGCCGCTGGTCGGGCTGCTTTTCCCTGTCAATCCCCTTATACTGCGCGTTTTACGGCAAGTCTGAGTACACTCATGCAAAAGAAAAATATCTATGTAGCCTACACGGGCGGTACTATCGGGATGCAGCGCTCTGCGCAGGGCTATGTACCGGTATCAGGCCACCTTCAGCAGCAGCTGGCCAATATGCCTGAGTTTCACCGGCCGGAGATGCCGGATTTTACGATTCATGAATACGCCCCGCTTATCGACTCCTCTGATATGACGCCGCAGGACTGGCAGGCAATCGCAGATGATATCCGCCAGAATTATGACGCCTATGACGGTTTTGTTATTCTGCATGGAACCGATACCATGGCTTTCACCGCATCGGCTCTCTCCTTCATGCTGGAAAATCTGGCAAAACCGGTCATCGTCACCGGATCGCAGATCCCGCTGGCGGAACTGCGCTCTGACGGTCAGCAAAATCTGCTGAACTCCCTCTACGTGGCGGCTAACTATCCGATCAATGAAGTGGCACTGTTTTTCAATAACACCCTGTTCCGCGGCAACCGTACCACCAAAGCGCACGCCGACGGCTTTAACGCCTTCGCCTCGCCAAATCTGTCGCCGCTGCTGGAAGCGGGTATCCATATCCGCCGTCTGAACACCTCTCCCGCGCCACAGCAGGCGGGCGAGCTGGTGGTTCATCCCATTACCCCGCAGCCTATTGGCGTGGTCACCATTTATCCGGGCATCTCTGCAGACGTGGTGCGCAACTTCCTGCGCCAGCCGGTTAAGGCGCTGATTCTGCGCTCTTATGGCGTGGGCAATGCGCCGCAAAATGCGGAGTTCCTGCATGAGCTGCAGCAGGCGAGCGAACGCGGGATTATCGTGGTTAACCTGACGCAGTGCATGTCCGGCAAAGTGAATATGGGCGGCTATGCCACTGGCAATGCGCTGGAGCATGCTGGCGTGATCAGCGGTTTTGACCTCACCGTTGAGGCCACGTTAACAAAACTGCACTATTTATTGAGTCAGGACCTTAGCCCCGATGAAATTCGTGCCAGAATGCAGCAGAACTTACGTGGCGAACTGACTGAAGATTGAACGGAGCAAAATGATATGAAGCGGGCATTGGTAATTATCGATATCCAGAATGACTTTTGCCCCGGCGGTCCGATGGCCGTGCGCGAAGGTGATCAGACTGTGGCGGTAGCGAATCGCTATGCGCGTGAGTTTCGCCAGCGCGGCGAATGTGTTGTGGCCCTGCAGGACTGGCATCCGGCAAATCATGGCAGCTTTGCCTCAGTGTCCGGTGAGCCTGTCTACACGCTGGGTGAGCTTAACGGGCTGGCGCAAATCTGGTGGCCGGACCACGGTATCGAAAACAGCCCGGGCGCAGATTTTCATCCCGACCTCGATCGCTCTCTGATTGACGCCGTATTTCACAAAGGTGGAGACGTTGATGTCGACAGTTACAGCGCCTTTTTCGATAACGGACACCGGCGCAAAACTGAACTGGATAACTGGTTGCGCGAACGCGATATCACGCATCTGGTTATGCTGGGGATTGCGACTGACTACTGTGTGAAATATAGCGTGCTGGATGCGCTGGAGCTCGGGTATCACGTTCAGGTCGTTAAAGAGGGCTGCCGCGGCGTGAATCTCAATCCGGAAGACAGTGACATTGCGCTGGCGCAAATGCAGGCGCAGGGTGCGGAAATAATCTGAAAAACAGGCTGGGTATTCCAGCCTGTTTTCTTAGTGCAGATTGATGCGCGTGACATCCGGCTCGATGCCAAACTCTTCTTTCAGCTGCTTTTTAGATTTCGTCACAATATCTCCCCCTTTGGCAATGCTCATATGCTGAGGTGAGTCGTTATGACGCGCCTGCCACAGCATGACCAGCTGCAGACAGTGCTCGCGCTGCTCCTGCGTTAATGCAACACCATCAGGCCATTTACCCGTCTCAACGGCGGTTGCCAGACGTGCATAGATCTCAGGCGTCATCGCATCCAGCATCGCATTCAGTTCCTGATTCATTCTATCCCTCCTGCTGTTTGCCCTGTTCGTCAGTAAAGCTCAGCGAGGCGGAGTTAACGCAATAGCGCTCACCGGTAGGCTGCGGGCCATCCGGAAAAACATGCCCCAGATGCGCGTCACAGCTGCCGCAGCGGATCTCAACCCGGTGCATGCCGTGCGAGTCGTCTTCAAGGTAGCGTATCGCCTCATCGCTGACCGGCTGGTAGAAACTGGGCCAGCCACAGCCTGAATCATATTTGCTTTCTGACAGAAACAGCGGTGCCTGACAGACCAGACAGTGATAAATGCCATCCTGCTTGTTGTGCAACAGCGCGCCGGTAAAGGGTGGTTCGGTACCCCGATGCTGCGTGACGTAGCGCTGCATTTCCGACAGCTGGCCGATTTTTGCTTCAGATGCGGTATCTTTTGCCATTTTTGCTTCCAGAGTATCTTTCTGTAGAAATCAGCTACTATTCTAACAAACGGACAACATTGCCCGACGTTTTTTTTGTGCGAACTTTTCTGCCCTGGTCGCTGCAGCGTGGTTTTGTGATGACGATCACTCTTTGTGACAAACTTCCCTTTTCACACGCTAATCAGCGTAAGATAGACGCGCTGTAAAATCGGCGCGCAAGCGGTTGCAATACAGATTATTCCTGGCGTTGGAATTGACCTGTCGCAACAATTGACACGATTCCGCTTGACGCCTGGTAAGGTTTTTGTAATTTTACAGCCAACCTTTTATTCACTAACAAATAGCTGGTGGAATATATGACTATCAAAGTAGGTATCAACGGTTTTGGCCGTATCGGTCGCATCGTTTTCCGTGCTGCTCAGCAGCGTTCAGACATCGAAATCGTCGCGATCAACGATCTGCTCGACGCCGATTACATGGCTTACATGCTGAAGTACGATTCTACCCATGGTCGTTTTGACGGCACCGTAGAAGTACAGGATGGCGCGCTGATTGTTAACGGCAAAAAAATCCGTGTTACCGCTGAGAGAGACCCGGCTAACCTCAAGTGGGACGAAGCAGGCGTTGACGTTGTTGCTGAAGCAACCGGGATCTTCCTGACTGACGAAACCGCACGTAAGCATATCTCTGCCGGTGCAAAGAAAGTGGTTCTGACCGGTCCATCTAAAGATGACACCCCGATGTTTGTACGCGGTGCCAACTTTGATAAATATGCTGGCCAGGATATCGTGTCTAACGCATCCTGCACCACCAACTGCCTGGCACCGCTGGCAAAAGTCATCAACGATAAATTCGGTATCGTTGAAGGCCTGATGACCACCGTTCACGCCACTACTGCTACCCAGAAAACCGTTGATGGTCCGTCACATAAAGACTGGCGCGGCGGCCGCGGTGCAGCACAGAACATCATCCCATCGTCTACTGGCGCAGCAAAAGCGGTTGGTAAAGTACTGCCAGAGCTGAACGGTAAACTGACCGGTATGGCTTTCCGCGTTCCTACGCCTAATGTCTCTGTGGTTGACCTGACCGTTCGTCTGGAAAAAGCAGCGACCTACAAAGAGATCTGTGAAGCTATCAAAGCAGCTTCAGAAGGCGAAATGAAAGATGTACTGGGCTATGTTGAAGATGACGTGGTTTCTACTGACTTCAACGGCGAAGTACTGACTTCAGTATTCGATGCCAAAGCAGGTATCGCGCTGAATGATAACTTTGTGAAACTGGTTTCCTGGTACGATAACGAAACCGGTTATTCCAACAAGGTTCTCGACCTGATTGCTCTGGTTGCTGCTAAATAAGCGACCAGGCTATATCAATAAGGGTGACTTCGGTCGCCCTTTTTTTTCGACCAGATAAACAGAGGCTGAACGATGCCAAATACGCTTTTTACACTGCCTGTGACAGAGCAGATAACCCCTTACCTGTCGCTGCGTCAGCAGGATGACCTGCCGGTCGTGATTATCAGTCATCCGAAAGTTCGTGCGGCTATCGCGCTTCAGGGCGCGCATCTGCTCGCCTGGCAGCCCAGCGGTCAGCAGCCTGTTCTCTGGCTGAGTGATAAAAGTGCGTTTAAAGCAGGTAAAGCGATTCGCGGCGGCGTGCCGATCTGCTGGCCGTGGTTTGGCCCTGCCGGTGAACCGGCTCACGGATTTGCCCGCACCCAGCCATGGACGCTGACAGCACACGATGAAAATGACGATGCCGTCATGCTGACCTTTACGCTGGAAAGTAACAGCCAGACGAAAAAGCTCTGGCCTCACGACTTTACGCTGCTGGCCCGTTTCCGGCTGGCCGATCAGTGCGAGATTGAACTTGAAGCCTGGGGCGATTTCGACGCGACAGCCGCGCTGCATGCTTATTTTAGCGTAGCGGATATCGCTGAGACCGCAGTCAGCGGGCTGGGTAAGACGTTTATCGATAAAGTGGCGGATAACTCACCGGGTGAAAACAGTAGCGGCGTACAGCGCTACCCGGGACGGATTGACCGTATTTATACTGCGCCTGACGAGTGCAGCGTGATCAAAGACAGCAGCGGCGGCAGGCAGATTGAAGTTTATCATCACTATCAAAGTGACGTTGTCACCTGGAACCCGGGTCCTGAACTCTCCTGCAGCATGGCGGATATGCCGAATGATGGCTACAAGCGCATGGTCTGCGTCGAGACGGCGCGCATCACTAAGCCGCTAAAAAGCGCGGGCGAAACACCTGCCCGCCTGGGGACAACCTTACGCGTGCGCAGCGCTAAGCCAGCTTAAACTACATCCAGCGGCACGCGCTGCTGCGGAGCAGGAAACAGCTGGTCGAGCAACGCGATCTCTTCGGCGCTGAGCGTGATGTTCAGCGCCGCAGCGTTTTCCTGAACGTGCGCGACGCTGCCTGCTTTAGGTATCGCTATGAGACCCTCATGCCGGATCGCCCAGCTCAGCAGCAGCTGCGCCACACTAATCTGCTTATCCCGTGCCAGCGCCAGCAGCTGCGCATTATCAAACAGCGCCTGTCGCAGCCGCCCCGCCTGGGCCAGCGGACAATAAGCCATTACCGGCATGGCGCGCTGCTGGCAGAGCGGCAGCAGCGTATGCTCAATGCCGCGGGATGCAAGATGATACAGCACCTGGTTCGTCGCGCAGGAGAAGCCGCCCTCTTCTGCCCACAGCTCTTCCATATCATCGCTGTCAAAATTTGATACGCCCCAGCTGCGTATCTTTCCCTGCGCCACCAGTTTCTCCATGCCGCGAAGGGTCTCCTCCAGCGGGATATTACCGCGCCAGTGCAGCAGATAAAGATCGAGGTAGTCGGTTTTAAGTCGCTGCAGGCTGCGCTCACAGGCTCCGGTGATATCAGCTTCGCTGGCGTTCCACGGATAGACTTTGGAAACCAGCCAGGCGCTATCACGTCGTCCCTGCAGCGCTTCACCCACCACTCTCTCAGCTTCCCCGTCAGCGTACATTTCGGCCGTATCTATCACCTGTAATCCGGCAGCAAGCCCCGCCTGCAGCGCAGCGATCTCCTGAGCACGCAGCGCGGGGTTTTCCCCCATATACCAGGTTCCCTGCCCGATAGCGGGCAGCGAAGCACCATTGATCCAGACGTTTTGCATCATCCCTCCTGCGCGGTACGGCTATAAAAAAACAACGCCTGATATCAGGCGTTGCGATAGTGCATCAGAAGCTGTAGCTGAGGCCGGTCCAGAGCGTGACCTGGCCGTTTTTATCGACCATCGGGCTGTCTTTAACCTCATCATCAAAGCGAGTGTAGCGCCCGGAAAAACTGGCGTTCCAGTTTTGGGTAAGCTGGTAGCTGGCGTTCAGCTCGACATAGGGCGACCAGCTGTCATCGGGCCGGTAGGTAGCGATACCGCTACGGGCACTCTCATGCGAAGAGACGCCATAGTAGTAACGGTTTTGATTTGCGCTGTTCCACAGGGCCCCGATACCGGGCGTCAGGCTGAATGCGCCAAACTCAAAGCGGTAGAGATACGTCAGATCCCAGATGATGCCATTACTGTTATTCAGCACATCACCCAGTAATGCCGTGCGCAGGATGCCCCACTCTGCAACATGACGATAAGTGCCACCCGCCATTAACGTCATCCGGCGCTTATCCAGAGATTTCATATCGCCAAGATCGTTATCATCCGGGTCATACTGCTGTGGCGAACCGAGCAGCGTCAGCGACAGCTGATTCTGCGGGTCTTTCCACAGGTAATAGCCGCCCTGCAGGCTGCGAAACCAGAAGTTTTCGCCTTCATAGTTGATAACCGGTACGGGCAGATAGCGATCCTGTCCGCCACGATAAGGCGATTGAGCATAGATAACAGAGGCGCCCAGCGACAGCGGGTCAGCATGAGCAGTAAATGCGGTCACCAGCGCGGGAGACAGCAGCATAAACGCAGAAAGTTTAAAGGTGTTCACTATATATTTTGCCTGTTAAGTCACTAATTGCTTTTGCAGTCTAGCGAATATTTTGCAACAGAGGCAATCTGCTGTTAACCGTAATGGCTAATTCTGCCGCTCTTCACATCTTGCAGAAATTTACGCAGCTTATACCGAACAGAGTTGTTGGCATCTTTACAGGCCGTCTCCCATCCTCACAGGCGAATATTTCGCAAAACGATCGTGGCTTAAAACAATATGCGGAAATTTGCGCGTTTTTTGTGCGCTAATCGTTTAATCCTGCGCCACTTACTACTTGATCTTTATCCGATACACGCTCATAACAATAGAGAAGCAGAGAGATTTATATCCTTAAAATTGAGAGGTTGGCACCACTGTTTGTAAGGTTACGCTTATTGTTCCCAACAATTCTAACAGGACGGGCATCGCTATGAATATATTCGATCACTATCGTCAGCGTTATGAAGCTGCCAAGGACGAAGAGTTCACACTGCAGGAATTTCTTACTATCTGTAAGCAGGATCGCAGTGCATACGCCAATGCGGCAGAACGACTGTTAACGGCTATTGGTGAGCCCGTTATGGTTGATACCGCTCAGGAGCCACGCCTTTCCCGTATCTTCTCGAATCGTGTTATTGGCCGTTACCCGGCGTTTGAAGAGTTCTACGGTATGGAGGAAGCGATTGAACAGATCGTCTCCTACCTGAAACATGCGGCGCAGGGGCTGGAGGAGAAGAAGCAGATCCTCTATTTACTCGGTCCGGTGGGCGGCGGTAAATCCTCTCTCGCTGAACGTTTAAAAGCGCTGATGCAGCGCGTGCCTATTTATGTACTGAGTGCCGATGGCGAACGCAGCCCGGTTAACGATCATCCGCTGTGCCTGTTTAATCCGCAGGAAGATGCCAATATTCTGGAGAAAGAGTATGGCGTACCGCGGCGTTACCTTGGCACCATTATGTCGCCGTGGGCAGCAAAACGTCTGCATGAGTTTGGTGGCGATATCACCCGCTTTAAAGTGGTAAAAGTATGGCCATCGATTCTGGAACAGCTGGCTATCGCTAAAACTGAACCCGGTGATGAAAACAACCAGGATATCTCCGCGCTGGTAGGTAAGGTTGATATTCGCAAGCTTGAGAATCATGCGCAAAACGATCCGGATGCCTATGGTTACTCTGGTGCGCTCTGCCGCGCGAACCAGGGCATCATGGAATTCGTAGAGATGTTCAAAGCGCCGATTAAGGTGCTGCACCCGCTGCTGACTGCTACGCAGGAAGGCAACTACAACGGTACTGAAGGCATTTCCGCTCTGCCTTTTAACGGCATTATTCTGGCGCACTCCAACGAATCGGAGTGGGTCACCTTCCGCAACAATAAGAATAATGAAGCCTTCCTCGACCGTGTCTATATCGTTAAGGTGCCCTACTGCCTGCGCGTTTCAGAAGAGATCAAGATTTACGAGAAGCTGCTTAACCATAGCGATCTCACCACTGCGCCCTGCGCCCCTGGCACACTTGAAACGCTGGCCCGTTTCACTATCCTGTCGCGCATGAAAGAGCCGGAAAACTCCAGCATCTACTCGAAAATGCGGGTGTATGACGGTGAAAGCCTGAAGGATACCGATCCCAAAGCAAAATCCTGGCAGGAGTATCACGACTACGCGGGCGTCGACGAAGGGATGAATGGCCTCTCAACCCGTTTTGCCTTCAAAATTCTGTCGCGCGTGTTCAACTTTGATCACACTGAAGTGGCGGCTAACCCGGTTCATCTTTTTTACGTGCTGGAGCAGCAGATTGAGCGGGAGCAGTTTCCGCAGGATCAGGCAGAGAAATATCTGGAGCATCTGAAGGGTTATTTAATTCCGAAATATGCGGAGTTTATCGGTAAAGAGATCCAGACCGCTTATCTGGAGTCCTATTCAGAATATGGTCAGAATATCTTTGACCGCTATGTCACTTATGCCGACTTCTGGATCCAGGATCAGGAGTATCGCGATCCGGATACCGGACAACTGTTTGACCGTGAGTCGCTTAATGCGGAACTGGAGAAGATAGAGAAACCAGCCGGCATCAGTAATCCAAAAGATTTCCGTAATGAAATCGTCAACTTTGTTCTTCGCGCCCGGGCGCAAAATAGCGGCCGTAATCCAAACTGGACCAGCTATGAGAAACTGCGCACGGTCATTGAGAAAAAAATGTTCTCCAATACTGAGGAGCTGCTGCCGGTTATCTCGTTCAATACTAAAACGTCTACCGATGAGCAGAAAAAACATGATGATTTTGTCGACCGTATGATGGAGAAAGGCTATACCCGCAAACAGGTGCGTCTGCTCTGCGAGTGGTATCTCCGCGTGCGTAAATCGTCATAATCGATCCGTAAGCCCGGCGCCTTGCGTGCCGTTAATCAGGCCGGAGAACCCTTTCCGGCCTGGCTTACACTGCAGTTGAGGGGAAACCATGGCCTATTTTATCGATCGGCGTCTCAACGGTAAAAACAAGAGTGCGGTCAACCGGCAGCGCTTTCTGCGCCGTTATAAGTCGCAAATCAAGCAGTCGATTTCCGAGGCCATCAACAAGCGTTCGGTAACCGATACAGAGAGTGGAGAGTCGGTGTCGATCCCGATTGATGACATCAATGAACCCGTATTTCATCAGGGTCGCGGCGGAAGCCGCCATCGTGTTCATCCCGGCAACGATCACTTTGTACAAAATGACCGTGTCGAGCGGCCTCAGGGCGGCGCGGGCGGCAGCGGCAGTGGTCAGGGCAACGCCAGCCAGGATGGTGAGGGGCAGGATGAGTTTGTCTTTCAGATATCGAAAGATGAGTATCTCGACTTACTGTTTGAAGACCTGGCGCTGCCGAACCTGCGCAAAAATCAGCATCGCCAGCTCAATGAGTTTAAAACGCACCGTGCCGGGTTTACCTCAAACGGCGTCCCGGCCAATATCAGCGTGGTACGCTCATTACAGAACTCGCTCGCCCGGCGTACAGCTATGACAGCAGGCAAGCGCCGTATGCTGCATGAGCTGGAAGCTGCCCTGCATGAGGTAGAAAACAGCGAGCCGGCGCAGCTGCTTGAAGAAGATCGACTGCGTCATGAGATTGCTGAACTGCGCGCGCGTATTGAACGGGTGCCGTTTATTGACACCTTCGATCTGCGCTACAAAAACTTTGAAAAACGTCCTGAACCCTCCAGTCAGGCGGTGATGTTCTGCCTGATGGACGTCTCCGGCTCTATGGATCAGGCCACCAAAGATATGGCCAAACGGTTCTATATTCTGCTTTACCTGTTCCTGAGTCGTACCTATAAAAACGTTGAAGTGGTGTATATCCGTCACCATACGCAGGCAAAAGAGGTGGATGAACAGGAGTTCTTCTACTCGCAGGAAACCGGCGGCACCATTGTTTCCAGCGCGCTGAAGCTGATGGATGAGGTGGTCAAAGAACGTTATGACCCGTCCCAGTGGAATATTTATGCGGCGCAGGCATCAGACGGAGATAACTGGGCAGATGATTCGCCGCTATGCCACGAGATCCTGGCGAAGCATATTTTGCCGGTGGTACGCTATTACAGCTATATCGAGATCACCCGGCGGGCCCACCAGACTCTGTGGCGCGAATATGAACACTTACAGGCTATGTTTGACAATTTTGCTATCCAGCATATTCGTGAACCTGAAGATATCTATCCGGTATTCCGGGAGCTTTTCCACAAGCAGGCTGCCGAGGCCTGAATCGTAAGCCGGTCACTGACCGGCTTTTTTATATCTGATTACGACCTGTTTACCCGCAAAACGACCCGCCTGTTGCAGGATTTTCCTGTTTAATGTCATCATAGCTCGCATAAACAAAAAACAGGAAATTAAGCGCTGACAAGCCGTTGATAAGGCATTATCTTTTGAACTTATTTGTACGAATTGTTCGTGCTTGTCAGTTTTGCCCCGGTTGCAGGAGAATGCTATTGAATACCAGCATGATTTACAGTCTTTTTATTATTGGTTCCGTGCTGGTCGCTGCAAGCATTTTACTGAGCTCATTTTCCTCGCGTCTTGGCATCCCCATTCTGGTGATCTTTCTCGCGCTCGGTATGCTGACCGGTGTGGATGGCATCGGCGGTATCGCCTTCGATAACTACCCGGTAGCCTATCTGGTCTCCAACCTTGCGCTGGCGGTTATTCTGCTGGACGGCGGCATGCGCACGAAAGCCAGCTCGCTGAAAGTCGCGCTCGGTCCGGCGCTGTCGCTGGCAACAGTCGGCGTCATGATCACCGCCGGCCTGACCGGTTTGATTGCAGCCTGGCTGTTTAAACTCGACCTGATGCAGGGATTTTTGATTGGCGCCATTATCGGCTCAACGGACGCAGCAGCGGTTTTTTCTCTGCTGGGTGATAAAGGCCTCAATGAACGCGTCAGCTCTACGCTGGAGATTGAATCGGGCAGCAACGACCCGATGGCGGTATTTCTGACTATCACGCTGATTGATATGATCCAGCAGGGTCAGAGCGGCCTGAGCTGGATGTTTGTGGTGCATCTGGTACAGCAGTTTGGTCTGGGCATCGTCTTTGGCCTCGGCGGCGGGTGGGCGCTGCAGCAGCTGGTTAACCGTATCAGCCTGGCTCAGGGGCTTTATCCGCTGCTGGCGCTTAGCGGTGGCATTATCGTATTCGCGCTGACCACGGTGATGGAGGGCAGCGGGATCCTCGCGGTCTATCTGTGTGGCTTTTTACTGGGCAACAGCCCTATCCGCAATCGCCACGGCATTCTGCAAACGTTTGATGGCATGGCCTGGCTCAGCCAGATCGGCATGTTTATTGTGCTGGGGCTGCTGGTGACGCCATCCGATTTGTGGCACATCGCCCTGCCGGCCATGATCCTCTCACTCTGGCTGATTCTGGTGGCCCGCCCGCTTTCGGTACTGGTCGGACTGCTGCCTTTCAAAGGATTCACCGGTCGGGAACGTATTTTTATCAGCTGGGTCGGCCTGCGCGGCGCCGTGCCGATCATCCTGGCCGTGTTTCCGATGATGGCGGGACTGGAGAATGCCAGACTCTATTTTAATATCGCTTTCTTTGTGGTGCTGGTATCGCTGATGCTGCAGGGAACGTCGCTGGGTTACGCAGCGAAACGCGCCAGAGTGGTTGTTCCGCCGCTCGCCTCGCCTGTCAGCCGTATCGGGCTTGATATCCATCCGGAAAATCCGTGGGAGCAGTTTGTCTACCAGCTCAATGCCGACAAATGGTGTGTGGGCGCGGCGCTGCGCGATCTCAAAATGCCGCGTGAAACGCGCATTGCGGCGCTGTTCCGTGATAACACGCTGATGCATCCCAGCGGCGCTACCCGGCTAAAAGAGGGTGATGTACTGTGCGTCATAGGCCGCGAGCGCGATTTACCGGCGCTGGGTAAAATGTTCAGTCAGACGCCGCCGGTGGCCCTTGACCAGCGCTTTTTCGGCGACTTTATCCTCGACGCTGATGCACGCCTGCGGGACGTGGCACAGATTTATGGCCTGGAGCTGGATGATGAAACCAGCGATCAACAGTCGCTGGGGCAGCTGGTGATGAGCCTGCTCGGCAGCACGCCGGTGGTAGGCGACCAGGTGGAGTGGAAGCAGCTGACCTGGACCGTCGCGGAAAAAGAGGATAATAAAATCATGAAAGTCGGCGTGCGCGTCAGCGAAGAGCGAGAATAATCTGAGGTTTTAGCGCCCCTGAAGCGGTCAGCAGCGACTATGATTTTACTTATCAGTCAGCAAACGGGAGCAAAAAATGGGAACGGTAGTCAAAATTGGTCGCTATGAAATTGTTGATGCGGAGATGGGAGGCGATAAACCTGATACCGTCTCTATCCCCTGCCAGACTAACCCGGGCCTGAGCTATCAGCTTGATGGCTGGGATCATGAGACCAGCGTGCCGGCGTGGATTGATGGCGAGCCTGTCGATTTGAAAATTGGCCACTACGATAAAGAGCAGGATCGCTGGGTACTCAATCGCCCCGCCTGATCTCACCACACCGTCATGCCTGCGTATGGCGGTGATTCCTAAAAATTGCTGAAAAAAAACGCTGTTTTTGTCCTCTTTTTCATCACCATCTCTCTGTTTTCAATAACATAGCTGATAGTCCCTCAGGTCAATAATTTCCTTTTAAGAGTAATTCCATATTAACTCTGTCAGATTCCTCTTGCATACTCGTAAACGTTGCTGCTGTTTTCGTGACTTGTATCACGTCTTATCCGGCCCTTGCCGTGCAGCGCTTGAGTGATCACTAATGGTTAGTGTGCTGATAACAAACGTTATTTTTCCTGTCAGCCATTAACCCTGAGCGCGTACTTGATTTTGGTCAGGCCATCTTTTACTTAAGAAAAGAGAGCGGGTGTTATGGCAAGTACAATTGTAATGAATGACGCAAGCCGCTCATGGAGCGGCCTGCGCAAAAATCTCATTGCTAAAGTCGCATTAAGTCTTTCCGATCTTATTGCACTTAATCTGGCGCTGTTTTTATCCGCGGCTACCGTCCAGGGGATTTGGGGAGAGCTGGACAGCTTTATTCCGCCGCAGCAGATTGAGTACCGGTTTATCGCGCAGCTTGGCCTCTCGGTACTCTGCACCGCCTGGTTCTGGGTCCGGATGCGGCACTACACCTACCGCAAACCTTTCTGGTTTGAGCTGAAAGAAGTGGTTAAAACGCTGTTTGTTTTTTCACTGCTGGATCTGGCGCTGATTGCCTTTTCAAAATGGGACTTTTCACGCATGGTCTGGGTGTTCAGCTGGAGCTGGGCGCTGCTGCTGCTGCCGCTGATGCGCGCAATGGTAAAACGGGCGATCAGCCGTGCAGGACAGTGGCAGAAAGAGACCATTATCATCGGCTCAGGCAAAAATGCCCTGGAAGCCTATGCCGCGCTGCAGAGTGAAGAGATCCTTGGTTATAACGTGCAGGCGTTTATCTCACTGGATGATGAAAACACCCCGGATAAACTCAACGGCGTGCCGGTTATCACCCGCAAGGATATTAACTGGCAGACCATGGATCGCGATAACACGCAGTTTATCGTGGCGACCGAATATGAACAGCAGGCGGTGCGCGATCACTGGCTGAAGTTTCTCTCCAGAATGAAATGCCGCTCTGTCTCAGTGATCCCGACGCTGCGTGGCGTACCGCTTTACGGTACCGATATGTCATTTATCTTCAGTCACGAAGTGATGATTCTGCGCGTCAGCAATAATCTGGCCAAGCGCTCATCGCGCTTCCTGAAGCGCACCTTTGATATTGTGGTAGCGTCGCTGCTGCTGCTGTTTCTCGCACCGATATTTGGCCTGCTCTGCTGGATGGTGAAACGCGATGGCGGTAACGCTATCTACGGTCATGAGCGCGTAGGTCAGGATGGCGCAAAGTTTAAATGCCTGAAGTTTCGCTCTATGGTTACCAATTCGCAGGACGTCCTGCAGGCGCTGCTGGCCACCAGCGAAGAGGCGCGGGCCGAATGGGATCGTGACTTTAAGCTGAAAAACGATCCGCGCGTTACCCGCATCGGCGGCTTCCTGCGTAAAACCAGCCTCGATGAGCTGCCGCAGCTCTGGAACGTGATCCGCGGAGAGATGAGCCTGGTGGGGCCGCGTCCGGTTATCGAAGCTGAACTGGAGCGCTATGCCGGTGACGTTGATTACTACCTGATGGCCAAACCGGGTATGACCGGTTTATGGCAGGTAAGCGGTCGTAATGATATCGATTATGACACCCGCGTCTATTTTGATTCCTGGTATGTAAAAAACTGGGCGCTGTGGACCGATATTGCCATTCTGTTTAAAACCGCTGGCGTGGTACTGCGCCGCGACGGTGCCTACTGACCGCTCTCTGTGCGATGCCTGCCGTCCGGCAGGCATCGCCTTTTCACTTTAGCGCTTTCTTTTTATCCGCAGACTCATTACCCTTCTCGCCTGTTTAACAGGACGTTTCTGGTTCTTCATGCAAAAATTTACGCTTATTCTGCTGAGTCTGGTGCTGCTGGCTCCGCTCGGTATTGATCTCTACCTGCCTGTTCTGCCGCAGATTGCCGATGGCCTTAACGCCCCGGTGAGCCTGATCCAGCTTACCATCCCGCTGTTCCTGCTGGTGATGGGCATAGGTCAGCTGGTGACGGGTCCGCTGGTGGACAACTTTGGCCGCAAGCCCGTGGCGCTGGCTGGCCTGCTGCTCTATATCGTGGGCAGCGCCGTTGCGGCAACCGCCACGCTCTGGCCGGTATTTTTCCTGGCCCGCATTATTCAGGGCTGCGGCGTCTGCTGCAGCGCGGTGGTGGCATTCAGCGGCGTACGCGATCGCCTGAGCGGCGATGAGGCGGCACGCGCTTACGGATTTCTGAATGGCGCGCTAAACATCGTTCCGGCTCTGGCACCGCTGCTGGGCGGCCTTCTGGCGGAAGCCTATGGCTGGCGTGCACCTTTCTGGTTCCTGTGCAGCTATGCGCTGGCGATTGGCCTGCTGGTGATCGTGGCCTTACCGGAAACCCGGCCGGCGGATACGCTGCGGGTGAAGGGATTGCCGCTGGCGCAATATGGCGCGATTCTGCGCCAGCCGCGCTTTCTCGCTTTTGCGTTTGCCAATGCAGGCGCGCTGGGCATGGTGCTGACCTACGTCTCTCTGGCTCCGCATGTGCTGATGACTGAAGGCGGCCTGACGCCGCTGCAATTCTCATTTGCCTTTGGGGCCAACGGCTTCTGGATCATGCTGGTCAGCGCCTTTGTGAATAAAACGATCCGCAAAGCGGGCCGGCCATTTTGTCTGGCGATGGGCTTTATTACGATGCTGCTGGGGGCAATACTGCTGCTGGCGGGCGCTCACTTTCTGCCTGCTGAATGGCAGCCTCACTGGGCGCTCTATATGATCCCTGTGGCGGTCTCGGTGGCAGGCCTTGCCTTTACCGTTGGCCCGGCCACCAGCTATGCGCTGGAACCCTATCAGCAGCAGGCGGGTGTAGCCGCAGCGCTGCAGGGCTTTATTCAGATGGCGGGAGGCGCTGGCGGCAGCATGCTGATTGTTGCCCTGCCGGTCGCGGAAAAATCGTCACTGGCCCTGATGATGCTGACTGGCGCAGCGCTGGCACTAATTGCCTGGCGCTGCAGCCGTAAAATACGCGGCAGCGTGACCGCGCTTAAATAACCTCAACCGGCACGCGCGGGGCAAGCGCGCACATCAGCTCGTACCCGACCGTGCCGGCCGCTGCAGCAACGTCATCAATCTTCACGTCATTACCCCACAGCTCAACGGCGGTGCCGATACCCGCCTGCGGACAGGGTTCGAGATCGATCATCATCATATCCATCGACACCGTTCCCAGGGTGCGGGTGCGTACGCCGCCAACGGATACCGGTGTGCCGGTAGGTGCATGGCGCGGATAACCATCTGCATAGCCGCAGGCCACAATACCAATCCGCTGCGCTCCGCTGGCCCGGTAGCGATAGCCGTAGCCGACGCCGTCGCCCGCTGTCAGCTGCTGCACGCCGATAATCTCACTGCTCAGCGTCATAGCCGGCTGCAGCCCGGTACCGGCGATATCCTGCCAGCGACCGCTGGGTGAGGCGCCATACAGCACGATGCCGGGGCGAACCCAGTCATAATGCGTAAGCGGGTGCCACAACGTGGCGGCGGAGTTAGCGAGCGAACGCGGACAGTTCAGGCCTTCAGCTGCCTGCTCAATGCGTTGCAGTGGCCCGGCTACCCCCTCGGGATTATCGGCATCAGCGAAATGTGCCATCAGCGTGATCTCACCTACCCCCGGCAGCGCACGCAGTTTTTGCCAGGCGTTATGCACCTGTTCAGGGCGAAAACCGAGCCGGTTCATACCGCTGTTCATTTTCAGGTAAACATCCACGGGAGCAGAGAGCTGTGCGGTCGCCAGCGCTTTGATTTGCCAGTTACTGTGCACGCTGGTGGTCAGCCGGTAGCGATCGATAAGCTTCAGATCGTCTGCGTGGAAAAAACCTTCCAGCAGCAGAATCGGTTTTTTCCATCCCTGCTCGCGCAGCAGAATAGCCTCTTCGAGATTGAGTAACGCAAAACCGTCGGTGCTCTCCAGCGCCTGCCAGACGCGGGCAATGCCGTGTCCGTAGGCGTTAGCTTTGACCACTGACCATACGTGTGACTGCGGCGCGGCCTGACGCACCACAGACAGATTATGACGCAGCGCCTGTCGGTTAACCGACGCGCGCACAGGACGTGACATAGTGTTAACTCTCCGTGAGTGTTAGCGTGCGATATCCGCGCGGCGTAAAGGCGATGCGTGCGAGGCAAAACCCGGCAGATAGCGCAATACAGAGAGATCGTCTGCGGCAATCGCGGGTTTCTGACCCGATACAATATCAGCCAGTAGCTGGCCGGAACCACAGGCCATGGTCCATCCCAGCGTACCGTGTCCGGTATTGAGATAGAGATTTGTCAGCGGGGTACGTCCCACAATTGGCGTACCGTCTGGCGTCATCGGACGCAGCCCCGTCCAGAAAGAGGCCTGTTCGATAAACCCGCCTTCAGGATAGAGATCGCGCACCACCATCTCCAGCGTTTCCCGCCGTGCCGGCAACAGTTTGGTGTTAAAACCAACAATTTCAGCCATGCCGCCTACCCGGATACGGTTATCAAAGCGGGTCACAGCGACTTTATAGGTCTCATCAAGGATCGTAGAGCGTGGCGCAGCGTCAGCATCTTTTACCGGAATAGTCAGCGAATAGCCTTTCAGCGGATAAACCGGAATGGCGAGGATATCTTTCAGCAGCGCGGTCGAATAGGAGCCAAATGCCACGACGTAAGCATCCGCTTTAATCACTTCATCTCCGCACTTCACACCATAGATGCGGTTGCCTTCACGCAGTAACCGATCAACCGGCGTATTGAAGCGAAACGTGACGCCTGCCGCCATAGCCATTTCTGCCAGGCGTTGGGTAAAGAGCTGACAATCACCGGTTTCATCATTAGGCAACCGCAGGCCACCGGTCAGCTTGTGCGCGGTAGCTGCCAGCGCCGGCTCGGCACGCTGCAGCTCATGAGCCTGCAGCAGCTCATAGGGCACGCCCGCCTCTTTCAACACGGCGATATCTTTACTGGCGCTGTCGAACTGCTGCTGAGTACGAAACAGCTGCAGCGTTCCGCCCTGCCGCTCTTCATAGGCAATTCCGGTTTCCGCCCGCAGCGTTTTCAGGCAGTCGCGACTGTATTCAGCAATACGTACCATGCGGGCTTTGTTTTCCTGATAGTGGCGCATATCGCAATTACGCAGCATCTGCCACATCCACTCAAGCTGAAACCGGCTGCCGTCTGGCCGCATCGCCAGCGGTGCGTGGCGCTGAAACATCCATTTAATCGCTTTCAGCGGCACGCCAGGCGCGGCCCACGGTGCCGCATAGCCAGGCGAGATCTGACCGGCGTTACCGGCACTGGTTTCCAGCGCGGCGGCAGGCTGTCGATCGATGACGGTAACCTCATGTCCGGCCTGCGCCAGATACCAGGCACTTGCCACTCCCACCACCCCACTACCCAGAATCACGACACGCATAGGCCCCTCGAGACAAAAGCATAATTAACTGGTATGAGCACCTGAGTCAGAATAATCAGGCTGCTCTGTTTATCTTAGAATTGACCCGGCTATTTCACATCTTTTTTAACATTCTGCACACTTAAATCCTTCCTGATAGCAAAGATCAGAGTTTTACCGCTTCTGAAGCGCTGGCCGGAGCGCTTTGTCAGAAAAAAATCAGGGCTTTTTCCCTTTTTCAGCAGAATCACCCGCTGCTGCCTGACTGCGGTTTTCCCAGTTTATTATTCTGTATTTTGATTTGCAGCCGGATTAATATCTCATAGCATGGTGTAATCGCGCTATCCGGATGATTTTCTGCCAAAAGAATTCGTTTGAGTTCCGTTATCGGATGCGAGACAGTGAACTATCCTTGATCTGTTCGCTCAGTTTTTGGGCGCTCTTTCTCAGGACGAAGCCTTCACCCGTGTGGCAGGGTCTTCCTGCCGCCTGCAAAACAGAGGTGCGCTATGACGACAATGTTTGACGAGCCAACCCGCAGCAGTAAACGACTCAGTGACGGGCCCGACTGGACATTTGAACTGCTTGATGTCTACCTGGCTGAAATCGACCGCGTGGCGAAAAGCTACGGGCTTGATACCTACCCGCATCAGATTGAAGTTATTACCTCCGAACAGATGATGGATGCCTACTCCAGCGTGGGGATGCCGATCAATTATGCGCACTGGTCGTTCGGTAAAAAGTTTATCGAAACCGAGCAGCGCTATAAGCATGGGCAGCAGGGGCTCGCCTATGAGATCGTCATCAACTCTAACCCCTGTATCGCCTATCTGATGGAAGAGAATACGATGACCATGCAGGCGCTGGTGATGGCCCACGCCTGCTACGGACACAACTCTTTCTTTAAAAATAATTATCTGTTCCGCAGCTGGACGGATGCGAGTTCAATCGTCGATTACCTGCTGTTTGCCCGTAACTATATTGCCGACTGTGAGGAGCGCTTTGGTGTCGAAGAGGTTGAGCGTCTGGTTGACTCCTGCCACGCCCTGATGAACTACGGCGTTGACCGCTATAAGCGCCCGCAGAAAATTTCACTGCAGGAGGAGAAAGCGCGGCAAAAGAGCCGCGAAGAGTATCTGCAGAGTCAGGTAAATACGCTATGGCGTACGCTGCCGCGTAAAGAGAAAGAGGCGTCGCACATAGAAGCCGCGCGCTATCCCTCTGAACCGCAGGAGAATCTGCTCTACTTTATGGAAAAAAATGCCCCTTTACTGGAGCCGTGGCAGCGCGAAGTGCTGCGCATCGTGCGTAAAGTAAGCCAGTATTTCTATCCGCAGAAACAGACGCAGGTGATGAATGAGGGCTGGGCAACCTTCTGGCACTACACGATCCTCAATCATCTCTATGACGAGGGCAAAGTATCAGAACGCTTTATGATGGAGTTTTTGCACAGTCATACCAACGTTATCTATCAGCCGCCTTATAACAGCCAGTGGTATAACGGTATTAACCCCTATGCCCTGGGGTTCGCTATGTTCCAGGATATCAAACGCATCTGTCAGGCGCCGACAGAAGAAGATCGCCACTGGTTCCCCGATATTGCCGGCTCCGACTGGCTTAAAACGCTGCATTTTGCGATGCGCGAGTTTAAAGATGAGAGCTTTATCAGCCAGTTCCTGTCGCCGAAAGTGATGCGCGATTTCCGTCTGTTCACCGTGATGGATGACGATCGCAATAACTATCTGGAAATTGCGGCGATTCATGATGAGGCTGGCTATCGAGCCATTCGCCAGCAGCTCTCTGCCCAGTATAATCTCAGCAATCTGGAACCCAATATTCAGGTCTATAACGTGGATCTGCGCGGCGACCGCTCGCTGACGCTGCGCTATGTTCCTCAGCAGCGTGCGCCGCTGGATAAAAGCCGGCGCGATGTGCTGAAACATGTTCACCGGCTCTGGGGATTTGATATTCATCTGGAGCAGCAGAACGAAGATGGCAGCATAGAACTGCTCGACCGATGTCCGCCGCGTGCGCCCGGACTCTGAGCATAAAAAAACCGGACTGAAGAGTCCGGTTTTCTTTAGCGCTTGTTACCGAGATCGTCCGGCAGATTTTTCTGCATACTGTGCCAGATCTCCCCGCTGCGGCGTCCATACACCCGCACGCACTCAACCACCTGCTCCTGCGTCGGCTGCTGCGAACACATATCCGCCAGCTGCTGATAAAAGCTGCGTGCCAGCTCGCGCGCTTCGGAATCAGAGAAATAGTGGCGTCCGACCCGCGTATAGAGCCCTTTCAGTCCGTTGAGGATCAGACCGTAAATCGGATTACCGGAAGCAAACGCCAGACCGCGGAATACCCGGTAATCAAGCTCAGCATAGGCATCAGCCTGATCCTGCTCATGCAGCGCGCTCTCCAGCACTTCGCGGGCTTTTTCCGGATGGTGACGCAGCGCACGGCTGATAAAAATAGAGGCGATGTTGCTGCGTACTGAGAGCAAATTATCAATCAGCTGCGGCACGCTGTCGTGATCGAGCCGGGCCAGCGTCTCAAGGATGTTGAGACCTGAGGTTTCCCAGAAATCATTTACGCGCGTCGGCTTGCCGTGCTGAATAGTGAGCCAGCCATCACGCGCCAGACGCTGCAGCACTTCGCGCAGGGTGGTGCGGGTAACGCCAATCAGTTCAGACAATTCACGTTCAGCAGGCAGAATCGACCCGGGGGGGAAACGACTGTTCCAGATACTCTCAATTATGTACTCTTCTGCGAATCCTGCAGGGCTCTGCGCCTTGATAACCATAGCGTTACGTTCTCATTGCGTTCTTAATCGTCATTACACTCATCATACCAGAGGGGCTATAGCGGAAATAGTCTGCCGGCGGATTAAAAGCATGGCCTGGCGCAAATTTCAGCATGCGGGCTGAATGCTTTCACCTGGCCCGGGCCGGGCAAGTGGCTATCGGGTCAGACAACCTGCCACATAAACGATCTGCGTCATTTTTATCGCTGAATTCCTGATTGCAGGCTGGCAGCGTCAGGCTTTTGGTTTACACTGCCAGGCACTGATAGCTAAGGGAAATCCACTATGTTGCGATATCTGAATCTCTGCTCGCGCGGGCGTGGCGCCTGGCTGCTGCTGGCATTGACCGCGCTGGCGCTGGAGCTGGTGGCGCTGTTCTTCCAGCACGGTATGGGGCTTAAGCCCTGCGTGATGTGTATCTACGAGCGGTGTGCGCTGTTTGGCGTAATGGCGGCAGGCGTGGTGGGCGCTATTGCGCCGCAGACTCCGCTGCGCTGGGCCAGCCTGGCCATTTGGATCTACAGCGCCGCTGAGGGCTTGCGCTTATCCTGGGAGCATACCATGCTGCAGCTGCACCCTAACCCGTTTGTCACCTGCGACTTTGCCGCACGCTTTCCGGCATGGCTGCCGCTGGACAAATGGCTGCCCGCGGTATTTGTTGCCAGCGGCGACTGCGCTGAGCGCGGCTGGACGCTCCTCGGCTGGAGCATGCCGCAGTGGATGATCGCCATTTTTGCCGCCTACCTGCTGGTGGCGATAGTGGTACTTGTCGCTCAGATATTCAGGCCGCGTCAGCGCAACCTGTTTGGCCGCTGAGGGACGCAGAATCAGCCATTCCGATCGGGTCGGTCAATAATGTGATCTTCCCAGTCGCGTACTTCACTTTCGCGTACAGCGATGTAGCGCACCGAGATCCGCTGGGCATGCATCGCTTTTTTTGATCCCGCCAGCAGCGGATGCCAGGCGGGCAGCGCTTTGCCTTCGCCAAGCAGCCGGTAGGCGCAGGTGCGCGGCAGCCAGTTAAAGGTTGTGAGGTTTTCACGCGTGAGCTTGATACAATCTTCTTCATACTCAAACCGGCGTTCGTAGTTGCGGCACTGGCAGGTTTTAATATTCAGCTGGTTGCAGGCGACATTGGTGAAATAGATCTCATCCGTATCGGCGTCCTGCAGCTTATTCAGACAGCACTGTCCGCAGCCGTCACACAGCGATTCCCACTCAGCGTCGTCCATTTGTTCCAGACGTTTGGTCTGCCAGAAAGGTTGGTCACTCATCATTGCGGTCCGGGTTGTTCAGCAAAACCGCACCTTATAAAGGTTAAGATGCGGTGATGCAAGTATTACAGCACGCGCGTGCTGATACCGTGACCCGCCAGCGATATCTCAAGTTTATCCCCTGAGCGCAGCGGGCCTACGCCCTCTGGCGTGCCGGTCAGGATCACATCGCCCGCGCGCAGCGTAAAAAACTGGCTCATATAGGCGATGAGCGGCTTGATTTTGTGGATCATATCGGACGTAGAACCATGCTGACGCCGCTCTCCGTTCACCACCAGCTGCAGCTCGCTGTTTTGCGGATCGCCCGTGTACTCACCGACCGGAATAAAGCCGGAAAGCGGACAGGCGTTGTCGAACCCTTTCGCGCGCTCCCAGGGCTGACCCGCTTTTTTGAACCCCGCCTGCAGATCGCGCAGCGTAAGGTCCAGCGCTACGCCGTAACCCGCAATCGCTTTTGCCACATGCTCTTCGCTGGCCTGCTTTAACGTGGCGCCGATCAGGACAGCGAGTTCCACTTCATGATGCACGTCGCCTAACGCGGTCGGGATAGAGAGCGGCTGCCGCAAATCGCATAAGGCTGTCTCAGGTTTGATAAACAGCACCGGCTCATCCGGCGTTGCGCTTCCCATTTCTTTAATATGTTTTGCATAATTACTGCCTACGCATACCACTTTGCTGACCGGAAAATCCAGCAGAGCACCCTGCCAGTTACGATGCTGATACATATTTTTCACCTGCCTGAGTTATGTCTGCGCTCTGTCGGGATGACAGAGGCTCTGTGAGTAGCGGCCGGAACGGGGCGCCAGTAAAGATAATATTAACGGTTATCGCGACAGGTGTAACAGAAATTGTCAAAAGAGATTTATCTTTCTTACGACGGTGGGCAAACAAATATTAATTGCCCACGACAGGATGGAACATGGGCAATTAATTAATCACTGAACACTGAATATATTTACAGGCTATATTTTTTACAGATGAATCTGAATTAAACTTCTTTACCCTGCTCAAGATGGACGTTGAGCAAACTTTCTACAGGCGGCGGGATCTGCAAATAAAAACCCTGCTCGCGCAGTCCCTGCTTTACCTTTTCAATGTCTGCGTTGGCCAGTCTCTCACGCTTGTCCAGCGACAGCACCATCGCTAACTGCGGCTTGCCAAAACCTTTAAGCAGCGCTTCCGGCACGCGGGAGAAATCGTCCTTTTTTTCTACATAAAGATAAGTCTGGTCGCGTTGCGGGCTTCTATAGATCACACAAAACATATTTTTTACTCGAATTAACTGTTAGCGTCACTTGCCTGAATATTACAGTAACTATAACATGCTTGCAGAACTTCGAATATTGACCCGATGATGTTAATGGCGATTTTATCGACGTTCATCTCCGGGTCAAAAAAACAGGACTGAGCCAGGACAGATGCCGCAATCGCCAATCGAATTCAAGGGAAGCAGTTTTACCCTGTCAGTTGTTCATCTGCACCATTCACAACCCGATGTGATTCGTCAGGCGCTGCAGGAGAAGATCGATCAGGCGCCGGCCTTTTTACAGAACGCTCCGGTCGTCCTGAACATCTCAGCGCTATCCGGAGATATTAACTGGAAGCAGATGCAGCAGGCGATCAGCGCCACCGGACTGCGTATCGTTGGCGTCAGCGGTTGCAAAGATGACGCCCAGAAAAAAATGGTGGCCCGCGCGGGCTTACCGGTGCTCTCTGAAGGCAAAGAGAACCGCAAAACGGCTGAAGCGCCGCCTGCGGAAGAAGCTGCTGCACCCGCTGTTGTTACCGAGAGCATCAACAAAACGCGCGTGGTGAATACGCCAGTGCGTTCCGGTCAGCAGATTTATGCCCGTAACGCCGACCTGATTGTGACCAGCAGCGTTAGCGCCGGAGCAGAACTGGTTGCCGATGGCAATATACATATTTACGGCATGATGCGCGGCCGGGCGCTGGCAGGCGCCAGTGGCGATCGTGACTGCCAGATTTTTTGTACTCACCTTGCCGCTGAGCTGGTCTCAATCGCCGGTGAGTACTGGATCATGGATCAGATTCCGGCGGAATTTTTTGGTAAAGCGGCGCGCCTCTGTCTGAAAGAGGGCGCGCTTACCATCCAGACACTTAATTAGGCCCCTTTTCTTTCGTTAAGGAAATCAACATTTATGGCACGCATTATTGTAGTAACATCGGGCAAAGGGGGCGTTGGCAAGACCACGTCAAGCGCGGCCATCGCGACAGGGTTAGCGCAAAAGGGCAAAAAAACCGTTGTTATCGACTTCGATATCGGTCTGCGTAATCTCGATTTGATTATGGGCTGTGAACGTCGCGTCGTGTATGACTTTGTGAATGTTATTCAGGGTGATGCCACCCTGAATCAGGCGCTGATCCGCGATAAACGCACCGAGCAGCTCTACATTCTGCCGGCATCGCAGACGCGTGATAAAGACGCTCTGACGCGCGAAGGCGTAGAGAAAGTGCTGAACGATTTAGCCGCTATGGAGTTCGATTTTATCGTCTGTGACTCCCCGGCGGGTATCGAAACCGGCGCGCTGATGGCGCTTTATTTCGCTGATGAAGCGATCATCACAACCAACCCGGAAGTCTCATCCGTACGCGACTCTGACCGTATTCTGGGCATTATCTCCTCTAAATCGCGCCGTGCTGAAAACAGCCAGGACCCGGTCAAAGAGCATCTGCTGCTGACCCGTTACAACCCAGGCCGTGTGACCCGTGGCGATATGCTCAGCATGGAAGATGTGCTGGAAATCCTGCGTATTCCGCTGGTCGGTGTTATTCCGGAAGATCAGTCTGTGCTGCGCGCCTCAAACCAGGGCGAACCGGTGATCCTCGACATCAATTCTGACGCCGGTAAAGCTTATGCTGATACCGTAGAACGCCTGCTTGGCGAAGAACGCCCCTTCCGCTTTATTGAAGAAGAGAAGAAGGGTTTCCTGAAACGCCTGTTCGGGGGATAACCAATGGCCTTACTCGATTTCTTTTTATCCCGTAAAAAGAGCACAGCCAATATAGCCAAGGAGCGGCTGCAGATCATCGTTGCTGAACGCAGGAGGGGCGACAGTGAGCCCCACTATTTGCCTCAGCTTAAACGCGATATCCTGGAAGTGATCTGCAAATATGTCAAAATCGATCCCGATATGGTGACAGTACAGCTCGATCAGAAAGGCGACGATATTTCGATTCTGGAGCTGAACGTGACGCTGCCGGAAACGGAAGACGCGCCGAAATGAGTGTAGCGGATCGCAGCGTTTCCCCTGCGTAATAGCGCAGGGGAAAACAGCGCGCTTAAAGTGCCTGCAGAATCTTGTCGATTCCCGGCTTCAGCAGCTCGCCACGCCAGCCGTTCAGCAGTTCGGGTGGACGGTTTGCTGATTTCAGCCCCCAGAACACGCTGAGAACCTGATTAATCTGACGGCGTGAAGCCAGCAGTTCCTGACCATATCCCGTTTCTTCGCTTACCTGCTGTACCAGCGCTTTAATCGCTTTAAAGACCTGCTTATAGTGCGGATGCTCAATAAGATTGGGCAGCGGTGCCGGTAGCGTTGCCTCATCCTGTGCCTGCGCCTCAGCGACCTGATCAATCATCGCTTTACCGTGAAAACGGATTTCATGGCCGTTGAGTCCAAGGTGATCCAGTTCACCGAGGCTGCCGGGCAGATAGCGAGCGACCTTCCACAAATTTTCTTCACGTACCACAAAATTAACCGCCATATCTTTCTGACGCGCGACCTTCAGGCGCCAGGCCGCCAGGCGCTGCAGTGCGGCCAGCTGGCGCGGACGCAGCTGCCAGGCGTTGGTAATATCGCGCCATGCCTCTTCAGGCTGCAATATATCGAGCCGGCGCTGACACAGCATGTCGCACTCGCTCAGGGCGGCCTTCATGTTGCCGGCGGCTTCAGTCTGCGC
Organism: Pantoea sp. ICBG 1758; assembly: GCF_002928325.1. Taxonomy (NCBI): domain Bacteria; kingdom Pseudomonadati; phylum Pseudomonadota; class Gammaproteobacteria; order Enterobacterales; family Erwiniaceae; genus Pantoea; species Pantoea sp. ICBG 1758. Next base: position 1,259,890 of record NZ_POWL01000001.1, read on the forward strand.
CATCAGCTCACGGGCAATAGGCAGCAGGTAGGCGACATCCGCTGCGGCATACTGGCACTGACGCTCGGTCAGCGGGCGCGCAAGCCAGTCGGTGCGGGCCTCACTTTTATCCAGTTCAATCTGGTTAAAGTGATTAACCATCGCTGCAAATCCCCAGGAGAGCGGCTGGCCGGAAAAGGCGGCCAGAATCTGCGTATCGATCATCGGCTGCGGCAGGCAATCAAAGCGATGCAGAAAGACTTCCAGATCTTCGCCTCCGGCGTGCAGGAATTTAGTCACCTGCGTATCCTGCAGCAGGGCGATAAACGGCGTCCAGTCACCAATCGGCAGTGGATCGATCAGAACCAGCTGTTCGCCATCAAACAGCTGAATCAGCCCGAGCTGAGGATAGTAGGTCCGGGTACGTACAAATTCAGTATCCAGAGCAACAGCATCATGCTGGCGAGCCAGGCGGCACACGTCAGCCAGCTGGTGGTCTTGGTCGATCAGGGTGTAATTCACGTATTTATTCCCGCTGCGCAAACCCCGCGCAGCGCTCCATGTTAAAAACAATAAAAACGCCGGTCGTAGCCGGCGTTAACCTGGGGAAGCATGGCGACACTACTGCCCTTCCCGCTTCGCCTCATCGCGCAGTTCGCGGCGTAAAATTTTGCCCACGTTTGTCTTTGGCAGCTCTTCACGAAACTCGATAATTTTCGGCACCTTGTAGCCGGTCAGCTGACGACGGCAGTGATCCAGCACCTCTTCTTTAGTCAGCCCGGGATCCTTTTTAACGATACAGACCTTCACCGCTTCACCCGAGAGTTCGCTTGGCACGCCAATCGCTGCAGCTTCACGAATTTTTGGATGCTGCATCAGCACATCTTCAATTTCGTTAGGATAGACGTTGAAGCCGGATACCAGAATCATATCTTTTTTACGATCGACAATCCGGATAAACCCTTCACTGTCCACGGTAACAATATCGCCGGTATGCAGCCAGCCATTTTTCAGCACTTCCAGCGTGGCATCAGGACGCTGCCAGTAGCCCGCCATCACCTGCGGGCCGCGGATACAGAGCTCACCCGGCTCACCCGGCGTCACATCATTATCCTGATCGTCAATAACCCGGATATCAGTAGAGGGCACCGGCAGGCCGATACTGCCGGTATGGCAGGTAATATCGTAAGGGTTAACCGATACCAGCGGGGAGCATTCGGTGAGGCCGTAGCCTTCAAGCAGGTAATGCCCGGTAAGCTTTTCCCAGCGCTCCGCTACCGCTTTCTGAACCGACATGCCTCCGCCAGCGGAGAGCCGCAGCGTGGAGAAATCGAGTTTATTAAAGTTTTCATCATTCAGCAGCGCATTGAACAGCGTGTTTACGCCGGTAATGGCGGTAAAAGGAAACTTAGCCAGCTCTTTAACGAATCCGGGTATGTCGCGCGGATTGGTAATCAGCAGATTAGTGCCGCCCAGATCGAGGAACAGCAGACAGTTAACCGTCAGCGCAAAAATATGGTAGAGCGGCAGCGCCGTTACCACCTGCTCCTGCCCGGCGCGCAGCAGTTTGCCGTAGGTGGCTTTTGTCTGCTCCAGGTTTGCCTGCATGTTGCCATGGGTGAGCATCGCGCCTTTGGCAACGCCAGTGGTGCCACCGGTATACTGCAGAAATGCCAGATCGTCATTGCTGAGCGCCGGACGCTGATAAGCCATGCGTGCGCCCTGCTGCAGCGCATGCCGCAGCGGTACAGCTCCGGGCAAATGGTATTTCGGCACCAGCTTTTTGACATACTTGACCACAAAGTTCACCAGCGTCGCTTTGACCGGTGCCAGGTGATCGCCCATCCGCGTCAGCATCACGTGCTTTACCGCCGTCTCTGCCACAACTTTTTCCAGCGTGTGAGCAAAATTGGAAACGATAACAATGGCGCTGGCACCGCTGTCATTGAGCTGATGTTTCAGCTCGCGCGGGGTATAGAGCGGGTTAACATTTACCACCACCATACCGGCACGCAGTACGCCAAACAGCGCCACCGGATACTGCAGCAGATTAGGCATCATCAGCGCCACGCGATCGCCCTGCTGCAGTCCCAGCCCCTGCTGCAGCCAGGCGGCAAAGTCGCGGCTCTGCGCGTCGAGCTGGCGATAGGTCAGCGGCTGCCCCATATTGATAAAGGCAACGTTGTCGGCATAGTGCAACACCGCATGTTCAAAGAGATCGACCAGAGAGGGATAACGGTCGGCATTTATTTCTGCTGGCACATCTGGCGGATAGCGTTTCAGCCAAACTTTGGTCAAAGAGTCACCCCGATATTCATGTTGCGTAGCCATCGCCGCCTCTGCAATCAGTGTTATTAACAATACTTTAACTGATTGTACCAGTTTGCCGGTTACGGCATTTTCAGGTTGCGAAGCCCATCACTAAATTTCGTGCGCCGGTTACGCGCCCAATAAAAAAGCCCGGCTGCGTGCACCGCAACCGGGCCGGAAAAGTATGTGGCGGCTACTCGGTCAGAATAGTCTGTACCTGAGCCGGCCCCCCCAGGTTCATCCCCCAGTAAGGGTTTGGCCCCCAGTAACCCGGATGATGCCGCGTCGGGCCATATCCGATCCAGGGATCGATTGGCTGCGGCGGCGTCATTACCTGCTGAGTCAGATGCCAGCGCTGATAGCCGCGCACATCAATCACAACAAAGTTATAACTGGCCTTGCCAATTTCACCTTTTTCGGTGCCTTTGATGGTACCCAGCACCGTAACATATTGGTTATTCACATCAACCGGATCGACAAATCCTTTGAGATCGGCATATATCCGTCCGATTGAGGCAGCCCCCAGCCGGGGCCGTGCGCTCTCATCCAGCGGCTGCGTGGCTATCTCCAGCCGCGTCAGTCCGTTGAGGTTTGTAACGCGAACCACTTTACCGCCAAAGCGTGACTCCTGCCCGGTATAGAGCTGGGGAGCGTTCATCACGCGCAATAAATCCTGCTGCGGAAGCGCCGAGTTTCCTTTAATAGAATCGGGTACGCTGACGCAGCCGCTCAGCAGCAATACACACGCCAGTACGCCACCAGCGATTCCAGCACGATAACCTGGCATAAGCACATCTCCTGTAATTTTTAATTTAGACTGGAGGTGCAAAAATAAGTTGCGTGGCGGCTCAGCGTCCGGGCAACTTTTTCCACGCCACTTCGTTACGCAGATAAACCGGCTCTGCATGCTCAACCGCTACGGTGTCGCCTCGCTGCCACGCCTGCAGCGCCAGCGGCAGCATATCTTCAGCCGCGGGCAGCGTAACCGGGGTGGCCAGTAGCGTTGCGCCCGGCGTGGTCATCAGCTCAGGCCATGCCTGCCAGCCGGTACCTGCGGTCGCCCATTCGCCGCTCAGCGCCGCGATGCGAGCGGCGGCAGCCTCAGGCTTCAGCACCGCTTCGCTGTCGGCGCCGTGCCAGTGACCCGCATCATCGCGCTGATATTCAGCCCAGTAGACTTCACCCATGCGTGCATCAATCGCCACCAGCACACGAGTGGCACCGGTCAGCCGCCAGGCCCCCTGCGCCATCGTTGCCAGCGAAGAGACGCCAATCATGGGTAAGTTTGCGCCCAGCGCCAGCCCCTGCGCAATGCCAATACCAATGCGAACGCCGGTAAAACTACCCGGCCCGCGCCCAAACGCCAGCGCATCCAGCGCGGTCAGGTCCAGCTGCTGCGCCTGCAGCAGCGACTGCACCAGCGGCAGAATGCGCTGCGTGTGATCGCGCGGAGCAATTTCAAAACGGGCATCGATCTGCTGCTGATTCAGCAGCGCGGCAGAACAGGCTTCTGTCGCCGTGTCCAGTGCTAAAATTCGGGCGGACATAACAACCTCAGAGAATCAAAATGGCGCGCATCTTATCACAAAGCGGCATAAATTAGTGTTCCTCAGCCTGCCGGACAAAGTCGATCGCACGCGCCAGATCGCGGGTCCGCGGCGTGGGTGGCAGGCTGTTGAGAAAGAGTTCGCCGTAGGGGCGGGAGACCAGACGCTGATCGCAAATCACCAGTACGCCGCGATCGGCGGTGTCGCGGATCAAACGCCCCACCCCCTGTTTGAGGGTGATTACTGCATCCGGCAGCTGCACATCACTGAACGGATCGCCGCCGCGCAGCCGGCAATCCTCCATGCGCGCCTTCAGCAGCGGATCGTCTGGCGAGGTAAACGGCAGTTTATCAATAATGACCAGCGACAGGGCATCGCCGCGCACGTCGACACCTTCCCAGAAGCTGCTGGTGGCAACCAGCAGCGCATTACCCGCCTCCAGGAACTGCTTCAGCAGCTGCCCTTTGCTGGTCTCGCCCTGCAGCAGCACCGGCAGAGTCATTGATGCACGAAACTCGGCCGCCAGCTCACGCATCATCTTGTGTGAGGTGCAGAGAAAAAAGCAGCGTCCTTTATTGGCATCAATCAGCGGCTTCATCATCCGCGCCAGCTGCCGGGCCCCGCCAGGCGCATTCGGCTCCGGCATGTTGCGCGGCACGCACAGGAGCGCCTGCCGGGCGTAGTCAAACGGACTGTCGAGGATCAGCGTCTGCGCCTGCTCAACCCCGAGCCGACTGGCGAAATGCCCGACCTGTTCATTCACCGCCAGCGTGGCGGACGTAAACACCCAGGCCGCTTTACGCGTATCCATCACTTCGCGAAAGCGCTCCGCAACTGAAAGCGGCGTCAGCGCCAGCGTAAAATGCCGGCTGGTACATTCATACCAGTAGCTGAAACCGGGTTCGCTGATGGCACGTAAACGCTTCAGGCGGGTGCGATAGAGCGCCGCGCGCTCAAAGGCCGCGTCAAGCAGCGCTGAGCGTCCCAGGGAGAGTTTAATGACGTCGTAACAGAGTTCCAGCGCATCATCCAGCAGAGTAAACATGCGCATGACGTTGTTATCACTGAGCAGATCGCGCAGATTACCGCGAAAGCCGGGTTCGCCAAGCGTCAGGCGAAAATCCTGCGCACACTGCGCCAGACGATCGGCAGATTTCTGCAGCTGCTGCACATCACGCACCTCGGTGCGATAGGCAAGAATGATATCTTTGGCGAGATCCTGCAGCTGACGGCTGGAGAGCTGCTGGCCAAAGTACTGGCTGGCGATGTCGGGCAGCTGATGTGCCTCATCGAAGATCATTACGTCCGCTTCCGGGATCAGCTCGCCAAACCCGCCCTCTTTGACCACCAGGTCAGCCAGAAACAGATGATGGTTGACCACCACAACGTCAGCATCCATCGCTTTTTTACGCGCTTTTACGACAAAACACTCTTTATAGAGCGGGCAGTCGCTGCCAAGACAGTTGTCATTGGTGCTGGTGACGTAAGGCCAGACAGGGCTATCTTCAGCGACACCGGCGCAGTTGCTGATATCGCCATCTTTGGTTTCCAATGACCAGCTGCGCACGTGGATAAGATCGCCCAGCGCCTGTACGGTAAGATCGCCGCCGCTCTGGTTTTGCTGCTCCATACGTTCGAGACAAAGATAGTTAGAGCGGCCTTTCAGCAGCGCAGTTTTTCCGCTGAATTTGAGCGCCCGGGCAATGGTGGGCAAATCGCGATTGTAGAGCTGATCCTGCAGCGCTTTGGAGCCGGTAGAGACAATGACTTTCTTTTTTGCGCGCAGTGCAGGCGCCAGATAGGCGTAGGTTTTACCGGTTCCGGTGCCCGCCTCCACCACCAGCTCACCGCCGTGCGTTACCGCTGCCGTGACCGCCTGTGCCATCTCATGCTGGGCCGCACGCGGTTTAAAACCCGGAATTGCCTGCGCTAACGCGCCATCTGCTGCAAAATCGTCTGCCACACATCCTCACCTGTAACCTGAAAAACACTGTAATTATGTCAGGATTCCGCAGACGCGACCACAACAGATGACATCGCAGCCCGGTTATGCCAGGCTGGCGCAGCAAAAAACAGAGGAGAACAGCATGTCTATTACGCGTATCGATCCCGAACATCGTATGTCCGAAGCCGTGATACACGGCAATACGATCTACTACACCAGCGTCCCGGAAAATCTGGATGCCGATGCGGAGGCGCAGACGGCTAACGCGCTGGCAGTTATCGATCGTATTCTGACGCGTGCCGGATCGGACAAGAGCAATATTCTCGACGCCACGATTTTTTTGGTGGATAAAGCGGATTTTGCGGCGATGAATCGCGCCTGGGACGCATGGGTATCACCGGGCAACGCGCCGGTACGCTGTACCGTACAGGCCGGACTGATGAACCCGAAATATAAAGTAGAAATAAAAATTATCGCCGCACGTTAAGCGGCACGGGCACTATTCGTTTTCATCTTCATCTTCGAAGCGTGCCCGAATCGCCTCTCCGGTAAAGGTCTCACGAATTTCCTGCGCCACCTGCGCAATCGCCTGGCCGCTGGCCATGCCGCCCGCCATCAGTTCCTGAATTCGCTCAACCGCCTGCTGCTGCTGCTCATGAGATAGTGCCGGAAGCCCTGTAAACATACGTTACTCCAGATTAAATCGGACGGGCATTATCCCACGCGGAACAAACAGGTGCCAGTGGCAAAAAAATATGCCAGGCTACGCCTCTGCCTGTTGAATGCTGCTGAACCCATGATCGCGAAAACCCTCACGCTTACCTATACCCCCGATGCACTGTTGAACCGCTTTGCCACGCTGGCGCATCGCCCGTGGGCCATGCTGCTGACCTCGGGTCAGGCCGATCACGCTGATAACCGCTTTGATATTCTGACCGCCGATCCACGCGTCACGCTTACCACGCGCGGCGGGTTTACCGAAACTGATGATGGTACCGGCATCCGGCGCTCTGAGGAGGATCCGCTGCAGCTGCTGCAGCTGCAGCTGGACCGGCTGGGCCTGCAGCCCGCCACCCATCCTGATCTGCCTTTTCAGGGCGGTGCGCTGGGTCTGTTTGGCTACGATCTCGGCCGCCGGTTTGAACAGCTGCCGGCGGTGGCGCAGCAGGATCTGCAGACGCCTGATATGGCGGTGGGCCTTTATGACTGGGCGCTGATTGCCGATCATCACCTGCAGCGGCTTACGCTGGTCTCTCTCAGCGATGCTGACGCGCGCTGGCGCTGGCTGCAGGCGCAGGCGGTTCCGCTGCCGCGTGCGTTTCACTTAACCAGCGCGTGGCGCTCTGACCTGACGCGCGAAGCCTATGCAGCACGCTTCAATGCTGTACAGGCGTATATTCAGGCAGGTGACTGCTATCAGGTCAATCTTGCTCAGCGTTTCGAGGCGCGCTATAGCGGGGATGAGTGGCAGGCGTTTCTGCGCCTTACGCGCGCCAATCGCGCGCCCTTTAGCGCCTTTCTGCGTCTGCCGGACAGCGCGCTGCTCAGCCTGTCGCCGGAACGTTTTCTCTCTCTGCAGCAAAACGTTATTGAAACGCGTCCGATCAAAGGCACGCTGCCGCGTCTGGCCGATGCAGAGGCCGATCGTCTGCAGGCGGAAAAGCTGGCGCACTCCGCGAAAGATCGTGCGGAGAATCTGATGATTGTTGATCTGATGCGTAATGATATTGGTCGGGTGGCTGAACCCGGCAGCGTGAGCGTGCCTGAGCTGTTTGTGGTTGAACCCTTTCCGGCAGTGCATCATCTGGTGAGCACCGTGCAGGCCCGTCTGCCCGACAGGCTGCGCGCCACCGATCTGCTGCGCGCCTGCTTTCCAGGCGGCTCAATCACCGGAGCGCCAAAAATCCGTGCGATGGAGATTATCGAAGAGCTGGAGCCGCATCGTCGCAACGCCTGGTGCGGCAGCATAGGCTATATCAGCCTGTGTGGCCGTATGGACAGCAGTATTACCATTCGTACGCTGATCGCTGAAAACAATACCCTCTACTGCGCCGCCGGTGGCGGACTGGTGGCTGACAGCGATCTGCAATCTGAATATGAAGAGACCTTCCATAAGGTTAACCGCATTCTGCCCTGCCTCAGCGATGAGAAGTAATATGACTGCCGAACTCAGCCAGTTTCTGACGCGTTTTATGCTGCAGCCTCCGCCACCCGCACGCCTGCCGGCCCCTGCCGGACGTCATGCGGCAGTGCTGGTGCCGATTATCAACAGCGCCGAGCCGGCACTGCTGCTGACGCGGCGCTCGGCGCTGCTGCGTAAACATGCCGGCCAGGTCGCTTTTCCGGGCGGCATGCAGGATGCCAGCGATACGTCATTGATCGATACCGCGCTGCGTGAAGCGCAGGAAGAGATCGGGATCGATCCCCGTCAGGTGCAGATAGCCGGTGTACTGCCGGCGGTCACCAGCAGTACCGGTTTTGCCGTCACGCCGGTGGTGGGGATCCTGCCAGCCATGCCGCTCCGTCTGAACCCGGATGAAGTCGAAAGCGCCTTTACCATGCCGCTGCGTGAAGCACTGCATCTGGCCCGCTATCATCCGCTGACGTTATATCGCGGCCAGCGTCAGCACCGGATATGGCTCTCCTGGTATAACGATTATTTTATCTGGGGCATGACGGCCGGAATTATTCGTGCGCTTGGTCAGCAGATCGCGCTGCCCTGAATGCTGTCTGTAAACTCATGGCTGAAAAATCGATCCACTTCACAAAGGTACGGATTGATAACTATTTCTGCGGTTTATAATTAGATTATTTCATGCGAAAAGCTGTTCTTTCGCCCGCCGTGGCGATTACTATTAGCCGCAATTACGGCTCAGGCCGCAGAACCCCGTATTTGTGAGGAGCGTTACCGTTGATTAGTGTTTTTGACATGTTCAAAGTGGGCATCGGCCCATCCAGTTCACATACCGTAGGTCCGATGAAAGCGGGCAAACAGTTTGTGGATCTGCTGGCTGAGCAGGGCAAACTGCAGGATGTCACGCGCGTAGCGGTGGATGTGTATGGCTCTCTCTCGCTGACCGGTAAAGGTCACCATACGGATATTGCTATCATTATGGGTCTGGCGGGTTATGAACCTGCCACCGTGGATATTGATGCGATCCCGGCATTTATTAAAGATACGGAAACGCGTGAGCGCCTGCTGCTGGCTAAGGGCGCGCATGAGGTCGACTTTCCACGCGAAGGCGGCATGGTGTTCCGCAGTGAGAATCTTTCGCTGCATGAAAACGGTATGACGCTGTATGCGTTTGCCGGCGATCTGCTGATTCTGACGAAAACCTACTACTCAATTGGCGGCGGGTTTATCGTGGATGAAGCGCATTTTGGCCAGCCGGTGCTGGACGAAGTCGCGGTACCTTATGCGTTTCACTCGGCAAAAGAGCTGCTCAGCCACTGCAGCGAGACCGGCATGTCGCTTTCAGGACTGGTGATGCAAAATGAGCTGGCGCTGCACAGCCGTGAAGAGATCACCCGCTATTTTACCGATGTCTGGCAGACCATGCAGGCGTGTATTGACCGCGGTCTGAACACCGAAGGCGTGCTGCCGGGGCCGCTGCGCGTTCCGCGCCGTGCCGCCTCTTTGCGTCGCCTGCTGGTCTCATCGACCAAGCACTCCAATGATCCAATGAACGTTATCGACTGGGTCAATATGTTTGCCCTGGCGGTAAACGAAGAGAATGCGGCAGGCGGACGCGTGGTAACGGCCCCGACTAACGGAGCCTGCGGCATCGTGCCGGCGGTGCTTGCCTATTACGATCACTTTATCGAAAGCGTCACGCCCGATATCTTTATCCGTTATTTTCTCGCGTCAGGCGCTATCGGTATTCTCTATAAAATGAACGCCTCTATCTCCGGTGCCGAAGTAGGCTGTCAGGGTGAAGTGGGCGTGGCCTGCTCTATGGCGGCGGCGGGTCTGGCGGAGCTGCTGGGCGCCAGCCCGGAGCAGGTCTGCGTGGCCGCGGAAATTGGTATGGAGCATAACCTGGGTCTGACCTGCGATCCGGTTGCCGGTCAGGTGCAGGTGCCCTGCATTGAGCGCAATGCTATTGCATCGGTCAAAGCCATCAACTCAGCGCGCATGGCGCTGCGCCGGACCAGCGCCCCGCGCGTCTCGCTGGATAAAGTCATTGAGACCATGTATGAGACCGGTAAAGATATGAACGCTAAATATCGCGAAACCTCGCGTGGCGGTCTGGCCATCAAAGTTCAGTGTGACTGATACCTGTCCGGAGTGCGCTGGTTAAAATCAGCGCACTCATACTGATTTCTGCTTTTTTACCTACCTCGGCGTTGCCAAACCAGATATTGTAATTTTCCTGCGCGGATCCGGCAGGACGCAATTTTTATTGCCTGCTTTTTTAACGGGCAGCGCTAAACCTGGCCGTCCCGATGCCGATAACCTTCACGTTAATTTGCTCCTGGTCTGTGTCTTAACAAGGTGGTTACTGATGCTCATTCCCCAGCAATTTGTGGGTCAATTTCGCCGTAAGCGGCTGCTTATTGCGTTAGTGATCGCGACGCTGGTTTTGATCCTTACCCTGACTTTTCGTTATATCGAAGAGAAGTCACGTATTGAGCAGCAGTCTCTTAACTTTGCCAGCCGCGCCATTGAGCGCTTTGACCGTATGTTCTCGCCGCTGGACGTCTCCGCCAATAACACGCTGGGCCTGGTGGGCCTGCCCTGTTCGCTGGTGCGTTATCCGCTGATTGAAAAGATCGCTGCGCTGCAGACGGTACGCACCGTGCTGCTGGTGCAAAATGACACTATCTACTGCTCCAGCATCTATGGCGCCCGCGATATCTCTTTTAGTCAGACCTATCCGGAGCTGGCGCTCAATAATCAGCGCATGCTGCTGACCACAGATGATTATCTGCTTAAAGGCTCGCCGGTGCTGCTGCTCTGGACGCCAAAGTCGCTGGATAATCGCGATGGCTTGCTGCAGGTGGTGAATGTTGAACTGATGAGCAATTATCTGCTTGAGCCTCAGCTGCCGTGGGTAGAGCGGGCTATTTTCAACGTGGGCGGTCAGAGCCTTGAGTATGGTAATCCGATGATTGAACACACGGTGCCCTCGGATGACGAGGTCGCTTACGATCAGGCATCTTTACGCTACCCGTTCACCATTACGCTCTACGGCCCTTCTCCGGCGCGCCTGGCGTTAAATACGCTGCCTTCCCAGCTGCCGCTGGCGGTGATGCTGAGCCTGCTGATTGGCTATATTGTCTGGCTGGCAACGGCCAATCGCATGAGCCTTAGCTGGCAGATCAGCTACGGCATCACCGCCAGTGAGTTTATGGTTTACTGTCAGCCGCTAATCAATGCTCGCAGCGAACAGTGTGAGGGTATTGAGCTTCTGCTGCGCTGGCATAATCCGCGTCAGGGATGGATTGCACCTGACGTCTTTATCCCTCTGGCGGAACGGCAAAACCTGATCGCTCCCCTTACCCGCTTCGTGATTGCCCGGGCCGTAGAGGCGCTGCCGCAGCTGCCGCAAAGCAGCGCGTTCCATATTGCGATTAACGTCGCCGCCAGCCATTTTCACGATCGCGCCATTGTGGAAGATCTGCAGCAGATCTGGTGGCCTGCTAACCCCCATCCGCAGCTGGTTGTGGAGCTGACAGAGCGTGACGCCTTGCCGGTTATCGATCAGTCGGTCGTGGCGCAGCTGCATAACATTGGCGTACGCCTGGCGATAGACGATTTCGGCACCGGGCACAGTTCGCTGGCCTACCTGAAAGATCTGCAGCCGGATGTGCTGAAAATTGACAAGATTTTTACCGCGGCGATCGGCACTGACGCGATCAACGCCACGGTAACCGATATGGTGATTTCACTGGCGCAGCGGCTGAAGATTGCGCTGGTGGCCGAAGGCGTGGAGACCGCTGAACAGGCCTCCTATCTGCGCGAGCGCGGGGTAGATCATCTGCAGGGTTACTTCTATGCGCGCCCCATGCCGATCGAAGATTTTCCGGCATGGCTGGCTCAGCATCAGGAAACAGCGGGTTAAAAAAAGGGCCGTCTTCACGACGGCCCTGATTGAACAGCTACGCGCGATTACGCGTTTTCTTCATCTTCATCGTGAGGCGCATCTTTGGTCACCCGTACCAGGTCGATACGGTAATCTGTCGCCTCAACAATTTCAAAGTGCAGCGGCGGCAGATCGATTACCTCACCAGGCTGCGGCAGCTGACCTTTCTGCTCAATCAGCAGGCCCGCCAGCGAAGCGTGATCGTCCTCCTGTTTAACCAGTTCATGGTAGTCGAGCAGCTGCTGAAGCGAATGCAGGTCGGTGCCGCCTTTGACCAGCCAGCCATCACCATCGGCGATCACATCCGGCGTCTCATCTTCATCCGGGAACTCACCGGCAATCGCTTCCAGCACGTCCAGCGGCGTAATCAGACCCTGCACCATACCAAATTCGTTGGTTACGATAACAAAGCTGCCTTTCGCCCGGCGCAGCACGCCCAGCAGATTAATAGGATCCAGCGTCTCAGGGACAACAATCGCCGGCGAGCCTGATGCGAACGTGGTCACATCCATACCGTGCTCCAGCGCCACCAGCAGCTCTTTTGCGCGCACCACGCCAATAATCTCATCCAGCTCACCGCGGCACACCGGAAACAGACTGTGTGGCGTATCCAGCAGCTGCATACGGATCTCATCCAGCGGACGCGTCACATCAACCCATGAGATATCGCCACGCGGCGTCATGATGCTGCGAATAGAGCGCTGCGACAGCGTCAGTACGCCGTTAATCATATAGCGCTCTTCATCCTTAAACGCTTCCTGCGGCATAGCGTTATTCAGCGTATGCTCATCCGTTGAAGGCTGCTGCTGACGATTGCGCCCGCCCATCAGGCGTAAAATAGCTTCTGCCGTGCGCTCACGCATTGGCCGGCGCGCCTGATGGCGCATAAAATTACGGCGCGCGATCTGATTAAACAGCTCAATCAAAATTGAGAAGCCGATCGCCGCATAGAGATAACCTTTCGGAATATGGAAACCGAACCCTTCCGCTACCAGCGACAAACCGATCATCAGCAGGAAGCTCAGGCAGAGCACGACAACCGTCGGATGAGCGTTGACAAAATTAGTCAGCGGCTTCGATGCCAGCAGCATTACGCCCATTGCGATCACCACCGCAGTCATCATCACCGGCAGGTGGTTAACCATACCCACTGCGGTAATCACGGCATCCAGTGAGAAGACGGCATCCAGCACCACGATTTGTGCGACCACTGCCCAGAAGCTGGCATAGTTGCGATTACCCTGCTGTTCCATGCCTTTATTTTCCAGACGCTCATGCAGCTCCATCGTGGCCTTGAAAAGCAGGAACAGGCCACCAAACAGCAGGATCAGATCGCGACCGGAAAAGCTGAAATCCATCACGCTGAACAGCGGACGGGTCAGCGTGACCATCCACGAGATCAGGGAGAGCAGGCCGAGGCGCATCACCAGCGCCAGCGACAGACCGATCAGTCGCGCTTTATCGCGCTGCTTTGGCGGCAGTTTGTCAGCAAGAATGGCGATAAAGACCAGGTTATCGATACCCAGCACAATTTCCAGCACGATCAGCGTTAACAGCCCCGCCCAGATCGAGGGATCCAAGAGAAACTCCATTAGTGACTCCTTGCTAAGAAAGTAGACGCACGAAAATCAGCCTGCACCGGTAAGTGAGACAGCTGAAGAGTCGAAGGCGAAATAACGCTGAACGGCGTGGCGATCTGCGCCGGCTGGCACAGTAAGGATAAGAAGCGACGTCGGTGACGGTCCATAAAGGTGAGCTTGAGCCCGGTACTCCTGAGTAATAAACAGAAAGTTAATGTATCAGTTACCTCAACAAGATCAAAAAATTTTCTTACATTTACACATAGCTGCGCTGGCGCATAAAAACGGCATAAAAAAGTCCGCTGAACCGCCGTTACACCAGATAACCGACAGGCGTCACACTCTTTCTTCTTTCGCTAACTAAAATAAACGGCGACCTTAACGCAAACCGATGGGGGCTCCATCGTAGCGGCTCAGGCTTATATTGCCTGACGGGCCCGGCCGCATCCTTTATTCCTGTCAACGTCCTTTAATGACAGGGTTTCGTCATAAACGGAGGTAGCAGGTGACCATCGCATTAGTCATTGGTACACACGGCTGGGCAGCAGAGCCGCTCCTGAAAACAGCAGAGATGCTGCTGGGCGAACAGCACAATGTCGCCTGTATCGATTTTGCACCCGGTGAAAACGCCGAAACCCTGATGGATAAGTATCGTGCTCGGCTGGCAGAGCTTGATACCGCTCAGGGAGTCCTGTTTCTGGTCGATACATGGGGAGGCAGCCCGTTTAATGCCGCCAGCCGCCTCGTCACGGATCGCCCGGATCAGGAGGTCATTGCTGGCGTGAATATTCCGATGCTGGTCGAAACGCTGATGGCCCGCGATGACAATCCTGAACTGGCGGCGCTGGTGCAGGTCGCAACCGATGCCGGCCGTGAGGGCATTAAAGCGCTAAAGGCGAACCCGGTTTCCGCTGCCGCAGCGCCGGCTAAATGTGCTGTGCCGCCGCCGCCACCGCTGGCGCCGGGCCAGCATATGAAAATCGGGCTGGCGCGCATAGACGATCGTCTGATCCATGGCCAGGTAGCGACCCGCTGGACTAAAGAGACCGGCGTCAGTCGCATTATTGTGATCAGTGATGAAGTGGCAAACGATCACGTGCGTAAAACCCTGCTGACCCAGGTGGCGCCGCCGGGCGTAACCGCACACGTGGTCGATATCGCAAAAATGATCCGCGTCTGGAATAACCCCAAATATGCGGGCGAACGCGTCATGCTGCTGTTTACTAATCCCACCGACGTTGAGCGCGTGGTTGCGCAGGGCGTCAATATTACCTCTGTGAATATCGGCGGCATGGCGTTTCGTCAGGGTAAGACGCAGGTCAATAATGCGGTTTCAGTAGATGAAAAAGATATTGCCGCTTTTCGTCAGCTCAACGCCCACGGGATTGAGCTTGAGGTACGCAAAGTCTCCACCGATCAAAAGCTTAATATGATGGACCTGATTGCGAAGGCCACCGCCTGACTTGTTGCCGCCCGGCAATAATGGCGGGCGTGCTGAGGAGATGCAAAATGGAAATAACCACGTTACAGATTGTGCTGATATTTATCGTGGCCTGTATTGCCGGTATGGGTTCTATCCTGGATGAATTTCAGTTTCACCGTCCGCTGGTGGCCTGTACCCTGATTGGTGCCGTGCTGGGTGACATGAAAACCGGCATTATTATCGGCGGCACGCTGGAGATGATCGCGCTGGGCTGGATGAATATCGGGGCGGCGGTAGCACCCGATGCGGCTCTCGCCTCCATTATATCCACCATCCTGGTGATTGCCGGCGGACAGAGCGTCGGTGCCGGTATCGCTCTGGCGATCCCGCTGGCCGCAGCGGGTCAGGTGCTGACCATTATCGTGCGAACTCTGACCGTGGCGTTTCAGCATGCGGCAGATAACGCGGCCGCGAAAGGTAACCTCACCGCTATCTCCTGGATCCATGTCTCTGCCCTGCTGCTGCAGGCGATGCGCATTGCCATCCCGGCGCTGATTGTCGCTATCTCTGTCGGCACCAGCGCCGTGCATACGCTACTGAGTTCCATTCCGGAGGTAGTCACCAACGGCCTTAACATCGCCGGCGGCATGATTGTGGTAGTGGGATACGCAATGGTCATCAATATGATGCGCGCCGGTTATCTGATGCCGTTCTTCTATCTCGGGTTTGTCACCGCCGCGTTTACTGACTTCAATCTGGTTGCGCTGGGCGTTATCGGCGTCGTGATGGCGATTCTCTATATCCAGCTCGCCCCGAAATATAACCGGGTCGCAGGCGCAGCGCCGGCAGGTGCCTCGCAAAACGACCTTGATAATGAACTTGACTAGGAGCAGGTGCCACTATGGTTGACAGCACGCGAATGGCTAAAAAGCTCACCTCCGGTGATGTCCGCGCCGTGTTCATACGATCTAACCTGCTTCAGGGGTCATGGAACTTTGAACGTATGCAGGCGCTCGGTTTCTGTTTTTCCATGGTGCCGGTGATCCGTCGCCTCTACCCGGAAAACGACGACGCACGTAAACAGGCGATCCGGCGTCATCTGGAGTTTTTCAACACGCAGCCCTATGTCGCCGCGCCGGTACTGGGCGTCACTATGGCGATGGAGGAGCAGCGGGCAAACGGCGCCGCCATTGATGATGGTGCTATTAACGGCATTAAAGTGGGTCTGATGGGGCCGCTGGCAGGCGTAGGCGATCCCATCTTCTGGGGCACCGTACGGCCGGTGTTTGCCGCGCTTGGTGCAGGGATTGCCATGAGCGGCAGCCTGCTGGGCCCGCTGCTGTTTTTTGTGCTGTTTAACGTTGTGCGCCTGCTGACCCGCTATTACGGCGTTGCTTACGGCTATCGCAAAGGCGTTGATATCGTCAGCGATATGGGCGGCGGTTTTCTGCAGAAGCTCACCGAAGGCGCCTCGATCCTCGGCCTGTTTGTGATGGGCGCACTGGTCAATAAATGGACCCACGTTAACGTGCCGCTGGTGGTATCGAGTATTACCGACCAGACCGGTAAAACCACGGTAACCACCGTTCAGTCTATTCTTGACCAGCTTATGCCCGGCCTGATCCCGCTGCTGCTGACATTTGGCTGTATGTGGCTGCTGCGTCGTAAAGTTAACGCGCTGTGGATCATCATCGGTTTCTTTGCGATCGGGATTATTGGTTACTCGATTGGCCTGCTGGGACTGTAAGCCGCTTTCCGGCCGGACGCGTAATATGGGCAGAGTGTAAAAAGGAGCGATAATGGCGCTGACCGATCTGCTGCTGATGTTCTGCATCGCCGCTCTGCTGCTGTTTGCTATTTACCATGATGTAGTGTTGCCGCGCCGTAAAGGCATCACCCTGCTGCGGGTCGCACTGCGACGACGTCACCTGCCCGATAGCGCGATTTTTATCGGACTGCTGCTGATTCTGCTGTGGAAAAATATCAGCAATGCAGGGCCGGTGCTGACGACAACGCTTATCATGGTGCTGTGCGCCCTGACGCTCTGGGTATTCTGGCTGCGCCGTCCGGTGCTGCTGATGAAGCAGGAGGGCCTGTTTGATAACGGGATCTGGATCCGCTATGCGCGCATTGCCGCGATTAACCTCTCGCCGGAGGGGGTTTTAATGATGCAGCTGGAGCGGCGCCGGCTGCTTATTGCTGTTCATACGCTGGATGACCTGGAGCGTATCTGGCATACGCTCCTCACCGCTCGCTAATCGCGCTGCCACAGAGAGAGGGTAAAGTCCGCGTCACAGCGGAACTGCTCTGCCGCTGCCAGCGTCTGCCATACCGCTTCCGATGCACGCCAGGCAAAGGGTGTCATCTGCAGCAGGCTTACCGCTTCAGCGCCGCTTAGCGTCAGGTCATAGCTGAGAGACTGCGACTCGCAGAGCGTAAAGCCGGTATAGGTTTTCTCTTCTGCAGCATGCAGCTGCACCTGCGAATAGATTAGCGCCTTGAACTGCTGCAGATGGTGCGGACCCGGCGTAACGGTCAGCAGATAACCGCCTGACTTTACCACCCGGCTAAGCTCCTCTTCATTACAGGGCGCATAGATGCGTACCACCGCATCCAGCACCGCGCTGGCAAACGGCAGCCGCTGGCTGGAGGCAACGCAAAAGCGTACCTGCGTATAGCGTTTTGCCGCCATCCGGATAGCCGGTTTGGCAACGTCAAGCCCATAGACTTCGGCGTCAGGCAGCGCGCTGGTCAGGGCACTGGTGTAATACCCCTCACCGCAGCCGATATCCAGAACCTGAGCCGCAGGCTGCGTCAGGCGTTGCGCCAGTATCGCCGCCACGCGATCGCGCAGCGGCTGATAGTGCCCGGCATCCAGGAAAGCACGGCGCGCCTGCAGCATCTCCAGGCTGTCACCCGGCTCTCGCGACCCCTTGTGCTGCACCGGCAGAAGATTGACATACCCTTCTCTGGCCCGATCAAACTGATGACCAGCGTCACAGCGAAACACGCCCGGCTGCTGGGTTAATGGCTGGCGGCACAGGGGACAGATCAGGGACATAGCGGACTCCGGTTCAACGATAAGCGGCGCAGTTTACCCTGAAGCAGGAGTAACAAAAAGCATAAAGAAAAGCCCCGCTCAGAGAGCAGGGCTTACGATTCGTTTCAGCAGGTACAGTGACCCGGGCTGAGCGGAAAATCAGATAGCGGTAACGTTAACCGCTGCAGGACCTTTCTGGCCATCCTGAATTTCAAACTCAACCTGCTGGCCTTCAGCCAGAGTTTTGAAGCCGTTACCCTGGATAGCAGAGAAGTGTACGAAAACATCTTTGCTGCCGTCAGCAGGAGTAATGAAACCAAAACCTTTAGACTCGTTGAACCACTTAACCTGACCTTTAATCTTTGCCATTTTGCAAATTCCTTTAAATGTTTATTTTGCCCGAAGGCAGTATTGCAGAGAAACAGAGACGTTACTGAATGAGGCACTAATTTAAGGTTCGGCAAGGAAGCGGTATTCAACGTCAACGTCTTTACTCAAAACTTCTTTACTGAAGATGCCATGCATAAACAGAACTGTACCTCGTTTGACCCGCTGATGGTTATCACATATCCGCTAAATAATGGCAAGCCATTTTTAAACAGTGGTCGACTTGTCGCACATTATTATCCGGGACCCCTGCTCCTTCGTGGTGAAACAGGAACCGCAAACACCTGATGGCGCACAAAATCCTTGATGACCAGCGTTTTTCTGCAGCAACGTCAAGCGCAGCGGCAGGACATGAATTTGCGTTAAGTGCCAGACGCTACGTTAAACGTGTTGCACTATTATGGCAGACAAAGATTATTTCTCTCTGCAGTGTAAAATAACAGCGCCTGCTTCTCTTAATGCACAAGGTGTACAATTAAACCCGCGGAGTACAGGTTATAAAACGCTTTTGCACCAAAACCGGGAAAATTATTATCCGGCTGCTCCGGATATAATCATTAACCTGCTGAACTTATCTGTTATTTTTATAAGCACGCTAATCCGGACAGGTTAAGAAAACTGTACACCTTATTCATTACCGGTGAGAAAAATCTCATTCAATATCCGCCAGCGTCCGGCTCTCCCCTATTCGCCACGGGCTGAACCGTCCGGCCAGAGGCGTCCCGGCTGCGTCCAGCACACGCTGCAGTTCAGCAGGAGGCGCATCCAGCGACTCATCAGCCAGTTCATAAACACCCCAGTGTATAGGTATTGTTAATGGATGCCCGGCATACTGCCATAAGTCTGCGGCGTGCTGCGGGTTCATGTGCTGGCTGCCCATGAACCATTCTGGTGCATACGCGCCAACCGGCAGGGCGGCCAGATTAAACGGCCCCAGCCGTTGCACAATCTGCAGCAGGTTATCGCTGTAACCGCTGTCGCCGGAAAACCAGAAGTTGAGCGTGCCGCAGCGCACTACCCAGCCACACCATAGCGAGCGATTGCGATCCCACAGCGTGCGCATACTCCAGTGGCGCGCCGGCACAGCGGTAATGCTCAAATCCTGACTATCCGCTGACTCCCACCAGTCCATCTCGGTGACGTTGCGGGCCCCCCGCTTCCGGCACCATGCGCCCAGGCCAAGCGGTACTATCATCTTTACCTCCGGAAAACAGCGCAGCAGGCGCTTTATCGTGCCCCGGTCAAGATGATCGTAGTGGTTATGTGAAATCAGTACATAGTCGAGCTGCGGCAGCCGGGTCACATCAAGCGGTGAGGGTACCCGGCGTTCAGGACCGGCAAAGGGCAGCGGCGAAGCGCGCGGTGATAAAGCCGGGTCAATCAGGATATAGCGCTGCTTAAGGCGCAGCAGCAGCGCGGCGTGACCCAGCCACCAGATGCGATCGTCACTGCCGCTCAGGTCGGCGGGCTGATACCAGCGAGCGCTGAAATCAGCATAGCCGCTGGCAGGCGGCAGCGGGAGATGCTGCGCTTTACGTTCACGACGCCAGCGCTGTAAATCACCCGGCTTGCGCTGTTCCCCTTCAGGATTGCAAAACCCGTCAGGGGTATGGTGTGCTTTTGAAGCGTCGTACCAGGGATTTCTGCGGCTCATGCCCTCTCCATTTTACTCTCAGCGCTCCGGGATCAGCCGGATAAAATCGCGTGAAGCCGTGCCTTCGTCATCCTGCACAGCGGACGACGTTTCTCCCTGCGCCTCCGCAATACGGCGCAGCAGCGCGGTCTGTTTTTTCTGCTCTTCCACCAGCATTTCCAGCAGCTGCAGATGCTCGCTGGCACGCACGCTGGCGCGATTAACAAAAAACCAGACGATAAAGGCCACAAGAATAATGAGCGCCACGATACCATAGTGCAGCAGCGGGCTGGAGTTTGCGGCTAATTCGTTCATAACTGCCTCGGGTAACTATCAGTAAGGATTTAACGGCGCTAATTCTACCTGTTGCGCCAGGAAAAGATATCTTCTGCAACCAAAGCAGTTGCCTGCCGCAGCGCTTTCAGCTATCTCCGATCGTATTAACGTGTAAAGCACGGCATGGTACGCCTGTCGCGCTTATTGCCAAACGGATGCGGCGCGTTTTCAATTTCGGGAGATAATAATGAAATATTTTATTCGTCTGGTGATGCTGTTCGCCCTGCTGTGGCTGGCGCTGCTCTTCACCGGCTATGGTGTTCTGACCGGCAGCGCTGAGAAAGCAGCCGGTCTTGGCCTGGAGTGTAACTACCTGACCGCACGCGGCATGATGACCGCCCGTTATCTGCATAGCGACAGCGGAATTGTCGGTGTAACGGCCTGTCCGCTGCTGAAAAAAAGCGGCGATGTCATTGATAACCAGTAACCCTTCCGGGCTCAGCGTGAGCCCATTTTGATTTTCGCTATGCCGGCATCAGCGAAATAGAGGTTTTTCACGCCTGCGGCGATGCTTTCCGGCGCTAAATTGATTAGCATGATGATATTTACTCCCTTTACTTACCACTATTATGCCTTCAATTGCCCCTCAGGATGGACTTCCGCTACCGCAGCGCTATGGCGCAATCATCACGATTGCGCTGGGTATTATGATGGCGGTACTCGATGGCGCTATCGCTAACGTAGCGCTGCCGACGATAGCCCGCGATCTCAGCGCCAGCCCGGCTGAATCAATCTGGATAGTTAACGCGTATCAGATCGCAATCGTGATCTCGCTGCTGTCGCTCTCCTTTCTGGGAGATATGCTGGGATACCGCCGTATCTTTCAGGCCGGCCTGATCCTGTTTATCGCGACATCGCTGTTCTGCGCCCTCTCCTCCACGCTGACGACGCTAACCGTGGCGCGCGTACTGCAGGGATTTGGCGGCGCCGCGCTGATGAGCGTCAACACCGCGCTAATCCGGATTATTTATCCGCAGCGCTTTCTTGGACGCGGCATGGCAATCAACTCACTCATTGTGGCGGTCTCCAGCGCCGCCGGCCCCACTATTGCCGCGGCTATTCTGGCCGTGGCCAGCTGGCAGTGGCTCTTTTTAATCAATATCCCGTTTGGCCTTGCCGCACTCTGGCTGGCACTGCGCTTCCTGCCTGACAATCTGCAAAAAGCGCGCCAGCAGAAGTTTGATATTCCAAGTGCGGTGATGAACGCGCTCTTTTTTGGGTTACTCATCACTGCACTGAGCGGCTTTTCGCAGGGGCAGCCAGCCAGCCTTATCGTGGCCGAACTGGCGGCGCTGATCGTTACCGGTATTATCTTTGTGCGGCGTCAGCTAACCCTGCCGGTGCCCTTGTTACCGGTTGATCTGCTACGTCTGCCGCTGTTCTCGCTCTCCATTGGCACCTCCGTCTGCTCTTTCTGCGCGCAGATGCTGGCGATGGTATCGCTGCCGTTTTACCTGCAGAACGTGCTTGGCCGGGATGAAGTGGCAACCGGGCTGCTGCTGACGCCGTGGCCGCTGGCAACAATGGTGATGGCGCCGATTGCCGGACGTCTGATTGAGAAGTATCACGCCGGCCTGCTGGGTGGACTGGGGCTGGCGCTGTTTGCCGCCGGGCTGTTTCTGCTGGCCATGCTCCCGGCGCAGCCTGCTGATGCAGATATCATCTGGCGTATGATGCTGTGCGGTGCCGGTTTTGGCCTGTTTCAGTCACCCAATAATCACACCATTATCTCTGCTGCCCCGCGCAACCGCAGCGGCGGAGCCAGCGGCATGCTGGGCACCGCCCGGCTGACAGGACAGAGTGCCGGTGCCGCGCTGGTGGCTCTGATGTTTAACCTGTTCAGCGACAGCGGCACGCACGCTTCTTTGATCCTTGCCGGTGGCTTTGCTTCCGCTGCTGCTGCGATAAGTCTGGTGCGGATGACCCAGTCACGCGCGCCAGCCTGACGCTATCCGCACGCAAATAAAAAAGGCATCACCAGGGTGATGCCTTTTTTTTTCGTCGCCTGAGCGGATTATTTCAGATACTGCCCGCTGCGCAGCGCTTCGATGCGCTTATCAAGCGGCGGGTGAGACATAAACAGCTCGCTGAACGACTTGTTTTTACCGTTGATGCAGAACGCCATCATGCTGCCTGGCTCCTGCGGCTCGTAGCTGGTTTTCAGACGTTGCAGCGCGGCGATCATTTTTTCACGGCCAACCAGTTTTGCCGATCCTGCATCAGCGTGAAACTCACGGTGGCGTGAGAACCACATGGTAATGATGCTGGCGAGGATACCAAAAAGCAGTTCCAGCACCGTTGCAACCGCAAAATAGACCAGCGGATTACCGTTGCTGCTCTCTTCACCATCGCGGTTGCCGGACAGAAAGCCCGACGCAACCTGCGCAATAATGCGCGAGATAAAGATAACAAAGGTGTTCACAATGCCCTGAATCAGGGTCATGGTGACCATATCTCCGTTGGCGATATGCGCGATCTCATGCGCCAGCACGGCTTCAGCCTCATCGCGGCTCATGTTTTGCAGCAGACCGGTTGAGACAGCGACAAGGGACGCATCACGGCGCGCACCGGTCGCAAAGGCATTGATATCGGGCGCATGATAAATCGCGACCTGCGGCATCGCAATGCCAGCCTGCTGCGCCTGGCGACCCACGGTCTCCATCAGCCAGCGCTCGGTTTCATTACGGGGCTGTGCAATCACCTCCCCGCCAACGGAGCGTAGCGCCATCCATTTGGACATCAGCAGTGAAACGAACGCACCGCCAAAGCCAAACAGACCCGCCATAATCATCAGGCCCTGAACACTGCTTGACTGGATTCCTGTCAGACTCAGAATGAGTCCGAATACCAACATCACCGCCAGGTTGGTGATCAGGAAAAGAGCAATACGCATCATAAATGTTAATCTTCCTCAGTTGTTCACGCGCTTGTACGCGGATATATATCCTATGTTCATTGCGCGGCTTTTCAAGCGACCTTAATCTTTAAGTGCCTAAAAAAACAAAACTTTACATTCCACTCTGGCGATCGATTGCAAACTGCTCAGACCACTTATTTAGCGAGTATAGTGTAAAAAAAAACACCGCCGTAGCGGTGTTTTGTGACCGGCTTCAGGATTACTTCGCCGGAGTGGCAGCGGGCTGAGAGGAGGCCAGCTGAGCCAGATCGTTAGCGATCTTCACCGTCTCATCCAGATAGGGATCGGGCTCTTTATAATCTTTTGGCAGCGCCTCAAGATTCTTAAGCGGCTTTTTACCTTCCATCTGATAACGCGCGTTAATACGCTCCAGACGAAGCGCGTCCTCTTCGTGACTCTCTTTCTCACGCTGGGCAAGATTGAGCGACACGATATTGCGTTTATCTTTCATCGCATTGAAACGCGCAATATCTTTCATGATGTACTGAAACTCACGATCCTGCGCAATGCGATCGGCATGAGACTGCGTCAGCTTCGGCACCAGCGCGGTGATATCACCGGTTTTGGTATAGGTTGCCGCATTAATGCTGTCCCACGGCAGCGCGTTATCTTCAAATTTTTCGCCGGTCTCTGCCGCTTCAACGCCGGTTGGCATCAGCAGATCGGGGGTTACCCCTTTACGCTGCGTGCTGCCGCCGTTGATACGATAAAATTTCTGAATGGTATATTGTACGGAACCCAGCGCAGGCCACTCCGGACGCAGCATCTGATCGTAAATGCGGTTCAGAGAACGATACTGCTGTACGGTTCCCTTGCCGAAGGTCGGTTCGCCAACAATCAGAGCCCGGCCATAGTCCTGCATCGCCGCGGCAAAGATTTCCGAAGCTGACGCGCTGAACCGGTCGACCAGCACTACCAGCGGACCTTTGTAGTAAACAATGCCGTCGGTATCGCTGTCTTCACGCACCCGTCCATTGTTATCCCTGACCTGAACCACCGGGCCACCCGGAATAAAGAGTCCGGAGAGAGAGACCGCTTCAGTCAGTGCACCGCCGCCGTTGGTTCGAAGGTCGATAACGACGCTGTCCACATTTTGCTTTTGCAGTTTCTGCAGCTGCACTTTGACATCGTCAGTCAGACCGACATAGAAGCCCGGAATATCCAGCACGCCCACTTTTTCTTTGCCGACGTTATGCACCGTGCCTTTAACTGCCCGATCTTCCAGACGGATCTTTTCACGCGTGAGCGTAACGGTCCGGGTTTTGGTGCCTTTACCGGCAGGCAGGATCTCAAGACGCACTTTGCTGCCTTTAGGTCCTTTGATTTTCGATACCACATCATCCAGCCGCCAGCCGATAACATCCTCAACAGGCTTGCCTGGCTGACCGACGCCGACAATGCGATCGCCAACGGTAATCGATTTGCTTTTTGCTGCCGGACCGCCAGCGACCATAGAGTTGATGACCGTGTAGTCATCATCCATCTGCAGCACGGCACCAATCCCCTCAAGCGACAGGCTCATCTCGGTGTTGAACTGCTCAGTATTGCGCGGGGAAAGGTAGTTGGTGTGGGGATCGATCTCATGAGCGAAGGCGGTCATTGCCAGCTGGAAGACATCTTCACTGTTGCTCTGAGCCAGGCGACGGATGGCAAAGTTGTAGCGCTTGGTCAGCGTTTCACGGATCTCTTTGTCATCTTTGCCCGCCAGCTTCAGGCTGAGCTCATCATATTTAACTTTGGCGTCCCAGAGCGCGTTCAGCTCTGCGGTGCTCTTTGGCCATGGTGCTTTCGCCCGGTCAATATCAATGGTGTCATTGCCACTGAAATCCATCGGACGATCCAGCACCGTCAGCGCATATTGATAGCGCTCAAAACGGCGTTTTTGTGCCAGGTTATAGAGCGCGTAAAACAGATCCAGCTTGCCGCTGCGCAGCTCGTCGCCGAGCGTGGTTTTTTTGTCCGCATATTGCGCAACGTCTGATGCCAGCAGCACGTTATGGCTGTAATCCAGCAGGTTCAGATAGCGATCAAAAATCTTTGCTGAGAAATCCTGATTCAGATCGAACTGACGGTAGTGAGAGCGGGTAAAGCGCGATGTAACCCGCTCACTGACCGTGGGATGCTGCGCTTCTTCATGTAACTGCGGGATCTGGTCTGCACGCGTGATATTGTCTGCGGCAACGGAGGGGCCTGCCAGCAGCAGGCCCGCGATCATACCGATCTTAAAAAAGCTGTTCATGCCAGGGTCGGGCCTCCGTTTCAGAACTGCAAGTGTTCTGCGCGCACAATCATTGCCAGGCCTGAAGCAAGCTGTACCCGAACGCCATCTTTAGTGATTTCAAGAATGGTGGCGTCCATAGCACTTTTGCCTGCTTTGACTTTAATATTCTGGCCTGGCTGCAAAGCTGAGGTGTCGGTAACGGGTTTTGCCCGCGGCGGACGTGGTGCGGCGTTGCGTTCTGCAGCACCGGTGCGTGGCGTCTGAGGGCGCGGCTTGCGCGGCGTATCACCTTCAGCCGCTTTACGCGGTGCTGGCTTACGCGGACGACGCTCTGCACTCTCCTCTCCTGCCTCGCGCTTCTTCGCCCGCTGCTGCTCACGCTGCGCCTGAACGCGTGCCTTTGCCTCTTCCAGCTGCTTCCGCGCATGCTCTACGTGCTGCTCATCCAGTACGCCACAGGCGTTGCCATCGAGATCGACACGCGTTGCGCCGGCTTTGATACCGTAAAGATAACGCCAGCTGGAGGTATAAAGACGCAGAGCTGAACGCAGCTGCGTTTTGCTCGGACTATTTTCGCCCTGAACACGCTCGACCAGATCCTGAAAGATACCGATTTTGAGCGGACGCGCTTCACCTTCGGCGCTAAAGCAGTGCGGAAAACGTTCCGCCAGAAAGGCGATGACTTCTTTACTGCTATTCAACTTAGGTTGATTTTCCATGAAATTTCCTGATTACAACGGATTTGCCGACCAGAGCGGGCATGAACAGGCGACATTATAATGACAACATCGCCAAATGCCATGCAATCCAGACGATTAGCTATGCGACAGCGCAATAAATTTTTCGATGTTGCTGTTCGCCAGCACCTCACAAAGCCCGTCGGCAAGGGCTACCAGCCCTGCTTCATCCTCACTGTCAAAGCGGGAATAAAGCGTACTGTCGATATCAAGAACGCCTGCCAGCAGGCCGTTCACTTTCAGAGGAATCACGATTTCTGCGTTACTGGCGGCGTCGCAGGCGATATGACCGGGAAACGCATGAACGTCATCCACGCGCAGCACGCGCTCTTCAGCCACTGCCGTACCGCAAACGCCTTTACCTGCCGGAATACGCACGCAGGCAATCTTGCCCTGGAACGGACCCAGGACCAGCGTATTCTCTTCAGTCAGCAGATAGAAGCCTGCCCAGTTAACCCCCTCCAGACGCTCAAACAGCAGCGCACTGCAGTTAGCCAGCGCGGCAAGAAAAGAGGTTTCGCCCGCCAGCAGCGCCCGGGCATCACGATTTAATTCCTCGTAAAAGGCTTTTTTGTTCATTGATCAACCATAATTCATCACTGAGAGGTATCAGTTTTCCCTCAGTTGTTAAAATAAGCACTAATAATCCAGCCCAACAAGGTGAATCATTGAATAAGTTGCTATACCCTTAGCACGCTATGATTGAGACTGATCTCGTACCACAAGATAGTGCAGGCTGCACGTTCTGTTCAGACTGCCGGCAACCGTAACGAATGATGGGCCACTCGCGTCACTTATGAAAATTCACGCTATCAGCCAGAGCTTGCCCCACGCACGTTATCAGCGTTGCCCCCAATGCGATACCCTTTTTTCCTTACCGGATGTGAAATCGCATCAAACGGCTTATTGCCCGCGCTGTCATGCCAAAATCCAGAATGGCCGTGACTGGTCAATGCGTCGTCTGACCGCGATGGCAGTGACAATGCTGGTGCTGATGCCCTTTGCTTTCAGCCTGCCACTGGTTGAAATTCGCTTACTTGGCATGCGCATAAACGCCAGTCTGCTGGAAGGCGTATTGCAGATGGCGCAGCAGGGCAACGTGCTGACGGCCGCCATGGTCGCGTTTTGTACAATCGGGGCTCCGGTGACGCTGGTTGCCGGCATCAGCTATCTGTGGATTGGCAACCGGCTGGGCATGAATCTGCGACCGGTGCTGCTAATGCTTGAGCGGCTGAAAGAGTGGGTGATGCTGGATATCTACCTGGTAGGTATTGGCGTCGCCTCTATCAAAGTTCAGGATTACGCCTCGCTGGCGTTGGGTTATGGTCTGGTCGCTTACGTAGCTCTGACCCTGTTAAGCCTGCTCACTATTATTCATCTTAATGTGGAAGAGCTCTGGGAGCATTACTATCCCCAGTCCATCCCAACCGCGCCGCCAGAGCGCTGGCAGGTGTGCCTCAACTGTCATCACACCGGCATGCCCGATGAGCGTGGTCGCTGTACCCGCTGCCACACGCCGCTTGATTTTCGCCGTCGCCACAGCCTGCAAAAATCCTGGGCGGCGTTAATTGCGTCGATCGTGATGCTGATACCCGCCAACCTGCTGCCGATTTCCGTGGTGTTTGTAAACGGTTCGCGGCGTGAAGACACTATCTTTTCCGGTATCCTCGGGCTGGGCTCAGGCAATATTCCCATTGCTGCGGTGGTGTTTATCGCCAGTATCCTGGTGCCTTTCACTAAAGTGCTGGTGATGCTGACGCTGCTGCTCAGTATTCACTTCAAATGTGAACAGGGGCTGAAAACCCGCATCCGGCTGCTGCGCGTGGTGACCTGGGTGGGACGCTGGTCGATGCTGGATCTGTTTGTTATTGCTTTAACCATGTCGCTGGTCAATCGCGATCAGCTGCTGGCTTTTACCATGGGACCTGCCGCGCTTTACTTCGGCGCAGCGGTAATCCTGACTATTATGGCTGTTGAGTGGCTGGATAGCCGCCTGATCTGGGATGCACATGCAACAGGAAACGCCGACTACACCGACTAGCGCAACCGTGCGTAACAAACGCAAGTTGTCGCCATTCTGGCTTTTGCCCATTATCGCCCTGCTGATTGCCGGCTGGCTTTTATGGACCAATTATCAGGAGCGCGGTACCACCATTACCATCAACTTCCAGACGGCGGACGGCATAGTGCCGGGCCGCACGCCGATTCGTTATCAGGGCGTGGAGGTCGGTACTGTGCAGGGTATTGAGCTGAGTGATGATTATCGCAGCATTCGTATCAAAGCGAGCATCAAAAGCGATATGCGCGACGCCCTGCGCGAGAATACACAATTCTGGCTGGTGACGCCAAAAGCCTCCCTGGCCGGCGTCTCCGGGCTTGATGCGCTCGTGGGCGGTAACTACATCGGTATGATGCCTGGCGATGGTAAAGAGCGCGACCATTTCACCGCGCTTGATACGCAGCCTAAATACCGGGTCAATACCGGCGAGCTGCTCATCCATCTGCATGCGCCCGATCTCGGCTCGCTTAATACCGGCTCGCTGGTCTACTACCGGAAAATTCCGGTGGGTCACGTCTATGACTACAGCCTTAATAGCAATACTGATGGCGTCACCATTGATGTGCTGATCGAGCGGCGCTTTATCAATCTCATCAAAAAGCAGAGCCGCTTCTGGAATGTTTCCGGTATTGATGCAGATGTCAGCCTGAGCGGCGCGAAAGTGAAGCTGGAGAGTCTGGCCGCGCTGGTAAACGGCGCTATCGCGTTTGATTCACCCGATAAAGGCGAACCGGCTGAGAGCGAGCAGAACTATCAGCTCTATCCGGATCTGGCACACAGCCAGCGCGGCGTGCTGATTAACCTCGATCTGCCTGATGGTAACAACCTCAAAGCCAACAGTACGCCTCTGATGTATCAGGGGCTGGAAGTAGGCATCCTGACAAAACTTACGCTGCTGCCTGACGGCAAAGTCTCTGGCGAACTGACGATTGATCCCTCAGTGACCGGCCTGATGCGCAGCGGAACACGTATTGAGATGCGCGCACCGAAACTCAGCCTCACTGACACCAGCCTGAGCAGCCTGCTCACCGGTAACACGCTGGAGCTGGTGCCCGGTGAGGGCGAACCGCAGGACCATTTCAGCGTGCTGCCCGCCAGCGAAACGCTGCTGCAGAAACCGGATGTCCTGACGGTACAGCTTAGCGCGCCGGAAACCTACGGTATCGATGCCGGCCAGCCCCTGGTGATCTATGGCATGAAGATTGGTCAGGTGATCTCGCGCAAACTGGATGAGAACGGCATCAATTTCGTGGTCGCGATTAATCCTGAATATCGTCAGCTGGTGCACGCTGACAGCAAGTTTATCGTCAACAGTCGCCTGAACGTAAAATTTGGCCTTGATGGTATGCAGGTGCTGGGTGCCAGCGCACGTGAATGGGTGGATGGCGGTATTCGTCTCGATCCCGGCGCAAAAGGGAAAGCCTCCAGCCGCTACCCACTCTATGCAGACGCCGAGCGTGCTGCTGAAGGGATCACCGGCGATCAGCCGCCTGCCACGCTGACGCTGACGGCAACCAGCCTGCCGGACGTACAGGCAGGTTCAGTAGTGCTCTACCGTAAGTTTGAAGTCGGTGAAGTGGTCGACGTGGTGCCGCGTGCGGATGCGTTTGATATCTTAGTGCATATCCAGCCGCAGTATCGCAAGCTGCTGACCAGCGAAAGCGTATTCTGGGCCGAAGGTGGCGCAAAAGTGCAGCTCAACGGCAGCGGTCTGACCGTGCAGGCGTCGCCGATTAACCGGGCGCTGAAAGGCGCCATCAGCTTTGACAATCTGACCGGTGCACAGGCGAAAAAAGGCGTTAAGCGCGTGCTCTATGCGTCAGAAACCGCAGCGCGCGCCGTCGGCAGCCAGATCACCCTGCACACCTACGACGGCAGCAAGCTGGCGGCAGGCATGCCGGTGCGCTATCTCGGTATTAATGTCGGTCAGGTGGAGTCGCTGGCGCTGAGTCAGGATAACAATCAGGTGGTCGCTAAAGCCGTGCTCTATCCGGAGTATGTGCAGGACTTTGCCCGCACGGGCAGCCGTTTCTCAGTGGTATCGCCGGAAATTTCTGCGGCAGGCGTTAACCATCTGGAGACGATTCTGCAGCCCTATGTCAACGTCGATCCCGGCAAAGGTGCGATGGCGCGCAGCTTTGAGCTGCAGGAAAGCACAATCACCGACTCGCGTTACCTGAACGGCCTGAACATTTATGTCGATGCCGCCGAGGCGGGATCGCTCTCCCTGGGTACGCCGGTTCTGTTCCGCGGCGTTGAGGTCGGTACGGTCACCGGCACCTCGCTGGGTAATATGGCCGATCGGGTGCAGATTGCGCTGCGCATCAGTAAAAAGTATCAGCATCTGGTGCGGAATAACTCAGTATTCTGGCTGGCATCCGGTTATAACCTCGATTTTGGCCTGATTGGCGGCGTGGTGAAAACCGGCACCTTCCAGCAGTTTATTCGCGGCGGCATTCAGTTCGCTACGCCGCCAACCGTGCCGCTGGCACCGCAGGCAGGCGCCAACAAACACTTCCTGCTGCAGGATGAAGCGCCGAAAGCGTGGCGTGACTGGGGTACCGCTATCCCTGCTCCGCGCTAAACAACCGGGCAGCCAGCAGGCTGCCCGTTCTCTTTGCGCGTGTTACACTGAGTCCATCATTTGTCAGCGCGGTAAATTGTTGTGTCCAGTCGTTTTCCTGAAGAGTTCATTACCCTCATGCGTGCCAGCCTCCCTGATGAGGCTGAACTGCAACGCTTTCTTGCTATCAGCCAGCAGCCGCTGCGCAAAAGTGTACGCGTCAACACGCTGAAGATCAGCGTGGCTGATTTTCTTGCCCGCACGGCGCAGTATGGCTGGCGGCTGACGCCGGTTCCCTGGTGCGCAGAGGGATTCTGGATCGAGCGCGATGATGAGAGCCTGCCGCTTGGCAGCGTGGCTGAACATCTCAGCGGTCTGTTCTACATTCAGGAAGCGAGCTCGATGCTGCCGGTAACGGCGCTGTTTGCCGCCGCGCCGGACGCACAGCAGGTTATGGATATGGCGGCGGCACCGGGATCCAAAACCACGCAGCTGGCGGCGCTGATGCATAATCGCGGCGCGATCCTCGCCAATGAATACTCCGCCAGCCGGGTCAAAGTCCTTCATGCCAATATCAGCCGCTGCGGCGTCAGCAACGTGGCGCTGACGCATTTCGATGGCCGGGTGTTTGGCGCAGCGCTGCCGGAACAGTTCGACGCCATCCTGCTTGATGCCCCCTGCTCAGGCGAAGGCGTGGTGCGTAAAGATGCAGATGCGCTGCGCAACTGGACGCTGGCCAGCACCGAGGCGATTGCGGCCACCCAGCGCGATCTTATCGACAGCGCTTTTCACGCGCTCAGGCCCGGTGGCGTGCTGATCTACTCAACCTGTACCCTTAACACCATCGAGAATCAGCAGGTCATAGCCTGGTTGCTGACACGCTATCCCGACGCCATTGAGATCATGTCGCTGCAGGATTTGTTTGCCGGCGCAGAGGCTGCCCTGACGCCGGAAGGCTATCTGCACGTGTTTCCTCACTGCTTCGACAGCGAAGGATTTTTCGTCGCGCGTCTGCGTAAAACCGCCAGCGTACCGGCACTGCCGGCGCCGGGCTATAAACTCGGGAAACTGCCGTTTGCGCCCGCCAGCCGAAAACTCAGCGCGGAGGTGATGCAGGCAGCGGCTAAGGTGGGCCTGCAGTGGGATGAGAGCCTGACGCTCTGGCAGCGCGATAAAGAGCTGTGGCTGTTTCCGGCCAGCGCAGAGCAGTGGCTGAATAAGGTACGCTTCTCACGCATTGGTCTGAAACTGGCTGAAACCTTTCCCAAAGGCTACCGCTGGCAGCATGAGGCGGTGATGGCACTGGCCAGGCCTGATGCATCGCTGGCGTTTGCGCTGAATGAAGCGGAAGCGGAAAGCTGGTATCGCGGACAGGATATCCACCCGGAGACACTGCCTGACCGGGATGAAGTCATCGTCACCTGGCAGCAGCAGCCGCTTGGACTGGCTAAAAAAGTGGGCAACCGCATTAAAAACAGCTATCCGCGCGAGCTGGTGCGTGACGGCCGGCTGTTTCGCTAGCAGGCTGCGGCTCATAATCTGATGGTTGAGCGTTAGTTTAACCCAACCGGCATAGTGTAATGCCGGTATGGCGTCGCCATGGAGAGCACAGCATGAAAGGCCGTAAGCAGTTTATCATTGTGTTGATTATGCTGGTGACCGGCAGCCTGCTGCTGCTTGAATCGCTGGCCCGGCTGGTGCATCTGCTGATAGTGGGTTAGCGGGTTATCAAAAATATTGCCAGCATAAAAAATGCCCAGAGACCGGTAAAGGTCATCATACCCAGCCGGCGGGTTTTTGCCTGTCCGACAATTGCACCAATAAACAGGCTGAGGATGGTCAGCGTCCCTGTCATTACCCAAAGTAAATAGTGTGTATCTGCCATTAATGATCTGTCCTGAAATATACGAAACCAGGGCATTTTATACCATTTCAGGCAGTATAACGCTGCTTTACTCTTTCCCGATCTCAGGTACAGCCAGAGAAGCGCTCATTAAAAAACCCGTATAGCGTCAGGCCATACGGGTTAACTGAGTGGTAAATACATCCCGATCAGATTCTGCGCGTGTCATCCACAGGAAGCGCGTCATCATTGGGCACAGCACCGTCATCCATGGGCAAATCTTCATCTGCACCGGGTGCCTGTCCATCATCGGGGATAGGCTGAATATCTTCTGGACGTTCTGACATATTTACCTCCTGACCCTGGGTTGGGTATTTTCAGTATAGGCACTGCTGTCTGACGCTCTGCGGCAGCCTGAGGGATATGTGCGCCAGCCGCAGAAAAAAAGATAAATGTCACACCACTCTTATTTAGCGTCTACGCGTTATTTCCCTTTATCTTCCCAGGGATCTTTCTTTTCATCTTCACTGCTGTCACGCGTACGGGGAATTTCGCCATGCTCATCCGGCGCGTCCTGAACCGGATGGTCATCCTCTTCATACGCATTTCCGGCAGAGGGGGCCGCTTCAGGCAATCCTTTGGCTACATCGCCCTCATGTTTACGCTCTTCATTACTGTTATGTTTGAACATGTTCGCCTCCTGTCATCAAGAACCTAAGTATAGGCAACAGAAGCAATGACGCCATGAATGGCGACGTCTGAGATAAAAATCTGGCCTTACAGCGGTTTTAATCAGGACGATAAAATTAAGCCAGCCGCTGCCGTCAGCGCACAGATTTATCAGCTAGGGTTAATGTGCAACGCCGGGTTGCCTGTTAATCAAGGAGTCTCTGATGAAGCTGTTTTTTAGTGGATTAATTATCTCTGCCAGCCTGCTGATGCTGGCCGGTTGTCAGCAGCCGGAACGCCCGCTGGGTCCGGATGGCCGCCCTGCTCCGCCGATGGAGCATCCGGTGCCCGGCGGGCCGATGAGTAAAGGCCCGGCAGGCCAGCCTGAAGCCTGAGCGCCTGCCAGGCGCTGGATTATTCTGTAGCCATCGGGGTAGATGCTGTCGTCCGCAACAAGTAAAAAGGCCACCCTGAGGTGGCCTTTTGCGTGGCAGAGATCGGTTATCTGTGAAGCATATCGTTATTCATTTTAAGCTTAGCTAACGTATTCATCGCCGCAGGGTTAAGAGCAACCATCGCTGTTTTACAGAATATGCACTTAGCACCCGCCGGATTCTTCTCAGAAACGTCAAATGCGGATTTGCGATACTGCGAGCCCAGACAGTGAGGGCAACGCATAGAAATTGAAACTGAAATAATTTTTATATCCTTTGGTTTAAAACGGCCTTTCGCGGCCTGTCTGTTTATTGTTAAGGGTACAGCATGACTCTTTTTTACAAAACTCACCCTTTGCTATAACAATATAGTACAAAAAAAGAGTTTTGCTGTGTTTTTAAGATCGATACGGACTAAAACATCTGTAACTGAGACAGCCCAACCTGAAGTTAGTGCGGCAGGTAAACCACTTTATTCCCTGAACTTAATCAGTTAGCGATTTGCTGATATCACCGCTGTCACGCTGAATTCAGACAAAACGCAGGACGATAGCACTGTTTCAGAATAATCACCCGCCATGATTAAATTTGACGAAGTGTGATATCCGTCCTTGACTTTGTCTGTACATATCCGGGAGGGCGAACCATGACTGAGCTACTGCACATTATTTCTGTCGGCACACTTGTTGCGGGTATTTATCTGCTGGAGTGAGCGCTTTACCCGCTGCTGCCTGTACATTCAGGTCAGCAGCGGGCAAAGAAAAGGCCCTGCCGAAGCAGAGCCCTGAATTGGTGCGCCTGTTTATCATCATTGATTAGCAAACAGTCCGTCGTTAGATGCGGCGCATTGAGTTGTCACCCTTTAAGCGTAGCCTGTGTCAGCAATAAGGCAAACTTTTATCCTGTTTTATCCGGCTTACAACCTGCAGAACGCAGCCTGTTACCAACTGAGGCCATATACTCAGCAAGATTATTTATATGATAATATCTGCATTATTCAGGTCATGAATACAGAGGAAACGCACATCGCGCCCGGCAGATAATGAAAATTTTTATTGTAAACTTAAAAAGATCGGTTGAAAGACGGAATAAAATTGCGTCCCAGCTTGATGCACTTAATCTTGATTATGAATTTGTCGAAGCGGTCGATGGCACGCTCATGACAGCCGATGAACGAGCTGCCGCAAGCGCAACCATTAATTATGCGTTTTTACCCGGAGAGATTGGGTGTGCATTGAGTCATCAAAAAATTTACCAGAAAATCGTCGACAGCAATATTGAAGCTGCGATGATTCTGGAAGATGACATTATTTTCACTCGCGAAGCCAGCGACGTACTGGAAAAAATAAAGCCAGCCAGTCATAGGCCAGAAGTGATCCTTTTTAGCCGGGCAAACAGTTATCTATCATCTCCTGTCTCTCATTTAACCCATAAACATACTCTGCATAAAACGCTGCAGGCCACCACCACTCACTCCTACGTAATTAACCACAAAGCTGCGCAATCTCTGTTAAAAAACCTGCACCCTATTTGGATCACTGCAGATAAGTGGACGCTTTTTGAAGAGCACGCTTTTGTAAGCGTTTTTTCAGTGATTCCGCATCCGGTTCAGCTCTCCGAAGAAGCCAGCCAGTCTACAATAAACGGTAATAATGATATGAGCGAGATTGCCCGGCAAAAAAAGGCTATCTGGAATCAACTTATGTCATCACGACCGTTAAAAGCCAGGTTAAAACACCGTTTCCGGCGAGCGATCGTTCCACTGTTTTATAAAATAGTGGATCAGGGAAAGGGATAACGCTTCTGTTCTGTCAGGTAGCTGACTGACTATCCGCTAACGCCTGGATTTACCTGTTCAGAACCAGTGCGAGTGCCGTCCGGAGTGAGATGTCAGTTAAATACCGGGAAATGCCTGAATTATCTTTTGAAAACAACCAATTAAAAAAAGACCCAATACGATTCCTGTATCGGGTCCAGGGAAATGGCTCGTAGTGAGCCGTGCGCTAAAAGTTGGCATTTTTGAAGGCGAGGTGCCTTGCCTTTTAAAGGTAGTCCAACGGCGAACATTGTCCAGCAAGCAGCCTGAGGCGAGCCGGAAAGCTGCCAACTCTGTGATCGCGCTGGCACTACCAGACGCCTGCAACGCTTTTTGACGGCGGCGTCTGCCGGCTTTTACTTAACGCACAGCTGCTGCGCGCGATCGATAATCGGCTGCAGCGACATTTTACTGCCGGGATGCGCCTTATCATCTGCCAGGATAGTATTAATCGACTGCAGCGTGCCCTGCCCCGCATCGGCACGCGCCAGCGCTTTTTCATTCAGCGGGTACTGCAGTAGCGTGCTGGGGTTAATGGCAAACAGTGCGCCATCCTTTTCACAGGTCAGCATCACCTCTTCACGCGTGAAGGGCCACTTTGCCTTACCGATTTCAAAACGACTGACCGTAATAATTTCGCCCGCCAGCGCCTGGCTGCAGAGCGCCAGCAGCAGGCAGGCAGGGATCACTTTTTTCAGCAAAATATTGACCTCATTTCATCTTCACTGACACGGCAGGCAGACAGATTACCCGGCGGGTTTTCCGGCGCTGCCGCTGATGTGGCAGCAGGATACGCCGCCCGATTCAGCGTGTCGAGACCTGCAGTGCGATCCGGTTGCCCTTGATCCTGCTGCATGAAACCATTATTTTTGCCGCTGATTATCAGGAGAAAAGCATGCGTTATAATCTTGCACAGCTGTCGCAGGAAGAGAAAGACAAAGTCAACGTTGAGCTGGCGGCGGCAGGCGTCGCGTTCAAAGAGCGCTACAATATGCCGGTCGTGGCGGAGATGGTTGAACGCGAGCAGCCGGAAGCGCTGCGCGACTGGTTCCGTCAGCGCCTGATGCACTATCGCCAGGCTTCGCTCAGCCTCTCCCGCCTGCCCTACGAACCTAAGCAGAAATAACCTATGTTACGCGTGATAGATACAGAAACCTGCGGCCTGCAGGGCGGCGTGGTAGAGATCGCCTCGGTGGATGTCATTGACGGACAGATTGTCAATCCGATGAGCGATCTGGTCTGCCCGGATCGCCCTATCAGTCGTCAGGCAATGATGGTGCATCGCATCACAGAAGCGATGGTGGCGGATAAACCTCCGATAGAAGCGATCATCAGCCGCTATCACGGCAGTCCGCACTATGTGGCTCATAACGCCAGCTTTGACCGCCGCATGCTGCCCGCCATGCCGGGCGAATGGATCTGCACCATGACGCTGGCGCGCAAACTGTGGCCCGGTATTAAATATGGTAATCAGGTGCTGCGGCACAGCCTGAAACTTGAGGTGACGCCGCCTGCAGACCTGCATGCACACCGCGCGCTTTATGACTGCTACGTTACCGCCGCGCTGCTGATCCGTATTATGGAGATCTCCGGCTGGAGTCCGGCGGAGATGGTAAGCCGGACTGAACCGGCTGCGCTCTCCGGCGATATCTTTCCATTTGGCAAATATCGCGGACAGAGTATCAGCGCTATTGCGCGCCGCGATCCGGGTTATCTGCGCTGGGTACTGGACAATGTCCGCGATCTGCGCCCGCCGCTGCGGCAGGCGCTGCGTAAATATGTCAAAGACGATCAGTAATCCACCCGATCCGGCAGGCTGCCCTGCGCCAGCGCAATCAGGAACGTAAATTCCTGCGCAACGCCCTCATAGGATTTAAAGCGTCCCGACTTACCGCCGTGGCCGGAGTCCATGTCGGTGCAGAGCAGAAGCAGCGCGTCACTGGTTTTATGTTCGCGCAGCTTTGCCACCCACTTGGCGGGCTCCCAGTACTGCACCTGTGAATCGTGCAGCCCGGTGGTGATCAGCAGATGCGGATACGCCTGCGCGGTCACATTATCATAGGGGCTGTAACGGCTGATGTAGTGATAGGCGTCGGGCTGTTCCGGATTGCCCCACTCATCATACTCGCCGGTGGTTAACGGAATAGTAGGATCGAGCATGGTTGTCACCACATCCACAAACGGCACCTGCGCTACCACGCCGTGGAACAGGGTCGGTGCCATATTGACAACCGCGCCCATCAGCAGCCCGCCCGCGCTACCGCCCATGGCGTAGAGACGCTGCGGATCGCCATAGCCTTTGGCCACCAGCCCCTGCGTCACGTCGATAAAATCGGTGAAGCTGTTCATCTTATGCATCAGACGGCCGCTGTCATACCACTGCTGGCCCAGCTCGCCCCCGCCGCGGACATGCACAATGGCATAGATAAAACCGCGCTGCAGCAGGCTGACGCGGCTGGCGCTAAAGTTCGCCTCCATTGTGCTGCCGTAGGCACCATAGCCATAGACCAGCAGCGGATTTTTACCGCGCTGAAAATATTTCCGATGATAAACCAGCGATACCGGCACTTCGGTACCGTCGCGCGTTTTGATCCACTGGTGCTCACTTCTGTACTCATCCGGATCAAAGCCTGGTATCGGCGTCTGTTTGAGGATGCGCCGCTCCCCGGTCTCCATATTCAGTTCAAACAGCGTATCGGGCGTGGTCATCGAGGAGTAGCCGTAGCGCAGCGTATCGCTCTCCGGCGTGGGGTTAAACGCCAGCCAGGTCACATAGGCGGGATCGTCAAACGCGATACCATAGCTCTCGCCGCTGGCGCGGTTAATCTGCCGCAAAGTACTGACGCCGCGCTGGCGCTCTTCTACTACCAGCCAGCTGCGAAACAGCTGGAAATCCTCCAGAACGACGTGCTCGCGCGCCGGTATCAGCGTCTCCCAGCGCTGCTCCGCCAGCCAGGCGCTGCGGTAGAGACCGAAGTTCTTGCCGTCGCGGTTCGAGCGGATATAAAAATTGTGGTTATAGTGGTCGATGCTGTATTCGTGATCGCGCTGGCGCGGGCAGAATACCTGCGGCTGCGCGTCAGGATACTCCGCGTCCAGCAGCAGGATCTCACTGGTGGTGGTGCTGAAGAGCGCAATCAGAATAAAGTGCTCTGACGTGGTTTTATGCACGCTAAGATGAAAGCTCTCATCCTTCTCTTCATATACCAGCTGGTCATCACTCTGCGGATGGCCCAGCTCATGGCGCCATATCTGATACGCCAGCAGCGTTTTCGGATGTTTGCGCACATAGTAAAGCGTACGCGAGTCGTTTGCCCAGGCTACGCTGGATGAGGCGTTATGTAATACTTCAGGATACCAGCTGCCGCTCTGCAGGTTACGAAAGCGGATACCATACTGACGGCGCGATAAAAAATCTTCCGCCAGTGCCATAACCTGATTGTCCGGGCTGATATCCAGCGCTCCCATGGTGTAGAAGTCGCTGTGCGCAGCGCGCCGGTTGCCGTCAAGCAGCAGCTGCCAGGGTGCGTCCGCTCCGCCCTCAACCGGCTGCCGATAAAACGCTGCATATTCGTTGCCAGCCTCATAGCGGCGCTGATAGCGAAAGCCGTTTTTCGTATAGGGCACGGAATAGTCCTGACCCGGAATACGATCGACAATCTCTTTCAGCACCTTCTCCTGCAGCGCATTCTGCGACGCCATCATCGCCCTGCCGTAGCGGTTCTCCTCCTGCAGATAGGCGAGCACGCTGGGGTCTTCACGATCGTCATCGCGCAGCCAGAAATAATCATCGGTGCGCGTATCGCCATGCAACGTCATGACATGCGGAATTTTTTTTGCCTGCGGCTGTTTCATAACGCGGTTTCTCCCGGAGAAATCGTTTTATGCAAGCGTGGCACCAATCAGGCGGGAATGCCAGAACTGCCGCAGGCGCAGCTTTTTCAGACCTCTCAGCCAGCAGATTCTGCGGCGATATCTCGCTGGATCCCGTCACGCACATCCTGCGGAATTTTCAGCGCATCGCCCAGCGCGGTGAGATAACTGCGCTCCATAAAGTGGTCGATATCGACAGCTGCACAGCTGAGCACGTATAGCTCCAGCGCCTCCTCTTCATTTTTTACTCCAGCCGCCAGCCACTGCGGATCGAGCGGACGCGCCATCGCCTGCTTAATCAGGCTTTCCGCCTGCGCGCCATAGCCCGCCTGCTGAATATGTTTCTCAATTGCAGCCTGTTCAGCCTCATCAATATGACCATCACTTTTGGCCGCAAATACCAGTGCAGCGATCAGCCGCTCTGCGCGCTGGTCAGGCGGCGTCTGCTGCCCGTCAGTGCCGGATGCGGGCGGATACGCTGTGCGGATACGATCTTTATATTTATTCCATAACAGCGCACCGGCTGCCGCACCGCCGCCCAGCAGCAGCGCCTTGCCGCCAAATTTTGTCAGCAGCTTACGTGACGATTTGCTGCCCGCCAGCACGCCTGCCAGCCCACCCAGTGCCCCGGGCCCCAGGAGGTCACCCAACCCGGAAGTGCCGCCCTTTTTCTTTGCCAGAACCGTCTGAAGCTGCTGCAGCCACTGATTCATTGTTTAACTCCCGTTTAAGTTAGCCCGCTTTATCCTGGCGCAACCTGCGTCAGAAAATGTCAGAGCAGGCAAAGTACGGAAAATCTTTACCGGCGTAAAACGTGAGCGCGCAAACGTTTTCGTATATACTGCTGGCGCTTTTTTGACTGCTAAGGTGACAGGTATGACAACTCTCGGAACGGCACTGCGACCCGGTGCCACGCGCGTTATGCTGCTGGGCTCAGGCGAGCTGGGTAAAGAGGTCGCGCTGGAGTGCCAGCGTTTAGGTGTGGAAGTGATCGCCGTCGATCGCTATGCCGATGCGCCGGCGATGCAGGTTGCGCATCGCAGCCACGTAATCAATATGCTCGATGGCGAGGCGCTGGCTGCACTGATTGCCCGTGAACAGCCGCACTTTGTGGTGCCGGAAATTGAGGCGATTGCCACCGATACGCTGGTTGAGCTTGAAGCCCGGGGGCAGAAAGTGGTGCCGACCGCACGCGCCGCACGCCTGACCATGAACCGGGAGGGGATCCGTCGTCTGGCCGCTGAAGAACTGAACCTGCCCACCTCACGCTATCAGTTTGCCGACAGCCAGGCGCACTTTTTTACCGCAGCGGAAGCGATAGGGTTTCCCTGCATCGTGAAGCCGGTGATGAGTTCATCCGGCAAAGGTCAGAGCTTTATTCGCAGCGCGGACGCGCTGCAGCAGGCGTGGGATTATGCCCAGCAGGGTGGTCGTGCCGGTGCCGGCCGGGTGATTGTTGAAGGCGTGGTCAGATTCGATTTCGAAATTACGCTGCTGACGGTCAGCGCCGTTGACGGCATCCACTTCTGCGCCCCGATCGGCCATCGCCAGGAGGAGGGAGATTATCGCGAATCCTGGCAGCCGCAGCAGATGAGCGCCGCTGCCCTCGCACGGGCGCAGGAGATTGCGGCCAGCGTGGTAAACGCGCTGGGTGGATATGGCCTGTTTGGCGTTGAGCTGTTCGTTTGTGGTGATGAGGTGGTGTTCAGCGAAGTGTCGCCCCGCCCGCATGATACCGGCATGGTGACGCTGATTTCTCAGGATCTCTCTGAGTTCGCTCTGCACGTGCGGGCGTTTCTCGGGCTGCCGATCGGCAGTATTCGCCAGTATGGACCGGCGGCGTCAGCCGTGATCCTGCCGCAGCTGGAGAGTCAGGATGTGCGCTTTGCGCACGTTGATGCCGCGCTGGGCGCGGGTCTGCAGCTGCGTCTGTTTGGTAAACCGGAGATCAGCGGACAGCGGCGCCTGGGCGTGGCGCTGGCAACCGGAGAGAGCACGGAAGAGGCGGTAGCGCGCGCCGTCGCCAGTGCGGCAGCGATAACCGCCGAAGGCTGACAGCGCTGGCAGCAGGCCATACGCCTGCTGCCAGATATCTGCTTCCCGGGCTACCGCGCGCCCGCTATCGCCTCACGCGCCAGCTGCGTGATCCGCTCCCAGTCGCCCTGCTGCAGCGCCTCATCCGGTACCAGCCACGAGCCGCCGATACACAGCACGCTTTTCAGCGCCAGATAGTCACGATAGTTTGCCGGTGAAATGCCGCCGGTCGGGCAAAACCGTACCTGCGGAAAAGGTCCGGCAAGCGCGGAAAGCGCCTTTACGCCGCCGCTGGCTTCAGCCGGGAAGAACTTGAATTCGCGCAGGCCATGATCCATACCCATCATCAGCTCTGATACGGTGCTGATCCCCGGGATCAGCGGTACCGGCCCCTCTGTTGCGGCCCGCAGCAGCGATTCGGTCAGTCCCGGGCTTATCACAAACTGCGCGCCTGCATCCGTGACCTCTTTCAGCTGTTGCGTGTTGATAACCGTACCGGCGCCCACAATCGCTTCCGGCACCTCACGAATAATGGCGCGCAGCGCATCCATCGCAACCGGCGTACGCAGCGTCACCTCCAGCACCCGGATACCGCCTGCGACCAGCGCTTTTGCCATCGGCACAGCGTGCTCAGGCTGCTTCACCACAATGACCGGCACGACCGGTCCGGTGCTCAGCACCTGCTCTGCACTTATCTTCCAGTTCTTCATGAGGTTTCCCTGGTCACCGCAGCCCCGACGGCTGCGTTCTCATCATTAGCGCTTTACCATACAAGATAAAACGGCTTTGCGTCTATGCAGCACCACGTGGTGATGCTGCTGTGGACTCTCTCTGCTATGGGCGTTGGCACGCGCTGCGCAAAAAAATACCCCTGCATGGCAGAGGTATTGGTTGAGTCTGAATAGCGCATCCGTACGACGGGCGATTACTCGCTAAATTCGTTCCATGAACGGCCGTCGCGGGTGATCATCGCAACGGAAGCCACCGGGCCCCAGGTGCCTGCCTGATACGGTTTAGAGGCATCGCCATCCGCATTCCAGGCCTCGATAATCGAATCCACCCAGCCCCATGCTGCTTCTACCTCATCGCGACGGACAAACAGCGCCTGAATGCCGCGCATCGATTCCAGCAGCAGACGCTCATAGGCATCCGCCAGATGTGACTGATTAAAGGTTTCTGAATAGCTCAGATCCAGCTTAGTGGTCTGCAGCTTATGCTTGTGATCCAGCCCTGGTACTTTGTTAAGGATCTCGATATCCACACCTTCATCCGGCTGCAGACGAATAGTGAGTTTGTTCTGCGGCAGTTCAGAATAGGAGTCTTTGAACAGGTTCATCTCCGGGTTCTTGAAATAGACGACGACCTCAGAGCATTTGGAAGGCAGACGTTTGCCGGTGCGCAGGTAGAAAGGTACACCCGCCCAGCGCCAGTTATCAATATCAACGCGAATAGCCACGAAAGTCTCGGTTGCGCTCTGCTTGTTAGCGCCCTCCTCTTCCAGATAGCCCGGTACTTTTTTACCCTGTACAAATCCTGCCGTGTACTGACCGCGTACGGTTTTTTCACGCACGTTGGTTTGATCGATCCGGCGCAGTGAACGCAGTACTTTTACTTTCTCATCGCGGATTGCATCTGCACTGAGATCGGAGGGCGGTGACATAGCAATCATGGTCAGTACCTGCAGCAGGTGGTTCTGAATCATGTCGCGCATCTGGCCCGCTTTATCAAAATAACCCCAGCGGCCTTCAATCCCCACCTCCTCTGCCACGGTGATCTGCACGTGGTCGATGGTGCGGTTGTCCCAGTTATTCACAAAGATTGAGTTAGCAAAGCGCAGCGCCAGCAGATTCAGCACCGTCTCTTTGCCCAGATAGTGGTCAATACGGAACACCTGGCTCTCGTCAAAGAATTTACCCACGCTGTCGTTGATTTCACGCGAGGTTTCTAGCGAGGTACCCAGCGGCTTTTCCATTACCACGCGGGCAGGTTTTGCGTTCAGCTTCGCTGCGCCAAGCCCTTCACAAATGGCACCGAACGTGCTCGGTGGCATAGCAAAGTAGTTAATGGTTACGCGCTCTTTTTGATCGAGCATTTTACCCAGTTTGGTGAAATGCGTTGTA
Source organism: Pantoea sp. ICBG 1758 (assembly GCF_002928325.1). NCBI lineage: Bacteria > Pseudomonadati > Pseudomonadota > Gammaproteobacteria > Enterobacterales > Erwiniaceae > Pantoea > Pantoea sp. ICBG 1758. The sequence continues at coordinate 1,303,442 of NZ_POWL01000001.1, forward strand.
TCGTTCACATCGAGGTTACAGAAGTCGAGACGGCCGCTAAGCTTATCCCACAGCGCTTCATCAATCTTCTCTTTCATGAAGGTTTCCAGCGCCTCGCGTACCACTTTGGTATAAGCCGCTTTATCCCACTCCGCACGCCCTACTCCGATAATACGGGTGGTTTCGTGGATCTGACCAGCTTTCTCCAGCTGATACAGCGAAGGCAACAGTTTACGGCGTGCAAGATCGCCTTTGGCACCGAAAATCACCAGATCGCATGCCTGGGCTGTTTGTGTTACCGCCATTTTCCTCTCCTCGTTGCAGGATCTCCCGGATGTGCATCCTCACCATCCCGGACCTTTATTGTCATGTTCTTACGGCACAATGTACTTTTTTCGCCGCGCCAGGACAAGCGAGCGTCCCGCTGTTCATCGCGACGTCGCGTAACCAACAGGCCGGCGTCCCTGACCAGGGTTTACGTCAGTCATTACAGACGGGGCCTGCAGAAGTATGACAAAGAATTCAGCTTCGCATTTATCTGCCGCTGCGCGAAGGCGTGCTTCACAGAGCAAATTTTTACTAAATCATGGTGATGTAAGCGCTTTCATGTCTGTGCGGTGCCGTTCGGGCGCATTTTAGCTCTGCTATGCAGCCGTGTTATACCGATGCTAAAAATGCGCAAGCAAAACCGGGGGTATCCTGTGCCGCGTTTTAGCGTGATAGATCGCTCCGCACTTTGACAAAGCAGACCCATCTTAACAGGGTCAGACATTTGGTGTACCTTAGGTGTAAGCGTTTACCTGGCGTTAATACTTCAAGCCCTTTTGCGTCAACACCCTGGAAGCAGTATCAATAGCCAAACAGAGACACGCGCATTGTAAATTTAATGCCAATCAATCAGATAGAATAAAAGGATCACCGAATGACCAGCCCTACAGCTTTCATCTCAAAATCCCCGTCACGTCGTCTCAGAAGAACCAAGATTGTTACTACCCTCGGCCCGGCAACCGACCGCGACAATAACCTTGAAAAAATCATCGCGGCAGGCGCTAACGTAGTACGCCTTAATTTCTCCCACGGCACGCCCGAAGATCACCAGCAGCGCGCCGATCGCGTACGTCAGATAGCCGCCAAGCTGGGGCGTCACGTGGCGATTCTCGGCGACCTGCAGGGGCCAAAAATCCGCGTCTCTACGTTTAAAGAAGGGAAAGTATTTCTCAGCGTCGGCGATCGTTTTCTGCTTGATGCGAACCTGAGCAAAGGTGAAGGCGACAAAGAAAAAGTCGGCATCGATTACAAAGGATTGCCGGAAGATGTCGTGCCGGGCGATATTCTGCTGCTCGATGATGGCCGCGTACAGCTGAAGGTGCTGGAGGTGCAGGATGTGAAAGTCTTCACTGAAGTTACCGTCGGTGGTCCGCTCTCTAATAACAAAGGTATCAACAAGCTGGGCGGCGGCCTCTCTGCCGAAGCGCTGACTGAAAAAGATAAGCTGGATATCGTCACGGCGGCAAAAATCGGCGTTGATTATCTGGCGGTGTCATTCCCGCGCAATGGCGAAGATATGAACTACGCCCGTCGTCTGGCTCGCGACGCCGGCTGTGATGCAAAGCTGGTGGCCAAAGTGGAGCGCGCAGAAGCGGTTGCGACACAGGAAGCAATGGATGATATTATCCTCGCGTCTGACGTTGTCATGGTGGCGCGCGGCGATCTGGGCGTTGAAATCGGCGATCCGGAACTGGTTGGTATTCAGAAAGCGCTGATCCGTCGCGCCCGTCAGCTGAACCGCACCATCATTACCGCCACGCAGATGATGGAATCGATGATCACCAATCCCATGCCAACCCGTGCGGAAGTGATGGATGTGGCCAACGCCGTGCTGGATGGTACTGACGCCGTGATGCTGTCAGCGGAAACCGCAGCCGGGCAATATCCGGCGGAAACCGTTTCTGCGATGGCGAAAGTCTGCCTCGGCGCTGAAAAGATCCCAAGCGTAAACGTCTCCAAACATCGCTTGGACGTGCAGTTTGACAACGTCGAAGAAGCGATCGCGATGTCAGCTATGTATGCGGCAAACCATCTGCAGGGTGTTTCTGCCATTATTACCATGACCGAATCAGGCCGTACCGCGCTGATGACGTCACGTATCACGTCAGGTTTGCCGATTTTTGCGATGTCGCGCCATGAGCGTACGCTGAACCTGACCGCTCTCTACCGCGGCGTGACGCCGGTCTATTTTGACAGCAACAACGACGGTGTGGCTGCCGCCCACGACGCGGTAAATCTGCTGCGCGATAAAGGTTTCCTCGTCTCCGGCGACCTGGTGATTGTCACCCAGGGCGATGTGATGGGCGCAACCGGTACCACCAACACCAGCCGCGTGCTGCGCGTCGACTAACGGCGACGCGTTACGCGTAGCGGCTGTAAAAATGGACAAACGCGACTGCTCTGGCGGTCGCGTTTTATTTTGCATTTTCAGGGAGGCTTGATGGCCCGCTACCAACCTATTGTCCGCTTAACCGGACGTACGCTGCTGTTTCCACTGGCGCTGGTCCTGTTTGAGTTCGCTACTTATATCGCTCATGACATGATCCAGCCCGGCATGCTGCTGGTCACGCAGGAGTTTGCCGTCGGCCCGCAGTGGGTCTCCACCTCTCTGACTGCCTATCTGATGGGCGGCGTGGTGCTGCAGTGGCTGCTGGGCCCGCTATCAGATAAGTATGGCCGGCGTCCGGTATTGCTTTCCGGCATCCTGTTTTTTGTGCTGGCCTGCATCCTTACCACCTGGGTCAGCACAATTGAGCAGTTTGTCACGCTGCGCTTTGTTCAGGGCATCAGCCTCTGCTTTATTGGCGCCGTCAGCTATGCGGCGGTGCAGGAAGCGTTTGAAGAGGCGCTCGCGGTGCGGGTAATGGCTCTGATGGCGAATGTGGCGCTGCTGGCGCCGCTGGCCGGTCCGCTGGCCGGGGCGGCATGGCTTACCGCAGGCAGCTGGCGCAGTATGTTCTGGCTGTTTGCGATCTGCAGCGTGATAGCGTTTATTTTACTGTGGCGCATCATGCCGGAAACGGCAGGCGATCGCAGTCGCTCCGTAGCGCTGCCGGTGCTGGCGCGCGGCTATGGCCGGCTGGCGCGCGATAAACAGGTGATGTACGGTTCCTTTGCTATCGGCCTGGTGTTTATTCCCATTCTGACGTGGGTGGCGCTGTCTCCGGTGATCCTCATGCACGATGAGGGCCTGTCGCGCATGCATTATGCCCTGCTCCAGCTGCCGGTGTTTCTGGCTATGATTGCCGGCAATCTGACGCTGGGCAAACTGGCAGGCCGCGTACCGATTGAACAGCCGGTAAAACTGGCCGCCTGGCCCATCTTAATCGGACTCGGCATAGCGCTGATTGCCAACCTGATGAACAGCCACACCTACCTGCTGTTAACCGCCGGACTCAGTCTCTACGCGTTCGGGGCTGGCATGGTGAATGCCGGTCTCTATCGCCTGACGCTTTACGCCAGCAGTGAAGGCAAAGGCAGTATTGCCGCCATGCTGGGAATGATCAGCATCCTGACGCTGGCAGCGGGCATTGAGCTGGCTAAAGCGGGCTATTTTCACGGCGGTACGCCGTGGTTCAGTACGCTGAATTTTGCTGCGGGTCTGCTGTGGTTTGTGCTGGTTACGCTGTTTCTGCGTGAGCGCAGACGACTGAGCAGGGTCGAAGAGGTCGTATAACCGTGCGCTGCCGCTACGCACTGCGGGTAGCGGCAGCATACAGAATTACTTACGCGGATAGAGATCTTTACGCCGGTAAGGCTCGATATCCCCCTCTTTACGCGTTTTCAGCAGCTTCAGGATCCAGGTGTATTGCTCCGGATGCGGCCGCACAAAAATCTCCACTTCTTCATTCATACGGCGTGCCAGCCTGGTGTCATCCGCATCCACCAGATCGTCCATCGGCGGCCGCACGTAGATCTCTAGGCGGTGCGTTTTACTGTTGTATACCGGAAACAGCGGCACTACCCGCGCCCGGCAGACTTTCATCAGTCGTCCCACTGCCGGCAGCGTAGCCTTGTAGGTTGCAAAGAAATCGACAAACTCGCTGTGCTCAGCACCGTGATCCTGATCCGGCAGATAGTAGCCGTAGTAGCCCTGACGCACTGAGGCGATAAAGGGCTTAATCCCGTCGTTGCGCGCATGCATACGGCCACCAAACCGGCGACGTACGGTGTTCCACAGATAATCCATTAGCGGATCGCTCTGATTGTGAAACATCGCTGCCATCTTCTGCCCTTCCGACGCCAGCAGCATGGCGGGAATATCCACGCCCCAGCCGTGCGGCACCAGGAAGATCACATTCTCATTGTTATTCTGTAAGTCAGTAATAATTTCACGGCCGTGCCACTCTACCCGCTGGCGCACCCGCTCCGGGTTGCGCATGCCGAGTTCTGCCATCATCGCCATCGCCTGCGGCGCGGTAGCAAACATGCGGTCAGCAATCTCTTCGCGCTGCGCTTCACTCAGTTCCGGCAAGCAGTAATAGAGATTGATCAGCGCACGACGCCGCGCACTTTTTGCCAGCTTACCGGCAAAGGTGCCTAAGCTACCAAGGACCGGATCGCGCAGGCGTGGCGGCAGCATTGCCATGCCCGCCAGCGCACCAACCGCCAGCCAGCTTCCCCAGTATTTAGGTTTTAAAAAAGAACGTTGAAAAACGGGAATAAACTCGCTGTTATTTTTTTTTCGGGTTTCCATGCACTCGCCTCTGACAATGACGGCTCAATAATAGTGACGGCAGCTATTTTTGCAATCTTCACGCGCCTGAAAGCAAAAAACCGACGAATTAATCGTCGGTTTTACGTTTATTCGCCACCGGACTTTTACAGCGCCAGCTGCGGCAGCCAGGTTTTAACCTGTGCAAGGTAGGTACTGCGATCTTTCCCGGTCAGCCCTTCCATACGCGGCATTTTCGCCGTCAGCGGGTTAACAGCCTGATTATTAATCCACACCTCGTAATGCAGGTGAGGACCGGTTGAGCGCCCGGTATTACCCGAGAGCGCGATGCGATCGCCGCGTTTAACTTTCTGCCCCGGCTTTACCAGCGCACGGCTCAGGTGCATATAGCGCGTCATATACTGACGGCCGTGACGAATCGCCACGTAGTTGCCCGCAGCCCCGCCATTTTTAGCCACCACCACTTCGCCATCGCCGACGGCCAGCACCGGTGTCCCCACCGGCAGCGCAAAGTCGACGCCTTTATGCGGTGAGATGCGCCCGGTTACCGGGTTGAGGCGGCGCGGGTTAAAGTTTGAAGAGACGCGATACTGCTTAACCGTTGGAAAGCGCATAAAGCCCCGCGCCAGACCCGAACCGCTGCGATCGTAGAACTTGCCATCTTCCGCGCGGAAGGCGTAGTAATCTTTGCCGCCGCTGCGCACGCGCACGCCCAGCAGCTGGCTCTGGGCACTTTTGCCATCCAGCATCTCGCGCGACATCAGCACGCTGAACTCATCGCCCGAACGCAGTTTGCGAAAATCCATCTGCCACTGCATCGCTTTAATGACGTTGCTGGTTTCAGCGCTGCTCAGACCGGCACGCTGCGCACTGGCAGCAAAGCTGCCGCGCACTTCCCCTTTCAGCACGCTGTTTTGCCATTCGCCTTTTTGCATCTCCTGCTGCATGCTGAAGCTGCCATTTGGCTGACGCGCATAGGTACGGGTTTCACGGCGGTTGATTTCCCAGCTAAACGCCTGCAGCTGCCCTTCTGCATCCAGCGTCCAGCTCAGCTGCTGGCCCACCTGCAGATTGCGCAGCGCTTTATCACTGGCGACCAGCGCATTGATGTCGCTGAGATCGATGCCATACTGATTCAGCGCGCTGCTTAATGTATCGCCAGATGAAATGGTGTAGTCATGCTGATCGGGATTGTCAGGCACATCTTTGTCGATATCGTCCGCCGGCAAATCCTCTTCAGGTTCGGCCGTGGTTTGATCGATAGGCTCGCTGGCTTCCGGCAGCAGAGTGCGCAATGCGTTTTTATCCAGCGCAATCTCTTTGACAATCGGCGCAACGTCATGGGGATGATAGACATACGGCCGCCAGACAGCGACGGCCAGTGTGACAACGGTTAATGACCCCAGCATAACGCGGTGGGGGCGCGGCAAATTATTAAATGCGAGGGCGACAGAGCGGGCTATCTGCTGCACTTTTATCTTTTCCTCTATGCTCCATTCAGGCAGCTCGCATACTGGCTCGACAGCTGTGAGAGGAATTTCACATAACTGTCTTTGGTTAAGCTGATCCCCATGCCTAATGGATCCAGCGTGCCTTTGCGTACGCTGGTGCCACGTGACACGGCATCGATGACCGCCGGCCTGAATTGTGGCTCAGCAAAAACGCATACGGCTTTTTGCTCAACCAACTGTGTTCGTATTTGATGTAAACGCTGAACGCCAGGCTGGATTTCAGGATTGACGGTAAAATGCCCCGCGGGGGACAAACCGTAGTGTTTCTCAAAATAGCTATACGCGTCGTGAAAAACGAAATAACCCTTGTTCCGCACCGGCGCAAGCTGCGCGCCAATGTGTTTGTCCGTCTCGGCCAGTGCTGCTTCAAACTGCTGCAGATTGGCGTCAAGTTTGGCTTTGCTTTCGGGCATAAGTTCCAATAATTTTCCGTGGATTGCAACAGCGGATTCTTGTGCAATCTTCGGTGACATCCACAGATGCATGTTATATTCACCATGATGATGGTGAGTATGAGAGGAGTCCTGATCTTCGGACTTATCTGAGGCGTGCCCTTCTTCGTGCTCATCCTCATCTTCTCCGCCCCGAATCAGCTGAGATTTCACCGCCGGCAGCGCGGCGATTTCCAGGTTCCTGCTGGCGGGCAGAGCGGCGGCAGGTTTGGTCAGGAAAGCCTCCATTTCAGGCCCGACCCAGATGACTAAGTCCGCGTTTTTAATGCGTTTTACATCAGAAGGACGGAGTGCGTAATCGTGTTCCGAGGCGCCATCCGGCAGCAATACTTCAACCGGCGTAATGCCTTCTGAAATCGCAGCTGCGATAAATCCTAACGGTTTGATTGACGTGACGACCGCTGAGTGGGCCGGAAGCGCAAGCGCGGCTAAAATGGCAGTGGCAGAAAGGTTAAAAAACAGGCGCTGCTTATTGTGTAACATAATGCGTCATTCCATCGTGACTGGGTGATGGAATGTGATATTATAACATTCTAATTTCAATGCAACCCGTAAATTATATGTCTTCACTTGTTACACTTGACGATATTTCAGTGACCTTTGCCCAGCGCCGTGTGCTGGCAGGTATCTCGCTGACGCTTCAGCCTGGTAAAATTCTGACCCTGCTGGGCCCTAACGGCGCCGGCAAGTCAACGCTGGTGCGAACGGTTTTAGGTCTGCTGACGCCGGACCGCGGCAGCGTACAGCGCGCGCCGGGTCTGCGTATTGGCTACGTGCCGCAAAAATTGCATATCGATCCCACGCTGCCGGTTACCGTAGAACGCTTTATGCGTCTGACAGGCGGCAGCAGGCGTGCCGATATCCTGCCGGCGCTGAAGCGCGTACAGGCCGGGCATCTGCTGCAGGCGCCGCTGCAGAAACTCTCCGGTGGTGAAACGCAGCGCGTATTGCTGGCGCGCGCCCTGCTGAACCAGCCGCAGCTGCTGGTGCTGGATGAACCAACCCAGGGCGTTGATGTAAACGGTCAGGTGGCGCTTTACGATTTAATCGATCAGCTGCGACGCGAACTTAACTGCGGCGTGCTGATGGTCTCACACGATCTGCATCTGGTGATGGCGAAAACCGACGAAGTGCTGTGCCTTAACCACCATATTTGCTGTTCCGGTACGCCGGAAGCGGTGTCGCAGCATCCTGAGTTTATCGCCATGTTTGGTCCGCGCGGCGCACAGCAGCTGGCCATTTACCGGCATCAGCATAACCATCGTCACGACCTACAGGGACGTATCGTTTTACGCAAAGGAAACAGCCCGTCATGATTGAATTATTACTTCCCGGCTGGCTCGGCGGCGCGCTGCTGGCGCTGGCGGCCGGACCGCTCGGCTCATTTGTGGTCTGGCGCCGCATGTCCTACTTTGGCGATACCCTGGCGCACGCCTCGCTGCTGGGCGTGGCTTTTGGCCTGCTGCTGAACGTTAACCCTTACTACGCGGTTATCCTGGTGACAATCTGTCTGGCGCTCGGCCTGGTATGGCTGGAACGTCGCCCGCATCTGGCCATTGATACGCTGTTAGGGATTATGGCGCACAGCGCGCTTTCACTTGGTCTGGTGGTGGTCAGCCTGATGCAGGGAGTCCGCGTTGATCTTATGGCCTACCTGTTTGGTGACCTGCTGGCGATTACGCCAGACGATCTCTGGCTGATGGGCGGCGGCGTTGCCATTGTACTGGTGGTAATGGCGTGGCAGTGGCGCGCCCTGCTCTCTATGACCATCAGTCCGGAGCTGGCGCAGGTTGACGGCGTGAATATTCAGCGTACCCGGCTGATGCTGATGCTGGTGACCGCCCTGACGATTGGCGTCGCAATGAAGTTTGTCGGCGCGCTGATTATTACCTCACTGCTGATTATCCCTGCCGCAACGGCGCGCCGCTTTTCGCGCTCTCCGGAACAGATGGCGGGCTATGCAACGCTCGCCGGACTGATCGCCGTGACCGGTGGCCTGACGTTCTCCGCCACCTATGATACCCCTGCCGGACCTTCTGTGGTGCTCTGCGCCGCCGTGCTGTTTATACTCAGCATGATAAAAAAACCGGCTGTCTGAGTTATCCGTTCAGCCATGCAAAACGGGCACCTGAGGTGCCCGTTTTTTGTCTGCCTGCGTGCTGCACCCTACTCTTCGCGCACGATATCAAAGTGCCGGTAAGCGTGCTGCGTTGCCATACGGCCGCGCGGCGTACGCTGAATAAATCCCTGCTGGATCAGGAAAGGCTCTATAACATCCTCGATCGTTTCGCGCTCTTCGCCTATTGCTGCCGCCAGGTTATCCAGCCCTACCGGGCCACCCATAAACTTATCGATAATCGCCAGCAGCAGCTTGCGGTCCATGTAATCAAAACCCTGCGTATCGACATTCAGCATATCCAGCGCGCTGGCCGCCACGTCACCGCTCATGTTGCCTGCGGCACGGACATCGGCAAAATCACGCACGCGGCGCAGCAGGCGATTAGCGATACGCGGGGTGCCGCGTGCGCGACGGGCCACTTCCAGCGCGCCCTCTTCACTCAGCGTCAGACCGAGACAGGCCGCGCTGCGGCTGACAATGTGCTGCAGATCCGGCACGTTATAGAACTCAAGCCGCTGGACAATGCCGAAACGATCGCGCAGCGGGGAGGTCAGCGACCCGGCGCGCGTCGTCGCGCCAATCAGGGTAAACGGCGGCAGATCGAGCTTGATTGAGCGGGCGGCCGGCCCCTCACCGATCATGATATCCAGCTGATAATCTTCCATTGCCGGATAGAGCACCTCTTCCACTACCGGGGAGAGACGGTGGATCTCATCAATAAACAGGACGTCGTGCGGTTCGAGATTGGTGAGCATCGCCGCCAGATCGCCCGCTTTCTCCAGCACCGGCCCTGACGTCGTGCGCAGATTAACGCCCATCTCATTCGCCACGATATTCGCCAGTGTGGTTTTCCCCAGCCCAGGCGGGCCGAAAATCAGCAGATGGTCAAGTGCATCGCCGCGCAGCTTTGCCGCCTGGATAAAGATCTCCATCTGTTCGCGCACCTGCGGCTGACCGACATACTCCGCGAGCAGCTTCGGGCGAATAGCACGATCCAGGCTCTCTTCTTCATTATATGAACTGCCCGAGACCAGGCGATCGGCTTCAATCATGTGTTACCTCAGATAGCTGCACGCAGCGCTTCGCGGATCAGGGTTTCGCAGTCTGCGTCAGGTTTGCCCACTTTGCTGATCATGCGGCTGGCTTCCTGCGGTTTATATCCCAGTGCCACCAGTGCAGCCGCCGCTTCTGCTTCAGCGTCGTTGCTCTCCGGCGCGACCGCTGGGGTCGTCAGCGTGAAGGCTGAGTCGCCGCCAAAGAGGTCGCCATGCATGCCTTTAAAGCGATCTTTCATCTCAACCACCAGGCGCTCAGCGGTTTTTTTGCCGACACCCGGCAGCTTCACCAGCGAGGCGACCTCTTCACGCTCAACAGCGGTCACAAACTGCTGCGCTGACATGCCCGATAGGATCGCCAGCGCCAGCTTGGGGCCAACGCCGTTGACTTTGATCAGCTCGCGAAAGAGCGCGCGCTCCTGTTTGCTGTTGAAACCAAACAGCAGCTGGGCATCTTCACGCACCACGAAATGGGTGAAAATGACCGCCTCCTGGGCGATCTCCGGCAGCTCGTAGAAGCAGGTCATTGGCATATGCACTTCATAACCGACGCCGTGCGCTTCAAGCAGCACCAGCGGCGGCTGTTTTTCCAGAATGTTGCCTCGTAAACGACCAATCACCTGAGCAATTCCTTAATCTGTGAGTAAGCGGTGCAGGGTATTCCCTGTGACCAGCGCAGCCGCTGGCGGTGTGATAGCGGCTATGTATAACATAAAAAAGGCTGGATGCATATCCAGCCTGTTAGCGCGTCTGATGGCAGCTTAACCCGAGCGCAGCCGCCCGCGCGTCATCACCAGTTTGCTGTCGCTCATGCGCGCCGCATTCTGGCTAACGTGGCAGTGGGTGATGGCGATAGCCAGCGCATCTGCCGCATCCGCCTGCGGGTTGGCCGGCAGTTTCAGCAGCGTGCGGACCATATGCTGCACCTGGCTCTTCTCCGCCCCGCCGGTTCCGGTAACCGTCTGTTTGACCTGCCGCGCCGCATATTCAAACACCGGCAAATCGGCATTGACCGCGGCCACAATCGCTGCGCCGCGAGCCTGGCCAAGTTTCAGTGCCGAATCCGCATTTTTCGCCATAAACACCTGCTCAATCGCAAAGTAGTCAGGCGAAAACTGCGTGATGATTTCGCAGACGCCGGCATAAATCAGCTTCAGGCGTCCCGGTAAATCGGTCACGTTGGTGCGGATACAGCCGCTGCCCAGGTAGCTCAGCTGACGGCCGGTCTGACGGATAACGCCGTAGCCGGTAATGCGCGAGCCGGGGTCAATCCCGAGAATAATCGCCACAGCACGCCTCCGGTTGCCGGAAAAATAACCACGCCATTACAGCGTTTCCGCCACCTCGTCAGAGATCTCACCGTTGTGATAAACCTCCTGCACGTCGTCGCAATCTTCCAGCATATCGATCAGCCGCAGCAGTTTTGGTGCCGTTTCTGCATCCAGTTCCGCTTTGGTTGACGGGATCATGGAGACTTCAGCGCTGTCAGCTTTCAGACCGCCCGCTTCCAGCGTATCACGCACGTTGCCCAGCTCTTCCCACGCTGTGAAGACATCGATGGCACCGTCATCATAGCTCACCACATCTTCCGCACCCGCTTCCAGTGCTGCTTCCATCACCGCATCTTCATCCTGACCCGGAGCAAAGGAGATCACTCCTTTTTTGCTGAAGAGATAGGAGACAGAGCCGTCAGTGCCCAGATTACCGCCGGTTTTGGTGAAGGCGTGGCGCACTTCTCCGACGGTACGGTTACGGTTGTCACTCAGGCATTCGATCATTACCGCAGAGCCGCCCGGACCGTAGCCTTCATAAATGATGGTTTCCATATTGGAATCATCTTCGCCGCCGACGCCGCGTGCAATGGCGCGGTTCATGGTGTCGCGCGTCATGTTATTTGAGAGCGCTTTATCCATCGCTGCGCGCAGACGCGGGTTAGAACCTGCATCGCCGCCGCCCAGCTTCGCGGCAGTGACCAGCTCGCGAATGATTTTAGTAAAGATCTTGCCGCGCTTGGCGTCCTGCGCCGCCTTACGATGTTTTGTGTTCGCCCATTTACTGTGACCAGCCATCTTACATTTTCTCCGATCTTTTACAGGGTGCAGGCTATCTTGCCTGCGCTCTTATCCCCGGCAGCATCCACGCCATCCGCACGCAGAGATCTGCGCGGCGGTGGTGGCGCTGACGATGAACAATTGCGCTGCGCCGATAACGCCTGACTGCTCAATGTTAGCGGTGCGGTTTGATAAAACAGCACACGATAGTTGGACGAAGGGAATACGCTTCGTCGAATGTGTGGAATTTACCCTGGTTGCCACCGGAAAACACGCGGCGGCGCTCGCTCAGATAAACTCTTCAATCGCCTGGCGATTGCTCCAGGATTTGGTTAACGCCGCAGCCTCTTCAGCGATCAGCCAGCGGGCAGCCAGGTGCTCACTCAGCAGCGGCATCCGTTCAGCCGGCAGCGCCAGCCGGAACCAGTGCTCGCGATTGTGCGTTATGCCTGGTGCATAGCGGTGACGAAAATGAGGGAAGATCTCAAATTCAATCTGCCGCTGGCAATCTTCAAGCTGCAGCCCTTCGCCACAGATATCGATCGCCAGCTCTTCCGCCACTTCGCGTGCTGCAGCCTGAGCCGGCGTTTCACCCGGCTCCAGACTGCCGGTGACCGACTGCCAGAAGCCGTGATCGTCGCGCCGCTGCAGCATCAACACCCGGCCGGTATCTCGCGCAAAGATCACCACCAGCACCGATACCGGATGTTTAAAGCCCATTACTGCTGCTCTGGCTTTTCTTTCTTCGCGACAATCTGAATGCCCAGATCGCTCAGCGCAGCTGGATTTGCCAGGCTTGGTGCTTCCGTCATCATACAGGCTGCCGCCGTGGTTTTCGGGAAAGCGATCACGTCACGAATATTATCGGTGCCGGTGAGCAGCATAGTCAGACGATCAAGGCCAAACGCCAGACCGGCGTGCGGCGGCGTACCATATTTGAGCGCGTTCAGCAGGAAGCCAAACTTCTCCTGCTGTTCTTCAGCCGTAATGCCGAGAATGCTGAACACGGTCTGCTGCATCGTCCCGTTGTGGATACGCACAGAGCCGCCGCCCACTTCGTAGCCGTTGATCACCATATCGTAGGCATTAGCCACTGCCTGCGTCGGCTCGGCTGCCAGCTGCTCCGCCGTAAGCGACTTAGGTGAGGTAAACGGATGGTGCATCGCTGCCAGACCGCCTTCGTCATCCTCTTCAAACATCGGAAAGTCGATGACCCAGAGCGGTGCCCAGGCTTTCTCGTCGGTGATCTTCAGGTCGCGGCCAGCTTTCAGGCGCAGTGCACCCAGCGCATCCGCCACAACTTTAGCGCGATCGGCGCCAAAGAAGATCAGATCGCCATCCTGCGCGCCGGTGCGATCCAGAATCGCTTCCACGATCTCAGGCGTCAGGAATTTAGCCACCGGACTTTGCACGCCTTCAGCGCCACTGGCGCGGGCGTTGATTTTCATCCATGCCAGGCCACGTGCACCATAAATCTCAACAAACTTCGTATATTCATCAATCTGCTTACGCGTCAGCGTCGCACCGCCCGGCACGCGCAGCGCAGCAACCCGTCCTTTGGCGTCGTTCGCCGGACCAGAGAACACCTTAAACTCTACGTCTTTCAGCAGATCGGCAACGTCCACCAGTTCCATCGGATTACGCAGATCGGGTTTATCAGAGCCGTAGCGGTTCATCGCTTCTGCAAACGTCATCAGCGGGAAATCACCCAGATCAACGCCTTTGATCTCAAGCCAGAGCTCGCGGATCAGGCGCTCCATCTTCTCCCGCACCTCTTCCGCGCTCATAAAGGAGGTTTCAACGTCGATTTGCGTAAATTCAGGCTGGCGATCGGCCCGCAGATCTTCATCGCGGAAGCATTTTACAATCTGATAGTAGCGATCGAAGCCGGACATCATCAGCAGCTGCTTAAACAGCTGTGGCGACTGCGGCAGCGCATAGAACTTGCCTTTATGCACGCGGCTTGGCACCAGATAGTCGCGCGCGCCTTCCGGCGTTGCTTTGGTCAGCATCGGCGTTTCAATATCCAGGAAACCTTCACTGTCCATAAAGCGGCGAACAAAGCTGGTAATTCTGGCGCGCGTTTTCAGGCGCTGTGCCATCTCCGGGCGACGCAGATCGAGGTAACGATAGGTCAGACGCGCTTCTTCGCTATTGACCTGGTTGGAGTCCAGCGGCAGCGGCTCCGCGCGATTAATGATGGTCAGCGCGTGGGCAAACACTTCGATATCGCCGGTCGCCATATCGCTGTTGCGGTTTTTCTCTTCACGCGCGCGCACCGTACCGGTGATCTGGATGCAGAATTCGTTGCGCAGCTCAGACGCCAGCTGGAAAGCCTCCTGATAATCGGCATCAAAAAACACCTGAGCGATCCCTTCGCGGTCACGCATATCGATAAAAATCAGGCTGCCGAGATCGCGACGGCGATTAACCCAGCCGCAGAGAGTAACTTGCTGACCCACATGAGACAGGTTGAGCTGTCCGCAATATTCTGTACGCATAACGTATCCTTTTAACTTCGCCGCTGCTGCCAGGCAGCATCAGGGCGCGTAACCTCTGAAGATGCTGCCGCAAAAAAGGCAGCTATTATAATGGAAAAAGCCAGGCAGGATAAGTAGAGCTGCTGCAAAGCAGCTAATTCATCGGCATTTATGCGTTATCCTCTGCCCGCTTTCTCTTACAACCGGCATCCGGAGTCCGTTTTGACGCTTCGTATTGGTCTACCACAATGGCATCACCCGCAGTGGAAACAGTTTGGTCTGCACACGCTGGAGGATTATGCGCGTCTGTTTAGCTGCGTAGAAGGGAATACAACGCTGTATGCGCTGCCAAAACCTGAGGTGGTGCAGCGCTGGCGCGACATGACGCATGACGATTTCCGCTTCTGCTTTAAATTTCCCGCAACCATCTCTCATCAGGCTGCTCTGCGTAATTGTGATGATTTAGTCAGCGATTTTTTTCGCCTGCTGGATCCGCTCAGCACGCGCCTGGGGCAATACTGGCTGCAGCTGCCCGCCAGTTTTTCACCGGCACAGCTTGACGATTTGTGGCGCTTTCTGGATAGCCTGCCGCGCAGCTTCAGCTATGGCGTTGAAGTGCGTCATCAGGCATTTTTTGCCCGTGGCGAGGCGGAGCGCCAGCTAAACCGTGGCCTGCACGCGCGCGGCGTTAACCGGGTGGTACTCGACAGCCGGCCGGTGCACGCTTCTGCCTCACAATCGGCTGCCGCTATCGACGCGCGGGCGAAAAAACCGCGCGTGCCGCCACATGCGGTGCGCACCGGCACTCAGCCGATGGTCCGGTTTATCGGCAGCGATAGCGTGGCAGAGAGCGAAGCCCTCTTTCCGCCGTGGCGCAGCAAGCTGGCAGCGTGGCAGACAGAGAGCGATCCGCTGCTGTTTATTCATACGCCGGATATGGGAGAGGTGTTTCCGCTGGTACAGGCGCTCTGGCCACAGCTGCAGGCGCTGGAACCCGGCCTGCGCGACCTGCCAGCGTGGCCGCAGCAGAGCGCGCTGTTCTGAGCAGGGAAACGGGTGCAGCAGAGGCGACTTTCTGCCAGAATAGCGCCCTTTCCGTTTTTCTCTTCGGATTTTCCATTATGTCTGACCGCGATACGCTATTTTCCGCACCTATCGATAAGCTGGGTGACTGGACCTTTGACGAGCGCGTGGCTGAAGTCTTCCCCGATATGATTCAGCGCTCGGTGCCCGGCTACTCCAACATCATTTCAATGATTGGTATGCTGGCAGAACGCTTTGTACAGCCCGACAGCCAGGTGTATGACCTCGGGTGTTCACTGGGGGCCGCCACTCTTTCGGTGCGCCGCAATATCCGCGTACCCGGCTGCCAGATTATTGCCGTGGATAATTCGCCGGCGATGGTTGAGCGCTGCCGCCGCCATATCGACGCCTTTCGTGCCGATACGCCGGTACAGGTGCTGGAGGCTGATATCCGCGATATCGAAATTGAGAACGCTTCGCTGGTGGTGCTCAACTTTACGCTGCAGTTTCTGGCGCCTGACGCCCGCATTGCGCTGCTGGAAAAAATTGCCCGCGGCCTGAATCCCGGCGGCGCCCTGGTGCTGTCAGAAAAGTTCAGCTTTGAAGATGCTGAGGTGGGCGAACTGCTGTTTAACATGCATCACGATTTCAAGCGTGCCAACGGCTACAGCGAACTGGAGATTAGCCAGAAGCGCAGCATGCTGGAGAATGTCATGCTGACCGACAGCGTGGAAACGCACAAAGCCCGCCTTAAAGCGGCGGGCTTTGCTCATGCAGAACTCTGGTTCCAGTGCTTCAACTTTGGTTCACTGGTGGCGCTGAAATGATCGACTTTGGCCGTTTTTATCAGCAAATCGCCACCGGCCCGCTGGCGAGCTGGCTGGAAGTTCTGCCGGCGCAAATCGCGGCCTGGCAGCGTGACAATCTGCACGGACATTTTCGCAACTGGGAAAAAGCGGTGGAGTATCTGCCGCTGCTGACGCCGCAAACGCTGGATCTGGTGCACAGCGTCAGCGCGCAGCGTGACGATCTGACCGATCGCCAGCGCGCCGGTATTGAAAAGCTGCTGCGTAATCTGATGCCGTGGCGTAAAGGCCCCTATGCGCTTTACGGCACGGAGATCGACACGGAATGGCGCTCTGACTGGAAATGGGATCGGGTGTTACCCCATATCTCTCCGCTCGCCGGGCGGACGATTCTGGACGTTGGCTGCGGCAGCGGCTATCACATGTGGCGTATGCTGGGCGCTGGCGCGCAGATGGTGGTGGGCATCGACCCGATGCAGCTGTTTCTCTGCCAGTTCGAAGCGGTACGTAAGCTGCTGGGTGACGATCGCCGCGCGCATCTGCTGCCGCTCGGCATTGAACAGCTGCCCGCGCTGCAGGCGTTTGATACCGTATTCTCAATGGGCGTGCTCTACCACCGCCGTTCACCGCTCGATCATCTGCTGCAGCTGAAAAATCAGCTGGTGAGCGAGGGTGAGCTGGTGCTGGAAACGCTGGTGATTGAGGGCGATGAACATGCCGTCCTGGTACCGGGTGAGCGCTATGCGCAGATGCGCAACGTCTACTTTATTCCGTCAGCGGCAGCGCTGAAAGGCTGGCTGGAGAAGTGCGGTTTTGTTGATGTACGCATTGCCGACTATGCGGTCACGTCCGTGGAAGAGCAGCGTCGCACCAGCTGGATGACCAGCGAGTCGCTGGCAGAGTTTCTCGATCCGGCCGATAGCAGCAAAACGGTTGAGGGTTACCCCGCGCCGCTGCGCGCCGTACTGGTTGCCCGCAAGCCCTGAAAATACGCGCCGCGACGGCATCGCGGCGCGTCAGGTATTATCCTGCTACTGCTCATCTGCTGACCGATCCCAGTACTGATATTTATAGGCGGAAGTAAGATGACGCTCGATAGTGCCTTTGGCAAACATCTCTTTTTCGTGCAGAAAACTCAGCGTACAGTTGCCGGCTTCATCCCAGAGCTGACAGGTGTCCGTAGAGTGCAGCGTGCTGACCGGCGTGGTCGCCAGCCCGCTTAATCCCAGCTCGCGCCACTGCTTATCATAACGCCAGATCTCCCGGCTGCGCGCGCTTTGCGTCTCAACCACCCGATCCTGCGCATTCCAGCGCCAGCGGTTTTCACCGTTATTCTGTTTATCGCTGCCGCGCGTGACGCTCTTCTGCACCCGTAATCGCGGGTCGTAATGATAGGCGATCGCTGCAGAACCCTCACTGCCCATATTCACGAATTTATCGGTGGCGCTGATGATGTTTCCCTGCGGCCCTTTGCGCCAGCTCAGCGTACCCTGTCGCTGATCCACCACTTCTTCACGCCCCGACTTAATCGCGGTAACCCGCCAGGCGTACTCCGCTACCCAGCCGCGCTGTACGCGGGCAATATGCTGCTCCATGCTCAGCACAATATTCCCTTCGCGCTTATCGTAGCTGATATCAGCCACCATCAGGTCGCCGCAGCGGTCAAACTGGCCCAGCACGCGTTTCTGGGAGTCAACGTCTTTACCAAACTCCCCGGCAATAACCTGCCGCACCGCGCCTTTTGCCGCGCCGCCCAGCAGGATCCAGAGATTGCTGCTGCTGATGTTATGGCTGAGCGGCGGACAGGGAGCGGTGGCCGCCTGCGTCGGGCAGGCAGCTAAATATGTCAGCAACAGCGTTGCACAAAGGTGGCATTTCATAGGGTTATCCGCATGGAGCCATCTGTTAAGCAAAGCACCTTTTCCGGCAAATCGCTATGCAGATGGCGGGCGGAGAGGAAAATTATGCCGGGTATAGCGAATATACAAGGGGCTGAATCAACCGCAGAACAGGCTATGTTTGCCGGCAGCCGGCTCACCTGCGCGTTTTTAACGGCATAAAAAAAACCCCAGCAAATGACTGGGGCGTGGTACTTGCAAACATCACGTCAGGGTTGGTGGCGTGCTGTGCGGCAAAATCGATAGCGGATCAGGCGACCCGGTTAACGTTCATCTGCATCATGCTTTTCATGGCTTCTATTACGTCACCATCAACGCAGGAACGGCTGAATTCATCGGTTTCTGCTTCGGCGCACATCGAAACACCCGCTTTGCGATAGCGCATAGGGGAAGCGATGGCGCGACTGGCTGAGCTGTGGACCTCCTGCAAGCCGCAATCCAGAAACTTCTGCAGATTACTCAGGCGTACACCAGCACCGGCCATAATGATTGGACCCGTGCTTAATTGATTAAGTTCCCTGAGTAGTGCAATTCCTGTTTCTGCACTCTGCTGCTGGCCTGACGTCAGAATGCGCGCGACACCCAGATCGGTCAGCACCTCCAGCGCCCGCCTGGGGCTGTGGCACAGATCAAACGCCCGGTGAAAGGTCACGGCCAGGCCATCGCACAGTTGCATAATCTGCTGCATACGCGGCACATCGATATGCGCATCTTCATCCAGAACGCCCACGACGACGCCGGGAAAGCCCCATTCGCGTATCTGCGCGATATCCGATTTCATGATGTCAAACTCCAGACGGGAGTAGCAAAAATCGCCGCCGCGCGGCCGGATGATGGGATGCACCGGAATAGTCAGCTCGCGCAGCGCGGCCTGCAGCATGCCCGCTGATGGCGTCAGCCCGCCCTCGCGCGGGGCGCTGCAAAGCTCTACGCGATCGGCACCGGCGCGCTGGGCGGTCACTGCGCAATCAATGCCGTAGCAACAAATTTCCAGTTTCGTCATCGGTTTCTCCTTATCACGACTGCTGGCTCAGAGGGGGTAGCTTCGGTTAGTCTGTTACTCACTCATTTTACGTGGAAAGCGCACTATGGTATTCGATTTTGATCAACGGATAGACCGCGGTCACAGTGATAGTCTTAAATGGCACAAATATCGTGACCGTGATGTGCTGCCACTCTGGATTGCAGATACCGATTTTCGCTCGCCACCCTGTATTATTGAGGCCATTCAAAAACGAGTCGCACACGGCGTATTTGGTTACGGTGTCACGCCTGCCGGACTGACAGAGATTACCGTGCAGCGCATGGCGGAGCGTTATGACTGGATTATCAGGCCGGAATGGATAGTGATATTGCCGGGTGTGGTAAGCGGACTTAACATTGCCGTGCGTGCTTTTACCGCAGCCGGAGAACGTACCGTGGCGCCTGCGCCCATCTATCCGCCGTTTCGCGGCGCTTCCCGGCTGGCCGATCGCGCGCAGCTCAGTCTGCCGCTGCAGCGGACAAAAGATCGCTGGGTCATGGACATAGATCGGGCGGAGATGACGGGCAACGAGCGACTGCTGATGCTGTGCAACCCGCAAAACCCCGGCGGCACGGTATACCGGCGCGATGAACTCTCCCGCCAGCTCGCATTTGCGCAGCGTCACGATCTTATCGTCTGTTCAGATGAGATCCATGCCGATCTGGTGCTTACGCCGGGCGTGCAGCACACGCCGTTTGCCGCGCTGAGTGAGGATGCCGCACAGCGCAGCATAACGCTTATCTCTCCCTCTAAAAGTTTCAATATCGCCGGGCTGGGCGCCTCTATGGCCATTATTCCCGATGATACGTTGCGCCGGCGCTTTAAGCAGGTGCGTGAGGGGATCGTGCCGGGCGTGGATATTCTGGCGCTGGTTGCCGCCGAGGCGGCGTGGCGCGAGGGTGATGCGTGGCTGCAGGCGCAAATTGCCTATCTGCGCGCAAACCGCGACTGGCTGGCGAGCCGCATTGATGCCCTGCCCGGCCTCGATATGGTCGTGCCGGACGCGACCTATCTCGGCTGGATTGACGCCAGCGGCCTGCAGAGTGAAAACCCGGCGCGCTATTTTGAGCAGTACGGGCTCGGCTTCTCGCCCGGAGGCGATTTTGGCGATGACCGCTTTGTCCGCTTCAATTTTGGCTGCACGCGCGCCACCCTGCAGGAAGCGGCAGCGCGCCTGAAGCAGGCGGTGGAAGCCCGGCGTTAATCGCGCTCGCTGGCGACAATCTCTTCAAGTCGCCAGGGGTGAAATTTAATCGTGGTTTCACCATCGGTGACGGCCAGCACAGGATTAGGCAGGCGTTCATTCTCGCCCTGCGGCGCGCTGGTTTTAAAAGAGATGCCGGGCTGTGTCAACGCCGCATCAGAGAGCAGCGCCATGGCGCGCATGCCCAGCGTTTCCGGCTCACCGCGCAGGACGATCTCAATATGTTCCCAGCCCTCGTGCCGGTACAGCTTCGCGCCCGGCCAAGGCAGCTCAATCACATCAATCTGCTGCCCTGCCAGCGTGACCGGCTGCCGGAGTTTAAACAGACAGATCGGTCGACCGTTAATCATCGCTTCTGAAAAGAGCTCACCAATCTGCAAAAAGCCGCGCTTCCAGCGTTCGGCGGTAGCAAACTGGTGACAGCGCACGGCCAGATGATCAATCTCGTGTGCCTGCGGTGAAAGTCCGAGTCGCGCAGCAAAAGCCTGCAGCGCCTGCTCAAAACGGCAAAAATCTTCTGTTAAATCGTCTAACTCCGGGGGAAAGTCCAGCTTCATTACCTGAAACCTCAACGTCTGTTCAGTGAAATTAATCATTAAAATCAATATGCCAGCTTTTTCAGCCAGACAAAACCTTCGGATTCATCCGATTTAGTCAATAAAAACCGCCAAAACCAGATAAAAACAGGCTTACATTCAGATTATTCGCCTAATCAGGGCCAGGCTTAACTTTATAAAAACAAGCTAAGCTTATGATTAGATTGACGAATCTTTACACAATGAGATAACTCTTATTTGGGCGCCAATGAATTGCAGATAACCCCCCTTTCTTATAAATTTGAGTTTCTACCTCACAAGGAACGGCTCTATGTCTATGCTCATTGTTGTCGCGGTTCTCATTGCATTAACGGGATTCGCCATTTCCCGTCACTGGAAGGTGCGTGAAGACAAAAGCGTCAAAAATCCTCGTCGTCACCCGCGCCGCCGTTAATCGGCGCGCGGTTTTGCCGTCAGCTGACCAGTCCGGGCCGACTGCTGTTGCTGACGCATCCTAACATTTCACGTATACTTCCCCTCTCTTTTTTTCCGTCCCGACACAAGCGCGGGATGATGGTATCGGCTCGTCCTCTGCTGACGGGCCTTTTCAGCATATGAAGGTAACGCGGTGAATATTCAGGCTCTTCTTTCCGATAAAGTCAGTCAGGCGATGCGTGCAGCGGGTGCGCCCGACGATTGCGAACCGCTGGTTCGTCAGTCAGCTAAAGTCCAGTTTGGTGATTATCAGGCGAACGGCATCATGGGCGCGGCAAAACGGCTGGGCCAGGCACCGCGTCAGCTGGCTGAACAGGTGGTGAAGCATCTGGATCTGACCGGCATTGCCAGTCATACCGAGATTGCAGGGCCTGGCTTTATCAATATTTTCCTCGATCGCCAGTGGCTGGCACAGCAGGCCGCGCAGGCGCTGCAGCAGCCCGATCTCGGCGTCAGCAAACCTGAACCGCAAACCATTGTTATCGACTACTCGGCACCTAACGTGGCGAAAGAGATGCACGTGGGCCACGTGCGCTCCACCATCATCGGCGATGCGGCAGTGCGGACGCTGGAGTTTCTGGGTCACAATGTGATCCGGGCTAACCACGTCGGCGACTGGGGTACGCAGTTTGGCATGCTTATCGCCTATCTGGAAAAGCAGCAGAATGAAGATCATGCTGATATTGCTCTCGCCGATCTGGAAGCATTTTATCGCGAAGCAAAGCGTACTTACGATGAAGATGAAGCGTTCGCCGCGCGCGCGCGCAGTTATGTCGTCAAGCTGCAGGGCGGCGATGAGTATTGTCGCACCATGTGGAAAAAGCTGGTTGATATCACCATGAGTCAGAATCAGCTGGTCTATGACCGTCTGAATGTCACCCTGACGCGTAATGATGTCATGGGAGAGAGCCTCTACAACGATATGCTGCCAGGCATTGTCGCTGACCTGCGTGAAAAGGGTCTGGCGGTCACCAGCGAAGGCGCGACGGTGGTTTTCCTTGATGAGTATAAAAACAAGGAAGGCGAGCCGATGGGCGTTATCATCCAGAAAAAGGATGGCGGCTATCTCTATACCACTACCGATATCGCCTGCGCAAAATATCGCTATGAAACGCTGCATGCCGATCGCGTGCTCTACTATATCGACTCACGCCAGCATCAGCACCTGCAGCAGGCATGGACCATCGTACGTAAAGCGGGCTACGTGCCAGCCTCCGTGCCGCTTGAGCACCACGCCTTCGGCATGATGCTGGGCAAAGATGGCCGTCCGTTTAAAACCCGCAGCGGTGGCACCATTAAGCTGGCGGATCTGCTGGATGAAGCCGTTGAACGTGCCCACACGCTGGTCAGCGCTAAAAATCCGGAGATGTCGCCGCAGGAACTGGCCGATCTGGCGGAAATTGTTGGCATCGGCGCGGTTAAATATGCCGATCTCTCCAAGAGCCGTACCACAGATTACATTTTCGACTGGGACAACATGCTGGCATTTGAGGGCAATACCGCGCCTTATATGCAGTATGCCTATACCCGCGTCCTGTCGGTGTTCCGTAAAGCGGGTCTGGATGCAGAGACCCTGAGCGGTGAGATTACGCTGACGGATGAGCGCGAAGCGCTGCTGGCCACGCGCCTGCTGCAGTTTGAAGAGGTGATCACGCAGGTTGCGCGTGATGGTACGCCGCATGTTATGTGTGCTTATCTGTATGACCTGGCCGGACTCTTCTCCGGCTTCTATGAGCACTGCCCGATTCTGGCGGCTGAAGAGGCGTCTGTACGCAACAGCCGCCTGCAGCTGGCGGCTCTCACCGCGAAGACCCTGAAACAGGGGCTGGATACGCTGGGGATTAAAACCGTCGAACGGATGTAATGACAGCAGCTGATAAAAAACCCGCCTTGTGCGGGTTTTTTGTTATTACCGATAGTTTACGGTCACTTCACTGCTGAGCACCCGCAGACCCGGCGGCAGCGCTCCCTGCCCCTGAAAGCCAAACGCCAGATAGAGCGGCTCTTCGGCCGGGATCAGCGCCAGACCGCGCGTGGATCCGCTGGCACCATCCAGCTCCACGCAGCGCTGGCTGGCGCAGAGGCGCACCACCAGCCCGGATGGTGCCGGACGGCTGAGCTGATAGCGCCAGTTCACCACGGCGATGTTGCCGGGTGCCGCAGAAGGCGCCCTGAGCGCTGGCGATAACAGCCAGCTGCCGCGTGCCCCAAGTCCGGGACCGCTGACGCTGGCGCTCCACGCACCGGTAGCGGCTATGCCCGCCAGCGGTGTGAACAGCAGCAGCAACATTAACGGATAGCAGCGCCGCATTATTATTTGCCTCCAATCGTGGCGGTCATGCGGATCTGGCGATTGTCACTCAGCTCCAGATTGGAAAGTACCACCAGCTGCGGCAGGTTACGCCGCAGGAAGCGCGCCAGCAGCGCACGCAGCGGATGGTTCACCAGCAGGACCGGCGGCGCACCGCTCATCTCCTGCTGCTGCAGCGCCGCCTGTGCCTGCATCAGCAGACGATCGGCCAGCCCTGGCTCCAGGCCACCGCCGCCCTGCAGCGCCTGCAGCAGCAGACGCTCCAGCATGGCATCCAGGCCAATAACCTGCACCTCTCCGCTGCCCGGGAACCACTGCTGGGTGATCGCCCGCCCCAGCGCCACGCGTACTACGCTGGTCAGCTCCTGTGGGTCGCTCTGCACCGGCGCGTGCTCCGCCAGCGTTTCGATGATGGTGCGCATATCCCTGATTGATACCCGCTCGGTAAGCAGGTTCTGCAGCACTTTATGCAGCGTGGTCAGGCTGATTACCCCCGGCACCAGATCTTCCGTCAGCTTCGGCATCTCCTGAGTAACGCGATCCAGCAGCTGCTGCGCCTCCTGCCGGCCAAACAGCTCGCTGGCGTACTGTCCAATCAGGTGGTTGAGGTGCGTTGCCACCACGGTGCTTGCCTCGACCACGGTATAACCCTGAATCTGCGCCTGCTCTTTCAGGGCGCTGTCGATCCAGATCGCCGCCAGGCCAAACGCCGGATCAACGGTAGGCTCGCCCGGCAGGCTGCCGGCTGCGGTGCCGGGATTAATGGCCATCCAGCGGCCAGGGTAGGCGTCACCGCTGCCAATCTCCACGCCTTTCATCAGAATGCGATAGCGTGCGGGCGGCAGCTCCATGTTGTCGCGGATATGTACCACCGGCGGCAGAAAACCAACCTCCTGTGCCACTTTCTTACGGATGCTGCGGATACGGCCCAGCAGCTCGCCATTCTGGGTATGGTCAACCATCGGAATGAGGCGATAGCCCACTTCCATTCCCAGCGAATCCTCCAGCTGAACGTCGGTCCAGGAGGCCTCAACCGTGGCGGGCGTCTCCTGGGTTTTCATCAGGCTGGCTGATTCAGGCTGCTTCTTCGGCTGCATCTCACGGCCGCGCAGCCACCAGGCAAGCCCGAGCAGCGCGCCGGTAAACAGCAGAAAGACAAAGTTAGGCATGCCGGGCACCAGACCAAGCAGGCCGATTACCCCGGCGCTGAGCATCAGCACGCGTGGATTATTAAACAGCTGCCCGACCATCTGCTCACCGACATCCTGGTCAGTGGCGACGCGGGTGACGATGACGCCTGCTGCCGTGGAGATCACCAGCGCCGGGATCTGCGCCACCAGGCCATCACCGATAGTCAGCAGCGTATAGGTCTCACCGGCGTGGCCAACATCCATCCCATGCTGCACAACGCCCACCAGCAGGCCGCCAATGACGTTGATCACCATGATGAGAATACCGGCGACGGCATCCCCGCGCACAAACTTGCTGGCACCATCCATTGAACCGTAGAAATCGGCCTCCTGCGTCACTTCGGAACGGCGACGCTTGGCCTCATCTTCGCCAATCAGACCGGCGTTAAGATCGGCATCAATCGCCATCTGCTTGCCGGGCATTCCATCCAGTACAAAGCGGGCGCCAACTTCCGCAATACGTCCGGCGCCTTTGGTGATGACCATGAAGTTGATGATCACCAGAATGATAAACACCACAATACCGATGGCAAAGTTACCACCGACCAGAAAGTGGCCAAACGCTTCTACGACGCGGCCCGCTGCGTCGGCCCCGGTATGCCCTTCCAGCAGAATGATACGGGTGGAGGCGACGTTCAGCGCCAGGCGTAATAGCGTTGAGAACAGCAGTATGGTGGGGAATGCCGCAAACTCCAGGGTGCGCTGGGTGAACATCGCCACCAGCAGCACCATGATCGATAGTGCGATATTAAAGGTAAACAGCAGATCGAGAATGAAGGCGGGCAGCGGCAGCACCATCATCGACAGGATCAACATTATCAGCACCGGTCCTGCCAGCACCTGCCATTGCGTCTCTTTAAAACTGCCCGGTAAACGCAGCTTTTCGGCCAGATTAGCCATCGTCTCTGTTCTCTCCTGCAAAGTCCATCTCTGCCGGGACCGGCAGATGCTTAGGTTTGGTCGGGATCAGGCCGCCTTCGCGCTTCCAGCGCCGCAGCTGCCAGACCCAGGCCAGCACTTCCGCTACGGCAGCGTACAGCGCACCGGGGATAAACTGACCAATTTCAGTATGCCGATAGAGCGCTCGCGCCAGCGGCGGCGCTTCAAGGATCGGCACGCGGTGCTCTTTTGCCACTTCACGAATGCGCAGCGCGATGTCACCTGCGCCTTTCGCCACCACTTTTGGCGCATTCATCTTGCCTTCCTGATACTGCAGCGCCACCGAGTAGTGCGTCGGGTTCGTCACAATCACGTCAGCTTTCGGTACATCAGCCATCATGCGGCGGCGGGCCGCCGCGCGCATCGCCTGGCGGATCCGCCCCTTCACGTGCGGATCGCCCTCATTCTGTTTATGTTCGTCGCGGATCTCCTGACGCGTCATGCGCAGCTTTTTGAAATAGCTGTAGAGCTGCCAGAACACATCAAAACCGACCATCGGAAACAGACCCAGCATCACCAGCCCGCAGCTGGTGGCGACCATACTCAGGCCATGGTGCAGCGCGTTAACCGGCGATTCCGCGATCAGCCGCAGCATCTCCTGCCAGTGGCTCCAGAGATACCAGCCCGCTACCACCCCTACCAGCACCGCCTTGAGGATCGCCTTCACCAGTTCAGCCGCGCTCTGGCCGGAAAAGAGGCGTTTTATGCCTGGCAGCGGGTTGAGCTTCTTAAAATCGAGTTTGATCGACTTACCGCTGATATGAATGCCGCCCAGCGCCATCGGGGCCGCCATGGCAACAATTACCAGCCCGCCCATCAGCGGCAGCAGCGCCACCACTGCCTGCATGACCAGATTGCCGATATGCGCCACAATAATTTTGTCATCGTTCACCATACCGTGATCGAAGCGAAAACCGGTTGCCACCATACGGGCAAGCTGCGTGGCCATGTGGGAACCGCCAAGCCAGAGGATCATCAGCCCGGTCAGCAGCATCAGCACCGATGTCAGCTCGCGCGATCGCGGGATCTGCCCCTCTTCCCGCGCTTTCTCAAGTCGGTGGGGGGTGGGCGATTCTGTTTTGTCCTCGCTGCTACTCTCTTCAGACACAGCACACCTCAGCTGGCAGAAATTCTGAGTACAGGATGACAAACTTACCCGGGAGTGAAGCGCGGATTAAACGACGAAATAACCTGCTTATTGCGTCATAAGTAAAATCGTTGTCGTGCCCTGTCCGTTTTCTCAGCAGAAACAGCGCACAAAAGACGTGACGCGATCGGGGTTTTGGGGATCTGAACAGGCGCGGAAAATCTTAAAATGAGAATTTTCTGCAAAGAGATCACATTATTAATTTCACTGTAAAACATAAATTTTTATAATGTTTTATCCCGGACAGACGTTTGCCTGAAAAGATTCTTCGCTACCCGGCCTGCCCGATGCCGGGTGAACCGTAAAAGTCGCTTAACTGTTGCAGCCTTCTGCAGACCTCCTCTGCGGCTTCAGGCGTGATGTTATGGCGCTAACACGCAATTTACCGCGATGCAATAGTTTGAATTCTCAAAAGTCTTAGGTAGACTGAGACGCACGTTGTCCTGAAGAGATCTGGCTGTTTTTCGTGGTTTTTTCGCAACACACTATGTTCATACTCGCCGGGTACGCCCACTGTTACTCTGCAATTAATCTGATGGAATGATAAGGATGATGGTGAAAAAAACGCTTATGCTTACGCTGCTGGCGACCCTGACGCTGGCCGGGTGCAAAACCCCGCCGCCGGCAGTGACAGAGGATACGCTGGTAACCAGTACGGTTAACGGCGTTACCCTGACGCATCGTTATGCGGTTGCCGCACCGGCAGAGTTCACCCCCGTCAATGCATCCTGGCGCGCACTCTACGCCGCTTCCGTTATGACCACCCCTGACTACGGCGGTAAAGTCGTGCGCTACCTTGATAATGCCCAGCGCTTTGAAGTGCTTGGCCGGGTGGAGCATAGCTGGCTGGCGATTGCTGAAGAGCCTGAAGGCCAGCTGATAGGCTATATCCCCCCTAAAGCGGCCGTTGAGACCAGCCGCTATGACGCCACGTTGCGCAGCGATCGCCCGAAACCGCGTCGCGCTAAACAGGTGTGCGTGGCAGTAGGCGGTGCCAGTAAGGCGTGCCGCACCACTGATACCGCGACCTGGATCCTGGATTGAGTCAACAATCTGGCGCATATTGGCGACAGTCATACCGCAGTTTATGGCAAAATAGCGCCGTCATCGCCAGGAAAAACGAGAGTTAATGATGCAGGATCCCATTGCCCGCGAGGATATCAGCGCGGGCAACGATAACCTTTTGCTGAACGCCGCCGCCCCGGTGCTGAATGCTGTTGTCCGCATCCGGCAGGCTGCCACGCATGACGATCCGGCCGGGTTGCGCCAGCTGCTGATTGATGAGATCCGGCTGTTTGAACAGCGCTGCAAGCAGGCTGGCCTGCCGTTTGAGATGATCATCGGCGCACGCTACTGTCTTTGCAGCGTGCTGGATGAGGCGGCGGCACAGACGCCGTGGGGGACGCGCGGCGTCTGGTCAGGCAACGGCATGCTGGTGAGTTTTCACAATGAGAGCTGGGGGGGTGAAAAATTCTTTCAGCTTCTCTCCCGCGTTTCACAAAGTCCGCAGCAGCATCTGTGGCTGCTTGAAGTCATCCATTACTGTCTGCTGCTGGGATATGAAGGTCGCTACCGCGGCAGCGAAAGCGGCCGCACACAGTGTGAAGGGATCCGTAAACGTCTGGCGCAGCTGATCCACGACGCGCGCGCTGCAGAGAGTAGCACCGCAACGCCGCTGGTCGAGGTGCATCCGTTAGTGAACAGCCTGACGCGGCCGATGGTCCCGCTCTGGGCCTGTGCCACCGTGGCGGCGCTTATCGCCTGCATGGTCTACAGCATGCTGAACTGGCGGCTCGGCAATGCGGCTGAACCGCTGCTGCGCGATATCTATCAGACTCCCCTGCCGCAGATCATGCCCGGACGACGCCCCGCTTCACCGCAGGCGCTGCTCGATCTGCGCCAGCGTCTGAATGATGTGATTGCCGCCGGTCAGCTGGAAGTCAGCGATGGCGCGTTTGGCAGCAAAGTCATTATTCCCGCCGATAAACTTTTTGTTCCGGACGGCACCGTTGTAAACCCGGTCGGCCGCGCGCTGCTGGCGCACGTCGCCAGCGCTATGAAAAGCGTTAAAGGAACCGTTCTGGTCTCGGTCTATACCGATAACCGCGCCGTCGATGGCCGTTTCGCCTCCAGCTATGAATTTTCACTGGCCCGCGCGCGCGCTATTACGCAGCTGCTGACGACGCAGCTGGCGTCGGGGCAGAGCGTTAAAGCTGAGGGGCGCGGCGACAGTAATCCGCTGCTGCCTAACGACAGCAATGAAAACCGCGCCCGCAACCGCCGGGTTGAGATCACACTCTTCGCTGCGCCGGAAGCAGCGGCTACCCCGGAGGGCCAACGCTGATGCGCACATCTGTTCGTCACCTGCTGACTCATCGCCTGCTCTGGAGTCTGATTGGTGTTACCGCCCTCAGCTGCCTGGTGTGGATGCTTGGCCCGCTCTGGGTATGGGGTGAGACCCGACCGCTGGAGCCGGTTTTCTCCCGGCAGCTGGCCGTGGCCCTGCTCTTTTTTTGCTGGACGCTGTTTCAGCTTATTCCGGCAATATGGCGCGGCTGGTTCAATAGCAAGCTGCTGAATCGTCTCCAGAGCATGAGTCAGGAAGAGCTCTCCGATCGTCACTCCACCGAACAGGTGCTGGCACAGCGCTTTAGCGAAGCCGCGCTGCGTCTGAAACGCACGCAGTTTGGTCGCCATCATCAAAAAAGCTGGCTGGCGCGTTTTCAGAGTCACTATCTTTATGAGCTTCCGTGGTATCTGATTGTCGGCGCACCGGGCGCGGGCAAAACCACCGCGCTGCTGAACGCCGGCCTCTCTTTTCCCCTTACGGATACGCACGGCAATAGCGCAGTGCGTGGCGTAGGCGGCACCCGTCACTGCGACTGGTGGTTTACCGACAGCGCCGTGCTGATCGACACCGCCGGGCGCTATGCGCTGCAGGAGAGCCAGCGCGCGCGCGACAGCGCCGAGTGGCAGAGCTTTATCAACCTGCTCAAGCGCTACCGCACGCGTCAGCCAATTAATGGCGTGATCCTCACCATCAGCGTGGCCGACCTGCTGACCGACACCGCAGAGGCGCGGCATGCGCAGGCCACGGCGCTGCGCTGCCGTATGGCTGAGCTGCATCAGCAAACCGGTATCCATTTTCCGGTCTATATCATGGTAACCAAAACGGATCTGCTGAAGGGATTTCTGAGCTTTCATGCGGGCCTCAGCAAGCCGCAGCGGGATGCCATCTGGGGATTTACCTTTCCCTGGGAGCCGGGCAAACCTCACAAAGACGAGTGGCAGAGCAGTTTTACGGCACGTTTTCAGCGGCTTGAGCAGCAGCTTAAGCAGCAGCTGGCGGAGCGCATGGCGGCCGACCGCGATCTGATGCAGCGCGCTGACAGCTTTCTCTTTCCGCAGGAGTTTGGTTCCCTGCGCCCGCTGCTTAATGAGTATCTGGACGTGATCTTCTCCC
The DNA here is from genome assembly GCF_002928325.1 of Pantoea sp. ICBG 1758. Lineage (NCBI taxonomy): Bacteria > Pseudomonadati > Pseudomonadota > Gammaproteobacteria > Enterobacterales > Erwiniaceae > Pantoea > Pantoea sp. ICBG 1758. The sequence continues at coordinate 1,333,848 of NZ_POWL01000001.1, forward strand.
GTCATGAGGAGGATATTGCCTGGTCTGCCCGCGGGCTGTTTTTTACCAGCGGGACCCAGGAAGGCCTGCCGTTTGACCGCATTATGGGCGCCCTTAATCGCAAGCTGCAGCTGCCGCAGAGCGGTGACCACACCCTGGCAGCCTGGGACAGCGTTAACCGCAGTAATCCTATTCCGGGCAATAAAGGCCAGAGCTACTTTATCCGCGATCTGCTCAGCGAACTGGTGTTTCGCGAAAGCGGCCTTGCCGGCAGCAACCGCCACTGGGAATACCGCAACCGTCTGCTGCACTGGATCGGCTATGGCGCGCTGGCGGGTGCGCTGATCCTGCTGTGCGGCTTATGGCTTACCAGCTATGTGCAAAACCAGCGCTATCTTGATCAGGTGGCGAGCCGTATTGCGCCCCTGACGCAGCAGAGTCAGCAGGTCACACATCAGCCCGTCGATAATATTTTTGATCTGCTACCCTTCTTAAATAACCTGGTTAAGCTGCCGCTGTCCGAGCGCTTTTCGCTGGATAATCCGCCGCTTACTATGCGCGCCGGACTCTATCGCGGCACACAGGTCAGCGACGCGGCCTGGGTGCTTTATCAAAATGCGCTTAAGTCTCTGCTGCTGCCGCGGGTGGCGCAGCAGATCACGCATTTGCTGCGCGACGATCCTGGCACCGATAACGCTTACAGCCGCAACGCGCTGCGCGCCTATCAGATGCTTTATCAGCCGCGAAATTACGACGGCACGTTTCTGCGCAGCTGGCTGATCGAAAATCTGCAGCGCACGCTGCCGGCCGATGTCAGCGTGCGCGATCTGCAGCAGCTCGACTGGCATCTCAGTCAGCTGCTCGATCAGCAGATACAATCTTCACCCTATGCTCGTGATAACGCGCTGATGATGCGCAAGCTTGCAGAAAACCTGAAACGGGCGGGTCAGGAGAGCAGCGTGCTGGCGACCGCGCCAGAGGCCTCTGCCGGACAGCTGACCCGCTATAGTGAGTGACGGTGAGGTAAACATGGCGAACCACAGCGTGCCGGGCTGGTATGGCAAACTCCCCGCTACCGGCGATTTTTTGCGGCAGCGCCTGAGCGAGGCCACGGTCTCCCCCTGGAGTCACTGGTTTCAGCAGGGACTCACCCACTGGCATCAGCAGCAGCATGCCAGCACGCAGCTCTTTTTGCGCGCGCCGGTGTGGAACTTTGTTCTGCCGCTGTCGCCGCTGCGTCAGCAGGTGCAGATGGGCTGCCTGCTGCCCTCGTGCGATCGCGTGGGACGCGCCTGGCCGCTGCTGGCCCTGCGCACCTTTACGCTGAATGAGTGGCACCCGGCGCAGCTGACTATCTCCGGCGACTGGTTTCGCGAACTGGGCGGGCTGCTCTGGTCAGCGGTGCGCGAGCGCACCCTGCCGGAGAGCCTGGAAGCAGAGATGCAGCAGCTCTCACCCCTGCTGGTGCCCGGCAATCAGCGCAGCGATATTATGGATGTCATCGGTTTTGCGGATCTTCCCTGCACCCTGAGCTGGCAGGAAGTGGCAGAACGGTTTGAACCGCAGCAGCATATCAGCTACTGGTGGAGCAATCGCAGTGACGGCTTTGCCCACGCCACCCATAAACACAGCGGCCCGCTGACCGCAGAGCTTTTTTCACTGTTATTTAACCCGGCGGCGGGTGCGCAGCCGGGACGTAATGGCCTCTATCCACCCATGTTTGAATAAGCCGGCACGTTTGCCTTGTTAACGGGATGACTCATGCAATTTACCTTTGTGCAGTGCGATACGGATGTGCCCGCCAGAAGCGTCACCTTTATGCCGCCTGGCGGCACCATTGGCCGCAGTCAGGATAACGATCTGATACTGCCTGATGAGACGCGCGCCATCTCACGCCTGCAGGCGCTTGTCCATCTCTCTGCCGAAGGGGAATGCCGTCTGACCGCACAGGGCAGCGTGACGGCGATTGAGCTCAATGGTCAGGTGGTGCAGCGGGGTGCCCAGGCCCTGCTGCAGCATGGCGATCGGCTGCAGATTGGTCAATATATGCTGGAAATTACCGATCCTGCGCACCAGCCTGCGCTACAGGATGATCCGCTGTCGTTTTTTAGCGAGGACGCCAGCGATCCACTTGGCATGCAGCAGGAGGCCGTCCTGAGTGCTGAGCTGATGCCGGAACCCCCAGCCCCGGTACGTCAGGAGCGGCGGCCCGATCCGCGGCTGGCCATCGATCCCGCCCGAGACAGCGCACCGCAAACCCGCCAGCCTGCAGAAGCCGGCGAGGAGAAGCTTATCGCCGCTCTGCTGGAGGGAATGGGACTCAATAATGGTCATCAGACATCGCTCGGTGAAGAGCAGATGCGCGTTACCGGTCGTATGCTCAGCCTGTTTTCTCAGGGAACCGTTGCCCTGCTCTCCTCGCGTTCAATTCTTAAGCGCGGCGTGAAAGCGGATATGACCATGATTCTGAACGAAGCCAACAATCCGTTTAAGATCCTGCCTTCCGGCAAAACCGTGCTGATGCAGATGTATCAGAGCCAGATGCCGGGTTTTATGCCGCCTGAAGCCGCAGTGCGCGATGCGCTGGTAGATTTGCAGGCGCATCAGCTGGGCATGATTGCCGGTATCCGGGCGATCATTGCTGCCATGTTGCAATCGTTTAATCCGCAGCGGCTGGAAGATCGCGCGCGCGAGGATGGCGCTCTGCCTAAAATCGCCTTCAGCAGCGGGCGCAAGGCCGCCCTGTGGGACGCCTTTACGCGACACTATCAGCGCACTGCCGGCGAGATTGAAGATGACTTCCATACGCTGTTTGGCGAAGCGTTTCTCAACGCGTATGACATGGAAGTTAATCAGTATAAAGATTCACAGACGCGGACGGATGAGACATGAAAATGATGTTTGCCAGCCGCTGTCAGCAGGGCCGGCGTGACGAAAATCAGGATCGCACCGGTGCGCAACTCGACGACGAGCGCGCCTGCTTTCTGGTGTGTGATGGCGTAGCCGGATTACCCGGTGGCGACTACGCAGCGCAGCTGGTGCGCGATACGCTCCTCAGCGCGGTGCAAAACAGCAGCAGCTTTACGCCTGCCACTACCCAGGCGGCTATCACTCTTTGTCAGCAAACGCTGGCGGCTGAGCAGGGGAAGAATCCGAAATTTTCCCGCATGAGCACCACGCTCGCGGCTCTGTTTATTGACCGTGAAAAACAGCGTGCATGGTGGGCGCACGCCGGTGATAGCCGGGTTTATCACTTTCGTCATGGTACGCTATGTGAGGTAACCCGGGACCATAGTCTGGCCCAACATCTGCAAGAGGCAGGCTATGAAAATTCCGGCATTAACAGTAATTTACTTTATAATGCCCTCGGCACTGAGCCGGTACGCCCGGTGACCTTCAGCAGCGCGATTGACCTCCAGGACGGCGATGCGTTTCTGGTCTGCACGGATGGCTTCTGGCTCAACCTGACCACGCAGGAGATGGAACAGGCGTTACGCATGGTTAACGCCTGTGAAGAGTGGCTGACGCTGATGGAACAGGCGGTCAATCGCAGCGACAAGCGGGACAACCTGAGCGCGCTGGCAATCTGGATTGGCGAACCGCAGGATGCCACGTTGCTCTATTCTCAGGCTGATGCGGCGCGCTTTGTGCCGCCTCACTATTGATTTGCAAGGATCCCTATGAAAGTGTGGTTGTCGGGCATTGCCGCCCTGCTGCTGGCCCAGAATGCACAGGCAGAAGATTATCGTGTGGTCTATTCGCCCAGCCTGGCGCTCGAGGTCTGGATCGACAACGTTGCAAGTAAAGCGCCCGACGACTGGTGCAAAGAGACGCTGCCGTTACGTATTGTCTCCGGTAAAAGCAGCGACACGCGCATTCTCACCAGCTTCCTGCCCCGGGTAGGCACGCTGCTGGCGAACCAGTGCGGCAGCCTTGACGAGCTGCCGTGGCAGATGATGACCAAAGAAGGCAGCGTGCTGGCTAACGGCAGCGCAGCAAAACTGCAGAACTGGCGCCCGATTATCCTGAATGATGCAACCGCCAGCGCCAGCGCCACCACCGCCGCACCGCTGGATCTCTCCCGTCCGGCGGACAACACGCCGCTGCAGCACTTTGCGCTGCCGGGCGACTGTCATTTCCGCACCTGGTGGGACGACAAAGGTGCTTCGCTGTTTATTCCTGATGCGCCGGCGCAGCACTGCTCAACGGAAGGCTGGCTGGAAGGCGCAGCCAGCATAACGCTGCTGAGTAAAGGTGAACCTGCAACGCTGCCGGTGACCTTTTATCAGGGGTATCCGGTCGCCAGCCTCGCGACCGGCAGCAAACCGCTGGAGATTGTCGCGGTCAATAAACAGCGAATGATTGTGACCCGGCCGGACGCTGCCGGGAGCTGGCTGGTGTTGCCGTTTGATGCGCGGGAGCATGTCTGGCGCTTTGGCGGTACCCTGCTGATTCAGATGGATAAAAAAGCTGGCAGTGACAGCAGCACGGTGAAAGCGCAGGTCGATCGTTTACGCGGCATCTGGTCGCCGCAGTTTATGCCACAGCAAAAAGTGACAGTGTTACTGATTGACACCCTGCATGCGGATCTCGCCGATCCGGCTATCGGTGCCTGGCGTAACATTAATTAATCAGCGATCGCTGCCTGCTGCCCCGCGGCAACAGGCACTACAGGATGTGTTCAGAGAACTCACTATGTCGGCAAACGAAAATCATATCCCTAATGCCCTGCCTGCGGGCTACCGGTTTAACGAGTTTGAAATCAGGGACGTCGTGGGCGGGGGCGGCTTTGGCATCGTCTACCGCGCCTGGGATCACCAGCTGGAACGGTTTATCGCCATCAAGGAGTATATGCCGCAGTCGCTGGCCGTGCGCGCTGCCGACATGTCGCTTGAACTGCGTGGTGAGCGCTTTCAGAAACTCTTCAACGCGGGCCGCAACAGCTTTATTCAGGAAGCACGCCTGCTGGCACGCTTTAATCATCCGGGGCTGCTGCACGTGCTGCGCTTCTGGGAAGAGAACGGCACCGCCTATATGGGCACGCTGTTCTATAGCGGTATGACGCTGAAAGCGTGGCAGGCGAGCCAGTCTGACGCCGTTGATGAAGCCTGGATCCGTCGCCTGCTTCCGCCGCTGTTTGGTGCCATCAACACCATTCATACTGCCGGCTATCTGCATCGCGACATCTCGCTGGATAATATTCAGATTCAGGATAACCAGCTGCCGGTACTGCTCGATTTTGGTTCAGCGCGTAAAGAGATCGGCAATCTGTCAGATGAAACTGAAATCATGCTGAAGCCGGGCTTTGCGCCGATCGAGCAATATAGCGAAGAGGGTGAGGTTGAACAGGGTCCGTGGACCGATATCTACGCGCTGGGGGCGGTATTACACACGCTGATTACCGGCCATGCGCCGCCGGTCAGCGTAGTGCGCTGCATTGAGGATAATTACCAGCCGCTTGCCGTCACCCGGCCTGAAGGCTATTCCCTGCCGCTGCTGCACGCCATCGACTGTGCGCTGGCGATGAAGCCTCAGGATCGTCCGCAGACCATCGACGCCTTTGCGCAGCTTATCGATCTGCCGGTGAGCGATGCCGAAGCGCTCAGCACGCCGCTGCCGGTTGTTGCCCTGCCCGCCGGGCTGCCGGAGACCGCCGCTGAACCGGAACCTCCGCTGGTGGCGGTGAATCCCGCCGCCGCCGCCGCTGAGCCGATCGCTGGCAGTGCAGCAGGCCGGCGCGTCTCGCCGGGTATAGTGGCGCTGGCTGCTGTGGCGCTGCTGGCTGTGGGTCTGGTCGTGTGGCAGACGGTGCGTCACAGTGAGACGCCGCCTGTCGCAGCCGCGCCGGAAGCCGCTGCGCCGGCAGCAACGAAGGTACCGGCGGCGGCGGCCAGTACGCCTGCCATTGCCACCATCTATCTGCAGCTGCAGTCAGGCGAAAGCGTCGTGCTGAATGGTGAAGTGCAGGATGTGAAAGCCGCCAGCAGCGGTTTTGCGTCACTCAATCTCGCTGCCGGCAGCTATCGTCTTGAGGTGCGGCATGGCGACCAGGTGCGCAGCCAGGCCCTGACGATTAAGCAGCCTGGTACCTGGCTCATTAACCCCGGTAATTAAGCCTGAGGTGCGCTGCGCTGCTGCAGCGCTCTTACCTCAGCGGCAAGACGCGTCAGCGCGGCTTCCTGCATGCCGCGTCTGACCAGCTCCTGCTCAAGCGAGAAAAGATACTGCGCATTGGTTCCGAGCGGCCCGCTCGCCTGCGCAATCAGGGGTGCAATGGTACTGCGGCAAGAGTCATCCTCATATAGCGGATGACGCGGATCCATGATGAACACCAGCGCGGTAACGCAGCGTCCATCCTCCAGCTGCAGCTCACACCAGGTGGGCAGATAGCAGCCGGTGATCATCTCGCGCTTCCAGAGCAGCTCCAGTTCTTCATGCAGGCGCGCCTCCGGCAGACGAAAGGCCAGGCCGCTGGTGCTGCCGCCCTCTTTCAGCGCCAGCATGCGTCCGGGTGCGGCCTCGGTGCCCCGTCCGGCGGTGAGCCGCAGACAGAACGCACGATGCCACCCTTCCAGGCGCCCCGAAGCCACCTCCTCCGCGTCAAACACCGGGTTCCACATCAGCGAACCATAACCAAAGATCCACACCGGACTTTGATCGGGCCGACAGGCGAGCGTGGCAGAAAGCGAAGCGGCGCGCTTTTCACAGCTCCACAGCAGTGCTTCATCGATATCACCAAAGGATGTTTTGCAATCGGCTTTAAGTAAGAATTCCCGGGTTAACACTGCGATCTCCTCTACTGCCCTGGCATCCCGCACGCCTGGATCCCGAACCGGTATCCCGAAAACGACGCGCGTCGGCACAGTCAGAAACAGTAATGCATTCATTGCTGCGGTTTCAAGATTGTCCTGACGCTTTTCACATAAACAACTGTTTCAGAGTATCGGCGGGCGGGAAAAAATAATGAGAGGATTAAAACCGGGGATGATGCGGGCTCTTCAGGCCCGCAGCAGCAACTACTTTTTCGGATGCCACTTGTCGTCGTCACCTTTCACGTAGTCATGCTTTACTGCCGCCCAGGCGACCTTGTGTGCGACCTCTTCCCGTGATGCGTCGCCCCGCCGATCCTCTTTATCCTTGTACTGATCCCAGGCGCTGTTAAACGCGTTCTGGTAAATGGTTTGTGCATGAGCCGGCAGCACATGACGCACGCTGTCCGGCAGTTCGCTGGTTGATGAATAAGGCATAGCTCCTCCGGTATCAGGTATCACTTAAAGTCTGGAACAGCTTAGCTAAAATGCAAATGCTGTCTTTTGCCGCTCATCGCTTAAGTGGCCTGCATAAGGCAAAAAAAATCCTGTCATTGCAGCCGTTAAACAATATTTTCTGTGCTCTGTCTGCTTACCTGCAGTTTATATTTAGCTGAATTTAAATATAAATATGACAATAACTTCCTGTTTAAGCCACCAGGAGCAATAAAGTGCAAAAAGTAAAGTCGCGTAAAAAAACTGTTCAGCGAGTGATGAAAAGCTACACTGCGCCAGTGTAATTAATGCGTATAGTTAACAGGCAATGACGCCGGTTTTTAAACATTTTGCTAATGGGGATGGTGAATGCCTGGACATGAGAAAACACGACACAGCGAGTTTTCGCTGATTCTTCCCGTTGCTGCGCTGACGGTGCTGACCTTTTTTGGCGATCAGACAGCGCTTCTGCCGGTTATCGGTATCAACCTGCTGGCACTGGTGGCTATTCTGAGCAGCGCTTTCAGCGTTGTGCGCCATGCTGACGTGCTGGCTCACCGGCTGGGCGAACCTTACGGCTCGCTGATCCTCAGCCTCTCCGTGGTGATTCTGGAGGTAAGCCTGATCTCTGCGCTGATGGCAACGGGCGACGCCGCACCGGCACTGATGCGTGATACGCTCTATTCCATCATTATGATCGTCACATCCGGGCTGGTAGGCTGCGCGCTGCTGCTGGGAGGCAGAAAATTCGCTACTCAGTACGTCAATCTGGCCGGCGTCAAACAGTATATGATTGCCATCTTCCCGCTTGCCATTCTGGTACTGGTATTCCCGAACGCCCTGCCGGGCGGCAATTTCACCACCGCACAGGCGCTGATTATCGCGGCTATCTCTGCGGCGATGTATGGCGTTTTCCTGCTGATTCAAACCAAAACGCACCAGAGCCTGTTTGTCTATGAGCATGAGGATGAGGGGGACGATCCGCATCACGGTAAGCCTTCAGCACACAGCTCGCTGTGGCATACAATCTGGCTGATCGTCCATCTGATTGCGGTTATCAGCGTGACTAAAATGAACGCTAACCCGCTTGAGCTGCTGCTCACAGAGCTTAACGCTCCGGAACAGTTTACCGGCTTCCTCGTCGCGCTGCTGATCCTTTCACCGGAAGGGCTGGGTGCCATCCGGGCGGTACTGACCAACCAGGTGCAGCGCGCCATGAACCTGTTTTTCGGCTCCGTGCTGGCGACAATCTCACTTACCGTGCCCGCGGTCAGTATCATCGCCACGCTGACGGGTCAGACGCTGATTTTTGGCCTGGAGCCACCGCATATGGTCATGCTCATCGCCGTTCTGATCCTGTGCCATATTTCGTTTTCAACCGGCCGAACGAATGTGCTTAACGGTGCGGCACATCTGGCGCTGTTCGCCGGTTATCTGCTGACAATAATGCTCTGACCGGATACACCGCGAAAACAAAAAAGGCACCCTTACGGGTGCCTTTTTATTTGCCAGAGGCTGTCAGCTGCTGGTGTCCAGCGCCGGGAAGCTCTTGACCAGATCGTCAATCGCTTTCATCTGCGCCAGGAACGGCTCCAGTTTATCCAGCGGCAGCGCGGAAGGACCGTCGCATTTTGCGCTGTTTGGCTCCGGATGCGCTTCGATGAAGAGGCCGGCAATACCCACGGCCATACCGGCACGCGCCAGCTCGGCAACCTGAGCACGGCGACCGCCCGATGCGGCACCAAACGGATCGCGCGTCTGCAGCGCATGCGTCACGTCGAAAATGACCGGGCTGTTGTTGGTGACTTTCTTCATCACGTTAAAGCCCAGCATATCCACAACCAGGTTGTCATAACCGAAGTTGCTGCCGCGATCGCACAGGATAACTTTATCGTTACCGCCTTCCGCAAACTTATCCACGATATTACCCATCTGGCCCGGGCTGACAAACTGCGGTTTTTTAACGTTAATTACCGCGCCGGTTTTTGCCATCGCCTCTACCAGGTCCGTCTGGCGTGCCAGAAACGCTGGCAGCTGAATAACATCAACCACATCGGCAACCGGCTGCGCCTGCCAGGATTCATGGACGTCGGTGATGATTTTCACGCCGAACGTCTGCTTCAGCTCCTGAAAAATCTTCATCCCCTCGTCCAGACCCGGACCGCGATACGATTTAATCGAGGAGCGGTTTGCCTTGTCAAAAGAGGCTTTGAAAACGTAAGGGATACCCAGCTTGTCGGTAACCGTCACGTAGTGCTCACAGATGCGCATCGCCAGCTCGCGTGATTCCAGTACGTTCATGCCGCCAAACAGCACAAACGGCAGATCGTTTGCGACATCGATATCGCCAATTTTAACTACTTTCTCTGTCATGACCTTTCCTTATGCCGGCAACGCTTAGTGTAGCGTGACCTGTTTCTGTTCGATTGCGTGGATCTGTACTTTAATCATTTCACTCACCGGATCTTCCGGGCACTGCTCAACAAAATAGGTTAAGTCAGTGAGCGCAATATGCTCGCACTCCAGCTGGGCGTAGATGAGACCGCGATCGCGGATTTCATAGGGGTCGTCAGGATCGATCTCCAGCAGTACTTTACTGACATTCAGCGCCAGCTCCATCTGCTTCTCTTCCATCAGCGCCGCTTTCAGCGTGTCGAGCATTTTCCGCATTACGCTGAGCGTTTTGGCTTCATCCAGATCGTCGGTATAGAGTTTGGCCGTGGGGCTGATATTGCCCTTCAGCCAGACCTCAAGCGTATGGGTATCGAGCGTTTCACCGTTGAACGGATTGATCAGCCACATTTCGCCATCCAGCCAGTCTGCGCGCAGAATCAGCTGAGTCGGAAAAATCACCGGCATCAGCGGCAGCTCCAGCTGCTCGGCGATATGCAGCAGTATCACGCCGAGCGACACCGCCGTGCCCTGACGGCTTTTCAGCACTTTATCAATCCAGAGCGCATCTGAAAGGTTGTAAACACCGCTGGCGCCGCCAAAGCCCCATTCGCGATAGAACAGCTCCAGCAGCTTTTCCAGCCGCAGATCGGCATCTGTGGCGCTGCTGATATAGTCGCGCGCTTCTTCCACCAGCTTTGACAGCTGCTGCTGAACCGAAGGCGCGGAAAAATCGTCGCGGATGGCGCAGGTTGCACCGATAACCGCTTCACTTAACGGTGATTCATTAAAATCAAATTCTACTGATGAGGTCATACTATCCCCAAAATCGGCATTTTGGTCATCGCCAGTTTGCCTGCAAACAGCAGAGCAACCAGCGCAAGCAGGCAGGCGATCCAGCGCGTGCTCAGCTTCCGCGGACGACGACTCAGTGCCACAAAACCCAAGGCGACGTAGATAATAACCGCTAACAGCTTCTCCGTCAGCCAGCTTCCTTGTGGTGTGAAAGGATAAAAGTGAGTAATTATCACCAGCAGCGCGCCGCTCAGCAGTAAAAACGTGTCGCACAGGTGCGGCACAATCCGCACCCAGCGCTGCTGCAGCAAGCCTGAAGCGGTCGTCAGCCAGTAAAAGCGCAGCAGAAACAGGCTGACGCTGACTATCACGATAAAAATATGAAACTGCTTAATCTGCGGATACCAGCTGGCCATCCAGTGCCCCTTTATGCATATTGCCCAAGCGTCACGCGCGGATTGCCGCCGTAGTCGTTGAGAGTGGTAACCTGCTGATAGCCCTGCTCAAGCATCAGGGTGCGCACGTCGGCATCCTGCTGCCAGCCATGTTCCAGCAGCAGCCAGCCCTGCGGCTGCAGCCACGCCGGGGCGCTGTGAATGATAAAACGAATATCAGCCAGTCCGGCGTCATCGGCTACCAGCGCGCTGCGCGGCTCAAAACGCACGTCGCCCTGCAGCAGATGCGCATCGTCCATGTCGATATAAGGTGGGTTGCTGGCGATGAGGTGATAACGGGTCGCAGGCAGGCTGTCAAACCAGTGGCTGAGCTGAAAGCGGGCGTTGGTGAGACCCAGCCGTGCCGCATTCTCCTGCGCCAGCGCAACGGCAGCGGGAATGCGATCGCAGCCGGTGATCTGCGCGTCAGGTCGTTCACTGGCGAGCGCCAGCGCAATAGCACCGGTGCCGGTGCCCAGATCAAGCACGTGACAGGGTCCCGCAGGCAGACGCAGCAGCGCCTGTTCCACCAGCACTTCAGTATCCGGACGCGGGATCAGCGTGGCGTCACTGACGCGCAGCGGCAGCGACCAGAACTCCCGCTCGCCCGTCAGGTGAGCGATCGGTTCACCCCGCTGACGGCGCGCCAGCAGCTGCTCCAGCTGTGCCAGCTGTGCGTCGCTCAGCGGGTGCTCATCAAAGGCCAGCAGCCAGCTGCGCGTTTTGCCGGTCACAAAGCTGAGCAGGATCTCGGCGTCCCGCTTCGGACTTTCGCCTCCGCTCAGCGCCGTCATAGCCAGCTGACGCCAGCAGCGGATCTCCATCAATCCTGTCCGGCCAGCGCGGCGAGCTGATCGGCCTGATACTCCTGAACGATCGGCTCGATCAGCGTATCCAGCTTGCCTTCCATGGTTTCATCCAGCCGGTAAAGCGTGAGGTTAATGCGGTGATCGGTCACGCGTCCCTGCGGGAAATTATAGGTGCGGATACGGTCGGAGCGATCGCCGCTGCCAAGCAGGTTGCGCCGGGTTGATGCCTCAGCCGCATGGCGTTTTGCCATCTCAGCTGCGTGAATACGCGCACCCAGCACCGCCAGCGCTTTGGCTTTGTTTTTATGCTGTGAACGCTCATCCTGACACTCAACCACAATGCCGGTAGGCAGGTGGGTGATGCGGATAGCCGAGTCGGTGGTGTTGACGTGCTGCCCGCCCGCGCCTGAGGAGCGGAAGGTATCGATTTTCAGATCGGACGGATTAATGTCCGGCAGTTCCGCTTCCGGCAGCTCCGGCATAACGGCCACGGTACAGGCCGAAGTGTGGATACGCCCCTGCGATTCAGTTTCCGGCACGCGCTGAACGCGATGACCACCCGACTCAAACTTCATCCGCCCGTAAGCGCCCTCGCCCGTCACCCGCGCGATCACCTCTTTATAGCCGCCATGCTCGCCTTCATTGGCGCTCATGATCTCTACCTGCCAGCGCCGCCCTTCAGCGTAACGGCTGTACATCCGGAACAGATCGCCGGCAAAAATCGCCGCTTCGTCGCCGCCGGTTCCGGCACGCACTTCAATAAAGCAGGGGCGTTCGTCATCCGGATCTTTCGGCAGCAGCAGCACCTGCAGCTGCTGCTCAAGCACCTCGCGTTTGTCGCGCGCCACTCTGAGTTCGTCCTGCGCCATTTCGCGCATTTCCGGGTCCTCAAGCAGCATTTCAGCGGTATCCACATCATCCTGCACCTGCTGCCAGTCGCGGAAGCAGCGGGTCACATCGCTCAGCTGGGCATATTCGCGTGACAGCGCGCGGAAACGTTCCTGATTGCCAATCACGCCGGCATCGCCCAGTAACGCTTCCACTTCTTCATGGCGTTCCTGTAACGCTTCCAGCTTGGCAATAATCGAGCTTTTCATTTAATTGTAGGTATCCCGGTGATAGGTCGTGACAGCGGAGATTACTCTAAACCGAGGCTGTCGCGTAAGATCTGCAGGCGTTCGCCATCGCCATCGCGGGCGGCCTGCTGAAGTGATTTGGTTGGCGCATGGATCAGGCGGTTGGTGAGTTTATGTGCCAGCTCCTGCAGCACTTTTTCTGCGTCTGCTCCCTGCCGCAGCGCAGCCAGCGCGCGCTCCTGCAGTTCAGCGCGCACCTGCTCTGCCTGCATGCGGTATTCACGGATCGATTCGCCGGCGCTTTGCGCGCGCAGCCACGCCATAAACTCTCCGCTCTCCTGCACGACAATGCTTTCCGCCTGCAGGGCTGCCGCTTTACGCTGCGCCATATTCTGCTCAATGATCGCCTGCAGATCGTCGACGCTGTAGAGGTAGGCGTTGGGCAGCTTGCCCACTTCAGGCTCAACGTCGCGCGGTACGGCGATATCCACCAGCAGCATCGGCTGATTACGTCGCGCTTTCAGCGCACGCTCCACCATGCCTTTACCAATAATTGGCAGCTGGCTGGCGGTAGAGGAGATAATGATATCAGCTTCAGAAAGACGGGTTTCAATCTCAGCGAGGTTGATCACCTCGGCACCCACCTCGTCAGCCAGCAGCTGAGCACGTTCGCGGGTGCGGTTCGCGATCATCAGTTTTTTTACGCTGTGCTCGCGCAAATGGCGTGCGACCAGCTCTATGGTTTCGCCCGCCCCGACCAGCAGCACATTAACGGTGCTGAGCGACTCAAATATCTGCCGCGCCAGCGAGCAGGCGGCAAACGCAACAGAGACCGCGCTGGCGCCGATTTCGGTTTCGGTCCGCACGCGCTTGGCCACGGAGAAGGTTTTCTGGAACATACGCTCCAGCTCGCTGGTCAGCGCCCGGTCGCGTGAGGAGTCGGCATGCGCCTTTTTCACCTGACCGAGGATTTGCGGCTCACCCAGTACCAGCGAATCGAGGCCGCTGGCTACGCGCATCAGATGGCTGACCGCAGCGTTATCCTGATGCCAGTAAAGGCTGTTGCGCACGTCCGCTTCCGGCAAATTATGATAATCACATAGCCAGCGCACCAGCTTCTCCTGCAAATCCGCCTGCTGCTCTACACTGAGGTAGAGTTCGGTGCGGTTACAGGTCGAGAGTACCACCCCGCTCTGTACCATTGGCTGCGACAGCAGGCTGTTCAGCGCCTGGTCAAGCGTGTCCGGCGTAAACGACACGCGTTCACGCAGAGCGACAGGAGCAGTTTTGTGATTGATTCCGAGTGCCAGGAGCGTCATGTGATTGCGGCTGGGAAGTCCCATTGATTGTCTGGTTTTGTGAAGCGCATTCTACAAGATGCGGCAGATCATGGAAAGCCATACAAAGACTATGACAGTGATAAGATTAAACTGATCGTGCGCAATTTTCCGCTGGCCGGCATTGACGGTTCTCAGACGGGCAGTTAGCGTTATCGGTTACGAATTAAAAACGTGTCTGAGGAGATGACCACGTGATGCCATTGCCCACGCGCAAACTGTTGCGCCTTTTACCCCTTGCCAGCGTTCTGCTGGCGGCCTGCAGCATCAACAAACCGCAGCAGGGCGCAGGGCCCGCTACCACCGCACCGCAGTGGCAACAGCACCAGCAGCAGGTAGCCGGTATCAGCCATTATCAGACGCGCGGCGCCTTTGCTTATCTGTCCGATAAACAGAAGGTCTACGCCCGCTTCAACTGGCAGCAGACCGCCCCTGACCGCTATCGTCTGCTGCTGACCAACCCGCTGGGCAGCACCGAACTGCAGCTGGATGCGCAGGGCTCCGTGGTGCAGATTGTTGACAACAAGGGCAAGCGCTACACCAGCAACGATGCTGAGAAAATGATTTCGCAGCTCACCGGCATGGATATTCCGCTGGCCAACCTGCGGCAGTGGATGATGGGTCTGCCGGGCGATGCCACCGATTATCAGCTCAATAATAGCTACCAGCTGAAAAGCCTGAGCTACAGCCGCAACGGCCAGCAGTGGCACGTCGCTATCGGCGACTACGACACGAAAGTCACGCCCTCTCTGCCCGCTAATCTGGAGCTGACCGAAGGTGACCAGCGTATCAAACTGCGTATGGATAGCTGGACCCTGCAATGATGACCACCTGGCCCGCTCCGGCAAAACTTAATCTGTTTCTCTACATTACCGGCCAGCGCGCTGACGGCTACCACAATCTGCAAACGCTGTTTCAGTTTCTTGATGCCGGCGATACGCTGGAGATGACGCCGGACCGCAGCGGGCGCATCAGCCTGCTGACGCCGCTGGCCGGCGTGGCGGACGCTGACAATCTGATTGTACGCGCGGCGCGGGCGCTGAAGCAGGCGGCGGTGGCAAAAGGCACGCTTGACGATCGCGCGGGCGCGCAGATTGCGCTGGAAAAAAAACTGCCGATGGGCGGCGGGCTGGGCGGCGGCTCCTCGGATGCCGCCACGGTGCTGGTGGCGCTGAACCACCTGTGGCAGTGCAGGCTGAGCACAGATGAACTGGCTGCGCTTGGCGTCACGCTGGGTGCCGATGTGCCGGTGTTTGTGCGCGGCCACGCTGCGTTTGCCGAAGGCGTCGGGGAGCTGCTGCAGCCCGCCTCGCCGCCAGAAAAGTGGTATCTGGTGGCGCATCCGGGCGTGAGTATCGCCACGCCCGATATCTTCCGCGATCCCGATCTGACGCGCAATTCACCGATACGCACATTAGATGAACTGTTGAGCCTGCCTTTTCACAATGATTGTGAAGCTGTGGCAAGAAAACGTTTTCGTGAGGTTGATGCGCTGCTTTCCTGGCTGCTAGAATACGCGCCGTCGCGCCTGACCGGGACCGGCGCTTGCGTGTTTGCTGAATTTGACACCGAGTCCGACGCTCGTCAGGTGCTGGAGCTTGCCCCGAAATGGATTCGCGGATTTGTGGCGCGCGGGCTTAACCTCTCGCCGTTGCAGCAAATCCTTTCCGGGCTTTAAGCGTTTACGTGACCGTATTACCCGTTCCAGATATGGCACGTTGCGCATTAACACACCGTATGAACAGGCTCAAACATATTCGCCGGTTATGTTTGAGCGGTTCATTCTCTGGACGTCCAAGCCTGAGGTTCTTCTCGTGCCTGATATGAAGCTATTTGCTGGTAACGCCACCCCGGAACTAGCACAACGTATTGCCAACCGCCTTTACACCAGCCTCGGAGACGCCGCTGTCGGTCGTTTCAGCGACGGCGAAGTAAGTGTACAGATTAACGAAAATGTACGCGGTGGCGATATTTTCATCATCCAGTCCACCTGTGCCCCCACCAACGATAATCTGATGGAGCTGGTTGTGATGGTCGACGCGCTGCGTCGGGCTTCTGCTGGTCGAATTACCGCTGTTATCCCCTATTTCGGTTATGCCCGTCAGGATCGCCGCGTGCGCTCAGCGCGTGTACCGATCACCGCTAAAGTGGTGGCTGACTTCCTCTCCAGCGTCGGCGTGGATCGCGTGCTGACCGTTGATCTGCATGCCGAACAGATCCAGGGCTTCTTTGATGTGCCGGTAGACAACGTCTTCGGCAGCCCGATTCTGCTGGAAGATATGCTGCAGCTTGGCCTGGAAAACCCTATCGTGGTTTCTCCGGATATTGGTGGTGTGGTGCGCGCCCGCGCAATTGCCAAACTGCTTAATGACACGGATATGGCTATCATCGACAAACGTCGCCCGCGCGCGAATGTTTCTCAGGTTATGCATATTATTGGTGATGTCGCAGGCCGTGACTGCGTGCTGGTCGACGATATGATCGACACCGGCGGTACGCTGTGCAAAGCGGCTGAAGCACTGAAAGAGCGTGGCGCCAAGCGCGTATTTGCATATGCCACCCACCCTATCTTCTCAGGCAACGCGGTTGAAAATCTGCGCAAGTCCGTCATTGATGAAGTAATTGTTTGCGATACCATCCCGCTCTCGGAAGAGATGAAAGCGCTGCCAAACGTGCGCACGCTGACGCTTTCCGGCATGCTGGCTGAAGCTATTCGTCGTATCAGTAACGAAGAATCTATCTCTGCTATGTTTGAACATTAATTGTTCACGCTTAACCGGGCCTCGCGCCCGGTTTTTTATGCTTATCCGCTTCCTCCTGCCTTGCTGAAGCTGCTTTTTCCCGCGCGCTTCGCCCTATAAATTTTCAGTCTGTGCACTATTTCCCCTGCCTTCTGCTCTTTTTCACTTTCGCGCTGTCCGGCACTTCAGCAGCCCCGGAAATAGTGCTATTTTCAGCGCCACTTTTTTCCGGGAACGCCCACTGCCATGATGCTCGATATTTATACGCTGTTTGTTTGCGAGCTTTATGTGCTGGGGTTTCTGAGCATCATTATGATATTTGCCTGGGTCGGCGCTCAGTACGATCGCGTGCTGGGCTTTACCACGCTGACCCTGATCCTGACGCTGTGCGCGGTGTTTCTCAGCAGCCTGCGCAGTGCCGGCCTGCAGTTTCTTCCGGTTGCGCTGGGCAATGTCATAGTTATGCTGGCTTATGGTACGCTGCTGTGCGCATTTCGTACTTTCTGTAAACGACCCGCTGGCCTGCTGTGGCCCGGTGGCGCGCTGCTCTGGGCGCTGCTTTGCCTGCTGCCCGATTTCTATCACAGTCAGCCACTGCGGGTGCTGGTGCTCTGCCTGCTCTGCATACTCTACACCGCAGCGTTTATCACTCTGCTGTGGCGCGCGCGCAGCATGCTGAAAGTGACGTTCTGGCCTGCGCAGACGCTGCTGTGGATCCATCTCGGCTTTCATCTTGCGCGGATTTTTCTCGATGACGCCGTGGCCAGCCGCCTGCCGGGCGCCATTGGCGGCTCGGGTTTCTCGATTTACGTGATCCTTGAGTCGATTCTGTTTGTGATTGGCCTGACCTTTACCCTGCTGGCCATGGTTAATGAACGGTCGCAGGTGGCGCACAGGCTGGCGTCACTGCGCGATCCGCTGACCGGCACATGGAACCGGCGCGCGCTGTTTGAGCAGGCGGATAATGTGCTGCGGCGGCGGGTCAGAATCTCCTCTGCCGCCGGGTTTAGCGCGGTGCTGTTCGATCTTGACCATTTTAAGAGTATTAACGACCGCTACGGCCACCTGCAGGGTGACCGGGTGTTAATCGACTTTTGTCAGATAGCTGAGGCGCAAATGCCGGCAGAGAGCTATTTCGCCCGACTTGGCGGCGAGGAGTTTGCCGCGCTGGTGACAGGCGACAGTGCACAGGTGCAGCGCGTGTGCGAAGCTATTCGCGTGGCAACGCAGCGGTCGCAGCCGGCCGGCATCGGTTATACCGTCAGCATTGGCTATGCGCCGGCCGATCCGACCGTCAGTCAGTTTCCGGCGCTGCTGGTGCTGGCTGATGAAGCGCTCTATCGCGCGAAAGCCCACGGCCGCAACCGGACAGAGTGCTACATTGCCCGGCCACAGCCGGTTACTGAAGTGGCGATTTAATGTGGCGTATGGTTACGGCGACAGCGGACGTCACCATGGTGACGATGCCAGTAGTAACGATCTTCAATCTTCTCGCGGCCACTGACGCGGGCGCCCGCCAGCCACAACAGCGCCCCGATAAAGATGCCAAACATGGCTCCACTGGCCAGCAGAGGCGGCATATTCACTGACGGCAGCTGATTGATCACGGATGAGGCGACGCCTGCAACCATGGTCAGCAGTCCCAGACACATCAGGCTATTGCCTATAACGCGGCATTGATGACGTTTCATGAATCACCTCCATCCTTATGAGCAAAGTAAAAAACCGCACATAACGTTAACCTGTCATAAGTTTAGGCAATGATAGCGGGACATTTTGCGCCCAGGATCACACAACACAATGTGCAAATGACAAAAATTTACCTGCAGCATCTTGTTTTATATAGAAATTGACTAATCACACTCTGACACTACTTTTGCCTGACAATCTTTGTCATCCCTCTCAGCAGACAGTAAACTAGCCACCTTTCTGCAGGAGAACAGGATAACTATTGTGAGCAGCATTAAACTGATTGTGGGACTGGCAAATCCCGGTGCCGAATATGCGGCGACGCGTCATAACGCCGGCGCGTGGTATCTGGATCTGCTGGCCAGCCGCCATAATCAGGCGCTAAAAGAGGAGCCTAAATTCTTTGGCTATACGGCGCGCCTGGCTCTGGCCGGGAATGATGTGCGGCTGCTGGTGCCGACCACCTATATGAATCTCAGTGGTAAAGCGGTGGCGGCAATGGCCACGTTTTACCGCATTACGCCTGAAGAGATTCTGGTGGCGCATGATGAGATGGATCTGCCGCCGGGCGTTGCCAAATTTAAACAGGGCGGCGGGCACGGCGGGCATAACGGCCTGAAAGACATTATCAGCAAGCTGGGTAACAACAATAATTTTCACCGTTTACGCGTAGGTATCGGTCATCCTGGCGATCGCAACAAGGTGACCGGATTTGTGCTGGGGAAACCGCCGGCCAGCGAGCAGAAGCTGATTGATGACGCGGTTGATGAAGCGGTGCGCTGCACGGAGCTATGGCTGAAAGAGGATAAGATTAAAGCGATGAATCGTCTGCACGCTTTCAAAGCGGGCTAAGGCAATTCCCGCGCCGCGCCGGGCAATTCTGTGTATAATGCGCGAAATTTTTTGAATCAGGCGTACCGCCCGGCGGTGTGCCACCCTCAGTGAGAAAGGTAATCAGATCATGGGATTTAAATGCGGTATCGTGGGCCTGCCAAACGTTGGTAAATCTACCCTGTTTAACGCGCTGACCAAAGCGGGTATCGAAGCAGCGAACTTTCCGTTCTGCACCATCGAGCCAAACACTGGCGTAGTACCGATGCCCGATCTGCGCCTCGATCAGCTGAGCGAGATTGTTAAACCCCAGCGCGTGGTGCCTACCACCATGGAGTTCGTGGATATTGCCGGACTGGTAAAAGGCGCATCGAAAGGCGAAGGCCTCGGCAACCAGTTTCTGACCAACATCCGTGAAACTGAAGCAATTGGTCACGTAGTGCGCTGCTTTGAGAATGAGAACATTATTCACGTCTCAGGCAAAGTTAACCCGGCGGAGGATATTGATATCATCAATACTGAGCTGGCGCTTTCTGACCTTGATACCTGTGAGCGCGCCATCCAGCGCTGCCAGAAAAAAGCCAAAGGCGGTGATAAAGACGCGAAAGCGGAGCTGGCTGCGCTGGAGAAGTGCCTGCCACACCTGGAAAACGCCGGTATGCTGCGTGCCCTGAAGCTGGACGCTGATGAAAAAGCCGCTATTCGCTACCTGAGCTTCCTGACGCTGAAGCCCACCATGTACATCGCCAACGTCAATGAAGATGGCTTTGAGAACAACCCGTACCTTGACCAGGTACGCGCTATTGCTGAAGCAGAAGGCTCGGTAGTGGTGCCGGTGTGTGCTGCCGTTGAATCTGACATCGCTGAGCTGGATGATGAAGAGCGCGATGAGTTTATGGCTGAGCTGGGTCTGGAAGAGCCAGGTCTGAACCGCGTGATCCGCGCCGGTTACGCGCTGCTGAACCTGCAGACTTACTTCACCGCTGGCGTTAAAGAAGTGCGCGCCTGGACCATCCCGGTAGGCGCCACTGCCCCACAGGCC
Organism: Pantoea sp. ICBG 1758; assembly: GCF_002928325.1. NCBI lineage: Bacteria > Pseudomonadati > Pseudomonadota > Gammaproteobacteria > Enterobacterales > Erwiniaceae > Pantoea > Pantoea sp. ICBG 1758. The sequence continues at coordinate 1,354,216 of NZ_POWL01000001.1, forward strand.
GCCGGTAAAATTCACACCGATTTTGAAAAAGGTTTTATCCGTGCGCAAACCATCGCCTTTGATGACTTCATCACCTATAAAGGTGAGCAGGGTGCCAAAGAAGCGGGCAAAATGCGTTCCGAAGGCAAAGAGTACATCGTTAAAGATGGCGATGTGATGAACTTCCTGTTCAACGTCTGATGACCCCGGCTGGTTCGCGGGATCACCGTTAATCTCGCGAAGCTAAGCAACTGCTTTCAAATCCACGCTCCGGCGTGGATTTTTTTATGGCGGCTTATGCCATTACCGTCAGGCAGTCACCGGCGATAGCCAACCATTGATAATGTAATTCATTATCATTATTATCGCGGGCATAAACTTTACGGATCAGCGTTTTTAAACGAGAAAGGGTTAGATGAAAAACGTCATTTGTGCATTTGCTTTACTGTTTACTGCCGCCAGTCAAGTCGCTGCTGCCCCCTACCCGCTGACCATCGAAAACTGTGGCTATAAAGAGACGTTTACCAAGGCGCCGGAGCGCGTGGTTGCGCTGGGACAGAACACCACGGAGATCCTGCTGCTGCTCGGGCTGCAGGATAAGATTGTTGCCAGCGCTTTCTGGCCGACAAAAGTGCTGCCGCAGCTGGCGAAGCAGAACGCCGGAATCAAAACGCTGACCGTGGAGATCCCGACGCTGGAATCGATTCTGGCGCAGAACCCGGACTTTGTACCGGCGCAGGCGCCGCTGCTGCTCGGTCCGGAAAGCAAGGTCGCAAAGCGTGAAGATTTTGCCACGCTGGGGCTGAACAGCTATATGTCGCCCGGCATGTGCGCCACCAAAAAAGGCGCGGGTGATATGTACGGCAGTCGTCAGAAATTGTGGGACATGACTTATCTGTATCAAGAGATTGACGATTTCTCACGTATCTTCAATGTGGAAGATCGCGGTCAGGCGCTGATTGCGGATTTCAGACAGCGTGAAGCCGCACTGCGTGAAACCTTCAGTAAAAACAAGCGTAACCTCTCTTTTGTCTTCTGGTTCTCCAGCTCCTCCCCTGCGGCAGACGCCTATGTGGGCGGCAAAAACAGCGCTTCCGGTTTCATTGCCAGCGTGCTGGGCGGGCATAACGCCATTACTACCGAGACCGAGTGGCCTACCGTGGGCTGGGAGAGCATTATTGCTGCCAACCCGGATGTGATTGTTGTCTCCAGCCTCGATCGTAACCGCTGGACGCTGGACAGCGCCGAAGAGAAGATTAAATTCCTTAAGAGCGACCCGGCGGTAAGCCAGCTGGATGCGGTGAAAAAAGGGCATATCGTGGTCATGGATGGCCAGGCGATGAACCCGACTATCCGCACCATCTACGGCGCGGAGCAGGTGGCAGAGCAGCTGCGTAAGCTGGGGCTGAATTAATGCCCTCCGCTGTTACCGCCGTGCGGCAGACGCTGATGCTCAGCGTGACCACAGCAGCGGCGCTGCTGCTTCTGACCCTGGTCATTGCCCTGGGGATCAGCGTGGGCGAACTCCCGGTGCCGCTCAGAAGCGTGTTTTACGCGTTCAGCAATCGTCTGGGCCTGACGGCAGAGCCGCTCAATCGAATTTATGAGAGCGTGATCTGGGACTTCCGGCTTAGCCGGGCGCTGGTTGCCGCCTGCTGCGGCGCGGGTCTCGCCATCTGCGGCGCGGTACTGCAGAGCCTGCTGAAAAACGCGCTGGCGGAGCCTTACGTGCTGGGCGTATCGGCGGGCGCCTCTACCGGCGCGGTGGCCATTGTTATTCTGGGTCTCGGCACCGGCGCTGTTTCGCTCTCGGCGGGGGCGTTTGCCGGCGCCTTTGCCGCGTTTGCGTTTGTCGCTTTTCTCACTAAGGGCGCGCGCAGCGGCAATGAACGCACCATCCTCGCCGGCGTCGCGGCCTCTCAGCTGTTTAATGCCGTGACCGCCTACACCATCAGCACGTCAGCCAGCGCCCAGCAGGCGCGTGACGTGATGTTCTGGTTACTGGGCAGTTTTAGCGGCGTGCGCTGGCCGGAATTTCAGCTGGTGCTGATTGTGGTGCTGCTGGGGCTGGCGATCTGTCTCTGGTACGCGCGCGCGCTGGATGCGTTTACCTTTGGTGATGATGCCGCCGCGTCGCTGGGTATCGCCGTACCGCGGGTGCGCCTGATCCTGTTTACCACTACCGCACTGATCACCGCCACCATTGTCAGCATGGCCGGCTCGATCGGCTTTGTCGGCCTGGTTGTGCCGCACGTGATGCGCTTTTTCTTCGGCCCGCTGCATCGCACCCTGCTGCTCGCGTGCGCGCTGGCGGGAGCGATTCTGATGGTGCTGGCGGATATCGCCTCGCGCCTGCTGATTGCGCCGCAAAGCCTGCCGGTAGGCGTGGTTACTGCGCTGGTCGGCGTTCCTTTCTTCGCCATCATCATTTACCGCTCAGGAAATAAACCATGAGTATTTGCGCTGAAAATATTACGTGGAAAGTGGGCAGGAAAGTCATTGTTAATGATGTCTCGCTGAACGTAGCGCGCGGAGAGACCGTGGGCCTGCTGGGGCCAAACGGCTCCGGTAAATCGTCGCTGCTGCGCGTGCTGGCGGGCCTGCGGCGTCCGCATGCAGGACAGGTCACGCTGGATGGCAACGATATCCGCTTTATCGCCAAAAAAGCGCTGGCGCGCCGGGTGGCCTTTGTTGAGCAGCACGGGATGACGGAGGCCAATATGCGCGTGCGCGACGTGGTGAAACTGGGACGTATTCCGCATCACTCCCCTTTCTCCAGCTGGAGTGCGCAGGATGACGCCGCGGTGCTGGCGGCGCTGCAGCGCGTGGATATGGTAGAGAAAAGTGAACAGGGCTGGCAGAGCCTCTCCGGGGGTGAGCGGCAGCGGGTGCATATTGCGCGGGCGCTGGCGCAGATGCCGAGCGAAATTCTGCTGGACGAGCCGACCAACCACCTCGATATTCATCACCAGATGCAGTTAATGAAACTGATCAGCGAACTGCCGGTGACCAGCATCGTCGCAATACACGATCTCAATCACGCCTCGATGTTTTGCGATACGCTGATTGTGATGCAGCAGGGAGAGATTGTTGCCACCGGCACGCCGCAGGCGATTCTGAATGAGGATCTGCTGTGGGATGTTTTCCGCGTGCGGGCAAAAATTGAAAACTCCCCTTACCACAGCGGTAAACACATTCACTATATCGCCTGACGGAAACCTTCATGTCTGTGCCCCGGCCCGCCACGCGGCTCTGGCTGCCTCTGCTGCCGGGCTGCCAGTTTATTTTCAACCTTGGCTTTTACGCCGTGGTGCCTTTCCTGGCCATTTTTTTGCGCGACGATCTGGCGCTCTCCGGCACGCTTGTCGGGCTGATACTGGGACTGCGCACCTTCTGTCAGCAGGGTATGTTTCTGCTCGGCGGCGCGCTCTCCGATCGCTTTGGTGCCCGGCGTGTGGTGCTGGCAGGCTGCATGGTGCGTATTAGCGGCTATCTGCTGCTGGCAGGCGGTGAATCTTTAACGCCGGTTATCATGGGTGCCTGTCTGACCGGTATTGGCGGCGCGCTGTTTTCGCCCTCTATTGAAGCGCTGCTGGCGAAAGCGGGTACGCAGAGTGAAGCTGAAGGTAAACGCAGCCGGGCAGAGTGGTTCGCCCTGTTTGCCGTCTGCGGTGAACTGGGTGCCGTTATCGGTCCGGCCGCGGGCGCGCTGCTGACCGGCTACGGTTTTCGCCAGATCGCCTATGCCGGCGCGGCGGTATTTGTGCTGGCGATGATTGTGCTCTTTTTCACCCTGCCCGCCGCGCCAGTACGCCGCGCTTCGCTGCAGATCGTGCCGTGGTGGCGCACCTTTCACCAGCCGCGCTTTGTAGCATTTATTATCGCTTACAGCAGCTGGCTGCTGAGCTATAACCAGCTCTATCTGGCCTTGCCGGTGGAGATCCAGCGCGCCGGCGGTCAGGAGAGCGATCTGGCGCCGCTGTTTATGCTGGCCTCGCTGCTGATCATTACGCTGCAGCTGCCGCTGGCGCGTCTCGCCCGCCACACCGGCGCGGCGCGGGTTGTGCCGTGGGGCTTTGCGCTGATTACCGTGGCATTTCTCAGCGTAGCGCTGTGTGCTGATGCTACTCCCGCCGCGGGCTGGCTACGCCTGCTGCCCGCAGCAGCTTTTGTCACGCTGCTGACGCTGGGACAGATGCTGCTGGTGCCGGCGGCAAAAGACCTGGTGCCGTGGTTTGCGGAGCCGTCATCGCTAGGCGCGCACTATGGCGCCCTGGCCACTGCCGGTGGCGTGGCGGTGTTGCTGGGTAACGTCCTGCTGGGAGGCGTGCTGGAACAGGCGCGCGAACCCTCAGAGGCGGCACGGCTGCCGTGGCTACTGCTGGCGCTGTTTCCTCTCGCCAGCGCGATTGCCATGCGCATTATCTGTGCGCCATTGCGCAAAGCGTGACCTGCGGCCGGACGCGCTGCTCTCCTGCGTTCCGCACTGTGCCACAACGGGCGGATGCCCCCCTTCACGCTTTGATGAATATTGTCCTCAGCGCTGACTATTCCGCTTGCCAGAGCATGCAGCAATGTGTATTTTTATGCATTAAATTTGCATAAATTACGCATCTTGTCCCTTCTCCAGGAGAATCACTATGTTTACCCGTTCAGCCCTGCTGGGCTTAGTGCTGGCACTGTCAGCCACGGCGGCGCAGGCCGTTACCTATGTTGTCGGCTCTGGTGGCACTTACCGTCCGTTCGAATTTGAAAACGCGCAGAAGCAGCTGGAAGGGTTTGATATCGACATTATCAAGGCCGTCGCCAAAGCGGAAAATTTTGATATTAAGCTGGTCAATACCCCGTGGGAAGGCATCTTTGCCACACTCAATTCGGGCGATCGCGACATCATTATCTCCGGCATTACCATCACCGATAAGCGCAAACAGATGGTGGATTTCTCCGCGCCCTACTTCCCGGCTGAACAGGCTATTGTGGTACCGGAAACCGCCAGCGTATCGTCACTGGCGTCGCTGAAGAACCTGAACGTAGGCGTGGTGAACTCCAGTACCGGTGATATCGTGGTCTCCGATGTGCTGGGCAAAAACAGCACGGCGATTAAACGTTTTGATAATACGCCGCTGATGCTGCAGGAGCTGTATGAAGATGGTATTGGCGCGGCCGTGGGGGATGTTGGCGTGGTGAAATACTACATAAAAACGCATCCGGAAAAGCAGTTCAAACTGGTTTCTGATAACAAGTTTGAGCGCCAGTATTTCGGCATCGCGGTAGCAAAAGGCAACGATGAATTACGCAGCAAGATCAACGCCGGCCTGCAAAAAATCATTGCCGACGGCACCTATGCGAAAATTTACGCGACCTGGTTCGACAGCAACGTTCCTGCTCTTCCCGCGCAGTAATTTTCCCGTCGCCGCGCGCTCGCGCGGCACAATAAGGACGTTTTTATGACTGGCTTCCGCTGGGAAATCATCGGGGAATATATGCCGCTGTTTATCGACGGCGCGATGATGACCCTCAAATGCACGCTTATCTGTGTGATCACGGGCACCCTGTGGGGCCTGACGCTCGGCTTAGGCCGCCTGGCGTCGGCGCCGCACGGCCCGTGGAAATATATACTGCATTACGGCATTCAGTGGCCGGTGCGCATCTATATCAGCGCTTTTCGCGGCACGCCGCTGTTCGTGCAGATTATGGTCGTGCACTTTGCGCTGATCCCGCTATTTATCAATCCGCGCGACGGCGTGCTGGTGGCGAACGGCATTATGCCGGCAGAGTTTGCCCGCGAGCTGCGCGCTAACTATGGCGCTTTTCTTTCCTGCGTTGTGGCCATCACTCTTAATGCAGGCGCTTACGTATCAGAGATTTTTCGCGCCGGGATCCAGTCGATCGATCGCGGCCAGATGGAAGCGTCGCGATCGCTCGGCATGCCATATGGTCGCACTATGCGCAGAGTGATCCTGCCGCAGGCGTTTCGCCGCATGCTGCCGCCGCTCGGCAACAACGCGATCGCTATTGTTAAGGATTCATCGCTGGCGTCAGCGATCGGCCTCGCCGATCTGGCGTATGCTGCCCGTACGGTTTCAGGCGCCTATGCGACTTACTGGGAGCCCTATCTGGTGATTTCGCTGGTGTACTGGGTATTCACCTTCCTGCTGTCGCTGCTGGTTCGTTACATGGAAAAGAGGTTTGGCAAAAGTGATCCACGTTGAAAACTTGCAGAAAAACTTTGGTGAAAACCAGGTGCTGAACGGCATCAGCTGTGACATTCCGGCGCAGGAAGTATTGTGCGTTATCGGTCCGTCCGGCTCCGGTAAAAGCACCTTCCTGCGCTGCCTGAACGGGCTTGAAAGCATTGACGGCGGTCGCGTGGTGGTGAACGGATTTGAGGTACAGGATCCCAAAACCCGCATCAATACGCTGCGTCAACACGTGGGTATGGTGTTTCAGCGCTTCAATCTGTTCCCGCACATGACCGTGCTGGAAAACCTGATTATGGCGCCGATGGATGTGCGCAAACTGTCGCGCCAGCAGGCCACAGAGCAGGCTAAAGCGCTGCTGGAGAAGGTGGGCTTAACCGATAAGATGCACGCCTGGCCAAACAGCTTATCCGGCGGCCAGCAGCAGCGCGTTGCTATTGCACGGGCGCTGGCGATGGAGCCGGAGATCATGCTGTTCGATGAGCCGACCTCCGCGCTCGACCCTGAGCTGGTCGGCGAGGTGCTGAGCGTCATGAAAATGCTGGCGCAGGAAGGCATGACCATGGTGATTGTCACGCATGAAATGGGGTTTGCGCGCGAAGTGGCAGATCGCGTGATGTTTATGGATCAGGGGATCATTCAGGAGCTGGACACGCCGGATGTGCTGTTCACCCGGCCGCAAAATCCGCGTACTCAGGCGTTTCTCAGCAAAGTGCTGGGGTGATACTGCTCCGGTAATAACAAAAATCCACGCCGCAGCGTGGATTTTTTCTGTCTGCTATCCGCTTATTTAAGCGCCAGCGCATTTTTTAGTGTGAAGAACAGATCGGTCTGATCGGTCAGCCCCACCACGTTTGCCGCGTGCGGTCCGTAAGCAGCAATGCGCAGCTGAGCACCGGTATGCTCCTGCGAATCCTCTTCCGAGTTGCCGTAGCTGATGGTCATTACCGCACCATCTTTTGTGTTCAGCGCCTGGGTCAGGCCCGGCGCTTTGGTGCCGTTCTCAACAATCTGACTGCTGTGCGCGTGGTCGGCGGTGACCACCACCAGCGTATCGCCATGTTCGCGGGCATAGGCCAGCGCCACCTGGACCGCTTCGTCGAGATCGACCGTTTCGCCAATCTGGCCGCACGGATTAGCCGCGTGATCCTGTTTATCGATTGAAGCGCCCTCGACCTGCAGGAAGAACCCTTTCTCATTTTTGCTCAGCAGGTCGATCGCTTTTGTTGTCATCTGCGCCAGCGTCGGCACCGATGCCGGACGATCCTGATTAACCTCACAGGTCACCACCGGTTTATCGATGTTGCCATGATAACTGGCTTTGGGACCCTGCCAGCGCACCGGCATATTGCCCGGCGCAAACAGCCCCAGCAGAGGCTGCTGCTGGGTGGCCTGCTGTACCGCGTTCATTGCGTCCAGGTTTTCTACCAGCTGATAGCCGCGCGCCTGCGCCTGCTCATACAACGTTTTGCCTTTATAGTCGCCTGCTTTAGCCACCTCGTTAAAGCTCTTTGCACCGCCGCCCAGGACCACATCCGGCCGGGTCAGCAGCATTTGCTCGGTAATTGAGCCGCGGCCGCCCTGCTCTAAGGCGTTGCCCGGGCAGAGTTCGCTGGTTTTCTCCGGGCCGTAGCATTTGCGTGAGGTAACATGCGCCATCAGTGCCGCTGGCGTAGCATCCTGCAGTTCGGCAGTAGAGACATTACCCGTTGCTTTGCCGGCCGCTTTAGCCAGCTCAAGCAGCGTGATTTGATCCTTGCCATTGACGTCGACGCCAATCGCCCCGTTATAGGATTTGGTGCCTGTAGCCCACGCGGTGGCGGACGCGGCAGAGTCAGTGACGTAAGAGGGTTTATGCGTTTTTTTATCCAGCGAATAGTGCGTGTACTGCCCGGTAAGCGGAAGCGCATCAATACCGGCAAAAAAGCCGCCTGCTCCCACTGCAAGGTTACGTGCCGCGGTGATCTCAGAGTCACCCATGCCGTCGCCGATCAGTAAAATGACATTTTTCGCTGTCTGATTACTCAGCGAGGCTTTCAGCGCCTCAGTCTGATCGCTGCTCAGCCGACGCGCGCCACCATGCTGCGTCAAATCGCCAGTTGCTGCTCTATTGTATGTTGTAACATCTGCCACCGCGGAGGTGGCAATCAGCGAAGCCAGCAGTGAAACCGTCAGCAGAGGTAAGTGTTTCATTCTTCAGCATCCTTATCAGTGAGACAACCCGGTTATTTTCGCTGCCAAGTCTGCGTCAGCGGGATGACATTTTTGTGTCAGACGCGCAACGTTTCTATGACAATCGCCGCGAAGCGAACAGGGTTAATACAATCTGCGCAGAGCTTAAGCAGATAGAAAAAAAGGAGAAAATAGCGCTTGACCCTTTTCAGCTAACTCCCTATAGTAGCGCCCCGTTGACCCAGTGCGGTTAGCAAAAAAATATGTGGTGAGGTGTCCGAGTGGCTGAAGGAGCACGCCTGGAAAGTGTGTATACGGCAACGTATCGGGGGTTCGAATCCCCCTCTCACCGCCACAAATTTGAAGAAGAGCCTGAACTTACGTTCAGGCTTTTTTTTTGCATATTGCACAGTGAGAGGGGTATGAGAACCTCCGACCGGGTTCGACGGTGAACTCTGTTCACCGGACAGCGGAGCCTGCGACGCTGCCCGCAGGGTGAGCGAAGCGAATCAATCCCCCTCTCACCGCCACAAATTTGAAGAAGAGCCTGAACTCACGTTCAGGCTTTTTTTTTGCATATTGCACAGTGAGAGGGGTATGAGAACCTCCGACCGGGTTCGACAGTGACATCATGACCTTCAGACATGAGCTCACATACAGCTTTTGAGATGGCGCAAGCGACCAACTCAGCCCTTCCGTGATCATTTTCCCTATATCTTCATGCTTCGTGACTGCCTGCGCTAACACATGGTACGGCTAATTGATGTGATTACTATTTGCTCAGGCAATGTCAGGCTTAATGGCACCTTCATACAGGAGGCCATAAGCGACAGTACAAAATGAATTTTCCATGCTGGATCGCTATCATTCTAATGATTGCATTCGCCGGCGCAGGTAGCGTCGCGCTGGTTAAGATTGCCTCACAGGTTTCTAACAATAATGATGAGAAGGAACCATAACAGGAATGGTTGTTTTTATAGTCGGGCGCTATATCCCCTGTCATGTGATATACTGCCCGTCCCTGAGAAATTTGATATGAAATCTGAAGACACGCTGGACTGGTACCCTGCCCAGCTTCCTCCTGTAAAAACCATACTCGGTGATGCTGTGATCGAAGTCGGCAGAACCGGACGGCCAGTCAATACACGCACACTTCTTGAATACCTCCAGATACAGCAAAACAAACAGAAGTTACGCGATAATAAAATAGCAATGCAGACCGCTATTGATGTTCTGAGAGATAACCAGCGCGTTAACGGAAGGTTATAGCCTCGCGGTTATCGATAGCCTGGCAAAGTTAAGCCGCGGCTCTGTGTAGTCCTGCGCCGGTGAAGGGAACCCCTCAGAGGCCACCGTTAAGGTTGAACCGGAACCACGTCATGTTCTCGCCCTCCTGCGTTGAAGCGTCGCGGAAGGTGGTTGTATGGCTCCGGATCCAGTCATTGGCTGCCTTGAGCGTAAAGTGCCAGTTAACGCGCTCCAGCTCCTCTACGAAGTCAGAAGTGGCAACGGTGCTGCGGCCTGATGGCTCGCGCATGATGAAGCTGATGAATGACAGACAAGCCTCAGCAAACAGGCATGTCTAACCCTGCCTCAGTTTATTGTGAAAAAATGGGGGGTAAACCGGACATAGTTAAAGATCCTGATGGTGATTCAGGTTACTGCACCCTTCCGGGTGGGAAGCGTATCGAGGAGTGGGCACTGTACCGCCAAGATAACCAATAAGCTGTGGTGCCGGTTAACGGTAACTAAAATGTAAGGTGCCGGGCCTGGCGATCGGTACGAAAATGCGTCTGGTTTACTGTTTGATAGCAGGAAGAAAATTTTAGCTAAGGAGATGGCATGTCAGTTTTTGCGAAGATATCAATTCCGATGTTTTGCATTGCGTTCGCAATGTTCTATTTGGCGCGCAATAAGCGGGACAAAAATTACCTCGTTCCGGGCTTTGTTCTGTTAGCTGCTGGCTTTGTGAATGTCGTGATAGCGTTTACTACGGGTTAGTAGCCGGAAAGAGCGTTTAGATAAGATAAGGCCGCAGAAATGCGGCATTGCACACGCTAAGGCATTTACATCGATACAGCTTAGCGATCAATAATTTACACTTGTTTCTTTCCGAAATCGGCGTCAAATCTTTCAGGCAGCACATCGTTAAGCTCCCGGGCGTGGCGGCCATGAGTGATAACAAAGAAGAATATGAAGCTGATATTGAGAAAGTATTTGGAAAAATGAAGCCTGAACTGTAAAAAATATCCGGATCATACCCTGGGTTTTCATGCACTCTCACCTACAAGCCTGCCACTCAGCGGGCTTTTTATGCTTATAACTTGCCGTTCTTAATGATCACTATGGCATCGCGGTATACATCTGCCATGAAGACATCATTGGTTGCTCGCCGGTAGGCCTCAAGCCTGCCCAGCAACTCTTCGATTGTGGTTTCAGCCCCGGTGTCAGCGAGTTCGAGTGCTGCTTTCAAAATGGCATTAGCTATCAATTCCACTCTGTCATTGTCATTTTCCATAATCCCCCATCTGTAACTGCTAACCACATTAACACTTGCGGGGTCGGGATGTCGGTTTATCGGGCTTTTTCTTCTATTTAGCTACTATGCTTCCTCTTAAAGCCGGCGCTAAGCGGGCTTTTTTATGCAATGCGTGCCACGCAGAGTAATTTGTCGAATGGTTGTTTCCTTAAGTAACACTGAACGCATATCCTTACTGTCGTCAGCTAACGCTGACAAATGATTTGCCCTTATTGAACGAATTTACGCCCGTGTAACGCGGGTTTTTTTACATCTGAAAAAAATAAAATCGCCTATCGTATGCATTTAATCTCATCACCAGCACGCTGAAGCAACGCAGGGGCACGGAACTGAGTCCCGCCGCGCCTTAACATCAGGCGCTGAAAAAGCGCAAACATACAAAGCAGTAAGCTTTGGTGCGCGGCAACGCTCAATCAAAGCTTACTGACAGGAGAATAACTATAAACGCACAAGAACGCCGCCGTGCTGCCCACACTGATACGATGGGCACCTGTCGAGACCTGGGATCAAAACAGAGAGTGAAAAGAGCCTGAACTCTCGTTCAGGCTCTTTTTTACCTGCCGCAATACTCTCTCAGGCGGTTAAAAATAGGCGAGCTTGCGGTTAACGCCGTTAATCCTGACGGTAATGTAACCCGCCGCCGTGGCTGATGCGGCCGGTGCCGATGCCGGATCGGACGTCAGCGTAACCACTTTGCCGTCATAACCCACGCCGGCGGTGCCGTTGTGATAGTTCATCACCGTTGACAGGTTAACGCGGTTATCCGTATTCAGATTGGTCACTTCAGACAAATCAGGATTAAACAGTGAACATTCACCGCCATCGAACCGCGACGGGCCATCAGTGGTAAGGTTGATGACTACATCACCACACTGTGCTTTAAGCTTGATCCAGACTTCAGCATATTTTCCTTTATCATCAGTGGTGCGAACAATGCAGTCGATGACACCGGAATCACCTTCATAATGCAGATTGCCGCCGACCGAACTTTCTCCGCGATAAATATTGAGCAATGTTTTACCGCAGACGTTGGTAAGCAGTGGTGCGGTAGCTGGCTGTGTCTGAGTATCACGCAGCGCTTTGCCCAACATGTCGATGTTCCAGTGCTGATTAGCACGAGGGAAAAAGAACTTGCCAAGGCGGAACCACTTATCTTCCGTGCTGGTATTGGAGACGCGATATCCCGAGTACCAGCCCGCCTTCATCGAACCCGTCATCTGGGTGCCAAAGTTCTCATCACGGCGCCAGCCCTGTTCATAGTTTGAAAGCAGCGCAAAGCCGGTGCGCTCGGTATCAATGCTGGAACCGGACTGCAGGCTTAGCTGGCGCATCAGAACACGTGAGTAGTTAAGCTTCAGCGGGTTAATGGAGGATTCGATGCTCAGCGCATCAATGATCCACTGACCATTACTCAGATCGCCAGGGAAGCGCGTATGTTCAATCCATACATTACGGATCAGGCCCTGCCCCACGCGCGGCATAAACAGCGTGGCATCACCATAACCGTGCTGGAAATTGGAGTTGGTTAGCTCCACGGCCGTTGAGTGGTCCCAGTTACCCTGGGGTGAATCGGACCAGGTAATATCAAATACCCGACCATAGGTATTGCTGGAGTAAATCTGATCCAGTCGCGTATCAAGCGTATCGATAAACCTGAACACCGAGTTACCATTGTTTTCCACACGAAAACAGGTGACGTTGATGTACTGGCCTTCAATGGTAATATTTTCAAAAAATGGCTGCTGGTTACTTACCATTGCAGTGGTAATCGCGCCGGTGTTTGCCGTGGTATCGGCGGTCGCCTGACCATCCCAGAAAATACCGCGAATAGCCGTCCGGCGCGCTTTAATTTTGAAAACGGTGTTAGCTGACTTATCCGAGGTAATAATCGTTCTGGGTGCAACACCATATTCGCAGTCGTCGCCATAGAGATTGAAGAATGGCAGCTCGCCTTCACCGGTTAAATCGACAGGATTAATAATAAACTTACCGGCAGGAAAACGTATTCCGATATCGCGGATAGGGTTTTTGTTCGGATCATCAACCGGTGATACAAAGCCTCTGGCCCAGCGGTACATGTTGATACAGGCATCGTGGTTAACTGCGCCGTTATCGGCATCAAATGAAACCGAGCCGCGTAAGCGCTTGCCGCCAAAATGGAAAATATTAATAGCGGATACATCATCAATAATACGCTGCCAGTAATAATCGCCGGCAGAAGAGACCGCAACGGTGCCACTGTCATCCGCAGGGGCTTTACCCTTTGTGTCGACAAAGCCTACAAAGCGGCCACCACCATTAAAGGTTGAGTCCCTGTCGTAATAGCGCTTAAGAAATGCAATTTCACCTGATGCAGAAGGTTTGGTGGTGCGGAGTTCAGCAAATGAATTTACTTCGATCATGATATTTCCTTTTAGGGTTTATTGAGCCTGTTTGCTCGTGGAGAAGCTTTATTTTTCGGTTAAGGTAAATAACCTGCAAAATGCAGATAGTGAAAAAATCGCCTGATGAGTTACCGGAGCGATTCAATTTTCCTTATGGCGCGCTTATCCCGGTTGCAGTTTTCAACCGACGTCATAAGCCTTTCGTTAAGTTCGAGGCTGTCGCCCCAGGTCATAGGATCGGGTACGGGGGGGATTTCGCAGTCAGCCAGCAGCTCTGCCGGAACGGGCATTGCCGGAAGCTGAACGTATTCTTTCTCTGTGTCTGCGCAGGCTGTCAGCCACATCAGCAGGAACAGAGTGAGCGGAACACGCATCCTCTTTAATCGCCTGCCTGATGTAGACAACGCGCCTCTCGCTTTCAGCGTCGTTTTGATATCGATCATGATGAGCAGCCTTTGCGATATCGTTAAAGAGCATTACTGCGGTAATGAGGTTGCTAGTTACTGACTCCGCCTTTTTCCGGGCCTGGACTGCCCGGGAGATCTCCTCCTGCGCCTGCAACATTCGCGAGTGATAGTGACTGGCAACGGCGGCAGATATCACAACCGTCGCCATAAGGAAGAGCCTGAGTACCAGATGCCCGTTATTTATCAGCCAAATCATCACTACTCTCCGCCAGGCACAAAGCGCGTTCCATGTCGCGACGATGCATCAGCCCGCGCCATTTTATGCCGCCGGCATAGACCCAGCGGCGCAGCTCTTCGCAGGCCTGAGCCCGATCGCCAGCGTTGAGTTTTTTGAGCAGAGTGGAGCGGGTGAAAGCAGACGGGCCGATGTTATAAGCAAAGCTGTATAGCGATGCGCGCTGGTATTCACTCAGGGGAACCTTTACTACGCCATCGACCACCTTTTTAACGGACCGGAGATCGTTTTGCAGCAGCCGATCGCAGTCGCTATCGCTATACTGCCTGCCGCTGATGATATCGCTGCCGGTATGCCCGTCACAGACGGTCCGGACGCCGGCCACATCCTGATAAGCTTTATAAGTACGCCCTTCCGCTCCCTCCTTTCCGCCAAGAAACAGGGTGGCAATCAGCATGGAGCCGCCACCTGCGGCGGCGATCAGTTTTCTGCGCACGCTGCCGGACATAGTCATATCAATCCTCCTCCACTTTTACGGCCGGACCATATTTCTCAAGTGCTTTTACCTGAGCGTTGGCGACCTTGCGTTTGAAGTACCAGTTGATGAGCCCTGTAATGATGATGCCGGCAATACCTGCCAGTACGCCGATGGCAGACCACTCATCAGGACTCAGGCTGGTGAGTACACCGTTAAGAATGGTGCCCCCGGACGTGCCCAGGGCAACACCAGTAACAAGTTTGCTCATAGTTTGAGTGCTCGCAGACGCCGTCCGATCGGACAGGTGCTGTTGATCAACAGAAGAAAAGAGGCCCTCCGCCACAACGGATAGCATTGATGTCGCATTGAGTGGCGGGGGCGGAAACGAAAAAGGCACCGCCGAAGCAGTGCCTTTAGAAAAGGAAATAAACTATTCAGGATTATTTTTTAAGCGTTTCCAGAACGTTTTTGATACACAGCGGCATCATTCTTCCCCGCAAAAAATCTCTTGTATCTGCATAGGGATAGCTGACACCCTTAGCCATCTTTCTGTAGGTTTCTGCGCCTTTTACAGAGACGCTTATGAAGTCATCTTTTTCAATAGCGTAGTCGGAAAGAGCGTGCCCATCCGCTTCAAACGCCTGAACTTCTTCTGACACTATTTGCCTGGTGCTGAGATGGGTCGACATTGATCGGTCAGTTATACGCCATTCCATTTCGCACAGATCGTTAGCTGCGCGTTGCGCATCCGATATCACAGCAAAAGATGGCGCGCACAGCACGATTAAAAGGGCGCACAGAATTCTCATTATTCCTCCCTGAAACCGGCGTCATATATTTCAGATGCCCATAAAAAAAGCCCTCGCAGCGTGTGAATCTGCAGGGCTCTTTTATTATCACAGAGTGATGAAAGCTGATTTAGTTTGCGGGCTGAACATCATCACGCAACTTCAACTGTTGAAAAGTATACCCCCGGGTTCGGGAAAAGTAAATAGCCTGCGATAATTTAATACACTATTTTTTAGGGTGCTATGCAGTTGCGCTTTTCAGCGCGGCATCTGCGCGGGTTTCCTCAGCTTCCAGCTTAGTAATAAGCCGATCGTAAAATGGCTTACCGCTCTTCTTCCATGTGTCCAGGCTGATAGCGCCGGTGAATTCTGAAATTGCCTTATACGCCCCGGTTGAGGGTATGCGCTCGTAGCCGCGCCCGCAGCAGCGCCTGCACTCACCCTTCACCGGCACCCCCTGCTTTTCCGTTGCCGCTTTTAGCACTGCCTGTCCGCGTCCGTTACAGTCGCGGCATGCAGTTGATACGACGCCCTTGCCTTTGCACGCCCTGCAGAGCACGCGTACGGCCTCTTTGACGTTTCTGGTGAGGCCGCCGTGCAGAGGCGATTTCATTGAAAACACCTCTGCCTCGATGAATCCGGTGGCCTGACAGCATTCGCACGGCTTCACGCTGGCGGCGCTGCGGCAGTAATCGAGCCAGGCATAAGCGGCGAGCGTTTGCATAACTGCCGTTCTGACACCGGCATCAAGCTTGCGAAAGGCGGCAACCTTATCGCAGCTCTGCAGTGCAAAATCAGTTAGCAGGGAGACGGCCCGTGCTGCGTCGATTTCACTGACGCCCATCTTCCCCATGAAAGCGCTGTAACCGAGCTGAACGCGGCTCTGCGTCATACCTATGGCGGCGATATAGTCGATGCCGGTAAGCGTATCAGGCGACGTCTGCGGTGCTGTTCCGCTAAAGTTCTGCCCCTTCGGAAAATGATACTTAACCGTTGCTTCTAAGCTCATACTGCCTCTCTTTGCTTAATCAGTTCGCCTGTTTTATCCCGGCGGTACATCTGCCGCCACAGCGGGATATCGATGTCGTGCTGAATCCTTTGCATCATGCT
The DNA here is from genome assembly GCF_002928325.1 of Pantoea sp. ICBG 1758. Classification (NCBI taxonomy): domain Bacteria; kingdom Pseudomonadati; phylum Pseudomonadota; class Gammaproteobacteria; order Enterobacterales; family Erwiniaceae; genus Pantoea; species Pantoea sp. ICBG 1758. Next base: position 1,370,508 of record NZ_POWL01000001.1, read on the forward strand.
GTAGTGCGTTTTGCTTTCAGCGTAGCGCGCAGCAGGGCCACGCCCTCCCTCGCCTTTTCCGTGGTGGAGGGCATTGCAGCCTTCAGCAGCTGCCTGCGCGGCTCCGGAATTGTTTCACCGGCCTCGATCCGTGCAGACATTTTGCGCAGCTCAGAGCGGCACGTAATGCGCAGCTCAGACTCGCTCAGGTTGTTCGCGCGCATCAGGCTGCAGAGGCTGGTAACCATCCAGTAATCGGCATTGCTCTTCCACGGATAGTGCTCCGGAGAGGCATAGTCGCCACGCTGCGCGCAGTAGGTCATCACCCTGCTATAGAGCGTCTCTTCATCCGGCAGGCCCGCAGCGGCGAAAGCATCCTGTTTACACCAGCTGATGAACTGGCCCGGTGATGGAAGAAACGGCGAGCCGCTGGCGCGCGCCTGGCGCATGCCGGCTGAAAGCTGCTGTTTGCTGGTCACGCCGTTCTCCGCTAAGGCGGCTATCCACTGACGTTTAGCGGCGGCTTCGTCTGCCGGATCCCGCCAGACCGTGCTGACTGAGGCGGGGAAAACCTGCTTCAGCCCGCTGAAGAACTCATCTATCACTTTTTCGATCGCCTGATGCAGGCGTCGATCCGCCGGCTGCGGGACGTCACCGGCCATGCGCGCCAGCGCGCTGCTGTCACGATGATTAACTGCCGTGACGAGATCTCTCATATGAAGTTCTCCCATGCTTCCCGGCTGTTCCAGTGGACGGCAGGCTGCTGCCCCGCTGGTGCCGCCCGGTTACGGTCTGGCTGGTTCATCTGAATTTTCAGTGTGTCCCACTTTTCCCGCAGCTTCGCAGGGCTGAGCACGTTTGACTGCCAGAAGCGATCGCGGCTGGCCCAGAGAAATACCTCACAGATATCGCGGTGCGTAACCTGCAGGGCCGAGCGCAGCAGTCTGATGTCGTTTGACCAGGCGGGCCAGGCGGGCTGCCGGGCATGCGGAGCGACAATCTGCACCCTGCTGAACATCCACCTGGCTGTTTTGAGATCCTCTTCGGTTCCCCACTTGTCCCCCCTGGGAGTCCGGACCGCGGCTTCAGGACGCGATGCAGAAAGCGTTGCAGAGGATGTGTCAGGGGAATCACCAGGATTCTCTGACGCAGAATTATTGTCTTTTGTCACAGTGTCTTTTGTATGCCTCTGTTTTGGTGACAGCGCTGTCGCGGATTTGGTGACAGTGATACCCTCCCGGTGACACCCCGGTATTTGCCACTGTGAAAGGTGTTTATTTGGGCCGATCATCGTCCCTTCCCGGATAAGCACACCCATCTGAATCAGCTCATTTTTTGCCTTGTTAACCTTCTGTCTTGGCAGCCCGGTTAACTGGCTTATCTGGCTGTCAGCAATACGGTCCATGCTTTTATTAAAGCCGCAGGTTTTCCGGCAAACGGCGTGTGCGACTTTGGCCTGATTTCGCGTCAGGCTGGCCCCTATCAGCTCCTCATACAGCGCGTTTGCCAGACGTGTAAATCCCTCTTCGGTATCTGCCATACTTGTCTCCACGGCCCGCAGTCCGGGCCTGATTAGCGTCATAAATTTTCACTTTTTTCTATACACGCACTTTCCGCGATGGCATTGTGGCAATGCATTTAAATAATGCGTATCACGCATATTATGAGTATAATCAAATATGCGCAAGGCGCTTTGCGTGTGACGCATAAAAAAGGTTAACTATCCGCTATGAAAATAGGCGATAAAATCAGACAGATTCGTAAAGCGAATAAGATGACCCTGAGTGAACTTGCCCTGCGTACAGATAGCGATGTGGGCAATCTGTCACGCCTGGAACGCGGCATACAGGGATACAGTAATGGTCTGCTACACAAAATTGCAGCAGCCCTGTCAGTTCCTGTTTCTGAGCTATTCTCTTCTAATGAGGCTAATGATACTGTAGATTCATACAGTGTAAGTTCCATTATAAAAAAGGGGAGAAAAGATGTGTACAGGATTGATGTTCTTGACGTTTCTGCAAGTGCCGGAGACGGGTCGCCGTCTAAAGATGTGGTTGAAGTCATAAGGTCTATTGAATATGTTCCGGATCAGGCGCGCGTGATATTCGGCAACCGGCCGGAAACCTCTGTTAAGCTGATCAACGTCCGCGGTGACAGCATGGAGGGAACCATTGAGCCCGGTGATCTCATCTTTGTAGACGTAGCTGTCAGCACGTTTGATGGGGATGGAATTTACGTCTTTGACTTCAACGGCGATATGTTTGTTAAGCGCCTGCAAAAAGTTAAGCGCGAAATTATCGTTATCTCTGACAATCCCCGTTATCGTGAATGGTCTATCTCAGAAGAAGAACTCTCTATGCTCCATGTTGCTGGCAGGGTAATGCTCAGTCAGTCCCAGCAGTTCCGACGTCACGGATAACCGCCCTCTTTTCAACCAGGCCCGCGTTATGCGGGCTTTTTTGTACCTGCCGCATTATTTTCATAAAATCTAATGTGAAAACATTAGCCTGGTTTGGTTTACCTGAAGCTGTTTTGTGCCATGCTATGCGTTTTACGCATAATGCCAGGGCGCAATAAATGGCGCCCCTGTAAGGTTGCGTCCCCTGCCAATTTGTGCAATGCATATTATCGGATTCAGGTGCCCACTCCTGACCGCAATGCGCCATCATCAGCAAACTCAGACCGCAGCTCTGCTCCACCTCTGCTAAACTGACCCGGCAGCAACATTCAGCAGGCATAAACCGGATGCGGGTATCAGCTACCTCTTTCGCTCAAACCTGCTGAAGGAGACGCCATGTTGCAGACACCTCCTGGATTGTCATCAACGTGGTCAGGGCCGTGGGGCCTGAAGAAACATATGTTTTATTAAGGAAAAAGTTATGGATGATGTAGATCTGGCACAGGAACGAGAAGCCGCTCATCTGGAGAGCGCCCTGTTTGCGCGTAAACCACGTCTGGTGAGCGCAACGGGCAACTGTATCTGGTGCAGAGATGAACGCGTTGTCGCCGATACTGCATTTTGCTCTGCAGAGTGCGGAGAGGACTATCACAAGCACCAGCGTGAAATGAAACAGCGTATTAACGGCGAATAAGCCAGCCGCGGCATGAATTTATGCCTGAAAAAAGCCTGAACGCGCGTTCAGGCTTGATTATCTGCTGTGTCTGGTCAGCTTACTTTTTAGCGGGTAAAGCGGGTTCAGCAGCCGCAACGCCGGTCAGCTCGCTCAGTCCTGCATGGTTAATTTCACCATCGGCTTTATCCACGGCCTGAGAGATAGTCAGCAGATTCTGCAATTCGCTTAGCAGAATAGCGGCATCGGACCTCAGCACCTCATCGCTTTCAGCGGAGTCGATAACCGTATTGATCGCTTTATTAGCCGCATCGATCATCTCCGTCACTCCACCCTGCCTGCTGACGGCCAGTACCAGCGCGCTAATCAGCAGCGACTGTGCTTCAACCCGGGCGGTCAGCTGTTTCATGTCCGCATCGATGTGCGATATTTTTGCCAGCATACTCAGGACGACGTTTTTCATTGGTTGTGCTCCCTGAAAAAAGATCAATCTTACCGCGTTAGCGAACCGCTGCAACTCTCATCACTCTGAAAGGTCGTCATGCTTTGCCGGTGAAATTAGGGACAGAAAAAAACCCGGCCGGGGCCGGGTTTATCAACGGGATGGGATGCTATCAGCCGTAGGCGTGCAGCGTGCGCTGGCAGAGTGCTGAGCGAACGCAGTCCTCTTTCGCAAAGCGCACCACGCCCACCATCTCATCCTCTTCAAAGCGCGCCAGCGCATCGGCAAGACCGGACTGGACGCTGGCGGGCAGATCGCACTGAGTAATATCACCGTTAACGATAACCGTGACGTTTTCCCCCAGGCGGGTCAGAAACATCTTCATCTGTGCAGCGGTGACGTTTTGTGCCTCGTCGAGGATAACCACTGCGTTCTCAAAAGTACGTCCACGCATATAGGCGAAGGGCGCAATCTCTACCTTGGCGATTTCAGGCCGCAGGCAGTACTGCATAAAGGAAGCGCCGAGACGTTTAACCAGAACGTCATAAACCGGACGGAAATAGGGGGCGAATTTCTCGGAAATGTCTCCGGGCAGGAAACCGAGATCTTCATCCGCCTGCAGTACCGGGCGCGTCACGATAATCCTTTCGATATCCTTATTGATCAGGGCCTCAGCTGCTTTTGCTGCGCTAATCCAGGTTTTACCGCAGCCAGCTTCACCGGTTGCAAATATCAGCTGTTTCGTTTCTATGGCGTTAAGATAGTGCGCCTGAGCTTCATTCCGGGCTGCAATTGGTGCCCGGTCGCGTACATCGCGCGCCATGCCAATAGCATCTAACCCGCCCATCTGCACCAGCGAAGTGACCGATTCTTCTTCGCGCTGACGATGACTCCGGGAGTCACTACGAAGCACACGACGAGCTTCACGACGCGCTTTGATCACTGCTTTCTGTCTTCCCATAGTGGCACCTTACAGTTGGTTTCATGAATCGCGACGGATCACCCGCGGCGATGACTTGAACGCTTTAGAGGTTACGTTGGCTTCCTTTTAGCCGTACTGATACACAAAACGGGGTGTACAACAGCGCCGAAACGCCGCAGCGCACCGGATAAAAACAAACTGGATGATGAAGATAGTGGATGAAAGATGAGTAAAACGTTGACAGGAGGCTCTCTCCCGCAGAGAACTGCGCTTGCTGTGTTACACCTGCTGGTTCCGGAATGGAACGCCTCATGCGCGAACTCCAGTGGCTGATGCCACAAAACTGACAACGCTTATGAGTAAAGTGAAACATAGCGCCGAAAATTTGCAACACTATTTTTACTTTTAGATGCAAATTAAGATTTGTTGTGGCGATGGTATCAGGCGCAGCCCATAAAAAATGCAGATAAACCAGTGCAGTATATAAAATATAAAAAGGATCCTTTGCGGATCCTTTTGCAGAGCAGAACGCTTATCTGCCGCAATAAGCATTGCCGGCAGCAGGGTTCATGCTTCAATCAGCGACTGACCAAGATAGCGCGTGGCATCGGCTACGCCCGGCAGCGCAAAAAAGTAGCCGCCGCCGGTGGGTCGGACATACTCTTCCAGCGCCTCGCCGTTAAGTCGCTGCTGCACTGTGATAAAGCCTTTGGTGAGATCGTGCTGATAGCAGATAAACAGCAGCCCCATATCAAGCTGCCCTGCCCCGGTGATCCCGGCGGAGTAGCTGTAGCCGCGCCGCAGTATCAGGCTGTCCGCCGTCTCTGGCGTACGCGGGTTAGCAAGCCGGATATGGGCATCCAGCGCTATCACCTCCCCATCCGGATCGCTGGCATAATCCGGCTCATCATGCTCATGATGCCCGCCAAGCGGCGCTCCGCTGAGCTTTTCCCGGCCAAAAATAGTCTGCTGCTCACCCAGCGGCGTGCGATCCCACTGCTCAACGCGGAAACGAATAATCCGCACCGCCTGATAGCTGCCGCCGTATGTCCAGGCGGGCTCCTGCTGATCGGCCGTAACCCACAACATTTTATTCATCAGCGCGCCGTTTTGCGCATCCGGATTCGCCGTACCGTCTTTAAAGCCCAGCAGATTAATCGGGGTTTCCTGCCCGTGACTGCGCGCTGCGTGCTCAGGAATAAACCCTTCGCGCCGCCAGCGTATCGCCAGCAGATCGGGAGCGTGTTTGATGATATCGCGCAGCGCGTGGATCACGGTGTCCTGACTATTGGCGCAGATCTGAATCAGTAAATCCCCGTGGCACTGGCTGGCGTCAAGCGAATCATTGGGAAAGCGCGTCATGGCCTGCAGCTGTGCAGGCTTGTGCGCGCCCAGCCCAAAGCGTTCGTCAAACAGCGAACTGCCCACGGAGAGCGTCAGCGTCAGGTTATCCGGTGCAATAGTGGCACCGAGAATGCCGGAGTCAGCCGGCGGCAGCTGCGCATTTGTCACCGCTGGTGCGGGTCCGCCCTGCGTCAGAAATGCGAACCTCTCCGTCAGCAGTTGCAACAGACGCGTCAGCTCCGCTTTACCGTCGGCCAGCACGTCAAAGGCCACCAGCATCATGGCGGCCTGCTGCGGCGTCAGGATACCTGCCTGGTGCGCCCCGTAAAATGGTTGCACCTGCTGACGCGCATCAGGTGCAACCGTGCCCGGAGAAAAATGCTCCGCTGCGCCAGCGTGGAACGGACAGCTGCCCCCGAGCGCAGCCGCACCGCCCAGCACACCCAGCCCCTGCAGTAACCGGCGACGTGCCGGCTGCATGGCATCATGCTGTTTAGCCATGGTTAATCGAGGCCCAGCGTGCCGCGCAGCAGCGAGAGATCTTCAGCCAGCACGGTAATCGGTGCTTTTAACGCATTGCGATCGGCCGCGGTCAGCTTCTCATAGGATGCGTAACCCTCAGCCGTACGGTATTTATCCAGTATTGCGTCAACTTTGCTGAAGTTAGTATCGATTTTTGCCAGAAGCTGCGGATTCCGCTGCTGCAACAGCGGGCGCAGCAGCGACACAATTTTCTGCGCGCCGTCGACGTTTGCCCGGAAATCAGACAGGTCAGTGCGGCTGTAACGATCCTCCTCTCCGGAGATTTTGCTCGAAGCCACCTCTTCGATCAGACCCGCTGCGCCGCCCACGACTTTAACCGGCGCAAATGCCAGCGCGCTGATGCGCGCCTGCAGCGCTTTAACATCGTCATTGAGCTGACTGGCGAAAGGCGCGGCACCGGTCGTTGTGCGATCGGCAAACAGCAGCTTCTCCAGGCGGTGGAAACCGGTGAATTTAGGATCCGCCGCTTTCTGCTCAAAATCATCTTCGCGTGCGTCGATACTGCCATCCAGATCGGAGAAGAGTTCAGCAACAGGCTCAATACGCTCATAGTGGGCGCGGGTCGGCGCATAGAGCGCTCTCGCCTTGTCACCGTCGCCTGCATTAATCGCTGCCGTAAACGCTTTGGTGCTGCTTACCAGCGCGTTAACTTCATTCAGGACGTACGCTTTGTAGTCGGCGATAGGCTGAGCCAGCTGCAGCAGCTCTTTCTGCTCTGGCGTTGATGACTGCCCCGATCCGGCCACCGTCAGTTTGCCTTTCGGATTACTCAGCAGGCCGCAGGTCATCTCATACTCACCCGCTTCCAGATTTGCCGTCAGCTTCTGCGTAAAGCCCGGCGCGATATTTTCCCGCTCCTCGACCACCATGACCCCTTTCAGGATCTCCCACTCCAGCGCTTTCTGGCTATGGTTTTTGATATTGAACTGGCTTTTACCCGCCGGCACGTTCATCGTCATGGGCTCACACTGTTTATCCGTAACGGTGACGGTGAACTGCGGGATCTCTGCAGCGGCTGCAGCCCCGGAAAGCAGCAGCGCGACGACAGAGGCGGTAGCGCGTAACGTGGTATTCATGATGGTATCCGTGTTAAAGAGTCAGGTTAAAACAATCGGGATTAGCGCAGGCTGCGTGCGGCAGCCGGAGCAGAAGGCGCCGGGAAAAAAAACAGCAGCAGCGCCGGCACCAGATAGAGCAGCCAGGCTGCAACCTCACTGACGCTGGGCGCTTCCTGATAGCCGAGCAGGCCTTCAAGCAGCGTACCGGCCAGAGAGTGCACAGAGAGCACGCTGCTTATATCAAACGCCGTTGCCTGGAAGTGGTTCCACAATCCCGCCTCATGGAAAGCGCGGATTGCGCCGGCCGCAAGCCCGGCGGCTACAAACAGAATGAACAGGCTGCTCCAGCGGAAAAAATGGGCCAGATTAAGCCGGACGCCGCCGTAGTAGATCAGCGTACCGAGCAGCGCTGCGGTCAGCAGGCCGAGCAGCGCGCCCGCAGGTGGGGCATAGCCCACATCCTGCGTAAAGGCCGCCAGCAGAAAGAACACCGACTCCAGCCCTTCGCGCGCTACGGCGAGAAACACCATAATCACCAGCGGCAGGCCGCTGCCGCCCCGCTTTGCCAGCGCCTGATCCACTGACTTCTCCAGCGTCAGGCGCATGCTGCGCGCAACTTTGCGCATCCAGAACACCATGGTGGTCAGCATCACGACCGCAATCAGCGCTACCACGCCTTCAAACAGCTCCTGCTGCTTCTGCGGAAACTCACCGGTAGTGGCATTGATGGCGATACCCAGTCCCGCGCAGAGCACAATGGCCGCTATCACCCCGCCCCACATCGCCGGGAACCACCGGGTGCGTCCGGTGCGCTTCAGATAGCTGGCGATCAGGCTGACAATCAGCGCCGCTTCCAGACCTTCACGGAGCATAATGAGAAACGGAACAAACATCGTTTGCCTCTTAAGTGTTTAGCAGGGTAAATCTGTCGTAAAAAAACGTAAAGCGCGAACGATATCGATTATCATTATCGCTGCAGAAAAAACAAGTCACTGCGGGAAATTATTTTGCTGCACAGGGGGGAGAAGTCAGGGGATGACTGTTCAGAAAGGTCGGCAGGATCACGTTGCCTGACGCCTCAACGTAAAAAGGAGGCACATTACTGTGCCTCCTTTTTGATGGCGGTGCCGCAACGCACCGCGCGAATACCTTAATCTGCCTGGTATTCCGCTTCCGCAGCGGCAAAACGCTGCTGCGCGGCGGCGGAAGGTGCTTTGCCCGTCAGGCTGAAGACCACAATCGCGATGCTGGCAAAGATGAAGCCTGGAATGATTTCATACAGCTCAGCGTAACCGTACTGTTTCCACAGCAGCACCGTCGCGGCACCAATTACCATTCCCGCCAGCGCGCCGTTACGCGTCATGCGCTTCCAGCAGACACCAAACAGCACCACCGGACCAAACGCCGCGCCAAAGCCAGCCCATGCATAGCTCACCAGGCCCAGCACCCGGTTATCCGGATTGGATGCCAGGGCAATAGCAATCAGTGCAATCAGCAGCACCATGGCACGTCCGACCCATACCAGCTCCTGCTGGCTGGCATTTTTACGCAGGAAGCCCTTATAGAGATCTTCCGTCAGCGCACTTGAACAGACCAGCAGCTGGCAGCTCAGAGTGGACATGACCGCAGCAAGAATGGCCGAAAGCAGAATACCGGCGATCCACGGGTTAAACAGAATACGCGTCAGCTCAATAAAGATACGTTCTCCATTCTGCGTGACGCCTGCGGCCTGCGCCGGGTTATTCTGGAAGTAGGCGATACCAAAGAAGCCTACGGCAACCGCGCCCGCCAGGCAGAAGATCATCCATGCCATGCCAATGCGACGCGCAGTACGGATGGAGCGATGAGAGTCTGCCGCCATAAAGCGTGCCAGGATATGCGGCTGCCCGAAGTAGCCCAGCCCCCAGCCTAGCAGCGAGATGACCGCGACAAAATTGAGCCCTTTGAGCATATCGAGGTTCTCGATGCTCTTCTCGCGGATCACCGTCAGTGAATCATCAAAGCCGCCTACGGCGATAATGACAATCACCGGCGTCAGGATCAGCGCAAAAATCATCAGCGTCGCCTGCACCGTATCGGTCCAGCTCACGGCCAGGAAGCCGCCTACCAGCGTATAGAGAATGGTGGCCGCAGCACCCGCCCAGAGCGCAGTCTGGTAATCCATACCAAAGGTGCTTTCAAACAGGCGCGCACCGGCTACCACACCCGAGGCGCAGTAAATGGTGAAGAAAATCAGGATAACTACCGCGGAGATCACGCGCAGCAGCTTGCTTTTGTCTTCAAAGCGGCTGGTAAAGAAGTCAGGCAGCGTTAGGGCGTTATCGTGATGCTCGGTCTGTACACGCAGACGACCCGCCACAATTTTCCAGTTCAGCCAGGCGCCAATCGTCAGGCCGATAGCGATCCAGCTTTCAGAGATGCCGGACAGAAAGATGGCACCAGGCAGGCCCATCAGCAGCCAGCCACTCATATCGGAGGCACCGGCTGAGAGCGCCGTAACAAAACTGCCCAGGCTGCGGCCGCCCAGAATATAATCATCAAAGTTTTTTGTTGACCGGTAAGCGATAAACCCTATCAACACCATCCCAAGGATATAGATAATAAAGGTCACCAGCATTGGTGTACTTATACTCATACTCTCTCCACTTATTATGTAATTGCTTAAGAGAAATTCTTTGCCCGCCCTGCCTCAGCAGCATTAGCCGGGCGTCTCCCTGGCGCGACGTATCACTTACCCTCTTTGTCACGGCAGTCGAATCAGCGCGGCAGCACCGGAACGGGGTGGCCACTGCGCGTTACCGCCGCCAGAGAAGCGAATTTCTCTTAAGGCGCGGTATCCTGCCGCAAAGGTGCGATGTGCACAATGGATTTAACACACCTGTTACCTGGGTTTCACCTCTCTTTCTCATTTCTTTGCTCAAAGGTTGCGCCCGTTCAAACTTTTGGTTGCACCAGAAACGCGGCTTTTTGCGGTTTAGTGAACCCGGTTGCAACTCTGGCGAGATTTTTGCAGCAAGAAACGTGCCGTTTCTTTACAGTTAACAAACAAACGGCTTTCAGGCATGCAACCTGGGTCACATTTAACACGGTTGCACAAAGTTGCAACATGAGTGATAGTGCAGCCCACGCTGATGTTGATTTATTTTTCAAGACGAGGAATTCATGGGAACAACTACCATGGGGGTGAAGCTGGATGAAGCCACCCGCGAACGCATTAAGCTGGCAGCACAGAAGGTCGATCGCACATCTCACTGGCTGATTAAGCAGGCTATTTTCAATTACTTAACCCAGCTTGAAGCGGGCGAGACCCTGCCGGAAATTCCCCTGCAGGCCAGTGAAACCACGGCAGAAGAGAACCTGCCCGAAGAGAGCCTGCAGCCGTTCCTCGACTTTGCTGAACACATTCTGCCGCAGTCGGTTACCCGCTCCGCAATTACCGCCGCATGGCGCCGGCCCGAGACGGAAGCGGTGCCGATGCTGCTGGAGCAGGCGCGCCTGCCCGCTCCGCTGGCAGAGAAAACCCATCAGCTGGCCTATAGCCTTGCCGACAAGCTGCGGCACCAGAAAGGTGCAACCGGACGCGCCGGAATGGTGCAAAGCCTGCTGCAGGAGTTCTCCCTCTCCTCGCAGGAGGGCGTGGCGCTGATGTGCCTGGCAGAAGCGCTGCTGCGTATTCCGGATAAACCCACCCGCGACGCGCTGATCCGCGACAAAATCAGCAACGGCAACTGGCAGTCGCACCTGGGCCGCAGCTCATCCATGTTTGTTAACGCCGCGACCTGGGGCCTGCTGTTTACCGGACGCCTGGTCTCAACCCATAACGAAGCGAGCATGTCCCGCTCGCTGAACCGTATTATCGGTAAAAGCGGCGAGCCGCTGGTGCGCAAAGGCGTGGATATGGCCATGCGCCTGATGGGCGAGCAGTTCGTTACCGGCGAGACCATCGCTGAGGCGCTGGCCAACGCCCGCAAGCTGGAAGAGAAAGGCTTCCGCTACTCCTACGATATGCTCGGTGAAGCGGCCCTGACCGCCGCCGATGCGAAAGCCTATCTGCTCTCTTATCAGCAGGCGATCCATGCGATTGGTAAAGCCTCCAACAGCCGCGGCATTTATGAAGGCCCGGGCATCTCGATCAAACTCTCTGCGCTGCATCCGCGCTACAGCCGCGCCCAGTACGATCGCGTTATGGAAGAGCTCTATCCGATCCTGAAATCGCTGACGCTGCTGGCGCGTTCATATGACATCGGCATCAATATCGATGCCGAAGAGGCCGATCGCCTTGAGCTGTCGCTGGATCTGCTGGAAAAACTCTGCTTTGAGCCTGAGCTGGAAGGCTGGAACGGGATTGGCTTCGTAATTCAGGCTTACCAGAAACGCTGCCCGATGCTGATCGACTCGCTGGTCGATCTGGCACAGCGCAGCCGTCGCCGCCTGATGATCCGTCTGGTGAAAGGCGCCTACTGGGACAGCGAAATCAAGCGCGCGCAGATGGAAGGTCTTGAAGGCTATCCGGTTTATACGCGTAAGGTATATACCGATATCTCCTATCTCGCCTGCGCCCGCAAACTGCTGGCGGTACCGAGTCAGATCTACCCGCAGTTTGCCACGCACAACGCCCACACGCTGGCCGCTATCTATAATCTGGCGGGTAATAACTACTATCCGGGCCAGTATGAGTTCCAGTGCCTGCACGGCATGGGCGAGCCGCTCTATGAACAGGTGGTGGGCAAAGTGGCCGATGGCAAACTCAGCCGTCCCTGCCGTATTTACGCGCCGGTGGGCACGCACGAAACGCTGCTGGCTTACCTGGTACGTCGCCTGCTGGAAAACGGTGCCAACACCTCCTTTGTTAACCGGATCGCCGATAAGAGCCTGCCGATAGATGAGCTGGTTGCTGACCCGGTGGTAGCGGTAGAAAAAATGGGCGCAGCCGAAGGCGCCGTGGGTCTGCCACATCCGAAGATCCCGCTGCCGCGCGATCTCTATGGCGACAAGCGCCCGAACTCCGCGGGTCTCGACCTCGCGAATGAACATCGCCTCGCCTCACTCTCCAGCGCCCTGCTGAACAGCGCCAGCCAGCCATGGGTGGCCCAGCCGATGATCGAGGGCACCCTGGAAACGGGTGTCAGCCAGCCGGTACTGAACCCGGCGGCGCCGGCTGACGTGGTCGGCAGCGTGCGCGAAGCCACCGAAACCGAAGTCTCTGCCGCGCTGGATGCGGCGGTCGGCGCCGGACCGATCTGGTTTGCCACTCCGCCAGCCGAGCGCGCGGCGATCCTTGAGCGTGCCGGTCAGGCGATGGAAGCGCAGATGCAGCAGCTGATTGGTCTGCTGGTGCGCGAAGCGGGCAAAACGTACAACAATGCCATCGCCGAAGTGCGCGAAGCGGTAGACTTCCTCTACTACTACGCCGGTATGGTACGCGATGATTTTGACAACGAAACGCATCGTCCGCTGGGTCCGGTAGTCTGTATCAGCCCGTGGAACTTCCCGCTGGCGATCTTTACCGGCCAGATTGCCGCCGCGCTGGCTGCCGGCAATAGCGTGCTGGCAAAACCGGCCGAGCAGACGCCACTTATCGCGGCGCAGGCGGTGCAGATCCTGCTGGATGCAGGCGTTCCCGCCGGCGTGCTGCAGCTGCTGCCCGGCCAGGGTGAAACCGTGGGCGCACAGCTCACCGGCGATGAGCGCGTGCGCGGCGTTATGTTCACTGGCTCAACCGCCGTGGCAACGCTGCTGCAGCGTAATCTTGCCGGTCGTCTCGATCCCCAGGGGCGTCCGACGCCGCTGATCGCAGAAACCGGCGGCATGAACGCCATGATCGTTGACTCCTCTGCCCTCACCGAACAGGTGGTGGTGGATATCGTTGCCTCCGCGTTTGACAGCGCCGGCCAGCGCTGCTCGGCGCTGCGTCTGCTCTGTATTCAGGAAGATGCCGCCGATCACACCATTAAGATGCTGCGCGGCGCGATGGCGGAGTGCCGCATGGGCAACCCGGAGCGTCTTTCAACTGATATCGGTCCGGTTATCGACCAGGAAGCGAAAGCGGGTATCGAGCGTCACATTCAGGCGATGCGCAACAAAGGCTTCACCGTTTATCAGGCGGTGCAGGAGAATGCGCAGGACCGTAAAGAGTGGGAGAGCGGCACCTTTATCAAACCCACGCTGATTGAGCTGGATCAGGTCAGCGATCTCGATAAAGAGATCTTCGGACCGGTGCTGCACGTGGTGCGCTTCTCACGCAGCAGCCTGCCGCAGCTGATTGAGCAGATCAATGCCACCGGCTATGGCCTGACGCTTGGCGTACATACGCGTATTGATGAAACCATCGCTCAGGTTACTGCAAACGCGCACGTCGGCAACCTCTATGTGAACCGTAATATGGTCGGTGCCGTAGTTGGCGTGCAGCCGTTTGGCGGCGAAGGCCTCTCCGGTACCGGCCCGAAAGCGGGTGGCCCGCTCTATCTCTACCGCCTGCTGGCACATCGTCCGGATGGCGCGCTGCGCCTGACCTTCGATCGTCAGGATGCTGAGCAGCCGGTTGACAGCAGCGTGCGTACAACGCTGATGGGCGCACACCAGGCGCTGCAGAACTGGGCGCAGGATAAGCCAGCATTGCAGGCGCTGTGCCAGCGCTATGATGAGCTGTCGCAGGCGGGCACGGTGCGTCTGCTGCCGGGTCCGACGGGCGAACGCAACACCTTCAGCCTGCTGCCGCGTGAACGCGTGCTCTGCCTGGCCGATAATGAGCAGGATGCGCTGATCCAGCTGGCTGCGGTTACCAGCGTGGGCAGTCAGGCGCTGTGGCAGGATGATGAGCTGCATCGCGCCCTGCTGAAAGCGCTGCCGCCGGCCGTACAGCAGCGTATCCGGCTGGCCAAAGATGCCCTGTCCGGTGAGTTTGATGCGGTGATCTACCACGGTGATGCCGATCAGCTGCGTACGCTGTGTGCAGATATCGCGGCACGCGAGGGCGCAATTGTTTCCGTCCAGGGCTTTGCCCGCGGAGAAACCAATCTGCTGCTGGAGCGGTTGCTGATTGAACGCTCGCTGAGCGTCAACACCGCAGCAGCGGGCGGCAACGCCAGCCTGATGACCATCGGTTAAACGTCAGGTTATGACAGTAAAGGGCCCCCTGCGGGCCCTTTTTTATTGCGGGTTTGCCAGGGACGCATTAATGCGTCCCCTACGTTTGGCATTGTTATCCCCGCAGGGGCGCCATTAATGGCGCCCGAACATCACCATCGACGCATAAATACCCAGTGACGCATAAATGCGTCCCCTACGTTTGGCATTGTTATCCCCGTAGGGGCGCCATTAATGGCGCCCGAACATCACCATCGGCGCATGAATACCCAGGGACGCATAAATGCGTCCCCTGGGGTTGGCATTGTTGCCGCTGGATTTACCTACGCTGCTTTGCGACGCTTCATGCCGATCAGCGTCGGGAACAGGAACAGCGACTGGCCCAGGCCGCGGTTGGTCAGTGACCAGACCGCTACTGAACAGAGCGAACAGATCCCGACGATTGCCAGCGGATAGAAACAGGCCCACAGCACGGAGAACCACGCCTGCTCAAACAGGTGATGGCGCTGGGCAAACAGAATTGCCGACATCCCGAAAAACTCAATAAAGATGCGGTGAATAACGTAGATTTGCAGCGTATTGCGCCCTACCCAGTTGAAAAAACGCATACTGAAACGCTGGTTAAGCCAGCGGCAGGCCGCCACGCTCACCAGCACGGCGATGACGCACATAAACAGGCTTTTATCCAGGCCCATAATCACGTGAAGTCCCGTCAGCGCGGCCAGTGCCGCCCACGGCAGCAGGTTTTCACGGCGCAGCTCGCTCAGGCGCAGCATCACCGGGCTCCAGAATGCGCCCAGCAGGAAGAACAGGAAATATTGCGCGACGCTCTGCGGCCCCCAGTAGGGAATGATTTTTTCCACCGCCAGATAATTCAGTACCACCGCCACAACCAGCAGCGCGATTTTCTGCTGATGGAAAATTTTTGCACACAGGAAGTAGATCGCCAGACCATACAGATACCAGGAGGTACTCATCGCCATAAACGTCAGCTTGAGAAACTCCAGCAGTGAACCGGCATAGGCCGCATTAAGATTTTGCGAAATGCGTTGCCCGGTGATTTCTGTGGAAATCCCGACAATTGACCACCACTGAATAAAGCCCCACAAAATATAGAGATAGAACAGATTGGTAATACGGCTGGTAAATACCTGTTTCCATGAACGATTCAAAATGCCATTGGTCGCCAGCAGGCCGGAAACAAAAAAGAATGCCGGCATACGTAATGGCGACAGTACCGTATTAAACTGTACCCATATTTCCGCCGGAAACCATCCGGCACTCAAATATTTTATCGTTGTTTCAAATCCCGGTAATACGGTGTGATAGAGCACCACCAGCAAAATACAGGCACCTTTCAGTGTATTTATCCAGCCTATATCATTTTTCCCGTTATCTTTCATCAGGTTGACTCCTAAAGCTGTGTAGGTCTGTAAGAGGTAAACGCATTAATAATCAGTTCGTGAGTTATGGTTATTAAACGATTATTCAACAGCACTGCGGGGAGTGTATCTGGCGAAAGTCCTAAATTGTCTTTGCTGGCCCTGATGTAACAAGACTTTACGTTAATCAAAATGCATTTACATCTGCCTGAAGCGGCACAGAGAGTTATAAACTGTGATTCAGGAAAAATAATCAGTAAGAAAAGCTGCTGTTTAATTAAGAGCAATCTGCAAACAGAGAAGCCAGTTAATAATTTAGCAATAAGACAATTATATGACTATGCACCAAAAGGATAAGAGAAACGCGAAGGGATATGATAGCAGCGAAATAAATAAGGGCCAGCGAACCGGCCCTGAATATTACTGATTAAGAAATTTATCCAGGAATTGTCGGGTACGAGCCTGCTGCGGATTACTGAACAGGGTTCTGGCCTCCCCCTGCTCCACAATGCGCCCCTGGTCCATGAAGATAGCGCGGTCAGCCACATCACGCGCAAAACTCATCTCATGCGTGACGATCACCATCGTCCGTTTCTCCTGCGCCAGGGCGCGAATGGTGTTCAGCACCTCGCCGACCAGCTCCGGGTCAAGCGCGGACGTCGGCTCATCAAACAGAATCACCTCCGGGCGCATTGCCAGCGCGCGGGCAATTGCCACCCGCTGCTGCTGCCCGCCGGAAAGCCGGCGCGGAAAGCTCGCCTCTTTACCCGTCAGCCCGACCTTCTCCAGCAGCTGACGTGCCCGCGCCTGCGCTTCTGCTTTCGGCTCACCTTTAACGATTACCGGCCCTTCAATAATGTTTTCCAGCACCGAACGATGCGGGAACAGATTGAAGTTCTGAAACACAAACCCGACCTGCTGGCGCAGCTGACGCACCTTCTCTTTCTGTTTGTTAAGACTCAGGCTGGCGTCAATGGTGATGCCGCCTACCGTCACGCTACCCTGATCCGGCACCTCCAGCAGATTGATACTGCGCAGCAGCGTGGTTTTTCCCGAGCCGCTGGGGCCGATAATCGCCACTACCTCTCCGGCAGCCACGTCGAGATCGATGCCGTGCAGCACCGTCTGCCCGTGAAATTTTTTCACCAGCTGGCGGACTTCAATTGCACTCATTTATCCTCCCGATCCTGACGATTAACGTGCGCTTCAAGACGGTTCTGCAGCGCGGAGAGCACGGTCGCCATGATCCAGTAGATCAGCGAGGCGGCCAGATACATGGTAAACACCTCAAGCGTGCGTGAGGTGATTAACTGCGCCTGACGAAACAGCTCCGGCACCTGGATAGTGGCCGCCAGCGAGGTATCCTTGACCAGGCTGATAAAGCTGTTACCGAGCGGCGGCAGCGCAGTCCGCGCCGCCTGCGGCAGGATCACCCGGCGCAGCGTCTGCCACGGGGTCATACCAATGCTGGCCGCCGCTTCCCACTGCCCGCGCTCGATAGAGGCGATAGCACCGCGCAGCGACTCTGACGCATAGGCCGCCGTGTTCAGCGACAGGCCAATCATCGCGGAGGGAATGGGATCGAGTTCAATGCCAAACTGCGGCAGGCCGTAGTAGATCATAAACAGCTGGGCGATCAGCGGCGTGCCGCGGAACACTGAGACATAGATGCGCGCCAGCCAGTTCACCGGCCAGAAGCGCGACAGGCGCATCAGGGCAAGAATAAAGCCCAGCAGCAGGCCAAAGAACATCCCGCCGATGCTGAGCTGCAGCGTAAACAGTGCCCCTTTAAGTAAAAAAGGTGCTGAATCCAGCACCAGATGTACGCTCTCCAGCATTATTTCGTCACGTCCGTGCCAAACCATTTATCAGAGAGTTTTTTCAGCGAGCCATCTTTCTGCATCTCTGCCATCGCCTGATCGATCGCTTTCAGCAGATCGTCGTTACCCTTACGCACCGCCACGCCAGCCTCCAGGCGCGAGAACGCCGGGCCCGCTACGGCCATGGTGTCACCGGTTTTCTTCACCAGATCGAGCGCGGCCAGGCGATCGACCAGAATGGCGTTCAGGCGGCCGGAGCGCAGATCCTGATATTTTGTCGGGTCATCATCATAGGTGCGGATATCGACGCCTTTGACGTTATCACGCAGCCACTGCTCATAGTTGGAGCCGAGGCCCACGCCCACTTTTTTCCCTGCCAGGTCCTCAGGTTTGGTGATGGTGCCGGCGTTTTTCTTCAGCGTCAGCGCCTGCACGCCCGAGATGGTGTACGGCGTGGAGAAGTCATACTTCTTTTTACGCTCATCGGAGATAGTGACCTGATTTATCACCACGTCGATACGTTTTGAATCCAGAGACGCCAGCATACCGTCCCATTTGGTCGGCTTCAGCGCCGCTTTTACGCCGAGATGCTGTGCCAGCTCCTGCGCAAACTCCACCTCAAAGCCGGTCAGTTTGCCGCGCTCATCCTGGAAACTGAACGGCGGATAGGTGCCTTCAAGGCCCACGCGCAGCTCGCCTTTATTTTTAATCTGTGCCAGCAAATCTTCAGCGGCAAAGGTTTTTGCGTTGATGCCTGCGAGCAGCGCCACCGCCATCATTCCCATCGCCAGCGGGCGACGAATCATAGAGAAAGCCATGTTTACCCCGTTATTATCTGTTGTGTGTGTCAGTGCAGGTGCGTCGCGTGACGCACCCTGTAACAGATAGCGTAGTCTTATTATGAACGCCACAGAAATTGCATCTCCGTGGTGACGTTACGCCTGTCTGTGGCAGCGATTATAGAGCGTTTCGTCAGCCTGTCTCATACCGAAGGATGATAAGCAAATAACGCCGGTGCGCCGCCGGTATGTACAAACAGCAGCGGCCCTTCGCGCCGGAAGCGCTTCTGGCTGATACCGTCAATCAGACCGGCCATCGCTTTGCCGGTATAGACCGGATCCAGCATGATACCTTCCAGCCGTGCCAGCAGGCGCACTGCCTCCATGCCCTCTTCGCTGGGTTCGCCATAGCGCGGCGCGTAGTACTCATCCCAGAGCGTGATCGCCGCCTGCGGCTTCAGCTCAAGCTGCTCTGCCAGCGCGCTGCGCAGCCGCTCTACCACCGGCAGCTGCGCGGCCACGCTACGTGACACTGTCACGCCAACCAGCTCGCTTTCCGGCAGCAGCTGCTCCAGCCCTACCGCCAGACCGGCATGGGTACCGGCGCTGCCGGATGCCACCACCACCGCCGCGAAATCCACTACGCCCTCGCTCTGATGGGCGATCTCCTGGGCGCACTCTACGTATCCCAGCGCGCCCAGCGCATTCGAGCCGCCGACCGGCACGATATAGGGGCGATACCCCTGCGCTTCGAGACGCTCTGCATAGTCGCTGAGCTGCTGCGGCGGATTATCCAGCGCCGCCACCATCTCCGTCTCCACGTCCATCAGATCAAGCAGCAGGCGGTTGCCGTTGGAGAGATAATTTTCTGCCGTGGTGCCAATCGGGTTTTCCAGCAGCGCCACGCACTTCAGGCCGAGTCGCGCCGCCACTGCGGCCGTCTGGCGTACATGATTGGACTGGATCGCACCGGCGGTCAGCAGCATATCCGCGCCCTGGCGGAGCGCGTCCGCGGCCAGAAACTCCAGCTTGCGCAGCTTGTTGCCGCCCAGCGCGACCGGCGTAACGTCATCGCGTTTAATAAAAATATCGCGGCCAAGGTAATCGGACAGACGCGGCAGATGCTCCAGCGGCGTAGGTGCGCCAAGCAGCTCAAGACGCGGAAACTGGTGCAGAAGATGTAGGGACAATGCAGGCCTCCAGGGCAGTGTGAAGATATCCCTGTAGTGTTGCAGAAGATGCGCTGAGGCGCATCCGGAATTGCGGGGTAGCAGCAGCCCGCTGCGGCACAGATCGCCGCAGCGGACATTAATCATTGATCAGCCGCGCTGCCAGCCGAGGAACTGATCGTATTTACGCAGCGCAATACGGTAGTTGTTATTACCGGCATCGGGCAGATCGTGCTGCAGACACTCATGCCAGCTGTTGCCGGATAGATTTTCTGCCGGGAAATTTCTCGCTTTCAGCATGTCATCAAGTCGACGCAGGCGCACCACATACTCCCGAATCGTACTGTGGTTCATCTCGGTCTGTTCAAACAGATACTGTTTAAACGCCATGATGTCGAAGTAGTTCGGATGGGTATTACAAAAAATATCGCTGCAGAAACGGCATAGCGCTGTCAGTTCGGGCTGCAGCTTCGTCCAGACCTGATCGTCAATCATCTGGTCCATGCGGGCTATCGCCTCTTTATTGATGATCTGGCCACGAAACACCAGCGCCATACGATCTAATACTTTGCCACAGTGTGAACAGTTGCTTTGGCTATGTTTATAGTCTTTAAGATAACGACTTAATGGCCTGACTTTAATTTTGGCTCCCATCGCTGAGTCCCCGGTTTTTTTATTTTTGTTTCCCCAGGACTGAGTCTGTCAGCGCGCTCCCGCTAACCGGGCACGCAGGCGTTTAATCGCCTGACTGTGCAGCTGACTGACGCGGGATTCTCCCACCTCCAGCACCGCGCCAATCTCTTTCAGGTTCAGTTCTTCCTGGTAGTACAGTGTGAGCACGAGCTTTTCGCGTTCGGGCAGCGCCTCGATTGCGTCAATCACGCGTTCACGCAGATTCCCTTCCATCAGCTGATGCAGCGGATTCGCCTCTTCATGGCCCTCTGTCACCAGCTCTGCGCTGTCACCGTGCTCTTCCCGATACTCGTCATAGGAGAAGAGCTGGCTATTGTTGGTATCCAGCAGGATCTGCCGGTACTCCTCCAGCGACACGTTCAGCTGCTGCGCCACCTCCTGCTCCGAGGCTGAGCGGCCGAGCGCCTGCTCCACCTGGTGCATGGCACCGGCTACTTCGCGCGCGTTGCGCCGCACGCTGCGCGGTGCCCAGTCGCGGCTGCGCAGTTCGTCCAGCATGGCGCCGCGAATACGCTGCACGGCGTAGGTGGTAAAGGCGGTGCCCTGCAGCGCGTCGTAGCGCTCCACGGCATTCAGCAGTCCGATGCCCCCAGCCTGCAGCAGATCGTCAAGCTCCACGCTGGCCGGCAGGCGCACCTGCAGACGCAGCGCTTCATGCCGCACGAGGGGAACGTAGCGCTGCCAGAGCGAATGTTTATCCATCACGCCGCCGGCGGTATAGAGATCGTTCACGTTGACTACCCTGCGTTAATTAAGTTATCGGCATGATTATCCAATTCTGTAGCGGTTTCGATTGGCAGAATAGGCGGGCAAAAGCGAGGTTATTTCAAATTAGTGATGGATGGCGGTGGCGGACACCGCCGTTGAGAACGTTATCTGTTGCGCTGCTGCAACCGCTGCCTTGTGGCAGGCGGCACCGCGGGCCACAGCGCGCAGATTTTGCCCGCCAGCGGCTGATAAGCGAAACCGTCCGCCGCTTCACTCTCCAGCGCCGCGCTGAGCATCACCTGCCCGGTTTCACCATCAATGCTAATCAGTTTATTGCGGAACAGGCGCTGCAGATCGCTGCGTAAAAACAGGCCGTTATCGACGCTGTTATCCGCCAGCAGCCCCGCCTCGCTCTCGTCGGTGTTGATATGGCACGCCTCCACCCACGGCCAGCCGTGTGGTTCAGTGAGCGGCGTGCCGGTGATGACGCAGGCGCCGTAGCGCGCTTTCACCGCCGCCAGAAACGCCGCCTGGCTGGCGTGCTGCAGCACGCGAGTTTTTACCCGCCGCCCGACTTCGGTGCCGGGCATCACCGCGGCGGGTGCCGGCTGCTGCTGCGTGCTCAGCACCACGATAAACTGCACCGCGCGCGACAGCGGAAAACAGGGGTGCGCCTGCGCGTCAAACAGCTGCCAGTACGCCTCCTCCTCCTGCTGACGTATCAGCACCAGCCGGTAGCCCCGGCTGGTGAGCAGGTTCTGCGCCGCCGCCGAGTGCGGATCGAGCATCGCATAGACCCGGCTCTCGCCCATCACTTTCCAGCGTCCCGCCTGGCTCACGTCATCGCTGCGGCGAAAATAGAGAAACGCCTGCTGCGTTTTCAGGTAGTGCTCAAAGCGGCGCAGATAGTTTTTGTGCTCGTTGTCATCGCTGATAAACAGCAGCTCCTCAAGCGGGCTGTTCAGCGCCTGCTGCGCAAACAGCGCGCGGATCACCAGATGGCGATAGCTCGCCGAGGGGCTCAGCAGGCCGCGTGCGGTAAGCGCTTTTTCGCCAGGATGCTGCTGCGCATAGCGCAGCGCAATCTCATCAAACGAGAGCAGCTCACCCGGTAACAGATCGTAGTTGAAGCGCATCGCCCCTCCCTGAGTGGAAAACGTGACCTATAGCGGAATGGTTCTGTAACAGATTATCGGCTGCGCGGCGGCAGGCTGTAGCGGGTGATGCCGCTTTTATACGCAAAAAAAAACCCCGCCAGAGCGGGGTTTTGATGCTTACGCGGTGAGCGATTAGCCCTGCAGCAGAGAGAGAACCTGCTGTGGAACCTGGTTCGCTTTGCCCAGCACGGAGTTACCCGCCTGCTGAACGATCTGCGCTTTAGACATGTTTGACACTTCAGTTGCGTAGTCCGCATCCTGGATACGAGACTGAGCTGAGGTCAGGTTAGTAGTAGTGTTGTTCAGGTTGGTGATAGCAGAGTTCAGACGGTTCTGCACCGCACCCAGGCTTGAACGGAAGGTATCGACAGAGGCGATAGCTTTGTCCAGCAGCGCCAGCGGATCTGCTGAAGATGCGCCAGCAAATTCTGGAGTAGTGCCTACAGTTACTGTTGTTGTGTTACCGGTGTTAGCTGTAGCGCCGCCGTTGTCTGTAGAGGTTGCACCTGCTGCATAGTTTTTACCGTCAACAGTCACAAAACCTGTTGCTTTACCAGCAGCGTCGTTTGCTACCTGGACAGCAACACCACTCTTAGTCGCTGTTGCACCGTCAGCAGTTGTATAAGTGACATCAGTGGTGTTAATGGTTACTTTGCCATCTGCAGAGTTAACTGATGCGGCGTAGAAGTTGTCACCAGACTGGACAACATAATCGCCACTAGCAGTACCATCTGCATTTTTCACGTTATGCAGGCTCAGACTGGAAGTATCAGTTACACCCAGAGCAGTTTTTACAGTTGCATCATAGTTAACAGTAGAAGGCGCGTTACCAGCAGTATCAGAAGGTACGGTAGTTAATGCTTCACCAACTTTCAGCGAGTTACCATCTACTGAAAAGCCTTTCAGACCTAAAGTTGAAGAGTCAATTTTTTTCAGGTCGATAGAGATAGTTTCGCCATCGTTCGCGCCAACCTGGATTTTCATGCTGCCATCTTTTGCCAGCACGTTTACGCCGTTGAACTGGGTCTGGCCAGATACACGGTCAATTTCGTCCAGACGCGATTTGATTTCGTCCTGGATAGATGATTTATCAGAATCGGAGTTGGTGCCGTTCTGCGCCTGCACGGTCAGCTCACGGATACGCTGTAAGTTGTTGTTGATTTCAGACAGCGCGCCTTCAGTGGTCTGCGCGGCTGAGATACCGTCGTTGGCGTTACGGGCTGCCTGAGTCAGGCCTTTGATGTTAGACGTGAAACGGTTAGCGATAGCCTGGCCTGCTGCGTCATCTTTCGCGCTGTTGATACGCAGACCAGATGACAGACGCTCCATTGAAGTAGAGAGAGCAGACTGGTTTTTGTTGATGTTGTTCTGAGTGATCAGCGAGAGGCTGTTAGTGTTAATGACCTGGGCCATGATAAAGTTTCCTGTTTAATCAAGTCTTTCGGTTAAGGTGTGGGCTTCAACCCGTCGGCTTCATCGCCGTCAAAGTTGTTATCGTCTGCCCCTGAACAACCTTTAGATTTTTTTTAGGACCGGGTGAATTTTTTTCGCTTCACCTGCCATGCTTCTGGTTATCGCCAGCCGTTTGCGCTTCTTTAGCCCCGCTTACCTTTTTTTTAGCGCCCGAATTACCTCCGTTACGCCCCTCTATTCCGTTTATCACTCACCGGTCATTAATTCTAAACTTTGCCGCGTTGACGCCGATAATTGCGCTATTCACTCTTTGCAGCGACAGGAAAAGGAAACTATATGGCCAGCATCTCTTCCCTCGGCGTCGGCTCAGGCCTGCAGCTTGGCGATATTCTCGATAGCTTAACTAGTGCAGAAAAAGCGAGCTTAAAGCCGATTACCACCCAGCAGAGCGCCTATACCGCAAAGCTCAGCGCCTACGGCACGCTCTCGAGCGCGCTGACCGCGTTCCAGACCGCCAACAGCGCGCTTAACAGCGCCGATGTCTTCAGCGCCACCACCGCAACCAGCAGCAGCACGGCGTTCAGCGCCACGACGTCGGGCAGCGTGGTGGCAGGTAAATACAGTATTAACGTGACGCAGCTGGCGCAGGCGCAGACGCTGACCTCCGCGGCGCAGAGCAGCAACAGCAGCGCGCTCGGCGACAGCGCCGCCAGCCGCACCCTGACCATTAAGCTTGCCGACGGCAGCAGCAAAGATATTGCGCTCACCAGCGACCAGACCTCGCTTACCGGCATGCGCGATGCGATCAATAAAGCGAACGCCGGCGTCTCTGCCAGCATTATTAAGAGCAACGAAGGCGAGTACCGCCTGTCGCTGACCGCGACCAAAACCGGTGAGGCGAACGCCGTCTCGGCGGTCAGCGTCAGCGGCGACGACACGCTGCAGGCAGTGGTCGGCTTTGATGAAAATGATATCGCAGCGAACAACAAGCTCAGCGTCAGCGTCGCGGCGCAGAATGCGCAGCTCACCGTGAACAATATTCCGATTACCAATAGCAGCAACAGCATCAGCGACGCGCTGGAAGGGATCACCCTGAATCTGACCGCGACCACCAGCGGCAACCAGACGCTTACCGTGGCGCAGGACACATCAAAAGCCACCACTGCGGTAACCAACTTTGTTAACGCTTATAACACGCTGCTCGATCAGTTCAGTACGCTGACCAAATATACCGCGGTGGAAAAAGGCGCTGACGCGCAGGACGCCAGCAACGGCGCGCTGGTCGGCGACAGCACCCTGCGCAGCATTCAGACGCAGATTAAGGGGCTGCTGACCAACTCCGCCAGCAGCTCCGCCTATAAAACGCTGGCGCAGATTGGTATTACCTCCGATCCCACCTCCGGCAAGCTCACGCTGGATGACAGCAAGCTGAAAACCGAGCTGGCGAAAGATCCGGACGGCATTAAAGAGATGATTATTGGTGACGGCAAAAAAACCGGCATCACCACGCGCCTCGCTGAAAATCTTACCAGCTGGCTCGCCACGAAAGGTCCGATCCAGACCGCCAAAGATGGCGTCAGCAAAACGCTGAATGAGCTGACGCAGAAATATAACGACATGAATACGCGCATCAATGATCAGATTGCGCGTTATAAAACCCAGTTTACCCAGCTGGATCTCGCCGTCAGCAAGCTCAACAGCACCAGCGACTATCTGACGCAGCAGTTTGAGAGCATGACCAGCAGTTCGAACAAATAAGGAGTGACCATGTACGGGGCAAATGGCACGCAGGCCTATGCAAAAATTGGCGTTGAGAGCGCCGTAATGAGCGCCACTCAGCCGCAGCTGCTGACGCTGCTGTTTGATGGCGCCATCAGCGCCGTGGTGCGCGCGCGTCTGTTTATGCAGGAGGGCAACATTGCGGGCAAAGGCAGCGCCATCTCGAAAGCGATCAATATTATCGAAGCGGGCCTGAAACAGGGTCTGGATGAAGCTTCAGGCGATGAGCTGACGCTGAACCTTATCGGCCTCTATTCTTATATGGTCCGCCGTCTGGTTGAGGCAAACATTCGCAACGACGTGCCAGCGCTGGAAGAGGTTGAAACGCTGCTGCGCAATATCGCTGATGCCTGGAAAGAAGTCGCTTAATCTTAATTCTTAGGACGCTATGTTATGAATACTGCACCGCACCTGATGCTGGCTTATCAGCAGATCCTCACCCTCAGCCACGGCATGCTGCGCCACGCCAGCCGCGGCGAGTGGGACGATTTAATTACTCACGAAATGGATTACGTCAGTGCGGTGGAGCGTCTGGCGCAGAGTACGGAAACCACGCCGCCGTCAGGCCAGCTGCAGGAGCAGCTGCGTCCGGTCCTGCGTCATATTCTGGATAATGAGAGCGAAGTTAAACGCCTGCTGCAGGCGCGGATGGATGAGCTGACGCGGCTGGTCAGCCAGTCCTCAGTACAGAAGTCGGTGATGCGCGCTTACGGTCAGCAGGGTGACGTCTGGCTGCCGCAGGCCTGAATACCTGCCCTCTCCCGCCGGGAGAGGGTCTCTTACTGCATTACTGCGCGGTATGTGCCGCAACCGGTTTCATCAGCTCTGGCTCAATATCCTGAATCACCGCCTCATCGGGCCGCTTCGCTACCTCTTCCAGCGCCTGCTGGCACTCCACGGTAGGCTGTTCCACTTTGCGCAGGCGCAGGCCATCATACTGCAATTCACCGTTTTCCAGCACCAGCGGCATCACGCGCGACTGGCGATTGACGTTGACCCAGTTGTCGCTCAGGCGGGTCAGCTTGCCCGGTTTGGCAATGACGCGCTGCCACTGGCGGCAATCGAGCGTATCGCCGTCGGCGGTGATAATCAGACTGCCCAGCGCCTGGCCGCTGATCAGCTTGCTCTGCGGCCCGGCGGTCTGCCAGTTGCCCTGCAGCGCGGCCGGCGCCGGGGTTTTTACCGCATCACTGTAGCTGTTAATCTGCGCACATCCGCTGAGTGCGACGGCGGCCAGCACGATCCACTTTTTCATTTTGATTCCCTGTCCTCGCGTTAATGGCGGCTACGGTATAATTTTTCTCAGGCGTAAGGCAAGCAATCTGCAGCAAAACCCGGCGCGCCTGACAACGCGCCAGGTTACCGTTACACTATGCGCCGAGTTAATGACCCGGAATAGAGCATGAAAACCCCTGAAGAGTACTATAGCCTGGCACGCAGCCTGTTTTTCACCGCCCACCCCACCTTTCAGGCCGCGCTGGATGAGCTGAGCGAAAGCGACGCCCGCGCGGCGAATATGTCACTGCGTGAACTGCGCGACTGGCATGCCGAACGGATTTACGCGGCCTTTATCCGGCAGAAAAAACTGGATGGTATTCTGTTCTCTATTCAGCTCGCCGAGCCGGATAAAGCGGTTGCCGCAGAGGCGATTGAAGCCTATCTGAAGACGCACGCTGAGGCGCTGGGTATGACGTGGGAAGAGTTTTGTATAAAGAATGAGCTATAGCGCTGCACGGCAGCGCGCAAAGTTGTACAACATACAGAAAATAGTTGTACAAAGGATTTTTTTTGTATAAGTTACGCAGCATGACAACCGTCAAGGATTGTCCCTTAACGAATGGTGCGTGTGCGCCACCTCTGGAAGTGGTGCTGGTTTTCCACTTCCAGAGGTTCATTTTTTCCCCTGCTTTTTCCGGCACCTCTTCCTGATTCACCGGTGCGTACACTTTTTTCCCTTCTGTACCGCCTGCGCCCCTTGCTACTGTTTTTATTTACAGTAATATGATGCCCTGACCTTATTTGATGGATGGTTCTGATGTTTGTAGAGCTGATTTATGACAAGCGCAACGTCGCTGGCCTGCCCGGCGCGCGCGAGATGATTCAGGCTGAGCTCGAAAAGCGGGTACAGCGCGTGTTTCCGGAGGCTGAAGTGCGGGTAAAACCGATGGAGCGCAACGGAATCGATACCGATTTAAGCAAAAACGATAAAGCGACCGTTGCGCGCATTGTCGAAGAGATGTTTGATGAGGCGGATATGTGGCTGGTGGCCGACTAGGCCACCCTGCCGTGTGCGGTTAGCTCTCCTGCTCAATATGGTTAACCGCAATCTCTAAATCCTGAATAGTCTGGTCAATATTCTCCAGCAGTTTACTCTGCTCATTGATCAGCTGCTCAAATCGCCCTGCATACTCTTTATCTTTGTACTCGCCGGCATCAAACGCCAGCCAGTGTGCAGAGAGCGTTTCAGTGTTGGTCTGCGCGTAGTGACGCATCTCTTTAAGCTGTGAGGTAACATCGCGCAGGTACTCAGGTTTGGTTTTAATCGCTTCTGAATCGCTCATGCTATTTTCCTTTTTGCTTGTTTTGCCCGTTAAAATAACGTCTGAGTGATTAAAGATAGTCGATAATAGCGAAGCCGCATTAAGAATAGTCGGAAGTGGGTTTCAGGCCGGGGCTGACATCCCTGTCAATACAGATGGCTGCGCATCAGAGGTATTTGCGCGCCAGCGTCATCAGTTCCGCTTTGGCTGCCTCCCCCAGCTGGCTCACGCCGTGTTCAACAAACGTAAACGCCTGGACAAAATCTTTCACCCCGGCATCCAGCGCCGCCGCGGCCGGTGACGCACCCGCTGTCTGAGCAGGTGCTGCCACCTCTGCCGGTGCAGCATCAGCGCTGGCGGATGCCGTTGTCAGGGGATCGTCTGCCACAGGCTGTGGTGTTGCATCAGCCGGTACGCTCTCCTCTGGTGTCGCGGCCGCCTCTGCGCTCGTCGCCACATCTTCCGTTACCGCCGGGCTGGCCGGTGCCGTCTCGTTAGCAAAGTTCTCCAGCGGAGAAACATCGTGTGGATCCGCTGCTGCTGCCGGGTTAACGCTCTGTTGTTCGCTCATGGTACTCTCCTTCTTTCGGGTTAACGATCGCCGCTGCCGTAGCCATACCGCGATCTGACGGGTAATACTCATCACTGCCTCCCTGCTGCTAGCTGCTGCGTTTAGCCGGTCTGGCCTTTTCACGCACCACTATTCCGTCAATTTTTAGCTGCAGGTCTGCCAGCTGTTCTGTCAGTTCGGCCACCCGCGCTTCGCGGCGGTCAGAGATTTGCCGGTACTCTTCCCGGATATTTTCGACGCGCTGGTTGGCTTCATTGCTGACGTAGATAAACATCGCGGTCATGGCAATGCATATCAGCGATAACAGCAGCATCATTCCCCCCAGCAGCAGCTGACGCCGGTGATTTCTGATCGTGAATTCACTGTTTATCTGCACCATCACGGTTCTCCTCAAGCGTGGTAATCAGTTGATTGATCTGACTGCGAAATTTATCGCTGTGATCGGTCTCAGTCGTTGCCAGCAAAATGCCCAGCGCATTTTTTATCAGGCGCAGATCGGTCTCCAGCGAAGAGATGCGGCGCAAATTGCGATCGTGACGAATGCGCAACTCATCATTCTCCTGCCGCATTAGCGCATGACTCTCTTTCAGTAACATCACCTGCTCTTTGTAACTGGTGATAATCTCCCCGCCTGCACGATTGCTGGTTACGATGGTTGCAATCCCGGCCAGTAATGGTTTCCAGAACACCGCTGCTGCACCACCGCCGAGAAGCAGTGCGCCAACGCTGGTGATGAGACTACTCTCCATGCCTTACCTCTCAGTACTGGCAAGGGCTCCGCCCGGAATACACTGACCTCCCCTTGCCAGTCATACGATCAGTGTATTTTAAGTTTACTTTAATCATTTAATTTAAGTATACTTAAGTAAACCTTTCAGGAGTTGTCAAGATGAAAAATCAGGAAACGCCAGGCCAGCGCATTCGTGAACGCCGTAAAATGCTGAAACTGACCCAGCAGCAGCTGGCGGCAGACGTCGGCGTCTCGCACGTGGCTATTTCACAATGGGAAAAAAATGAGACGCTGCCGCGTGGCGAGCATCTGCTCCGGCTGGCAGAGCTGCTGCAGTGCCCGGCGGCATGGCTGTTTGATGGTGAGGGGGAACCCTTTGCGGTTGTCAGCAGCCACAGCAGCGTGCGGGCTGTGCCGCTGCTGACACTGCAGCAGGTTACCGGCTGGCTGGATGAAACCCGCCTGCAGCTGCAGCGGGAAGCCGATCGCTTTCTCTACTGTGACAGTGCGGTAAGCGACAGCGCCGTCGCCGTTCAGCTGGACGATCGTTCCATGCAGCCAGCTTTTCTGCCCGGCGATCTGCTGATATTCGAACCACAACGCTCTGCAGCGCCCGGTGAGGTGGTGCTGGCGCTGTATGCCGGGCAGGCGCTGGTCAGAACGCTGCGCGTGCGTTCCCCTTCACAGAATGAAGAGCATTTTTTATTGCGCCCGGTGAATGAAGATTATCCCGTACTCAGTACGGACAAACATGAGGTACAGATTATCGGTGTACTGGCTGAAATGCGCCGGCACTATCACGCTGGCGGCCAGTAAAACCCCGCACCGGCCCGCTATAGCGTATCGGTCAGGCGATCGATAACGATGCGGCCGGATGCATCCATCTGGGTAATACGGTAGTTCATGTTCCATGAGCGGCGGGTGTTGAATTTGTCGCTCAGCACGACGCTCCCTTTTGCCCTGCCCTGGCTGTCTGTGATCTGCCAGCGGGTAATGGCTTCCCGATCGCCCCGGGATGCCTGTTCATCCTGCTCAATAAGACGATCTTCTGCTTCCAGTTTCAGGTAATCACGTAACATTTTATTCCTCCGGCTAAAGCGGCTTAAGATACGCTTTTTGTTAATCCATTCAATCGAAAAAATTTATCGTTGATGCAGATTCATTTCGACCGATTGATAAATTGAATTGACCCCCTGTTTTGCCGCTACGCTTATCAGATAAATCGGTAAATATTATGCTGATTTAGCCTCTGTGCGCTGGACATCCCGGCCCGTTCGACGGTTAATGTAAGAGCTTAAATAACGTTCCGGCAGGACAATTGCATGCTGACCACTATTCTTTACCGCAGCCATCTCGATGAACACGTTCCCGTCAGAGTTCTTGAAGATATCGTGGCCCGCGCAAACACCAAAAATGCGCTGTCGGACATTACCGGCATTCTGTTATTCGACGGCCGGCATTTCTTTCAGCTTCTGGAAGGACCCGATCGCGCTGTCAGGCATATCTACGATCGTATTCGCCAGGATGCCCGTCATCATAATCTGGTCGAGCTGATGCATGATTTCGCGCCGGCGCGCCGCTTTGGTAATACCGGTATGGAGCTGTTCGATCTGCGTCAGCATGAGAGAAGCCGCGTGCTGCAGGCCGTACTCGATAAAGGCACCTCGCGTCACCAGCTGACTTACGACGATCGTGCGCTGCAGTTTTTACGCACCTTTGTTGAGGCGCGTGAAAAAGAGAACTATTTTGAAATTCCACCGGCGAATACGTGGGAGTTTGTCGCGGATGAGTCGACGCTGTGTGAGCTGAACGATTTTCAGCACTCGATTCAGGATTGCCGCTTTGCTTTCCAGCCTATTGTTGATCCCTTTTCACGCCGTATTGCTGCCTATGAAGCGCTGATCCGCACGCCTACCGGCGGTGCGCCGGAAGAGTATTTTGCTGCTTTCGGCGGTGATGCTATTTACCGGGCAGATATTCAGTCAAAAAGCCTGGCCTTCAATCTCGCCAGCAAACTCGGCCTGGGGCAGCATACGCTCACCATCAATCTGCTGCCGATGTCGCTGGTCACCGTGCCTGATGCCGTAGATTTTCTGCTCGCAGAGATCCACGCCAGCGGCCTTATTCCTGAACAGATCGTGGTTGAAGTCACGGAGAATGAAATTATTTCGCGCGCTGATGCGTTCACGGCAGAAGTGCGGAAGTTAAAAGCTGCCGGTATCAGTCTGGCACTGGATGATTTCGGTGCCGGCTTTGCCGGCCTCTCCCTGCTGGCAAAGTTTCAGCCTGATAAAATAAAAATCGATCGTGAAATTATCTGCGACGTCCATAAAAGCGGACCAAAACAGGCAATCGTCCACGCGATTATTAAATGCTGCGCCTCACTGGAAATTGCCGTGGTTGCCGAGGGCGTGGAAAAAGCGGAAGAGTGGATGTGGCTTGAGGCAGCCGGTATTAATCAGTTCCAGGGCTACCTGTTTGCGCGACCGGCGCTGAATGGATTCCCGTCAATTGCGTGGCCTGAAATCAGATAGCCTCAGTCTGAAATGCATCTCTGGCAACAATTCACTGCGCCTGCAGCTGCTTTGCAGGCGCATCAAGCGGCTCGCTCAGAATGACATATTTCATCATTTCAAAGGTGCGCTGCGTCATCGGCACCGCGCTGCAGGGACGAAACCAGCCAAACTGCCGCTGATAGAACCATACCTCCGGATAGCGCTCGCCATCT
This sequence comes from Pantoea sp. ICBG 1758, assembly GCF_002928325.1. Lineage (NCBI taxonomy): Bacteria > Pseudomonadati > Pseudomonadota > Gammaproteobacteria > Enterobacterales > Erwiniaceae > Pantoea > Pantoea sp. ICBG 1758. The sequence goes on from NZ_POWL01000001.1 coordinate 1,402,422, forward strand.
TTCACCCAGTAATATCCATCTTTCATAAGCCTGCTCGCCTCTGTTGCAGAACTGACATTCACTGCCGCCGTTCGCGACATCGTTAAGTGTAGCAGCTGTCACTACGGACGGGATATATTGATACTCTGCTCGTCGTCCTGCCAGCTATCTGCAAAATAGATTTAATTTTAAAGCGCAGAGGATAATCTGCTGCGGTAATAGGCTGTTATAAATTACCTTCAACTCTGCAACGTTTTATTCCTGCAGCTCTTCGTAAATTATTACGCTGTTAATTATTTATCTTCATCGCTTATTTACTGGTTCAGCGCCCTGCTCAGGCTGAGCCCGCACGATAACAAGGCGTCTGAGATAGCGTCACGCCTGACCCTCTAACTTATACAGTCATCTTCTATCTGTATAAGTTATATTTTGACATTTTATGTGGTCGGATGAGACCCTGTATTTTTATTTTAAACCCATCTGTTTTCAAAAAGCCCGAATTTGTTCTGCCCGTCATGAGCTTACTCTGCGCAGAGCATTCTCTTTTGTATAAAAATAAGACGAAAGGCAATACATTTTTGCTGAGAGAAGCAGGATGCCAGACGCTTCTATACAGCCAGTGCAAACCTGTACAACTTTGAAAAACTGTACAACTTAGCCTGACTTTGTGTAAAGTGTGAAATCGATTTCGGCCGTTAAATTCAGGTCTGCCAGATAACGTTCGCGCTGTTCTGGTGCTGCGTTGCCGTTAATCGGGCAGCCTATGCAAGTGGCCATAAAAGCCGGATGACAGGTTTCTGCTGTGCCGTGCCTGATAAATGAAATTCAGATTCATAATGAACAGGAGCCCGGTTTCGATTAATGCAGATACGTATGTTGCGCAGAGGCAGAGGATATTCGGCGCCTCAAAAGGTAAGTTGTAAAATAAGCGAAGCGGTAAACAAGATTGATTATCGACTTTACCTGATACATCATTTTGCGGAAATTTAAGAAGGCGTGCCTTCATTCATTTCTGGAGAGCACTAATGGAAACGGGTTTTTACTGGGTGGGTAGCAGAACAACTGAGCCAGAAGTATGGTTCTGGGATGCGGGGCGCGGCTTTTACCGGCCGATGGAGCCGATACCTCTCTCTCTGGCGCGCTTTAAATCCGCGGGCTTTGTTCTTCTCAGCGAGAAACTGACGCCTCCTGAAGAGCGCTGACGGCACATTTTTCTGTGCAGAACGGCGCGCAATGCTGTTAAGCGCAGCGCAGCTGGACTATATTCCTCGCAGGAGGATAAGACGATGCAGGAAGGCTATTACTGGGTGGAGTCAGCCACAACGGAACCGGAAGTGTGGTATTACGCGGGAGAGCATAAACGGCAATGGTTTGGGCCAGGCAAAAATGAGCCGCTCGATGCTGATGCATTTGCCAGTTCAGGTTATCGGGTTATCAGTAACCGGCTCTCGCTGACCTGAACGCTCTGAGCATAACCAGACGGCTGCTCAGCGCCATAAAAAAGCCAGCACCCGGTCTGGCTTTTTTATGGCCGCGCAAAAGCAGCCCTATAACGCTTCCCCCTCTGCTGTATACCTTTTGTTCTGCTGCTCTATTAATTTCACTGCGCCCCTGCTCCCTGGCGAAACCTGTGCCAGGCTTAACGGGTCGATTGACTTCAAGGAGAGTGACATGAACAAAACTACATGGGCTGCTGTAATGCTGTGTCTGAGCTTTGGCGCTTACGCTGAAAAAGGGGGATTTGAAGCGGGTGAAACGCCACCGCCGCAGCATAAAGAAGATGCAGGCTATAAAGGATCGGAAGATACCGGTCAGACGCGCGTGTCGCTGATCCGCGATTTCCGTCAGGGCGGGTATGTAACGCTTGAAGGTTACATTATCAAAAAAGTGGGCGATCACAGCTATCAGTTCCGCGACAGCTCAGGCACCGTACGTATCGATGCTCCTGCTGAAACCTTCAAAGGTAAAACCTATGACGCCACGGACAAAATCCGCGTCAGCGGTAAAGTTTATGGCAAAGGCGACAGCGCGCACCTGAAAGTCGCCCGCATTGATGAACCCTGATACCAGGCTGAAAAGTAACTGCCGATCGTCGCGATCGGCAGTGTTTTATCAGGCGCTGATTTGCCGGTAATACTGTACTGCGGTGTTTTTTCTGCTCTTGACCCGGTAACGCGCGTGGTTGATAACCGTGATCCACGAAGGATGAGCCGTATTGCGGCTGCAGCTATCGAGGATCGTCAGCAGCTCACCCCACATTTCGATTTGCACCATTTTATCAACGGCCATCTCCTCTTTCATCGCCTGAATAACTGCATCGACCTGATGTTTTACGTCGCTAAGATCTTCCCCTGTCTGGTGAGCGGCAGCAAGTTTACGGATTGCCAAAGCGTACACGTTGATACTGACCTGTTGTGAGTGCATGCGCACCTCTGTTGATTATTGGTCTGAGCATTAAAAGTAGCCTGACTTGCAGATTTCGCGCTGCGTTTAGCAAAATAAAATGGGCGCATAATCGTTGCCTGCTCCTGCCTGGTGACCAGCTCGTAAAATTTTTCTTTCAGCCCGGCTCGCTTTAAGGCTGCGCGTTTTGCTTCGCCCCCGGCTAACCTGCTGCTTATAAAGGAAATGATCGTTCTAAAAAATAGCGCAACTGTTTTGATGCATATCATCTACACGTACGACCACACAAAAGAGCGGCGAGATAGTTGTACAACTACAGAAATCTTGTATAACTTTATTGCAACGCGGCGGTCATGCATGGCTGCCACTGTCAGACAATAACACAGGCGATTTCCCCTTTTTTGTGAGGCTTAATATGAAACAGCTTGCTACCCCGGAGTCTCAGCTCAGCGACTATTTTAAAACTACCGGTGAACAGTATCTGAGTGAACGCGTCATCATCTCTGAAATCCGACTTGAGCTGACCACGCGCAAAATCCGCGTGACTAACAAAGATATCATTCTGGCACTGATCATGCGGCTTGAGGCGGAACAGGATATTGTGAAGCAGGATATCTACCGCAACGCGCTGGAGATTGTGATCCAGCGTACGCCCGAAGATATGGGCAACTGAAAGCCAGCGCAGGATAGATGAACAGGGACGTTATTTCGCGACCGGCAGATCGCCATAGCGCGTCGTGTAAAACGGAGACAGCATTTCCCGCTTCATCGCCCAGGGTTTCGCGATCCCCTGCCCTGCAAACCACAGCTGCCCCCTGCCTTCCTGGTTTACCTTATCCATCACCTGCATCAGGGCTGCGCTATTTGCACGCGGCTGAAACTCATCAAACAGGTTGAGCTGCGCCACGCCCTGACTGAAAAAATCGCCCAGCATCACGCCCGCTTTCATATATCTCCGGCCATCCAGCCAGATACGATCCAGGGCGTCTGTCGCGACACGGATAATATCCCGGCTGTCGCTGGTCGGGATCGCCAGCCTGCCGAGCGCCTGATTGCCGTAAAATATCTCATCGCTGGCGTGCGGACTGGTACGGATAAACACCGCTATCTGCCGGCAGTACTGGCGCTCTGTTCTCAGCTTCTCTGCGGCCCGCACCGCAAAGTTGCAGACAGCCTCGCGCATATCGCGATAATCAGTGATGCGTGAGCCGAAAGAGCGCGAGCACACTATTTGCTGTTTGCCAGGCGCTAACGCTTCCAGCTCCAGACAAGATTCACCGCGCAGCTCCCTGACCGTGCGCTCCAGAACCACGCTGAAGTGCCTGCGGATAACCCAGGGACTCTGGTCAGCCAGATCTTTAGCCGTCATCACGCCCATGGCGTTCAGCTTTTTACTGAGCCGGCCGCCTACGCCCCACACCTCCTCTACCGGCACCAGCGCCATAAGCTTGCGCTGTCGCTCTGCATCTGAAAGATCCACCACCCCGCCGGTTTTGGTCCACTTTTTGGCCGCATAGTTAGCCAGTTTTGCCAGCGTTTTAGTCTGGGCAATACCCACCCCGGTCAGCAGATGCATTTCCCGGTATATCCGCTGCTGGATCTCTCTGCCATACGCTTCCAGCGACTTATAACGTCCAAAACCGGTCAGGTCCATGAACGCTTCATCGATTGAGTAGATTTCAACAGCGGTTGCCATCTCCTCAAGCGTGGTCATGACCCGGTCACTCATATCGGCATAGAGCGCATAGTTCGAGCTGAACACCCGCACATTGTGCCGCGTCAGTTCATCTTTCATTTTAAAATAGGGCGCGCCCATTTTGATGCCCAGCTTTCTGGCCTCAGCCGACCGGGCGATCACGCAACCATCGTTGTTACTCAGCACCACAACCGGCTCGCCTTTCAAATCTGGCCGGAATATCTTTTCACACGACGCATAGAACGCGTTAACGTCCACCAGCGCAAACATTTACGGGCCTATCGTCTTGATGGCGTGTCTGACCACACCAAAAATCTCAAACTGATCGGCGTCCTCAATCACAATGATCGCGTGCGCCGCATTCATGGGCCTGAGATGCAGGAACGGGCGCAGCATAAGCTGCTTAACCGTAAATTCACCACAGACCGAAGCGACTACCACATCACCGTGTCCGGCTTTGATTGAGCTGTCTACTACCAGCATATCGCCGTCGTTGATGCCCCCTTCAATCATTGAGTCACCGCTGACCTTAATGAAATATGTCGCGCTGGGATGCTGCACCAGCAGCCGGTTCAGGTCGATTCGCTGCTCAACGTAATCCTGAGCCGGTGAAGGAAAACCGCACGGAACGCGGCTGACGTAAAGCGGTAATTCAAGGATGGCGCGGATGTCCGCCGGGTGTAAAAGCTCCATATCCATGGTCTCAAAATGATTACTGTATATAAATACAGTAATAGCAGATCCCGTAAACGATCAAGCAAATACGCCTGATGTTTTTGTAAAGCCTGAGCGGATAAGACAAATTGAGTGAATTACAGGCGTTAATCGATGAATGTTCACGCAGCTGGCTATCTGGCGCGCGAGCAGAATCATAAAATAAGCGTAGTGCTGAAAAAATTATTAACGTATTCACAATTTGCATAATCGAATATTTTTTCCAAGCTTAACAGGTAACCCTGATGACTAAGGAGAAGATATGCCGGATCAATACAAACAGTGCATCGAAGCCTGCTACCTGTGTGCAGCCGCCTGTGATAACTGTGCCGCTTCATGCCTTGAAGAGGAACACCTGGAGATGATGCGCGAGTGCATCCGCATGGATATGGAGTGCGCGAATATCTGTCGTCTCGCGGCACAATTTATGACGCTGAAGAGTGAGTTTGCGCCCGCGCTCTGCCAGCTTTGTGCAGAGATTTGCCAGAAATGTGGCGATGAGTGTGGTCAGCACCAGCACGATCACTGCCAGGCATGCGCGAAAGCCTGCCATCACTGCGCAGAACTGTGCCGCCAGATGGCCGCATAATCGCGAAGCCTGAAAACCCGCTTACCGGCGGGTTTTGGGCGCGCAGGCGGTGTTCTTATCTCTGTACTCTGACGCAGGCAAAATATCACATAAAGCTGCACAATCATCGGGAAAATCGCCGTCGCAGTGTTTATGGTTATAAAATGTTAGCTCCTCGGGAATTTTCAGGTTTCCGGATATGATGAGCTTGCTTCTTTTAAGCTGTTTCTGTAGTTTTCCGCCTCTCTGATGGGAAAGCCAAAGTGGTTATCTTTTTCTATCGCACAATCAGAAAATCAATGTCCGTCAACTCCAAATATTTACCCTTTATCAAGTACTATTGGCTTAGCACTGAAATGTTCAGATATTGCTCTTTTAGCTATTTGCTGCTCCATTTTTTCTGCTTGTTAACTACGGGCTCGGCGAACGTAATAATAGCAAAAGAAGGTAGGAATTATAGCCGTAACATTGTGAGCGCGATTTTCATAAAGTCTTAATGAAAAGGATAATCACATAATTCACATTCCCATCAAAACCTCCAGACAAAATCGCTACAAATCTGGATGAAGTTGTTGAAAGGATGAAAAATTCATTGATAGTAAATTTTGCACGTCGTTGTCAATTCACACTGATAGTACGGGCAGTTAACAGACATTTTCTCGACAGGCCCTTCTGTAGGTAGCTTTTTTGAGTAAGTTACCGAGTAAAAAGCATACACATCCCCCATGCTTTAATCACATTTGTGTAAGTTGTAGTTGTCTCTCCGCAGAAGCTTTTTTAAGATACCTTTCTTATAGCTCACAGTCTGTTCTATTATGTTGCAAACCAGATAAACTTCATACGGAATTACTGAATGATAGCCAATAACAAATCCAAGATTGAAGCCATAGAAGGCATTCGAGGTATAGCCTGCCTTATGGTTTTTCTGTCTCACCTTTCATCTACTTTTGCTCCCTCGATGCATACCGGTAGCATTGGCGGGGTAAAAACAAGCATCGATCTTTTATTGCATAACTCTCCTTTTGCTTTCATATATTCTGGAGCAGCAGCTGTTGGTATTTTCTTCGTTCTCAGCGGGTTTATACTTTCCTATGCTATATCCAAAAAAGGAAATATCATCGAGAATTCTTCTGCAATGTTTTTGAAAAGATATTTTCGCCTTATGCCAGTTGCACTATTTTCTTCTGTCATTGCATTTTTAATATTTAAATACACATCGGTTGATACATCCGATCTTGCTCAATGGGCTAAAAGCTATGATATAAAAAACCCGTCTATTATAGATTCAATTTATTATGGTTCAGTTACACCATTTTTTTCCGGCTTTGCACCTTATAACTGGTCCTTATGGACTATGAAAATAGAATTTTTTGGCTCAGCCATAATATGTTTTCTTTGCTGCTTTATAACTCAAGTAAGATACAGGAAAATTATTATATTAATTTGCATGATCATTCCTTTCCTTATGAATATAAAGAAAGGAGATGATATATATTACGCTTCTTTTATGTCCGGCATGCTAATCTATAACATAAAATCCGATATTAACAGGCATATATCTTTTTCTATGTTTTTAATAGGAATCTATCTTTGCGGTTTTCATACAACCTCTTCTTTTTATCAATGGCTTAATGATTTAACTAACTTAAAGGTAGACGGAAGGACAATCGATAATTACGGGTTATATAACAACCTGGGTGGCTTCCTTGTTGTCTTATCTATCATTAAAAATAATTTTCTTAATAAGATTATGTCTTTGAAGCCATTAGTATATATGGGTACACTTTCTTTTTCTGTGTATGCCCTGCATCAACCTATCATGCACTTTACCTGCCCAAGCATTTATACAATAATGAGAAACATTGATCTAACTTACAGCCAGGCCGCAGCATTAGCATCATTGTTAACACTAATAATTTGCTACCTGGTATCGATTCCAACACATAAATATGTCGACGCTTTTAGCGTGAAATTCTCAAAGAAAGTGCAATGCATTCTAATAGAAAAAATAACAATCAGGCAGTAAACTATAAAAAATATAATGCCGGATTAAATTTTATTTAAGCATATACTGAAAAAATATACATTGAATCAATGCCTTTACAAATGCATCAGTGAAGGACTATAAAATTTGATTTAATCAGGTCGTTGAAGGTGTTTGTTATTTACGGTACAGCTTCGCCGCCTACTTTTATCAAAACAGCCTAGGATTGCCCCGTCATCGGGGCTTTTTTAATGACTATGTGGTTTGTTTTTCTTTCATTTTAACCAATTTATTGCGCTTGATCCTATCAGATAGTTTATGCCCCATTTTTATTGTTGGCTTCTCAATGTAGTTATACGTTGCATATGAAATGCATAACGTTGCTATCACTAATGAGAATAAAATAACAAAGCCATCACCGCCGCCAAAGAGACCAAGCGGACCAATATATGAAAATGCCACTTTTTTTACTACAACGTGATTGATATAGATTGAGTAAGACATCTCACCAATATAAACGAGGAATCGCGGATAAAAAACTTTTAACTCTTTCGAAATAATAAGTATAGATAGCACTATGACAGCTGAACACCACCCCCAATATAAAGGTCCGACGAGGCCAGTAACTCTGGACAGCATGAATATTAAAGAAATTGTGAAGGCTAATATTGATAGAAATGTGAAATGGATGCTGCCATTGAATTTTTCAACATAGAAAAGATAGATATATGCTACAAGCATGCCTAGCATAAAATCTATAATTAAAGGGTTGGATACGAAAAGGAAATTATAATGCAATCCATGAAAGCTGTTTCCCCCGGATAGCGCTTCAAAGGTGAAAACACCATTCATATGCTTCTGCAAAGAAAGCATAATTGTGAGAATAAACACAGAACATATCACAGCTCTATATTTATGGCTTATAAGTATTGCTAGTGAAAAAACCACATAGAAATATGATTCATAGGTCAGGGTCCATGCGGAATATATGGTACTTAATCCAAACCATGGAGCTTTGCCGTTGTAGTCTATAGGTATAAGAAGATAGCTTTTTATTATATTGACAACAGTAAAAGACTCTTCACGGTAAGAAAGAAGGTAAATTGTCAGAACTACAAAATACAAAGGGTAGAGACGAAAGAATCTCTTTATGGCGAACTCTGCAAAAGTGTTATTTTCTTTATTACGTGATGCGTAAACGATTATGAAACCGCTAATCACGAAAAAGATATCAACGCCAGCTTCGCCGAAAAGAAAAAGCCTGTCCCCAAGATCCTTTAACGGGTATACATTGTTAATGTAATGCCTGAAATGGAAAAGAACCACAAGCATTGCGGCTATACCCCTGAGCACCTGTATGCTGTCCAATCTACCTTTTGCCAATTTATCCTCACACATAAGCCATTTTTATATTCCTGAATCACTGATTATGCAACCTGCGGCCCACAAGCGCAATTGATTCATTGATATAATAAATGGTTAAAATGGCACTTCTGGTCACTGAACATCAGTAGTATCTTGTTATTAATCCGGTTGAGGGGCACTCTGTACTTTTTCAATCCTGCCAGTTCTTTCACCTCTGAATCGATAGCTACATCCAAATCTACCACATCCTCTGTAAAGGAAGAATCCTTTAAATTTTTTTGCACCCGTGGGCCATGAACCGGCTAATTTGCATACATTAACCATATTACCATCAAAAAACATATTGGAATTTGGAGATTAGAAAAAGCCATCATTTTAAAATCCTATAGCTAAATATCGGATTGCTTCTGCAACGGCAACTGTATTATTCGGGTAAACGCACAACCTGCTAAAAATCCAGAACTATTAAGCGAACTCAACCCCTAACAGTTGACGCCTGTATATGGAGCAGATCCTGACGGGGTGATTTATTCAGTTAGCGTAACTAAAAAACAGCCATTTTGGAATTGAATAGGGAAAAAGACTATTGCGCTGGCAACCCTGACGGCAAAGCCTGTTGCATATACCACTAATGCGCATCTTTACTTTGAGAACGAACTGAAGATAGGCGATATTTGGGCTGGACCGTTTAATGAAGCTGTTGAGGTGCCGCTGTATCGCAAACCAGAGATATAGCCATGCTCATCGGCCTCGTCATTGTAATAGTCTCTGTCTTTCCCGCTCCAGTGTCTGAGTGCATCTATCCAACCATTGAAGCCTGCGAGCAGATAAAGGCCCGGCTGCATGGGTGCCAGCCACTGCTGCAATTAGAATGTATTGAGGTGCTCCGGTAAGCGTGCGGGCCTTCGCCACCGCAAAGCATATAAGTCCAGGCATACCTTCGCATGCTGGGCTTTGTCTGCAGTCGCAAACCCAAACTACGTCGCCGCGCAAATGGGCCATTCAGATGCGCAGATAGTCTACCGGGTTTATGGCACCTGGATGTCAGAGAACAATTCGGATCAGCTATCCCTCATCAACACGAAAATGAACGATCTTGTGCTACATACGTGCTCCGCTAAAGCTGCAATGTAGTATTTGTATTTATATTCAGCCACTTAAACCGCTAAATCTGCATGTTCATAATGCAATGGTAGAAAAGTCAGAGCGTGGGAAGTGCAGGCCGAGATTCCGCACAAACAGAGCATTGCGGCAATTTTTTGTCCCATAGGTGTCCCATGGGAAATGTCATTTCTCTTCGTAAACGAGCCTTACCTCACACGTCACCTTCCCCAGCACGATGACATCATTCAGCGGCTCACCCTCTATCACTTCACTCTCTTCTGTCACCAAGCTGTTGCGGTACATCTTTCCCAGTCCTGAATAGCCGTTCCACTGATACGCAATCCTGTTGCCGGGTTTTACCTTTGCAGCTGAGTCAACCAGCAGGAAGCCGTCCGGGATATCGACACGGAACGTTGTGGCCAGATTGGGGATGAATACTGAGTTAAGGCTGAGTCGCGGCTGTATGTAATCCTGTGCCGGTGAAGGGAATCCTATCAGAGGCCACCGTTAGGGTTGAACCGGAACCACGTCATGTTCTCTCCCTCCTGCGTAGAGGCGTCGCGAAAGGTGGTCGTGTGGATCCGTATCCAGTCATTGGCTGCCTTGAGCGTGAAGTGCTAGTTAACGCGCTTCAGCTCCTCTACAAAATCGGCATTGGTAACGGTGCTGCGGCCTGAAGGCTCGCGCTTGATGGAACTAATGAATGCTTCTTTGATCTGGTACTCGCGTGGCATGGTCAAATCCTCCTCTGACAATAACTGTATATAGATACAGTAGTATCAATCGGTGGATCTGATCAAGATGCGCCAGGCGTATCTTTTGCAAACCTGTTGGCTGGTATGGGTATTTATTTGCTGCGGAAAGCGTGAATGGTTACTGTTTAAGCTCCCACACCGTAGCCTGCTCAGATCGGCGCGGTACAGGATTTTGCCCCATCGCCGGGTCTTTTTTATGCGATTGTTCTTAAAAGGTTGCAGTCTGTTTCACGATGTATAAGATCGGGAAATTCTTAACTTAAGTTAAACGCTATGCTCAAACTATTTTCTCGATACGTCAGTGTTGGCATGCTGAACACTGCTATCCACTGGGCTGTTTTTTACCTAATTCTGTGCACATCTGATGCAACTCAGTCACTGGCAAACTTCGGCGCATTTTGCGTTGCAGTGACGTTTTCATTCTTTGCAAACGCACGCTGGACATTTAACTCTGAGACAACCACTCTTCGCTACATGATTTATGTGGCCTTTATGGGTTCTCTGGCTTCAGCTGTTGGCTGGGCGGCTGATAAATCCGGATTAGCACCGCTGGTTACTCTTGTAGCATTCTCCGCAATAAGCCTTTTCTGTGGCTTTATCTATTCACGGTACATCGTTTTCAGGCAAGCAAAATGAAGATATCCCTCGTGGTACCCGTCTTCAATGAAGAGGACGCGATACCAATTTTCTATCAGGAAGTACGCCGGGAGCTTACCGCGTACGAGGTTGAAATTGTATTCGTCAACGACGGTAGCAAGGATGCCACTGAAGAGATAATCAATGCTCTGTCAGTGTCAGACCCATTGGTTAAAGCGCTGTCCTTCACACGCAACTTTGGCAAAGAGCCAGCGCTTTTCGCAGGGCTTGAGCACGCGATCGGTGATGCAGTGGTCCCAATCGATGTTGACCTGCAGGACCCAATCGATGTAATTCCACAGATGATTGAGCGCTGGCAAGCCGGTGCTGATGTTGTCCTGGCGAAGCGTGCAGATCGGAGTACTGATGGCCACCTAAAACGCAAAACAGCTGAATGGTTCTATCGTCTGCATAACAAAATCAGCTCACCAACGATTGAAGAGAATGTTGGCGACTTCCGTCTCATGTCCCAAGAAACAGTAGAGCACATCAAGCTTCTCCCGGAACGCAATCTGTTCATGAAGGGTGTTCTGTCCTGGGTAGGCGGCCGTGTAGATGTGGTTGAGTACACACGTGCGGAACGTGTGGCCGGCACATCAAAGTTTAATGGCTGGAAGCTGTGGAATCTGGCTCTGGAGGGCATTACCAGCTTCTCTACCTTTCCACTGCGCATGTGGACTTATATCGGCTTGTTCGTCGCTGCAGCCTCGTTCCTTTACGGTGCGTGGATGATCTTCGACACGCTCGTATTTGGCAATCCAGTCAGGGGATACCCATCTATCCTGGTGTCTATCCTGTTCCTCGGTGGCGTGCAGCTCATTGGGATAGGAGTGCTGGGTGAATATATCGGAAGGATTTACGTGGAAACTAAGCAAAGGCCGCGTTTCATAATTAAGGGTCGCAAGGATATTAAATGAAGAAAATATTGAATGTCAGGGTGGACGTTTGGTTCCTGTCCGTTCTTTGTCTTGTTTTGATAGCAACGACTAAAAATGTGTATATGCTCAATACAGGAGATTTTCACCGAGCAATATTCCCATTCATGCCACCAATACCATCATTTAAACACGATATGTCTTTGAAATACCCTTTATACGAAGAATTTTGGGGTATCGGTAAGTATGCTTACAGAAGCACGTATTCTTATATACTGTATTTCGTAGCAGAAGCTTTTAAGTTGGTGACAGATCAAATGGATACGCGAATCCTGTCAGCAATTTTAAAATCAGCGTATGTTGTGATACTATTCACTCTATATAAGAAGATTTCTGCTAATAAAGTGGTAATTATAGATTACTTGGCTTTTGCATTACTTGCTGCTTTCATGTGCTCGTCATCAAACATAGCATTTTTCCCATCTTTCTATCAGGAGCAGGTGCTACTTATTTGCATGCCAGTAATGGTCATATGTTTAATGCAAAGAGAGAACTCCCTATCTACTATTTTTGCTTTTGCCATATCTGCGTTTATTATCGGAGGCAGTAAAAGCCAATTTTTCTACTTACCTATTTGCTCGCTGGTTTTCATCTTTTATTTCAAAAACTATAAGAAGACCTTGGCGGCATCTCTTCTTATGGCCCAAATATTTACTATTGCGTTTGTTCTGCACTCCTCTGGAGCTACAAATTACAACAAGTATCATTCAGCATACTATGGAATTTATGCCTTTGAAAAGATGAATGGCATCGATCTACCTGATAGCGTTGATGATAAATGCATAGGAATCGACGCTTGGGGTGGACAGCTTGACAAAGAGCGCGGGTCTCACCGATCGGCATTTGGCGAGTCTTGCTATAATAATAATAGAGATACATCGTTTATGGACTCCATAAAGGAGTACATCAGGCATCCATCTATCATCTTTAAATTGCCTTTTGACAGTATAGTTCGTGACAATCTGGTTACTGACTACATTCATGTCGCAAAAACAATAAAAGTCATCATTGACGATAAAAGCTCTTGGTCATCGAAAATGACTCATATAAAAGATGACGTTTTTAGCATCTATAGAATGGCAATAATGGTTGCGTTAATGTTAGCTTTTGTAGCTGTACGTGCAATTAGAAGCATGTCTATTCCTATTGCCTTTATAGGTATTTTTGGCATCTCTCAATTTTATATATCTTTCCTTGGTGAGGGTTACCGAGATCTTTCAAAACATCTATTTGGTGTATCCTTCTCATTTGATTTAATGCTATTTGTGGCAATATCATTTTGCTTAGCTAAAGCATTAAAAAAGCCCCGCTAGGGGCTTAAAACTTCTACTTGGTAACCTTTAATCTGAGCCTGTACTGGACACTAAACTGGTTAGCGGCTGACACTGGAGTCTGAAGGATAACCATGGTGTCAGTACTGCTAACAATTCCCATTGGCGCAGATGATATGGCCTGGCTCTGAGATGAAATAAGAACCCATGCTTCAACGTGGACAATTTTCCATCCTGCAGGCGCGTCTATAACTGTTCTTCCATCTCTGCCATTTATTGCCTGAGTAGTGTATGACGTGGCATAAGAAATGCCTCGGCCCTCGTATTCGTACCCACTCGGAGAAAGAATATCAGCGATATAGCGCCCGCCATTAGCATCAATGCTAGCCCAGTTTGAAGGCGAAATTCTTGATCCATTCGAACCAAAGTAAACAGAGCAGTTATCAAATGTTATCCTTGACGTCGCATCAGGGCTACAAAAATAAACACTGTCATAGGCTGTTGTGTTTGAGAAGTCACAGTTAAGGCCGCAGACAGATAATGAACCCGCATTACGTACAAATTAATGACTGTTTCCGCCAGTTGGAGTCGGATATGGGTCCGAAACCCCCATCAGGCTTGCAATCGAGTAATAGGCTGATTGTCGCCCCGTTGTGCTTAGGATGTTATATCCCTGATTCCAGTGATCAGTTATTTTCACGTTACCGGCATTAACGTAAGCATGAACGCCCTGCCACGCCTCTATTCCGAGGAAGAACTCACAGGCTACACAACCTATAGCAGTTACAGCGACTGCTGTTTCGTTTGTTGAGTCATAGCGCCCCCTCAACAAAGCCGGTAAGCTTCGAGTACTGGCAGTTACGCACAACGATACCGAAAGGGCATGCATCGATGCGGACTCTGAAATCAAAACTGCTATTAGAATTTGGTGGAGGTGATTTATTTTCAGGCGTCGCAGTTACAGGGTCAGCATAGAAACCTTTGTGACAGGAATCCAAAACAAGCTCGCCTGTTGAGCCCCAGCATGAGTAGCCAAAAACACCATACTCGGCTTCTTTTATCGCAACTTTCAAGCATGCTCCAATTCCATAGTTCAGGTGTAACCCTATACGCTGAGAATTCTTTGAAGCCGCACGGCTTGGCAGGCCGTAAGTGAGGCAGAATCCTTTAAAGACCACGCCACGAACGAACTTATCGGCACTACCCGCTGCGCTGGAATTCTTAACGCGCACAATGCAATATTGACCAAATTCCGGTACTGTTGAATCTATATTTCTCATCATACGCGGGCACTGGCCAGCATCATTGCTTATCGGATAGCCACTGTCCCATTTACTATTAATGCTTAGCTCCAGGTAATTTGAGCCAAAATGAAATAGCCGACCGAGGTGCTTTAACCATCCCCTTACCGCGAGCATAGTTTTCTGCGGCCTGGCATGCCGCCCAGTCAATTGTCTGAGTTAGTGAAGTAGCATGAGGGTAAACAACCTGTGCAGCTGCAAGGCTATTGTATCGCTCTGATAGAGGATGTGGCGTGCCATCCCCGATAGCGCCGAACTGTTCAGGGGTGACGTAATTAATCACCTGCGACAGATTGCCGGACGGAGATGCGCCGATAAACTGCAGGCCGCCTGGCGCAGCAAGGGTGCGTGAGAACTGATCTGGCTCATACTTCAGCACGTCAGGAAAATAGTGCTCAAGGCTGCCGTAAGCATCATATACAGCCATGCTGTGACCCTGAACAGTAACGATTTTCGCAACTTGTCCGTTATATACAGGGAAGCCGGCGGCATTAATGACAATAGGCTATGCAATCCGCCGCTCTCGTCATCAATATACACCTGCACCTGATTTGAAGGGATTGACGGGTCAGTATCAACCTTGCCAACGTAGATGCGCCCGTTTGCCAGCGCTTTAAAGGATCGCGATGCTGTGAATAGCTGTGAGGGCATCGAGACAACAATATTTGCAGTAACATCTGCCATTGGTTTACTCCGGGCATAAAAAAGCCCCGGCATTTGCCGAGGCTGAATTTGTTTTCTACTCAGGACTCATCTGTCCATCATAGGCATTTAATAAGGCTCAATTGATAGTTGGCACAAACTGGAGACATTTATGAAAGACAATCTCATCTCAGTAATCAAAGCAGTAATCTTTTGTGCGATGATGCTTCTGCTTGGCCATTTCACGAGCGATGGAACCGATGGTGATATAAGGGGAATAGTGTTTCTATGCGCAGCGATAATATGCATCATTGCCTGGAGCGAAATTCTCAAACTGGTTAAGAGTTATAAGAAGTCCTGATATCGCCGCCGATGCCAGTTAGTCCGACCTTTCCCCACTTAAGGCTGCCACTATTCCGGCAGCCATCAGGCGGTTGAAGTCCTCTATACCTACAGCGTCTCTGATTGCAGCAACCGCTTTCCTGCCTGCAAGAAAACGGCGTTCTGCAGCATCTCTTGCTGCCTGACCATAGCCAGACCTTGCCGCCTTGATCGCCTCATTACTCGCCTTTTCAATCGCATACGGCCGCTTCTTGTGGATGATATCTTCGCCACCGCCCCCTTGAGGCCAGCACCGGCCACCGCTCTTGTCATTGCGCCGACAATCCCCCCCGGCGCCGCCTACAACCGCGCCCGCAGTTGAGTTTGCCGCCGCGTTCAGAACGGTCTGCGTTACACCGGATATTCCTGAGTCGAGGTCTTTCAGGACGTTTGCTGTTCTGCCGGTGCGCTCCACATACTGCTGCGGCCTGACAGCGGCGTGAGCCAGAGTGCCGTAAGTTTTTGCTATGCGCCCAAGCTCTGGCGAGTACCGTTCAATTGCATTGACGTTCTGCGGCGTCAGTATGCTGGCAATGTGATTAATCCCGGCCACATCTCACTTTCCGACCCTTACGCCGTGCGATATCGCATCCTGCAGCATTGAGGATATAGTCAGAACCCTTTCCCCGCGAGGCAATATACTTCTGCTCAGCATCAGCAAACTTCGCCCGCCACGCTTTCATCCCATCGAACGTCACGCCGTCCTGATTGTTGGCCTGCAGGAACTGCTTCATCTCTGGGCTGGTGGCACGCCGGCAGAACGCTCTCCCTGAATCGCAGCGTTGCCGTTAGGCATCTTTGCCTTAACGTTTGGCATGGTGGATGTGGCATCGTCCCATGCCGACCTTTCAGCGGTGCGCATTTCGTCCAGATGGCTGACGACCCGGTTCTTGATTGCCGCACTTTTCTCGGATGCATTGCCGGCTGCGGCGCCAAGTTCATCCAGGCTGTTATTGAATCTGGATGCGATCTCATTAAACGCTACCTGGTGAACATCCTGCACTACTCCGGGTGTTAACGGTGCGCTTAAGCGCACAGGCCTTCGCCACCGTAAAGCATATCAGTCCAGGCACACCTTCGCATGCTGGGCATTGTCTGCAGGCGCAAACCCAAATGACGTTACCGCGCAAATGGGCCATTCAGATGCGCAGATGGTCTGCCGGGTTTAGGGTACCTGGATGTCAGAGGACAATACGGATCAGCTATCCCTCGTCAACACGTAAATAAACGATCTTGTGCTGCATACGTGCTCCGCTAAGGCTGCAGTGTAGTATTTATACTTATATTCAGCCGCTTACATCGCTAAACCTGCATATTCATAATATCGCTGTACGCACTCACCAGCTTGTTACGCACCTGGATGCCCATCTGCATAGAGATAGAAGACTTCTGCAGATCGACCATAACGTCGTTGAGCTGCACGCCAGGTTTACCGAGTTCAAAATCCTGCGCCTGCGCGCGGGCGGTGGTCTGGGTTTCGCTGATCTTATCGAGTGCCGCTTTCATGGTGGCACCAAAATCGAGCTGGCTGGAGGAGTGAGTATCCTTGCCGGCCGCCTGCAGTGAGGTCATCTGCAGCTGCTGCAGTACGCCATCTATAGCCTGAATTGACATCTTTATACCTCGCAGAGAAAAGGAAGATTTTTTTTCGACTGCAAAGTTAGCACAGTGTCAATAGGACAAAGGCGCTAAATAGCCCCTAAAACCCCGGCTTATTCAGCCATCGAAGTGACGCAATTCATCAATAATGCCTGCCATAAGATTGGAATTTCATTTTTACCCTAAAGTTTTTGCGCCGCGGTCCGAAGGGGAACGCCCGTGCGGGGAACTCACTCCGTCAGCTACCGCCGGCACTCTGCAGGCCAGCAGCGCAAATACCGGGTAGACGTATCAGGGAGTCTGTTTTGTTACCACAACTTACCCGGTCAATTATGTCAGGCAGGAATCGGTCATGAATGCGAGTGCAGCCGCTACACAGGAATCAGCAAAGAAAGGCATGTCAGACCTTTTCGCCCGCCTGCGCGCTAATCCGCGAATTCCCTTAATCATCGCCGCGGCCGCAGCCATTGCGGTCGTGCTGGCGCTGGTGCTCTGGGCCAAAGCGCCCGACTACCGCGTGCTCTATAACAACCTCTCTGATGAAGATGGTGGCGCCATTGTCACCCAGCTGACGCAGATGAACATCCCTTACCAGTTCGCCGAAAACGGCGGTGCCCTGATGGTGCCGGCCGATAAAGTGCATGAACTGCGCCTGCGCCTCGCGCAGCAGGGTCTGCCGAAAGGCGGCTCGGTAGGCTTTGAGCTGATGGATAAAGAGAAGTTCGGTATCAGCCAGTTCAGCGAGCAGATCAACTACCAGCGTGCGCTGGAAGGTGAGCTGGCACGCACTATCGAAACGCTGGGTCCGGTCAAGGGCGTACGCGTGCATCTGGCGATGCCGAAACCTACCCTCTTCGTCCGCGAACAGAAAGCGCCGTCGGCTTCAGTGACGCTGACGCTGCAGCCAGGCCGGGCACTGGATGAAGGTCAGATCCAGGCGATTCAGCATATGGTCTCCAGCAGCGTGGCGGGCCTGCCGCCAGGCAACGTCACCGTGGTCGATCAGACCGGTCGTCTGCTGACCCGCTCCGACAGCGAAGGACGCGATCTCAACGACGCCCAGCTGAAATATGCCGCTGAAGTTGAAGCGCGTTATCAGCAGCGTATTGAAGCGATCCTGAACCCGATTGTTGGCCAGGGTAACGTCCATGCACAGGTTACCGCGCAGATTAACTTCGACCGCAGCGAACAGACGGATGAGAAGTATCAGCCAAACGCCAATCCGAACAACTCGGCGGTGCGCTCGCGTCAGACCAGCACCAGCGATCAGAACGGCAGCGCCTATCCGGGTGGCGTGCCTGGTGCGCTCTCTAATCAGCCGGCGCCCGCTAACAACGCACCGGTGACGAATCCACCGCAGCAGAATGCGGCTAATGCCCAGAACAATGCGGCGCAGAATGCCGGTACCACTACCAGCACCGCTGGCCAGAGCAGTGGCCCGAGCAGCTCCAGCCGTAATGATACGGTGAACTATGAGCTCGATCGCTCAATCCGCCACACCAAACTCAACGTTGGCGACGTGCAGCGTCTGTCGGTCGCCGTGGTCGTGAACTACCGCGATGACGGTAAAGGCAAAGCGGTCGCGCTGAACGATCAGCAGATCAAACAGATTGAAGATTTAACCCGCGAAGCGATGGGCTATTCACAGACGCGCGGCGACAGCATCAATGTGGTGAACTCGGTCTTCAATACCACCGAGCCTGCGGGTGGCGATCTGCCGTTCTGGCAGCAGCAGTCGTTCTTCGATCAGCTGATGAATGCCGGTCGCTGGCTGCTGGTGGCGCTGGTCGCCTTTATCCTCTACCGCAAGCTGGTGCGTCCGCAGCTGCTGCGCAAACGCGAAGCGGAACAGGCCGCTGCAGAAGCCGTTGCCGCCCGCGCCGCTGCGCAGGAAGAGCAAGCCGCTTACAGCGTGCAGATTAATAAAGATGAGCTGGATCAGGAGCGGAAGTCTTCTAACCGCATGAGTGCCGAAGTGATGAGCCAGCGCATCCGCGATATGTCTGAAAACGATCCGCGCGTCGTGGCGCTGGTTATCCGTGAATGGATGAGTAACGAACTATGAGTCTGACCGGTACAGAAAAAAGCGCCATCCTGATGATGACTATCGGCGAAGAGCGCGCAGCTGAAGTGTTCAAACACCTGAACCAGCGCGAAGTGCAGCACCTCAGCGCGGCGATGGCCAACATGAAGCAGATATCGCACAAGCAGCTGACGGAAGTCCTGCGCGAATTCGAGGCCGACGCTGAGCAGTTTGCGGCGCTGAGCCTGAACTCCAACGATTACCTGCGCTCGGTACTGGTCAAAGCGCTGGGCGAGGAGCGTGCCTCCAGCCTGCTGGAAGATATTCTGGAAACGCGCGAAACCACCAGCGGTATGGAGACGCTCAACTTTATGGAGCCGCAGGCGGCCGCCGATCTTATCCGCGACGAACATCCGCAGATTATCGCCACTATCCTGGTGCACCTGAAGCGTGGTCAGGCGGCCGATATTCTGGCGCTGTTTGATGAACGCCTGCGTCACGATGTGATGCTGCGTATCGCCACCTTTGGCGGCGTTCAGCCAGCGGCGCTGGCGGAGCTGACCGAAGTGCTGAACAGCCTGCTGGATGGCACCAACCTCAAGCGCGCGAAGATGGGCGGCGTGAGAACCGCGGCCGAGATTATCAACCTGATGAAAACGCAGCAGGAAGAGGCGGTCATCGAAGCCGTACGCGACTTCGACGGCGAGCTGGCGCAGAAAATCATCGACGAGATGTTCCTGTTCGAGAACCTGGTGGAAGTGGACGACCGCAGCATCCAGCGTCTGCTGCAGGAAGTGGAGTCCGAGCAGCTGCTGATTGCGCTGAAAGGTTCCGAGCAGCCGCTGCGCGAGAAGTTCCTCAAGAACATGTCTGCGCGTGCAGCCGATATTCTGCGCGACGACCTGGCCAACCGCGGTCCGGTACGTATGTCTGCGGTAGAGAACGAACAGAAAGCGATTCTGCTGGTAGTGCGCCGTCTGGCAGAAGCGGGCGAAATGGTCATCGGTGGCGGCGAGGAAACCTATGTCTGATGCATTTTCTGCCCGTCCGTGGCAGCGCTGGCTGCCTGACGATCTGGCTGCGCCGCTGAGCAGCGTGCCCGATCTGCCGCCTGCAGAACATGACGCTGACGCCGTGGCGTTCAGCGAAGAGGATGAGCAGCGGCAACAGCTGGAGCGGATGCAGCAGCAGATGCGCAAAGATGCGCAGACGCAGGGCTACAGCGAAGGCTATCAGAAAGGATTTGCGGAGGCGCAGCAGAATGGCTACGACGCCGGCTTTCAGCAGGGTCTGGCTGACGCACAGCAGCAGCAGGCACCGCTGCAGGCGCGCATGCAGCAGCTGGTGACGGAGTTTCACCATACGCTGGAAGCGCTGGATAGCGTCATCGCCTCACGGCTGATGCAGCTGGCGCTGGAGGCCGCCCGTACCGTTATCGGTCAGGCGACGCAGGTGGATGGCAGCGCCCTGCTGCGGCAAATCCAGCAGCTGATCCAGCAGGAGCCGATGTTCAGCGGCAAACCGCAGCTGCGCGTGCATCCGGACGATCTGCAGCGCGTGGAGCAGACGCTCGGCCCCACGCTGGATCTGCATGGCTGGCGGCTGCTGGCTGACAGCACGCTGCACCCCGGCGGCTGCAAGCTCAGCGCTGAGGATGGCGATCTCGACGCCAGCGTGGCCACCCGCTGGCAGGAGCTGTGCCGCCTGGCGGCACCGGGAGCACTCTGATGACGTCTCGCCTGTCGCGCTGGCTTGGCGCACTCGACTCTTTTGAACAGCGTATCAGCCAGGTGCAGTCCGTACGGCGCTATGGGCGCCTGACGCGGGCCACCGGCCTGGTGCTGGAAGCGACCGGGCTGCAGCTGCCGCTGGGCGCAACCTGCATTATCGAACGCCATGATAATGGCCATATCACTGAAGTAGAGAGTGAAGTGGTGGGTTTTAACGGACAAAAGCTGTTTCTGATGCCGCTGGAAGAAGTTGACGGCATTTTACCCGGCGCTCGCGTCTATGCGCGAATGAACGGCGATCACAGCGGCAAACAGCTGCTGCTGGGACCGGAGCTGCTGGGTCGCGTGCTGGACGGCAGCGGCAAGCCGCTGGATGGACTGCCCGCACCGGAAACCGGCTATCGCGCACCGCTGATCACCCCGCACTTTAACCCGCTGCAGCGCACGCCTATTCATGACGTGCTCGACACCGGGGTGCGTGCCATTAACGCCCTGCTGACGGTGGGACGCGGTCAGCGTATGGGCCTGTTTGCCGGTTCCGGCGTGGGCAAATCGGTGCTGCTCGGCATGATGGCGCGCTATACCAAAGCCGATGTCATTGTGGTTGGCCTGATTGGCGAGCGCGGCCGCGAAGTTAAAGAGTTTATCGAAAACATTCTGGGTGCCGAAGGCCGCGCCCGCTCGGTGGTGATCGCCGCGCCGGCCGATGTCTCTCCGCTGCTGCGCATGCAGGGTGCCGCCTACGCCACGCGCATTGCGGAAGATTTCCGCGATCGCGGTCAGCACGTGCTGCTGATCATGGACTCGCTGACGCGCTATGCGATGGCGCAGCGTGAAATTGCGCTGGCCATTGGTGAGCCACCGGCAACCAAAGGCTATCCCCCTTCCGTATTCGCCAAGCTGCCGGCGCTGGTGGAACGGGCGGGTAACGGCATCGACGGCGGCGGTTCAATCACGGCGTTTTATACCGTGCTGACCGAAGGTGACGACCAGCAGGATCCGATCGCTGACTCCGCGCGCGCCATTCTGGACGGACACATCGTTCTGTCGCGCCGGCTGGCGGAAGCGGGCCACTACCCGGCAATCGATATCGAAGCGTCAATCAGTCGCGTAATGACGTCGCTGATTGATGAAACGCATTACGCCCGGGTGCGGCAGTTTAAGCAGCTGCTGTCAAGCTATCAGCGTAACCGCGATCTGGTGAGCGTCGGCGCCTATGCCGCCGGCAGCGATCCGATGCTGGATCGGGCCATTACGCTCTATCCGCAGATGGAAGCGTTTCTGCATCAGGGAATTTTTGAACGCAGTGAATACGATGACGCCTGCCTGCACCTGCAGACGCTGTTTGGTTAACGTGGTTATCAGACGAGGCTAGCCGATGAAAACCGCCAGTGCAATTGACACCCTGCGCGACCTGGCCGAACAGGATCTGGATGACGCTGTGCTCCATCTGGGCAACATGCGGCGCGGCCAGCAGCAGGCCAATGAGCAGCTCAGCATGCTGCTGGACTATCTGGATGAGTATCGCAACAAGCTCAATCAGGATATGTCCGGCGGTATTACCAGCATGCGCTGGAGTAACTATCACCAGTTTATCCAGACGCTGGAAAAAGCGATTGACCAGCATCGCCAGCAGCTGAGCCAGTGGGATCAGCGTACTGAACAGGCGCTGGGCAGCTGGCGGGAAAAGCACAAGAAACTCAATGCCTATCAGATGCTGATTACCCGCGCTGAGGAGAGTGCATTGCGTCAGGAAAACCGTCTCGATCAGAAACGAATGGATGAATTTGCCCAACGGGCCGCACTGAGGAAAAGCGAATGACTACGCTGCAAGCCCTGCTTACGCATACTGCAAAAGTCGCTAAAACAGCTGCCGCAACTGATGCAGCGCCAGAGAGCCAGGCAATGGGTGACGGCCTGCCGTCCCACTTTATCACCGAGCTGGGAAATCAGCTGCTGGCGCTGGCTAAACAGCAGGGAAAACTGCAGCCGGGTGAAACCCGTGACGCAGGCGACGTTGCCGGTAATGACGATAAAGCGTCACTGAGTAACCTGCTGCAGGCACTGGACAAACCAGACGCTTTAAATGCACTTTTCCAGCCGGCGGGATCTAAAGCCGGGCTTAAATCCGCCGATGATAGTGATGAACATGCCGTAACGCCGTTAAGCGCCAGCGACTTACAGAATGTGCAGGCACTGTTTGCCATGCTACCGGCGATGGTGGAAAACCGGCCGCTGCTGGCTTCGGGCACGCCGCCACAGGCAGCAACTGATGCAGCCGCAGGCACGCCGCTGAACGCGGCGCTGAGCGGTGCGCTGCTGACGGGCACCGAACCGGCTACTGAGCAGGCGGAGACGGCGACACCACACATCCGCAGTCAGGATACGTCAGCGCTTACCACGCGCGCTGATGGCCTGGCCGCCGGCAGCCACGGCAGCACGGCGCCCGCCAGCAGCGCTGCACTGACGCTGGATGAGAGTTTCCGGCAGATGCTGGGGGGACTCAGTAAAAGCGATGAGCGGCAGGCGCTGTCAGCCGGGCAGGAACAGCCAGCAGCCCATCTCAGCGCTATGTTCAGCAGCAGCGCGCCGGTTAATACCGCCAGCGCCAGCCTGCAGGGCACCCCGTCAACGCCGATGCTGAATGCGCAGCTTGGCAGTCAGGAGTGGCAGCAGGCGCTGGGGCAGCAGATTGTGATGTTCAGCCGCAACGGGCAGCAGAACGCTGAACTGCGGCTGCATCCGGAGGATTTAGGCGCGCTGCAGATCAGCCTCACCATGGATAAGGACCAGGCGCAGCTGACGCTGGTCTCAGGCCACAGCCATGTCAGGGCGGCGCTGGAAGCTGCCCTGCCGCAGCTGCGCAGTGCCCTGGCGGAGAGCGGCATCAACCTGGGCCAGAGCCAGGTGAGCAGCGACGCATTTGCCCAGAGCCAGCAGCAGCACGCCGGACAACAGGAGAATCAGCGCGATGGTCAGTATGGCCGCTTTACTCAGGCGCTGGAGAGTGACAGTGAGATAACGCCTCTGGCCGTTCCGGCGGCCCTGCAGGCGCGCGCCGCCGGCAGCGGTGGCGTCGATATTTTTGCCTGACAGCAGCTAAACGCTGAAGGTAAGCGTAAAACCCGCGTCTTTTCTTCCCATTGTTTGACTTAAGACGCGGGATAATCTGTTCAGGCAAGCCGAGAGGCTTGCCCATAATTCACAGGAAGTACTGCAAACATGTCTGATAACGCGAAAGCAAAAGGCCGCAAACGTTCATTACTGATTCCGGTGTTACTGATTGTAACGCTGGCCGCTTGCAGCGTAGCAGGCTATGCAGTCTGGCGAATGATGAATAAACACGAGGGTGACAAACCGGAAGCCGCGAAAGTTGAGCCACCGCCCGCCCCCGTCTTTTTTGCAATGGATACGTTTACGGTTAACCTGGTCAATCCTGACAACGATCCCGATCGCGTGCTGTACGTAGGCTTTACCCTGCGTCTGCCGGATGAGGATACCCGTCGCCGGTTGAACGATTACCTGCCGGAAGTGCGCAGCCGTCTGCTGCTGCTGCTGTCGCGTCAGAACGCGGCGCAGCTGGCAACCGAACAGGGCAAACAGGCCCTGGTCGGACAGATTAAACAGGTGATGGCGCCGCCGCTGGTAACCGGACAACCTGCACAGGTGGTCAGTGATGTGCTGTTTACCGCCTTCATTTTGAGGTGATTTAATGGGCGATAGCATTCTCTCCCAGGCTGAAATTGACGCGCTGCTTAACGGCGACAGTGACAGCGCGGAAGTAGAGAAAATTTCCACCGGGAGCGATGGCGACATTCGCCCTTACGACCCCAATACCCAGCGTCGTGTGGTACGTGAGCGGCTGCAGGCGCTGGAGATCATCAATGAACGTTTTGCGCGCCATTTTCGTATGGCGCTGTTTAACCTGCTGCGCCGCAGCCCGGATATCAGCGTAGGGGCGATAAAAATTCAGCCCTACCACGAGTTTGCCCGCAATCTGCCGGTGCCAACCAACCTGAACCTGATCCATCTGCAGCCGCTGCGCGGCACGGCGCTGGTCGTGTTCTCGCCAAGCCTGGTGTTTATCGCCGTGGATAACCTGTTTGGTGGCGACGGGCGCTTTCCGACCAAAGTTGAGGGGCGCGAGTTTACCCATACTGAACAGCGCGTGATCCGCCGCATGCTGAAGCTGGCGCTGGATGGCTACAGCGACGCGTGGAAAGCGATCTACCCGCTGGAAGTGGAGTATGTCCGTTCAGAGATGCAGGTGAAGTTTACCAACATCACCACCTCACCTAACGATATTGTCGTTAACACCCCTTTTCAGGTGGAGATTGGCAACCTGGTCGGTGAGTTTAACATCTGTATTCCGTTTTCCATGATTGAGCCGCT
Source organism: Pantoea sp. ICBG 1758 (assembly GCF_002928325.1). Classification (NCBI taxonomy): domain Bacteria; kingdom Pseudomonadati; phylum Pseudomonadota; class Gammaproteobacteria; order Enterobacterales; family Erwiniaceae; genus Pantoea; species Pantoea sp. ICBG 1758. The sequence goes on from NZ_POWL01000001.1 coordinate 1,427,900, forward strand.
GCGCGAGCTGCTGGTCAATCCACCGCTGGAGAACTCCCGCCAGGAGGATACGCACTGGCGCGACAATCTGGTGAAGCAGGTGCAGCACTCTGAGCTGGAGCTGATTGCACATTTTGCCGAAACCTCAATGCGCCTGTCGCGCATTTTGCAGCTTAAACCCGGCGATGTACTGCCAATTGAAAAGCCGGATCGCATCATTGCCCATGTGGATGGCGTTCCGGTGCTGACCAGCCAGTACGGCATGCTGAATGGCCAGTATGCGCTGCGCGTTGAACATCTGATTAACCCGATTTTGAATTCGCTGAATGAGGAACAGCCCAATGAGTGACAGCAAAAACCCGTCCGACGATATCTCCGCGGACGATCTGTGGGCTGAAGCAATGAACGAGCAGACCAGCAGCGGCAGCGCACCGGCCGCCAGTGAAAACGTGTTTAAAGCGTTTGAGAGTGCTGGCGCCAGCGGTGCCATGCAGGATATCGATCTGATCATGGATATCCCGGTCAAACTCACCGTTGAACTGGGCCGTACCAAAATGACGATCAAAGAGCTGCTGCGTCTGACGCAGGGTTCTGTGGTGTCGCTGGATGGTCTCGCCGGTGAACCGCTGGATATTCTGATCAACGGCTATCTGATTGCGCAGGGTGAAGTCGTGGTCGTGAATGATAAATATGGCGTGCGTATCACCGATATCATTACCCCTTCTGAACGCATGCGTCGTCTGAGCCGCTGATCATGCAAAACAGCGCACAAACCCTGCAGCCAGCGCACGCGCAGCCGGTGGTCTCCACCGGCTCCGTAGTGAGTCAGGTCGGCACTATGCTGGCGGTGATTGTTCTGCTGATTCTGGCCTGCGGCTGGCTGGCGAAGCGCATGGGCTTTGCGCCAAAAACGGTTAATGCACAGGCGCTGAAAGTCAGCGCCAGCGTACAGGTCGGGCGTCAGGAGCGGGTGGTGATCGTTGAAACCGCCGATGCGCGCCTGGTGCTGGGGGTAACAGCGCAGCAGATCACCCATCTGCACTCGCTGCCGCCGCTGCCGCCTGAAGAACACCCGCAGGCTCAGCCTGTACCGCAGGATTTTCGTCAGATCCTCCACAACCTGGTTAAACGTCCCGGAAAACCTTAATGATGCGTCGATTACTCTCTCTGCTGCCGCTGCTGATGCTGCTGGCACCGGCTGCGCACGCGCAGTTGCCTGGTCTGGTCAGCCAGCCGCTGGCTAATGGCGGGCAGAGCTGGTCGCTGCCGGTACAGACGCTGGTGTTTATCACCTCGCTGACCTTTATCCCGGCCGTACTGCTGATGATGACCAGCTTTACACGCATCATTATTGTATTTGGCCTGCTGCGTAACGCGCTGGGTACCCCTTCGGCCCCGCCTAATCAGGTGATGCTCGGCCTGGCACTGTTCCTGACCTTTTTCATCATGGCGCCCACGTTCGATAAAATCTACGCGGATGCCTACCTGCCCTTCAGTCAGGACAAAATCAGTATGGAAGTGGCGCTGGATAAAGGTGCCCAGCCGCTGCGTGAGTTTATGCTGCGCCAGACGCGCGAAGCCGATCTGGCCCTGTTTGCCCGCCTGGCCAATACCGCGCCTATCGACGGCCCGGAAGCGGTACCGATGCGTATTCTGCTGCCGGCGTACGTGACCAGCGAGCTGAAAACCGCATTCCAGATTGGCTTTACGGTCTTTATCCCTTTTCTGATTATCGACCTGGTGGTCGCCAGTGTACTGATGGCATTAGGTATGATGATGGTACCGCCGGCGACGATTGCGCTGCCGTTTAAGCTGATGCTGTTTGTGCTGGTCGACGGCTGGCAGCTGCTGGTGGGGTCGCTGGCCCAAAGCTTTTATTCCTGACCCTTCATTAATCTTTCCCTGACAGGAGCACAGTATGACCCCGGAATCGGTAATGGTAATGGGCCAGGAGGCGATGCGCGTCGCGCTGATGATGGCGGCTCCGCTACTGCTGGTCGCGATGGTAAGCGGGCTTATCATCAGTATTCTGCAGGCGGCAACGCAGATTAACGAACAGACGCTCTCTTTTATTCCCAAGATTCTGGCGGTGGCGGCTACCGGCGTAATCGCAGGACCGTGGATGCTGAATCTGATGCTGGATTACATTCGCACTCTGTTCAGCAACCTGCCTTATATCATTGGCTGATGGTTACCCTCGACAGCAGTCAGCTTATCCACTGGGTGGCGCAGTTTTTCTGGCCGATGGCGCGCCTGTTGGCGCTGTTTGCCAGCGCGCCGGTGCTGAACGAGCGCAATATACCCAAGCGGGTAAAGGTGGCGCTTGCGTTTGTGATCACCTGGATTTTGCTGCCGCTGTTGCCACCGGTCGACGTTACCCTGTTCTCACCTGCCGGTTTCTGGATGCTGATCCAGCAGCTGCTGATTGGTGCCGGTATCGGTCTGACCATGCAACTGGCGTTTTCAGCCGTAAAGCTGGCGGGTGAAATCATTGGTTTACAGATGGGATTATCTTTCGCTACGCTGCTGGACCCGAACACGCGGGTTAACATGCCGCTGCTGGCGCGTTTTCTCGATATGCTGGCGATGCTGCTGTTTCTGACCTTTAACGGACATCTGTGGCTGATCTCACTGCTGGCAGACAGTTTTCAGACCTTGCCCGTCAGTGCAGAGCCGCTGAGTGCTGATGCCTTTATGGGACTGGTCAAAGGTGCCGGGCTAATTTTCCTTAATGGCATGATGTTAGCGCTGCCCTTAATCATTTTGCTCCTCACGCTAAACCTGGCACTGGGTTTGTTAAACCGTGTTTCACCTCAACTGTCGGTTTTCGCTATCGGCTTTCCTGTGACCTTAACGGTCGGTATCCTCTCTATGGGTATGCTGATGCCGCTTCTTGCCCCATTCTGCGAACATCTGTTCAGCGAAGTCTTTGATTTACTCGCCCGATTTGTCTCAGAACTTTCCCCTGCACGTTAGTTAACGATACTGTTACCATTCTGAAGTGATAGTTAAGCAGTCAAAATCATTCCGTATACTTTTCAAACCATTTTTTTCAGAAATCAACTGAGGAAAATCTGATAAATCGATATTTATCGTGAAAAACATTCTTATTAAACGGTCCGTGGAGTATTTTAGTCAGACGATTCTTAAGGTGGTTTCCCTGACGAATCGGTTGGCAAAATGCTCAAGGGTATGTTTTTAAACAAAAAAAATTTAAAAGCGATTTTTCTTGTCTAATTTCCCTTTTTCCGGCATTGTCAACACTCGCTGAAGCGTCACACTTTCGCGAAACAAATGTTTTTAAGATTTGTCCTATCAGAATTGCCTGTAACATGCGCGATAGTGACACAGCTCTCAAAAACAGGGCGGAAGGTATACTTAAAGCAAATTCCTGGTGATTCCCGCTATCGCCGGGGAAAGAATGACGTGGATGGAACACAAAAAACTTCGCAGAACGGGTCAGGGAAGAGTCATGATGGCGCAGGGATATAATTTGCCAGACTGCAAAGCAGAATAAAAAAGTGTCTTTGAAAATTTCTCTCGTACCGCAAACGCGTATTCATCGTTGATTTAAACGGATAACAAATTGGTGAGGGTCGCTATAATGCCAACGATTATTATGGATTCATGTAACTACACACGCCTGGGACTGTCGGACTATATGTCGGCAAAAGGAGTTAAAAAGAAAAACATTACTGCAGCCACGGATATCGAACAGCTACAACAAAAATGCGAGCAATTAAAACCTGGCGTAGTATTTATTAACGAAGATTGCTTTATTCACGAAGCCGATTCCAGCGATCGCATTCGTGCTATTATCACACAGCACCCGGATACTCTTTTCTTTATCTTTATGGCGATCTCAAATATCCATTTTGAGGAATATCTCTACGTTCGTAAGAACCTGATTATTACATCAAAATCGATCAAGACATCGACACTCGATTCACTGCTGGGTACTTACCTGCAAAAGAAACTCAATGCGTCACCGCGTATTTCCGCCGGGATGGATATTCATCCACTGACGCTGAGCCAGACCGAATCAAATATGCTGAAAATGTGGATGTCAGGCCATGACACCATTCAGATTTCAGACAAAATGCAGATTAAGGCTAAAACCGTTTCGTCACATAAAGGCAATATTAAGCGTAAAATCAAAACGCATAATAAACAGGTTATCTATCATGTAGTACGTCTGACAGATAATGTAACCTCCGGCATTTATGTTAACGTGCGATAAGCTGTCTGCTACATAATTTATGCTGCCACAGGGCTGGTCTGATGACCAGCCCTGTTGTTTTTTAACGCTTTTGCGATCGCGATCCCATATTCTCACCTAAGCCTTTCCCCTGCCCTGCCGATGTTTGCTTTCAGAACCCTTACCACTATGAGAGCAAGGAAATGAAAACAGCATCGATCGATGTAGATAATAAGCTCAGCCTCTGGCAAAACCTGCGCCTGATGCCGCTATTCAGCGTGATATTCGGCGGCATCCTGCTGCTTTTTGCCCTGTGTATTGGTCTCGCCAGCTATTTTCTCATTCAGAGTAATAATTCGCTGAACGATGCCACCGAAGAGATTCAGGTGCGCATGGGCATTTCCAACAGCTCTAACCATCTGCGCACTGCCCGCCTTAATATACTGCAGGCGGGCGCGGCAACGCGTATTGGCGAGATGGATAGCTATCGCGCCGATCTGGCGCGGACAGAAACGCGCATTAAACAGGCGCGTGAAGGATTTACGCTTTATATGGCGCGCGATGTTAAAACGCCCGCCGATCTGGCCCTGGATGCGCCGCTGACCGCCAGCTTCAATCAATATATCGATAAAGGCGTGAAGCCGATGATTGAGTCAGCGCGTCAGGGTAGCTTCGAAGGCATTGTGGCACAGGAGACCGATGTCACCCGTAAACTGGATGACGCCTATAACGCGCTGCTGCTGAAGGCCATTAAAATCCGTACCGAGCGGGCCGAGGCGATTAACGCCGGGGCAGCGCACCAGGCGCGCCTCGGCTTTATCGCCATGGCAGCGGCGTTTGCGGCTGCATTAGTGCTGGTCGGGCTGACCTTTATTTTTCTGCGGCGGATCATTATTAATCCTCTGCGCCAGTCGGTCGTCCGCATTGAGCGAATTGCCCGGGGTGATTTGACCGCCGCCGATGTGCCGTGCGGGCGTAACGAAATCGGCATGCTGTTGCATAATCTGCAGCTGATGCAGGCGGCGCTGGTACGCACCGTGGGCAGCGTGCGCGAAGGGGCGGAGGCTATTTATCAGGGAACCAGCGAAATCTCCGCCGGGAACACCGACCTCTCTTCCCGCACCGAGCAGCAGGCATCAGCACTGGAACAGACCGCGGCCAGTATGGAGCAGCTCACCGCGACGGTGAAGCAGAATGCGGAAAATGCCCATCACGCCAGTCAGCTGGCGGCTGACGCCTCTGACAAAGCGCGCAATGGTGGCGATCTGGTCAACGGCGTAGTGAAAACCATGAACAACATCTCCGGCAGCTCGAAAAAAATTGCTGAAATCACCAACGTGATTAACAGCATCGCTTTTCAGACAAATATTCTGGCGCTGAACGCTGCGGTAGAAGCTGCCCGGGCGGGAGAACAGGGCCGCGGTTTCGCCGTTGTCGCCAGCGAAGTACGCAGCCTGGCACAGCGCAGCGCTCAGGCGGCGAAAGAGATCGAAACGCTGATTGCCGAGTCGGTCGCGCTGATTGGTGACGGATCGCATCAGGTGGGCGAAGCGGGAACCACCATGAGTGACATCGTTGAAGCCGTACGGCGCGTTACCGATATTATGGCAGAGATCGCCGCAGCCTCAGATGAGCAGAGCCGCGGTATCCAGCAGGTCAGCCTGGCGGTGACGGAGATGGATAACGTGACGCAGCAAAACGCCTCGCTGGTTGAAGAAGCCTCTTCTGCAGCGGCCTCGCTGGAAGATCAGGCGGGTAAACTGACGCAGGCGGTGGCGGCATTCCGCCTCAGCGACAGCGCTTACGCCACAACGAAAGTTACGGCGCCGGTCAACGCGGCGCCAGCGGCTCAGCGCACGGTGCGTCCGGCACTGGCGGTATCAGGCAGCGATAACTGGGAGACCTTCTGACAGCACGCGCCCCGCTGAATCGTCAGACGGGGCGCGCGGTTTGGTTTGCTCAGCCGGTGCTTTCAGGCTCAACAAATACGCCTTCGGCGTGGTCGCTTTCGTTAAAAAACCAGATGCCCAGCGGATAATCCTCCAGCGCCACCAGATACATGGTCCCTTCGTTAAACGGCTCCACCGCCAGCAGTTTACCTGCGCGGCGCGGGCCGCCGTCTGTTTTCACCGTTACGCGTTCACCTGCCTGCATTGCGACCTCTCAGCGACTGTTTTGCGCCAGTGTACCGTAAACAGGCGGCGAAATAGTGATCGCGATCAGCGACGGGCGATAACCCAGACAGCGTGGACGATGCCGGGAATATAGCCACACAGCGTCAGCAGAATGTTCAGCCAGAACGCTCCGCCAAAACCTACCTGCATGAATACGCCCAGCGGTGGCAGCAAAATAGCGATAATAATGCGCAGCAAATCCATACTAACTCCTTGTTATCAATAATAATCAAACAGCGTTAAGCATAGCTGCTTCTGGTAAAAACAGGAGCGACGTCAGGTAAAGAACTGTCAAAAGCCGCTTTTTCACTCTCTTAACGTTTTGCAGCGAGAACCCTGACGGAGAAAACGCCTATCATCATTTCGCTGCATCAACCCCAAAGAAGCAGCCAACCTAAAAGTAACAAGGATTTTTGCCCGCGCAGCGCGGGCTTTTTTTTTGCCTGTCGCGCTGCGCGCGTATGCGCGTGCCGCACTATACTCAAGACTCACCCTGGCTTTACGGAGTCCCCGTATGCGTGCAGAAGAAACCCGCCCTCGCTCCCTTCCGGCAGGCAATCCGGAACAGGAAAAAGAGCGCGACCCGGAGTGGTTTGATTCATCGGGTAAAACCGTGGATCAGGCGCGCTGCCTTTCTGAACAGTGCGAAGTGGATATTCACGATTGCAGCTTTTGCGAAGCGAATCGCTGAGAGTGATTTAAAAAAAACCCGGCTCAGGCCGGGTTAAATTTATCAATGGATTCGTTACACCAGGAAACGGTAATGCCGTTTCAGATTACGCTCACTGTGTATGAAGGCAACCGGCATTTGTGCATATAAAGTGCAGAAATATGCATATCTTCTGGCGTTAAACCGGCCAGAGAGCCGTACCGCCTGCGCTTTACCCTGCACGCTTCATGCACCGGCAGCCAGCGTCGCGCTGCCTTTTAAGATTATTCCTGGTTGTCGCGTTCGGTACGCCGGAAAAACGTGCAATCATCATAACGCTATTATACTGATTACTCTCTGCTTTACTCACCTCTGTGGTGTAAGGAGTATGACGATGATTGATCCCGATTCCCCCCTGCTGGTGGTAACCGACCTGGACGGCTCGCTGCTGGATCACCACGATTACAACTGGGAAGCTGCCCGCCCGTGGCTGGACTATTTTGCCGCACGCCAGATCCCGGTAGTGCTCTGCTCCAGTAAAACCGCTGCAGAGATTATCCCGCTGCAGAAGCGCCTGGGTTTAGGCGGAGCGCCGTTTATCGCTGAAAATGGTGCCCGCATCAGCTTTGGCGACGACGTTACGGTTAATGATGAGCCAGGCGCTGACTATCTGGCGCTGTGCGACACGCTGGCCGCGCTGAAAACGGAATTTCGCTTTACCGGCTTTCACGATCTCAGTGACAGCGACGTGGCGAGCTTTACCGGTCTGGCGCTGAGTGACGCCCGGCTAAGCCGCCTGCGTGACGCCTCGGAGGTGATTTTGTGGCGCGACGAGAGCGATAAGCTGGAGGCATTTCGCGCCGCGCTGGCCCGGCATCAGCTTGCGCTGACGCAGGGCGGACGCTTCTGGCACGTGATGCCGGAAAACTGCGGCAAAGGTATCGCGCTGACGCAGCTGCAGCAGCAGCTGATGCAGCAGGATGGCGTAAGCCGGATAACGCTGGGTCTGGGTGACGGCCCCAATGATATCCCGATGCTGGAGCAGGCGGACTACGCGGTCATTATCAAAGGTTTCAGCAAGTCGCCGGTTACACTCAGCCGTACCGATAGCGACCATATCTATCGCACAGCGCAAACCGGACCGGAAGGCTGGAGCGAAGGCATAGAACACTTTCTGGCCCCCCATAAGCCGTAATCAGAGGATGAGACGATGAGTGATTTTTATCAGAATGGCGTGATTACGAATTTCCATAACCTCACCCATCGCCGCGTGGAGTCGCTGGAAAAAGAGATGGTGCAGTTTGCCCGCCGGCGCAAGATGGGCCTGATCCTGCCCTCGCTGTTCTCCGAACTGGAGGGCCCGGCGCTGGATAATATTGTTAATGAACTGGCGCAGGTGCCCTATCTGGAAGAGATTGTGATTGGTCTCGATCGCGCCGATCGCGATCAGTTTCTGTTTGCCCGCGACTTCTTCTCACGCCTGCCCCAGCGGCACCGCATTCTGTGGAATGACGGGCCGCGCCTGAAAGCGATTGATGCAGAGCTGGATAAAGAGGGTCTCTCACCCAGCCAGCCGGGCAAAGGACGCAACGTCTGGTTCTGTACCGGTTACACCCTGGCGTCCGATCGCACCCAGTGCGTGGCGCTGCACGACTGCGACATTGTGACCTATGAGCGCGGCATGCTGGCGCGTCTGCTCTATCCGCTGGCCAACCCGGCGTTTCAGTATGAGTTTTGCAAAGGGTTTTATGCGCGCGTCGCGGATGGCAAGCTCAATGGCCGCGTCGGCCGTCTGCTGGTCGGACCGATGCTGCGTTCGCTGCAGCAGGTGTATGGCCACTCCGAATATCTCGACTACCTCAGCAGCTTTCGCTATCCCCTCTCCGGCGAGTTTGCCATGCGCACCCATGTGCTTAACGGCATTAAGATCCCTGGCGACTGGGGGCTGGAGATCGGCGTGCTGTCTGAGATCTATCGCAACTATACGACCCGACAGAGCTGTCAGGTCGAGATCGCCGATCACTATGACCACAAGCATCAGCCGCTGGCCGAAGAGGATGGTACCGGGGGGCTGAAGCGCATGAGCAGCGATATTGTCCAGTCGCTGCTGCGCAAGCTGGCGACCATGGGCGTGCCGCTGACCAGCGATTCGTTTCGCGTGCTGAAGGCGACTTATTACCGTAACGCGCTGGATATGATGGAGATCTACCGGCATGAAGCAACCATGAACGGCCTGTCGTTCGATCAGCACAAAGAGGAAGCGGCGGTGGAGATGTTTACCCAGGCCATTCTCGACGCCGGTCAGTCGTTTATTGAACGCCCCAACGATAAGCCCTTTATTCCGAGCTGGAGTCGCGTTCAGTCGGCGTTTCCGGATATTCTGCAGCGGATTTATCAGGCGGTGGAAGAAGATAACGAGGGAAAAGTGTAACGGGATACGGGACGGCGAAACCGTCCCGATCAGATTCAGCTGGCGAGCCGGGATTCCGTAGTCATGTGACTCAGTTCATCACTATGGAATGCCTCACGGCGCACGCTATAGCCATCATACCAACGACACTCAACCATTCCGCTGGCATAGCCGGTTACCACCATCGTGGGTCCGCCCTGTTTGTGCTGAACTTCATCACTCACTGCAAAGGTCATACCGCGCCCTCCCTTTTACCGTTGATTGAACGCTTAAAGGTATAGCAGCCGGACAGACAATTTGCCTATAGGATAATGTTATTAGTGTGATAAAAGAGGAATAAGCAGTGCAAAATCTGGTTTATAAACAAAGCCGGTAATGTTTATTACCGGCTTTGAAATTTTTAGCTGCGACCGTCAGATTTTGCAGCCTTCGCACTCAGCATCATCACTGAGTTCAGCCGGCACTTCGCTTGCTTTTTCCGCCGCTTTCGCTTCAGCCTGTTCCAGCTGGGCATCGATATCAAATTCAAACATATCGTCGTTCATCATCACTCTCCTGAAAATTAGTGTGCCGCGCGTTATATCGCATTGCCAGAGATAAGCGGTAAGCGGCTTGTGCGCCGCTCGCCGCGCTGGCCTGTTATGCCGACTTACCGCGAACTTTAGCGATCAGGTTAACCACCAGCAGCACAATCGCGCCGACAATAAACCCAAGCACCAGATTGGCCCCGTTACTCAGCAGGCCGGAAACCAGACCGTTAAAGCCGCTGCTGTATTCGCTGATAGCGTGATGCAGCGGCGTGATACCATGCACAATAATGCCGCCGCCCACCAGAAACATCGCCAGCGTGCCGACGACGGTAAGAATTTTCATCAGCCACGGCGCCATCGCCAGCAGAAAACCGCCCACCGCCTGCGCCAGTGAAGAGGACTTTTCCCGCAGCCAGTAGCCGAGGTCATCGATTTTCACAATCATCGCCACAATGCCATAGACACCGATGGTCACCAGAATGGCGATACCGGCGAGGATCAGCACCTGATTAAGCAGCGGCGCCTCTGACACGATGCCCAGCGTAATCGCCACGATCTCCGCTGAAAGAATAAAGTCAGTGCGTACCGCACCTTTGACCTTGCTCTTTTCATACGCGCGCGGATCCTGCTGTGCCAGGCTGTCGAGCCGCTGCTGACGCGCTTCCGGGCTCTTTTCCTCTTTATCGTGCTGCAGGCTGTGTAACACCTTTTCCACCCCTTCATAGCAGAGGTAGGCGCCCCCCAGCATCAGCAACGGCGTGATAAGCCAGGGAGCAAACGCCGAAATCACCAGCGCCAGCGGCACCAGGATCAGCTTATTCAGAAATGAGCCTTTCGCAACGCCCCAGACCACCGGCAATTCGCGATTGGCTTTGACGCCCGTGACCTGCTGCGCATTAAGCGACAAATCGTCGCCCAGCACGCCAGCGGTTTTTTTTGCCGCAACCTTGCCCATGACTGAAATGTCATCCAGCAGCGTTGCAATATCATCCAGAAGCGTAAGTAAACTGGTTCCTGCCAAAATGGTAATCCTTATTCCGGTTAGTGTTCCTGACAACAGGGGCAGCGCTCAACCCACGTCACCGACATGTCGGCGATGCCCTCACAGTCCCATTCAACGCGTAACGTTTTTCCCTGCGTATCCGCTGCGTGCAGATATTTACTCACCGGACTTTCGGTCATGCCGCTGATCTCCTCTGTGGCAATCAGCCGATCGTCGAGCCAGATGCGTGCCGTGGCCTGTGTCGCCACCAGCCGCTCGTCACGCAGCTGATAGAGCCGCCTGACCGTCAGTTTAATACTGCTCATGGTAGTGCTCCGCGTCCCAGAGAAAAACGTGATCTAAACGGTTATTGCCGCGAAAAGCAATCATCGCCGGCTAGAGTGGTTGGTAATGATGCAATCCCTGGTGATCCAGCTCCGCGCTCTGCCCGGCGGCCAGCAGCCACTCCTCAAGGCGCTCAATCAGCTGATTGTCATCCAGCCGCAGCTTACCGCGCAGCGCGCACTCCCAGACGATCAGAACCTTCCAGCCGGTCTCCTGCAGCTGCTGCACATAGCGCCGGTCACGCTCAACGTTACTGTTGATTTTGCCGTTCCAGAAACTGGTGCGCGTGGCGGGCATTTTAAACAGATAGCAGTGATGACGATGCCAGAAACAGCCGTGCACAAAGATAATGGCCTGCTGCTCAGGCAGCACGAAATCGGGCCGCCCCGGCAGCGCTTTATCCTGCACGCGAAAGCTGAAGCCGCGATCTTTCAATATCGCGGCCACGCGCTGTTCAATCGCCGTATCCTGATTGCGGATCGCGCGCATATTTTTACTGCGGATCTCTTGTGAGTGAACGTCAGCCATGCCGTTTCCTTTTCCTGCGGGCCTATTCAACTTTAGCGTTTTACGGCAAAAGCGAAAGCGGCGGCGTAAAAGAGTGCGGCACGGCGCGCAGCGCCACACGACGCGCTAATTTCAACCCTGACAGATGAGTGGTAGCATAGCCGTTCAACTGTTAAGGAAAAACGCATGCTCGCTCCCGATCCCGCCGCACCGGCTACCCCCTCTTCATTAACCGCTGCGCAGGATGATTTAGCGCTGTTACTGCAGGTACTGGATATCTACGCGGCGCGCGATGTGATGCAGACCCTCAACGCCGCCGGCACAGGCCACTGGAGCGTGGCGAAGCTGAACCGTCTGCGCAGTGGCAAAGCCGCGTCGGCAATGCTGCTGCCGTCTGAGATCGCCAGCCTGCGCGCCCTGCTGCCATCGCGACCGGCCCACTATGAGAGGCCCGCCTTTCAGTTTATCGATCTCTTTGCCGGTATCGGCGGCATCCGGCGCGGCTTTGAGCAGGCCGGCGGCGAGTGCGTTTTTACCAGCGAATGGAATAAAGAGGCGGTCCGCACCTATAAAGCGAACCACTACTGCGATCCGCTGCGCCACCGGTTCAATACCGATATTCGTCTCGTCACGCAGCCAGCCGGCCTCACTGAGGAGGCGGCTATCTATCAGCATATCGATCGCGCTATCCCCGATCACCAGGTGCTGCTGGCCGGCTTTCCCTGTCAGCCTTTTTCACTGGCGGGCGTCAGTAAAAAGAACGCGCTCGGCCGGGCGCACGGCTTTGAGTGTGAGGCGCAGGGCACGCTGTTTTTTGACGTGGCGCGCATTCTCGCGGCTAAAAAGCCCGCGTTTTTTGTGCTGGAAAATGTCAAGAATCTGAAGAGCCACGATAAGGGCCGCACCTTCGCCATTATTATGGCAACGCTGGATGAGCTGGGTTATGACGTGGCGGATGCGGATGATAAAGGCACACCGGACGCCAAAGTGATCGACGCGCGCTATTTTCTGCCGCAGCACCGTGAGCGCATTGTGCTGGTGGGCATCCGGCGCGATAGCGGCGTTAAGCAGCCCTTTTCACTGCGCGCGTTGCCGGCGCTCTATCCGCCGCAGGTGCCGCCACTGCAGAGTTTGCTGGACGCAGATCCGGGTGAAAAATATACCCTGTCGCCAACGCTCTGGCACTACCTCTATCGCTATGCGCAAAAGCACAAGGCGAAAGGCAACGGCTTTGGCTTTGGCCTGAACGATCCGCAGAATCCGCACTGCTGCGTGCGCACGCTTTCAGCGCGCTACTACAAAGATGGCTCGGAGATCCTGATCGATCGCGGCTGGGATCGCGCGCTGGGTGAACAGAACTTTACCGCTGCTGAGAACATGGCGCGGCGACCGCGCCGGCTGAGCCCGCGCGAGTGCGCGCGCCTGATGGGGTTTGAAGCGCCGGGTGAAGCGCGGTTCCGCATCCCGGTCTCCGATACCCAGGCCTATCGTCAGTTTGGCAATTCCGTGGTGGTGCCGGTATTTGCTGCGGTAGCGAAATTACTGCTGCCGCTGATTGAATACTACAGGCTGAACGCGCCAGAGCAGGCTGATAGCTGATCGCGCATAAGAAATAGCTCACCCGCCGGGCGGCGGGTGGCAGAGACTACTTCTTCTTCTTGCTCTTTTTCAGTAGCGCACGGATCTGGCGCAGTTCCGTAGCGCTTAACCGGTCGTCCGGCGTCTCATCGGAGTGCAGATTATCTACCGCCGTCTCCTGCTGCGGGGCACTCTGCAGGCTCGCCTGCAGCCGGTTAACAATCTCCTGACTCATTGAAAGCTGATTGTCAGCAGCCAGCTGCTTAATCTCCTCTTTCAGTGCCGGATCAATTTTAATCGTAATGTTCACGGTTTCAGTCATTTCCACACTCCCTGCTATTTTTTTCACAAACGTAGCGGAAGATGAGGACAGTTAACAGCCTGTCATGAAAATTTAATATTCTTGTAACGTGCAGCAGAAGTCGCGCAGCACGGATTCATCAACCCCCGCCAGGTTCCCCTGTAGCTCCGCACAGAGTTTGGCCATATAGTGCACCAGAAAATCGGCGTTATATTCAGCCAGACGACGTCCCGCTGCCGTCTGCATGGTTTCAGGCAGGCGCAGCAGCTTTTTCTGAAAGTGATCCAGCGTCCACTTCACATCGTCGAGCTCGCGATCGCGCCCCAGCGGATCGTCACTGTCAAACAGCGGCCGGCCCAGTGCGCCAGCCGTATAGAATACGCGTGCCAGTCCGATAGCCCCCAGCGACTCCAGACGATCGGCATCCTGCACAATTTTTGCTTCTGCGGTCAGCGGCGTAATGGCAGCACTAAAACTGTGCGCCTGCACCGCGTGCGCCACGCTATCTATAAGTTCAGCGGGAAAATCGGGAAAATCCTGCTGCAGAATACGGCGCGTCTCTTCAGCGGCAAACGTAGAGGCAAGATGACGCTGCGGATGGTTCTTCGGCAGATTCACCACGTCGTGAAAGTAGCTGGCGGTCAGTACCACCATGGCATCGGCAGGCGTCTCCTGCATGATACGCGCCGCGCTCATCCAGACCCGACGCAGATGCCCTGTGTCGTGCGCCTTATCGTCATGCTGCCAGTTCAGCCGCAGCCAGTGCTCATAACGTTGTTGCCAGTGTGTAATGGACATGATGCTTCTCCTGTTATGACATGTGGTGCGCGGCGGGAGCTCTTCAGACTCAGCCCTATCTTAGCGGGCAGGTCATGACACTTTTCTTACAGCATTTTTGGGGTGAGAGGGAAAAATCTGCGATCCCGATCATGTTATAGCGTTGTTAAGCCCGCTTGCCCAGTAGCCTTTTTGTTTTCAGCTTTTCCTTATGACGTTTCACTATCGTCAGATTTAGTTAACATAGTTTATGTGTCGCGCTTAACCGCGATGCCAGTGCGCGGGGAATTTAAGCGGTCACTCCTCGCTGACAGATAGCCAGTTATTAGCGGAGAAAAAGGTGAAATAGTCTGAAAATATTTCTATTTTGGCCGTTATAACGTACTGTATAGGGGAAATTTCCGCATTTCGCCGGTACGTTAAGCGATCTGCACCCCACTTTTTGCCTGGATGTTTTTTTAATACCGGAACAGGAAGGGAACGCCTGATTATCAGGTGACAAATTATTAAGCAAATTTGTTTGAAACCTTTATGCTAAGGGTCTCGTCCTGTACAGGATGTAACGTCAACGCTTTCCGGGTTCGTGATATAACAAGAGGTAAAAAATGAAAGAACGGCCGATTCTTTTTTCCGAACAGCGGGTTCGCGCCCTGCTGGTTGGCCAGCAAACACAGACCCGACGCATTATGAAAACGCAGGCATTTGGTCCAGGACAGGACCACCATGAAGGCGTTCATGCGTTTGATGTCAGTGCGAATCATCTTCACGGCTACAAACTGATGTCGATGTCCGATATCAGCGCGCACTGTCCCTTCGGGCAGGTTGGCGATCGCCTGTGGGTGCGCGAAACCTGGCGCGGCCCGATTGTGCCGGAAGCGCAACTGGCAGAGTACGATCGCGATCCCCAGCTATTTCGCCATCCCGACTTCTGCCAGTATCGTGCTGACAGCAACGAGTTTGGTCAGCTGGAGGACGATCTGCAGGACGCGGAGCAGTTTGGCTGGCAGACGGCCATTCACATGCCGCGCTGGGCAAGCCGCATCGATCTGACCATCACCGCGATCCGGGCTGAAAAAATCCAGGATATCAGCGAGGATGACATCATGGCAGAGGGCGTTCAGACGGACTCGCACTTCCTGAACAACTTCTTTACCATGAATATGAATTCAGAGTCGCCCAAAGAGGCGTATCGCAAAGCGTGGCAAAAACAGTATGGCGCGACCAGCTGGGAGGTTAACCCCTGGGTCTGGGTCATTGAATTTGAGCGCGTTCTGCGCGAAAGCCGATCGCTCTGAGCATGCGCCCTGCGCCTCTTCTGCCCACCGGAAGAGGCGCTTACGCCCCGCCCCGCTTTTTTTTGCTTTTCACTTTGCAAGCGCAATCACAGACACCGTCCCGGCTAACAGGTTGAATAACGGGTTTGACGTCTGGCACATTCTGTCCCGTCGGCACTCCTTCTCTCCTTTTACAGGCGCTGCGATGTTTAAATGGTCCCGGAACGCGCATAAATCCGATGCTGTCGCTGAACTGTCCTGGACGCAGGCGCTGCGGCAGCCTGTGTTTTCACTGCTTAATCATGACGAGCACGCCGTTCTGATCGGCATGGCGCAGCGCTTTCTGCAGCAGAAAAAATTTGTCCTGCTGCAGGGCACTGAACTGGATGCGCTGCACAGCGCCCGTCTGGCGCTGCTGTTTTGCCTGCCGGTGCTGAAGCTGGGCGTGGAGTGGCTGGATGGCTTTCACGACGTGCTTATCTATCCTGAACCCTTTACGGTTGATGACCGCTGGGAAGATGAGAGCGGGCTGGTGCATCAGTCGCCCGCTGTACACGCCGGGCAGAGCTGGACGCAGGGGCCGGTGGTGCTCAACGCGCTGGATATTTCCGACGCGTTCGATCTCTCAGGCTATAACCTGGTGATCCATGAAGTGGCGCACAAGCTGGACGCGCGCGGCAGCGGCTACACCAGCGGCATCCCCGCTATTCCGCTGCGCGAGGTCGCTGGCTGGGAGAAAGATTTGCTGCAGGTGATGCAGGAAATTGACGATGAAGTGGCACTCGCGGGTGAAGAGGCCGCGACCTTTGATCCTTACGCAGCCAGCGATCCGGCCGAATGTTTTGCTGTGCTGTCAGAATATTTCTTCACTGCGCCCGACCTGCTCCTTCAGCGCTTTCCGGCGATGTATCGTCACCTGCAGCTGTTTTACCGTCAGGATCCTGCTGCCCGGCTTGCGACGCTGGCGGCGGAATCTGCCTGATCCCTGCGCGGGCTGTATCTTTGCTAGCCAGTTGAATGCAATTGTGTTTTAAGCTGTTGACAGGCTCGTCCGGGGCCACTACTATTCGCCTCGTTCACACGATTCCTCTGTAGTTCAGTCGGTAGAACGGCGGACTGTTAATCCGTATGTCACTGGTTCGAGTCCAGTCAGAGGAGCCAGAATTAGAAAAGCCCGCTCAGGGAAACCTGAGCGGGCTTTTTGCTGTCTGCGCCGGCGTTAAATCACCGCTACCCCGCCGGTTACGGCAATGGTTGCCCCTGAGATATAGCTGGCTTCGTCGCTGGCCAGCATGACATAAGAAGAGGCCAGCTCAGCGGGCTGCCCCATACGCTGCAGCGGCACCTGGCTGCCAAAACTTTCGACCTGCTGCGGCGGCATAGTGGCCGGGATCAGCGGCGTCCAGATAGGTCCCGGTGCGACCGCGTTGGCACGAATGCCCTTATCCGCCAGCAGCGCGGCAAGGCTGCCGGAAAAGTTAATGATGGCGGCTTTGGTGGCCGAGTAGGCAATCAGTTTTGGTTTTGGCTGATCGGCGTTGACTGACGCGGTGTTAATAATGGAGCTGCCGGCTGGCATATGCGGTACCGCGGCTTTACAGATGTAGAACATCGCATAGAGATTGGTTTTCATCGTGCGGTCAAACTCATCATCATCAATCTCATCCAACGAGTCGCGCGTCATCTGGAAAGCGGCGTTGTTGACTACAATATCAATTTTGCCAAAACGGTCCGCCGTCTGCGCCACGATGCTGCGGCAGTGTTCCGCCTGCATAATATCGCCCGCGATCAGCAGAGCCTGCTGCCCGGCGGCTTCCACCAGCTGCGCGGTATCTTTTGCATCTTCATGTTCATCCAGGTAGGAGATGACCACGTCGGCGCCTTCACGGGCGTAAGCGATGGCCACTGCGCGGCCAATACCGGAGTCGCCGCCGGTGATAATCGCTGTTTTGCCTTTCAGCCGGCCGCTGCCCTGATAGCTGGTTTCGCCGTGATCGGGCACCGGCTGCATCTCGCGAAAGCTGCCGGGCCACTGCTGCTGCTGCGCCTGCTGCGGATTTTCTGGACGATCGGTCATAACGCGCTCCTTTTTCAGCGAAGGGTAATCTGGCTCAGGTGAACAGCATCAAGTGTAGCAGCCATAACCAGAATGCAAGGCGGAGTGATAAGCGTAACGGCTTGAGAGATAAGTCTATTTCTGCAAAAAACGGCCTTTTCGCAGGGTGTCAGGCAGCGGCAGATGCTGACAAAATCAGCAGGTTGCTGCAGGAAGCAGCAAACAACCGGCGGGCGCTAAATCACGTTTTGACAGCCGCAGGAGAGTTGATTATTATGCGCGCCGAAACACAATTCCTCTGTAGTTCAGTCGGTAGAACGGCGGACTGTTAATCCGTATGTCACTGGTTCGAGTCCAGTCAGAGGAGCCAGATTAAAAAAGCCAGATGTCAGCTGACATCTGGCTTTTTGCTTTCCGGCGGTGCGCGGCGGGTCAGAATTCCACGACCACATTGCCTTTCGGCACGCTGCAGCAGGAGAGGATATAGCCCTCTTCGGCATCCTCGTCGGTAATGCCGCCGTTGTGGTTCATCTCAACCTCACCTTCCAGGCACTTCACCTTGCAGGTGCCGCAGATCCCCATGCCGCACGCTTTCGGGATATGCAGGCCCAGCTTGGCAGCGGCGGCGTGAACGGTTTCACCCGGCGCAATTTTCACGCTCTTATCACTCTGCGTAAACGCCACGGTCAGCAGCTCGGAACTGCAGAGTGCGTCGGCCAGTTCGGCCGCCTCTTCCGCCTCCTGCACCACCTGCTCCTGTACCACCTCCGGCGTGGCACCAAACGACTCTTCATGGTAGTGCGCCATATCGTAGCCGACGTTTTCCAGAATCGCTTTCACCGCGCGCATATAGGGCGTCGGTCCGCAGCAGAAGATCTCCCGCTCCATAAAATCAGGCGCGATCATCTGCAGCATGGCGTGGTTCAGAAAGCCGCGAAAGCCTGCCCAGTATTGTCCTGATTCATAGCGTTCGCAGATGATGCTCAGTTTGAAGTTAGGAATACGCGCCGTCATATTCTCCAGATCGCGGCGGAAAATAATATCTTCCGGCGTGCGGGCGCTGTGCACAAACACCATGTCTACATCAGCGTTAGTGTCAAAATACCAGCGCGCCATCGACATCATCGGCGTAATGCCAACGCCGCCGGAGAGAAACAGCGCCTTATCGCCGGGATAATCGATGCAGTTAAACTGCCCTACCGGGCCGTGCACCGCCAGATCCATGCCTTCGCGCATATTCGCGTGCAGCCAGTTAGATACCACGCCGCCCGGCACCTGTTTTACCGTGATCGAAAAGCTATACGGCACCGAGGGAGAGCTGGAGATGGTGTAGGAGCGAAACACGGTCTGCTCCTCAATCATCAGCTCCAGCGTGACAAACTGCCCCGGCTTAAAGAAGAACATCACCGGCTGCTCCGCCATAAAGCAGAAGGTTTTCACGTCCCAGGTTTCCTGTATGACCTTAACGCACCGCACCGCATGACGGCCATTGGTCCAGGTCTGCGTGGTGACAGGCTCAAAAGCATTGGTATTCAGTACCGTGATATTTCTCTCTGTCATACATTTCATTCCCGTCAGGATTGGAGTGATCAATTGCCTGTATCGACGCATGGATAACCACAGGCTTTTGAGCCAGAAACTGCGATTCTCCGTGTAACCCCGCCACAGCATTTAGTTATGCGCGACACGGAAATGCCTGAAAAAACCACATCCGCAGGAAATTCTGCACGCGCGTCTTTAATAGAGGGGATTTATGTCGCTGGCAGAACATTGACGGGCGCCGGACCGGTGCAGCATGTCTGTAATCCGTAGCGATCTTATGGGCTTCCGGTAACGCGGAAGTCCGGTTTTGTTGATATCCGGCTGCGCCTGTCGGGCGCGAACCACTCCCTTTTCAACTGCGCGAGAAGAGCAACATTATGAGCCACAACGATCTGCTGAATATCACCTGTACAAGCCTTGTCGATGCGAGCGACCGCATGCAGGATCTGCTCGAAAAACGCCAGCCCAACTATTCGCTGCCGCAGGCGCTCTATAATGACCCGACTCTGTTTCGCATTGATATGGAGGAGGTGTTTCAGAAGGAGTGGCTGTTTGCCGGCATGAGCAGCGAAATCCCGAAAAAGGGTGACTACTTTACGCTTGAGGTCGGACAGAACCCGGTGCTGGTTCTGCGCGATGCAGAGGGCAACATCAACGCTTTTCACAACACCTGTCGCCATCGCGGCTCGCGCCTCTGCTCGAAGGAGCGCGGCAAGGTGGCCAATCTGGTCTGTCCCTACCACCAGTGGACGTACGATTTAAAGGGCAACCTGCTCTTCGCCGGTTCAGAGATGAATCAGTCATTTGACATGAAGCAGCACGGCCTGAAAAAAGCGCACTGTAAAACCGCCGGCGGGTTTATCTTTATCTGCCTCGCAGAGACGCCGCCGGAGTCTGACTTCGATGAGTTTCTGGCCACGCTGGCGGAGTATATGGAACCCTATGATGTGGACAACACCAAGCTGGCGGCAGAGTCCCATATGTATGAAAAAGCCAACTGGAAACTGGTGCTGGAGAATAACCGCGAGTGCTACCACTGCGCCGGCAGCCATCCGGAACTGCTGAACAGCCTGCTGGAGTGGGACGACACCAACGATCCGCGCGCGCCGCAGAGTTTCCATGACTACTACAACAAGCAGGCGGCGCTGTGGGATGAGCAGGGTATTCCGCATCGCCATCAGAGCTTTGGTCTGCGCAACCGGATTGTGCGTATGCCGCTGAAAGAGGGCACCAAAGTCATGACCATTGATGGTCGTGAGGGCTGCACCCGGCTGCTGGGCCGTTTTACCAGCCACTATCAGGGATCGATGCGTATTCTGCACCTGCCCAACTCGTGGAACCATATGCAAAGCGATCACTTTATCGTGTTCCGCGTGCTGCCAATCTCCGCACAGGAGACGATGGTAACGACAAAATGGTTTGTGCATAAAGACGCGGTGGCCGGTATCGATTACGATCCGGAGCGTCTGCGCACCGTCTGGGACGCCACCAACGAGCAGGATCGCGTTCTGGGCGAAGAGAATCAGCGCGGCATCAACTCCATTGGCTATCAGCCAGGCCCCTATTCAGAAACCTATGAGTTTGGCGTGATTAATTTTATCGACTGGTACAGTGAAACCGTGCTTAAAAACGTAAAAGGCTGACCTGATAACAGAAAACCCGGCTGGCGTCGTTAACCGCCAGCCGGGTTTTTTATCGTTCAGGCACGCAGCTAGCGGATCACGCCCTCCTCCAGCAGCAGATCAAAGACCGCCTGCGCCATCTCATTCACCGGTTTATTCTGCAGCACTTTGCCACCTTCATTCTGTGACTTCGCCGTGGCCGCTTTAAAGCGATCCGCCGCCGTTTTCGCTTTTACTTTTTTCAGGCGCTTCGGCCGCTTACGCGCCGGCGCTATCTCCCAGGCTGCCATCGCTGTATCCGGCACGTCCACGCCCGCAGCGGTGGTGATCTCTGCCCGGTTTGCCGGGCCAAACGCGCTCTGGCGCGGCGCGGCGGCGGCCATGTCCACGCTGGCGATAAACGGCAGCGCCACACGCAGCAGACGCCGCTGACCGCGCGGCAGCGCCTGCAGCACTTCAGCATCGGTGCCGTTCAGGCTGACAATCTCCGCCACGCCGACCACAACCGGGATCTCCAGCGCTTCTGCCAGCAGAAAAGGCAGCATACCGGATGACTCGCCGCGCTCCGCCCGGCCGCCGGTGAGGATCACATCCGGGTGATCCTGCTTAAGATAGTGACTCAGCACCGCCACCGCATCGCCCTGCTCCGTCATCGGCAGCACGCGCAGCGTCTCAACGCCCATGCCCGCATAGCTGCGCAGCGCCGCGTTGTGCGGATCGCCGGCGTGAAGAAGCTCCAGATCGCCGGAAGCCAGCGCCAGCCCCATCTCTACCGCACGCGCATCCTGCCCGGCGCGGCGTGCCCTGCCCGACTCGGGATGGAGTCCGACGGATATCAGCGCCGTAATGCGGCAGCCGCTGTGGTGTGCTTTATGCTGCATGGTTAAGCTCCTTATTACGCCAGGCGCGCGCCAGACGCGCCAGTTCAGCCAGGATCGCATCGCTGTCGCCAATCACGCTCAGCGACGCGCGGCTGACCATATCGCAGCCGGGATCGGTATTAATGGCGATCACCCGGTCGCACTGCGCAATCCCCTGCAGATGCTGCACCGCGCCGGAGATGCCCACCGCCAGATAGACCCGCGCCGTCACCCAGGTGCCGGTAGCACCCACCTGCCGGAAACGCGGCATATGGCCATTATCCACGGCCACGCGGCTGGCGCCTTCGGTCGCTCCCAGACTCTCTGCGGTAGCGTGAAACTGCGCCCAGTCGCTGACGCCGTTACCGGCAGACAAAATAAACTCCGCCTCGCCCAGCGGCACCGCTGCCGGATCGACCGGCATCAGTCCGCAGTCGGTAATGCGCGCAGCGCCAATGCTTCGCAGCCCGACGCTCACCGGCAGCGCTTCATGGCGGGTCTCATCCACCGGATCGGCGCACTCTGCGGTCAGCAGCATGACGCGCGCAACCGGACGCGTAATATCGGCGCTGCCGCCCGCCGCCCGGCTGATACAGCTGTCGCCCTCTATGCGCCACACCTGCGTGGCGGGTCGCTCCCCACAGCGTGCGGCAAAGCGACAGCCCAGCTCAAAGCCTCCGGCAACACTGTCCGGAAACAGCCAGAAGCGCGGTGCCAGTTCGTTTTCTGCCGCCATCAGCGCATGGATGCGCTGCTCCGGGCTGTAACCCTCATAGCGTTCGCCGCTGAAGTGGAGCAGCCGGTCAGCGCCCGCGGTGGCAAAGCTCTCTTCACGATGCTCACCAAATACCACGGCCACGACCACGCCTGCACCGCCAGCATCACGCACCAGCTGGTGCGCCTGCCCCAGCACGTCGCGATCGTGGCTGGTCAGGCGGCCGCCGGTCATATCCAGCACCGCCGCCACGCAGTAATCCGGCTGCGCCACGCGGTGCAGCGGCAGCTCAGCGACGTGCGGCGTGCCGGCGCTGCGCCGGCCGGAGAGCTGGGAAAACGCGTTAACGTTCTCGCGATCGATGCGCTTCAGTCCGTTGGGTCCGGTAAAGCCGACGGCGTGCGGATTTTTACGCAGCAGCCCGGACGGGCCGCGGCTCTCCTGCACCGGCTGCATCAGCTCTGCATGCTGCGGATGCAGCCGGTTGCGGGCAATCCACTCAAGACGCGGATCGCGGCGTACAGGGGTTTCCATCAGATCACCTCCACAGCAATTTGGCGCTCGCGCAGCTTCGCCGGCAGCGGTTTTTTCGGTTCGCTGAGGGCTTCCGCCACCAGTTCAGCGATATCTTTGACCTCCGGACGCGGCCCGACGACACCTTCCAGCATCGCGGTACACTGCTGGCAGCCAACGGCAATCAGCTCTGCGCCGGTCTGTTTTGCATCCTCCATCCGCATGTCAGCGATGCGCCGCTCCCCCGGAATATCCGTAATCGGCGCACCGCCACCGCCGCCGCAGCAGCGTGAGCGGAAACCGGAGCGGTCCATTTCGCTGAGTTTGATCCCCAGCTCCGCCAGCAGTTCACGCGGTGATGCATATTCACCGTTGTAGCGGCCGAGGTAGCAGGGATCGTGCCAGGTCACGCTGCCGCCTTTGTAATCTTTCAGATCCAGCAGCTGCGCCTTAACCAGCTCATTAATAAAGGTGGTGTGATGCAGCACCTCATAGTCAGGCTGCGTGTCTGCCGGGTAGAAATCGGGATACTCATTTTTCAGGCAGTGAAAGGCGTGCGGATCGGTGGTCACGATGCGGTTAAAACGATATTTTTGCAGCGTGGCGATATTGCTGCGCGCCAGCCGCTGAAACGTGGCGTCATCACCCAGGCGTCGCGCCACGTCTCCGCTATCGAGCTCCTCATCGCCCAGCACCGCAAAGTTTACGCCGGCGGCCCTGAGCACTTTGACAAACGCGCGCAGAATACGCTGGCTGCGCATATCAAACGCCCCGTCGGAGACCCAGAACAGCACGTCGGCCTGCCCGACATCCCGCATCAGCGGCAGGTTCTGATCGGCTGACCAGTGCGTGCGGCTGCGCGGGTTAAAGCCGCCAGGATTATCTGTCTGGCTGAGGTTATCCAGCACCTCCGCGCCTTTGCCGGGCGTTTGCCCCTTCTCCAGCGTCATAAAGCGGCGCATGTCCACAATGGCATCGACATGCTCAATCATCATCGGACACTCCTCCACGCAGGCGCGGCAGGTGGTGCAGGACCAGAGCGTCTCTTCTTTGATCAGCCCTCCGACAATCGGCTGATGCGGCGCTCCGCACGCTTCGCCCACCGGCACGCCCGGATAGGGGCTGCCGGCAAAGCGCGCGTCGCTGCCGCCCGCCATCCCGATAACCATATCCTGAATCAGCTTTTTGGGATTGAGCGGCTGACCCGCCGCAAACGCCGGGCACATCGCTTCACACTTGCCGCACTGCACGCAGGCGTCAAAGCCCAGCAGCTGGTTCCATTTGAAATCGGCCGGTTTTTCAACGCCGAGCGTTGGGGCAGCCAGATCCACCGGCTTCAGGCCCACGGATCGGCCGCCGCCAAAGCGGGCGGGACGACGATGAAAGGCAAGATGCAGCGCACCGGCGAATGCGTGTTTCATCGGCCCGCCCCACGCCATGCCAAACAGCATCTCGCCTAGCCCCCAGCAGATGCCTGCCAGCAGCAGTGCCGCCATCACCCAGCGCCCCGCTTCACCAAACAGCTCGGAGACCGGCAGCGTGGTGATAAAGAACGTTGCCGCAAACACCAGCAGGCTCTTTGGCAGCCGCATCCACGGCCCGCGTGAAAGACGGGCTGGCGGATTGCGACGGCGATACCAGATAAACAGCGCGCCGCTGAACATCACCAGCAGCGCGCCCGCCAGCACGCCATCCACCAGCGTGCCGCTGACGCCCGCCAGATGAACCACGAGGATCAGCAGCATCGACAGCACAAAGCCGCCGGCGGTGGCCACATGGCTGCGCGACATATATTTATCACGCGCCACCACGTGATGCAGGTCAACCAGATAGCGGCGAGGCATCGCCATCAGGCCGCTCAGCAGCGCAACCTGTTCCGGTTGTCCGCGCCGCCAGAGCAGGACGCGCCTGACCATACCCACGATGGCCAGAATCACCGCGCCAAGAAGTAACCAGGGGAGTATCCGATCAAGTACCATGATGTGCCCTTTCCAGACAATTTCTGTTAGATGCGGCGTGCGGTACCGCTTCCGGATACCGCACGCTTTACGTCAGCGACGGCGAAGCTACAGATCCTTGCAGAGACGCAGCGCGTCGTAGATCGCGGCGTGAACGTTACGCTGCGAGACGCAGTCGCCGAGCCGCCACAGGATCATGCCGCTGCCCGCCTGCGCCAGCACCGGCTGCGGACGGATATCAAACAGCGCTTCCACGTCAATCTGCCCCTTGTTGCGCGATTCCGCTTTCAGCGCGTAGTAGAGTTCCTCATTAGGACGGGTGCCGTTTTCCACCACAATCTGATCCACCACCCGCTCCTCTTTCTGCCCGGTGTATTCATTTTCCAGCACCGCCACCAGCTTCTCGCCTTCGCGATAGACCTTCTCCAGCGCCAGATCGGAGGTCATCACCACCGCTTTTTCATACAGGCTGCGATAGTAGGTCGGGAAGGTGGTGCCGCCAATGCCCACGCCGGGTTTGATATCGCCGGTTACCAGCTCCACCAGCGCACCGCGCGCGGCGAGGAAATCGGAGACGGACATACCGGAGAACTCACAGATAGCGTCATACACCAGTACGTTTTTGCCGGGCTCCACCACGCCGTTCAGCACATCCCAGCTGGAGACCACCAGCCCTTCCGCCGCTCCCCACTCCGGGTTCTGCTCCAGGAAGGGCTCTCCGCCGGTAGCAAGGATGCAGACGTCGGGGGTGAGATCGCGGATCATCGCCATATCCGCCGTGGTATTAGTCAGCACCTTCACGCCGAGACGCTCAGTTTCCATCGCCAGCCAGCGCGTGATACCGGCCATCTGATCGCGCTGCGGCGCTTTTGCCGCAATCGTAACCTGCCCGCCCAGCTCGCTGGCGCGCTCAATCAGCGTGACCTTATGCCCGCGCTCTGCCGCCACGCGCGCTGCCTCCAGCCCGCCCGGTCCGCCGCCAATCACTACGACGTTGCGCACCGGCCCTTCGGTTTTGGTGATGATATGCGGCAGCCCCATATATTCGCGCGAGGTGGCCGCGTTCTGAATGCACAGCACATCCAGCCCCATATATTGCCGGTCTATGCAGTAGTTGGCGCCGACGCACTGGCGGATCTGATCGACCTGATTCATTTTGATCTTGGCGATCAGGTGCGGATCGGCGATATGCGCCCGCGTCATCCCGACAAAATCGACGTAGCCCGCTTCGAGGATACGCTGCGCCTGATTGGGATCTTTAATATTCTGCGCGTGGATCACCGGCACCGTGACCACCTCTTTGATACCCGCCGCCAGATGCAGAAACGGCTCGGGCGGATAGCTCATATTCGGAATAACGTTCGCCAGCGTGTTATGGGTGTCGCAGCCGGAGCCGACCACGCCAAAATAATCGACCATGCCGGTTTTATCGTAGTACGCGGCGATCTGCCGCATATCTTCATGGCTGAGGCCGTCGGGATGAAACTCATCACCGGTAATGCGCATGCCGACGACAAAATCGGGGCCGACCGCGTCACGCACCGCTTTCAGCACCTCAATGCCAAAGCGCATCCGCTTTTCAAAACTGCCGCCCCACTCATCGGTACGCTTATTAACGCGCGGTGACCAGAACTGGTCGATCATATGCTGATGCACGGCGGAGAGCTCCACGCCGTCGAGACCACCCGCTTTGGCGCGCTGCGCCGCTTTAGCGAAGTCGCCGATAACGCGCCAGATCTCCTCTTCCTCAATGGTTTTGCAGGTGGCGCGGTGCACCGGCTCACGGATGCCGGAGGGTGACATCAGGTTAGGCCAGTTCTCGCCATCCCAGCGCGAGCGCCGCCCCATGTGGGAAATCTGGATCATGATTTTGCCGCCGTGCTGGTGCACGGCATCGGCGAGATTCTGAAAGTGGGGAATAATCCGGTCGGTACTCAGGTTAACCGAACTCCACCAGCTCTGGGGGCTGTCGATCGAGACCACGCTTGAGCCGCCGCAGATACAGAGCCCGCAGCCGCCTTTGGCTTTCTCTTCGTAATAGCGCACATAGCGATCGGTGGTCATCCCGCCGTCAGTGGCATACACCTCGGCGTGGGCGGTGCTGACAATACGGTTGCGGATAGTCAGTTTATTTATCTTCAATGGCTCAAACAGCAGATCAAACTGTGACATAGCTTCACCTTAATTCCGTTCTGATATCCGGCCCGCCAGCCTGCGGTTCAGTTGTTGTGCAGGGTACGCAGCCGGCGCTGCGTACCCGGTTTTATACTGGCGAAACGGTAAAAATGCCGTACTCACATCCCTCTTCGGCCGCGCTCTGCGTCTGCACCGCCCGGGTTTTCACGCTGTAGCCGAGGCTCTGCGCAATCTGATCCATCGCGCCGGCAAACCAGCCGGTAAACATGTAGTCCACCTTGCGGTTGACCTTGCCGTACTGATAGACAAACGCAGAGTGATCGAGTCGGATCCGCGCCGTGCCCTGTTTCAGATCGAGCGCTTCGGTGGAAAAGAAGCCCCAGCCGCGCTGAGAAAGACGTTTCATGTAGTGCTCAAATACGGCGTCACCGGAGAGGCCGTGCAGCGCAGCCTCTTTTTCGCACCAGTGCCAGGCCGATTTATAGCCCGCTTTGTAGAGGATGGCGGCGTAGCGTTCAGCGCCAATCTCCTCTTCAATGCCCATATGGTTGTTCACGAAGAAGTGCCGGGGCACGTACAACATCGGTAACGCATCGGTGGTCCAGACGCCGGTTTCATCATCGACGCTGATTGGCATTTCAGGCGCATGTGCCATGGTTTACCTCGCTTAGTGGTGTGAACAGGCCAGACGATCACTCATGCCAGACATTTGCCAGCAGGTTGAGCCAGTTCTCGCCCATAAATTTGCGCACCTGCTTCTCGGTAAAGCCGTGGCGCAGCAGTGCAGCCGTTAAGTTCGGGAATTCACCCAGCGTGCGAATGCCTTCCGGGTTGATGATTTTGCCGAAGTCGGTGAGCTGGCGGGCGTAGCCCTTGTCGTGCGTCAGCCACTCGAAAAATGCCTGGCCGTGGCCCTGCGTGAAGTCGGTGCCGATGCCGATCTGATCTTCACCCACCAGGTTGAAGATGTAGTCGATCGCTTCCACGTAATCTTCAATCGTGGAGTGAATGCCATTTTTCAGGAACGGGGTAAACATGGTGACGCCCACAAATCCGCCGTGGTCCGCAATAAATTTCAGCTCTTCATCAGATTTATTACGCGGGTGATCTTTCAGGCCAGAGGGAAGGCAGTGGGAGTAACAGACCGGTTTTTTCGACGCGAGGATCACCTCTTTTGAGGTCTGCGCGCCCACGTGCGAAAGGTCGCACAGCATGCCGACGCGGTTCATCTCCGCCACGACTTCATGACCATAACCGGAGAGGCCGCCATCACGCTCATAGCAGCCGGTGCCGACCAGATTCTGCGTGTTATAGGCCATCTGCACCACGCCCACGCCCAGCTCTTTGAACACCTGAATGTAGCCCAGCTGATCTTCAAACGCGTGCGCGTTCTGGAAGCCCATCAGGATGCCGGTTTTGCCTTCATCTTTGGCGCGCCGGATATCGCGGGTGTTGGTTACTTTGGTGACCAGATCGGCGTTCTGCGCAATCAGGTTATTCATTTCCACGATATTATTAACCGTGCCCTGAAACCCTTCCCAGACGGAGACCGTGCAGTTGGCAGCCGTCAGCCCGCCGCGGCGCATATCCTCAAACAGCTCTCTGTCCCATTTCGCAATTACCAGCCCATCGATGACAATCGCAGAATCGTGCAATTCAGTAGCGTTCATATCTTCCTCTCTGGTTTGATTCATAACCGGGTGCGGCCGAATGAAAACAGAATAGGGTTTACGCTGCGGATGAATTGTTCTGAAAACGTCACTTGCCTGACAGCTGGCGCAGCCCCGGAAAGTGAACGGATGGTTTAAACCGATGAGCGGACATAAAAAAGCTGCCCTGAAGGCAGCGTTTTCAGCCGGCACGCATCACAGGCGGCGGGTGGCGTCAGAGATCCGTTGACAGTGCCACTGAGCCAAAGGTTGGCTCAAAGCGCGCCTCATTCAGGATGCGCAGAGAGGCGGATACCGTGCTCTCCTGCTGCCAGTTTGTCAGGCCGGGCATTTCCGCCATAAAGAACTGCGTCAGCGTCTTGCCGCCTCCCTGACTGTGTACGCCCCGCCGCTCTTCGCGCGGCGGCACGCCAAGATGTTCGCGATAGCATTTGCTGAAGTGCGGCGTAGAGACAAAGCCGCACGCCAGGGCGATTTCAATAATCGACATGGAGGTCTGCTTCAGCAGCTGGCGGGCGCGGAACAGCCGCAGCTTCAGATAGTAACGTGAGGGCGAGCAGCGCAGGTATTTCTGAAACAGCCGCTCCAGCTGACGGCGCGACAGGCCGACGTAACCTGCCAGCTCATCCAGATCGATCGCCTCCTCAATGTTGGCCTCCATCAGCGATACTGCCTCCACCAGGCTTGGCTGCGCCGTGCCGAGCACGTGACGCAGCGGGATACGCTGATAGTCTGATTCATTGCGTACGCGGTCGCAGATAAACATCTCTGAAATGCCGGCGGTGAGCTGGTGGCCAAAGTGGCGCTGGATCATGGTCAGCATCATATCCATCGGCACGGTGCCGCCGCTGCTGGTCATGCGATCGTGCTCAATCACAAACAGCTGGTTGGTACAGATGACTTTGGGGTACGCCTCCTGCATGGACGCAATGCACTCCCAGTGCGCGCTGCAGTGATACCCATCCAGCAGCCCGGCTTCCGCCAGCAGATAGGGTCCGGTACAGATGCCGCCAATCAGGATTTTGCGGCGCGCCATGCTCTGCAGCCAGCTCACCTGACGGCTGGTATAACTGCGGGTAATGTTGACACCCCCGACCACGATCAGCACATCCAGTGCTGCCACGTTAGCCATCGAATGATCGGGCGTAATTGAAATACCATCACTTGCCACAACGGGCGCACCCTCTTCACTGACGGTACACCAGCTATACAGTTCCTTGCCGCTTAGCTGGTTCGCCATGCGTAAAGGTTCAACTGCGGTTGCCAGAGCCATCATGGTGAAATTATTGACCAGTAAAAAGCCTACGCTGCGCTTTTTAATATCAGTAGAGGGACTTTTCAAAATTGCGTCTGTGTCGAACATGTGCGCTGACCTCTATTAGGCTAAACAGAAACATTACCCGGGGGCATCTCCCCCAATCGCTTTCCATCACCTATAGAGTAAGCAACAGACATGCCATTCGTCACCAGGATGGCCCTGCGGAAAATGACACACAGTTAACATAAGCGAAACAAATGTTTGTTCAGCTTCACAGATTTGATCATTGCTGCACGAACTGCTCCCTTTAGCCTCAAAACAGTGCAGACGCTGACCCGTTTTGGTTAAGTCAGCGCATTTTGCACTCTTTTACATCACTGTCCACTGCCTGTCCGTATGGCGATCCGCATAAGCTGTCGTAACCAATTAGTTACACAGAATTAACATTCAATCGCGTTGACTGCCAGACCCCCTTTCGACGTCTCTTTATATTTATCCTGCATATCGCGGCCGGTATCGCGCATGGTACGGATCACTTTATCCAGCGAAATAAAGTGCTGACCATCGCCGCGCAGCGCCATCTGCGCGGCATTAATCGCTTTCATTGCCGCAATCGCGTTGCGTTCAATACAGGGCACCTGCACCAGCCCGCCCACCGGATCGCAGGTCAGGCCAAGATTGTGTTCCAGCGCAATTTCCGCCGCGTTCTCAACCTGTTCCGGCGTGCCGCCCAGCACGTCCGTGAGGCCAGCCGCCGCCATGGCACAGGCGGAGCCGACCTCGCCCTGACAGCCCACCTCAGCGCCGGATATAGACGCATTCTTTTTGCACAGCGCCCCGACCGCGGCCGCCGCCAGCAGAAAGTCCACCACATCCTCTTCGCGCGCGCGGGGTTCAAACTGCATGTAGTACATCAGCACGGCCGGGACAATTCCGGCGGCGCCGTTGGTCGGTGCCGTCACCATCCGCCCGCCCGCGGCATTCTCTTCATTGACCGCCAGCGCATAGAGATTGATCCAGTCCATAGCGGAGAGCGTCGAGCTGATGACATTCTCCGCTGAGGCGCGGCGCAGAGACTGATAGAGCGCTGGCGCACGACGGCGCACCTGCAGGCCGCCCGGCAGGATACCCTCCTGGGCCAGCCCGTTAGCGATACACTGCTGCATCACCTGCCAGATCTGCGCCAGCCCGCTGCGGATCGCCGCTTCGTCACGCCATACCTTTTCATTTTCCAGCATCAGCGCGCTGATACGCAGCCCCTTTTCGCGGCAGTGGGCCAGCAGCTCCGCTCCGCTGTTAAAGTCATAGGGCAGCGTGCACTGCGGCACCAGATGTGCAGTGGCCGTGGCCTCCTCTTCATCCAGCACAAAGCCGCCGCCGATGGAGTAATAGACCACCGAGAGGCTGTCGCCGGTGCGGAAATAGGCGTTCAGCCGCATGGCGTTCGGGTGATAAGCGAGCACGTCATCCACAAACAGCAGATCCTGATGCCAGTCAAATTCAATGTTTTCCCCCCACGGCAGCGTCACTGAACCGGTTTCACAGATCGCCTGTACCGTGGCGTCAATGATGTGCGGATCGATGGTATCCGGTGAGGCCCCCATCAGCCCGAGCAGCACCGCTTTGTCCGTGCTGTGCCCGCGTCCGGTTGCGCTCAGCGAGCCAAACAGTTCAATTTTAATGCGGCAGAGCGCCTGCCGCCTGGCACTCTGGCTCAGCTGCTCAACAAAGCGCTGCGCCGCGCGCATGGGCCCGACGGTGTGCGAACTGGAGGGGCCAATTCCGACCTTAAATAAATCGAAGACGCTAATACTCATTCTGCTCTCCCGGGCTCACGGCCATGTAGTGTTTACCTGCCGCATTATCGATGGCGTAAAAAATCGATGGATGCCGGAGAACGACGCATTTCACCGTGAACTCGCCATTTTCCGCCCGGCGTAGCCGCCTTACCCTGCCGCACGGTGGCGGGTAGCGCCCTATGTCGCAAATTGACATAGCCCCGGCGTTACCAAACATCCTGGCCGCAGTGGCGCTGGGTATTATCAACTCACACTCAATTCATCGCTGCCCTGAATGGCTCAGTTCCGGAGCAGGCGCCGCGCGATTATCCGGGCAAGGAGAGAGCATGTTTGCGAAAAGCGACACCATTCAGAGCTTTGACAGTGAACTGTGGCAGGCGATAGAGCAGGAAGCAGTGCGTCAGGAAGAGCACATTGAGCTTATCGCTTCAGAGAACTACACCAGCCCGCGCGTTATGCAGGCGCAGGGCACGGTACTGACCAATAAATATGCGGAGGGCTATCCGGCCAAACGCTACTACGGCGGCTGCGAATATGTCGACATCGTGGAGAAACTGGCGATTGAACGCGCCTGTGCGCTGTTCGGCGCCGATTACGCCAACGTGCAGCCGCACTCCGGCTCGCAGGCTAACGCGGCGGTTTATATGGCACTGTGCCAGCCGGGTGACACTGTGCTGGGCATGAGTCTGGCGCACGGCGGCCATCTGACGCACGGCGCACACGTCAATTTCTCCGGCAAGATCTATCACGCCGTGCAGTATGGCCTGAACGAAGCAACGGGCGAGATCGACTACGACCAGGTGGAAGCGCTGGCGCTGGAGCATAAGCCAAAAATGATTGTGGCTGGCTTCTCCGCCTATTCACGCGTGGTTGACTGGGCGCGCTTTCGCGCTATCGCCGATAAAACGGGCGCGTGGCTGTTTGTCGATATGGCACACGTCGCGGGCCTCGTCGCCGCCGGTATCTATCCTAATCCGCTGCCGTTCGCTGACGTGGTCACCACCACCACGCATAAAACCCTGCGCGGTCCGCGCGGCGGTCTGATCCTGGCGAAAGCCAATCCGGAGCTGGAGAAGAAACTGAATGCCGCCGTATTCCCCGGCGGCCAGGGCGGTCCGCTGATGCATGTTATCGCCGCCAAAGCGGTAGCCTTTAAAGAGGCGATGCAGCCTGACTACGCAAACTATCAGCGCCAGGTGGTGAAAAATGCGCAGGCGATGGCGGAGGTCTTTATTGCGCGTCAGTACGATGTGGTCTCGGGCGGTACCGATAACCACCTGTTTCTGCTGAGCCTGATCAAACAGGGCCTGACCGGCAAAGCGGCGGACGCCGCGCTGGGCCGCGCCAATATCACCGTCAATAAAAATGCTGTACCGGGCGATCCGCAGTCGCCGTTTGTGACCTCCGGCCTGCGCATCGGTGCACCGGTGATCACCACGCGCGGCTTTAGCGAGGAGAACTGCCGCACGCTGGCAGGCTGGATCGCAGACATCCTCGACGTCATGCACAACGAGGAGCAGCTGGAAGTGAAAATTGCGCAGGTGAAACAGCAGGTGCTGTCGCTGTGTGCAGATTTCCCGGTTTACCGCTAAGCCAGAACGCCCCCGGCCTGCCGCGGGGCGCCGTCTTACCCTCTGTCCATTCGCACACGCGGTATCGTTACGGGAGTAGATAAACATGCAACGCTATTCAGGATTTGGCCTGCTCAGACACAGTCTGAGCTTTCATGAGAACTGGCAGAAGGTCTGGCGCAATCCGACACCGCAGAAACGCTATGACGTGATTATTATCGGCGGCGGCGGTCACGGTCTGGCTACCGCTTACTATCTGGCAAAGGAGCACGGCATCACCAATGTGGCGGTGCTGGAAAAGGGCCACCTCGGCGGTGGCAACATCTGCCGCAACACCACCATTGTCCGCTCTAACTACCTGTGGGATGAGTCCGCCGCGCTCTATGAGCACTCCATGAAGCTGTGGGAAGGCCTGTCGCAGGAGCTGAACTACAACCAGATGTTCTCGCAGCGCGGCGTCTACCACACCTGCCACACGCTGCAGGATCTGCGCACCAATGAGCGGCTGGCGAACGCCAACCGCCTGCAGGGCGTCGATAACGAAATGGTCTATGGCGACCAGCTGCAGCGCGAGATCCCGGCGCTCGACTGCAGTAAAGATGCGCGCTATCCGGTGCTGGGCGCCTCGGTGCAGCGCCGCGGCGGCAACGCCCGCCACGATGCGGTGGCCTGGGGCTATGCCCGCGCCGCCGACAGCCTGGGCGTGGATCTGATCCAGAACTGTGAAGTGATCGATATGGAGATCAGCGACGGCAAGATCACCGGCGTGAAAACCCGCAACCACGGCGTGATCAAAGCCGATCGCGTGGGCTGCGTCACCGCCGGCAACTCCGGCGTGATGGCGAAAATGGCGGGCTTTGAACTGCCGGTGGAGTCGCATCCGCTGCAGGCGCTGGTCTCCGAGCCGATTAAACCCTTTCTCGATACGGTTGTGATGTCCAACCACGTACACGGCTACATGAGCCAGTCTGATAAAGGCGATCTGGTGATTGGCGCCGGCATCGACGGCTGGGTCGGCTATGGCCAGCGCGGATCCTACAGCGTGATTGAGCACACGATCCAGGCGATTGTTGAGCTCTTCCCCTGCACCAGCCGCGTACGCATGAACCGCCAGTGGGGCGGCATTGTTGATACCTGCCCTGACGCCAGCCCTATCCTTTCCGCGACCCCGGTACGCAACCTGTTTTTCAACTGCGGCTGGGGCACCGGCGGCTTCAAAGGCACCCCCGGCTCCGGCAACCTGTTTGCCCACCAGCTGGCGCACGGCACGCCGCATCCAATCGCTGAACCTTTTGCAATGTCCCGTTTTTACACCGGGGCCCTGGTTGATGAACATGGCGCTGCGGGCGTGGCCCACTAAGGACTTTTAGCATGCTGCACATTTACTGTCCTCACTGTGGTGAGTATCGCGAAGAAGAAGAGTTTCATCCGCGCGGTCAGGCGCATATCGCCCGGCCCGCTAATCCGGATGCCTGCAGCGACGAGGAGTGGGGAACCTTTCTCTATTTCCGCAAAAATCCGCGCGGTATGCATAACGAACTCTGGGTACATAGCGCCGGCTGCCGTAAATTTTTCAACCTGACGCGTGACACACAGACGTATGAAATCAAACGTGTTTATACACTCGATGAACAGCCTGAAGCCGGCGAGCAAGGGTAAGGAGCGCAGAGCATGAGCCAGAAAAATCGCCTGCCGTCCGGCGGCAGAATCAACCGTTC
Organism: Pantoea sp. ICBG 1758; assembly: GCF_002928325.1. Taxonomy (NCBI): domain Bacteria; kingdom Pseudomonadati; phylum Pseudomonadota; class Gammaproteobacteria; order Enterobacterales; family Erwiniaceae; genus Pantoea; species Pantoea sp. ICBG 1758. The sequence continues at coordinate 1,463,022 of NZ_POWL01000001.1, forward strand.
CACCACGCTGAACTTTACCTGGAACGGCCGTCAGTATCAGGGCTACGAAGGCGATACCGTCGCCTCTGCCCTGCTCGCCAACGGCATTGATATTGTCGGACGCAGTTTTAAATACAGCCGCCCGCGCGGCATCGTTGCCGCGGGCGCGGAAGAGCCGAATGCGGTGCTGCAGCTGGGCGCCTCAGAGGCGACGCAGGTGCCCAACGTGCGCGCCACGCAGCAGACGCTTTATGAGGGGCTGGTCTGCTCTGCCACCAACGGCTGGCCCAATGTGGAATCTGACCTGATGGGGCTGGTGGGTAACCTCGGCGGCAAAGTGATGCCGCCCGGCTTTTACTACAAAACCTTTATGTATCCGCAGTCAATGTGGCCGACTTACGAGAAATTTATCCGTAAGGCCGCCGGGCTGGGACGCGCGCCGCGCGAAAAAGATCCTGATATCTACGACGCTATGAATCAGCACTGCGATGTGATGATCGTCGGTGCCGGTCCGGCGGGCCTGATGGCGGCGCTGACCGCCGGCCGCAGCGGCGCACGCGTGATCCTCGCGGATGAGCAAAGCGAACCGGGCGGACACCTGCTCGCCAGCCGCGAACTGATCGAGGGCAAGCCGGCCGCCGACTGGGTGGCTGAGGTGGTGGCTGAGCTGGCCACTATGCCGGAAGTGACGCTGCTGATGCGCGCGACGGTGAACGGCTATCACGATCATAACTTCTTAACCATTAATGAGAACCGCACAGATTACCACGGCGACCGCGCGGCAGCCGGACAGGTACGCCAGCGCATGCACCGCGTGCGGGCGCACTGGGTGGTGCTTGCCACCGGCGCGCAGGAGCGCCCGCTGGTCTTCAGCCATAACGATGTGCCCGGCTGCATGATCCCCTCCGCCATCTCCGTCTATATCAACCGCTACGGCGTGGTGCCCGGCAATCAGCTGGTGCTGATGACCACGAACGACAGCGCCTATCAGACCGCGCTGGACTGGGCCGATGCCGGGCGCGAAGTGGTGGCCGTAGTGGATACCCGCGCCGCCACCAAAGGCGAGCTGGCCGCCGCCGTGCGCCGCCGCGGCATTCGGGTAATTAGCGGCAGCGCGGTGATCGACGTGCAGGGTAAAAAGCGCGTCAGCGGCGTCACTATTGCCGCCATCGATAAAAAAGGCGACGCCCTCACCGGTAAGCCCTTTACCCTCTCCTGCGATACCGTCGCCAGCTCCGGTGGCTGGAGCCCGGTGATCCACCTCGCCGGACATACCGGCAGCCGTCCGGTCTGGAACAATGAAGTGATTGGCTTTCTGCCCGGCCCGACCGCGCAGCAGCAGCTGACGGCGGGCGGCATCAACGGCCGCTACGCGCTCGACAATGTGCTGCAGGAAGGGATCAAAGCGGGTCAGGATGCCGTACTGCAACTCGGCCTGACGCCGGTTGAGGTCGCCCTGCCCGAAGTGAAAAAGTGGATTGAGCATCCGCCCGCCGCGCTGTTTCATATTCCGCACACCAAACCGATCAGCCGCGCGCCAAAGCAGTTTGTTGACTATCAGAATGATGTCACAGCGGCCGGCATTGCGCTGGCAACGCGCGAAGGATTTGAGGCGATTGAGCATATCAAGCGCTATACGGCGATGGGGTTTGGTACCGATCAGGGAAAGCTCGGCAACATCAACGGTATGGCGATTGCCGCCAAAGTAACGGGCAAAACCATTCCCGAGACCGGGACCACGGTGTTCCGTCCGAACTATACCCCGATCGCTTTTGGCGCTATCGCGGGGCGTAACTGCGGCGAGCTGTTCGATCCCAAACGCTTTACCGCGATGCATAAGTGGCACGTGCAGCAGGGGGCGAAATTTGAAGATGTTGGCCAGTGGAAGCGTCCGTGGTACTACCCGCGTCCGGGTGAAACCATGCAGCAGTCGCTGGATCGCGAATGCCGCGCGGTGCGCAGCGGCGTCGGCATCCTCGATGCCTCTACCCTCGGCAAAATTGATATTCAGGGCAAAGATGCGCGCGAATTCATCAGCCGCGTCTACACCAACGCCTGGGCTAAACTCGGCGTCGGCAAGTGCCGCTACGGCCTGATGTGCGGTGAAAGCGGCATGGTGTTTGATGACGGCGTAACCTCCTGTCTCGCAGAGAACCACTTTCTGATGACCACCACCACCGGCGGCGCGGCGCACGTTATGGAGTGGCTGGAACTCTACCACCAGACCGAGTGGCCGGAGCTGGAGGTGTTCTTCACCAGCGTAACCGATCACTGGGCGACCATGACCATTTCCGGTCCGGAGAGCCGCAACCTGCTGGCGGAACTCTGCAGCGATGTGTCGCTGGATAAAGAGACCTTTAAGTTCATGGACTGGCAGGAAGGCACGGTCGCTGGCGTACCGGCGCGTATCTTCCGCATCTCGTTTACCGGTGAGCTCTCGTTTGAGATCAACGTGCAGGCAAACTACGGCCTTGCGGTCTGGGAGAAGCTGTTTGAGCACGGCGCGAAATATGATCTGACGCCGTACGGCACGGAGACCATGCACATTCTGCGGGCGGAGAAAGGTTTTATTATTGCCGGTCAGGATACGGATGGCTCGGTGACGCCGCACGATCTCAATATGGGCTGGTGCGTCGCCGATTCAAAGCCGTTCAGCTATATCGGCAAGCGCGGTATGGCGCGGGCAGACTGCGTGCGCGAGCAGCGTAAACAGCTGGTCGGCCTGAAAACGCGCGATCCGCTGGTGGTCCTGCCGGAAGGCGCGCAGGCGGTCGCTAATCCGCAGCAGCCGGTGCCGATGGATCTGCTGGGCCACGTCAGCTCCAGCTACTGGAGCGCCAACCTGAACCGCAGTATCGCAATGGGCTTTATCAAAGGCGGACTGCAGCGTATGGGCGAAACCGTGTTTTATCCGCTGGCAGATGGCCGCGTGGTGGAAGCGGAAATCTGCAGCCCGGTCTTTATCGATCCGAAAGGAGAACGTCAACATGTCTGAAACCCTCTTACCTGAAACCAAACCCGCAGAGGCCGTCAGACAGGTCGCGGTAATGAACCAGAGTGCGCCGCAGGTACGCGCTGAATCGCCGCTGCACCATGCCGATCGCGGTAACGTCACTGCCAGCCAGTCGCAGCAGGCGGGCGTTGAACTGCGTGAGCTGGCGCTGCGCGGGCATCTGGTGCTGCGCGGTTCGCAAAACAGCGCGAGCTTTATGCAGGGCTGCCTGACGGTATTAGGCCTGCCGCTGCCCACCGCGCCGCTGACCTCCGCCGAAGATGGCGATATCTCCGTGCGCTGGCTGAGCCCCGATGAGTGGCTGGTGGTACTGCCGATGGATCAGCTGTTCCCGGTGGAGAAAGCGCTGCGCGCTGAAATTACTGGTCACTTTTCGGTGGTGAACGTCAGCGGCGGACAGACCATTCTGGCGCTCTCCGGTAAACACGCGGTCGATGTACTGAAAAAGAGCACGGTGCTTGACCTGCATCCGTCACAGTTTCCCGTCGGCAAAGTTGCCGGATCGGTGTTTGCGAAGAGCAGCGCGCTGATCCGCCGCACCGGTCCGGAAAGCTGGGAGCTGGTGATCCGCCGCAGCTTTGCAGAGTACATCTGGCTCTGGCTGCGGGATGCCAGCCGCGAATATGGGCTGAAGATCACCGCGTAATATCCGGCCGTGCTGGCGCGGCTCTCTGTCCGCCGGCACGCCTTTCCCTTATTATCAGGAGTCGCCCATGAGCGTGCTGCCCGATTCATGGATTTTTACCGCCAGCTGCCCGAGTAAATTAGGCACGGTGGATGTCGTGACCCGGTTTATGGCGGAATCGGGTCACTATATTAATGAGATCCATTCGTTCGACGACCGCGTCAGCCACCACTTTTTTATCCGCGTCGCTTTCTCACCAGCCGCGCACTTCAGTACCGATATATTTCGCGATAATTTTACGCCGCGCGTCACTCCGTTTGAGATGCAGTGGCAGCTTACCCCGCCGCAGCATCGTGAGCGCGTGGCTATTCTGGTCTCTAAATTTGATCACTGCCTGAACGATCTGTTATTCCGGCATCGCACCGGACAATTATCTATTGATGTGCCGCTGATTATTTCTAACCATCCCGATCTCTGTTCCCTGGCGGAATGGCACGGCATCCCCTGGTACCACCTGCCGGTAAATAATGCGAATCGCGCAGAACAGGAAGCGCAGATTCTCGCTCTGCTGGAACAATATAATATCGACCTGGTGGTTCTGGCACGTTACATGCAAGTTCTTTCACCGCGGATGTGTGAAAAGCTCGACGGTAAAGCCATTAATATTCATCACTCTCTGCTGCCGGGATTTAAAGGCGCGCGTCCTTATCATCAGGCGTGGGAGAAAGGAGTCAAAATGGTCGGTGCCACGGCGCACTACGTTAATAATGATCTGGATGAGGGACCGATTATTACGCAGGGTATTCAGAGCGTGGATCACGCGCTCTATCCCGACGATCTTATCAGCCGCGGACAGGATATTGAACGCGTCACGCTATTTAACGCGGTGCGTTATCACGTCGAGAAACGCGTATTTTTAAGCGGCAAGCGCACGGTGGTATTTAGTTAGCCGGTGCAGTTTTGAATATAAATGTGCAGCACATGCACCAGCAGGCTGCACGCTTTTATCTTTTTGCGGAAAACAGGGTAATCAGGGATTGATCACGACCTTCAGCGTTAAATAAAACAGAACCTGGCCTGATAGCAGCGCCGGTTTTTAACAACAACACGTAAGTCGCGAGGAAATCACTATGGCGGATTCCAGAGATCCGATGACGCCTGATGGCGAAGTATCGCCCTATGATACTGACTATCAGGTAGGCCAGGATAATATTATCGTGAATGTCGGACCCTTTGGTCTGGATATTCACAACCGGGTATTTGCAATATCCGGCATCGCCGTAATTCTATTCGTTATATTAACTCTGGCGTTTCAGAGTGACGTTGCCCCGCTGTTTAAAGGTATGCTTAACTGGCTTACCAGCAAACTCGACTGGTTCTTTCTTTCTGCCGGTAATGTCTTCGTGATCATCTGCCTGGGTCTGGTTTTCTCCCCGCTGGGCAAGGTGCGTCTCGGCGGCACCCTCGCCCGCCCCGATTACAACTATGTCACCTGGTTTTCGATGCTGTTTGCCGCCGGTATGGGCATCGGCCTGATGTTTTACGGCGTCTCGGAGCCGCTGTCGCATTTCTCCAGCGCGATAGACGGCACGGCCACTGAAAATGGCGTGCGTACCGACTGGGCGCCGCTGGGCGGTGCGAGTGGATCAGCAGAAGAGGCTACGCGGCTGGCCATGGCGGCTACGATTTTCCACTGGGCGCTCCATCCGTGGGCGATCTATGCGGTTCTTGCCCTGGGACTGGCCCTCTTCACCTTTAACAAAGGCCTGCCGCTGACTATCCGGTCACTCTTTTATCCGCTGCTGGGTGACGCCGTATGGGGCTGGCCCGGTCATCTGATCGATATCCTTGCCGTGCTGGCCACGCTGTTTGGCCTCGCTACCTCGCTCGGGCTGGGTGCCTCGCAGGCGGCGTCCGGACTCAATTTCCTGTTTGATGTACCGCTGGGACAAACCACGCAGATTGTACTGGTGATCGCGATTACCGCTATTGCCACCTTTTCTGTGGTCGCCGGGCTGGACGCCGGGGTGCGGCGCTTATCAGAAGCGAACATGATCCTCGCCGGTCTGCTGCTGCTGTTTATTATCGTGGTCGGCCCGACCATGCTGCTGTTTAGCGGCTTTTTCTCTAACCTCGTCTCCTATATTGAGTTCCTGCCCGCGCTCTCCAATCCGGTCTCCCGTCCAGACAGCAATTTTGCCGCCGGCTGGACCTCCTTCTACTGGGCGTGGTGGATCTCCTGGTCACCGTTTGTCGGCATGTTTATCGCGCGTATTTCACGTGGTCGCACGGTACGGGAGTTTATCATCTCCGTGCTGCTGGTCCCGTCACTGGCGTGTGTACTGTGGATGACGGTACTGGGCGGCACCACTATCCATCAATATTTTACTGAGGGATATCAGAGTATTGCTGATGCCATTCTGCCGCTGCAGCTCTTTACCATGCTCGACACGCTGCCGCTGGCCAAAATCACCTGCGTGGTCGCCATCATTCTGGTGGTGGTGTTCTTTGTCACCTCAGCTGACTCCGGCACGCTGGTGATCGATATCATCGCCTCCGGCGGTAAAATTGAATCCCCGACTGCGCAACGCGTATTCTGGTGCGTGTTTGAAGCGCTGGTCGCCATCGTACTGATCCTCGGCGGCGGGCTGGATGCCCTGCAGGCGATGGTGGTCTCGACCGGATTGCCCTTTGCGCTGGTGCTGCTGGTCGCGTCGGTCGCGGTTGTAAAGGGATTGCTCTCTGAGCCGCGCCCGACGCGCCCGGCTCCCGCCGTGCGCAATCAATAGCACGTAAGCAGGCGGATAGCCGACCGGGCTATCCGCCGCTGCCGGTGCAGGAAGGGAGATCGCTATGCAGGCCGGACATCAGGAAATCATCGATTTTATTCAGCGCTACCCGCCGTTTAACACCCTGCCGCTGACGGCGCTGGCGCGGATCGCAGCCACCCTTGAGGTGAGCTATTACAAAGCCGGCACGCCGATCCTCACCTTTGGTCAGCAGGTTGACGCCTGGTATCTCATCCGCAGCGGCGCAGTGGAGATCTATCGCCGCAACGGCGACCTCTATAATCGCCTCAGCGCCGGCGGCTATTTTGGTGAGTTCGGCTTATTGCGCGAGAACAGCGTGCGCTTTCCGGTTACCGCCCTGGAAGATACGCTGACCTATCTGATTCCCGCCCCGATTTTTAATGAGCTGTTCAGCAAATATGAAGAGTTTGCCGACCTGGTAGAGGTGGAAGATCGCACCCGGCTGCGGCAGACCGTGGCGCGTACCGAAGAGGCGAGCGGCCTGATGACGTCGCGCATCGAGGCGCTAATCAGCCGGCCACCGGTGACCATCGACAGCCGCGCCACGGTGTGTGAAGCCGCACAGAAAATGAGTAAAGAGGGCGTCTCATCCCTGCTGATTGTGACCCCGGACGCGGATGGGGAGCGTTCCCAAACGCTGGCTGGGATCGTCACGGATAAAGATCTGCGCGACCGGGTAATTGCCCGCGGCCTGAGCTTCGATACGCCAGTCGCGACAATTATGACCGGGCAGCTGACCCACGTCAGTCACCACCAGCTGGTGTTTGAAGCGATGCTCATCATGATGCAGCACAACATACATCATCTGCCGGTGCTGAAGCAGGATCTGCCGGTAGGAGTGATTTCCCAGTCAGATATTATCCGCTATGAGTCACAAAACAGCCTGTTTCTCGTCAGCCGCATTTTTCACTGCAACAGCATCAGTGAGCTGAGCACGCTGAAAAATGAGGTACGCGCCTGCTTTAGCCGCATCGTGCGTGAAGACGCCAATTCGCAGATGACGGGCCGCGCCATGGCGGTGATTGGACGCAGTTTTACGCAGCGGCTGCTGGCGCTGGCTGAAGCGGAGCTGGGGCCGCCGCCGGTGCCCTACTGCTTTATCACGCTGGGGTCGATGGCGCGCCAGGAGCAGCTGCTGGTCACCGACCAGGATAACGCACTGATCCTCGACAACCGGTATGATGCATCCCGCCATGAAGCCTATTTTATGGCGCTGGCGCGCCGCGTCTGTGACGGCCTGGCGGCGTGCGGCTATCACTACTGCAGCGGCAACATCATGGCCACTAACGGCCGCTGGCGGCAGCCGCTGACCGTCTGGGAAGGATACTTTGATGAGTGGATCGACACCCCTTCCCCGCAGACATTGCTCGACAGCGCAATCTTCTTCGATCTTGATGCCGTCTGGGGCCAGCTGGCGTGGGGCGAGCAGCTGAATAAACGCATTACGCATAAAGTCCGGCACAACTCGCGCTTTCTCGCCTGCATGGCGCGCAACGCGCTGCTGCGCAAACCGCCGCTGGGGTTCTTTAAAAATTTTGTCATGGAGCCTTCCGGTCAGCATACGCAGTCTATCGATATGAAACGGCGCGGCACCGCGCCGCTGGCGGATCTGATCCGCGTGCACGCGCTGGCGGCCGGTTCAGCCGCTCGCAACTCGTTTGATCGGCTACAGGATATTATGCAAACCGACCTGCTGCCGCACGGACGCGGTCAGGATCTGCGCGATGCGCTGGAGTTTATCTCGATGGTGCGTATCCGCCATCAGGCGCAGGACGTGGAGAGCGGTCAGGAGCCGGATAACCGCATTGAACCGCTTAATCTTTCTGAGTTCGAACGCAAAAATCTCAAAGATGCGTTTCAGATCCTGAGCAACGCACAAAAATTTCTCAAATACCGCTATCAGCCAGGCCGGAAAGTGTGAGGTAAACATGCTGCACATCAGTAAACAGCTGCTGCGTTCCGCCCCCGCGCCCGCGCCGCATGCGGGAGTCGCGCCCGCGTGGCCCGCGCTGCTGGCGCAGCAGGCCGCGACGGCACGCCATCCGGCGCTGCAGCACTACTACCGGGCGGGCGTACCGGACGCGGCGACGCCGATCGGCGAGGTGCCGCTGCTGGCAATGGATTTTGAAACCACCGGGCTGAATACCCGGCGCGACGATATTGTCAGTATTGGCCTTATCCCTTTCAGCCTGACGCGTATCCGGCTGAGTGAAAGCGCACACTGGATCCTCAACCCGCGGGCCGACTTGCGCCATGAATCAGTGGTGATCCACGGCATCACCCACGCGACGGTCGCGCAGGCGCCCGACCTGAGCGAGCGGCTGCTGAAGCTGCTGACGATGATGGCGGGTCGCGTCATGGTGGTGCACCATCGCGGCATTGAGCAGCATTTTCTGAACGCGGCGCTGCAGCGGCGCATCGGAGAGGGCATTATTTTCCCCTGTATCGACACGCTGGCGCTGGAGGGGCTGCTCTGTCAGCAAGCGCCGCTCAGCCGGCTGAAGAGACTCTGGCGCGGCAGGTCACGCCCCTCGCTCAGCCTGCCGGAGAGCCGGGCGCGCTATCATCTGCCGCACTACCCGGCCCATAACGCGCTGACGGATGCGCTGGGCTGTGCCGAACTGCTGCAGGCGCAGTGTGCCCACCATTTTCCGCCGCAGACGCCTTTGCGTGAGTTATGGTGCTGAGCCAGCCGCTTTTGCCACCATACGCCGGTAGTTAAGCAGCCACTTGCCGCTATTGAGCCGCCACCAGAAGCAGAGACCGCGCACCGTCCAGTCCAGGAACATGCCAAGCCACACGCCGATCACCCCCATGCCCAGTTCGATGCCCAGCAGGTAGCCTGCCACCACGCGAGCGCCCCACATGCTGAACATTGATACAAACATGGTATAGCGCGCATCGCGGGCGCCTTTCAGTCCGGCAGGCAGCACCCAGGAGGCGGTCCAGATCGGCATAAACGCGGCGTTGAGCCAGATCAGATGTTTCGTGACTTCAATCACTTCCGGGTCGCGGGTATAGAAGCGCGCCAGCGTACCCGCCAGCGGCACGGTGATCAGCGCCAGCGTACAGAGCCCGATCATCGCCAGCCAGAACACATGCCTGATCTGCCGCTCCGCCTGCATCACCTGATTCCGGCCCAGACGCTTGCCGGTAATAATGGTAGAGGCCGAACCCAGCGCGTTGCCCGGCAGGTTAATCAGCGTGGCGATAGAAAAGGCGATAAAGTTGCCGGCGATTTCATTGGTGCCCATACCGGCGACAAAGATCTGCGTCAGCAGCTTACCGCCGTTAAACAGCACGGACTCAATACTCGCCGGCACCCCGATGCCCAGCACCTCTATCAGAATGGCGCGATCCCAGCGGCGGAAGTAGCTGCTGAGCGTAAGCTTCAGCGCCGGGCTGATACCGCGCCAGAGCGCATAGAGCACCGCCAGCGCCCCGATATAGCGCGAAATCGTCAGCCCGAGGCCCGCCCCGACGAAGCCCATCCCTTCCCAGCCCAGCACGCCATAAATCAGCACGCTACTGATCATGATGTTCAGGATATTCATGCCGCCGTTGATCAGCATCGGGATTTTGGTGTTGCCCGCCCCGCGCAGGGCGCCGCTGCCGATCAGCGCAATCGCCGCCGCCGGGTAGCTCCAGGCGGAGGTCTGCAGGTAGCTCAGCGCCAGCTGTTTGACCTGCGGATCGGCGCTGCCGGCGATAACGTCGATAATCAGGTGTCCCCAGAACTCTATCGCCAGCGCCAGTACCAGCGCCAGCACGGTCATCAGCCCCAGCGACTGCCGGGTGGCGGCGCGGGCGCGTTTACCGTTACGGCGCGCCAGGCTAAACGCCACCACCACCGTGGTGCCAAGATCGATAGCGGCAAAAAAGGAGATGATCACCATGTTGAAGCTGTCTGCCAGCCCGACACCCGCCATCGCCTCTTTGCCCAGCCAGCTGACCAGAAACGTGCTCAGCACGCCCATCAGCATTACGCAGAGGTTTTCAATAAAGATAGGGATCGCCAGCGGCGCGATCTCACGCCACAACAGCGTGCGGTACATCCGGCGCCGCGGATACCACGCCGTATTACGCACCGCCCGCATTACTGCCACACCGGGATTTTGCAAGAGAGTACCAAATCACTTTGGATGAGAGAGGAGAGGTAATGATGATAGGCGGCCAGCGATTATGCAAAGTCTTTGCGGCGGCCATTTAATCATTATTACAAACTTTTTATTTCTGCCCGCTTTGCGCAGCCACGTTAATTTCTGTACGCAATAATTACGCTGGCATAGCGTCACAGATTCTTGATTATATCAGCCGGTTTATCCGCTATGCTCTGCTCAACCTGATCCATTTTCCTGAAGGAGAATCTATGCAAACACAACGGAACGGATTGACTGCCCATCAGGCACTGGATGAGCTGGAGCGCAGCTATGAAGCAGCAGTTGACGCACTGCGCAACGCTATCCGCGACTTCACTGAACAGGGTACGCTGCCCGACGCAGAGCAGCGGCAGCAGGGGCTGTTTGTCTATCCGGAGCTGCGCCTGACCTGGCAGGGGGAGGGTCCGCAGCAGAACCGCACCCGTGCCTGGGGCCGCTTTACCCATACCGGCCGCTACAGCACCACCATCACCCGCCCTGCGCTGCTGCGCCACTATCTCAGCGAGCAGCTGCAGATGATTGAGAAAGAGTATGAGGTGCTGATTGAAGTGGGGCCGTCGCAGCAGGAGATCCCCTACCCTTACGTGATTGACGGCTCGGATCTGTCGCTGGATCGCTCAATGAGCGCCAGTATTGCCCGCCACTTTCCGACTACCGAGCTGTCGCAGATTGGCGATGAAACCGCTGATGGCCTCTTCAACGCCGATGCCCGCTTTCCGCTCTCCCATTTTGACGCACTGCGCACCGACTTCTCGCTGGCGCGCCTGCGGCACTACACCGGCACGGCAGTGGAACACTTCCAGCCTTTCGTGCTGTTTACCAACTACACCCGGTACGTCGATGAGTTTGTGCGCTGGGCGATAGAACAGGTGCAGGATCCCGCCACGCCGTATGACAGCCTCGCCTGCGCCGGCGATGTGGTGATCACGGCGGAAACGGCCGATCCGGCGGCGATGATGTCCGATCTGGCGTGGAAAAAGCACCAGATGCCCGCCTGGCATCTTACCTCGCCTAACCGACGCGGGATTACGCTGGTCAATATTGGTGTGGGCCCCTCCAATGCTAAAACGATCTGCGATCACCTGGCGGTAACGCGTCCGCACGCCTGGCTGATGATTGGCCACTGCGGCGGCCTGCGCGAAAGTCAGAATATCGGCGACTATGTGCTGGCGCACGCCTACCTGCGTGATGACCATGTGCTCGACAGCGTGCTGCCGCCGGATATTCCGGTACCCAGCATCGCCGAAGTGCAGCGTGCGCTCTATGACGCAACCAAGTCAGTGAGCGGTATGCCGGGTGAAGAGGTTAAACAGCGGCTGCGTACCGGTACGGTGGTGACCACAGACGATCGTAACTGGGAGCTGCGCTACGCCGCTTCCGCGCTGCGTTTCAACCTGAGCCGCGCCGTGGCGGTGGATATGGAGAGCGCGACCATCGCGGCGCAGGGCTACCGTTTCCGCGTGCCTTACGGCACGCTGCTGTGCGTATCGGATAAACCGCTGCACGGTGAGATCAAGCTGCCGGGTCAGGCGAATCGCTTTTATGAAGGGGCCATCTCTGAGCATCTGCAGATTGGCATCTGTGCGGTAGAGCTGCTGCGCGCCGAGGGCGATAAGCTGCACTCCCGCAAGCTGCGCACCTTTAATGAGCCGCCGTTCCGCTAACGCACCGGCCAGCCATTATCAGCAGGGAAGCTCGTCCGGGCTTCCCTTTTTTCATCAGGCGCTGAGCCAGCCCAGCTTGATGACAAACAGCAGCGAGAGGATCACCAGTGCGCTATTCACTTCACGGGCGCGGCCGCTCAGCAGCTTAACAACGGTCCAGGTAATGAAACCAAAGGCGATGCCGTTCGCAATTGAGTAGGTCAGCGGCATGGTCAGCGCCGTTACCGTTACCGGTGCCGCCGTCGTCACATCTTTCCAGTCGATTTCCGCCAGCCCCGATGCCATCAGCACGGCGACGAACAGCAGCGCCGGGGCGGTGGCCCAGACCGGTACGCTACCCGCCAGCGGCGAGAAGAACAGGCTCAGCAGAAACAGCGCGGCCACCACAATGGCCGTCAGGCCGGTGCGTCCGCCGGCGCTGACGCCAGCCGCAGATTCCACATAGCTGGTGGTGGTTGAGGTACCGAGCAGTGAGCCAAACAGCGCAGCCGCGCTGTCAGCAATCAGTGCGCGCCCCATTTTTGGCACGTTGCCCTGCTCATCCGCCAGACCTGCGCGCTTAGTTACGCCCAGCAGGGTGCCGGTATTATCAAACACATCAACAAACAGAAAGGCAAAAATTACGCTTACCAGCCCCACATTAAAGGCGCCGGCAATATCGAGCTGCATAAAGGTCGGTGCGATTGAAGGCGGCGCGGAGAAGACGCCGCCAAACGGCGTCAGGCCGATGCCCATAGAGATAAAGGTCACCACCAGTATGCCAATCAGCACCGCGCCGGTCACGCGGCGCGCTTCCAGTACCACGATGATAAAAAAGCCGAGCAGCGCCAGCAGTGGCCCTGGTTTGGTCAGATCGCCCAGCCCGACCAGCGTCGCCGGGTTATCCACCACAATGCCGGCCCCTTCCAGCGCAATCAGCGCCAGGAACAGGCCGATACCGGCGGCGATGCCGGCGCGCAGCGGCAGGGGGATGCTGGCAATAATCCACTCGCGGATTTTAAAAATCGAGAGCGCAAAGAAGATCACCGCCGACAGAAACACCGCGCCCAGCGCAATCTGCCAGGTGTAGCCCATATGCAGCACCACGGTGTAGGTAAAGAACGCGTTCAGCCCCATGCCGGGTGCCAGCGCAATCGGATAGTTAGCAATCAGTCCCATCAGAATTGAGCCGATCGCCGCCGCCAGGCAGGTCGCCACAAACACCGCCCCTTTATCCATGCCGGTCGCGCCCAGAATAGAGGGGTTAACAAACAGGATATAGGCCATGGCGAGGAAAGTGGTGATCCCCGCCACGATCTCCGTGCGCACGGTGGTGTTGTGCGCTTTAAGCTTAAACAGTTTCTCTAACATCATTTTCTCTCATGAGCGGAGACGCAGCGGCTGCGCGTTCTCACTGGCCAAAGTGGTTAACAGCTGATCGTTGTTGCTGAAAGCGAGCCTGCCGGACGTGAGGTGTCCCCTCCGCTTTCCCCTGTCCTGATAGCAATTGCTGTGCCATCTCCTGCGCAATCGTTTACGTTTTCCGTTGCGCATCCGGTTAAGAAAAGTCTGAACCAGAAAGAGGCGCGATTATGGTGCATTGCCCCGCTGCTGCGCAATCGTTTTCCTTGCTACCCTATAAAGCGCGATAATTTTGCGGTGCCGCACGCTTTCGCGTTCTGCCTGGCGATATCGCTCACGTTTCTGCTGCACGATTCAGCAGGCTAAAAACAGCAGGTTATAGTGCCTTTACTCTCTGCATGATAACGAGGCCGCGCCATGAAGCCCGCGATACTGATCGTTGACGATGATCGTGCCATCTGCGAACTGCTGCACGATGTCTTAAGTGAGCACGTTTCCGCCGTGTATCGCTGCCACCTCGGGCGCGATGTTCAGGCGCTGCTGACGCAGCATCCGGATATTTCGCTGGTGATGCTCGATATGATGCTGCCGGATACGAACGGGCTGCTGGTTCTGCAGCAGATCCAGCGTGAGCGGCCGGATGTGCTGGTGATCATGCTGACCGGAATGGGCTCGGAAGCGGAGATGGTGGTGGGCCTGGAAATGGGTGCCGATGACTATATCGCTAAACCCTTTAATCCGCGCGTGGTCGTGGCGCGGGCGCGCGCCGCACTGCGCCGCAGCGGCAGGCAGGATGAACCAGACGCTGTTATCCCTGCGGGCTGGCAGTTCAACGGCTGGCAGCTGGATGAGGTGCGCTGCCAGCTGCTGAATCCGCAGCGTGAAAGCGTGCCGCTGACGCAGGGGGAATATACGCTGCTGCGCGCGCTGGTCGCACACGCCCGCAAAGTGTTAACCCGCGACCAGCTGCTGGAGCTGACGCACAGCGAAACGCTGGATGTCTTTGACCGTACTATCGACGTGCTGATCATGCGGCTGCGGCGCAAAATCGAAGCTAATCCGCATCAGCCAAACCTTATCCGCACCATTCGCGGCCTCGGCTATGTATTTTCAGCTGACGTGGTGCGTCCGGCAGCGCGCGTATCGCAGATCGCCTGATCCATCCAGCGCTGCATCTCCGGCAGCGGCCGGATCCCATCCAGCGCGTTCGCCGCGCGCAGGTTAAAGCAGGCGCAGGTGTGCGCCAGCTGCAGCGTGGCTGACAGCGTAAAGCCCTCGTGGCTGGCGTACAGCACGCCGGCGCAGAAAGCGTCACCCGCTCCCACGCTGCCGACAATGTCGCTGGCATTCAGCCGCCACGCCGGCTGCCAGCACGCCTCACCGCCCCTTTCTGTCCCCCACGCCCCTTCCGGCGCGTGGATCACCACGCGCTGACGCACCCCCTGCTGCAGCAGCCACGCGCCCGCGGCAGCAAACGTCTCCGGCGATGCCAGCCCGGCGCCGTGCCGCAGCGGGATACCGGTCAGCGCCGCCGCCTCCAGCTCATTAATGATTAAATAGTCGAGCCAGCGCAGCGCCGGCAGCACCAGGCTGCGGTGATCGCCGGCGCGCGAGACCAGATCGAGCGAGGTCAGATAGCCGCGCTGCTGCATCTGCGCCAGCAGCCGCGCGCTGCGCGTGCCGAACTGCGCGTCGGGCCGGTCAAGCTGGTCGAGCAGCAGCAGATAGCCGAGGTGAAAAATGCGGTGCGGAGTAGTAAGGTCGCGGAAATGCGCCACATCAAGCAGCGCGCTGGCGCCGCGCGCGTGAAAAAAGGTGCGCTGACCATCCGGCGCGGTCATTACCTGCGTCATGGCAGTGGCCGCCGCGCGGGTGCGCGTTACGCCGCGGCAATCCACCCCCTCCTCGCGCAGTCGCTGCAGCAGATAGTCACCGTCCGCATCCTCGCCCGTGATACCGGCAGCCGCCAGCGGTAAACCTGACTGCATGCGCGCCAGCGTCAGGAGCACATTCGGCACCGCGCCGCCGCTGCAGCGCTCGCGCGCCACGATTTCGGTCAGCCAGCCCTGATCCGGCCAGTGCGTAATGCGCTGGACATGATCGACCAGCAGAGTACCGGCGGCCAGAATGCCGCTGCGTGCCGTCATCTCAGGCGCGTCCGCTGCTGCCGAAAATCTGCATCTGCTGCGCGACCACGCGGCTGATATTGCGCTCCACCGCCATAAGCAGCTCAGCAAAGCTGTCATAGCGGGCGTCGCGCTGCTCCATCTGCGTTTCTATTGCGTCCAGCGCCGCCTGGGACATGCCGGTGTAGAAGTTGATTTTATGAATGCCGAGCGTAATAGCGCGGCGGAAATCGGCGTCGCTAATGCCCGATCCGCCGTGCAGCACCAGCGGAATATCTGCCGCGCTGCGGATCGCTGCCAGCCGGTCAAAATCGAGGCGCGGTTCGCCTTTATATTTACCGTGTGCGTTACCGATCGCCACCGCCAGGCAGTCGATGCCGGTACTCTGCACAAAGTCAGCCGCCAGCGCCGGATCGGTAAATTTTGCGCTGTCCGCTTCACCGGTCAGCGCCCCGCCCTCGTCGCCTCCCACCGCGCCCAACTCCGCTTCGACCGAGACGCCCACCGCATGACAGAGTTTTACGACCTCCTGCGTCTGACGCACATTCTCGTCATAGCTCAGCCCGGAGCCGTCAAACATCACCGAGGTAAAGCCCAGGCGCACCGCCTGCACCACCGCCTCGAAATGCAGACCGTGATCGAGATTGAGCACCACCGGAATCGCGTGCCGCGCCGCCTCGCAGCGAATCGCCGCGACCAGGTGATCGAGGCTGACATACTTAAAGTGCACCTCTGCAAGGTTGATGATAAAGGGTGAACGCTGCTGCTCCGCTGCCTGAAACAGCGCGCGCAGAAAGTGGGTATCGAGGACGTTAAATGCGCCCAGCGCGTAGCCGTGCTGCTGCGCATGGGCCAGCCCCTGCGCCAGAGATATCAGTGCCATGAAGTGCTCCCGTCACGTGAGGGGTAATGGAGGCTGCGGCGGCCAGGCAACATACCTGCCGCCGCAGCCCTCTCCTGCAGGCAGGAAAGGGATGACGACCAGAAAATCTGCCGCGTTATTTCACTGTCCAGCCTTTGTAACTGCTCACGTTGTCGCGATCGATCATCGTCACCGGAATCAGCACCGGTTTGTCGGGAGCAGACTTGCCTTGCAGTATGTTGTAACCAATTTCCACCGCTTTCTCCGCCATCACCTGCGGGTCCTGCGCCGGGGTCGCCACAAACAGCGAGCCTTTACGCTTCAGCGCCTCTTCCCCGTCCGGTGAACCATCGACCCCTACAATAAAGAATTCGCTGCGCTGCGCCTGTTTGGCCGCCAGGTCAGCGCCGATTGCGGTCGGATCGTTGATAGCAAACACGGCGTCGATTTTCGGATTAGCGGAGAGCAGACCGGTCATCACCTCCAGCCCGCCTTCGCGGCTGCCTTTAGCGTTCTGGTTGTAAGAGAGCAGCTTAATATCGGGGTGCGTCTTCAGCTCGCTCATGCAGCCTTCGACACGGTTCTGCACCGCCGAAACCGGCGGTCCGTTGATGATCACCACGTTGCCCTTCGCCTTCAGTCGGTCAGAGATATATTTACACGCCATCGCGCCTGCCTGGGTGTTATCCGAGGTAATGGTGGCGTTAGCGCCATCTGCGGCCACGTCCACCGCCACCACGACGATGCCGGCGTCGCGCGCCCGCTTCACCGCTGGCGCAATGCCTTTGGAGTCGGCGGCGTTGAGAATGATCATATCGACTTTGGCGGCGATAAAGTTATCGATCTGTCCCACCTGCTGACCGAGATCGTAGCCGCTGGAGACCAGCGTCACGTTGACCTTGTCACCTGCCAGCTCGCGGGCTTTCAGCTCGGCACCTTTGGTGATCTGCACAAAGAACGGGTTGGCCAGATCGCCTACGGTCACCCCTATCGATTTCAGCTCTTTTGCCTGTACCAGCGGCGCGCTCAGCAGCGTGGCGGCCAGCAGTCCGGTTACAATCGGATTAAAACGCATAGTTGATGTTCTCCTGCTTTTTTTATTGTCAGCGGTCCGCGGGATCGCCACCTGGAAATGTTCTGCCGGCCTTCAGCTGACGTGATGACGGGTACGGTATTTATCGATTAACACGGCGACGATGATTACGCCGCCTTTGATCACCAGCTGCCAGAAGTAGGAGACGCCCATCAGCGTCATGCCGTTGTTGAGCGTGGCGATAATCAGTGCGCCAATCAGCGTGCCGGTGATGGTGCCGATACCGCCGACAAAGCTGGTGCCGCCGAGGATCACCGCAGCAATCGCATCCAGCTCATAGCCCACGCCAAGGTTGCCGTTGGCGCTGTAGAGTCGTGAGGCGCTCATCAGCCCCCCCAGCCCGGAGAGCAGGCCGCTCATGGCGTAGACAAAAATCAGCACCGCGCCGACTTTGATCCCGGTCAGACGGGCCGCCTGCATATTGCCGCCCACCGCATAGATATGGATGCCTAAAGTGGTACGGCGCAGAATGAACCAGCAGAGCGCGATAACCGCAAAGGCGATGATGATCAGCCACGGCACCGGCCCGAGATAGCCGTTGCCTATCCACTCAAAATTGATGCTGGAGTTAATGACCGTTGTGCCGTCAGCCAGCAGATAGGCGGCCCCGCGCAGGGCGGTATAGGTGCCAAGCGTGACGATAAACGGCGGCAGCCCGGCCCAGGCGACCAGGATGCCGTTGAACAGTCCCATGATCAGCCCGGCACCCAGTGCAGCAGGGATCGTCAGGTCGGCAAAGGCGGGATCGAGCGACACCACCATCGCGACCACTGCCGTGGTGCCGAGCATGGAGCCCACAGACAGATCGATACCGCCGGTCAGAATGACAAACGTCATCCCCGCCGCCAGCACGATATTGATAGAGGCCTGCCGGGTAATGTTCAGCAGGTTCGCCTCGGTGAAGAAGTTAGGTGCGATAAAGCCAAACACCGCCACAATCAGGATCAGAATCGGCAGGATCCCGATCGTCTGCAGCAGATCGCTCATTAACGCCCGTTTCAGCGTCGGGCTGGTTACGCGTGCGGTTTCGCTGGTCATTCCTTTCTCCTCAGGCTGTAACCGGCTGAGCGCCGGTGGCCAGTGTCATGATATTTTCCTGGCTGATGGCGTTACCGCTCAGCTCGCCGGCAATGGTGCCTTCACGCATGACGTAGACGCGATCGCTCATGCCCACCACCTCCGGCAGTTCGCTGGAGATCATCAGAATCGCCACGCCCTGCTGCGCCAGCTGATTCATCATGCGGTAAATTTCACTCTTCGCACCGACGTCCACACCGCGCGTCGGTTCGTCCAGAATCAGAATGCGCGGCGCAATAGATACCCAGCGGGAGATCAGCAGCTTCTGCTGGTTGCCGCCCGATAGCCCGCCCGCGCGAACCTGCGCATGCGGCACGCGAATATTGAGCGAGGCGATAGCGTCAGTGGCGATCTTCTGCCCCTTACGCCGGTTCAGCAGGCCGTAGCTGGCGTCGCGCTCCAGCGTCGCCATCACAATGTTTTCCCGGGCGGCCAGTTCCAGAAACAGCCCCTGCTCTTTGCGGTTTTCAGTGAGAAAGCCGATGCCGCGCGCGATCGCCTCGCGCGGGGAGCGGATGTGCACTTTTTCTCCGTCAATCCAGATTTCGCCGCCGGCGGGCTGCTGCACGCCAAATATCAGCTGCGCCAGCTCGCTGCGTCCGGCGCCCACCAGGCCGGCGAGGCCGACAATTTCGCCCGCGCGTACCGCCAGGCTGCTGGGGTGGACCTTGTTGCGGTCAGTCAGGTGATTGACCGCCAGGCGGATAGCACCAAACGGAATGTCGCGCGCTTTGTTAAACAGATCGCTGAGCGGACGCCCGACCATCATGCGCACCAGTTCGCTGGCGTTGAGCTGCTCACGCGTCAGGCTGCCGACATATTCACCGTCGCGCAGCACGCTGACGCGATCTGACAGCTCATACACTTCAGCCATGCGGTGACTGATGTAGATAATCGCCATGCCTTCGCTGCGCAGCCGCTTGATCAGCGCAAACAGCTGCTCTGTTTCCCGGCTGGAGAGCGCGGCGGTAGGTTCATCCATCACCAGAATGCGGCTGTTGCGGTGCAGCGCGCGGGCGATCTCCACCTGCTGCTGTTCGGCGATGCTCAGACGGCCGACCAGATCGGTGGCGCTGAAGCGCGCGCCAAGCCGCGCAATCACCTGCTGCGCCTCTTCCGCCATCTGCCGGCGTTTCACCAGCCCGCCGCGCGCAATCTCACTGCCGAGAAAAATGTTCTCTGCCACCGTGAGGTTGGGTGCCAGATTGATCTCCTGATAGATCAGCGTAATGCCCGCCGCCAGCGCCTCTTTAGGGCCGCGGATGGCGTACGGCTTGCCCTCAATCAGGATCTCCCCGCTGCTGGCGCTGTAGGCACCGGCCAGGATTTTCATCAGGGTGCTCTTACCGGCCCCGTTTTCGCCCATCAGCGCGTGTACTTCGCCCGGCCAGATAGTGAGATCCACGCCCTTCAGGGCGTAAAAGCTGCCGAAGCGCCGGGTAATACCGCGCATCTCCAGTATCGGTGCTGTCATTGCCGCGCTCCTGCTGCCGGATAGTGCTGAGCAGTGTCGCCGCGCAACATAAATGGAAAATGTCAGCGCCCGTTCATATTTGTCATATTGCCTCTGCGCGCCACTTTTATACTCGGCTGACGTTCCGCATTGCGAGGGGTGGCGCATGAGTCAGACTCTGCCGTGGTATGCCGGTGCCCGTGGACGCCTGCTGCTGTTTAATCTGCTGGTGGTCGGCGTGACGCTGGCGGTCAGCCTGGTGGCGATTACCGGATTCCGCCACGCCGGCACGATTCAGGAACAGGCGCAGGCGCAGACGCTGGCCGATATGAATGGCAGCCTGGCGCTGGCGCGTGATACGGCCAACGTGGCGACGGCGGCGGTACGCCTGTCGCAGGTGGTGGGTGCGCTGGAGTATCAGAGTGAGTCGGCCCGCCTGCAGCAGACGCAGCAGGCGCTGCAGCAGGCGCTGACGCAGCTGGCGGCGGCCCCCGTGGCCAGGCAGCAGCCCGCCCTGCTCAGCCGTATTCGTGAGCGCAGCCAGATGCTGGAGCAGAGCATCACGCTGCTGCTGCAGCGGGGGCATCAGCGCCACCTGCAGCGCAACACCATGCTAAGCGGGCTGTGGCAGGCGCAGCTGCTGCTGAACCGGATCTCAGCGCTTGCGAGCGACGCCGCTTTTCTGCCGCTGCGCCAGCAGAGCGAGAGCCTGCTGGCGGTAGCGATCCGCTCTGCCGCGCCGCAGGCTGCGGTGCAGCAGCTCTCATCCATTCTTCCGGTCTGGTCAGCCCTGCCGCTGGAAGGCGTGCTGGCGCTGCAGCGGGCGCGCTTTGTCCATGCCCTCCGTGCGCTGGAGCCGGTCGCCGCCGGGCTTGAGGAGAGCGATACCGGCATCGCCTACGCGACCTACCGTATCAAGGCGCTGGTGGCGATGCTCAATGAGGATATCACCCGCTATGTACAGCAGGTGGCGCAGCAGAGCGATGCGCGCAGCGCCAGCACCCACCGTGAACTCAACTCGGTCATCGGTTTTATCGCGCTGTTTATGCTGCTGGCGCTGCTGATCACCGGTTACGCCGGCTACTACATCTACCGCAATCTCGGCTCCGGCCTTACCGCTATCGCCCACGCGATGACGCAGCTGGCGCAGGGGGAGAAAGGCGTCAGCGTACCCGGCCAGTCGCGGCGCGACGAACTGGGCGATCTGGCGCGGGCGTTTAACGTTTTTGCCCGCAACACTGCCTCACTGGCGCACACCTCTTCACTGCTGAAAGAGAAAAGCACCCAGCTGGAGTCAACCTTTCTCGCCATGCGCGACGGCTTTGCGCTGTTTGATAACAGCGGTCAGCTGGTGGTCTGGAACGCGCAGTATGCGCAACTGCTCGGTATTGCGCCGCATGAGCTGCAGCGTGGCCTGCACTATCAGCAGCTGCTGGCACGGCTGGATCTGCAGCTGCTCAGCCTGCAGGATGCGCAGGAAGTGCGGCTGCCGGACGGGCGGACGCTGGAGCTGCGCTTCAGTCCGGTGCCGCGTCGCGGCATGGTCAACACCGTGCTGGAGCGCACCTCGCGAAAAGCGCTGGAGGAGGCGCTGCTGCACAGCCAGAAAATGAAAGCGGTGGGCCAGCTGACCGGCGGACTGGCGCACGATTTTAATAATCTGCTGGCGGTGATCATCGGCAGCCTGGCGCTCACCGCCGATCAGCTGCCGGCTGGCACGCTGGCAACCCGTATCGAACGCGCCCGCCAGGCGGCGGACCGCGCAGCGCAGCTCACCCAGCGACTGCTCGCGTTTTCCCGTAAACAGGCGCTCTATCCACGGGCGGTCGCGGTCGTGGATCTGGTAGAGGATCTGCATTCGCTGCTGCAGCACGCCCTGCTGCCCGGTCAGCAGCTGGTAACAGAAGCAGCACGCCCGGGCTGGCCGGCATGGATCGATGCCGGTCAGCTTGAAAATGCGCTGATGAACCTGGTGGTTAACGCGCGCGACGCGCTGCAGCAGCAGCCCGGTGAGATAGTGCTGCGCGTCTGGAACCAGCGCAAAGCGTCCGCGGCGGGTAAACGCGAGTGGGTCGTGGTGGAGGTGATCGATCGCGGCTGCGGCATGTCAGCGGAGGTGCGTCAGCAGGTGTTTGAACCCTTCTTCACCACCAAGCCCACCGGCAGCGGCAGCGGTCTGGGGCTATCGATGGTGTATGGCTTTGTGCGGCAGTCGGGCGGTGAAATTGCGCTGGAGACCGCACCGGGCCAGGGTACCACGGTACGCCTGCTGCTGCCGCGCGCGGCGGAGGCGGTACAGCCGGTGGCGGCTCCTCCACCCGCGCAGCCCGGTGCGAGCCGCGATCGGCTGGTGCTGGTGCTGGATGATGAACCCGCCGTACGGCAGACGCTGTGTGACCATCTGCATCAGCTTGGCTATCTGACGCTGGAGTGCGCCGACGGTGCCAGCGCGCTGGCGCTGCTGCAGCAGACACCCGATATCGATCTGCTGATCAGCGATCTGATGCTGCCCGGTGCGCTCAACGGCGCCGATGTGATACGCCAGGCGCAGCAGCAGTGGCCGCAGCTCGCCACGCTGCTGGTCAGCGGGCAGGATCTGCGCCGGTCGCAGGTGACGTTACCGCTGTGTGAACGGCTGGCGAAGCCGTGGCAGCAGGCGCAGCTGGTTCAGGCGCTGGAGCGGGCCTGGCAGCGCAGCGCACGGCTTAACCGCGCGCGGCAGGCTGCTGCCACACCGCTTTCCCGCTGATAGCCTGCGCTCAGCACACCGCCACCCGGACAGTATGCGGCAGCGCCATGAGCGTTTCACCGCAGGTAAAAATGAGATCTGACCGCTGCCGGCCGGGATGCGGATGCTCACGCAGATAAGCGAGCACCGCCGGCGGCAGCTGCGGTGCAACCGCGCGCGTTTCACGCAGCCCGTCGCCGCTGAGACGCAGCGTCAAACCGCCGTTCAGACCTGGCAGCTCAATAATCAGCGTGCGGTTATGCCCGGCGGCAGCCTGCCGGGCCATCAAAGTAGCGGGATCGGGATTCGCACGGGCGTGACTCAGGGCCAGCGAGGCGTTGCAGGCAGAGACAAGCGGCATGCCGGTACAAAAATGCAGCGTGCTGCGCAGCGCCGCACTGTCAATCTGCGGATCGAGCCACAGCGTATCTGCCCCCTCTTCCCGCGTCAGCAGCAGCGCGCTGGCAGCAGAGGAGAGTTCGCGCTGGCCTGGCATCAGCGGCAGCGACACGATAACGCCTGGCTCGCTCATCGCTTTGTGTACGCGACGGGACGCCTGCTGAGCATCCGCGACGGAATAATGAAAACTGGCCAGTAAAGTCATGGGTCCTCTCCGGATACCGGAATAAACAATAAATAGCCGGGCGCTTTCAGCGCCGTGTCCGGCTGCCCCGCCCGTTTTAATGAACGCTCAGGATGCGCGCAGCAGATGACAGTGCGGTGACGATGGCGTGACGGCGCGATGAATCAGCCGCGGCCAATGAGCAGCTAACGCATCAGGATGATTAATAAGTGCATCTCGCGCCGCGCCGCTCTCCGCCAGGCACAAACCCGTCTTTCTGCTAACTTATTCAATACGGCCGCCTGTTTATATGAAGAAAAAATAATGAATTCAATCAGAACATCCCGTCAATTCCGGCACAGTTTTTTGCGTCAGGTGGTCGCGCCGCTGATCGCGATTCTGGTGCTGTCGTTTGCCGGGGCCGGCAGCGGACTTTACTGGGGGACATCCGTGACCAACAGTGAAGCGCGTGAGCAGCAGCAGCGGATGATTGCCGCCTCATTCGACCAGAGCCTCAGCGAGCATTTGCGCCAGCTGCGCAGCCTGACGCGCTGGTCGCCGCTCGCCAGCCACCTGACGCTGCGTGACGCCGACCGGGCGTGGCTGGATCAGAACGTCGGCAGCTGGCTTTATGAGATGTTTGCCCATCAGCTGATCCTGCTGCTGGACAGCAGGCAGCAGCCGGTTGCCGCCTGGCGCAACGGTGAGCCGGTCAGCCCACAGGCAGTCGGTCCGTGGCTGCGCGATCTGCTCGCCACGCCGCTGGTAGCCAGCGCGGCTGGCGCAGAAGATCGGGCCGATTTTGTGCGCATTGCCGGTCGCGCTGCCGCGCTGGCCGTGGGTGAAATTAGCACGCCTGACACGACAAACCGGTTTAGCCTGGTGAGCGTCGCGTTTCTTGACGATGGCTATCTGCGTCACCTTTCCGATCGCAGCCAGCTGGCGCAGCTGCACTTTAGCAACGCGCCACCCACTGATAAGGAGATGGCTTTCTGGCCCCTCTCATCGCAGAGCGGCCAGCGGGTAGGCTATCTGAGCTGGCAACCCGATAAGCCCGGCGCGCAGATGCTGCGCACGATCGTGCCCTCAACGCTGCTGTCGGTGCTGATTATCACCCTCCTCTGCCTTTTTATGGTACGGCGCATCTGGACCTCCTCGCTCAGCCTGTCGCAGTCGCTGGTCCGGCTGGGTGCCAGCGAGGCGCAGGCGCAGCACCTTGCGTTTCATGACGTGCTGACCGGCCTGCCCAACCGCGCGCTGGTGGAAGATCGCCTGACCCAGGCGCTGGCCGCGGCGCTGCGGCACGATCGCCGCGTGGCGCTGCTGCTGCTCGATCTTGATCGGTTTAAAAATATCAATGACACCTGGGGCCATCACGCCGGCGATGAACTGATCCGCGAAGTGGCGCGGCGCCTGAGCGAGATTGTGCGCACCAGCGATACCGTGGGACGCATCGGCGGCGATGAGTTTATTATCGTGATGCCGGATACGGAGACTATCGGCCAGGTGCATACGCTGGCGCAGCGCATTATCAGCGCGCTCAGCGCTCCTTATCATCTGCTGGGCAATGAGCTGTGGGTTGGCGTCAGTATCGGCCTGGCGCTGGCACCGAAAGATGGCGTGGACCGGCTGGAGCTGATGCGTAAGGCGGATATCGCGCTGTATGACGCCAAAAATCACGGGCGCGGTCAGTTTCGCCAGTTTGAGAAAGCGATGGATGAGTCGCTGCGTACCCGGCAGGAGCTGGCGGCAGAGCTGCGTCAGGCGCTGGTTAATTTTACCGGGCTGGCCGTCTGGTATCAGCCGCTGATGGAGATTAACGGTGAACGCGTGGTTGGCGTTGAGGCACTGCTGCGCTGGCACCATCCGTCCCGTGGTGATATCTCACCGGCTGACTTTATCGCTATCGCCGAAGAGACCGGGCTGATCCTGCCGCTGGGCGAGTGGGTGCTGCGCGAAGCGTGTAAGACGTCGCTGAAGCTGCCGCAGGTGGTGGTGGCGGTGAACGTTTCACCGGTGCAGTTTCGCAGCAGCGGCTTTGTCTCCCGGCTGCTGGAGATTGTTGCGAGCGAAGGCGCCGATCCGCAGCGCCTGGAGCTGGAGATCACCGAAGGCGTGCTGATTGAGGATGAGCATGCGGCCCGCAGCTCTATCATTGCGCTGCGCGAAGCGGGCTTCCGTATCGCGCTGGATGATTTTGGCACCGGCTACTCCAGCCTTAACTATCTGAGCAGTTTCCCGGTCGATAAGATAAAAATCGACCGTTCTTTTACCCAGTCGCTCGGCGTGGCAGATAACTCAACCGCGATTATTGAATCCGTCGTTCGGCTGGGGCACGCCATGGGCCTGACCGTCACCGCCGAAGGTGTAGAAACCGAAGGACAGATGCACGCCCTCGCCAACGCCGGCTGTAATCAGCTGCAGGGCTATCTGTTCAGCCACGCCGTCCCGCTGACCGAGATTGAAAAAATGGTATAGGAAACGACAGGATAAAACCCCGTAGGGGCGCCATTTATGGCGCCCTGGTAACAACCGGGCACGGCACATAAACGACGTTAGGTCCACATAAACGAATCCAGGGACGCATAAATGCGTCCCCTACCGGCACCGGAGATGCGTTATTTATCGCGCCCGAACACAACTTTGTAGGGGCGCCATTTATGGCGCCCTGGTAACAACCGGCACCGTTTTCTTTTTCGCGACATCTCGCATCGTTAACGTGGCTGACTCGCCTTTCTGCGCTGAAAAGAGAGAATAAAGGCGCAAGGAGGCACAATGCGAAACCGAAAAAATCCGCGCCTGACGCAATTTGATTATCGTACGCCCGGCGCTTATTTCGTTACCCTGGTCACCCGACAGCGTGCGCTGCTGCTGGGTGAGATCCTGTCCGGCAGTATGCACGCTTCGCCGTCCGGCCTTTGTGTTGCCGAAGAGTGGGAGCGCCTTTCTGCCCGTTATAACACGCTGGCAACCGATACATTTATTGTGATGCCCAATCACCTGCACGGCATCATCTGGCTTCAGCCGGGTAATATCTGTTGTTTATCAGCCATTATTAATCACTTTAAAGCGGGTATTTCCCGCCAGCTCGGAACGCCTGTCTGGCAGCGTGGCTTTTATGACCGCGTTATCCGCTCGGAACAGGAGCTGTCTGCAGTTCGCCGTTATATTGCAGAGAATCCATTGAAGTGGGAGCTGGACCGGTTGTTTGTACGAGGAGAGACGAGACATTTAAAGGATGCGGGGGTGAATAGATGATGTCAGGGGCGCATAAACGACGCCAGGGACGCATTAATGACGTCAGGGGCGCATGAATGCGCCCCCTACAGCGGCAACGGGGATGCGTTATTTATCGCGCCCGAACACAACTTTGTAGGGGCGCCATTTATGGCGCCCTGGCGACAGTCGGGCACAGCGCATAAACAACGCCAGGGACGCATAAATGCGTCCCTGGCGAGCACCGGGGGATACGTTATTTATCGCATCCGCACATAATCTGTAGGGGCGCCATTTATGGCGCCCTGGTAACAACCGGGCACGGCGCATAAACGACGCCAGGGACGCATTAATGCGTCCCCTGCGAGCACCGGGGGATACGTTATTTATCGCCCCCGAACATAACCCCGCAGGGGCGCCATTTATGGCGCCCTGGCAACAATTGGACACGGTACATTAATGACGTCAGGGACGCATGAATGCGTCCCCTACGACGGAATCAGCGTTTGGGGCGGATAAGCTGACTGGCGGTGTCACCGATAATCTGTGCCACGCCGCGATCGCCTTTAACCATGGAGGCCATAAAGGATTTCGCCTGCTTAAAGGTGATATGCGGCGGCAGCGGTGCGACTTCCGGATCGGTTTTCACCTCCAGCACCACCGGGCGGTTTGCGCTCAGCGCCTGCTGCCACGCGGCGGCTAACTCATCCGGATTATCCACCACGATCCCCTGCAGGCCAAGACTCTCGGCAAAACGCGCGTAGGGTACATCGGGCAGCTGCTGTGACGCCTCGAAGCGCGGATTGCCTTCCATCACGCGCTGCTCCCAGGTCACCTGATTAAGATCCTGATTGTTAAACACGCAGACGATCAGCCGTGGATCGTCCCACTGCTGCCAGTATTTCTGAATAGTGATCAGCTCAGCCATATTATTCATCTGCATCGCCCCGTCTCCGACCAGCGCCACAACCGGTTTATCGGGATAAGCAAATTTAGCGGCGATAGCGAACGGTACGGCGGCACCCATACAGGCAAGACCGCCGGAGAGCGTGGCGCGCTGCCCCTGCTTCACGCGATAGTCGCGCGCAAACCAGTTGGCACAGGAGCCGGAATCTGAGGTGACAATAGCGTTATCCGGCAGCTGCGGCGACATCTCCCACACTACCCGCTGTGGATTAACCGGATTAGCCGGCGCCAGCGCCCGCTCCTCCATCAGCTGCCACCAGTCGCGTACCTGCAGCGCAATCTGCTCCTGCCAGTGGCGATCGCTTTTGTGCTGCAGCAGCGGGATCAGCGCCCGCAGCGTTTCGGCGCTATCCCCGTGCAGGTTGACTTCACAGGGGTAGCGCAGGCCCAGCATCGCCGGATCGATATCAATCTGTACCGCACGCACCTTACCTTCAGCGGGTAAAAATTCGGTCCACGGGAAGCCGGTGCCGATCATCAGCAGCGTGTCGCACTCCTGCATCAGATCCCACGACGGTTTAGTACCAAGCAGGCCGATCGAGCCGGTGACAAAAGGCGCATCGTCCGGCAGCACATCTTTGCCCAGCAGCGCTTTGGCGACGCCCGCGCCAAGCAGGTTCGCAACCTGCACCACTTCCACTGCCGCGCCGCGCGCGCCTGCACCGATCAGGATCGCCACCTTGCTGCCGGCGTTGAGGGCGTCTGCCGCACGCTGCAGATCTGCTTCATACGGCACGATTTTCGGACGCTGATAGCCAGGACCGGAGTGGGTAAAACCGTGCGCGTGCTGCGGTGGCTGCCAGGTTTCATCCTGAATATCTTTCGGCAGGATCAGCACCGCTACGCCGTTCTGCGCTTTCGCAATGCGCACGCCGCGATCGACCAGATGCTGGATCTGCGCCGGTGCGGCCGCTTCCTGAACAAAATTAGCGACATCAGCAAACACGCGATCGAGGTTCATCTCCTGCTGATAGCTGGCGCCGCGCGCGGTCACTTCAGCCTGTCCGGCGATCGCCAGCACCGGTGCATGATCCATTTTCGCATCGTAAAGACCAGTCAGCAGGTGGGTAGCGCCCGGCCCGCCGGTGGAGAGGCAGACGCCAAGCTCACCGGTAAATTTGGCGTGGCCGGCAGCCATAAATGCTGCCATCTCTTCATGCCGCACCTGGATAAACTCAATGCCGGCACCCGCTTTATTGGCGCGCTGGATAGCGCCCAGCACGCCGTGGATGCCATCGCCCGGATAGCCATAAATGCGCGTGACGCCCCACGCCTGCAGGCGCTCGACAAAAAAATCGCTGGTTTTTTTACTCATCCCGCTGCTCCCTTAAAGGCTGTTGTCAGCTTTTAAGGGTAGCTGACAGAAACGGGCGTGCAGAGGATCTGCCGGATTATGGCCTGACTGCGCCCGCTGGCTGCCTAACCCAGCGCCGGGGAGACCAGCGCAAAACAGTGCATCTCCTCTGTCGGGCGCCAGGGGGTGCCGTGCACCATAATGTGCGGCGCATCGACCTGCTGCAGACCCAGCGTTGCCAGCCACTCCGCCAGCCCGGCGTCGGGCGTATCCAGCCGGACAAACTGACCGGTCAGCGTCTGCAGCAGCGTGGCAACGAGCGCCTGCGCCACGCTGCCGTCCCGGGCGATAACCGGGCCGATGGTCCAGCCGCGACCAAAGCGACGCAGGCTGGCAAAACCCTGTATCCCCTGCGCATCGCGTGCCAGCACGCTGCCGGGCAGCAACTGCTGCAGCAGACGCGCACGCTGCAGGCCGGTCGCCT
Source organism: Pantoea sp. ICBG 1758 (assembly GCF_002928325.1). Lineage (NCBI taxonomy): Bacteria > Pseudomonadati > Pseudomonadota > Gammaproteobacteria > Enterobacterales > Erwiniaceae > Pantoea > Pantoea sp. ICBG 1758. The sequence goes on from NZ_POWL01000001.1 coordinate 1,492,475, forward strand.
GCCAGTCGGGCGTGCAGAGTTCCGCACAGGCTGCGCTGCATGCCGGCTCCAGGCTTAGCGCAGGCGGCAGCGCTATAGCGGGAGGCGCGGCTAATGCCGCCGTCTGGTACTGCCATACCTGACCGCACTCCCTGAATCCCAGCTGTGCATAAAGCCCTTTACCCATTTCCGTTGCATGCAGGCGCAGCGTGCAGCCGGCGAAGCGCGTAATCAGCGCCTGCATTAACTTGCGGCCGATACCGCGTCCGCGCGCCTGCTGATCCACCACCACCAGGCCGATGGTGGCTGCGCTGCTTCCCCAGCGCCAGCCAAGCGCGCAGCCGGAGAGTCGTCCCGCCTCCTCCATCACCACGCCTTCACCCAGCGCAATCAGCTGCTGCCAGTCCTCAGGACGGTGTGGCCAGCCCGCCTGCTGCGTCAGGGCATGGCCCGCCGCGGCGTCGGCCGCCGTAATATCACGCAACGTCATGCTCATGCGGTTCTCCCTTAATGAATGCAAAAGAAGAGTGCCACACCGCTGCCGCGCCTGACAGCCTCAGATCTGAAAATCGAGCGCCGGCTCTTCTTCACTCTCATAGGAGAGCGCCTGTCGCTTGATCTCCTCCAGCGACAAATTAGCATTGCAGAGCTCCAGAAACTGCCAGACATAGTTGCGCTGCAGCTGTCCGCGCTTCAGCCCAAGCCAGACGGTGTTAGCTTCAAACAGGTGACGGGCATCAATCTTGACCAGGTTTTCGCCCTGATAGATATCACACGCCTGATCGGCGAGTACGCCAACGCCCAGCCCCAGCTCAACATAGGTTTTCACCACGTCAGAATCCTGCGCGCTCAGCACAATATCGGGCCGCAGGCTGGCCGCCTGAAACGCCCGATCCACGCGTGAACGACCGGTGATCCCCTGTCGGTAGGTGATTAACGGCCAGGCGCTCAGGTTTTCAAGCGACACCGGCTGCTGCAGCAGCAGTTCATGCCCGGGCGGCACCAGCAGCGAGTGATGCCAGCTGAACCAGGGGAAAGCCGCCAGGCTGGCGTGGTTAACCAGCTGTTCGGAGGCGATACCGACATCCGCCTCGCCGGCCAGCAGCATGGCGACAATCTCCTGCGGCGAGCCCTGATTCAGCTCCAGCCGCACGTTGGGATAGAGCTGACGGAACGCTTTGATGACGCGCGGCAGGCTGTAACGCGCCTGCGTATGGGTGGTGGCAATTGTCAGCACGCCGCTGGTCTCGTTGGTAAACACATCGGCCAGACGCCGCACCTTGCCCGCCTCATCGAGAATGCGTTCGGCTATGGTCAGCAGCGCTTTACCAGGCTCCGTCATGCCCAGCAGACGTTTTCCGCGCCGGATAAATATCTCTACGCCCAGCTCATCTTCCAGATCGCGGATATGCCGGCTGACCCCGGACTGCGAGGTAAACAGCGTGTTGGCGACTTCAGTCAGATTGAAGTCGCAGCGGGCGGCTTCCCGTATAATTTTAAGCTGCTGGAAATTCACACCCTCTCTCCCTTCTGGCACGGTTTTCGCCATGGTAGGGAGCAGGCGCCAATACAACAAATAATAAAAAACCGCCTGTTATGCGGTTTAGTAATAAGGAGCGTTGCTGAGATCCCGTGGTTTTCAGCCCACCAGCATCAGCTCGCGATCGGTAACCGCTGGCTTATTCAGCAGCGACAGCAGTATGGTTTTGACCGCCTGCGCCGCAGGTGAGAGCGGCAGCTGCGCAGACATATTCAGCGACAGCGGCAGCGTCAGCGACGGTGAGGTAATGCGCGCCATCCAGGCGTGCGTTGAGCTGACCAGCGCCCGGGCCGCGGATTCAGGCAGCACGGTTACGCCCAGCCCGCTGGAGACCGCGGCGGTCAGGGTGGCGATCGATTCAATTTCGCCGATGATGCGCGCGCTCAGGCGGCGCAGTGAAAACGCTTCGTCTACCCGCTTGCGTACCGCGCTGTAGTCGCGCGGCAGGAACAGGTTCATCTGCGCCACGTCGGCCAGATCCACCGCCGATCCCGGACAGGCGGTGGCGCCGACCAGATAGAGCTCCTCTTTCAGCAGCGGCAGGCTGGTCACGCCAGCCGCAGGCGAGCGATCGTAGAGCACGGCCATATCGAGCTGACCGTTCAGCACTTTATCATTCAGCGAACTGCCGCTGTTTTCATGCAGATACACCAGCACGTCCGGATACTGCTCGCGCACGGTCTGCAGCAGCGGCATGGTCAGAGAAGAGGCGGCCGTGCCGGGTGCGAGACCAATAGAAACCTGTCCGCTCAGCGTCTGGCCCGCTTTGCTGACGGCGGCCTGCGCCTGTTCACACTGGCGCAATATGGTGCGGGCGTGCGCATAGAGGATTTTACCCGCGTCGGTGGGCGTTACGCCGCGCTTGGTGCGGATCAGCAGCTGCTGATCCAGCTCGCTCTCCAGCGTCGCCACCTGCTGACTGAGCGCCGGTTGCGCAATGTGCAGCACTTCGGCGGCGCGGGTCAGGCTGCCGATATCGACGATGTTCACAAAATATTTCAGCCGTCTTAAGTTCATGTTGCCTCCGTCAATCCGGTTAACCCCTGAAGGGCGCTTAGCCTGCTGGCCGATAAACAGAGTTTTGCAATAAGCAGGCCAGTTATTTCATCGCGGAAAAAAACGGCGGGCAGTGGTAATTAAGAGACTGGAAAATAAGCTTTTGTGATTACCTGAAAGGAAACAGAGCGTGCTGATGCCGCAGCGGGCGGGTAAAGCGGAGGATGGCATGCACTCTGCTGGTGCAAAACCTGCAAGGCAGACGTGCAAAAAAGTGATGACGGAGAGGTGGTAGCGTCCCGTGCCGCCTCCGGCCTGACCCCGGTTATGCCGGGGTCAGCCGTGTCGCAGAGCGAGGTGACTCAGCGTTTTTTGCGGTTGCGATGCATATCAATGGAAACCGCAGCCACAATGATCATGCCTTTGATGATGTCCTGTATATAGGCGTCCACGCCCACGAAGGTAAAGCCGCTTTTGATAAGTCCCAGGATCACGGCGCCGATCAGCGTGCCGGTGATACGCCCCACGCCACCCATCAGGCTGCTGCCGCCGATAACCGCTGCGGCGATAGCATCCAGCTCATACGCCATCCCCATGCTTGACTGGCCGCTGCTGACGCGTGCTGCCAGTACGACGCCTGCCAGGCCCGAGAGCGCGCCGGCGATGGTGTAGACAATGATCAGATACTTGTTAACGTTGATGCCGGACACTTTAGCTGACGTCATGTTGCCGCCAATCGCATAGACATATTTGCCGTAGCGGGTATGTTTCAGCGCGATGTGGAACAGGAACGCCACCACCAGGAAGATGATAACCGGCATGGCGCCCTGACCAATCGAGGTAAAGCTGTCTGACAGAAAGCTGATCGGATTACCCTGCGTATAGTACTGCGCCAGACCGCGCGCGGACACCATCATCCCCAGCGTGGCGATAAAGGGCGGAATACCGGTGCGGGTGATCAGCACGCCGTTGATGACGCCGCACAGCAGCCCGACGCCAATACCGGCGCCGATAGGGATAGCCGCAGGCAGGTTAACCAGCGAGGGAAACATCGGCGACAGGCTTTCTGAGGTTTGCGCCAGGCTTGCCGCCACCACCGCAGTCAGGGCGATAACGGAGCCGGAGGAGAGATCGATACCGGTGGTGATAATGACCTGCGTAACGCCGACCGCGATAATACCGATGATGGCGACCTGCAGCACAATCAGAACTAAACGGTTGGTGTTGAGCAGAAAAGACTGGTCGCGTACGTACCAGCCGGCAATTTCAAAGATCAGCGCAATGCCTAACATCACCACAAAAATGCCGGTATCTTTCGGCAGCTTGTGGCGCAGATTACTGAAGAAGGAGCTTTGTTCAGTGGCCTGCGGGGCCGTAGCTTTTACATTATTCATAGGGATCTCAAGCCTCACTCAGATGCCAGCGACAAAATGGTTTCCTGATCGGCCTCTTCTTTACTGAGGATGCCGGTTATGCGCCCGCCGTGCATCACCATGATGCGGTCACTCATACCGAGAATTTCCGGCAGCTCAGAGGAGACCATGATGATAGCGACGCCGCGATTAGCGAGTTCGCTGATCAGGCGGTAGATCTCTGCTTTGGCTCCCACATCGATGCCGCGGGTCGGTTCGTCCAGAATCAGGATCTTCGGCTGTGCCAGCAGCCAGCGCGCAATCAGCACTTTCTGCTGGTTACCGCCGCTGAGGTTATTGATGATCTGATCCATGGTCGGGGTTTTGATATTGAGCTTGCGGATCTGCTCCATACAGTCCTGCGCCATTTTCACATGGCTGACAAAGCCGCTTTTGCCGGTGTAACCGGGCATGTTAACGATGCTCATGTTCTCCATTACTGAGAGAACCAAAAACAGCCCTGACTTCTTGCGATCCTCAGTCAGAAACGCCATGCCTTTCTCGATGGCCGTGGAGGGCGAATCGATGCTGACCGGCACGCCGTCAATCAGCACTTCACCGCTGTCGTAGCTCTCCATGCCAAACAGGCTCTCCATCACCTCACTGCGCCCTGCGCCCACCAGCCCGGCCACGCCCAGAATTTCTCCCCTGCGCACGCTGAAGCTGATATCGCTAAAGCGCTCTTTGCTGCTCAGGCCGCGCACCGTCAGCACATCGTCGCCGATGGTGCCGTTGAATTTAGGGAACAGCTGGGTCAGCTCACGCCCTACCATCTGGGTGATCAGCGATTGCCGCGTAAACGCGCTGGTATCGTTGCTGCCGACCCAGGTGCCGTCGCGGAAGATGCTGATCTCATCGGTAATGGTAAAAATCTCATCCATCTTATGGCTGATATAGATAATCGCCTTGCCCTGCGCCCGCAGGTCGCGAATGATAGTGAACAGGTGCGCCACTTCAGTTTCGGTCAGCGCGGAGGTGGGTTCATCCATGATCACCACGTCAGAGTTCCACGATACCGCTTTGGCAATCTCCACCATCTGCTGCGCCGCAATGCTCAGCTCGCCCACCATGCGATCCGCTTTGAGGCGAATATTGAGTTTGTTGAGCAACTCCTGCGTCTGGCGGTTTAGCAGGGCGTGATCGACGAAGCCAAACTTCATCGGTTCACGCCCGAGCCAGATGTTCTCCGCCACGGTCATATGCGGCACCAGGTTCAGCTCCTGATGGATCATCGAGATGCCGGAACGCAGCGCGTCCATGGTGTCCTGAAACTGCACGGGTTCCCCTTTGATGCGAATAGTGCCCTTATCGGGACGGTAAATCCCGATAAGGCATTTCATCAGCGTGGATTTGCCTGCGCCATTCTCGCCCATCAGGGCATGTACCGACCCCGGCCTGATTCGCAGTGAGACGTTATCGAGCGCCTTCACTCCGGGGAAGAACTTGCTGATGCCTTCGGCTTCAAGCGCAAAAGCGGTCATACATCACCTCCATACGGCTTAAGGGGAGAGCGGTTATTTCTGGTTGCGATTCTCAAACTGCGCCATGTTCTCTTTGGTGATCAGCTGGTAAGGGATGTTGATCACTTTCTCAACTTTCTCCCCTTTTGCGAGGCTCACCGCAGCCCGCACTGCGCCTGCACCCTGCCCGCTGGCATCCTGGAAAACCGTGGCGACCATTTTGCCGTTTTTCAGCATCTGCAGCGCATCCGGGGTGCCATCCACGCCGGCGATCAGGATATGGTTCGGGTTTTTACCCAGCGCCTGCAGTGCGCCAATCGCCATTTCATCGTTGTTAGAGGCGATAGCCTGGATGTCATCGCCGGCGGTCATCCAGTTGCTGACCACATCCACCGCGTCGTTACGGGTGAATTTTGCGGTCTGTTTCTGCACCACTTTGATATCGGGATATTTCGCGACCACCGCTTCCACCCCTTTGGTGCGGTCGCGCGTTGATTCGTTCGCTAAATCGCCCATCAGGATCGCCACGTTGCCTTTGCCGTTCATCGCTTTAGCCAGCGCTTCCATCTGCAGGCGACCCGCCAGCTCGGAGTCTGAGCCGACATACGCCATCTTGTCCGTGAGTTCACCGGCAGGTTTACGGTTAACGAAGATCAGCGGAATGTTAGCTTTTTTCGCCGCGTCCATAATCGGTTTCACGGCGTTGGTATCCACCGGGTTGACGATGATGGCGTCCACGCCCTGTCCGATAAAATTCTGTACCTGCTGCAGCTGCTGTGACACATCCCCTTTGGCATCTTCCAGCTGGCCTTTTACGTTATCTTTCTGCATCTCTTTCTGCATGGCCGTGCGCAGAATGGTCAGGAAATTGTCGTCAAACAGCGCCATTGAGACGCCAACCTGCAGATCTTTCGCCATAACCGCAGCGGGCAACATGCAGGCCAACAGGGAAGTGACTAACGCTTTTTTAAATTTCATAGGGCACCTTCTACCTTCTTATTGTTGGTTAACGCACGCACAGCATGATGCATCAGGTAAATGAAAAAAATTTTTTGCCTTTGCGCACCGCGGCTGGCGTTATTTATGGGTACAGATTTTGGATAGTTGCACTTTTCGCGCTGAAGCCAGCTGATGTTGTTCTGAAGAACGCGCTCCTTATCAACAGGTTAATTTTGCTGTCACCGCCGCCGGGTAAAAAATAGTTTCCGGCGTGATGATAAGCAGTTCATTTGTTTCATACTTGCTTCATATGAAATTTTCATCATAAAAGCACTGAAACGGTTGTTTTAAAATCAGCAAACCGCAAAAATTTGACACGCCTCTAACATCTCAGCGGAAATGCCTCTGAAGTGAGATCCTGTTGGCAGTTTGCTTTGCCACCATATCAGGCAGAAAAGCAGCAGAATGGTGCTTTTGCGCGCACTTAAACCAAAAGTGTGCAGTACGGCTTTGACAAGCGGGATCGGGCTCGCTACTATTCGCCTCGTTCACACGATTCCTCTGTAGTTCAGTCGGTAGAACGGCGGACTGTTAATCCGTATGTCACTGGTTCGAGTCCAGTCAGAGGAGCCAGAATTAGAAAAGCCCGCTCAGGGAAACCTGAGCGGGCTTTTTGCTATGTTGCGTTTTGATGTGGTACTGGCTGGTGATGTACCAGGCTGGCCAGAAGGGTCAGGCTTTGGTGGCTAAGAGAGTGTTAGCAGGCACGGGCTTAAATAGAGCTAAGGCATTGATATCCTTTACGCCACGCACGTAACCACTTTTGATAAGATTGTTTTCGGGAGAATCACCATAGTAAGGATATTTATCTTTTGAATCTGACCCCGTTAAATTTAATAGCGCCTGATCGCTCTTTTCTACTATATCATTATGATTATTTAATTGATTATTAAAAGACAATTCCTCATCTTTATTTTGCTGCGTATTTTCTTTCGGGTTAAGCCTCCCCTTAAGTTCGACAATATAACTTTCGGGCAAAGGTATTTTCTTCTGAGATAATAACAAGCTGCTATCACCTTCCTCTTTGCCATTTGCATTTACTTCGGCGTCAGGTTTAATATACAACGCAGGCAGATTTCTCTTAAACGCGTTATTGTCTATTAAATTATTAAGCTTTTTTTGAATTTCATCAGACAAATCCCATCTTAATGATGCAGGCATTCTCATCAAAATACTTGCGATATCGTTGAAACCTAAATTGCTTTTTTTGAGATCTGAAAGGTTAATTTTCCCATCAGGCGTAAGAAGAACTTCATGTCTGCTTAATCCCAACTCCGCTCTGATGCGGGCTGATATGTCACATAGTAGATTGATACTATCATTTAGAACATTTCCGGGCTGACTCTTTTCTAAATCAGCAGAACTAACATTCGCGCCGGCACCAATATTTACTTTTTTATTTATGCCTCTGATATTATCGAGTCCTTTTTTAATTCCTTCAGGCAGGTACCCTTTTAACGCTGCCGGTAAAGCCTCCAGGATGTTAACAGCCTCAGCAAAACCTGATTTACTCTCCGCGATATCTGAAAGGTTAATTTTTCCATCGGGTGTAAGAGGAGGTCTATTCCCGGACAGCCCTAACCTGTCTCTGATGGAAACTGATTCATTCCATAAAATGACATCACTCTCGATATCGAAAACTCCACCTTCCCTATTAATTATCCCTGCATCTGTGTCTCGGATATTATTCAAAGCTTTCTGAATCTCTTCAGGCAGGCACCATTTGAACGCCGTCGGCAAAGCCTGCAGGATATTAACAGCCTCAACAAAATCTGATTTACTCTCCGCGATATCTGAAAGATTAATTTTTCCATCGGATGTAAGAAGAGGTCTATCCCTGCGCAGCCCTAACTTATCTCTGATGTAAGCTGATCCATTCCGTAAAATGATGTCACTCTTATCATTGATAACTACACCGTCCGTATGAATTATTCCTGCGTCTCTGTCTCGGATATTATTCAAAGCTTTCTGAATTCCTTCAGGCAAGTACCCTTTTAACGCTGCTGGTAAAGTCTGCAGGACACTAACAGCCTCAACAAACCCTGATTTACTCTCCGCGATATCTGAAAGATTAATTTTTCCATCGGATGTAAGAAGAGGTCTATCTCTGCGCAGCCCTAACTTATCTCTGATGTAAGCTGATCCATTCCGTAAAATGATGTCACTCTTATCATTGACAACTACACCGTCCGTATGAATTATCCCTGCATCTGTGTCGCGTATATGATTCAAAGCCTTTTGAATTCCTTCAGGCAAGCACCATCTTAACGCTGCCGGTAAAGCCTGCAGGATATTAACAGCCTCAACAAACCCTGATTCACTCTCCGCGATATCTGAAAGATTAATTTTTCCATCGGGAGTAAGAGGAGGTTTTTTTGCGGACAATCCTAACTCGCCTCTGATATAAGATGATATATTCTCCAATAAAATAGCACTATTTTCAGCAATATCTCTAACTTTATCTATCCCTGAGCTGTTAATGTCACTAACTAATTCATTATTAATCTCATTAATTAAAGCTCTGTTTTTGCCATCATTTAAATTCCTTTGAACTTCCTCAGGCAACAAAAATTTCAACTCTGCTGGTACATCTTGAAGTATTCCCTCAATATCGATTGAGGGCAACTTACTTTCGTCAATATCTGACAGATTAATCTCACCACCTGGCGTGAAAAGATCATTATCTTTATTTAGACCCAGCATATCCCTGAGCAGGATTGATGCACATTGAAGTGTAAAGATGCTGTCAGGCAACACTTTATCTACACTCTTTTTTTCTGTGCATACCGAAACCTCCAGCGTATTAAGCCGCTTAATTTCTGTTGGCATGTTACATAGTGACTGCAGAGAAATATTCAAATTATCAATTTGAAAATCTATCTTTGGGTTCTCAAGCAACGATGTCAAATTTACATCATGACGGTAAAGAGCATTTCGCAATTCCTGTATAGCTGGCTCATAATCACCCTTATTATTCTGTGTCAGCCTTCCAGAACTAAAAAAACTGGCAATGTATTGCATCATGTCTTTAGGCCTGAAAATGCTATTGGCATTCTCTTTATTCTCAATACCTATTGCATATTCATTAAATCTTGGTAATTCACGTATACTGTCTAAAGCAGAAACTGACATAATTTCTCCTGAACTGCGTCTAAAAAACAGCCCTATAGTAAAAATGATCTCCTCTCTGCGCGCTCTCTAAATTCGCTCCTTACGGCCTGAAATTCACCGCTGGCTTCGCGCCACACGTACTGCTGTCCGGGCTGGAGTATGCCTGTGTTATCATGGGGTTTTTAATCAACGCTGTGAGAACCATGTCTGAGACCCCCGGTAAACGCAAAAACGATCCGGAAGGATTAAAGCGCCGTATCATTGCGGCTGCGCTCTCTGTTTTCGCCGAATATGGCCTGCCGGGCGCGCGCATGGAGCAGATTGCAGCGCTGGCGCAGACCACGAAACGCATGGTGGTTTATCACTTCACCAGCAAAGAAGCGCTCTACATTGAGGTGCTGGAGCAGGTGTATCGCGCCATGCGCGAGCATGAAACCAGCCTGCAGCTTGCCACACTCGAACCGGAACAGGCGATGATCAAACTGGTTGAGGCGAGCTTTGATTATCATGTGGCGCACCCGGACTTTATGCGGCTGGTCTGCAGCGAGAACCTGCTGCGCGGGCGCTATATCATGCAGTCTGAGCGGATCAAAACGCTTAACCGCAGCGCGCTCGATCTGCTTGAAGCGATACTGACGCGTGGCCAGCAGCAGGGGCTGTTTTACCGCGACCTTAACAGCGTGGATGTGCACCGCCTGATCAGCAGTATCTGCGTGCATCATGTGTCGAACCGCTACACCTTTCATACGCTGTTCACGCCTGACGACAGCGAAGCGGAAACCATCCGCCGCAACCGCCAGCTGGCTGTGGCGGCAACGCTGCGTTACATTCGCCAGGCCCCGTCGTCTGCGGGTTCGCTGTGATGGTCTACGCTTGATCTCATCAACGGGACCGTCACAGACCTGAGACTAAGGAACACTGAAGTGAACAAAGATGCCCTTCTCTATCCGTTACGCAACACCCAGGATACTGAACATGATACGGCCCTGTGGAACTGGGCGCAGAACTCTGTCGTGGGCCAGCGTCAGCAGCTGCATCAGCCGCAAACGGAAGCTGAGCTACAGCAGCTGCTGCGCGATACGCGCGGAAAAGTGCGTCTGGTCGGCAGCCGGCTGTCGCCAGGCCGGATGCTCTGCGTGCAGCCTGATGACCTGCTGCTCGACCTGAGCGCCTTTACCGGCGTGGTGGCTGAAGATGACAATTCCATCACTTTTGCAGCCGGTACGCTGCTGCAGGAAGTTTACGACACCTTAACCGCACGCGATCGCATGCTCGCCTCTTCGCCGGGCGTGATTGCCGTTCAGACGCTGGCCGGCGCGCTGGCGACCGGCACTCACGGTCAGGGTTTACAGCAGAGTTCACTGGCCGATGAAGCGCTGCGCATCCGTATGGTGCTGGCTGATGGCAGCGTACGCGAGTTTACGCGCGGTGAGCCCGAGTTTCCGGCAGCGCAGGTTGCACTGGGTTCGCTTGGCGTCGTGACGGCGGTTACGCTGCGCACCCAGCCGTTTCGCTTATTTACCTGCTACAAGTTTGCCGTCAGTGCCGATGGACTGGAGCAGGATCTGCTGAAGTGGAATAGCGACTATGAGCTGAGCAAAGCCTGGTGGTTTGTCGATGACAACCTGATGCACGTCTGGAACGCTGAACAGGCGAGCGATGAGGATACGCAGGCCTGGCACGCCAACGGACGTCAGGTGATTGAGCATGGCGATAACGCCGACAGCAGCCTGAACCATACGATCGATCAGACGCTGGCGCAAATGCACCGCGATACGCAAATCCACGGTAAAGGCGGTAAACAGTTCCGCACCGTCACCCGGTTCCGCGATTTCACCGATGTCAGCGGCGATATTTATCAGCTTTTTTGTCGCGGTATTGCGGTGCCGCAGATCAACGTAGAAATTGCCGTGCCGCTCGATAGAACGCCGCAGGTTATCAGCAAAATCAAAGCCTGGTACGCTGAGCATCAGCCGCATATGCACTACCCGATTATCCTGCGCTGCACCGGCGCCTCGGAGGGCTGGCTGAGCCCGTCACATCAGCAGCCCTCCTGCTTCTTTGGCTTTGTGGTCTACTACGCGGATGATGGCTCGCTGTCGCAGGAGGGCCTGCATTTTCTGACGGAGGTGGAGAAGCTGCTGGCTGCCGAAGGCGGACGTCCGCACTGGGGGAAATATTACGATCCGCAGCGCTATCAGTGGCGCGATATCTATCCACAGTGGGATGCGTTCCGCGCGGTGCGTGAGACGCTGGATCCTGCCCGTCGTTTCAGTAACGACTATACCACCGCGCTTTTTGACTGATGTTTGTACAGGGAGAGAGTATGTTCGCCTGGGTAACGCTGCTGACGCAGCCCGATTATGTTATTGGCGTGAAAGCGCTGCACCGTTCGCTTCAGCGCAGTGAAACCCGCTGGCCGCTGGTTGTGATGGTAACGGATGCAATCGATGCTGACACGCGCGCTGCGCTGCAGGCTGCGGGCTGCGTGATCCATCCGGTCGCACCGCTGATGCCTGACAGCGCGCTGGAGCAGCACTACGCCTCGGCACAGTTTGGCGAGGTGTGGAGTAAACTACGCGCGTGGGAGCTGACCGACTATGAGCGCGTGGTCTTTCTGGATGCCGATATGCTGGTCCTGCAGAATATGGATGAGCTGTTTACGCTGGATATGGGTAAGTATGCGCTGGCCGCCTGCCACGCCTGCCGCTGTAATCCAAACCAGATTGCGAGCTATCCGGCCAGCTGGCAGCCGGAAAACTGTCACTATACCTGGCATGACCGGGGTGAAACGGCGCCCGCCACGCTTGATGCTTATCTCAATGGCGGTTTCCTGGTGCTGAAACCGGATAACGCTGTGTTCAGCTGGCTGCAGCAGAAAGTGCAGGAGATTGACGATCTTAAGCGCTATCCCTTCTCCGAGCAGGATCTGCTGAATGAGGTGTTTGCCGGACGCTGGCTGCCGCTCTCTTATATCTATAACGCGCTGAAGACGCTGCCATTTCAGCACAGCGCTATGTGGCAGCAGGATAAAGTTAAAAACCTGCACTATATCCTCGCCAAGCCGTGGAAGCGCGATCTCAATCAGCCAGAAGAAGAGCGCGACCGCTATTATGCGCTGGACAAGCTGTGGTGGGAGCGCGGTACCGCATAGCGGCGCCGGTTTTCATCGGCGGCCAGGGCGCCATGAATGGCGCCCCTACAATGATGGTGTACCGTAGGGGCCGCATTTATGCGGCCCTGGTTTTATACGCGGTCAGGGCGCCATGAATGGCGCCCCTGTAATGGCGGTAAGGGCCGCATTATTGCGGCCCTGATTTTACGCGGCCAGGGCGCCATGAATGATAATGCAACGTAGGGGCCGCATTTATGCGGCCCTGGTTTCAAACGGCCGGTTAACGCCAGCCGAGCGCCGGGGCGACGTGGGTGAGGATGCTGTCGATAACGTGCGCGCAGTAATCAACGCCGAGCTGATTTGGAATTGTCAGCAGCAGCGTATCTGCCTCTGCGATGCCTTCATCTTCTGCCAGCATCTTTATCAGGCGATCCGGCTCGGCTGCATAGCTGCGGCCGAAGATGGCGCGCGTCTTCTCATCCAGAAAACCGACTGAATCCTGATCCTGACCACCGCGGCCAAAATAGGCGCGATCGGTATCATTCATCAGCGCAAAAATACTGCGGCTCACCGACACGCGCGGCGTGCGCTGATGGCCTGCGGCAGCCCAGGCTGCACGGTAGGCACGGATCTGCTGCGCCTGCTGCACATGGAAGGGTTCGCCGGTTTCATCATCTTTCAGGGTAGAACTCTGCAGGTTCATCCCCTGCTCTGCGGCCCAGACGGCAGTGGCGTTTGAGCCGGAGCCCCACCAGATACGCTCGCGCAGCCCTTCAGAGAACGGCTCCAGGCGCAGCAGCCCTGGCGGGTTCGGGAACATCGGCTGCGGATTTGGCTTTGCAAACCCCTCACCGCGCAGCACGTCCAGCAGCGCCTCGGTATGCCGGCGTCCCATATCTGCATCGCTCTCGCCGGCGCGGGGATCAAAGCCAAAGTAGCGATAACCCTCAATCACCTGCTCCGGTGAACCGCGGCTCAGTCCGAGCTGCAAACGGCCGTTAGAGATCAGATCGGCTGCGCCCGCATCTTCTGCCATATAGAGCGGATTTTCATAACGCATATCGATAACGCCAGTCCCGATTTCAATGCGGCGGGTTTTCGCCCCCACCGCCGCCAGCAGCGGAAACGGCGAACTCAGCTGACGGGCAAAATGGTGGACGCGGAAGTAGGCGCCGTCGGCCCCCAGCTCTTCTGCCGCCACCGCAAGGTCGATAGACTGCAGCAGCACATCCTGCGCCGAACGGGTGGCAGAATGGGGTGACGGCGTCCAGTGACCAAATGAGAGAAAGCCAATTTTTTTCATGTTTCAGTGCTCCCCGCCGGCGACAGGACCGCCTGGCGTTACGTGTGCATAAATCGATAAACAAAGGGTACGCCAGCGCGGCAGGCAGTGATAGCCAATAGTTTTCGTGCGCATCTTCAACTTTTTTGTACAACCGCAGCCACCCTCTCGCTTATCAATCTCAGCTATCCTTAAACACTGATTTGCCGAACAGGCTGATGCACTCAGGGATGCCCTATGCACCTTATCTCTTTACCTATGTATGACATCGACAGCGCGACGACGGCGGCGACAACCAGCGCGCTGCTGAAACTGCTGGCAAAACGCGATGTGACAGCAGAGGTGGTCGCCCCGGACGATCTGCTTACCCACTGGCGCGACGACAATCTGCTGCTGAGCCAGACCTGCGGCTATGCGCTGGTCAGTCAGCTGCCGGAGGTACAGCTGGTTGGTACGATGCAGTCGTGCGCAGCGGGCTGCCAGGATCTGCGTTATCGCAGCTGGCTGGTGGTGCGCCAGGCGGAGAACGCCCGCATGCTGGAAGATTTTCGCGGACGCCGTGCCGTATGCAACAGCGCTGACTCACACTCCGGTTACAACGCCCTGCGCTATGCGATCGCACCGCTTGCAGAGAACGATAAATTTTTTGCCGAAACGCACTTCAGCGGCAGCCATCAGCAGTCGCTGGCGGCGCTGCGCCGCAATGAAGCGGATATCGCCGCCATTGACTGCATTACCTGGGCGCTGCTGCAGAAGTATCAGCCGCAGGCGCTGGCCGATGTGACAATTATTGGCGAGACGCCGCTCTGCCCGGCCCTGCCGCTTATTACCTCTTCCCGCACCGATAGCCTGCTGCTGGAAAAACTGCGCAGCGCCTTATTTGAACTGGCCAACGTTGAGGATTTTAAACCGCTGATGCAGGCTAACCTGCTGGCCGGTTTCTCCGTGCCCCGCCGCAGCTACTATGATGAGGTGCTCGCGTGGGAGCAGCAGGCGGCAGCCATGGGCGTTACCCGGCTCTGAACAACGCGGGAACAGGTGACTAACGGGAAAATTTGTTACACTCGCCGCAGTCAATTCAGGAGAATGTAATGACCGCGCGCTCTGTAACGCTGGATGATGTCGCCCGCCTGGCCGGCGTCTCTTATCAAACGGTTTCCCGGGTACTGAACCATTCGTCGCAGGTCTCGGCACGCACGCGCGCCCGGGTAGAGGCGGCGATGGCAGAACTCAGCTACGTACCCAACCGGGTGGCGCAGCAGCTGGCGGGAAAGGCAACGCGCACGCTGGGACTGGCCACCAGCGATCTGGCGCTGATGGCGCCGGCGCAGATCGCCTCTGCGATTCAGCAGCGGGCCGCGGCGGCGGGGTATCACCTGGTGATCGCCATGGCTAACGCGCAGAGCGCCGCATCCGATACGGTCAATGAGCTGCTGGCGCAGCGCGTTGATGCCCTGCTGATTAACCTGCCGCTGGATGCCGCACAGGCGGCGCAGATTCAGCAGCAGTGCGGCAGTAAACCCGCCCTGTTTCTTGATGTCGAAACCTGCGCGCCGGTGCCGCAGTGTCAGTATCAGAGTAGCTGCGGGGCGCGGCAGGCTGTGGATCATCTGGTGGCGCTGGGGCATCGTGAAATTGGCGTGCTGAACGGTCCGGCGCGCTCAGCCTCTGCCCGCGCACGTTTTGCGGACTGGCAGCGGGCGCTGGCACAGCATCAGCTGCAGCCTTATTGTGTTCTGGAGGGTGACTGGAGCGCGGCGTCCGGCTATCAGGCACTGCTCACCCTGCTGCCGGATCGGCTGCCGCAGGCGCTGTTGGTGGCTAACGATCAGATGGCGCTGGGTGCGATGCGCGCGCTACACCAACACGGCGTGGCGATCCCGGCGGATATCTCGCTGATTGGTTACGATGACACCGCAGAGAGCGCCTGGTATCAGCCACCGCTGACCACCATCCGGCAGGATCTGCAGCAGCTTGGGCGTATCAGCGTGGACCGGATCCTGGCGCAGCTGGCCGGAGAGACGCTGCCTGCGCCGTTGCTCGAGACCGGGCTGATTCTGCGCGAAACCACGGCCGCTCCGCAGCAGGATGGCCTGGATAACAGCGAAATTGCCCGCCAGCTGCAGGTCCTGGCGCAGGCATTAAAAAGGTCGCCATAATGGCGACCTCGTCACAGTGAAACCTTACTGCCGCACTTAGTGTCCTTTCGGCTCACCCATGCTTTTCAGTTTTTTCGACAGGTCGCGACGCTCTTTCGACAGATCGGCGTTTTTAATGATGTACTCATCCACGCGATCTTCATAGTCCACGCGCATAGAGGCGATAATCTCCTGGATCGCCTCCACGCTCATGCCGGGTTTGATATATTCACTCAGGTTATCCAGCAGCAACACACGTTTCTGGTTATCACGGATTTTCTTTTCGTTATCGTGAATTTCGCGCTGCAGTTTGTTTTTACGACGAAACATACGCACAAACTCCAGCACGTCCTGAAATGATTGCTTGGCATTTTCCATGTTGGCACCTTTCTTAAGGCCTGCAGCAGCAGGCGGAATAGTCATATAACGTCAAGAGTTGTAGCTTAGCGGCTGTTGAGCCGGGTTAGCAATTCTCACAGCAAATTTCAGACTGGCTCTTATCTTAGCGCAAAGAAAGGGCGATTCGCACTAAGTGGTTGCCGGAGAAAACTATTTACGCAGCGCCAGCCGGACCAGATCGGTCATGCGCTCCAGCTGCCGCGCCTGCTCCAGGCTCAGCCAGACGTAGCCGTAAATCGCCGTGGTTTCAAGCTGCGCGCTGCCGCTGGCGATCAGCGCCTCCAGCTCCTGCACTATCTCCTCCAGGGCGTGGCTGTTTGCGATAACCTGTTCCGTTTCGCCTTTTTGCAGCAGCAGCGCCAGCGCGTTCAGCGTCTCTTCAGTCATCTGCTGGGTACGCCGCAGCGCAGGTGCACTGAGCAGCAGCAGATGACTCTCGCGTGAGGCCCACCAGGCTTCAATCTGCATCTGCATGGTATTGACCATGTTACGGTTGATGGTCTGGATCGCTTCAAACACCGATTTTGGAATACGCGTCTCTTTACTGGCGGGCTCAAGCAGCGCGCGCATTCTGATCACGCTGCTGAGCAGCTTCTGAAAGCGCGTATTGAGACGCGGCTTCTCGACCAGATTAGGGGAAAAGCCGGCGTGATGAATCTTTGCCATGCTGACAAACGCATCTGAAAGCTGTATACGCCAGTGGATATAGGCGCGCTGCGCCCAGATGGCACTGAACAGCAGCGCCATCAGCGAGCCTAAAATCACATCGCCGCCGCGCCACAGCGCCACGGTGAAATCACCGGCTGGCGCCCCTACTACCACGCCGAGCGTGATGCCAATCAGCAGCGCCATGTAGGGATGTTTGCCCAGCGTCAGATAGCCACAGACAATCATTACCGCAAAGCACCAGACCAGCATCAGCGGCAGCGAGATAAGTTCCAGCTTCAGCGCAATCAGTCCGGAAATCAGCCCGGCAAAGGTTCCGCTGATGCGCTGGATCACGCGCGGCAGCACGTTTCCCCAGGTTGAGATAGGTCCCATTACCACCACCAGCGTAATCAGTGGCCAGGTACCTTCAGGAATATTTGTCAGCCTGACAAACAGAAAGCAGAGCACAAAGGCGATAGCGATACGCACGCCGTGTACGGCGCGGTAGTGGCGGTAAAACCAGAATTCAATCGACGAGACAGGCTTGTCAGCGCGTAACATGGTGATCCGGAAACGGGAAAAATTTGCGCGCTATGTTACCCTGGCATGGCAGCTGGCTTCAGCCCCTGCCGCCGCTTTTTCCCGCTTTTTTTCTATCCGTACGTATCAGGTAACCGTGGCGTTACATTCTGCTTTCAATAAAGAAACGCAGCGATAACGCCACGGTTAAACCTGTCAGAGTTTACGCTTCACGTAGTCGCTGATACGGGTAAGAATGCCCGCCTCTTCAACCGTCTGCAGCGCATAGAGCGGATAGCTCGCCAGCTGTTTGTCTTTATCCAGTACCTGAATCTCACCAATCTGCTCGCCCGCTTTCAGCGGCGCGGTAAGATCTTTGCGATCGATAACATATTTCGCCATCACGTTAGCCACTTCGCTGCGCGGCAGAGACAGATAGATATCCTGCGTGGTGCCTACCTCGACTTTATGCGGATTGCCGTACCAGACGTTTTCGTTGCCGATCTTCTTACCGGCATGGAACAGCTGCACGGTATCGAAGTTGCTCTGCCCCCACGTCAGCAGCTTGCGCGCCTGCTCTTCGCGTCCTTTGGAACTTTTGCCGCCCATGATCACCGCAATCAGCCGGTGACGCCCTTCAACACTGGAGGCAACGATATTGAACCCGGCGCTTTCGGTATGCCCGGTTTTCATGCCGTCGACATGCAGATGCTGATCCCACAGCAGGCCGTTACGGTTGTTCTGCGTAATGCCGTTGTAGCTCAGGGTCTTTTCGCTGTACATGGCGTAAAAGTCCTGCTCGCCATTAATAATGGCGCGCGACAGCACCGCCAGATCGCGCGCTGTGGTGTGCTGGCCCGGCGCATCGAGACCGTGCACGGTTTCAAAATGGGTATGCGTCAGACCGAGCTTCTGTACATAGTGGTTCATCATGGTGACAAAACTTTCCTGGCTGCCGGCGACATAGTCTGCCAGCGCCACGCAGGCGTCGTTGCCGGAGTCGATAATGACCCCGCGCATCAGATCGCGTACCGTGACTTTATCGCCTGGCTTGAGGAACATCAGCGAAGAGCCTTTAAACACCGGATTTCCGGCCGCCCAGGCATCTTTGCCTACGGTGACAACATCATCCCGGGTAATTTTCCCCTGATCGACGGCGCGATCAACCACATAGCCGGTCATCAGTTTAGTCAGGCTGGCGGGATTACGCTCCGCATCCGGATTGCCGGCAGTGAGGATCTGCCCGGTGGTAGCGTCCATTAATACCCATGATGCGGCATCAATACCCGGCGCCGTCACGGGAAACGCCAGGCTGTCCTCCGCCTGCGCTATTGATGCCACAAACACTAATCCAGAAAGAGTTACCCACACACGCCTTTTCAACACATCGTCCTCAGTTTAAAAATGAATTTACCGCCGCACGTTGTACGGCAAATAGCGCTTTGATATCTGAATAAATTGAAAAAAAGTATGTCCCGTACAGAAAAAACTCAGACCCGCCCGCAGCGCAATGGATGAGGGTTGTGCTGACTGAAACGCCCGACTATTCTGTGGGTTGATTTTTCAATCCAGGATAACGCCGTGCCCGCCTCTGAGTTCACCTTTCTGTTCCATGATTATGAAACCTTCGGGAAGAGCCCGTCGCTGGATCGTCCGGCCCAGTTTGCCGGCCTGCGCACCGATGCCGACTTTAACCCGGTGGGTGAACCGCAGGTGTTCTACTGTCAGCCTGCAGATGACTATCTGCCGCAGCCGGAAGCGGTGATGATCACTGGCATTACGCCGCAGGTTGCGCGCGCGCGCGGCGTTACGGAAGCGGAGTTTGCTGCACGTATCCACGCGCTGTTTACCCAGCCCAATACCTGCGTGATCGGCTATAACAACGTGCGCTTTGACGACGAAGTCACGCGCAACATCTTCTACCGCAACTTTTTTGATCCCTACGGCTGGAGCTGGCAGAACGGCAATTCGCGCTGGGATCTGCTGGATGTGATGCGCGCCTGCTATGCGCTGCGCCCGGAAGGGATTGTCTGGCCGGAAAATGATGAGGGCTTTCCCAGCTTTAAGCTGGAGCATCTCACGCAAGCCAACGGCGTGGCGCACGAACAGGCGCACGATGCGATGTCGGATGTATGGGCGACGCTGGCGATGGCAAAACTGGTCAAAGAGAAGCAGCCAAAGCTGTATGCGTTTCTGTTTGCGCATCGTAATAAGCAGAAGCTGATGACCCTGATTGATATTCCGCAGATGAAGCCGCTGGTTCACGTCTCCGGTATGTTTGGCGCCGCGCGGGGCAATACCAGCTGGATCGTGCCGCTGGCGTGGCATCCTGATAATAAAAATGCGCTGATTGTGGCGGACCTGGCGGGTGATATGACGCCGCTGCTGGAACTGGAGCCGGACGCGCTGCGCGAGCGCCTCTATACGCGGCAGAGCGAACTGGGCGATGCGGCTCCGGTGCCGATCAAGCTGGTGCACATCAATAAGTGCCCGGTGCTGGCCCCGGCCAGTACGCTGCGCCCGGAGGATGCGGAGCGGCTCGGGATCGATCGCCAGCACTGTCTGGCGAACCTCGCCCTGCTGCGCCAGCACGTCGACGTACGCGAAAAAGTGGTGACGCTGTTTGCTGAAGCGGAGCCGTTTACGCCGTCGGAGGATGTTGATGCGCAGCTCTATGACGGCTTCTTCAGCGATGCCGATCGCGCCGGCATGAATATTCTGCGTCAGACGGCGCCGCAGAACCTGCCCGCGCTGGATCTTACGTTTAACGACGCGCGCGTCAATCCGCTGCTGTTCCGCTACCGGGCGCGTAATTTCCCCGGCACCCTCGACGATCGCGAGCAGCAGCGCTGGCTGCAGCATCGCCGCGAAGCGTTAAATGCAGAGCGGGTACAGGCGTTTCTGCTGGAGCTGGAGTCGCTCGCCAGCCTGCACGAAGAGGATGCGGATAAGATGGCGCAGCTGAAAGCGCTCTATCACTACGCTCAGGCGCTGGTCTCCTGAGGAGAGGCGCTGCGGCGGCAGGGTGTTGCCTGCCGCCGCAGGCCCGTATCAGGCCGCACAGGCTCAGAACCGGTAACTGATGCTTATCGCCGCCGCCGTATCTGACCAGCCTTTATCACCCACCTGCTGCCCGATAGTCCCTTTTACGCCCAAGCCGCCTCCCAGCGCCCCGTCTATTCCCACGCGCGCCTCCGCGATGTTGCGGCTGCCGTTCTGCGAAACGCTGACGCCATCCATCCGCACCACGTACTCGCGCGTGTTGTGGATCCAGTTCACCTCCGCGAACAGCCCGGACTGGCGTCCGGTGTTGTCGTCCAGCTGCGAGTGACCTTTCATGAACGCCTTCATCCCCAGGCTGCTGCTTATGTTATCCTGGCCTGAACCCTGCACCAGCGTACCGTTGCGCTCGGTGTGATCATTCGCCTTAATTCCTGACCAGCTCACCCGCGCCTGCGGCTGCAGAAAGAATGCCGTGCGCGCTCCTTCGCCCAGCGGGATCACGTAGCCGGTGGAGAGTGATGCGCTCAGCCCTTTTGATCTGTAGGACTCGCCCGCCTCATCTTCGCCATCCACGCTATTGTTAAACCAGCTGTACTGCAGCGTGCTGTCTGCCCACAGGCCCTTTTCGTCCGTGCCCTGCGCGAACCAGGTCCCGTAAAGGCCGGTAGTGTACCCGTTAACCTGCCCCCGGGCCCGGTAGCCGGTGATGGTTGATGCGGTGTTGCTTTTGCTGTTGCCGTAGCCCGCCATCAGACCAAAACGCGCCGTTTCCGTCGCCGCCACATCACCGCCCAGCATCGTCACGCTGCTGTTAGCGCGGGTTGAAAGCTGTCCGCCGCCCGCGTTCAGGCGGTTATGATCGCCCGATGTGCGCAGCCACAGCGAAGTATGCTTCTCTTCCCCCGTGACCGGATCAAGGTACCAGGTGCCCTGGCGGTCGTTCATGCGTGTGTCGAACAGCGTCGAAGCCGTGGCCAGGTTTGCCGCATAGGCGCCCCCCTCCGGACGCAGCACCATGACGCCTTTGCCGCTGCCGTCGCTACCGCTGCTGCCCCCGCTGCCACTGCCGTTATCACCACCGCTGTTATCACCGCTGCCGCTATCACCATCACCGCCACCATTATCGCCACCGCTGCCGTTGCCCTCTTCTTCATCCGGAATAATGGGAAGCCCGGTTTCAAGATCCGTACGGTTGGTGAGATACCAGTCCCGGTTCCCGCGCACCAGACGGTAGTCGTAGGCGCCCGCCACGATGCGGCCCTCTTGCGTAAAGGCGCTGCTGTCCGCGCTGCCCTCTACCTCAATCAACGTAATACCGTTCAGCGTCTCTGCGCCGCTACCGCCCAGATTATTCACCCGGACCCGGGTAGTGCCGGTTACATCACCGGTCACGATCAGCCGATCTGAAGTGGCGCTGTCGTCGCCCAGTTCAGTACCAAACAGCAGCAGGCCGTTATAGCCGGTGTAGTTGCCGTTTACGGTCAGCACCGCACCGGCGCTGCTCCCGGCAAGGTTGATGGTACCGGCGTTGATGATGTCGCCCAGCGTCCGGCTAAAGCCGTTAAGGTCAATAAGACCGGTGCTGTTGTTTGTCAGGGTGTCAGTGTGAAGCTGCGTACCGCTGCCGGTAATCAGCACGGTGCCGTCGTTAACGAAAGTGCCTGACGTAAAGCCAGCACCCTCTTCAAGCTGCAGGATGCCGGCGTTGTCATACTGGCCGGAGAGACGCATGCTGCTGCCTGCGCCACTCAGCAGCATAGTGCCGCCGTTCGTCACGCGCCGGGTGGTAACTGCTGCGCCGCCAGTGACGCTGAAGTCAGCATTGCTGGTCAGCCCGTCTGTGAGCGTGAGCGTGGTCCCGGTATCTCTGAGCATGACCCGGCCATTATTAGTCAGCGCAGCTGCAGTGATTTTTGCGCCGGATGCCGCCTCAACAGCGCCCACATTTGTAAACGGTCCGGTAATATTAAGCGTTGTATTCTCGCCAGCCACTGACAGCCGTCCGCTGCCTGTATATCCTGCATTCATATTCACAACGGTTGGTGATGCTGAACCGCTTACGATGACGGTGCCGTCGTTGGTTACCTGCCCCAGATCCTGGCTTAGGCCATTCAGGTCCAGCGTACCTGTGCCTGACAGGCGATAGCGGGAGTTTCTGCTTAAGGCGTTGGCCGCTCCCGCGCGCAGCACTCCGCCGGTTACAGAGGTGGTGCCTGAATAGCTGTTCTGATTAGCCAAAGTAGTGGTGCCGGATAACACGGCGACATCCCCGTTGCCTGTGAGAGCATGGGTAAAAACATAATCTGAACCGGTGTGATCAAATACCACGCCTGCACGCGATGATGACGTTGAAGCCAGGGCAATTGAACGGGTTAAACGGGTATTGATCACGCCTGGCCCATTTATTCCATTTGTGGCATCACCAATCTGGAGGGTTGCCGGGGCTGAGCCTGAGCCTCCGGTTAAGCTGAAGGTATTTGCCGTCAGAGTGCCGCCTCCGGCAAGCAGCAGGCGCCCCCCGGTCTGAACCATATTGCCCGTCAGATCGGCTAATCCACCGTTCAGAACCTGCAGGTTGGTTCCAGTGGCAATCAGGTCAGCCACCTGCAGAGTTGAGTTCGCGCCGTTGACGCTTATTAAACTCCCGTTCGCTATTATATTTTTTGGAGGGGCATTACTACTGGTCCCCGCCCGTATATCGAGCAGGCCGCCATTGTCTATATTAATAGTACTGTTTGTTAACCGCTGGTCATCCACGAGTATGCTTGAATGCATCCTCAGGTATGAACCTTTACCAGAAACGTTAATTGTGCTGCCGTCACTGATTAAACCGTTTATTTGCGCAACATTGCCTGTTGCACCATCCAGTGTATTGAGCACCGATCCCTTATCTAATGAATAATTATTATCGAAATTATACAAGTTAAAGTGTGAACCGCTGCCTCTGGCCGTCACGGTGCCATAGATCTCACTTCGCTGTAGATAGAGACGGCCGCCATTGCTCACCAGCACTGAACCTGCGCCCGGCGCGCTGCTGTCACCGAGGCTCATGTCAAAAGAAGTGAGATGAGTAGTCGCGCCAGTCAGCAAAAACGTGCCAAACCGGCCTACTCTGATAATGTCTGAAAGGCTGGAAAACGATCCATCAGAGAGGGTTGCCGTTCCCGTGGCTAAAATACCAATATTCCCTGAACAGCCTCCCGATGGCTGACAGGTGAGAGATGAATCGCCTGAGTTAGAAACCTGAGCCCGGGAGACAGGCACGCTGCAGAGAGCAGCCCCGAGGATGAATTGACAGCCTGTCGCTGTAACGAGCCTGAGAAGCGCCATTTAATATTCCTTTTAAAAGGACACAGAGAGTAATATTGATAATTATTCAATCCTGCTAAATAAAGCACAATCAATTTAGTCAAAAAATAAAGCAACTTTACATAAGTCAGCTTATGAATTAGCAGAAGCACGCGGGCAGATATTCTTATTGATATTTTTTTATTTTATTAAGTTGTGAATAAAATAAAAAACTGTGATTTATTCGCGAAAAGGTGTTAGCAGACTTCATTACGCGGCTCAGTGGCTTAATAAAGCTGTGTGGCGTGTTATCGACGATGTAGCAGTGAGCGTTAGGTTTCACCATCGCCCGGCCCGCCGGGATAGTGGCGTCATTATGCTGCTGCTGAGGGACGAGTAATGATGAACAAAGAGTTGGAAGCACAGAGAGGAAACGGCAGGCGCAGGTAACGAATATCAGGAGGCAGGTACTGCAGAGAGCAGACCGGGTGCGCATCGCTGCGCACCCGGTCACGAACATCACACTTCTTCGCTGAACTGCGGGACCGGATTACGGAAAGTACGGGTCACGAACGCCAGGTAGATGATACCAATTGCGCCCCATACCAGACCCAGCACCATGGAAGTCTCTTCGAGATTGATCCAGAGTGCACCCACCGTCAGCGCGCCCATCACAGGCAGCACCAGATAGTTGAGATGGTCTTTCAGCGTCTTGTTACGCTTCTCACGGATCCAGAACTGCGCGATCACAGAGAGGTTAACAAAGGTAAACGCGACCAGCGCACCAAAGTTGATCAGCGCCGTAGCGGTCACCAGATCAAAGTTGATAGCCAGCAGTGCCACCGCGCCGACCAGCAGTACGTTCAGTGACGGCGTGCGATATTTTGGATGCACGAAGCCAAAGATACGCTGCGGGAAGACGCCATCGCGGCCCATCACGTACATCAGACGTGAAACGCCTGCGTGTGCTGCCATGCCTGACGCCAGCACGGTCACCACGGAAAAGATCAGGATCCCGATCTGCAGCGCTTTACCGGCCACAAACAGCATGATTTCAGGCTGTGACGAGTCCGGATTCTGGAAACGCGAGATATCCGGGAAGTAGAGCTGCAGGAAGTAGGAGACCGCGATAAAGATCACACCACCAATCAGCGCCGTCAGGAAAATGGCGCGCGGAATGGTGCGTTCAGCATCTTTGGTCTCTTCCGACAGCGAGCTGATGCCGTCAAAGCCGAGGAACGAGAAGCAGAGAATCGTCGCACCGGTGATCATCGGCACCACCTGAGCATGCTCAGACCAGAACGGCTTCGTGCTCACCAGCGTACCGGAGCCAATACCGTGCGCCACACCGTAAACCACCATACCGGTGATCACGGCCATGACTACAACCTGCAGCACCACAATGACGCTGTTAAAGTTGGCCACGGTTTTGATACCACGCAGGTTGGAGATGGTCATAAAGGCCACCAGCAGCACAACGAAAATCCACGACGGAATGCCCGGCACCAGCGACTCAAAGTAGCTTTTTGCCAGCAGGATGTTGATCATCGGCATGAACAGATAGTCCAGCAGCGATGACCAGCCCACCATAAAGCCGACGTGCGGACTGATGGCTTTCTGAGCGTAGGTATAAGCGGAGCCCGCAGATGGGAAGCGGCGTACCAGCTTACCGTAACTCACAGCCGTAAACAGAATCGCAATCAGGGCGAAAGCATAGGCGGTGGCGACGTGGCCGTCGGTTAAACCTGACACAATGCCGAAGGTATCAAACAGGGTCATTGGCTGCATATACGCCAGGCCCATCATGACGACCGGAAGCAGGGTCAGAGTTTTTTTCAGATGTGCACGCTGAGGTGCGGCAGAGGTATTAAGCGACATTGTTCAGACCCCCTACAGCAGCAACTGATGTCAGTTGTACCACAGGGATACTGCGCAACGTGCTGCAGTGAGAAGTGATATTAGTGTTTGCGATTGTCGCCGCGCCGTAATCATCACGAAAGCGAGAACCAGCCAGTGCTGGTGCAATTGTAAACAGTCCCATCTTTGTTCCTCAAATCTCACGCAGAAGCGTGTTTCGGTGTCTATCTATCCGGATACGTGTCCGGCCTCGGTTATGTATGTATTAAAAACATTATGCAAAAAAATAACCGACGCTCAATGCGTCGGCTATGTTCTGTCTTTTGCAGGGGGCATATTTTGCCCCAACTTATACCATCGACACAAGACGTTAACGCAATTCTTCTGTGCGTCACGCGTTCTTTAGCATCCAGTCAATCTCTGTAGCGGTGATCAATCGCTCAAACTCGCGCAGCTCACACTGCTTGCAGCTATGCCACACGCGGCTGAAACGCTCTCCCAGCAGCTTCTGCAGCGGGTAGCTGCTCTCAAACTCATAGAGTGCGTCGCTCTGGCGAATCGGCAGTGCCAGCCCTTCCGCCGCATGTCCGTTTCCGGTCACCGCATGAGGTAAAGGTAGCTGATTATCCAGACCGTGCAAAATACCGGCAAGAATTGTTGACACGACCAGATAGGGATTTGCATCCGCACCCGCTACGCGATACTCCACGCGATGGTTCTCTTTGTCACCGCACGGAATGCGGAGCGCCACGGTGCGATTGTTATGTCCCCACGACGCCTGCAGCGGCACAAACGACTCTGGCGAGAAGCGCCGGTAAGCATTGACGTTGGGCGCCAGCAGCGCCATTGACGCCGGCATCAGGTCAATCATGCCCGCCAGCGCGCGCTTCAGCAGCGGCGAGTTGCTGCCATCATCGAGAGAGAAAGCGTTATGATCCGCCGCGTCGAGCATGCTGATATGTACGTGCATACCGCTGCCGGCATACTCTTCATAGGGCTTCGCCATAAACGTGGCGGTCATACCGTGATTTTCCGCCACCTGCCGCACCAGTCGCTTCAGCAGCACCGCGTCGTCGCACGCTTTAAGGATGTCCTGCGTGTGATGCAAGTTGATCTCAAACTGGCCCGGTGAGGCTTCTGCCAGGGCGCCATCTGCCGGGATACCCTGCCGCTGCGCCAGCGCGTCGATATCGCGCAGCACGTCAGCAAAATGGTCGAGATTGTCCACGGAGTAAACCTGACAGTGCATGTTGCGCTCTGCGCTGCCCGGCGAACACGGTGGCTGAATAAAGCCGCCGGCATCGCGCTGCTTATCAACCAGATAGAACTCCAGCTCTACCGCTACCACCGGAAACAGCCCGCGATTGCGCAGCTGCTGCCACAGCCGGTTCAGCACGTTTCGGGGTTCAACGTCAAAGGGAGTGCCATCTTGGTTGCACATCGTCAGCAGCAGCTGGGCAATGCGTTGCGGATCGGAAGCAGAAGGGATAAGCGTGCCAGGAACAGGAATACAGAGGTTGTCGGGTTCGCCAAGTGCCTGTCCGAGACCGGCTTCCTCAACGGTGTTGCCGAGAATATCCATGGCAAAAACAGAGGCGGGAAAGTAACACCCTTTTTCCAGCTTTGGCAGCGCGGCAACCGGAATGCGCTTACCGCGAAAAACACCATTTAAATCATTTAACAGGATATCGACATACTGCGTTTCGGGATGGCGTTCCAGCCAGGTTTTCACCTCCAGCTGGAACGCGCTTGTTCGCTTCTCTTCACTGTGCCGCGTGAAATCTTCTACTTCCACGATATTCGTCATATACCACCCGCCAGTTACCGTTAATGAGGTTTGCGCGATGCTTTAATTCCGAACTACAGCTCTAACATAGCGCCAACACAAATAGTGTGCAAATGTAACAATCTGGTTTGCAGTTCGGCGCGGGCAGATTAGATTGAGAATAACAGGCTCGCTTAAACGCCTGCCTGAATTTGCCGGCAGAGCGTCAGCACTCTCAGCGTGGTAACCCGATGATAACAGATGCTGTAAAACCGCTGATCGGAATAGTGATGTGCCAGAACATGGCCGGTCCCCACCCCGCTCAGACGCTGCACAATAAATATCCGGATGCGGTGGTTGCGGCCGGTGGCGTACCGCTGCCGCTGCCGCATCAGCTGCTGCAGGCACCAAAGCTGCTGGCGCAAAGCATGGCGCTGCTGGACGGCCTGCTGCTGCCCGGCAGCCCCAGCAATATTGAACCCTGGCACTATGGCGAAGCGGGCAGTGAAGCGCACAGCGATCCGGGGCGCGATCGCCTGGCCTTTGCGGCCATTACCTGGGCCACCAGCCGGCAGATGCCGCTGCTGGGTATCTGTCGTGGCCTGCAGGAGCTGGTGGTCGCCAATGGCGGCGCGCTCTATCGTCAGCTGCATCAGGTTGACGGGTTTCAGGATCACCGTGAAGACCCCGCCCGGCCGCTGTCGCAACAGTACGCTGCGGCGCATCTGGTCACGCCGGAACCGGGCGGGCTGCTGAGTCAGCTGCCTGACTGCCAGGCCCCCTTCGCCGTTAACTCACTGCATGCGCAGGGCGTACGCACGCCGGGTCCGCAGCTGCGCATAGAAGCACGCGCCGCAGATGGCGTGATTGAGGCGGTGAGCCTGCGTCATCACCCTTTTGCGCTGGCGGTACAGTGGCATCCGGAGTGGCAGTCTGAGCAGAACCCGGTTTCACGCCAGCTGTTTGCTGCTTTTATTCAGGCCGCCAGCGATTATCACCGGGCACGACCCTGAGGAGGATGTGATGCACCATGTGGAGAGCT
Source organism: Pantoea sp. ICBG 1758 (assembly GCF_002928325.1). Classification (NCBI taxonomy): domain Bacteria; kingdom Pseudomonadati; phylum Pseudomonadota; class Gammaproteobacteria; order Enterobacterales; family Erwiniaceae; genus Pantoea; species Pantoea sp. ICBG 1758. Next base: position 1,521,028 of record NZ_POWL01000001.1, read on the forward strand.
ATTACGCAGCCAGCGCTAACCCGCACGCCCCCTGGCCTGCGCTGCAGGAAAGTATTCAGTGCGACGTCTGTATTATCGGCGGCGGCTTTACCGGTCTCTCCTCGGCGCTGTTTCTGACCGAAGCGGGCTACGACGTGGTCGTGCTGGAGGCGGCCACCATCGGCTTTGGTGCCAGCGGACGTAACGGCGGTCAGGTGGTTAATTCCTATAGCCGCGACGTGGATGTGATCGAGCAGCGCTACGGTAAAGAAACCGCCGCGATGCTCGGCAGCATGATGTTTGAGGGTGCCGATATTATCCGCGACCGTATCGATCGCTACGCCATCAGCTGCGACTACCGGCCGGGCGGTATTTTCGCTGCCCTCAACCCGCGGCAGATGGGCCACCTGCATCGTCAGCAGGCGAGCTGGGCGCGCTACGGCAATCAGAGCCTGGAGCTGCTGGATGAGCGCGGCATCCGGCGGGAAATCGCTACCGATCGCTATGTCGGCGGTCTGCTGGATAAGCGCGGTGCGCATCTGCATCCGCTGAACCTGGCGCTGGGAGAAGCGGAGGCGATCCGCCGCCACGGCGGGCGTATTTATGAACATTCCGCCGCCCTCGCCGTGCACTACGGCGCACCGCACCGCATTACCACCGCGCACGGGGAGGTGCATGCTACCTTTGTGATCTTTGCCGGCAACGCCTATCTGCCGGCGCAGCTGGAGCCGCGCCTGAGCCGCAAAAGCATGCCGTGCGGCTCGCAGATTGTAACCACCGAACCGCTGAGCCGCGACCAGGCGCTCGGGCTGCTGCCTAACAACTACTGCGTGGAAGATTGTAACTATCTGCTCGATTACTTTCGTCTTACCGCGGATAACCGTCTGCTGTATGGCGGAGGCGTGGTATATGGCGCGCGCGAACCAGCTGACATTGACGCTCTGATCCTGCCCAAGCTGCAGCGCACATTTCCGCAGCTGCGCAATATCAAAATCAGCCACCGCTGGAGCGGTAATTTTCTGCTGACGCTGTCGCGGATGCCGCAGTTTGGTCAGCTGGAGCGGAACGCCTATTTTATGCAGGGCGACAGCGGCCATGGCGTAACCTGCACGCATCTCGCCGGCAGGCTGATTGCCGAGGTGCTGCGCGGTCAGGCGGAGCGGTTTGATGCCTTTGCCCGGCTGCCGCATCTGCCATTCCCTGGCGGACGCCGGTTTAAAGTTCCTCTGACGGCAATGGGCGCCGTATGGTATGCGCTGCGCGATCGGCTGGGCGTCTGAGCCGCAGCGGGAGACGCAGATCTCCCGCCGGGTTTATGCCAGCGGCATGCGTGCCGGATCGGGGTAGCGATACTCAAAGCCGAGCTCATCGCAGATTTTTGTGCCATCAATCAGTTTGCCGGTCGGGCGGCCGGACTGCGCACTGAACGTGGGCGGCACCAGGCCCAGCTTCTTTGTCACGTCAGGGTAAAACGTATCCCGCGACGGATGATGCGGCGCGCAGAGGTTGTAGGTGTGCCCGCCTTTTGGCCGCTGCAGCAGCAGCATAATCGCCTCTACCACATCATCCAGATGCACCAGGTTCACGCCGTGACTGCCCTGTTCCAGCCCGGTTTTCCCGGCCAGAAAGCGACCAGGATGGCGATCCGGCCCCACCAGACCGGCGAGCCGCAGAATATCCACGCTGGTGCCCGGCAGGCCGTGCAGCCAGTGCTCCAGCTCGACCAGTGTTTTGCCGGCGACTGTCTCCGGCTGGAGCGCGCTCTGCTCTTTCATGATCCCCTCACCTGCGCCGTAGACCGAGGTGGAGCTGGTGAAAATAATGCGCGGCACCCGGCTTGCCAGCGCCGTGTCCACCACGTTTTGTACCGCCTGCATATAGGCGTCAGCCCCCTGCACGGTGCGGCTGGCCGGCAGCGTAACCACCAGCGCATCCACCTGCATCAGCGCCTCAAGTTCGTCAGCATCACACTCAATTTCCGGCGTCAGTTTCAGCTGATACGCCTCAATGCCGCAGCGCCGCGCGGCTTCAACGCCATCCGGCGTGGTTTTTGTGCCGGTCACTTCCCAGCCCCGCACCGTCAGCGCCATTGCCAGCGGCATCCCCAGCCAGCCCAGACCCGTAATCGCGACTCGTTTCATCTCTGCTCCTGCTGTTGCGCGCCATCGTTATCTCATCTTAGAGCGGCGCCGCCCGGCAAACCAGCGCAAAGTGTTGCGGAAGGTTCCGTAAACTGACGTTAAAAAAGGGTTGCCAAGCCGCGCCATCTTCGCTAGGTTAATCAGCACGCAAATGAATACTCATTCAGCAACGGAATTTATTATGACACGCGTTCAGTTCAACCATCATCACCACCATCACCCTGACTAGTCTTTCAGGCGATGTGTGCTGGGAGACGTTCAGGATCTTCCAGTGGTGCGAGCGCAAAGAGAGCCCCCGGAAGATCATCTTCCGGGGGTTTTTTTATGGGCGAACGCAAACGTAACACGTTCAGACAGGATCAAATAAGAGGACAGGAACCATGTTAGATAACACCCGTTTACGCATAGCTATGCAGAAATCTGGCCGTTTAAGTGATGAATCACGCGAACTGCTGGCGCGCTGCGGCATCAAAATCAACCTTCAGCAGCAGCGTCTGATTGCGTTTGCGGAGAACATGCCTATCGATATCCTGCGCGTGCGCGATGACGATATTCCCGGTCTGGTGATGGATGGCGTGGTCGATCTCGGCATTGTCGGTGAGAACGTGCTGGAAGAGGAGCTGCTGACCCGCCGCTCGCAGGGTGAGGATCCGCGCTACTTTACGCTGCGTCGTCTGGATTTCGGCGGCTGCCGCCTGTCGCTGGCGATGCCGGTAGATGCCGACTATACCGGTCCGCAGTGCCTGAACAACGCCCGTATCGCCACCTCCTATCCACATCTGCTGAAACAGTATCTCGACAAACAGGGTATCCCGTTTAAATCCTGCCTGCTGAATGGTTCAGTAGAAGTCGCGCCGCGCGCAGGCCTGGCTGATGCGATCTGCGATCTGGTCTCTACCGGCGCCACGCTGGAGGCCAACGGCCTGCGTGAGGTCGAGGTGATCTACCGCTCCAAAGCGGTACTGATCCAGCGCGACGGCGAGCTGCCGGCTGCCAAGCAGGCGCTGGTCGACACCATGATGACGCGCATCCAGGGCGTGATCAAAGCGCGCGAATCAAAATATATCATGCTGCACGCGCCGAGCGAGCGGCTGGAAGAGGTTATCGCCCTGCTGCCTGGTGCCGAGCGCCCTACCGTGCTGCCGCTGGCGGGTGAAGTGAGCCGCGTGGCGATGCACATGGTCAGCAGCGAGACGCTGTTCTGGGAAACCATGGAAAAACTGAAAGCGCTGGGCGCCAGCTCGATCCTGGTGCTGCCGATTGAAAAAATGCTGGAGTAACCGATGAGCACCCTGATGACCCCAATCAGCTGGCAGCAGTGCGACGCCGCACAGCAGCAGGCGCTGCTGCAGCGTCCGGCCATTGCCGCTTCTGCCACCGTCAGCGCCACCGTGCAGAACGTGCTGGCGGAAGTGAAATCGCGCGGCGACGCGGCACTGCGCGACTTCAGCGCGCAGTTTGATAAGGCGCAGGTCAGCCAGCTGCGCGTCTCTGCGGCAGAGATGCAGGCCGCCAGCGCACGCCTGAGCGACGAGCTTAAACAGGCGATGGCGGTTGCCGTGCGCAATATTGAGACCTTCCACAACGCCCAGATTCTGGCCGCGGTGGATGTCGAAACGCAGCCCGGCGTGCGCTGTCAGCAGATTACGCGGCCGGTGCAGTCGGTAGGCCTCTATATTCCGGGCGGCTCTGCGCCTCTCTTTTCCACCGTGCTGATGCTGGCAACGCCGGCGCGCATCGCTGGCTGCGGCCGCGTAGTGCTCTGCTCGCCGCCACCGGTTGCCGATGAAATTCTCTATGCCGCACAGCTGTGCGGCGTGCAGGAGGTGTTTCAGGTCGGCGGCGCGCAGGCGATTGCTGCACTGGCTTTCGGCACCGAATCGGTGCCGAAAGTGGACAAAATCTTTGGCCCGGGCAACGCCTGGGTGACGGAGGCGAAGCGTCAGGTCAGCCAGCGGCTCGACGGCGCGGCTATCGATATGCCTGCCGGCCCCTCTGAAGTGCTGGTGATCGCAGATGAAGGGGCGACGCCCGCGTTTGTCGCCTCTGACCTGCTGTCGCAGGCGGAACACGGTCCTGACTCTCAGGTGATCCTGCTGACGCCGTCGCAGAGGCTGGCCGAAGAGGTGGCACAGGCCGTTGAGGCGCAGCTGGCCGCACTGCCGCGCGCCGCCACCGCGCGTCAGGCGCTGGCGAGCAGCCGCCTGATCGTGGCGCAGGATCTGGCGCAGTGCGTGGCGATTTCAAATCAGTATGGTCCGGAGCACCTGATCATTCAGACGCGCCAGCCGCGCGATCTGGTCGATGCTATCACCAGCGCCGGATCGGTATTTCTCGGCGACTGGTCACCGGAATCTGCCGGTGACTACGCCTCGGGCACTAACCACGTCCTGCCAACCTATGGCTATACCGCCACCAGTTCCAGCCTCGGACTGGCAGATTTCCAGAAGCGGATGACGGTGCAGGAGCTGACACCGCAGGGCTTTATGAACCTGGCCGCCACCATTGAAACCCTGGCCGCCGCCGAGCAGCTTGATGCGCACAAAAACGCCGTTACCCTGCGCGTTGCCGCCCTGAAGGAGCAAGCATGAGCACTGAAATTGAAGCGTTAGCGCGTGCTAACGTCCGCGCCCTGACGCCCTACCAGTCAGCGCGTCGCCTGGGTGGCAACGGGGATGTCTGGCTGAACGCTAACGAATTTCCGCTGCCGGTGCCGTTTGAGCTGTCACAGCAGACACTGAATCGCTATCCGGAGTGCCAGCCGCGGCTGGTGATTGAGCGCTATGCCGCCTACGCCGGTTTAACCCCGGAGCAGGTTCTGGTCAGCCGCGGCGCTGATGAGGGCATCGAGTTGCTGATGCGCGCGTTCTGCGAGCCGGGCAAAGATGCCATTCTGTTCTGTCCGCCGACATATGGTATGTACAGCGTCAGCGCCGAAACCATCGGTATTGAGTACCGTACCGTGCCGGCGCTGGACAACTGGCAGCTTAACCTGCCGGCCATTGCCGGTAAGCTCGATGGCGTAAAAGTGGTTTACCTCTGCAGCCCGAACAATCCGACCGGTAACCTGATCAATCAGGATGATATCCGGGCGCTGCTGGACATGACCGCCGGTAAAGCGCTGGTGGTAGCAGACGAGGCGTATATTGAGTTCTGCCCGGCCGCAACGCTTGCGGCGTGGCTCCAGGCGTATCCGCATCTGGTGATCCTGCGTACGCTCTCAAAGGCGTTCGCGCTGGCGGGTCTGCGCTGCGGTTTCACCCTGGCTAACAAGCCGGTTATCGATCTGCTGATGAAGGTGATCGCACCTTATCCGCTGGCCACGCCGGTCGCTGACGTTGCGGCGCAGGCGCTGAGCGAGGCGGGCATTGCGCTGATGCGTCAGCATGTCGCTGAACTCAACGCGAACCGCGCATGGCTGTATGAACAGCTTCCGCAGCTGCCCGTGGTGGAGCAGGTGTTTCCGAGCGAGACCAACTACATTCTCGCGCGCTTCACCGACTCGCCAGCCGTGTTTAAATCGCTGTGGGATCGGGGCATTATTCTGCGTGACCAGAACAAAAATCCCGGTCTTGCCGGATGCCTGCGCATCTCAATTGGTACCCGAACCGAGTGCGAGCGCCTGATCGCCGCGCTGCAAGCCTTTTCCGTGGAGCAAGCATGAGCCAGAAGATCCTTTTTATTGACCGTGACGGCACGCTGATTGCCGAGCCGCCGTCTGACTTTCAGGTAGATCGCCTGGATAAGCTGGCGCTGGAGAAAGATGTGATCCCCGCGCTGCTGGCGCTGCAGGAAGCGGGCTACCAGCTGGTGATGATCACCAATCAGGATGGTCTGGGTACCGAAAGCTTCCCGCAGGCCGATTTCGATGCGCCGCATACGCTGATGATGCAGATCTTTACCTCGCAGGGAATCAACTTCAGCGATGTGCTGATCTGCCCTCACCTGCCCGCCGATAACTGCGACTGCCGTAAACCCAAAACCCGGCTGGTTGAGGCGTGGCTGGCAGAGGGCGCGCTGGATAAAACCAGCAGCTATGTGATTGGCGACCGTCAGACCGATCTGCAGCTGGCGGAAAACATGGGCATTCAGGGCCTGCGCTACGGCGCCGAAGGCGAGAGCTGGGCCTCCATTCAGGCGCAGCTCACCAAACGCGACCGCTATGCGCTGGTCAACCGCAACACCAAAGAGACGCAGATCAAAGTGGAAGTGTGGCTCGACCGTGAAGGCGGCAGCAAAATCAACACCGGCGTCGGCTTTTTTGACCACATGCTGGACCAGATCGCGGTACACGGCGGCTTTCGCATGAATATCGACGTCAAAGGCGACCTCTATATTGACGATCACCACACGGTGGAGGATACCGGCCTGGCGCTGGGCGAAGCGCTGCTCAGGGCGCTGGGCGACAAGCGCGGCATTGGCCGTTTCGGCTTTGTGCTGCCGATGGATGAGTGTCTGGCGCGCTGCGCGCTCGATATCTCCGGCCGGCCGCATCTTGAATACAAAGCGGAGTTCAGCTACCAGCGCGTAGGCGATCTCAGCACTGAGATGGTCGAGCACTTCTTCCGCTCGCTCTCCTACGCCATGATGAGCACGCTGCACCTGAAAACCAAAGGCCGTAACGATCACCACCGCGTGGAGAGTTTGTTCAAAGCCTTTGGCCGCACGCTGCGCCAGGCGATCCGCGTCGAGGGGAATACCCTGCCGAGCTCAAAAGGAGTGCTGTGATGAACGTGGTCATTCTCGACACCGGCTGCGCCAACCTCTCGTCGGTCAGATGGGCGATTGAGCGCCTCGGCTATACGCCTGAAGTGAGCCGCGATGCCGATGTGGTACTGCGCGCCGATAAACTGCTGCTGCCGGGCGTCGGCACCGCACAGGCGGCGATGAACCAGCTGGCAGAGCGCGAGCTGATTGATCTGATCAAAGCCTGTACGCAGCCGGTGCTGGGGATCTGCCTCGGTATGCAGCTGCTGGGACGCGGCAGCGATGAGAATGGCGGCATCAGCACGCTGGGTATCGTTGATGAGCCGGTGGCGCTGATGGATACGCAGGGCCTGCCGCTGCCGCACATGGGCTGGAATCAGATCACCGCCAAAGCGGGACACCATCTGTTCCGCGATATTCCGGATGGCAGCTACTTCTACTTTGTGCACAGCTACGCGATGCCGGTTAACGCCGCCACGATTGCGCAGTGTGACTACGGCCTGCCTTTTACCGCCGCACTGCAGAAAGATAACTTCTTTGGCGTGCAGTTTCACCCCGAGCGCTCCGGCAAAGCGGGCGCGCAGCTGCTGAAAAACTTTCTGGAGATGTAATGATTATCCCCGCGTTAGATTTGATTGATGGCAAGGTGGTGCGCCTGCATCAGGGTGACTACGGTCAGCAGCGCGACTACGGCAGCGATCCGCTGCCGCGCCTGCAGGAGTATGAACGCCAGGGCGCCGGTGTGCTGCACCTGGTGGATTTGACCGGTGCAAAAGATCCGGCTAAGCGCCAGATCCCGCTGCTGACCACGCTGCTGCGCGGCGTCAGCGTACCGGTGCAGGTTGGCGGCGGCATTCGCCAGCGTGATGATGTGGCCGCCCTGCTTGCCGCCGGGGCCACGCGCGTGGTGGTCGGCTCAACGGCAGTCAAACAGCCGGAAGAAGTGAAAAGCTGGTTCAGCGAATTCGGTGCCGACGCCATCGTGCTGGCGCTGGATGTGCGCATCGACGCGGCTAACCGTAAAGAAGTGGCGATCAGCGGCTGGCAGGAAGCGGCGGGCGTTACGCTGGAAGAGGTGATTAGCTGGTATCAGCCGGTGGGCCTGAAGCATGTGCTCTGCACTGACATTTCACGCGACGGCACGCTGAGCGGCTCAAACGTGGCGCTGTATAAAGAGGTGTCTGCTGCTTTTCCGGACATCGCCTTTCAGAGTTCCGGCGGCATCGGCTCGCTGGCGGATATCGCCGCGCTGCGCGGCAGCGGTGCGCAGGGTGTGATCGTCGGTCGTGCCCTGCTGGAAGATAAATTTACGGTAGCGGAGGCGATTTCATGCTGGCAAAACGGATAATCCCCTGTCTGGACGTGCGTGACGGACAGGTTGTAAAAGGCGTGCAGTTCCGCAATCACGAAATCATCGGCGACATTGTGCCGCTGGCGCAGCGCTACGCGCAGGAAGGGGCCGACGAGCTGGTGTTTTATGACATCACCGCCTCATCGGATGGCCGCGTGGTCGACAAAAGCTGGGTCTCCCGCGTAGCGGAAGTGATCGACATTCCGTTCTGCGTCGCGGGCGGCATCAGAAGCGAGGAGGATGCCGCGCGCATTCTGCAGTTTGGCGCTGACAAAATATCTGTCAACTCCCCGGCGCTGGCCGATCCGACGCTGATCACCCGTCTCGCCGACCGTTTTGGCGTGCAGTGCATAGTAGTGGGTATCGATACCTGGTTTGATGAGGCGAGCGGTAAATATCACGTTAACCAGTATACCGGTGATGAAGCGCGTACCCGGGTAACGCAGTGGGAAACCCTTGACTGGGTGCGGGAAGTGCAGAAGCTCGGCGCGGGCGAGATTGTGCTGAATATGATGAATCAGGATGGCGTACGTAACGGCTACGATCTGGTTCAGCTGCAGAAGGTCCGCGAAGTGTGCAGCGTGCCGCTAATCGCGTCCGGCGGTGCCGGCACCATGCCGCACTTCCTTGACGCCTTTACGCAGGCAAACGTTGATGGTGCCCTGGCGGCGTCGGTGTTTCATAAGCAGATTATTAATATCAGTGAGCTGAAAAACTTTCTGATCGACAACGGTGTGGAGATTCGCGCGTGTTAACAGCAGACCAACTGGCCCGCCTGGACTGGGTCAAAACCGCGGGCATGATGCCCGTTATCGTGCAGCACAACGTCTCCGGCGAAGTGCTGATGCACGGTTATATGAATGAGGCGGCGCTGGAAAAAACGCTGGCGGAAGGCAACGTCACCTTTTTCTCGCGCACCAAAGAGCGGCTCTGGACCAAAGGCGAATCCTCCGGCCACTTTCTGCAAGTGGTGAGCATTACGCCAGACTGTGATAACGATACGCTGCTGGTGCTGGCGAACCCCATCGGACCGACGTGCCATCTTGGCACCTCCAGCTGCTTCTCGCCTGCCGCCCCGGAGTGGACGTTCCTCTATCAACTGGAGCAGCTGCTGGCGTCGCGGAAAGATGCCGATCCCGCCAGCTCCTATACCGCCAGCCTCTACGCCAGCGGCACCAAGCGTATTGCGCAGAAGGTTGGCGAAGAGGGCGTGGAGACCGCGCTGGCGGCCACGGTGAACGATCGTCATGAACTGACCAACGAAGCCTCCGACCTGCTCTATCACCTGATGGTGCTGCTGCAGGACCAGGATCTGGATTTAAGCGCGATCGTTAACAATTTGCGCGTCCGTCATAAGTAACCAATTGTGCAACATGCTGCTCAAAATTAGTAACCAGGAATTATTTTGAGCAGCATTCTTCTCAAAAAAAGCAAATCCAGCTAATATTGAGCAATATATTGCTCAAAGAGGGCTGGTTATGCTGACCTTACAACTTTGCCTTGACGGAGTCTGGCATGATGCTGCCATGCTCAATGTTAAAGCCCCCCAGCTTGGTCGTGGCAGCGAAGCATTACTGGCTTATGACTTTACCTATGCAGCAGAACACCTGGAGCGCAATGATATTGCCAGTTGTAGCCTGAATTATCCTGTCATGCTAATCGGTAGCCATTTTGCGCAGCCCTGGTTTGGGTTTCTGGATGATATTATTCCGGCCGGTGCCAGCCGTCGTTATTGGATCAGCCAACTGGGACTGCAGGGCAAATCCGCAGGTGAGCAGGATTACGCACTACTGAAAGCGGGTACCATCGCCCCCGTGGGTAATCTGCGTATTAAAGAGTCTCTGCCACAGCTTCCTGTGAATAGCACTCTGCCAACCCGGCGTTTTTCCGCAGAATGGGCTATTGAGCGCGACAGTGATTTTCTTGAATACGCACAGCAGATGGGCGCGGCCAGCGGCGGTGCAACGGGTGCAGGCGGGGAAGCGCCAAAATTATTGTTACGCCGGAATGCACAACAGGAAGTGTGGATAGATACCTGGCAAGACGATCCTTTGAATCAGGATACCTCTTATCTCGTTAAATATCCGCGTGGTGCTCGCAGCCCGATTGATTGCGATATTCTGCGCGCCGAGTATCACTTCTATCATGAACTTCAGGCACTGGGCATAGACACTATTGATACCAGGCAAATGCTGTTGTGCGAAGGCACACGTTACCCATCGCTATGGCTACCACGATTTGATATAGCGTTCGTTGAAAACAGAAAAGTCCTGTATGGACTGGAATCCGTCTACTCACTGATGCAAAAAGCGCCGGGAAGCTATCTCAACCATTTCGACATCATTCACTGTCTGATAGAAAAGTTGAATTTGGCAGAGGCAGAACGCGAATTACTGGTTATTGAATGGGTTAAACGCGACATGCTGAACATTGCCTTTGGCAACTCCGATAATCATGGCCGTAACAGTGCTATTTTGAAAAAACCCAGCGGTATGTGGCTTGCCCCCGTTTACGACTTTGCGCCCATGAAAGCCGATCCTGAAGGTGTGGTTCGTACTACACAATGGGGCTCACCGTATGAAGAAGGCGGTCATTACAACTGGCATCTGATTGCACAACGTCTGAACTATCTGGTCTCTGAGAAAAGGTTACTGGAGGCGCTACGTATACTAGCGAAAAAGCTGACTGGTCTTAAGGTGCGCCTGGCGCAACGCGGTGTGCCTGCGTCAATTCTCGAAATGCCCGGCGTTGGCTTCAATTTTCTGGATGAGCGCATCGCAGGGTGGAAATTATGATGAAAACCATGACGCCGTTTGAACGTGAAGCGTTATTACTGGCGTTATTACGTCAGTCGATTGAAGAAAAAGCCAGCCACGGCAAGTTACTTATGCAACTCCGCAAACAGGTGCTGGGATTTTCACAGGATCGCTATGCGGCGCTGGCTGGCATCAGCCGGCGTACCCTGTCAGATATCGAACAGGATAAAGAGAGCGTAACCCTGAATGTGCTGAATCGCGCTTTCAGGCCGCTGGGGCTGGAAATGGGTTTGTTGCCACAACAATCTCACATGCGGCAAACGCTGATTGCGCTGCTGGCTCAACAGGGCGCATCCCATGACCACCCATGAAAAACTTATCGCCCTGCTCGACCAGCACGGCGCTCAATATCGCCTGCTGGAGCATGCAGCGAACGGGAAGTGTGAAGCAGTGGCGGCTTTGCGAGGTACAGAGGTGGGCCAGGGTGCGAAAGCGCTGGTGTGCCATGTCAAAGGTAACGGTATCAAGCAATATGTACTGGCGGTGCTGCCGGCCGATCGGCAGGCGGACCTGAGTAAAGTGGCGGCTGCGGTGGGTGGACGTCGTGCCTCGCTGGCCTCCCCGGCAGAAGTGGATGCCCTGACCGCCTGTGTATTTGGGGCGATTCCACCGTTTAGCTTTCATGAAGATTTACGGCTGGTAGTCGATCCGCTGTTGTTTGAACGCTATGGCGAAATCGCGTTTAATGCCGGAGTGCTGGAGAGATCCGTAGTGCTGAATATTAACGATTACCAGCGGCTGCATAATGGTAACGTGATGAAAATAATCCTCTAATTGCCATCCGCCACCGCGGGGGGTACTCTCGGAATACCCGCTTTTACAACAGAAGAACCCGTTTATGGCACACTCCCGTTTTACCGCGCGTCTGCGCAATACCGCAGCGCTGGCGCTGCTGGCTGGCTGCGCTTTTGGCGCGCAGGCAAAGATTGATCAGGTGCGTTTCGCGGTTGATCCGACCTATCCGCCGTTTGAGTCCAAAACCCCGCAGGGCAAGCTGGTGGGGTTTGATATCGATCTGGGCAACGCGCTGTGCGCGCAGATGCAGGCCAAATGCGTCTGGGTGGAAAGCCAGTTTGACGGCATGATCCCGGCACTGAAGGCGCGCAAGTTTGACGCTATCCTCTCCGATATGGGCGTGACCGAAGAGCGCCTGAAGCAGATCGACTTTACCGAACCGATGTATGACACGCACGTGCAGCTGATAGCGCGTAAAGGCTCCGGCCTGCTGCCGATCGCAGAGTCGCTGAAGGGCAAAAGCGTGGGCGTGGAACAGGGTACGGTGCAGGAGCGTTATGCGCGCGCTAAATGGCAGCCGCACGGCGTCAATGTGGTGCCGTATGGCGACCAGGCTCAGGTGGAAAGCGACCTCATCTCCGGCCGTCTGGACGCGGTGTTTACCGACGCTGCGCAGGCGGCTATCGGTTTTCTGAAACATCCACAGGGGAAAGATTTTGCGCTGGCCGGCCCGATTGTGCAGGACCCGCTGATTGGCCCTGGCACCGCTATCGGCCTGCGTAAAGGCGACACTGAACTCAAAGCGGCGCTCAACGGCGCGTTTGATGAGCTGAAGAAAAACGGCACATTTGACACTATCCAGAAGCGCTACTTCGCGACAGATATCTCTGTCCAGCCGTGAATCTCCGGCGGCGCGTTTGCCGCCGCTTTTTTAACGGAACTATACTCTGTTCAGTCACCTTAACAGGCATGCGCGCTACTGCAGCCTCAGAAACAGGACACCGGCCGCCCTATGCAACAACAACATCATCCATTACTGAGCGCCTCGCTGGGCACCCAGCGAGAGATAGTCAGCTTTCATTTCGGTACCGACTCGCAAAAGCGCGTCTATATTCAGGCCGCCCTGCATGGCGATGAGCTGCCAGGTATGGCGGTTGCCTGGTATCTTAAACAGAAGCTGCTGGCGCTGGAGTCCGCCGGCAAGCTGAAAGCGAAAATCACGCTGGTCCCGGTCGCCAATCCGCTGGCGCTGGGTCAGCACTGGCACGGCACGCATCTGGGGCGTTTTCATACTCTCTCTGGCCAGGATTTTAACCGGCGCTTTCCGGCGCTGGGTGAGAAGCTGGCCGCTGAACTGGCGGGGTCTTTGACGCAGAGTGAATATGAAAACAGACGCCTGATCCGCGATGCCATCGACCTTTACTACCGCGATCAGATAGCCAGAACCGAGCTGGAGTCGCAGCGCTATACCCTGATGCGTATGGCAAGTCAGGCCGATCTGATGATCGACCTGCACTGCGACTGGGATGCGCTGCCGCATCTCTATACAACGCCTCACGCCTGGTCTGAAGTGGAACCGCTGGCGCGCTGGCTCGGCAGTGAGGTGCAGCTGCTGGCGCAGATTTCCGGCGGTGAGCCGTTCGACGAAGCGTGCTGCGAACCCTGGCTGACGCTGGCAAAACGCTTTGGCGATGACTACCCGATGCCGCGCGGTCTGCTGCCGGTGACGCTGGAGCTGCGCGGCGTCGCCGATGTCTCTGCGGAACAGGCGGAAAAAGATGCCGATGCAATCATTAATGCGCTCACCGAAAGCGGCTATATCAGCGGCGATCCGGGCGTCTCTCCTGCCCTGCGCCATCCGCCCACGCCGCTGGCGGGCTGTGAATATATTCATGCGCCCTACTCCGGCCTGCTGCTGAACCGGCGTAAGCTGGGTGAGTGGATTAAACCGGGGGAAGTGGTGGCAGAAGTGATCGATCCGGTCAGCGACCACATTACGCCGCTGGTTGCTGAGTATGGCGGCGTGCTCTACGCCAGAAACCTGACCAAATTTGTCACGTCCGGAATGCTGGCGGTGCGGCTGGCGGGGGAAAGTGCGGGACGCAGCGGTGAGCTGCTGGTGATGTGACGGCATAAAAAAACCGGCTCAGGGGCCGGTTTTTTTATTTTAGTGACGACTGCGGTAGTTGCTGACGATGCTGCGGCCAATCACGATAGCCGAACCCAGCACGCCGCCCAGGATCAGGGCTAACAATACGGTAAGGGTCTTTTTCGGACTGTCGCGGCGAATCGGCAGGTCAGCTTCAGCGATATAGCGGAACGACTGCAGGTTGTCTGCCTTGATGGTGACGTGCGTAATAGAGAGCAGCGCGCGCTCGGCACTGTAATAGTCATCATCAAAATCGAGCGGCTTGGTCGCTTCATTGGTTACCATCGCCCGTAACGGTTCACTGCCCAGCAGATAGAGCGTGTCATCAGAGAGATACTCTGCCTGACTCAGCTGTGATTTTGCGAGGCCGGCCGCTTCCGCCACCTTCAGCGCCTGATTAATCACATCAAGACGATGCTGTTTTTTGTTAATGGCGATCTGCTTGTGCGCATCCAGAATTTCTTTCAGCTCTTTGGCTTTTACGCCCAGGCTATGTTTTAGATCCTGACCATAATCGCTGACGACTTCATTATTTACAGTCGTAAGATACTTTTTCAGCTGCGCCTGCGCTTCTTTTGCGCTCTGCGCGACAAAAGAGATAGTCAGCGCATCATTACTACCTTTATTCACCTGGTTGATTTTTAATGTTTCAGGCTCTTCCTGATTTGCCAGGGCGCCAGCGAGCGCATTCATTGAGGCGCTAAAGCGGCCAAATAGCTGGTTTTGCAGATCGGTAACTGACGGTTTTTCCTGGATGTTTTGCGCATAAAGCACGCTCAGCGTGGCGTTATAGCTGGCAACCTGTCCCGCTGAAGGCTGCGTAACAATGGCCTCAGACGTCCATTTTTCCTTCGCCACGCTTAAATAGACAATGCTTAACAACATCGTCACTACCATCGTCACAATAATTATCCATTTGCCTTTCCACAGCTGGACAATTATGTCGAGCAAATCTATTTCATCATTATTGTTTGAAGCCAGAACGCCCGGATCGTTATTCAGTCCGGGCTTATTGTTTGCATTCATAAATTCATTACTCGCCAATCATTATCAGCATAAAAAAACACCTCCCGGACGGGAGGTGTTAAGGACAGTTACTCTAACCACTCGGTGTGGAATACACCTTCTTTATCGGTACGCTTGTAGGTATGCGCACCAAAGTAGTCGCGCTGCGCCTGAATCAGGTTAGCAGGCAGCACCGCTGAACGGTAGCTGTCATAGTACGCGATAGCTGCGGAGAAGGTCGGGGTCGGGATGCCGTTCTGTACTGCATAAGCCACTACATCGCGTAGCGCCTGCTGATACTGGTCAGCGATATCTTTGAAGTATGGCGCTAACAGCAGGTTGGCGATATTGGCATCGGCAGCATAGGCGTCAGTAATTTTCTGCAGGAACTGTGCACGAATGATGCAGCCGGCACGGAAAATTTTCGCGATTTCACCATACTGCAGATCCCAGCTGTACTGCTCTGATGCCGCACGCAGCTGTGAGAAGCCCTGCGCATAGGAGACAATTTTGCCCAGGTAGAGTGCGCGACGCACTTTCTCAACGAACTCCGCTTTATCACCGCTTACTGCCTGCGCCTGTGGACCGCTCAGGACTTTAGAGGCAGCAACGCGCTGCGTTTTCAGTGAAGAGAGGTAGCGGGCAAATACAGATTCAGTGATCAGCGACAGCGGCTCACCCAGATCCAGCGAGCTCTGACTGGTCCACTTACCGGTGCCTTTGTTTGCTGCTTCATCCAGAATCACATCAACCAGGTAGTTACCTTCTTCATCTTTCTTGGTGAAGATATCTTTGGTGATGTCAATCAGGTAGCTACTCAGCTCGCCGTTATTCCAGTCGGTGAAGGTTTCAGCCAGCTCTTCATTGCTCAGACCCAGCGCACCTTTCAGCAGCGCATAAGCTTCAGCAATCAGCTGCATATCGCCATATTCGATACCGTTATGCACCATCTTCACATAGTGACCCGCGCCGTTCGGGCCGATATACGCCACGCAGGCGTCGCCATCTTCTGCACGGGCAGCAATCTTATCAAAGATAGGAGCAACCAGTTCATAAGCTTCTTTCTGACCGCCAGGCATGATAGAAGGGCCTTTCAGCGCGCCCTCTTCACCGCCGGAGACGCCGGTACCGATGAAGTTAAAGCCCTGCTCGCTGAGCTCCTGATTACGACGGATGGTGTCTTTATAGAAGGTGTTACCGCCATCAATCAGAATGTCGCCTTTATCCAGATGCGGCGTCAGCGATGCGATAGTTTTATCTGTCGCTTCACCCGCCTGCACCATCAGCAGAATACGACGCGGTTTTTCCAGCGACTCAACAAACTCTTCTACGGTGTAAAACGGAGCAAGTTTCTTACCCGGATTCTCAGCAATGACTTCATCGGTCTTTTCGCGTGAGCGGTTGAAGATAGAAACGGTGTAACCACGGCTTTCGATATTGAGAGCCAGGTTACGGCCCATTACTGCCATCCCTACTACGCCGATCTGTTGCTTAGACATTACATACTCCTGTCAGATGTATTTACTGCTGATGTGATTAGCAGCACAAAAGTACTTCGATGTTAACTCACTCATCTCAGATTTAGATAGCCTAAGATGCTTCACCCGGCTCATTTGCGTAAATGTCAGGCATGAAATCAGATAACCCAAAAAATGAATGGCTTAGTTATCTGCCCATGGCGGAGAGGTTTTTGCAAACGCGGGGTCAAACGGTCCTTCTTTGACCTCAAGCATCAGGGCGCGTTCTGAAAGGCATTCAACACTATGAATATCACCAGGATTGAATTCAACCAGCGTGATACCCGAGCGCGGCCCCGCAACAAACTGACGTACCACAGCACCCTGTTCATCATAGAGCCGGATATCAAGCTCTCCTTCCAGCACCGTGAACAGCTCCCACTGATGCGAAAGCTCATGGTAGTGAGGCTCAACGAAGCTTCCGCTGACTAAACCAATCAGCAGACGCTGAACTTTGTCATCATGGGAAGCATGCATAAGAAGATGCGCGCGTTTGCGCACTGACAGCTCTGCATCCCGGTAGAGCTGCTCGGTAACGGCCTTATCAATGACTCTCATTATTCACCCCAAACGCGTTTTCAATCTGACCTGCGGCAGCGCCCACTGAAAATTGATCCAGCAGCAGCTGATAAGCAGCCGCGCCCATCTCTTTTCTCAATGCCTCATCCTGCGTAAAGTTTATTGCCGCCTGCAGCAGACGCTCATCTTCACCGTTGATGAAAATCGTTCCGGCTTTGTTAGCATTAACGATATCGGCCAGATCGTTACCTTCGTTGACGCTACCGAGGATAGGGATACTTTGCACCATGTAACCCAGCAGTTTTCCCGGGAAATTATGTGAGGTATGGTTTGCTGCCAGAGAGAACAGCCCAACATCAACTTCGGTCAGCAGATATTTAAACGTTTTCTGATCCACCGACGGCAAATAGGTGAAGTTTGTCAGCGCCCATTCCTGAGCGAGTCGGTTAATCAGAGTGACTTCATCACCCTGCCCGACAAACAAAAAATGCGCCTGCGGAAAAGCCTGCATGCTCCTGACCAGCCGCATCAGGTTCGCCATATCCTGCGCATGGCCAATATTACCGCCGTAGAAAAACACCGTTTTATTCTGCAGGCCGGATGCGTTGATAATTGAATTGTATCCGCTATCCCCTGCGCGAGCAGGTTCAATGCTGGCCCAGTTGCGTAATACTCCCGCTTTTCGGTGCGGATTATGCTGCATAAACAGCCTGAGGTTGTTTTCCGACATCAGGCCTATATCGCTGGCTTCATCGTAAAGGCTTTTCTCAAAATGACGAAAATACTTTTCGGTTAGCGAGCCCTGCTTAATCATGCCCGCATCAATGGCCCACTGTGGAAAAAAGTCACGCAGAATCAGGTAGGATTTGCATGCACAACGCTGTTTGATCTTCCTGACTAAATATCCCCAGAAAACAGAGGGAGAGTAGTACACGACGCCATCGAATGAGTTTGCTTTTATCTTATGACGTACCGCTCTCCACGCACGCACTGACAGCAGGCTTTCATTAACTGCCCGCTGAATATGACTGATATCTTTTATAGGGCCCGTTCTGAAACGCCAGACGGTAACGCCCTCTAACATATCCTCCTGCAACGCGTGCTGCAGATTTGCATCCGGGGTAATAACCGTAACGCTATGACCACGCTGAATGAACTCCTGCGCCAGCTCATGGAACATCTTTGCGCCGACGCGGGTACTGTGCGGAAGATAATCGTCAATTATAAAAGCAAATTTCATCAGTACTCTTTCCAGACAACCCGTTTAATGTAGTCAGTGTAGGAATGAATAATCCGGACGACTTTGTCTGATACATTCGGCATGCTGTAATCATAGACCTGGCGCAGCAAGCGCTCTTCGCCGCGCGGCTGAGTCTCAAGCACGGTAAGCGCCTGCAGTACGCGATCGCGCTCCAGACCCGTCATCATGACCGAAGCTTCTTCAAACCCTTCCGGACGTTCATGCGCTTCGCGAATATTCAGCGCCGGGAAGTTCATGATTGAGGACTCTTCAGTGATGGTTCCGCTGTCAGAAAGCACTGCACGGGCATGTTTCTGCAGGTGGTTATAGTCGTGGAATCCGAGAGGTTTCAGCAGCTGGATTTTTTCGTGAAACACAATGCCGTTGGCTTCGATGCGGTTACGGGTACGCGGATGCGTAGAGACAATAACCGGCAGCTGATACTTCTCAGCAATAGTATTCAGAATATCCGCCAGCTTAGCCAGCTGCTTCGGCGAATCGACATTCTCTTCCCGGTGAGCGCTGACAACGAAGAACTGATTAGCCTGAAGCTGCAGACGCTGAAGTACATCAGAGCCATCAATCTGCGGCATATAGTGCGTTAACACTTCATACATCGGACTACCGGTTTTGATAACCCGATCTGCCGGCAGGCCTTCAGCCAGCAGATATTCACGCGCAATATCGCTGTAGGTGAGGTTAACATCTGCGGTATGGTCAACGATGCGGCGGTTGGTTTCTTCAGGTACCCGCTGATCAAAGCAGCGGTTACCCGCTTCCATGTGGAAAATAGGGATTTTACGACGTTTAGCCGCGATAGCAGAAATGCAGGAGTTGGTGTCCCCTAAGACCAGCATCGCTTCCGGCTGAACTTCGGCAAACACCTGATCGATCTTAATGATCACCTGACCAATTGTTTCTGCTGCGTTTTTTCCTGCAGCATCCAGAAAAAAGTCCGGCTTACGCACATTCAGGTCGTTGAAAAAGACTTCGTTGAGCTCATAGTCGTAGTTCTGACCGGTGTGAACCAGAATATGCTCACAGTACTGGTCAAGTTTATCCAGCACGCGCGACAGGCGGATAATTTCCGGACGCGTTCCTACAACTGAAACAATTTTTAGTTTTTTCATAAATTACTTATCTAATTTAGAGAAAATAGTATCCGGATGAGAAGGGTCGAAGACTTCATTAGCCCAGACAATAGCTATAAGCTCTTCATCACCGATATTAGTCACATCGTGAGCCCATCCAGGAATCGTCTCTACCATCACCGGTTTATCACCGCTGGTAACCGTTTCATAATATTCATCAGTTAACATATGGCGAAACCTAAAACGAGCCGTACCACTTATGACCATAAATTTTTCAGTTTTGGTGTGATGGTAGTGCCCGCCACGTGTGATGCCAGGGTGAGCGGTAAAATAAGAAACCTGTCCAGAATCTTTACTCTTGAATAACTCGACAAAGCTGCCACGCGGATCGGTATGTTGTTTTACCGGATATGAAAAATCCTGCTCAGGCAGATAGCTGACATAGGTTGAATAAAGCGCTCTTAAAAAACCAGTACCGACGCGCTCGAGTTCCAGAGAATTACGGCCCTCACGAAAACCGGTGATGCTTTCGGCGATCTCACCTAACGCAACATTATATTCAGGAACAACCTTGATAAAATGCTGCTTATTACCAGGTTTTATTTCCTGCTCCAGTAAATCCGTGAACACCTTTACAACATCGTCTATATACACGAGCCTGAGAAGATATTGCGGATCGTTGACGGTGACAGGGAGACCATGCGCTATATTATAGCAAAACGTTGCAACCACAGAATTATAGTTCGGTTTAGCCCACTTACCAAAAACGCCCGGAAGACGGCTGATAAACACCGGGTTACCCGTTTCGCTGGCTAAAGTGGCGAAAACATTTTCTGCTGCTAATTTTGTCCGGCCATACTCATTGTCGGCAGACGCGTGAATTGAAGAACTAAATACAACCGGAATATGACGTCCGGTTTCGTTAACACATTTTTTAATCGCGTCGCAGACAAGAGAGGATAAATCAACATTGCCACGTGTAAATTCAGCGGGGTCCTGAGGTCGATTGATTCCCGCCAGATGGAATATAAAATCCGCTTTTTCAATCAAAGCAGAAAGATCTTCAGTTTTGCTTTCACGATTGAAAGATATTACCTGGATGTTCTGACGTTGTTGCAGGCTTAAAGCCAGGTTTTTTGCTATAAAACCATCAGACCCCGTTATCAGGACTTTCAAGGCTTACTCCTCCGCGTCAGCGTACTCGCCATTTGCAATTTTATGCATAAACTCGAGCTTCATAAGGAGCTTAATCATCCCTTCAACGTCAAGTCGAACTGTATTATGAGAATTATATTCTTCACCGCATAGAGCATCCGTGATTTTTTTCTCACCTTCTTCTACAAACTTCGCATAATTCAGATCGCGGGTATCTGCTGGAATACGGAAATAATCACCCATATCTTCAGCGCAGGCACGTTCTTCTTTGCTGAGCAGAGATTCATACAGCTTTTCACCATGACGGGACCCGATGACGCTGACCTGGTGCTCAGGCTTATTCATCACTTTCAGGATGGCTTTGGTCAGGGTTTCAACAGTAGCCGCCGGCGCTTTCTGAACGAAGATATCACCATTGTTACCGTGCTCAAATGCATACAGCACCAGATCAACCGCATCCGCCAGGGTCATCATAAAACGCGTCATGCTGGGTTCAGTGATAGTAATGGTTTTGTCCTGCTGTACCTGCTGAACAAATAGCGGGATAACAGAACCGCGTGATGCCATTACGTTACCGTAGCGCGTGCCACAGATGACGGTGCCAGTGCCTTCGAGATTACGACTGGCCGCTACCATGACTTTTTCCATCATCGCTTTACTGATGCCCATAGCGTTGATTGGATAAACTGCTTTATCGGTGCTCAGACAAACGACACGTTTTACGCCAGCATTGATTGCGCAGTTCAGCACGTTTTCGGTGCCGAGAACGTTAGTGCGCACAGCCTGCATCGGGTGGAACTCGCAGGAAGGCACCTGTTTCAGCGCTGCCGCATGAAAAACATAGTCCACACCACGCATTGCAGCAGCAATGCTGTTTTCGTCACGCACATCTCCCAGATAAAATTTCAACTTATCGCTGTTGAATTTTTTGCGCATGTCATCTTGCTTTTTTTCATCACGACTAAAAATGCGAATTTCACCAATATCGGTGTCAAGAAATCTTTTGAGAACTGCATTGCCGAAAGAGCCTGTACCACCAGTAATCAAAAGAGTTTTAGAGTTGAACATAAGCTGTACCCTTAATTAAACATATTTACTTTACTTAATGAGTTTTCTTTAAAAGAATATTTCTATAAGCCACTGCCCGATCAACTGCGGTGGGCAGCCGGGATTGAATGTTATACATAATTTCAATTTTTTCTTTTATCTTGTCAGGATTTTTGTATGCACTGGTTATCACTGATGCAATATTTATGCAATCCATAGGATCAAAATAAAAAGCACCATCTCCGCATATTGTTTTCGCGAAACTAAGATCTGAAGTAAAGATCGGTACTTTCATGAATCCTGCTTCAGGATATGAAGCGCTAAAGCATTCAAGTAAAGTAGGAAGGAACATTCCATCTGCATGCGAATAGACTTCAGGACATTGTGAATTTGTAATTTTCCCAAGCAGAATAAATCTGTGCCAAAACTTCTTATCAACATTTTTTAAAAATGAATCATCTAAAGTTAAAACAAACTTATAATGTTCTGGCAGTATTTTTATTAGTTGATGAATGATTTCTAAATTCTTATGAGGGTAATTGTGGGATATAGTTAAAAGCCATATATCACCCGGCGCTTTTTTTAAGTCAAACTCTTTAGATAATAAGTAATCTCTCTTACGGTTAAAATAAGAACTTATTGTATTAGGAACAACAAATATATTATCTTCTGCAAACCCAACCTTCTTGCTCAATAAAATTTTAGCATCATCAGTTTCTACAATAATTTTATGTGCATTTTTTTTGTAAAAATAAGGCTGAAGCTGCAGCAAAAGCATTTTTTTAGCTTTCTGCAAAAATGATAGCTTTCTGAAAACCAGCTTCGTATCATATATAAGCCATGGGAGGGCAAAACCAACCGTATGGTTACCTACTTTAGGGCTCCAATAACTGGGTCCAAATACAGTAAATACACGCAATATTTTATAATCTGCCACCAATTTATCAAGCTGTCTGCGCGCTGCAAAGTTAAATAATCCAGAAGGACTTTTACTTATAACAAAGCATTTTTTTCTGGCATTGTGGCTTAATTGCTCGAAAACAGGTGGTGATACTGCAGCTATGAACTCATCTTCAATTTTAGCGAGTTCTTCAATCACAGAAATGCCTACCTGCATTCCACCACCTACATAAAGATTACTTGCATTGATCAATATCATTTATCGCTTTTTTTCCAATGTTCATAGACAGACTTTGCTCGTTCAGCATCATCTGTCTGCGCATCAATCATTTGAAGCAATGAATTAGAGTATGGTAAGTATTGCTTAGTAAAGTATTCGTTATCTGAAAACTTGACCCAACTCAAAAATATTGCAACTATAAAAGCAAAAGAAAAAACAATTCTATTAAATATGAAATATTTCACTCTGATTACATATGCAAATGATATTAACATTGCTGGAATAAAATACTCATCATATCTGGAGGTTATAGTTGAAAACGGCATAAAATATACGTCTATTAGCAACATAACTGCAAATAGTATTTCAACAATATTAATCATCGATGTAAGAATGCGATCTTTGGCTAAACTTTCTTTTATTTTACGCCTATTTAAGCAATACAAAGTAAATAGCAATAATTTAAATAAATAATTAAAAGTTATAGCTGTTTCTTCGCTAGCGTTTGTAGCATACCAAACTATTTTAGCTAAATAAGGATTGCTAAATGCACTACTCAAAACTTTTATAATTTCAACTACAGGAAAAATTTTTGCAATAGCAAGCGCAAACCCACAAAAAGCGACTAATTTTATAATGTTAAAAGCGTTAGCCCTAAATATCAATGGTATAAATACAAAGGGCAATAATGAGATATGTAAGGAAGATCCAATTAAACACAAAATATAGTAATTCGGTTTTTTCCCTTCGATAAAAAATTTAAGTGCAATATAAAAGAAAGCAACTGCAATTATCTGTCTCAATGCCTCAACATTAAAGCCAAAAGAGATAATAAAATAACAACATAGTGAAAAAACTGGATAGGGAGAATAACTATAAAAAAAGCGGTTTAACGCTAAGATTAGTATGCCGGTAACACATGCTGAAAAAAACCAGAAATTGAATATAAACGAACTGAGCGAAGTTAGAAAAAGGTACCCGGGCTCAATAGTAAGGTTTTTTTCCAGCCCTTCATAACTCTCCTGATAAAATAACCAGTCAACACCAACTTCATATCTAAGGCCAATAAAAGTGAAAATAAAAAAAGAAGCTATTAACAATAGTTTATTTTTATGGCTGATTGATACTACATCAAGCAAAGCAAAAGATGCCATAGCAATAATAAAAATAAAATAAGATGTCATTCTAATCGCTCAGCTTTTTATGCAAATTAACTTTGAGGAGAAACGCTGTTATTAAACCAGACAAAATTGTTTTTATTGTAATTGCAATCCATAAAGTAAAGCTATTGTTTACAAATTCAGAAAAATAATAAGCAGCCATAAGGACAAACAAATATATGACAATATAAATAAAACTAATACTGTTATTTTTTGTAAGGAAGGTTGATGAAAGATAGTGGAATATCGTTAACATCACGTAAGCAAACGCCGTAGCCCAGGCAGAACCAATTATTCCGTATTTAGGTATTAATAATATATTAAGGCCTACATTTATCGCCATAGCCAACATGGTAGCAAACGATATAAAAAAAGCTTTCTTTTTATAAAAGACAAAGTTGGCATAACACAAGTAAAGATGCGTAAAAGCATTGGCAATTATTATAATAGGTAATATTTCAATGCTTGAATAGTAGTTTTTATCTGCAACTAAGAGAATGACTTCTTTTGAAAAAAAGATACCAATAATACCTATAGCAAGAATAAGATAAGCACTGGCTTTAGTCGTATCAGTGATTTTTATCCCTGAATCCATCTCAATATGTTTAAATAATCTTGGTTGCCATGAAGAGTTCCATGCCATAATCAAAACCACCATTCCCATAGCGATATTATAGGCAAATGAGTAAATACCAGCCTCTCCTGGACCTAACATATTATTTATGATAATTCTGTCGGCTTGTGATAAAAGCGAGTTAGAAAGAACGTGTATAATTAGCGGCACAGAAAAATACAATGCGTCTTTTAACTCACTTGAATTAAATGAACCATTGGAAATAGATTTTAGCTTCTTGAACAAGAAAAAAATCATAAACGTACTGATGATTAGCTGAGCATATATTTTTGAAAGATACTGTTCGCTGGTCATAAAATATGCGAAAGCGAATATTAATACAATCTCGCTTATTTTAGATAAAACATTTATTTTTACATAGACTCCACTTTGACGGGATGCCTGAAGATAACTGGTATATATATATATATAACTTAATAACACGCAAATTAGCATAACCCATAAAAAATCACTTTCACTAATGCCCAAAATCACAGCCATATATTTTGCTATGATTGGTGAAATACAAATTAAAAACACCTGGAATGGTATTAAAAATGAAAAGATGGATTTTAGATAGTTATTGAATCCTTCGGATTTTAGCATATATCTGTTAGTAACTGCGTTTTGAAGATTCAAACTCACAAATACATACATTATCATTATTGCGGTATTTATAATGGATAGCTTTCCATATTGTTGCGGATCCATTATTCGCGATAAGAGAGGCAGCGAAATAAACAAAAAACCCTTAACGAATACGTCTCCTAGAAAATAGTTTCTAAAGTCGCGAATCATTTTACTTTTCATAATTATTTACTTAGTGACTTTGTATAGGAGTCGATTTGAATCTTGCTATTTTCATTGATATCCATACTCTGCAATTCTTTTTTGAAATATAGATATAAATTGCTCATATCATTGATTGCACGTTTCAAGTCAGCCGCGCTATCACTGTTAAAGACAATTCCATTATTGCTTTTAACAATGTCCTTATTGCAACCAACCTTATCACTGACTATTACAGGTAATCCTGCAGCAAGCGCCTCTTCTACTACAAGCCCCCAAGGTTCTACAATCGATGGCAGAATGAAAACATCAGATTCAAGTAGTAAATCGCTAAGCGCTTCATTTTTTATATAGCCCGTAAATTCTATATTTTTTTCCGCTAGCTGTTTTAATTCGTTAGATTGCGGACCTTCGCCAACAACTTTTAAAGGGATTCCTGTTTGGTTGAAAACCTCAATTAATAATTTTAAGTTTTTTTCGTGAGATAACCTTCCAATATATATATATCTTAATGCTTCACAATTCGCTGTTATTTCATTTTTATTAGCTTTTAATTTATGATTGATAATCCCTACACCATGAGTTATGTGTATATCACCTTTAAAACTAACATTCTTCAAGATCTCATTTTGTAAGAAGCCTGCTGGATATGCTGATGACATTCTTTTTATATAAAGAGATTTTACTTTACCTTTTAATCCAGTAAAGTCACTCTCTATGACACTGCTTTCTATAGCGACAGCATTTTTATTTTTATTTGTCAATAATGAGTTAAAGAAAAACTCTTTTATTTCCCAGCCTGGGTAAATTAACCTTCCATATTTGATACTGGCTAGCTCTTTAGCAAGCCTAAAGGAGCATAAAAATTTATTTCTGGACTCATAATTTCCATCAGATAAAAATACATGCTCAAAATTCATATCAAAATTAAAGAAATCGTTATTTCTAATGCTTGATTTATTAGATACAAATATAACTTTTATATTAAGATATTTAGATAAGCCATTGAAAAGATTTACTTTATAAAAAGCAGGTAGATTTGTTATAAAAACAATGTCAAATCTCTTCATTTATCACCCAATCTATCAAATGCTTCCATTGCTTCAGCACAGTATTAGCTCGAAAATCATCAATGCTCTCAGGAGCTATTTTATTTAATTGTTCGATTTTGTCTGGATTAGAAATCAATTTTTCTAACTCTATAGCAAGAGCTGAGACATCATTAGCTTTTACTAAAATTCCATTATTTTTATTAAGAATTGATTTAGGCCCGGCTGGGCAATCAAAACTAATACATGCCAGACCAAATGATAACGCTTCGACCAAAACCATACCAAGTCCTTCATAACGCGAACTCAATACAAAAACTTTTGCTTTGTTATAATAGTCTGCAATATTCTTTTCGAACGGTATTATGTTTGCGTTTTTTAACGATTTCTCTTTAATGAAATTGAGAAGATTGGTTCTCTCTTCCCCATCCCCCACTATTAACAATTGCCAATCAGAGCTGTCAATTTCTTCCCAGGCACGCAATAATAAGTCAAATCCTTTTTGATGAGTTAATCTGCCAACTGCTAAAACAACATTTTGTCGGGCATCAGGGGGTAAAATAATAACAGGATCTTCAACTATATTATTAATTACGAAATGTTTATCTTTCGGAAGCCATTTATATTTACTTTCATCTTCCAGGGTAAGGGATACAACAGCACTTATTTTTTTATAAAGCTTTATTCTTGCTTTCTTTAAAAGACTATTTATTACATCATACTCAAAGTGCTCAATTGCTATAATTTTTTCATACCCTGACTTTTTAATGAGTGCCGTCATTTTTACATCACAACTAATTGCCACAGCTGTTTCAGGGTTGATTATATTTCTTAACTTACGGGATTTTTTTATTATGTAGTAAACATCAAAAAATGCACCTTTCAACAGGCCCATTTTCCTGTTGTACATGCTTTTTTCTAACCCATCACTTAGGATTATCAACTCAACTTCTCTATTGATATTAAAGCTTACGTCTAAATTTTCTTTATATAAAGAAATTATTTTCACACGATACAATGAGCTCAATGCGTTTGCCAGAGATATTGTTACGCGTTCTATTCCACCTTTTGCTGAAACATCACCTAAAAACAGATGTATTTCATTTTCTTTATCTGATAAATTGCCTGAACACTCGCTCACTATTTTTATTATCCTTATGTTTATTTATCATTTCTGATATTTCGTTCCTCTTACCTGAAAATTTATCATTCCCTTGCGCCAATTCTTCGAGTTCTATAAGAAGTTCTTTTTGCGTATGAATTTTAGCTCCAGGCATCCAGGATTCTACTGGCTCTAATGTAAATCCACTCCTGCTTTCAGAATAAGCATTTAAATCAGGAATTAAAAAACAAATCGGTCTATTTAATATCATAAAATCAAAATAAGCGGAAGAATAATCGCTTATTAAAATATCCGCCTTTGCCATTAAATGATTAACATCAACGTCATGTTCTCTTAGAGTGGCAGTTGTTATAAGCGTTATATTCTCGCCGAGATTTATATCAATCAGTGATCTTTCTTCGTATGGATGTAGCTTAATAACAAGGTGGTAATTATTTTCCTTTAAAAAACAATTTAACTCATTCAAAGAGAAATCTGTTACTCTGAAAAAATTATCTTTTTCAATTTTTTTACCGTCCGAATACCTTTCAGCTTCTTGATTCTCTCTAAAGGTAGGCATGTAAAGTATAATTCTTTTATTTTCCTGCCTTCCTGATAATAAGCTATTTGCTTTATCTCCTTCGAAGAGATAATCGTTCCTGGGTTGTCCAGTGATATATACATTGTTTGCTTTTTCTCTAAAGCTTGCCGAAATGATTGAGCGCATTATCTCTGAAGAAGCTATTCGGTAGGCTGAGTAATCTTCCATTCCTTTATAGTCGTAATCCCCCAGATAGCATATCTTTTTCAGTGGCATGCCGTGCCATAAGCTAATATAAACCTGATTATTGCCTTTGACACCAATCATTTCATTATGTGTTGTAACGATATATCTCGAACGTATAAAACAAAAAAACCATTTAACTGATTTTGGCTTGACCGTTTTAAGATCAGGACGTGTGCTTTGATTTTCAATTACCCAGACAGGGTCAAACTCTGGATGATTTATTATTATAAACTCATAAAATGCTCTAGCATTGCCACTAAAATCAGGTCTACTTTTGAACAGAATTAAATTGCTTTTTTTAGGTATGACCGAATTAATCGCACAAAATAAAGCTTTCAAAAATTTGACAATTGCTTTTTTTATTATCATCTTTTACTCGACTTCACAACTTCAATGATTTCTGTGGTGGATATTGAAGGTGTTCTTGGCAGATAGATTACGTCACATACATCATTTACCCAATCAAATCGTCCAGCCCAATCATCACCCATGACCAAAATATTAGCATCATAATTGATTATATATTCTTTCTTTTTTTCCAAAGATTCTTCTATGAACACTTCATCTACATACTTTAAAGAGCTGATTATTTTACATCTGTCATTTTCGTTGTATATAGGGTAACGCCCTTTCTTGCTGAAATTCAACTCATCAGAACTAACTCCTACAATCAGATAGTCCCCTTGCTTAGCGGCTCTTTCCAGAATATTGATATGTCCTACATGAAAAACATCAAAAGTTCCGAATGTTATAACTTTCTTCAACCCGAATCTCCTTAAGACAAATGAAAATAAAGCCTGTTGACCGGTATTAAAACCCAAAGAAAAATTGTGTTTTACCTATGATTTAAAGGATTTTTAAGAAAATGCAATGCTACCGCCCTTAGCTTAGCTGCCAAAAGCTCAAATCATTCAATTTGTTAAGCATCCATAATGCAAATTATTACTAGCAAGGATAATTGCTAAGCCTTCAATAAACAACCAAATTTAATCAGACATTGCTTCAATTTTAAACAATTAAGCTGTGCGATATAAAAAAACCCCTCAAACTACTGTATGAGTGTTACAGCGTTTGAAGGGTTTATTTATTAGTTTGATTTAATTATAACCATTCGGATTCTTCGACTGCCAGTTCCACGTATCGCGCATCATCGCGTCGATGCCGCGCGTGACGCGCCAGTCGAGTTCATTGTTCGCCAGCGTTGCATCGGCCCAGAAGGCTGGCAGGTCGCCGTCGCGGCGCGGTTTGAACTCAAATGGGATCGCTTTACCGGAAGCCGCTTCAAACGCTTTGATCATCTCCAGCACGGAGAAGCCGACGCCGCCGCCGAGGTTGTAGGCTTTATAGCCCTCAACCTTGCTGAGGTGATCCAGCGCTTTCAGGTGCCCTTCTGCCAGATCGACAACATGAATATAGTCGCGCTGTGCAGTGCCGTCTGGCGTCTCATAGTCGTTACCGAATACGCCGAGCTTGTCGAGACGGCCAATCGCCACCTGCGCAATGTATGGCAGCAGGTTGTTCGGAATGCCGGTCGGGTCTTCGCCAATCTCGCCAGACTCATGCGCGCCTACCGGATTAAAGTAGCGCAGCGCGATAGCTTTGAATTTGGGTTCCGCTTTGGCGAAATCGCGCATCACAAACTCGGTCATCAGCTTGGAGGTGCCATAAGGACTGGTGGTGCCACCAATCGGCGTGGTTTCCACATAAGGAACCGGGGCGTCAGCACCATATACGGTGGCTGATGAACTGAAGATAAAGTTCCAGACGCCCGCGTCACGCATCTCTTCCAGCAGGACCACGGTGCCGGCTACGTTGTTTTCGTAGTATTCCAGCGGCTTACGCGTGGATTCCCCAACGGCTTTCAGCGCAGCGAAGTGGATCACAGCAGAGATGCTGTGGCTGGCAAACAGATCGCGCAGGCAGGCGCGGTCGCGGATATCGCCTTCAACGAATACCGCTTTTTTACCCGCCAGTTTTTCAACGCGGTTAATCGCTTCGCGTGATGCATTGCAAAGGTTATCCAGAACTACCACGTCGTCACCGCGCTCCAGCAGCGCCAGTACCGTATGGGATCCGATATACCCTGCCCCGCCCGTTACCAAAATAGCCATGTCTACTCCTTGGAAACCGCGCAGGCTGCGCGGTATGGGAATGCTTACTTATCCAGAATCTTATGAATCGCTTCGCGGAAGTCGCGGCCCTGTGCGTTGCTGCGCAGGCCATAGGAGACAAACGCCTGCATGTAGCCGAGTTTACGGCCGCAGTCGAAGCTGGTACCGGTCAGCAGCTGCGCATCAACCGGTTTGGTTTTGCTCAGCGACGCGATGGCGTCAGTCAGCTGGATACGGCCCCATGCGCCTGGCTCGGTTTTCTCAAGCTCAGCCCAGATGTCTGCAGAAAGAACATAGCGACCCACTGCCGTCAGGTCAGAGTTCAGCTCAGCGGCATGCTCCGGCTTTTCAACGATGCTGGTGATCGTACTGATATCGCCCGGGTTGTCGATAGGCTGCTCGGTGGTCAGCACGCCATACTCGGAGAGATCTTCATTCGGCATATGTTTTGCCAGAACCTGGCTGCGGCCGGTCTCTTCAAAACGCGCGACCATGGCGGCCAGGTTATAGCGCAGGTGATCGGCAGTAGAGTCATCCAGCAGTACGTCTGGCAGCACAACTACAAACGGGTTGTCGCCAATCATCGGACGCGCGCAGAGTACGGAGTGGCCCAGACCCAGCGGATCGGCCTGACGCACGTTCATGATGGTAACGCCTGGCGGGCAGATGGACTGCACTTCGCTCAGCAGCTGACGCTTAACGCGCGCTTCCAGCAGGGCTTCCAGCTCGTAGGTTGTATCGAAGTGGTTTTCCACCGCATTTTTGGAAGCATGGGTGACCAGCACAATCTCCTTGATGCCTGCCGCCACGCACTCGTCAACGATATACTGGATCATTGGTTTGTCGACGATAGGCAGCATCTCTTTTGGAATGGCTTTAGTCGCAGGGAGCATATGCATACCGAGGCCCGCAACCGGGATTACTGCTTTAAGCTTGGTCATATTTGTTCCATTTTATGAAGTGTAGACATGCATCGATTATGCAGGAATGGCCGCTCGGGCAAGTATAATCTTTATCTGAAAAGGCGACACTAACTCTCTGTCACAGCATCAAAAATTAGTTATTTAAGGCGGTGAGCAGCGGTAATTTTCCGGGCAAATTCAAGCGCTAAAGGCGGTGAAAAGCGTGACGTAAATAACATTCGGGCATGGGGTTGAGACCGTCGTTTTTCAGAATGATACGACGTGCATAGGATGGTCAGACAATAAACAGGGGCGCCGTGAAGAGCGCCCCTGCCGGTTGGATTCTGAGCCAGCGCGCAGGTGACCGGCATTGTCATGCAAATGACCCTGCCAATAGCCTGCCCGGACGTTCATTCTGCTTACACCATCTGCTCCAGAATTTTCGCCAGTTCCCCGTAGGCAATGTGCTGGTTAAACTCTGTTTCCACTTTATGACGCGCGGCAGCGACTACCGGTGCCACATCTATGTCCCCGCGCGACAGACGCAGCAGCGTGGCAGCCAGCTCGTCAGCATCGTTCTCAGAGACCAGCCAGCCGCTGACGTTGTTCTGGATCAGCTCCGGAATGCCGCTGTGGTAGGTGGATACCACCGGCAGCCCTACCGCCATGGCTTCCATCAGCGCTACGGGGATCCCTTCCATATCACCATCGGCGGCCGTTTTTGAAGGCAGGAGAAAAATGTCAGCGTCGTTGAGCGCCTGGCGGATCTCCTCCTGCGGCTTAAAGCCCGGCATGCTGACCATCTCTTTCAGGCCGGCACGGGCGATATGTTCGCGCATCATCCCTTCCTGCTCACCATTGCCGATAATGGTGAATTCAAACTGGCCGCCTTTGTCGCGCAGAATTTCACTGGCTTTGACGGCAACGTCCAGCCCTTTTTTCTCGGTCAGGCGCGCCACAGAGACGATGCGCAGCGGCTGATGAAACGCTTCGCGCGGCCGGAAGTTGAATTTCTCCGGTTCAATGCCCATGCGCGTCACGTGCACTTTTTCGCGCGGACAGCCCATCTCAATCAGCTTGTTCTCCCACAGGTGACTGATAGGCAGCATCAGCTCGCTCTGCTTAAACAGATTGACGTAATCCTGCTTGTGCTCTTCCAGAATATGGCGACGTGAGATATCTGCACCGTGGAATACGGTCGCCTGCTTGCCTTTCAGCACGCCCAGTTCGCGCAGCTTGTTAGCCAGCGCGCCAGCGTAGCCAAAATGCACCAGAAAGACATCGGCGGTGAAGGTCTGTTTCGCGTTAGCGACTATCGCCGGCAGCAGCAGCTTCTTCGCCTGTGCACCGTAGCGGCCCACGTTAAGCGATTTGATCAGCGCCGGTTTGGCAATCTTCGGCAGCATCAGGCCGATACGCTGCGTGAGCTTGTCGAGGTTCGATACCTTCTCTTCCGGCAGCAGATAGTGTGTTTTTGCCGCCAGGTTATAGTCGTCGAACGCGGCGTGACGGTTGATCAGGTCACCCGGAAACACCGAGATGATTTCAACGTCATAGCCGGCATCAATGAAGTGAGTTACCTGGTTGAGGACAAACGTCTCAGAGGCAACCGGAAAACGCATGGTGAAAAAGGTTAACTTCATCACTTACCCCAGTACAGTCAGAAGTTTTTCGGTGATGCGGTTGCCTGTTTCACGCGCCTGCGCGACCGCGGTATTTACGTTCAGTCTTACATTGCCGTCGTCAGCCAGCACGCTCTTACGCTTTACGCGAGCCATCAGGCTCCGGGGCGTTTTCTGCTGCTGATAACAGCAGGCCGGATCGCTATCCTGCTCTGCGTACGCTGCCTGCAGTAAGTCAGTCATCCCGTGCAAAATTGCGCCATCACCGCTATTCCCGCAGGTATGATTACCCGCCAATAAAATCCTCATACAAACTCCAGATGTATTTTTTGTAATTCTTACAAGCCGCCGCTTCTGTCCTGAGCAGCAAAGTGAACTCTGGCAAAAAAAACTGCAATGGGACAACGCCCGAAAAGTAATGCCAACTGCCTGTTATCTAACCTAAAGCTTCTTACGGGGTTTCAGGGGCGCATAAATGTGACCCCTGTGTATCCCATTGGGGCGCATTAATGTGCCCCCTGCAGCGTTTATTTATCCCTTAAGGGCGAAATAAGGCATCGCAACCTGCTCGCCGTTGATTATTACCGACACAAACCCTTTTGGCTGACGCGTATCCACCTGCTCCGGTTTCAGCTCGCGTGACGCCATCAGCAGATCGCCCTGCTCATTGCCACCGATGCCCGCTTTACCGTTATGCAGACTAAAGCGCTGCGGCGCCTGCTGGCTGCCGTTGCCTGGCGTACCTTTGACCATCGTGGCGTCAACGCGCGCACAGCGTCCGGTCATAAAGCGATCTTTGGCGGTGCTTTTTATCAGCACCACGGTGGCCGGCGTCCAGCCTGCCAGCCTGACCCAGACTTTGGTATCGGTGTCAGAGCGTGCCACCAGCCGCACCTCCAGCACCGGGGAGCTGCCTTCGGCTGACCAGCTCGCCTCCGCTTTCTGCGTTTTGCGCTGCAGCTGGATCACCGCCCGTCCGCCAGTCTGCTTGCCGCCGGTCACCTCCATCATCGGCGCATTATCGGTGCCGGGGCTGAACTGTGACTGGCCAAACAGCTCAATCTCCCAGCTGTCGCCCACGTCCGGCGAGTAGAAGTTGCCCAGCTCAAACCACGTCGCCTGGTTGGTGTTATTACTCAGGCGGAAGCGCGAGGTGATGTAGTTATATTTAAGGCTGCCGTCGATGGCGACGCCATAAGACTCCACGCGGGTAGAGCCCATCTCCCAGATGCTCAGCCAGCGCTCACCCTGCAGCGAGTTGTCGATCCAGCTGCCTGACTGCAGATTCGTCTGGCGCATATTGAGGCGTGAGTTGCGCGCATTAAGCGGATTTTTGCAATCCTCCAAGCTCAGCGCGTCGATAATCCACTGTCCGTTAGAGATATCGCCAGGATGCTCGCTGTGCTCAATCCAGCCGTTATGAATAATCGACTGACTGCAGCGCGGCAGGTTCAGCACCATCCCGCCGGTACAGCGCTGGGCGTTGAAGTTAGAGAGCTCTATCGCCGTGCTGTGATCCCAGGCGCCCGCTTTCTGACCTGACCAGCCCGCTTTGATAACATCACCGGTACAGGTATCGGCATACCACTGGTCAATTTTGCAGTCGAGCGTATCGAGCAGGCTGATTGAGGTGCCGCCCACGCGGTTGAAGCGCAGGCAGGCGCCGCGAAAGAACTGGCCGCCCGGACAGGTGTTGCTGAACAGTCCCTGCCGGTTGGGCCGCTTGTCATTCTGGCCGTTGAAGTTGAGGTTGGAGATCTCAGTCCAGCGCGCTTTGACTTTAAACACAAAGTCGGAGCGTCCATCAGAGACCAGCGTGGTCGCCGGAAAATAGCCAAAGTTAACCATCGCGCCGGAGATACGGAAAAAGCGCTGCTCCTCCTCGCCGAAGTCACAGCCGGTGACAAAGAACTTACCCGCCGGAAACTGCACGCAGATTGGCTGACTGTTATCAAGTGACCACTGATACATCGCCTTGATAGCCGGCGCCGCATCCGTTTTGCCGTCGGCGATAGCGCCGAATTCAAACAGCGTCAGGCGGTTAAAATCTTCCACCACACGCCGCCAGTAAAAACCGCTGCCGCTGAAGATGACGCCATCATCATCGCGCGCGTCGCCGTACGTCCCGACAAATTCACCGCCACCCACTTCCAGCCCTTCATGCCAGCTCTTGAGCTTGATCTTGGCGCCGGCAAACAGCGGACGGGTTTTACGCAGCTCCTCAACGGAGGGGATCTCGCCAATCAGCTGATAGCCGTTTGGCTGGGCCAGACGCTGGCTGAAATTATTCTGGCCGGGGCGTGAGACATCGGTGATGGAGAAGAGCGTGTTTCCTTCGCTGTCTTCCACCGCCATGGAGTGCGCCGGATTGGCGATCAGCGCAGCGTTATCATGAATAAACTGCGCAAAATTACCTTTGTTCAGCGCGATCGGCTGGCTGATTTGCGCCACTTTACCGCTGGCGTCGCGCAGATACACCGGTATCTGATTGCCTTTCTGGCTGGCCTCGCTGCCCGCTTTACCGATCCACAGCCTGCCTTCAAAGTTCTGCCAGAACTGCGGCGGCATGGTATAGACATTTTCCGGCGTAAGGATGGGCACATCGCCCTGCGGCACGCTGGCCGGATCGACCGGCTTCAGCGCGGGCTGGCCGCTTTTCGCCGCATAGCTGGAAAACGCGCTTACGGAAAGCGCGGTGACAATGGAGGAGGCGGCTGCCTGCAACACTTCTCTTCTTTTCATGCTGATAATCCCGTGGTCAAAGTCAGTGTGTCCCGGCAGGCATAAAAAGGCGTGACGCTTATACCAGCGCCAGCCAGCTCTGTTTGATCTGATTACCGTCAAACTTGAGTGCGGTCTCTTTTGTCTTATCGCTCATAGCAAAGAACAGGGCGTCATCGCTGGCAAGCTGTTCCATCCGCGCCAGAAAAGCGGCTTTATCGTTCATCGGCACCAGGAAACCATCTGCGCCGTGGTTGATGATCTCCTGCGGGCCGGTCGGGCAGTCATAGGCAACCACCGGCAGGGACCAGGATTTCGCCTCCAGCAGCACCAGCGGCAGCCCTTCATAGCGCGACGTCATCAGCGCCATATCGCTGTCGCGGTAGTAGTCATTGATGTTGCTGACCTTGCCGACAAAGTTCACGCTGTTGGTAATGCCGAGTGCGGCCGCCTGCTCATGCAGCTGCTGGCGCAGCTCGCCATCGCCGGCAATCGCCAGCGTCCACTCCGGATGCTTTTTGCTGAAATCTGCCCAGATATCCAGCAGCAGATCGAACCCTTTCTGGTGATCAAGCCGCCCGACCGCCAGCGCCTGGCGGCTGCGCTGACGCCGTTCAAAGCCTTTGTACACCACCGGATTGGGGATCTGCTGGCTGCGGATATGCCAGCGGCTGAAGACCTGCTGATCTTTATCCGTCAGGACAATCACGCGATCGTAGTAGCGCAGCAGCAGCCACTTCATGAGTTTGATCGGCTTACTGAAGGAGTTGATAGCGATATGCTCGCAGGCGTAAGCCTTAAAGGTTTTTTTCTTCAGCATCATCAGGTTCCAGAACGCAAACATAACGCTCAGACGGCCCATACTGATGAGGAAAACGCTGTCGAAACCTTCCTGATGGATACGTGCTACGGCACTTTTGATCGGGTTGCTGTGGCCTTCAAAACTGACGATCTCTTTTACATGTGTAAAGGGGTAAAAGGTTTCGCCATGGCCCTCAAGGGAGTAAACAGTGACGGCGTGCTCTTCACCGAGGCACTCTGACATGAAGTTACAGATGTTCTCGGTGCCCGCATAGGAGTAGGCATCTTTGATCACCAAAACGACTTTTTTCATTTAACGCTTTCCACCTCAAAAATAGTGAACGTAAAACCCCTACTGGCTGCATGACTGCACGCAAACATGCGGATTTCAGCGATGCTTCAGGGCAAAAAGGACGCCATTCACCATATACCAGGTGTAATAGTAATAGACTTTTAATGGGTTGTTTTTGTAGATAATTCTTAATAATTCCAGGTGCCATTTCGCCGCTTTATTTTTGTTGCGCGACAACGAATCACCCAGCTCGTAATAGTTCACCAGCGTTTTGCGGATCACCCGCGCCTGTTTGTAGCGGGAGAAGAGCTCGTACAGGAAAAGAAAGTCTTCATGACCTTTACGCTGGAAGAAGATCCCCTGGGGCGGACGACGGAAGCAGACGGATGAAAAGCAGACGCGATACTGCTTCTTCACGAAATTATCCTGCTGCAGATACGGCTTGCCCCAGGTGATATCGTGTTCGGCGCTCTGCGTTTTATAGTGGTAGTGGGTAATAACGAAGTCATCACCGGCGGCAATGGCGGCAGCCTGCTCAGCCAGCTTCTCAGCGTGCCACTCATCATCGCTGTCGAGAAACGCGATGATCTCTTCGCTGGCAGCACGCAGTCCGACGTTGCGCGTTTCTGCTGCGCCCTGGTTAACCTCATTGCTGAGGATAGTAATGCGCGCATCCTGGCAGTGCTCACGCACCAGGGCCAGAGAGTCATCCGTGGAGGTGTCGTTAACCAGATAGAGATGCCAGTCGCTGTAGGTCTGTTTAACAATCGACTCTACCGCGCGCAGTACCGTTTTACGTGCGTTATACATCGGCATCACAATACCGATGGTGCCAACATGATTTGTCATTTTTATTGCCCGGAGTGTCAGGAACCAAAAAAATTGCTCCCGCGCAGGGAGCAAGTGAATGTGTGTCAGGAGACCGCTTTTCTGCCGCCAAACCGCGATTTCACCTTATCTTTCAGGCGATTCATAAAGTAGGCGCGGTTGTCGCGGTTGGTCAGGAAAAAGTAGCGGGCAAAGCTCAGGCTCGCCTGCAGCGATTTACCGTCCATCTTGTAGCGCAGCGGCAGTTTAAATGCCTTATAGGTATGGACGTCACGCGTCGTCAGATGCGGCTTCATGCTATCCAGCCAGAAGTAGGAGTATTTCACCGACTCCCCTTTATGCTTAGAGCCAAATTTGGTCACCAGGTGATAGGTTGCCAGCGGTTTGGCAATCATCACAAACTCGTAGCCCATGCGATCGGCGCGGATGCAGAAATCGTAATCCTGATGGCGGATGTAGCGCGTATCGAACTGGATTTTCAGCGCATCCTCGCGCTTCAGCACGATGGTACTGGTCTGGATAAAGCCGTAGCAGCCAAACAGATATTCAGCGACGGTCTCATTTTTGCCCGGCGCCTGCATCGGCATCACTTTCAGAAAGTGGCCATCCTGGTGGATATTGACCTGGCTGAAAATGACGTAGCGTGACCGCCCCTGCGCTTCCAGACGCGCAATGGTGTCGCGTACCTCTGCAAGTTTATTCGGGTGCCACTCATCATCCGCATCGAGGAAGCTGATAAAGTCGCCTTCAGCCAGTTCAATACCTTTGTTACGGGCGCCGGCGCCGTTGAGTTTGACCTCAGAGAGCTCCAGCTTAATTGTCAGCTCCTGATAGCGCTCACCCTGCACCACCTGCGCCAGCTCGGCCGCATCAGCTGATTTGTCATCCACAATGATGACTTCAAAATTACGATAGCTTTGCGCTTTTACGCAGTCGAGCGTGGTGATAATCGATTTCGACGCGTTATACGCCGGAATAACGATTGAGAAGCGAATGTCCTGCATTGCCAGCACCTCTTAAACAGCTGTTCCAGATCCAACGGTAGCGCGAGCAGGCCATGGAAAGAAATCGGTTTTATTCCGAAAAATCATACCGTTATTACTCTTTCTTCTGAGGATGCCGCGTACCATTACGGAAATACCAAAGATTGTGCTGTGTGTCTGTTTTGCGGTGCAAAACGCACCAAAAAGAGGGTGAGGCTGAAAAGCCCCTGCCCTGCGGTAAGCCGCTATTCTTCACCATAAAAACGGGGCGGATAAACCGCCCCGTGAAGGTGTTATTTAGCTTTTGGCTTCTTTGCCGTATTCGTAGTTGTAGTAGTCGTAGCCATAACCGTAGGCGTTTGACGCTTTGCGTACCACGGCGTTGAGGATCACGCCCTTGATCTCGATGCCGTTCTGCGCAAAGCGCTTGTAGCTGACATCCAGTTCTTTCGTGGTGTTGGTCTCAAAGCGTGCAACCATCAGCGACGTTCCAGCCAGCTTACCAATGATAGATGCATCGGTAACCGCCAGAATTGGTGGGGTATCGATCAGCACCAGATCATAGTTCTTGCTCGCCCACTCCAGCAGCTCACCCATACGACGATGCATCAGCAGTTCAGACGGGTTAGGTGGCACCTGACCGCGTGGCAGGAAATCAAAGCCGTAGACGCCGCGCTGAATCATCGCCGGAGAGAACTCAGTCTTGCCGGAAAGGACGTTAGAGAGGCCCTGCTTGTTATCCGCACCCAGCAGCTCATGGGTATAGCCGCGACGCATATCACCATCGATAAACAGTACGCGCTGACCCGCTTTGGCAACCAGGGTTGCCAGGTTGGCACAGACAAAGGTTTTACCAATGCCCGGGCTGGCGCCGGTGATCATCAGGATGTTGTTCTTCGCTTCCATCATCGCAAAGTGCAGGCTGGTACGCAGGCTGCGAATCGCTTCGATAGAGAGGTCAGTTGGGTTACCCAGCGCCAGCAGCGTATTGTGCGGATCGCTCTTCTCTTTGTGACCGCGACGCGCCAGTGCTTCGGTATCTTTCTTGCGCTGCCACTCAGAGAGCGGGACGCTGGCGTAGACGTTCATGCCCAGCTCTTCCAGCTGCTCAGGATTGTCGATACCGTGATGGAACAGCGCTTTCAGCAGCACCAGACCAACCGAGAGCACCAGACCGAGAATCAGACCAGCCAGTACAATCAGCGTTTTCTTCGGTGCAACCGGGCTACCGGCCGTTTCAGCGTTATCGATGATACGCACATCACCTACGGTGCTCGCCTTGCTGATCCCCAGCTCCTGCTGACGGTTCAGCAGCTGCATGTAGATCTCCTGACCGGACTGTACGTCACGCGTCAGTCGCAGGATCTCCTGCTGCGTCTGCGGCATAGAGGAGATGCGCTTATTCAGCTGAGCCTGCTCCGCTTCCAGCGTTTTGCGTTTATCCAGCAGCGCGCGGTAGGTCGGGTGATCTTTGGTGAACAGCTGCGATACTTCCGCTTCACGGAAGGTCAGCTCGTTCAGCTGGCTCTGCACGCTGACAGAGGTATCCAGAGCGGATTTGGCTTCCAGCGACATATCCACTGACGCGTTCTGACGACGGAAGGTGTTCAGCTTATCTTCCGCATCATCCAGCTTGGCGCGCACCTGAGGCAGCTGATTGCGCAGGAACTGCAGGCTCTTTTCCGCCTGTTCAGATTTACGCTCAACGTTCTGCAGCAGGTAGTTGTTGACGATCTGGTTCAGGACACGACTCGCCTGCTCCGGATCTTCATCACGATACTCAAGGCCCAGTACGCCGGTGCTTTTGCCTTTATCGGCTACGGTCAGCGCGCCCAGAACGGTTTTAATCGCCTGCAGGTCGGTCAGTTTCGTGACGCTGAAGGTCGTGCCTTCATCCGCCTGAATACCGCTGACCAGCATAGTGACTTCGCCATGCTGCTCCAGCTGACCCACGCGGCCCTTGAACAGCTCGTCGCCGTCGCTGCTTACGGTATAGGTATCTGCACCGGTTACTTCCAGCTCAACGGTACGCTTATCGATGCTGCGCGGGATTTCCAGGCGTGAGATAGCGATCTGGCCTGGCTTGTTACCCATCAGGCGCGACAGGCCTTTACCGATAACCGGGAAGTAGTGCTGCTGCACCACGCTGTCCAGGCCCAGGTCCTGAACGGTTTTACCGATAACCATACGGGATTCAAGGATCTGAATCTCGGTATCGGATGCCGGCATGGCTGGCAGAACGTCGGTCAGGTCGTTCAGCACCGAAGCGGTGTTCTTCTGCTCAACCTGAACCATGGCGTCTGCGCTATAGATTGGCGTCGCAAACAGTGTGTAGAGCGTTGCCACCAGCATAAAGAAGGCGGTAACGGCAACAATGATCCAGCGGTGATCAACCAGCTGTCCCACAAGATGCGCCAGATCCCATCCATTCGAATCTTCTTTTGGCGCGGTCATGACCTTGTTTTTAATATTCATGGATAATCCCAACTATCGGCTTAATACGTTGACCCATTTCTGGGTTGCGTTGTCCAGTAACCCGTACACAGCGTCGAAGGCCTCACGGCTCTTTCGGTACGGGTCCGCAATTTCCTGTTGATTAAGCCAGTGCCCCAGCAGCATCGTTTTTCCGCGCGCGGCGGGATCGATGCGGTTGACCTGCTCAATGTGGCGCTTCTCCATCACCAGAATCAGGTCGAAGTCACGGC
Source organism: Pantoea sp. ICBG 1758 (assembly GCF_002928325.1). NCBI lineage: Bacteria > Pseudomonadati > Pseudomonadota > Gammaproteobacteria > Enterobacterales > Erwiniaceae > Pantoea > Pantoea sp. ICBG 1758. The sequence goes on from NZ_POWL01000001.1 coordinate 1,562,065, forward strand.
ACATCTCTGCCGTTAACTGCTGCGCCTGATGTCCGTCGAGCGAGAGGCCATGTTCAGCGGCAACCTCACTGGCCATCTTATCGGCCGGGTACCCTTCCAGGGCACCCAGGCCCGCCGAGGCCACGCGCGTTTGCGGCAGTGCACGCTTCAGCAGCCGCTCGGCGGTTGGCGAACGGCAGATGTTACCCACACAGACCACTAACACTGACTTAATCATGGTAAAACCTTAGTTCGACCAGTTGCGGAAGCGCAGCGCTGACGAGCTTGCATCGTCGATACCTACGATGGTCGGCAGCAGTCCGGAGATAACGCGGTTCCAGCGGGTAATCGGTGTCGCGGTGACGTAGACGATGTCATACGGTTCCAGCTGGAACTCCGTACCCATCACCATTGACGCCGCATCCTTGGTATTCAACTGATAGATGTTGGCGATTTTGGTGCGGTTCGCGCCGCGAATCGGACGGATAACGAACACGCCGGTTGCATCAGAGGTGGTCTGATCCATACCCTGCGCGTTGCCCAGTGCTTCTGCCAGCGTCATGCCGCTGCGATCCATCTTCAGCGTAGCCTGCTGACGCACTTCACCCATCACAAAGACTTTCAGGTCGTCATTACGCGGAACGTAAAGAATGTCGCCCGGATAGAGCAGATGGTTCTGGCTGAGGTCGCCATTTTGCATCAGCGCCTGCAGCGAAATACGCTGCTCGCGGCCGTTGTGCGTCAGCACGACGTTGCGCCAGTCAGCATCAGCAGCCAGGCCGCCCGCGGCGTTAACCGCATCCAGCACGGTAAGCGGCACGTTGGTGATAGGCTGCTGACCGGAAGTGGTCACTGAACCGGTGATATACGCTTTCTGCGAGCGGAAAGACGCCAGGTTAACATCTACCTGCGGGCTTTCAATGTACTGCGCCAGACGGCGCGCAATCTCAGCACGCACTTCCGTTACGGTGCGACCCGCAACGCGTACCTTGCCGATGTACGGATAGAAAATCGTACCGTCAGCCTGTACCCAGTTGCCGGTGTCGCTGGCGCTGCGATACTGGCCGGCCGGGGTCGTCAGCTCCGGGTGATCCCAGACGGTGACATTCAGCACGTCGCCCACGCCGATGCGGTATTCGTAGCTCTGAATCTCGTTCTGCAGCTGTGGGTTAGCCTGTGCAACCAGTGGCTTAGGACGCATCTGTTCAACCAGACGAGGAGTCATCGGGAAGACGTTTACGTATTTATCGATGTCAAAGTTGCTATCCTGTTGCTCAATGACATCTTTTCCGCTGGTCGTAAGGTGCGAACCTGGTTCAATGGTGCACCCGGAGAGAAAAGTTGCGGATACCAGTAAAGGTATCAATTTAGTTTTCATTATCATCTGGTTATTCGCTATCAGTTAATGATTGATAGAGGCGAAAACGCCGCTGTGTAAGCGTCTTACAAAAATTTAATTTAACGGGTTAAACACTGAAACTGTGGGTCATTATCATTGCTCCCTTGGTTTTTATGTTGTCACCGTGCCCCCGGACGACATCAATTAAAGCGGAATAGTGCAGCTCAACAACCTCTCCGCTTTAATCAGGCTCGATAATGGCAGTGTTCAGATAACAAGACTCCCAGCACCGGCAGTTATTCAGCGAGAGAGATACCCTCCCCCGCCTTCGCTGTCTATCAATATGCGCCGTCGCGCTTAAGCACTACGCCGACTGTCTTAAACAGAATCGCGATGTCATTCCACAGCGACCAGTTTTTGACATACCACGAGTCGAAATAGACGCGTGTTTCGTAGTCAACGTCGTTACGACCGCTGACCTGCCACAATCCCGTCATGCCTGGCTTCGCCATCAGGTAGTAATCTACATCCCCGGCATAACGGCAGAGTTCATCTTCAATCACCGGACGCGGCCCGACAAGGCTCATGTCACCACGCACCACGTTCCACAGCTGCGGCAGCTCATCCAGACTGGTTTTACGGATAAAATGGCCGACTTTGGTAATACGCGGGTCGTTTTTCAGTTTGAAATCTTTATCCCACTCCGCTCGCGCAACCGGATCGGTGCGCAGCACCTCCTCCAGCACTTCTTTGGAGTTAATCACCATTGAGCGGAACTTCAGGCATTTAAACTTACGTCCGTTCATACCGACGCGTTCGTGACCGTAAATCGGCGGTCCGCCATCGCGGCCAACCATAAAGCCGAGGACCAGCAGCGCCGGCGACAGCGCCACGATAATACCGAGCGCACCAACGATATCGAACGCGCGCTTGAGGAAGCGCGAGGTACGCTTCGCCAGGTTATTGTTTACACGCAGAATCATCACTTCGTGGCTGAAGATATAGGCCATATCCGTACCATAGAGCGGTACACCACGCAGCGTCGGAATAACGGAGACTGAACGGCAATTGTGCATAGCCAGGTTTTTCAGCCACAGATCGCGATGCTGACTCTGCTCAGACTCAACCGCAACGATAAACTGCGTTTCGCTGTTGGTTAACTGCCAGAGCTCAGCTTCGTTATGCAGCACAGGTACGCCGGAAATGCTGGCCTGCGGACAGCTGCCGTCGACATCAAAGAAGGCGATAACGTCAAAGCCCATCACCTCTTCACTCTGCAGCGCCTGCCAGGCTTCCTGTGCGTTACGGCTGCTGCCAATGATGATGGTCTGCTTTTTCCACATACCAAAATGGTTCAGTACCCGTTTGGAAACGGCACGCGCCACCGGGATCAGGATCAGCGCCAGAATCCAGGTGAGTACCCAGACAAAACGCGACATCTGCCACTGCGATAATGCAGAAATAGACAAATCGATAACCGAGAAAATAAACACGGTACGAAATATCTCTTTCAGCTCAAACCAGAAAGGTTTGCGGTAAGTGTAATGGCGCAGACGAACCCAAAACCAGCCCGTACAGATAATTGACAGACAGATGTGAGTAGCAATTTTTAAATTGAGATCTTTTTCAGAGATATCAGCCAGTGGCGAGTCAGATAATGAATTAATCAGGGCGAGTGCAATAAACAACGCCGCGTTAAAACAAATTAAATCTGAGCACGCCAGTAAAAATTTGGTCAGAAGACTTTTATATGTAAATTCGTTATCGCGCATATTTAACTCTTTTATTTTATTTCCCTAATCCCTAACGCTACAGGCCTGTGTAATAAATGAGCGATACTCAGTCGGAGCCTGTTGAGCAAACTGCGGCGAACTCCCCGGTATTTAGGTCAATTCTCTATTGCTTTTCGCCAGAAAATTGTGATAAATACCAACGGATTAGTCTGAGTTCCATTGCCGCTACACCAGACAGTTCATTTCCTGTTTAAGCCGGTTCAGGCACGCTACCGCCCCTGGCTGTCGCTGCCAATACCGCCTGCTCATCCTGTTTTGCGCTTTTTTAACCATTTTTCCAGGATAACTCCTGGCAGGATCGTGCAGGTTCACAATTCACAACTTTAAAATGCATTACCCTGCGCTATTAACCAGATTGGCGCAGACATTTACTGACACGTTGCTATACTAGTTATTACTGGCTTGTTTACAAGTAGGGCCCGTCCCCCCTGTGCTATTTTAGGAAAAAGACTACCAGCCATTAGTAATGACGCCACATCTGCCGCGCAATCAGCGGTGAAAATTCAGAATTATTCGGATATACGATTGGTAAAATGTACGCGGCAAACCTCACCACCTGGCATAACAATTAATTGTGCGCGACGCCCCTCCTCCTGCATTCTTAATCCATACATTTTGCTTATTTTGCCTGCTGCACTCTGAACATTTTCCCGATTGACACGTATAACCTTATACCAGCAGGGTCGGCAGGGTTTTGCCCTGTTTCCGGCCATTCACTATCATCAGATTAAACCCATTTTGAGACATTACGGTGACATGAGTATGTGGGAGTGGATCTTTGATCCGTCGCTCTGGGCGGGATTAGTAACGCTAATCATTCTGGAGCTGGTGCTGGGCATTGATAACCTGGTGTTTATTGCCATTCTGGTCGAAAAGCTGCCGCCGCTGCTGCGCGACCGGGCGCGCGTGATTGGCCTGATGCTGGCGCTGCTAACCCGCCTCGGGCTGCTGGCCTCGCTTTCATGGCTGGTCACGCTGACACAGCCTCTGCTCACCCTCTGGCAGCATAGCTTCAGCGCACGCGATCTGCTGCTGCTGCTGGGCGGTATTTTCCTGCTCTATAAAGCGACCACTGAGCTAAATGCGCGACTCGAAGGGGGTGACGATGAGGGTGGTCAAAATAAGAACGGCGCTAAATTCTGGCCGGTGGTGGCGCAGATCGTGGTGCTGGATGCCATTTTCTCCCTCGACGCTGTCATCACAGCAGTGGGCATGGTCAATGAGCTGCCGGTAATGATGGCCGCGGTCACCATCGCTATTCTGCTTATGCTGCTCGCCAGCAAGCCGCTGACGCGTTTTGTGAATAGTCATCCCACGATTGTGATCCTCTGCCTGAGCTTTCTGCTGATGATTGGCTTCAGCCTGGTTGCAGAGGGGTTTGGCTTTGTTATTCCCAAAGGGTATCTCTACGCCGCTATCGGTTTCTCTATTCTGATTGAAATGCTCAATCAGCTGGCGAGCTTTAATCGCCGCCGCTTTTTGTCAGCCGGCCGTCCGCTACGCCAGCGCACGGCCGAAGCGGTCCTGCGCATTCTGCGCGGAGAGGCGCAGCGTGCTGAACTGGATGCGGATACGGCCTCGCTGCTGAGCCATAGCGATGAAGGCGCTCTGTTTAATCGTCAGGAGCGGCTGATGATCGCCCGGGTGCTGGGGCTGGCGCAGCGGCAGATCAACACCATTATGACCTCCCGGCACGATGTGGAATCGGTTGATTTAAGTGAAGCGCCTGAAGAGATTATGGCGAAGCTCGATCGCAATCAGCACACGCGTATTCTGGTGACGGAAAATGGCCGCGATCCGCTGGGGGTGGTGCACGTTATCGATCTGCTGCATCAGTCGCTGCACAGTGATTCCCTTGACCTGCGCGCGCTGATCCGTCAGCCGCTGGTGTTTCCGGAACGGGTAACGCTGCTGCAGGCGCTGGAGCAGTTTCGCCAGGCGCGCACGCATTTTGCCTTTATTGTCGATGAGTTTGGCTCCGTCGAAGGCGTGGTGACGCTGAGCGACGTGATGGAGACGATCGCCGGTAATCTGCCTAATGAAGGAGAGGAGCTGGATGCGCGCTACGATATTGAACCCGGCCCGCAGGGAGGCTGGATCGCAAACGGACATATGCCGCTGGACGATCTGGCGCTCTATGTCGCGCTGCCGGTAAATGATAAACGCGATTATCACACGCTGGCCGGTCTGCTGATGGACACGCTGCAGCATGTCCCCGAAGAGGGTGAAGAGCTGCGGATAGGAGATTACCTGCTGCGCGCGCTGCAGGTGGAGAATCATCGGGTGCAGAAAGTGGAAATTATGCCGCATCCTTTATCAGAAGCGCCGTAGCAGCGTCCCTGTAAACGTAGGGGGCGCATTAATGCGCCCCTGGTGAATCCGCAACCCGGCATTCGGGCGCCGTAAACGACGCCCCTACAAAACCGTAGGGGGCGCATTAAGGCGCCCCTGGCGTGTTTATGCGACCCAGCCGTGTTGATGCGCCCCTGGTGGTTAACGCGCACCTGCCATATTAATGCGCCCCTGACGGGTGGCGATCGAGCCACTGATTAAGACGCGATTTCGCTTCGCTCTGCAGCTGCTGGCGCACAACATCATCTATCGGCAGCGAATATTGCAGTTTGTCCCAGCGACCATACATACGGAGCGGAATGGGCTGCTGATTCAGGACTTTTGCCAGACGCTCGTCCCCTTTCCAGCCGCGCAGCATCATATTGATGGTGACATCCAGCTGCTGTTGCACAACGTCAACGGTTCCGCGCGTCTGAAGTGCCAGCTGGCTGCTGCCGCCCTGCAGATCGGTAAACGCTACTTTTCCCTGCTGCAGGCTGATATGGCCCGCCAGCTGCTGTATGCCCTGGCTATCAGGCTGATCGTTGGTGACCTCACTACTGGCGCGCGCGACGGCGCGGCGTACCATCTGTTGCAGATTAAGCTGCGTAAGCTGCAGATTGGTGGCCTCCAGATCGGCACTGCCCTGCCAGTTCTGCTTCGCCTCTTCTACACTCAGCCCGGCTCCACTCACCTTACCCTGCAGCGATAGCGTCCCCTCAAGCGCAGCGGGCAGCGCCAGCGCTTTCAGCAGAGGGGCAATCGCAATATTCTCCAGTTCAGGCTGAAACGCAGCCCGGGTAACCGGCTGCCGGATATCAATCTGACCCGGCAGCGAGAAATGACCGTCACCCAGCCGGCCCTGTAACCGGCTGAGCGTCATCAGACCCTGCTGATTGCTGGCGTCGATCTGCAGGTTACTGAGCGTCAGCCCGCGCCACTGGCTCTGGTCCGCCTTCAGGGCAAGCTGCAGATCGAGCGTATTAAGCGGTGAATCGGCGTTATTGCGCAGTACCGGTTCCGCAATGACCGGCGGCTGCACCGGCGCGGCCTGCACGGTCCCGCTGCCGCTGCTGACCGGGGTACTGACGGCGAGGTTATCGATGTTTAGCGAGGTTGCATGCAGCGCCAGGCGCAGCTGCTGCGGCATCGCAATACGTCCTTCCGCGCTGCCCTGCAGCGTACTGTCATTGGCGGTAAGCTGCAAATCGGCCAGCGAGAACTGCTGTTTATCGGCGTTCCATATCGCTTTTCCGCTCAGCGCGCCTTTAATGCCCTGTACCGGCAGGTTCGCGCCATCCAGCGCATAATCAAGCTGCGCCAGCTCGCCGCTGACCTGATGCGGATAGCGTGAGACATCCATCTCGCCCTGCAGATTAACGCTGAGATTGCGCTGGTTACGCGACAGGCGCGTGCTCAGCTCAATGTGGTTCTGTTTGCGGCTGTCCTGATCCAGGCTCAGATTAAGATTGCGGAAGTTGTACTCTTCCCCGCCCGGCTGCTGCCAGATAAGCAGGCTGTCAGCCACGCGCAGTTTCGCAATGGCCAGGCTCCAGCTCTGTGAGGCGGCTAATGCCGGCTCGCTGTCGCCAGGGCCGATGGGGGCGCCGCCAGGCTTCTGCGGCGCGCTCTCCGGCGTGGCGCGGATAATCGCGTTTTTCAGCATTACCTGACTGACGCTGAGCTGATGCGTGAGCAGCGGCCAGAGGTCGACGTCCAGCCGCATATTTTCGGCGGTCACCAGCGGCTGGCTGGCACCGGGTGCGGTGAGGCTCATACGTCCGGAAAGAATGCTGAGCTGAGGCCAGACGTGCCAGCGCAAATCGCTGCCCGTGACCAGCTGATAACCACTGCGCTGCTCTACCTGTTTTACCATGTAGGCGCGAAAGTCGTTGGGGTTAACCAGTAGTACCAGTGCGGCCATCCCTGCCACCACTACCACTAACAGGATGGCCAGCGTGGTTATCAATCTTCTCATTGCATCCTCAATGTGATGATCCGCGCCTCGTCAGCCCTGCCCGGGCGCGGGTACAGCGATTAATCTTTATCGATACGGCTGGCGTCAGCACCCTGCTGACCGCGATATTTTGCATCTTCACGCCGGTTATAGGGACGTGCGGCCGGGCCCGACAGCGGTTCAAAGCTCAGCGCTCCAATCAGCATACCGGGACGCAGCGCCAGCGGCAGCTTGCCGGAGTTGTAAAACTCCAGCACGATACGCCCCTGCCAGCCCGGATCGATGCGGTGTGCCGTAACGTGAACCATTAACCCTAGTCGTGCCAGGGAAGAACGTCCATCCAGCCAGCCAACCAGATCGTCCGGAATGGTCACCGACTCCAGCGTCACCGCCAGCGCCAGCTCACCCGGATGCAGGAAAAACGCTTCGCCATCCGGTAATACAATCTCGTCACTCATCACCCGATCCAGCGCGGCGCTTACCGCCTGCTTGGGTCCGCTCAGATCGATAAAGGCGGCAGTATGGCCGCTGAAGGTACGAAACCCGTTACCCAGCCGCACATCTACCGTGGCGCCGTTAATGCGTTCCACCGGCGGACGCGGCTCAATGGCCAGCTTGCCGCTGTCGAGCCAGGCTTCAATATCGCGATCGCATAATCTCATCGCAGTAACTCCCTAATTAAAGTGTAGCGAAAGGCCGCCAGCACGGTGACAGCCCTGACGCATTCGATCCATGCCGAAACAGCGTATTAAAGATACTGATTAATTTTCGCTTTGAGAATATCGATAGCGATACGGTTCTTACCGCCGCGCGGCACAATAATGTCGGCGTACTGTTTGGAAGGCTCGATAAACTGCAGGAACATCGGACGGACCGTTTTCTGATACTGATTCATGACGGAATCCATAGAGCGACCGCGTTCATTCACGTCGCGCTTCATGCGGCGCATCAGACAGATATCCAGCGGGGTGTCGACAAAAATAGAGAAGTTCATCTCCTGACGCAGGCGCGCGTCAGTGAGCAGCAGAATGCCCTCAAGGATAATCACTTTTTTTGGCTTCAGATGAATGCTTTCGCTGGTGCGGGTATGTTCAACGTAGCTGTAAACCGGCAGATCGATATCCTGTCCTGACTTGATCGCACGCAGATGCTGCAGCAGCAGATCGTGATCCATCGCGCTCGGATGGTCATAGTTGGTTTTTACCCTCTCTTCCATGGTGAGGTGGCTTTGATCTTTATAGTAGGCATCTTCGGGGATCACACCGATATGCTCGTCACCGACCTGGTCACGGATTTCACGAAAGAGCGTGCTGGCAATAAGGCTTTTTCCGGATGCAGATGCACCTGCGATGCCAACGATCACGCACTGATGGGACTTGTCAGTCATACTTTTTTGAGACCTGATAACTGGGAGCACGCCTCTGCCGAAGCAGCAACGGGCCAAATGAGAGGGTTTGGTGGCGGCAATTATAGGTATTTCGCCGGTTTGACGCCAGAGTAAATGCGGCGGCGCCCTTTTTCAGAAAATCTCCTTTTGGCAGGCAGCCGCTGAACCGATAGACTGTCGGGCTGCCCGCGCCCGGTTTGTGCGGGTCGCCCGTTAGCCCTGCAAGGAAAAATATGAGCTGGAGAACACTGACCTATTTTGGCGACAGCATGCTGCTGATCCCCACCGCGGTGATCATCGCCCTGGTGCTGCCGTGGAAAAGCAGCAGTCAGCGTACCGTCTGGTACTGGCTGCTGGCGTTTGGTCTCGCCGGTCTGCTGGTCAGCCTGTCTAAAATTATGTTTCTTGGCTTTGGCATCGGCAGCGCACGCTTTAACTTCACCGGCTTCAGCGGCCACAGCGCGATGTCCTCCACGCTCTGGCCGGTAATGATGTGGCTGATCTCCGGGCGCTGGTCCACTTTCTGGCGCGCCGTGACGATCGCCATCGGGTATGCGATCCCGCTGATGGTGGGTTTCTCCCGCCTGGTTATTCATGCGCACTCCGTCAGTGAAGTGCTGGCGGGCCTGCTGCTCGGTTTTACCCTGAGCAGCGCGTTTCTCATCAGCCAGCGCCGCACGGTATTGAAAGGCTTTAGCGCCCTGCAGGTTGGCGTCGCCTTCCTGGTGCCGCTGCTGCTGATGGGTCACGGGCGCGTCGCCACCACGCAGCAGTTCCTGGAGCGTCTGTCGGTCAAGCTCGCCGGACTGGAAAAACCGTTTAAGCGTGCCGACCTTTTTCGCTGACAGCGCCATGACTTAAGCCAATTCAGCGTAAAGATCCTGTCTGAATGTGCTAGCATGCAGGGCAGAAACTGACTGGCGTATTTTCCCCATACCGGGTTGCGCGCTGCTGGACTGGTACATGATTGTTGAGATAGTCACCGCGCAGGATAAATCGCCAGGCCGCTGGCTGACTGCCGTTACGCTGAGCATACTGGCTTTTCTGCTTACGCTGTTTTGTCTGGAGCTGATTGTGGTCAGCGGTCGTATTTCGCCGCTGTGGTACTCAACGGCGCTGATGACCGGCGTCGTTTTCCGCGCGCCGCTAAAACATATTCCGCTGCTGCTGGCGGGCTGCGTCGCGGGCACCGCGCTGGCAAATCTGCTGGTTATTGGTCCCGCGCTCAGCAATGCTAAATTTGCCCTTCTGAATCTGATACAGGCGCTGCTGGCCGGCGGCATGCTGCGTCTGCTGCTGAACCGCCGCGCGCCGCTGAACGCCCTGCCCGACTGGATCCGCTTTGCGCTCTGCGCCGGCCTGCTGGCTCCTCTGCTGGGCGGGCTGATTGCGATCTGGCTGCTGCAGGTGGATCAGCAGGCGCTGCTTCCCTTCTTCTCCACCTGGGTGATTTCGGAAGTGATCGGCGTGCTGGCGTTTGGTCCGGTGGTACTGCTGTGGCCCGCTAAGCCGCTGCGTGAACTGATCGCGCCGGGCCGCCAGCTGGAGACCCTGCTGACGCTGCTGGTTACCCTGCTCGCCAGCTATCTCTCCCTGCGCTTTCTGCCGTGGCCGTTTACTTTTATCGTGGTGATCCTGTTCTGGTGTGCGGTCCGGCTGCCAAAATTTGAAGCGTTCCTGCTCTGCTTTATTAATGCCAGTTTCATTTCGCTGCTGCTGGCGCTGGACTGGGTCAACCCGGTACAGAGTGGCGCTTCGCCCGGTCTGGTCTCTGCCTGGCTGCCCTTTCTGCTGGTGCTGCTGCCCAGCCATGTCATGGCGCTGATCATGGACGCCTTCCGGCGCGAGAAAAACCATATCACCGAGAGTGAAGCGCGCTTCCGCAATGCGATGGAGTACTCTGCTATCGGTATGGCGCTGGTCGGCACCAACGGAAAGTGGCAGCAGGTGAACCAGTCACTTTGCCGTACGCTGGGTTATCGCGCCTATGAACTGACGCAGCTGACCTTCCAGGAGATCACCCATCCGGACGATCTGCACAGCGATCTGCAGCTGATGGAGCGTCTGCTGGCGGGCGACCTGATGTCCTATACCTTTGAAAAGCGCTATTTTCGCAAAGATGGCGAGATCGTCTGGTCGCGTCTGACCGTCTCTATGGTGCGCGACGCGCAGCAGCAGCCGCTCTATTTTATCGCGCAGATTGTCGATATCTCCGAGCTGCGGCAGAGCGAGCAGCGCAACCGCCAGCTGATGGAGCGCATTACGCTGGCCAATGAAGCGGGCGGCATCGGCGTCTGGGAGTGGAACCTGAAAACCGGGGAGATGCTCTGGGACAAGCGCATGTATGAGCTGTTTGCGCTGGATCCGCAGCAGAAACCCACTTATGACCTCTGGCTGCATCTGGTCGATCCTGCCGAGCGCGAAAGCCTGGCGCTGATTGTGCAGCAGGCGATTGAGCGCCGCTCGGCCTTTCATCTTGAGTATCGTCTCAACCTGCCGCACGGCGTACAGTTTATTCGCTCAGAAGCGAATCGTATCCTGAGCCAGGATGGACAGATCGAGCGCATGCTCGGGATCTGCCAGGATATCACCTCACTGCGTACCCTTAATGACGCGCTGTTCCAGGAAAAAGAGCGTATGGCGATCACCCTGGATTCGATTGGCGAAGCGGTGATCAGCACCGACGATGAGATGTGCGTGACCTTTATGAACCCGGTTGCTGAAAGCCTGAGCGGCTGGCCGCAGGAGCAGGCGGCCGGCACGCCCCTTGGCGAGCTGCTGAATATCACGCGCGGCGCTGACGGCCCGCGCATCGACAATCTGCTGCTCTGTACGCTGCCGGATGAAAAAATCTCTCCGGCGCTGGATGAGGGGCTGGTGCTGCATACGCTGGCAGGCGCGCAGATAGAGATCCACTACAGTATTACGCCGCTGAAAACCCTGGCCGGCAGCACCATTGGGGTAGTGATGGTCATTCAGGATGTCAGCGAGTCGCGCCAGATCATGAAGCGTCTGAGCTATAGCGCGTCACACGACATGCTGACGCAGCTGCCTAACCGGCCCAGCTTTGAAGATCGGCTGAAACGGCTGGTGAATGATGCGGCCGTCACCGGCACGCCGCATGTGCTGGTGTTTATCGACCTGGATAAATTTAAAGCGGTCAACGATACCGCCGGCCATGCGGCGGGGGACGCGCTGCTGCGCGAGCTGGCGGTGCTGATGCAGCAGCAGCTGCGCAGCAGCGATATGCTGGCGCGCCTCGGCGGCGATGAGTTTGGCATCCTGCTGCCGCACTGCGAGGTCGATCAGATCCGCGATCTGGTGCAGGGCATCGTGAATGTCGTCAATAACTATACATTTTACTGGAAAACGCATCCTTACCAGGTGGGTGCCAGCGCCGGCATCACGCAGATTGATGCGCGCAACTGCCTCAGCAATGTGGTGATGTCGCAGGCCGATGTCGCCTGCTACAGCGCCAAACATGCCGGGCGCGGTCAGTATCAGGTTTATCAGGATGCAGAGAGATAAAGCACTGCATATTGCCAGCATGACCAGCCTGCGCTAAAGTCGCCCCCTTTTTTTCTGGCATGGGGCATAAGATGTATATCGGTTTTGACTACGGCACAGCGAACTGCGCTATTGCAGTAAGCGATAACGGCACGCCGCGGATGCTGGCGCTGGAAAATGACCAGCCGCTGCTGCCCTCAATGATCTGCGCCCCGGTGCGCGAGGCGATCAGCGAATGGCTGCATCGCCACCATCAGGTGCCCACGCCCGCGAGCGAAAACACCGCCCTGCTGCAGCGCGCGCTGCGCTACAACCGCGAAGAAGATATCGAGATAACCCCTGGCAGCGTGCAGTTTGGCCTGACCGCGCTGCAGCAATATATGACAGAGCCGGAAGATGTCTGGTTCGTCAAATCACCGAAATCCTTTTTGGGCGCCTCTGGCCTGAAGCCGCAGCAGATCGCATTTTTTGAAGATCTGGTGTGCGCCATGATGCTGCATATCCGCCAGCAGGGTGAAGCGCAGCTCGGGCAGCAGATCAACCAGGCGGTTATCGGTCGCCCGGTCAACTTTCAGGGGCTGGGCGGTGACGATGCCAACCAGCAGGCGCAGGGGATCCTGCTGCGTGCGGCACAGCGCGCCGGCTTTCGTGACGTTGAGTTTCAGTTTGAGCCGGTGGCCGCCGGCCTGGACTTTGAAGCCACGCTGGACAAAGAGACGCGCGTGCTGGTGGTCGATATCGGCGGCGGCACCACCGACTGCTCCATGCTGCTGATGGGGCCGGAGTGGCGCCAGAAAGCTGACCGCCACGCCAGCCTGCTGGGGCACAGCGGCTGCCGCGTCGGCGGCAACGATCTCGATATCATGCTGGCGTTTAAAACGCTGATGCCGCTGCTGGGTCTGGGCGGCAGCACCCGCAAGGGCACGGCGCTCCCCGCCCTGCCGTGGTGGAACGCTGTCGCAATTAACGACGTTCCGGCACAGAGCGAGTTCTACTCCGCCGCCTGCGGCAAGCTGCTGCAGGATCTGGTGCGCGATGCAGAAGAGGGAAACCGCGTGGCGCATCTGCTCAAAGTATGGCAGCAGAAGCTAAGCTACCGGCTGGTGCGCGCGGCTGAAGAGAGCAAAATTGCGCTCTCAGCGCAGGCGGAAACGGATGCGTCGCTGGCGTTTATTGCGCAGTCGCTGCAGGCGGAGATCAGCGCGACGCAGCTGGAAGAGGCGATCAGCCAGCCGCTGGAGCGGATGCTGGAGCAGGTACAGCTGGCGCTGACCACCAGCGAGACCCGACCGGACGTGATCTATCTTACTGGCGGCAGCGCACGCTCGCCGCTGCTGCGTGCGGCGCTGCAGCAGGCGCTGCCTGATACCCCGATTGCCGGCGGCGACGACTTTGGTTCGGTGACCGCCGGACTGGCGCGCTGGGCAGAGGTGATGTTCCGCTAGCGGATCGTAACAGGAGGCGCAGCCTGCGCCTCCTCCCTGCCCGTCAGAAGTTGATATTGGCTGAGATGCCGCCGACAAAGGCATCTTTTACCTCTCCGACCGCGCCCGGCGCCACGACATACTGCAGGTTAGGCCGCAGCTGCAGCCACTTCGCCAGCTGCGCATTGTAGTAAATCTCATAGTTGTATTCCGATCCCGCCTGCAGCGGCAGATAAGCCGGGCTGTCAAAGCGCGTTTCACCACTGGCTGCGTTCTGCTGGCGCAGGGCGCGGCTGTAGGCGCTGTTAACGTGAATACGCGCGGCACCAATACCGATTTCATCCTGCGGACGCGCATCAAGCGGCCCCTTCCAGGTAAAACTGATGGACTGATAATTATCGGTTTTCGACGTCTTACGATCGTTCATGACCGCCTGCACCGTTACCCCCAGTCCGCGGCTGGCGTCTCCGCCCTGCGCGGTCAGCTGCTGCTGCAGCAGCAGGTAGCCGCCATAAGCGTGCTCCTGACGCTGATAGCCCCCATCCCGCCAGCTGCCGTAATTATCCCCGTTTACGGATGAGTAGTAATAGCCGAGTCGATAGTTGCCCGGCAGCCCCGCTGCGCCCAGGGTCGGTTTCCAGCCCAGCTCGACCGGCACCAGATTGCCTTCTGAATGACGGGTATCCAGGCGGAAACCGTCGCCGCGATCGTAGTTGGCGCGATTCTGGTTATAAAAGCCGACCTGGAAGAAGAGTTCGGGCGTGATATTCGCTTTCAGGCGTCCGCCCCACTGTGAAACCGGCCAGTTAAACCAGCGGTCGCCGCGCCAGTTGCCTGCCTGACCGCTGCCAAAGGCAAGGTTCTGAAACCTGCTGTCGAGGCTGTCAAAATCTTCACCCACGGTGACCCGTCCGGCCTTGAGATTAACCCGGTTGTCAAACAGCCCCTTGCTCAGCCAGAACTGTGTCAGACGCCACGTCTGGCCGCGGCCATAGACCTCCTGCACGGAGGAGAGCATGCCGGTGCGGCGATCGGCTACCTGATCGGAGATGTTGCGCCCGTCGCGATTAGTGACGGTGACCTGGAACTGCGCATCCTGCCAGTCGAGCAGCTTTTGCAGATCGAAATTCGCGCCAAACGCCCACTGATCGCTGTAGCGCATTGAGGTGTGGCTGTCTGCTCCGCCGCCGAGATTAGCGGCGCTCTCCATGGTGTAATTTACGTCAAACTTCACGCCGGCACTCTCCAGCTGCGTGCGGCTGCCGTTCCAGTCACCCAGCATCCAGGGCGAATCGTAGCTGAATGCATCTGCCGCGACGGCGGCAGAACTGAACATAGCCAGCATCAGCGTGCCCGCAGCCAGCTGCGGCAGCGGGTGCAAAGCAAAAATTTTTTTCATCGTTGTTATCTTCTGCAAAGTTATAAGGAAAACCGCGCAGAGGATAGTGCCGGGCAGCAGCAGGGTTTTGCAATTTCGTGTGGATTTACGCCTGCTCAGTCAGTGGATTAGCGCATTTGTGATGAATATCTAAGATTTAAACTTTAAAGTGTGACAGTGACTATTAATTGCTCTGTATCAATATACGGGGTGCCGCAGCACCCCGGGCGGGATCAGAGGTGACTGGCGCGCGCCAGCTCCTCAATTTCCTGTTTGCTCAGCTCCAGCTGGGTGGCTTTTACCAGCTCATCCAGCTGCGCCAGCGATGTTGCGCTGACAATCGGCGCGGTAATGCTGGGACGCGCAATCTGCCACGCCAGCGCCACCTGCGTGGCTGACGCATCGTGTGAGGCAGCGATATCCTCCAGCGCCTCAATAATGCGGCTGCCGCGCTCATTGAGATATTTTTCCACTATCGCCTGACCGCGCGGGCTTTTACCCGCATCCTGCGGCTTTTTATATTTGCCGCTGAGAAAGCCGCTCGCCAGCGAGTAGTAGTTGATCACGCCAAGACCGTTTTTCACCGCCACCTGCTCCAGGCCGTTCTCATACCCTTCGCGATCGTAAAGGTTATATTCCGGCTGCAGCGTTTCATAGCGCGCCAGCCCCTCTTTGCTGCTGACATCCAGCGCCTCCTGCAGACGCGCTGCGGAGTAATTTGAGGCGCCGATAGCGCGTACCTTGCCCTCTTTGATCAGGGAATCAAACGCTTTCAGGGTATCTGCCAGCGGCGTCTGCTCATCATCGCGATGCGCCTGATAGAGATCGATCACGTCCGTCTGCAGCCGGCGCAGGGAATCCTCTATCGCCTGGCGGATATACGCAGGCTTCAGCCCGGTTTTTTCCGGCGACAGCTCCATGCCGACTTTAGTCGCCAGCACGATGCGATCGCGTTTGCCGCTCTGCTTTAACCATTTGCCGATGATCGCTTCCGATTCACCTCCCTGATTGCCCGGCACCCAGCGGGAATAGACATCCGCGGTATCGATAAAAAACAGGCCATTTTCGACCAGCGCATCCAGCAGTGAAAAGGAGGTCTTCTCATCGACTGTCCAGCCAAAAACGTTACCACCAAAAGTCAGGCGCGGAACGGTAATACCGCTGTCGCCCAGCTGACGGGTTGCAGGTTGTTTCATTGCGCTCTCCCTGGTTAAACGAGATAGGTTTGTCTTTAAGCGTAGCAAATGAAAAAGTCGCACCGGGGTCTATTCATGCCAGAATAGTGTCAGAACCGGGAAATCCTTTACGCCGCGCTGAGCAGATATTCTTAATTCCTTCAATTTTCGCCTGGCGCAGGCGGCTACACTTATTTTCGTTTGCGCTGTCCGGATGTCGGGCAAGCGTATCAGGAAAGCGACATGGCTGGAGAGCACGCAGAGTAATGAAGAGTCGAACCAAAACAGGTCTGTTAATTCTTATCGCGCTGGCGGTAGCGGCTGGCGGTTATTACGCCTGGCACTCGCGCGCCACGCCAGCACAGCCGGCGCAGGCTAAAGAGAAGCGCGGTGGAGCAAACCGGCCAGCCGCGCCGGTACAGGCGGCAACGGCTGAACTGCAAAGCGTGCCCTACTATCTGAACGGCCTCGGCACCGTCACCGCTGCAAATACGGTTACGGTGCGCAGCCGTGTTGAGGGGCAGCTGATGGCGCTGCACTTTACAGAAGGCGAGCAGGTGGCTGCCGGCACGCTGCTGGCTGAGATCGATCCGCGCCCGTATCAGGTTGCTCTCACGCAGGCGCAGGGCCAGCTGGCCCGGGATCAGGCCACGCTGGCGAATGCCCGCCGCGATCTCAGCCGCTATGAGAAGCTGTCGAAAACGTCCCTGGTATCGCAGCAGGATCTCGACACCCAGCGCGCGCTGGTGAGCGAAACGCTGGGCACCATTAAAGCGGATGAGGGCAACGTCGCGAGCGCGCAGCTGAATCTGACCTACAGCCGCATCACCGCGCCGATTGCCGGACGTATCGGGTTACGCAAGGTCGACATCGGCAACTACATTACCACCGGCGACACCGATGGCCTGGTCGTGATCACCCAGACGCATCCGATTGATGTGGTATTCAGCGTGGCTGAGAGCTATATCAGCCAGATCCTGAAAGCGCAGAAAAGCGGTCAGCCGCTGGTGGTGGAGGCCTGGGATCGCAGCAACACCACGCTGCTGACGCAGGGCACGCTGCTGAGCCTGGACAACCAGATCGATACCACTACCGGCACCATTAAGCTGAAAGCACGCTTCAGCAATGAAGATGACACCCTGTTTCCCAACCAGTTTGTTAACGCACGTCTGAAAGCAGATACGCTGCAGAACGCCGTGACTATTCCGGCCGCCGCGCTGCAGATGAGCAATGAGGGCCACTTTGTCTGGGTGGTTAACAGCGAGAATAAGGTCAGCAAGAAACGCGTCACCGCCGGACTGCAGGATAGCCAGAAAGTGGTGATCAGTGCCGGACTGGAGGCGGGCGAGCGGGTCATCACCGACGGCATCGATCGCCTCACTGACGGCGCAACGGTTGACGTCGTGGCGCCACAGAGTACGGCAACAGAGACCACGCGTGCCGCGCAGCCAGCCCGGGGAGAGCGTCAATAATGCAGGTGCTGCCTCCTGACGCTGGCGGCGGTCCGTCACGTCAGTTCATTTTACGCCCGGTCGCCACCACGCTGCTGATGATTGCGATTCTGCTGGCTGGCCTGCTTGGCTACCGCTTTCTGCCGGTCTCCGCCCTGCCGGAAGTGGACTACCCCACTATTCAGGTTGTCACGCTCTATCCCGGAGCCAGTCCGGATGTGGTCACCTCGTCGATTACCGCACCGCTGGAACGCCAGTTTGGCCAGATGTCCGGGCTGAAACAGATGGCATCGCAAAGTTCCGGCGGCGCCTCGGTGATCACGCTGCAGTTTCAGCTGTCGCTGGCGCTGGATGTGGCGGAGCAGGAGGTTCAGGCGGCGATAAACTCCGCCACTAACCTGCTGCCTGGCGATCTGCCTAATCCGCCCGCCTACAGCAAAGTCAACCCGGCCGATCCGCCTATCATGACGCTGGCGGTCACCACGACCAGCCTGCCGCTGACGCAGGTGCAGGATATGGTGGAAACGCGCGTGGCGCAGAAGATTGCGCAGGTCTCCGGCGTAGGCCTGGTTACCCTTTCCGGCGGACAGCGTCCGGCGGTGCGGGTCAAAATGAATGCGCAGGCGCTGGCAGCGTTAGGACTGACCAGCGAAGATGTGCGCACGGCTATCAGCAACGCCAACGTCAACTCAGCGAAAGGCAGCCTTGATGGCCCGGCGCGATCTATCACGCTGTCAGCAAACGATCAGATGACATCGGCTGAGGATTACCGCCGCCTGATTATCAGCTACAGCAACGGCGCGCCGGTGCGACTGGGCGACGTTGCGACCATCGAATCGGGCGCAGAGAACAGCTGGCTGGGCGCCTGGGCTAACCGCCAGCAGGCGATTGTGCTGAACGTCCAGCGTCAGCCCGGCGCCAATATTATCAACACCGCTGATAATATCCGGGCGCTGCTGCCATCGCTTACCGCCACGCTGCCCAAATCGGTCGACATGAAACTGCTGACCGATCGCACGACCAATATTCGCGCCTCGGTATCTGATACGCAGCATGAGCTGATGCTGGCCATGGCGCTCGTGGTCATGATCATCTACCTGTTTCTGCGCAACGTACCGGCTACGATCATTCCTGCCGTGGCGGTACCGCTTTCGCTGATTGGTACGTTTGCCGCCATCTATTTTATGGGCTTCTCGATCAACAACCTCACGCTGATGGCGCTGACTATCGCCACCGGCTTTGTGGTGGATGACGCCATTGTAGTGATCGAGAATATTTCACGCTATATCGAGAAAGGCGAGAAGCCGCTCACCGCCGCGCTGAAAGGGGCGGGAGAGATCGGTTTTACCATTATCTCGCTCACCTTTTCGCTGATTGCGGTGCTGATCCCGCTGCTGTTTATGGGCGATGTGATTGGCCGGCTGTTTCGCGAGTTCGCCGTCACGCTGGCTATCGCCATTCTGATCTCAGCCGTGGTGTCGCTGACGCTGACGCCGATGATGTGCGCGCGCATGCTGAGCGCGGAGTCACTGCGCCGGCAGAACCGCTTCTCACGCGCCAGCGAGGCGCTGTTTGAGCGGGTCATTGCCGGTTACGGACGTGGACTGACGCGCGTGCTGCAGCATCCGTGGCTGACGCTCAGCGTGGCGCTCGGCACGCTGCTGATGACGGTGCTGCTGTGGGTGGCGATCCCGAAAGGCTTCTTCCCGCAGCAGGATAACGGCATTATTCAGGGCACCCTGCAGGCGCCGCAGTCGGTCTCTTACGCCAGCATGGCGCAGCGCACGCGCGATGTTGCCTCAGCGGTGATGAAGGATCCGGCGGTTGAAAGTCTGACCTCTTTTGTCGGGGTGGATGGCACCAATCCTGCGCTTAACAGCGCCCGGCTGCAGATCAACCTCAAGCCGCTGGATGAGCGCGACGACCGCATTCCGGTGGTGCAGGCGCGGCTGCAGCAGGCGGTGGCGCAGATCCCGGGCGTCTCGCTCTGGCTGCAGCCGGTGCAGGATCTCACCATTGAGACGCAGAGCAGCCGTACCCCCTATCAGTTTACGCTGCAGTCTGGCTCGCTTGACGCCCTGAGCAGCTGGGTCCCGGCGCTGATCGGCCAGCTGGAAAAGGCACCGCAGCTGCGCAACGTCAGCAGCGACTGGCAGGATCAGGGGCTGGAAGCGTATGTGCGCGTCGACCGCGACAGCGCCAGCCGGCTCGGGATCACCATGGCTGACGTCGATAATGCGCTGTATAACGCGTTTGGTCAGCGGCTGATCTCAACGATTTACACGCAGGCAAACCAGTATCGCGTGGTGCTGGAGCAGCATAATGCGCAGACGCCGGGACTGGCGAGCCTGGAGGGGATCCGGCTTAAAAGCAGCGACGGCGGCAGCGTACCGCTCAGCGCTATCGCCAGCACAGAGGAGCGGCATACCGCTCTCAGTATTAATCATCTCGATCAGTTCCCGTCCGCAACCTTCTCTTTTGACGTGGCCGATGGCTATTCACTTGAGGAAGCGCTGCAGGCCATTACCGCCGCAGAAGGGGCGCTGGGTATGCCGGCGGATATCGTCACGCAGTTCCAGGGCAGTACGCTGGCGTTTGAAGCCGCGCTGAGCAGCACCGTCTGGCTGATTGTGGCGGCCGTGGTCGCAATGTATATCGTTCTTGGCGTGCTGTATGAGAGTTTTATTCATCCGATTACCATTCTCTCTACCCTGCCCACCGCGGGCGTCGGCGCGCTGCTGGCGCTGATGCTGAGCGGTAACGAACTCGATATCATCGCCATTATCGGCATCATTCTGCTGATCGGTATTGTAAAGAAAAACGCCATTATGATGATTGACTTTGCGCTGGCGGCGGAGCGTGAACAGGGCATGGCGCCGCGTGACGCTATCTATCAGGCCTGCCTGCTGCGCTTTCGCCCGATCCTGATGACCACGCTGGCGGCGCTGCTGGGCGCGCTGCCGCTGATGCTCAGCACCGGCGTCGGCGCTGAGCTGCGCCATCCGCTCGGCATCGCCATGGTGGGCGGCCTGATCCTCAGCCAGATCCTGACGCTGTTTACCACGCCGGTCATCTATCTGCTGTTTGATCGCCTGGCGCACGCTACCCGCAGGCGCTTCGGTCGTCCGGAGGCGCAGTCGTGAAGTTTTTTGCCCTCTTCATTCACCGCCCGGTCGCCACCATCCTGCTGACGCTGGCGATTGCGCTGACGGGGATGCTTGGTTTTCGTCTGCTGCCGGTCGCCCCGCTACCGCAGCTCGACTTTCCGGTGATTATGATTTCAGCCTCGCTGCCGGGTGCCTCACCGGAAACCATGGCCGCCTCGGTGGCCACGCCGCTGGAGCGCTCGCTGGGGCGCATTGCCGGCGTCAGTGAAATGACCTCGACGAACTCACTGGGCAGCACGCGCATCATTCTGGTGTTTGATTTTGACCGCGATATTAACGGTGCCGCGCGCGATGTGCAGGCCGCGATTAATGCGGCGCAGAGCCTGCTGCCGTCGGGCATGCCGAGCCGGCCTTCTTATCGAAAAGCGAACCCCTCGGATGCGCCGATTATGATCCTGACGGTGACCTCGGACGACTATAATCCGGGTCAGCTCTATGATTACGCTTCGACGCAGCTGGCGCAAAAACTGTCGCAGATTGAGGGCGTCGGCGACGTCACGGTAGGCGGCAGTTCGCTGCCCGCCGTGCGCGTCGATCTCAATCCGCAGGCGCTGTTTAATCAGGGCGTGTCGCTGGATGCGGTACGCAGCGCCATCAGCAACGCTAACCAGCGGCGACCGCAGGGCGCAATCGACGATCGCCAGCAGCGCTGGCAGCTGCGTACCAATGATGAACTGCAGAGCGCCAGCGCCTATCAGCCGCTGGTGGTGCACTATAACAACGGTGCGGCGGTTCGCCTGAGCGATGTCGCCAGCGTGCAGGATTCGGTGCAGGATGTGCGTAACGCCGGGATGACCAACGGCAAGCCGGCGGTGCTGCTGGTGATCCGTAAGTCGCCGGACGCCAATATCATCGATACCGTGGATCGCATTCGCGCTGAGCTGCCGGTGCTGCACGATTTCATTCCGGCGGCGATCGATCTGCAGATTGCCCAGGATCGCTCACCGACTATCCGCGCTTCGCTGCATGAAGTCGAGCAGTCGCTGGTGATTGCCGTGGTGCTGGTGATTCTGGTGGTGTTTCTGTTCCTGCGCGACGGCCGGGCCACGCTCATTCCTGCTGCGGCGGTGCCGGTCTCACTGATTGGCACCTTTGCTGCCATGTATCTGTGCGGCTTCAGTCTTAACAACCTGTCGCTGATGGCGCTAACCATCGCCACCGGGTTTGTGGTGGATGACGCGATTGTGGTGCTGGAGAATATTGCCCGCCACGTTGAGGCTGGCATGAAGCCGCTGCAGGCGGCGCTGACCGGCGTCCGCGAAGTGGGCTTTACCGTGCTGTCGATGAGCCTGTCGCTGATTGCGGTGTTTCTGCCGCTGCTGATGATTGGCGGCATTATCGGACGCTTCTTTTCGGAGTTTGCCATTACGCTGTCGGTGGCGATTCTGATCTCGCTGTTTATCTCCGTCACGCTGACGCCGATGATGTGCGCGTATCTGCTGAAGCCGCAACCGGCACAGCCTGCCGCGCCCGGGCTGTTCAGCCGGCTGCTGCAGCGGACGCAGGATGGCTATGCCCGCTCGCTGCGCTGGGTGTTACGCCACGCCATCTGGGTACTGCTGCTGCTGGGCGGCACGGTAGCGATGACCGTCTGGCTGTTTATTACGATACCCAAAACCTTTATGCCGGAACAGGATACCGGTCGCCTGAGCGGTTTTCTGTCTGCCGATCAGAGCATCTCGTTTCAGGCGATGCGCGGCAAGCTGGAAGATTTTATGAATATCATCAAAATGGATCCGGCGGTGGATAATGTCACCGGCTTTACCGGCGGCCTCGGCACCAACAGCGGCCTGATGTTTGTGGCGCTGAAGCCTCTCTCTGAGCGCAGCGAAAGCGCCCAGCAGGTGATCGCCCGCCTGCGCACCAAACTGGCTAAGGAGCCGGGGGCCAGCCTCTATCTCAACGCCGTACAGGATATTCGCGTCGGCGGACGGGAGTCGAACGCCAGCTATCAGTACAGCCTGCTGTCGGATAACCTTGCCGATTTGCGTGAGTGGGAACCCAAAATCCGTAAGGCCTTCTCTGCCCTGCCGCAGCTCACTGACGTTAACTCCGACCAGCAGGATAAAGGCAGCGAAATGGCTATTACATACGATCGTGAAAGCATGGCGCGCCTCGGCATAGACGTTTCAGCCGCCAACGATCTGCTGAACAACGCCTTTGGCCAGCGTCAGATCTCAACCATTTATCAGCCGCTGAATCAGTACAAAGTGGTGATGGAGGTGGATCCGCGCTATACCCAGGATATCAGCGCGCTCGACCAGATGTTTGTGGTCAGCAGCGACGGCAAAGCGATTCCGCTGAGCGGTTTTGCCCACTGGCAGCCCGCTAACGCACCGCTCTCCGTCAACCATGAGGGGCTTTCTGCAGCGACAACCATTTCGTTTAATTTGCCGGAAGGCGTCTCTCTGTCGCAGGCCTCCGCGGCGATCGATCGCGCCATGACGGTGCTGGGGGTGCCCTCCAGCGTGCGCGGCAGCTTTGCCGGTACCGCGCAGGTGTTTCAGCAGTCGCAGTCCAGCCAGCTCTGGCTGATGCTGGCAGCCATCGCAGCGGTCTATATCGTGCTGGGCATTCTGTATGAGAGCTATGTGCATCCGCTCACGATTCTGTCGACGCTGCCGTCGGCCGGAACCGGCGCGCTGCTGGCACTTAAACTGTTTGATACGCCGTTCAGCCTGATTGCGCTGATTGGCATTTTGCTGCTGATAGGGATTGTGAAAAAGAACGCCATCATGATGGTCGACTTTGCGCTGGAGGCGGAACGACAGCAGCAGCTGAGCCCGCGCGAGGCGATTTTCCAGGCGTGTCAGCTGCGTTTTCGCCCGATTCTGATGACCACGCTGGCCGCGCTGTTTGGCGCCCTGCCACTGGTGCTGACCAGCGGCGACGGTGCTGAACTGCGGCAGCCGCTGGGCATCACCATCGCCGGCGGCCTGGTGGTAAGCCAGCTGCTGACGCTCTACACCACGCCGGTGGTCTATCTGCTGATGGATAAATTACGCCGCCGCAAAGCCGTCACAGAGCCAGCAACCACCCGAATTTCGTAGGGGGCGCATTAATGCGCCCCGGGAAAACAACGCACACGAAACCCGGGCGCCATTAATGGTGCCCCTACAGGGGGACGTGCCTTCCGGTTTCCGTAGGGGGCGCATTTATGCGCCCCTGGGCAAACAACGCGCACGAAACCAGGGCACCATTAATGGCGCCCCTGCGGGGACGATTGCTGCATTAATGCACCCCGGGGTAAACAAACGCGCCTTATGCTGGAGGAGAGAAGATGAACAAACCTGCCACTACGGTACGCTGGCAGCTGTGGATTGTGGCGTTTGGCTTTTTTATGCAAACGCTGGATACCACCATTGTCAACACCGCGCTGCCTTCTATGGCGCGCGATCTCGGCGTCAGCCCGCTGCATATGCATTCCGTTATCGTCTCTTACGTTCTGACGGTTGCGGTGATGCTGCCGCTGAGCGGCTGGCTGGCTGACCGTTTTGGCGTGCGTAACATCTTTTTCAGCGCGATTGTGCTATTCAGCGTCGGATCGCTGTTCTGCGCGCTGGCTGCCACGCTTAACCAGCTGGTAGTGGCGCGCGTGGTTCAGGGTATCGGTGGCGCAATGATGGTGCCGGTGGGCCGCTTAACGGTCATGAAAATTGTGCCGCGCGAGCAATATATGTCCGCCATGACCTTTGTTACCCTGCCGGGCCAGATTGGCCCGCTGCTCGGTCCGGCCCTTGGCGGCGTGCTGGTTGAGTACGCCAGCTGGCACTGGATTTTCCTTATCAATATTCCGGTCGGCATTATTGGCGCTGTCGCCACGCTGATGCTGATGCCGAACTACATCATGCAGACGCGCCGGTTTGATTTTGCCGGTTTTCTGCTGCTGGCGGCCGGCATGGCGGCGCTGACGCTGGCGCTGGATGGCGGCGGCAATGGCGCGCTGCTGCCCGGCTTCCTGATTCTGGCGGGCGTGCTGTCGCTGCTGTTTTATCTGATGCACGGCCGCCACAATGACAACGCGCTTTTCAGCCTGCGACTGTTTGATAACCGCCTCTATTCGATTGGTCTGCTGGGCAGCTTTACCGGGCGCATCGGCAGCGGCATGCTGCCGTTTATGACGCCGGTATTTCTGCAGGTAGGTCTGGGTTTTACGCCGTTTCACGCCGGGTTAATGATGATCCCGATGGTGCTGGGAAATATGGGCATCAAGCGGGTGGTGGTGCGCATTGTTAACCTGTTTGGCTATCGCCGCGTACTGGTGGGAAGCACGCTCGCGCTGGCGCTGGTGGTGGCGCTGTTTGCCGTGGTCGCGCTGGCTGGCTGGATCTGGCTCCTGCCGCTGGTATTACTGCTGCTCGGCATGGTCAATGCCCTGCGTTTTTCCGCTATGAATACCCTGACGCTGAAAGATCTGCCGGACGATCTCGCCTCTGGCGGCAACAGCTTACTGTCGATGATTATGCAATTGTCGATGAGTATCGGCGTCACGCTGGCGGGCCTGCTGCTCGGCGCTTTTGGCCAGCAGGCTGCCGCGGGCAGCGACATGGCGCAGCAGACGTTTGCCTGGACCTGGCTCTGCATGGTGGTCGTCATCGCCCTGCCGGCGCTGGTGTTCTGGCGGGTACCGGAAGCACTCAGTAAAAATGTTGATCTCAGAACCAGGAGTAAAAAGTGATGGCGCGTTTCCGGCCCGGCATTGGCGCCAAACTCTTTATGGCGATTTTTGGCACCTGCATGCTGGTCATCATCACGATGCACTGGGGAGTACGGCTCAGCTTTGAGCATGGCTTTGTTGACTACATCAAAAAAGGCAACGAACAGCGGCTGACACTGCTGAGTGATGCGCTGGCAGATCAGTATGAGCAGCACGGCAGCTGGGATTTTCTGCGCCAGAACGATCGGCTGATCTTCACCATTCTGCGCTCGCTGGAGCAGAACCCAGGCAGCCACAATCCGCTGCCGCCGCACGGCTGGCGCACGCAGTTCTGGATCATCGATCAGCAATATAAGGTGCTGTCAGGCCCGCGCGCCCCGATTCCGCCAAAAGGGCCGCGGCGTAACATCACCACCAGCAGCGGTAAAATTGTCGGCTGGGTAATTGCCTCTCCGGCGGAAAACCTGACGCGCAGCACCGACATCAATTTTGACCGGCAGCAGCGCCAGACCAACTGGATGATCGTCACACTCTCCACTCTGCTGGCGGCGCTGGTCACCTGGCTGCTGGCACGCGGCCTGCTGGCACCGGTTAAACGGCTGGTAGAGGGCACCCATCAGCTGGCTGCGGGAAAATTTGCTACCCGGGTTGAGGTGGATAGCGGTGATGAAATCGGTCAGCTGGCGCGCGACTTTAATCAGCTGGCGCAGTCGCTGGAGAAAAATGAGAGTAATCGCCGCGCGTTCATGGCGGATATCTCCCATGAGCTGCGCACGCCGCTGGCGATCCTGCGTGGTGAGCTGGAAGCGATTCAGGATGGCGTCCGGCAGGTCACGCCCGAGGCGATAAGTTCGCTGCAGAGTGAAGTGGTGGTACTGACCAAGCTGGTGGATGACCTGCATCAGCTTTCGCTCTCCGATGCAGGCGCCCTCGCCTATCGTAAACAGCCGCTGGATCTGGTTAACCTGCTGGAGGTGATCGCCGGCAGCTTTGCCGGACGCTATCGCACGCACCAGCTGACGCTGCAGCTGCAGCTGCCTGCTGAAGCCAGCAGCTTTGGCGATCCTGACCGCCTGATGCAGCTGTTTACGAATCTGCTGGAAAACAGCCTGCGCTATACCCATCCCGGCGGCGAGGTCCGCATCACCATGCGGCAGCAGGAGAATCAGTGGCTGCTCTGTATTGATGACAGCGCGCCCGGCGTAGCGGCGACGCAGCGGGCGCAGCTGTTTGAGCGCTTTTTCCGTGCGGAAAACTCCCGCAATCGCGCCAGCGGAGGGTCCGGCCTGGGACTGGCTATCTGTAAAAATATCGTCGAGGCGCACGGCGGCACGATTTCTGCGGAGCACTCTGATTTAGGTGGCGTGCAAATCAGGCTAAACTTGCCCTATGTTCCCCAGTAGAAAGCCCGTATGAGCCCGGAAAATAGCGATCCACTAATTCTTGTTGTTGAAGATGAACCCAAACTGGCGCAGCTGATGATCGATTATCTGCAGGCGTCAAACTACCGCACGCACCATATTGCCAATGGCGGCGAGGTACAGGCCTGGCTGCAGCACACTACGCCAGCGCTGATGCTGCTCGATCTGATGCTGCCAGGCTGCGACGGCATGACGCTGTGCCGCGAGATACGCCGCCACTCCGATCTGCCGATTATTATGGTCACCGCCCGTACCGAAGAGATTGATCGCCTGCTGGGGCTGGAAACCGGCGCGGATGACTATATCTGTAAGCCATTCAGCCCGCGCGAAGTGGTGGCGCGGGTGAAAACCATTCTGCGCCGCGCGCGTAAATCGCCGGAAGAGACGCAGCAGGCGTCGCTGCTGCTGATTGATGAGGGCCGCTTTCAGGCCAGCTGGCGTACTGCGCCGCTGGAGCTGACGCCGGCGGAGTTCCGCCTGCTGAAAACATTGTCGCTGGAGCCAGGCAAAGTCTTTTCCCGCGAGCAGCTGCTCAATCAGCTTTATGATGATTACCGCGTGGTAACTGACCGTACCATAGACAGCCATATCAAGAATCTGCGCCGCAAGCTTGAGGCGCTGGATGCCGATCAGCCGTTTATTCGTGCGGTATATGGCATCGGCTATCGCTGGGAAGCGGATATGTGCCGGCTGGCATAGCCTGTTATTGATCCCGATCAATTTACTTCACTCCGCACCCTGCCTACAATTTCCGCCTCTTTTGCAGAGCCGCACGCCGCGGCTTCTGCTGTGGCCATCCGCGATGGTCAGCTGACCTGACATCAGTGAGTCTTCCATGTTTAAACCTGAACTGCTCTCCCCGGCGGGAACGCTGAAAAATATGCGCTACGCCTTTGCCTACGGCGCTGACGCCGTTTATGCCGGCCAGCCGCGCTATAGTCTGCGCGTCCGCAATAATGAATTTACGCATGACAATCTGGCACAGGGGATCGCCGAAGCGCACGCGCTGGGTAAAAAGTTCTATGTGGTGGTCAATATCGCGCCGCATAACGCCAAACTGAAAACCTTTATTCGCGACCTTACACCGGTGGTGGCGATGCAGCCCGACGCGCTGATCATGTCCGATCCGGGACTGATTATGCTGGTGCGCGAGGCGTTTCCGGCGATGCCGATCCACCTTTCCGTGCAGGCCAACGCCGTCAACTGGGCCACGGTGAAATTCTGGCAGCAGATGGGGCTGACGCGCGTCATTCTGTCACGCGAGCTGTCGCTGGAGGAGATTGCGGAGATCCGCACGCAGGTGCCGGAGATGGAGCTGGAGATTTTTGTCCACGGCGCGCTCTGCATGGCCTACTCCGGTCGCTGCCTGCTCTCCGGCTATCTCAACAAGCGCGATCCAAACCAGGGCACCTGTACCAACGCCTGCCGCTGGTCGTATAAGGTCTCAGAAGGCCAGCAGGATGAGGTCGGCAATATTACCGGTATCCATGAACCGGCAGAGCAGCAGGCTCCCGTGCCCGGCCACAACGCGCCAACCGACCGGTTGTTTCTGCTGGAAGAGAAGATGAAACCGGGCGAGGTGATGAGCGCGTTTGAAGATGAGCACGGTACCTACATCATGAACTCAAAAGATTTGCGTGCGGTGGCGCATGTGGAACGGCTGAGCGCAATGGGCATTCATTCGCTGAAAATTGAAGGGCGTACCAAATCGTTCTACTACTGCGCGCGCACCGCACAGGTCTATCGCCGCGCGATTGACGACGCCGCAGCGGGTAAACCTTTTGATACCTCACTGCTCGCCACGCTGGAAGGTCTGGCGCATCGTGGCTATACCGAGGGTTTCCTGCGGCGTCACACCCACGACAGCTACCAGAACTATGAGCAGGGCTTTTCCGTTTCTGAACGTCAGCAGTTTGTGGGCGAATTTACCGGCGAGCGGCGCGGCGACCGGGCGCAGATTGCGGTGAAAAACAAATTCCTGCAGGGCGATGTGGCAGAGATCATGACGCCGCAGGGCAACCTGACCTGCACGCTGGAGGCGATGGAAAACGATCGCGGCGAGGCGGTCACCGTCGCTCCTGGCGACGGTCATCGGGTCTGGATCCCGGTGCCGGCAGAGGTGGATCTCCGCTTTGCGCTGCTGCTGCGCAACCTCACTGAAGGCAATACTACCAGCGATCCGCACGGCAAAAATCGCACAAAATGAAAAAAAGGCGGCGAAGTTAGAACAGGATCACAGACGGTTACAGCGCCGCGCTTTAGAATCCCGCCTGCTGCTAATGAGTAACAATATCCAGCGTGCACGACCAGGAACCACCTCATTTACCCGCCCGGCTCCCCCGCGCGGGTTTTCTTTTTTCAGCGCCTGCCGATAAAGTTCCCGCCGCAGCTATGCTATAACCACATCCCTGTCTCACGTTTCAAGGAACTGAAGATGCACACTACACCGCTCACGCTGCTGATCCTGAATGGAAAAGGCGCCGGCAATGAAGATCTGCGCGCGGCCGTTAATACGCTGCGCGAAGAGGGCTTTAATCTGGCCGTGCGCGTCACCTGGGAAAAAGGTGATGGCGATCGCTATGTACAGGAAGCGGTTGCTCTGCAGGCGGAAACCGTTATTGCAGGCGGCGGCGACGGCACCATTAATGAGATTGCCACCGCGCTGGCCGCTATACCCGAGGCCTCACGTCCGGTACTCGGCATTCTGCCGCTCGGCACCGCTAACGATTTTGCCACCAGCGTGGGCATTCCGGCGGAGATGGAGCCGGCGCTGCGCCTTGCCGTGGTGGGTAAAGCCACCGCTATCGATCTGGCGCGGGTGAATGGCGACCGCTACTTTATCAATATGGCGACCGGCGGCTTTGGTACGCGTATTACCACCGAAACGCCGGAGAAACTGAAATCCGCGCTGGGTGGCGTCTCCTACTTTATTCACGGCCTGATGCGCGTGGATGCGCTCAAACCTGACAGCTGTGAAATCAGCGGGCCTGGCTTCAGCTGGCAGGGTGATGCGCTGGTTATCGGTATCGGTAACGGTCGTCAGGCGGGTGGCGGGCAGCGCCTCTGCCCCGATGCGCTGATCAACGATGGTCAGCTTAACCTCAGCATTGTTACCGCGCAGGAGCTGCTGCCAACGCTGCTGCATTCGCTGACGCGCGATGATGAGAACCCCAATATTGTGTCGGCTCAGCTCGACTCGCTGACTATTCGTTCGCCGCATGAGATGACGTTTAATCTGGACGGTGAGCCGCTGAGCGGCAGCGAGTTTACTATCGACGTGCTGCCAGGCGCGCTCAGCTGTCGCCTGCCGCCCCAGTGCGCGCTGCTGGCCTGACGCCGCACGCATCGCCGGGTGCGCATTGATGCGCACCCGGTGGTTTGCCGGGCAAAACGGCTTAACCTTCCGCGTTACACCTTCATCCAGCGCCGCTCAGCTGCCGAAACTGCGATGGCTTCCAGCACTTTCTGTACCTGTAACCCTTCGGCAAAGTCTGGCCACATGCGATCGCCTGCCGCAATGCCGTTGATCAGATCGCGGATCTCCACGGTTTTCTGATCGTTAAACCCGATACCGTGCCCGGCGGAGACGCAGAAGCTGGCGTAGTCGGGATGCGCCGGTCCGGTGAGCAGCGTTTTAAAGCCCTGCCGTCCGGCTGGTTCGTCGTGGATATAGAGCGCCAGCTCGGCCATACGCTCCTGGGTATAGCGCAGCGTACCCCGGGTGCCGGTGACCACATAGGTCAGCCCCATCTTGCTGCCACAGGCAATACGTGAAGTCTCAATCACGCCGTGCGCGCCATTGCTAAAGCGCAGCAGCGCGCTGGCCTGATCCTCATTCTCGACCGGCAGCAGACGCGCAGGATTTTTAGGGTCGGGGCGCTGCGCGATTACCGTCATCATGTCGCCACTGACCTCCTCAATGTCGCCCACCAGATAGTGCGCCATATTGACGATGTGCGCGGCCAGATCGCCGAGTGCGCCCAGCCCTGCCAGTTTTTTCTGACAGTGCCAGTCCAGCGGCGTCTGCGGGCTGGCGAGGTAATCTTCATTATGCGTGCCGTAAAAGTGCACCACTTCACCAATCTCGCCGCGCGCGATGATCTCCCGCGCCAGCTGGCTGGTCGGATTTTTCATGTAATTAAAACCCACCAGCGTTTTTACACCCGCCCGCTCTGCCGCCTGCACCATCTCCTCTGCATCCGCCACGCTCAGCGACAGCGGCTTTTCCGAGTAGACATGTTTGCCGTGGCGGATCGCCTCCAGCGCCATCTCTTTATGCAGGAAGTTGGGCGCGCAGATATCGACAACGTCGATCTGCGGATCGCTGACCAGCTCGCGCCAGTCGCCGGTGGAGCGGGCGAAGCCAAACGTGGCCGCCTGCTTTGCCGCCAGTGCCGGATCGACTTCAGCCAGCATCTCCCGCACGATCTCACCTTTCAGGGCAAACACCGTGGGCGCCTGCGCATAGGCGATAGCGTGACACCGCCCGATATATCCGCTGCCGATCATTCCTATTCTGACTCTGTTCATGCTGCACCCGTGAAAAGTGGAGGAGGTTTCGCGGAATATATGTTTCATTTTTTGGCGCCACAATGGCGAAATGAAATATCTGTGATCATTGATGTGGAGCACACGACAAAATCAACAAATCCCGCTGTAATTTTGCAGTACTTTGGTGATATTCCTCACATTAAGTCAGGCAGTGGCGGTTTATTCAGCAGTCAGTAAAAATTTTGCAAAAGGGCTTTGACACGCAGCAGGCTGCCCGATATTATGCGCCCCGTTCCACACAATTCCTCTGTAGTTCAGTCGGTAGAACGGCGGACTGTTAATCCGTATGTCACTGGTTCGAGTCCAGTCAGAGGAGCCAGATTCTTAAAAAGAGCAGCCTGTAAGGCTGCTTTTTTTATGCCTGCGTGTTATCCGCCCTACCACCAGTGATGAAAGTGGTGCACCGGCCCGATGCCCTTTCCTGCCTCCAGCGAATCGGCCTGCAGCAGCGCCTGCTGCAGCCAGCCTTTTGCCGCCGTCACCGTATCAGCCCAGCTCTCATGACGCGGCCGCAGCGCTGCCAGCGCCGCCGAGAGGGTACAGCCGGTGCCGTGAGTATGGCGCGTCGCTACGCGCGGGGCCGTAAAGCGGAAACGTCCGCTGCGGGTAATCAGCCAGTCCGGGCTTTCCGCATCCTCCAGATGTCCCCCTTTCATCAGCACCGCGGCACAGCCGAGATCGAGCAGCCCCTCCCCCTGCTGCTGCATGGTGCGCTCATCGCGGGCAGGTGTTGTTTCCAGCAGCGCCGCGGCTTCCGGCAGATTAGGCGTGATCAGCGAAACCTGCGGCAGCAGCCGCTCACGCATCGCCGCCACCGCCTCTGGCGCCAGCAGCGCATCGCCGCTTTTGGCAATCATTACCGTATCCAGCACCACAAACGGCAGCCGCGCACGCGCCAGTTTCTCTGCCACCACCGCCACAATAGCGCTCTCTGCCAGCATGCCGATTTTTGCCGTATCGATACGGATATCGCTCAGCACCGAATCCAGCTGGGCGGCGACAAACGCCGGTGAAATGTAACAGACCGACTGTACGCCACAGGTGTTTTGCGCCACCAGCGCGGTAATAACGCTGGTGCCGTAGGCGCTGAGCGCAGAAAAGGTTTTGAGATCGGCCTGAATGCCCGCGCCGCCGCTGGGATCGGTGCCGGCAATGGTCAGGGCATTTATACGGGGCAAGCCGCGCGGTAAAACAGAGGAAGGGTGGGTCATCATAGCGCTCCTGTCAGGCGTACAGGAAGGCGAATGCGCGCAGGCATCTGACTTCCCTACGCTGGCATTATCCAGATCAGGTAATACGGGTATTTCTCAGCCTTCACAAAGAAGGGCACCCCGAGTCATGGTGTCTGTTACGACACACCGGCAGCTTAGGGGAAGCGATCGCACGAAGCAAGCCGCAGAGAGCAGAAAGCTTGATCTGCGCGGTAGCAGAAGCAGACAGACCGCTGGAGTGACCGGTTTATTGATACAGCGCAAGCCGCGACAACGCGGCAGCATGCTTAATCTGCTGCCGGATCACCCTGCCGGATATCACCATGCTTAACCTGCTGCGCCATCTTATTCCGCACGCTCACCGCTGGCATCAGATTACCATCAGCCGCCACGGCGTCCTGAATCCTGCCGGACGTTACTGTCAGGCTACCTTTATCACCGCGCGCTGTCGCAGCTGTGGTGTGCAGCTGCATAAGCTCTACTACCGCGACCTCAGCGATAGCGAAGCGCGCCGCTGGCTCGGCTGATTTAGCGCAAAAAAAAGCCCCGCAGCAAGGTGCGGGGCGCGGGCCGGACAGCGAGATTTACTGTGCTGGCTGGGTGCGGATCAGATAATCAAAGGCGCT
This sequence comes from Pantoea sp. ICBG 1758, assembly GCF_002928325.1. Classification (NCBI taxonomy): domain Bacteria; kingdom Pseudomonadati; phylum Pseudomonadota; class Gammaproteobacteria; order Enterobacterales; family Erwiniaceae; genus Pantoea; species Pantoea sp. ICBG 1758. The sequence continues at coordinate 1,595,419 of NZ_POWL01000001.1, forward strand.
GAGTGACGCTTTAGCGCCCTCGCCGCTGGCGATGATAATCTGCTTATACGGCACTGTGGTGCAGTCGCCGGCGGCAAATACGCCTTTCAGGCTGGTTTCGCACTTCGCATCGATAATCACTTCACCCATGCGGTTGCGCTCTACCGCGCCTTCAAGGAAGCCGGTATTAGGCAGCAGACCAATCTGAACAAAGATGCCGCTCAGCGCCAGCTCGTGCGTAGTCTGGGTGGTGCGATCCAGATACGCCAGCCCGGTGACTTTGCTGCCGTCGCCTTTAACTTCGGTGGTCTGGGCGTTAAGGATCACGTCGACGTTTTTCAGGCTGCGCAGTTTATCCTGCAGCACTTTGTCAGCGCGCATTTCGCCGGCAAACTCCAGCAGCGTAACGTGCTCAACAATACCGGCCAGATCGATGGCCGCTTCCACGCCGGAGTTACCGCCGCCGATAACCGCGGTACGCTTGCCTTTAAACAGCGGGCCGTCGCAGTGCGGGCAATAGGTCACGCCTTTGGTGCGATACTGATCTTCGCCCGGTACGCCCATGTTGCGCCAGCGCGCGCCGGTGGCGATGATGATGCTGCGTGATTTCAGCACCGCGCCGGAAGCGGTTTCAATGGCGTGCAATCCCCCTTCCTGCGCGGCGGGAATCAGTTTAATGGCGCTCTGTGTGTCAATCACATCTACCGCGTAATCATCGACGTGCGCGCGCAGTGAACCCGCCAGCTTCGCCCCTTCTGTTTTTGGTACAGAGATGTAGTTTTCAATATCTACCGTATCCAGTACCTGACCACCAAAACGCTCGCCCATCAGGCCGGTGCGAATACCTTTACGCGCGGAGTAGATAGCCGCTGCGGCGCCTGCCGGACCGCTGCCGATAATCAGGACTTCATAAGCGTCACGCTTATTCAGCTCTTCTGCCGCACGCTTGTCAGCGTTGGTATCAACTTTTCCGACGATTTCGGCCAGGCTCATGCGGCCCTGTCCAAACTCTTTGCCGTTCAGATAGACGGCCGGCACGCCCATGACGTTGCGCTCGGTAATTTCATTCTGGAACACGCCACCATCAATGGCGGTGTGGCTGATACGCGGATTCAGTACCGCCATCAGGTTCAGCGCCTGCACCACGTCCGGGCAGTTATGGCAGGAGAGCGAGTAGTAGGTTTCAAAGTGCAGATCGGTATCAAGTGACATCACCTGATCCAGCAGACTCTGCGCCTCTTTAGAGGGATGTCCACCGGTCTGGAGTAGCGCCAGCACCAGTGACGTAAATTCATGACCCATCGGCGAGCCGGCAAAGCGCGGACCGCTCTGGCTGCCTGGGTTGGTGATCAGAAACGACGGTTTGCGTACCGGACGATCGTTCTCTTCACGGAAGCTGACTTTGTCAGAGAGCGCGGCAATATCTGCTAACAGCGTACGGATCTCAGCAGATTTGGTGCCCTCATCCAGGGTAGCAATCAACTCAACCGGTTTCGTTAGTTTCTCAAGGTAAGCCTTAAGCTGGGTTTTTAAATTGGTGTCGAGCATAGTGAGTTCCTGTGAAGAAAATCGGGTGCCGCAGCACCCGATAAAAAAGAGACCGAATGGCGTCAGGTAACTTAGATTTTACCGACCAGGTCCAGTGACGGAGCCAGCGTGGCGTCGCCCTCTTTCCATTTAGCCGGGCAAACTTCGCCTGGGTGAGAAGCCACGTACTGTGCAGCTTTCACTTTGCGCAGCAGGTCAGAGGCATCGCGGCCAATACCTTCAGCAGTGATTTCGATCGCCTGAATGATGCCTTCCGGGTCAACGATGAACGTACCGCGATCGGCCAGACCTTCTGCCTCACGCATAATTTCAAAGTTGCGGGTCAGCGCGCCGGTTGGATCGCCGATCATGGCATACTGAATCTTACCGATGGTCTCGGAAGAACCGTGCCAGGCTTTGTGGGTAAAGTGCGTGTCAGTAGAAACGGAGTAGATATCTACGCCCAGTTTCTGGAACTCTTCGTAGTGGTCTGCAACGTCACCCAGTTCGGTCGGGCATACGAAGGTGAAGTCAGCCGGGTAGAAGAAGAAAACACTCCATTTACCTTCAACGTCTTTCTCGGTTACGTCGATGAATTCGCCGTTTTTGAACGCTGCGTTTTTGAACGGTTTAATTTTGGTGTTAATGATTGACATAGTGACCTCCGTTAAAAAGATGTGATGCAGGCTACAGTTTTTTCAGGCCAGGTGCTAATACGCAGACGTTATCAATCAGATAAACAAAAGCTATCAATGCAGCGAGACCAGATCCGGTGCGGCTTGCCGCGGCATTCTACACAGAAAAGCGGCGGCGATAACAGGCTTTCTCAGAATGCGGCTAAACTGCTATTTTTTTTACAGGCTGGCACGCATGACCGCGTGCCATAAGCGATGCTTGCGATTCAGGAGACCCCGCACGTGAATATCCGACCTTTTCAGGAGAGCGATCGCCCGTTTCTGCGCACGCTGTTTCTCGCCGCGCGCCGGCACAGCTGGACGTGGCTTAACGGTGATGCGTGGCAGCTGGAGGATTTTGATGCGGTGATCCTGGGTGAAACGGTGCTGGTAGCGGAGATCGGCGGCGAACGCGCGGGTTTTGCCGGCATTCTCGATAACGACAATTTTCTGCACAGCCTCTATGTTGACCCGGCGTATCAGGGTCAGGGTGTGGGCAGCGCGCTGCTGCAGCAGGTTACAGCACGCTTTACCTCAACCGGCGCGCTGAAATGTCTGGCTGCGAACCGGGCCGCGCTGGCGTTCTACCAGCATCACGGCTGGCAGCGCGTCGCCAGCGGCGAAGGCGAACAGGGTACCTATGTGCTGATGCACTATCCGCTGGCGGGGCGCGCCAGCGAAACGGCGTGAGTTAAACCGCCCGAAAGGCGATGTCGCCCGGGATCACCTCGCCCTGCCAGTAAAGCTGAGCGGCTACGCGCCCCGCCAGCTGGCGATAGAGGGCGGTAAAGTCGCTCTCTGGCCGGCGGATCACCGTAGGCGTTCCGTCATCCAGATCCTCCCGCAGGTGAATATGCAGCGGCAGCTGTGCCAGCAGGCGGGTGTGGTAATCCTGCACCAGCCGCTCAGCCCCGCCGGTGCCGAAGATAGGCTCATGATGGCCACACTCACTGCAGATATGCATGCTCATGTTCTCCACCACTCCCAGCACCGGCACCGCTACTTTTTCAAACATCACGATGCCTTTGCGCGCGTCCAGCAGCGCGATATCCTGCGGGGTGGTCACCACCACGGCGCCGGTGACGGGTACGCTCTGCGCCAGCGTCAGCTGGATATCGCCGGTGCCGGGCGGCATATCGAGAACCAGATAGTCGAGGTCGGGCCACAGCGTCTCGTTGAGCAGCTGCAGCAGCGCCTTGCTCGCCATCGGTCCGCGCCACACCATCGCATTATCGTCCGTAACCAGATAGCCAATTGAGTTGGTCGCGAGCCCGTGCGCCATAATCGGTGCCATGTGCGTGCCGTCAGGCGATGTCGGACGCTCCGCTTCCGTTCCCAGCATATTCGGAATGGAGGGACCGTAAATATCCGCATCCAGCAGCCCCACGCGCGCCCCTTCGGCGGCCAGCGCCAGCGCCATGTTAACCGCCGTACTCGACTTGCCGACGCCGCCTTTGCCGGAGCTGACCGCAATGATATTTTTCACGCCGTTCACGCCCGGCTGATTTTTTACCCGCTTCAGGGTGGCGATATCGTGACGCAGACGCCAGTCGATGGCGCGCGCCTGCGTCAGCCGCAGCAGCTCCGCGCTGACCTGCGCTTTGAGATCCTCAAACGCGCTGCGCCAGATAAACGGCATAACCAGCTCGATATGCAGTTTTTCATCCAGCAGCGCCACGTGCCGCAGCGCTTTCAGCGTAGTGAGATTCTGCTGCAGCGTGGGGTGCGTAAATGCGCTCAGCACGCCGCTGACCACGGCACGCAACGCTTCAGGTGAATGATAATCCCGGGATTGTGTGCTCATCCCCTCTCCTTATTTCATCATGACGCCAGAATGTAGCGGTATAAGGTCAATCATATCAGAGCAGCGCGAAAAAGAGCGCGACGCGCCTCCTGTGTTTACGCCGGAGGGTGCTTCGGTTAACATCTAACCCCGATTTTTCATTAACGGAAAGCTACGCAAATCATGACTCAAGTCGCTAAAAAATTACTGGTAACGTGCGCCCTGCCGTACGCAAACGGCTCTATCCATCTTGGTCACATGCTGGAACACATCCAGGCTGATGTATGGGTCCGTTACCAGCGAATGCGTGGCAACCAGGTTTACTTCATCTGCGCAGACGATGCGCACGGCACGCCGATTATGCTGAAAGCACAGCAGCTGGGCGTTACGCCGGAGCAGATGATCGCCGATATGAAGCAGGAGCATGAAACTGACTTCGCCGGTTTTAATATCAGCTATGACAACTATCACTCAACGCATGCCGATGAGAATCGTCAGCTGGCTGAGGTGATCTACACGCGCCTGAATGAAAATGGCTTTATTAAGAAGCGCACCATTTCGCAGCTCTACGATCCGGAAAAAGGGATGTTCCTGCCCGATCGCTTTGTGAAAGGCACCTGCCCGAAATGTAAAGCGGCCGATCAGTATGGCGATAACTGCGAAGTGTGCAGCGCCACCTACAGCCCGACCGAGCTGATTGAGCCAAAGTCGGTGGTATCCGGTGCTACGCCGGTACTGCGTGACTCCGAGCACTTCTTCTTTGATCTGCCGGCGTTCAGCGAGATGCTGCAGGCGTGGACGCGTTCCGGCGCGCTGCAGGAGCAGGTCGCCAATAAGATGCAGGAGTGGTTTGAGTCGGGACTGCAGCAGTGGGATATCTCCCGCGATGCGCCCTACTTTGGCTTTGAGATCCCGGACGCGCCGGGCAAATATTTCTATGTCTGGCTGGATGCGCCAATCGGCTACATGGGCTCGTTCAAGAACCTGTGCGACAAGCGCGGCGATATCGACTTCAGCGAATTCTGGCAGAAAGATTCCGCGACCGAGCTTTATCACTTTATCGGTAAAGATATCGTCTATTTCCACAGCCTGTTCTGGCCGGCAATGCTGGAAGGCAGCGGTTTCCGCAAGCCGACCAACCTGTTTGTGCATGGCTATGTCACGGTAAACGGCGCGAAGATGTCAAAATCGCGCGGCACCTTTATCAAAGCCAGCACCTGGCTGAAGCATCTTGATGCCGACAGCCTGCGCTACTACTACGCGGCCAAGCTCTCTTCGCGCATTGATGATATCGACCTGAATCTGGAAGATTTCGTGCAGCGCGTTAACGCTGACGTAGTGAACAAAGTCGTTAACCTGGCTTCGCGCAACGCTGGTTTTATCACCAAACGCTTTAACGGCGAGCTGGCCGCTGAACTCGCCGATCCGGCGCTGTATCAGACCTTTGTGGCCGCATCAGAGAAGATTGGCGAGGCGTGGGCGAACCGTGAATATAACCGCGCTATCCGTGAGATCATGACGCTGGCCGATCTGGCGAACCGCTATGTTGATGAGCAGGCACCGTGGGTGGTGGCGAAACAGGAAGGCCGCGACGCTGACCTGCAGGCGATCTGCTCAATGGGCATCAACCTGTTCCGCGTGCTGATGACCTGGCTGAAGCCGGTACTGCCGTCGCTGAGCGAGCGCGCCGAGGCGTTTCTGCAGAGCGAACTGAGCTGGGATGGCATCGCGCAGCCGCTGCTGAATCACAGCGTGGCACCGTTTAAAGCGCTCTATGGCCGTATTGAGATGGCAAAAGTGGAGGCGCTGATTGAGGCATCGAAAGAGGATGCGGCGGCGGCCAGTCAGCCTGCGGTGAGCGGCCCGCTTGCTGACGCGCCGATTGGCGACACTATCACCATTGATGATTTCGCCAAAGTCGATATGCGCGTGGCGCTGATTGAGCAGGCGGAACTGGTTGAGGGTTCAGACAAGCTGCTGCGCCTGCAGCTCGATCTCGGCGGTGAGAAGCGTCAGATCTTCTCCGGCATTCGTGCTGCCTACCCCGATCCTTCGGTACTGGTGGGCAAGATGACCATTATCGTGGCCAACCTGGCACCGCGTAAGATGCGCTTTGGCGTATCGGAAGGGATGGTGCTCTCAGCCGGCTCTGGCGGCAGCGATCTGTTTGTGCTCTCTGTGGACAGCGGCGCACAGCCAGGCATGCCGGTTAAGTAATCGCCTTTCAGCCCTCTCCTTTGAGAGGGCTTTTTTTAGTGCCATTATTCAGACAACGCGATACAGCCAGATAATCGATTTTTGCAACGCAACCTCAGAACACCCTTTTAGCGCTAACGCCAGTTATAGCATAAACCTGTGAACTGCCTTGCAAATACAAGATTATTTCTGGAGATCAAATCATATAACTATTCTGTTTTATTATGACATACTAATTATCTGCCTTAAAAGCAGAGTAAATATATATCTGTCGTACCGAAAACCAGGCATCCTTTATACAAAAAACTTAGCTGTATGTGCAAAAAATAATAATCCCATCTCAAAATGCTGTTTTTATTTTAAGATGATGCAGCGCTTTAGCTAATTTATTGCCTGCTATACTTTTAGCTTTCCCACCAGCAGCGTTAATTCTCGTAGCAAGACACACCGGCTCAGGCCGCAACTCATAATGTACCAACATTACAGGACCCGGAATCATGAGCCACAAACTGTTTAACCCCTCTGCGCTGGCGCTCGCTATAGCCGGAGCATTATCTGGCTCAGGCACCGTATTTGCCACCATTACCTATCAGGGTAACGTTACGGGCACTACGTCATCCCCGCCCGCTAACGGTGCTGACTGGATTGATGCCCGCAACGACATAACTGCAACTGAAACATTGCCTGGCGTTGGCGGTATGTTTATCACCAGCGGCAGCCAGCTTACGGCTAACAGTCTGAGGTTTGCAGGTGAAGGAGATCTGGTACTGTCCGGAGCCGGTACGCGCGCAACGCTCGGCACGCTGACAACAGATAGAAATGTGGCAATTACTGTCGGCAACGGCGCATTGCTAAGTGCGAATAACATTTTGCTGCGTTTATCCTCTTCTTTTATAATTGGAGGTTCTGTTACAGGAATCGCGCCTGCTCCAGGTGCGGTTTCTGCTTCATCCGTAACGCTTGCTGATACCTCATTTATTAACTTTTCACACAACAGTAATAACTATATTTTTAATGCCAGCCTTCTCAGTAATACAGCAGGAGAGGGAGAAATTTATGTCAGAGAAGGTACCACTACGCTGGCAAAGAGCGGTAACTTCTCAGGCTCCTACCTGATCGATAATGGCTGGACACAAAACTATGCGACGCTGCTTGCTGGCGCGCCGAATGCACTGGGTCAGAATGCCACATTTGAAATTCGCTCTAAAGGCACGCTGGATACCAATGGTTACAGCCAGCAGATTGGATCAATAACGAATAATGGCGGTAAGGTTATTGTTCAGGGTGCGACTGCCGGCACCCGGGTTAATATCGCGAATGGCTATGATGGCCGCGGCGCACTGACCGTTACCGGGCGTGGTGTCACACTGAATGTGTTAAACGGGCTGGTTAACCGGGGAACGGTGGCCGTTGCGTCAGGCGCAACGCTCAGTGCTGATACGCTCAGTAATAATAACGGTCAGATTCGGTTTACCGACGGTGCCAGTGTTACAGCTGGTACGGTATATAATAATGGCCCGGTGTTTAGCGTCAGTGGTAATAATACTGCTCTGCGGGTTACTAATCAGCTTACTAACCTTCAAACATTACAAATTCTGAACGACGCAACCGCGTTGACAGGCAGCGTAAGTAATAGCGGTAACCTGTTGCTGAACGGCAATGGCACCACGCTAACGGTGGCCAGACAGCTGGCGAGTACCGGCATAGTACTGGTACAGAGCGGGGCTACGCTGGCAGCTGATAGCCTTTTGATAAGCGGTAATAGCACCACTGCGCCCTCAATGCTCTCTGTCGGCAACATTAATGGTTATGTTGCTGATAGCGCCGGGCGCGTCAATGCCAGGGAGATTACGCTCGCCTCCTCACCCACCTCGCGCGCGCTGGTGAATTTTAACCACACCAATGCGAATTATAATTTTGCTTCGCCTGTAACCGGTGCAGGGGATGTCGTGGTGACATCCGGGGTAACGACACTCTCTGGCCTCAATAGCTACTCAGGGAGCACTACCGTAACGGGGGGGACTCTGCGGGCAGGTGCAGACAATACCTTTAGCACAGCCTCCACCTGGAATATTGGCAGCAACGGTGAACTGGATCTGAACGGCTACCGTCAGACGCTGGGCGACACCACCAATGCCGGTACTATCCGGCTTGCCGGCGCCGCTGCCGGTAATGTCCTTACTGTCGATGGCAACTACACCGGTAACGACGGCACTCTGATATTCGGCACCGAGCTTGATGATGACAATGCCCGTACCGATCGGCTGGTGGTCACCGGCGATGCCAGCGGTACCACCAATATCGTCGTGAATAACCTTGGCGGACGCGGCGCGCAAACCTATAACGGCATTGAGCTGATTGAAGTGCAGGGCAGCGCCGACAGCAGCGCGTTCCGTCAGCAGGGACGCATTGTAGCGGGCGCCTATGAATACCGCCTGCTGCGCGGTAATAAAAACTGGTATCTGACCAATCGCGTTAATCTGGAAACGGGCCTGCCGATTATCGGCGGCGGTGGCGACAACGGTGGCGGTGACGGCGGTGATAACGGCAGCGGCGGTGATAACGGCAGCGGCGGTGATAACGGCAGCGGCGGTGATAACGGCAGCGGCGGTGATAACGGCGGCGGCGGTGATAACGGCAGTAGCGGTAATAACGGCGGCGGGGAAAGCGTGGCAGTACTGCGCCCGGAAGGCGGCGCTTATGCTGCTAACCTCGCCACTGCATCCACGCTGTTCGATACCCGTATGAGCGATCGTCAGGGCACCTGGTACCTTGATCCGCTGACCGGCGAACAGCAGTACACGTCACTCTGGCTGCACGTCTCCGGCGATCATAATCGTCAGCACGCCGGTGACGGCCAGCTACGTACCCGAGCCAACAGCGTAGTGACCCTGCTCGGCGGCGATATTGCCGCTACTGACACTGCCCGCGTCGGCCTGATGGCGGGCTATGGCAACAGCAAAAGCAGTACTGCATCCGGGATCACCGGCTACCGCGCCGGCGGCCAGATCAATGGCTATACCACTGGTATATATGGTACCTGGTTTGCCAAAGGGACCGATGAAAAAGGCCTGTGGGCAGACAGCACACTGCAGTACAGCTGGTTTAACAATCAGGTAGAGGGTGAGGATGAAGCGGGTGAATCTTATCGCTCAAAAGGGCTTAATGCCTCGCTCTCTTCCGGCTATGTCATTCCGCTGGCGCAGAGCGAGCGTCGTGCTTTCTATCTGCAGCCGCAGGCGCGCATCGGCTGGTCCGGTATTAAGGCTGATGACCATACCGAGCGCAACGGCACACTGGTGCAAGGCAGCGGTCAGGATAACGTCAGCAGCAGCCTGGGGGTTAAAGCCTTTATGAAGAGCCATGCTGCGCAGGACGATCGCAACGACCGCCGCTTCAGCCTGTTCACCGAAGCCAACTGGATCCACAACAGTCGTGAATACGCGGTGCGCATGGATGATGTAGTGGTCTCACAACAGGGCAGTCGCAATATTGCCGAAGCGCGCGTGGGCGTGGACGGTGCGCTGGGCGGTGGTCTCGGCCTGAAAGGCACTATTGGTCAGCAGGTGGGTGATAACGGCTGGTCTGATACTCAGGCGGCCATCAGCGTCAGCTATCGCTTCTGACTGCGGCTCCGGGCATCGTCTGCAAACCGCAGAGGACCCGGGCGCCCTTTTTATGAGTTTCTGGTTCAGCGCCGGCTTTTGTGACGTCTGGCACGCTAAGCGCGTAATGCGTATGATGTAAAACAGATGACCGAAGCCGGAGATGTCTGACGTGTTAACTGCCTGCTGGCGCTATCTGCGCGCCTTTATGATTATCTATGCCGCGCTCTATGCCGGTATCGCGCTCGCCGCCCTGCTTCCCTTTACTATTCCCGGCAGTATTATCGGTATGCTGCTGCTGTTTTTACTACTGGGGCTGCAAATTCTGCCGGTCCGCTGGGTAAAGCCCGGCTGCCATCTGCTGATCCGCTATATGGCGCTGCTGTTTGTACCGATAAGCGTCGGCGTCATCAGCTATACCGATGTACTTTCCGCGCAGTTTGGGCCGATTGTGGTCTCCTGCCTCACCAGTACGCTGATGGTGCTGGTGGTGGTGGGTTTTAGCGCTGAACGCCTGCAGCGCCCGAAACAGGAGCAGCCGCATGAGTGACGCCTGGTGGTCCCTGCCGCTGACGCTGGCTGCTTATTTTGTGGCGCGCCGACTGGCGGCAAAGCTCAAAATCTCGCTGATTAATCCGCTGCTGGTAGCCATGGCCATCATTATTCCGGTGCTGCTGCTGACGCATACCCCCTATACGCGCTATTTTGCCGGCAGCGCACTGCTGAATCAGCTGCTGCAGCCAGCGGTCGTGGCCTTAGCGCTGCCGCTTTATGAGCAGATGCATCAGATCCGCGCACGCTGGAAAACCATCATCAGCGTCTGCTTTATTGGCAGCCTGACCGCCATGGTATCCGGCACGGCGATGGCGCTGTGGCTGGGCGCCACACCGGAGATCGCCGCGACGCTCCTGCCCAAATCAGTCACCACCCCGATTGCGATGGCGGTCTCTGCCTCGCTGCACGGTATTCCGGCCATCAGCGCTATCTGCGTGCTGATCGCGGGCGTATTTGGTGCCGTATTCGGGCACATGCTGCTGAACCTGCTGCGCATTCGCAGCAAAGCATCGCGTGGCCTGGCGATTGGCAACGCGTCACACGCGCTGGGCACGGCGCGGGCGGCGGAAATCGACTATCAGGAAGGGGCGTTCAGTTCGCTGGCGCTGGTGATCTGCGGCATCATTACCTCTTTACTGGCACCGTTTATCTTTCCGCTGCTGATGGCGTGGTTTGGCTGAAAGTTTGCGAGAGATCTCGCAAAGTTGAAACAACTCAATCAGCTTGCATTGTCATAGCGACATGGATCACATATAACTCAGCAGGCGGCGCCCCGCCGCTGATGAGTTAATGAGGCCTGACACCATGCACCCACGATTCTCTTCCGCTTTCTCCGACCTGCCGGCTGCCCTGCAGCAGGCGCTGCAGCCGCTGCTGGACGCGCCCGATTTTCACGGCGTGCTCCGCCCTGACGAGTTGATACAGCTGCAGCAGGTCACCGGACTGGAAGAGGATGCGCTGGCGCTGGCGCTCCTGCCGCTCGCCGCCTGCTGTGCGGTTGCGCCGCTCTCGCGCTTTAACGTTGGCGCTATCGCGCGTGGCGTCAGCGGCCACTGGTATTTTGGGGCAAATATGGAGTTTCGCGGCGCCACGATGCAGCAGACGGTACACGCTGAGCAGAGCGCGATTACCCACGCCTGGCTGCGCGGTGAAACGGCGCTGGCGGCCATCACCGTAAACTACACGCCGTGCGGCCACTGCCGTCAGTTTATGAATGAGCTGAACAGCGGCACGGCGATCCGCATCAGCCTGCCGGGCCGTGACGTGAACACGCTGGCCCACTACCTGCCCGATGCATTTGGTCCTGCCGACCTCAATATTACCGAACGGCTGATGACGCCGGTTGACCACGCCTTTGCCCCTGCCGGCGATGCGCTGCAGCAGGCGGCAATCCGGGCAGCCAGCCAGAGCCACGCGCCTTACAGCTTCAGCTACAGCGGTGTGGCGCTGGAGAGCCACAGCGGCGCCATTTACAGCGGCCGCTATGCGGAGAATGCCGCCTTCAACCCGAGCCTGCCGCCGCTGCAGGCCGCGCTGATCCTGATGAATATGCATCATGAACCGCTGGAAACTATTCGCCGCGCGGCGCTGGCCGAGTCTGCAGAGGGTACGCTGACGCAGGCGGACGCCACGCGGGCGACGCTGGCCGCGCTCGGCTGCCGTGAGCTGACGATTACTTTAGTTTCAAAAACATCCGTTTAGTGATCCTTTTACCGCTTTTGTGACCTGCTGTTAACAAAAGCTGTACATCTGCCGGAATTTTCATAGGATCGGGCGCCAGACCTTCACAATAATCAGATCTGGCGTGACCTTTTCGTAGCGATACGTCAGCAAACACTGCAACCGGAGCAAACATTGCATGGAACTCGAGTACGAAAGTAAACGCCCGCTCTATATCCCCTATGCGGGTCCGATTCTGCTGGAATTTCCGCTGCTGAATAAAGGCAGCGCCTTCTCTCTGGAAGAGCGAAACGAATTTAATCTTAATGGCCTGCTGCCGGATGCGGTGGAGACTATTGAAGAGCAGGCGGAACGCGCCTGGCGTCAGTTCCTGGATTTCAAAAACAACAACGACAAGCACGTCTATCTGCGCAATATCCAGGATACCAACGAAACCCTGTTCTACCGCCTGCTGGATAATCATCTGGAAGAGATGATGCCGATTATCTACACCCCGACCGTGGGCGCGGCATGCGAGCACTTCTCCGAAATTTACCGTCGCGCGCGCGGCGTATTTATCTCCTACAACAATCGCGATCGCATCGAAGACATGCTGCAGAACGCCACCAAGCAGAATGTGAAGGTTATTGTGGTCACGGATGGCGAGCGCATTCTGGGCCTGGGCGACCTCGGCATCGGCGGCATGGGTATTCCGATTGGTAAACTGTCGCTCTATACCGCCTGCGGCGGCATCAGTCCGGCTTATACCCTGCCGGTGGTGCTGGATGTCGGAACCAATAACCCGCAGCTGCTCAACGACCCGCTCTATATGGGCTGGCGTCATCCGCGCATTAGCGGCGAAGAGTATGAGTCGTTTGTGAATGAATTTATTCAGGCGGTGAAACGTCGCTGGCCAAACGTCCTGCTGCAGTTCGAAGATTTTGCACAGAAAAACGCTATGCCGCTGCTGCAGCGCTATCGCGATGAAATCTGCTGCTTCAACGACGATATTCAGGGCACCGCAGCCGTTACCGTTGGTACCCTGATTGCCGCCAGCCGCGCCGCAGGCAGCCGCCTGTGCGAGCAGAAAGTGGTCTTCCTCGGCGCCGGTTCTGCAGGCTGTGGTATTGCTGAACAGATCGTTGCGCAGATGAAATCTGAAGGACTGAGCGATGATGAAGCGCGTTCGCGCGTCATGATGGTTGACCGCTTTGGTCTGCTCACCGACAAGCTGCCAAACCTGCTCGACTTCCAGAGCAGGCTGGTGCAGAAAAGTGACAATCTGAAAGCCTGGGACGTCACCAGCGACACGATTTCGCTGCTGGATGTGGTGCGCAACGCGCAGCCCGATATTCTGATCGGCGTATCGGGCCAGCCAGGCCTGTTTACCGAAGAGATCATTCGCGAGATGCATAAGCACTGCAAACGCCCTATCGTGATGCCGCTCTCTAACCCGACGTCACGCGTGGAAGCGACGCCGGCGGATATCATCGCCTGGACCGACGGTGCCGCGCTGGTTGCCACCGGCAGCCCGTTCTCACCGGTGACCTGGAAAGGCAAAACCTATCCGATTGCCCAGTGCAACAACTCCTATATCTTCCCGGGCATCGGACTCGGCGTGATTGCCGCGGGCGCAACGCGCGTGACCGATTCCATGCTGATGACCGCCAGCCGCGCGCTGGCTGACTGCTCGCCGCTGGTTAACGACGGCGAAGGTCCGGTCCTGCCGGAGATCAAAGATATTCAGGGCGTCTCTAAACTGATTGCGATGGAAGTGGGCAAAGCGGCACAGCTGGCTGGCGTTGCCGTGGTAACGTCGGAGGATGTGCTCTCTAAAGCGGTTCACAACAACTTCTGGCTGCCGCAGTATCGCCACTACCGCCGTACCTCTATCTGATCGCCTCAGCGCCGGATTTCGATCCGGCACTGCCGAAAAAAACATCAGCCAGCCGGGGTGAGCTTGCTTAGCCGCCCCGGCTCAAGTAGCCTTGAAGCACCCTGAATCCTGCCTGTTGAGTTGCCGCGCGCATGCTGAAACGCGTTTTCTTTGCTCTGATCATCATCATCTTAGCGATGGTGGCGACCGCGCTCGGCCTTGATCGCTGGATCAGCTGGAAAACCGCGCCGTTTATCTATGAAGATGTCGCCTCGCTGCCGCATCGTCAGGTTGGCGTGGTACTGGGCACCGCGAAATATTATCGTGCCGGCGTCATTAATCAGTATTACCTCTATCGCATGCAGGGCGCGCTCAACGCCTATAACAGCGGCAAAGTTAACTACCTGCTGCTGAGCGGCGACAACGCCCAGCAGAGCTATAACGAGCCCGCCACCATGCGACGCGATCTGATTAAAGCTGGCGTCGATCCGGCCGACATCGTGCTGGATTATGCCGGTTTTCGCACGCTCGACTCCATTGTGCGCACGCGCAAGGTGTTTGACACCAACGACTTCATTATTATCACCCAGCGCTTTCACTGCGAGCGGGCGCTCTACATTGCGCTGCACCTTGGCATTCAGGCACAGTGCTATGCCGTACCCTCGCCGAAAAATATGCTGTCGGTGCGCGCACGCGAAGTCGGTGCCCGACTGGGCGCGATGGCCGATCTCTATCTGATGAAGCGCGAGCCGCGTTTTCTCGGACCGCTGGTGCCGATTCCGGCAGTGCATACGGTGCCGGAAGATGCGCAGAGCTATCCGGCGGTCACGCCTGAACAGCTGCTGGAGCTGGAAGAGAAGCTGCGTAAGTAGCCTTTGCTGCGGCCGGCAGCCATAAAAAAAGGCTGCGCCAGCGCAGCCTTTTTCCGTTACTTCACGCTTATTTCTTGCGCGAGTATTTCAGTGAATCCAGCGCCACGGCGAAGATAATGATGCCGCCCTTGATGATGTACTGCCAGTAAGGGTTCACGCCGATGTAAGTCAGGCCGTAGTTGATTACGGTAAAGATAATTACCCCGGTCACGACGCCTGCGACCGTACCCACACCGCCGGCGAAGGAGACGCCGCCCACCACGCAGGCGGCAATCGCATCCAGCTCATACATAAAGCCGAGGTTGTTGGTGGCGCTGCCAATACGGCCCGCTTCCAGCAGACCGCCAAACGCATAGAACACACCTGACAGGGCATAGACCAGAATCAGGTTGAACGGCACGTTAACGCCTGAAACTTTTGCCGCTTCCGGGTTACCGCCAATCGCAAAAATGTTTTTACCGAAGCGGGTTTTATTCCACAGGATCCAGACAAACACGATAGCGATAATGGCGTAAAAGGTGATAAACGAGAGCTTGAAGTCACCAAAGCGCAGGAACCCCTGGGTAAAGGTGGAGAAGCCCGCGTCAAAGCCGGCGATCGGCGAGGCACCGACAAAATCGTAGTAGAGGGAGTTAATACCATACACGATGATCATCGTACCCAGCGTGGTAATAAACGGCGTTACCTTGAGGTATGCGATGATCACGCCGTTTACCAGGCCAATCACGCCGCCGATAATGCACACTACCAGAATAACCAGCGGAATCGGCATGGTTTCCAGATGCGGGAAAACCTTGTTCGCGTTATCCATCGACTGCAGCAGCGTCGCCGCCACTACCGCCGCCAGGCCAACCTGCCGCCCGGCGGAGAGGTCAGTACCCTGAGTCACAATCAGCCCGGCCACGCCCAGCGCGATAATAATACGCACCGACGATTGCGTCAGGATGTTACTCAGGTTCATTAAACTTAAAAACGTCGGATCCTGGAAAATAATAATCGCCAGCAGAACAAACAGGACGACGTAAATACCGCCCTCTTTTAACCAGGTTAGCGCATTCTTTTTAGTAGTCGCTTTCATTTTAAAGCCCTTGCTTCATTAAAGGTGTAATGACGCTAAACGCAGGATTTCATTCTGCGAGGTCGTTTTTGTATCGACAATACCGGCTACCTGACCGTTACTCATTACCAGAATACGATCGGTTATACCCAGCAGCTCTGGCATTTCTGAGGAGATAATAATAATGCCCTTCTCTTTTTTGGCCAGTTCTGAAATCAGCTGATAAATTTCAAATTTAGCCCCTACGTCAATACCGCGCGTAGGTTCATCAAGCATTAATATTTCCGGCTGGGTCAGCAGCCAGCGGCCAATAATGACCTTCTGCTGGTTACCGCCTGAAAGCGAGCCAATCTGCGTATGGTGACCTGGCGTTTTTACCCGCATCGAGTCAATAACCCACTGGGTATCGCTCTTCATACGCTTATTATCAAGCAGGCCGATACTGGATTTATATTTTTTAATATTGGAGATAAGCGAGTTAAAGCCGATATCGAGATAGGCGTAGATCCCGGTGGAGCGACGCTCTTCTGTCACCAGCGCAAAACCGTGGTTGATCGCCTCGTTTGCACTGTGGTTGTTGATCGCTTTGCCGTGCAGCCGGATAGTTCCGCCCGACTTCTCACGAATGCCAAACAGCGTCTCAACGATATCGGTACGCTTGGCACCCACCAGCCCGGCGATACCGAGGATCTCCCCTTTATGCAGGTCAAATGAGATATCGCGAATCGAGGGCTGACGCAGTGAAGTGAGGTTGCGGACCTCCAGAATCACCTCGCCCGGCACGTTGCTCTTATCCGGGAAGCGCTGATTGAGCGAACGACCCACCATCATGGCGATGATCTTATCCATATCCAGCCCTTCCAGCGACTGAGTGGCGATCCACTGTCCGTCGCGCAGAATGGTGATCTCGTCGCACAGCTGAAAGATCTCTTCCATCTTATGCGAGATATAGACAATACCGCAGCCGCGATCTTTTAGTTTACGAATAATAGTAAACAGGTGGTTAACTTCTTTTTCCGTCAGCGAAGAGGTCGGTTCATCCATAATGACAATTTTGGCGTCATAGGAGAACGCTTTGGCAATTTCAATCATCTGCATCTGCGATACAGAAAGATTCGCCACTTTATCGCGCGGATCGATATCAATATCGAGTTCATCAAAGATCGCTTTGGTATCGCGATACATTTTGTCCTGATCGACAAATGGCCCTTTACGCGGGTAGCGACCCAGCCACATATTATCCATCACGCTGCGCTGCAGCACGAGGTTTAATTCCTGATGCACCATTGAGACGCCATTTTCCAGCGCTTCTTTGGAGCTTTTATAGTCAATCTCCTGGCCCTGAAAAAGAATACTCCCCGTATCTTTTTTATAGATGCCAAATAAGCACTTTAATAATGTCGATTTTCCGGCACCGTTTTCACCCATTAAGGCATGGACGGAGTGCGGCCGCACTTTCAAATTCACATTATCTAAGGCTTTCACCCCTGGAAATGATTTCGAGACATTCGTCATCTCCAGCAGATATTCACGCTGTGTGGTCGGATTCTCACTGGCCATAATTTACCTGGCTAAAAAAAGCGTATGCAGATGCAATAAGGCGCGGCAAATTGCCGCGCCCGGAATAGATTACTTCGCAAACTGAGAGAGGTTCTCTTTATCTACGGCGACATAAGGCACGCGAACCACTTTATCTTCCATCTTGAAGTTAGTGCCCGCGGTTGGCTCTTTGCCATCTGCCAGGTTCTTCGCGATATCCAGCGTGGCTTTCGCCTGGTTTTCCGCATCGTTCAGCACGGTACCCGCCATCGCACCCGATTTCACCAGCGCCAGCGCTTCTGGCAGCGCATCAACACCAAACACCGGAATGCTTGATTTGTTGTGTGCTTTCAGCGCTTCAACCGCGCCCATTGCCATTGCATCATTGTTGGCAATGATCACTTCAATTTTGTTAGCGTTCGGACCGGAGAGCCACGCATCGACTTTATCTTTCGCCTGAGCGGTATCCCACATTGCGGTATCCATCGCCAGCTGCTGCGTCTTGATGCCATCTTTGTTCAGGGTGTCGATAACATATTTGGTACGCGCTTCAGCATCCGGGTGGCCTGGCTCGCCTTTCAGCAGGACAAACTGAATCTGTCCATCTTTGTTCAGATCCCAGGCTGGCGTCGATTTCCAGTGCTTCTCAATCAGCTCGCCCTGTTTGATACCTGACTCTTTTGAGTCTGTACCGACATAATAGGCTTTCGGATAGCTGGCCAGCACTTTGGCGTTCGGCTCTTTGTTGAAGAACACAATTGGTACGTCATTGGCTTTTGCTTTGTCGATGACTACCGCTGCCGCTGCCGGATCTACCAGGTTAATTGCCAGCGCTTTCACGCCCTTGGCCATCAGCACGTCAATCTGATCGTTCTGTTTGGACTGGTCATTCTGCGAGTCATTCATCAGCAGCTGAATGCCGCCCAGCGTTTTCGCCTCTTTCTCGATATCCTTACGCACCATTGACATGAAGTTGTCATCATATTTGTAAATGGTCACGCCAATGCGGGTATCGGCGGCGTGTGCAGTTGCACCAAACATCATGCTGGCAACCAGTGCTGTGAGCGTGAAAACCTTCTTATTCATGGTATCTCCGGTTTTAATTATGCAGGGTATTTCATTGCGCCCTGCTGCCTGCGGGCAGCGAACGCAGTCGGTTGAAACGCTATCATTCTGGAGCAGGCGCAGGCATTGGCCGGACCGCTCTCCCTATCCTGACTTCCCTGTACGTAACCGCTTCCTGAAGAGTGTTGTGAACCATTTCAATCGGCTACTGAAACCTGTCCGGAGAGGCGTGACCCGGCGTTTCATGATGTTTCAGTCCGGTAAGACGCTGCCATCATAGTGAGCGGTCTGGTAATTAACTGTGAATGTAATCACATATTGGAAACGGTTACATGGCGCTATCGCCTGGATTAGTGATCGACTCCACAATTTGTCGCTGGGCCACTGAGTGACGCCGCACCAGCGTAGGCATGAAGCAGTGCGATGCCTGAGGATCCAGCTCACCGGCTGCGCCTTTCAGCGCCAGCTCTGTTGCCAGTTTTGCCATAGAAACAATGGGATAGCGTACGGTTGTCAGCTGGGGATCGGTGTAACGGGAAATAGGAATGTCATCAAAACCGATGACAGAAAAATGCTGCGGCACCTGAATGCCGTTATCTTTCAGCGCCGTCAGGGCGCCAGCCGCCATGCCATCGTTATAGGAAAACACGGCGGTCAGATGCAGATTGCGCCCGAGCAGCTCCACCATCGCGGCTTCACCGCCCTGCATATCGGGTTCAGCATGGGCGATCCACGCCTCTGCCGGCTGGATACCCTGCTCTGACAGCGCCTGCAGCCAGCCATCGCGGCGCTGAGCCACATCTTCAATCGGGTGGCTGGAGCTGAGATAGCCGATACGCTGATGCCCCTGCTGCAGCAGCATGCGGGTGGCAACCTGCGCACCGGTTACATTGTCGAGACAGACGCAGCGATGCTCGTAGCCGCGGATCACCCGGTTAACCAGCACCATTCCCGGCACCTGATCCATAAACTGCGTGAGTTCAGCGTCTGAAAGCGTTTTCGCATGTACCACCAGCGCATTGCAGCGCTGACGGATCAGCACCTCAATGGCGTGCCGCTCTTTATCTTCCTGATGCCAGGAATTACTGATGAGAACATGCTTATGCACCCGCTGCGCCACGGTATCCACCGCTTTCACCAGCGCGCCAAAAAAGGGATCGGAGACATCCATGACAACGACACCAATCGTGTCGCTGACCTGGGTGGCGAGCGCCTGTGCGTTGGCGTTCGGACGATAGCCCAGCGATTCCACCGCCTGCAGCACGGCGTCGCGGGTATCAGAGGTGACGGCACTGCTGTTATTGAGCACGCGCGACACGGTGGCAACAGAAACTCCCGCCAGTCGGGCGACATCACGAATCGTTATCATGCAGCGGTTCCACAAAGGCTGAAAGACGCGACGGGCGCGTAATAGCGCTATAGTGTCAGGCCGCAGACTTCAGCTACGTGAAACAGCTCACATCAATGAAAACGGTTACATTGCTTTATGCGATCTTTGTGATGCAGGTCATTATCTGACAGGCGGCACTGCGGTGCCGGTTGCAGAGAGACGCTGCGTCAGCCAGCGCCACAGCCACTCCAGCGGCCCCTGACGAAAATAGCGCAGCCAGAGCGCTGAGAAGAGAAGATTGACTACCCAGATAACGGGCACCAGCGCCAGCAGCTGTAACCGGTTAAAGTGCAGGAAGAGATCAAACCGGTAGAAAAGCGTGGTACAGATTAGCGTCTGTAACAGATAGTTGCTCAGCGCCATGCGCCCCACTCCCTGAATCAGGTTGCATAGCCGGTTACGCGCGAGCGCAGGCCAGAAGCCGAGACAGAGCGCCGCATAGCCGAGGCTGATAAAAGGCGAGGCGAGATCGCGCGGCACCTGCAGATAAAAGCTGGTCCAGCGCTGCGCCCACTGCAGCTGCCACTGCGCAACGATACCCGGCACCGCGATTAGCCAGCCGGTCGTCAGCAGCAGCAGTGCGGCGCGCCGGTAGTGCTGCAGGCTGAACTCACCGGTCAGCCAGCCGCAGCGCAGCAGCGCGGCACCCATCAGCATCAGCCCCGCCAGCTGCCAGCCATACTGGGATGCCAGCGCCATCAGGCCTGATGCGAGCAGATCGAGCCGGTTGCGTACCGCTTCCCAGCCGCCCACCAGCTTCCAGTAACTTTCATACTCCAGCACAGCGGCACCCGGCTGCCAGCCGCTGCTGCTCTGATTGCCGGAGATCGCTCCGAAGATAAGCAGCACCGCACAGCCGACCAGATAGAGCAGCACGCCGGTCTGAAACAGCGCACGCTCAGAGGGCACTTCACGCAGCAGACGCCAGATAATCAGGCCGATAAGCCCATAGTCGAGGAGAATATCCCCTTCCCAGAAGAAGACGCCGTGGATAAACCCGAGCAGCACCAGCAGCGTCAGGCGCGTGCTGATCCAGCGCTTACCGCGGGGGATCTGCAGCGCCAGTCCGGCGCCAAACAGCAGTGCAAACAGCGTGAGGAATTTCAGCTGCGCCAGCCCGTCCAGTATCGCCCAGGTCCAGGCATCCTGCGGCGTAACGCTGCCCTGCCAGGCGGGATTAAGATAGGCGGCTGACGGCAGGCCAAAGCCGCTAATATTGAGCAGCAAAATGCCCAGAACCGCGCATCCGCGAATAAAATCCAGCGCCTGGTAGCGTTGCATTGCGGCCCTCAGCCATCAAAAAAGGCGGCACCGGGGCCGCCTGGGGATCAGATATGACGTACCGCGCGCAGGAACTCCTGACGCGTATTCTGGCTCGATTTAAACAGCCCGCCCAGCGACGTGGTCGTGGTTGCACTGGTCGCATCTTTCACGCCGCGCGCTTTTACGCAGTAGTGAACTGCATCAATCGACACCGCCACGTTAGTGGTGCCAAGCAGCGTCTGCAGCGCGACCAGCACCTGCTGCGTCAGGCGCTCCTGCACCTGCGGGCGCTGGGCGAAAAACTGCACGATGCGGTTGATTTTCGACAGGCCAATCACTTTGTCTTTGGGAATGTAGGCCACCGTCGCCTTGCCATCGATGATCACAAAATGGTGTTCGCAGGTGCTGGTCAGCGTGATGTCACGCACCGTCACCATCTCGTCCACTTTCATTTTGTTTTCGATAACGGTGATTTTCGGGAAGTTGGCGTAATCGAGACCTGAGAAAATCTCATCCACATACATTTTTGCGATGCGATGCGGCGTCTCCATCAGGCTGTCATCTTCCAGGTCCAGATTCAGCAGCTGCATGATTTGCGTCATGTGACCGGCAATTTCACGCTTGCGCGTTTCGCTATCCATTTCGCGCACCGGGGCGCGTAACGGCGTTTCCAGACCGCGCGCCAGCAGCGCTTCATGAACCAGGGCGGCTTCCTGACTTAAGGTGCTCATCGTTCTCATTCTCCGGCAGGTGATGCGCCCGCGGAACATAGCCCGCGGGGGAAATTCTGAGCGCGTATTGTGAAACACAACGCAGGCTTAATCCAGTAATCAATCTGATTGGCAATCAGCACGTGCGCGTGCGCGGCACCAAAAGGCGCAAAAAAGCGGCTGTTGCTGTCGCTATCACTACACTTATCAGCAGCGCGCCTGGCTAAACTGCAAAAGCGGCAATAACGCACTTGCCAGCCGCCGGCGGGCAGTTTAGACTCACAAAATATGAATAACATTGCACTTGTTGTTTACGGGATGAGAAGATGGATTTAGTTCAGCTGCGAATGTTCTGTTGTGTAGCCGATACCGGTTCTCTGGCGCGTGCCGCTGAACAGCTGCATCGCGTGCCCTCTAATCTCACTACGCGCCTGCGCCAGCTGGAAGAGGAGATCGGGGTTGACCTGTTTATCCGCGAGAAGCAGCGCATGCGTCTGTCACCGATGGGGCATAATTTTCTCAACTACGCCCGCCGTATTCTGGCGCTGAGCGATGAAGCGCTGAATATCGCCCGCGCCGGTGAGCCAGGCGGCAATTTTGCTTTTGGTTCAATGGAGAGCACGGCAGCTACCCGCCTGCCGGCGCTGCTGGCCGCCTATCATCAGCGCTACCCGGCGGTGGCGCTCTCCCTGGTGACCGGCACATCGGGCGATATCATCGACAAAGTGCGCGCCGGCACGCTGGCGGCGGCGCTGGTTGATGGTCCGGCTCCCTATGATGACCTGAACGGCTGTATCGCCTTCAGCGAAGAGATGGTGCTGATCTCCAGCCCTGAACATCCGCCGATCCTCAGCGCACGCGATACCCAGCAGGATACGCTGTTTGCCTTTGGCAACAGCTGCTCCTACCGCACCCGGCTGGAGAGCTGGTACCGCGACAGCCAGAGCGCACCGCGCAACGTCATGGAGATCCAGTCCTATCACGCGATGGTTGCCTGCGTGGCGGGCGGCGGCGGCGTGGCAATGCTGCCCGCCTCCGTGCTGGCGCAGATGCCGGCGCGCGAGCGGGTACAGGAGCACGCGCTGCCGCCGCTCTATCGCGATACCGCTACCTGGCTGATGTGGCGACGCGATGCGTTTACGCCAAACGTCGAGGCGCTGAAATACCTGATTATTGATATGTTTGATGACCGGCCACAGCACGACGGCCTGCTGCATCCGCTGCCGGACAGCGAGCAGACGCTGCTGAAATAAGTAATGACCACCAGGGCCACTGGCCCGCATCTACCGCAAGAGGGATTGCATGAACATGATTAAAACCCGTGCCGCCGTTGCCTGGGCACCTGGCGAGCCGCTGAAAATTGAAGAAGTGGATCTGATGCCGCCGCAGAAAGGCGAAGTGTTAGTACGCATCGTTGCTACCGGCGTTTGCCATACCGACGCCTATACGCTCTCCGGCAAAGATCCGGAAGGCGTTTTCCCGGCCATTCTCGGTCATGAAGGTGGCGGCGTGGTGGAAGCGGTGGGCGAAGGCGTTACCAGCGTGGCGGTGGGCGATCACGTTATCCCGCTCTACACTCCGGAGTGCGGCAAATGTAAGTTCTGTCTCTCCGGCAAAACCAACCTCTGCCAGGCGATCCGCGCCACCCAGGGCAAGGGACTGATGCCGGATGGCACTACGCGCTTCTTTAAAGATGGCCAGCCTATTTTCCACTATATGGGCACCTCTACTTTTTCCGAGTACACCGTTGTACCGGAAATCTCGCTGGCGAAAATCAGTAAAGCAGCTCCGCTGGAAGAGGTGTGCCTGCTGGGCTGCGGCGTGACCACCGGCATGGGCGCGGTGATGAATACCGCTAAAGTTAAAGCGGGCGACACCGTGGCAATTTTTGGTCTCGGCGGTATTGGCCTCTCGGCGATCATCGGTGCGCAGATGGCAAAAGCGGGCCGCATTATCGCTATCGATATCAATACCAGCAAATTTGATTTGGCCCGCAAGCTGGGTGCCACCGACCTGATCAACCCGAAAGATTACGATAAGCCTATTCAGGATGTCATCGTTGAGCTGACCGATGGCGGCGTCGATTTCTCATTTGAGTGTATCGGTAACGTCAACGTCATGCGTTCGGCGCTGGAGTGCTGTCATAAAGGCTGGGGTGAGTCGGTCATCATCGGCGTGGCCGGTGCCGGTGAAGAGATCTCCACCCGCCCGTTCCAGCTGGTCACGGGCCGCGTCTGGCGGGGTTCCGCGTTTGGCGGCGTGAAAGGCCGCAGCCAGCTGCCGGGTATCGTGCAGGATTATCTGGATGGCAAGTTTGCGCTGAACGATTTCATCACCCATACCATGGCGCTGGATGAGATCAACGACGCCTTTGATCTGATGCACGAAGGGAAATCGATTCGCTCTGTGGTGCACTTCAACAAATAACCGGAGGCGTTATGGCATCCACGCTGGAACTGCTGGAAGAACACCGCATCTTTGGCGGCTGGCAACAACGCTGGCGACATCAGTCATCGGTGCTGAACTGCCCGATGACGTTCAGCATTTTTTTACCGCCGCCCAAAGCTGATACGCCGCCGCCTGCGGTCTGGTTTCTCGCCGGACTGACCTGCAGCGACGAAAATTTCACCACCAAAGCGGGCGCGCAGCGCGTGGCCGCAGAGCTGGGTCTGGTGCTGATTATGCCGGACACCAGCCCGCGCGGGGACGCGGTGGCTAACGATGAGAGTTACGATCTCGGCCAGGGTGCCGGCTTCTATCTCAACGCAACGCAGCAGCCGTGGGCGGCGCACTATCGTATGTTTGACTACCTCAGCGAGGAGCTGCCGGCGCTGCTGGCGGATAACTTCAAGCTGAGCGATCGGCAGTCGATTATGGGCCACTCAATGGGAGGACACGGTGCGCTGGTACTGGCACTGCGCCTCGGCGGACGCTTTGCTTCCGCTTCAGCCTTTGCACCGATTGTGAATCCCTGCGACGTCCCCTGGGGGCAAAAGGCGTTTACTGCCTATCTCGGCGACGACCGCCAGGCGTGGCGGGAATGGGACAGTTGCCTGCTGATGCAGGAGGCGGAGCAGCGTCTGCCGCTGCTGATCGATCAGGGCGACGGCGATCAGTTTCTCGCGGACCAGCTGCGTCCGGAGCGCCTTGAGGCGATTGCGCGCGAACAGGGATTCCCGCTGGAGCTGCGCATTCAGCCGGGTTACGACCACAGCTACTTCTTTATCGCCACTTTTGTGGAAGATCACCTGCGCTTTCACGCGAAACATCTGCTGGTATAGTCCTTTGCCAGCCGCGGGCTTCTCAGCCCGCGCTGGCTATCAGCTGCCCCTTCCGCTTATCTCTGACCGGTTCACTGCGATTAGACCTTCCCGGCAGGCGTCGCACCATTACTGATAGGTAATTGTAAAGGTGGCGGTGGCATTTGCTGTACCGGGCGTAATATCACTTCCGGTCTGATAATAGCGCGCCTGCAGCGGGATACTGAACGTTCCGGCTGTGTCCGCACTGCCGGTGTTAATTGGCTTTTGCAGCGTTAACGGTACATTGTTGTAGAGCAGCTGAATGCCCACTCCTGTTGCACTGCCAGTTCCGCCGGTCAGATTGAGTACGCCATTTGCCGCATCCTGAACGCTGCCATCGATCTGCACGTTTACCCGCGTACCTGCATTGCAGTTCAGCGGAATGGTCAGCGTGCGGGTAAAACTGTCGCCCGGTCCGGTGCCCGCGCCCCTGAAGGCCCGCTTCTGCACCGTACCCATTGTGACCGAAAGCGCGCTATTGGTTACCGAACAGGCCACCGTCGTTACCGTCAATGCACCGAGGTTGATATATGCCTCCGGCCACATCCAGGCTGACTGATTGTTGCGCAGGATAAATGAGCCAATCAGCTGCGCGCCGACGCTACCGCTGCCGGTGGTTTGCGCCGTCTTATAGAACTGCACCAGCGCCTGCCCCGTCATCGGCTGACTGGCCAGCAGGCCACTGCTTTTGCAGAGCTGCTGGACGTTCGGTCCCCAGACACTATCCACCCACCCTGACGTGCCGGCACAGTTATTCCCGGACAGCCCGCCGAATGCGTAGCCAATGCCTGCAATACCGGTACTGTAGATATTGCGTCCGTCAATAATCGTGACATTTTTGCCATGACTCTTGATGCCAAACTCCTGATAGGTCAGCGCCGGCGCAGGCGTATCTGAACAGCTAAATCTTCCCGCCATATCTGAGGTCAGCACGCTCCCGATCATGGCGCCAACCGGTAGATCTCTCTGTACCACCAGCGTTGGCGGCGTGATAACGCTTGTCGCTGTCGCAACGGAACAGTTCCAGGCGTAAGCCGTTTGCACCGTAAAGGCACCGGGCAGAGCCAGAATAATAAGCAGCAGAATTTTTCGCATGGTTAATCCTTTACCGGCATTGCAGGCTAATAAGTTGTATAACCGGCTTGTCGCCGGGAAGGACGTAATCGGCCTGACATCCGTCGTGCTGCCAGACCACCTTTACCGTGCCGCGCGACGGCACGCCGCTCAGATAAACCTGATGACGATCGTCTACGATACCTGATGATGTCTGGCTGCCGCTGGTTACCGTGGCCGACGCGCCATAAGGAATAGTTTTTTCTGAATTCAGCGTCAGCATTATTTTCTGCCCCGCCGCTGTCGGGAAATCTGCCAGAACCAGCGCGCCCTGTCCTGGCACAACACGACGGGTATCTGCAGTAAGATCGATGTCGTCGGCCAGCGTGCCGGAATCTAGTTTGATGATGTTTCGCTGGTAGGGAGAGAGATAGGGCACCACGGCATAACCCCGGCTATCGGTATAAACACCAGTGCTATTTTCTACCTTCACATTTGCCGCTTTGTCTGCCCTTACCAGCGCCATCGTATCGCCTAAGGGCTGCGATAGAGTAAGGCCCCAGGGGTGAACCAGGATCCCCCCCATGACGCCATAATTAAGCTGTCGCGTCTGGCGGGTTACGTTATAGCCCGCCAGATATTCACCGGAAGAACCTTTATAGTCGAGGGTTGCGCTGCCCGACCCGCCGGTTCCCCGGCTGGCATAACCCTGCTGAATGTTATAGCTAAGCGTGTTATCCGCCAGCGCCACGCCCGCAATACCGGCTGATGCCATCAATCCACTACTGTTTGTCTGGCTGGCTGAGACGTTAAGCCAGCTTTTCGGCATGAAGCGTTCAAACGGAATCTGAACGGCCAGCGAAAACACGTTATTCTGCTGGCTTAGCCAGGGCGAGGACGAACGCATGTAGTTAAGCGTATAGCTCACCGCATTGTGGCTGATGCTGTAGCCGAGATTAAACGTATTTTCCCGGCCGCTTATGCCCCAGTATTGTTGCTGATAAGCAGACAGATAGAGACTGCCAAAATCGCCCAGCCTCTGATTGATGTTTAGCTCGGCCCGGCTGCGTTTATTGTGGCGATTGCGCCACTCCGTCCAGACGCGTTGCGCCTGCTTTGAACCAATCAGCTCATCATTGCTGGCATTAAGCGGGGGCGTATTGTAATAGCCATTTGCCTCATTAAAATCCATATAGCCGGATGTTGAGTAGCGATAGCCGGCCAGATTAAACGTGGTTCCGCTGGCGGTAAAATCTTTGGCATACTGAAAACGGAACGATGCCCCCTGTTTTTCGATCTCACCTGACTGCGCATGCGCCCAGGTTCCGTCTATCGAGACCGAACCCAGATAACCCAGCCCTTTAGCCGATCCCAGACTACTGCTCATATAATCGCCGGACAGAATTATTCCGCCGTAGAGCGTGCTGGCATTCGTCAGACCATAGCTCCCGGTTGTCTGCAAAAAGAGTGGTTCGTACCGGGCGGCATTATCAGCGGCAACCACCCGATACTTACCCGCCGTCAGTGCATATTTAGCCTGACCTTCACGCAGCATCAGCGGCACTGCTGAGAATGCCTGAACAAACTGACGCACTGTGCCATCTGCTTCGCGAATTGAGACGCTGAGATCGCCGCCTGAGGAGACAGGATAGAGATCGGTAATTGCAAAAGGTCCTGGTGGAACATAAGCCTGATAGATGATGTTTCCATCCTGGCGAATGGTAACGCGCGCATTACTCTGCGCGATGCCGCGAATGACCGGGGCAAATCCACGCCGGCTTTCCGGCAGCATATTGTCATCAGAGTAGAGCTGCACGCCGCGAAAAGCGACGCTATCGAACACGCCTGCCGGGCTATAGCTGTCGCCCGCCACAAACTGCGCGTTAAGTGATTTAACGTCATGCTGCAGGTAAGTATTGATGCTGTTCCACTGGCGCGAGCGCCCGTTATCAGACCAGGATGAATAGTTTCTGAGACGCCATGCTCCCAGGTTTACGCCACTGCGCAGATTCAGATAATTATTCTGAACCGTTCCCTGACGAGCGTCGCTGCGGCTGCTGGCACCGCTGTAGGCGTAATTCACAAAGGCAGCAGGCAGCCCGTCATCCCACTCTTCAGGGGAGACCGCTCCCTGCACACTCTGCTGCATAAACGCCTGAGGAATGCTGATATCCAGACGCCGCTGAGCAAAGTCATAGCTAAGCTGGCCGTCGGGCAGGACGCGATCGATCGGCTGGCGGAGTGATCCCTTGCTCATCGCTGAAAATGCCGGTGTCGCCTGGCTGCGCACGCCCCAGGAAAGCAGATCTTCTTTAGTGATCTCCGGGATAAGTCCACGCTCACCCAGCGTGAAATTTAGTATTCTTTCAGCCATATAGCGGCTGTTCAGATAGATTTCCGTCCGATATCGTCCGGGGATCTGACCGCCGGGCTGTTCCAGTGCCGAGAGGTCGATAGCACTCACCTGCCCGCGCAGCTCGAGCGCGGCAGGATCAAAATAATCTGTTGCAGATCCGGGAGGGCTCATCAGCGCTGCCAGCATGAAGCCTGTCATCGCTGACGCCGACCGGCCTGACTGGCGGGTAAAAAGCGTCGTCCGCATTGATGGTCAGGCCTTAATCAGATTTTTGCAGTTCTGACGTCGGTAATACCGCCGTAATCATTAATCGCCCGCCAGGATAGCGTGCCTGCGGTTCCCGGCGGAAAATCGATAGCCTGCTCTGATAATGGACTGAGCACAGGCAGCGATTTCAGCTTAGCGTTGCCCATTTTCAGTTCATAAAAGGAGATATAAAACGGCGTGGGATTAGAAGCGTAAATACGGTCGCCCTGACGACGAAAAGTGATTTTTTCAAACGCTGTCGCCGCATCGCCTGGTAACCCTGCCGGCCGGTAAAAGAGTTTGAAGACGCTTTTTACGGTGATTAACAGGCGATTGGTCTCCTCTTTCGGCGTGCCCGGCACGGACTTAATGCTCAGCCAGTACAGAGATTCCCGATCGGCAGGCAGCGCCGCGCCGGTATAGACAATGCGGACAGAATTTTGCGTATGCGGCTCCAGCCGGAACAGGGGCGGCGTGGCAATAAACGTGTTGTCACTGTGACGTTGTGTAGGATCTTTATCTACCCATGCCTGAATCAGGTAGGGATAATCATCCGGATTACTGATGCTCAGCGCAGCCTGCCGCGCATTCCCCTCATAAATGAGCCGTGAACCCCCTATCTCAACCCCTGCCAGACTCATCAGTGGATTGATCAGCACTATCAATAGAATACAAAAACGAATCATGAAGTCTTCCCTGAAGAGAAGGAGCCGCAAGCGGCTCGCATTATCAGTTATAGGCAACGGTAAACGTGGCAGCAGCATTCGCCGTACCTGCGCCAACGGTGGCAGCAGTTGACACATATTTGGCGATGAAATTAAGGGCATTGGTGCCGGTAGAAGAGAGCGTGACAGGCGCAGATGCCTGCCCGACAGGAATCAGCGTGGTGCTGTTCTGTTCATAGATACCGATACCAACGCCGGTAGCCACGCCGGTTCCGGACGTCAGGCCGAGCAGGCTGGAGTTGCCGCTCGCCAGCGGACCGTCAAAGCGGATGCTGGCTGACGTCACCGCTGTCGGACAGCTGGTAAGGTTAATGGTAAAACGCGTTGCCGAGGCCTGCGTACCGGCCGCGCCAAAAGAGCTGGCGGCTACAGTGCCCAGATTGACGGTCTGCGTAGCAGAGCTGGTATTAACGGTGCAGGCTGTATCGCGGATACTCCCGGTGAAATTTATTGTGCCATCGGCAGCAAATACGGCCGGGCACATGCCGGCAGCCGCCAGCACAGCAATAAGTGTCGTTTTTTTCATAATTATACCTCGTCTCAAGATAACCGAATGCTGCCGAAAAACAGCTATCGCCCTAACTATCAATCCCTGACCAGGGAAGCCAGAGAGTAGAGTTACGAGCTAACCCGGTAAACCTGAAAAAAAAGCAGCGGAATAAATTGAAATAAAAAAATGACATAACGGCAGAGACAGAATTTATATCTGCTTCAGCCCGTTCAGAGCACGTTTATGTAAAATTAAAAACCAGGTAATAAGATTATTTAAATCATCCTATTTTATTATATTCCTATATGTATCCAGGCATACTGATCGGTATTGAGAAAAATCCTAACTCGCATTTCGAATAAACAGCTAACCAGGATAGCAAAATACGTTTTCTTTAATGATTCAGTTAAGAAACAATGATCGGTTTACCTGTGTAATAATAATCACCGTTGATCATTTACATTAGCTATTATGAATTAAAAATTTGAATCACAAAAGCAGATAGGTCTATCATGACAACTATCATTGCATATTATTGATCAAAAACAATTAGTTATAATCATAGTTCGGCATTATCGCCGAAATGCAACGCTTTTAGTGTCGTGCCTTGCTTGCTAAGAAAGAATGCTTGCTAAATGCGATCTTTTATTCAGCTCTTTGCGTTCAGGGGAAGTCACCTGTCCAGATCAGGTGTTTTTTTTTGGGTCTAATCATTAACATTTACAAAGCCAGGAGGATTACTTACTCTTTCTGCATTACCAGTGTTACCGCAATGCAGAAAGGAAGAGCAACTAATCTTTGAAATTCTCAGCGGCATAAAGGACAAAAGAAAAATAATACGCCATGTATTTATGATACATCGCATTATAAGACTCCAGAATGTGTATGCGGCCTGATTTCGGATCGTAGTCCACCAGGGAATTTTCTTTCGCTTCTAATATGATGTTACGAAGATGCGAGCGTGATACGCCGCAGCGCTTCGCCAGGCTGATGATGGTTAATGCCTCACCGCAGTCTTGTGCGGTAGTTCCGTGAAGATATAGATGAGTCATAATCATATGACCGGAGTCTTTGTTGATAAAAATATCAGCTTTGTCAGCAATATTAATAAGATGGATATCGTGATGAAATATGTCATAGTATCTTTTAAAGAAGCTTTGCATATTCTCTACTGAGAAGTTATTGACTTTGAAATCCGTTATACCCATTTCATCTAATGGAATAGCCACCGTCTTTGTTAACGACATCGCTGACTTCAATCCCCGGTCAGTAATTGAAAAATGCGTTTTTCTCTTATCAATAGTGTCTTTTCTGGTGGATATATAGCTACCCGTTTTTAACAGTAATAGCAGAGAAGAGACAGTATTAGGACTGATCATATTGGTTCTGATGCACTGATACTTTATATCATTCAGGCAAGGCTTCTCTTTTTTAAAGAAGACACATGTGATAATCACGGATGCAAGAAATCTGTTATTTTTGAAAATGTATTTATAGAACATCTTATTGGATGCGAACTCTTTACAGATCATATTTGCATGCGTCATCAAAGCCGCATGAAAATTCTCGCTTTGCATTATTTTGCTATAGCAATTTTCGATATCTCTGACTGTAGTTGCTTTTACACCTGTTTTCATAAGAATTCCCGATCCTATGGCCTTGGGAATTATATGCTACGGCTAAAAGCAAAAGAATGGAAATAAAATCAACCATACTGTTAACGGGGTGTAATATGGATGTTAATTTAATTCAAAAAGAAAACTACTTTCTGGAGAGGGGATTTAGCGAACTTTATCTGCAAGAGCGCTTTCTTTTTCATTTTAGTAAAGCATCGGTTTTCCTGCTTAACAAAGCATCACTAAAAGATTTCATCTGCTTTTGCGAAGAGAATGAGCGGGCTGATGAAATCATCTTACTGCTGGTGTCCAGAGATATGATGCCTTTAGCTATCAGCCTGGCTTACCGCTCCAGCAAAATCATTATATTTGACAATGGTAATATCTACTCTGCCGCTATGGGCAATCTGTATAAATGCAGCAGCAATAAAAAAATCATTACGCCAAGGGAATTTGAAGCATTAAAGACAACGCTGCTAACGAAAACCAGGAAGCTTGACTGGAGCTGCAGCATTAAAACGTTTTATTCTCAGCGACATTCAGCGCTTAAAAAGCTTAATATTGATAAGCTCTCATCGATATTTTGAAATGAAAAAATCGTGCAGGTTAAGTCCCTCTCACGCCATGCTGGCATACCTCTGGCCTTAAGAGGTCATGCCCCCTGCATGGCCTCATAGCCATTCATGGTGAACCTGTCGCTTAACTACAGGGCTAAAAGGGCGAAGGGGCCTGACAGGTGTTGATACCGGTGAAGGAGACAGGCTGGCCGATCGAGCAGTGGGCAGGCAAGCCATCACACTATAGATTTGGCATTGCAGATATAGCTACATCAGCGACTCTGCCACCAGCCCGTCAATCATTACCTGCGGCATGCCCTGCGAGCAGTGCTCAATCCGGCCGCGCACGCCATACACCTGCGCCAGCGTCTGCGGCGTAATCACCTCTGCGGGTATGCCATCCGCCAGACGCCGGCCCTGCTTCAGCATTAGCGCGTGGTCAGCATGCCGCAGCGCAATATTGATATCGTGCACCACCACCACCGTGACCATATTGCGCAGCCGGGTTTCGCGTCGTACCAGATCCATCACGTGAAACTGATAGTTGAGATCCAGCGCGCTCAGCGGTTCATCCAGCAGCAGCAGCTCCGGCCGGCGGATCAGCGACTGCGCCAGACCTACCAGCTGTTTCTGCCCGCCTGAGAGCTGATCGAGGTAGCGCATCGCCAGATGAGCGATACCCAGCTGCTCAAGCAGCGCCATAATTTCTGCTTCGCTGTCCGCACTATGGAGGCCGCCCGAGGCGCGCTGCGCCACGATAATCGATTCCAGTACGTGCAGATGAACCCCGGCCGGCAGCGTCTGCGGCAGGTAGACCACCCGCTTTGCTCGCTGCGTGAAGGGCTGCGCCATTAAATCAACGCCGTTCAGCCAGAGTGCGCCCTCGCCTTTACCCAGGCCCGCCAGCGCGCGCAGCAGCGTGGATTTACCGCAGCCGTTCGGGCCAAGCAGCACGGTGATTTTGCCGCGCGGCAGCGTGGCAACGTCCAGATTGTCGATCACCTGACGCTTAGGGTAACCGGCGCTGAACTGCTCAATACGTAAGCCTGAATCCATTACACGCTCCCCCGGTGACGCAGAATAATACTCAGAAAGAAGGGAACGCCGACCAGCGAGGTCACGATCCCCACCGGAATAATCACGCCCGGGATCAGGTTTTTCGACGCAACCGAGGCCAGCGACAGCACCAATGCGCCCACCAGCGCGCTGGCGGGCAGATAGTAACGATGATCTTCGCCAAACATCATGCGGGCGATATGCGGGGCGACGAGGCCGATAAAGCCAATCGGGCCGACAAAGGCTACTGCCAGCGCCGAGAGAATGCTGATGCGTAACAGCGTTGCCAGTCGCAGACGGCGCACGTCGATACCAAAACTAATGGCGCGATCTTCCCCCAGCCGCAGTGCGGTCAGCTTCCAGCTGCTGAGCATGGAAAACGGTACCAGCAGCGCAAACGCAGCGCTCAGCACGCCCAGCTTCTCCCACGATGCGCGCGCCAGGCTACCCATGGTCCAGAACACCAGTCCCTGCAGCGTATCTTCGCTGGCGATAAACTGCATCATGGAAACCAGGGCGTTGAAGGTAAATACCAGCGCAATACCAAACAGCACCACGCCGGAGGTCGAGACTTTGCTCCAGCGCGTAATGCCATCCAGCATCAGCGCGGCAAACAGCGCAAACACAAAGGCGTTAGCGGAGATAAACCACTGATCGGAGAGGCCGGGAAAACCGACGCCGAGGATAATTGCCAGCGCGGCACCAAAGGCTGCAGCGGAAGAGACGCCCAGCGTAAAGGGACTCGCCAGCGGGTTGTTCAGAATGGTTTGCATCTCGGCACCCGCCAGTCCCAGCGCCAGCCCGACAACCACGGCCATCAGCGCATAGGGCAGACGGATATCCCAGACGATGACGCGGGTACCGGCATCCATAGCGGCCGGATGCAGCAAGGTCTGCCCGAGCGTTTCCAGCGTAAGCCCGGCCGGGCCAAGGGTGAAATCGAGAATAACCGAGGCGAGAATAGCAACAACCAGTACGCCAGTCAGCAGCAGTCGCTGACGCAGCACCTGACGATAACGTGTCAGGGTGTCAGCTTCAGGGGGGTGTTCCGCTATCAGCACGGAATCCGTCGTACGCATGAGTCTACCTGTATAGCCGTAATCATAACGGCTGACACAATAGAGCAGGTGATAATAATTATCAATTATATCTCTGTAACAAAGCTCAAACCGGCAGAGATGCATCAATATGCCAGGGACGCATAAATGCGTAGGGGCGGCATTGATGCCGCTCTGGGTTGGGTGAATCGCCTGAAACCAGGGGCGCAAAAATGCGCCCCCTACGTCTGGATTGGAATGCCGCCACGCCAGGTTTTACTGTTTAAAAACCGGGAACTCCATCTCGCTATATTTCACTACGCGGCTGCCGCGTGTCAGCCGGTAGCCCATCCAGATAATCAGAAATAGCGGGATACCGATATAAGTTGCCGCCACACCGTACCAGTCGATGGTGTCGGCGAGGAACGCCTGATAGTTCTGCCCCAGCGTAATAATCAGGCAAAGCACAAAGGCGAAGACAGGACCCAGTGGGAAAAAGCCGGAGCGGTAAGGTAAATCGGCCAGATCGCGCCCCTGCGCTTCATAGCCGCGACGGAAACGATAGTGGCTGATGGCAATGCCCAGCCAGGCGATAAAACCGGTCATACCTGAGGTATTAAGCAGCCACAGGTAAACTTCCTGATTACCAAACTTTGACGTCAGGAAGCAGAGACCAGCTACTACGGTCGTCGCAATCAGCGCATTGCGCGGCACGCCGCCTCTGGAGAGTTTTGCAAAGATGCGCGGCGCTTTGCCCTCACGGGCGAGATTAAACAGCATGCGCGTTGAGGCGTACATACCGGAGTTACCCGCTGAAAGCACCGACGTCAGGATGACTGCGTTCATGATCGCCGCCGCTGAGAGCAGACCGGCATTCTGGAACACCAGCGTAAACGGGCTGACGCTGATATCGGTCACGTCATTATGCAGCAACTGCGGATCGGTATAGGGCAGGATCAGGCTGATGATCAGAATCGCAAACACATAAAACAGCAGAATACGCCAGAAAACCTGCCGCACCGCGCGCGGAATATTTTTGGCCGGATCTTCAGATTCACCGGCGGCGATGCCGATAAGCTCGGTGCCCTGAAAAGAGAAGCCGACAATCATCGCCACGCCGATCATTGCAGAAAACCCGCCGGCAAAAGGCGCATCGCCCACGGTCCAGTTGTGCCAGCCTGCATGTTCCGCACCGCGCATAATACCGGTGATCATCAGAATCCCCACCACGATAAAAATAATGACGGTGGCGACTTTAATCAGCGAGAACCAGTACTCTGTTTCGCCAAAACCTTTAACCGAGATGAAGTTAATCAGGAACATCAGGCAGAGAAAAGTGGCGCTCCAGATCCAGCCTGGCGTATCGGGGAACCAGTAGTTCATCACCAGCTGCGAGGCGACCAGATCAACAGCAATGGTCACCGCCCAGTTGTACCAGTAGTTCCAGCCCAGCGCGAAGCCAAAGCCCTCTTCAACATATTTTGCGCCATAGGTGGCAAAGGAGCCGGAAACCGGCATAAAGGCAGCCAGTTCGCCGAGGCTGGTCATCAGAAAGTAGACCATCAGCCCAATCAGGGCATAGGAGAGCAGCGCGCCGCCGGGTCCGGCCTGTGAAATGGTGGCGCCGGAAGCGACAAACAGGCCGGTACCAATGGAGCCGCCGATGGCGATCATAGTGAGGTGGCGCGCTTTTAATTCACGGCGCAGCCCAGGTTGTTGTGTTGTTTTTGAGTCATTATGCATGTGTAAACGCTATGCCGGATAAAAATAAGGCGCGATTGTAGCAGCTAACCCTGCGCTGTATAGCATTCACCTCGGGTTATTAGTTACCTTCATGATCGGCGGGCGATTATTAGCAGCACCCGCCGCCGCCGGCTATTCACAGCAGTAGGCAAGAAAGCGGTTGAGCGCGTTTGAGAGATGTTTTTGCCGGTGGTGAATGCGGTAGAGCGTGCGCGTCAGGCGCGGCAGCGGAACCGCCACTTCTGCCAGCGTGCCCGCTTCCAGCAGGTCGGCAATGACCCGGCGCGACAGGCAGCTGATGCCCATGCCGTGCCGTACCGCATGTTTAATCGCTTCGGAGTTACCCAGTTCCATACCCAGCTGAAACTGCGGCAGATGCGACAGCAGCTGGTAATCAACAATTTCACGCGTGCCGGAGCCGCGTTCACGCAGGATCCACGGTGCCGCCGCCAGGCTTGCCAGCGTCACCGGCTGCAGCAGCAGCGCCGAGTCGGGTGCTGCAAACACCACCAGCTCATCTTCCAGCCACGGCGTGCTGATGATATCCGGCTCGTGACACGGTCCCTCGATCAGGCCGATATCCACGCGAAAATCTGCAACGGCCTGAATCGCATCCTGACTGTTGCCGACGCTCAGCTCCAGCGGAAGTGCGGGAAAATCGCGCCGGTAGGCGGCAATCATGCCCGGCAGCAAATAGTTACCGATGGTACTGCTGGCAAACAGCCGGATCGCCCCGCTATCTTCCCGGAAGAGCTGCTCAATTTCACCCGCCTGCTCCAGTAGCCCGACGGCGCGCGGATAGAGCAGCCGCCCATGCTCATTCAGCACCAGCCGCTTGCCTACGCGATCGAACAGCTGTACTCCCAGCTGGTTTTCGAGATCCGCCAGCGCCGCGCTCACCGCCGACTGCGACAGTGACAGCACCTGCGAGGCCTGGGTGGTGGAACCGCTCTTCAGCACCTCAGTAAACACTTCAATCTGGCGTAGCGTAATATGCATGCTTGCTCCTCAGGCCATATAGCGCTGTATCAGCCAGACGATAATGCCGATCCAGATCAGCAGGATCAGGCCAAATCCGGCGCGACTGACAATTTTTACTCCGCGCGCGCGCTGTACTTCCGCGCGTTCAGCGCTGCTGATACGAATATCGCGCGGCAGCAGGCGCAGCAGAATAATCACGCCAAGCGGTACAATGATGGCATCATCCAGCAGACCAATAATCGGGATGAAGTCCGGAATAAGGTCAATCGGGCTGAGCGCATAGGCTACCAGCCCAAACGCCATCAGTTTGAACCACCATGCCGTACGCGGGTCGCGACAGGCAAACCACAGCGTCAGGACATCCCGCTTAATCAGCTTTGCCCAGCGGCGCAGACGCACAAACATAGCCTTTCTCCTTATCACTTATTCCGGTCGATTATAAAGATATTATCAATTTCACTTTTATATCAGAGAGGCGCAGGCTATTGCCATACTCAGGAGGTGGTTAATGGCTGAATTTAGCATAATAAAA
The DNA here is from genome assembly GCF_002928325.1 of Pantoea sp. ICBG 1758. Taxonomy (NCBI): domain Bacteria; kingdom Pseudomonadati; phylum Pseudomonadota; class Gammaproteobacteria; order Enterobacterales; family Erwiniaceae; genus Pantoea; species Pantoea sp. ICBG 1758. The sequence goes on from NZ_POWL01000001.1 coordinate 1,632,863, forward strand.
CCGGTGCTCCCGCCCTGCCGGGTGGTGGCGGGTCTGGCACTAACGGCGGCGCTGGCAGGCTGCGCCGCCTGGCTTACCTCGCTGCCGTGGCTGTCTCACGCCGGTCTGGGCGCGCTGACGCTGGCGATAGTTGGCGGCATTATTGCCGGCAATACTTTTTACCCGCGTATCGCCAGCCACTGCGACAGCGGTGTGCTGCTGGCAAAACAGCGCCTGCTGCGCCTCGGCATTATTCTTTTTGGTTTTCGCATCACCGTTCAGCAGATAGCCGGCGTCGGCCTGCGCGGCGTGATTATCGATACGCTGATTATCGGCACAACGTTCCTGCTTACCTGCCTGGCTGGCATCCGGCTGCTAAAGATGGATCGCGAGACGGTGTGGCTGATTGGTGCCGGCAGCAGCATCTGCGGTGCGGCGGCGGTGCTGGCGACGGAACCCGTGGTCAAAGCTGACGCCTCGAAAGTGGCGGTGGCGGTGGCAACCGTGGTGCTGTTTGGTACCGCCGGCATCCTGCTTTATCCCGCGCTGTTTGCACTGCTGCCCGCTGTCAGTGCCGCGCAGTTTGGCATCTTTACCGGCTCCACGCTGCATGAGGTGGCGCAGGTAGTAGCCGCCGGGCACGCCATAGGCGCTGAAGCAGAGAATATGGCGGTGATCACCAAGATGCTGCGCGTCATGATGCTGGCCCCTTTCCTGCTGCTGCTGGGCAGCTGGCTCCGGCAGCGCGGCCCGCGCACGGCAACGTCTGCACGCAGCTTTCCGTGGTTTGCACTGCTGTTTATCGCGGTCGCGCTGGTGAATTCACTGCAGCTGCTGCCAGCCGGAGTGGTTAGCGCGCTGAACCAGCTGGCCAACCTGCTGCTGGCGATAGCGATGGCAGCGCTGGGTCTGACCACGCGCTTCTCCGCGCTGAAACAGGCGGGCGCAAAACCGCTGCTGCTGGGGCTGATGATGTTCTGCTGGCTCATCGTCGGCGGCGGCGCGCTGAATTTGCTGGTGCAACATTTCATGGCATAGCCGCTTCCGCTATCATGTGCGCCTTGCTTTAGTTAACGCCCATACAGGAGAGCGGCATGAAATATATCGGTGCACACGTCAGCGCATCCGGCGGCGTGGATCAGGCAGTGATCCGCGCCCATGAGCTGGAGGCCACCGCCTTTGCGCTCTTTACAAAAAATCAGCGTCAGTGGAAAGCCGCACCGCTCTCTGCGCAGACCATTGACGCGTTCAAAAGCGCCTGCGCGCGGTATAACTACTCTTCCGCGCAAATCCTGCCGCACGATAGCTTTCTGATCAACCTGGGTCACCCGGAGGCCGAAGCGCTGGAGAAATCACGCGCCGCGTTTCTGGATGAGATGCAGCGCGCTGACCAGCTTGGCCTGACGCTGCTGAACTTCCACCCCGGCAGCCATCTGCAGCAGCTTGATGAAGAGACGTGCCTGAAGCGCATCGCCGAATCAATCAACATCACGCTGGATAAAACGCAAAATGTCGTCGCGGTGATTGAAAATACCGCCGGCCAGGGCAGTAACCTCGGCTATCGCTTTGAGCATCTTGCGACCATTATTGCGCACGTCGAGGATAAATCGCGCGTGGGGGTCTGTCTTGATACCTGTCACACCTTCGCCGGCGGATACGATCTGCGCACCGAAGCTGACTGTGTCGCTACCTTTGCCGAATTTGAGCGCGTGGTGGGCTTTAACTATCTGCGCGGTATGCATCTGAACGATGCCAAAAGTGCCCTTGGCAGCCGCGTCGATCGCCATCACAGTCTGGGTGAAGGCAACATCGGCAAAACCGTGTTCAGCTGGCTGATGAAAGATGCGCGCTTCGATAACATTCCGCTGATCCTGGAAACCATCAATCCCGATATCTGGAAAGATGAGATCGCCTGGCTTAAAGCTGAGCAGCACGCCGGATAGCGGACAATAAAAAAGGGAGCCTTAGCTCCCTTTTTTTATGTCCGTCGGGTTACGCAGCTTTCGCCAGCTCCTCTTCCGGACGCTTCAGCACGGCGTAACCGAGACCGGCAATCGCGGTACCGATGATAATCGCCAGCAGATAGCCCAGCACCGGCGTAATCGCACCCGGGATCAGCAGCACAAACAGACCGCCGTGAGGTGCCATCAGCTTCGCGCCAATCGCCATTGAGATGGCGCCGGTCACGGCTCCGCCAATGATGCAGCACGGCAGCACGCGCATCGGATCGCGCGCCGCAAACGGAATGGCCCCTTCAGAGATAAAGCAGAGACCCAGCACCAGCGCCGCTTTGCCGCCCTCCTGCTGCCCTTTATTGAACTTGCGGCGTGCAACCAGCGTCGCCAAACCCATCGCCAGCGGTGGCACCATGCCCGCAGCCATAATCGCGGCCATCGGCGCATAGGTTTGCGAACTCAGCAGCCCGACGCCAAACGCGTAGGCCACTTTGTTGACCGGACCGCCCATATCGGTACACATCATACCGCCAAGAATGGCGCCCAGCAGCACGGCGTTTGCGGTGCCCATGTTGGCCAGCCAGCTGGTCAGGCCGCTCATGATACCGGCAACCGGTTTACCCACCACGTAGATCATCAGCAGGCCGGTGATCAGGCTCGCAACCAGCGGAATAATGAGAATGGGCTTCAGGGCTTCCATACTCTGTGGCAGCTTCACTTTGCTGCTCAGGAACTTCGCCGCATAACCGGCGATAAAGCCGGCGATAATACCCCCCAGGAAACCGGCATTGATGCTGGTGGCAATCATGCCGCCAATCAGGCCAGGCGTCAGGCCAGGACGATCGGCGATGGAGAATGCAATAAAGCCTGCCAGTACCGGCACCATCAGCGCAAATGCGCTGCCGCCGCCGATCTGCATCAGCGCTGCTGCCAGCGTGCCCGGCTCTTTAAACGCGGTGATCCCGAACGCAAACGACAGCGCAATGCTCAGGCCGCCTGCAACCACCATCGGCAGCATGTAGGAGACACCGGTCAGCAGGTGACGGTAGGCGCCCGCTTTCTCTTTGCTGTCGCCCTGTGCGCTGGCGCTCTGGCTGCCGGAGGGCTGATAAACTTTCGCCTCCGCCTGCGCTTTATCCAGCTCCTGCGCCGTTTTCTTCAGCGCCAGGCCGGTGGAGGTGCGGTACATCGGCTTACCGGCAAATTTCGCCAGGTCCACATCGATATCCGCTGCCACGATCACCAGATCGGCGGCGGCCACCTCTTCCGGAGTGATCGGGTTGCCCGCGCCAACGGAACCACGGGTTTCGACTTTTACCCACCAGCCGCGTTTTTTCGCTTCCGCGTCAATCGCTTCTGCCGCCATAAAGGTGTGTGCGACGCCAGTCGGACAGGCGGTAACGGCGACAATGCGCTTTTGCGCGCTGGCCGTAACCGGTGCTGCGGCAGCCCCGGCTGCCGGTGCGGTTACGGGCTGCCAGCGCTGCGCGTTTGCCTGCGCCTGTGCTATCGCCGCCTGAGGATCGCGCAGCGCCTGCTGCACATCAACGCGCGCTACGGATTTGCCCGTCAGCTGCGTATCTTCCGGAATATTGTCGCCGGCAACCAGGATCAGTTCGGCTTCAGCGGCAGTGCTGACCAGCTTCAGTCCGGCCTGTGCTGCTGCAGCACGCAGACGTTCGATAGCCAGATGTGCGGAGGCCAGTCCCAGTGAAGAATCTTTTATCAGCAGCGTTTTCATTATCATCGCTCTCCTGCTGTTAGTTAACGGGTTGTAAGTCGACGCGCGCCATCATCGCGGCCAACCGGGTACGATCGGCTACGCCGACGTTGCTCTGGCTGACAGCCATTGCCGCCACGGCGGTAGCCAGTCGCAGCGTATGTTCGCTGGATTCACGCATCAGCAGGCCATAAATCAGGCCGCCGACCATGGAGTCACCGGCACCGACCGTGCTGACAACCTCACAGACCGGCGGTTTTGCCAGCCATTCGCCAGATGCGTTGACCCAGAGTGCACCTTCTGCGCCGAGCGAGATCACCACGTGAGCAATGCCCTGCTCGCGCAGTTCATGCGCCGCGTTAATCACATCCTGCAATTCAGGCAGCTTGCGGTTAGCCCAGATCTCCAGCTCGCGCCGGTTTGGTTTAACCAGCCACGGGGCGGCTTTCAGACCCGCAACCAGCGCATCACGGCTACTGTCAAAAATGATGCACGGACAGAGCGTACGCAGATCGCTCATCCAGCGGGTAAACGCCTCTGGCGTCACGCCGCCCGGCAGGCTGCCGCTGACGCAGACCATATCGAACTGGCCGAGCCAGGTGAGTGAATCTGCGGTAAAGCGCTCCCAGTCCTGCGCGGTTACTTCAAAGCCGGAGAAGTTGAGGTCGGTTACCTCGCCATCTTTCTCTGTAAGCTTTACGTTGATGCGGGTACGCCCCTGCACGACCTGAAAGCGATTGGCTATTCCCAGCTCGCTGAACAGCTGCTGGAAGCCATCCTGATTTTCCCGGCCAAGAAAGCCGCCGACGGTGACGTCGATGCCGAGATCTTTGAGTACTTTGGCAACGTTGATCCCTTTGCCTGCTGCATGCAGGCCGGTGGTTTTGACCAGATTGACTTCACCGCGCTCTATCTCCGGCGTAAAGCCAACCAGGTCATACGCCGGGTTCAGCGTAATGGTGGCGACGCGACGGCTCATGCTGCCCCCTCGCCCAGACCGGAATTAATGGCCTCTTCGATAGCCTGCATCGCCTGCGGCGCATCATCACCGCTGGCGGTAAAGCGCAGGCGATGGCCTTTCTTCACGCCCAGCGCCACCACTTTCATCAGGCTGCGGCCGTTAGCGGGCTTACCGCTGCCGTCAAGGTTGGTAACCGTGACATCACTGTTAAACTGCTTGATAACGCTGACCAGCGCAGTGCCCGGACGCGCATGCAGGCCATGCTCATTGCGAATGGTAAATTCTGCGGTCAGCACTTCAGCGGCTTCATCCACTTCGCTGGTGAGCAGCGCCAGTACGCCGGCTGCATCCGCTTTCAGCAGACGTTCAGCTTTATTGTTCTGCAGCAGGTTACTCAGGTAGCCCAGCACCTCCAGCGGACGCTCATCCACTGCGGCAACCGTCAGCAGCAGCGCCACGCGCTCGCCCTGCCGGTCAAACGGCACCGCCGGGCGGCTTACCGCGACAGCGCTGCCCAGGTTACCCTGCGCGCTGTCGTTCAGCCAGATCCCCTGCCCCAGACTCAGCGGCGTGCGGGAGATAACGTCGGTGATAAATGCGGCGTCAACCGCGCCTGCCGCCTGCAGACGACCGGCATTCAGCGCCTGCAGCGTGATCAGATCGCTCGCCGCGACATCCACCGCAATCAGCGAGGTATCAAAGGTAAATTCAGCTCCCTGCTTCTCACCCATCAGCAGCGCACGCAGATCCTCAGCAGAGGCCGTTTTTAGCTGCTCTGCCACGCTGTCATCGCTTAACACATGCGTCAGCTGACGCAGCAGCGCCAGGTGCTCATCTGATTTAGCGGCGATGCCGATAGCCACATAGGCAATCTGCCCTTCGCCCCACTCTACGCCCTGGGGAAACTGAAAAACCTGTACGCCGGTTTTCAGCACCAGGTCACGGGTGTCGGTGGTGCCGTGTGGAATAGCGATGCCGTTGCCGAGAAAGGTGCTGGTCTGCTGTTCGCGAGCCAGCATGCCGCTGACATAGCCTTCAGCAACGTTGCCTGCTGCGGTCAGCGCGGCGGCAACCTGACGAATAGCGTCTTCTTTTGTCTGTGCCGTGGCGCCGGTATGGATGGCCTGAACTTCGAGCTGGAACATATCTCTCCTCGCTTGCTGAATTGAATCGTTTCAGCTTAATGGCGAAAAAACACGCTGCATCACAGCCACTTAGCCGCAACTACAACGCTGAAACGTTTCAGGGAATATGGTACAGGCGGCTCTTCGAGGCAAGAAAATGCGTAAACCAAAGAACAGATCTTTGACGCTACGCACACTTCATCGGGAAATTAAGATTTTTCGCACGCCTCAGCTGATGAGTTTGCTGAAAGTAAAGGCGGCGGGTGGGGCAGATTTTCAGCAGGCTTACAGCTTTTCAGGGTGCCGTCTCTGCCTCAAGCTGCAGCAGATAGATCATTGCGTCATCCCGGCTGCTGCCACACATTTCCGGTCCAGGCTGCAGGCCAGCACAGACGGCCGGACGCAGCGGCGAACCAAACAGCTGGCAGCGCTGCTGCGCATCCAGCTGAACGCAGGGCGTATTGGCGGGCTTGCCATGAGGCATACCCGGAATAGGCGAAGAAATTGAGGGCGCGGTGCAGCAGGCACCGCACTGGTCGCGGCATAACATGAAGCGCTCCGGCAGAGATTTCGCGGCGACAATAGCAGCCCCGCCTGCTGAAAGCTATGTGCAGATAACAATTTTACAGGGCCTTACTTGCCTGTTTCCGGTCGCGCGCGTAACGTGACGCGCACCTCTCTTTTCTGAGTAAATAACATCATGCCTAAGGCAAACGAAATCAAAAAAGGAATGGCCGTGACCTGGAACGGCAAGCTGTTGCTGGTGAAGGATATTGATGTGCAGAGTCCCAGCGCACGCGGTGCAGCCACGCTCTATAAAATGCGGTTTACCGATGTGCGTACCGGCCTCAAGGTCGAAGAGCGGTTTAAAGGCGACGATATTATCGATGCCATTCAGCTGAGCCGTCGCCCGGTGACCTTCTCTTATATCGACGGCGACGAATATGTCTTTATGGATGATGAAGATTACACGCCCTACAACTTTAAGCAGGAGCAGATTGCCGAAGAGCTGCTGTTTATCCCGGAGGGGGGTATTCCCGGTATGCAGGTGCTGACGATGGAGGGCCAGGTACTGGCGCTGGAGCTGCCGCAGACGGTGGATATGGTGATTGCTGATACCACGCCCGGCATCAAAGGCGCCTCTGCCAGCGCGCGCACCAAACCCGCGGTGATGAGTACCGGCCTCTCGGTGCAGGTGCCTGAATACCTCAGCAACGGCGACCGTATTCGCATTCACGTAGCTGAACGACGCTATATGAGCCGCGCTGACTGATCGCTGCGTTGTCCGCGCCCGGCAGGTTGTTATACTATAACAACATCCGGCGCGGCCCGCGTTACCGGCCGCGCGCTCAGTTCACTGCCTGCCAGACAGCAGCAGGCCATAGGGAGAAACTATGACGCGCGTCAACCTCATTACCGGCTTTCTCGGCAGCGGTAAAACCACCACGCTGCTGCATCTGCTTGCGCATAAACCGGCCGATGAAAAATGGGCTATTCTGGTCAATGAGTTTGGCGAAGTCGGTATAGACGGCACCCTGCTGGCCAACCGCGGCGCTGAACTAAAAGAGATCCCCGGCGGCTGCATGTGCTGCGTTAACGGTCTGCCGCTGCAGGTCGGGCTTAATATGCTGCTGAAACAGGCGAGACCCGATCGTCTGATTATCGAACCCACCGGCCTTGGCCATCCCAAACAGTTACTTAATATGCTGCGCGCCGCCGTCTATCAGCCATGGATAACGGTGGATGCGACGCTGACGCTGCTCGATCCGCGTCAGCTTGCTGATGCGCGCGTGGCCGCAAACGAAAATTTTCGCGATCAGCTCACTGCCGCTGACATTATCGTCGCCAGTAAAAGCGATCGCTGGCAGCCGGAAGATCGCCAGCGTCTGGCGGACTGGCAGCGGGACAATCTGGGCGATCGCCTGCTGACAGAGACAGCCTGGGGGAAAATAGACCCGGCGCTGCTGACACACCCCGCACAACACGATCGCCCGGTTCCGGACGCACTCCACCACGCTCACAGCACCCGCCCGCAGGGACTGGCGGCGCTGAAACTGGAGGGTCAGGCGCGCTGGCGGCGTGCGTTAAATGAAGGTCAGGGCTATGCTTCGTGTGGCTGGATTTTCGATGAAGAGACGCAGTTTGATACCATTCCACTGCTGGAATGGGCGCGACGTGCGCCGGTCGATCGGGTAAAAGGCGTGCTGCGTACGCCAGATGGCCTGGTGAACGTTAACCGACAGGGGGACGATCTGTTTATTGAAACCCGTCCGGTCGCGCCTCCCGACAGCCGTATTGAACTGATCCATCATCAGCCAGCCGACTGGAATGCTCTGCAGACCTCGCTGTTGAAGATTCGTTTAAATTAATTGCGATAGGTTTGCCCGTTATTTCACTTTTTGGGTGTTACTTTTTATGCGCGCAACACGTCTTGTCACCATCCTGCTGCTTAATGCGCTGGGTGTGATGCTATTTCTCTCGTGGTATCTGCCAGCCAATCACGGTTTCTGGTTCACTATCGATAAAGGGATCTTTTTCAGCTTCAACGATCTGATGGTCGATCACCACGCATTTGCCGTCCTGGTGGCGATTACCAACTATCGCGGTTTTGATGCGGTTTCACTGCTGGCGATGGGGCTGCTCTACCTCGCCTTCTGGCGACGCGAAACGCCTGAAGGCCGTCGTCGTATGCTGGCTATCGGGATAACTATGCTGCTGACGGCAGTTTTACTTAACCAGCTGGGACATCTGCTGCCGGTGAAACACGCCAGCCCGACGCTGTTTTTTGATAACGTCCATCGCGTCAGTGAACTCACCGGTATTCCGGCAAAGGATGCCTCGCGCGACAGTTTTCCTGGCGACCACGGCATGATGCTGATTATTTTTGCCTGCTTTATGTGGCGCTATTTCGGCTTCCGGGCATTTTTAACCGGCGTGCTGATTGTGGTGCTGTTTGCCCTGCCGCGCATAATGGCCGGCGCCCACTGGTTTACCGATATTGCCGTGGGTTCGCTGTCGGTAATATTAGTTGGACTGAGCTGGTGGTTATTAACGCCGGCCAGCGACAAACTGGTGGCGTGGCTATATCGCACGCTGCCTGGCAAATATAAGCCACGCGGGTAATTGTTTAGCGCAGGTAACCGGAGAGCAAAAAGTGACCCGCCTGCGCTTATTGAATGTTTAAAAAAACTATTAGCAACCTAACAGTTTGCCATCAAAAGAAAACATGATGGCAAACAAGCCTTAACATTTTCTCTTGTTATCCCCTGTCCAGTCAGAACCCGCTGAAAATCAGCGCTAACGCCGGAATTACCTGCTTAAGCCGCCGCTTATTTGCGCATTAATTACGCCCGATTGGTGATAAAGTAGCCGTTCAGTGAATGTTTTAATTTACATCAAAAAAACCTATAGAAATTTATATAAAACCACTCGCCACGGGGTCTGTAATCAGTTAACCTCAAGCTCGATTACCCTGGTGCAGCATAAAATGTGGTGGCAAACTGAGCGAAAAATGTGTGCATTAACACATTTTAGTAATTAAGGATTTGTCTTAGACCGCTGTACTTATTAATCTCAACCCGTTTTGTCATCTGGCTGGCGACATTCTGTCGTAAGGACATCGAAGGAACACACGTATAATGGTCAAGTCTCAACCAATTCTGAGATACCTCAGGCGGATCATTCCCGCGGTAGCATTAGCAACACTTTTATCAGCATGTAGCAGCAGCCATAATGGCCAGAATGCGAAAAACGAGAATCATGAAGTTAACAACCACAATGGTTTTTTACTTCAGGCGTCTCAGGACGAATTTGAACAAATGGTGCAGAATGTGGACATCAAGTCCCGCATCATGGAACAGTACAGCGACTGGAAAGGTGTTCGCTATCGCTTAGGCGGTGACACCAAACGTGGCATCGACTGTTCTGCTTTTGTTCAGCGCACCTTTCGCGACCAGTTTGGTCTGGAACTGCCCCGCTCAACCTATGAGCAGCAGGATACGGGCAAAGGCATTTCACGCGGTAAACTGCGTCCGGGTGATTTAGTGCTGTTCCGCGCCGGCTCAACCGGGCGACACGTCGGCATTTATCTGGGCAATGATAACTTTGTCCACGCTTCTACCAGCAGCGGCGTCATGATTTCAAATCTCAATGACAGCTACTGGAAGACGCGCTACCGCGAAGCACGACGGGTTCTGGCTAAAAATCAAAGCTAACCCCTCTCTCCGATGATTCTCTCAGCCAGAGAAAACAGAAACGCTGCCCCGGCAGCGTTTTTTTATTGCGGATATCTACTCCGCTGAAATCCAGTTGGTAATCAGAAATATAACAAGACTTTCCTGGCATCCTCGTTATATTCTCACAGCCTCTCCGGTGCAGCCTCAGACGGTTTACTCACATGGCAATATCAGGAACATTGACACCATGCCACTGTCGCGGACGCTGAAACCGCACGCTACGCACATGCGCCGTCTGTTCCGGAAGAGTGCGCTGGCAGGCATGGTTTCGTTTACTCTTTTTATCACCATACTGCTTACGCTGACCTGGCATAAACGCCAGCAGCAGCATGAACTGCTGCTGCAGCACAGCGCGGACGACCTGCAGCAGATGCTCGCAACGCTGACCGACACGCTGCGTCCGCTGCAGCAGTATACGATGCTGGATTGCAACAGCGTCAGCCGTGAACTCACCTCGCGTGCCGCCTTTGCAGATAATATCCGCGCGATTCTGCTGGTGCGGGACGGCCTCGCCTGGTGCTCATCGGCCACCGGCGCCTTCAGGCTGCCTGTTAGTGAGATTTCACCCGCCACCGAGCTGGAGAGCGATCGCGATATACGGCTGCTGCCGGGCACCCCGCTGCTGCCGTCGCGTCCGGCGCTGGCGCTGTGGCTCAAGTATCCCGGCGGCGCAGAGAGCGGCATCCTGACAACGGTAAATCTCTCTCTTGCGCCCTACCAGCTGCTCGCCTCTTATCACCCTGAAATCACCGGCATGGCGCTGGTTATTGGCAACAATGCGCTGAAGAGCGACGTCAGCCACGCTATTCCGCGCCGCGACCTGCCAGCCGGACTGACCGCCCTTACGCTGCCGCAGAGTGATATCCGCTTTGTTCTCTATGGCAGCACGCTGGCAACGCGCGACTATCAAATGACGCTGCTGACCGGCGTCCTGTTTGCGCTGATGATCGGCTGTCTGACCGGCGTGCTGCTTAACCGCCACCAGCGCCCGGCGCGCGAGATCATGCTGGCAATCCGGCGCGGGCAGTTCTACGTTGAATATCAGCCGTTAATCATGGCGCATAACGGTCAACCCTACGGCGTGGAAGCGCTGCTGCGCTGGGCGCATCCCATAGAGGGCACGATCCCGCCCGATGTGTTCATCAGCTATGCCGAAGCGCAGAACCTGATTATTCCGCTCACCCGGCATCTGTTTTGCCTGGTCGCGCGCGATGCGCATAGCCTGAGCCAGCAGCTGCCGCGCGGTACGCGTCTGAGCCTGAACCTCTCCCCGCTGCACCTTGCCGCCGACAGCTTTCGTCACGACGTTCAGACGTGGATTGCCGCAATGCCTGCGGACCACTTCAGCTATGTGTTTGAGATCACCGAGCGCACCATGGTGAAAGAAGCCAACGCCGGAGAGGTGTTTGCCTGGCTGCGCGCTAACCAGTTCAGCATTGCCATCGATGATTTTGGCACCGGACACAGCGCGCTGATCTATCTGGAAAAGTATCCGTTTGATTATCTGAAGATAGATCGGGGATTTGTTCAGAGTATCGGCACCGAGACGCTGACCTCGCCGGTGCTGGACGCCGTGCTGCTGCTGGCTAAGAAGCTCAATCTCAAAACGGTGGCGGAGGGCGTGGAGACGCACGAACAGGCCAGCTGGCTGGTCAGCCGCGGCGTGACGCATTTGCAGGGCTACCTGTTCAGCCGGCCGCTGCGGCCGGAAAAGTTGATCAGCTACTATCAAAACTTTCCGCGTTTCGGGTAAGGTGGCTTAACACGCTTACCGGCCGATCTGAAGCACAGACTATTCGGGAGAGTATTTCACTTATGCTGCGTCTGATAACTCTGCTGCTCTGCTGCGTGCTGACGCCGCTGCGCGCTGAGCCGGTACGTGAAGGCTATGCGTTTGCAAAGCTGGGGGTGCCGCGCTACGCGGTCAACTTTACCCACTACGCTTATGCCGATCCCGCTGCCCCGAAAGGCGGCAGCATGACGCTGGCGGTGGTCGGTACGTTTGATAACTTCAACCGCTTTGCTTCACGCGGAAATCCGGCCGCCGGCACAGAGACACTCTACGATTCGCTGTTTACTACCTCAGATGATGAGCCCGCCAGCTACTATCCGCTGATTGCTGAAGTGGCACGCTATCCTCAGGATTACCGCTGGATGGAGGTTACCCTCAATCCACACGCCCGCTTTCAGGATGGCACGCCTATCACCGCCCGCGATGTGGCCTTTACTTTTCAGAAGCTGATGCGCGAAGGCGTTCCGCAGTTTCGCGTCGCGTTCCGCGGCACGGAAGTCACCGCACTCAATCGCCTTACGGTGCGCATCACGCCACCGCGACCGGATAAAGATCGCATCCTGAGCTGGCTGACGCTGCCCGTGCTGCCGCAAGCGTTCTGGCAGAGCCGCAAATTTAATGAGCCGCTTGGCTACCCGCCGCTCTCCAGCGGATCCTACCGGATCTCTGCCTATAAGGCGGGCCAGTTTGTGCAGTACAGTCGGGTAAAGGATTACTGGGCCGCCGATCTGCCGGTCAATCGCGGACGCTTTAATCTGGATACGCTGCGCTACGACTACTATCTCGATGACAACGTCGCTTTTGAAGCTTTCAGGGCGGGCGCTTACGATTTGCGCGAAGAGCTGTCGGGAAAAAAGTGGGCGACGCAGTATAAGGGCGGGCCATTTGCAGAACAGACAATCGTAAAACTGACCACGCCTCAGGACGCCGCTACGGATACCCGCTGGCTCGCCTTTAATAATCAAAAAACGCTGTTTGCCGATCGCCGGGTACGCGCGGCGTTAACGCTGGCCTTTGATTTTGAGTGGATGAATAAGGCGTTGTTTTACCACGCGTGGCGCCGCCCCGGCAGCTATTTTCAGAACACAGAATATGCGGCTGCCGGCTATCCCGACGCGGCACAGCTGCAGCTGCTGGCGCCGTGGAAAGCGCAGCTGCCGTCTGCCCTCTTCAGTGAAATCTATACGCCACCGCGCTCGGATGGCAGCGGCTATAACCGGGCTAATTTGCTGCGGGCGATGCAGCTGCTGGAAGAGGCGGGCTGGGAGATCCGCAACCGGAAGCTGGTCAATCGCCAGAGCGGTGAACCGTTCCGGTTTGAGATCCTGCTGCGCAGCGGCGCGCAGAATGAGTGGGCGCTGCCCTGGCAGCACAGTCTGGCCCGGCTGGGCATCACGGCCACCCTGCGCCAGGTCGACAACTCACAGTTTCTGCGCCGGCTGCGCGAAGGCGACTACGATATGATTCAGACGCTCTATCCGGCTGCGCCGTGGCCTGCTGCCAGCCTGCGCGTGAACTGGCAGTCAGAGTATATCGACTCATCGTGGAACAGCGCGCGCGTTAAAGATCCCGTGGTCGATCACTTTATCAAAGAGATTGTGGCGCACCAGGGCGATGAGCAGGCGCTGCTGCCGCTGGGTCAGGCGCTGGATCGCATTCTGCTCTGGCAGGCGTATATGATACCGATGTGGTTTAGCGCTGAGCAGCGCCTGGCTTACTGGAATAAATATGCTTATCCCGCCGTCCGGCCCGCTTTCGCAACCGGGCTGGAAAACTGGTGGTACGATGTCAATAAAGCCGGGCGGCTGCCGGCCGATCGACGTTAAGGAGGCTGGCTTGGGTGCTTATCTGCTGCGCAGAGTATTGCTGGTGATCCCGACCCTCTGGGCGATTATCACGCTGAATTTTTTTATTGTGCAGTTAGCACCTGGCGGCCCGGTCGATCAGGCGCTGGCCACTATTCAGTTTGGCTATACCACCGGGCTGCCGGGCAGCAGCGACAGCAGCGCGCGCGGTGCGTCGCTGCGCGACAATCCGGGTGACAATCAGTATCGCGGTGCACGCGGCCTCGATCCGGAAGTGATTGCTGAGATCACCCGGCGATACGGCTTTGATAAGCCGCTGCTGCAGCGCTATGGCGAGATGCTGTGGAACTATCTGCGCTTTGACTTTGGCGATAGCCTGTTTCGCAGCGCCCCGGTGCTGCAGCTGATCAAAGAGAGCCTGCCGGTTTCTGTCAGCCTGGGACTCTGGAGCACCCTGATTATCTATCTGGTCTCCATTCCGCTCGGGATCCGGAAAGCGGTGCATCACGGCAGCCGTTTCGACGGCCTGAGCAGCCTGCTGATTATTATTGGCTACGCTATTCCGGCCTTTATTTTTGCCATCATGTTGATCGTGCTGTTTGCCGGCGGCAGCTATTTCGACTGGTTTCCGCTGCGCGGTCTTACCTCTCCGCAGTTTGCCTCGCTGCCGTGGTATGGCAAAGCCCTCGACTACTTCTGGCACATTGCGCTGCCGGTGCTGGCCACGGTTATCGGCGGATTTGCCACGCTTACCATGCTGACAAAAAATGCGTTTCTGGATGAAATCCGCAAGCAGTATGTCATGACCGCGCGCGCCAAAGGCCTGGATGAAAAACGTATCCTTTATGGTCACGTGTTTCGTAACGCCATGCTGCTGGTGATCGCCGGCTTTCCGGCCACGTTCATCAGCCTGTTTTTTACCAGTTCGGTGCTAATCGAAGTTATGTTTTCTCTGAATGGCCTCGGGCTGCTGGGCTATGATGCCACTATCCAGCGTGACTATCCGGTGATGTTTGGCACGCTCTACATCTTTACGCTGATTGGCCTGCTGATGAATATTGTGAGCGATTTAACCTACACGCTGGTCGATCCGCGCATCGATTTTGAGGCGCGCTGATGGCTCTCTCTGCGGTGCATCGCCAGCGCTGGCAGCGTTTCTGTCACAACCGCCGGGGTTACTGGTCGCTGTGGCTTTTTCTGCTAATTTTCCTGTTGTCACTGGCCGCTGAACTGCTGGCGAATGAAAAACCGCTGCTGGTGCGCTACCAGCAGCGCTGGTATGTGCCGCTGCTGGTTGATTACAGTGAACAGGATTACGGCGGCGTATTTGCTACCGCCGCCGACTATCAGGATCCGTGGCTGCAGCAGCGGATTGCGCAGCAGGGCTGGGCACTCTGGGCCCCGATTCGCTTTAGCGACAGCACAATCAACTTTGCGACCCGTTCGCCCTTTCCTTCGCCTCCGTCGGCGCAAAACTGGCTGGGCACCGATGCCAGCGGGGGCGATGTGCTGGCGCGCCTGCTCTATGGCACCCGCGTCTCTCTGCTATTTGGCCTGCTGCTGACGCTCTTCTCCAGCGTTATCGGTATTATTACCGGGGCGCTACAGGGCTATTTTGGCGGCCGCATCGACTTAGCTGGCCAGCGGCTGATTGAAGTCTGGTCTGGCATGCCAACGCTGTTTATGCTGATCCTGCTTTCCAGCGTGATCCAGCCTGGCTTCTGGTGGCTGCTGCTGCTGACGGTGCTGTTTGGCTGGATGAGTCTGGCCGGCGTGGTGCGGGCCGAGTTTCTGCGCACGCGTAATTTTGATTATGTGCGTGCCGCCCGTGCGCTTGGCGTCAGCGACAGCCGTATTATGCTGCGCCACATTCTGCCCAATGCGCTGGTAGCGACCCTGACCTATCTGCCCTTTATTTTGTGCGGCGCCATTACCACCCTGACCTCGCTCGATTTTCTCGGTTTCGGTTTGCCGGTGGGTGCGCCTTCACTGGGCGAGCTGCTGCTGCAGGGCAAAAATAATCTGCAGGCACCGTGGCTCGGGCTGTCCGGTTTTATTGCGCTGGCGCTGCTGCTGTCGCTGCTGATTTTTATCGGCGAGGCGGTACGCGATGCATTTGATCCGGCGCGGGGAGGCTGAGTGGATCTGTTAACCATTAATCATCTTGCGGTGGCTTTTCAGCAACAGCGGGTCGTACATGATGTTTCACTGCGCCTTGCGGCGGGCGAGACGCTGGCGCTGGTCGGAGAGTCGGGCTGCGGGAAAAGCGTGACCGCTCAGTCGGTGATGCGCCTGCTGCCGCAGCCCGCGGTAAGTTATCCGCAGGGCGAAATTCTGTTTCAGGGTCAGGATCTGCTGCAGGCCAGCGAACGCACGCTGCGCGGCCTGCGTGGCAACCGTATGGCGATGATTTTTCAGGAGCCGATGGTGTCGCTCAATCCGCTGCATACGATTGAAAAACAGCTGAACGAAGTGCTGGCGCTGCACCGGGGCATGCGGCGTGAAGCGGCACGCGGCGAGATCGTTGCCTGCCTCGATCGCGTCGGTATCCGGCAGCCGGTGAGCCGCCTGCGCGATTTTCCTCATCAGCTCTCCGGAGGCGAGCGCCAGCGCGTCATGATCGCCATGGCGCTGCTGACGCAGCCGCAGCTGCTGATTGCCGATGAGCCCACCACGGCACTGGATGTGACCGTGCAGCAGCAGATTTTACAGCTGCTGCGCGAACTGCAGCGCGAGCTGAATATGGGCATGCTGTTTATTACCCATAACCTCGCTATCGTGCGTCAGCTGGCACACAGCGTTACCGTGATGCGTGCCGGACGCGTGATGGAGCAGAATCGCTGCGCCGCGCTGTTCCGGCAGCCCCGGCACCCCTATACGCGCGAACTGCTTGCCGCTGAACCCACAGGTGAACCGGTACCGCTGAAAGCGACACCGCTGCTGCTTCAGGTCCGCAATCTGCAGGTAAGTTTTCCGCTGCGACGCGGCTGGTTCAGGCGCAAAACAGAGGAGAAGCAGATACTTAAGCAGCTGAGTTTTTCGCTGCATCAGGGCGAGAGCCTGGGTCTGGTAGGTGAATCAGGCTCCGGCAAAAGCAGCACGGGGCTGGCCCTGCTGCGTCTTATCGCCGCACGCGGTGAGATCTGGTTTGCCGGCCAGCCGCTGCATCAGCTGACGGCCAGAGAGCTGCTGCCGCTGCGCCAGCGCATTCAGGTCGTTTTTCAGGATCCCCACTCCTCGCTCAATCCGCGCATGACGGTGCAGCAGATTATTGCTGAAGGTCTGGCGGTACACCGGCCGGAGCTTAGCGCAGCGCAGCAGGATGCCCGCGTTATTGCCGTTATGCAGGAAACCGGGCTCGATCCCGACAGCCGCAGCCGCTATCCGGCAGCATTTTCCGGCGGGCAGCGGCAGCGTATTGCGATTGCACGTGCGCTGATCCTTGAGCCACAGCTGCTGATACTTGATGAGCCGACCTCCTCACTGGATCGTCCGGTTCAGCAGCAGATCCTGACGCTGCTGCGACGCCTGCAGGCGGATCGTCAGCTGACCTATATTTTTATCAGCCATGATATGCAGGTAGTGCGCGCGCTCTGTCATCAGCTGGTGGTTCTGCGGCAGGGAGAGGTGGTTGAACAGGGAAAAAGCGCGGTGCTGTTCACTGCGCCAGCGGCAGCTTATACACGCCAGCTGCTGGCCTCGGCGCAAATGAGCAAATGAGGGGCGGGGATCAGCGTCCGTTAAAATCTTCTGCAATGGCCACGCCCTGATTTTTCAGGCAGCAGCTTGCAGCACTTTCGTTAATTCGCTGGATCAACAGGCAGGGGTGCCCTTCACAACGGGCAATTTTGCACTCCACCTGAATCTGCGCCAGCGTTTCGCGCAGCTGCTGCAGAATATCCAGCGCCAGCGTGCCTTCATGGCTCAGTAATCTCAACGCAACCAGATCTTCATCGTTAATGCCGCTGGTGGTTTCCAGAAGTTCAATTTCGCCTAACTGATCTGCAGACCAGCGATAAAGCTGTGGCAGACGATGCACAACAGAGAGCTGCAGCATGGTGTTCCCCAAAGATGTTAATCCTGTTTCCGGCCTGAACCCTGTGCCCGCAGCCGGAAATCCCACCTCAAATCAAAAAACGGATGTCAGTGATGACCTTCTCGTTTTAAATACAAAATCATAGAAAAAATACGTTATTTGCGAGCATTCTCGCAGTTAAGCTTATGTGTACCGCGATCGCCAGATGCAGACAACCAGTTTATACGCATTAGCGTTACTTTTTTGTCTAAAAATTTTCACATCACGGAAACATTAAGCATAACGAATAGCTGGCGTTTAGCGAGCATGGTTCTCTTTTTTTGCCTGAGAGGGGAAATATGCCGGGCGCGCATGAATACGCCAGGGCCGCATGAATGCGGCCCCTGCGGGATTAGGTGGTTTTACGTGGGCGGGCAGCGTAGCTGAACAGGATAATGGAAAGGGTGGCGCACAGCGCGATGGTTGCTACCATTGGCCATGCGCTGTTCATACTGACCAGCGACAGCAGCGCGCCCACCAGACCACCGACGCCAAAGCGCAGCGTGCCTGCCAGCGACGAGGCGGTCCCCGCCATGTGCGGAAACTCATCGAGTACAATTGCCATGGCGTTAGAGGAGACAATAGAAACGCAGCCGATAAACATCGCCACGCCCAGCACCAGCGGCAGAAAGCCGAGCTGCAGCGCGCTGACAATCAGCAGCCAGATGCCCATAGCAAACTGAATGGTCAGCCCCAGGCGAAACATCTTCAGCGGACCAAAACGGCGCACCGCGCGGCTGTTAATCAGCGTCATCACAAAAAGAAAGATGATATTCAGGCCGAAGTAGTAGCCAAAATCCTGCGGCGATACGTGGTTGACCTCGATATAAACAAAGGGACCAGCGTTGAGAAACGCAAATAAGCCGGCAAACGAGAAGCCGCTGGCCAGCATATAGCCGAACACCCGCTTATGCCGTACCAGCGCCACAAAATTGCCCAGCATCGTACGCAGATGAAAGCGCTGACGCTGCTCCGGCTTCAGGGTCTCACGTACCTGTGTCACCACCAGCACGGTCGTGATCAGTGCCGCAATCGCCAGCGCCCAGAAAATAGCGTGCCAGCTCCAGATAAGCAGCAGCCAGCCGCCCAGCACCGGGGCCACCAGCGGCGCGATTGTGGTGATCAGT
This sequence comes from Pantoea sp. ICBG 1758, assembly GCF_002928325.1. NCBI lineage: Bacteria > Pseudomonadati > Pseudomonadota > Gammaproteobacteria > Enterobacterales > Erwiniaceae > Pantoea > Pantoea sp. ICBG 1758. The sequence continues at coordinate 1,651,636 of NZ_POWL01000001.1, forward strand.
AGCACAAAGGACATCATGCGCGAGAAGTCCTCTTTTGAATAACTGTCGCGCATCAGGGCGTTGATCACCACGCTGGCGGCAGCGGCAGAGAGACCGTGCAAAAAGCGCATCAGGATCAGCTGATCGATAGAGCCGGAGAGTGCGCAGGCGGCGGCGGCACAGGCGAAAATCAGCGTACCCAGCACGATGACCGGCTTGCGGCCATAGCTGTCCGCCAGCGGACCATACACCAGCTGCCCGATAGCGAAGCCCAGGATGTAGAGGTTCAGCGTCATCTGCACGCTGCCTGCGGAGACGGCAAATTCGCGGGCAATCTGCGGCATAGCGGGCAGATACATATCAATGGAGAGCGGCATCAGCATCGCCAGCAATCCCAGAATCACCACTAATCCTGCCGGGGAGTTTTTCTCCTTGCGCACCTTGTACTCCGTTATTTGTGCTGTTTCAGTTCGTCTGGCAGACCGATGCTGTCAACCTCTTCGGGGGTCAGTTCGCGATATTCCCCCTCTTCCAGCGCCTCATCCAGCACAATCGAGCCGATACTTTCACGATGGAGCGCAACCACATGGTTCCCCATCGCGGCAAACATGCGCTTAACCTGATGATAGCGCCCTTCGCCGATTGTCAGTCGCGCCGCTTTTTCATCGAGGATCTCCAGTCGGGCTGGCCTGGTCAGCGTCTTCTCATTGTGCAGCTGGATACCGGCAGCAAACGTCTCCACCAGTGCCGGATCGAGCGGCGCTTCCACCTCAACCAGATAGGTTTTTTCTAAATGGTGACGTGGTGAAGTGATGCGATGCGACCACTGGCCATCATCCGTCAGCAGCACCAGACCGGTAGTATCGATATCGAGTCGGCCGGCGGCGTGCAGCTTATAGGCTGACGGCTCCTCAATAAAATAGAGGATAGTGGGATGATCGGGATCGTCTGTGGAGCAGACATAGCCCTGCGGCTTGTTCAGCATAAAGTAGCGTGGCCCCTGCTGTACCACCAGCGGGTTGCCATCGTAGGCAATATCATCTTCCGGCATCACTTTGTACGCGGTATCGCGCACAATTTCGCCATTGATGGTGATCTTTCTGGCGCGAATTTCGCGGCCAGCGATAGCACGGCTAACTTCCAGTTGCTGAGATATGAATTTGTCGAGTCGCATGAATTCGCTTTTGCCTGTTACTGCGGGGGAAAAACTGAAACGGTGCCTGTGCGCAGAATACGTCGGCCAGGATAACCGTTAAAAAAGTGCGGGCAGTATAGCCTGAAGCTTTGCCTGCTAATAGTGCCGATCCTGCGTTTCATCCGCTTACATGGCATAATACGCCTCTGATCCAGAAAAAAGTTTATGCTGATGGCCTTTACACTTCGTCCCTATCAACAGGAAGCGGTTGATGCAACCGTTGCCCACTTCCGGCGCCATACCACGCCGGCGATGATTGTGCTGCCCACCGGTGCCGGTAAGAGCCTGGTCATTGCTGAACTGGCGCGGCTGGCGCGTGGCCGGGTGCTGGTGCTGGCGCACGTCAAAGAGCTGGTCGAGCAGAACCACAGCAAGTATCAGGCTTACGGGCTGGAAGCGGATATTTTTGCGGCCGGGCTGCAGCGCAGGCAGAGCGAAGGCAAAGTGGTATTTGGCAGCGTACAGTCCGTGGCGCGCAACCTTGACCGCTTCGACAGCGCCTTTTCACTGGTAATTGTCGATGAGTGTCATCGCATCAGCGACAATGAGGAGAGCCAGTATCAGCAGCTCTTCAGCCACCTGCGCCAGCATAATCCACAGCTGCGCCTGCTGGGACTGACCGCCACGCCGTTCCGGCTGGGCAAAGGCTGGATCTATCAATTCCACTATCACGGCATGGTACGCGGCGATGAAAAAGCGCTGTTTCGCGACTGCATCTACGAGCTGCCGCTACGCTACATGATCAAACACGGTTTTCTGGTGCCGCCGGAACGTCTTGATATGCCGGTGGTGCAGTATGACTTCAGCCGGCTGGTGCCGCAGAACAGCGGCCTCTTCAGCGAAGCGGATCTTAACCGTGAGCTGAAACAGCAGCAGCGCGTCACGCCACAGATTATCCGCCAGATCGTTGAGTTTGCCGACGATCGGCGCGGCGTAATGATCTTCGCCGCCACGGTTGAACATGCGCGCGAAATTCTGGCGCTGCTGCCGGAGAACAGCGCGCTGGTCTCGGCAGAAACCGCGGTGAAAGAGCGTGACCGGCTAATTCAGCAGTTCAAAGCGCAGCAGCTGAAGTTTCTGGTTAACGTGGCGGTACTGACCACCGGCTTCGACGCACCGCACGTGGATTTAATCGCGATTCTGCGCCCGACTGAATCCGTCAGCCTCTATCAGCAGATAGTCGGACGCGGACTGCGCCTGGCCCCGGATAAACGCGATTGCCTGATCCTCGACTACGCCGGTAATCCGCACGATCTCTTTACGCCGGAAGTGGGTGCGCCAAAAGGCGCCAGTGACAACCAGCCGGTGCAGGTGTTCTGCCCTGCCTGCGGCTTTGCGAATACCTTCTGGGGAAAAGCCACCGAAGACGGGCATGTGATTGAGCACTTTGGTCGTCGCTGTCAGGGTATCCTGGAGGATGATGAGGGCGGTCGTGAGCAGTGCGATTTCCGCTTTCGCTTTAAAAGCTGCCCTGACTGCGGCGCTGAAAATGATATCGCCGCACGGCGCTGCCAGCAGTGCGACAAAATTCTGGTCGACCCCGATGATATGCTGAAAGCGGCGCTGAAGCTGAAAGATGCGCGGGTGCTGCGCTGCAGCGGCATGACGCTGGCGCATGGCCGTGATGACAAGGGCGAATGGCTGAAAGCGACCTATTACGATGAAGATGGCAGCGACGTCAGCGAACGCTTCCGGCTGCAGACGCCCGCGCAGCGAAAAGCATTTGAGCAGCTGTTTATGCGCCCGCACCAGCGCGCGCCTGGCGTAGAGCTGGGCTGGCAGCAGGCGGCCGACGTGGTCGCGCTGCAGCCGCTGCTGCGGCATCCTGACTTTGTGGTGGCGCGTGCCCGGGGACAGTTCTGGCAGGTGCGGGAGAAAGTGTTTGATTACCAGGGGCGCTTCCGCCGCGCCAATGAGCTGCGCTAGATGGCAGAATCATTTGCCCCCCTGCCCCGATCCGGCTATAATCCCGCCCGCTTTTGCATCCGCACAAGCGTTTGAATAACCGTCCTGTTGCTGGGTCGCCTGTAGCAGGAATTATTGAAGAGAAATAATGATGTTCACTATCAACGCAGAAGTACGTAAAGAGCAGGGTAAGGGTGCGAGCCGCCGCCTGCGCACAGCTAACAAGTTCCCGGCTATCATCTATGGCGGAAATGAAGCTGCAGTTTCTATCGAACTGGATCACGACGCCGTGATGAACATGCAGGTTAAGCCTGAGTTCTACACCGATGTGCTGACGCTGGTTGTTGACGGTAAAGAAACGAAAGTTAAAGTTCAGGCTGTTCAGCGTCACCCGTTCAAGCCAAAACTGCACCACATCGACTTCGTTCGCGCGTAATCGCAGACGAAATCGGAAAAAACGCCGCCTCTGCGGCGTTTTTTTATGCCTGTAATTTACTTCCCACCGGTGCGGCGCTGTAGCTGATCGCGCAGGTTGGGCGGCGTGCCTTTGATGGTCAGGGTATCGGTTGCCGGATCCCAGAAGATACGCTCGCCAAGCAGCAGTGCGTCAAAATTAAGCGTTAATCCGCCACCGCTGCCGGAGAATTTTGTCAGCTGGCGCAGCGTGCTGCGGTCGGCCGGAAAGTGCTCCTCCAGCTCATAGCCCTGCTCCTGCGTAAACGCCTGAAAGCTTTTCTCACCCAGCGGTGGCAGCTCCTGCGAAAGATCGTCCAGCGCAATCTCCTCTCCCGCCTGCAGCTGTTCGTTACAGTAGCTGTAGACCTGCTGACGGTAGTTCTGCCGCTCGTTCTTATCCAGATTTGACTCAGCACAGTAATCATCGACCGCCTGCAGCAGGCCGCGGTTCTGCGCTTTGGTGTCGAGACCGACGCTGGCCCCGAGGAAATCCATGAAAAAGTCAGCTACTTTACGTCCGACGCGACCCCGCAGAAAAGTCAGATAGCGCGTTGACTCCGGGCTGGTTTCCCACTCGGTCAAATCGATACGCGCGACGATATCAGCGTGATTGATATCGAGATAGTGCGTACTGCTGATATCCAGCTGTTCGTTAACGCGCATGCTCGACTGGCTGTTCAGCACCGCAACCAGCAGATACTCTACCGCCAGATAGCGGTAGTGCATAAACAGCACCACGCCACCGTCAGCAAACGGATATTTGCTCAGCTCATCGCGCAGGCGTCCGGTGGCAGCCCGGCTGAACGCCAGGAAGTCATCCTGCCCGCGACGACAGTTGCGCAGCGCGTCGGCCAGCTCGCTATCTTCATTGAACAGGCCATAGGCTTTGCTTTTGGCGCTGTACACGCGATGCAGCTCTTCGGCCATACTGCTTACCGCCTGCGTTACCGGCAGCAGCGTATCCCGCAGTACCAGCTCCAGCTGATTCTCGTCGCGTTTGATTAACTGATGCAGGGCAATCTGGTCAATATCCAGACTCATGATAGACTCTCCTTTAAACTCAGGCGCGTATTCAATCACTGCCCGCCGTCGCTTTCAACTGCGTACGCAAACCGATCGCTTTGCTTGCGATAAAAGTGCGGAAAAAATCGCATAGTTACGGTACTATACCGCCTTTTCACACTTGATTAGTCGACGATATGCCACAATCATCCCGTTATAGCGACGAGCGCGTTGAGCAGCTTCTCGCACAGCTGGCGCAGATTCTTGAAAAAGATAAAGCGCCTCTCGATCTTTCCCTGATGGTTCTGGGAAACATGGTCACCAATTTGATTAACACAGACATCGCACCAGCCCAGCGCCGTAGCCTGGCCCGGTCATTCGCGGAAGCGTTGCAGTCTTCCGTGCGCGATGATAACGCTCATTAATTTGCAGATCTGACTCCTATATATGGTAACCAACCGGCAGCGCTACCGTGAAAAAGTCTCCCAGATGATTAGCTGGGGGCACTGGTTCGCGCTGTTTAATATTCTGTTTGCGCTGGCTCTCGGCAGCCGCTACCTGTTGGTCGCTGACTGGCCCTCCTCACTGGCGGGCCGGATTTACGCCTTTACCAGCTGGATTGGCCATTTCAGCTTTATCGTTTTTGCCGCCTATCTGCTGATTATTTTCCCGCTTACCTTTGTGGTGATGTCGCAGCGTCTGCTGCGGGTACTCTCCGCGATTGTTGCCACCGCCGGGCTGACGCTCATTATGGTGGATGGCGCCGTGTTTAACCGCTTCCACCTGCACCTTAATCCGGTGGTCTGGGAGCTGGTGGTTAACCCCGATCAAAGCGAGATGGCGCGTGACTGGCAGCTGATGTTTATCAGCGTGCCGGGCATTTTTCTGGTAGAGATGCTGTTTGCCACCTGGAGCTGGCAGAAGCTGCGCAGTCTTAACCGACGCTCATTTGGCAAGCCGCTCGCCGCGCTATTTATCAGCGCCTTTTTTGCCAGTCATCTGCTCTATATCTGGGCCGATGCCAATTTCTATCGTCCTGTCACCATGCAGCGCGCCAACCTGCCGCTCTCCTATCCGATGACCGCGCGCCGCTTCCTGGAGCGTCACGGGCTGCTGGATGCGCAGGAGTATCAGCGCCGTCTGGTGCAGCAGGGCGATCCTGAAGCGCTGTCGGTCCAGTATCCGTTAAGCGATATCACCTTCCGTGACGGCGGAACAGGTCATAACCTGCTGGTGCTGACGGTCGATGGCGTAAATAACGCCACGCTCGACAGCGCACTGCCGTCGCTGAAGCAGTTTGCCGCTGAGAACGTGCGCTTTACCCGGCACTACAGCGCCGGGGTGCAGCCTGAAAAAGGGGTGTTTGGCCTGTTTTACGGCATCTCTTCCAGCTATATGGATGGCGTGCTGGCATCGCGCACGCCGTCGGCGCTGCTGAACGCGCTGAACGCGCAGGGCTACCAGTTTGGCCTGTTCTCTTCTGATGGGTTTAATCAGCCGCTCTACCGGCAGGCGCTGCTGGCGGACTATACGCTGCCGGAAGCGACCTCGCAGCCTAACAGCCAGACCGTCACGCAGTGGCAGAACTGGCTCAATGGTCAGAAAAACAGCCGCTCTCCGTGGTTCTCCTGGGTCGCGCTGAACGGGATAAGCGCCAGCGGCGACAGCACGAAGGCGCGTCAGCGCAGCTATCTGCGCCAGGCGGGCAGCGTGGATGAGCAGATCGCTGCGGTACTGACCACGCTGCAGCAGCGCGACCTGCTGAAAAATACGGTGGTGGTGATCACTGCTCAGCGTGCGGTGACCTTTAATAACAGCGATAACCCGGGCAACCGCGCGATGCTGCAGATCCCGCTGGTGGTGCACTGGCCTAATACGCCAGCGCAGACTATCGATCGCCTGACCGATCAACAGGATGTGATGACAACGCTCATGCAGCGTCTGCTGCACGTGCGCACCAGCCCGGTCAGCTATTCGCAGGGTGAAGATCTGTTCGCCGCCCAGCGCAGCCATAATTGGGTAGCCAGCAGTGAAGATGGCAAACTGGTGATCACCACGCCATCGGTGACGCTGGTGCTGAATAACAGCGGCAGTTATACCGCGTGGGACGCCAGCGGTCGTGAGCTGAAGGATCATAAGCCGCAGCTGGCGCTGCTGCTGCAGGTGCTGACGGAAGAGAAGCGCTTCACGGCAAACTGATTAAATATGAGGCAGTTAACGCTGACGCATCTTGCAATCGGCTGGGGAATCAGTAGTATGGTTTTCCACGTTCGGCACGTAGCGCAGCCTGGTAGCGCACTGTCATGGGGTGTCAGGGGTCGGAGGTTCAAATCCTCTCGTGCCGACCAAATTATCCCAATGTTTTGTCTGGTGAAGTCCAGAGAGAACCATAAAAAACAGTTTAAACAGCAGGTTGTTGCAACCTGCTGTTTTCCTGTTGTCTAGTGAAATCCTAATTGACACAGTGGAATCCACCTGATTTAGGCATACTTATGGGCATACGTTTCTAAGACCGCCTTTTAATATGCCTAAGCCTTCCGAGGAACAGAATGGAGACTGCTTATGGCAAGACAGACCAAGCCCTTAAACAATATCGAAGTGAAGAACGCCAAAGCTGCTGGACGAGCATTGGTTCTTTATGACGGGGACGGCCTGGAACTGCAGGTAACTCTCAGAGGCTCAAAACTCTGACGGTTTCGTTATTACAAACCTTTCACCCGTAAACGGGCCATGATCAGCTTTGGTTCATACCCTTCCGTTTCGCTTTCTGAAGCCCGCCAAAATCGTGAATCAGCCCGCGCTCTTCTCAGCAAAGACGTCGACCCTCAAGAGCACAAAAAGGCAGAGCAACTCCGTCAGAAGAGTGTGAGTAAAGTACGTTTGAAAAAGTTGCAGCTGAGTGATTTAAGACCAAAGAGGCAGCAGGATTAACAACTCACACTCTTAACGATATCTGGCGTTCAATGAGTAAATATGTGTTCCCACATATTGGCTCCATACCCATTTCCAGCACTACAGCCCAACAGTTCATTGGATCCCTTAGCCCAACTTATGCAGCAGGAAGACTCGAAACTGTTAAAAGGCTAAGTCAGCGTATTAATGAGGTTATGGATTATGCTTTGAACTCTGGTTTAGTTACTTCAAATCCAGCGGCAAAAATCGGTAAGACATTCCATAAGCCAAAAGTAAAACACCGCCCTGCCCTTTTACCTGAACAGCTACCTCTGCTTATGAAGAATCTCACATTTGCGAGTATTGGCAGACAGACGCGCTGTCTTATCGAATGGCAGCTCCTTACAATGACACGACCGGCAGAAGCGGCGGTGACACGCTGGGATGAGATCAACTTCGAGACAAAGGAATGGCGCATTCCTGCCGGGCGCATGAAAATAAAACGTATGCACATTGTTCCATTGTCTGAGCAGGCACTTGCCGTATTGGAAGTTATGAAACCTATCAGCAAACACAGACCACACTTTTTCTAAGTTTTCGTAATCCACAGGAAGCAATAAACAGTCAGACGGCAAACATGGCGCTAAAACCCATGGGGTTCAAGGATATCCTTGTTGCGCATGGTATGAGATCGATTGCCTCAACTGTTCTCAATGAGAAAGGGTTTCAGCCTAACGTGATTGAAGCAGCACTGGCTCACATTGATACCAATGAGGTCAGGAGAGCATACAATCATTCTCAATATCTGGAGCAACGAAGAGATATGATGGCGTGATGGGGTAAGCATGTTGAACTGTCAGCAAGTGGTAACTACAGCTTTTCATCAGGATTGGAAAATGATTCAGTAAATGATTAATATCATTTAAAAGTCTGAAACTATTTGCATATACTATCATACTCAACCACAAAAATTGCAACCCAACTTTATGATCTAACGATCCTGACTAAGCTTAATAATTTCAAAAGGAAATAGCCTAATGATTTATCAGTGTTACTCATGCAGCAAGACATCTTTCGAAATTATTTGTCCTTGGTGTTCTGGCGGAGTACCAACTACAACGAATTCATGGGGCACAAAAACGCCTTCCCCTGCAACCTCAGAACAAATGATTCCTCTTAATCCCTCTTTTTATCCAGAATTTCAGTATCAGTCAAAAGGAATTATAAAAGACTTATTCGGAAAAAAGAAAGAGCAATCCCAACTCAATAGTCTCCTGCAAAATGTTTTAGATAAATATGCAACATTTAAGGATCCTTACTTCACCAATTTCATCTACACGACAAAATTTTCACATGATAAGCGGTCAGAAAGTGATTTATCGGAAGACAAAAGCACTTATTCTGATTTTGTATTATTCCGTGAAGTACTTGTTCGAAAGGGCTTTAATGAATTGGAAGAGCTGCCAATGCTTTTGGACAAGCTTTTACTTACTACATCATTTAACGCTGTATATAACGGGTTTGCGAAAGAGGTCAAAAGACATATCAAACCTACATTAACAGAATCTTTAAAATCATGGATTGAAGAAGCCGGCACAACATTTAGATCTGATATATCATTATTTCTATACTTTGTCTGGAACAATAACATAGCCTTCTCTGCATTAGAATTCAATGAGAACGCACAAAGCACTCCCGGCACACCATTGATCTCAATTGATAATGTTAGAAAGTATATATCAATCTGTGAAACTATATATTTTGACATACTGGTAGAAAGATTGGCTATACGTCTTGAACATTTCAATCCCGATAAATATGTTAATATGTACTCAGTTGATTCAATGAATGGTTTTGAATTTGAAGACTTTTTAGTCAAGATATTTCAAACTCTTGGATACGATGTTAAAGAAACTAAGAAAACTCAAGATCAAGGCGCAGATCTATTTGTCACACGTTTCGATAAAAATATTGTTATTCAGGCAAAAAACTATTCTGGCTCAGTTGGTAATTCAGCAGTACAACAAGCTATCTCCGCTAAGGCATTTTACTCATGTGACGAAGCAATGGTTATTACAAATTCATATTTCACTAATTCGGCAAAAGAACTTGCTGAATCAGCAAAAGTACGTTTGATTGACAGAAATGAACTACAGAAATATTTGGAAGATTATAACCAAAAAATAATCGAAGAATTTGAATAATCGAATAACTATAGTTTCAAGAAACAAATAGAGTTGATGCTAAATAAGGCATTTAAAGAATTAGCACAACTTTTACTGCCTGAGTGCATAATTGGAAAAGTAATTAAGGGTGGTTATCAAGTAATTTTGGACATACAATCCTGATACTATACCACCCTGACATTCAGAAAATAGCAAATAAATACCCGCAAAGAGCATCTATAATAATTTCATTATCCGAATCTGTCGGTAAATCTTTTGTTACTGACTCTTCGGCTCATTTTATTGTTGCAATTAGGACATAAATGTTTTTTACGATCCTCAATTGTCCAAGTATAGTATTTTCTTTTAAACAATATTCCACAGATATCACATCTTCTTGGTTTCAGAATCGCGCCTATAGCTGCCAATAAAATGACCCCACAAATAATCCATTCCATAAATCCTCTCATAAAGAACATATTCAATTATTAATAATGACTATTTTACTATAGAAAAAATAATTTTGTTATTCTACTTGATAACACCTGCAAGTACGTATATATCTACTCTTGAGAGATTTCCCTCTCGAACATATAGGATACCAATCATGTCACTTAAACCAGGACCAAAACGCATTGCTGAATCAACTGGCAAACCTGATCAGCGCCAGCGTGATAACAAAAACACTCCTGGAAATACTCCAGATCTGAAGCCTAGTAAATCTTCAAAAAAATGATAATTATAAATTTAAACTCATAAAAGCCCTTCGGGGCTTTTTTTAATAGCGCACGCTCAGTCTACAGTAAATCCCTAAGTATATTTAAACATTTTTATCTATTACAATATACTCTCTGCAACATATTCCGTAAGGATAAAAATTAAATATAAAAGCGACATAAAAGCGACATAAAAGCGACATAAAAGCGACATTGTAGAAAAGAAAATTATAGCCAACTATCATTTAAGATTTAAACAAAATTAAATTTTAAATTTAGTTAAAAAAGCAGAGTGAATTGCAATTTCTATTTAACTCAAATTATAGAATATTAATCGCTCCAGCTATCATTTTTTAATTGATCAACTCAAACTGAGTTAACAGCGTTTTTAAGAATGGTAATGTCAATCTGCGTTAGAAAAAATCATGCTAACGATTAAAACAAAACCTCTGAAGATTAATATATGTCAAAACTACTACCCGGAACTACTGGCACTCCTGGCGGAACATGTCTTGAAAGTGGAGTATAGACTGTTGTTGTAACGCCTTCAACGACTGCGCCGATTGCAAAAAATAATCGGTTCCTTCCCTATAATGGTAAGTCTATCTATATGACACTTCCTTAACTTAAATTTTTTGTAGGGTGAACCAAATTAGGCAACTAGGAAAACCATAAGACATTGATGTTAATCAATAAAACATATGGCGCCCCCCTTTATTTTTTACCACACATTAATAATATATGCTCCTGTTTTGTGTTTTTTTATTTTTTGATCGCAAGGCTTCATCATTAGAAGAGCGATCATTTCCTAGCAGAGAATACTTTATTTACTGAAGTAACAATTGATAATTTAAAATATCAACCCCTGTAATATTATTACTGCCACACATAAAATACCCGGGAAAACGTTTAAAACCCTTGATAATTAATAATTCCTTTCTTTAATCTTTAGATGGTTAAAATCCCAACATATCTAAAATGCTATTTTATATTTTATGTTTTATGTTTTATGTTTTATGTTTTATGTTTTATGTTTTATGTTTTATGTTTTATGTTTTATGTTTCAAGGGTAAAAAATTTTCTATCGATCTAACAACTTTTTATAATAACTACATTTAAGTAAAATTTCTTAGCGTTCTTTTTGTACTAAACTTGTAGTTGCTTTATCCCTTAAACTTTTCATTAAACCTTATAAATAGGGAAGCCTATGAATATCTTCATCAGCTCATTGATTACTGGTTTTGAGGAAAATCGAATCGCAGTTAAGCGAGCCATTTCAATTCTTGGTCATAAGCCTATTATGGCCGAGGATTTCGGTGCGCGTTCTGACTCTCCCCAAGTCACTTGCCTCAGAGGAGTCAGAGAAGCAGACGCTGTAATCTTGATACTCGGCTCTCGCTACGGAGCACCACAGCAAAAAGGTTTGTCTGCTACTCATGAAGAAGTAATAGAAGCTCGCACGACTAAGCCACTGATTATATTTCTTGAAGCAAATATTCATCCTGACCCCGAACAAGAAAATTTGCTAAATGAAGTGAGTACCTGGGAAAAAGGACTATTCCGGGAGGAGTTCAACTCCGCAGAGGATCTGTTTGAGAAATCCATTAAGGCCATTAGTCAGTTACAGCTTGCTCATGCACAATCACCAGTTGACCCGGAAGGATTGAAAAGGCGAGCTATCACGAATTTGCCTAAGGAAAACCAGAACTATTTCCATAGTTCAGTCAGGCTTCAAATCTCCATAGCAGCAGGCCCTGATACGACAATCATTCGTCCAGCTCAAATGGGTTCTAAAGCACTAATAGACACCATGTCTCAGGAGGCACTGTTTGGAACCAAATCGGGACATAGAGCGATCTTCGACAGACAGTCTGGAGTTAACGATAGCTTAGATAGCGACTCATTATGTATCAGCCAGAGTCAAAATCGCGACGTGCACAACATGGTCAAGCTTTCTCCCTCAGGGGACATACTTCTGATCCTGTCCATGCCAATGCAATCAGGCGGTTTGCCGGTAATACTCGAGGAAACTGTGCACGAAACCTTGTTAAAGGGCTTTGACTACGCCTCATGGCTTCTGGCAGAGATAGATAATACGCAACGGCTTACTCATGTTGTTCCCGCCGTGAGCATAGCAGGAGCTTCCTCCGCTGGCTGGCGCACTATTGCTGAACACCAGGCTAGTCCAAACTCAATGCAGTCTTTCGGTGCGGGTCAAAGCAAAGAACCTGTGCTTTTGAGTCCTGCACACATTGTCAGACAGTCATTTGCTTTGTCGTCAGATCGGAATACTTACGTTGAAGACTTTGTAGCCCTTCTGAGACGTATGTGGAAAGAACAAAGGTATTAAGATTGCAGCCGACCCTATTTCATAGGTGAGGAAAAATGCATGTCCGGGCTTAAGGCCAAGTGATGGGTCTAGCGTCAGAAAGTCAAAATCGCCACTTCTATTTACTAATCATAGAGTTATATAAACCAGCCCCAATGATCTCGTGCCGACCAAATAATCCCGAAAAAAGCAGCCTTTATGGCTGCTTTTTTTATGCCTGTCAGAGCTGGCATGCCTGTTTATCTCGCAGTACCGGCCGATACCGTTATTCCGGAAATTCTCAGGCTTTCAGCGCGTTGCTGCTGCACCCGATCGCGATCACACTTTGCCTCTTCCGGAACAGGCTTTCATCAAAGCGCAACAAAAGTGTCATGAAGATCCCCTACTCTGATGCTCTCATTTATTTGATGGGAAATCGATTATGGTCATCAAAGCAAAAAGCCTGCAGGATGCAGAGGAGCTTCTGCATTCAGGCATCAGCAAAGTAGAGCTGGCCTATGATATCGGCAGCGACGACTTCTTTCGTCTGGCGACTCACTGGTGCGATCGTGGCGCCCGCATCACCCGCGGCCATCAGCACTTTGTTGTTCAGCTGAAAAGCTTTGCCATCCCGCCCAATCACTGACGCTGCCGCATGCCGCCTGTGTGCCATGACCGGCCTGATGGCCGGTTTTGATGAGTGTTACCCGCTGACGTTAACGACCGGTATCCGTTCGCTCCACCGCATCGAGCGTGGCCAGATCGCGCTCGCGGCCGCTGAGTTCCACCAGCTGTCCGTTGCGCATCTCCAGCAGCCTGTCGGCATGGGTAAAGTAGTGATCGTCATGGCTGATAGCAAACACCGTTTTGCCTGACGCCTGCAGCCAGGGCAGCAGCTCGCGGTAGAAAATCCGGCGGAAATGAGGGTCCTGGTCGGCGGCCCATTCATCCAGCAGCAAAATATCCCGCTCTTCCGCGGCCGCCAGCAGCAGCGCCAGGCGCTTGCTCTGCCCTTTCGACAGCTGCAGATTCAGCACCCGGTTGCCATCCAGCTGCAGTTTCTCGCTCATTTTCAGCCGCTCCAGCCAGCGCTGAACCAGTGCCGGATCGGCCGGTTCGCCGCCGCGGCCAATCAGGCGGTCAAACAGGTGCACGTCGGTAAATACCGCTGAAAAGTGCTGCCGCCACAGATCGGATTGCTGACTGCTTATCTCTTTACCATCCAGCAGCAGGCTGCCGGCGTGCGGCTGATAGAGGCCGGTCAGCAGCATCGCCAGCGTGGATTTCCCGCTGCCGTTGCCGCCAATAAGGAACAGCAGTTCGCCGCGTCGCAGCGTCAGATTGATCGGCCCCACCGCAAAGCCCTGTTCGCCATAGTGAAAGCAGACGTCGCGCAGCTCCAGCGTCTGCCATGCGCTGGCCGGTGCCGGGGCGCTGAAGGCAGGCTCATAAGGCGCCAGATCGAAGCGGTTGAGTTTGCGAAACGCGACCTGCGCGCTGAGCAGCGTGGGCAGCGCGCCGACGGCTGAGATCAGCGGCGTGCGCAGGAACAGCAGCGTCAGCGAATAGGTGGCCGCTACGGCCGTGTTGGCCCAGCCGAGACCGTTTGCCATAAAGAACACGATACCGATGCCGCCCAGCATCATGATGTTAGACCAGTTAACGGCGCTGAGATGGAAGGTGTCGGCGCGCACAATATGATGGCGATAGCGACCCGCATTCGTCTGATAAACCGTATCGTAGATCAGACGCGCCCGATCGCGGTTAAGCTGCAGCTCTTTGCGCCCCTCAATAATGGTCTGGAAATCGCGATAGAGATCATCTTCGATATCGCGCAGCTTTGCCATATGCTGGTAGACGCGCGAAACCAGCAGCCAGCCGCCCACCAGCGTGATCACCAGCCACAGCATAGTGACCAGCAGCATTTCCGGCGAGAGCCAGGCAAGGTAAATCGCCGATCCCAGCGTGATGATAATGCCCTGAATCAGCTCCGGCAGCCGGACAAAAGCGATGGTAATGGCCCGCACGTCGCTGGTCAGTCCGGCCAGCAGCTGAGCGCTGCCCAGCTGTTCGATGCGCTCAACGTTAGTATCGAGGATACGCTTGATGAACTCGCCCCGCAGCCGCCAGACAAAATGGTGCCCCAGCTGCGTCAGCGCCAGCTGCGAAGCGAGCGTGACCGCCATCAGAAGAAACAGCTGACCGAGAAACGCCGGCAGCACCGTTGCGTCGCTATTGATCGCCACAATCAGCTCATTATTGATATAAGCGATCAGGCCGATACCGAGTGCGGCACTCAGCAGGGTAAGAAAAAGAACGCCGGTAAACGGCCAGCAATACTGACGAAAAACCACCTGAAGCAATGCCATCAATCTGTTCCAAAGGTCAAAAAATGCTGCCTGCAGTTTAATGGCCCGTCAGATGATAGCAAGAATAATTCTCATTCCCTGTTACGTTAGTTTGCCCGGCGGAAAGTGAGATTATAGCGGACGGCCCCCGCCGCGGGATGCACGCCTGGTTTAAGCGGCAGAATACCGTGATAGCGCAGCCGCGACGGCCCGCCCCACACCACGATATCACCATGCTCCAGCAGCACGCGCCGGGTGGCGTCGCCGCGCGCAAAACCGCCAAACTGAAATATCGCCGGCAGCCCCAGCGAGACGGAGACGATCGGCTGACGCAGATCGCGCTCATCTTTGTCCTGATGCAGCGACATTTTTGCCCCGGGCGTATAGCGGTTGATCAGGCAGGCGTCTGGCGTAAAGTGACTAAACCCCGCTTCCTGCGCGCACTGCTGCGCCAGCTGACGAAACAGCGGCGGCATTGCGGGCCAGCGCTGGCCATTGCTGACATCCTGTTCGCTGTAGCGATAGCCGCGCGCGTCGCTGAACCAGCCAACATCGCCGCAGTTGGTCATCGCCACGGACATACGATAGCCTCCCGGCGTGATGCGGTGCGTAAAAGGATGCTGCGCCGCAACGGTTTCAATCGCTGCCAGCAGCGCAGGTGCATCATCGCGGGCGCGGCGGCGCAGAATGACCGCGCCTTCTGCCAGTGGCTCCTGCCACGGCGCTTCATCGCTAAACAGATCCAGCATCACGGCCTCCGGTTACGATTTATCGATAAGAAATGTTTTAAAGCCGGGCGACATCCAGTGGCTGAAGCCGTCGCCCTCTTTGGTGATTAGATAAACGGCCAGATGCTCTTTCAGCGCCAGCGCTTTTGCGCGCGCGGTGCCCAGCACCATCAGGCCGGTATCCCAGCCATCCGCTTCCAGCGCCGTAGTGGCGATCACCGTGGCAGAAACCAGTTTATGCTGAACGGGCCGTCCGGTTGCGGGATCGATGACGTGTGAAATGCGTTTCCCGTCCAGTTCATAATAGTTGCGATAGCTGCCGGAGGTGCTGATGCCGTGCCCCTGCAGGTCAACGCGCGCCTCGACCGCGTTTTCTCGATCGGTGGGTTTCTGAACCGCCACCCGCCACGGCTGCTGGCTGGCATTACGACCGCGGCTGAGCACGGCTCCGCCGACCGACACCAGATAGTTGGTTATTCCCTGCTGCTCCATCAGCCGCGCCAGATGATCGGTGGCGTAGCCCTCGCCCACGGTTGAGAGATCCACATACAGCCCCGGCAGATCTTTCTGCAGCCACTGCCCGCTTACGCTCTGGATCACCCGCAGATGCGAGAGGCCGGTTTCAGCTCTGGCCGCCGCGATCGCTGCCACATCAGGCTGATGCGCCGGCTGCCCGACGGGTCCGAACCCCCATAAGTTCACCAGTCTGCCTGCCGTGATATCCATGGCACCTGCGGTTTTGGCACCAATGCGCAGTGAGAGAGTCACAATATCCGCCATATCCGCGCTAACGGGCTGCGGCTCTGTCCCCTGATACTGGTTGAAGCGCGACAGCACTGAGGTGGTTTTCCAGGTAGAGATTTCACCGTCGTCGCGATCGAGCTGCTGCTGAATCGCCTGCTGCAGCGCCTCTTTACGCTGCGGATCAACGCCGGCGAGCGTAACCCGCCATACGGTGCCCATGGTTTTTCCCTGCAGGACCAGGGGTTCACGTTGCGGTGCGCGGTCGCAGGCCGTCAGCCCGGTCACGATCAGAGCAGTCAACAAAATATTCCGGAAATGCATCGGTTCCTCATCTGTTACACGGAAATACAGCGTATTACAAAGCATAAACTGCGGGTAATTTACGCTAAATCTCATTGAATTAACGCCGGTCATGCTGCAGGCTTTACCCCCAGGCATACCACCTTTAAGGAGCACAGATGATGTATGTATTAATCGCCGCCCTCTCCGCCGCTCTGTTCCTGTACGGCAGTTATCGCAGCTGGCAGCACGCGCGTCAGCGTTCACTGGAGAGCTATAGCGCACGTCGACGTTAAGTACTGCACCATTATTACCCACTCTGCACTGCTTCAGGGCTGACGCAGTGTAACAAACCCCGCCTGAAGCGTGTGACGCTGAGAGCGGCAGCATGGCATAAATGCTGCATTGTTGAGAGCAGGTTTATTCTCAGCGAGGTGCAGCATGGCGATGTCAAAAACGCAGAGTGAAAAGTGGCAGCGGTGGCTGAGCTTTTCTGCTTTCACCCTGGCAGGTATTGCGCTGGAGGGCAGCCAGCCGGCTGCGGCAGTGCAGGCTGAACCGCGTCCGGCGGCAAAAGCCCGGCACTGGCGCAGTGTGCAGTAGTTCAGATGCTGTGCCTGCCTGAGGCGGGTGCTGCAGATAAGAAGCGGGCAGGAAAGGTGGCGCGCAGCCCGCCGGGCCGCGCGCCAGAGGCTCAGAACTGGTAAACCAGGCCCAGCGCCACAATGTCATCGGTGTTGATACCGGCATTGTTGGTAAAGTTGTTGTCATCCAGCAGATTGATCTGGTAATCCACATAGGTCGACATGTTTTTATTGAAGTAATAGGTCGCGCCCACGTCGATATATTTTTTCAGGTTCTGGCTGCCATAACCTTCAATATCTTTACCGCGTGAATTGACGTAAGCCAGCGACGGACGCAGACCGAAGTCAAACTGATACTGCGCAACCACTTCCCAGTTGTCCGCTTTGTTCGCATAACCGAAAGCGTCAGAATCAACTGAGCCAAAACGCGTCGCGTTGTAAGAGCGGGTATACATCGCAGCCAGATAGATATTGTTTGCGTCATATTTCAGGCCGCCGGTATAGGCTTCCGCTTTATCGCCCTGGCCCAGTACGCCTGCGGCATTCTGGTTATTGGTGCGATCGGACTGGAACATAGCACCGCCCAGTGCCAGACCATTACCCAGATCATAGGTGGTGCTCAGACCCCAGCCGTCGCCGTTTTCGCCCAGCACATCACGGCCAGAGGTGGATTCAGTCGGGTTATCATTTTTGCCCTGGTACTGAACGGCCACGTTCCAGCCATCCACCAGACCAAAGAAATTATTATTGCGGTAGGTTGCCATACCGTTACCGCGCTGGAACATAAAGTTGTCCGCGCCATAGGTATCGCCACCAAACTCCGGCAGAACGTCAGTCCATGCGCCAATATCATACGCAATGCCGTAGTTGCGACCGTAATCGAAAGAGCCAGCGTCACCAAAACGCAGACCGGCAAAGCCGACGCGGGTATAGCTGTCTTTAGTGCCTTCGCTTTCAGCCGTGTTCAGCGCGGCCTGGTATTCCCACTGACCGTAACCCGTCAGCTGATCGGTCACCTGAGTTTCACCTTTAAAACCAAAGCGCAGGTAAGACTGGTCACCGTCTGAGCCATCGTTGTCAGAGAAGTAGTGCAGACCATCTACTTTGCCGTAGAGGTCGAGTTTGTTGCCATCTTTATTATAGATTTCGGCTGCGCTTGCTGAACCCGCCACCAGCAGCGCCGGGATCATCAGGGAGAGAACGCGACGATTCATTTATTTACCCTCGGTTATGTGCCTTTATAGTTATGCCACTGCAAACTGAATGTTAAAAATTCAGCCGGCAATTCATTGTTGTTTTATAGCGGGCAATAATCTATCACGAAAATGATACTAAATTTCCGAAAGTGTTTCATTTGATTACAAATTTATTGCCAGATGTAAATACCGTGGAACTAATAATCAGCACATATTGACAAAAAATAAAGCACGAATAAACAAACCGGATTAAATTCCTTTGCATTCAAATAGCTGCATTAATTTGATGCCGCACTGAATGATAAAACTTTGTTGCTGCCAGCCTCTACAATTATCCACGCTATCATCATTTATTTTATTATTATCTTCATTCATCCCGAATGAGTGTTTTACCCTGATTCCCGCCGGACATATTTGTCCGGCATTTTTTTATCTGCGCTATTTCCCCGCCAATATAATAATGCATTCAGCGCTCGCGCAGCGCTTCGGCCGCTTTATTCAGCGGCTTGAGCAGATAATCCAGCACCGATTTTTGTCCGGTTTTTATCTCCACATCTGCCAGCATACCCGGCAGCACAGGAAAGCGCTGACCGCGTCGGCTGGTAAGCGTTGCCGTCTGTGTCCGCACATAGACCCGAAAATAGGGTGGCTCGCGCAGGTCGCTATCCTGCAGCGTATCCGGAGAAACGCTCTCGACGATGCCCGGCAGATCGCCATAAATCGCGGTATCGTACGCGGTAATTTTGACCGTTGCGGGCAACCCGGCCCGAATCCAGGCGATATCGCGTGGCGCAACGCGTGTCTCGATCAGCAGCCGATCCTCTAGCGGGACAATCTCCATCAGTTTACCGCCCGGCTCTACCACACCGCCCGGCGTGGTAATAGCGATAGCTTTGACGATGCCATACACCGGTGACAGCAGCGCGGTGCGCGTCAGCTGATCTTCTCTGCCTGCCGCAACCTGCAGCTGCGCATCCAGCTCTGCGCTGTTTTTGACCTGCTCCTCATGCGTTCGCACAGTGTAGTCATTATGCACCTCGTCGATTTTTCCCTGCAGATCGCTGACCTGGCGCCGCAGCCGCAGCGCTTCAACTTTACCTGCCGCACCGCGCGCCACCAGCGGTTCAGTCAGATTGAGTTCCGCCTGTACGAGCTTTAGCGACTGCTGAAGGTTTTGCAGCGTTGTCGTCAGGTTTTGCCGGCGCGACTCATAGAGCTGAGTTTCACGGGCGACCAGCTGCGGGTAACGGCGAATATCCGCGCTGAACTGCAGGGGACGATCGCTGAGCTCAGCATCCAGCCGCTCTGCTGTCGCCCGCAGTGTCCGCACCCTGGCGCTCGCTTCCCCGTAGCTGGACTGGTAGCGGGCGGGATCGAGCGTGGCCAGCAGCTCCCCCTTACGGACAATATCGCCTTCGCGCACGCTGAGCTGTTTGAGGATCCCGCCATCCAGATTATCGATAATCTGCGCCCGGCTGGAGGGCGTGACCTTGCCGCTGCCTGTTGTCACCTCATCCAGCACGGCAACGTGCGCCCAGATCAGCAGCAGCAATAGCGTGAGCGCGCAGAGCCAGATAATGCGCGACGACGCCGCCTCGTTATCTCTGTTCATCTGCTACCTCCGTCCGTGAAGCGCTGCGCTGCAGAATGGCATCGCGCGGGCCATCAGCCACAATCTCGCCGTTCTTCATCACAATGATGCGATCGACCAGCCCCAGCAGCGCCGGACGATGCGTGACCAGCACCAGGGTACGCCCCGGCAGCCACTGCGCCAGCTGACGGATCACCTGCGCCTCCAGCGGTTCATCAAGCGCCGCCGTCGGCTCATCCAGCAGCACGATCTGTGGCTGACGCAGCACCATTCTGCTGAGCAGAATCATCTGTCGCTGGCCGCCAGACAGCCCGCGCCCTCCTTCATGAATGAGGCGGTCAAGCGCGGCAGCATCCTGCTGCAGCAGCGATAACGCACCGCTTATGCGCAGCGCCTGCAGCATCTCCTGTTCAGTGGCGTGCGGATTGCCCAGCAGCAGGTTCTGCCGCAGCGTACCGAAAAACAGGCGCGAATCCTGCGACAGCCAGCCGAGCTGCCGCCGCAAATCTGCCGGATCGAGCTGCTGCATGCTGACGCCATCGATTATGATGCGCCCGCTGTCGGGCAGCGCCTGCCCGGCCAGGATTTTCAGCAGGGTCGATTTACCGGCTCCCGCTCCGCCGACAATCGCGATGCGCTCACCGGGACGGATTGTCAGGCTCCCGATAGCAACCGCACGCAGGCTGCTTTCATCATAGTGATAGCGCACCTGCTGCAGCTCATAGTGTCCGCGGAGCACCGCCGCATAAGCCGGCACGCCGCTCTGCGGCTGATCAACCGGCTTTTTAAGCAGTTCATTAAATCCGGTCATGGCGCTGCGCGCATGCTGCCAGCGCGAAAATACCAGCGTCAGCTGCATCAGGGGAGCGAGCGTACGCGCGGAGAGCAGGCTGCTGGCCACCAGCGTACCGGTAGTGATCTGATTGTTCAGGATCAGATAGACCCCGGCGACCAGCATCCCCGCGTAGGTCAGCTGCTGCACGCTGCCCGCCCAGCCGGTAAGACGCGCGCCCCACAGCCGCTGCTGGCTGGCGAGCGTGGCGCTGACTTCGTGGGTCTGTTCCCACTGCCGCTGAAACCCGGCCTCAGCCTGCAGCGCCTTGATATCCTCTACCCCTTCCAGCGTCTCCACCAGCAGCGCCTGCCGCAGAGCACTTTCGCGCTGGCCCTCTTTAGCCAGCCGCGCCATCGGGATCTGTACCAGCAGCCCCGGGATCACGATCAGCGGGATCGCCAGCAGCGGCACCAGCACCAGCCAGCCGCCAATCGCGGATAAAATCACCAGAAACAGCACCACAAAAGGGATATCCGCTGCGGCACTTACCGTCGTAGAGGTCAGTAATTCACGTACCTGCTCAACCTCACGCAGCTGAGCAATAAAAGCCCCGGTGGAGCGCGGCCGCGCCTCATTGCGGATGCGCAGTGCGCGGGCAAAGAGTTGCGCAGAGAGAGCCAGATCGATCCGCTTTCCCATGCCGTCAGCAACCCGGGTACGCGCCAGCCGGATCAGATATTCCATCAGCGCCGCCAGCATCACTCCGCCAAACAGCACCCATAGCGTGGGTTGTGACCGGGCTGGTATCACCCGATCGTACACCTGCATTGAGAACAGGATCCCCGCCAGCGCCAGCATATTGCTGACCAGCGAGGCGAGACTGATTTCCACCAGGCGTCGCTTCATTGGCCGAAAATGCTGCCATAACCAGTGTGGCTGCCAGGGACGAACAAACTCATCCATGCGCGCATCCCGTGCGCGGGTCGCCAGCGTAATCACGCCTACTTCCGGCTGCGCCTGTGCCAGCAGGTCACTCAGCGGAGCTGAGCGCAGGCCGTCACCGCCTGCGCTCAGCCAGTAATGCACCCTCCCCTCATCATCTGCCGCTTCTGCAAGCGCCAGCGTGCCGTCGTTAAGGCGCAGCAGCAGCGGCATTACGGCCTGCCGCCAGCGCAGCCTGCGGGCGCTGACAAACTGCAGCGTCAGTCCCATATGCTGCGCCAGATCTGTCAGCTGCGCCTGCGGTGACGCCGCGGCCAGCCACTGAAGCTGCAGGCGACGGCGATCGGTGGCAATCCCCAGCGCGGCCGCAGCCCGGTTTAGCGCGGCAATCGCTTCGTCGCGCGTATGCAAGGGTGAACGCATCCCTGGGTCGCCTTTTAGAAAAGAGTGATGTCCTGCGTGTGGCGCAGATAATTTATATCAGTGCCGCTACCGGCTGCTGCTGCAGATGATCGGCCAGCGTCCAGGCAGCATCGCTGCTGCCGTAGTGGTGGTCAGGCTCACTCCCCGCCGCTGCGGCATCCGGTATGGCCTCTCCGGCACCGTAGTGCGCCAGCAGAGAATCGATAGTGGTCGCGCTGAAATCTGTGCTGCCGGCGTCCTCTACCGTTACCGTCCGGACAGCGCTGGCCAGATTGCCCGCTTTATCCTGCGCGCTGACGCTCATCTGATAGCTGCCCGGCTCCAGCGTCGCCAGCTGACCCGCCAGAATGGTCAGCGACCACTCTCCGCTCTCATCCACTGCGGCGCTGTAGTGCCGATCGCCCAGCGTGACGGTGACCAGGCTTCCCTGCGTCAGATGGTCAGAGCTACCCTGAATAAGGTGCCAGTGATCCATGTCGCCGGGCGCGATGACGCCATCGCCAAACGGCTGCTGCAGGGTCAGCGATGGCAGCTGGTGAACCGCCACGGTGAACAGATCGCTGAGCGTCTGGCTGTCGTGATTACCGTAGCTGTCCCAGCGTTCGGCCATAGCGCTGACCGGTCCATCCGGCAGCGCCTGCAGGTCGGCCACGCTGAGCGTTACCATGCCATTGACTGGCGTATAGGCCTTACCGTTGAGCGTAAGCTGGTTGACACCCTCAAGATAAAAGCTCAGCGGCTGCTGCGCTTCCTGTGCGTTAAGGAAGGTATCGCCGCCAATATTCATTTCACAGTAGATGTCCGGCAACGTCGTCACGACATTCAGCTCCAGCGTGGTGTCGGTGCTGTTGCCGGCGGCGTCGAGCGCGTAAACGCGGACTTCACCGAGCGAAATAAAGCTGCTGACCTCGCCGGCAGGAACGATCGCCTGCCAGTGACCCTGTGCATCAATCGCGGCGTGATAAACGTTATCCCCGACGCAGAGCTCCAGCTTCTGGCCCGGAGTCAGCGCCGAGAGCGTACCGCTCAGCATCAGATCCTGCTGGCTCTCAGCAAAGTTAATGACGTTGTCAGCGGTAACGCTGTCAAAGCTGATATGCGGCAGGCTCTCCGGATGGGTTACCAGCGTCAGCTCATGCTGTACCGTGCTGGTTTTGCCATTCGGATCGCGGGCGCTGACCTGCAGCTGATAAACGCCATCCGGCAGCGCGTGCAGATCCTCCGGCGTAAACGTTGCCTGCCATGCGCCGTGCTCATCAACGAGAGCAGTGGTGCTTCTGTTTCCCAGCGTCAGCGTGACATGGCTGTTAAGCGGCATATGCGTCACCAGTCCGCTCACCTCCACGCCGTAAATGCCCTCCGCTACGCTAATCGCGTTATCACCACTCACGGGCGCCACGCTGATCTCCGGACGGAGCGTTTTATCCACATAGACGCCAAACCCGACTTCGGTGGCGGTGCTGTTACCCGCTTTATCGCTGATGGTCAGCGTCAGGCTGTAGTTGCCATCCGCAAGACCCTGTAATATCGAAGGCGGCATGGTTGCATGCCAGTAGCCCCAGTGGTTGACCGTGCTGTGCCAGCTTTCGCCATTAAAGCTGAGCGTGACCGTTGCGCCTGGCTCCTGCTCCGCGCGTCCGCGCAGGTGAATGGCGCGATTGCTCTCCCAGGCGGCGATCACGCCATCCTGCGCCAGCGGTTCATAGGGATGTAGCGCGGCCGGTGGCGTGGTATCGCGGTGCTGCCGGCTGGTAGTTGTCGGGCTGACACGCTCAGCGCCAGAGGTAAATAACGACGCGAACGATGAAGTGGATTGGCCTGAAAACATAGGTAACCTCGTTACAGAGTATGTATTGCACCAGTTATTACCTGAATTAATGTTTCAGGCAGATCGGTGCGCCATACAGGCCATAACAGCATGGCCCGTTTCACCTGATGAAAACGGGTTACCCGCAGGTAACAAGGTTAAAGGTATGACGTTAAATGCGCGCTCCCGGCCGGGCTGGCGTGCGTGGCGATCTTGCTCTAAGCGGCCCCTTTAGCGATGGCCTGCTTTATCTTAGCGCGCATTAGCGGCTGCTGTCTGGTGGCAAAAATCCGGAAAATGGCTGTAAAACGCGCAACCAGCGAAAACCATAGTCAGCCAGTAATCTCTCGCTGATTGCATCAGTATATGTCATCAATCACCTGACTTAATTTGCGTTATGTCACTTAATATCTGTCAGGCAGTACCAGGAAATATCTGGAAAAAATTCTGGCCCGGGCAAATATCGGTAAGATGTCCGATTCCTGTGCAGCAGCAGGCAACGCAAATTGCGCGTTAATTCCGCTGCACCGCCTGCTTTGATGCTAAACTTCGACGCTTTAACAGCGGATCAAAATAACGACTATGACTGCACTGGACGCCGCACAGCCAGCCAAACTGCATCAGCGTGTTAATTTCGGCACGCGCACTGTTTTCCTTATCGCCGGGTTGAGTATGTCTGCCTGGGCGCCGCTTGTGCCTTATGCCAGCCAGCGTCTGCAGCTGAGCGGAGCCTCCCTCGGCGGGCTTTTACTATGTCTGGGCATCGGTTCGCTGGCCGCTATGCCGGTGACGGGGGCGCTGATTGGTCGTTTTGGCTGCCGCCGGATTATGACCTGCTCTGCGCTGCTGATTCTGGCGGTGTTGCCGCTGCTTGCCACGCTGGATCATCTCTGGGCGATGGCGTTTACGCTGATGCTATTCGGCGCCGGACTCGGCATGCTGGATGTGGCGATGAACGTGCAGGCGGTTCACGTGGAAAAAGCGGCGGGCAAGCCGATGATGTCAGGCTTTCACGGCTTCTTCAGCCTCGGCGGCATTATCGGCGCCGGTGCGGTGAGTCTGCTGCTGGGTGCCGGGCTGACGCCGCTGCAGGCCATCGCGATTATGATGGTGCTGATCGCCGTGCTGCTCTGCTGCAGTCTGCCAACCCTGATGAGCGAGCGGCTGCGTCAGGCTGATGAACCCTGGCTGGTGATCCCGCGTGGCTGGGTCGCTTTTCTCGGCTGCCTCTGCTTTATTCTGTTCCTCGCCGAGGGTGCCGTGCTCGACTGGAGCGCCCTGCTCCTGCTGCAGAGCCCGGGCCTCAGCGTAGCCTATGCCGGACTGGGCTATGCGGTGTTTTCGGTTGCCATGACGATTGGCCGGCTGACCGGCGACAAAATCATTCAGCGCTTTGGCCGCTATCACGTCATGCTTACCGGCGCGCTGGCAGCCAGTGCAGGTATGACGCTGGCCGTGCTGGTCCCCTGGCCGCAAACCGCACTGCTGGCGTTTCTGCTGGTCGGATTCGGGCTGGCGAATACAGTGCCGATGCTGTTTAATGCCGCCGGTAACCAGCAGGCCATGCCTGTCAACCTGGCGATATCGGCCATGACAACGTTAGGCTATGCGGGTATTCTCTCAGGCCCGGCGTTAATCGGCTTTATTTCCCAGTGGCTCACACTAAGCGGTGCATTCCTGCTGATTGCTCTGATGCTGCTGGCTGTCGCCGCCAGCGCACGCCGGGTTACGCGTTGATTGCAGGATCCTGAGACTCACTATGCTTTATAAATTTCCACTGACTTCCGGTAACGTTACGCGTTTTGTTGTCGTGTTTAACCTGGTGCTGCTGCTGGCGCTGGGCGCCGTGGTGCACAATAGCGTCAGCGCCTGGATTGCCGAAAAGCGTTATGCCATGGCTGACCTGGCGCGTGATATGCAAAAACGCATCGACGCTTACCGCTTCGCCACCTGGCAGATTTACGAAAATCTCGCCACCAGTGCGGCCGGCTCTGCGCCAAACAGCACGCTGCAGGAGACCCGGCTGCGCCCGGATGTTTACTATCTGGAAAAAACGCGCCGCAAAACGGAAGCGCTGATTTTCGGTTCGCACGACGGCAGCACGCTGGATATGACTATGCGTATGTCCGGCTATCTCGATACTTTATGGGGTGCGGAAAACCCGGCGTGGTCGATGTATTTTCTGAACGGTCAGGATAATAGCCTGATCATGATCTCTACCCTGCCGCTGAAAGATATGGCAACGCGCTACAAAGAGAGCGCGCTAAATACGCTGGTCGACAGCCGCCGGGCTGAGATGCTGCAGCAGGCTAACGCCCTGGATGAGCGCGAGAGCTTCTCTCCACTGCGTCATTTTACCTGGCAGAACGATCACTACTTTACGCTGCGCACCACCTTTAACCAGCCGGGTCATCTGGCAACGGTGGTAGCTTTCGATCTGCCGGTTAACGATCTGGTGCCGCAGAACCTGCCGCTGGAGAATTTCCAGCTGCGTCAGGATGCGACCCCGGGCAGCAGCACTGATGACGGCAGCGACGGCACGACCAGCGTTACGCTGGTTAACCCGGATCTGGAGATCGCTGCCTCGCTGCCCAGCACGCCGCTGCAGCTGGTTTATCGCGTACCGCTGGTTAGCCTTGCGCTTGATATGCTGCATAACCTGATGTGGCCGCTGCTTATCAACCTGTTGCTCTTCCTGCTGTCGATTGCCGGCGTGACCCTGCTGCGTCAGCAGGCGCTGCGCCCGAATGAGAATCAGAGCGCAGAGCTCGATTCGCTGCGTATGCTGAACGAAGAGATCGTCGCCAGCCTGCCGGTCGGGCTGCTGGTGTATGACTTCGCCACTAACCGCACCCTGCTAAGTAATAAGATTGCCGATCACCTGCTGCCGCACCTGAACCTGCAGAAGATTATCAATATGTCCGATCAGCATCAGGGCGTGCTGCAGGCGACTATCAATAACGAAGTCTATGAGATCCGTCACGCACGCAGCGTGCTGTCGCCGCACACGCAGCTGTTTATGATGCGCGATCAGGATCGCGAACTGCTGGTTAATAAGAAGCTGCAGAAAGCACAGCAGGTACTGGACCGCAATCACCAGATGCGCCAGCAGCTGATGCAGCAGCTTGGCCATGCGCTGAACCGCCCGCTGCAGGATATGGTGACGCGGCTGGTGCAGCTCAGCCAGCGCAGTGACGATGAGAGCGTGCTGGATCTGCTGGATGAGAGCCAGCGGCTGGCCCGCCTGGTCGATGATATCGTGCTGCTGAACCGGCTGGAAGCGCATGACTGGTCGCCGGAAACCAGCCCGTTTAATCTGCAGGATCTGCTGGATGAGATTGCGCTGGAGAGCCTGCCGCTGCTGCGACGCAAGGGCCTGACGCTGGTGGTAAACAACCAGCTGGCGAATGATGAAATGCGCAGCGGCGATCGCCGCGCGCTGCGTAAGGTGCTGACCACCCTGATGCATTATGCGCTCACCACCACGCAATGGGGAAAAATCACGCTGGAAGTGAAAACGCCAGCGAACAAGCCTGATGTGCTGCAGCTGCAGCTGGTCGATACCGGTTCCGGGCTAACGGCGGATGAACTGACCAACGCCGATTTCCCCTATCTTGGTGAGACGTCGCAGGATCGTTTTGGTCAGGCCTCCGGAATGGCCTTTTTCCTCTGTAAACAGCTCTGCAAGCAGATGGGCGGCCAGTTAGACATTATCGCTAAACCCGATATCGGCACGCGCTATAACATCCAGCTGCCGCTGACGCTGCAGCTGCTGCTGGAGGAGCAGGAAGAAAAATTACTGGAGGGCGTGACCGCTCTGGTCGATATAGCAGTGGAGGATGTACAGAAAATCGTCTGTCGTCATCTGGAGAACTGGGGCGCTAAGTGCCTGACCTCAGATGAACGGCTCTCGGGTCAGGAGCATGATGTCCTGATCACGGACGACCCTGAACGTCTCAGCGGCTGGGCATTACTGCTGGCGGGCGATGAGCTGGGGCATCACGCCCTGAACGACAGACAGTATCGCGTGAATTATAACCTCAGCAACGCCCTGCTTGACGCACTGCTGGCCCTGATTGAAAAGCAGCTGGCCAGTGATTTGATGGAGGAGAGTGAAGAAAATGAGGCTGGCACACCGCTGTTAAGCGGCGGCTATTTCCAGCTGTTTACCGAGACAGTACCGCCTGATGTCAGGAGACTGTATACTGAAGCGTCGGATAGCGACTATCCTTCTCTTGCTCAGACAGCGCATCGCCTGAAAGGCGTTTTTGCCATGCTCAATTTGCTGCCGGGTAAACAGCTTTGTGAAGCGTTAGAACAGCACATTAAAATGTGCGACGATTTAACCATTAAAAATACCACCAGTGAAATTGACGCCTATGTCAATCAACTGCTGCAGCAAGGTAACCAATAAGATGAATAACCTGAACGTAATTATTGCCGACGACCATCCCATTGTTCTGTTTGGTATCCGTAAGTCTCTGGAACAGATTGAATGGGTTAACGTAGTAGGTGAGTTTGAAGACTCCACAGCACTGATCAACAGCCTCTCCAAGCTGGACGCGAATGTTCTGATCACCGATCTCTCAATGCCTGGCGAGAAGTATGGCGACGGCATTACCCTGATCAAATACATCAAGCGTCACTATCCCGATCTTTCGATCATTGTTCTGACCATGAATAACAATCCGGCGATCCTGAGCGCCGTTCTGGATCTCGATATTGAAGGGATTGTGCTGAAACAGGGCGCTCCGACCGATCTGCCAAAAGCGCTGGCCGCACTGCAGAAAGGCAAAAAATATACGCCGGAAAGCGTTGCCAAACTGCTGGAGAAGATCAGCGCAGGTGGTTACGGTGACAAGCGTCTGTCGCCGAAAGAGAGTGAAGTACTGCGTCTCTTTGCTGAAGGTTTCCTCGTCACTGAGATTGCCAAGAAGCTGAACCGCAGTATCAAAACCATCAGCAGCCAGAAGAAATCAGCCATGATGAAGCTGGGTGTGGATAACGATATCGCACTGCTGAACTACCTCTCCTCGGTCAGCGCCACGCAGATCGACAAAGATTAATCTTTGCAGGCGGCCCGCAGGCCGCCCGTTCGTTTAATCCCCTGCCCTACGCCTGACGACCGGTACGCACGCGGGCAGCGTAGCGCGCCAGAGTGACTTTCAGCTCATCCAGCGTCACCGGTTTCGACAGGCAGTTATCCATACCGGCATCCATACAGCGCTGCTTCTCTTCCGCCAGCGCGTTCGCCGTTACGCCAATCACCGGGAACACGTGCCCCAGCTGGCGCAGCCGCTGCGTCAGGCGATAACCATCCATATTCGGCATGTTTACGTCGCTCAGTACGATGTCGATATGATTGCGACTCAGCACGTTAAGCGCATCAACGCCATCCTGCGCCGTTTTGGTCTGATAGCCCAGCGTACCGAGCTGCTCCGACAGCAGCATACGGTTGATGGGATGATCATCCACAATCAGAATCATAATATCTTCATTGCTGCTCGCATTCTCTGCCGCAGGCGGCGGCAGCGGCGTGGTGGTATCACTGTCAATCGTGATGCGATAGATACGACCCAGCAGCAGCGGCAGGTCGTGCAGCGTTGCGCTGCTCTGCACCCAGACGCCCGGCGAGCGCTCCTGCGGCATATCGATATGCTCACCGCAGATCAGAATGCGCGCGCGCACCGCCTGCGCCAGTGAATCGTCGTGATCGCTTATCACCACATCATCGCTTTCTGCCTGTCCCTGCCAGGCTGCCGCTTTCAGTCCCTGCTGCTGCAGCAGGCGCAGCAGAAACGCAGCGAGATAGTCGTTGCGCAGGTCAAGCCAGATCGCTTTCTCCTGCAGGCCATCCAGCAGCGGCGGCGCCGGCTGCTGCCCGGCGTAGATCGGAATACGTACGATAAACTGGCTGCCCATTCCCGGTTCAGAATCGACCTCAATATCGCCATCCATCATGTTGATCAGTTTTTCGCAGATTGCGAGTCCCAGCCCGGTGCCCTGGAAGTTGCGCTGCACGCCGGAGCCAACCTGGAAGAAAGGATCGAACAGCCGCGTCACCTCTCTGGCAGGAATGCCGACCCCGGTATCGCGCACGCGGAAGGCAAGATAGCCCTCTTTAACGTAGGCGTGCAGAATAATGCAGCCGGTATGGGTAAATTTGATGGCGTTATTAAGCAGGTTGGAGATCACCTGCTGCAGCCGCAGCGGATCGCCATCCAGCGCCAGCGGCACGTTGTTTTCCATAAAGACATAGAGCGTAAGACGCTTGCGCACCACCAGCGATAAATAGTTGCTGGTGATATGGTTAATCACTTCGCGCGGTGAGAAAGGACGCGGCTCAATTTTCAGCTGCTCTGACTCTATCTTCGAGAAGTCGAGAATGTCGCTGATAATTTTCAGCAGCAGGCTGGAGGAGTTGTTCATGGCGGTGACCAGCGACTCCACCCCTTTGGGCAGGCTTTTGGTCTGCAGCAGATCGAGGTTACCGATGATGCCGTAAAGTGGCGTGCGCAGTTCATGACTGACGGTTGCGAGGAACATCGATTTCGACTGGCTCGCCTGTTCAGCGGCGTGCGCCATCTCCTGCAGCGACTGCTCCATACGTACGCGGGATGAGACATCAACCAGCACGCAGATGGCCACATTTTCATTGCGGTAGCGCGAATGCACAAAGCTGATCTGCAGGTTGGTATTGCTGCCGGTCAGCACATCAACAAAATTCACCTGCTGGCCGCTGATAATTTCATTAAGCCGCTGGCGATCCTCCTGCGTCAGCAGCGTAAGGTAGTTGTGCGCCAGTTCGTTGCTCAGAATATTGGTGCCATCGCTGGTGCGCAGAATGCAAATCCCTACCGGTGCCGACGCGACAATTTTCCGGTTGAACTGCTCATGCTCCTCCAGCCGGTGCGCGTTATCTTCCGCCGGCAGGAACATGCGGCGCTCAAATATCCACGCCAGAGTAAAAAGCACAATCGCACTGAAGATGTTAAGCAGCAGCGCGTTAAGCAGCAGCAGCCGCAGCTGATCCACCATTACCGACGTGGGCAGAGACCAGATGATATTCAGATCTGACGGCGGCAGCGGCTTTTTCAGCACCAGCTGGCGGTAGCTGTCGAGGTAGCCAAACCAGGTGCTCTCATCGGGCAGATCGTCCAGCGCGTAACCGGGTCCGCTGCGGCGGCTGCTCAGCAGCGGGCGGTAATTTTCATCGGTAATGGTCGCCACCAGCGGCAGTCCGCCGGGCTGAACAAATTCATCCAGCCGGATATTCTGCTCAACGCCCAGCAGCGCCTGAAGTTTGTTGGCGACGTAAACCGGGACGACCATATAGAAGTTGCCGCTTCCGGGCTGCGTGCTGTCGGTGATCCAGTACATCGGATTGCGCCGATCTTCCTCATTGCTGTTGCGATAGTGCAGCACATGTTCGCGCAGCGCCTTCATGCTGCGTTCCCGATCTAACGGATTGCTGCTGCCAATGGTGAAATCAGCCAGGCACTGGCTCTCACCGCCGATAAAAAACACGCGATTCAGCTCATAGGCCGCAGCAAAATTGCTTTTCCAGTAGTTGATATAGTAGCTGAGCGAGTCGAGCGAGTTGCGCCAGGTGTTGCTCATTGAGGTGCAGTCACCGTCGGAAAAGAGCGGCGTAAACTGCGGCAGCGTGCTTTTACCGGCGGGCATGGCGTTGAGCATGTCCAGCCCGTTAGCGCTGCTGCTAAGACGATTTTCCGTGATGTACTTCAGTTCCCGCATGACGTCAGCCGAGTGCCGGACGTACCACTCTGCTTTACCATAATTCGTCGCAAACTCCTGGCGTATTCCGTTCTCTTTTTCATGCAGCACATTGATGATGTAGAAGGTGGTCAGCAATGCACCCAGCGACCAGAGCAGCAGCGCCAGCGCCCGGAAAAGATAGCGCGAGATACGAAGCGTGGTGCGAAAGGAGACGAGATATTTCAAGAGAGGCTCACTGGCGGTAACGGTTAACAGGACCCAAAAAGGTGCACATACACTAGCTTTATCGCTGCGAAAAAGCCAGTTGGTGCAGAGGTGCGGGGCGAAAACTCAGATAATAAAACGGCAGGTCGGTTGCCCTGACCTGCCGCTGATAAGGTGCTTCAGACGATTATGCGTCGTCTTCTGCGTCCGGTGCCTCGTCATCGCTGTCGACTTCCGGCGCGATATCCTCTTCGCCTTCCGCCACGCTGCCGTCGATGGCATCCAGCTCCTCTTCTTCAACCGGCTCCGCCACGCGCTGCAGGCCAACCACGTTCTCATCTTCCGCGGTGCGGATCAGGATCACGCCCTGCGTGTTACGGCCGACCACGCTGACTTCCGATACGCGGGTGCGTACCAGCGTGCCGGCATCGGTGATCATCATAATCTGATCGCCGTCTACCACCTGTACCGCACCGATAACCGGTCCGTTACGCTCGGTAACTTTGATCGAGATAACGCCCTGAGTGGCACGCGATTTCGTCGGATACTCGCTGTTAGCCGTACGCTTACCGTAACCATTCTGCGTAACGGTGAGGATCGCGCCCTCTTCGCGCGGCACAATCAGCGACACCACTTTATCGTTCTCTGCCAGCCTGATACCGCGCACGCCTGAGGCTGAACGCCCCATGGCACGCACTGCACTCTCAGCAAAGCGCACAACTTTACCGCCAGCGGAGAAGAGCATCGCTTCATCATTGCCGTTGGTCAGCGCTACGCCAATCAGCTCATCATCTTCACGCAGGTTGATGGCGATAATGCCGGCGCTGCGCGGACGACTGAACTCCTGCAGCGCGGTTTT
The DNA here is from genome assembly GCF_002928325.1 of Pantoea sp. ICBG 1758. Classification (NCBI taxonomy): domain Bacteria; kingdom Pseudomonadati; phylum Pseudomonadota; class Gammaproteobacteria; order Enterobacterales; family Erwiniaceae; genus Pantoea; species Pantoea sp. ICBG 1758. The sequence goes on from NZ_POWL01000001.1 coordinate 1,684,474, forward strand.
CTTCACCGTGCCGCTGGCCGTCGCCATAAAGATATTGAAGCCTTCGGTATACTCACGCACCGGCAGAATAGCGGTAATGCGCTCGTTAGCTTCCAGCGGCAGCAGGTTGACGATAGGACGCCCGCGTGCGCCACGGCTCGCTTCCGGCAGCTGATAAACCTTCATCCAGTAGAGACGACCCCGGCTGGAGAAGCAGAGAATCGTGTCGTGGGTATTAGCCACCAGCAGGCGATCAATGAAGTCCTCTTCTTTGATACGTGCGGCTGATTTACCCTTGCCGCCGCGGCGCTGCGCTTCATAATCTGACAGCGGCTGATACTTAACGTAGCCCTGGTGCGACAGGGTGACGACCACATCTTCCTGGTTGATCAGATCTTCGATATTGATATCCGCGCTGTTGGCGGTGATCTCAGTACGGCGCGCATCGCCAAACTGATCGCGCATCGCTTCCAGCTCTTCGCGGATCACTTCCATCAGGCGGTCAGCACTCTGCAGAATGTGAATCAGCCCGGCAATCTGCTCCAGCAGCTCTTTGTACTCATCAAGCAGTTTCTCATGCTCAAGGCCGGTCAGTTTCTGCAGACGCAGATCCAGAATCGCCTGAGCCTGCTGCTCGGTAAGATAGTAGCGGCCATCGCGAATACCAAATTCAGGCTCCAGCCACTCCGGCCGCGCAGCGTCATCGCCGGCACGCTCAAGCATGGCGGCAACATTGCCGAGATCCCACGCCTGTGCCAGCAGAGCGCCCTTCGCTTCTGCCGGCGTCGGCGCGCGACGGATCTGCTCGATAATCGGATCGATATTCGCCAGCGCAATCGCCAGACCTTCAAGGATATGGGCACGATCGCGCGCTTTGCGCAGTTCGAAGATGGTGCGACGCGTCACCACTTCGCGACGGTGGCGCACAAAGGCTTCGATGATATCTTTCAGCGGCATGATCTTCGGCTGACCCTGATGCAGAGCCACCATGTTGATGCCGAAAGAGACCTGCAGCTGCGTCAGCGAATAGAGGTTGTTCAGAACCACTTCACCCACGGCGTCGCGTTTGACTTCAATGACAATGCGCATACCGTCTTTATCAGACTCATCGCGCAGCCCGCTGATCCCTTCAACGCGCTTCTCTTTAACCAGCTCGGCAATTTTTTCAATCAGGCGCGCTTTGTTAACCTGATACGGGATCTCATTGACAATAATGGTTTCGCGACCGGTTTTGGCATCGGTTTCGATTTCGCCACGCGCGCGAATGTAGATTTTACCGCGCCCGGTACGATAGGCCTCTTCAATACCACGACGGCCATTGATAAAGGCTGCGGTCGGGAAGTCCGGACCGGTGATGTGCTCCATCAGCCCTTCTACGCTGATGTTTTCATCATCGATAAAGGCGAGGCAGCCGTTGATCACTTCAGTCAGGTTATGCGGCGGAATGTTAGTTGCCATTCCCACGGCGATACCGGAGGAGCCGTTTACCAGCAGGTTAGGAATTTTGGTTGGCAGCACTTCCGGGATCTGCTCGGTGCCGTCGTAGTTTGGCACAAAGTCGACCGTCTCTTTTTCCAGATCGGCCAGAAGCTCAGAGGAGATCTTCGCCATACGGACTTCGGTATAACGCATCGCTGCGGCGGAGTCGCCATCAACGGAACCGAAGTTACCCTGACCGTCAACCAACATATAGCGCAGGGAGAACGGCTGGGCCATACGGACAATACTTTCGTATACAGCAGAGTCACCGTGCGGGTGATACTTACCGATAACGTCACCTACCACACGGGCAGATTTCTTATAGGCTTTATTCCAGTCGTTACCCAGTTCGCTCATGGCGTAAAGCACGCGGCGATGCACCGGCTTTAGGCCATCACGGACATCGGGTAAGGCTCGGCCAACAATGACCGACATGGCGTAATCGAGGTAGGAGTTTTTCAGCTCTTCTTCGATATTGACCGGTGTAATTTCTCTCGCAAGGTCGCTCATGGAGCCGCTATCCCTCTACTTAATCCCGGATTTTAAAGGTGCGAAAGTATATCACATTGCTTACGTACGGTGAACGTAAAGCGGGGTTTTCTGGCGCTTTTCGTTCACGCTGAGAGATGCCACCTGACGTTTAAGCGTTTATACTCAGAAGATATTTTGCCAGGAGTCGTTATTCAATGAGTGAACAACCGCAGGAAAGCCGTCAGAACGTCGATCACAGCGAGATTGCCAAGTTTGAAGCGGTCGCTTCGCGCTGGTGGGATCTGGAGGGTGAATTTAAGCCGCTGCACCGTATTAACCCGCTGCGTCTGGGCTGGATTGCGCAGCACAGCAACGGCCTGTTTGGTAAAAAAGTGCTCGATGTCGGCTGCGGCGGCGGCATTCTGGCAGAGAGCATGGCGCGTGAAGGCGCAGACGTAACCGGGCTGGATATGGGCGCGGAACCGCTGGCAGTCGCGCGTCTGCATGCTGAAGAGAACGGCGTCAGCGTCGATTATATTCAGCAGACGGTAGAGGATCATGCGAACAGCCATGCTGGCCAGTATGACGTAGTGACCTGCATGGAGATGCTGGAGCACGTACCCGATCCGCGCTCGGTTGTTATGGCCTGCGCCCGTCTGGTAAAACCAGGTGGTGAGGTCTTTTTCTCCACGATAAACCGCAATCCTAAAGCCTGGCTGCTGGCAATCTTCGGCGCCGAATATGTGCTGCGCATGCTGCCGCGCGGTACGCATGACGCCAAAAAGTTTATCCGCCCGGCTGAATTACTGGACTGGGTAGACGAAACCACACTGCGCGAACGCCACATGATTGGCCTGCACTATAATCCGCTGACCAACAAGTTCCGTCTCGGACCGGGTGTGGACGTGAACTATATGATTCATACCCACGCTCAGGCTGATGCCGCAGGCGAAACACGCTGATAACAGAGGCCCGCTCTGCGGAGCGCGCCTCTCTTCTTCATCCCCGCTAGCCGATCTTCTCCGTTTCGTCTCTGCCTTAATGACGGGTTCCGCGCCTTTGATTGAGATTTACGCGCTCAGTCATACTATTAAAAAAAAGTATGAAGCCGTTGACAGCTAACCCAGGCCTTATGCCACGCGGATCCAGGATTTTTCCCGGCTACCAGGACTGATTCTTTGCCAAAAATCAACTCTTGTTAAGCAAAGAATGCTGACTAAAATACTCACCATATAGTTAGTAAAACTTCCCGAACCCCCTATATATAGTGTTTATCCACAGGCTTACTCACAGCGAGCGGCTTGTGCATAGACCTTGTGAATAGTTAGGGGATAATTTCCTATTTCATGGACAGGTAAACACGCGACATGAACCAAAGTCTGCTCGTCACCAAACGCGATGGCCGTCAGGAACGCATTGATCTCGATAAAATTCACCGTGTACTCGACTGGGCGGCTGAAGGGCTGAACAATGTTTCAGTTTCTCAGGTTGAACTGCGCTCCCACATTCAGTTTTATGATGGCATCAGAACCTCTGATATCCATGAAACCATCATCAAAGCCGCAGCCGATCTGATTTCGCGCGATGCGCCAGATTACCAGTATCTGGCAGCACGTCTGGCTATCTTCCATCTGCGTAAAAAAGCCTATGGCCAGTTTGAGCCACCGAAGCTTTACGATCAGGTCGTGAAAATGGTGGAGCTGGGCAAATATGACCGCCACCTGCTGGAAGATTACAGTACCGAAGAGTTTGAGCTGATGGACAGCTACATCGATCACTGGCGCGATATGAACTTCTCTTACGCTGCGGTTAAGCAGCTGGAAGGAAAATATCTGGTGCAGAACCGCGTCAGCGGTGAGATCTATGAGAGCGCGCAGTTCCTGTATATGCTGGTCGCAGCCTGCCTGTTCTCAAACTATCCACGCGATACGCGCATGAGCTACATCAAGCGCTTTTATGACGCGATCTCCACCTTCAAGATCTCGCTGCCAACGCCAATCATGTCTGGCGTGCGCACCCCGACCCGTCAGTTCAGCTCCTGCGTTCTGATTGAGTGCGGCGACAGCCTGGACTCTATCAACGCCACCTCCAGCGCTATCGTGAAATATGTGTCACAGCGCGCCGGCATCGGTATTAACGCAGGCCGTATTCGTGCGCTGGGCAGCCCGATCCGCGGCGGCGAAGCGTTTCATACCGGCTGTATCCCGTTCTATAAGCATTTCCAGACGGCGGTGAAATCGTGCTCTCAGGGCGGCGTGCGCGGCGGTGCAGCGACGCTGTTCTACCCGATGTGGCATCTGGAAGTGGAAAGCCTGCTGGTGCTGAAAAACAACCGTGGCGTGGAAGGTAACCGCGTGCGCCACATGGACTACGGCGTTCAGATCAACAAGCTGATGTATACCCGCCTGCTGAAAGGCGAAGATATCACCCTGTTCAGCCCGTCAGATGTCCCGGGCCTGTATGATGCGTTCTTCGCCGATCAGGAGGAGTTTGAACGTCTCTACACCAAATATGAGAAAGATGAGAGCATCCGTAAGCAGCGCGTAAAAGCGGTCGATCTCTTCTCGCTGATGATGCAGGAGCGCGCCTCAACCGGTCGTATCTACATCCAGAACGTCGATCACTGCAATACCCATAGCCCGTTTGACCCGGCGATTGCGCCAGTGCGTCAGTCCAACCTCTGCCTTGAGATTGCGCTGCCAACCAAGCCTCTTGAAGATGTGAATGATGAGAACGGCGAAATTGCGCTCTGTACGCTTTCCGCCTTCAACCTCGGTGCCATCAATAGCCTCGACGACCTCGAAGAGCTGGCGGTGCTGGCGGTTCGCGCGCTCGATGCGCTGCTTGATTATCAGGACTATCCGATTCCGGCAGCACAGCGTGGTGCCATGGGTCGCCGTACGCTGGGTATTGGCGTCATTAACTACGCTTACTACCTGGCGAAGCACGGCGTACGCTACTCTGACGGTAGCGCTAACAATCTGACGCACAAAACCTTTGAGGCTATTCAGTACTATCTGCTGAAAGCATCAAATGAGCTGGCAAAAGAGCAAGGCGCCTGCCCGTGGTTTAAAGAGACGACCTATTCACAGGGTATTCTGCCGATTGATACCTATAAAAAGGATCTGGACGCCGTCTGCAATGAGCCGCTGCATCTCGACTGGGAAGCGCTGCGTGAATTGATCACCACGCACGGCCTGCGTAACTCCACGCTCTCTGCCCTGATGCCGTCAGAGACCTCTTCGCAGATCTCTAACGCCACTAACGGTATTGAACCGCCGCGCGGCCACATCAGTATTAAAGCGTCTAAAGATGGCATCCTGCGTCAGGTGGTACCGGAGTATGAGCGTCTGAAAGATCAGTATGAGCTGCTGTGGGAAATGCCTTCTAATGATGGTTATCTGCAGCTGGTCGGCGTGATGCAGAAGTTTATCGATCAGGCGATCTCCTCAAACACGAACTACGATCCGGGCCGCTTTGCCAACGGTAAAGTACCGATGAAACAGCTGCTGAAAGATCTGCTTACCGCCTATAAGTTTGGTGTGAAGACGCTCTACTATCAAAACACCCGCGACGGCGCAGAAGATGCACAGGACGATCTGGCCCCGTCAATTCAGGATGATGGCTGCGAAAGCGGCGCCTGCAAAATCTGACCGGCGACGCGTACTTATGTCAGGGCTGGCGCTGCCAGCCCGCTTCACTTTTTGGACTTAGTCATGGCTTATACTACTTTTTCACAGAATAAAAACGATCAGCTGAAAGAGCCGATGTTCTTCGGCCAGTCCGTGAACGTGGCGCGTTTCGATCAGCAGAAATATGACATTTTCGAAAAGCTGATTGAGAAGCAGCTCTCTTTCTTCTGGCGTCCGGAAGAGGTCGACGTCTCACGCGATCGCATCGACTACCAGGCACTGCCGGATCACGAAAAGCATATCTTCATCAGCAACCTGAAGTATCAGACGCTGCTCGACTCTATCCAGGGCCGCAGCCCGAACGTCGCGCTGCTGCCGCTGATCTCTATCCCGGAGCTGGAAACCTGGATTGAAACCTGGGCGTTTTCTGAGACCATTCACTCACGCTCTTACACCCATATTATCCGCAACATCGTCAACGATCCGTCGCTGGTGTTTGATGATATCGTCACCAACGAGCAGATTCTGGCGCGCGCGCAGGATATCTCAAAGTACTACGACGATCTGATTGAGATGACCAACTACTGGCATCTGCTGGGCGAAGGCACGCATCAGGTTGCCGGTAAATCAGTCACCGTCAGCCTGCGTGCGCTGAAAAAGCAGCTCTATATCTGTCTGATGAGCGTTAACGCGCTGGAAGCGATTCGCTTTTACGTCAGCTTCGCCTGCTCATTCGCTTTTGCCGAACGTGAACTGATGGAAGGCAACGCCAAAATCATCAAGCTGATCGCGCGTGATGAAGCGCTGCACCTGACCGGCACCCAGCATATGCTGAACCTGCTGCGCAGCGGTGAAGACGATCCGGAGATGAAAGAGATTGCTGCCGAGTGCCGTGAAGAGTGCTTCGAGCTGTTTAAGAAGGCGGCACTGCAGGAGAAAGAGTGGGCAGAGTATCTGTTCAGCGGCGGCTCAATGATTGGTCTGAACAAAGATATTCTGTGCCAGTACATTGAGTACATCACCAATATCCGTATGCAGGCGGTGGGTCTCGATCTGCCCTTCCAGACCCGCTCCAACCCGATTCCATGGATCAACTCCTGGCTGGTGTCTGATAACGTGCAGGTAGCACCGCAGGAAGTGGAAGTCAGCTCCTATCTGGTGGGTCAGATTGACTCTGAAGTAGGCGAAGACGACTTCAACGATTTCCAGCTCTGAGCATGAGCCGCGCTGTTGTTATCCTGCGCAGTTCAGGCTCCCGCCTGGAGTGCGCAGATGAACATCCTAATCTGCTGACCACGCTTGAGGCCCATAACCTCTGCGTGGAGTTTCAGTGCCGTGAAGGCTACTGCGGTTCCTGCCGTATGCGCCTGGTACGGGGCGAAGTCGATTACGCTGAAACACCGCTGGCTTTTATTCAGCAGGGTGAAATCCTGCCCTGCTGCTGTAAAGCGCGCGGCGAGATTGAGATTGAGCTGTAACCGCCCCGTCTGTTTTCTTTCACATCGTTCATGCGACAAGAAAGCCACTCTGGTCAGAGGGGGCGCTGAGCACGTCCGGAACGGCAACACCCGCTCCCTGCGGGCCTCGGCACGCGGCGTCCCTGCCGCGTGACGTCCGGCTTAGTTCAACGCCCCCTCTTCCCCTGTGCTTCTGTGCGGCTGTAAGAGCGAGTTATCTGACAGCTATGCAGAAATCACAGGGCGCGGAAGCGACGGTGATTTGCAGCAGCCTCCGCGCCATGGATGGCGCGGCGTCAGGCCCCACGGAGGGGTTTATGCCGGTGCGGCAAGTCACCGTCACTTCCGCAACCAGGCTCCCTTTGCAAGCGATACCGGTTAAGCACTGACGTATCCGGTATGCCCCTTCGCAGGCGCAATCAGTGCTTTACCGTTTCCAGTATGTCGATCCAGCCGTGTCCGGTTGAAACTTCGCTGCCGTGCAGCCAGCGACGCAGCATGTTCATTGCCATCATCGCCACCACTTTCTGCCGGGTTTCCTGATTATGACGACCGTGTGAAAACTTCACCCGCTGGCCCCAGCCCGCTTCCGGCGTCTGCAGCGCAATCGCAATTTCTCCTTCGGCCAGTTCACTGACAGAGAGCGCCAGAGCGCTGCCCTGCTCTGCCGCCAGCATGCGTGTCCGCTCAACCTGTGCTTCAAGTGTTTCTGCCTGCGGCGCCAGGATCTCGCCAGCGCTTAGCGGCACGTCCGCAGCGGCCAGCTGCCAGTGCAGAAAGCCGGCGGTATACTGCTCACTGGTGGCGAGGCGGAACTCACGCTGCTGCAGCTCACGCGCCAGCAGCGCGGGCAGCCCTTCAGTGCCTTCGAAAATCGTACATTCGGCCAGCAGCAGCTTTACCTGCTGCCAGACCTGCTCCATCGCCACGCGCGCACTGGCAGGCCCGGTAAGCTTGATTTCAATAATCGGCATTGAAGAGCGGTAACCCATTACCACCCCTTCAGGCAGCACCAGCGGCTCCAGCTCAGCCGCAATATCACTCTCCCCGCGACCAAAGGTCGTCAGGCGCAGGCAGAGCGGGGGTTCAGGCAGGGTAAAACGTGCTTTCAGGCGCGGAATAATCTCCTGCTCCACCATCACTTTGAATTCTGACGGCACGCCCGGCGTAAAGAAAATCCAGCAGCGGTTGAGCTGGAGTGCGAAACCACAGGCGGTACCCACCGGGTTATCGATAAGCGTGGCGTTAGCCGGGATTTCAGCCTGTTTGCGATTACTGGCGGCCATCACGCGACCGCGACTGGCAAACCAGGCTTCCATTTTTGCCAGCCATTCTGCCTGCAGCACCAGCTCGCAACCGCTGGCGGCCGCGGCGGCCTGCGCGCTCAAATCATCAGAGGTCGGCCCCAGTCCCCCGTTAACAATCAGCACATCTGCCACCTGGCTACGGCTCTGTAATGCATCAATCAGCGACGGCAGTGCATCACCCACGGTCATGCGGCTGGTCATCGGCAGGCCATGCTGAAACAGCACGTCCGCCAGCCAGGCGGCGTTGGTATCCACAATTTGTCCATGCAGCACTTCATCGCCCGTGGCGAGCATCTCAACACGTATCACGTTGCATTCTCCTTGTCCTGGTTACGCTTTACTGTAGAAAGCAGGCGAGGTAAACACAATCATCAGGAAGGGAAATCGGGAAAGAGATCGTAAATAGCGAAGAAAGTATGGCAGGCGAAGCCGGGCGCAGCGTTGCGCGCGCCCGGCAGCGTATTAGCGACGGGCCAGCAGTAAACCTACAAACAGGCCTGCAGCGGCGCCAATACCCACGCCCTGCCACGGTTTTTCATGCACGTAATCATCGGCACGATAGGCCGCCTGTTTGGCACGATAGTAGTAGCTGTCCGAAGCCTGACTGACGCGGCTCTTCACATCTTCCAGCGCCTGCTCAGCTTTTTGTTTGAGTTCAATATACTTCTGATCGGCCGGATCGCCGGACGCGCGCAGCACTTCTTCAAGCGTTTCAGTTAACAGCGCCAGATCGTCGTCAATACCTGATTCATAACGGTTATCAAATTGGTCTGAAGATGACATTATGCGGTTCCTCCGTGTTCATAACGTGTCGATTAACTATAGCCATAAATCATAACTTTGCTGGCCGAAATTGCGTCTGTGCGCTCCGTAAAAACGTGACGGCTTTGTAAAAACAGGCCGGATCCCCCTGAGCGACAGAGAATCTGCTTCGTTTATTTGATTAATCTGATAAATTTTCCGGCGAGTGAATTTTTTGATTGCGCCACTGTCGTAACCCCCTGTAGCCCGACGCTAACCGTCTGGAAACAGACACAATACACCCGAGCAGCTAAGGATTAGAATTCCGGCATGAATCGTAGAAAATTTGTGAAAGCGTCCGTCGCTCTGTCAGCCCTGAGTGGCATGACCGGGCTCTCCTCGCTGTTTGCGCAATCTGCATGGGCCGATGACGGCATCGCCGACGGCAAAGCCGTGCGCTTCGATTTTGATGTATTGAAACAGAAGGCCGCCGCGCTGGCGAAAAAGCCCTGGGGCGGTGCGCCCGGTGCGCTGCCTGACACGCTGGCGACCCTTACGCCGCAAGCGTACAACGAAATTCAGTATGACGCTCAGCACTCGCTGTGGAACAACGTCGCCGATCGCGAGCTGGACGTGCAGTTTTTCCACGTCGGCATGGGATTTAAACGGCGTATCCGCATGTTCTCTGTTGATGCGGCCAGCCGCGAAGCACGGGAAATCCACTTTCGCCCGGAGCTGTTTAAGTATCATGACGCCGGCGTCGACACGCAGCAGCTGGCGGGTAAAAACGATCTCGGCTTTGCCGGTTTCCGCGCGTTTAAAAAGCCGGAGCTGGCGCGGCGTGATATCGTCTCTTTCCTCGGGGCCAGCTACTTCCGCGCCGTGGATGAAACCTATCAGTATGGCCTCTCCGCCCGCGGCGTTGCTGTTAACACGTTCAGCAACGGTCAGGAGGAGTTTCCTGATTTCACCGCGTTCTGGTTTGAAACGCCAAAAGCAGACGACACTACCTTTGTCGTGTATGCCCTGCTGGATGGTGCCAGCCTGACCGGTGCCTACAAATTCACCATTCACTGTGAAGAGAAACGCGTGGTGATGGAAGTGGAAAACCACCTCTATACACGTAAAGCGATTCGTCAGCTCGGCATTGCGCCGATGACCAGTATGTTCAGCTGCGGTACCAACGAACGCCGCATGTGCAACACCTACCATCCGCAGATCCATGACTCCGATCGCCTGGCGATGTGGAGCGGCAGCGGTGAATGGATCGCCCGTCCGCTTAATAACCCGCAGCGCCTGCAGTTCAACGCCTATAAAGATGAAAACCCGCGCGGCTTTGGTCTGCTGCAGCTGGATCACGACTTTAAAAATTATCAGGATGTGATTGGCTGGTACGACAAACGCCCGAGCCTGTGGGTCGAGCCAACCGGCAAATGGGGTAAAGGCGCGATTAATCTGATGGAGATCCCTACCACCGGGGAAACGCTGGATAACGTGGTCTGCTTCTGGCAGCCAGAGGAGCCGATTCAGGCGGGCAGCGAGCTGAACTTTGGCTATAAGCTCTACTGGAGCCAGCTGCCGCCGGTGCGCAGCGATCTGGCGCGCGTGGATGCGACCCGTACCGGCATTGGCGGTTTTCCCGAAGGCTGGGCGCCGGGTGAACATTTCCCGGAGACCTGGTGCCGCCGCTTTGCCGTAGATTTCATTGATGGCGACCTGAAAGCAGCCGCTGCCAGGGGCATTGAGCCGGTCATTACCGTTTCATCAGGCACGTTCAAACAGGTAGAGATCCTCTACGTTGAACCGATTAACGGTTATCGCATTCTGTTTGACTGGTATCCGAACAGCGATGCGACCACGCCTGTGGAGATGCGCCTGTTCCTGCGCACCAAAGATGAGACGTTGAGCGAAACCTGGCTCTACCAGTATTTTCCGCCACCGCCCGATCAGCGTAAATATACCGATGACCGGCAGATGACGCCGGGCTGATAACGATAACGGCGAGGCTTCCCTCGCCGTTATATTTTCTGCATGCCGATATGCGGAATCTCATCTTCAAGGTAAACAGCAGTGACCGCCTGAAAACCGAGCCGGCCATAAAACCCCTCAAGGTGCGCCTGCGCCGACAGATAAATTGCCTGCCCGGGCCAGTGCGTTTCACAGCTGTTCAGCACCTGTTCCATCAGCCGGTAGCCCAGCTTCAGCCCGCGCGCCTCTTCAGAGACAATCACCCGCCCCACAACGACTGCCTTATCCGGCTGCGCGGGTGTCAGTATGCGCGCGCAGGCCAGCAGCTTCCCTTCAAGAAAACCGAGGATATGACGGTTTTCTGCAGCCAGATCCTGGCCATCCAGATCCTGATAGGGGCACTGCTGCTCCACAATAAAAACCCGGTTACGCAGCGCCAGCAGCGTATAGAGTTGCTGTGCCGTCAGTTCCTGGTGGTGGCAATCAAGCCATGCTATTTTCACAGATATCCTCCTCTTCAAATGACAATATTCTGAGACTACTCCGCCGGCCGAAGTAACACCATGATGGTAGCGGCCATCGATACAGATAAAAAAAATCAGGCCCGGAGGCCTGATTTTCGTCAGCAGAATGCATCGTTACATCAGCGGTTGCGCCATCTGCACCAGCCTGATGAGCGGCTGCGGATAAACACCCAGCAGCAGCACCAGAATGGCGGAGATCAGGACAACCACACCACCCGCGGTAAACGCCCAGTTAGCAGGCGTATCACGCGTATGCAGCTCTGGCGGGGTGAGATAGAGGCTCACCGTTACGCGCAGATAGTAGTACAGGCCGATGGCGCTGCCGGCAACGACTGCAGCAGTCAGCCACCAGAGATGCGCATTCACACCGGATGCGATAACGTAAAACTTACCGATAAAGCCCAGCGTCATCGGAATACCCGCCAGCGACAGCATCATCACCGTCATGACCGCTGAGAGTACCGGACGATGCCAGAACAGGCCGCGATAGGAATAGAGCGAGTCAGCATCCGGACCGCGATACGGGCTGGACATCAGGCTGACCACGCCAAACGCACCCAGGCTACTGAACAGATAACCCGCCAGGTAGACGCCAGCCGTTTCCAGCGACAGCTGATGCGTTTTCACCGCAATCAGCGCGACCAGCAGATAGCCGAGATGAGCGATAGAGGAGTAGCCGAGCAGACGCTTAATGTTGCTCTGCGAAATCGCCATCAGGTTACCCACCAGGATAGAGACAAAGGCAATAATCCCCAGCACGGTGCGTACCGCTTCGCTGTCGGTCAGCGGCGCGTACATAAACAGGCGCATAATGACACCAAAGATAGCGATCTTGCTGGCGGTTGCCAGGAAGGTCGATACCGGTGCAGGCGCGCCCTGGTAAACGTCCGGCGTCCAGAGGTGAAACGGCACCAGCGACAGCTTAAAGCCCAGGCCGATAATCATCATTCCCAGTCCCACCAGCAGCAGCGGCTGCTGGATCATGCTGTCGGTCAGGCTGTTACCCAGCTGAACAAAGCTCAGGCTGCCGGAATCGGCGTAGACCAGCGCAATACCAAACAGCAGAAACGACGAGGCGGCCGCAGAAAGAATGGTGTATTTCAGCGCCGCTTCCAGCGAACGTTTCTGCCGGAAGGCGTAGCCAATCAGGCCAAACAGCGGCAGGGAGAGCAGCTCAATACCGATAAACAGCGCGGCGAGATGGTTGGCACTTGCCAGCACCACGCCACCCAGCGCGGCAATCAGCACCAGCAGGTAAAACTCATCCTTGTTATCCGGGAAGCCCGCCAGCCAGGGATAGGCGAACGTACAGGTCGCCAGACTCGCCAGCATCACCAGCGCGGTATAAAACATGGAGTAGCCGTCAACGCGCAGCAGCGGCGTGACATCCATTGCGCCCGCCTGACCAACAAACCACAGCGACACCAGCGCAAGGTTCAGGCCAATAACGGTCAGCGTGGCATTAACGAAGTGGTTGCGTCGCCACGCAATGGACAGCATCACCACCACCACCGTCAGTCCGACGATCAACAGCGGCAGTAGCGCGATCAATTGTTGAGGAGTTATTGTCATGGCGAATTACGGCCTTGTAGTTGAAATTGAAGCGGTAAACCACTGCTGAATATTACTCATCGCAGCATGGGACGTATCGAGAATCGGCTGCGGGTAGACACCCAGCAGCACCAGCAGCACGACCAGCACGCCGATGGTGGCAAATTCGCGTACTGACATGCCCGGCAGCGGCTCTTTCGATTTCGCTTCGCCATAGTAAGCACGCTGCATCATGATCAGCGAGTAGACCGAGGCGAACACCAGCCCAAAGGTGGCAATCACGATAATCACAGGCACGACCTGGAAGCTGCCGGTCAGGATCATGAATTCGCCCACAAAGTTGCCGGTCCCCGGCATGCCGAGATTCGCTACCGCAAAAAAGAGTGACAGACCCGGGATCCATTTGATTCGCGACCACAGACCGCCCATCTGACGCATATCGCGGGTATGCAGACGTTCATACAGCTGGCCGCACAGAATAAACAGTGCCGCGGCTGAAAGACCGTGAGCAATCATCTGGATAACCGCGCCCTGGAAGGCCAGCTGGCTGCCGGTATAGATCGCGATCAGCACAAAGCCCATGTGCGAAATCGAGGTATAGGCGATCAGACGTTTAATATCGGTCTGCGAGAACGCCATCCAGGCACCATAGAAGATGCCGATAATGCCAAGCCACATCGCAATCGGTGCAAATTCAGCTGAAGCGTTCGGAAACAGCGGCAGGCTAAAGCGCAGCAGACCATAGGCTGCGGTTTTCAGCAGAATACCGGCCAGATCGACGGAGCCGGCAGTCGGCGCCTGACTGTGTGCATCGGGCAGCCAGCCATGAAGCGGCACCACCGGCATTTTCACCGCAAAGGCGATGAAGAAGCCCAGCATCAGCAGCCATTCGACATTGCGTGACATCGGCGTTTTCAGCAGTTCTTCATAGCTGAAGGTCCAGACGCCGGTCGCATTGTAGTGCACAAACACCAGCGCCAGAATCGCAATCAGCATCACCAGACCAGACGCCTGGGTGTAAATAAAGAACTTGGTCGCCGCCGTGATACGGGTTTTACCATCCGACGCTTTATGTCCCCAGAGCGCGATGAGGAAATACATCGGCACCAGCATCATCTCCCAGAAGAAGAAGAACAGGAACATGTCGATGGCAAGGAATACGCCGATAACGCCGCCCAGGATCCACATCAGGTTGAGGTGGAAAAAGCCCTGATACTTCTCAATCTCGTTCCATGAGCAGAGGACTGCCATCAGGCCCAGCAGACCGGTCAGTACCACCATCAGCAGTGACAAACCATCAATTGCCAGGTGGAAGCGAATACCAAAGCGCGGGATCCACGCAACATCAAAGCTTGATTGCCACTGCGGCAGACCGCTGGCCTGCGTCAGCGAATAGCCCCCCTGCAGCCACAGCTGCAGGCCAAGCGCCAGCGTGAGCCCCATGGTGATCAGGGCGATCCAGCGTGGTACTTTTGCGCCAAGCCGTTCAGCCAGCCAGCAGAGCAGGCCCCCGACGAAAGGTATTATTATTAGCCAAGGTAATAGCACGGCATACTTCCCTTTTTTTAACCTGGTTTCGAGCTATCCTGCTTGCCCGTTTCGTTTCCGGCAGTGCCTGCAATCCTTACGTACATCAGTACGCTCCGGTTGCTGTGCGCTGGCGATAACGAAACGGGCTGCGCCGATTACGCTTCGTCATTCAGGCAATTTTCACATTCGCTATCAGGAAGAGAAGCAGTTTCTGTCATCTTCTCTTCCAAGCCCATCAATCTTTACATCACCAGCATCAGGGCAAGCACCACAACGGCACCCACACTCATGGAGGCAACATACCAGCGCAGATACCCGTTCTCGCTGACAACCAGACCTTTATTACCAATACGCGACAGCAGCGCAGGCAGGTTCATCAGTGAGTTCAGCGGATCGCGCTGCAGCAGCCAGGCGATACCGAGATAGGGTTTGACAAAGACTTTGTCATACAGCCAGTCAAAGCCCCACGCGGCAAACCACCAGGTGCCGAAGAAGCGGCCCGGTGCGCTGTTGGCTACGCGGGTCACCAGCTGACGCTTGCCCAGCCAGAGTGCAGCAGCAATCAGAATACCGCTGACAGCGACCAAGCCTGAGGCGATCTCCAGTGCCATTTTGCCGTTTTCACCAAATTCATTTTCCGGCAGTACGCCTGCCAGCGGAGGCGTTATCAGCGCGCCAATGAAGGTGGAGAGAATCAGCAGCACAATCAGCGGCAGATGATGGGTAATGCCTTTACCGGCATGCGCGTGGATCTTCTCTTTGCCGTGGAACACGATAAAGATCATGCGGAAGGTATAGATAGAGGTAAGGAATGCCCCGACCAGACCGGCAACCATCAGATTGATGTGACCATTAGCCAGCGCACCAAACAGGATCTCATCTTTACTGTAGAAGCCTGCGGTAATAAGCGGCAGCGCAGCCAGCGCGGCACCGCCCACCAGGAAGCAGGCATAAACCAGCGGAATACTCTTGCGCAGGCCACCCATTTTGAAGATGTTCTGCTCATGATGGCACGCCAGAATAACGGAGCCAGACGAGAGGAACAGCAGCGCTTTAAAGAATGCATGCGTCATCAGATGGAAAATCGCCGCATCCCACGCCTGCACGCCCAGCGCCAGAAACATGTAGCCAATCTGACTCATGGTTGAGTAAGCCAGGACGCGCTTGATATCGGTCTGAACCAGCGCAGCAAAGCCCGCCAGTACCAGCGTGATAGCCCCGACAATGCCCACCAGGTGCAGAACGTCAGGCGTCAGCAGGAACAGGCCGTGGGTACGGGCGATCAGATAGACGCCCGCCGTTACCATGGTTGCCGCATGGATCAGCGCTGAAACCGGCGTCGGACCCGCCATCGCATCCGCCAGCCAGGTCTGCAGCGGCAGCTGAGCCGATTTACCTACCGCGCCACCCAGCAGCATCAGGGTCGCCCACTGCAGCATGCTGTTGTCGGCGGCAAAGTGTGCCGGTGCCAGCGCCATCAGCTCGCGGAAGTTCAGCGTGCCGAGTTCGTTGTAGAGAATAAACAGCGCAAAGGCCAGGAACACATCGCCCACGCGGGTGATGATAAAGGCTTTCATGGCCGCTTTGCCGTTGTCCGGATTGCTGTAGTAGAAGCCGATCAGCAGATAGGAGCAGAGCCCTACCCCTTCCCAGCCGAGGTACATCAGCATCAGGTTATCAGCCAGAACCAGTACTACCATGCTGGCGATAAACAGGTTGGTATAGGCGAAGAAGCGCGAATAGCCCTCTTCACCACGCATATACCAGGAGGCGAACATATGGATAAAGAAGCCGACGCCGGTGACGACAGAGAGCATGGTCAGCGACAGGCCATCCAGCACCAGGTTCACTTTAATGTCAAAGTTGCCAACCTGCATCCAGGTCCACAATGCCTGCGTAAACGGCTGTTGCCCCTGACTGAAAAACTCCATGCCCGCATAGAGCGTGGTCAGGGCTGAAAGACCGACCGACCCCATTCCGACAGCGGCTGACAGGTTCTCCGACCAGCGGCCCCGGGAAAACGCTAACAGCAAAAAGCCAATTAGCGGAAACAGTACAGTTAAATAGAGAAGATTCATCCGCGCATCTCGCTCACTGTGTCAATGTTCAGCGTCTGACGACGACGATAGAGCTGCAGCAGCAGAGCCAGGCCAATACTCGCTTCCGCTGCCGCAAGGCTGATTGCCAGGATATACATCACCTGACCATCTGCCTGCCCCCAATAGCTGCCCGCTACCACCAGCGCCAGCGCTGCGGCGTTGATCATGATCTCCAGACCAATCAGCATAAAGAGCAGATTACGGCGCAGCACCAGCGAGGTCAGGCCGAGAACAAAGAGCACCGCAGCCAGAATCAGGCCATGTTGTAATGGGATCATGCCTGTCCCTCCTTATTGGATGCCGCATCCGTGACGCGATGGCTCATCACTTCAGCGTGACGATCGTCGCGACCGATATGGAAGGCCACCACCAGGCCTGCCAGCAGCAGCATTGAAGCCAGCTCAACTGCCAGAACATACGGGCCAAACAGGCTGATACCGACCGCTTTTGCATCGATAACCGTGCCATCAATACCCTGATCGGTGGCGGTGAGAATAGCGTAAACCATCACCACCAGCAGCAGCGCTGAAACGATGCCGGGTCCCACCCAGAGCGAGGGCTTAAGCCACTCGCGTTCCTGCTCCTGCTGCTGCTTGCCGAGATTAAGCATCATCACCACAAACACAAACAGCACCATAATGGCACCGGCGTATACGATAATTTCCAGCGCGCCTGCAAAGTAGGCACCCATGGCAAAAAACGCGCCGGCAATCGACAGCAGCGAAACAATCAGGTACAGCAGCGCGTGTACCGGGTTCGTATGCGTGATAACGCGCAGCGTCGTCAGCACCGCCACCAGTCCGCAAAGATAAAACGCAAATTCCATACCTGGCTCCTTAAGGTAGTAACCCTTTGACGTCGATAGGTTTGGCTTCGTTTTCCGCGTCGCCCTTCTCTTTTCCGTCGATCGCCATACCCGCCATACGATAGAAGTTGTATTCCGGGTATTTGCCGGGTCCCGAGATCAGCAGATCCTGCTTCTCATACACCAGGTCCTGACGCTTAAACTCACCCAGCTCAAAATCAGGGGTCAGCTGAATCGCAGTGGTCGGACAGGCTTCTTCACACAGGCCACAAAAAATGCAGCGTGAAAAGTTGATGCGAAAGAATTCCGGATACCAGCGGCCATCCTGCGTCTCTGCTTTCTGCAGCGAGATACAGCCGACCGGGCAGGCTACTGCGCAGAGGTTACAGGCAACGCAGCGCTCTTCACCGTCAGGATCGCGCGTCAGCACAATGCGACCACGATAGCGCGGCGGCAGATAGACCGGCTCTTCCGGATACATCTGCGTTTCGCGTTTGGCAAAGGCGTGCATGCCGATCATCCAGATACTGCGCACTGTCGTGCCGAAGCCAACGACAATATCTTTTAATGTCATCTCAATACCCCTTACTGCGCGTTGTACAGAATCACTGCGGCGGTCGCCAGCAGGTTCAACAGCGTCAACGGCAGACAAACTTTCCAGCCGAACGACAGCACCTGGTCATAGCGTGGACGCGGCAGCGCAGCACGGATCAGGATAAACATCACCATGAAGAACGCCGTTTTCAGGGCGAACCAGATGAATGGCGGCAGGAAAGGTCCATGCCAGCCGCCAAAGAACAGCGTGACAATCAGCGCGGAAACCGTGGTAATGGCGACATATTCACCCACAAAGAACAGACCGAACTTCATACCGGCATATTCAATATGGTAACCGTCAGCCAGCTCCTGTTCCGCTTCCGGCTGGTCAAACGGATGACGGTGACACACCGCTACCCCGGCAATACAGAAGGTCACAAAGCCAAAGAACTGCGGAATGATGTTCCAGAGGTGCGTCTGGTTTTCAACAATCGCATTCAGGTTAAACGATCCCGCCTGCGCCACTACGCCCATCAGCGACAGGCCAAGAAACACCTCATAGCTCAGCGTCTGCGCAGAGGCACGCATCGCACCCAGCAGCGAGTATTTGTTGTTACTCGACCAGCCGGCAAACAGCACGGCGTAGACGGCCAGACCCGCCATCATCAGGAAGAACAGCAGACCGATGTTCAGATCCGTGACCATCCAGGTGGGTGAAACCGGTACAATCGCAAAGGCCAGCAGCAGCGATACAAAAGCAATAACCGGTGCCAGAGTAAAGATGAAGCGGTCGGTAAACGGCGGTACCCAGTCCTCTTTAAAGAACATTTTGATCATATCCGCCGCCAGCTGGAGTGAACCGCCCCAGCCGACACGGTTAGGTCCGTAGCGGTTCTGCCATAAGCCGAGCAAACGACGCTCGGCAAAGCTCATGAACGCCCCGCAGGCTACCACGACCAGCAAAATTACAATCGCCTTAACCACCTGCAGAATGATGTCGATAACGTCCGATGTCAGCCAGCTCATTGCGCAGCCTCCTGCAGTTGATCAATTTGCGCATGCGCAAGGAACGGCGGCACACCCGGCATGCCGAGCGGCAGACCAATCTGACCCGGCTGCAGGAAAGCGGAGAAGCGTACCGGCAGGCGCAGTGTTTCGCCGGCGCAAACCAGCTCTGCGGCAGCGCCGTGATTGACGCCAAGCTT
Source organism: Pantoea sp. ICBG 1758 (assembly GCF_002928325.1). NCBI lineage: Bacteria > Pseudomonadati > Pseudomonadota > Gammaproteobacteria > Enterobacterales > Erwiniaceae > Pantoea > Pantoea sp. ICBG 1758. The sequence continues at coordinate 1,703,759 of NZ_POWL01000001.1, forward strand.
CTCTGCATCCGTTGGGTTAATCACCAGCTCAGCCGGCACCATACGCTTCTGGAATGTCGGAGAGCGCTGCGTCATCTCTTCACTGCCAAACAGCCGGTAGTAAGGCGCAACGCGGAAATGGCTGCCGCTGGCAAACCGCTCCGGCACGTTGCTAAACCATGGCAGTGAGCCTTCGCCCGCTTCAAACAGCCGGACACCCGGATCGCCATTCCGCAGTTTGCCGCCAACTTCATCCTGGAATTTGTTCCACGCCTGCGGTGAGTTCCAGCCCGGCGCCCAGGCAAAGGGGATCTGCGAGCGCGGTGCTTCAGGCTGGTTGTTCCCTTCCATTGAGAAGGCAAACATAGTGTCTTTATCCTGCGGCTGACGTGGCTCATGTACGCTGATATTGGCGCGGGCGGCAGTACGACCACTGGCGCGATGCGGTGAACGCGCCAGCTTCTGACCGCGAATGCGAAAGCTGGCATCCGGTGCCGCATCTTTGATGCCTTTCAGCTGTGGCAGCGCAATAATCGCCGCATCAATCACGTGATCCAGCTGCGTCCAGTCGATATGACGGCTCTCCAGCGCGCTGTGCAGCGAATGCAGCCAGCGCCAGCTTTCCAGCATCACAATGCTGTTGTCATAGTAAGCGGGATCGTAAACCTGGAAGAAGCGCTGCGCGCGACCTTCATGGTTGATTGAGGTGCCATCACTTTCAGCGAAGCTGGCCGCGGAGAGCACCATACCGGCTTTCTCCAGCGTGGCGGTCCGCTGGTGGTCAACCACAATCACGCCTGACGCCTTCTGTAGCGCAGCGTCGACGCGGGCTTTCGGCGCGTGGCGATAGAGATCGTTCTCCAGCACTACCAGCGCATCCGCTTCGCCGTTTGTCAGCTGATCCAGCGCCGCATCCAGCGAGTGACCGCCCATCATGCCCAGGCCCATGCTATTAGCCGCGCCGGCCAGCAGGGTGATCCCTACGTCGGCACCGCGGGCTTTCAGCGCTTTCGCCACGTTTGCAGCCGCCTCAATCATCGCGGTCGTGCCGGAGTGGGTGCCGGAGATAATCAGCGGCTTTTTCGCCCCTGCCAGCGCCTGCACTACCACATCAATTTTGCTGCTGAGTGACTTGTCGATATCACTCACCGCGGGTGCGCTCTCATCCAGCGCGCTGGCGATGGCAAACCCGAGGCGCGCCTGATCTTCTACCGGGGCGCGATAGCTCCACGCCGCGATATCATCCAGACGGGTTTCATCGACGTTAGTGACAAACAGCGGATGTTTCGCATGCTGACCGATATTCAGGATGGCGGCGATCTGCCAGTCTGCAACTTTCTGCGCGGCTGCCATCTCGCGTGCTTTGCCTTTTACGGCCTGGCGCACTGACAGCGCGACGCGCGCGCCCACCTGCGTCAGATCTTCGCCCAGCACCAGCACGGCATCGTAACTTTCCATTTCGCGCAGTGAAGGCGTATAGATACCGCTGTTCTGCAGCACGTTCAGCATCAGTTCAACGCGCGCCTGCTCTCCTGCTGGCATGCCGGTTGAGAAGTTGCCGGCACCCACCAGCTCACGCAGGGCAAAGTTGCTCTCGATGCTGGCGCGGGGTGAGCCGATACCGATCACGCGTTTCGCCTGGCGCAGCATGTCAGCCGCAGCGTTAACCGCCTGCTCTGCGTTCAGCGTAATCGTATCGCTGCCGCGCAGTTGATGCGGGTGACGCGGGCGATCTTTGCGGTTGACATAGCCATAGCCAAAACGACCGCGATCGCAGAGGAAGTAGTGGTTTACCGTACCGTTATAACGGTTTTCAATACGACGCAGCTCGCCATAGCGCTCGCCGGGACTGGTGTTACAGCCGACGCTGCACTGCTGGCAGATGCTGGGCGCAAACTGCATATCCCATTTACGGTTATAGCGCTCAGAGTGCGTTTTATCGGTAAACACGCCAGTCGGGCAGATCTCAACCAGGTTACCTGAAAATTCGCTCTCCAGCGTGCCATCTTCCGGACGACCAAAGTAGACGTTATCGTGTGCGCCATAGACGCCCAGATCTTTGCCGTCAGCATAATCTTTGTAATAGCGAACGCAGCGATAGCAGGCGATACAGCGGTTCATCTCATGGGAGATAAACGGACCAAGATCCTGATTCTGGTGCGTGCGCTTGGTAAAGCGATAACGACGGAAGCTGTGGCCCGTCATTACCGTCATATCCTGCAGATGACAGTTACCGCCCTCTTCGCAGACCGGGCAGTCGTGCGGATGGTTCGTCATCAGCCACTCTACGACGCTTTCACGAAACTCTTTCGCTTCGCCATCATCAATAGAGATAAAAGTGCCATCCGATGCCGGTGTCATGCAGGACATAACGAGGCGGCCGCGGGTATCTTCGGCATTCTGGAATTGCTTCACCGCACACTGGCGGCAGGCGCCTACGCTGCCGAGCGCCGGATGCCAGCAAAAATAGGGAATATCAAGGCCCAGAGAGAGACACGCCTGTAGCAGGTTGTCCGCTCCGTTCACATCATATTCTTTACCGTCTACATGGATTGTAGCCATAGTGAACATGCTTCCGTAAGGCTCGTCCGGGGACGAGCGTTAAACATCAAATTCTGTTATCCCGCTTTTCAGCCGGACTGGCGTCTGGCGCCTTCCGTCTACGGTGGTCTGCTTACCAGCGCGTTTTCAGCAGGTTAGGCTGAATACCGCCGATAGAACGGGTATTGCCAAACACCTGCGGCGCAATGCCGGCTTCAAACTCTTCACGGAAATATTTAATTGCGCTCTGCAGAGGCTCAACCGCGCCTGGTGCATGCGCACAGAAGGTTTTACCCGGGCCCAGCTGACGGCAAAGCTGCAGCAGCGTTTCGATATCACCCGGCTGCCCCTGCTTCTGCTCCAGCGCGCGCAGGATCTTGACGCTCCACGGCAGGCCGTCGCGGCACGGCGTACACCATCCGCACGACTCACGGGCAAAAAACTCTTCCAGGTTACGCACCAGCGACACCATATTGATCTCGTGATCTACCGCCATCGCCAGCGCCGTACCCAGACGGCTGCCCGCTTTACCGATGCTGGCAAACTCCATTGGCAGATCGAGATGCTGGTCGGTCAGAAAATCGGTTCCGGCACCGCCTGGCTGCCACGCCTTAAACTTCAGGCCATCGCGCATACCGCCGGCATAATCTTCCAGAATCTCGCGGGCGGTGATGCCAAACGGCAGTTCCCAGACGCCAGGGTTTTTAACGCGGCCGGAGAAGCCCATCATTTTGGTGCCGGCATCTTCACTTTTAGACAGCCCTTTGTACCACTCCACGCCGTTCAGGAAGATAGCTGGCACGTTGGAGAGGGTCTCAACGTTGTTAACGCAGGTTGGCTTGCCCCAGACGCCGGCGCTGGCCGGGAACGGTGGCTTTGAGCGCGGGTTAGCACGACGCCCTTCCAGCGAGTTGATCAGCGCCGTCTCTTCACCGCAGATATAGCGGCCCGCGCCGGTGTGAACAAACAGTTCAAAATCAAAACCGGTGCCGAGAATATTTTTACCGAGATAGCCCGCTTCTGTAGCTTCGGCGATGGCGCGACGCAGGTTCTCTGCTGCTTCAACATATTCACCGCGCAGGAAGATGTAGCCGCGATAAGCTTTTAGCGCGAAAGCACTGATCAGCATGCCTTCCACCAGCTGATGTGGCAGCTGCTCCATCAGCAGGCGGTCTTTATAGGTGCCTGGCTCCATCTCATCCGCGTTACACAGCAGATAACGGATATTCATGGACTCATCTTTTGGCATCAGACTCCACTTCAGGCCGGTGCTGAAGCCCGCACCGCCGCGCCCTTTCAGGCCAGAGTCTTTGACCGCCGTAACGATTTCATCCTGGCTCATGCCGTTCAGCGCTTTTTCGGCGCCAGCGTAGCCATTTTTGCTGCGGTACTCTTCCAGCCAGACCGGCTGTTTGTCGTCGCGCAGACGCCAGGTCAGCGGATGCGTTTCCGCAGCACGAATAATGGGTTTCATCATTGATACTGCTCCAGTAGCGAGGCGATACCTTCCGGCGTCAGGTGAACGTGCGTATCGTCATTCACCATCATGGTCGGCCCCTTATCGCAGTTGCCGAGGCAGCAGGTAGGCAGCAGCGTAAAGCGGCCGTCTGCCGTTGTCTGGCCGGGTTTAATATGAAGATTCTGTTCCAGCGCTGCCTGAATGCCCTGATAACCGGTAATGTGGCACACCACGCTGTCGCAGTAGCGGATCACGTGACGGCCAACCGGCGTACGGTAAATCTGGCTGTAGAACGTTGCCACGCCTTCGACATCGCTGGCCGGAATACCCAGCACATTAGCAATTGCGTGAATAGCGCCATCCGGCACCCAGCCCCGCTGTTTTTGCACGATCTTCAGCGCTTCAATTGAGGCTGCGCGCGCATCCTCGTAGTGATGTTTTTCATGCTCAATAGCGTGGTGCTCGGCCTCGCTCAGCACAAAGACCTCATTCGGGTCGATGGTTTGAATGGCAATTTTTTGATCGTGCATAATTAGCGGTCCACGTCTGACATAACAAAATCGATACTACCGAGGTAGACGATGAGATCGGATACCAGGCTGCCGCGGATCACTGACGGGATCTGCTGCAGGTGCGGGAAGCTTGGCGTGCGCACGCGGGTGCGGTAGCTCATGGTGCTGCCGTCGCTGGTCAGGTAGTAGCTGTTGATCCCTTTCGTCGCCTCAATCATCTGGAACGATTCATTGGCGGGCATCACCGGTCCCCAGGAGACCTGCAGGAAGTGGGTAATCAGGGTTTCAATGTGCTGCAGCGTACGCTCTTTCGGCGGCGGCGTGGTCAGCGGATGGTCCGCTTTGAACGGCCCTTCCGGCATATTGTTCAGGCACTGCTCCAGAATACGCAGCGACTGCCACATCTCTTCCATTTTCAGCTGTACGCGGGTGTAAGCATCGCTGATGCCTGCGCCAACCGGAATTTCAAAATCGAAGTTTTCGTAGCCTGAATAAGGACGCCACTTACGCACGTCAAAGTCGAGACCGGTTGCACGCAGACCCGCACCGGTTGTGCCCCACGCCAGCGCTTCATCCATATTGTAAGCGGCTACGCCCTGTGAGCGTCCCATCAGCACGGTGTTGCGCAGTGCCGCTTTGTCATACTCTTTCAGGCGTTTTGGCATCCAGTCGAGGAACTCACGCAGCAGACGCTCCCAGCCTTTCGGCAGATCGTGCGCCACACCACCGATACGGAACCAGGCGGGATGCATGCGGAAACCGGTAATCGCTTCCACGACATCATAAATTTTCTGACGATCGGTAAACGCAAAGAACACCGGCGTCATTGCGCCAACGTCCTGAATAAAGGTTGAGATGTAGAGCAGGTGGCTGTTGATACGGAACAGCTCAGAGAGCATCACGCGAATGACGTTAACGCGGTCTGGTACCGTGATCCCGGCCAGTTTCTCTACGGCGAGTACGTAAGGCATTTCATTAACACAGCCGCCCAGATACTCGATACGATCGGTATAGGGGATATAGCTGTGCCAGGACTGCCGCTCGCCCATCTTCTCGGCACCGCGATGGTGATAGCCAACGTCAGGTACGCAGTCGACAATCTCTTCACCGTCGAGCTGCAGGATGATACGGAAAGCACCGTGCGCAGAGGGGTGGTTCGGGCCAAGGTTAAGGAACATAAAGTCCTCATTGGCCGTGCTGCGTTTCATGCCCCACTCTTCTGGTTTGAACGTCAGCGACTCCATCTCCAGATCTTCTTTCTGCTTAGTCAGCGTAAAGGGATCGAACTCAGTCGCGCGCGCCGGATAATCTTTACGCAGCGGGTGCCCTTCCCAGGTCTGCGGCATCATAATGCGCGTCAGATGAGGATGCCCCTGGAACGTAATGCCAAACATCTCCCAGGTCTCGCGCTCATACCAGTTGGCGTTGGCGAAGATAGTGGTGATGGTTGGCACATTCAGATCGTTTTCAGATAACGCCACCTTGAGCATAATGTCGCGGTTACGTTCAATAGAAAGCAGATGATAGAAAACGGAAAAATCCGCAGCAGGCAGGCCTGCGCGGTGGGTACGTAAACGCTCATCAAAGCCATGCAGGTCATACAGCATGACATAGGGCTTAGGCAGTTTGCGCAGAAACGTTACAATTTCCAGCAGCTGTTCGCGCTTTACCCAGACTACAGGAATGCCGGTGCGGGTTGCCTGAACAGTAAAGGCGTCCGGCCCAAAACGATTACGCAGCTCGCCGATCACCGGGTCATCCAGGTGCTCACGGGTTTGCCATGCTGGCTGAGCGAGATCTTGCGTGGTCAAATCTGTCATACGTTACTCACCATTCCGGCCTGTTATCAGGCACTCAAAAGAAGGCGTCAGGATGGCGGCACACACTACGTTGTCATTTTCTGCTGTGGCCGTTACTCCATCCGTGTACGGGATACTTACACTTCGTCCGGGGTTCTCAGGTTAGTGACGGCAATGCGCTCGCCACGTTTCCTTTCACGTTCAGACTGCATGTTGGCGCGATATACACCCTGGTCACCGACTACCCATGAGAGTGGACGGCGCTCTTTACCGATCGACTCACGCAGCAGCAGCAGCGCCTGCATATAGGCTTCCGGACGCGGCGGGCAGCCCGGAATGTAAACATCCACCGGCAGAAATTTATCCACACCCTGTACGACAGAATAGATGTCATACATCCCGCCTGAGTTAGCGCAGGCACCCATAGAGATCACCCATTTAGGTTCCAGCATCTGATCGTACAAACGCTGAATAACGGGTGCCATTTTGGTAAAAGGCGTACCGGCAATAACCATAAAGTCAGCCTGGCGCGGCGAGGCGCGCATAACTTCAGCGCCAAAGCGTGCCACGTCATGCACCGCAGTAAATGACGTGGTCATTTCTACATAGCAGCAGGAGAGGCCAAAGTTATAGGGCCAGAGAGAGTTCTTACGACCCCAGTTCACCATGTCATGCAGAGCGTGTTCCAGCTTGCCCATATAAACGCTACGGTGAACGTGCTGTTCCAGAGGATCGGTAACAATCTCCTGTTTCTGCAGAGGATAGCGATCGCCATCCCCGCCGTTCGGGTCTACGCGTGTCAGCGTGTAGTCCATCTTATTGCCTCGCTTTTACTGCTTATGAGGGTTGGTGTGACTGTGGCTGACCGGGCTTGATTTGACCACTACGCGACGACGCGCAGGAGCCCAATCCAGCGCGCCGATGCGAACCAGATAAACCAGGCCTGCCAGGAGCACCAAAATGAAAATTGCGGCTTCGACAAAGCCGACCCAGCCGCTTTCGCGAATGGAGGTCGACCAGGCGTATAAATAGAGGGCTTCCACGTCGAAAATAACGAAAAACATGGCAACCAGATAGAATTTTGCAGAGAGGCGGATGTGGGTATCGCCAACCGATTCAATACCAGACTCAAACGGGGTGTTTTTGTAACGCGCTTTAGCACGTCCACCAAGCAGCCAGCCGCCGGTTAACATAAAGGCACAAAGGCCAAATGCGATCACAATAAATACAATAAACGCCCAGTGATGAGCGATGACTTCGGTGGTTGTTGACATACGCTTTGCTTACTCATCAAAAGTGGCGATGGCATCCTGCACTGTTGCAGCAAACACACCACATCGATTCAAGGGAAGGATAAAAACCTTATAAACGTTGCTGTCTTTCCTGATTAGGCAGCAATTTTATGGGGTTTTTTACTCCTTTCTATAACCTTTTGTCAACTTTGACAAAAGTATCCAAACATTATTTTACACCCGCATCATATTATTAACATATACCCTCATCAGCGCCAGCTAAATCGCTTCAGTTTGTGCGGTTAATTTCAGTGTAGCGGGGTTTTACATGAATGGATCGTGCGTTTAACACTCACATTTTGACAGGTCTTCCGCAGATTTCCCTCTCCCTGACAGGGTTATTTTTTTGATCCAGAACACACTTCTGCGCTTTTAGCTCTAAAAAGCAGCGCATATGGCAGGATCGGTTAGTGCAAAGAAGGCATTTTTTGATAAAAAATTTCTAAAATGACGGGAATTGAAACAACTGCTCGTTTTTCGGAAAGCCTGATAATTATCGGCCATAAAAATGCGTATCTGGCCCCGGATAACAGGCAAAAAAAAAGCCTTAGTCGCAGTTACGCCGACTAAGGCTTTTTTATAGCAATTATACAGCGCGTAACGCGCGTATTACTGCAGTGTCGCTACGGCTTACTCTTCATCATCCAGCAGCAGTGAGCTATCCGGATTTGCACTGAGATTGTAAGGATCGTTCGTCGATTGCATGGCGTTGAAAATGGCCAGCGCCAGTTCATTATCGCTGTCAGCGTTACGGCACAGCAGGTATTGCGTATCCGGTAACACTGGCAAACCTTCGGCTGCGCCCATTACGCGCAACTCAGGACTCATCATTTCAACCGGACGTGCCGTTACGCCCAGACCGGCTTTAACGGCCGCGCGCACTGCTGCCAGCGTTGATGCCACGTAAGAGATACGCCATGGAATACCCGCTTCGTTCAGATGGTCTATCGCCATATCGCGATACGGGCTTGGTTCATCCAGCAGTACCAGAGGAATCGCTTCGCCGCGCTGGAAAATATAGTCAGCGGCACAGTACCAGAGCGTTGGTGAAGTACGCAGTACCTGATGCGTGAAGTTACCCGGGCTGGACGTGGTCACAACCAGATCGACTTCTCCCTGGTTCAGCATCTCCATCATAAACGGGTTACGTTTTACACGTACATCGATGGCGAGCTTTGGATAGACTGACGTCACCCGGTTCAGCAGGAAAGGCAGAATGGTATCTGACGTGTCATCAGAGGCTCCGATAGTCAGAACGCCCTGAATATTGCTGTACATGAGTGAGGTGCAGGCTTCGTCGTTAAAACGCAGGATTTTCCTGGCATAGCCAAGCAGCTGGATACCGTGCTCCGTCAGAAGTTTGTTACGTCCATGTCGGGCAAACAGCTCTTTACCTACCAGTTGCTCCAGACGTTGCATCTGCTGGCTTACCGCTGACTGGGTTCTGCACACGGCCGCCGCCGCCGCTGCAAACGTATTCAGGTCTGCAACAGCAACAAATGTACGCAGCAGATCGAGGTCGAGATTCAGTATCGGACGATTTGCATTAGTCATGATTTTTTTCTTCACTTTATAAGATTTTTAGAACTACTACCCTGGTGTATTGCCACAAAATCAAAGAGATAAGTGGCAATGGTGCTTACTGACAATCTCCAGAGGAGATCGTCTTAAAACCGAGTTCAGGCGGGTAATGACGAGCGTACGTTCTCTGGCAGCAGAGAGGCGGCGTCATTAGAGACAGAACAACTTCAGGGCCAAAGACAAGAGTCGTACCGGTGCTGGAAGCTGTGTAGTTGCCTGGTTGCCTGCATAAAAGGTTGCAGAGCAAAAAAAGAGATAACACGTTGTTATGTCGAAACGAAGCCATAAAGTGCTTCAAATAATAAATTATACTTAATCATTTTTACGCTTTAAAGGGAAATGTTTTCGTGCAAAACATCAAATTTTTTGCTTAATAAGCCCGTTTAGCCCCTCCGGCAACGCCAGGGTTAAATTTTGACCACTTGGTTTGTAAACTTATTTGGAGCGATAAAGTTACAGAAAAACGCTCATTGCCCGCCAGTATTGCGATCGTACCCGTTGCTATTCGCGCAATTTCTATGCTGAGACTGCGCATAAGAATGCAGATATTGCCGCTGCGCCATGCATGAGTTAACGCCAGCTGAATAAAACAGCATCATTTAGCAAGATACGCTTAACTATTTCATTGCGCAGCTAATCATTAGTATGGAAAGCATAACCCGGTTTTCTTATGACAGAGGGGCAGCTGGCGTAGCCGTTACAGGCAAATCGCATCGCTATGTACCAAAATAATAGTCTTGTAAATTAACCACAGGCAGTCATAAAAACCAATTTAATCGGCATATCACCATAATTACGCTACCCACACCGGGAATCTGTCTCAATCACGCCAAAAGCCGCTGCCACCCTTCTTTTGTTATCGGGAGAGGAGTAAATTGGGCAGGTTTTAACTGGGTGGCGGGTTAAAGGACTCTGCCCGAAAAGGCGGCAACGATGAATTTCCAAATTGATAAATCCGGTAAGCTGGAAAATGTCTGTTACGACATTCGCGGACCGGTACTAAAAGAAGCAAAGCGACTTGAAGAAGAAGGCAACAAGGTTCTCAAGCTGAATATTGGCAACCCAGCGCCGTTTGGTTTTGAAGCACCTGATGAAATTCTGGTCGACGTTATACGTAATCTGCCTGGCGCGCAGGGATACTGCGACTCCAAGGGGCTCTACTCTGCTCGTAAAGCCATTATGCAGCACTATCAGGCGCGTGATATGCGCGACGTTACCGTTGAAGATATCTATATCGGCAATGGGGTATCAGAGCTGATCGTGCAGGCGATGCAGGCGCTGCTCAATAGCGGCGATGAGATGCTGGTGCCGGCACCGGATTACCCACTGTGGACGGCAGCCGTTTCACTCTCCAGCGGCAAAGCTGTCCATTACCGATGCGATGAGTCAGCCGGCTGGTTTCCGGATCTGGATGATATCCGTAGCAAAATCACACCGCGCACGCGTGGAATTGTGATTATCAACCCCAATAACCCGACCGGCGCGGTTTACAGTAAAGAGCTGCTGCTGGAGGTGGTAGAAATAGCGCGTCAGCATAACCTGATCATCTTTGCTGATGAAATCTATGACAAAATCCTCTACGACGATGCGCAGCATCACTCCATTGCGGCGCTGGCACCCGATCTTCTGACGGTGACCTTTAACGGTTTGTCTAAAACCTATCGCGTGGCCGGTTTTCGTCAGGGCTGGATGGTGCTAAACGGGCCGAAAAAGCACGCCAAAGGCTATATTGAAGGCCTGGAAATGCTCGCCTCTATGCGCCTGTGTGCCAACGTGCCCGCTCAGCATGCGATTCAGACCGCGCTGGGAGGCTACCAGAGCATCAGCGAGTTTATCGCCCCTGGCGGACGGCTCTACGAGCAGCGCCAGCGCGCCTGGGAGCTGATTAACGATATTCCCGGCGTAAGCTGCGTTAAACCGCAGGGCGCGCTTTACATGTTCCCGCGTATCGATCCGAAAAAATTTAATATTTATGACGATCAGAAGATGGTGCTCGACTTCCTGCTGCAGGAAAAAGTGCTGCTGGTACAGGGCTCCGCCTTTAACTGGCCACATCCGGATCACGTGCGCATTGTTACTCTGCCGCGGGTAGACGATCTGGAGATGGCGATCGGCAAGTTTGGACGTTTTCTGCAGGGTTACCGGCAGTAAGTCACCTTCTGCTGCAGCCAGCCAGGCGCTTAACCTGTCATGTACCTGGCTGCAGTCAGGTATATACTGTATGCATTCCAGGGAGGGGTTTCCTCCCCGCTGTGCTGACAGGATGCTGTAATGACTCAAAGCCACTTTTTCGCTCACCTCTCCCGCCTGAAACTCATCAATCGCTGGCCGCTGATGCGCAATGTGCGTACAGAAAATGTCTCTGAACACAGCCTGCAGGTCGCGATGGTGGCGCATGCGCTGGCAGTGATCAAAAATCTGAAATTTGCAGGTGAACTCAATCCCGATCGTATTGCAATGCTGGCGCTCTATCATGATGCCAGTGAAGTGCTGACCGGCGATCTGCCAACGCCGGTTAAGTATTACAACGCGCAAATTGCGCATGAATACAAAAAGATTGAGAAAATTGCCCAGCAAAAGCTGATTGAAATGCTGCCGCCCGAATTGCAGGAAGCGTATCGGCCGCTGATTGATGAACACCACTATAGCGCGGCCGAACAGGCTGTGGTGAAACAGGCTGACGCTCTCTGCGCCTATCTGAAATGCCTTGAGGAGCTCTCTGCCGGCAACCATGAATTTTCACTGGCTAAAACACGGCTGGAGAAGACCCTGACCGAGCGGCGTTCACCTGAAATGGATTATTTTATGGAGGTGTTCGTCCCGAGCTTTACTCTGTCGCTTGATGAGATTTCACAGGAGACCCCGCTCTGAGCGAGCGGGTATCATTCAGGCGCGCAGGCTCAGCGAAAAGGCGCCGGTGCCGTTCTGCGTAATTTTCAGCGTGCTCAGATCGGGCAGATTAAACAGAACCTGGTTCAGACCAGGCGTATCTGCCGCTGGATCGATGGCGATCACTGCGCTGCCGGCCGCAAGGCCTGCCGCAATACCTGCGGGCGCATCTTCTACCACCACACATTCAGACGGATGCAGGCCCAGACGCTCAGCACCCAGTAAATAGGGTTCCGGATCGGGCTTGCCGCGCCGGATATCGTTAGCCGTAATAAACACCGCTGGCAAAGGGAGCTCAGCTGCGCGATGCCGGGCGTGGGCTACCGGCACCGAACCGGAGGTGACAATCGCCCAGGGGATGTTCTGTTCATTAAGCTGCGTCAGCAGCGCGCGCGCGCCGGCTATCTCCCGTATGCCCTGCGTATCCCGGGCTTCCTGCTGCTCCAGCCAGTGAAATTCCGCCTGGATGGCGGCCTCACTCTCGCCGCGCATGAAATGGCGCAGTGAATCGATAGCGGGTTTGCCGTGAATATAATCGAGTACCACCTCAGCGCTGAGCGCATGACGCTCGCCCCACTGCGTCCAGCAGCGGTTTACTGCCGGCAGTGAATCCACCAGCGTGCCATCCAGGTCAAACAGAAATCCTTTAAAATTCACCTGCTGCTCCTTATCCGATTGTGCAGAATTAAAGATCGTCCAGAAAGGTGCGATCCAGTTGTCTGAACGCCCGTTTAAGTACATCAGCCAGCGCCTGATAGGTGGGCTTTCCCTCTACCGGTGCAATCGCCTGCCCCGCCTCTTCCAGTTTGCTGCGGACTTCGTTGAACCACTGCAGCAGCGCAGGCGGCAGCGGCGTACCGGCTCGTTTACCCAGCCACCACAATCCCTGCATCGGCAGGCTGCAGGCAAACAGCGCGGTGGCGATGGCTGGCCCCAGCTGCCCGCCCAGCGCTATCTGCCACGTCAGGGTAAATACGGCCAGCGGCGGCATAAAACGGATGGCAAAGCGGGTCGCCGTAACGACCCGGTTTTCCGGAAACACTGGCGCCAGACGTTTATCCGCAGGCCAGGTTTTCATGTAGTGTTGTCCGCGCTGAAATAAGCCAAACCAGCCCGGATTACCTGCGTCATTCGCCATTATGCACCTCAACTAATACTGCATTATTTAAAATAAATTTGTAACTACACAACTTTACGTGACATCCTTCAAAACATTTTGTTTTTGCAGGTGACAGTGGGTATTCTGACGCCGTTTTCAGTAACATTACCGGAAGCTGCCGCCTGATTAAAGCACAGCCAGAGCCAGGTATTGCTACAGCGCTTTCAAAAATTTGCGTAAAATTACCGAATTTTTTTGCGTGTCGTTTTCTTTTTAGCTGGCGCATGATGTTAATCATAAATCGCCCCGCTCTCATGGGCTACGCTGTTAGTCTGATTGCGTTATTTTTAGCCACTATTTAACAAATAGGTACTTCCATGTCGACGAAGTTAGTACTGGTTCTGAACTGCGGCAGTTCTTCTCTTAAATTTGCTATCCTCAATCCAGCTACCGGCGATGAGTACCTGTCGGGACTGGCTGAATGTTTCCACCTGCCGGAAGCGCGGATTAAATGGAAGCTGGAAGGCAGCAAGCAGGAAGCACCATTGGGTGCAGGCGCAGCCCACAGCGAAGCGCTGAACTTCATCGTTAAATCTATTCTGGCACAAAAACCAGAGCTTTCGGCACAAATCGCTGCAATCGGCCACCGTATCGTACATGGCGGTGAGCGACTGACCCAGTCTGTCATCATTGATGAGGCGGTCATTCAGGGCATTAAAGATGCCTCTTCTTTTGCACCGCTGCACAATCCGGCGCATTTAATCGGTATTGATGAGGCGATGAAAAATTTCCCGCATCTCTCTGATAAGAATGTGGCGGTTTTTGATACGGCTTTCCATCAGACAATGCCTGAAGAATCGTATCTCTACGCCCTGCCTTATCATCTCTATCGCGAGCATGGCGTACGCCGCTACGGCGCTCACGGCACCAGCCACTATTATGTGACGCAGGAAGCGGCAAAAATGCTGAACAAGCCAGTCAGCGAGCTGAATATCATTACCTGCCATCTTGGTAACGGCGGCTCCGTGTCTGCTATTCGTAACGGCCAGTGCGTTGATACCTCAATGGGCCTGACGCCGCTGGAAGGTTTAGTCATGGGCACCCGCAGCGGTGACATCGATCCGGCCATTGTTTTCTTCCTGCACGATGCACTGGGTATGAGCGTTGATGCGATCAACAAGCTGCTGACCAAAGAGTCAGGGCTGCTGGGCCTGACGGAAGTAACCAGCGACTGCCGCTACGTTGAAGATAACTATGCGACTAAAGATGATGCAAAGCGTGCGATGGATGTATTCTGCCATCGCCTGGCCAAATATATCGGCAGCTATACGGCGCTGATGGATGGTCGCCTGGATGCAGTCATCTTTACCGGCGGTATTGGCGAAAATGCGGCTCTGGTACGCGAACTGGCCCTGGGCAAACTGGGTCTGCTGGGCTTTGACCTTGATCACGAGCGCAATCTGGCTGCCCGCTTTGGCAAATCCGGTTTTATCAATAAAGAGGGTACCCGCCCTGCACTCGTCATCCCGACCAATGAAGAGCTGGTGATTGCGCAGGATGCCGCGCGTCTGACGGCCTGATCCCTTTCTTCTCCGTCAGCTCAGGCTGACGGAGCGATTTTGACACCCTGTAACACCGCGAGGTTTTTAACGTGTCACGTACAATTATGCTTATCCCCACCGGCACCAGCGTCGGCCTGACCAGCGTCAGCCTTGGCGTGATCCGCGCAATGGAACGCAAAGGCGTGCGCCTGAGTGTTTTCAAGCCGATTGCTCAGCCGCGCGCCGGTGGTGACCGACCGGACCAGACGACCACCATTATTCGTAAGAACTCCGCTATTCCTGCCGCTGAACCGCTGCAGATGTCACGCGTTGAGTCACTGCTGGGTTCAAACCAGCAGGATGTACTGATGGAAGAGATCATTGCCAACTACCACGCCACGGCCAGAGAAGCAGAGGTGGTGCTGGTCGAAGGTCTGGTGCCGACACGTAAGCATCAGTTCGCTTCGGCGCTCAACTACGAGATCGCCAAAACGCTGAACGCAGAGATTGTTTTTGTGATGGCGCTGGGCAATGACTCGCCGGCTCAGTTAAAAGAGCGTATTGAGCTAAGCCAGAGCAGCTTTGGCGGCAGTAAAAACAAAAACATCACAGGCGTTATCATCAACAAGCTGAATGCCCCGGTTGATGAGCAGGGTCGTACCCGTCCCGATCTGTCAGAGATTTTTGATGACTCCTCTAAAGCCAGCGTAGCCAACATCGATCCGAAACAGCTGTTTGCTAACAGCCCGTTGCCGGTGCTGGGCTGTGTGCCATGGAGCTTTGACCTGATCGCCACGCGCGCTATCGATATGTGCCGCCACCTCAACGCGGAAATCATCAACGAAGGTGAAATCGAGACGCGCCGCGTTAAATCTGTGACCTTCTGCGCACGCAGCATCCCGCACATGCTGGAGCATTTCCGTCCCGGCTCGCTGCTGGTGACCTCGGCCGATCGCCCTGACGTACTGGTTGCTGCCTGTCTGGCAGCGATGAACGGTATTGAAATTGGTGCCATTCTGCTGACCGGCGGCTATCAGATCGAAGCGCCTATTGCCCGTCTGTGCGAGCGCGCTTTCCAGACCGGCCTGCCGGTGTTTATGGTGAAAACCAACACCTGGCAGACGTCGCTGAGCCTGCAGAGCTTCAACCTGGAAGTACCGGCTGACGATACGCAGCGTATTGAAAAAGTGCAGGAGTATGTTGCCGGCTTTATCAACGCCGAGTGGGTTGAGTCGCTGACCGCCACTTCCGAACGCAGTCGTCGCCTGTCGCCTCCTGCTTTCCGCTATCAGTTGACCGAACTTGCACGTAAAGCGGGCAAACGCATTGTCCTGCCGGAAGGCGACGAACCGCGCACGGTTAAAGCGGCGGCAATCTGCGCCGAACGCGGCATTGCCACCTGCGTCCTGCTGGGGGATCCGGATGAGATCCAGCGCGTGGCGGCGGCTCAGGGCGTGGAGCTGGGCACCGGCATTGAGATTGTCGATCCGAAAGTTGTGCGCGGAAACTATGTGCCGCGCCTGGTTGAGCTGCGCAAAAGCAAAGGCATGACGGAAGTCGTGGCGGAGGAGCAGCTGGAAGACAATGTGGTGCTGGGTACCATGATGCTGGAGAGCGGAGAAGTGGATGGCCTGGTCTCTGGCGCGGTGCACACCACTGCCAATACCATTCGTCCGCCGCTGCAGCTGATCAAAACTGCGCCCGGCAGCTCGCTGGTTTCATCCGTGTTCTTTATGCTGCTGCCGGAACAGGTACTGGTTTACGGCGACTGCGCCATCAACCCCGATCCTAACCCGGAGCAGCTGGCTGAAATCGCGATTCAGTCTGCAGATTCCGCCAGCGCCTTTGGTATCGATCCGCGCGTAGCGATGATCTCTTACTCAACCGGCAACTCCGGTGCGGGCAGCGACGTTGAGAAAGTGCGCGAAGCCACCCGCATTGCGCAGGAGAAGCGCCCCGATTTGGTTATTGATGGTCCGCTGCAATATGACGCGGCCATTATGGAAGATGTTGCCAGGTCCAAAGCGCCTGATTCGGCGGTTGCCGGACGCGCCACGGTCTTTATCTTCCCGGATCTCAATACCGGTAACACTACGTACAAAGCGGTGCAGCGCTCTGCCGATCTGATCTCTATCGGCCCGATGCTGCAGGGCATGCGTAAACCGGTCAATGACCTGTCACGCGGCGCGCTGGTCGATGATATCGTCTACACCATCGCCCTGACGGCCATTCAGTCGCAGCAGGCGGAAGGATAAGCTCTCCTCCCCTGCTCAGGTATAAAAAAAGCATGCGCCAGGCGCATGCTTTTTTTTCGCGTCGTGCAGATGCAGCGGTCAGCTTTCGCTGTTCTGCTTGCTGCGTGCTGCATCGCTATTACGGCTCAGCCACAGCGAAAGCGCTTTCAGTGAATCGTCGGTAAACTCATCGCAGCGCGCCGTGATCTCTTCTGGCGTCATCCAGAAAATCTCATCAACTTCACTCTCCTGCATCGCAAACGGACCGTGAGAAACACAGCTGAACAGCCCGCCCCAGACGCGGCAGTGCTGATCTTCAAAGTAGAATTTGCCGTGTTCAGCGAAGGGTACTGCCGCGATCCCCAGCTCCTCTTCCGCTTCGCGCCGTGCAGATTCGAGCATCTCTTCACCGCTCTGCACCACGCCACCCGCGGTGGCATCCAGCATACCGGGCATGAAATCTTTGGTTTCTGTGCGACGCTGTACCAGGATCTTGCCCATACCATCATGAACCACGATATAGGTGGCGCGATGGCGCAGACACTGTGCCCGCATCTGTGCCCGGCTGGCCTGCGCAATCACTTCGTTCTCTTCGCTGACGATATCCACCCACTCAATAGCGTCATCTGCCGTTTGATCCACCATCCGTAACCCTTTTGACGTTTCAGCGTGCGCGGCACGCGTCGGTTTTTTTATTGCTTTATCAGAATGCGCGTAAGGTAAAGCGTTCTTATCACTGTCGCAAGCGCTTAGCGTGCTTTGCCCGATCCCGCCAGCCTCAGCATAAGCAGCCGGGGTGCCACATCTTTACCGGCTTTTTTCACCTAAGGCAATAATCTGCTGGTCGGATCTTTGCCTCTCCGGCAGCCTCAGGGCCGCTTTTTCCCTCACGCTGCAGGCGCTGTCACACTCACTCTCCGCTTCTCTTCTATGCTCAATGCTGAGCAGATAATAATTTACAGGGAGGCTCACGATGCAATTACTGATTACCGGCGGCACCGGGTTGATTGGCCGCCACCTGATCCCGCGACTGCTGCAGCTCGGGCATCAGGTGAATGTAGTGACGCGTGACGTGGCAGCCGCGCGGGAAAAACTCGATGAGCGCGTCAGGCTCTGGTCCGGACTCGATCAGCAGTCCGACCTTAATGGCATAGAGGGCATTATAAATCTGGCTGGCGAACCTATCGCTGATAAGCGCTGGAGCGCCAGCCAGAAGCAGCAGCTGTGCGAAAGCCGCTGGCAAATCACTGAACAGCTGGTTTCACTGATCCACGCCAGCAGTACTCCTCCCGCGTTTCTAATCTCCGGTTCAGCCACTGGCTTCTATGGCGACAGCGGCGAGGTCATTGTGACCGAAGAGGATCCCGGTCAGGATGAATTTACCCATACGCTGTGCGCGCGCTGGGAACAGCTGGCGCTCAAGGCCGAGAGCGAGCAAACCCGGGTCTGCCTGCTGCGTACCGGCGTTGTGCTGGCGCGTGAGGGCGGTGCGCTGGAAAAGATGAAACTGCCTTTTCGTCTTGGCGTGGGCGGGCCGATTGGCAGCGGCAAACAGTATCTGCCGTGGATCCATATTGATGACATGATCGATGCCATCATCTGGCTGATGGATCACCCGTCGCTGCGCGGTCCGTTCAACATGGTTGCCCCCTATCCGGTGCGTAACGAACAGTTTGCCGCGACGCTGGGACAGGTCATGCACCGGCCCGCTTTTATGCGCACGCCGGCGGCCGCCATCAAACTGATGATGGGTGAATCAGCAGTGCTGGTGCTGGGCGGTCAGCATGTGCTGCCCAAACGGCTGGAGGCGTCCGGCTTTACCTTTCGCTGGTATGATTTACAGCAGGCGCTGCAGGATGTGGCGGGATCACCGCCCCGTCCATAACCATCGAAGCGGCTCAGGCCTGCTTCGACTGGCTATTCGACGCCGTCAGACCTCCGTCGACCGGCAGGTTAACGCCGGTGATATAACGCTCGTCATCGCTGGCGATAAAAGCAGTTGCGCTAGCGGTATCTTACGGCTCACCAGCGCGGCGCTGCAGAATGCGATCATAGAAGCGTTAATGCAGCGCCTCATCTCTTTTTATCTCTTCGGTAAGATCGGTGAGAGCAAAGCCAGGGCAAACGGCGTTGTTAACCAGCATATCGACGCGCCCATATTGCCGCTGCGGCACCCATGCCGGCTCCGGTGATCACCACCACTTACTCTGCAAAGCGCGACATCTTTCCTCCGGGTTATTTCGCGGTTGACACGGCTAAGCCTGACAGCCAGTACGCTGAGTTCAAGCGAAGCCTGCAGATTTAACGTGCCGCTTAGCTGAGGCAATAACCTGCGGATATTCAAATAGTGCACTTTTTCGTACAGGCTCAACTGCGCTGCTGCGCGATACGTGATTTCACTGCGGATGCTTCCCGGGTGTGTCCCGGTTGCGGCACGCGAATAATAAACGTCAGCACGCCGGCAAACACATACAGCCCGGTATACGCCCATACCACGCCGACGATATCGAAGAACGGCAACATAACTGAAGCAATCGCCGGTGCCACAAAGTTGCTGAGGCCTGCCGACAGATTGTAAATCGAAACGGCTGCGCCTTTATGATGCGGTTCAAGCGTCGGGAACACGGCGGTCATTGGCACAAATGCCGCGACAAAAATCCCCAGCATCACCGCCGGAATCAGCGCGACCCAGAAATTGTGGCCGGCATACAGCGGCAGGTAGTAAAACGCCAGGCTGGAGATCGCCATACCGAGGCAGCCATACCAGCGCACCTGGCGGATCCAGCCAATTTTTTCGCCGATGATGCCCCAGAAGATGTTGGTGAAAATGGTGACAAAAAAGAACACTGCCCAAATCTGCAACCATTCAGAGATGGTAAAGCCGAGACGATCAACAAACAGCAGCGGCATGATAATCGCAAAACCAAACAACGATAGCGTATTGATGATGCGAATCAGACAGGCGTAAAACACGTGCTGGTTGGTGAACAGAATAGTCACTGCGCGTGACATTTCGGTCATTTTGTCACGCAGTGGCAGATTCACGCGCGAACGGTCCACCGGCACATTGCGCAGGCTGAAAAAGGCCAGTACGCCGCCTGCCGCTACCCAGCCAATCGCCAGCCACAGCGTGCCGGTTTCACCCAGCATCGGGATAGTCAGGCTGGGCAGATAGCTGCCAACCACTCCAATGCCGACCGAATACATCGCCCAGAACCATCCGGTGGCGGCAGCCAGTTTCTCGCGCGGCAATACCTGCACCAGCATCATCATGAAGGAGTAGATGAACAGCGGATAAGCCAGCCCGCGAATGCCGTAAAACAGCACCATCAGCGGATAATTGCGCAGGCCAAGACCGAGCGACATAAACAGCGTGTGCATCACTATCCACAGCACAAAGCCAATCAGCATTGCACGTTGCGGGGTAATCAACTCCGCAACCACGCCGGAAGCCCAGGCCGCCAGCGCCGCCGCCAGTCCGTAAAAGGTAAACACCAGCGCCGACTGGCCCGGCGTGAAGCCCATGTCAGTAATATGGCGGGAGAGAAACGCCATTTCGAAGCCGTCGCCCGCCATAAAGATGGCAATCGCGAGGAAGCCCCGGAACATTTTTTTCGGTAAGCCAAACCAGTAATCGTTCGCTTGCATCACCATCTTCCTCTGTTCAGTAAGCCGTCAGGCAGGCAGCAGCGCGCGTGCCTGCTGTTGTTGAGCGTAGAGTTCGCGGAACAGGCGCAGGCGCTGCTGTAGCACCGCACCGCGCGCCGCATCGGGCTGGTAACGCGCCTGAACCGCCGGTTTCAGGCATACCTGCTGCTCGTTGCCGCCGGCACTGAGCCAGGCCAGACGCGCGGCCCCAAGAGCGCCCGAGGCGCTGGCTGGATGAGTGACGATCGGCAGCTGCAGCACATCCGCAATCAGCTGTGCCCACAGCGTGCTGCGCGCGCCGCCGCCGGTCAGGCTGCACTGGGTAATTTGTCGCTGCGCATCGCCCAGCACCGCCAGTCCGTCCGCCAGGCCAAACGCTACGCCTTCAATCACCGCATAGCCCAGCAGCGCACGCGGCGTTTCGTGACGCAGATTGAAGAAGGCGCCTGAGGCATCAGGATCGTTGTGCGGTGTGCGTTCACCCGAGAGATAGGGCAAAAACAGCGGTGCGCGGCGGCACTGCTCCGCGCTCAGTTCTGCCATCTCTGCCATTAGCTGGTTCTCGCTCACCGATAACAGCTGGCACAGCCAGCGCAGACAGCTGGCAGCACTTAGCATCACGCTCATCTGATGCCAGCGCCCCGGCAGCGCGTGGCAAAAAGCGTGCACGCCAGATTGTGGATCGGCCTGCAGACGGTCGTTAACCACGAAGATCACGCCGGATGTGCCGAGTGAGATAAACGCATCGCCGGGATTAACCGCGCCAACGCCTACCGCAGAGGCCGCGTTATCACCGCCGCCGCCTGCCACGCTCACCGTGGCGGACAAGCCCCAGGCGCGGGCAACATCTTCACGCAGCGTGCCGCTGACTGCACTTCCCTCCACCAGCGTGGGCAGTTGCGCGCGCGTCAGTCCGCTTATCGCCAGCAGTTCATCTGACCAGTCGCGCTGTGCCACATCCAGCCACAGCGTGCCCGCCGCATCGGACGGCTCGCTGACGAATGCTCCGGTGAGCCGCCAGCGCAGATAATCTTTCGGCAGCAGCACTTTCGCGATGCGCCGGAAGATCGCGGGTTCATGCTCAGCCACCCAGTGCAGTTTGGGGGCGGTAAAGCCCGGCATGATCATGTTGCCGCTGATGTGCATCATCTGCGGATGTCGGGTGCGCAGCGTCTCGCACTCGGCGGCGCTGCGTGTGTCGTTCCACAGTATGCACGGGCGCAATACCTGGCCGTCTGCATCCAGCAGCACTGCGCCGTGCATCTGGCCGGAGAGACCAATGGCGCGGATGGCGTGCCAGGCATCCGGCACCTGTTGTCGCAGTGCGGCCAGCACCTGTTCGCACGCCTGCCACCAGCTTTCCGGATCCTGCTCAGCCCAGTGCGAATGTGGACGCTGCACGCTAAGCGTGGCATGGCTGGAAGCCACAATGTCGCCCTGCGCGTTGACGATCAGCGCTTTGAGTTCGGAGGTGCCAATATCAATGCCGAGATACATCACACGCTCCTTATACCGCTGCCAGCATCTGTTCAGGCTGTTTCAGCCAGCGCTGCAGATTCGCCACCGTACGGTGCATTAGCGTGTGAAATGCCGCATCATCCGCCAGTTCAGCAAACAGCGCTTTGTCGCGGATAAACACGTCCAGCGCATCGGCGGCCGCAAATTGCTGATGCAATGCCTCTGCCTGCAACGCGCCATCCTGATAGGTATAAGGCAGATCGTCAGCGGCCCAGCGCTGCAGAAACAGGAAGAACAGCGCCGGCAATACCGCCGTGGCGGCGGGCTCCACGCCGCGCTGCCAGGTCTCACGCAGCGTCGGCGTTACCATGCCAGGGATTTTTGACAGGCCATCCGCGCCGACGCGCTGGTTGGTGTCTTTAATGTACGGATTACTGAAGCGCGCCAGTACTACATCGCGGTAATCGGCGAGATCGAGCGGGCTCGGCGTGAGCGACGGAATAACATCCTGAGTGATGTAGTCGTGCGCCAGCTGATAAATCGCCGGCTGGCGCGTGCTGTCGTCAATGTAGTTCAGTCCGGTAAGCGTGCCCGCCCAGGCAATCGCCGCGTGCGTGGCGTTGAGAATGCGTATTTTCGCCTCTTCCCACGGTAACACCGTGTCCACCAGCTCAACGCCCACTCTCTCCAGCGCCGGGCGACCGGCGATGAAATTGTCTTCGATTACCCATTGAATGAAGGATTCAGCCATCACGGCCGCGCCATCCTCCTTACCGGTAGCGGCCCTGACGCGTTCCGCCACATCGGATGTCGGGCGCGGTGTGATGCGGTCTACCATGGTGTCAGGCGACGTGGTGTTATCACGCACCCAGGCCGCCAGCGCCATATCGCCTTTCGCCGCCAGGAACGAGAGAAAGCCGTGGCGGAAACGCTCTCCGTTGTGGCGCAGGTTATCGCAGCTCAGCAGCGTAACCGCTGCGCCGCCGCTGGCCATACGCTGCTGCAGAATCCGCGTTAGCGCGCCGTACAGCGTGCGGATTTCACCGTGAATATCGGCCTGTACGTCCGGCTGCGCCAGGTCTAGCTCATGCTCTGGCGTCAGGTAGTAACCGGCTTCGGTCACGGTGAAGCTGATCACGCGGGTGTGCGCCTCTGCGCCCTGGGCGACCAGCGCACTGATGTCACTGTCCCACGGCAGGATTTTGCGCAGCGAGGTGATGGTTTCATACGCGCGCTCGCCCTCTGGCGTGACAGTCTCCAGCACATATTCACCGTTCTGCGCCTGTAGCTGATTAAGCAGTGCTGCTGCATCATTGCGGATGTTGCCCAGCGCAATGCTCCAGCTCTCATCACCCTGCTCACGTAGCTTGTGCAGATACCACGCCTGATGGGCACGGTGGAAGGAGCCTGCACCGATGTGCATCCATACCAAATTCGTTGTCATAATCGCCTCAAAGTAAACTTTTGCCACTGCGAAGGGCATTTGCCCGATGCGACGTAGCATAGTCGGCGGCTAACATTTGGTTCTGCGAGATGCATCACAATTAATACATTTGCTCTCATTTAGGGCTTTTGCCCGATTAGCGCTTGCGTCTGATTCCGCGATAAACTGACGCTTCAGTTTTCGACGGAAGCGCGTGATGAGCAGAGAAGAGAAAAAACAGGAGCTGGCGGCGCGAGCGGCATGGATGTATTACGTCGCTGGCGTAACACAGCAGGAGATTGCGCGCGCGCTCGGCTTATCGCGTCAGGTGGCGCAGCGGCTGGTGTCCAGCGCACGGGAAATGGGCATGGTCAGCGTCAAAATCGATCATCCGGTTACCCACTGTCTGCAACTGGCGCACGAGGTGCAGACGAAATTTGGTCTTGAGCTGTGTCGGGTGGTGCCTTCTGCCCGCCTGGAGGATGACGCTATTCAGCAGATGCTGGCCGTTGAAGGGGCCTCAGTGATGAGCCAGTTTATCAGCGAGGAGCAGCCGCAGGTGTTCGGCATTGGATCCGGCAAAACGCTGCGTTCGATGATCGACGCGCTGCCGTGGATTGAACGACCACAGCATCAGTGCGTGTCGATGATTGGTGCGATTGCGCGCGATGATTCCGGTACGCGTTACGACGTGCCGCTAAAGATGGCTGAGAAAATGCAGGGCAAATATTTTTTTATCCCCGCGCCGCTCTATGCCGACACGCCAGAAGACAAAACCATGTGGGTGCAGCATCAGGTCTATCAGCGCGTGACGCAGCGCGCCCTGCAGGCAGACGTTGCGTTTGTTGGCATTGGTGAAGTGCAGCCGGGCTGTCCGCTAAATGCCGAAGGCTTTATTACCGATGTGCAGGTCAGAGAGCTTAACACGCGTGGCGTGGTGGGTGAGATGCTTGGCCATTTCTTTAATCAGCAGGGCGAGCGGGTGTGGGGCGAAACCGATGCGCTGCTCACCAGCGTGCTGCTGGAGAGCCAGACGCAGCGGAAGATTATCGGCTTTGCCGGCAGCGCACGGAAATATCCGGCCATTCGCGCCGCGCTATTGGGTGGGTGGATCTCCGGGCTAGTGACCGACGAAGACACGGCGCTGAAGTTGCTTGGCGGGTGATTAAAACGCTTCTGCAATACGTAGCGGCGCGATTTATCGCGCCGGGTTAATCGCAAAATGGCAAACAAGCGCGCCATGAATTGCGCCGCTACGGCTCAGCAGCCTATTTTAACGAGCCTTTCAGGAACTGCTGCAGGCGCGGACTCTTTGGATTGCCAAACAGCTCATCGGGCGTCCCCTCTTCCTCAATTTTTCCCTGATGCAGGAAAATCACATGGTTTGAGACGTGGCGGGCAAATTCCATCTCGTGCGTGACCACGACCATGGTTTTTCCCTCTTCCGCCAGCTTCTGCATAATACGCAGGACTTCGCCTACCAGCTCGGGATCGAGCGCTGAGGTCGGTTCATCAAACAGCAGCACTTCCGGTTCCATTGCCAGCGCACGGGCAATGGAGACGCGCTGCTGCTGGCCGCCAGAGAGATGTACCGGATATTTTGCCCGCGCGCGCGCATCAATCCCGACTTTATCCAGATATTTGATCGCCCGTTCGCGCGCTTCCGCCTTGCTCAGACCGAGCACCTGAATGGGTGCTTCCGTCACGTTATCCAGCACCGTCATATGACTCCAGAGGTTGAAGTGCTGAAACACCATGGTGAGGCGCGTGCGCAGCGAGCGCAGCTGCTCCTTGTTCGCCACTTTCAGCTGGCCGTCGGTATCGCGCACCAGCGCAATCTGTTCGTTATTAACGGCGATAGCCCCTTCGCTCGGCTTTTCGAGGAAGTTAATGCAGCGTAAAAACGTACTTTTCCCGGAGCCGGAAGAGCCAATGATGCTAATCACATCGCCGGCATTGGCGCGCAGTGAGACGCCTTTCAGAACTTCATGTTCACCGTAACGTTTGTGCAGTTCGGCAACCTGTAATTTATTTTCAGCCATAGTGATACTCAGTGCGACGAAGAGGGTTTCACATGTGCCAGAAAGCGGCGCTCCGCAAGGCGGAACAGACTAATCAGCACATAAGAGATAATCAGATAGAGCACGGCAGCGAGCCCAAACGCGGTAAACGGCTGATAGGTAGCCGAGTTAATATCACGCGCGATTTTCAGCAGATCCGGCACGGTCGCAGTAAACGCCAGCGCGGTGGAGTGCAGCATCAGGATCACTTCATTGCTGTATGCGGGCAGCGCGGTACGCAGCGCGGAGGGCAAAATGATGCAGCGGTAAAGCTTTACGGTTGAAAAACCGTAGGCGCGCGCCGCTTCAATTTCGCCATGTGGCACGGCGCGGATGGCGCCCGCAAAGATTTCAGTGGTGTAGGCGCAGGTATTCAGCGTAAATGCCAGCAGCGTACAGTTCAGACCGCTGCGAAAAAAGGCGTTCAGCAGCTCAGATCCTTTCACCACTTCCAGCGTATACATGCCGGAGTAGAACACCAGCAGCTGGACGTAGAGCGGCGTGCCGCGAAACACATAGGTAAACAGCCAGACCGGGGTTGAGATAAACCGGTTGGGTGATACGCGGGCGATGGCCAGGATCACAGCCAGACAGCCGCCGAGCACGACCGAAAGAATAAGCAGCCACAGCGTGATCGCTACGCCGGTGAAGCGATAGCCATCGGTCCAGAGCAGTTGTTTCCAGTACTCCTGAATAATCTCAATCATAATTCTGCCCTTTTTACCCCGACCGAGTAGCGGCGCTCAAGCCACCACAGCACGCCATTAGAAAGCGTGGTAAACACCAGATAGATCACCCCTGCCACAATGGCAAAGTAGAACGGCTGCCAGGTACTCTTGCCCGCCAGCTGCGTCGCTTTGACCACATCCTCCAGCCCCAGCAGCGACACCAGTGCGGTAGCCTTGAGGATCACCTGCCAGTTGTTTCCGATGCCGGGCAGCGCAAAACGCATCATGGCCGGAAACAGAATGCGCCGGAACGTCTGCGAGCCGGTAAAACCAAAGGCGGTAGCGGCTTCAATCTGTCCCTTCGGCACCGCCAGAAACGCGCCGCGAAAGGTTTCAGTAAAATAGGCGCCGTAGATAAACCCGAGGGTAATGATACCGGCCACCATCGGGTCGATATCAAACTGCGCCAGGCCCAGCGCGTCAGTTACCGCGTTGAGCGCAATCTGCAGCCCGTAAAAGATCAGCAGCATCAGCACCAGATCGGGCACGCCGCGGATCAGGGTGGTGTACCCCTCCGCAATGATGGCCAGCGGCCGGCTGCGCGACAGTTTGGCACCCGCCCCGAGCAGGCCGAGGATAACCGCCAGCAGCACGGCGCTCAGCGCCAGCTCCAGCGTCACCAGCGTGCCTTTGAGAATGACTTCAGAATAGCCGTACAACATGATTTCGATCCTGTCGTGAGAGGAAAATAACACACGCTGCCCGGGAAATAGCGGACAGTCCTGACCAGGGATATGAATCACGGAAGGATAGCGGCAAGCGTATGAACCCCGGGAGTTTACATAAGTAAGCGCCCGGAGTGAATAGTTATGGCCCCGGTTCCTGTCACTCAACCCGCAGTATCAGGAAACAGGTCGATCAGTCACCGTAGACGTTGAAATCGAAATATTTTTTCGCAATCTTGTCGTAGGTGCCATCTTTGCGCATCTCATTAAACGCCTTATCGATGGCGGCTTTAAGATCGCTGTCATCTTTGCGCAGGCCCATGCCGGTGCCTACACCAAAGATTTTGTCATCTTTCACCGCCGGGCCAGCAAACGCATAGTTTTTGCCTACCGGCTGCTTCAGAAAGCCTTCGCTCGCCTGCACTTCATCCTGGAAAGCGGCATCAATGCGTCCGGCGTTCAGGTCCTGATAGACCAGATCCTGATTTGCATAAGGCGTCACGGTAACGCCCTTCGGCCGCCAGTATTGATTCGCATAGGTTTCCTGCGTGGTACCCTGCAGCAGACCGATATTTTTGCCCTTCAGCGATTCAATCGTTGGCTGCAGCGGAGAGCCTTTTGCCGCCACCAGACGGGCGTTAGCCGCATAGAGTTTTTCCGAGAAGCCAATCTCCTCCTGACGCTTTTCGGTGATAGAGAGCGACGAAATAATGGCATCAATTTTTTTCGCTTTCAGCGACGGAATAAGCGCATCGAAATCACTTTCCACATAGGTACATTTGGCCTGAATGCGTTTGCAAATCTCATTGGCAAGGTCGATATCAAACCCCACCAGCTGGCCCTGGGCATTTTTTGACTCAAACGGCGGGTAAGTTGGATCGGTCCCGATACGCAGCGACTGCGGTACTGCGGCAAAAACGCTGGCGGTGCCGGTCATTGCCAGCAGCAGGGAGAGAGCCAGAACTCGCTTTTTCATAGTTTACCCTCAAGTGACGTGCTTATTGTTATGTGGTGTGATGTGTGTTTTGCGCTGAATGGATTGCAGTTTTCATGCCAGGTCTCAGAGCTGGCGATGCAGCATGCAGGCGCGCTAACGAGAGCGTCGTAACGGGACGCAGAGAGTTCGTTATGAAGGGAATATAACAGCGGGATGCAGAAGAAAAAGAGAGTTTGCTAACTTTTAGTGCAGATTATGCACGAAGAGTGATCGACACCGCGAATTTGCACATCCATTGTGCAGCGCGCAACGTTTATGCGCCATTCCAGCGCATAAACAGATCTTCCGGTAGCGTGATATCAAACTGATCCACCACGCGATTAACCGTCTGGTCGACCAAATCCTCAATACGCTGCGGCCGGTGATAGAAAGCCGGCACCGGCGGCATGATCATCGCGCCCAGTTCAGCCGCCGTGGTCATCATACGCAGATGACCGACGTGCAGCGGGGTTTCGCGTACGCAGAGCACCAGGCGGCGCTGCTCTTTCAGCACGACGTCAGCGGCGCGCGTCAGCAGGCTGTCGCTGTAGCTGTGTACAATGCCGGAGAGCGTTTTCATTGAGCACGGCAGGATCACCATACCCAGCGTTTTAAATGAGCCGGAAGAGATGCTTGCCCCGATATCCCGCACGTCATGCACCACGCTGGCAAGCGCCTGCACATCCCGCACGCTGTAGTCAGTTTCCAGCGCCAGCGTCTGGCGCGCTGCCGGGCTCATCACCAGATGGGTTTCCACTTCCGGCACCGATTGCAGCACCTGCAGCAGCCGCACGCCGTAAATTGCGCCGCTGGCGCCGGAAAGACCCACGATGAGACGTTTCATAACTCTGCCTTACTCTGTTCAGAATCGGCAATGATAGCCTGCCACAGGCAAAAATGCGCTGGCGCCCGGTGAAAAAGCGCAAAACAGACGGGGCAGACTTTCGCCTGCCCCGCGGGAGTGCCGGATAAAAGCTCAATCAGCCTTCGTTATGGATCTCCAGCCCTTCCACTTCGTTCTGACGCTGCAGCGCTTTGGCGTCGTCGTTACGCAGCGACTGCAGATACTCGAGGTATTGCTGATCCACATCCTTAGTGACGTAAACGCCGTTGAAGACGGAGCACTCAAACTGCTCAATGTCCGGATTCTCTTCGCGTACCGCTTCGATCAGATCGTTCAGATCCTGGAAGATCAGCGCATCCGCCTTAATCAGCTTGCGGATCTCCTCCACCTCACGGCCATGGGCAATCAGCTCGGTAGCGCTTGGCATGTCGATGCCATAGACGTTTGGAAAGCGGATCTCCGGTGCAGCCGACGCGAGATAAACCCGTTTAGCACCCGCCTCGCGCGCCATCTCGATAATCTGTTCAGAGGTCGTACCGCGCACGATAGAGTCATCCACCAGCAGCACATTTTTATCGCGGAACTCTGCACGGTTGGCGTTGAGCTTACGGCGAACGGCGCTGCGGCGCAGATGCTGGCCCGGCATGATAAAGGTACGGCCCACATAGCGGTTTTTCACAAATCCCTGACGGTAGGGCTTGTTCAGGATGCGCGCAATCTCCAGCGCGGTATCGGTCGAGGTTTCCGGAATCGGAATCACCACGTCGATATCGAGATCTTCCCACTCCCGGGCAATTTTTTCCCCGAGCTTGGTGCCCATGCGCACGCGCGCACTATAGACGGAAATCTTATCCAGGAAAGAGTCCGGGCGGGCAAAATAGACATATTCAAACAGGCAGGGATTACTTTTCGGGTCCTCTGAACACTGGCGGGTCGAAAGCTGGCCCTGTTCAGTGATATAGACCGCTTCACCCGGCGCAACGTCACGAATGAACTCAAATCCCAGCGTATCCAGCGCCACGCTCTCCGAGGCAACCATATACTCTGTGCGGCCATCCTGCATGTCGCGCTTGCCGAGCACCAGTGGACGAATCCCGTTCGGATCGCGAAACGCCACCATACCGTGTCCGATAATCATCGCCACCACGGCATAAGCGCCACGCACCTGCTGATGCACTGCCGCTACCGCGGCAAAAATGGTTTCCGCATCGAGCGGATAGTGCTGAAAGCGATCCAGCTCCTGCGCAAAAATGTTGAGCAGGATCTCTGAATCGGAGGTGGTATTAACGTGACGGCGACCGGTCTCAAACAGCTGTTTGCGCAGCTCATGCGCATTGGTGAGATTGCCGTTATGCGCCAGCGTAATACCGTAAGGGGAGTTAACGTAAAATGGCTGCGCTTCAGAGGCGCTGGAGCTGCCGGCGGTAGGGTAACGCACGTGGCCGATACCGATATTGCCCTGCAAACGCTGCATGTGGCGCGCTTCAAACACGTCGCTGACCAGACCATTTGCTTTGCGCAGACGGAAGCAGTTCAGCGCATCGATAGTACAAATGCCGGCGGCATCCTGTCCGCGGTGCTGCAGCACCGTTAACGCGTCATAGATCGACTGGTTTACTGGCATAAAACCGGTGATACCAACAATACCGCACATATTGTCATTTCCTCATTAGCCGCACTCCCGATGGTGTCACCGGGGTAAAAAACTTGACGTGCTTTTCAGGTAATCAAAAAACCACCTGATGATATAACTGAACTGGGGAATGAGCTGAGACTGTTGCCAGTCCGGGCTTTTTGAAAAGCCGGTGAATGTATCAAGGAAGAAAAGAATGGCGGAAACAATCAGCACGCCACGTAACGCCCCGAAACAGACCCCCAACACCCTGTCGGTTCCCGACAAGCCGGTTTTCTCAACCAGCGAGCCGATCACATAGTTCACGATGGCACCCACAATCAGGGTGGCAACGAATAACACCGCAATTGCGATGCCGTTGCGAACCAGTTCGTCGTTAAAACCTGTAAACCAGACTGCCAGGTAGGCGTAGTAATGACTGGCGACAAAAAACGCGCATCCCCAGGTAACAAGAGATAAGGCTTCCCGGACAAACCCGCGAATCAGGCTGACCAGAGCCGAAAAACCAACTACCGCAATAATGACGTAATCAATCCAGATCATGAACGCTTCCAGTACAGTGCTTCGCACCCCTGCATCCAGTTCGGGGCGCATTCTAACAGAAAAAGAAAACGTTTGCGTAGCCTTTTCCTGTTCGCAGTGATGAAAAAGGGCGAGGAAAAATAATTCCTTCGCCCGTTACTATCAGCAATATTTAAATAGCTGATTTTAAAGTTAATTAACTGCTTTAACCCGGCATTTACGCGCTATAAGCCACGCCTGTTACTGCTATCGGCGTGGCTTATCAGCCTGTCAGCGCACGCTATAGGGTTTCACCACGCCGCCCAGTCCGGAAACGCTCTGCAGCTCGCTCAGCGAACTTTGCAGCTTCGCTTTAGAGGCGTCAGGTCCGACGTAGATACGGGTGATTTGCCCCTGCACCGGCGATGACGGCACGGTAAAGGCGCGGTAGCCAGAGAGCCGCAGCTTCGCCACAATCTCGTCCACTTTCGCAGCGTTCTTCAGTGCGCCAAGCTGTACCACATACGCCTGCCCCGCTGGCGCGCTGGCTGGCTTCGACGTTTCTGCCGGCTTGCTCTGCTCCGCTGCTTTTGGCTGCTCTGCGGGTTTTGGCGTCTCCACCGGCTTCGGCTTCGGTTGCTCTGCCGGCTTCGGCCTGCTCTGCTCGGTGGTTTTAGGTTTCGTCTGCTCAGCCGGTTTCTGCTGGGTTCTGGGCTGCGTCTGCTGATGCACCGCCGGTGGCGTGACTACGCTCGGCTGGCTGTTCTGCACCGGCTGCGCGCTGCCGCTGACGGCCGGATTTTGCGTGGCCTGAGTGGTCGCTGACTGCTGCGCAGCACCGGCACCTTCCGGCGGCTGCGACGGCAGCGGCTGCGTGACCGGCGGCACCATTTCGCTATCCTGCTGATCGTCAGGTTTTGGCACCAGCGGAATCGCTGCAAACTCTTCCTTATAATGCTTTTTCTTACCGTCCAGCAGGCCCGGCAGCACAATGACACCAATCGCCACCAGGATCACCGTGCCCACTAACCGATTTTGAAACTTACTCGCCACTGCCGTTCTCCGCTGCCATCGATTCCATAACCTGTGCTACGGTGTGAAATGACCCACACACCAGAATCACATCCTGCCGGCTGGCCTGCGCACGCGCCGCCCGCCACGCCGCATCAACGCTGGTATACGCCGTACCGCTCTCCAGATGCGCAAGCAGCTCCTCTGCCGATGCGCCACGCGGACCCGCCAGCGGCGCGCAGTACCAGTGCGTCACCTGCGGCGCCAGCGCAGCGAGCGTACCGGCAATATCTTTGTCGTGCAGCATACCCGCTACCGCATGAACCGTTCCGCCCGCGGGCAGCGCTGCCAGACGCGACGCCAGCCAGGCAGCCGCGTGCGGGTTGTGCGCGACGTCCAGAATCACCTGCGGCGCATGGCTTATGGTCTGGAAACGCCCTGCCAGTACCGCCTGCGGCAGATGCGCGCGGATAATGGCGTCAGGCACCTGCAGACCCGATGCGCGTAACGCAGCCAGCGCCGTGGCCGCATTCGGCAGCGGCACCTGCGGCAGCGGCAGATCGCGCAGCTCACCCTGCGCATCCTGCAGCATCCAGCTATCACTACCGCCCTGCCACTGCCAGTCGCGATTGACCTGATGCAGCACGGCACCGGTCTCTGCTGCCACCGCAGCGATGCTTGCCGGCATCTCCGCTTCGCCCACTACGGCAGGTTTACCGGCGCGGAAAATACCCGCTTTCTCCCGCCCGATACTCTCGCGGTCGGGGCCAAGCCAGTCCGTGTGATCGAGTGCGATACTGGTGATCACCGCCACATCACTGGCAACAATGTTGGTGGCATCAAGACGGCCACCCAGTCCGACTTCGAGGATCACCACGTCAAGATTCGCCTGGCGGAACAGATTAAGCGCAGAGAGCGTGCCAAATTCAAAATAGGTGAGCGAGGTATCACCACGCCCCGCCTCGATTTCAGCAAAGCTGGCGCTGTGCTGCGCCTCCGGCAGCTCCGCACCCTGCACGCGTACGCGCTCGGTGTAGCGCACCAGATGCGGCGAACTGTAGACGCCCGTACGGTAGCCTGCTGCCATCAGCAGCGTTTCCAGCGTGCGGCAGGTGGTGCCTTTGCCGTTGGTGCCGGCGACGGTAAAGATAAAGGGAGCGGGTTTCAGCAGGTCAAGCTGCGCGGCAACGCGCTGAATACGATCCAGACCCAGTTCAATCGCCTGTGAGTGAAGATGCTCAAGATAGTGAAGCCACGTGGCCAGCGGCGACGTGCCCTGAGGAGGCTGATGCGTGTTCATGAGTCCCGTCTGTTGCGTAGTACAGCTCATCGTTCAGCGCAGCGGCGGAAAGAGAGGCCTGCGCGCGGCTGATGGCTATCAACAGGCAGGAACCGGCACGGCTGCTCACTGAATAATGGGATGTACGGAATGAAAGTAAAAAGGCGCATCGCTGCGCCTTTCGGTTGCCTGTCAGGCGTCGTTGCTTTCTGGTTCCACCACCACCGGTGGCTCGCCATCCAGCTGCGGAGCCGGCAGGTTCATCATTTTTGCCAGCAGGCTGGCCAGCTTAAAGCGCATTTCCGGACGACGGATGATCATGTCGATCGCGCCTTTTTCAATCAGGAACTCACTGCGCTGGAAGCCCGGCGGCAGCTTTTCACGTACCGTCTGCTCAATCACGCGTGGACCGGCAAAACCGATCAGCGCTTTTGGCTCCGCCACGTTGAGATCGCCCAGCATCGCAAAGCTGGCAGAAACGCCACCCATGGTCGGGTCAGTCAGCACGGAGATATAAGGCAGACCGCGCTCCTGCATTTTCGCCAGGGCCGCACTGGTTTTTGCCATCTGCATCAGCGACTGCAGCGCTTCCTGCATACGTGCACCGCCGCTGGCCGAGAAGCAGATCAGCGGGCAGTTATCTTCCAGCGCCTGCTCTACGGCACGCACAAAGCGCGCGCCCACGACTGAGCCCATCGAGCCGCCCATAAAGGCAAACTCAAACGCCGCCGCCACAACCGGCATGCCGTGCAGCTGGCCTTTCATGACGATCAGCGCATCTTTTTCGCCGGTGTCTTTCTGGGCCGCTACCAGACGATCCTTATACTTTTTGGAGTCGCGGAACTTGAGCAGATCTTTTGGCTCCAGCTCGCTTCCCAGCTCAACCATCGACCCTTCATCCATCAGGCTATGCAGACGCTCGCGCGCGTGCATACGCATGTGGTGGTCGCACTTCGGGCAGACCTCAAGGTTGCGCTCCAGCTCGGCGCGGTAGAGCACCTGACCACAGCTGTCGCACTTGGTCCACACCCCTTCCGGGATGCTGGCTTTGCGCGTAGGCGTCGTGGTGCTTTTATTCAGTATGCGTTCAATCCAGCTCATTGATGACCTTTCTGTTTAATGCTGACCTGGTCCAGTCTTTTCGTTACTGCTGAAATCACCTTCAGCAGGCCGTAAATGTCGCTCATTAAACCACAACCTGTTCACGCTGTGGATAAAAATCTGGTGACGGGCTTACTGCGATTTCTGCTGACGCGCCTGACGGCGATGACGCCATACTTCAATCACGCCTGGCAGTATCGATACCACGATAATGCCGACAATCAGCAGCTTGAGGTTCTCCTGCACCACCGGCAGATCGCCAAACAGATAGCCGGCATAGGAGAACAGCAGTACCCACAACAGCGCGCCCGTAACGTTGAAGAGCGCAAAGTGGCGATAGGACATATGTCCCATACCCGCCACGAAGGGGGCAAAGGTTCGCACGATTGGCACAAAGCGCGCAAGTATAATGGTTTTACCGCCGTGGCGATCGTAGAACGAATGGGTTTTATCGAGATAGCTGCGGCGGAAGATTTTAGACTGCGGATTACTGAACAGCTTCTCACCAAACAGGCGGCCAATGGTGTAGTTCACCGCATCGCCGAGAATAGCAGCGATAACCAGCAGCGTGACCATCAGGTGCACGTTTAAGTCGTTGCCCGGTAAGGCAGCAAGCGCGCCTGCCACAAACAGCAGCGAATCACCCGGCAGGAATGGCGTCACCACCAGA
Source organism: Pantoea sp. ICBG 1758 (assembly GCF_002928325.1). Lineage (NCBI taxonomy): Bacteria > Pseudomonadati > Pseudomonadota > Gammaproteobacteria > Enterobacterales > Erwiniaceae > Pantoea > Pantoea sp. ICBG 1758. The sequence continues at coordinate 1,738,682 of NZ_POWL01000001.1, forward strand.
CCGGTCTCGCAAAACAGGATCAGGAACAGGATGGCGTAGATCCAGATGCCATACTGCGCCACCAGTTCGGCCAGGTGCACATCAATGTGCAGAATAAAATCGACAACAAAATGGATAAACTCCATACCAGCTAACTCCCTGACACCCTACGGTTAAAAATTAATCTGCGAGGAACAGTGGTCCCGGCGCAGGCTGTGGTAACGCAAAATGGGACGGGTAATCCACCGCCACCAGGTATAACCCTTCCGCTTTCGCGGTTGCCGCTGCCAGCGTGCGATCTTTTGCCGCCAGCAGATCCGCTATCCAGCTCTCCGGCTGATTGCCATTGCCAACCTCTATCAGGCTGCCGACGATGTTACGCACCATATGGTGCACGAAGGCGTTCGCTTTGATATCGACAATGACAAATGCCCCCTGCCGTATGACGTTCAGATGGATCACGTTACGCCATGGCGTACGCGACTGGCACTGAACGGCACGAAACGAGGTGAAGTCATTTTCACCCAGCAGATGCTGACCGGCACGCTGCATTTTCTCTGCGTCCAGCGGATGGTAGTAGTGCGTCAGCCCGTTGCCGAGAATAGCCGGGCGCAGCCGCTGATTATAAATCACATAGCGGTAGCGTCGCGCGGTCGCGCTGAAGCGCGCGTGAAAGCTCTCCGGCACCGCTTTTACCCAGCGTACGGCGATATCATCCGGCAGATTGGCATTGACCCCCAGCGTCCAGGCGCTGTCAGCGCGCCGGGAAGTGGTTTCAAAATGCACTACCTGACCGGTGCCGTGTACGCCTGCGTCTGTCCGCCCGGCGCAAAACACGCTGACGTCATGGTTCGCTACTTTCGCCAGCGCTTTCTCCAGCTTCTCCTGCACGCTGCGTACTTCATTTTGCCGCTGCCAGCCATAGTAGCGGCTGCCGTCATACTCAATGCCCAGCGCCAGCTTCAGGGTTGTCGCCTCCGCCTGCATCAGTAGAAATACTCCTGCACCAGCTTCTCCGCCGTTTTCACTGCCATCAGCGCGCCGCCAAAGCGTACGTTATCCGCCACCGACCAGAACTGCAGCAGCTCCGGAATGCCGTAGTCGTTGCGCAGGCTGCCAATGCTCAGCACTTCATTACCGGAGGCGTCGCCCACCTGCGTCGGGTAATCCCCCTCTTCGCTCAGGCTGATATCTTCCGCACGCGCCAGTTCATCACGTGCCTCTTCGGCAGAGAGCGGACGCAGATTTTCCAGATAAACGATTTGCGCATTACCGTAAAACACCGGCGCCTGCACGCTGCTGACGGCAATCGGCAGTCCCTCATCCTGCAGCACTTTACGCACCTGCTCCACGACGCGACGTTCACTTGCCACGCTGCCGCTGCTGTCTGCCTGCTGCGGCAGCAGGTTAAATGCCAGCTGACGGCCAAAATAGTGTTCATCAGGCGGAATGCCATTCAGCAGGCGCGCACTCTCGCCTGCCAGTCCATCCACGGCAGCTTTGCCCTGGCTGGATACTGACAGCAGGTTTGTTACCTGAATGCGGCTCAGCCCGGCGGTTTCAACCAGTGGCTTGATGGCGCATAACAGCTGGCTTACCAGTGCATCCGCCACGCTGATAATATTACGGTTACGGTAGTCCGCCAGTGCCTGCGGGTTCACATCCGGTACCACCAGCGGCACATCCGGCTCCAGCGCGAACAGATCGCTGCTGTCGATCACCAGGCATCCCTGGCTCGCCGCCTCTTCTGCGTAGCGGGCTGACGCCTCGCGACCGGCAGTGAAAAACGCCAGCTGCGCCTGGGTCCAGTCGAACTCAGCCGCATCCTGTACGCGCACCGAACGGCCGGCAAAACGCAGTGTTTCACCCGCGCTGTTTTCGCTTGCCAGCAGATGGATCTCACCAACCGGGAACTGGCGTTCCGCCAGCAGTTCCAGTACAGCGTTTCCTGTGGCGCCTGTTGCGCCCAGTAGCGCAATATTCCAGCCGTCAGACATGTTGGTTTACTCCAGACAATGACATAAAAACAGAAGGCGGTAATGATACCGCCTCATAATTCAGATTCGTTCCCGCTGTGCGCCGTGGCGCATCATTCCGGGAGAGAGGATGGCTGCCCCTGCAGGCTGACGCGAAAGCCCAACTGCTTCAGCATGCTGGCGCTGGCAGCGTTGTCGCAGATCACCTGCAGCGAAGACCACTCACGGCGCTCTTCGTACTGCCGGCGCAGCCGGTCAAACTCCCCCGGCTGGCCTGCTGCTTTACGCAGCGGCGCGTCGTCGCGGCGCACATCATACACCAGGTGTGCCAGTCGTTTCAGCGTTGCCTGATCGAGTTCACCGTGCAGCGTGATGCTGCTGAACTCCGGCGGCGGCAGCAGACTCTCCAGCGCCACCTGCTGCGGCTGGCCGATAAACGCGCTCCAGGCTTCAAAGACCTGCGTCGTGCCACGCGCTTTACCCTCCAGCGTGTAGCCTGCGATATGGGCGGTAGCGATATCCACGCGCGCCAGCAAATCGAGACTGAGATCGGGTTCCGGCTCCCATACATCCAGTACCACGCGCAGATCGCCACGCATTTTCAGCACTTCCAGCAGCGCAGCGTTGTCAACCACCGGACCGCGGCAGGCGTTAATCAGAATGGTATCGGGCCGCAGCGCCATCAGCAGCGCCGCATCCGCCAGGTGCCAGCTTTTATAGCGCCCCTCTTTGTTGAGCGGCGTATGAAAAGTCAGGATATCCGCCTGTGCCACCAGCGTTTCCAGCGTATGAAACGGTCCGGTATCGCCACGATCGGCACGGGGCGGATCGCACAGCAGCGTTTTAACGCCCCAGGCTTCCAGTCGCGCCTGCAGACGGCTGCCGACGTTACCCACGCCCACGATGCCCACGGTGCGATCGCGCAGCGCAAAGCCGTCACGTTCAGCCAGCAGCAGCAGCGCAGAGAAGACATATTCCACCACGGCGATAGCGTTGCAGCCTGGTGCGGCAGAGAAGCCGATGCCGGCTGCCTGTAGCGAGGCCTGATCCACGTGATCGGTGCCCGCGGTGGCAGTGCCGACAAATTTTACCGGCGTGTCCGCCAGCAGCGCCGCATTGACCGGGGTGACCGAGCGCACCATCAGCGCGCTGGCATCGCGCAGCTCCGCTTCAGGCAGCGGACGGCCCGGTACGGCAACCACCTCACCGGTGCGGCTGAAGAGTTCACGGGCATAGGGCATGTTTTCATCAACGAGAATTTTCACGGCGGTGGTCCTGTCTGCGGGAAATGAACGCCGGCTAGTGTGCCACAAAGGCGGCTGTTAGCCTAACCGGCTGCGATAGCGTTCCGGGGAGGTGCCCGCCTGCTGCTGAAACATAACAATCAGCGCCGAGGCGGAGCTATAGCCGAGTTCATGAGCGATAGCCTGCACGCTCTTGCCCTGCTCCAGCAGCGCAAGCGTGCGCAGAAAACGCAGCCGCTGCCGCCACTCGCTAAAGGACATTTTCAGCTGCTGCTGGCAGCGCCGCGCCAGCGTACGTTCTGTGGTAAACACGCGCTGCGCCCACTGCGCCAGCGTGGTGTTATCGCCGGGATTGGCCTCCAGCGCACGCAGTACCGGCGCAAGAAACTTATCATCTGAGGCGGGCAGATAGCTGGTATGCGCGGGTGCCTGGCGCAGGCGATCCAGCAGCACATCACACAGGCGCCACTCCGCCTCGCTCTGCGGCTGCGCCAGCGCGCGCTGCGCGAACTCATTCATAATCGCATGCGTTATCGCATCCGCCGTCAGCAGGCAGGCGCGCGTTGGCAGGCCGTGACACAGTTCTGCTGCCAGATTCAGGGTACGAAACTGTGCCTGACAGTGGTTATAGCTGCTGTGTCGCTGGCCGGGAGGGATCCATACCGGCATCTCAGCCGGGGCCAGCAGGCGCTCGCCTTCAATGTCCAGCTCCAGCACGTGGCGGGTAACAAAAATCGCCTGGCCCCACGCATGCTGATGCGGCAGATATTCGGTGCGCGCATGCGTCTGTTCGTAACGCATAAAAATGCGCGGCGCGTCAGCGGGCGGGCAATAGGCAACCTGAATAGTCATTCTGTCCGGTCATTAACAAATATTGTCCGATTTTAACTATCTGTTTTAAACCGGTCAAACGTATGCTGGCGGCACTTTTTTACGGAGCCTGTTATGAATCTGCTGTTCCCTCTCATTGCGGTGCTGATCTGGTCAGTCAACACCATCGTCAGCAAACTCTCGGCTGACGCTATCGATCCTGCTGCGATCTCTTTTTATCGCTGGCTGCTGGCGCTGCTGGTGCTGACCCCGTTCTGCCTGCCCGGCGCATGGCGGCACCGGCGCACAATAAAAAGTCACCTCGGTCAGCTGCTGCTGCTGGGGCTGCTTGGCATGGTGCTCTACCAGAGCCTTGCCTACTATGCGGCACACAGCGTGTCGGCGGTGATGATGGGCATACTCGGCGCCACCATTCCGCTGCTGACGATTCTGCTCAGCCTGCTGGTGCTGCGCCTGGCCCCCACGCGCGGTATTCTGCTGGGCGGGATTCTCTCATTTATCGGACTGGTCTGGCTGGTCAGCGCCGGCAATCCGGCCCAGCTGCTGGCGCAGCGACCCGGCAATGGCGAAGTGATGATGCTGGCGGCCTCCACCTCTTATGCACTCTATGGCGTACTGACCAAACGCTGGGCGATCCCACTCCCCACCTGGCAAAGCCTCTATGTGCAGATTTTCTTCGGTGTTGTGCTGCTGCTGCCGGGCTTTCTGCTCGCGCCGGAGGTCGCGCTGACGCAGCAGAACCTGCCGCTGGTGCTGTTTGCCGGGCTGTTTGCCTCGATCGTGGCGCCCTTTTTGTGGATCCTTGGCGTGCAGCGGCTGGGTGCCAGCACCACCAGTATCTTTATGAACGTGGTGCCGGTATTTACAGCGCTTATTGCGGTGCTGTTTCTGCATGAGCAGCTGCACAGCTATCACTGGATTGGCGGCGGTATTACGCTTACCGGCGTGATCCTGGCGCAGCGGCTGAAGACGCCGCTGCGCCAGCCGGTCATCAGGGAAAGCTGACGGTGACCCGCAGTCCGCCCAGCTGCGGGCTGCGATCGAGACGCAGCCGCGCGCCGTGCCAGGCGCAGATATCTTTCACCAGCGCCAGCCCGATACCCGCACCAGGCTGCCCGCTGGGATCGAGACGTGCAAACGGCTGGAGCGCCTGCTGCTGCTGCGCAGCGTCTATACCGGGGCCGCTGTCTTCAATCTCCAGCTGATGCCCCTGCAGCCGTGCCGTTACCGTTCCCTGCGCCGGCGTATATTTAATCGCATTATCCAGCAGGTTGGCGCACAGTTCAGCCAGCAGCAGCGCGTCTCCCTGTACGCGACACGCCTCTTCGCCCTCGAAACCTAAATCAATCTGCTTGTGCCGCGCGGCGGTATAGCCGCTCAGGCACGCCTGCTGCACAATCTGACTGAGATCAACGCGGGTAAAGGGTTTATCTTCGCCGTGGCGCGCCTTGATCTGCGCCAGCTGCAGCAGCCGGTCAGTCAGCTCTACGGTATCGTTCAGCGTGTGGCGCATGCCCTGCAGGCTCTCACGCCACTGCTGCGGATCGTCACTGCTGAGCGCCACGCTGACCTGGGTTTTCAAAATGGTCAGCGGCGTACGCAGCTGGTGCGACACATCGGCGCTGAAGCGCTCCTGCCGCGCCAGCAGCCCGCGCAGCCGCTCCAGATGCCGGTTAAATGCCACAATCAGCGGCTGCAGTTCTGACCAGGGTACCAGCGACGGCAAGGGCGTCAGCTCTCCTGGCGCACGGCGCAGCATAATCCGCGACAGCCGGCGCAGCGGCCGCAGCACCCGGCGCAGCAGCATCCCCGCCAGCAGCAGCGTGATCAGCACCAGGAAACTCTGGCTGATCAGCGCCGTACGCAGCAGGCTGTCGGCAAAGGCGTGCCGGGAGTTCAGCGTTTCCGCCACCAGCACCAGCGCCATGCCCTCTACCCCCTCTTCATTCACCGGCTGCCATAGCGCCGCCACCCGAATCGGCTGCCTGCGGTAGTGCGCGTCATAAAAGTGCACCAGCGCCGGGTAAGCCTCAGAGAGCGGCGCGTTACGCGGCAGCAGCGGCAGATCGGGGTAGCCGGAGAGCGTATTTCCCTGCGGTGAAATAACCTGATAGAAGAGCTGATCGTTCATATTGCGTTCAAAGCTGTCCAGCACCACCCAGGGCACATCCACTTCCAGATGGCGCTGGCGCACCGCCAGCCTTTCCGCCACGGTGCGCGCTGACGCCAGCAGTGAGCGGTCATAAGCCTGATTCGCTGCCTGCAGCGCGCTCTGATAATGGGTATAAACCGACAGCGCCCACAGCAGCAGCAGCGGTGCGCCCAGCCACAGCAGCAGCTCACCACGCAGCGAGTGCATCAGCCGCACGGCTGCTGCTCCAGGCTGTAGCCGAGCCCGCGCAGCGTCACAATCGCCACATCGCTGCCGGAGAGCTTTTTACGCACCCGATGCACATAGAGCTCAATGCTCTCCGGACTGGCGTCGTCGGCCAGCGTAAACGTCTGCTCATAAAGATGCTGGCGCGATACCGGTCGTCCCGGCCGCTGCATCAGCGTGGAGAGCACGCTCGATTCGCGCGGCGTCAGCGACAGCGGCTTATGATTCAGCAGGAAATAGCCTTCGCTGTCGCGCTCCAGCTGTCCGAGCCGCTGGGTCTGCGCCGTCTGGCCGTGGCTGCGGCGCAGCAGCGCGCGCAGTCGCGCATCCAGCTCATCCAGCTCAAACGGCTTGGTCAGATAGTCATCGGCGCCGCCGTTTAAGCCCTGCACCCGCTGCGCCAGGGTACTTTGCGCCGTCAGCAGCAGCACCGGCACGTTCTGTCCGCGTTTGCGCAGCCGGGCCAGTACTGCCAGGCCATCCAGCCGTGGCAGTGACACATCCAGCACCACCAGCGCGTAGTCCTCACTTTGCAATATATGATCGGCGGCCAGCCCGTCCGCGACCCAGTCGACAGCAAACCCTTTTTGCGTGAGCGCCTTTTGCAGCCATGAGGCCAGTTCAGTGGTGTCTTCCACCAGTAAGAGACGCATATCACATCCTGTCATTTTTGCTGATAGCTGAAAGGTAAATGAAAGGTTACTCCTTTAACAATTCAGCAACCGAAAATGTTCGGTAGCAATCACAATCTGGAAGAATGACTGGAGCGAACCATGAAAAAAACAGGCCTTCTCGTCCTCGCCTCATCCCTGCTGGCTTTTTCAGTAACCTCTGCGCTGGCAGAGGTACCACAGCGCACCGAGTGTATCGCCCCGGCTAAACCCGGCGGCGGCTTTGACCTGACCTGTAAGCTGATCCAGGTCTCCATGCAGGAGACCGGCCAGCTCACCTCGCCCATGCGCGTAACCTACATGCCAGGCGGCGTCGGCGCAGTGGCCTATAACGCCATCATTGCGCAGCGCCCGGCCGAAGCGGGTACGCTGGTAGCCTTCTCCGGCGGGTCGCTGCTTAATCTGTCACAGGGCAAATTTGGCCGCTATTCCGTGGACGACGTGAAGTGGCTGGCCGCCGTCGGCACTGACTACGGCATGGTGGCGGTACGCGCCGACGCGCCGTGGAAAACGCTGGGCGAGCTGATGGAGGCGATGAAAAACGATCCTAATAAAGTCGTCGTAGGCGCCGGCGCCTCCATCGGCAGTCAGGACTGGATGAAAACCGCGCTGCTGGCGCGTGAAGCCGGTATCGATCCGCGCAAAATGCGCTATGTCGCCTTTGAAGGTGGCGGCGAGCCGGTGACCGCGCTGCTTGGCAACCATATTCAGGTGGTGTCCGGTGATATGAGTGAAATGGTGCCACACCTGCAGGGCGGCAAAATGCGCGTGCTGGCGGTGATGAGCGACAAACGTCTGCCGGGAAATCTGGCCGATATCCCCACCGCTAAAGAGCAGGGCTTTAACGTTGAATGGCCGGTGATCCGGGGTTATTACCTGGGTCCTAAAGTCAGCGATGCGGAGTACCAGTGGTGGGAAGATTCGTTTAAAAAACTGGTTGCCACCAAAGAGTTTCAGCAGCAGCGCGACGCGCGCGGCCTGTTTGAATTCAACATGTTTGGCAGCGAGCTGGATGCTTACGTGAAAAAACAGGTCGCTGACTATCGTGAAAAAGCGAAATCGTTCGGGCTGGCGAAATAGCGGAGGCGATAATGAGCGATCGTATTTTTGCCGCCATCTGGCTGGCGCTCTGTATTGCCGGCCTGTTTATCGGCTGGCAGATCCAGAGTGAATATAGCTATGAGCCGGTCGGTCCGCGCCCTTTCCCGCTGCTGCTGCTCGGGCTGATGGCGATCTGCGCCGTCATGATGCTGCTGCGCAAGCCTGATGTCATACAGTGGCCCTCAGCCACCACGTTTAAAAAACTGATTGTCCTGTGCATTCTGCTGATGGCGTATGGCTGGCAGTTCGAACATCTGGGCTTTCCGCTCTGCACGACCCTGCTGACCTTTGGTATCGGCCTGCTGTTTGGTGCGCGCTGGTGGGCGGCGGCGATCTCTGGCGTGGTGATGGGCGTGGCGCTGTTTTACGCCTTCGACCGGCTGCTTGACGTAACGCTGCCGATGGGCAGCTGGCTGAGTTAACAGGAGTCAATAATGGATACCTGGTCTTTTCTGATGCAGGGCTTCGCCGTCGCTATGACGCCGGAGAACCTGATGATCGCCCTGATCGGCTGCTTTATCGGCACCATTGTCGGCTTACTGCCGGGGCTGGGCCCGATTAACGGCGTGGCGATCCTGATGCCGCTGGCGTTTGCTCTGCACCTGCCGGCTGAATCAGCGCTGATCCTGCTGGCTACTGTCTATATCGGCTGTGAATATGGCGGACGTATCTCTTCAATTCTGCTGAATGTGCCGGGTGACGCAGGTGCTATCATGACCGCACTGGATGGCTATCCGATGGCGCAGCAGGGTAAAGCGGGCGTAGCGCTCTCTATCTCCGCCGTTAGCTCGTTTGTTGGCTCCACCATCGCCATCATCGGCATCATTCTGTTTGCCCCGATTCTGGCGAACTGGTCGCTGGCATTTGGTCCGGCGGAATATTTTGCCCTGATGGTGTTTGCCATCGCCTGCCTCGGCAGCATGATGAGCCACAACCCGCTGAAATCGTTCCTGGCCGCCCTGATCGGTCTGAGCATGGCTACCGTGGGCGTCGATGCGAATACCGGTGTTTATCGTTTTACCTTCGACAGCATTCATCTTTCCGACGGCATTCAGTTTGTGGTGGTGGTAATTGGCCTGTTCTCGGTCAGCGAAATTCTGCTGATGCTGGAGTCCACCAGCGGGGGCAAGAAAGTCGCGCGCGCCAGCGGCCGCATGATGTTCAATATGAAAGAAGCGGCCCAGGCAACCGGCGCCACGCTGCGCTCCTCCTTTCTGGGCTTTTTCGTTGGCGTGCTGCCGGGTGCGGGTGCCACTATCGCCAGCGCTATCGCCTATATGACGGAGAAGAAAATCAGCGGCAGTGACCAGTTCGGCAAGGGGGATATTCGCGGCGTGGCAGCACCGGAAGCAGCAAATAATGCCTCGGCGTGTGGCTCATTTATTCCGATGCTGACGCTGGGCATTCCGGGTTCCGGCACCACGGCGGTGATGGTGGGCGCGCTGACGCTCTATAACATCACGCCAGGCCCGGCGATGTTTATCGAACAGCCTGACATTGTCTGGGGCCTGATTGCCGCACTGCTGATCGGCAACGTGATGCTGCTGATCATGAATATCCCGATGATCAATATCTTTGCCCGTATGCTGACCATCCCGCTCTGGTTCCTGGTACCTGCGATCGCCGCCATTTCCGCCGTCGGCGTGTATGCGGTGCACAGCACAACCTTCGACCTGCTGCTGATGGTGGGATTAGGCATCTTCGGCTATATCCTGCGCAAGATGGATTTCCCGATGTCGCCGCTGATCCTCGGCTTTGTGCTGGGGGAAATGCTGGAGCAGAACCTGCGCCGTGCGCTCTCAATCAGTAACGGCAACCTGCCTATTCTGTGGGAGAGTCTCATCTGCAAAGTGCTGCTGGTGCTGGCGGTCGCAGTCCTGGTGGTGCCATTCGTCTGGAAACGCTGGCGTCGCAGCCGCTTCAGAGCGGCAGAGGCGGAATAAATCCGCATCTTCTCGCTTTTCTGATACCAGCCCCCGTGGATTTCCCGGGGGCTTTTGCTATCATATGCCCCTCTTTTTCCGGCGCACCCGGATCTGACTCGTTTTTCAAGGATTCCGCCATGCAACCTCTCAGCGGTCCCGGTGTGCCCGCGGGCGATCGTTCTGCGCTTACCGGTGTTTCCGGCCCGGCCCGCCCCGGCGGTCCGGCTGGCGAACAGCCTCTCTCTCCGGCGCAGCGCACCACGCTGGAACGGCTCATTGTACGCATTATGTCTCTCAGCACTCTGAAAGCGCCTGAGCTGTGGGCGGGCGTACGCCATGAAGTGGGCGTGAAGAGCGATGCTGACTTTCAGTCGCGCCATTTTCCGGCTGCCGAGCAGCACCTTAATCGTCGCCTGAGTCAGGTGCAGGACAATCACGCGACGCGCCAGCTGCTTCAGCAGCTGCAGGATAAGCTGCCGCAGGGCAATAACCGTCAGGCGGTAAGCGACTTTATCCGCCAGCAGTTTAACCAGACGGTGCTGAGTGCGCTGAGCCAGGATCAGCTGCGTCAGGTGCTGACCATGCTGCAGAACGGCCAGATGGCGATCCCGCAGCCGCAGCAGAGCCGCAGTACCGATCGCACGCTGCTGCCGGCGGAGCAGCAGGCGCTGAACCAGCAGGTGACGCGGCTGGCGGCCACGACCGGCGAGTCGCCGGTAAAACTGCTGACCGACGCGCTGAAGCTTGTGAATCTTAAAAGCGGCGATCCGGTGCCGTCGCGGCACTTCCCGCTGCTGACGCAGTATCTGCAGGTGCGCCAGACGCTGGGGCAGCATAGCGCACCCACGCTGCAGCTGCTGGAAAGCTCGCTGAAGCAGCCGCTGAATCGTGATGAACAGCAGCTGCTGCAGGATTACAGCCAGCAGCGTTTTCAGGCGACGCCGCAAACCGTGCTGACCGCCGCGCAGTGTCAGGATCTGCTGAATCAGCTTTTCAGCCGCCGGGCTGAGCGCGGTGAAACGCTGCCGCTGACGGACAGCGTGCGCCAGCCACAACCTATCTGGGCACCGTTTACAGAGATCCTGCCGCGCCCGCTGGCGCAGCGCCCGGCGCTGTCGCTGATAATCGCAGTAGCGGTGGTGCTGTTTCTGCTCTGGCTGCTGGCCTGAGTCAGCAGCCGCACCCGGCCGCAGCACCGTGCTGTGGCCACTCTCCCGCGACGGTTCCCCACGTCAGCGGATGCCCGTCGCGCTTCCAGAAATCCAGCCCGCCAATAAGCTCCTTAACCTGAAACCCCAGTGCCGCCAGTTTCAGCGCCGCTTTGGTTGAGCCATTGCAGCCGATGCCATCACAGTAGGTGATATAGACCTTGCTGCGATCGAGCGCCGCTGTGCTTTGTGCACTGATGGTACGGTGCGGAAACGAACGCGCGCCGCAGATATGTCCTGCAGCATAGTGTTCAGGGCTGCGCGCATCAAAAACGACAATGGCACACTCCCCGCGTGCCAGATCCTCTGCCAGATCCCAGGCATCGGTGTAATAACTCAGCTTCTGCTGCAGATAGGCGTAACTCTCTTCCGCACGGGCGGCGGGATAGTGTAAGACAGCGGACATACTCTTCTCCTGTTGCGATGTGCACCCACTTTACGGCAAATTGGTCTCCGCAATGAGACCCTTTCTGTCAGAGTAATAAGACCATTATGTATCAGGAACTGGCTACGCTTTTTCAGCAGCAGGCGCAGGGTGGACGACGCGAGCGCCTCTGCCGCGCCCTGCGGCAGGCAATCGTCAGCGGCCAGCTGCGCCACGGTGAGAAGCTTCCCTCCAGCCGTCAGCTGGCCGCAGAGCTGTCAGTCGCGCGCGTAACCGCGGAAGCGGCCTACGCGCAGCTGGAAAGCGAAGGTTATCTGCAGCGCCACACCGGACGCGGTACTTTTGTCGCGATTACGCTGGCTCCGCCGCCAGATACGCCGTCAACCCGCCGGGCACCGCACTTCTCGCAGCGTGGCCTGCAGCTGATGGCGACCGGCGGCTGTCAGGATCCGCCCTTCCCCGCCGCGTTTGCCGCCGGATCGCCCGATTTACGGGCTTTCCCGCATACGCAGTGGCGGCGCATCAGCAGCAACGTGCAGCGCCGGCTCGGCAGCCGCGTAATGGGCTACGGCGATCCGCTCGGCTACCTGCCGCTGCGCGAGGCGGTCTCGGAGTATCTGAGCCTGTCGCGCGGTATGCGCTGTCGTCCGGAACAGGTCATCATCCTGACCAGCTCGCAGCAGGCGCTGCAGCTGCTGGCGCTGCTGCTGCTGGATCCGGATGATGAGGTGTGGCTGGAGGATCCCGGCTATCCGGGGGCGCGTAACGCCTTTCTTGCCGCAGGCGCGCACTGCCGTGCGATGCCGCTGGATGAGCACGGTGCGGTCCCGCTCTCCGGTCGCGCCCGGCTGGTTTACCTGACGCCCGGGCATCACTATCCAACCGGTATAGCGATGAGTCTGGCACGGCGGCTGCAGTGGCTGGCGTGGGCGCAGCAGCATAACAGCTGGCTGATTGAAGATGATTACGACAGCGAATTTCATTACGGTGATCGGCCTGCTCCGGCGCTGCAGGGCATGACGAGCGACAGCAGGGTTATCTCACTGGGGACCTTTTCCAAAACCCTGTTTCCCTCCCTGCGCCTGGCGTGGATGGTGGTACCGCCGCAGCTGACTGAGCCGCTGGGCCGGGCGCGCAGCGTGCTGGATGGCCATAGCGCGCTGCTGCCGCAGGCTATCACCGCTGAATTTCTGCAGCAGGGCCATTTTGCCAGCCATCTGCGGCTGATGCGGCAGCTCTATTACTACCGGCGCAACCGGCTTCTGGAAGAGATTCATAGCCGTATGCAGCCGTGGCTGCGCCCGCTTCCGGCAAACGGTGGTCTGCAACTGGCCGTCTCGCTGCTGCAGGGCAATGAGGCAGCGCTGACACAGCGGGCAGCGGCAGCGGGTCTGCTGCTGCCGCCTCTCTCACCGCTCTGCCATACAGCTGCACCGCAGCCCGGCTGGCTGCTCGGCTTTGCAGCGCTGACGCCGGCTGAGATCGCCGGCGCCTGCGATAAGCTGGTTATGCTGCTGGCGCGCGAAGCACGCAGCACCAGGTGATAACGGAACCGGCCACGGCACAGAGCGCGCCCGCCAGATAGACGGCGCCATAGCCAGACGCCGTCGCCAGCAGTCCGGTTAGCGGGCCGCTGATCCCATAGGCGATATCCTGAAAGGCAGAGAAAGCGCCCAGGGCAGTACCGCGTATCTGCGGCGCGACGCGACGTACCACTTCAACCCCCAGCGCCGGAAAGATCAGCGAGCAGCCACAGCCGGTGAGGGCCGCCCCCGCCAGCGCCAGCCAGCCTGAGGTGGCAACGGCAAGCAGCAGCAGACCCAGCGCTTCCACCAGCAGTGACACCAGCGCAACCCGGCTCCCGCCATAGCGATCCGGCAGATGACCAAAGAGGATCCGCACCCCGGTAAAAGCGCAGCCAAAGGCGGTGAGCGCAAAGCCGGCGTGTCCCCACGCCTGAGCAGCAAAATAGAGCGAGGTAAAGGTGCCGATTACGGCGAAACCGGCGCCCTGCAGCGCCAGCACCAGCCCCGGTGAAAAAATGGCGCTGATAACGCTCCACAGCGACGGCCGCGTACCGCCGGCAACCGGCACCGCACGGATCCAGCCGTTAACCAGCAGAGCCAGCAGCGGCAGCAGCAGCGCCGCACCGCTGATAGCCAGTAGCCCGCCATGCTGATACATCAGCACTCCCAGCGGAGCGCCTGCCGCCAGCGCGCCATAAATCGCCATTCCGTTCCAGGACATGACCAGACCAGAGCGCCTGGCCCCCGCCAGCCCCAGCCCCCAGGTCAGATTACCGGTCAGCAGCAGGCTTTCCCCTACCCCCAGCAGCAGACGCGCCACTATCAGCAGCATAAAGCGCACGCCGGGTGCGACCGGCAGCAACACGGCGGCGGCATAGGCAGCCCCTGTCAGCGCAATCGTCAGCATACCGTAGCGGGTGGTAGCGCGTGCTCCCTGCTGATCCGCACGCCGGCCGGCAAAACCGCGCGTCAGCAGGGTGGCAATAAACTGACTGCCGGTTGCAATGCCCACCATCAGGTTACTCATGCCCAGTTCCTGATGCACATACAGCGGGATCACCGGCAGTGCCAGTCCGGCGGTCAGATAACTGAGAAACACGGCAAACGAGGTACAGGCGAGCGGCAATACGGACGCGTTAGCGTGAGCGGTCATCTTTGCGCACTCCTTGTCAGCGACGATAGCGCAGGGAAATTACGGGAAGGTAAAACAGGAGTGTATGCAGGTCAAAGCGGGGTTGTCAAAACGGCTCAGGCTGAGCAGAGAAAGCCAGGCTGCCATAGCGGCAGCCTGTGATATCCCGTCAGGGGGCGACGGGACGCGGGCAAATTCAGCCCTGATATTTACGCATGGTCAGCGTGGCGTTGGTGCCGCCAAAGCCGAAGCTGTTGGACATGACCGTGGTCAGCGCTTTTTCCGTTGGCTGCGTCACGATGTTCATCCCTGCTGCGGCCTCGTCCAGATCGTCGATGTTGATGCTCGGCGCGATAAAGCTGTGCTCCAGCATCAGCAGGGTGTAGATCGCTTCCTGCACGCCCGCTGCACCCAGGGAGTGACCGGTCATGGCTTTGGTCGCTGAAATGTACGGGGTGTTGTCACCAAACACTTCACGGATTGCGCCCAGCTCTTTCACATCGCCAACCGGCGTGGAGGTGCCATGCGTGTTCAGATAGTCGATCGGTGCATCGAGGCCCTGCATCGCCATCTTCATGCAGCGCACCGCGCCTTCACCTGACGGCGCAACCATGTCAGCGCCATCAGACGTTGCGCCATAGCCAACAATCTCAGCATAGATATGCGCACCACGTGCCAGCGCATGCTCCAGCTCTTCAACCACAACCATGCCACCGCCGCCGGCGATAACAAAACCGTCACGGTTAGCATCATAGGTGCGCGAGGCTTTCTCAGGCGCATCGTTATATTTGGTCGAAAGTGCGCCCATCGCGTCAAACTCGCAGGACATTTCCCAGGTCAGCTCTTCACCGCCACCGGCAAAGACCACATCCTGTTTGCCCAGCTGAATCTGCTCAACGGCGTTGCCGATGCAGTGTGCTGAGGTGGCACAGGCGGAGCTGATGGAGTAGTTCACGCCATGAATTTTAAACGGGGTCGCGAGGCAGGCAGATACACCTGAGGCCATGGCTTTGGTCACTACATAAGGACCCACGCCTTTCAGGCCGCGCGGACCGCGCATAGCGTCAGCACCGAACACCTGATAGCGCGGTGAACCACCGCCGGAACCGGCGATCAGACCCACGCGCGGATTGTTCTGATACTGCTCGTCAGTCAGGCCTGAATCTTTGACCGCTTCCGCCATAGAAAGATAGGCGTAAACAGAGGCATCACTCATGAAACGCACGATTTTGCGATCGATGAGCCCGTTGGTATCCAGTTTGACGTTGCCCCACACGTGGCTGCGCATACCGGCTTCTTTCATCTCTTCAGAGAAAGTGATACCGGAACGGCCTTCACGCAGAGAAGCCAGCACTTCCTGCTGGTTATTACCAATGCTGGAAACGATACCCAGGCCAGTAATCACTGCACGTTTCATTCAATAGTCCTCATTCCACATCTTTTTGGATTGACGTGCACTCTAGCGTACAGTTGTACGCCGAACAAGTCCGATCAGCCATTTCCTTTTGTAAATTTGCGTCATGTGACGCCACTCGCTAAAATCGCGCCACTGCCTGAAAAATGAGCCTTTCCCGTGAAATTATCCCCGGTTGAACACGCGCAATTAACCTGGAACGATCAGGGTACACCTGTTTCCCGAGCGTTCGATGATGTCTACTTCTCTAACGATAATGGACTGGAAGAGACCCGCTATGTGTTTCTCGGCGGTAATCAGCTGCCGCAGCGTTTCAGCACGCATACGCGCGATCTGTTTATTGTGGCGGAGAGCGGCTTTGGCACCGGTCTGAACTTTCTCACATTATGGCAGGCGTTCGATCAGTTTCGCGCGCAGCAGCCTGTTGCGACGCTGCAGCGGCTGCACTTTATCAGCTGTGAAAAGTATCCGCTAACGCAGGCCGATCTCGCTGCCGCGCAGGCGCGCTGGCCGGAGCTGGCGCCGTGGGCAACGCAGCTGCAGCAGCAGTGGCCATCGGCGCTGCCCGGCTGTCAGCGGCTGCTGTTTGACGGTGGACGGGTTACGCTTGATCTCTGGTTTGGCGACATTAATACGCTGATAACAGAGTTTGATGAGAGCCTGCAGGGTCAGGTTGACGCCTGGTTCCTGGACGGCTTTGCGCCGTCTAAAAATCCGGATATGTGGACCCCGGCGCTGTTCAGCGCTCTGGCACGGCTGGCACGTGCCGGAGGAACGCTGGCGACCTTTACCGCTGCGGGTTTTGTCAGGCGTGGCCTGCAGGAAGCGGGATTTACCATCAATAAACGTAAAGGCTTTGCGCATAAGCGCGAAATGCTGACCGGCACGCTGGCGCATGCGGTGCCGCTGCCAGCCGTGCAGCCGTGGTATGCGCGGCCTGCAGCAGCGGGCCAGGATGTCGCCATCATTGGCGGCGGCGTCGCCAGTGCGCTGCTGGCGCTGGCATTACTGCGCCGCGGCTGGCGCGTGACGCTCTACTGCGCCGATGAGGCCCCGGCACTGGGTGCATCCGGCAACCGTCAGGCAGCGCTCTACCCCTTACTGAACCAGCACGATCCCGCGCTGGCGCAGTTTTTCCCCGCCGCTTTCAGCTTCGCGCGTCGTCTTTACGATAGCCTGCCGGAGCGTGCTGAACAGAGCTGGTGCGGAGTGCTGCAGCTGGCGTGGGATGAAAAAAGCGCCGATAAGATTGCGCAGATGCTGGCCCTGGCGCTGCCGGCGGAGATCGCTTACGGCGTCTCACCGGCCGAGGCGGAGCAGCTGGCGGGCGTTGCGCTGGGTATGGGCGGCATCTGCTATCCGCGTGGCGGATGGATCTCCCCTTCCCAGCTTACCAGCAACCTGCTGGATCAGGCGCAGACGCAGGGTCTGCACCAGCACTGGCTGCACCGGGTTACGCAGCTGACGCCGCATGAAAACGGCTGGACGCTGCACTTTTCCGACCGGGCTGATATGCAGCATCAGAATGTCGTACTGGCCAACGGGCATGCGCTGCGGACGCTGGAACAGAGCCAGGATCTGCCGGTCTACCCGGTCGCAGGCCAGGTAAGCCATGCGCCCTCATCAGCCGCGCTGGCAAACCTGCAGAGCGTGCTCTGTTACGATGGCTATCTGACACCCGTCAGCCCGACGTTTGGCACCCACTGCATCGGCGCCAGCTATCATCGCGGTGACACCGCGACCGCTTTTCGTGCCGATGATCAGCAGAACAACCGTCAGCGTCTGATGGCATGCCTGCCGCAGGCCGCCTGGCCGCAGCAGGTTGATCTCAGTGATAACGAGGCGCGGACTGGCGTGCGCTGCGCCACGCGCGATCATCTGCCCATGAGCGGCGGCCTGCCAGACTACGCTGCCACGCTGGCGCAGTATGCTGACCTGCCGGGACAGCGCGCCCGCGGGGAGAAGATTGCTGAAGCCCCGCACTATCACGGGCTGTTCGTGCTGGGGGCGCTGGGATCGCGCGGGCTCTGCAGCGCGCCGCTGGCAGCTGAAGTGCTGGCGGCACAAATGAGCGGTGAGCCGCAGCCGCTCGATGCCGCAACGCTGGCGGCGCTGAATCCGAACCGCTACTGGGTGCGTAAATTGCTGAAGGGAAAAAAGGCGGGGCGCTGAGAGCCGGGGCGAAAAGTCGCCCCGCGCATCAGGCGGTCTGACGTGCCTGACTAAACAGGTTATCCCACATGCCGACCACCAGCGCCTGATCGCGTGGCGAGAGTTCACCGGCGGCGATAGCATTCTGCAGGCTCCGGGAGACGACAATCTGCAGCGCTTCCGGCGTGTGTTCGCCGCTCTGCTCAATTTCCGCAACCGCCAGCGTCAGATGGCCGCGCAGATAACCGCTGGCAAACAGCTCATCATCACTGGCGTGATCGACCATATCGTCAATCAGCGCCAGAATGCGGGACTCAAATTCTACGATCATCTCTCATTCCTTTCATTTTAAGCAGGCGAATTAAAGCGTTTCCGGCCACGGAAACTGCGCTGCAGTGAGCGCTGGCGTACCATAATAGCGGTTCAGCGCCGCAATAAACTGTGCCGGGCGAGCCGGGATCCCCTGCTCCAGATAGTGCATCACCTGGGCATGGACCCGGCGCTGAAACGCAATGCGATCGGGTTCACAATCGCCTTCGAGATTGTCACAGCTGACATTAAAGGGGAAGTCCGCCGCAACGCAGAATAGCCACTCCAGCGCCTGCGGTTTTACTTCAACCGCTTCAAACTGGCTCTGCGTCTGCGCATCACGCCCGTCGGGGCAGTACCAGTAGCCAAAATCAACCTGCTGCCGACGCGCGTCGCCCGCAATACACCAGTGCGAAATTTCATGCAGCGCGCTGGCGTAAAATCCATGGGCAAAAACTACGCGGTGCCAGGGTGATTCCGCATCTGCCGGAAGATAAATCGGTTCATCATCGCCTTTAATTAGACGTGTCTTAAAAGTCTCAGCAAAGCAGCCGTCGAAGATGTCGATCAGCTGCTGATAGTGGTGTTCTGTCGGCATAGTCATCTGTCAGTTAATCATCTGGCGCCATTGTCGCACCGGCGGCACGATTTGACGAGTCGGTTTATCCTGCGGCAAACCAGGCCAGTAGCTCAGCCCCGTGGCTGTCCCACAGCAGTTTGGCGCTCATGACCGCAGAAACGGTCACAACCATCGGGCGGATCAGCCGCTGGCCACGGCTCAGCACCAGCCGCGCACCAAGCCGCGCCCCGATAAATGCGCCGAGCAGCATCACTACGCCGGTTCCCCACACCAGTTTGCCGCCAAACATAAAGAACAGCAGGCTGGCGAAGTTGGAGGTGAAATTCAGCACCTTGGCATGCGCCGTCGCTTTGGCGAGATTGAAACCGCAAAGCGTGACAAAGGCGAGCGCATAGAAGGAGCCGGCTCCCGGACCGAAGAATCCATCATAGAAGCCCACACAGCCGCCGCCCACCAGCGCAAACGCCACGCCCTGCAGACGATGCTCGCGATCCACCTCTCCCAGACGCGGCATCAGCAGGAACCAGAGTCCGATGGCGATAAGCAGCAGCGGCAGGATCTGACGCAGAATATCCGCCTGAATATGCTGGATCAGCAGCGTGCCGCCGACCGCGCCGAGAAACGTCATCGCGATGTTCAGCCGCTGGTCACGCAGGTTTACGGCGCCACGGCGGACAAAATAGAGGCTGGCGGAGAAAGAGCCGCCAACCGACTGCAGCTTGTTGGTCGCCAGCGCCTGTGCCGGTGACAGCCCGGCCGCCAGCAGCGAAGGAACGGTCAGTAGTCCACCGCCGCCGGCAATGGAGTCGATAAAAGCGGCCAGTATGGCAACAAAAAACAGTACGCCAAGGATAAGCGGGCTGACGATAAAAAGGTCCATTTCACTTCTCGCAGCAGGTAGCAGACAAGCCCGGCGCGGGGCAATAGCCGTTGCGCGCCGGGAGAGGTACTCAGAGCCGGTGGTTATCCAGCAGCGCCTGGCAGGATGGCGGCAGCGGCGGCGGGGCTTTTTTTACCGGTGGCGTGCTGCCGGGCTTTTTCGGCAGGAACCAGCTCTCAAGCTCTGCACCGCAGCCGTCGCCCGGCGGCGGTGGCGCCTGATCTTCACACTCCAGGCTGCCGGCCGGACAGCGCAGGCGCACATGCATATGCGCCCGATGCGCAAACCACGGGCGAACTTTATGCAGCCACTCGCGATCGCTGCCGGCATCGGCGCAAAGCTGTTTTTTGATCGCCGGATTCACAAAAATTCGCGTGACGTCGCTGTCTTTCGCTGCCAGCTTGATCAGGCTATCAATCTGCGGCTGCCAGTGACGGGCGATCACCTGTTTATCATCCGGCGCCACCAGATCCAGCGGCTGCGGCTTCAGCAACTGCTGTGCGCTCCAGCGGGTTTTTGGCAGCTGTAGCCAGATATCCACATCCAGTCCGGTCTGATGACTGGCGTGGCCGCTGCTGAAACGTCCACCCGCCGCCATTCCCATATCGCCAATCAGCACCTGCCCCAGATGAAGCTGACGGGTGCGGGTGCTGAGGCGCTCAATAAAGGCGATCAGATCGGGATGACCATAGTAGCGGCGCTGGTCCTGACGCATGACCTGATAGTCCGGTGCGTCCAGCGGCAGCGCCTGCGCGCCGACGATACAGCCATTGGCAAAGCCGCCAATCGACTGCGGCGCACCAGAGACAGGGTGCTGGATCTGCTGCCACGGCGTGGCGGCAACGGCGGCCGCGCTACCCAGCAGCGCGGCGAAAGTGAGCAGAGCGCGGCGCATCATCAGGCTCACCAGCGCGGTACGCTGCTGTTAACGTCAGCGTTTTGCCCGCGCTGGCGTAACAGGTGATCCATCAGCACAATCGCCATCATCGCTTCGGCAATGGGCACGGCGCGAATGCCGACGCAGGGATCGTGACGCCCTTTGGTGATCATCTCCACCTCCTCCCCCGTGCGGGTAATAGTGTTACCCGGTACGGTAATGCTGGAGGTCGGTTTCATCGCCAGGTTGGCGCTGATGGTCTGCCCGCTGCTGATGCCGCCAAGGATGCCGCCGGCGTGATTGCTCTGAAAGCCGCTGGCGCGGATTTCGTCGCGATGCTCGCTGCCGCGCTGGTTAACGACGGCAAAGCCATCGCCAATCTCTACGCCTTTAACGGCGTTGATGCTCATCAGCGCATGCGCCAGATCGGCATCGAGGCGATCGAACACCGGCTCACCGAGGCCCGGTGGCACGTTTTCCGCCATCACGGTCACTTTCGCGCCGATAGAGTCGCCCTCTTTCTTCAGGGCGCGCATCAGCGTATCCAGCGCCTCCAGCTTGCTGGCGTCCGGACAGAAAAACGGATTCTCTTCAACGATGCTCCAGTCTTTCAGCTCACAGGCGACGTCGCCAATCTGCGCCAGATAGCCACGCACCACGATACCGTGCTGCTGCAGATATTTTTTGGCGATGGCACCGGCGGCAACGCGCATAGCGGTTTCGCGTGCTGAGGAGCGTCCGCCTCCGCGATAGTCGCGCAGACCATACTTCTGCTCATAGGTGTAATCCGCGTGGCCGGGCCGGAACAGATCTTTAATCGCGCCGTAATCCTGCGAACGCTGATCGGTGTTCTCGATTAACAGGCCGATAGAGGTGCCGGTAGTGACCCCTTCAAACACACCAGACAAAATTTTCACCTGATCCGGCTCGCGACGCTGGGTGGTATAGCGCGAGGTGCCGGGACGGCGGCGATCGAGATCGTGCTGGATATCGGTTTCAGTCAGCGGAATACCGGGTGGCACGCCGTCAACGATGCAGCCCAGCGCAAGACCGTGCGACTCGCCAAACGTAGTAACGCGAAAAAGTTGTCCAATGCTGTTTCCGGCCATGATGGCTCCTTGTTGCCATAGTGCGGGCGCTCAGGCGCGCCGCAAATTAATCTTTAAAAAAGGAGAAATGGTGCTGCGCCGCCACGATCTGATCGCGCGTCAGCATAAAGACGCCGTCGCCGCCGTTATCAAACTCCAGCCAGGTGAAAGGCACGTCAGGATATTGCTCAATCATATGCACCATGCTGTTGCCGACTTCGCAAATCAGCACGCCCTGCTCGCTGAGATAGTCAGGCGCACAGGCGAGAATGCGGCGTACCAGCTTCAGGCCATCGCTGCCAGCCGCCAGGCCAAGTTCCGGTTCATGATGATATTCGCCAGGCAGATCGCCCATATCTTCCGCATCCACGTACGGCGGGTTGGTGACGATCAGGTCATATTTTACCGGTGGCAGGTTGCGGAACAGATCGGCGCGAATCGGCGTGACGTGATGCAGCAGGCCATGCTCTTCAATGTTTTGTTCCGCCACCGCCAGCGCGTCGTGGGAGATATCGACCGCATCCACTTCCGCTTCAGGAAAGGCATAGGCGCAGGCGATAGCGATGCAGCCGCTGCCGGTACACATATCCAGAATATGCTGTGGCTGGCCGGGGATCAGACCCGCAAAGCGGTTTTCAATCAGCTCGCCAATGGGTGAGCGCGGAACCAGCACCCGTTCGTCTACGTAGAACTCATGTCCGCAGAACCAGGCTTTGTTGGTCAGGTAAGCGACCGGAATACGTTCATTCACGCGGCGGATCACCCGCTCAACGATACGGTGCCGTTCACTGGCGGTCAGGCGCGCATTGCGCATATCTTCAGGAATATCGAGCGGCAGCCACAGAGTGGGCAGAACCAGCTGGACCGCTTCGTCCCAGGGATTATCCGTGCCGTGACCGTACCAGATGCCAGCCGCTGAAAAACGGCTGACGGCCCAGCGCAACATATCCTGAATAGTGTGCAGTTCGTTTACTGCCTCATCGACGAAAATCTTGTCCACGTAGCCCTCCGCAGGCCATAAAATCAATCGGCCGATAGTTTGCCATGAAGCGGGCCAGAATTCAGCGCAGCGAGGCGAAAAAGCTGACATTTGTCAGCGCTTAGCGGTAAGGTAACAGCCCGGTAAACTGCAACGTTGAAAGAATTTTCCCGCCATGAGTAAAAAGACGCCGCTGAACGACGACGATCAGGCGCTGTTTCGTCAGTTAATGATCGGGACGCGTAAGCTGAAACAGGACACTATCGTACATAAACCTGCGGTTAAAACCCGGGAAGTCCCGCTGAAACGTCTGCTTTCCGAACAGGCTGACAACAGCCACTATTTTTCCGATGAGTTTCAGCCGCTGCTCTCCAGCGACGGGCCGGTGCGCTATGTCCGTGCTGACGTCAGCCACTATGAACTGAAGAAGCTGCGTCGCGGTGACTACACGCCGGAAATTTTTCTCGACCTGCACGGGCTGACGCAGATGCAGGCGAAGCAGGAGCTGGGCGCGCTCATCGCCGCCTGCCGCCGCGAACATATTTTTTGCGCCAGCGTCATGACCGGCCACGGAAAACATATTCTTAAACAGCAGACGCCGCTATGGCTGGCGCAGCACCCGCATGTGATGGCGTTTCACCAGGCACCTAAAATGTTCGGCGGCGACGCCGCACTGCTGGTGCTGATTGAGGTAGAAGAGTGGCAACCGCCCGAACTGCCTTAGCAGATGAGGTGGCAGGTGGCAGCAAGGCGGCAAGTAAATGAATCCCCGGGAGCTTACATCAGTAAGTGACCGGGGTGAAGGCGCGCAGCCAGTGCGGCTGCAGCCTGTACGCGCGTATTCCCCGAAATAATTCAGGTTGCAGCAAGGCGGCAAGCAAATGAATCCCCGGGAGCTTACATCAGTAAGTGACCGGGGTGAAGGCGCGCAGCCAACGCAGCTGCAGCCTGAATTATGAAGGGGAATCAGATAGCTTTAGCAAGCCTGGCCGGACTCACCTGCCACAAAAGCTTACCTTCGCACTCGTCGGCATTAAAATCGATACAGGCGATAGCCGACGTGGCGAACATGGGCGGCGCTTCCTGCGGGCACAGCTCAGAAACCAGGTATCCTACCAGCGGCAGATGCGAAATCACCAGCACGGCTTTCACGCCCTGCACCGCCAGCGCCTGCAAATGCAATGCGACCTGTCCCGGATCGCCGCCCGGCGTCAGTTCAGAAAGAACGTCCTGGTTTTGCGGCAAATCCAGTGCCTCGCGCACGGTGGCGAGCGTCTGCCCGGCGCGCAGATAGGGGCTGACCAGCACCCTTCCGATATCCGGCGTCTGGCTGTTGAGCCAGCTCGCCATCTGACGTGATTCGTTACAGCCGCACAGCGTAAGGGGGCGAGCAGAATCGCTCGCGGCTTCCAGAGCTGCATCGCCATGACGCATGATAAAAACTTGCATAAAGCACCGCTGTTGTTGGTCGATATCGTCCGGTACCACGGCACCAGACGCTTCATTCTGCGAATGAAGGCTGTGTTTTACCCCAATGGCTTCAGTATAGTCAACCGGTTGCTTATTAAATAAGCGCCTGCTAAATCGGTACCGGCTGACCTGTACTGCATCTTCTCTGCTAAGCGGCTGAATATGCACCGCTCTTGCTGAATGTGATTAAATGTAAAAATGCGCGCCGCTTTCTGCCCGCTTCAGCAGCGCCTCGCACGGGGCAAAGCGATCGCCATGCTGCTGGGCGAGGGCCGTAAGTCTCTCCACAAGCGCAGCGCTGCCGTATCGATCCATATAACGGAACGGTCCGCCAAGAAAAGGTGGAAAGCCGATGCCGAATACCGCAGCAACGTCGCCATCGCGTGCCGAACGGATCACCGACTCATCCAGACAGCGCGCGGCCTCATTTAACAGCATCAGCATGCAGCGTTCAGCAATCTGCTGCTCACTCTGACGCGCCTCAGGTTTCAGAGCGAGCAGCGTATAGAGGCTGCGATCCGCTTTACGCGCGCCGGGCCAGCGTCTCTTCTCATAGTGATAAAACCCTTTCCGGTTTTTTCGTCCTTTGCGGTCGTCAGCGAGAATAGCATCAACCGCGGCCTGCGGTGCGGCAAAGCGCGCGCCATAAGCCTGCTCAAGCAGCGGGCTGATTTTACTGCCAGTGTCGATACCGACTTCATCAAGCAGCTGCAACGGCCCTACCGGAAAACCCGCTTTTACCAGAGCCTGGTCAATATGTTCGACCGGTTCCCCCTCCAGCAGACAGCGCAGCGCTTCGTTGATATAGGGGGCGAGAATACGGTTAACGTAGAAGCCTGGGCGATCCGCTACCACTACTGCAGTTTTACCCTGCTTTTGCGCCAGCCGCAGCGTGGTAGCCAGCGTTTCCGCTGACGTTGCCGCATGCGGGATCACCTCAACCAGCGGCATTTTATCTACCGGACTGAAGTAGTGCAGCCCGATGATATTTTGCGGCCGCTGCGCCTGCGCGGCGATAGCGCTGATAGCGAGCGAGGATGTATTCGAGGCGAAAATGGTGTCGGGCTGACAGTGCTGCTCCATTTCCGCCACCATCTGCTGCTTCAGGGCCAGATCTTCAAATACCGCTTCAATGACCACATCGCGCCGGCTGAAGCCCTGATAGTCGGTACCGCCGCTGATGCGCGCCATCTGCTGCTGACGCTCTGCGGGTTTCAGCTGACGCCGCCTGACTTTTTTTGTCAGCAGATCCCAGCTGTAGCGCAGCGCGTGATTGATTCCGCTGAGCTGGATATCTTTGATACGCACCGGCAGTTCCGCTTTCAGCGCCGTCACGCTGGCAATCCCTCCGCCCATCAGCCCACCACCCAGTACGCCCACCTGCTGCAGCGTGCGCACTTCGCCCTCTGCGGCGGCGGCTTTTTTCAGCGCGGTGGACGCGAAAAACAGGCTGCGCAGCGCTGCCGATTCCGGCGTTAGCGCCAGCTCGCCAAACGCCTGCGCTTCAGCCTCATGTCCCGCCTGGCTACCCTGCTCCAGCCCGATGCGCACCACCTGAAGAATGCGCCCGGTCGCCGGATAGTTACCCTGAGTTTTTTTATCCGTCTGACGCTTTGCCAGCGCAAACAGCAACGGGCGCCCCGCAAAGCTCTGCATCAGGCGCGCCCGCTGTGGCAACGTCCGCGCCGCGCCCTTTCCTTTATGAACGCGCGCCACCGCCGTTGCCAGTAAAATGGCCGGCGGCACCGCATCATCGACCAGGCCCAGCTTAAGCGCCTGCCGGGCGCGCAGGGCTTTACCGCTGAGTATCAGCGACAGCGCCTGCTCTGCGCCAATCAATTGCGGCAACCGCTGTGTGCCGCCGGAACCGGGCAGCAGGCCCAGCTGAACTTCAGGCAGACCAAGCCGGGTCTTCTCATCCAGCGAACAGATGCGGGCGTCGCACGCCAGCGCCAGCTCCAGACCGCCCCCCAGACAGGCGCCGTGTATCGCCGCCACAACCGGAAACGGCAGCGCTGCAATCTCCGCCATCACCTCCTGCCCCTGCTTCGCCAGCGCCTGCGCTTCAGCTGATGAGTGGCAGCGGTCGATCATGCTGATATCAGCACCCGCAATAAAATTGTCCGCTTTGCCGGAAATCAGTACCAGACCCGCCAGCTGCGGATGCTGACGGGCTGCGGCGATCACCGCGCGGATCTGCGCGGCAAACTCAGCGCGCAGCGTATTCATTTTTTCACCCGGCACATCAATGGTGATCACACCAACATGATCCGGGCGCAGGGTTAACTCAAACGCGGTATGCTGCATTATTCAGCCTCCAGAACCATTGCAGTGCCCAAACCGCCCGCCGCGCAGGCGGTTACCAGTCCCAGTCCGCCACCGCGCCGCCGCAGTTCATGCAGCGTCTGGGCGATCATGCGGGCACCGGTGGCGGCAAACGGATGCCCGTAGGCGATGGAGCCACCCAGCACATTAAAGCGGTCATCATCAACCTCGCCCAGCGCCTGCGGCCGGTTGAGCACCTCACGCGCAAAGCGCGCATCGCTGAACAGCTTCAGGTTGGCTAACGTCTGGGCGGCAAAGGCTTCATGCATGTCAATCAGCGTTAAATCACCCAGCGTGACGCCAGCGCGATCCAGCGCCAGCGGCGAGGCGTAAGCCGGGCCCAGCAGCATGTCGGTCTGCACATCGATGGCGGTAAACGCGTAGCTGCGCAGGTAGCCCAGCGGCGCTATTCCCAGTTCGCGGGCGCGCCCTTCACGCATCAGGATGAGGGCTGCCGCGCCGTCCGTCAGCGGCGTACTGTTTGCTGCGGTTACCGAGCCGTGACGCCGGTCAAACGCAGGCCGCAGTCGGGCATAATCGGCCGCGCTGGCGTTAAAGCGGATGGTGTTGTCCTGCTCAACCGGCGCTTTCCACGGCGGCACAAAGGCGGGCATGACCTCCTGCTGCAGTACGCCGCTCTGCCAGGCCTGTGCGGCACGCTGATGTGAGCGCAGGGCAAGCGCATCCTGCTGCTCACGCGTAATACCCCAGGTTTTAGCCATCTGCTCAGCCGTATCTCCCATGCGCAGTCCGGTTGAATACTCCGCCACGGCAGGCGGCACCGGCAGCAGATCGCGCGGGCGCAGACGCCGCAGGATCTGCAGCTTTTTGCCCACTGTCCGCGCACGGTTAAGATCGACCAGCGCACGCGCCAGCGTTTTGCTGACGCCAATCGGTAACACGGAGGAGGAGTCTGCGCCGCCGGCAATTCCGGCATCGATGGTGCCCGCCATCAGGCTCTCCGCTACGTTCGCGACGGCCTGAAAGCTGGTTGCACAGGCGCGACTGACGCTGTAGGCGTCCGTGTGCACGCTCAGCCCGCTGCTCAGCACAATTTCGCGCGCAATATTTGGCGCTTCCGGCATCTGTATCACCTGACCAAACACCAGCTGATCGATTACCTCAACCGGCAGTTCGCTGCGCACCAGCAGTTCGCTGACCACCATACGCCCCAGCTCCAGCGCCGGAATGCCGTGGAAATCGCTCGCCTGCCGGACAAAAGGCGTACGCAGCCCGTGAGTAATAGCGATACGTTCGCCCTGACGCGTCAGCAACGGCTGCGCTCTGCTCATGCTTTTCCCCCTGTAACCGACGATCTGACACCATTGCCAGAGAGGTCTGACCTGATCGTCAGTGTTAACCATCCGGCGACGGCTCGCCAATAGCAAAGAGAAAAAAGTGCGAGGAAAAACACGAAAATAGCGATTCGCCGTCGCGGATTGACGGCGATGCAGAATTAACGCAGGGCGAGCTGAAAAATCAGCGCTTCAGCCTGACAGGCAAAGGTAAATTCAGCGTTCAGGCGTATACCTTCCGGCTCTGAGGTAAATTGCGACGTAATCTCACAGGGTTCAGAGGCAGTTTGCTGCGCTTTCTCCGTCAGCGTTAACAGCATCGCTTCGGCAGCTGCGCGATCGGGAAACAGCGCTGACCAGCGGGCACTGCAGTCGCTGTTATCAATCACAATGCCCGTATCCACACAGCAGCAGGCAGCGGTCTCGCGGGCACTGCATTTATTAATGGTCTGACTCATGAGGTTTCTCCGGCTGAAAAAGCGGGCGATCTAAGGGGATGTTCTGTCATAAAGTGTACGCCTGCGGGCCATTTTCCTCTATCATTGCGCCGCTAAGTGACGAATATCACAATAAAATTTGATCCAAAACAAACCTGAGCCGGTATGCTGACGGCGCAGTATAAAGAAATTGTTAAGCAGATCTGATTTTATCGATCAAGTCTGTAATATTTGAAAAACATTATTGCAACTTACACACAGGTCAGACCTATACTCGTCGCACTGGTCTGATATGTCTGTTTAGTCTCAGTCCCTACAATCCGCCGTCCTTTGTTACGCGACGTGACAACGTTTAATAATAATTTTGATGAGGTTGTGGTCATGAACCATAAGAACCTGTTTGCAAAGTCAGCTGTGGCAGCTGCAGTGGCGCTCGTCTCCTCCCAGGTTTACGCCGCAGGCTTTCAACTTAACGAATTCTCAGCAATTGGATTAGGTCGCGCTTATTCAGGCGAAGGCGCGATGGGTGACACAGCAGCATCGGCCAGTCGTAACCCCGCCACCATGGCACTGATGGATAGCCCGATGTTCTCGATCGGCGCAGTCTATATCGATCCTGAAGTGGATATCAGCGGACGCAGTCCGCTCACCGGCAATAGCCTGAACGCGAATAACATTGCGCCTAATCAGTGGGTACCAAATATTCACTATGTTCAGCCGCTTACCGATCGGTGGTGGGTGGGCGCATCCGCAACCTCAAACTATGGCCTGGCCACTGAATTCAATAATGGTTATGCCGCAGGGGGCTATGGCGGTAAAACCGATCTGATGACCGCTAACCTTAATCTCAGCACCGCCTATCGTCTGAACGAGCACCTGAGCTTTGGCGTTGGCTTTGATGCGGTTTATGCTCGCGCCAAAATTGAGCGTTATGCCGGTGAAGCTGGCCCGGCAGTGGGCTTTCCGTCCGATCTGCAGGTCGCACACCTTAAAGGCAATGAGTGGGGCTATGGCTGGAACGCCGGCGTGCTGTATGAAGTGGATAAAAATAACCGTTTCGGCTTTACCTACCGCTCTGAAGTAAAAGTCGACTTTGACGGCAATTATAAAAACGATATCCCGGCGGCGTTTGGCGGTACCGGCGGCTCAACGGTGCCCGGCTACCTGACCCTGAACCTGCCGGAAATGTGGGAAGTGTCCGGCTGGCATAAAGTTGCGCCGCAGTGGGCAGTGCACTACAGCCTTGCCTATACCAGCTGGAGCCAGTTCCAGGAGCTGAAAGCGACTGGCAGCCGCGGCCAGACGCTGTTCCAGAAAGATGAGAGCTTTAAAGATGCCTATCGCATTGCGCTGGGTACCACCTACTTCTATGACGATCGCTGGACCTTCCGTACCGGTATCGCCTTCGATGACAGCCCGGTTCCGGCCGATAAACGCTCTATCTCTATTCCGGATCAGGATCGTCTGTGGCTGAGCGCCGGTGCGTCTTACGCCTTTACGCCTGAAGCGTCAGTGGATGTCGGCGTATCTTATATGCATGGTCAGCACGTTACCGTTAATGAAGCCCCTTATACCTTCAACTCAGAAGGCAAAGCCTGGCTTTACGGCGCAAGCTTTAACTATAAGTTCTGATCGCGCCTGCCGCACAAGTAATAAGGGCAACCCGGTGGGTTGCCCTTTTTTTACGGCGCGTCGATATCCTGCAAATCGTTTTGTATCGCGCTGGCGTTTGGATTCTCTTCCGGCTTCAGCTTGCCGCCGTTAGCCAGAAAATCGTTACGCTGGAAATAGGCATTGCGGATAAAAGAGTAAGGATCCTGCTGCTGTTTCAGCAGCCCGTCAGAGTCCAGCAGCTGAGCACGCGTCTCTACTCCCTCCAGCGCCCACTTACCGATCGACATCGGCCAGGTCAGCCAGCTGAGTACCGGATAGAGCGTATCCACATAGTCACCGCCATCCTGCCGCACGGTGAAACTGCCGTAGCCGGGCAGCACCACATACGGACCGTAGCCGACACCATAACGCCCCAGCGTACTGCCAAAGCGATGCGGCACCTCGCGCGCCAGCGCCGGGTTCGCTTTGCCTGCGACGTCGATAAAGCCGCCCAGACCCAGTACGGTATTCAGGAAGAAACGCGTGAAGTGGATCCCGGCCTGACGCGGCTCGCCTACCAGAATGGAGTTAACCATGCTGGCGGGTTCATTCAGGTTGCCGAGAAAATTACTCATGCCGGTACGCGCCGGTACCGGCACATAGTCGCGCCAGGCTACCGCCACCGGGCGCACCACATAAGGATCAAGTACGTTGTAATTAAAATTGAACATCGTACGGTTAAAACCTTCCAGCGGATCGCTGCGCTGCGCCGGGGCGGCGTCATCCGCCGGTTTTGAGCTGGCGCATCCCACCAGAAGTAAACTGGCCAGTGCCAGACTGGTCAGGCGGTTATTCATGTTCTTCTCCCTGTGCGGATGATAAATGTAGCGCTTCAGGGCTGCTGCTGATTGATCTCAACAGTCAGCGGCTGGTGACCCTCCCACGAGGTAATAGCACTGAGCCCGAACCAGTCCCCGGCCTGAGGATTTGCGCTGCCGTCGCGGGCAATACGCACTCTGACCTGAACCTGATGCTGCGCCGAAAGCAGGCGATCGGGCATCATAGCGTTGCTGTCATCCAGCGTAAGCGATAGCGGAAAGTGGCTAAGCGGCAGGCGCTTAACGGCCACGGGCACCGGTGAAACACCGTCAGATACAGAAATATACAACACTCCGTCCGGCGGCAACATTTTTTCTGCCGGCGGCGACAGCTTGACCGTCAGGCTCAGCGCAACCGCCTGCTGCCCGGCGGCGGTTTTCGCCTGCTCAATGCTGCGCTGAATCAGCGTTATGCGCGGATCGCCGGCAGGCAGCAACGCCAGCATGGCGCGCCACGCGTCGAGCGCTTCAGTATAGTTCTGCTGTCCGGATGCGTTGAACGCCAGCAGGCTAAGCGTACGCAGATTCGCGCTGTCGCGCTTGAGCAGCGCATGCAGCAGCACGCTCGCCTGCCGGTTATCCTGCGGATCGCCGGAACGCGTCAGGACTTCGGCGTAATCCTGCTGCAGCTCCAGGCTGTCAGGCGCACGCTGCAGCGCGCGCTCAAACGCCTGTCCGGCAGCGGTAGCATTGTTCAGCACCATACCAAGCCGCCCCAGCATCGCCCACTCATCGGCGCTGCCGGGTGTCTGCTGCAGCGCCGTGCGCAGTCCCAGCTGCAGGCGCGCCAGCTCCTCCATCGTCAGCGGCTGCGCATCCGGATCCATTACGCGGGCGCGCAGCGCCGGATAGTCACGCTGAACGGCGAGCCAGCCCGCGAGCTGTGCGTAGCCGCCGGTTTGCAGATAGACCCCGGTTGTCACCAGCAGCAGCAGGATCACGCCCGGCAGCAGTACCCAGCGGCTGCTCTGCCGCCCCGGGACGTGCTGCCCGTCAGTGACGTCAGTCAGCAGCATCTGCTGCAGATCGCGCTCCATCTCTGCGCGGTCTGCCACCACGCCTTCCGTTTCATCACGCTGCAGCTCGCGCAGGCGCTGCTGGTAAAAGGCGGTGTTAAGCCGGTCGCGTTCGTCAGCATGGTATTCACGCTGGCGCCATCCCGCAGCCAGAAACAGCGCTACCGCAGCCGCCAGTAAGACGATCAGAGTCATGCAAAATACAATCATTACGGCTTCCCGTTACGTTCCAGAATCGCCGCCAGGCGCTGTTGTTCATCGTCATTCAGTTCAGTCGTTTCACGCGCGCGGCGGTTACGCAGCAGGATCACCCCGCCGCCCAGCAGCACAAACAGCGCCGGACCGGCCCATAAAATCAGCGTCGCGGGCGTCAGCGGCGGATCGTAAGTGACAAAGTGACCGTAGCGCGCCACCATGTAATCCACTATCTGCTGCCGGCTCTTGCCCTGCTGCATCAGCTCATAGACTTTCAGGCGCATGTCAGCGGCAATCATGGCGTTTGAATCTGCAATGCTGTTGTTCTGGCATTTCGGGCAGCGCAGTGAGGCGGTGATCGCCCGGTACTGATCCTCCTGCTGCAGCGAGGTAAACTGCAGGCTATCTGTGGTGGTGGCCCGGACGCTGAGCGTAAGCAGCAGCGCCGTCAGCGCAATAAGCAGCCTGCTCATGCCCCCGCCTCCCGGCTATATTTTTCCCACAGCGGTTTAACTTCTTCATTCCAGACGCGCTCGTTCATATCACCGGCGTGGCGATAACGAATGATACCGTGGCCATCAATGAGAAAGGTTTCCGGCGCACCGTAGACACCGAGGTCAAGCCCCAGCATGCCGCTGCCGTCGTAGAGGCTCAGCGCGTAAGGGTTGCCCAGCGTATTAAGCCAGTTTATCGCTTTTGTACGGTCATCTTTATAGTTGAGGCCAACCACGCGCACGCCCTGCTCCGCCAGCCGGTTCAGATAGTGATGCTCAGCGCGGCAGGTCGGACACCAGGTTGCCCAGACGTTGAGCAGCAGCGGCTGACCATCGGTAAGGATCTGCTGGCTGTAGATTTTGCCTGGCTGATCCAGCGCTTCCAGTCTGAACTGTGGCACCGGTTTGCCCGTCAGGGCTGACTCAAGCCGGGAGGGATCGTCACCCTGTGCATTACGCGACAGCTGCCACAGCAGCGCTGCCGCCAGCAGCAGAAACAGCGCCAGGGGAATAAAGAGAATTTTTTTGCTCATGCCCGCTCCTCACGCGCAACTTTTTTCCGCGCGCGATAACGCGGATCCAGCAGGCAGAGCAGGCCGCCTGCCGCCATAAACAGGCCGCCAAACCAGATCCAGCGGACAAAGGGTTTGTAGTAGAGGCGTACGGCCCAGGCGCCGTTATCCAGCTCCTCGCCGAGTGCGGCATAGAGATCGCGGGTAAATCCGCCGCTGATCGCCGCTTCGGTCATCATGGTGCGGGCAGCGGTATAAAAGCGTTTTTCCGCCCGCAGTACCGCTTCCGGTTTGCCATCGCGGGTGACATCGATGATCGCCACGCCGCCGCTGTAGTTAGGCCCCTGCAGGTTATGCACGTCGCGGAACACAAAGTGATAGCGATGAATATCGATGCTGTCGCCCGCCTTCATGCGCACATCGCGCTCAACGCTGTACTGGGTGCTGAACGCGATGCCTACTACCGTTACCGCTACGCCCAGATGCCCCAGCACCATGCCCCAGTGGCTGCGCGACAGATGCCACAGCCCTTTCAGCAGGCTATGCCGGTGAGTCGCGCGCTCATGCAGCTCCATCAGCGTCAGCAGCGTGACCCAGATCGCCATCAGCAGCCCGGTTACCGTCATCGCTTCAATGCGATCTTCCAGCAGCCACGGCAGCAGAACAGAGAGCAGCAGGGTAACCACCAGCCCGGCACTCAGCCGCTTCCACAGCTTTTGCGGCTCATCACGCCGCCAGCGCACCAGCGGACCAATACCGAGCAGCAGCGCAAACGGCGCCATCAGCCAGCTGAACAGCGTATTAAAGAAAGGTTCTCCCACTGAGATACTGCCCAGCCCCAGCTGCTTGTGCACCAGCGGCAGCAGCGTACCGAGCAGGACCACCAGCATTGCCGCAATCAGCAGCACGTTATTGCCCAGCAGAAACGATTCCCGCGACCAGATTTCACTCTGCACGCGGCTGCGTACCTGACCGCCGCGCAGCGCATAGAGCAGCAGCGAGCTGCCAATCACGATGATCAGAAAAGCGAGAATAAACATCCCGCGCGCCGGATCGGAGGCAAAGGCATGCACCGAGACCAGCACGCCGGAGCGCACCAGAAAGGTGCCGAGCAGGCTGAGCGAAAACGTCGCGATCGCCAGCAGCACGGTCCAGGCTTTGAAGCTGCCGCGCTTTTCCGTTACCGCCAGCGAGTGCATCAGCGCGGTTCCGGCCAGCCACGGCATAAACGAGGCGTTTTCCACCGGGTCCCAGAACCACCAGCCGCCCCAGCCCAGCTCATAATAGGCCCACGCCGATCCCAGCACGATACCGATGGTCAGAAACACCCATGCGGCGGTGGTCCAGGGGCGCGACCAGCGCGCCCAGGCGGTATCCAGCCGTCCGGTCATCAGCGAGGCGATGGCAAAGGCAAAGGCGACCGAAAAACCGACATAGCCCATATAGAGCAGCGGCGGATGGAAGATCAGGCCGATATCCTGCAGCATCGGGTTAAGATCGCCGCCGTCGATGGGGAAATCAGGCAGCGTGCGGGCAAACGGGTTGGAGGTCAGCAGGATAAACAGCAGAAAGCCGGCGTTGATCATCCCCATTACCGCCAGCACGCGCGCCAGCGCATCGCGCGGCATCTCGCGGCTGAAAATT
Organism: Pantoea sp. ICBG 1758; assembly: GCF_002928325.1. Classification (NCBI taxonomy): domain Bacteria; kingdom Pseudomonadati; phylum Pseudomonadota; class Gammaproteobacteria; order Enterobacterales; family Erwiniaceae; genus Pantoea; species Pantoea sp. ICBG 1758. Next base: position 1,773,174 of record NZ_POWL01000001.1, read on the forward strand.
GCCACCGCCAGCGACCAGCTGCTGAGCAGCAGTACCCACAGCAGCAGCGATCCTTCATGCGCACCCCAGGTCGCGGCGACGCGGTAATAGACCGGCAGCAGCGTATTTGAATTTGTCGCGACGTATGCAACGGTGAAATCGTTCACCACAAATGCGTGCACCAGCACCATAAAGGCGGCGGCAATGGCTAAAAACATGCCCCAGGTCAGCGGTCGCGCGAGCGTCATCAGCCGCGCATCCTGACGCGCGGCACCCCACAGCGGGTAAATACTCAGCAGCAGCGCCAGGCCCAGCGCCAGACAGAGCAGAAAAGTTCCGATTTCCGGCATCATGGCTGATTACCCGCCGGCTGATAGCGCACTGCGGCGCGGGTATGATTGGTATTCATTGCGTCCTGAATTTCCGGCGGCGTGTATTTTTCGTCGTGCTTGGCCAGCACTTCCCGGGCGCTGATAACATTACCCGCCTGCAGTACGCCCTGCGCCACTACCCCCTGCCCTTCGCGGAAGAGATCGGGCAGGATGCCGTTATAGCTGACGCTGACCACGCCTCTGGCGTCATACAGGCTGAAGGTTACCGCCAGCGACTGCGGATCGCGCCTCACGCTGCCTGGCATCACCATGCCACCCACGCGCAGACGCTGTCCCGCTTCCGGCTTCAGCTGCGCGTCGCCTTTGCCGTTGATAATCTCGCCCGGCGTATAGAACAGATCGATGTTTGAGCGCAGGGCATACATCACCAGCGCGGTCGCGAGGCCAAGGCCGGTAAGAATAGCCAGCACCACCAAAAGGCGGTTGCGACGACGGAGATTCATCCTGCCTCCCCGGCAGCGCGCGCGCGCTGTTTAGTCTGTGCCGCACGCACACGCTGCTCCCGCGCCTGACGCTGACGGATCTCCGCCAGCAGACGCCGCCGCTGCAGCAGCGTATGCAGCACCAGGCCCAGTAGCGGGATCAGGGTGCAGGCAACCGACAGCCAGACAAAAAAGGCGTAGCCGCCCATAGCAAAGAATTCACTCCATGAGGTGAAGGCCGGACTCATGCTTTTGCTCCCTGCTGTGCCAGCGCGATAGCCCACGGACGATGCCGTTCGGTCAGTAAAATCAGGTTACGCAGCCGCATCAGCGTCAGCGTGATAAACAGCAGCAGATAGCCGAGAATCGACCAGCGCAGCGGCGTGCGCATAGAGGGATCGATCGCCTGCTGCAGCAGACCGGATGAGCCCTGATGCAGCGTGTTCCACCACTGCACAGAAAAATGAATAATCGGCAGGTTCACCACGCCGACGAGGATCAGGATACCGGCGGCGCGGCCCGCCGTGCGGCGATCGTCAAAGGCGAGCCAGAGCGCCATCGCGCCCATATAAAGGAACAGCAGCACCAGCTCTGAGGTGAGGCGCGCATCCCAGATCCACCAGGTTCCCCACATCGGTTTGCCCCATGCGGAGCCGGTAATCAGCGCAATAAAGGTAAAGGCGGCTCCCACCGGCGCCATCGCGGCGGCGGCCAGGTCAGCCATCTTCAGCTGCCACACCAGACCGGTAAAGGCGGCAATCGCCATGGCGGCGTAGATCCCCATTGACCACATGGCAGCGGGCACGTGCAGGTACATAATCCGGAAGCTATTGCCCTGCTGGTAATCAGCCGGGGCGAAGCCAAATCCCCATCCCCAGCCAAGCAGCAGCGCGCCGGCTGCGGCAATCGCCATGCCGGGAATAAGTCGCCCGCATAGCTGGTAAAGGCGTTCCGGCCTTGCCCACTGATGTATCCATTTCCACATTTGCATTGCTCACACTAATAATAAAGAGGGAACGGCTTCTCTGAGGAAGCGCGCTACTGCAGGCTGATCCGCAGCGCCGCAGCGGTGGCAAACGGCGACAGCGTCGCACTTACCGCCAGCATCGCGCCCAGAACCGCCAGATAGCCGCCAACTGGCAGCCCCTGCCCGGCGGCGTCGATAGCCGCACTGGCAAAAATCAGAACCGGAATGGTCAGCGGCAGCACCAGCAGGCTGAGCAGCACGCCGCCACGCCGCAATCCCGTTGTCAGGCCGGTGCCGATAGCACCAAGAAAGCTCAGCGTCGGCGTACCCAGCAGCAGCGTCAGCGCCAGCGCGCGCCAGCCTGCCATATCCAGCGACAGCAGCAGCGCCGCCAGCGGTGACAGCAGGATCAGCGGCAGGCCGGTGACCAGCCAGTGAGCGATCACTTTACCCAGCACCGTGACCGGCAGCGGTGCCGGCAACAGCAGCAGCTGCTCCAGCGATCCATCAAGGAAATCGTCGCGGAACAGGCGCTCCAGCGCCAGCAGCGAAGCCAGCAGAGCGGCGACCCAGACCACGCCGGGCGCAATGCGCGCCAGCTGCTGCGGCTCCGGACCGATGCCGAGCGGAAACAGCGTAATGACGATGAGAAAGAACCACAGCGGGTTGATCACTTCAGCCCCGCTGCGAAACGCAATTTTCAGTTCACGCCGGAGAATACGCAGCAGCATTATTGCCACTCCCCGCTCAGGCGTATTTTACGTAGCGCGGCGGCGGGCAGCTCCTGATGCGTGGTGAGGATCACCGCCCCGCCCTGGCTGGCGTGCTGGTTAAAACGCGCCATGAGTGCTTCGACACCGGCTTTATCGATGGCGGTCAGCGGTTCATCCAGGATCCACAGTCGGGCTGAGCTGAGCCAGAGGCGCGCCAGCGCGACGCGCCGCTGCTGACCCGCAGAGAGCTGCGCCACCGGCACCTCTTCATAGCCGGTCAGGCTGACCTGCTCCAGCGCCGCATACAGCGCCGTCTGGCTGCTGTCGCCGTGCCAGAAACGCAGATTTTCCAGCGGAGAGAGTACCGCTTTTACGCCAGGCTGATGGCCAAGATAGAGCAGGTTTTGTTGCCATATTTCACGCTGACGCTGCAGCGTTTCGCCCTGCCAGCGCACTTCGCCCTCTTCTGCCCGGCTAAGCCCGGCCAGCAGACGCAGCAGTGAGGTTTTGCCGGCGCCGTTCGGCCCTTCTATCTGCACGAGGTCACCCGGCCGGACATGGAAGCTCAGCCCATGAAACAGCATTCGCTCATCGCGAACGCATGAGAGATTAATGACTTCAAACATAGAGGGGCGCATCACCGCAAAAAATGAGGCGGCGATAATACCACACTGTTGCAGTGCGCCGAAGAGTGTGACCGTGCTCTCATTTCGCTGCGCACCGCTGTTTCACGCCTTCAGATCCGAAAACTGTATAAAAAAGCCGCGCGGTTAAAATTTTGTTACGCTTGAAGAAATTCTTCGTAACATTTCAGGCTTACTAAAACCGTCTACGCTTATTACGCATTGGCACTATCACCAGGAGCAAACATGAAGCCATCGCCATCAAATGCTGAACACGACAATGACGTAGACAGCGAAGAAAAAGAGCAAGGCACTGAGATTGAAGTTGATGAAGAGGCCCTGCCCTCGCGGGCAGCGGCGATTCATGAAGAGATACGGCAGGACGGGGAGAAAGAGTTAGAGCGTGACGGCATGGCGCTGCTGTGGTCAGCCATCGCCGCAGGCCTCTCAATGGGCGCGTCGCTGATGGCGAAAGGGATTTTTCAGGTTCATCTTGAGGGTGTCCCCGGCGCCTTTCTGCTGGAGAACCTCGGCTACACCTTTGGCTTTGTGATTGTGATCCTCGCGCGGCAGCAGCTGTTTACCGAGAACACCGTGACGGCGGTCCTGCCGGTCATGCATAAGCCCACCGGCAGCAATTTTATGCTGCTGCTGCGCCTGTGGGGGCTGGTGCTGCTGGGCAATCTGATTGGTACCGGGCTGGCGGCGCTGGCCTTTAACTACATGCCCATTTTTGATGAGGCGACGCGCCAGGCGTTTACGGCCATCAGTGAAAAGGTGATGGAAAATTCGCCGGGCGAGATGTTCGCTAATGCCGTGATCTCCGGCTGGATCATCGCCACAATGGTCTGGATGATCCCGCATGCGGAGAATGCCAAACTGCTGATCATCATTATGATGACGTGGCTGGTGGCGCTGGGCGATTTGGCGCATATCGTGGTCGGCTCGGTCGAAGTACTCTATCTGGTCTTTGCGGGGACAGTCCCGTGGCAGGAGTTTTTCTGGCCGTTTGCGCTGCCCACGCTGCTCGGTAACATCACCGGCGGCACGCTGATTTTTGCCCTGATCAGCCATGCACAGATCCGCAACGACATGAGCGAAGAGGCCAAAGCGAAGGCGCGGGCGGATCAAAAACGCCGCGAGAAAGCAGAAGCGAAGAACGCTGCCGAAGAGCAGACGGAATAACCCGCTCTTCCGGGCGCGGCGCTGCTGACAGAATGAGCAATCACGCCGCGCCCGGTTAACATCCGGGAGACATACGGGTATACTGCGTTTCCGGATGTCTCCTTAGTTAAATGGATATAACGAGCCCCTCCTAAGGGCTAGTTGCAGGTTCGATTCCTGCAGGGGACACCACAGACATCTCTCCCTCATCCTGCAGATCCATACCGGCAAATTTCGACAGCTGCTGACTGATGCTATTTTCTTTGTAGCAGGTGACCAGTAACGCCTGGGTTGCGCGCGTAAACGCCACATACAGCGCCGGGATAGCTTCAGACTCATCTTCAGCCCCTTTATGAACAAATGATGCATTGATCACGGCAACGTAAGGGAATTCAAGCCCTTTGCTGCTCTGAAAGGTCAGCAGATGAACCACATCCTCCCGATGCGAATAGCGTTTTTTATCTTCCGTGGTGAAGCTGACGGCGGCGGGGATCGCATGCTGCTGCAGCAGGTCGATGAGTTTGTCTGCTGAAAAATGCGTAGGACAAAGCACCGCCATATCGCCCCAGCGGCCTGCCGCCGCATACTTCTCTCGCAGCCACGCCACAACGCGACGCGCTTCATCTGTTGCAGACTGACACTGTTCGATATCGGGAATGTCGCTGTTCTCTTCGCCGCAGGCTTCCGGCAGCACCAGCGGAAGCTCCTGATTATGGTGCCGGTCAAAGTAGTCGCGTGAAAAAGCGTAGGCAAAATTGAGAATGCGCCGCGGATTGCGATAATTCACCCGAAGAATAGAGGTGCGCCCCTGAGCCTGAATACCCACGCTCGCCAGCGAAAAGTTCAGCGCTTTCTCGCGCCGGTACAGAGACTGGGCGTCGTCGTACATCAGCAGCAGCGAGCGGCGGGTGTTATCAAACAGCCGGGCTATCAGTGAAAGCCAGCGCCGGTCGAAGTCATGTCCTTCATCCACCAGCACCGCATCATACCCCGCATCCCCGACAGTGCCGCTATCAACCGCATTTTCCAGCGCCGCAAAGCAGTTATCATAATAGCGCCCTTCCCCGCTCATCTTCAGCTTAAAGGTCCGGGCTGCCGTCGCGCACCAGTCATGAAAATGATAGACGTGTACTTTATGCGATAGTCCTCTGGCCGCGATGCATTCACGGATATAGTTAGCCAGAATGATATTAAAACAGAGCACCAGCACAGGGCGTGTGGTGGTCTCGGAAAGGTATAAACAGCGGTAGAGTAAAATCAGCGTTTTACCGGAACCGGCTACGCCATGAATAACACGATGCCCTTCGCCGAGATTGCGTGCCAGCACCTCCTGCTGCAGATCCATTACCCGGTAAATATTACTGCGCTTATTTTTTACCGTAATGGCGATCTCCGGAAAAAGATGCCGGCGCAGAATATCCCGCACAGCCGGCGTTATTGCAGGCCTGAAACGGGTGGTAAAGAGTCCGGAAACTTTAGCGCGAAACGCAGAAACAGAGACAGACTCGGTCATTTCATCCTGACAAATCGTCAGCGCCTGTGGAAATATAGATTCAACCACGCCATCGGCTGAGAGTGATGTCAGCTGCTGACGGGTAATATTAGTAAACACCACACCATAAGCCCAGGCGATATTCAGCTTTCCTTTATACAGGCCTGTTTTTTGCTGCAGTTTCGGATCCTGAGATAACAGGTCAACGGTCGCACAGGCATACTCCCTGACCTGCAGCAGCGGATTTTGCGCCTGCGTTTCGCCCTGAGCATGTCTCAGCGTTACCGTCTGCGGGTCCGCATGCTGAAATGTACTTAGCTTCCAGTCTTTGACCTCAAGGAAAATAAGCCCGTTGGCAGGATCGATAATAACAAAATCGGGATGCCTGTACTGGCGCCCGACCGGAATGTCATACCAGATAAGACAATCATCGCCGAGATGCGATTCAAGCCTCTGGGCGACGCGTCGTTCCCCGTGCGTCATTCGCCCTGAACAGAGCGTCAGGGAGGTCATTAATTTCGCCATAAAACAGTATCCACGTATATAAAGTACATCAGCGCAACACCACGATAACATCGCTATTAAAACTTTAGAATACGATGTTATGCCACTTAGCCCTGTGTCTGTTTATTATGTTGCCGGCATGCTGATAATACCGGCCCGGTACCAGGTTCATGATGACAATAATAGCGCGATGTCTCTGCCTTTTCCGGCAGGCGGGAAAAAGCTGGCAGGAGTGGTATGATTTACGTTAAATGATGCCGCTGGCATCTGACCCCTTCCCGTTTCCGGAGCGCACTATGAAACATGAGATTGATCTGAAGTATTACGATATCGCTGACGCCTACGCTGAAGAGTGTGAAAAACCGGTGAGCGAAGCCGAGCGCGACCCGCTGGCGCACTACTTCCAGCTGCTGATCACCCGCCTGAATAACCATCAGGAGATCAGTGAAGAAGCGCAGCATGAGATGGCGCGCGAGGCGGGAATTGCTGACGCGCGCATTGATGATGTGGCGAACTTTCTGAATGAGTGGGGCAACGAGTAAACGGCTTTGGCAGGCTGTCTGCTGGCAGACAGCCTGCCCGCCGTCGCGTTGATTACTTACGCGCGTCCAGCAGCTGCTGCGCATTATCCGCAGTAACCGTGGTCCACGGAATGTAATAGTGTTTTTTCGTGCCGCCATCCCAGGCGAGATCTTTGGCATACTGCTGCCAGATGTCAGACTGCGGCTGATAGCCTGCGCCTTTTACCGCACGCAGCGCGACATCAATAGCGCCCTGCATCTGGCCTTTCGCATCCTGCAGAATAGAGACCATTTCACCCGCCTGAACGGCATGAATCGCATCAGACACCCCATCCACACCCGCAATGGCGAAGTCGTTCACGTTCAGCCCGGCGCCCTTAATCGCTTCAATGGCTCCCAGCGCCATCTCATCGTTTTGCCCAATCACCCCGTTGATTTTGCCGCGATGCTTCTGCAGCCAGTTCTCCATCAGCGGCTGTGCTTCAGCGCGTGACCAGTTGGCCGTTTTTCTCTCCAGTACGGTAACCTGGCCCGGACCACACTCCGCTATCGCTTTATCATTGCCTTTGCCGCGCTGGATCTCACCGCTGCCGCCCTTCGGCCCTTCAATAATGACGACATTGACCTTTTTGGTTTTGCACTGCAGCTTATCCAGTACCGCTTTGGCTTCCAGATAGCCGCCCAGCTCATCATTAGAGACCACTTCGGACGTCATCTCTTCCGTATTCAGGCGGGCGTTGGTGACCACCACCGGAATTTTAGCCTCTTTAGCATTGGTCACAATATCGATGTTGGCTTCATAATCCATCGGGTTCACGATAATCGCGTCGGCACGCGTCTGGATAGCGGTCGCCGCCTGGTCATTCTGCACCGACGCGTCATAACGACCATCATAAAAGGTGAGCACGGCTTCACCACTTTTTACTGCCGGATGCGCTTTACCGTAGCGCTCCATCAGCTGAACGAACTCCGCCTTATTGCCATACATCAGCACAGCGATTTTTACGGGGGCAGCCTGCGCTATGCTAATCGCGCCCAGCGTCAGGGCTGAGGTTAACAGAGCGATAGATCTTATTTTCATTGTTCTCTCCTGGCAGGGTTTATCTATTCAGAGGTTAATCGCGCTGTTGTTTACGCGACGGGTCGAGCAGTACAGCCACTACAATCAGAGCGCCTTTGATGATCTGCTGGTAGTAAGACTGCACCCCCAGTAAATCCAGGCCGTTATTCATTACGCCGATGATCAGCACGCCAAAAAAGGTGCCGACAAGCGTACCGACACCGCCAGCCATACTGGTGCCGCCAATCACTACCGCAGCAATCGCATCAAGTTCATAGCCTGCGCCCGCGTTGGTCTGTGCCGATCCGGTGCGTGCGGTGAGGATCAGCCCGGCGATTCCGGCCAGCGCGGCGCACAGGGTGTAGACCATGACTTTTATTCCGACGACGCTGATCCCTGACGTGCGGGCACTTTTCGGGTTGCCGCCAACGGCATAGACGTAGCGCCCGAGCAAAGTTTTATTGAGCAGCAGCCACGCGAGACCAAACAGTACGACAAAGATAATGACCGGTACGGGTATGCCGGCTATGTAGCCGTTGCCGAGCCAGCGAAAATCGCTGTTAAGCTGCGAAACCGGGTTGCCGCCGGTGGTCAGCATCGTGAGTCCGCGCGCAGCGGAGAGCATGCCCATGGTGACGATAAACGGCTGCAGCCGGTAACGCGCCAGCACGGTACCGTTGATCAGGCCGCAGACAATGCCAATTCCCAGCGCGATAATCATTGGCACCATCACCGCATGTGCCGTATCCCCAATTGCCATACCGCTGTTGTTCGTGGCGAAACGTGCAGCAACAATGCCGCTCAGCGCCAGCACCGATCCTACCGACAGATCGACGCCGGCAGTGATAATCACAAAGGTCATGCCGATCGCTAAAATGCCGTTGATAGAGACCTGGCGCAGCACAATCAGCATATTTTCATTACTGAGAAAATAGTTACTGCTCCAGGCGCCATTAGCGACCTGCAGCTCGCCGACGGCAGCCACAATCAGGCAAAGCACAAAGAACGCGATGATGATGCCGTATTTGTGCATACGTCTTTTGTTGCGCGTAAAAAATGAGATGCCGGAAGGCATGGAATGTGTGGTGTTCATAACGTGATCTCTCTGTTAAACCGCCAGCTTCATCAGTTCACTCTGCGTTGCCTGAGCCGCACTCAGCTCTCCCGCCAGCTGTCCGTCGCGAAAAACCAGAATGCGATCGCTCATGCCGATGATCTCCGACAGCTCTGAGGAGACCATCACGATCCCCTTGTTTTTCAACGCAAACTCGGACATAAAGCGATAAATCTCTTTTTTCGCGCCGACATCAATACCGCGGGTAGGCTCATCCAGCAGCAGTACTTCCGGGTCCAGTAATGCCCAGCGTCCCAGCACGACTTTCTGCTGATTGCCGCCGCTGAGGTTGCCCACCAGCTGTTCGGCATCCGGCGTTCTGACGTTAAAGCGTTTGATCATCTCCAGGCTGCGCTGCTGCTCCTGCTTCTCACTGATAAAACCGGCGCGGGAGATAGCGCCAAATGAGGCGATGTTGATGTTTTCGCGAATCGAACGGCAGAGCACCAGCCCGGTTGCTTTGCGATCTTCTGTGACATAAGCGATGCCGTGCCGGATCGACTCTTTCGGTGAGTGGCGGCCCAGCACCACCTCGCCGAGGCGAATGGTTCCGCTGTCTGCGTGTTCAATCCCAAACAGTAAATCGAGAAACTCGCTGCGCCCGGAGCCAACCAGCCCGTAAATGCCGAGGATTTCGCCCCGCTTCAGGTGCAGGCTGATATCGTTGATTTTATTGCGCCAGCGCAGGTTTTTTACCTCCATCATCACCTCATTACCCGGCTGATTAAACTTGGCAAATTCACTCTCATATTCTCCGCCAATAATCTGCTCAATCAGCTGCTCGCGCGTGATATCGGCCAGCATGCCCTCCTGCACCCAGGCGCCATCGCGAAAGATGGTATAGCTGTCGGCAATCTGGAAAATCTCGGAGAGGCGATGGGAGACATAAATAATGCCTTTGCCCTTTTGCGCCAGCCGGGTCAGGGTCTGAAAGATTTTTTGCGCATCCTCCTCGCCAATCGCTGAGGTTGGCTCATCCATGATGATGATGTCAGCATTCGCGTGCGAGAGCGCTTTGGCGATCTCCACCAGCTGCTGCCCGGCAACGCTGAGGTTACGCATCTTTTCAGTAGCAGAGATGTCAAAGTCGAGCTCTGCCAGCAGCGCGCGAGTACGCTGATTGAGCGTGGCAAAGTCAACAAAACCAAAGCGGCGCGGTTCGCGTCCCAGCCAGATATTTTCAGCCACCGTCAGGTCCGGAATTGCGCTCAGCTCCTGCTGAACAATCGCGATACCGGCGGCCAGCGCGTCCCGCGGATGGGCAAAGCTGCAGCGCCTGCCGCGAATAAATATCTCTCCGGCGTCGGGCTGGATAAACCCCATTAAGATGCTGAGAAAGGTCGACTTTCCGGCACCGTTGCCGCCGCACAGCGCGTGAATGGAGCCGGGGCGCAGCGCAAATTCGGCGTTTTTCAGCGCCACAACCGGACCAAACGCTTTGCGGATCCCCGTGACTTCCAGCAGCATCTCCTGGTTATTTCTGGTCACAATGCCACCTCCGGATAAGTCGTGCTGAGACGCTTCAGATAGCGCTGATAGTGCGTTTCATAGGTCTGATGGCGCGCGGCATTGGGCACGGCGCGGGTACTTTCATCCGGCGTGACAAAGCGCTGGCACAGCGACTGCAGTAACGCATCCGGCTGCTGTGCCGGGTTATCCAGCAGCGCGCTGGCCCACATCGCCTGAATTGCCGCACCCAGCGCGGCGGTTTCCGGAATACGCAAAGAGACCACCGGGCAGTTCATGACGTCAGCCACAATTTGTCGCCAGCCAGCGCTGCGCGCGCCGCCGCCGGTAAGGCGGATCTCCTGCGCGCTGATGCCCTGCTGCCGGAACAGATCAAGTCCGTAACGTAATCCGTATGTGGCACTCTCCACGGCGGCGCGGCAGAGGTTAGCGCGGGTAAAATTCACGGCGTTCAGGTTGTGCAGACTCGCCTGCGCGTGGGGCAGCGCCGGCGTGCGCTCGCCATTAAAAAACGGCAGCATCTCAACGCCCTCAGCCCCCGGCTCTGCCTGGTTCAGCAGCTGATTAAAGCCGGTAAGATCCTCTGCCAGCAGCGTCTGGATCAGCGTGGTCGCCGAGGTGACATTCATGGTGCAGATCAGCGGCAGCCAGCAATTAGTGCTGGAGCAGAAGCTGGCAATCAGGCCGTTTTCGTCAGTCACCGGCGTCTCACTGCAGGCGAACAGCGTGCCGGATGTTCCCAGGCTGAGCGTCACCGTGCCAGGCGCAATATTGCCGGACCCGATGGCGGCCATCATATTATCGCCGCCGCCTGTCGCGACCCGCACCGTGCGGCGTAGTCCCAGCCGCTGCGCCGCTTCCGGCTGCAGGGTGCCGATACACTTTTGCGCGGCAGCCAGCGGCGGCAGCGCCTGCCACAGCCGGCCGTCAGGATCGATAAGCTCCACCGTATGCCGATCCCAGCTGCGACTGCGGATATCCAGCAGTCCGGTGCCGGAGGCGTCGCCATACTCCATAACCCGTTCGCCGGTCAGCCAGAAGTTAAGATAATCGTGCGGCAACAACACGGTATGTAAACGCGCCCACAGCGCCGGATGCTGCTGCTTCAGCCAGAGAATTTTTGAGGCGGTGTAGCCGGTAGCCGGAACAATCCCGGGCTGTGCCAGCGCACCGCTAACCCCTCCCAGCTGCTGCAGCAGCCAGCTGTTCTGTGCATCGGTGGCGGTATCGCACCACAGCTTTACCGGATGCAGCACCGCTCCGGCTTCATCCAGCGCCACAAAGCCGTGCTGCTGGCCGGAGACGCTGAGCGCAGTAATCTGCTGTGTATCAATAGCGGCGTCTGAGGCTGCCTGATGGAATGCCGTGACCAGCGCGTCGATCCAGTCGCTGGCATGCTGTTCACGGGCGCCATCCGCCCCGCTCTGCAGCCGGTGCGGCGCGCTGCCTTCGCCGACGATCGTCCCCCGCTCGCTCTCCACGATAACCACGCGCGTTCCCTGCGTGCCGCAATCTATGCCTGCATAGAGCGCCATGCGTCACTCCATCTCCAGCATGATTTTGATATCCGCCGCATGGCCCGCGGCTGCGCGGTCAAACGCTTCAACGCTGTCGGCGAATTTATAGGTGTGGCTGATCAGCGGCTCTACCCGCAGCTTGCCGCTGCTTAACAGGCGCAGCGTGCGGGGATACATATTGGCGTAGCGAAAAATCGTTTTGAAGGTCAGCTCTTTGGCCTGTGCCGCAACAATATCCATTGGCGCGGCGTCCACCGGCATGCCCACCAGAATGACGGTAGCACCCGGCGCCGCGTGTTCCGCCAGCGTGGCAATAGCAGGTTTGGCTCCGCTGCACTCAAACACCACATCCGCGCCGTTACTGCTGGTCAGTTCTGAGACTTTACCGGCCAGATCGCCGGTTTTGATGTTAACGGCGTGCAGCCCTTCATACGCTGCCGCCACGGCAAGCTTTTCATCAAACATGTCGCAGATGATGACATCGGAACAGCCGCCTGCCAGCGCCGCCAGCGCCGTGACCACGCCGATCGGACCGGCCCCCAGCACCAGGCCGATATCGCCAGGTTTGATGCCGGCTTTGGTCGCGGCCTGCATCGCCACCGCCAGCGGCTCCACCATGGCCCCTTCGCGGAAGCTGACATTTTCCGGCAGCTTAAACGTGAACGCCGCAGGATGAATGACCGTTTCACGCAGGCAGCCATGTACCGGCGGCGTTGCCCAGAAGCGCACGGCGGGATCGAGATTGTAGAGACCGGCGCGCGACTGATCGGAGTGCATATCCGGGATCCCTGGCTCCATACAGACGCGATCGCCCGCCTTCAGGTGCGTCACGTTTTTACCGATCTCCAGCACAATGCCAGCGGCTTCATGACCCAGCACCATCGGTGCCTCCACCACAAACGGACCAATCCGGCCATGTTTGTAGTAGTGAACATCGCTGCCGCAAATCCCTACCGAGTGAATTTTAATTTTGACATCGTTATCACCCAGCACTTCATCAAATTCCCGATCTTCAATCGCAATGTGGCCTGCCTGAGTCAGAACTAACGCTTTCATTTACGCCCCCGGATTCATTTTAATGGTATCGATATCATTTCAATGCGGCGATACTGACCTAAAAAAAACGTGAAAACTGTGATGCAAGCTGAATAATATCGATCTGCAGTAGCGCAATTTAGCCCTGTCGCAGCGAATTGCGGATCGGGATCACAGAAGATCACAAGCGGAACACGCTTTAATGGTATCGATATCATTACAGGAGAAACCGTATGACCGATTATCCGCAGGCGATCCAGCGCACCCTGACCTTTTTAGAGCAGGCGAATATTGTTCTCACCCCTGCAGAGCAGAAGAAGATTGAGATTGCTACTTTCGGCCTGGACGATTACCCCGCCTCAGGTTTGCAGCTGTTAACCTATATCAACGAACCGCGCTATTGCGCTAAAGAACTGGTGCTGTTTCCCCGCCAGACCTGTCCTGAACATCGGCATCCGCCGTTTAACGGCACGCCAGGCAAGCAGGAAACCTTTCGCTGCCGCTGGGGCGAGGTCTATCTGTTTGTCGATGATGAACAGCTTACGCCAAACGATGCGACCGGCACTCCGCGCTGTCAGGTGCCTGCCGGCAGTGAAACCGCCTATACCTGCAGCCGCTATATCCTGCTGCGTCCGGGCGAACAGTACACCATTAAACCCGATACGCGGCACTGGTTTCAGGCGGGCGAACACGGGGCCGTTATCTCTGAATTTTCGTCAGAAAGTCGCGACGATCTGGATATTTTCACCGACCCGCGCGTCAGGCGACTCGCCTAGCGCAGCGAGATCGCTTAACGCGGTACGATCTGCCATGATTGACTCATGATACAAAATGACAGGGTTGATTAAGGAGCCAGACTTGGCAGCAGGACGGGGACGCAAGGCAACGCTGGCAAGCGTTGCTGCCCAGGCAAACGTAAGCAAAATTACCGCCTCGCGCGCTTTTTCACAGCCGGAGAAAGTGCATCCGGAGACGCTGCAGCGCATTCACGCTACTGCAGAGCAGTTGGGCTATGTGATGAATACGGCTGCGCGCAGCCTGCGGGCGAAAAGCAGTAAAACCATCGGGATCGTCAACCCCGATATGGCAAACCCCTTCTTTGGCGGCCTGACGCGTCTGATGACGCTTGAGGCGAACAAGCTGGGCTACGATACGCTGGTTTTTGACTCCTGTGAGTCGCAGGAGAATGAGAACCGTATTATCGATAAGCTGATTGGGTATAACGTTGATGCCATTATTCTGTCGGTGATCTCCAACGATCTCCACTATCACCCGGCCTATATGAGACGGCTGGAGACGCTGAATATACCGGTGGTGCTGGTCGACCGCGAGCTGCAGGTTTCCCACTGCAGCGGCGTCTATATTGATAACCTCGACTGCGGCCTGCAGACCGGTCGCTGGCTGGCGGAACAGGGGGCGCAGCGTATTGTCGTGGTCTCCGGCCCGGAAAAGTCGAACGTTGCGCGTGAGCGCGTGCTCGGCCTGCAGGCCGCGCTGCAGGGAAAAGCTGCCTCGCTTGAGGTGCTCTATGCCGACTTTTTTATGGATGCGGCCTGGCAGGAGACCCGGCGCTGGCTGAAACAGCACCCCGCCCCTGATTACTTCGTGGGGTGTAACAATCAGATCTCACTCGGCATTATCAAAGCCTGTATCGAACACAAACTCAGTCTGCAACAGCAGGTAAAGCTGTTCAGCATTGATGAGGTCACGCAGGCGGATATTTATGGCTTTCACTTTCCCTGCATCGCGCACGATCTGCAGAGCATCGCCTGGCAGGCGCTGAATCTGGCGCTCCGGCGTATTAACGAAAGCGACAGCAAGCCGGGCAAAGTTATCGTGCGGGGTGAAGTGCTTCCCTGACGACGCGCTTTTTACCGGCTAAAGTCCTGCCGCCACGCGGAGGGCGCCACGCCGTGCAGCTGGCGGAACCGGTTACTGAAATGGCTGGCGGAGTGAAAACCGCAGCGCAGTGCAATCTCCGTTAGCGGCAGGGTGCTGTGCATCAGTAGCTCTTTCGCCACCGCCATACGGCGCTGCATCACATATTGGTGCGGCGCGCTGCCGGTGCTGCTGCGAAACATACGCGCAAAATGATATTCGCTGAGCGCAGCTTCTGCGGCCAGCCGCGCCAGCGTCAGCGGCTGATCGAGCTGCGCATCAATCAGGGCAATGATCCGGCGCAGCACGGCGGGTGCCAGGCCGCCCCGCACGGCGGGCAGCTGCCAGTGCACATCGCTGTAGCGATGCAGCAGATGCGTCAGCAGCAGCGTCGATGCGCTGCTCAGCATCAGCTGATTGGCGGGCTGCTGCCAGCTGACGCTGAGCAAAAAATGGCGATAGAGCTGCGTAATGCGATCGTCATCAGCAAAAATCTTCTCCTGCAGATTCAGACTGGCTGGCGTGCGATCCCAGATCTGTTCGCCAAGCTGGCGTAAATGGGTATCGGTGCAGTAGAGGTGCACGAATGCGAGGTCGGCCCGCAGATCCCAGGTGGACTCCATACCGGACGGCATCAGGCAGAAACGATCCGGGGCGCCACCGTTGCGCCACCCGTGCGCGGTTTTATGCCAGGTATCATACCCCTCTTCGATATAGAGGCTCAGGGTATGGTGATCGCTGTGGTTGGTTACGCGGTCGCCGCTATTAAACCAGGCTGCCAGCCGGATCCCGCCTGAAAGCGGTACGCTATCACGCAGCTGAGCCTTTCGGTTTTTTAGCATAGTAAAGGTCTGGTAATCGGACATTGCGCATATCACATCGGCAGCGGTTAACCAGCAGTTTACCCGTCCGGACGATGGAAAACAGCGCGGCAGTCGGTGTGAGAATGAAAAAAGCGCAAGTTTTTGCAAGTGCTGCGCAATCGGGTGCAAGCGCCCGCCCGCGCCTGCGCGGATACTGTCGTCCTGTCTCTGCCGGAGTATTAACGATGAATGTAGTGCTGTATCTGAGCGTGGTGCTGATCTGGGGCACCACCTGGCTGGCGATCTTTCTGCAGCAGGACGCAGCCACCACGCCGGTCTATGTGGCTGTTTTCTGGCGCTTTCTCTTCGCCTCGCTGCTGATGCTGGCGCTGCTGACGCTGTGCCGCCGTCTGCGATCGCTGGACAGGCGCGATCATCTGTTTTGTCTGCTGCAGGGAGGCTGTGTTTTTGGCTTCAACTTTGTCTGCTTTTATCATGCAGCAGCCTGGATCAGCACCGGTCTGGAGTCGGTGATTTTTTCCATGGCGGTGATCTTTAACGCGCTCAACGGCTGGCTCTTTTTTGGCCAGCGTCCGCCGCTGCGCCTGGTGCCTGCCGCGCTGCTCGGTATGGGCGGTATCGTCGCGCTCTTCTGGAGCGATATTCGCGCGGCGCACCCCTCGCCGCAGCTGTTATGGGGCGCGGGCCTGAGTGCGCTGGGCACCTTTGGCTTTTCGCTGGGTAATATGATTTCAGCCCGGCATCAGCGCCGCCAGCGCGATATTCTCACCACTAACAGTTACGCCATGCTCTACGGCGCGCTGATCATGGCGGTAATGGCATGGCTTAATGGCGATGCGCTGCAGCTGCCGCGCAATCTGCAGTGGCTGGGCGCGATGAGTTATCTGGCGCTGTTTGGTTCTGTGATTGGATTTGGCGCTTACTTCACGCTGGTGGGTCGCATCGGTGCCAGTCAGGCGGCCTACAGTACGCTACTTTTTCCGCTGGTTGCGCTGACGCTCTCGACAATTTATGAAGGCTATCAGTGGCACGCTAATGCCGTGGCGGGACTGACGCTGATTTTGCTGGGCAACCTGGTGATGTTTATGCGCTGGCCGGTGCGCCGCGCACTGCGGCTGGCCTGACAGCAGAAGCGGGCGTGCAGCCCGCTCTGCTCATCCTCTAACGCCAGCCACCTGCGCCGGACTGAAGCTGCTGCGGCTGATTAAGGGCTTTTCTGGCGATCCAGTAAAGCATTACCCGCTCATCATCCCTGTCACGATCGGCCATAGCCAGCAGCTTTAACGACAGCGTGGCTTTGTTGACAGGCTGATGTTCATCGCTCAATTCGATCACCGCCTGACCGATAAGACAGCAGACTTCATCTCCACTGGATACGGATTCATATGCTCGGTCTTTCATATTTCCTCCCGTTGGTTGAAATATAAGCCTGGCAAACATCCCGGACTCTGCAGCAAAATCGCCTCGCTTAACATACCTGGTTACATATGCTCATCGCAGGACATACCGGGACGTGAATTGTCACGCTGCTGCCATTCATACCGGAAAAACGGCATTTCATTCTGTTTCTCTGACCGCTGAAGCGGGATCCGGCCGCGGCTACGCGCGTGCGCGCTAAGCTGCCAGCAGACTCCATATTCCCGGACGGGAGAATCACCATGACCACAGCCTCAACGGCGCACTACCAGCGCACCCGCATACTGACTCTGATCGGCACTGTCATTACCCAGCTTGCGCTGGGGTCAGTGTATACCTGGAGCCTCTTTAACGGCGCGCTGGCGCATAAACTGCACGAATCAGTCAGTCAGGTTGCTTTCTCCTTTGGGTTGCTCAGCCTGGGGCTGGCTATCGCCTCCTCGCTGGCAGGCAAGCTGCAGGAGCGTTTTGGCGTGCGTAATGTGACTATCGGAGCCGGCATCCTGATGGCAGCCGGATTCTGGCTGACCGCGCAGGCTGATAACCTGATGATGCTTTATCTGAGCGCCGGTATTCTGGTGGGCCTGGCAGATGGTGCGGGCTACCTGATGACGCTATCCAACTGTGTAAAGTGGTTTCCTGAGCGCAAAGGCCTTATCTCCGCCTGTTCAATCGGCGCCTACGGTCTGGGGAGTCTCGGCTTCAAATTTATCTGCGGCACCCTGCTGGATGCTGTTGGCCTGGAGAACACCTTCATGATCTGGGGCGTGCTGGCGATGAGCATGATGTTCTGCGGCGCGCTGCTGATGCGCGATGCGCCGGTGCGTGCTGCCAGCAACAATCCGCAGCATGCCGGACGCGACTTTACGCTGGCACAGGCGGTTCGCCTGCCGCAATACTGGATGCTGGCGCTGATGTTCCTCACCGCCTGTATGAGCGGCCTGTATGTGATCGGCGTAGCGAAAGATATCGGCGAAGGAATGGTGCACCTTACGCCGCAGATAGCCGCCAGTGCCGTAACGGTTATCGCCATTGCCAACCTTAGCGGCCGGTTAACGCTGGGGGTACTGTCAGACAAAATGGCCCGTATCCGGGTGATCTCACTGGCGCAATGTATTGCGCTCGCGGGCATGAGTATTTTGCTGTTTACCCGTATGAACGAAACCACTTTTTTTGTCTCGCTGGCCTGCGTAGCCTTCAGCTTCGGTGGCACAATCACCGTTTTCCCGGCGCTGATCAGCGACTTCTTTGGCCTGAACAACCTGACAAAAAATTACGGGCTGATCTACCTCGGGTTTGGTATTGGCAGCGTGCTCGGCTCGCTGGTCGCCTCCCTGTTCGGTGGCTTTACCGTTACCTTTAGTCTGATCATGACGCTGCTGGTTATTTCGCTGCTGCTTTCACTGAGCGTTCGTCAGCCGCGCCGTCAGGCAATTAACAGGCCTGCACTGCATAATTAACTTACAGGCGAGCGCTGTTATCCTGAGCGCTCGCACTTTTATTTTTCATCCGCAGGCGCGAATTATTGTCTTTCAGAATTATCGCGCTAATATAGCCTGCTATTCAGCTTATTCTGATTCAAATAGAAAAACCCGCTTTCCCGATCTTTTATTTAGACACATCTGGCAATATTTATCTAAATAACTCTACATTTGCTGCATCTTCACTCCACTATTCCGGCGTAATCTGACCTCACTGGAAAAGAGGAGGTCTTTCCATGAAAAAGCTTATTTCGTTAACGTCGATAGCGGTTATGGTCAGTTTGCTCAGCGGATGTATTATTGAGCACGACCGTGGCCGCGGCGCTGGCTGGGGTCATGACCGCGGCTGGCATCATGGCCACCACGGGCATCGTCACGGATAATCGGGCAAAGCGCACACAGCACTAATAAAAAAATAAATAAGCAGGGCGGGAATATATCCCGCCCTTTTTTTAGCTTTTAATCGCGTAATTACACTGATACCAGGCTTTCTTTAATCCTGGCAGATGACTGTCCTGAGCAGGCAGCGAATCCACTTTATCAAAACCCCGCTCGCTGCAGTAATTTGCCAGGTCAACATTCATGGCATCCCGATTAAGGCTATGCGGGTCGTAACGATATTGAACGGTGTTGGACGTATTATCTTCATCTACACGTTCAAATCCGCCAGGCTGATTAACGCTGCAGCCCGCCAGCATAATGAGCGCTAACGCGCCGGTAACGATATTTTTCATTCAGGTGTCCTCTTCAGGCGTCGAAGTGTAAACAACGATGCCACCGCGCGCCTATAGGAAAACGCGCGAAACAGTGTTAAGACCAGTGTTTTTGCCAATTGAATCAATAAAACCAAACGGCTTTTCTTATCATATGACAACTGCGATAGTGCAGTCAGACCACACGATGTCTGCTCCACACCAGGTAATATCAATAATAAGAAGATGTAACAAAGTGACCTTTGTGCCCGCGCTGAGCGGGCTTTTTTTCACCGGTTAGCCGTTGCTGTGCACCATATTACGTAAAAGGCCGGCGGCGCGCTTAGCAGGCAATGCGAGAATGGCGCTGTAGAGATCGATAGACATAGCACACAGCGCGCTGCGATCGACGGCGGTATCAGCCGGCTGATTAAGCTGCTGAAGTTTATTGCCCCGTTTCCCATAAAGCCTGTCAACTATCTCACGCAGATCGCGGCGGGCCAGCGTCTGGTCGGTCTGCTGCTCTGCCCCCTGGCTGCTCAGCAGCAGGGCTTCAAGTGCATGACCGTCGCGCTGATAGAGTGCCGGAGTGAGCACCTCCTGCAGATTGATGCCGCCGCTGACCTGCGGATAGAGGAACTGAAAACAGCGCTGCGGACTCTGCTGCTGCAGCGCCTGCATCTCTTCCACCGACACCTGAACATAGGCGATCACTGCATCATCGCTGGCGCGGGTCATACGTTTATTGACGATATCAGTCAGCCAGCCCCGCAGGTCGCCCAGCGCCTGTTCGGCGGAAACGCCCTGCTGCAGCTTATGCCGCAGTTCACGATTCAGTAATTGCCACAGCTCCGGCTCCTGAACCCTAAGCAGGCGATAGCCTGGCGCCGCGCTGAGCTGCTGCGCAACCGCCTCCATCTGTATCTTCTCTGCCTGACGCGGATGCAGCCAGCTAAACCAGATCAGATTAGCTGCCACAAGCGGCAGGATAAACAGCAGCACCCCCTGCCAGGCTTGCAGCGCCGTGGTGCGTACCAGCATCACAATCACCAGCGCCAGCAGTGCAAAAGCGGCCAGCACCGAAATAAAAAGCAGCGTCATAATACGGCGTTAATCCTTACGCACGTCCAGCAGAACCGGACAGGTCGCGCGTTCGATCACTGCCGCGCTGACCGAGCCTTTCAGCAGCCGGTTAAGCGGCGAGAGGTGCCGGCGTCCCATGATAATCATACTGGCGCGCAGTGCCGCAGCCTGCGCCACAATGGTTTCAGCGGCTTCACCCGCCAGGATGACGCCTCTGGCATTCACACCCGCCCGCAGCAGCGGAGCCAGCGCATGACGCACCACCATCTCGGCGGTGTTCTGCTCATCTTTTGCCGCGACAAAATCATCCGGATCTTCACCGGCGTCAATTTCGATAGGCTGGCTGCAGGCTGAATAGGCGGGATCGATACAGCACAGCACCGTGACCGGGGCGTTGAGCGCCAGCGCCTGTTCAAGGGTCAGCGCAATCACTTTCTCCGCGACCGGTGAGTTATCGATAGCCATTAACAACATTTTCATGAGTCGTTACCTCTTCTCCACAGCGGTTATTTTGCCAATTTCGCGCAGCAGCGCCTCTTTACAGGTGATGATCTCTTTGCGATAGCGCGCTTCATGTTGCGCAAAGCGCGCGCCGGGAACCAGCAGCGAGATAGAGAAACGTCCGAACAGTGTGTCAATGGCGACCGCCAGGGTGGTGATCCCTTCAAGCGTTTCACCGCGATCGATCGCCAGGCCACTGCTGCGTACTTCAGCAATCAGCGCCATCAGCTGCGGCAGCGTTTTTACCGTTTTATCCGTGAGTTCCTGCCAGGCATCGCCCACCAGCAGCTGTACATCTTCATCGCTCTCCAGCGCCAGCAGCGCCCGGCCGCCGGAGGTACTATAGAGCGGCAGATTAAGCCCCATCCGCGGTACGACCCGCAGCTCGCGCGGCGCCACGACATAATGAACGATCGCCAGCTGCGTCCCGCTGGCGCGCGCCAGCGAGACGGTTTCATTAACCGTTGCTGAGAGCTGTTCCAGCAGCGGACGCGCCAGCTCCACCACATCTGTATGGACGCTGGAGATCAGTTTCAGCAGAGCTGGCCCCAGCCTGAGGCCCCCTGCCCCGCTACTGCGCACCAGCTGAGCGCTGTCGAGCGCCGCCACGATGCGCTGTACCGTGGAGCGTGGCAGGTTCACCACCTGCGCAATTTCGCCCAGACTCATGCCGCCGGGATGTTCACCCAGCGCATGTAAAATTTTTGCCGCACGCGCAATGACCTGAATGCCACCCGCTTTTTCATCCTCACGGCCTGAGGCAGATCCCACCATAATGCGTTCCTTATGAGCCTGCTTTACTGTAGCGCGAATGATCGCACTTTTGTACCTGCGTATCACATTGCAATACATCATACCGGCATGTAAGATGCGCGGCCTGTATCACATCGTAATACACTGCATCATAATTTTATGAGAGTTCTGCTATGACCGCTTCGCCCGCTGCTCCGCCAGCTCCGCACCCGTTTACATTGCGCCTGGCTCTCGGGCTGGCGGGCGTGCTGATCGCGGCGCTGACGTCAGGACTCAACGATCGGGTCACGGATATTGCGCTGGCAGATATCCGCGCCGCTATCGGTGTCAGTCACGATCGCGGCAGCTGGATTGTCTCCGGCTATCAGGCGGCTGAAGTCGCCGCAATGATGATCGCGCCCTGGTTCGCCGTCACCTTTTCTCTGCGCCGCTTTGCCCTGGTGGTTTCTGCCGGCTTTATGCTGTGCGGCCTGGTGCTGCCGCTGACGCAGGATGCGACGCTGTTTATTGCGCTGCGCGTGCTGCAGGGTATCTTTGGCGGCGCGCTGCCGCCCTTGCTGATGACAGTGGCGCTGCGCTTTCTGCCGCCGCCGATCAAACTCTATGGCCTGGGCGCCTATGCGCTTACCGCCACCTTCGGCCCCAATATGGCGGCCTCGCTGGCGGCGTTCTGGACCGATGAGGTGGGCTGGGCGTTTGTGTTCTGGCAGGTAGTCCCGGCCATGCTGCTGGCAATGACGCTGATTGCCTGGGGACTGCCGCAGGATCCGCTGCGCCTGGAGCGCTTTCGGCAGATCGACCTGTTTGGCATGCTTACCGGCTGCGCCGGCATGGCGCTGCTGATTCTGGCCCTGACTCAGGGGGAACGGCTGGACTGGCTCAGCTCACCGCTGTTTACCGCCATGCTGCTGAGTGCGCTGGCGCTGCTGACGGTGTTTCTGATTAACGAGTGGTTTCATCCGCTGCCGCTGTTCAGGCTGCAGATGCTGCGCCGTTCCAACCTGGCGCACGGCCTGCTGGCGCTGATGGCGGTGCTGATTCTGGCACTCTCCGGTTCAGCGCTGCCTTCGCTCTATTTTGGTCAGGTAGAGGGATTTCGCACGCTGCAGTTTGCGCCGCTGGCGCTGACCGTGGGCCTGCCGCAGCTGCTGATTGCCCCGCTGATCGCCGCTTTGCTGAACATTCGCCGGGTCGATTGCCGCTGGGTGTTGTGCTGCGGCGTGCTGCTGCTGGTCACCGCCTGCCTGCTGGGAACGCAGATTACCACTGACTGGGCGCGGCAGAATTTCTGGCTGATGCAGATCCTGCAGGCGTTCGGACAGCCGATGGTGATCCTGCCGGTGCTGATGAGTGCCACCAGCGTTGTGGCGCCGCCGGAGGGCCCTTTTGCCTCTGCCATGTTCAACACCGTACGCGGTTTTTCCAGCATTGCGGCCAGCACGCTGGTGGAGTGGTTTATCAGCCATCGCGAACAGTTCCATTCGCATGTACTGGTAGATCAGGCGGCCAGCCGTAGCTGGCTGATGACCGCGACCAGCAGCGCGCAGGCAGGCAGCAGCACTCCCCTGCTGCCGGACGGCAGCGCCAGTAGCGTGCAGAACCTGAGCGGATTTGCCGCCCTGCTGAAACATCAGGCGCTGGTACTCAGCCTGAGCGACGCCTGGCTGATGCTGACCACCTTTGGCGCCCTGCTGCTGCTGCTGACGCTCTGTCTGGCGCACCGCGTCTGGCCGCCTCAAACATTGATTCAATCTGTTACGCCACGTCGGGAAAACTGATATGCAACTCTCTGCTGTAAAAAGAACGGCGCTGCTAAGCGCCCTGTTAGTGCTGCTGCTCGCGCTCGCCTTTCTCCTCTGGCGTGCCATGACCACCAACGATCATCGCACCGATGATGCCTGGGTTAATGCGGATTACACGCTGGTCGCCCCCAAAGTTTCAGGCTATATCGCCCGGGTCAGCGTGCAGGATAACCAGCACGTCCGGGCGGGCGATCTGCTGGCAACGCTTGACGATCGCGATTTTCGCGTGGCGCTGGAAACCGCGCGCGCTTCGCTGCAGGTCAGCGAGGCTAAGCGGCTAAGCACCCAGGCGCAGCTGGCGCAGCAGCAGGCGACGATTAATCAGGCAAAAGCGACGCTGGCGGCCAGTGAGGCAGCGGCCCGCTACGCCGGCCAGAACGCCGCACGTTATAATCAGCTTTATAAAAGTGGCACCATTGCGGCTGACGATCAGCAAAAAGCGGATACTAACCAGCGTTCCGCTTCGGCGACGGTACGACAGAGTGAGGCGGCGCTGGACGCGGCGCTTAAGCAGGTTAATGTCCTGCAGGCGGCCGTGCGTCAGGCGGAGGCGGATGTCGCAGTCGCGCAGGCGAATGTCGACCAGGCGCAGCTTAATCTCTCTTATACCCGTATTGTTGCGCCGGTAGAGGGCACGGTCGGCCAGCGTACCGTACGTCCGGGCGCCTATGTCAGTGCCGGCAGCCGCCTGCTGGCAGTGGTGCCGCTGCAGCAGCTCTACATTACGGCTAACTATCTGGAAACCCAGCTGACCGACGTGCGGCCAGGGCAAAAGGTCAGCGTTACTGTTGATGCGCTACCGGGTAAAACCTTTACCGGGCGTATCGACAGCATTGCGCCGGCAACAGGGGCAACCTTCTCGGCAATTTCACCTGATAATGCAACGGGTAACTACACTAAAGTGGTTCAGCGTCTGCCGGTAAAGATTGTGCTTGATGCGGGTCAGCCCGATCTGGCGCAGCTGCGCGTCGGCATGTCGGCGATCCCGCACATTCAGACCCAATAAATTGTGAGCAATATCTCAGAACCGGCC
Organism: Pantoea sp. ICBG 1758; assembly: GCF_002928325.1. NCBI lineage: Bacteria > Pseudomonadati > Pseudomonadota > Gammaproteobacteria > Enterobacterales > Erwiniaceae > Pantoea > Pantoea sp. ICBG 1758. The sequence goes on from NZ_POWL01000001.1 coordinate 1,797,607, forward strand.
TATTTATTTCTGGATCGATTCCGCGTAAATTAGCGCCCGATCCTGTTCCGGTCTGGCCGGGACCACCTGAGTAGAAAGCGTGTAGCGTTAATGAACTCCACCTTTCTCTTATTCTGTTCGGGTTACGCTGGTCTGGGATCGCCATCACGGTAACCGCACAGAGGAGTTATGTTGTGAAATACGCTTTGATGGGCATCTCTTTTTTCGTGTTGCTTTGGGTCGGCACCTTTGTGCTGATGCTCTGAGTACCGGACGGGGCGACCATACCAGTCGCCCCGACGCACGCTTAACGCGTCTCTTCTGCTTCTTTTACCGCTCCCGGTAAGATACCGTCGGCGCGGAACATCGCCTTAATTCCCCGCACCGCCTGACGAATGCGATCGCTGTTTTCAATCAGCGCAAAGCGCACGTGTGTATCACCATATTCACCAAAACCGATGCCCGGCGACACGCAGACTTTGGCCTCCTGCAGCAGCAGTTTGGCAAACTCCAGCGAGCCAAGATGCGCGTAGCGTTCCGGGATTTTTGCCCAGACGTACATCGATGCCTTAGGCAGATCCACCATCCAGCCCGCTTCATGCAGCCCTTTTACCAGCACATCACGCCGGCGCTTATACTGCTCAGCGATATCGCGCACGCACTGCTGATCGCCCTCCAGCGCGGCAATGGCTGCCACCTGTAGCGGCGTGAATGTCCCGTAATCGTGATAGCTTTTGATGCGCGCCAGCGCCGCTACCAGCTCTTTGTTTCCTGTCATGAAACCGATACGCCATCCCGCCATATTGTAGCTTTTGGAGAGCGTAAAGAACTCTACCGCCACGTCGCGTGCACCCGGCACCTGCATGATTGAGGGCGCTTTCCAGCCGTCGTAGGTGATGTCAGCGTAGGCGAGATCGTGGATCACCAGCACGTTATACTGTTTTGCCAGCGCAATAACCCGTTCAAAAAAGTCGAGTTCGACGCACTGAGCGGTGGGATTAGAAGGGAAGCCGAGGATCATCATTTTCGGCTTTGGATAGCTTTCGCGAATTGCACGCTCCAGCTCAGTAAAGAAATCCACGCCCGCGACCAGCGGCACGGAGCGAACCTGCGCCCCGGCGATCACCGCGCCATAAATATGGATAGGATAGCTGGGGTTGGGCACCAGCACGGTGTCACCATGATCGAGCGTGGCGAGCATCAGGTGCGCCAGTCCCTCTTTGGAGCCGATAGTCACAATCGCTTCTGACTCCGGATCGATATCCACCTGATAGCGCTCAGCGTACCAGCGCGAAATCGCCCGGCGCAGGCGCGGAATACCTTTTGAGGTGGAGTAGCCGTGCGTATCTTCACGCTGCGCCACCTGACAGAGCTTTTCCACAATATGCGGCGGCGTAGCGCCATCCGGATTCCCCATTGAAAAGTCGATAATATCTTCGCCGCGCCGACGCGCAGCCATCTTCAGTTCAGCGGTGATGTTGAATACGTATGGGGGAAGGCGTTCTATACGCGAGAAACGACGGGGTATGCTGTTATCAGCCATGATGTCCTCAGGATTACGTGAGCGCCCGGACCGTCCGAGCGACGCGGATCACTTGCTGTGACCTCACCCCGAACATAACGCGCTGTGACCTGCGCTGTCGAGAGCAGCAGAAAATTTTTTTATTTTTCGGGATTCAGGCAGCCAAACACCCAATCGTTTACCCACTCTCCGTTTAGCAGATAATTATCCCGCAGAGTCCCCTCCAGCATAAAATTATTCTTTTCCAGAATACGTCGGGATGGCCAGTTACCCTCAATCACCAGCGCTTTCAGCTTATGAAATTCTGCGCTGAACAGAAAGTGAACCAGCGCCGCCAGCGCTTCGCTACCGTAGCCCTGCCCGATGTGGCTATGGCGCAGCATATAGCCAACTTCCGCCTGGCGATAAGGGTGCCACTCGGCGCTGCAGCCAAACAGGCCTATCGGTTCCTGATTTGTTTGCAGGCGCGCCACCAGGCACAGCATATGAAAGCTGGCGGGCTGCCACGGCGCCAGGCGTTCATTGAAACGCTGACGAATGTCGTTTTCATCGGGAATTTCGCTTACCCAGGTCATGGTGGCAGCGTCTTCATGTACCGCTTTGAAGATCTGCCAGTCCTCCGGCTGCAACCGGCTCAGGGTTAATCGCGGGGTCTGAAGTTGCATGGCGGCGCTCCGCTACGGGGAATAGTGCAACATAGCAAACTGCCGCAGCGACAGCCAGGGCGCCATTAATGGCGCCCCTGTGCGCCTCCGCACGGGCCGCATTTATGCGGCCCGTTAAACCCGGCGCGCTATGCTGGCGCATTGCGCGCGCATTTTTTATTATGACGCCACCGATATTCTGTCCCGGAAATGCCTGTGCCCTTCCATTTTGACATGCTGCTGGCGGTATTCGATCGCGCAGCGCTGATGCTCATCTGCCTCTTTTTTCTCACCCGCACCCGGGTATTGCGCCAGCTGCTGCAGAAAGATGAACACACGCTGAGCGAGAAAGCGATCGTCACCCTGATTTTCTCGCTGTTTGCGCTGTTCAGCACCTGGTCCGGCGTGGCGGTGGATGGCTCACTGCTGAATGTCCGCGTCATTGCGGTGATGGCGGGCGGCATTCTGTTTGGCCCCTGGGTGGGCGTGACGACCGGCGTCATTGCCGGGCTGCACCGCTTCCTGATCGACATAGATGGCGTCACGTCAGTACCCTGCCTGATCACCAGCATTGTGGCCGGTATCGCCTCTGGCGTAATTAATCGCCGGGTCAGCAAAGAGCAGCGCTGGGGGGCCGGCATAGTGGGCGGCATGCTGTGCGAGGCGCTGACTATGCTGCTGATCCTGTTATGGGCAAAGCCTGCAGCGCTCGGCCTGACGATTGTCTCGGAAATCGCCCTGCCGATGATTCTGGGTGCCTCCAGTATCGGATTGATTGTGCTGCTGGTGCAGAGCGTGGAGGGAGAAAAAGAGGCGATTGCCGCCCGGCAGGCCAAACTTGCGCTGGAGATAGCGAATAAAACGCTGCCGCTGTTTCGTCAGGTAAACAGCGATGCGCTGCGCGAAGTGTGCGATATTATCCGGCGCGACATCCACGCTGATGCGGTTGCCATTACCAATACGCAGCAGATTCAGGCGTATGTCGGCTATGGTGAACAGAACTACCATAATGGCGATGATGGCATCAGCCCCACTACCGCACAGGCGATTGCCAGCGGAAAAATCATCATCAAAAACAACGATGAAGCGCATCGCACGCGCGATATTCACTCGATGCTGGTGATCCCGCTCTGGGAGCAGGGTCAGGTGACCGGCACGCTGAAAATTTACTATCGCCGGGCGCATCGCATTACCGGCTCGCTGAAAGAGATGGCTATCGGGCTGTCGCAGATTATCTCGACCCAGCTGGAGGTATCGCGCGCTGAGCAGCTGCGTGAAATGGCCAATAAGGCGGAACTCCGTGCCCTGCAGAGCAAAATTAACCCTCACTTTTTGTTTAATGCCCTGAACGCTATCTCTGCCTCAATCCGGATGAATCCCGATACTGCCCGTCAGCTGGTTATCAACCTGTCGCGCTACCTGCGCTACAACCTTGAACTCAATGAGGATGAGCTGATCGATATCAAGAAAGAGCTGTGGCAGGTAAAAGATTATATTGCCATTGAGCAGGCGCGCTTCGGCGATAAGCTGTCAATGATCTACGATATCGACGACGATCTGCACTTTACTCTGCCCAGCCTGCTGATTCAGCCGCTGGTGGAAAATGCTATTGTGCACGGCATTCAGCCATGCCGGGGCAAAGGCGTGGTGACGCTCAGCGTGAAAGATCTGGGCGATCGGGTGCGTATCGCCGTACGCGACACCGGACCGGGGATCAGCGACGAGGTGATCCGTCGCGTTGCGCGCAATGAGATGCCGGGCAATAAAATTGGCCTGCTGAACGTTCACCATCGTGTCAGACTGCTGACCGGCCAGGGGCTGATTATCATGCGTCACCAGCCGGGAACGGAAATCGCCTTTAGCCTGCCGAAAAACAGCCAGCCTCTTCCTGCCGCGCTCAGCGTTCAACCGGAAATAACAGTATGAAAGCCATAATAGTGGAAGATGAATTTCTGGCGCGCCAGGAGCTCAGCTGGATGATTCAGCAGCATAGTCAGATCACGGTTGAAGCAAGCTTTGATGACGGGCTGGATGTGCTGAAATATCTGCAGACGCACCGGGTCGACGTGATTTTCCTCGATATTAATATTCCGTCGCTCGATGGCATGCTGCTGGCGCAGAATATTCATCAGTTTACCCACAAGCCCCTGATTGTTTTTATCACTGCCTGGAAAGATTATGCGGTGGAGGCGTTTGAACTCGACGCGTTTGACTACATCCTCAAGCCCTATCATGAGGCGCGCATCATCACCATGCTGAATAAGCTGGAGGCCACCACGCAGCCGCCGCCGCCGCAGAACAGCCCGGCTGTTACGCCGCAGACGGTGAATCTGCAGAAAGATGAGCGCATCATCGTTACCGATATCAACGATATTTACTATGTGGAAGCGCATGAGAAGCTGACGTTTGTGTATACGCGGCGGGAAGCCTACGTGATGTCAGTGGCCATCAGTGAGTTCTGCAGCCGGCTGCCGGAGGCGCTGTTTTTTCGCTGTCATCGCTCTTACTGTGTGAACCTGAGTAAAATTCGCGAGATAGAGCCGTGGTTTAATAATACCTATCTGGTGAAGCTGCGCGATCTGGAAGCGCAGGTGCCGGTAAGCCGCAGCAAAGCCAGACCGTTCCGGCAGCTGATGCGGCTGTAAGGCGGACGACCCGCGCCGTCCGCCGCTGTGTCAGAGCACGCGGCCCAGCGCCTGACGCAGATGCGCGCCGGCACCCAGCAGGCCGGGCTGATCGTGCGTGATCATATACACCGGAATATCGACCAGATAGTCGCGGAAACGCCCTTTGTCTTCAAACGCCGCGCGAAAACCGGAGGCTTTGAAAAAGTCGAGGAAGCGCGGCACGATGCCGCCCGCAATATAAACGCCACCAAAGGTGCCGAGGTTCAGCGCCAGGTTGCCGCCAAAGCGTCCCATGATCACGCAGAACAGCGTCAGCGCGCGACGGCAGTCGATACAGGTGTCCTGCAGTGCCCGCTCGGTCACATCTTTGGGCTTGAGGTTTTGCGGCTCGCGCGCGTCAGATTTCACAATCGCGCGGTAAAGGTTGACCAGTCCGGCTCCTGACAGCACGCGCTCGGCAGAAACGTGGCCCATCTCTGCACGCAGCACTTCGAGGATCTGATCTTCCTCTTCGCTGTTCGGCGCGAAATCGACGTGGCCGCCCTCACCCGGCAGACTGACCCAGCGCTGATTGACGTGTACCAGATGACTGACGCCCAGTCCGGTGCCCGCACCGTAGATAGCGATCGGCTTATCTTTAACCGGCGCTTTGCCGCCAAACTGGATCACTTCGTTTTCCGTCAGCATCGGGATCGCCATAGAGACGGCGGTGAAGTCGTTGATAATTTCCAGCGTGCTGAAGCCCAGATTCTGTTTCATCTGGCGCGTTGAGAATGCCCAGTCGTGGTTGGTCATCTCGACCCAGTCTTCGGTGATCGGACAGGCGATAGCGATACAGCCATCAGTCACTGCCTGCTGCTGTTCCGCCAGATAGAAACGGATAACGGCTTCAAGATTGTCGTAGTCTGATGTGGAGAATGTTTTGGCGTGTGAGATGGCGCCGGTCTCTACCTCACACAGCGCGAGACGAGCGTTAGTACCGCCCACATCGCCGACCAGGGCGTATTTTGTCATTCTTCTGCTGCTCCGCTTGGGTCATAAATAGTGGCAAACACTATAGAAGCCTGCCAATAAAACAACAACGCCCGCCGGTGAGGCGGACGCTGTTAATCCAGTGTGATGCACAGCCTGGCGATTGTCAGGCCATCTGTATAGAGGCAACTTTCTTAAACTGCACCACTATTACGCTGATGCAGGGCGGCGGTAACTTTGCGCAGCAGCGGCGGCAGATCCTGTTTTTCCATTACCACTTCAATCAGCGACAAACGCGCGGTTTTGCTGACCACCGCCATCGCCGCCTCCAGCTGCGCGGTTTCGCTGACCCGCCAGCTCTGCGCCGCCCCTTCCAGGCTCATCGCCTGCGGCAGTGCGGTCCAGTTCCAGCGCGCAATGTCATTATAACGCTGTTCCGGACCGTGAATGGCGCGCTCTACGGTATAGCCGTCGTTATTGAGCAGGAAAATCACCGGACGCTGGCCGTCACGCTGCATGGAGCCCAGCTCCTGAATAGTCAGCTGTGCTGAGCCATCGCCAATGATCAGGATCACCCGGCTGTCGGGCCGCGCCGTCTGCGCACCAAACGCCGCCGGCAGCGTATAGCCAATCGATCCCCACAGCGGCTGTACCAGCAGCTGCGCCCCCTCCGGCAGCTGCAGGGCCGCTGCGCCAAATGCCGCCGTACCCTGATCGGCAAGGATAATATCACCCGGCAGCAGGAAGTGCTGCATTGCCTGCCAGAATGCCTGCTGAGTGATTATCCCTGCAGCAATCTGATGATTTTCCTCGCACTGCATGCTCTCTCCGGTCGGCCAGCGCGGGCAGTGACGCTGATAAACCGACTGCAGCGCCGCCAGCGCCGCCTTCATTGGCAGCGCAAAGCGCTCGCCCGCCACACAGCTGTGAAACGGCTGGATATCGATAACGCGTTCAGCGGAGAGCTGCTGGGTGAAGCCAGCGGTCAGCGTGTCGGTAAAGCGCACGCCTGCGCACAGCGTCACATCCGTCTCCTCAATCGCCCTGCGGATAGCCATGCTGCTGCCCGCCGCCGCGTAAGTGCCGACAAAACCAGGCTGCTGTTCATTGAGCACGCCTTTGCCCATCAGCAGCGTCGCTGACGGGATCGCGCGCAGCTCACGCAGTCCGGCCAGCTGTGCGGCAGCCCCCCAGCGTGCGGCGAGAAAATCAGCCAGCAGCGCCACGCGCTGTGCCGGTGCCAGCAGACGCTCAGCCGCCGCCGCAAAGGCTGCAGCGGCATCTGCGTTTTCGCTGTGCGGCTCAGCGCGGGCTGACGGCGGGGTTATCGCTGCCGCGGCCACATCCACCGCCAGCAGCAGGTAGCCCGGCCGATGCTCATGCAGGGCAGTGCTTACCACGCGATCGATCTCCGCCGCAGCGTTCTCTGCGGTAAGCACCGCTGTCGCGGCGTTGACCTCCTGCGCCATGCGCAGAAAATGGTGAAAATCACCGTCGCCCAGCGAATGGTGCACGCACTCCCCCTGCTGCTGCACCGTCAGCGCTGGCGCACCGACAATCTGGATCACCGGCACATACTCGGCATAGCTGCCGGCGATGCCGTTAATCGCGCTCAGCTCACCCACGCCAAAGGTGGTCAGCAGCGCTGCCGCGCCCTGACAGCGGCCATAGCCGTCAGCGGCATAGGCGGCGTTAAGCTCGTTGGCACAGCCGACCCAGGCGATCGCCGGATGCGCGATCACGCTATCGAGAAACTGCAGATTGTAGTCGCCCGGCACGCCAAACAGGTGACGGATGCCCGCCTCATCCAGCCTCTGTAACAGATAGTCGCTTACGGTGAACCTCTTCATCAGATGCTCCTTCCAGGGGGAATGTTCTGGAGTATCAGCGATGGCTTTGAAAGGAAGCGACTTTTTAACCGCGATTGCGCCGGGCTGAATGGCAAGCATTCGTTACGGCGTGATATCTCTCTGCAGAATGGGATCTTTCACGCTTTTTAGCGCCGTGTAAACGCATACACTAACTGGCCGGAATGCTCATTTCTATTGCAGGATAACTCTAAGCCATGCCTCTTTTTCCTCATCCCGATCGTTATCAGCAGATGTACTATCGCCGCAGTGGCCAGAGCGGGCTGAAACTGCCCGCTATTTCACTGGGGCTCTGGCACAACTTTGGCGACGCGACGCGCGTCGATACCAGTCGCGAACTGCTGCGCCACGCCTTTAACTGCGGCATTACTCATTTCGATCTGGCCAATAACTATGGTCCTCCGCCCGGTTCTGCAGAGAGCAACTTCGGTCGTATTTTGCGGGAAGATTTCTCCGGCCTGCGCGATGAGCTGGTGATCTCTACCAAAGCGGGATACACCATGTGGGACGGCCCTTATGGTGACTGGGGGTCGCGTAAATACCTGATCGCCAGCCTCGATCAGAGCCTGAAACGCATGGGGCTGGAGTATGTGGATATTTTTTATCACCATCGTCCCGACCCGCATACGCCGCTGGAAGAGACGATGCGCGCGCTCGATCACTGCGTCCGTCAGGGCAAAGCGCTCTATGTTGCGCTCTCTAACTATCCGGCTGAGCAGGCCGCACGCGCTATAGCGCTGCTGCGTGAGCTCGGTACGCCCTGTCTGATTCATCAGCCGCGCTATTCGCTGTTTGAACGCGGCCCGGAACAGGGCCTGCTGGATGTGCTGGGCGAACAGGGAACCGGCTGCATCGCCTTTTCACCGCTGGCGGGCGGCATACTGACCGATCGCTATTTAGCGGGCATCCCGCAGGATTCGCGTGCTGCCAGCGGCAGTAAATTCCTGAATGAGGACCAGCTTACCGCAGAGAAAATGGAAAAAGTCCGGCAGCTGCAGGTGCTGGCGCAGCAGCGCGGGCAGAAGCTGGCGCAGATGGCGCTGAGCTGGGTGTTACGCGATCCGCGCATCACTTCAGTGCTGATTGGCGCCAGCAAAATCGCGCAGATTGACGACGCGGTAGCGATGCTGAGCCAGCCGGCGCTGACTCCTGAAGAGCTGCAGGCGATCGATCGGATCCTGATGTAACCGCTCTCTTTTACGGCAGCAGGGGCGGTTAACTAACCGCATATTCTGCTGCCGTCGTACTTTTTCAGACTAACTCTCAAGGCTAAGCTGGTCCGATGTGGCACACTGGTCTGACGATAGCAGTGATAAGCTGTCGCAAGGAGATAACATGAAATCTGCACTTTTCGTTGCCGTTTTGCTGGCAACATTATCGCCGCTGGTGCCACACACAGCCCATGCTACCAGCGCTACCATCGATCTTGCCCCCGGCGTCAGTTTACAGCTGGGAGAACGTGACCGTCGCGGCTATTACTGGGATGGCGGGAACTGGCGCGAACCGCGCTGGTGGAACGACCGCTACCAGTATAATGAACATCGCTGGTGGCGCCATGAAGAGTGGAAGCGTCATAAAGCGTGGGAGCGCGACCGCGAACATGAACGACGCCGGCACGAGCGGGAGCGCTGGCGTGAACAGGATCGTCATCATGAACGGGAACGTCGCGCGCACTGGCGACACGGCGGCCCGCCGCATCCTCATGACCACCATCACTAAACCCTCTCCCGGCGCCTTCGCGCCGGTTTTTACGCTACCAGCCGAGCGCTTCTCCCACCAGTAAATAGATGTTCAGTGCCACGACCAGCATCACAATCAGGCGACCGGTGTTCTGCATCAGGCGGGAGTTGACCAGTTCATCCCCCATCAGCTCACGATTCCCGGTAAACGCCAGCAGCGGGATCAGCGCCAGCGCGATACCAAAACTCAGCAGCACCTGACTCATCACCAGAATGCGCGTCGGGTCCCAGCCAGCCCAGATAACAATAAATGAGGGCAGCATGGTAATCACCCGCCGGACCCACAGCGGAATATGAAACCGGATAAAGCCCTGCATCACCACCTGCCCTGCCAGGGTGCCGACCACCGTGGAGGAGAGTCCGGCCGCCACCAGGCTCAATCCAAATACAATCGCTGCGGCCTGCCCGAGCAGCGGCTCCAGCGTCAGATACGCCTGGTCAAGATCGACAATGGAGGTGTGTCCGCTGAAGTGAAACGCCGCCGCCGCCGTGGCCATCATTGCCAGGTTCACGAAGCCGGCAATGGTCATCGCAATCGCCACATCCAGTTTGGTGGAGGAGTAGCGTTCGGCTTTGGTGCCTTTATTACCGTGCTGGGTCAGTGCTGAATGCAGATAGATAACGTGCGGCATAATGGTGGCACCCAGTACACCGGCTGCCAGAAATACCGCGTCAGACCCCGGTAACGAAGGCAGGGCCATCCCGGTAACGAGCTGGCTGACGCTGGGCTGGGAGAAAAAGAGCTCAACGATATAGGCCGCGGCAACAAACAGCAGCAGGCCACCAATCACCCGCTCCAGCGGTTTCTGTCCGCGGCTTTGCAGCATCAGGATCAAAAAGGTCGCAATGCCGGTCAGTACGGCGCCCTGCAGCAGTGAGATGCCAAGCAGCAGCTTAAAGCCCAGCGCGGCACCGATAAACTCTGCCAGGTCGGTCGCCATCGCGATGATTTCGGCCTGCACCCAGTAAAACCAGACGGCGGGACGCGGGAAACGGTCGCGTATGTGCTCCGCCAGGTTTTTACCGGTTGCGATCCCCAGCTTGGCTGACATCAGTTGGATCAGCATCGCCATGACGTTTGCCCAGACCACCACCCACAGCAGCTTATAGCCATAGGCGGCTCCTGCCTGAATGTTGGTGGCAAAGTTACCCGGATCGATATAACCGATAGCGGCGATAAACGCAGGCCCCAGCAGGGCGAGCTTGAGTTTTCTGGCTCCGCGGGCGGCGCGCTCTGCGGTGCGGCTTTCTGACATAGTGTGATCCTGTCCTGACGCGTGTAGACCCGCTGAGTTTAAGGGGCCTTACAGGCAAGTGAAATCTGGTTATATTTATCGCAGTAATAGATAGTGCTATAAAGTATAGCCAATGCTATACATCAACGCAAAGATCGGCCTTTGACAAAGCATAGAACGGATTTACTCTACGCCCGGAACAAATTATAAACAATCTCTGTGTGGATAAATTGTGTGAGCGGTTTGTTACGGTGATGTGAGCAGGCAGAGTTATCCGCAAAAAATTGCGATACTGAATACTTATAATGCGGGTTTGATCTCGTTTTTAAGTAACGTGTTACATAGAATACGCAGCAAAATACAACCCTCCTCAAATTTGGAGCCGATATGTCCCATATTTTGCATTTCCTTTTAGCACTGGTGGTCGTCGGCGTGCTGGCCCTGCTGGTCAGTCACGACCGTAAAAGTATTCGCTTTCGCTATATCGCACAGCTTTTAGTGATTGAACTCCTGCTGGCGTGGTTTTTCCTGACCTCTGAGGCGGGACTGGGCTTTGTTAAGGGCTTTGCCAGCATGTTTGATTACCTGCTAAAATATGCAGGTGAAGGCACCAATTTTGTGTTTGGCGGCATGAACGAAAAGGGACTCGCCTTCTTCTTCCTTAATGTTTTATGCCCTATCGTCTTTATTTCTGCGCTGATCGGTATTTTGCAGCATTTCCGCATTCTGCCGTGGATCATCCGCGGTATCGGAACCGTGCTGTCAAAAGTGAACGGCATGGGCAAGCTGGAGTCTTTTAACGCCGTCAGTTCTCTGATTCTGGGACAGTCAGAAAACTTCATCGCGTATAAAGATATTCTCGGCAAAATGTCGCAGCGTCGTATGTACACCATGGCGGCCACCGCTATGTCGACCGTATCGATGTCCATTGTTGGCGCCTACATGACCATGCTGCAGCCAAAGTATGTGGTTGCCGCACTGGTGCTGAATATGTTCAGTACCTTTATCGTTCTGTCGCTGATCAACCCTTACCGCGTAGAGAATGAAGAAGATCTGCAGCTGCAGGATCTGCATAAAGGTCAGAGCTTCTTTGAGATGCTGGGTGAATATATTCTTGCCGGATTTAAAGTGGCGATTATCGTTGCGGCTATGCTGATTGGCTTTATTGCCCTGATCTCCGGTCTGAATGCGCTGTTTGACCTGATTTTTGGTATCAGCTTCCAGGGCGTGCTGGGCTATGTATTCTATCCGTTTGCCTGGGTGATGGGTGTTCCGGCTCATGAAGCGCTGCAGGTAGGCAGTATCATGGCCACCAAACTGGTCTCTAACGAATTTGTGGCGATGATGGATCTGCAGAAAGTTGCAGGCCAGCTGTCACCTAACGCAGAGGGCATTCTTTCGGTGTTCCTGGTATCGTTCGCTAACTTTTCATCCATCGGGATTGTGGCTGGCGCGATTAAAGGACTGCATGAAGAACAGGGCAACGTGGTATCACGCTTTGGCCTGAAACTGCTCTACGGTTCAACGCTGGTCAGCGTGCTCTCAGCTGCCATTGCCGGTCTGGTACTCGCTTTCTGATTATCAGGGCGGGCTTCGGCTCGCCCTGCTCTCCTGCTCAGCCGTTACGCCTTCAGCACCACGCTTCCCGCTTTTCTCTGCGCTTTCTGCACATCACTGATTTTCATCAACGGAATAGCTGCCGCTATAAAGCGTGCGTTGCAGGGAGCAGAACTGACAGAAAAGGTCATTCAGGAAGAGATTTATCGCAGTAACGGGAAGATATTCAGAGCAACAACGAAGATTTGGTGGAGATAAGCGGGATCGAACCGCTGACCTCTTGCATGCCATGCAAGCGCTCTCCCAGCTGAGCTATACCCCCACATCTGGAATCATTCTTTCGGTTCAAACCGTTGGGAGCGGTTTGGTGGAGCTAAGCGGGATCGAACCGCTGACCTCTTGCATGCCATGCAAGCGCTCTCCCAGCTGAGCTATAGCCCCGTACCGAAAAAACTGCCGGGCAGACCCGACGGACGGCATAATATGAAACCGCTCTGAGTGTGTCAACGGCAAATTCTCGTTCTGTGTGCAATCGCTGAAAAAGACGGCAAACCCGTGTTGTAGTGACCTTTTTTTCGCCACTTATGCTCCTCCTGCTGCTGATGGTGGCCAAAAAGCAGCGCGCTGGCGGGTTAAATTCAGGTTAAAGATGTTAGCGCCAGGCTTGTTTTCGTTAATGGTCCGTGTAAAACTTCGCACGCTAATTAACCGGTTGACCTGCCAGGGTTAGCTCCTTAATAACCGGTAAAATCATCCCTTTGTTTAATAAAAGAAAAAGAGAATTATGTCACTACATACTCCTAAAGAGATCGCCCAGCTGGCGATTCAGGCTGGCGTGGCTAAAAGCCGCCTGCCCGTTTCAACCTTATTAATCCTTGGCTTTATGGCTGGTGCCTTTATCGCTACCGGCTTCCTGCTTGATCTGCACGTCATTAACCAGCTGCCTGCTGAATGGGGCTCATTCTCAAGCTTTCTGGGCGCTGCCGTATTCCCGGTCGGTCTGATTCTGACCGTGCTGGCTGGCGGTGAGCTGCTGACGGGCAATATGATGACGCTGCCGGTGGCGTGGTTTGCCCGCCGTATCAGCGCTTTGAGCGTCCTGCGTAACTGGTTCTGGGTTACGGTTGCGAACTTTATTGGTAGCGTCGCCGTCGCCTGGTTCTTTGGGCATATGCTGGGCATGACGGAAGGTGACTACCTGAAAAAAACCGTTGCGATTGCGCACGCTAAAGTCAGCGCCGATTTCCTGCATGCCTTTATCTCTGGCGTGGGCTGTAACTGGCTGGTCTGCCTGGCGGTATGGCTGGCGTTTGCCAGTAAAGATATGGTGGGCAAAATCATGGGGATGTGGTTCCCGGTGATGGCGTTCGTGGCCATTGGTTTCCAGCACGTCGTGGCGAACATGTTTATTGTGCCGGCGGCTATCTTTGCGGGTCAGATGAGCTGGGCCGAGTTTGCGCCTAACGTAATTGCCGTGTTCCTTGGCAACGCCGTAGGGGGAGCTATCTTCGTCGGTCTGACCTATTTCCTGGCGTTCCGCCCTGAACAGGCAGTTGCTCGCGAAGCCTCGTAACCTATTAATGTCTTTTATTGGTCGTAAAAAGCATTTTCTGTCCGGATTACTTTTCCCAGTAACGTTTTGTTGTAATATGTAGAGCTAATGTATTCAACAGGGACAGCATCGTGAAAAAGGAATGGCTAACCCCCGAAGAGCTCGCGCTTGAAACGGGCTACAGTCGGCAGACGGTGAACAAATGGATCAAACGCGAAAACTGGACCACCACGCCTAAGCCCGGCGTACAGGGCGGCAAAGCGCGTTTGATCCATATCGATGAGCGGGTGAAAAGCTTTATTCAGTCCACCCGCCACGCGAGTGAACCGGCAGCGAATTACGCCGCTCAGCAGAATACGTTACCTGCGTTATTAATAAATTCTGTCCAGCAAATGACGCAGACAGAACAGGACCAGCTCGCCGCCCTGTTACTGCGTGAAGGGATCCGCGGTGTTCTGGAAAGGCTGGGTATTCAGGATGCATAAAAAAGCCGGAGGCAATTGCTTCCGGCTTTTTTGTTGTACCTGATAACGCTCCCGCGGCGTGCGAGAGCGATAAGCTATCAGGCGTTAGCTTCGCGCTCAGCAATGAATGCCAGCGCTTTATCAATCCGCGCAACGCTGCGGCTGCGGCCAATCGCTTCCACGGTCACATCCAGCGCCGGCGACTGCCCTGCTCCGGTAACGGCAACACGCAGCGGCATGCCCACTTTCCCCATACCCAGCTCAAGTTCATCCGCCGCGCTCTGAATCGCATGGTGAATCTGCTCTGCATTCCAGTCGCTGTCGCTCAGTGCAGCCAGCTTGTCACGCACCCGCTCCAGCGGCTGACGCGCAACCGGACGCAGATGCTTCTTCGCGGCATCCGCATCAAAGGCGTCAAACTCTTCATAGAAGTAGCGGCAGGAAGCGGCAATCTCCACCAGCGTTTTGCAGCGGTCGCCCAGCAGCGTCACCAGTTTTGCCAGTTCAGGCCCGGTGCGGGTATCGATCTGCTGCTGTTCAATGTGCCACTGCAGATGCGTCGCCACATACTCTGGCGGCAGCGTAGTAATATAGTGGTGATTCAGCCACTGCAGTTTTTCAGTGTTGAAAGCGCTGGCTGATTTGCTGACCGCATCCAGCGTAAACAGCGATTTCATCTCAGGAATGCTGAAGATCTCCTGATCGCCATGAGACCAGCCCAGACGAACCAGATAATTAAGCAGCGCCTCCGGCAGATAGCCATCGTCGCGATACTGCATCACGCCTACCGCGCCGTGACGCTTGGAGAGTTTTTTACCATCATCACCGAGGATCATGGAGACGTGCGCATAGACAGGAACCTGCGCGCCAATCGCTTTCAGAATGTTGATCTGACGCGGTGTGTTATTGATGTGATCTTCACCACGGATAACGTGCGTGATCCCCATGTCCCAGTCATCCACCACTACGCAGAAGTTGTAGGTCGGTGAACCATCGGTACGACGAATGATCAGGTCGTCCAGCTCCTGATTGCTGAATTCAATCGGGCCGCGGATCTGATCGTCAAAGATGACAGAGCCATCCTGCGGATTACGGAAACGGACCACGCACGGCTCATCAGCAGCGTGATGTTCATGGCTGTCGCGGCAGCGACCGTCATAGCGTGGCTTTTCACCGTTAGCCATCTGCTCTTCACGCAGTGCATCAAGACGCTCGCGGGAGCAGTAGCACCTGTAGGCGGTGCCCGCTTCCAGCATCTCATCAATGACGTCGTTATAGCGGTCAAAACGTTTGGTCTGATAGTAAGGACCTTCATCCCAGTCAAGGCTCAGCCAGTTCATACCATCCATAATGGCTTCGATCGCTTCCGGCGTGGAGCGCTCCAGGTCAGTGTCCTCAATACGCAGGACAAACTCGCCTTCGTAATGACGTGCAAAAAGCCAGGAGTAAAGCGCGGTGCGGGCGCCTCCAACGTGCAGATAGCCGGTCGGGCTGGGGGCGAAGCGGGTTTTAATTTTCATTCAGCATTGCCTTAGATGCGCAGGTTTTCTTGTCTGGATGACAAAAAAACGGGTTAACGCGAAAAAACAGTGCGCACATTCTAGCAGGTGGAGATGATTCCTCAATCACTCTCACCGCCGCTGCCGTAGCGCAAACGGCTTTTTCTGCTAATAAAACCAGCACATTGGCTAAAACCCCTTCAGGATGACTATTTTTAAAGCGAACAAACATTTTAATTTTAAAAAGCGTTGACTCACTTCGAAGGATCCCTATAATGCGACTCCACACAGCGGGGGTGATTAGCTCAGTTGGTAGAGCATCTCCCTTACAAGGAGGGGGTCGGCGGTTCGAACCCGTCATCACCCACCACTCTTAAGGTGGCCCGCAGTGAACAGGTAGTAAGAGATAAGATATGGGTGATTAGCTCAGTTGGTAGAGCATCTCCCTTACAAGGAGGGGGTCGGCGGTTCGAACCCGTCATCACCCACCATATCTTAGCCAGACAGCCTGTTAAAGAAGTACCGAAGTGGGTGATTAGCTCAGTTGGTAGAGCATCTCCCTTACAAGGAGGGGGTCGGCGGTTCGAACCCGTCATCACCCACCACTTCGGGTCGTTAGCTCAGTTGGTAGAGCAGTTGACTTTTAATCAATTGGTCGCAGGTTCGAATCCTGCACGACCCACCAAATTCAGAAAAAAGCGCCCTATGGGCGCTTTTTTTGTTTCTTTTGGGCGGCATTAATGCCGCCCCTACAAATAAGCCGCTCTGCTCGCACCTGTAGGGGTCGCATTTATGCGGCCCTGAAATCAGCGCGGCCCTCAACATTCCAGGTTGCACGCCTGAAGCCTTTACTTCTGCTGCCGATAACCTTCAGAGTTTATGGCAAGGAGAAAATGATGACGACAATATCAGGTATCAGCACTATCGGGGCCGGGGGCAGCAGCGGAGGCGGGGCAGCCTCTGAGATTGCCGCTATTAATAAACAGATCGCCGCTATTACCAGCCAGCTCAAATCTCTGGCGGACAATCATACGCTGACGCAGGAGCAAAAATCAGAACAGCAGCAGATGCTGGAGAGCCAGATCCAGATGCTCTATGCACAGATTGCTCAGATTCAGCAGCGCGAAGCGGAAAAGGCAGAACAGCAGCAGCAGACTGAACAGCCGGTGAGCGCCCGGGCGGATGGCATTAACCGGCCAACGCCAGACAACCAGCTCGACGTCTATATCTAAAACGCCGGATAGAGTGAGCGAGTCTGCGTCAGCAGCTCAGCCTGCTGACGCACTTCCTGCCAGACCGCCTCCGCAGCGGGCGTAAGCGAACGGTTTTTACGTTTGATCAGCATCAGACTGCGGTTCATCTCCGGATAAAGCCGGCGTACCACCAGCTTACGTCCCGAAGGCAGCGGCAGCGCCAGCGCCGGCAAAATGCTGATGCCGATGCCCGCTTCTACCATCGGATAGAGGGTGGCCGGATGACCAATCTCCTGTACCACATTCACACTGACAGCGAGCTGCTGCAGTATCGCGTCCACCAGCATCCGGCTGCCTGAGGCGTAGTCCTGCAGTACCATATTGCGATCTGTCAGCATCGCCCAGGTAACGCTCTCGGTTTGTGCCAGCGCATCATTCTGGTGACAGAGCAGCAGGAAAGGCTCCTGCAGGATCTCTTCGGCGTCAAACTCTGCGTCACCCAGCGGGCCAATCACAATCCCGAAATCAACTTCCGCATTACGCACGCTGTGCAACACGGCCTGCTGCACCCTGTCGTGCAGGATCACGCGGATATCGGGATAGTGCTGCTGCGTGCTGGCCAGACATTGCGGCATCAGATGCGCAGAGGGCGTCTGACTGGCCGCAACCCGTACCGTCCCGCTGCGCTGCTCGCCGTAACTGCGCACATCCAGCAGCGTGGTATTCAGCTCTTCCAGCAGGCGCGTCAGCCGGGTTGCCAGCTGCTGCCCTGCCCCGGTGAGTAATACTTCACGCGTCGTGCGGTCCAGCAGGCGCACGCCTATTTCCGCCTCCAGCTCTTTCACGCTATGGCTTACCGCCGACTGGCTTAACCCTATCAGCTGCCCCGCCTGGCTAAAGCTTCCCTGTCGGGCAACAGCAACAAAAGTACGCAGCTGGCGTAACGTATAATTCATCGATTCTGCTCATAGATTAATGCAATAAATCAATTTTATTTCTAAACGCGCTTAGCGCACAATCTCTGCCAGACTTTTTCTTTTAACCGGACGTTAACAATGGGCTTTTTACGACTCGATCCAATGATGATCAAACTCATCATTACCGTACTGCTGGCCAGCTTTCTGCCGGCACGCGGCGGTTTTGTCGACTTTTTTGAATACCTCACCACTGCCGCTATCGCCCTGCTCTTCTTTATGCACGGTGCCAAACTGTCGCGCGAGAAGATTATTGCCGGCAGCAGCCACTGGCGTCTGCATCTGTGGATTATGTGCAGCACGTTTGTGATTTTTCCGGCGCTCGGGCTGCTGCTGGTCTGGTGGCACCCGGTTAACGTCGGGCCTGAAATCTATACCGGCTTCCTCTACCTCTGCATTCTGCCTGCCACCGTACAATCCTCTATCGCCTTTACCTCTATGGCAGGCGGGAATGTTGCGGCGGCGGTCTGCGCTGCGTCCGCCTCCAGCCTGCTGGGCGTGTTTATTTCCCCTCTGCTGGTCAATCTGGTAATGAACGTACACAGTGCGGCGCCGGGTAACGGCCTGGAGCAGATTGGTAAGATTGTGATGCAGCTGCTGGTGCCGTTTGTTGTCGGTCATCTCTCCCGCCGCTGGATCGGCGGCTGGGTGGAAAAGCATCGCAGCCTGATTGGCAAAACCGATCAAACCTCGATTCTGCTGGTTGTCTATTCAGCCTTTAGTGAAGCGGTGGTAAATGGCATCTGGCATCGCGTTGGCGTCGATACCCTGCTGTGGATTCTGGCAGGCAGCCTGCTGCTGCTGCTGATTGCGCTGGCAATCAATATTGGTGCCTCACGGCTGTTTGGTTTCAGCCGGGCTGATGAGATTGTGGTGCTGTTCTGCGGTTCGAAAAAGAGCCTGGCGAACGGCGTGCCGATGGCTAATATTCTTTTCCCGGCCAGTGCGGTAGGCATTATTGTGCTGCCGCTGATGATCTTTCATCAGGTACAGCTGATGATCTGCTCGTTCATTGCTCAGCGCTATAAAGCAGGTAATGAAAAGCGGCTGGCGCAGCAGCCAGAGGTACAGAAGTCATAAAAAACGGCCCGCGCAAGCGGGCTTTTTTATTGCGGGGGGCGCCTGAGCGGTGCGATCAGCCCCTGCAGCCCCTCAATTTTAATCGCCAGCGTCAGCTGCATCAGCTCACCCAGCGTACCCGCCGGAAACGCATTTTTGCGCGCAAACCAGAGCAGGTACTCTTCCGGCAGATCGATCAGCAGCCGGCCCTGATATTTACCAAACGGCATCACCGTGCTGGCGATAGCCAGCAGCTGCTGTTTCTCCATATTATGCGTCCAGCAGGCGGATCATCTCCGCTTCGTCAATAACCGGAATACCCAGCTCCTGGGCCTTCGCCAGCTTGGAGCCCGCCGCTTCGCCGGCGATCAGCAGATCGGTTTTCTTTGATACGCTGCCGCTGACTTTGGCGCCCAGCGCGGCAAGACGCGCTTTCGCATCATCGCGATTCATCTGCGACAGAGAGCCGGTAAGCACCACCGTTTTACCGGCAAAGGGACTGTCGATCTCTTCTGCTTTGATCACCGCGACGGCAGGCCAGTGAATGCCGATCTCTTCTGTCAGCTCGCGGATCACCTCACGGTTGCTCTCTTCTTCCATAAAATTGCGGACGTGAGCGGCAACAACCTTACCCACATCCGGCACGGCAATCAGCGCATCGAGATCGGCATTCATCACCCGCTCCAGCTCGCCAAAGTGACGGGCGAGGTTAGCTGCCGTGGCTTCACCCACCTCGCGGATCCCCAGCGCATACAGGAACCGCGGCAGCGTCGTCAGTTTAGCTTTTTCGAGTGCGGCCACCACGTTTTGTGCCGATTTCGGCCCCATGCGATCCAGTCCGGTCAGTTTACCGGCCGTCAGGCGAAACAGATCGGCTGGCGTTTTCACATACTCTTTCTCAACCAGCTGATCGATGATTTTATCTCCCATGCCATCCACATCCATGGCGCGACGCGAGACAAAATGCTTAAGCGCCTCTTTACGCTGGGCACCGCAGATCAGCCCTCCGGTACAGCGCGTTACCGCTTCACCCTCTACCCGCTCCACGTCAGAGCCACACACCGGGCAGTGCTGCGGAAACACAATTTCACGCGCGTCAGCCGGCCGGTCAGACTCTACCACGCTGACCACCTGCGGGATCACGTCGCCAGCGCGGCGAATCGCTACCCGGTCGCCGATGCGCAGGCCGAGACGGGCGATCTCATCGGCGTTATGCAGAGTGGCATTACTTACCATGACGCCTGCGACCTGCACGGGTTCGAGACGCGCTACTGGCGTAATGGCCCCGGTGCGTCCGACCTGAAACTCAACGTCGCGCACCACGGTCAGCTGCTCCTGTGCCGGGAATTTGAAGGCGATCGCCCAGCGCGGCGCGCGCGCCACAAAACCGAGCCGCTCCTGCAGCGCCTGTGAATCGACTTTGATTACCACGCCGTCGATATCAAACCCGAGTTTAGGCCGCTCCTGCTCAATATGATGATAAAACGCCAGCGCTTCATCAGCGGTATGAACCCGTTTGATCCGCTCACTGACCGGTAAACCCCAGGCTTTAAACTGCTGCAGGCGTTCCCAGTGGCTGGCCGGGATCTCGCCGCCCTCCAGCAGGCCAAAGCCGTAGCAGAAGAAGGTTAGCGGGCGTCTGGCGGTGATGCGGGGATCGAGCTGACGCAGTGAGCCGGCTGCCGCATTGCGCGGATTCGCAAAGACTTTGCCACCGGTACGCCGCGCTTCCTCATTGAGCTTTTCAAACCCGCTTTCAGTCATAAACACTTCACCGCGCACTTCCAGCCGCGCCGGGATATTATCGCCCCGCAGCCGCAGCGGGATCGCCCGGACGGTGCGCACGTTAGCGGTGATATTTTCGCCGGTTGTGCCGTCGCCGCGGGTAGCGGCCCGCACCAGTAAGCCGTTTTCATACAGCAGGCTGACCGCCAGACCATCAAGTTTGAGTTCACAGCAGTAGGTCAGCTCATCGCTGCTCTTAAGCCGATCCTGTACGCGTTTGTTAAAGGCGCGGAACCCTGCCTCATCAAAGGTGTTATCCAGCGACAGCATCGGCACTTCATGCCGCACCTGCTCAAAAGCGGTCAGCGGCGCCGCGCCGACCCGCTGCGTAGGTGAGTCGGGGGTAATCAGATCGGGATGCGCACGCTCCAGCTCGCGCAGCTGATTCATCAGCCGGTCATATTCAGCATCCGGGACTTCCGGCGCATCCATCACGTGGTAGAGATACTCATGATGACGCAGCGTGGTACTGAGCGCTGCGATCTGCTCCTGAACTGATTTCATAGTGTTTATCCGATAAAAAACCCCCGGCTGGCGGGGGTTGAGAGTGACTCTGTTTCACGCTGCAAATGGCGGGCGCAAACATGTAATACTGCCGTAGCGGTTAGCCGCCAACCACCTCGCGAATGCGGGCTTTGTAAGTCTCAAGCTTCTGCGGCGTCATCATGCGACGCTCGTCATCCAGCACCACGCCGCCGACGTCATCGGCAATACGCTGGGCTGACTGCAGCATCAGCTTAAAGTTCTGATGCGCGTCGCCGTAGGATGGCACCATCATAAACATCGAGACGCCAGGTGTCGTGAAGTCGCCCATGGTGTCAGGGTTGAAGGAACCCGGCTTCACCATGTTAGCAAGACTGAACAGAACAGGGCCGCTGCCGGCCGGACTCAGATGGCGGTGAAAAATGTTCATCTCGCCAAACTGGAAACCCGCCTGTAACACGCCCTGCAGCAGCGCTTCACCGTTGAGCGCACCGCCTGCATGAGCGGCAACGTGCAGAACCAGTACCGTCTCTTTTTTACTGCCAGGCGCTGCAGGCTGCGGTTCCTGCGGGGCTGGCGTCGCTTCACGCTCAGGTATGGCTTCAGGCTCAGGTGCAGCGCTGAATTCCGGAGCGGGCTGTGCCGCTGGAAGAGGTTCGTTATCCAGCAGCGGATCGGCCTGTACCGGTGCAGGCTGCGGTTTCGCAACCGGCTGCGGCGCAGCAGGCTGCTGCACAGGCGGCGGAGAAACAGGCTGCTGCGGCGCGGAGTGCGCAGGCGCAGGCGCAGGCTTGCTGTCCAGCAGCGGATCGCCCGTCAGCGGGGTTTCATGCTGTGTGAAAGGCTGGCGTGCCGGCTCCGGCGCTCGCGGCGCGGCCGGTTTGGCTGGCGGCGCGGTGAACACAGGTTCATTACTGTCGTCATGCTGACGATGGACGCGCACTTCACCGACGCCATCCTCTTCATCACTCAGCAGATCGTCATCCGCGTCATCGCGCTGTTTGAGACGTTTGTGCGGGCGATCGCGAAATACGGACGAACGCTCTTTACGACTGGTCCACAGTCCGTGAAGAAGCAGCGCTATTATGGCGATCGCGCCAACAACGATTAATATCAGACGCAAATCCTGCATCATTGTATTCTCTGTTGTTCCAATACCTTGCCACCACGGCAAACTTTATCCTCTAACTGTATTTGCCCTGCTACACAAGTGCAAGTCTGCGCACTATTTTCTGACAAATAAGATAGCCAGCCGACGCTTTTTCGCTGTTTTTTCGCACAAAGCAGGCCAGCTCACCGGGAAAAGCCAGGGTATGATGTTGATGCCGCTACTTACAGGAGAAAGGCTTGTTATGCCCGCAGAGAATTCAGTCTCATCATTTAATGGTCTTCACTACTTTGCCCGCGGCTGGAACCTGGTGCATATGCGGGGGATCCGCCGCTATGTCATTGTGCCGCTGCTGGTGAATGTGCTGCTGCTCGGCGGCGCGTTTTACTGGCTGTTCCGGCGGCTGGGAGAGTGGATCCCTCAGCTGCTTTCACACGTGCCCGACTGGCTGCAGTGGCTGAGCTATCTCATCTGGCCGCTCTCAGTGATTTCAATCGTGCTGGTGTTTGGCTATTTTTTTTCCACGCTCGCCAACCTGATTGCCGCTCCCTTTTGCGGCCTGCTGGCTGAACAGCTGGAGGGACAACTCACCGGCAGGCCGCTGCCTGACAGTGGCTGGATGGGCCTGCTTAAAGATCTGCCGCGCATTATGAAACGTGAACTGCAGAAGCTGGGTTACTACCTGCCGCGTGCGCTGGGCCTGCTGCTGCTCTATTTTATCCCTGGCTTTGGTCAGATAGTGGCGCCGGTATTGTGGTTTCTGTTCAGCGCATGGATGCTTTCTGTCCAGTACTGCGACTATCCGTTTGACAACCATAAGGTCAGCTTTCCGCATATGCGCACTGCCCTGCGGCGGCATAAAGTCGCCAATATGCAGTTTGGCGCGATGGTCAGCCTGTTTACCATGATACCCATTCTGAATCTGGTGATTATGCCGGTGGCCGTATGCGGGGCGACCGCGATGTGGGTCGATCGCTATCGTGCTGATTTAGCTCGTCATTAACCGCAGCGATCCAGGCTTATGCATTTTTCCGCACGGCTTATGGTCAGGGGCTATATAGATATACTATTTCTTTCCTTCCGCGCGGAGACAGAACAGGTATCCTCAAAGGGTTCCCAATATTTCATACAGTTAAGGACGGGCAATGAGTAAGATCTACGAAGACAACTCGCTGACAATTGGTCATACGCCGCTGGTTCGACTGAACCGCATCGGTAACGGACGTATTCTGGCGAAGGTCGAGTCGCGTAACCCGAGCTTCAGCATCAAGTGCCGTATCGGTGCCAATATGATTTGGGATGCAGAAAAACGCGGAATTCTGAAGCCTGGCGTAGAACTGGTTGAGCCGACCAGCGGTAACACGGGTATCGCCCTGGCATACGTCGCCGCTGCACGCGGCTACAAGCTAACGCTGACCATGCCAGAGACGATGTCAATTGAGCGTCGTAAGCTGCTGAAAGCGCTGGGTGCCAATCTGGTGCTGACCGAAGGGCCAAAAGGCATGAAAGGCGCCATCGCCAAAGCGGAAGAGATTGTTGCCAGCGATCCGGATAAGTATGTTCTGCTGCAGCAGTTCAGCAACCCGGCTAACCCGGAGATTCATGAAAAAACCACCGGGCCGGAAATCTGGGAAGACACCGATGGCGAAGTTGATGTCTTTATTGCCGGTGTAGGAACCGGCGGCACCCTGACCGGCGTAAGTCGCTATATCAAGAATACCAAAGGCAAAAAAGAGCTAATTACCGTGGCGGTAGAACCTACCGACTCGCCGGTTATCGCACAGGCGATGGCGGGTGAAGAGATCAAACCGGGTCCGCATAAAATTCAGGGCATCGGCGCAGGCTTCATTCCCGGTAACCTTGATCTGCAGCTGGTCGATCGGGTTATTGCCATCACCAACGATGAAGCGATCAGCACGGCGCGTCAGCTGATGGAAGAAGAAGGTATTCTTGCCGGCATCTCATCGGGTGCGGCGGTGGCTGCTGCGCTGAAGCTGCAGGAAGATGAAGCCTTCGCAAACAAGAATATTGTAGTGATCCTGCCCTCTTCCGGCGAACGCTATCTCAGCACCGCACTCTTTGCCGATCTGTTCACGGAAAAAGAGCTGCAGCAGTAATCGTCAAAGTCTTAAAGTGTCGAAAAAAGCACCCCTCCGGGTGCTTTTTTGTGGCGCAGATCTCACTTTCATCACCGGGCAGATTGATTTCAGTGATGCCGCTCTGGTATTTAAGCTGCCAATTATTTCGGTGCCTGAAATTAATCTGCCCTTGAAGTGGATCAAGCTGAATCGATTTACTGATTTGGCGAAATGGCGAATCACGGCATAATTAACCCGGTGACGAACAAACGCAGTTGTTGATCCGTCATTGCAAAAATGGCTTATTCATCAGAGCGTCCTTTTCTGGTCAGCATGATGCCATACCAGCGTACCTACACAGGCTAAAGTTACGGCTCCAGGCTAGACTTTAGATCCATAACACCAAACCTGAAAAAGTTGGGGAAATAGCATGTTCCAGCAAGAAGTTACCATTACCGCACCAAACGGTCTGCACACGCGTCCTGCTGCACAGTTCGTCAAAGAAGCTAAGGCGTTCCAGTCAGAAATCACTGTGACTTCCAACGGCAAATCTGCCAGCGCAAAAAGCCTGTTTAAGCTGCAGACGCTGGGTCTGACCCAGGGAACCGTAGTCACGCTCTCTGCTGAAGGTGAAGATGAGCAGCAGGCAGTTGAACATCTGGTTAAGCTGATGGCCGAGCTCGAGTAACTTCGCGCGGTCACCACCAAATCGACTCCTTTGCCCCATTGAGTGCAACTATCTTGATCGCGGACAACCTGTCCGCGATATCGCTTCACTAGAGTACTGCTCCACGACAATGGCAATGCATCGGGTCAACGAGCCATCGTGATAAAAAGGTAGGGTTATGATTTCAGGCATTTTAGCATCACCGGGTATCGCTTTCGGCAAAGCACTGCTGCTGAAAGAAGATGAGATCGTCATCAACCGTAAAAAGATTACAGACGACCAGGTTGATCAGGAAGTTCAGCGCTTCCTTGATGGACGTAGCAAAGCAGCAGAACAGCTTCAGGCGATCTGCGTCAAAGCCGGTGAAACCTTCGGTGAAGAGAAAGCGGCGATCTTTGAAGGTCACATCATGCTGCTGGAAGACGAAGAGCTTGAGCAGGAAATCATTGACCTGATTAAAAAAGATCATGTCACCGCTGACGCTGCGGCTCACTCTGTGGTTGAAGGCCAGGCTAAAGCGCTGGAAGAGCTCGATGATGAGTATCTGAAAGAGCGCGCAGCTGACGTACGTGATATCGGTAAGCGCCTGCTGCAGAACATTCTTGGCCTGCATATGGTCGATCTCGGCTCTATTGCTGAAGAAGCGATTCTGGTCGCAAAAGATCTGACTCCATCAGAGACTGCGCAGCTTAACCTGAAAAAGGTGCTGGGCTTTATCACCGATCTGGGTGGACGCACCTCGCACACCTCAATCATGGCGCGCTCGCTGGAACTGCCTGCGATTGTCGGCACCGGTAGCGTGACTACCACCGTTAAAAACGGTGATTTTCTGATTCTGGATGGCGTAAACAATAAAATTTATGTCAATCCAACTGAAGCGGAACAGGAAGAGCTGAAAGCGATTCAGACTCAGTACCTTTCTGAGAAACATGAGCTGGCCAAGCTGAAAGATCTGCCTGCCATTACGCTGGATGGTCATCAGGTTGAAGTCTGCGCCAACATCGGTACCGTTCGCGACGTGGCGGGTGCAGAGCGTAATGGTGCAGAAGGCGTGGGCCTCTATCGTACCGAATTCCTGTTTATGGACCGTGATTCGCTGCCTTCAGAAGAGGAGCAGTTCCAGGCCTATAAAGCCGTCGCAGAGGCCGTAGGTTCTCAGGCGGTTATCGTGCGCACGATGGATATCGGCGGCGATAAAGATCTGCCTTACATGAACCTCCCGAAAGAAGAGAACCCGTTCCTCGGCTGGCGTGCAATTCGTATCGCAATGGATCGTAAAGAGATCCTGCATGCCCAGCTGCGCGCCATTCTGCGCGCCTCCTCTTTTGGCAAGCTGCGTATCATGTTCCCGATGATTATTTCGGTGGAAGAAGTACGCTTCCTGAAAGCGGAGCTGGAGACCCTGAAAGCGCAGCTGCGTGAAGAGGGCAAAGCCTTTGATGAGTCCATTGAAGTGGGCATCATGGTGGAAACCCCGGCTTCAGCCGTTATCGCCCGTCATCTGGCGAAAGAAGTCGACTTCTTTAGTATTGGGACAAATGACCTGACGCAGTATACTCTGGCGGTCGATCGTGGTAATGATTTGATTTCACACCTCTATAACCCAATGACGCCATCTGTACTTGGCCTCATTAAGCAAGTGATCGACGCATCACATGCCGAAGGGAAATGGACCGGCATGTGTGGTGAGCTGGCGGGTGATGAACGTGCTACACTACTGTTACTGGGAATGGGGCTGGACGAATTCAGCATGAGTGCCATTTCGATCCCGAGCATCAAGAAAATCATTCGTAATACCAATTACGAAGATGCTAAGGCTCTGGCAGAGCAGGCTCTGGCTCAACCCACAGCGGAAGATTTGATGAATCTGGTCAACAAGTTCATTAAAGAAAAAACGCTCTGCTGATCCACGTGATGCTGGCCCCAAAATACTGCTTAGGAGAAGATCATGGGTTTGTTTTCTAAACTTTTTGGCGAAAAATCAGAGAGCGCGTCAGGGACTATCGATATCGTTGCGCCTCTGTCAGGCGAAATTGTCAATATTGAAGACGTACCTGATGTCGTGTTTGCTGAGAAAATCGTGGGCGATGGTATCGCAATCAAACCGACTGGCAACAAAATGGTTGCACCGGTTGATGGTACTATCGGCAAGATTTTCGAAACTAACCACGCGTTTTCCATTGAATCAGACAACGGCATTGAGCTGTTTGTCCACTTCGGTATCGATACGGTAGAGCTGAAAGGTGAAGGCTTCAAACGTATCGCCGAAGAAGGTCAGAAAGTGAAAAAAGGCGACGTTGTGATCGAGTTCGATCTGCCGCTGCTGGAAGAGAAAGCGAAATCCACGCTGACACCGGTTGTGATCTCGAATATGGATGAGATCAAAGATCTGACCAAGCTTTCCGGTCAGGTAACCGTTGGCGAAACGCCGGTTATTCGTATCAAAAAATAACGGACGTTAGCACTCTCTGAAAACGGCACCCGATGGGTGCCGTTTTTGTTTCTATGCTTTGCGCCAGTGCGGGAGCCTGAGAATCACCTCAAGACCACCTTCCGGCACGTTCTGCGCCTGAACTTCGCCATGATGAGCCAGCATCACCTTACGGACGATAGATAGCCCGAGGCCGTAACCTTTTCCGGCCAGCGGCGTGTTTACCCGCACAAAGGGATCGAAGATACTGGAGAGTTTGCTGTGATCGACGCCGGGTCCGCTATCGCGGATGCAGATCGTCAGCCAGGCGGCTTCCGCGTGCAGATCTACCCGGATCACCTGCCCCTGCTGCGAAAAACGCAGCGAATTTCGCAATACATTCTCTGCGCCGCGCCGGATCAGCTCGGCGTTACCGCGCACCGTATAGTCAGCCGTCTCATCGGCGGTAAACTCCACCAGCACGCCAGTCAGCTGCGCTTCATAGCGCAGATCGGTTATAACCACCTCCAGCAGCCCGAGAAGATCAAAGTAATCTTCTCCCGGCAGGCTTTCGTGACTGACGCGTGACAGCGTCAGCAGCTCGCCAATCATCTTGTCGAGGCGACGCGCTTCCTCATCAATGCGGTTAAGCGATACCGCGACCGTTGCCGGCGTCTGACGCGCCAGCCCGGTTGCCAGCTGCAGGCGCGCCAGCGGTGAACGCAGCTCGTGAGAGATATCGTGCAGCAGCGCCTCGCGGGCGTTAATCAGCGTATCGAGCCGCTCTACCATGGCATCAAAATCGTGCGCCACGCTGGAGAGTTCATCGTGACGACGGCGCATCAGCGGCCAGAGCCGCACCGAGAGATCGCCACTGGCTACGCGGGCGAATCCTTCGCGCAGCTGGCGCATCGGGCGCGTAAGATTCCAGGCGAGCAGCAGGCTGAAGAGCAGCCCCAGCGCACCGGCGAAGATAAACATCGGTTGCGGAATATTCAGAATGCGGCGCGGGCGCTCGCCTAAGGTGCTGTCGCGCCGCAACGCCCTGACGTCATAACGCAGCTCCCAGCCGTTGCCGTCTGCGTCTGTTACCTGGCGCACTATCACGTCAGGAATGGGGCCGTGAAACGGCGCGCCAAACGCTGGCTGCGTCCTGCCGGCGGCGCGCGGCGCCGTCGCACGCTGGGGCAGCACCGAGAAAAACTGACGATCTTCTGCAGACCAGTCAGCCATCATGTCGTCAAGCGCAGCCGGACCGCCGCGCTCAAGAACGGAGACAGCGGAGGCCATCTGCAGATTCACAATGCGCCGTACAGCGGCAATGTCGGGCGGCTCATGCCGGCTGCCCGACAGCGCAAAGCCGAGCCAGAGCAGCTGGCTGATAATCAGAAATACCAGCCAGAAACCCAGCAGGATTTTCCAGAACATGCGCCCGCGATAGCTGCGCTTCATCGGATGCGATAGCCAATACTGCGCACGGTTTCAATCGTTACGCTCTCGGCTGTCAGCGCCGCCAGTTTCTGCCGGATATTGCTGATATGGACATCAACGCTGCGATCGTAAGCTTCCCGCGACCGCCCCAGCCCCTGCTCAGAGAGTTCATCTTTGGTTACCACCCGCTCAGGCGCCCGCAGCAGCAGCTGCAGCAGGTTAAATTCTGACGCGGTCAGCTCCAGCGCCCTGCCCTGCCATGCGGTAACGCGGGTCGCCGGGTTAAGCGTCAGGTCACCCAGGCAGAGCGGCTCCTTTTTATCCGCCACCGCCGGCAACTCCTCCACGCGGCGCAAAACCGCACGCAGGCGCGCCACCAGCTCGCGCGGATAGCAGGGTTTCGGGACATAATCATCCGCACCCATCTCCAGCCCGATTACGCGGTCAATATTGTCGCCTTTTGCCGTCAGCATGATCACCGGCAGGCGACTGTTCTGGCGTACCTGACGCAGCACGTCGGTGCCGCTCATGTCAGGCAGCATGATATCCAGGATCATGGCGCTGTAGCTGCCTGACAGTGCCCCCTCAATCCCGGCGCTGCCGGTCAGGGCAAGCTGCGTTTCAAAGCCTTCAGCAAGCAGGTACTGGCTGAGCATGGTGCCCAGCTCAGCGTCATCATCAACAAGCAGGATTTTCATCGGTTTCTCTCAGCTAAAGTGGTGCTATTTTGTGCCGATTGCGGGAGAAACGCAGCAGGATTTACGCGATCCTTACAGTCAGATGCGCGGATACAGAAGCGGCAAGCCGGTCAGCGCAGCAGGCTGACCGGGCAGATGCTGTCAGTGAAAAACACCGGTGGAGAGATAACGATCGCCGCGATCGCAGACGATCGCCACTATCACGCTGCCGGGCTGCGCCCGGGCGATGCGCAGCGCCCCCGCCACGGCGCCGCCGGAGCTCACGCCGCAGAACAGCCCTTCACGCTGCGCCAGCGCACGCATCGTCTCTTCCGCTTCCTGCTGCCCCATATCCATGATCTCGTCTACCACCTCAGGGCGCCAGATGCCAGGCAGATAGGCTTCAGGCCAGCGGCGGATACCGGGTATGGCGCTGCCTTCCTGCGGCTGCAGGCCAATCACTTTAACCGCCGGCGCGTGCTCTTTCAGAAAGCGGCCCACGCCGCTGATGGTACCGGTGGTGCCCATGCTGGAGACAAAATGCGTCAGGCGCCCGCCGCTCTGCTGCCAGATTTCCGGTGCAGTGGTGAGATAGTGGCCCAGCGGATTATCGGGATTGTTAAACTGATCCAGCACCCGGCCTTCGCCGCGATCGGCCATCGCCTGCGCCAGATCGCGTGCGCCTTCCATGCCCTGCTCACGCGTAACCAGCACCAGTTCGGCCCCGTAAGCGCGCATCGCATCCTGCCGCTCCTGACTCATGTTCTCCGGCATCAGCAGCCGCAGCCTGTACCCTTTGAGCGCGGCGATCATCGCCAGCGCAATACCGGTGTTGCCGCTGGTGGCTTCAATCAGCCTGTCGCCGGGCCTGATTTCACCGCGCAGCTCAGCCTGATGAATCATCGACCAGGCCGCGCGATCTTTCACTGAGCCGGCCGGGTTATTCCCCTCCAGCTTCAGCCAGACTTCGCTGCCATTATCGGGCGACAGGCGTTGCAGCCTGATCAGCGGCGTATTGCCGATGGTATTTTCCAGAGTGGTCACGATCGTTTTCCAGGCGCAAGAGAGGCAATAAAAACGGGCGGGAAAGTCCCGCCCGAAAGAGTTGTCAAAATATCAGGCGCTCTCGGCAAAGGCAACCGGGCGCAGCGGGGTATTCCCCTGATAGAGACGGGCCTGCTGCAGCCCGACAAACAGACGCTCGCCGCGTACCGGGGCCGCCTGCTCACCTTCGAAGACCAGGGTAAACGGCTCAGCGTGCCAGCCAGCGGCCTCGACAACCAGCTGCCAGAAGTGTCCGCGCGGACTGATTTCCAGCACCTGTACCGGCAGCGGCGTCTCCAGGCTGCTCTGCCGTGAGACATCCACTTCCCACGGGCGCAGGAAGAGTTCAACGCCGCCCTGATGCGCTGGCGTATAACCCAGCGGCCAGTGATGTGCAGCGACGTGGAACTGTGAGCCGTGTACTTCGCCCTCAAAGCGATTGACCTCGCCCAGGAACTCCAGCACAAAGCGGGTAGCAGGTTCACGCCACACTTCGTCCGGAGAACCTGTCTGTTCAATGTTCCCCTGGCTCATTACGACCACGCTGTCCGCGACTTCCATCGCCTCTTCCTGGTCGTGCGTAACAAACACGCTGGTAAATTTCAGCTCTTCATGCAGCTGACGCAGCCAGCGGCGCAGCTCTTTACGCACCTGCGCATCGAGTGCGCCGAACGGCTCATCCAGCAGCAGGATCTGTGGCTCTACCGCCAGCGCACGCGCCAGCGCCACGCGCTGCTTCTGTCCGCCAGAGAGCTGGGCCGGAAAGCGGTTTGCCAGGTGCGCCAGCTGTACCATCTCCAGCAGGCGCGTGACGCGCTGTTTGATCTCAGCGGCTGAAGGGCGCTCGCGGCGCGGCAGCACCGTCAGGCCAAAGGCGATATTGTCAAACACCGTCATATGGCGGAACAGCGCATAGTGCTGGAAAACAAATCCCACCTGGCGATCGCGGGCGTGAATGCGGCTGACATCTTTGCCATGAAAGTAGATCTGTCCGCTGTTCTGATGCTCCAGCCCGGCGATAATACGCAGCAGCGTGGTTTTGCCCGAGCCGGAAGGGCCCAGCAGCGCCACCATTTCGCCGGAAGGAATATCCAGAGAGATATCATTCAGCACCGGGGTGCGGCCAAAGGCTTTATTAATTTGTTTGATCTCAATGCTCATGATTTTCCTCCTGTTGGCGCTTCTGCTGATGCTCTAATCGCCACTGCACCACGCTTTTCAGAAACAGCGTTACAATTGCCATCAGGGTCAGCAGCGCGGCGGCAGTGAATGCGCCCACGGTGTTGTAATCCTGATGCAGTAATTCAACCTGAAGCGGTAACGTATAGGTCTCACCGCGAATCGATCCTGACACCACCGACACCGCACCAAACTCACCGATGGCCCGCGCGTTGGTCAATACCACGCCGTAGAGCAGCGCCCAGCGAATATTGGGCAGCGTTACGCGGCGAAACATCTGCCAGCCCGATGCGCCAAGCAGCACCGCAGCTTCATCTTCGTTACTCCCCTGACTCAGCATTACCGGTACCAGCTCACGCACCACAAACGGACAGGTGACAAATACGGTCGCCAGCACCATGCCGGGCCAGGCAAACATAATCTGAATATTGTGGGCATCGAGCCAGCCGCCCGCCGGGCCGTTAACGCCCCAGAACAGCAGATACATCAGGCCCGCCACCACCGGTGATACCGCAAACGGAATATCAAACAGCGTCAGCAGCAGCTGCCGTCCCGGAAAGGTAAAGCGGGTGACCAGCCACGCCAGCAGCGTGCCAAACACCAGGTTTACCGGAACGGTAATGAGCGCAACCAGCACCGTCAGCCAGATCGCGTGCAGCATGTCGCCATCCTGCAGGTTGCTGAACGCCTGGCCTGCGCCCTGCGCCAGCGCCTCCCAGAAGATAGAGATCATCGGCACTACCAGCAGCAGTATCGATATCAGTGCACCGGTGCCAATCAGCAGCCATTTGCCCCAGTTAAAAGGCTCACGCTCAGCGCGATTGAGGTGTGAAATCTCCGCCATTAGTGACCTCCCAGGCGACGGCCAAAGCGGCTCTGCAGCGTATTAATGGCAAACAGCAGCAGCAGCGAGGCGGCAAGGATCACCGAGGCGATAGCGCTGGCGGCCGGATAATCAAACTCCTGCAGACGAACAAAAATCATCAGTGACGTCACTTCCGTTTTCCAGGCGATGTTGCCGGCGATAAAGATCACCGCACCAAACTCCCCGAGGCTGCGGGTAAACGAGAGCGCCGTTCCGGCCAGCAGCGCCGGAGCCACCTCAGGCAGCACCACGCGCCGGAAGCTTTGCCACGGCGTGGCACCCAGCGTTTCCGCCGCTTCCTCATATTCCGGGCCCAGCTCTTCCAGTACCGGCTGAACGGTACGCACCACAAACGGAATGCTGGTAAAGGCCATCGCTACTGCGATACCAATCCAGGTATAAGAGACTTTGATATCAAAATGCGCCAGCCACTGACCATACCAGCCGTTAACGGAAAAGAGTCCGGCCAGCGTTAGCCCCGCTACCGCTGTGGGCAGGGCAAACGGCAGATCCATCAGGCCATCCAGCAGCGTACGCCCCGGAAAACGATAACGGGTCAGGATCCACGCCATCAGCATGCCAAACACCGCGTTGAACAGCGACGCGACGCCGGCTGACAGCAGCGTTACTTTATAAGCCGCTACCAGCTGCGGACTGGAGATCACCGCCCAGTACTGCGCCAGCGTCATCTGCGACAGCTGCATCAGCAGCGCGCTGATAGGCAGCAGCAGAATCAGGCAGGTAAACAGCAGGCTGGTGCCGAGGCTCAGGCCGAAACCTGGCAGGACGCGTTTTTGTGCTGTAGCAAACATCAGCCGCGCCCCGCTGCCAGTAATTTATCCAGTTCACCGCCGCTGACGAAATGCGTTTTCATTACCTGCTCCCAGCCGCCAAACGCCTCATTGACGTTAAACAGTGTGGTCTGCGGGAAGCGATCCTTCTGCTCTGCCATCAGCTGTGGATTATTCACGCGGTAGTAGTAACGGGTGATAATCGCCTGAGCCGCTGGGGTGTAGAGATAGTTCAGATACGCTTTAGCTGCGTCAGCGGTGTTGTTATGCGCCACATTCTTATCTACCCAGGCAACCGGGAACTCCGCCAGGATGTTGTTGCGCGGCACAATCACTTCGTAATCATCTTTGCCATACTGATTGCGGATATTGTTTACTTCTGACTCAAAGCTAATCAGGACGTCACCCAGACCGCGTTCAGCAAACGTGGTGGTCGCGCCGCGCCCGCCGGTATCAAACACCTCAACGTTCTTCAAAAACTTCTGCATATAGGCTTCAGTTTTTGCGCGATCCTGACCGTCAGCTTTTTCCGCTGCGCCCCAGGCGGCAAGATAGGTATAGCGGCCGTTGCCGGAGGTTTTCGGATTCGGGAAAATCAGCTTTACGTTGTCGCGCGCCAGATCGGCCCAGTCATGGATCTGCTTTGGATTACCTTTGCGCACCAGAAACGCCATGGTGGAGTAGAACGGCGAGCTGTTATTTGGCAGACGACTTTGCCAGTCAGCGGCAATCAGGTTGCCTTTATCATGCAGCACCTGCACATCAGTGACCTGGTTGTAGGTAACGACATCTGCCCGCAGCCCCTGCAGGATAGCCAGCGCCTGTTTGGACGAGCCGGCGTGAGACTGCTTAATCGTGAGTTTATCGCCAGGGTGTGCCGCATCCCACTGCTGTTCAAAGGGTGCGTTGAGTGCCACAAAAAGTTCGCGTGACACATCATACGAGCTGTTCAGCAGCTCCGTTGCCTGCGCCGCCGCTGCCAGCGACAGTGACAGCGCCACGCCGCTGAGCCATGTTTTCAAAACCGGAAGTGTCATGCAGCACCCTGATAAATAGAAATCCAGCCTGGGCCAGTAGATGCTGTCAGTGTATTTATAACTTCCCGGAAAGCAGTAACGGTTTTATATATCTTTTGGGGATTTAAAAGTCGAAAAAGGCATAAGCGATCGGCAGAGAAAAGCAGGTTTTCAGAAATATACGCAGGCGGGTGTGGGCCGCCTGAAAGCGGCCCCCGGCAGGGTTAGCGCTGCCAGACCATTTTACTGATCGTCCAGCTTTTCAGCGTGTCATCTGAAGGCATCAGACCCGCCGGGCCGTGCCATTTGCCGCTGTAGACATAGAAGATATGCTGACTGCCCGGCGCCTGGCACTCAACGTCGTGCGCATCGAGGCCTGCGACCATTTTGCAGTTGTTGAAGGCTTTAGTGAACGTATCGCTGAAGCGGTCACCGATTTTACTGCCGCTGCTGCTCTCCGCTGCCGCATCCAGCACCTCGATCCGTTCAACGGTGGGTTTACCGCTGATGATCAGCTTCACCTTGCCATCCTGCAGCGCCTGCCAGAACTCAGCCACCTCGCCCTGTTCGCTGCGCATACCCTGCCGCAGCTGGTAATCATTATTCAGCGCCTGCGAAATAGCCGATTCACTCATCAGGGTGCTGCCATTGAGACCCGCCACACCCTGCTCAGTTACCTGCAGAGAACCGCCAAACCAGCTTAGCGGGTTGAGCGCGGCCCAGTGGTAAGTCAGTGGATTATACCAGTGGCTCTCATGCTCTGCCGGTGCCTGGCCGGTAGTGGCGCAGCCTGACACGGCCAGCGCCGCCGCCAGCGCCGCAAAACGTACAGCTTTCATGCTAACTCCATGGTTTCAACTTTATTGCGTGCCTCTTGGAGTCACGCGATGGCAAAAAGTTTAGCCGGCCGGATCAATCAATATTCGCGATCTTCAATCAGCCGCTTGCCCAGCAGCAGCGCCTCCACGGGTTCATAGTCGAGCTTTTCATAAAATGCCACGACCTGATCGTTCTCTTCCCGCACCATGAGATGAATTTTCGGGCAGCCGCGGGCAATCAGCTTTTTCTCCAGCCGGTTCATCAGCGCATTGGCAAAGCCGCGCCCCTGATAGTCCGGATGCACAGCCAGATAGTAGGCTGAGCCGCGATGACCGTCGTAGCCGCCCATCAGCGTGCCGACCACTTCGCCGCCCACTTCAGCGACCAGAAACAGTTCCGGGTCATGATTCATTTTGCGTTCGATATCCAGCTCCGGGTCGTTCCACGGGCGTAACAGATCGCAACGCTCCCAGAGCGTGATTACTTCATCAAAATCTTCCTGGCGGAAAGAGCGAATTTCCATCGACGTATCCTGCTGATCGGCATAATTCGCTGATTATCACGCATTCTTTGCGTGGCGCAACCCTCCTGCTCCGCAATGGCAGAAAAAAGCGGCTAAATCCCGGTTAGCACCGTGCAATACAAAGTAATACGCTGAAATGGTTGCGGGGTCGCCGTGCTGCGGCGGTTACGTTATAACACTGGGCTTATTTCTCCGCCAGGGACCTGTAAATGAAAAAGATTTCACTGCTTTCACGCCTGACTAACCGCCGCCAGCTGATCCTTTCGGGACTGGCGCTGGCAGTGCTTTCGCCGCGCGCAATTCAGGCGAAGGAGACGCGGGCAGAGATCACAGCGGCGCCGCGTCATGCCGCACCGAAACCTGCTGCCAGCGGTAAGCGAATTGTGATGATCGATCCCGGTCATGGCGGTATCGACTCCGGCGCGGTGGGACAGGAAGGCGCGGAGGAGAAGCATATTGTTCTGGAGATTGCCAATACCGTGCGCACGCTGCTGCAGTCACATCCGCATATTGAGGTGCGACTGACGCGCGACAGTGACCACTTTATCCCTCTCTATCAGCGGGTGGAGATTGCACATCAGCACGGCGCGAGCCTGTTTATGTCGGTTCACGCTGACGGCTTTACCAGCCCGGATGCCAACGGCGCCTCGGTATTTGCCCTCTCCAATCGCGGCGCCAGCAGCGCAATGGCACGCTATCTGTCGCAGCGTGAAAACGATGCAGATAAAGCAGGCGGCGCCGCCGTACAGCAGAAAGATCACTATCTGAATGAGATTCTGTTTGATCTGGTGCAGACCGATACGATTCGCAACAGCCTGACGCTGGGCAAGCACGTCCTGGATCAGATCCGCCCGGTGCATCATCTGCACAGTCAGCATACCGAGCAGGCCGCCTTTGCCGTGCTGAAGTCGCCTTCTATTCCCTCCGTGCTGGTTGAAACCTCGTTTATTACCAATCCGCATGAAGAGCAGCTGCTGGGCACTCCCGCCTTTCGCCATAAGATCGCCACCGCCATTGCCAGCGGAATTGTTAACTATTTTGCCGCATACGATCGTCGCCAGGCGTGATCCCGGGCTGTGGTAAGCTTACGGCACATTTACAGAGAGAGTGACGCATGAGCAATCCCGATATTTCACGCGTTAAGGCGTTTTTGCTGACGCTGCAGGATGAGATCTGCAATCAACTGGCCGCAGCGGATGGCGGCGCAACGTTTGCCGAAGATAGCTGGCAGCGTCCCGGTGGCGGTGGCGGACGCAGCCGGGTTCTGCGTAACGGCACGGTATTTGAGCAGGCCGGGGTCAACTTTTCCCATGTGCATGGCGACCAGATGCCTGCTTCAGCCACCGCGCATCGTCCGGAGCTTGCCGGACGCAGTTTTGAGGCGATGGGCGTTTCACTGGTAGTCCATCCGGAAAACCCCTATGTGCCGACCAGCCACGCTAACGTGCGCTTTTTCATCGCTGAAAAACCCGGTGCCGATCCGGTCTGGTGGTTCGGCGGCGGGTTTGATCTGACGCCCTACTACGGTTTTACCGAGGATGCCATGCACTGGCATCAGACCGCAGCCAATCTTTGCGAGCCGTTTGGCGAGGATGTCTATCCGCGCTATAAAAAATGGTGTGATGACTATTTCCACCTGAAGCATCGCAATGAGCAGCGCGGTATCGGCGGTCTGTTTTATGACGATCTGAACACGCCAGACTTTGACCGCTGCTTTGACTTTATGCAGGCGGTCGGCCGCGGCTATCTGCAGGCCTATCTGCCGATTGTTGCACGCCGTAAAGCACTGCCGTGGGGCGATCGCGAGCGCCAGTTCCAGCTCTACCGCCGCGGGCGTTACGTTGAGTTTAATCTGGTGTGGGACCGCGGCACGCTGTTTGGTCTGCAGACTGGCGGCAGAACCGAGTCAATTCTGATGTCGATGCCGCCGCTGGTGCGCTGGGAATATGACTATCAGCCCGAGCCCGGCTCACCGGAAGCGCAGCTTTATACGGATTTTCTCCCCGTGCGGGAGTGGCTTAGCGGGAGTGGCGCTTAGCAGCGCGGGGCTGGGCGCCGGGCAGCGCGCGGCACCGGAGGGGTTCCGCCCGCCAGGCTTCTGGCAGTTTCAGCGGCATTTCCGCACGCGGACGGGCTAAGGGGCGGGTGGGCGCGCCCCTTAGCAATCCGCGCCCCGCGCCGTCCTCGCGAATTCCCGGACTTATCCCTCCGGCCTTAACGGACCGCGCGGATTCGCTCCTGCTCAACCCGCGCTCTCGCCGGCGTCCTGCCGGCTCGCCCTGGCCGTCACTCTGCGCCCGGCGCTGCGGATAGCGCCCCTCCTCCCCGCCTGTAAATTTTTCATTTTGTTTTTTTAAAAGTGTTGCGGTGTGGTCTGAAGCTTCTTCACGAAACCTTCAGCCATAAAAAACGTAAGAAAAAGAGAAAAAACCAGCAGCGGCGGGAAGCGCCATCCGGGTCCGCCGAGGGAGGGCACGGTTCCGGGATGAGCCGACAGGACGTCGGCGAAAGGGCGCGGTGAGCAGGAGCGAATGGCGGCCGGTCCCGGGGAAGCGGGCGTGAGAGAGGGAACCGCACAGCGGCGGACGGGGCTGGCGCAGGGCCGGGGAGTGCAGAGGGCGCGGCCAGGCGTCCTCTGCCCGGTCGCCGCGCCGGAGCAAAAGCTGCCGCCGCAGCTGACGGCGAACGGAACCAGCGCTTAACATGCGCCCCGGCGCAGCAGCACGCAGCTGGCGCTAAATCGGGGAGTACAGAGGACGCGGCCAGGCGTCCTCTGCCCGATCGCCGTGCCGGAGCACAGGCCACCGCCGCAGCTGACGGCGAACTTACCGCCTCGCCTGCATCTCCGGCGCAAGCTGCTATGCTTGAAGATGGCAAAACATGGCTGAACCGATTACGCCGCCTCTCTCTCCGCCACGCCATAATCAGAGAAAACGCATTTTAATCAGCGGGCGTCTGTAGCACTGTGTGGAACCACTATCCCCAGCAAAGGGCGCAGACAAGGCGACGGTTGCCCGGCATTCTTTTGCCCACAATATTGCTAATCAAGGAGTTAAGCGATGAACCAGCTAGACGCACTAAAACAGTTCACCACCGTGGTGGCGGACAGTGGCGATATCGAATCCATTCGCCATTACAATCCGGAAGATGCCACTACCAACCCTTCTCTGATCCTGAAAGCTGCCGGTCTTGACGCTTATAAACACCTGATTGATGACGCCATCGACTATGCGAAAAAGCAGGGTGGCAGTAAAGAGACGCAGATTATCAACGCCAGCGACAAAGTGGCTGTCAATCTCGGCATGGAAATCCTGAAAAGCGTGCCGGGCCGCGTTTCAACTGAAGTTGACGCCCGCCTCTCTTTCGATCGCGGTATGTGCGTGACCAAAGCAGAAAAGCTGGTACGCCTGTATGAAGAGCACGGTATCGACCGCTCACGTATTCTTATCAAGCTCGCCTCAACCTGGGAAGGGATCAAAGCGGCTGAAGAGCTGGAGAAAAACGGCATTAAGTGCAACCTGACGCTGCTGTTCTCCTTTGCGCAGGCGCGCGCCTGCGCAGAAGCGGGCGTCTATCTGATCTCACCTTTTGTGGGCCGCATTTATGACTGGTACAACACGCGTAAGCCAATGGACCCCTATGTTGTGGATGAAGATCCGGGCGTGAAATCTGTGCGTCGCATCTATGACTACTACAAAAAGCATCGCTACAGCACGGTGATCATGGGCGCCAGCTTCCGCAAAGTTGAGCAGATTCTGGCTCTGGCGGGCTGCGATCGTCTGACTCTCTCCCCTAACCTGCTGGAAGAGCTGGCGAACAGCGATGCGCCGGTTGAGCGCAAGCTGGAACCTTCTACCGAAGGTTTCCATCAGCCTTCCTCGCTGTCAGAAGCGGAGTTCCGCTGGGAGCACAACCAGGATCCGATGGCGGTTGAAAAACTCTCTGAAGGTATCCGCCAGTTCGCCGTTGACCAGCAGAAACTGGAAGATGTGCTGTCAGCACGCCTCTGATTGCACCACCGTTGAGTGCGGGCGAGCCGAGGCGAACCCGCTGATGCTTTACTACAAGGGAGAACCCTATGTCTTCACGCAGAGAGTTGGCTAACGCGATTCGCGCGTTGAGTATGGATGCGGTACAGAAAGCAAATTCCGGTCACCCAGGTATGCCGATGGGCATGGCCGATATCGCGGAAGTGTTATGGCGCGACTTCCTGAAACATAACCCCACTAACCCGGCATGGGCCGATCGTGACCGCTTTATCCTTTCTAACGGCCACGGCTCAATGCTGCTCTATAGCCTGCTGCATCTCAGCGGTTACGATCTGCCGATGGAAGAGCTGAAAAACTTCCGTCAGCTGCATTCAAAAACGCCGGGACATCCGGAAATTGGCTATACGCCAGGCGTCGAAACCACCACCGGCCCGCTCGGCCAGGGTCTGGCGAATGCGGTGGGTCTGGCGATTGCTGAGCGTACGCTGGCCGCGCAGTTCAACCAGCCAGGACACGATATTGTCGACCACTTCACCTATGTGTTCATGGGTGACGGCTGCCTGATGGAAGGCATCTCACACGAGGTCTGTTCGCTGGCAGGTACGCTGGGCCTCGGCAAGCTGATCGGCTTTTACGATCACAACGGCATTTCTATCGATGGTGAAACAGAAGGCTGGTTTACCGATGATACGCATAAACGCTTTGAGTCCTATAACTGGCACGTGATCGGCAGCGCTGAAGGCATCGATGGTCACGACGCCGACGCCGTGGCCGCCGCGATTAAAGAGGCGCAGAGCGTAACCGATAAGCCGTCGCTGATTATCTGCCGCACTACTATCGGCTTTGGTTCGCCAAACAAGGCGGGCAAAGAGGAGTCACATGGTGCTGCGCTGGGCGACGAAGAGATTGCGCTGACGCGTAAGCAGCTCGGCTGGAACTATGCGCCGTTTGAAATCCCGCAGGATATCTACCAGCAGTGGGATGCAAAAGAAGCGGGTTCCGCGCACGAAAAAGCCTGGGATGAGAAGTTTGCCGCTTACCAGCAGGCGCATCCGCAGCTGGCGCAGGAGTTTAGCCGTCGTCTTAACGGTGAAATGCCGGCGGAGTGGGAAAGCCAAACCGCTGACTTTATCCGGGACCTGCAGGCGAATCCGCAGAAAATCGCCAGCCGCAAGGCGTCACAAAATACGCTGGAAGCCTTTGGCAAACTGCTGCCGGAATTCCTGGGCGGATCGGCTGACCTGGCACCGAGTAACCTCACCATCTGGTCAGGCTCAAAATCGATCAAAGAGGATGCGGCCGGGAACTATATTCACTACGGCGTGCGTGAGTTCGGGATGACCGCGATTGCAAACGGCATCGCGCACCATGGCGGCTTTGTTCCTTATACCGCAACCTTCCTGATGTTTGTTGAGTACGCGCGTAACGCCGCCCGTATGGCTGCGCTGATGAAAGCACGCCAGATCATGGTCTACACCCATGACTCTATCGGCCTGGGCGAAGATGGCCCGACGCACCAGCCGGTCGAGCAGCTGGCGAGCCTGCGTCTGACGCCTAACTTCAGCACCTGGCGTCCGTGCGATCAGGTTGAAACCGCGGTGGCATGGAAAGCAGCCGTTGAGCGTCATCACGGCCCGACCGCGCTGATCCTCTCCCGTCAGAACCTGCTGCAGCCCGAGCGCAGCCAGGCGCAGGTCGAAAACATTGCGCGCGGCGGCTATATCCTGAAGGATTGCGACGGCACGCCGGATGTGATTCTGATCGCCACCGGTTCAGAAGTGGAGATCACGCTGGGAGCGGAAGCGAAACTCAGCGCGGATGGCCACAAGGTCCGGGTCGTGTCACTGCCCAGCACCGATGTGTTCGATAAGCAGGATAGCGCCTACCGTGAATCCGTGCTGCCCACTACCGTACGCGCCCGCGTCGCGGTTGAGGCAGGTATTGCAGACTACTGGTACAAATATGTCGGCATCGACGGCAAAATCGTCGGCATGACCACCTTTGGTGAATCCGCGCCGGCCGGCAAGCTGTTCCCGGCCTTCGGCTTTACCGTTGAAAACGTGGTAAGCCAGGCGGAATCGCTGCTGAAACCGGCATAAGCCCCGCGGCCCTCACCCGATAACGGTGAGGGCCGTTTTTTTTAGCACTTTCTATACAAAAAAAATCGCGTTTTCCCCTTCCCGCTCTGCGCAAACTGATTACTATAGGTTTTCTTCCGATTCTGATAGCGGACGCACTCCCGTTGAAAAAACCGACTTCATTTTTACTGGCCCTGATGGTCTCCGTGCTGCCTGTCAGCGGTATGGCCCAGGTCTCACCTAATCCTCTGCTGGCATCGCAGATTGTTGATCGCTATGCCGAACATATTTTTTACGCCAGCGGTGCAACCGGCATGGCGCTGGTCGCCATCGACGGCAATCAGCGCGTCTTTACCAGCTTTGGTGAAACCCGCCCCGGTAATAATGTCCGGCCGCAGCAGGACTCCGTTATCCGCATCGCGTCACTCAGCAAGCTGATGACCAGCGAAGTGATGGTGAAAATGGCCGAGCGCGGGCAGATCCGCCTGGATGACCCGCTCAGCCGCTACGCCCCGCCGGGGGCGCGCGTTCCGGCCTATAACGGCCAGACGATCCGCCTGATCAACCTCGCCACCCACACCGGCTCGCTGCCGCGCGAACAGCCCGGCGGTAAACCGCACCGTCCGGTGTTTGTCTGGCCAACTAAAAGCGATCGCTGGCAGTGGCTGGGCAACGCCACGCTGAAAGCCGCGCCCGGCACTCAGGCGGCCTACTCCAACCTCGGGTTTGACCTGCTGGCTGACGCGCTGGCGAAAGCGGGCGGCACGCCCTATCCGGCGCTGCTGCAGCGGTTAGTCACGCGCCCGCTGGGGATGAAGGACACCACCTTTACACCCTCACCGGACCAGTGCCAGCGCCTGATGGTGCCGGAAAAAGGGGCCAGCCCCTGTAATAATACTCTGGCGGCGATCGGCAGCGGCGGCGTCTACTCCACCCCTGATGATATGGCGCGCTGGATGCAGCAGTTCCTCGACTCAGCGGTAAGCCACCGCACGCCGCAGATCGATCGCCTGCAGACGCTGATCTACCGGCGCGATCAGCTGACCAAAGTTGAAGGGATGGATGTACCCGGACGTGCCGATGCGCTGGGTATGGGCTGGGTCTATATGGCCCCCAAAGCGGGCCGGCCCGGTATCATTCAGAAAACCGGCGGTGCCGGCGGCTTCATTACT
Organism: Pantoea sp. ICBG 1758; assembly: GCF_002928325.1. Taxonomy (NCBI): domain Bacteria; kingdom Pseudomonadati; phylum Pseudomonadota; class Gammaproteobacteria; order Enterobacterales; family Erwiniaceae; genus Pantoea; species Pantoea sp. ICBG 1758. Next base: position 1,840,606 of record NZ_POWL01000001.1, read on the forward strand.
TATATGGCGATGATTCCGCAGCATAACCTTGGCGTATTTGTGGTCGTCACCCGCTCACCGCTCAGCCGCTTTACGCCCATGAGCGACGGCGTGAATAATCTGCTGACAGAGCTGGCGGGCAATAAGACGGGTTCGCCGATGATGATCGGCGCGATCCCCTGACACCCGGAAAGTCGCTCAGCGCGCCGGCTGGCTTACCCACAGCGTGGGCCAGTCGTCGCTGCTGTGCCAGGCGTCGCAGATCTGCTCTTCCGCATATTCCGCCAGAACAAACGCGCTGCCATCAAACTGCCAGCGTGTTGCCGTACCGCAATCACCCAGCCCGCGATTTTTACTGAAGGTATAGAGCAGGCCATTACTGGCATCAAACTCTGCGTTTACCAGCTCCAGCTGCGTGTCGCTGCGCGCCGGAGGAACAAAAGGCAGATTCAGCGTCAGCCCGCGTGATACGTAGGGCTGGCTGCGCGTCACTTCAAACGCCAGATCGATAACGTTGTAGGCACCGGTTTCACAGCTGACCAGCAGCAGCGCTTTGCTGTCGGTCAGCGGCGCGACGCTCACCTCGCGCCGCAGCGGATCCAGTGAGCAGCTATCGGTGGTGATGCGCCAGGTTCCATAGTCGATCAATCCGCTGGTCTCCTCCTGCGTCAGCGGCGCGGGCGGCGGTGCTGATGACGGCAGCGATGGCAGCGACGGCGGTGGCGGGAGATCCCACTGCGCCCCACGCCTGACCCATGCGCTGGTCCCGTTTACGCGCCCCTGCACATCATCCATCAGCAGCAGCGCAGCTTTCAGGCCACGCAGCGGAACCACCGCTTTGGCCTGGTACGTCAGCTGCAGCGTGCTCGCGTCCAGCGTCTGTCCCAGAAACTCATCAATCGCAATAGCGTTGCTGGTAGCAAGATGGTGCGGCTCAACCGTCCAGTGTTTAAGGTCGGGCTTCAGGCGACGCTGATCCAGCAGCAGATTATCTTTCAGCGGGCCACCCGGCAGCGCGCCGGTATAGGCGCTGCCGTAGTCGATACGCAGCAGCGGACGATCGTCGACGCCGGCGTGGCGCGACAGCGTCATCACCAGACCATTGTCGCCGGGAAAGCTGCGCGCCACGCAAAAAGCCGCATTGTTACAGGTGAGCTGCCAGTCAGAAAAAGACTTCTGCAGAGGTTCAGCCTGCACGCTGGCGCTGGCTGCCAGAGAGCTCAAGAGCAGTGACTTTATCCAATACGACATTAACAACCCGGTCCCCGAATTTCTGGAAAGAAAATCATAGCGCACTGCGTGCGTTATCAGCAGGCTGGAAGTGTGAAGCGGCCTGAAAAGCAGAATTAACTGCTTATTAAATCAGCGATTCATCATCGTACGGACAGGTTGTACGCTGCGGTCCCATCATCCACTGCGCCTGACGGCGGCTCAATCAGATTCCCCTGACTATCAGGGCGCAGTCTGAAACGGTCAATCCCGCATAAACGGTCATAAACAGTCATGCTATGGTAGCTATGGATTAATAAGCTGGCGATCGGATCTGTTTTAACTGTGACGCTTCAGGGGTTAATTATGTGAGCCACATCAACATTACGTGCAAATAAGCGTTAAGCATTACATTAATAACTGAACTTATATCACTCAATAACGGGCCTCTTTTTTTACCACCGTGGACTCCTGCCCAGTCCACATTTTCCCGTGCCCGCTTCCAGTAATTTATAGCCATCGGAGGATAAGTATGTTGCCGATTGAGAGACAGCAAAGAATTATTAACGAACTTAATATAAATGGCCGCGTAATTGTCTCAGAGCTGGTCACGCTATGTCAGGTTTCGCAGGAAACCATACGGCGTGATTTAAGCCAGCTGGAAAAAAGAGGATTATTACAGCGCAGTCATGGTGGTGCTGTTCCGGTAAAAAAACAGAACGCCGGCATTCAGGGAAATAACAGAGCTGTCAGAGAAAACGAATTATCTTTTCGGCAGCGTATTAATGAGCATGTCGATGCAAAAATGAGCATTGCCAAGCGCGCGCTCGATTTTATCACGCCGGGTGACTGTATTTTGCTCGATAGCAGTACCACCTGCTGGTATCTGGCGCGGCAGCTGCCCGATATCGAGTTAACCGTGCTAACCAATTCGCTACGCATCGTGCAGACGCTGGCGGCGCGCGGCAGCATTCGCACTATCTGCCTCGGCGGAGAATATTCTGACCGCGATGAGGATTTTCACGGCGTGGTGGCTGAGCAGCCGCTGCGTGAATTTCAGATTAATAAGATATTTTTTTCCTGTAGCAGTTTAGGTAATGACGGATATTTACGTGAAGGCAATGAGAATAACGCGCATTTAAAACAACAAATGTTACTGGCCGCTGAAAGAAAACATCTGTTACTGGATGGCAGCAAATTTATGCGCCCCTCTTTTGCCCGTGTTTGTCACTACCGTGATGTCGATTTTCTGATAACTGACCAATTAAAAGATAAAGAGCTGGAGCAGGAACTGGCGTGGAATGGCGTTAACGTCATTGTCTGTTCTCAGCGTCATCAGTCCATGCAGCTAATTAAAAATTAACCAGGAGTCTGTATGAAAAAACATCTTATCGCCTGTTCTCTGCTTGCCCTGTTTGCCGCCACCGGCGCGCATGCCGCTGATAAATTACGCATGGGTATCGTCGTTAAAATCGGGGGTATTCCCTGGTTTAACGCCATGGAAGCGGGCATTAAAAGCGAGGCGGCGAAGCGCGGCATCGATGCATGGATGGTCGGCCCTACCGCAGCCGATCCGGCACTGCAGGTGCGCGCCATTGAAGATTTGATTGCGCAGAAAGTCGACATCATCGGCGTGGTACCCAACGATCCGAAAGTGCTGGAGCCGGTACTGAAACGGGCGCGGGACGCCGGTATCGAAGTGATTACGCATGAGTCACCCGGCCAGCAGGGTGCCAACTGGGATTTTGAGCTGGTTGACGCCGCAACCCACGGAATCAATCACATGAAAGCGCTGGCGAAGTGCATGCACGACGAGGGCAAATACGCCATGTACGTGGGCAGCCTCACCGTACCGCTGCATCAGCAGTGGACCGATGCCGCGCTCAATTATCAGAAAGAGCACTATCCCAACATGCAGCTGGTCACCGACAAATTTGGCGTCGGCGAATCGCTGGATGACTCCATCCGTACCACCAACGAGCTGATGTCTAAATATCCCGATCTGAAAGGCATTATGGCGTTTGGTTCACAGGGGCCGATTGGTGCCGGGCGCGCCGTCATGAACCGCAAAAAAATTGACCAGGTTTGCGTCATTGGCTCCTTCAGTCCGGGTCAGGGCGCCTCGCTGGTGCAGCGTAACGCCATCAAAGGCGGCTACATCTGGAATCCGGAAACCGCAGGTGAAGTCTTTGTGCGTATCGCCGACATGATGCAGAAGAAAGAGCCGATCACCGACGGTATGACGATTGAAGGACTGGGCAAAGTCAAAGTGGATGAAGCGACGCATACCATTCTCGGCAACAACACAGAGAGTCTGGATAAAGACAACCTGCCAAAACTGGTAAAAATGGGGCTTTGATATGCAAGAGGTCATTCCACAGACGCTAATTGCGCTCGAGAATCTGTCGAAAACATTTGGTGGCAACCGCGCGCTGAGCGATATCTCCCTGACCTTACTGGCAGGCGAAGTGCACTGTCTCGCTGGCACCAACGGCTGTGGCAAGAGCACCCTGATCAAAGTCATTTCCGGGGTGCACGCCCCGGACAGCGGCAGCCATATTACGCTGGGCGATGGCCCGGCACTGCCGCGCCTGACCACGCAACAGGCGCGTGATTTCGGTATTCAGGTCATCTATCAGGACCTCTCGCTGTTCCCCAACCTGAGCGTAGCGGAGAACATCGCGTTTGAGCATAACCTCAATGGCCTGTTGCGCTGGCACCGCAGCGCGCGCCTGCGTGAAAGCGCGCGCAGCATTATAACCGAGCTGAAATTTGACCTCGATCTGGATGCGAAAGTCGCGGCGCTTTCGATTGCCCAGCGCCAGCAGGTCGCGATCTGCCGCGCGCTGGTCGCCGATGCGCGCCTGGTGATCATGGATGAGCCAACCGCCTCGCTGACCCGTACCGAGGTCAATCAGCTGCTGCGCACCGTGCGCTATCTGAAAGATAAAAATATCTGCGTGGTCTTTGTCAGCCACCGGCTTGATGAGGTGCTGGAGATCTCCGACCGCGTCACGGTGATCCGCGACGGCCGCAAAATGGGCTGCTGGCCCGCCCGGGAGATGACGCCGCATCATCTGACCGAGCTGATGACCGGCCTGAAGCTCGACTACCAGCTGAAAGCACCGACGCGTAATAGCGAGCGCGTGATCCTGGAGATAGATAATCTTACCCGTGCCGGTCAGTACCGTGACGTCAGCTTTAAACTTTATGAGGGCGAAGTACTGGGGCTGTGCGGTCTGCTTGGCTCCGGACGTACCGAGCTGGCGCTGTCGCTGTTTGGCATGACGCGTCCCGACAGCGGCAAAATCTGGCTCGACAGCAAACCGGTCCGCTTTCGCGGTCATGAAGATGCGATCAAAGCCGGCATTGGCTATGTGTCAGAAGATCGCCTGACGCTGGGGCTGGTGCAGCAGCAGTCGGTGGCCGACAACATGGTGCTGCCGATCCTCGACAAACTGCAGAACCGCTTTCACCTGATCGATGAGTACCGTAAAAACAAACTGATCCTGCAGTGGATCCAGCAGCTCGGCGTGCGCGTCGCCGACCCGAATCTCGCCATATCTACCCTCTCCGGCGGTAATCAGCAAAAAATTGTGCTGGCAAAGTGGGTTCTGACGCAGCCGCGTATTCTGATCCTCGACTCGCCTACCGTTGGCGTAGACGTCGGTGCCAAAGCCAGCATCTATCAGCTGATCCATGAGCTGGCGAAAGAGGGGCTGTCGATCATCCTGATCTCTGATGAGGTGCCGGAGGTCTGGTACAACTGCGACCGTATCCTGCACTTCCGCGATGGCACCATTCATGCCGAATATCAACCCGATAGCGTCGAGCAGCAGCAGCTGGCGGAGGTGATCAATGCCTGATTTTTCCCGTTTACGTCCGCACTCCAGCCAGGGCTGGCTCGCCTGGGTGCTGCTGGCGTTCATTCTGTTTTTCTCTGTGACCAGCGATCAGTTTCTTACCGTACAGAACCTGCTGGATCTGGCGGAGAGCTACGCGGTCACCGGCATCTTTGCGCTGGGCCTGTTTGTAGTGCTGGTGACCGGCGGGATCGATATCTCTTTTGCCGCCGTTGCCTCAGTGGTGCAGTACCTGCTTGCGTCCCTGTTTGTGCAGTTTCAGTTTGATAACGCGCTGCTCAGCATTGTGCTGGCGATCGTGTGCGGCACGCTGTTTGGCGTGATCAATGCGCTGCTGATCACCACGCTGCGGGTGGTCTCCATCATCATCACTATCAGCATGCAGTCGCTGCTGTTCGGCCTGCTGATGTGGGTGACCGGCGGCCGCAGCCTCTATTCGCTGCCGGAGTGGTGGATCACCCTGCGTAACGTACTGCCATTCAGCTGGCAGGGCGAGAGCTTTCAGGTCGGCTTGCCGCTGACCACCATGCTGATCATTGCCGCGGCGACGGCACTGCTGCTGAATAAAACCAACCTCGGGCGCCAGCTTTATGCGGTGGGTGGCGACGCAGAGTCTGCGCGACGTATCGGCATCCGCGTCGGCCTGATCCACGTTTTTGCCTACGGCTGGCTGGGCGCAATGGCGGCGGTTGGCGGCCTGGTACAGGTCTATCGCATGGGCGAAGTGGTGCCTAATGCACTGGTCGGCGGCGAGCTTGATGTGCTGGCGGCAACGGTGCTGGGCGGCGCCAGTCTGATGGGCGGTAAAGGCACGGTCAGCGGCACGCTAATGGGGGTCTTTCTGATCGCCATCCTGAAGAACGGTCTTAACCTGGTAGGCGTGTCGAACTACTTCATGAACATCGTGGTAGGCGGCGTCATCATGATTGCGATCGCCGTAACGCACTACAAAAAACGCAAAGAAACTGATGTCAGTTTCGTGTGACTGAGGGCATTGATGATGAAATCACTGACTGCACTGCGCCCTGACGGCACCAACCTTGGTCTGATGCTGCTGATCGCGCTGGCGCTGGCGACCTTTACGCTGATGCTGCCGGGTCGCTTCCTGACCGACTCCACCTTTATGAGCATGGCGTTTCAGCTGCCGGAACTGGGATTACTGACTCTGGCGATGTTTATCGCCATTCTCAGCGGCGGCCTGAATCTCGCCATTATTGCCACCGCCAACCTGACCGCGCTGTTTATCGCCTGGACGCTGATGAGCGCCCTGCCCGCCGGTGCCGGGATGGCGCTGCAGCTGCTGTGGCTGGTTATCGCCATTATCGGCGCCATGCTGATTGCCGCCGCCATCGGCGTCATCACCGGCCTGATGGTCACGCGCATCGGCGCGCATCCGATTCTGGTGACGCTGGCTACGATGATGACGCTGAACGGGATCGGTATCTGGCTGACCAAAGGCGCAGCCGTCAGCGGCATGCCGCCGGTGGTGCAGGCGCTGGGCGCTGATACGCTGCTGGGGATGCCGCTGCCGCTCTGGGTGTTCCTCATCGCCGCCGCGCTGCTGGCGCTGTTTCTCGGTAAAACCCGGGCCGGCAAATGTATCTATATGGGCGGCAGCAACATCAACGCAACCTGGTTTAGCGGCATTAACACCCACCGCATGGTGATGCTGGTTTACGTGATCTCCAGCCTGCTCTGCGTGCTGGCGGGCCTGATTATGATGGCGCGCTTTAACTCCGCGCGCATGGGCTACGGCGACGCCTACCTGCTGCTGACGGTACTGGCGATTATCCTCGGCGGCACCGATCCCAACGGCGGCTTTGGTCGCGTCACCGGTGTCGTGCTGGCGCTGATTGCGCTGCAGGTGCTCTCAACCGGCTTCAACCTGATGAATATCAGCCAGCACGTCAGTCTGGCGATGTGGGGCGCGGTGCTGATTGTGGTACTCGCCTTTAAACAGCTCAAAACCCGACTCAACGAACACCGTGCGGTAAAGCTCAGCAAGCTGGCCGCGGTGCTTAATCCTCTGACTGAAAAGAAGGAAGTATGATGCGTATTCAAATCTCCCCGTCACTGATGTGTATGAACCTGATGGAGATCAAGCACCAGCTGCAGGTTCTCGATTCGCGCGCTGACTTTCTTCACGTGGATATCATGGATGGTCACTACGTTAAAAACATCACGCTCTCCCCTTTCTTTATTGAACAGATCCGGCCCTATACCCGCGTGGCCATTGATGTACATCTGATGGTGGAAGAGCCGACCGACTTTATCGAGGCGGTCGCCAGAGCGGGCGCTGATTACATCTGCCCGCATGCAGAAACTATTAACCGCGACGCCTTCCGCGTGATCAATATGATCCGCAGCTTTGGTAAAAAAGTGGGTGTTGTGCTGAATCCCGCCACGCCGGTCTCCTTTATCCAGCACTATATTCACCTGCTGGATAAAATCACCGTGATGACGGTGGATCCCGGCTACGCCGGTCAGCCCTTTATTCCGGAGATGGTGGAGAAAGTGCGCGAGCTGAAAACGCTTAAACAGCAGCACGGTTATCACTATCTGGTTGAGATCGACGGCTCCTGCAACACCCGCACCTATAACCAGCTGATTGGGGCCGGTGCAGAAGTGCTGATTGTCGGCACATCCGGCCTGTTCAATATTCATGATGATTTGGCGACCGCGTGGGAGATGATGCGCGACAGCATTGATGAAGCCCAGGGGCTGACGCAGGTGTCCGCATGAAACCACGCTGGCTCGGTATCGACATCGGCGGCACCGGTACGCGGCTGCAGCTGATGGAAGAGGATGGCGTCTGGAGCAGCTTTCGCAAAGTCGCCACCGTCAGCTGGGCGCAGCAGCCCGACGCGCTGCTGGCGCTTGCTCAGCTCATCCGCGACACGCTGGAGCAGCAGCCGGTAAGCGGCATTATGCTGGGTCTGCCGGGTATTCTCAGCCGCGACCGGCAGCAGGTGATTTCGCTGCCCTTTATTCAGGCGCTGGATGGCCAGCCGGTCGCGTCGCGCCTCACCGCGCTGCTTGGCGTGCCGGTGGCGATGGACAAAGATGTGAACCATCTGATGCTGTGGGATCTGCTGCAGCTGGAGCAGCTGCCGGACAACGCCGTGGGTCTCTATCCCGGCACCGGCATGGGCAACAGCCTGTGGCTGAACGGTGGCTTTTATCACGGCGAGCATGGCGGTGCCGGCGAGCTGGGGCATATTCCGGTGGCGGGCAACGCCCTGCCCTGCCCGTGCGGCAACCACGGCTGTGCAGAAACGCTGACGTCGGGCCACTGGCTGAGCCGCTGGGCCGCACAGAACGCCGCCGATACGCCGATGCCGGCGCTGTTTACCCGCCACGGCGAACAGCCGGAACTGCAGGCGTTTGTCCGGCGGCTGGCTGAACTTATCGCGACCGAAATGAATATTCTCGATCCGGAGTACCTGATCCTCGGGGGCGGCGTACTGGCGATGGCTGATTTTCCGCTGGCGCAGCTGCGCAGCCAGATCCAGCAGCATCTGCGGCCGCCGGTTACCCGTGAAAATCTGAAGATTATCTTCAGCCACTCAACCGACTACACGGGCTGCCGCGGTGCCTGTCTGGCCGCCGAACGCCTGTTCAGGAGCGTATGATGAAAGGAAAAGTGTGTGTATTTGGTTCCTTTAATCTCGACATCGTGGCGGTGATGCGCCGCTTTCCGCTGCCGGGTGAGTCGCTGACGGCGCACCACAGTATGATGGGCGCAGGCGGCAAAGGGGCTAATCAGGCCACGGCGGCGCTGCGCGCAGGTGCGCGGGTGCACTACATCGGCAAAGTAGGCAATGACGATTTTGGCCTGTTTGCCCGCCGTCATCTGGAAAAAACCGGGTTCGATGCCATTACGCTGTTTACCTGTAAAGAGAAGCCAACCGGCAATGCGCTGATTTACGTCGCGGGCGACGACGCGGAGAATATGATTTCAGTCTATCCGGGCGCCAATACCACCGTGACCGCAGCCGAGGTGACGCGCTGCCAGCCTACGGTCGCCGCTGCCGATATTCTGCTGGTGCAGCTGGAGAATAATCTCAGCGCTATCCAGCGTATGATCGACAACGCCCGCGCCAGCGGCACCTTTGTCATCCTTAACCCGGCGCCGTGGCAGAAGATCGGCGATGCGCTGCTGGCAAAGGTCGATCTGCTGACGCCGAACAGCACCGAAGCTACCCAGCTCAGCGGCGTAACGGTAACCGATTTCGCCAGCGCGCGCCGTGCCGCCGGGGTGCTGCATCGTAAGGGCGCGCGCCAGGTCATTATTACGCTGGGCATGGCGGGAGCCCTGCTCTCCACGCCTGACCGGCAGCAGCGTATTCCGCTCTTTCCGGCGCAGCCGCGCGATACCACCGGCGCGGGTGACGCATTTAACGGTGCGCTTGCCGCGCGTCTCGCCTCAGGCGACGATCTGCCGCAGGCGGCGCGGTTTGCCGCAGCGTTTGCCTCGCTCTGCGTTGAGCGCGCTGGCGCAGCCGACTCAATGCCCTCCTATGCCGAGGCGCTGGCGCGACTGCAGGCGCATCCGGAGTGCGTGGTCGGGGAGATAGAGAACGCGGTGGCGTAACTGAGCTTCAGGCACAGATATTCAGCCATGCAGGCCCGCCGCGGGGGCGCATCACTGCGCCCTGATTACGGCTTCAGCCATCCGGCAAGCTGCGCATGCTGCAGCAGCATAATGGTTTTACCGTCACAGATGCCCCCATCTTTTACCCTCGCCAGCGCCTGCGGGAACGACAGCTCCAGCACGGTTATCGCTTCATCTTCAACGCCACCGCCGCTGCTGGCACGCATCGCTTCACTATATTCTGCAGCAAAGAAGTGGATCAGTTCCGTAACGCCGCCGGGTGACATGTAGGCAGCAAAGAGTTTCTCAACCTTCCCTACCTGATAGCCCGTCTCCTCAATCGCCTCTTTACGGATGCAATCTTCGGGCGTGTCGTCGTCCAGCAGCCCGGCGCAGGCTTCAATCAGCTCACCGCTTTCGTTGCCGTTAACGTAAGTGGCGATGCGAAACTGCCGGGTCAGCACCACGCTGTTTTTTTCACGATTGTAGAGCAGGATGGTTGCGCCGTTACCGCGATCGTAGACTTCACGTTTGTGCCGCACCACCTCGCCATTGCTGCGCGTCAGCTCGTAGGTGTAATTGCGCAGCACAAACCAGTTTTCAGACAGGATCTTATTTTTAATGACGTTGATAGTGAATGCCATGAGCGCTCCGCTGCTTTGCTGAGAGAGGCTGAAATGATAGGCGGCAGCGGCGGGGAAAACTATCTGAATTACCTGCGCAGCGGCGGGTAAAAAAAACGGGAGCCAGGCTCCCGTTACGCTACAGAGAAAGGTTTAGCGTCCGCTTTCGTCCGCCAGCTGCGGTGACGCATCGCTGCTCTCATCCGCGTGCACCTCATGCTCTTTCATTGCCTCTGCCTGGACGCGCTTGCGTACGCCAAACCAGCCAAGCACCAGCAGTACGGCGATCAGAGGAATGGAAGCGATGGTATAGGTGCCGTTAGGGTAGTCAAACGCCATCAGCACCAGCACGCTCAGCAGGAACAGCAGCGTCAGCCAGGAGGTGAACGGCGCCCACGGCAGCTTAAAGCTGACATCCTCAGCCTTGCCCTCTTTGATCGCTTTGCGCAGACGCATCTGGCAGACCACGATAAAGCCCCAGGAAGAGATGATCCCCAGCGAGGCAACGTTCAGGACAATCTCAAACACCTGCGACGGCACGTAGTAGTTCAGCACCACGCCAACGATGTAAACCGCAACCGTGACCAGGATACCGGCATACGGCACCTGCTGCTTGCTCATCTTCGACATAAACTGCGGCGCTGAGCCGCCCATCGACATGGATCGCAGAATACGGCCGGTTGAATAGAGACCGGAGTTAAGGCTGGAGAGCGCCGCGCTCAGTACCACAATGTTCATAATACTGCCGACATAGGGAACGCCCAGCTTTGAGAAGAAGGTCACAAACGGACTCTGTCCCGCCTGGTAGGCGTTCCACGGCAGCAGCAGCACCAGCAGCACCACGGAACCCACATAGAACAGGCCAATACGCCAGATCACGCTGTTGATCGCTTTGGGCAGCATGGTTTTAGGATCTTTGCACTCGCCGGCCGCGGTTCCTACCAGCTCAATCGAGGCAAAGGCAAATACCACTCCCTGCACCAGCACCAGCGCGGCCATCAGGCCATGCGGGAAGAGACCGCCGTTATCGGTGATCAGATGGAAGCCGGTCGCGTTGCCGTCGAGCGGTTTGCCGGTACCGAGAAACACCACGCCAACAATCAGGAAGATCACAATTGCCAGCACTTTGACCAGCGCAAACCAGAACTCCATTTCGGCGAACCACTTAACGCCAATCATGTTCATGGTGCCGACAATGGCCAGCGCGCCGAGCGCAAATACCCACTGCGGTACGTCGCCAAACGCGCCCCAGTAATGCATATAAAGCGCCACGGCGGTGATATCGACAATCCCGGTCATCGCCCAGTTAACGAAATACATCCAGCCCGCTACATAAGACGCTTTTTCCCCGAGGAATTCACGCGCATAGGAGACAAAGCTGCCGCTTGAGGGGCGATGCAGTACCAGCTCGCCCAGCGCACGGAGAATAAAGAAAGAGAAGATGCCGCACACCAGATAGACCAGTGCCAGCGCCGGACCTGCCAGCTGCAGGCGTGCGCCTGCGCCGAGGAACAGACCAGTGCCGATAGCACCGCCAATGGCGATCATTTGTACCTGTCGGTTACCCATTGCTTTGTGGTAACCGGTATCGTGAGAGTTCAGCCAGCGCCTTCTCGCAGCACGCTGTTCGTCGGGCGTTTTTTTAGTATGTTTCATAGCTTTCCTGTTTGTCCTGACCATCAATCACCGGCTGACCAATCGTTTGCGCCTGCGGTGCGAAATGGAGTAAAAAACCGGTGCCGGAGCAGTGGAACGATGCGCGTGGCGACCCGGGAAATTACGGCGATGAATCCTACCCGTTCTGCATGAACGAAGCAAAATATACTGGCTGGACGCACGATCTGATTTGTAAGAATCGGTCGTGACGCACAAAAAAAACCGGTCAGCAGCGTGACCGGTCAGGATGGCGTCAGAAAAGCAGAAAATCGGGCCGGGAAATGCCCGGTTGCGCAGCTCCCGGGTAACGCATTAGCGATAGATTTCAGCGCTGCCGTTCCAGAGGCTGGAGTCGCCAGGATTCTGCGCGCCAATGACGCGAAAGTGTGTGGCGCCCATCTCTTCCGCTTTTTGCGACAGCTGGCGGGTGGCGTCATCCAGCGTGCCGCGCACGCCGCTGACCGATATGGTGCCTGCAGGCTGCATGTTTTGGGCATCCGCCTCGCTCAGCGGCGTAGCAGCCAGCGTGGAAAAACTTGCGGTGGCAAGCAGGGCCGCACCAAAGAGGGTAGTAGCTCGTTTCATAAGGATCTCCTGAGTGGCAGAAAATAGCGGGTGACAGGAGAAGTATTGGCAAGCCTGTGCAAACCAGGCCAGGCGGTCGGTAAATCTGTTTAATGTTTAGCCAGATCAATGTCTGTATTGCCGGGAAAGGTAAAGCAGTACGGCACCGGTTGAGCCGTCCGGCCACGCAACATTTACATTTCTTCCATAATTACTCCACGTTTCTCTGATTTACACCGCGTAAAGTAAAGCGGGCAGGCGCCTGCAGAGTGTGCCCGCCTCGCCTGCCAGCGCGCCAGCCGTGCGCTGCTCATATAATAATGACAAGCTGCCGCTGAGGAGTAACAGAGTTATGTCGGACTTTTTTATCGACCGCCCGGTATTTGCCTGGGTTCTGGCGATTTTACTCTGTCTGTGCGGCACGCTGGCTATCACCTCGCTTCCGGTTGAACAGTATCCGGATCTTGCTCCGCCCAATGTCCGCATCACGGCCAATTATCCCGGCGCCTCTGCCCAGACGCTGGAGAATACCGTTACGCAGGTTATCGAACAGAATATGACCGGCATCGATAATCTGATGTATATGTCCTCCAACAGCAGCAATACCGGCCAGGTGCAGATTACGCTGACCTTTCTCGCCGGTACCGATCCCGATGAGGCGCGTCAGCAGGTGCAGAACCAGCTGCAGAGCGCACTGCGCAAACTTCCGGCCGCCGTTCAGGCGCAGGGGGTTAACGTTAATAAAACCGGCGACAGCAACATTCTGATGATTGCGTTTGTCTCCACCGATGGCAGCATGGATAAGCAGGATATTGCTGATTACGTTGCCAGTAACATCCAGGATCCGCTCAGCCGCATCGATGGCGTCGGTCAGGTGGATGCCTATGGGTCACAGTACGCTATGCGCATCTGGCTCGATCCCGTCAAACTGACGCGCTATGCGCTCACGACCGCCGATATCATTCAGGCGATTGAGTCACAAAATACCCAGGTCGCCGTCGGCCAGGTCGGCGGATTGCCGTCGGTAGAGAAGCAGGCGCTGAATGCCACGGTCAACGCGCAGTCCATGCTGCAGACGCCGGAGCAGTTTCGCGCCATTACCTTAAAAAGCAGCGGCAGCGGTGCAGTTGTCACGCTCGGTGATGTTGCCAGTATCGCCATGGGCGCAGAGAAATATGACTACCTGAGTCGCTATAACGGTCAGTCCGCATCAGGCCTGGGGGTTAAGCTGGCTTCCGGCGCGAATGAGATGAATACTGACCGGCTGGTTCGCGCCCGCGTCGCGGAGCTGGCACACTATTTTCCCCCCGGCCTTGAAGCGAAAATCGCATTTGAAACCACGCCTTTTGTTAAGGCCTCCATAAAAGATGTCGTCAAAACGCTGCTGGAAGCGATCCTGCTGGTGTTTCTGGTGATGTATCTCTTTCTGCAGAATTTTCGCGCCACGCTGATCCCCACTATCGCGGTGCCGGTGGTGCTGCTGGGTACGTTTACCGTGCTCTATATCTGCGGCTTCAGTATTAATACCCTGACCATGTTTGCCGTCGTGCTGGCCATTGGCCTGCTGGTTGATGATGCGATCGTGGTCGTGGAAAACGTTGAGCGCATCATGAGCGAGGAAGGGTTATCGCCACGGGCCGCCACGCGCAAATCGATGGGGCAGATACAGGGCGCGCTGGTGGGCATTGCGCTGGTTCTCTCCGCGGTCTTTGTCCCGATGGCCTTTTTTGGTGGCACGGTGGGTGCCATTTATCGCCAGTTCTCCATTACGATTGTCTCCGCTATGGTGCTGTCAGTACTGGTGGCGATGATCCTGACGCCCGCCCTCTGCGCCACGCTGCTTAAGCCGCTGAAACAGGGTGAACATCACGGTCAGCGCGGATTTTTCGGCTGGTTTAACCGCGCGTTTAACGCCAGCACTCAGCGCTACGAACGGGGCGTTGCGCGACTGCTGCGCCAGAGTGGCCGCTGGATGCTGCTCTATGCCGCGCTGATCGGCCTGATGGCTTTTCTGTTTTTGCGTCTGCCGACCTCTTTTCTGCCGCTGGAAGATCGCGGCGTATTTATGACGCAGATTCAGCTGCCGCCGGGTTCAACGCTGCAGCAGACCTCCCGCGTGGTTGAGAAAGTTGAACGTTACTACCTTACGGCGGAAAAAGAGAACGTCACGTCCGTGTTTGCCACCATTGGATCCGGGCCTGGCGGCAACGGTCAGAACGTGGCGCGGCTGTTTGTCCGCCTCACGCCCTGGGATCAACGTCCCGGTGACGACCGCACCTCTTTTGCCATTATTGAGCGCGCTACCCGCGCATTTGCCGCGATTGCTGAAGCACGCGTGGTCGCCAGCAGCCCCCCGGCCATCAGCGGCATGGGCAGCTCCTCGGGCTTTGATCTGCAGCTGCAGGATCACAGCGGTATCGGGCACACGCAGATGATGGCGATGCGCGATAAGCTGCTGGCGCTGGCGTCAGCCGATCCGGCGCTGTCGCGCGTGCGGCATAATGGCCTGGACGATACGCCGCAGCTGCAGATCGATATCGACCAGCGCAAAGCGCAGGCGCTCGGCGTCTCGCTGGACACCATCAACCAGACCCTCTCTACCGCCTGGGGATCGACCTATGTGAATGATTTTCTCGATCGCGGCCGGGTTAAAAAGGTCTATGTGCAGTCGGCACCGGAGTTTCGTATGCTGCCCGGCGATATCAATAAATGGTACGTGCGCAACAGCAGCGGCGGCATGGTGCCCTTCTCTGCGTTTGCCACCAGCCGCTGGGAAACCGGCTCACCGCGCCTGGAGCGCTATAACGGCTACGCCTCGCTGGAAATTGTTGGCGAAGCGGCCAGCGGCGTCAGCAGCGGAACCGCCATGGATGAGATGGAGAAGCTGGTGGCGCAGCTGCCGCTCGGGGTAGGCTTCCAGTGGACCGGCGCATCTTATCAGGAACGATTATCCGGCGCGCAGGCCCCGGCGCTCTATGCTATTTCGCTGCTGGTGGTGTTTTTGTGTCTCGCTGCGCTCTATGAAAGCTGGTCTATTCCCTTTTCGGTGATGCTGGTTGTGCCGCTGGGTGTTGTCGGTGCTCTGCTGGCAACATGGCTGCGCGGACTGGAAAACGATGTCTATTTTCAGGTCGGGCTGCTGACGGTGATCGGGCTTTCGGCGAAAAACGCGATTCTGATCGTGGAGTTTGCGAATGAGATCAACAGCAAAGGCCGTGAGTTAAAGGAGGCCACTCTGGAAGCCTCGCGTCAGCGCCTGCGTCCGATATTAATGACTTCACTTGCCTTTATGTTTGGCGTCCTGCCAATGGCGATCAGCAGCGGCGCGGGTTCAGGCAGTCAGCACGCGGTAGGGACCGGCGTTCTGGGCGGTATGCTGACAGCCACGCTGCTGGCTATTTTCTTTGTACCCCTGTTCTTTGTGCTGGTCCGGCGTCGCTTTCCGCTGCGTGAGAAACCGCACGATTAGCCGGCATGAAAAAAGCCGCCGGGAGAAGCTCCCGGCGGCTCTATTGATGTGTGTGGTCAGAATTACAGCAAGGGGGGAAACGCCCTGCTTTCCTCGTCACGCGTTACTTACGTAACATCGCTTCGATAAATTCTTTCCAGTTCCCCAGTTCATGTTCAACCATAACAACCTCTCTTATTGTGATGGCAATTGTACGCCGCTTTTTTCTGCAGGTGAATACGTTTCCACCTCTTATCACTATCGGCAGAAGCGGGGAAAAGCTGCAGTTTTTCTTTTTTGTGCCGTAACGCACATTTCTGCAAACTTCTGTTCAGAATGAAAAATAATGTTTTTTTCATTCTGTAGCACAATTCCGTGATTAAGATAATCCTTACCGGCCTGATAATAAGACAGCGGGCAGTTTGCGCTCAGAATGAAAGCGCTTACTGGTCCTGATTAGCGTTTTCGATTAAAGGCCGCAGATGATGAAAAATGCAGGCAATATCCACTGACGCTCACCGCGCGCACCCCGCTGTGGTAAACTCGCGCGCAGATTTTTTTGCAGAACGGGAAACAGCTATGACAGCGCAGTGGGTGATGTACGGAATCAAAAATTGCGACACCGTAAAAAAAGCGCGCAATGCACTAACCGCGTCCGGCATCGACTACCGGTTTCACGATTATCGCGCGGATGGACTGGATGCCGCGCTGCTGCAGCACTTTATCGAACGGCTTGGCTATGAAGCCCTGCTGAATACGCGCGGTACCACATGGCGCAGGCTGCCGGAAGCAGAACGTGCCGCGATTAAGGATGCCGCCAGCGCCAGCGCCGTGATGCTGGCACAGCCTGCCATCATTAAACGTCCGCTGCTTGCCGCCCCCGATGGCAGCCTGCTGCCGGGCTACAGCGCCGATCTTTACCACGCTTTTATTCAGGAGAAGTCATAACATGTTCTGTCCGGTTATTGAGCTGGCTCAGCAGCTCATCCGTCGCCCTTCGCTAAGTCCGGATGATGCGGGCTGTCAGGCCTTGCTGATCGCCCGCCTGGAGGCGATCGGTTTTCAGATTGAGCAGATGCATATTGATGACACGCTGAACGTCTGGGCCACGCGCGGTCACGGTGAAACCTTAGCGTTTGCCGGACACACTGATGTCGTACCGCCCGGTGATGCAAACCGCTGGATCAACCCGCCGTTTGAGCCCACTATCCGCGACGGCATGCTGTTTGGGCGCGGTGCCGCCGATATGAAGGGCTCGCTGGCAGCGATGGTGGTAGCCGCTGAACGTTTTGTCGCTGCGCATCCGCAGCACAAGGGCCGCCTGGCGTTTCTGATCACCTCCGATGAAGAGGCCAGCGCGGTCAACGGCACGGTCAAAGTGGTGGAGCGCCTGATGGCGCGTCATGAACGGCTGGATTACTGCCTGGTGGGTGAGCCCTCCAGTACAGAGATCGTCGGGGATGTGGTGAAAAACGGCCGGCGCGGTTCAATGACCGCAAACCTGACGCTGCACGGCGTGCAGGGACATGTCGCCTACCCGCACCTGGCGGATAATCCGGTACACCGTGCCATGCCGGCGCTGAATGAGCTGGTGGCCACCGAGTGGGATCAGGGCAACGCATTCTTTCCGCCAACCAGCATGCAGATTGCGAATGTGCAGGCGGGTACCGGCAGCAATAACGTTATTCCCGGCGAATTTTTTGTGCAGTTTAACTTTCGCTTCAGCACCGAGCTGACCGATCAGATGATTAAAGATCGCGTGACGGAACTGCTGGACCGCCATCAGCTGCGCTATACGCTGGAGTGGACCGTTTCCGGACAGCCTTTCCTGACGTCACGCGGCAGGCTGGTTGACGCCGTGGTAAACGCCGTAACGCACTATAATGAAATTAAGCCGCAGCTGTTGACCACGGGCGGCACTTCCGACGGACGCTTTATTGCCCGTATGGGAGCGCAGGTGGTGGAGCTTGGCCCGGTTAACGCCACAATTCATAAAATCAATGAGTGCGTCAAAGCGTCAGATCTGCAGCTGCTGAGCCGCATGTATCAGCGCATTATGGAGCAGCTGATTGCCTGACCGCATAAACAAGGAGACGGGGCATGGAGTGGTTAAAAGAGTACTGGTGGATCCTGGTGATTGTGCTGATGGTGGGCGTACTGATGAACGTCTATAAAGATCTCAAGCGCATCGATCATAAGAAATATATGGATAACCGGCCGGATTTACCTCCGCATCGTGATTTCAACGATAAGTGGGATGATGAAGATGACTGGCCAAAGAAAAAATAGGCCAGGGGCGCGTAAAAACATCAGGGGCGCATAAATGCGCCCCCTACGGATTATTGTAGGGGGCGGATTGGTTGCAGGGGCGGCATTTATGCCGCCCGCCCCTACAGAAACATCACAACATCGTCGTCGTTTGGTTTGGCGCCGCTCAATGCTTCATCAAAATAGCGGCGCGGTATGGTATAGCGCAGATGATG
Source organism: Pantoea sp. ICBG 1758 (assembly GCF_002928325.1). Classification (NCBI taxonomy): domain Bacteria; kingdom Pseudomonadati; phylum Pseudomonadota; class Gammaproteobacteria; order Enterobacterales; family Erwiniaceae; genus Pantoea; species Pantoea sp. ICBG 1758. The sequence continues at coordinate 1,859,025 of NZ_POWL01000001.1, forward strand.
CAGCGCCCGCGCCATGCTGCGTTCATCTATCGCATGCGGCAGATCGTTCACCACATCCAGCGTCACATCGCCACCCAGCTCGGTCAGACGCTGGTTCGCCGCTTCAGCATGCTGTAGCGGTACCTGTTCGTCATCGTCGCCGTGAATAAGATGAATGGTATTACGCCTGCTGGCGCGTTCCGGCAGCGTGGTATAGCGCCCGCTAAACGCCACCACCCGTCCCGCCAGCTCCGGCTGCGCTTTGACGCCCTCCAGAACCATGGTGCTGCCCTGCGAGAATCCGACCAGCGCCGTCGCTTCGGGCCGGACGCCAGCAGTACGCTGCCAGTGCCGGACAGACTCGATAAATAGCGGCATGACCGCATCGACACACTGCTGCGGCGAGCGATCCTGAGCGGGATAGTCCATAAACCACTGGCGGCCCTGCGGCACACTACCGGTATAAGGCGCACCTACTGACACCACCTGCGCGTCCGGAAACGCCTCAGCAAACCAGGTGCCAATTTGTGCCATCGCATCAGGGTTATCATCAGCGCCGTGGTAAAGCAAAAAAAGCTGAGCAGCCTGCACCGGCTGCTGAACAACAACATATCGTAAAGCCATACTGACCTCCTGTATTCACTATACGCCGCAGCCAGCAGAGTGATACCGGGAAAATTTGAACAAGAGCGCTGATTTATTGCAACAACGTCAGCCGCTGTTGCCAGGCCTGCGCTGCCTGCGGATCGAGCCGTTCAAGCGCCTCAGCCGTCTCCTGACGCAGCCGCTGTACCACCGCCCTGCGGCCGCTGAGACCGGCGCTGCTGCCCGCCTCGCTCAGCGTCTGTTTCTGAAGCAGTATGGCCTGCATTAACGGCTGTGGCTGTATGCGTACCAGCCGCTGCAGCACCGCATAGCTCGCCTCGAACGGGCGCTGTGCCCAGGCAAAACCTGCCAGCAGTACCACATCCTCTTCATTAATATCCTGCGACAGCCCCGCTTCCTCTGGCAGTGGCAAATCGATGAGATCGTTCAGCCAGACGGCATCGCGCGCCAGACGCTGCGCCGCCTGCGTCTGCAGCAGTTTCCCGGCCGGCGTCAGTGCGCAGATGGCCATTGCGGCGTAGCAGCCGCTGCTCGCTTCACGCTGCGATCCGACCCGCACCAGCGTAAAGCCGCAGGCGTGCCAGAAGCGCCACAGCGCCGCCGTGTAACCAAAGCTCACCGAGAGAAAATCACAGCCGGCGGCCTGCTGACGCGCCTGTGAAACCAGCGCCCGGCCAATGCCCTGCTGACGGCGGGCGGCCGTCACCGCAATGCGGCTGATACGCAGAGAGCGCAGCGTAGCCGCCGCGCTGAAACCGGCGTGTGCCGCCAGTGACTGCGCGACCAGATTACCGCGCGGGCGACGCGTGCCGGCCCAGACAGCCTGCGCCAGTTCTGCATCCAGTCCGCCCTCTTCAACCAGCCACAGGGCACCGGCCACGCTCTCTGCTGCGCCAGCCAGCCAGAGCTGCATCCCCGGCGCGTCCAGCAGGCGGCGCAGGTCGAGGGGCGAAGTGCGATAGTGCGCGCTCGCCAGCAGACGATAGCCCGCCTCCAGCGCAGCGGGGTGCGCATCCGGCGTCGCTCGGTATAACGTGATTTCAGATGCGGGTGCGGCGCGATCCGCTTCTTCAAACAGCAGCGCGCGGTTGAGCCACTGCTCCAGCGGATCCTGTGCGCACCAGCGCAGGGGCTCATCCAGCGTGAAATAGCGGACGTCAGGCAGGGTGGCGCAGAAGCGCAGCAGAAAGCCGCGTCCGGTGCCCTCGTACCCCTGCACCGTTGTGGTCAGCAGCACACGCGGAAAGCGTGCAACCAGCTGCTGCAGCAGCGGCGCCGGGATCGCGGCTGCCTCATCAACGATCAGCCATGCAGGCAGCGGATCGATCGGCTGCTGCAGGATCGCATCAGGGGCCATAAAGGAAAACTGCTCGCCGGCAAACTGCGCCAGCACCTCTGTTGACACCTTCGCCGGAGCGGTGACCAGCGCGTGCGTTGTATTACGTGCCAGCATGCCGGCCAGCGCCGACTTGCCGCGCCCGCGCGGTGCGGTAACCACCGCCACCCCGGAAGCGATCGCCTGCAGCTGAGCAAGAATAGCCGCCTGCTGCTGTGGCGCCTGGCATTGCCAGCGCGGCCAGACACCTGCGGCTGGCTGACGTACCGGCAGATGCTGTCGCTGCAGCAGCACCTCGTCATCTTTCAGCATCAGCTGCTGCAGGCGGCGTATAAAACGGGGCGTGGCGATGGGCTCTGCGACATCGGCCCAGCGCAGGCTGTCCGCATCGGCAGCTGTCGCCCAGCTCTCCCACGGCGGCGTCAGCAGCAGCAGCCAGCTGCCGGCGCGCAGCGTACCGGCCAGCGCGGCAAAAGCCTCAGCGTGAAAGCCGTGCCGCGCATCGAACAGCGCATGGGTAAATTCACGTCCCAGCAGCGTTCGCAGCGCTGTCGGGGCAACGTGCGGCGTCAGGTCGCAGGCGCTGCTGAGCGTGATCCAGTCACCCGGCAGCGCCTGCTGCCATAGACCGGCCTGCTCGCGCGCCCACTCTGCATCACCTGCTATAACCGCTAAGCGGCGGATGCCTGCCTGCTGCATCGCCGCCGTGATAACCGCACAGGACATCAGTTAGTGGCGAAGGTGTTGCACTGGCCCGGATCGCCGCCGTCATAACCGCGTTTAAACCAGGTATAGCGCTGTTCAGATGTGCCGTGCGTAAAGCTGTCCGGCACTACGCGCCCCTGGCTCTGCTGCTGCAGGCGGTCGTCACCAATCGCTTCGGCCGCGTTAAGCGCTTCCTGCAGATCGCCCACTTCCAGAATGTTCTGCTGCTGCATATAGTGGCCCCAGACGCCGGCAAAGCAGTCCGCCTGCAGCTCCATTTTCACCGACAGCTGATTCACCTGTTTCTCACTGGCACCCTGCTGCATTTCACGTACTTTCGGCTCAATACCCAGCAGCTTCTGCACATGGTGACCCACCTCATGCGCAATGACGTAGCCCTGCGCAAAGTCGCCGCCTGCGCCGAGTTTGGTTTTCATCTCATCGTAGAAAGAGAGGTCGATATAGACGCTCTGGTCAGCCGGACAGTAAAACGGCCCCATCGCCGCCTGACCGGTTCCGCAGTGGGTGCGCGTCACGCCGCGATACATCACCAGTTTTGGTGGCACATACTGTTTGTTCATCTGCTTAAACAGCTTGTCCCAGGTATCTTCGGTTGTCGCGAGGATCACCGAGGTAAATTTCGCCGCCTCGTTATCCTGTGCGGAGTCCACCTGGCGCTGCTGCACCGGTGCGCTGCCACCGCCGCCCAGCAGTCCGGTAAGGTCATAGCCGTAATATCCGGCCACCGCCACAACGACCAGCAGGATAATGCCGCCTTTCCCGCGCGGCAGCCGGATCTGTCGCCCGCCACCGCCAAAACCTGATGATTCGCCGCGACGATCTTCCACATTGTCGCTTTCACGACGCCCTTGCCAGCGCATGGCCTGCTCCTGTTTATTTATCTTCAGATAGGCATGATTTTAGATGGCGCCAGGCATAATCACCAGCGTTGCAGGCAGGCAGATGACGGATATAAAAAAGGGCCGTCTGCAGAGACGACCCGATAGCACCTGCCGCGTAATGCGGTTTAGTCGAGTTTGACCCCGAGGCGGTGTGCTACAGCTTCATACGCTTCCACGACGCCGCCGAGGCTCTGACGGAAACGGTCTTTATCCATTTTGTCCATGGTCTCTTTGTCCCACAAACGCGCGCCATCGGGTGAGAACTCGTCGCCCAGCGTGACTTCGCCGTTAAACAGACCAAACTCCAGCTTGAAATCGACCAGGATAAGACCGGCATCATCAAACAGTTTGCTCAGCACCTCGTTGGCTTTATACGTCAGCTCCTGCATACGCGCCAGGTTCGCTTTACTGACCCAGCCAAAGGTTTCGCAGTAAGACTCGTTGACCATGGGATCATGTTTGGCGTCATCTTTCAGGAAGAGATCAAACAGCGGCGGACTGAGCAGCATGCCCTCTTCCACCCCAAGGCGTTTGACCAGCGATCCGGCCGCGCGGTTGCGGATCACGCACTCTACCGGCACCATCTCCAGCTTTTTCACCAGCGCTTCGTTATCAGACAGCAGCGCTTCCATCTGAGTAGGAATGCCCGCTTCCTGCAGTCTGGTCATAATAAAGTGGTTAAACTTGTTGTTTACCATGCCTTTACGATCAAACTGTTCGATTCGTGCCCCGTCTCCTGCTGATGTATCGTTGCGGAACTCAAGTACCAGCAAATCCGGATTGTCGGTACTGTATACGGTTTTCGCTTTACCGCGATACAACTCAGCTCGCTTTTGCATCTTGTTAACTCCAGACATGAAATAACCCGTGTTCAGCGGTGTTCCACCGCGCGACGACTGCGTGACGCAATCGTTTACCTCGCCGGGCGCCATTATGCCAAAATCAAAACAAAAAGGCCGGAGAATCTCCGGCCTTTACACAATTATTTATTCAGTGCGCCCTGCATGACGGCCACCAGCGCATCGTTCTGCGCCTGGGTCAGCACGTGACCCTTAGGATCGATAAACTGCAGACTACTGCGGTTATCAAGGTCGCCGACCTGCAGCTTATAGTCACCGTTTGGCAACTCCGGATCTTTGGCGCCAATCGCGTCAAACGCGCTGCTGCCCGGCTGCTTATAGGTCACTTTCAGACTGCCCTGCGAACGGTTGTCATCCGTCACTTCCATGCCAGCACGCTGCAGCGCCGCCGGCAGTCGCTGCCAGGTGACGTTAAACGGCGAGCGCAGGATCAGCAGCGGCAGGCCGGTTTCATCTGCACCGCTCTGGACGTCGATCTGTCCGGTCGCACGTCCGGCGGCAGCATCCTGACTGGCAGTATCGATCTTATCCAGACCGGTACTGAGATCGTTGAGCATCTGGCCGGTATAGCGCTGAACCTGTGCCGGTGACGTCACCGTCTCACCCTGCTGCTGCAGCTCAAGCAGACGCACCGTCAGGACCTGCTGATACCCCTGATTCTGCACGCTGATCTGATAGCGGCCGCGATACTGATTATCTTCATCTGCGCGGTTCCACTGCACCCAGTCGGTGGTGAGCTGCTGCCCGGCATCGTTACGCTGGGCAATCGGGAACTTGTAGGATTGCACCACGTTGACCACCTGTGACCAGATAGAACCGCGACTGCTTTCCAGCGCCAGTACGCCGGTATTACCGGTGAACTGCGCGCGCGTACCGTTCATCAGCGCCAGCGGCTGCGCCGGCGGACGAATATCGAGTGCTTTACCCAGCGCGCCATTAGCTACGCGATGCGGAACCTCATAGTCGCCGTTCTGTATCGGCAGTATTGCCCCTGCCGGCGCGTTCAGATCGCGCAGTTCAGGCGTCTGAAGATAGGACTCATCGCCGCTTACCTGGCGCTTGTAACGCTGATCGCTGGAACAGGCTGTCAGCAGCATCAGAGTGGAGAGACCTGCTACCGTTACCAGCGCCGAGCGCTTAACTGAAAAACTCATTGATTCTCCCTAAATTAACGCAGACCCGCTTTGATAAGTGCCTGCGCCGTTTTTTCCTGGCCCGCGCTGGTCAGCGGCGTCATTGGCAGGCGCAGCGTGTCATCCGCGATCAATCCCAGCTGTTTTGCGGCCCATTTTACCGGAATAGGATTGGGCTCACAGAAAAGCGTCTGGTGCAGATGCATCAGACGCTGATTCAGGTTACGCGCTTCGGCAAATTTGCCTTCCTGCGCCAGCGCACAGAGTTCAGCCATTTCACGCGCCGCAATGTTAGCGGTGACAGAAATGACGCCTTTGCCGCCCAGCTGCATGGAATCCAGCGCAGTGGCATCATCGCCGCTGACAATAATGAACTCGTCACCAACCAGCTGTTGGATCTGTGAAACCCGCGATAAGTTCCCGGTCGCTTCTTTAATACCGATAATATTTTTAATTTCAGCCAGGCGCGCCACGGTCTCCGGCAGCATATCGCAGCCGGTACGCGACGGAACGTTATAGAGCATCTGCGGCAGATCGGTGCTTTCCGCAATCGCTTTGAAGTGCTGGTAAAGCCCTTCCTGAGTCGGACGATTGTAATAAGGCGTCACGGTCAGGCAGCCGACCACGCCGGTGCCGGTAAAGCGTTTTGTCAGAGAGATCCCTTCGGCAGTGGCGTTAGCGCCCGTTCCGGCGATAACCGGAATACGGCCATCGGCCAGCTCCAGGGTTTGCATCACCACGTCACCATGCTCTTCATGGCTGAGCGTTGCAGATTCGCCGGTGGTGCCAACAGAAACGATCGCTGCGGTTCCGCTGGCGACATGATAATCAATCAGTTTTTTCAGACTCGGGCGGCAAACCTGGCCCTGGTCATTCATAGGCGTAATGAGTGCAACAATACTTCCGGTGAACATGGGCTATCCCCTCGACAAACAAGTGCCTCATGTTACGTTTTACCTTCAAAGAAAAGCAAGCGAGCCAGCCCATTCCCGCGCTTGTCAGCAGTTTTTTTTATGTTTACCTTATAGTTATTAGCGAACGTACAGGAAAACTCATTTTGTCGCAGCCACAGCCGCATCATCTGGTCATCACTGCTCTTGGCGTCGATCGTCCGGGTATCGTTAACGCCATTACCCGCCACGTCAGCAGTTGCGGCTGCAATATAGAAGATAGCCGTCTGGCGATGCTCGGCGATGAGTTCACCTTTATTATGCTGCTTTCCGGCAGCTGGAACGCCATTACGCTGATTGAATCCACGCTGCCGATGAAAGGCGCTGAGCTGGAGCTGCTGATCGTAATGAAGCGCACGAACGCGCGCGCGACGCCACCGATGCCGGTGACGGTCCGGATTCAGGTAGAAGTGCCGGATTCGCCACGCATCATTGAGCGCTTTACCGATCTGCTTGATAAACATCAGCTGAATATCGCTGAGCTGGTGTCGCGTATTAACCCGGCTCAGGACAATGAACAGCCGGTACTCTATATTCAGATGACAGCACACAGTCCGGCAAACCGGGTAAGCGCACCGATAGAGCAGGCGTTTAATCAGCTGTGTGAAGAACTGCATGCACAAGGCTCAATTCGCCTCTATAGTGTCACCGACGACAGCAGCAATGTCCTGTAATCAGGCTCCGGGTTATTTCGCCACACACTCTGTTGCAGCAGCATAACGTGTTGTGAAATAACCCTGAGGTAAACGTCCGGCCAGCCAGCAGGCTCTGCCGGGTGTCATACCCGCAGCATGAACAAAAAACGGAGAGTTGTGATGAATCCACTGAAAGCCGGTGATACCGCACCGAAATTTAGCTTGCCCGATCAGGATGGCGAACAAGTAAATTTGGCCGACTTCCAGGGACAGCGTGTTCTGGTCTATTTCTACCCGAAAGCGATGACGCCAGGCTGTACTACTCAGGCCTGCGGCCTGCGTGACAACATGGACGAGCTGAAAAAAGCGGGCGTAGAGGTACTGGGTATCAGCACCGACAAGCCGGAAAAACTGTCCCGTTTTGTTGAGAAAGAGCTGCTGAATTTCACGCTGCTTTCTGATGAAGATCACCAGGTGTGCGAGCAGTTTGGCGTCTGGGGTGAGAAGTCATTTATGGGCAAAAGCTACGACGGCATCCACCGCATCAGTTTCCTGATTGGTCAGGATGGTAAAGTGGAAAAGGTGTTCGACAGCTTTAAAACCGCAGACCATCACGATATCGTGCTTGATTACGTGAAGTCTGCCTGATCAAAAGCGGTGCGCCTTTGCTGCGCACCGCTTCCCGCTATTTCTTACTCTGCGATCTGCCGTTCCGGCGTGGTTTCCGGCCAGGCGCGTACAACCGCTTTTACCAGCGTGGCCAGCGGAATAGCAAAAAATACGCCCCAGAAGCCCCACAGTCCGCCAAAAATGACCACGGAGAGAATAATCACCAGCGGATGCAGATTTACCGCTTCTGAAAACAGCACCGGCACCAGTACGTTGCCATCCAGCGCCTGGATCACCAGATACACCACCATCAGCGTCCAGAAATCGCTGCTAAGCCCCCACTGAAACAGCCCGACGCCAATGACCGGCAGCGTAACGGCCAGCGCGCCCACGTAAGGGATCAGCACCGAAACGCCCACCAGCACCGCCAGCAGCAGCGCGTAATTGAGCCCCAGCACTAAAAAGGCGATCCAGCTGACTACGCCTGTCACCGCCATCTCCAGCACTTTGCCGCGAATATAGTTGGTGATTTGCTGATTCATCTCTTTCCATACCGTGCCCGCCAGCCCGCGATTACGCGGCAGCACGCGCCGCACCGCATTCAGCATCTGCTCTTTATCTTTCAGCAGGAAAAACACCATCAGCGGGACCAGCACCAGATAGATCATCAGCGTCATCAGACCGACCAGCGAGGCCAGCGAATAGCGCACCAGGGATTCACCCAGGCCGGTCAGGCGGCTGCGCAGATTCTCTACGATGATATCGATAATGCCTGCATCTACCAGTGCCGGAAAACGCTGTGGCAGTGCAGCCGCTGAGACATAGAGTTTATTGAGCATGTTGGGCAGATCGCGCGTCAGGTTAATGCCCTGCTGCCAGGCAACCGGCGCCACTATCAGTACCATAACCAGCAGAATGCCGGCGAAGAGTATTAACACGATGCTGGTTGCCCAGCTGCGGCTGCAGCCGATACGCTGCAGCCGCACTACGGGCCACTCCAGCAGATAAGCCAGCACCAGCGCCACCAGCAGCGGCGCCAGCAGCCCGCTAAAGAAAAACAGAATGCAGAACGCCGCCAGCAGGATCGCCAGCAGGCCAATCGCCTGCGGATCGCTGAAGCGACGCTTGTACCAATGAAACAACAGAGACAACATCAACCTTATCCTTTTACTGCCCCGGCACGGCACGCTGCCGCCCGCTTATCGATCCGCATATCAGCGTATAATGCTGCTGACCAGTGCGTTATGGCCGGCAATCATCACACAGTTTCGTCCGGCGTGCTTGGCCTGATAGAGCGCCGCATCCGCCTGCCGGAGACTCTCCTCCTGCGTGCCCTGCTGCGGCTGCCAGCAGGCGATGCCCACCGAGAGCGTGATATGGCCGGGCGGATCGATCCAGCTCTCCGCAATGCTGACGCGTACCCGCTCGGCGATAACCCGCGCCTCTTCGACCGTGGTAGCCGGCAGCAGCATCAGAAACTCTTCGCCGCCGTTACGGCAGACTACATCCGTCTGACGGGCGTTGCTGCGCAGCGTCTGCGCGACCTGCTTAATGACGTTATCACCCGCGCCGTGGCCAAAATTATCATTTACCCGTTTAAAGTGGTCGATATCCAGCGCCAGCACGGCAAATGGCTGCTGCATCGCCTCAAAATAGTCGAGCACGGCGTGCAATCCTCGCCGGTTGAGCAGCTGCGTCAGAGGATCGCTTTGTACTTCTGAGTTAAGCCGGCCGATTTTATCCTGTACCAGTCCGATACCGGTCAGCAGCGCCCGCTTTACCTGCGCCGCCTCAAAGTACCACGCACGGATGCCGCCGATCTCTGCCGACACCCCCTGCGTATCCATCTGGCTGGCTTTCCGCGACAGCTGCCAGAGCGGCAGCGCGATCAGCCGCGCCAGCACGATCGCTACCAGCAGCGTCAGCAGCGCAAACGGCACCGAGTTTTTCAGCACGTTCAGCAGCAGACCGGAAAGCGGCGCCAGCGTGAGTGCCGCAGGCTTAAGCGCCACGACCATCCAGCCGGTACCGGGCACCACAGCGTAGCCAATCAGCTTATTGCTGCTGTTCTCTGTGATCTGCGCGGTACCGCTGCTGCGCTCCGCCCGCTCGCGTTCGCTGATAATCGCCGGCACGCTTTTACCCACCAGCTGGCTGTTCTGGTGATAAAGCACCTGATTATTGCGGTCCAGAACAAAGACCTGCGTCCCGTCGCGATAATATTGCTCGCCCAGCAGCGCATTCAGGATGCTTTTTTTCTTCAGATAGAGCGTGCCGCCCACGTACCCCAGATAGCGCCCTTCGCTGTTCCAGATCGGCCATGAAACAAACACGATCAGGTTGTTTGCGGCTGAAATCACTGCCCGGCTGACCAGCGGCTGCCGCTGCGACAGCGCTTCCCGTGACGCCTGACTGGTGAGCTGCATGCCTTTCAGCGTCAGGGATTCCGGTGAAATCGCTTTAACGATGCCATTACTGTCCACCACCGCAACGGAGTTAAAACTGCTGGTCTGCTCGCGCAGGCGATTCACTTCCTGCTGCGCAAGTGCTTCATCATCAAACGCCTGACCCAGCAGATTAGCGCTGAAGTGCAGCTGCGACTGTGCCTGCTGAAAGAAAAGTTCCGTGGTGGTCGCCAGCTTGGTCGCATAGGCGCGATTGGCTTCCAGCGTGGTTTCAATCAGCACCATACGCTGCACGCGCCAGGTCGCATAAAGCGTGTTCGCCAGCGTAATGACAATACTGATTATTGCCAGCAGCGCGATCAGCGTTCGCAGGTCAGTTTTGGGCCGGATTCGCATCAGCATAACGCTGCCGCGCGGATAGGTTGCTTCATAGATTTCGTGCCTGACGCTGTGGTGATTAAGGGGGTCACTTGTTGTTATAAAAGAGAAGCAAGTGTACACCGCTCAGGTCGTTTCAGCACGGATCATCCTGCTGCTCTGGCAACAGAACTCTGTTTTACGCTGGATCGGTTTACGGAGGGAGGCAGAGAAGTGACAGCGGCCTGCACCGCTGTCAGCGCATGTTACAGCATCAAAAAGGCGTATCCTTCATTCTGCAGCGTAGCAACCGTCGTGCCGCTGGAGAGCGTATGGGTCACGCGGGTATCGATCCAGTCACGCTGCAGCTGGTGAAACGCCACGGACTGGTCGCAGACAGTGACTTTAACGCCCGCTTTTTTCAGCTCATCGATCAGTTTCAGGTTCGGGTTATCAAAACCGTACGCCTTATGAAACTGCTCGTTGTTCAGCGCAGCCGGTACGGCATCGCTGTTGATAGAGACCACAAAGTTTAGCTGATTAAGCGGCACGCCCGCAGCATAATAGAGGTTGGTCACGCGTGCCACGCGCTCCAGGCCCAGGTTAGCCTGGTGAATATCGCCTTCGCTGCGGTTGATCTGAAACACAATTTTATTGCTCAGCCCCGGCGTCGTTGCCGGGTTGTAGTCAGGCGTATTCACGAAGTGAATTTTGCCATAGCCGGCGATTGCCGGCGTGCTCCAGAAGTCAGCAGGCTCCGCTTTTTTATCGGCGAATTTACCGCTGACCTTATCCACCAGCTCAGGAAGCTGTAACACATTGCCGCCGACAAATCCTGCCAGCGCGGCGATAACAATATAAGACGCTACACGCATTCTGTTTCTCCTTAACCGAAACGATTACATCTGCAAAAGGGCATAGCCCTGATTTTCCAGCGTGGAGACCGTAGTCGGGCTGGAGAGCGCATGGATCACGGAACGATCGATCCAGGCGTTGGGATAGTGGTGAAAGGCAACAGACTGATCGCATACGGACACTTTTACGCCCAGCTTATTCAGCGCATTGATCAGCGGCAGATTAGGGTTATCGACGCCATAAAACTGTCTGAAGTGGCTGTCATCCAGCGTGGCAGGCGTCGCATCACCGGTCATGGAGACAACAAATTCCAGCTGATCAACAGGAACGCCGGAGGCAACGTAGAGGTTAACCACGCGCGCAACCCGCTCCAGCCCGAGGTTAGGACGTTTGATGTCACCCTCATTTTTGGTGAGCTGGAAAACCACCTTATTGCTCAGGCCGGCCGCCGGCTTAAATGCGGCATCCGCTTCATAATGAATTTTGCCATAGCCTTCAATGGCGGGCGTGCTCCAGAATCCTTCGGGATCGGCAGGCTCAGCGGTAAAATGTTTCGCTACACGCTGATAGAGGTCGTCTCCTTTAATTATTCCTGCTCCGACCACGCCTCCCAGAACAGCAATCAGGGCATAGCTTACTGCTGAACGCATACATACTCTCCGGCATACACGGCACGTGTATTAACAGTTCATAGGGGAAAAAAGTGCCTTATCTATACCACAGCGCATGCGGAACGGCGTGACTGACCGGCGCCGTGTAACCACGCTTTAGTTGCGCGCAACATAATTAGCGGTGCTGATTAAACAGAGAATTCGATGGTCATCGCGGCAGCGCTGCAGAATAAGATGGCCGGGAAATCGGTTTATTTATGCTTACTGCACGGGTTGACGAACGGATCAATCCTGACCATTAATTTCTGTTAAGGTCCGTTTTTATCCCGTGCTGATGATAAAAAAAGCTGATGGAACAGAGTGATAGTTAAGGCCGGGCCAGCCCTGTTTTTCAGAGAATACCTGGAAAAATCCATGCCAGATTCAATATTTTTGAGCAACTTTACGTAACTTTGAATTCATTGCAGCATAACCTTATATCTGTCGCTGCATTACTGTTCAGTTTTTTGCGGCAAATCAGCGACTCATCGCTCTCCACGCTCTGTTTTGCGCTTCTGCGACCGCTCTCTTTGCAACCCGGCGGCCTGCGGTTAAGATAGCGACAGAGCAGAAAACCCGATTCACATCGAACATTTACCCTCTCTTCTGTCCGGCGACAGATGAGCATCATCAGGATCGAGGCATGTTAAACCGACTGCGTATCTCCGTACTGGCCACCCTCATTCCTGCGCTGCTGCTGACGCCCGCCTTCAGCGCACGCGCCGACCTCAGTGATAATCTGCCCGACATCGGCACGACGGCGGGTTCCACGCTATCGATTAATCAGGAACTGCAGATGGGCGATTTTTACGTGCGCCAGCTGCGGGCCAGCGCGCCACTGATTCAGGATCCGCTGCTGAACCAGTACATTAATGAGCTGGGGCAGCGTCTGGTCGCGCACGCCGGTTCAGTGCGCACGCCGTTTCACTTTTTCCTGATCCAGAATGACGAGCTCAACGCCTTTGCCTTTTTTGGCGGCAACGTGGTGCTGCACGCCTCACTGTTCCGCTATACCGATAATGAGAGCCAGCTCGCCTCGGTGATGGCGCATGAGATTTCACACGTGACGCAGCGCCATCTGGCGCGCGCCATGGAGGAGCAGAAACGCAGCGCGCCGCTGACCTGGGTTGGCGCGCTGGGTTCTATTCTGCTGGCGATGGCAAATCCGCAGGCGGGAATGGCGGCGCTGACCGGTACGCTGGCAGGCACCCAGCAGGGCATCATCAGCTTCACGCAGGGCAATGAGCAGGAGGCGGATCGCATCGGTATTCAGGTGCTGCAGCGTGCCGGTTTTGATCCGCAGGCGATGCCCGCTTTCCTGGAAAAGCTTGCCGACCAGACGCGCTTCTCTTCCCGCCCGCCGGAAATTCTGCTGACGCACCCGCTGCCTGACAGCCGTCTCTCTGACGCGCGCAACCGCGCAAACCAGATGCGTCCGGTGGTGGTACAGTCGTCGCAGGATTTCTATATGGCGAAGGTGCGTGTGCTTGGCATGTATCCTACCGGCCGCAATCAGCTCACCGACGATCTGCTGAATGAGTATGCGAAAGGCAATCTGCGTGAACAGCAGGCCGCGCAGTATGGCAAAGCGGTGCAGTTTTTGCAGGCCAAAGATTTTGCGAATGCTAAACGTACGCTGGCGCCGCTGCTGGCAAAACAGCCGGACAACGTCTGGTTTCTTGATTTGATGACCGATATCGATTTGGGGCTCAACCAGCCGCAGCAGGCGATCGCCATGCTGAGCAGCGCCCGCGGCGGCGGCACTAATCCGGTGCTGCAGCTCAACCTGGCTAACGCTTATGTGGAAGCGAAACAGCCCGCCAGCGCCAGCCGCATTCTTAACCGCTATACCTTTGCCCATCCGGACGATCTTAACGCCTGGGATCTGCTGGCGCAGGCGTCGGCGGCGCAGGGATTACGCGATGAAGAGCTGTCAGCGCGGGCGGAGAGCCTGGCGCTCAGCGGCCAGCTCGATCAGGCCATTACCGCGCTGGGCAGCGCCAGCGCACAGGTGCCGCTTGGCAGCCTGAAGCAGGCGCGTTATGACGCGCGTATCGATCAACTGCGTGAGCTGCAGCGGCGTTTCCGGCAGTATCAGAAAGGATAACGTCAGAGTCCGAGCGTCTCTTTAACAAACGGGATCGTCAGTTTGCGCTGGGCACTGATAGAGGCGCGATCGAGACGATCCAGCGTTTCAAACAGCGTACGCATTTCACGATCGAGACGCTTCAGCAGAAAACGCCCGACATCTTCCGGCAGTTCAAAACCGCGCAGCCCGGCACGCAGCTGCAGCGCCTGTAATTTATCCTCATCTGAGAGCGGCTGCAGACGATAGATTTGTCCCCAGTCGAGACGGGAGGCCAGATCGGGCAGGCCAAGACTGAGCTGGCGCGGCGGCCGATCGCCGGTGATCAGCAGGCGGGTTTTACCGGTTTCAAGAATGCGGTTATAAAGGTCAAATATCGCCATTTCCCACTCCGCTTCCCCGGCAATACACTCAATATTGTCGATGCAGACCAGCGCCAGATTCTCCATGCCTTCCAGCACCTCCGGCACAAACCAGGTCCGCTTATCCAGCGGCACATAGCCTACCGCTTCATCGCGGGCAGACATTTCGGCGCACGCCGCGTGCAGCAGGTGACTGCGTCCACCGCCTTCGCGCGACCAGAAGTAGAGATAGCTGCCGTGTTGCTGCGCCAGTGCGCCGCGCAGTGCGGCAAGCAGCGACGGATTGTCCCCTGGCCAGAAGCTGGCAAAGGTTTCATCATCAGGTAAGTAGAGTGGCAGTGAGAGCTGTGCCGGCGTGTTCAGAAGTACCTCAGCAAGTGAGCGGGCAGAAAACGGCGCAAGTTTATCACGATCCTCTGCAGAGATGAACCAGGCGTCCCTGCCCGGCGGCCGCGCTTAGCGATCCTGCTGCTCCTGCGCCTCCAGCACCACCTCTTCCGGACGTAAAATATTGATAACCCGGAAAATCAGCGCCAGCGCAACGCCGACCAGCGTGGCCAGCGCCATGCCTTTCAGCTCTGCCGCACCGATATGGACTTTGGCACCGCTCACGCCGATGATCAGGATCACCGAGGTCAGGATCAGGTTCTGCGCTTTGTTGTAGTCCACTTTTGATTCAATCAGCACGCGAATACCGGAGGCGCCGATCACGCCATACAGCAGCAGCGATACGCCGCCCATCACCGGCACCGGGATCGCCTGAATCGCTGCCGCCAGCTTGCCCACGCAGGAGAGCAGAATGGCAAAAATCGCCGCCCCGCCAATAACCCAGGTGCTGTAAACGCGGGTGATCGCCATGACGCCGATGTTTTCGCCATAGGTGGTATTGGGCGTTGATCCAAAAAAGCCGGAGAACATGGTCGAGAGGCCGTTGGCGAACATAGAGCGGTGCAGCCCCGGATCGCGGATCAGATCTTTTTTCACAATATTTGCCGTCACGACCAGATGCCCGACGTGTTCGGCAATCACCACCAGCGCGGCAGGCAGAATGGTCAGCATAGCCGCCCACTCAAAGCGCGGCGTGTAGAAGGTTGGCAGCGCAAACCAGGGCGCGTTTTCCACGCTGCGCCAGTCAACAATGCCCAGCATTGAGGAGAGCGCATAGCCCACCAGCACACCAATCAGAATCGGGATGATGGCAAGAAAACCGCGAAACAGCACGGAGCCAAACACCGTAACCGCCAGCGTCACCATGGAGATCAGTACGGTGGTGCTGTCCGGTGCCGTACCTTCCGCCGGTAGCAGGCCCGCCATATTGGCCGCCACGCCTGCCAGCTCCAGCCCGATCACGGCGACAATAGCGCCCATCGCGGCGGGTGGAAACATCACGTCCAGCCAGCCGGTACCCGCTTTTTTCACAATCAGCGCCACAATGCAGAACAGCAGACCGCAGAGGATAAAGCCGCCCAGCGCCACTTCGTAACCCAGCGGCAGCAGCAGCAGTACCGGTGAAATAAAGGCGAAGCTGGAGCCGAGATAGGCAGGAATTTTACCTTTGCAGATAAACAGATAGAGCAGCGTACCAGCGCCGTTGAACAGCAGCACGGTCGCCGGGTTAATATGAAACAGGATCGGCACCAGCACCGTGGCACCAAACATCGCAAACAGATGCTGCAGGCTGAGTGGAATGGTTTGCAGCAGCGGCGGGCGTTCGCTCACCCCAATGGCACGTCTCGTCATCGTATCCCCTTCCCTTCCTGTATGACAGGCGGTTAATTACTGTTTTTTTTGTTAAAAAAAAGCCGACTCTCTGGTCGGCTGCTCAAATACTATGTCTTAAAAATGCTAATGCATATTCTGCCTGCAGCTGCAGGCCGGGCGTTGCCGGCGGCATTGGGCTCACGGCCAGCGCGGAGCGTACCGGCGCAGGCAGCGGTTTCGGGCACTGCCCGAAGGCAACGCGACCAGCAACATAGCCCGGAGTAAACATTATTTCGTTCCGAAGATCTTATCGCCGGCATCGCCGAGACCTGGAATGATATAGCCTTTCTCATTCAGCCCCTGATCGACTGACGCGGTATACAGCTCAACGTCCGGATGCGCTTTCTCCAGCGCGGCAATACCTTCCGGGGCCGCTACCAGTACCAGCACCTTGATGCTGCTGCAGCCCGCTTTTTTCAGCAGGTCGATGGTGGCAATCATTGAGCCACCGGTCGCCAGCATCGGATCGACGACCAGCGCCATGCGCTCTTCGATGTTAGAGACCAGCTTCTGGAAATAGGGCACCGGCTCCAGCGTCTCTTCATCGCGGTAAACACCCACCACGCTGATACGCGCGCTCGGCACGTGCTCCAGTACCCCTTCCATCATGCCAAGACCGGCACGCAGAATAGGAACGACGGTAATTTTTTTACCTTTGATTTGATCAACATCAACCGGGCCGTTCCAGCCTTCAATCGTTACGCGTTCGGTTTCAAGATCGGCGGTGGCTTCATAGGTCAGCAGGCTGCCCACTTCCGAGGCCAGCTCGCGAAAGCGTTTGGTGCTGATATCATGCTCACGCATCAGGCCCAGTTTGTGTTTAACCAGCGGGTGTCTGACTTCCACGATTTTCATGATTATTCTCCCGGAATTGAGTTGAGCTAAAAAAAAATCGCCGGATTATACCGCCTTTTTGCTTTTGCGCCACAGCGGATTGCGCAGGGGGATGGCTGCCTGTCCTGAGAATAGCGGAATCGCGAAAATCTGACATAACGAATATCGGGCGTGAGATCAGACTCGCAAACGTTTGCCTGCGCTGTTAGAATTGCCGCGCTTAATTTTTGCCACCAATCGCAATCGCGTGGGGATTCCGCAGTGACCGACAAAACCTCTCTCAGCTACAAAGACGCCGGTGTTGATATTGATGCTGGTAACGATCTGGTTGACCGTATTAAAGGCGTAGTAAAGAAAACCCGCCGCCCGGAAGTGATGGGTGGACTGGGCGGCTTTGGCGCGCTGTGTGCGCTGCCGCAGAAATATCGCGAGCCGGTGCTGGTTTCGGGAACGGATGGCGTCGGTACTAAACTGCGCCTGGCGATGGATCTTAAGCGTCACGACAGTATCGGCATCGATCTGGTTGCGATGTGTGTGAACGATCTGGTGGTACAGGGCGCCGAGCCGCTGTTCTTCCTCGACTACTACGCTACCGGCAAACTGGACGTTGATACCGCCTCTGCGGTGATCACCGGTATTGCCGAAGGCTGCCTGCAGTCAGGCTGTGCGCTGGTAGGCGGAGAGACGGCGGAAATGCCGGGCATGTATCACGGCGAAGATTATGATGTCGCTGGCTTCTGTGTCGGCGTGGTGGAGAAATCGGAGATCATCGACGGCAGTAAAGTTCAGGATGGTGACGTTCTGATTGCCCTGGGGGCAAGCGGCCCGCACTCCAACGGCTATTCGCTGGTACGCAAGATTCTGGAAGTCAGCGCCACCGATCCGGAACGCGAGCAGCTGGAAGGTAAATCGCTGGCCGATCACCTGCTGGCCCCGACCCGCATCTATGTAAAAAATATCCTGAGCCTGATTGAGCAGGTTGATGTGCACGCCATTGCCCACCTTACCGGCGGCGGCTTCTGGGAAAACATCCCACGCGTGCTGCCTGACAATACGCAGGCGGTACTGGATGAGCAGAGCTGGCAGTGGCCGGCGGTGTTCAGCTGGCTGCAGCAGGCGGGGAACGTCAGCCGCCATGAGATGTATCGCACCTTTAACTGCGGCGTCGGCATGGTGATTGCCCTCAGCCCGGATGAAGCAGACAAAGCGGTACAGCTGATGCAGGATGCCGGTGAGCAGGCGTGGAAAATCGGCGTTATTAAGGCGTCTGATTCCGCAGAGCGTGTGGTTATCAATTCATGAAAAAACTGGTTGTACTGATCTCCGGCAACGGCAGCAATCTTCAGTCCATCCTTGACGCCTGCGCCAGCGGGCGGATCAACGGCAGCGTTGCTGCCGTTTTCAGTAATAAAGAGAGCGCTTACGGCCTGACGCGCGCGCAGCAGGCGAGCGTGCCGGGCCTGGCGTTGTCGCCCGGCGACTTCCCCGATCGCGAAGCTTTTGATCGCCAGCTGATGCAGGAGATCGACGCCTTTGAGCCCGATCTGGTGGTGCTGGCAGGGTATATGCGCATCCTCAGCAGCGCCTTTGTTGCGCACTATCACGATCGCCTGCTGAATATCCACCCTTCCCTGCTGCCAAAGTATCCGGGCCTGCATACCCATCGCCAGGCGCTGGAGAACGGCGATAAAGAGCACGGCACGTCGGTGCATTTTGTCACCGATGAGCTGGATGGTGGTCCGGTCGTTCTGCAGGCGCGGGTACCCATTTTTCCCGGTGATGATGAAGCCGAGATAACGGCGCGCGTGCAGCATCAGGAGCATGCCATCTATCCGCTGGCCATTAGCTGGTTTATGGATGGCCGGCTGGTGATGCGCGAAGGCAAAGCATGGCTGGATGGTCAGCCTCTGCCCGCAGAAGGGTACGCCCCGTAGGTATGTCAGGGGCGCATGAATGCGCCCATCCCCTAGCCCCCGTAGGGGGCGCATTTATGCGCCCCTGGGTTAGAACGCAATAACGCCCCGGTAACCGGCGTTAACCAAACCGGCCGGTGATGTACTCTTCGGTGCGGCGCACGCCGGGTGCGGTGAAAATCCGATCGGTTTCGCCGAACTCAATCAGCTGTCCCTGATGCATAAACGCGGTGTAATCAGACACGCGGGCCGCCTGCTGCATATTATGCGTCACCAGTACCAGCGTGAAATGCGCCTTCAGCGTGGTCATCAGCTCCTCAATCACCAGCGTAGAGATAGGGTCGAGCGCGGAGGTGGGCTCATCCAGCAGCAGCACTTCTGGCTCAATGGCAATTGCCCGGGCGATTACCAGCCGCTGCTGCTGGCCGCTGGAGAGCGTCAGCGCGTTCTGCGCCAGATGATCTTTCACCTCCCCCCAGAGCGCCGCCGCGCGCAGTGCGCGTTCGCACGCTTCGTTTAGAACGCGGCGGTCGCGCACCCCCTGCAGACGCAGGCCATACACCACGTTCTCATAGATCGATTTGGGAAACGGATTCGGACGCTGAAACACCATGCCGATGCGCCGCCGCAGTGCAGGCAGATCCTGCCCTGCCTGCATTACCGGCAGCTGGTCCAGCAGAATTTCTCCTTCGGTTCGGCAGCCGCTAATCATGTCATTCATACGGTTAAAACAGCGCAGCAGCGTGGATTTTCCGCAGCCGGATGGTCCAATCAGCGCCGTAATGCGGTTTTTCGGGATCTGCAGATCGATAGCGTTCAGCGCCTGGCGCTCGCCGTACCAGAGCGATAGCTTGTTTACGCTTAGCGCAATGTTCTCAGTGGACGTCATATTTCAACCTTGTTAGTGCGTCATCAGCCGGTAGCGTTCGCGCAGCCGGTGGCGCAGCACCATCGCCAGCAGATTCAGCGACAGAATAATCATGACCAGCAGCAGCGCAGTGGCATAAACCAGTGGCCTGTCGGCGTCGATGTTCGGGCTCTGAAAGGCCAGATCGTAAATCTGAAAGCCGAGGTGCATAAATTTGCGGTCGAGATGCAGATAAGGAAACACGGCGTCTACCGGCAGCTCCGGTACCATCTTAACCACGCCGACCAGCATCAGCGGCGCCGTCTCTCCCGCCGCGCGCGCCACCGCCAGAATCAGTCCGGTGAGCATCGCCGGCACCGCCAGCGGCAGTACCACCCGCCACAGGGTTTCTGCCTGCGTTGCCCCCAGCGCCAGCGATCCCTGACGCAGCGTATCGGGTATACGTGATAACCCCTCTTCTGTCGCCACAATCACCACCGGCAGCGTCAGCAGTGCCAGCGTCAGCGACGCCCACAGCAGGCCTGGCGTACCAAAGGTTGGGTTCGGCAGCGCACGGGAAAAGAAGAGCTGATCGAGCGTGCCGCCAATCAGCCAGACAAAAAAACCGAGACCAAATACGCCATAAACGATAGAGGGGACGCCGGCGAGATTCACCACGGCGATACGCACCAGCCGCGTCAGGGCGTGACGTCCGGCATACTCATGCAGCCAGACGGCAGCCACCACGCCGAGCGGCATAACGATGACCGACATCAGCACCACCATCAGCACCGTGCCAAAGATAGCCGGAAACGCGCCGCTCTCGCTGCCGCCTGCCGCCGGTGAGTCGCTGACAAACTGCCACACCTGCCGCAAAAAGTGCTGCGCTTTTTGCGACACGCTCATGTTATTGGGGTACCAGGCCGCGACGATCTGCGCCAGCGGGATAGTATGTTCTGCGCCCTGCGCGTCGCGCAGGATCAGCGTATCGCGCTGGCTCGCCTGCTGCAGATGCGTCAGCTGCTCAGCCAGCGCGCTGAAGCGACGATGCAGCGCCGCGCTGTTGGCGTCGAACTCTGACTGCTGCTGCAGGCCAAAACGCTGTTCGCGCTGCTGCTCATCCGCCTGCTGCTGCAGATTTTCCAGCTGCGCATTGAGCCGCGCCATATCGATACGGCGGATATCCTCTGCCTGACGCAGCTGCTCCTGTACCTGCTGCAGACGCTGCTGCAGCAGCGCATCACGGTTGTGTGCGGTGAGCGTCTCATTGTCTTCCCGCAGCGCCACCAGCCAGCCGTAAGCGTTACCGCCGTTGCGCCGTTGCAGCACCAGCACGTCACGCGGCTGTTCCGCGCGCGCGGGCCCGGCGCCGTAAATAACGCGGAAATCGGGGGCGGCAAAATCGCGGTTGCCGGTTTTTACCAGGTAGCGCCATCCGGTACTCTGCCGCTCTGCCTGCAGCGTCTCGCCCAGCAGCGTAACCGGCGACGCGCCGGGAGCCTGAAACTGATAGCGATCCACCGGCTGCGGCCAGAAGGCGCGCACGCCCTGCCAGCCAAGCAGGCCGATCAGCAGCGTAAACGCCAGTAAACAGACGGCCACCGCACCCGCCGTCAGCCAGCGCCAGCGATCGTTCTGACGATGTGCGTTTTTCATCCCTGTCCCTCATGCTGGCCATAACGCCGGCGCAGCCGCTGGCGGATCACTTCTGCGACCGTGTTGATAACCAGCGTAAACAGCAGCAGCAGCAGCGCGCTGAGAAACAGGATGCGGTAGTGCGCGCTGCCCGCTGCCGCCTCCGGCATCTCTATCGCAATATTCGCTGATAGCGCGCGCAGCCCGGCAAACAGCCCGCCTTCGCTCACCGGCGTGTTGCCGGTGGCCATCAGCACAATCATCGTCTCGCCCACCGCCCGGCCAAAACCGATCATCAGTGCGGCAAAAATCCCGGCAGAAGCGCCGGGCAGTACGACCCGCGTCAGGGTCTGCCACGGCGTAGCACCCAGCGCCAGCGATCCCTGTCCGAGCGCCCCCGGCACGCTGAACAGCGCATCTTCCGCCAGGGTAAATATCAGCGGCACCAGCGCAAATCCCATTGCTACGGCGGCAACCAGCAGATTACGCTGTTCGTAGTGGATAAGCTGTTCACCGGCGTCCGGCCAGAGCCGGGCTGCCAGCCATAGCGTCAGCAGCGTGACCAGCAGCAGCAGCGGCAGAAGTAACAGCACCTCGACGCCCGGACGACGCCAGCGCGCCGGCAGACGCGGGCTCAGCACGCCGCACAGCAGCAGCGTAGCGGCCAGTATTACCGGCAGCAGCAGCACGCCCGCCAGCACATGGCTGATATGCGGCGCCATCCAGATACCGGCAATCAGGCCGATCACCACGCTCGGCAGCGCGCCCATCATCTCAATGCCGGGTTTAACCCAGCGCCGCAGTCCCGGCGACATAAACCAGGCGGTATAGATAGCAGCAGCCAGCGCCAGCGGCGTGGCAAACAGCAGCGCCAGCGCGGCGGCCTTGAGGGTACCGATAACCAGCGGAACCAGGCTGAACTTCGCCTGATAGCTGTCACCGGCCGCGGTGGATTGCCACACCCAGTCGGCGTGCGGATAATTTTCATACCAGATTTTCTGCCACAGGCTACGCCAGGTAACATCAGGCCACGGGTTATCAATGCGGAACTGCTGCCAGCGCCCGGCGTGTTCGACGATCACGCCGTCGCCGCGCGGCGAAAAGGCGACCGCCTGAATGCCCGGCGCCAGCTGACGCGTGAGGATCGGGCCTGACTGTTTGCTGGCAAACAGGCTGAGTACGCCCTGCGCATCCCAGCTGGCAAATACCCGGCGCTGTGACTCGGTTGCCACACCCTGCGCCCCCTGCGAGCCGTGCCAGGTTTTAATTTTTTGCAGGCGCGGACCGTGCTCGCCGGTAATGGCAAACCACTGGCTGACACCGCGATCGTCTCTGATCAGCAGCGTCCGGCCACCCGCCAGCATATGCAGGCTCGCAACCGGCTGCGTCAGCGCCTGCGTTTCGCGCAGCTGTGCGCCCTCAGCGCTAATCTGCCACACCTGCAGCTGGCGCTCACGGCTGGTAAAGAGCTGCGTGCCGTCAGGCGACAGCAGCAGCTGGTCGGCATGCTGCTGCGGCAGCATAACCTGACTGACAGGCTGCTGACTGGCCAGCGTCAGCACGCTGATCCCCGACGGCGTCTGTGCAGCAATACGCCACTGCCCGTCGTCGATGTGCGCCAGCGCCATCTGGCTGACGGCACCCTGCGGCAGGCGCAGCGGCCGATCGCCCAGCGGAAAATACCACTCGCCGCGATCGTGCTCTATTCGCGGCTGCATCAATAGCAGTGCGCCCTGCACGTTGAGTAACACGGCATCAGCCGCGCTGCTGGTCACGGCGGCCTGCGGCGCATCCGAAAGTGCCAGCGCCGGTCCGGCGGGGTCGCCGTTAAGCGGAATAAAACGCGCTTCATGACGACTGATGCGCCAGCCCAGCGTGTCGCTGCTGCCCAGCGCCAGCGCCGGCGTTTTATCCCACAGCTGCTGGCTGAGCGCAGGCTGAAGCTGTGGCGCGCTGAACAGCGGCAGGACCACCCAGATAAGCCAGAAGAACAGCAGCAGCATCAGCAGCAATATTCCTGCGCCGCACGCCGTTACCATGCGCCGCACAAAGCGATCGATGGCGCGCCGGCGACGGTCATTAGATTCAACAGGAATATGGTTTATGCTCATGCCGGTCAGGGATTCAGATTAGAGAGTCGCTATGTTGCCCGTAGCGGATTGATAAGACAACTGTTGCGGTTGGACAAGCCTGCCATACTCTAGCAATAATGGTGAAGGAGACTGAGCGGAGCCGCACCACTGCGCGCCTTGCGCCGGACATATCGTCCCGCCACAGCATCACGGAGTCAGAATGGGTCAGGAAAAGCTGTATATAGAAAAAGAAATAAGCTGGTTATCCTTTAATGAACGTGTGCTGCAGGAAGCGGCGGATAAAAGTAACCCGCTGATTGAGCGCATGCGGTTTTTAGGGATCTATTCCAACAACCTTGAAGAGTTCTACAAGGTGCGCTTTGCCGATCTGAAGCGGCGCATTCTGATCAGCGAAGAGCAGGGTAAGCCCACTCCCCTGCGGCATCTGCTGAAGAAGATCCAGCAGCGGGTACTGAAGTCCGATCAGGAGTTTGACGCGCTCTACAATGAGCTGCTGCTGGAGATGGCGCGTAACCAGATCTTTCTGATCAACGAACGCCAGCTCTCACCCAATCAGCAGGAGTGGCTGCGCCACTATTTCAAACACCAGCTGCGTCAGCACGTTACGCCGATTCTGATCAACCATGACACCGATCTGATTGAGTTTCTCAAGGATGACTACACCTATCTGGCGGTGGAGATCATTCGCGGCGAGGATATCCGCTATGCGCTGCTGGAGATCCCGTCAGACAAAGTGCCGCGCTTTATCAACCTGCCGGCCGAGTCGCCACGCCGCCGCAAGCCGATGATCCTGCTGGATAACATTCTGCGCTATTGCCTGGATGAGATTTTTAAAGGCTTCTTTGACTACGATGCGCTGAACGCCTACTCCATGAAAATGACGCGCGATGCCGAATATGATCTGGTTACAGAGATGGAGTCGAGCCTGCTGGAGCTGATGTCCTCCAGCCTGAAGCAGCGCCTTACTGCCGAACCGGTGCGCTTTGTCTATCAGCGCGATATGCCCGATGCCATGGTGGAGATGCTGCGCCACAAGCTCTCTATCTCTAACTATGACTCCATTGTGCCGGGTGGTCGCTACCATAATTTCAAAGATTTTATCGGCTTTCCCAACGTCGGCAAAAGTAACCTGGTCAACCGGCCGCTGCCGCAGATCCGCCATATCGGCTTTGATGGCTTCCGCAATGGCTTTGACGCCATCCGCGATCGCGACGTGCTGCTCTACTACCCCTATCACACCTTTGAGCATGTGCTGGAGCTGCTGCGTCAGGCGTCGTTCGATCCCAGCGTGCTGGCGATCAAAATCAATATCTATCGCGTAGCCAAACACTCCCGCATTATGGATGCGATGATCCACGCGGCGCACAACGGCAAAAAAGTGACGGTGGTGGTTGAGCTGCAGGCGCGCTTTGATGAAGAGGCGAATATCCACTGGGCCAAGCGGCTGACTGAGGCGGGCGTGCACGTTATCTTCTCTGCGCCTGGTCTGAAAATTCACGCCAAACTGTTTCTGATTTCCCGCCGCGAAGGTGAAGAGGTGGTGCGCTATGCGCATATCGGCACCGGCAACTTTAATGAGAAGACTGCGCGCCTTTATACCGACTACTCTCTGCTGACCGCTGACGCGCGCATCACGAACGAAGTCCGCCGCGTATTTAACTTCATTGAGAACCCCTATCGCCCGGTTACCTTTGAACATCTGATGGTGTCACCGCAAAATTCGCGGGCCGTGCTTTATCAGCTGATTGACACGGAAATTGCCAATGCGCAGCAGAGTAAGCCGTGCGGAATTACGCTTAAAATCAATAACCTGGTGGATAATGGCCTGGTCGACAGGCTCTATGCAGCCTCGGCAGCCGGGGTAAAAATCAATCTGCTGGTGCGCGGTATGTGCTCGCTGATCCCGGACCTGCCTGGCATCAGCGAAAATATTCGCATCACCAGCATTGTTGATCGTTATCTTGAGCACGACCGGGTGTATATTTTTGAAAATGGCGGTGAGAAAAAGGTGTTTCTCTCTTCGGCTGACTGGATGACGCGCAACATCGATTACCGCATTGAGGTCGCCGTGGCGGTGCTCGATCCGCGTCTTAAACAGCGGATTCTGGATATTATCGCCATTCTGTTAAGTGATACGGTTAAAGCACGTATCGTAGACAAAGAGCTGAGTAACCGTTATGTTCCGCGCGGCAATCGCAGGAAAGTGCGCTCGCAGCTGGCGATTTACGATTACATCAAGAGACTGGAACAACCCGAATAACGCCTATGCCAATTACTCCGAAGAGTACGCCGAAGCCGCAGGAATTTGCGGCCATCGATCTCGGCTCAAACAGTTTTCATATGGTGATCGCCCGCGTGGTGGATGGCGCCATGCAGGTTCTGGGACGCCTCAAGCAGCGGGTGCATCTGGCTGACGGGCTTGACGCGCAGAACCGGCTGAGCGAAGAGGCGATAGTGCGCGGCCTGAGCTGCCTGGCCCTGTTCGCTGAGCGACTGCAGGGCTTTAGCGCCGCCAACGTGACCATTGTCGGCACGCACACGCTGCGCATTGCGACCAATGCCGAAGAGTTTTTGCAGCGCGCCGCGGAAGTGATCCCCTATCCGATTGAGGTCATCTCCGGTAACGAAGAGGCGCGCCTGATCTTCATGGGCGTTGAGCACACTCAGCCAGAAAAAGGGCGCAAGCTGGTTATCGATATCGGCGGCGGGTCAACCGAGCTGGTAATCGGTGAGGATTTTGAGCCGCAGCTGGTTGAGAGCCGCCGCATGGGCTGCGTCAGCTTCGCTAATCTCTATTTCCCGAAAGGCGAAATCAGCCAGGATAATTTCCGTCGCGCCCGCCTCGCCGCTACGCACAAGCTGGAGACGCTGGCGTGGCAGTATCGCCTGCACGGCTGGCAATATGCACTGGGCGCCTCCGGCAGTATTAAAGCCGCCTGTGAAGTGCTGCTGGCAATGGGCGAGAAAGAGAAGCGCGTAACGCCTGACAGTCTCGATATGCTGGTCGGTGAAGTGCTGAAGCACAAATCCTTTGATGCGTTGAGCCTGCCGGGCTTATCTGAAGAGCGCAAAGCGGTGTTTGTGCCTGGCCTTGCGATCCTGTGCGGCGTCTTTGACGCACTGGCGATCCGTGAACTGCGTCTCTCTGACGGCGCGCTGCGCGAAGGGGTGCTCTATGAGATGGAGGGCCGTTTCCGCCATCAGGATATCCGCAGCCGCACCGCACAGAGTCTGGCGAACCACTATGTGATCGACAGCGATCAGGCGCGCCGCGTGCTGGAGACAACAGAGCAGCTCTATCTGCAGTGGCAGGAGCAGAATCCGAAACAGGCGAACCCGCAGCTGACCGCTCTGCTGAAATGGGCGGCGCTGCTGCATGAGGTCGGGCTGACCATTAATCACAGCGGTATGCAGCGGCACTCCGCCTATATTCTGCAGCACTCCAATATGCCTGGCTTTAATCAGGATCAACAGATGCTACTGGCCACGCTGGTACGCTTCCATCGTAAAGCGGTGAAGCAGGATGAGATCCCGCGCTTTACCCTGTTCAAGAAAAAGCAGGTGCTGCCGATGATTTTTCTGCTGCGCCTCGGCACGCTGCTGAATAACCAGCGTCAGGCGACCACGCGCCCCGATGCACTGAAGCTCTCAACGGACGATGGTCACTGGACGCTCACTTTCCCGGCCGGTTTTCTCAGCCAGAATACGCTGGTGCAGCTCGATCTGGAGCGCGAGCAGGCGTACTGGAGCGATGTGACCGGCTGGAAACTGCTGCTGGAAGAGGAGTAACGCGGGCCGTCCGCCCGCTGTCTGACAATGACGATACGCCCTGATAACTGGTTTACAGAAAAGTATGATTTATCGCCGCCGCACTCTGAAGTGCGCGCGGCGCTGCCGAAGCTGACGCCGGGCAACGCGCTGGATCTCGGCTGCGGTAAAGGCCGCAACAGCCTTTATCTCAGCCAGCACGGCTTTAACGTCACCGCCTGGGACGCTAATCCGGCAAGCCTTGACTACCTGAATACCATTATTGCCACCGAACAGCTGCCGAACATTCAGACAGCACTGTGCGATCTCAACCAGCTGCGCTTCAACGGCAGCTATCAGTTTGTGCTCTCAACGGTGGTGATGATGTTTCTGCAGCCGGAGACGATCCCGCAGCTGATTGCCGATATGCAGGCCAGTACGCAGAAGTATGGCTACAACCTGATTGTGGCGGCGATGAGCACCGCTGATTACCCCAATACGCAGGCGTTTCCGTTTACCTTTAAGTCGGGCGAGCTGAGCCACTACTACCGCAACTGGCACATCGTAAAATATAACGAGGATGTCGGCGAGCTGCACCGTCGTGACGCTGACGGCAACCGTATTAAATGTCAGTTTGCCACCCTGCTGGCACAAAAGGCGAGTTACTGAAGCAGGGCCGCGGTCTGCGGCCCCTGTCGCACGCATTCAATGCTTATTTTTCATACAGCGATTGACCCCATCCGGTAACTGTGACTAAATATTGTTATCGCCCTGAGGGGTAACAACAGGAACACCCGCGTGAACAGCGCCCTATCACCACGAAGACGTCCCAAAACCGGCACCATGACCCGCATCGTTTTGCTGATCAGCTTTTTTATTCTGGCTGGTCGCCTGATCTTTATCATTCCCGGTGCCATTGAGCATCATCAGCAGAAAAAGACCCTGCCGGAACCGGCAACGCTGAGCAGCAGCGAGACACGCTGACGCTGCGACTGGCGCCTTTGTTCTGCCCGTTCTGGCGGTAACACGCTACACTTTGTGCTGACTTTACAGACACAAAGGACGCGTTATGTCTGCCTCGCACGCACAACAACTAACCGAATCCCGCCAGCGCATTCTTTCACTGCTGCTGAGCAAACAGGACTTAGTGGATGTCCTGCTGGATAAATCCGTCGATCTCAACGCCGCAGAGCTGCGCGAAGTGGCCGCCTGGCGCCAGCAGCTGGAGCAGGAGCTGGCGCCGCTGCACGCCGCCGACCTCGCTGATATCCTGGAAGCGCTGCCGGAAGAGGAGCGCCGGGCGCTCTGGCAGCTGGTCCCCTCCGAACAGCGTGGCCGCGTGCTGGTTGAAGCCTCAGAGACCGTCTGGGAGAGCCTCACCGAAGGCATGAGCGACCGCGAGATCCTGCGCGCGATTGAACCGCTGGATATCGACGATCAGGTCTATCTGGCGCGCTATCTGTCGCGCGATCTCACCGGCCGCCTGCTGACCACGCTGGAGCCGCAGCTGCGCGCGCGCCTGCTCGATGTGATTGAGCTCGATCGCGACCGCGTAGGCCGCATCATGGATTTCAATATTCTCACCGTGCGCGCCGACGTCACCCTTGCCACGGTGCAGCGCTTTCTGCGCAAGCGCAGCAGTATGCCCAACGGCACCGATAAAATCTTTATCACCAATGCGCAAAACCAGCTGCTCGGCGAGCTGCCGCTGACCGATATTCTGCTCAATAAGCCCAAAACGCTGGTCGCAGATGTGATGAATCCCCGCCCCACTACTTTTCAGCTCAATGACAATGCCGAGGATGCCGCCAGCGCCTTTGAGCGCTACAACCTGATCTCTGCTGCCGTTACCGACGCCAAAGGCAAACTGATTGGCCGTATTACCGTTGAGGATGTGATCGATCTGGTTAACCAGGAGAATGAGAGCAACATCCGTAAAATGGGCGGGATCAGCCAGGAGGAGGATGTGTTTGCGCCGGTGCGTAAAGCGGTAAGCAAGCGCTGGACGTGGCTGGCCATTAACCTCTGCACCGCATTTATCGCCTCGCGCGTCATCGGCCTGTTTGAAGCCACAATTTCACAGCTGGTGGCGCTCGCGACCCTGATGCCGATTGTGGCGGGCATTGGCGGCAATACCGGCAACCAGACCATTACCATGATTGTACGCGCGCTGGCGCTGCATCAGGTGGAGCCTGGTAACTTCTCCTTCCTGATCGGTCGCGAGCTGGGCGTGGCGCTGATCAACGGCCTGTTCTGGGGCGGCATTATGGGCGGCATCACCTGGCTGATGTATGACAATATTCAGCTTGGCGGCGTGATGATGCTGGCGATGGTGCTGAACCTGCTGCTGGCGGCGCTGATGGGCGTGCTTATTCCGCTGATCATGACCAAAATGAAGCGCGATCCGGCGGTGGGGTCCAGCGTGCTGATCACCGCGCTCACCGACACCGGCGGTTTCTTTATCTTTCTCGGTCTGGCCACGCTGTTTTTACTGCCGCACTGAGTCACGACAGCTGCGCCTTTATGCTGGCGCAGCTACACTCATTCATACCCTTATCTGATGGAGACACAGCATGTTTAACGCAGGCGATTTTGTGCAGTCGAAAACCGGTGGTCCTAAAATGCAGGTGCTGCGTGCAGAGGGCGATATGCTCTGGTGCGCCCGTATCGACGACCCGCTGAAAAAAGAGATTGAGATTAGAGCAGACAGCGTCAATCTCTATCATGAAGAGGGCGACTTCGGCGTCTGCTGAGTGCCCGGCGCGCCGCAATCCGCGGCGCCCCGTCAGGGATTTTCCTTCTGCACGTTATCCCGGCCAATACCGCCGATAAACGGCAGCCGCAGCCGCAGCGGCGTGAAATCGACGCCCAGATTAAGCCCCAGCAGGTTCATCTCTACCCCCTCTTCCGCACCGACTGTCACGCCCAGTACGCCCAGCAGCGACAGCTGCAGACCGCGCCCCGAGGGCGGCAGCCCTATCGGGTGCAGCAGCGAGCGGTAATCCTTGCCAACCGCGTTTGCCGGCAGGTCGAGCTTCAGCGCCGGCACTTCGCGACCAATGTGCGCCAGAAAGGTATTGCTGTTTGGCCCCGGCCAGGCGCGATAGGTGGCGGGCCACGGGTAAGAGCGGATTGCCGCCTCAATCTGCGGGATCATCGCCTGCGCTGCGGCCCCGCGGTGATCCACCAGCAGACGCGGACGGGCGCCATACCAGTAGCCATCCGGCAGGTTACGGTTACGCCGCACCTTGTCACCGCTGCCCCAGCTGATCACCTCATAGCGATTATATTGCGTCTCGCCGGCGCGCTTAAAGATGATCCACGGATGCACCGCCACCGCGCCTTTCCAGCCGTAAGTGGGAGCCGCATAGACCTGCACCACCGCTTCGCTGGCGTAGCGCTGCGGATCGGGCGCCAGTCCGGCGGAGTCGCGCCGCGCGGTGGCCCAGCCGCCCTGCCCGGTCTGCAGGTCGCCGCTGCGCGTCGCCTGCGCCAGGCTCGCCGCCAGCGACAGGATCACGGCACAAAGAAAAGTCAGCAGGATAAGTTTCACAGGCAGCATTCAGGGTATCCGGGGCAGAAAAAGAAGTGCGTTATTATGCAGCAAAACGGCGCCTGTTTATTCACCAACTATGCGCTGGCACGCAACGCGACGGCAGACCCATCATCGTGCGCTGCGGCTGCGGTTCAGCCATAAAAAAAGCCCGCATGCGGCGGGCTTTATGTCAGAACGGGGTTATTCCCACTCAATCGTCGCCGGTGGCTTACCGGAGATGTCATACACCACGCGGGAGATGCCGCTGACTTCATTGATGATGCGGTTGGAGACGCGGCCAAGGAAATCGTATGGCAGATGCGCCCAGTGTGCGGTCATAAAGTCGATGGTTTCCACCGCGCGCAGTGAGACCACCCAGTCATACTTGCGGCCGTCGCCCATTACGCCGACGGAACGCACCGGCAGGAACACGGTAAACGCCTGGCTCACTTTATTGTAGAGATCCGCTTTGCGCAGCTCCTCAATAAAGATGGCGTCGGCGCGGCGCAGCAGATCGCAGTACTCTTTCTTCACTTCGCCCAGCACGCGCACGCCGAGACCCGGTCCCGGGAACGGGTGACGGTAGAGCATGTCATATGGCAGGCCCAGCTCAAGACCGATCTTGCGCACTTCATCTTTGAACAGCTCTTTCAGCGGCTCAACCAGGCCCATCTTCATCTCTTTCGGCAGGCCGCCCACGTTATGGTGCGATTTGATCACGTGCGCTTTACCGGTGGCAGAAGCAGCGGACTCAATCACATCCGGATAGATGGTGCCCTGCGCCAGCCACTTCACTTCGGTCAGCTTCAGCGCTTCTTCGTCGAACACCTCAACAAACACGCGGCCGATGATTTTACGCTTGGCTTCCGGATCGTTTTCACCCGCCAGCGCATCGAGGAAGCGCGCTTCCGCCGGTACGTGGACAATGTTCAGACCGAAATGGTCGCCAAACATATCCATCACCTGCTCCGCTTCATTCAGGCGCAGCAGACCGTTATCAACAAATACGCAGGTCAGGCGATCGCCGATAGCGCGGTGCAGCAGCATGGCGGTTACCGAGGAGTCAACGCCGCCGGAGAGGCCGAGGATCACGCGGTCGCTGCCCACCTGCTGGCGGATACGCTCAACGGCGTCTTCAATGATTTTCGCCGGCGTCCAGAGCGCTTCACAGCCGCAGATATCGCGGATAAAGCGCTCCAGCATGCGCAGTCCCTGACGGGTGTGCGTCACTTCCGGATGGAACTGCACGCCGTAGAATTTCTTCTCTTCATTCGCCATGATGGCAAACGGACAGGTTTCAGTGCTGGCGACGGTGACGAAGTCAGCCGGAATTGCGGTGACTTTATCGCCGTGGCTCATCCAGACATCCAGCAGCGGCTTGCCGGCGGCGCTGATGGCATCTTCGATATCACGCACCAGCGCGCTCTGCGTGGTGACTTCCACCTGCGCATAGCCAAACTCGCGCTCATTTGAGCCTTCAACCTTGCCGCCCAGCTGCATCGCCATAGTCTGCATGCCGTAGCAGACGCCCAGTACCGGCACGCCAGCGTTAAAGACGTACTCAGGCGCACGCGGGCTGTCCAGCTCGGTGGTGCTCTCAGGGCCACCTGACAGGATAATTCCGTTCGGGTTGAACGCACGGATTTGCTCTTCGGTGACATCCCACGCCCAGAGTTCGCAGTAGACGCCCAGCTCACGCACGCGGCGCGCAACCAGCTGCGTATACTGCGAACCAAAATCGAGGATCAGGATACGATGTTTATGAATATTTTCAGTCGTCATTGAGGCATTTCCAGTGGGATGGACTTAACAATAAAAGCGCCCGGCCAGAGCCGGGCGGGAAATCTTCAGGGATCAGGAACCCATGCGGTAGTTCGGTGACTCTTTGGTGATGGTCACATCGTGTACGTGACTCTCATTGATACCGGCGCCGCTGATGCGGACAAACTCCGCTTTGGTGCGCAGGTCATCAATGGTCGGGCAGCCGGTCAGGCCCATGCAGGAGCGCAGGCCACCCATCTGCTGATGGACGATCTCTTTCAGACGGCCTTTATAGGCAACGCGGCCTTCGATACCTTCCGGCACCAGCTTATCTGCGGCGTTATCGGTCTGGAAGTAACGGTCAGAAGAGCCTTTGGACATTGCGCCGAGTGAGCCCATACCGCGGTACGATTTAAATGCGCGGCCCTGATAGAGTTCGATCTCACCCGGAGACTCTTCGGTGCCGGCCAGCATAGAACCAACCATCACTGCGGCTGCGCCTGCGGCGATCGCTTTAGCGATATCGCCGGAGAAGCGGATACCGCCATCTGCCACGACCGGAATACCGGTGCCTTCCAGCGCCGCAACGGCGTCAGAAACAGCGGTGATCTGCGGAACGCCCACGCCGGTGACGATACGAGTGGTACAGATAGAGCCGGGACCAATACCCACTTTCACCGCGCTGACGCCCGCTTCAGCCAGCGCCAGGGCACCGGCGCCGGTGGCAACGTTGCCGCCAATGATTTCTAGGTCGGGATATTTGGCGCGGGTTTCACGAATGCGCTGCAGTACGCCTTCAGAGTGGCCGTGCGAAGAGTCAATCAGCAGCACGTCAACGCCAGCGGCAACCAGCGCATCCACGCGCTCTTCGTTACCGGCGCCGGCACCCACCGCCGCGCCCACGCGCAGACGGCCCTGCGCATCTTTACAGGCGTTGGGTTTACGTTCAGCTTTCTGGAAATCTTTTACGGTAATCATGCCCAGCAGGTGGAAGCTCTCATCCACCACCAGCGCTTTTTCAACGCGCTTTTCATGCATCCTTTGCAGCACCACTTCGCGCGCCTCACCCTCTTTTACCGTAACCAGACGCTCTTTCGGCGTCATGACCGCGGTAACCGGCAGCGTCAGATCGGTTACAAAGCGCACATCGCGACCGGTGATGATCCCCACCAGCTCGTTACCGGCGTTGACGACCGGATAGCCGGCGAAGCCGTTGCGATCGGTAAGCTCTTTCACTTCCGCCAGCGTCGTGGTTGGCAGCACGGTCTGCGGCTCTGTTACCACGCCGCTTTCATGCTTTTTCACCTTACGCACTTCATCAGCCTGACGCTCAATCGACATATTTTTATGAATAAAGCCGAGGCCGCCTTCCTGTGCCAGCGCAATTGCCAGACCCGCTTCGGTCACGGTATCCATCGCAGCAGAGAGCATAGGAATGTTCAGACGGATGTTTTTGGTCAGTTGGGTGCTGAGGTCAGCGGTGTTAGGCAATACAGTGGAGTGAGCGGGAACGAGCAGGACGTCGTCAAATGTGAGGGCTTCTTTCGCGATTCTTAGCATTGCAATATCTCCACCTGGGGGCGTTGAAAACAGATAAAATATTGCCGCGGCATTATACAGGACGAAACCGATTGCCTCTACTGCTTTTTCAGAAAAAGTCTTGATCCTGCGCAGCAGCCCTGTAGTATCGATGAATTAACCCTCTGATTTAAAATTTGATCTTCATCACATGTCGCTACCTGCAACCGCCAATATTTTTACCGTCAGCCGCCTCAACACCACGGTGCGCACGCTGCTGGAAAATGAGATGGGCCTGGTGTGGCTCAGCGCTGAGATCTCCAATTTCACGCAGCCCGCGTCCGGCCACTGGTACTTCACGCTGAAAGATGATGGCGCCCAGGTGCGCTGCGCGATGTTCCGCAACAGCAACCGGCGCGTGACGTTCCGGCCGCAGCACGGGCAGCAGGTGCTGGTGCGGGCCAGCGTAACGCTGTATGAGCCGCGCGGCGACTATCAGTTAATCATTGAAAGCATGCATCCGGCGGGTGAAGGCCTGCTGCAGCAGCAGTTTGAGCAGCTGAAAGCGCAGCTCAGCGCAGAAGGGTTGTTCGATCAGCAGTTCAAACAGCCGCTGCCCGATCCGGCCCGCCAGGTCGGGGTGATCACCTCCGCAACCGGCGCCGCGCTGCATGATGTGCTGCGCGTGCTGCACCGCCGCGATCCCTCATTACCGGTGGTTATCTATCCCACCGTGGTGCAGGGGGCCGATGCGCCGGCTGCTATCGTGCGTGCCATCGAACTGGCCAACCAGCGCAACGAATGTGACGTGCTGATTGTCGGCCGCGGCGGCGGCTCGCTGGAAGATCTCTGGTGCTTCAACGATGAGCGCGTGGCGCGTGCGATTTTTGCCAGCCGCCTGCCGGTGGTCAGCGCCGTGGGGCATGAAACGGATGTCACTATCGCCGATTTTGTCGCCGATCTGCGCGCGCCCACGCCCTCTGCCGCCGCTGAGATTGTCAGCCGCAATCAGGTCGAGCTGCTGCGGCAGCTGCAGTCACAGCAGCAGCGTATGGAGATGGCGATGGACTACTATCTCGCCGGGCAGCAGCGTTACCTCACGCAGCTTCAGCATCGCCTGCAGCAGCAGCATCCGCAGCTGCGCCTGGCACGGCAGCAGACCGCCCTGTTTCAGCTGCAGCGTCGCTTAGGCGCGGCCGCCGATCGGCAGCTGCGCAGCGCGCAGCGCCAGCAGGATCGGCTGCTGCAGCGGCTCAGTGCGCAGCAGCCACAGGGGCGCATCCTGCGCGCGCAGCAGCAGCTCGCGCACTGGCACTACCGTCTGCAGCAGGGCATGCAGCAGCAGCTGGGGCAGGATCGCCAGCGCTTTGGTACGCTGATGGCGCAGCTGGAAGGGGTCAGTCCGCTGGCGACGCTGGCGCGCGGCTTCAGCGTTACCACCGATGCGCAGGGCGAAGTTGTAAAACAGATCGCGCCGCTGCAGCCGGGCGACAGGCTGCGCACCCGGCTGGAAGATGGCTGGGTGGAGAGCGAAGTCACCGCCCTCACGCCGCTGAAACGCCGCCGTAAACCCCGCCAATCCTGACCAGCACGCAGGGAGATCCCCTCCCTGCCTGCACGTTTCCTGCTCTGCCTGACCCCGGTCTATACTCTTTGCATACCCATCACTCAGGGAGTCCGGCATGTCATACAGCGTAATTCCCCCCTATATCCTGCGTAACATCATCGACAACTGTGCAGGGCCGCAACAGGAGTCGGCGCGCCGCACGCTTACTCACGTTCAGCAGCTAATGGCGGAGCCGCACCGCGTCATCGCACCGGCGGATATCGCCCGGCCAGGCCAGGTGCTGCGCGCCATTTTTGATGCCAGAGAGAGTCAGACGCTGCCCGGCACGCTGATACGTCAGGAAGGTCAGCCTGGCAACGGCGACGTGGCTGCGGATGAAGCCTGGGACTATCTGGGCGTTACTTATGATTTTTTCTGGAACGTTTATCAGCGAAACTCGCTCGACAACAAAGGGCTGAAGCTGGACGGTACCGTGCACTATGGCCAGAATTATCAGAACGCTTTCTGGAACGGCCAGCAGATGGTCTTTGGCGACGGTGACGGCGAGATTTTTAATCGCTTCACCATCGCGATTGACGTGGTCGCCCATGAACTGACGCACGGCGTCACGGAAAGCGAAGCGGGATTGATCTACTTTCAGCAGGCGGGCGCGCTGAATGAGTCGATGTCTGATGTCTTTGGCTCACTGGTAAAACAGTATCAGCGGCAGCAGCGCGCGGAGGAAGCGGACTGGATCATCGGCGAAGGATTGCTGGCTAAAGGCATTAACGGCAGCGGTCTGCGCTCCATGTCAGCCCCCGGCACCGCCTATGATGACCCGCTGCTGGGTAAAGATCCGCAGCCGGCGGATATGGCGCACTATATCGAAACGCGTGATGACAACGGCGGCGTGCATCTCAACTCCGGTATTCCTAACCGCGCGTTTTATCTTGCGGCCACCGCGCTGGGCGGTTTTGCATGGGAACGCGCCGGTCAGGCGTGGTATGACACGCTGTGTGACAAAACCCTGCCGCAGGATGCTGATTTCAGCACCTTTGCCCGCTTTACCGTTGAGCATGCGGCAAAACGCTTTGATCGGCAGGTCGCGGAGCAGATCCAGGCCGCCTGGCAAGAGGTGGGTGTGAAGTGAACATAGAACTGACGGATGACGCCATTGTAGAGCTGGCGCGGGAGGGCGGCTTCGCCTTTATTCCCAAACTGCGTAAAGAGCGGCGTTTTGCGCTGGCCCAGCTGCCGGAACCGCAGAAACAGCGGGTCTGTCAGGTGCTGGAGCAGGCTCTGCCGCTCGGCGAGCAGGCGGAACAGGCTGCCTCCGCAGGCAGTGGCGATCAGCACTATTTCCGCATCCAGATCACCTACGCCACCCACCATGAGGCGGGTGCTATCGTGATTTACGTAGCGGAAAAAGATGCGCCGCCAGCGCTACAGGCGCTGTGGCAGAACGGAGAGTAGGCAAAAAAAAGGCCGGCATCCTCTGCCGGCCCTGCTGCTCTTACTTGCTGTCTGGCAGCGCGTAAGCAATCACATAATCCCCGCGGTCCGGCGACTGGCGTGCGCCACCGGCAGAGATAAGGATGTACTGCTTGCCATTTTTGGGCGAGACATAGCTGATTGGGCCACCCTGGCTGCCGACCGGCAGGCGCGCTTTCCACACCTCTTTACCGGTTGAGCTGTCAAAGGCGCGCAGGTAGTAGTCCTGCGTACCGGCGATAAACACCAGTCCGCCCTGCGTCGCCAGCGTACCGCCCAGCGTTGGCATACCTACCGGCATCTGCGCATGCATTTTGATACCAAACGGGCCGGTATCCTGCACGGTACCCACCGGCACCTGCCAGACAATCTGACGCGTTTTCATGTCGATGGCTGAAAGCGTACCAAACGGCGGGGCCTGACAAGGAATGCCGAGCGGCGACATAAAGCGGTTTTTATTCACTGCATACGGCGTGCCCTTAAGCGGTACGGCGCCCATGCCGGTGTTAACCGATTCACCGCCGTTGCTGCCGCGAGCCACTTTGCTGGTGTCCTGCGGGATCATCTGTACCCACAGGCCGAGGCGCATATCGTTGACGAACATATACTGATTGTTGGGATCAAACGAGATGCTGCCCCAGTTCATACCACCCAGAGAACCCGGGAAGCTGAGCGATTTGTCCGTGTCCGGTACGGTGAACAGACCGTCATAGCGCATGCCTTTAAACGCGATACGGCACGCCAGCTGGTCAAACGGCGTCGCGCCCCACATATCGGATTCCGTCAGCGTCTGGTTGCCGATATTGGGCATCTCAACCGAGTGCGGCTGGGTTTTGGTGTACTGCTCGTTCGGGATGTGACCCTGCGGCATCGGCCGCTCTTCCACTTTGGTCAGCGGCTTGCCGGTCAGGCGGTCCAGCACCCAGATCATGCCGGTTTTTGCCCCGATGACCACCGCCGGTTTGGTGGTGCCATCCTTCATCGGGAAGTCGACCAGGCTTGGCTGCATCGGCAGGTCAAAGTCCCACAGGTCGTTATGAACTGTCTGATAGACCCACTTCTGTTTGCCGGTGGTGGCATCCAGCGCGAGGATAGATGCACCGTAGGTGTGATCGAGCTTTGTGCGATTCGCGCCCCACAGATCCACTGACGAGCTGCCCATCGGCAGGAACACGGTGTTCATCGCCGGATCGTAGGAGAGCGGCGCCCAGGAGTTCGGCGTGCTGCGGGTATAATCCTGGCCCGGCATCAGTACCGCATTCGGATCGTCGTTGCCTGGATCGAACGCCCAGCGCATTTTACCGCTGATCACATCAAAGCCGCGCAGTACGCCGCCTGGCATATCGGTCTGCACATTGTCCGCCACGCGACCGCCGACTACCACGGTGGTACCGGCAACCTGCGGTGCGGAGGTCAGCTGATAGAGCGGATCGGGCGCCTTGCCCAGCCCCTGCTTCAGGTCAACCACGCCGTTGTTGCCAAAGCTGGCGCAGAACTCACCGTTGTCGGCATTAATCGCGATAAGACGCGCATCGATCGTGTTCATCAGGATACGGCGCTGGCAGCTGTCGCCTGCGGCCAGAACCGGTGCCTGCACCGGCGTGGAGCCTGGCTGCGTAGGCTGCGTTACCGGTTTGGTGGCGTCAAAATAGGCCAGACCGCGGCAGCGGTTCCACACTTCCGCCTGCGCATTGATTTCACGCTTCCAGATCTGCTTACCGCTGTCCGCTTCTACCGCAATCACATTGTTGTGCGGCGTGCAGAGATAGAGCGTGTTGCCAACCTGCAGCGGCGTCTGCTGATCTTCAGCGCCATTGCCGGTCGGGCTGAGCGGTGTGTC
Organism: Pantoea sp. ICBG 1758; assembly: GCF_002928325.1. Taxonomy (NCBI): domain Bacteria; kingdom Pseudomonadati; phylum Pseudomonadota; class Gammaproteobacteria; order Enterobacterales; family Erwiniaceae; genus Pantoea; species Pantoea sp. ICBG 1758. Next base: position 1,897,976 of record NZ_POWL01000001.1, read on the forward strand.
GCCGGTACGGAAGGTCCAGGCAACCTGCAGTTCATTAACGTTGTCACGCGTGATCTGATCAATCGCCGCAAAACGATCCCCTTCCGGCGTGCGGCCGTAGCTGCTCCAGTCCTGCTGCGGTTTGCTTTTATCCACCGGGATCAGCGGCAGCTGCGAACCGGTAAAGGCCACGGTCGGATGCGGCTGAAACATCTGCACCACGGTGGCGATCATGCCAACCGCAATCAGCGCTGACAGTGCGTAAGAGAGCGTTGCCAGCGGCGCTTTGCCTTCGCTTTTGCGCAGCGCAGGCCAGGTCAGAAATGCGAACAGCATCAGCCCCGCCGGCACCATCAGCCGGGAAACCAGCGGCCAGAAGTGCCAGCCGGCATCCATTACCGCCCAGATCAGGGTTCCGATAAACGCCAGGACCAGCAGCGTCACCGCTGACGCTTTACGCCGCATAAACTGGACCGCCGACGCTATCATAACGATACCGGCAATCAGAAAGTATTTACTGCCATCCAGCGCCGCCAGTTTACCGCCGCCAATAGCGAAAAACAGGCCGATCGCCAGCAGCACCAGCCCGAACAGCACGGACCAGACGCTGAGTCCCCTGCCGGGGCGAGTGGAATGTTCTGCCTTCACACAAACTCTCCTGAAAAATAGTGCATGCCGCCTGTCCGGCTTCGTCGCGGGACACAGCAGCACCCTGTTTAATGACGAACCGCAAAGCAGTCCGCAACCGCGCACTCATGCATGAGAACGCGGCATATCAGGGCGAGCTCACCATAAGGCGGCAGGATTGTACCAGATGGTACAATTGAAAGTGAACGATCATAACGCAGGGTTTACCGGCCAATAGCATTTTTGCTACATCTGCCGGGCTAAGCCGCTGTTAAATCACAGGCAAAAAAAAAGAGCCCGGCGGGCTCTTTTTTACTTAACGCTTATTCTTTTTCAGGTGCGCCAGCAGACGCTTGCGCTTGCGCTGCTGCGTCGGCGTCAGCAGATTGCGTTTGCCGGCATACGGGTTATCACCCTCTTTGAACTGGATACGGATTGGCGTACCCATAACGTTCAGCGAGCGACGGAAGTAGTTCATCAGATAACGCTTGTAGGAATCGGGCAGATCTTTTACCTGATTACCATGGATGACCACGATAGGCGGGTTGTATCCACCGGCGTGCGCATATTTCAGCTTAACGCGACGGCCCCGCACCAGCGGCGGCTGATGATCTTCTGCTGCCATATTCATAATCCGCGTCAGCATGGAGGTGTTTACGCGTTTGGTTGAGCAGTCGTACGCTTCCGTTACGGATTCAAACAGGTTACCTACGCCGCTGCCGTGCAGCGCCGAAATAAAGTGTACGCGGGCAAAATCGATAAAGCCGAGACGATAATCCAGCGTCTCTTTCACTTCATCTTTTACTTCCTGCGACAGGCCATCCCATTTGTTGACCACAATCACCAGCGAACGCCCGCTGTTGAGGATAAAGCCCAGCAGGGAGAGATCCTGGTCGGAGATACCGGCACGCGCGTCAATCACCAGCATCACGACGTTAGCATCTTCGATCGCCTGCAGGGTTTTGATCACCGAAAATTTCTCAACGGTATCGGTGATCTTGCCACGCTTGCGCACCCCGGCGGTGTCGATCAGGACATATTCGCGCTCGTCACGCTCCATCGGGATATAGATGCTGTCACGCGTCGTGCCTGGCATGTCATAGACCACCACGCGATCTTCACCAAGAATACGGTTAGTGAGCGTTGACTTACCTACGTTAGGACGACCCACGATAGCCAGCTTAATCGGCAGGCCGGTCGGATCAAACTCCTCTTCCTCTTCCGCCTCTTCGCCACTCTCTTCTGCGGCTAATGCGGCCCAGTAGGCTTCGTTTTCATCCTCTTCGCTGACTTCCTGCGGGTCTGCCACGTCCATCCACGGCAGCAGCGCGGTTTCCAGCAGCGAGGTAACGCCGCGACCGTGCGAGGCGGCAATCGGATGAATATCACCCAGACCTAGCGCGTAAAAGTCCAGCACGGCGGCATCGGCGTCCAGGCCATCCGTTTTGTTCGCTACGAGGAACGTCGCTTTTTCACGGGAGCGCAGATGGTTAGCGATCTGCTGATCCGCCGGCATAACGCCTGCGCGGGCATCAACCATGAACAGCACCACATCCGCTTCTTCAATCGCCAGCAGCGACTGCTCCGCCATGCGGTTCTCTACGCCCTCTTCGGTGCCATCAATACCGCCGGTATCGATAACAATAAATTCGCGCCCTTCCACTTCGGCGCGACCATATTTGCGATCGCGAGTCAGTCCAGGGAAATCGGCCACTAACGCATCACGGGTGCGCGTTAAGCGGTTAAACAGCGTGGATTTCCCCACATTGGGACGCCCAACCAGCGCGACCACAGGTACCATAACACTTGCCTCAGTTTAAAAATGAATCGCCCGAATGGCGTGAGTATAACGACATTTGCCGCCCGCTTCAGGCTTAAGGCGCCTAGAATATCACGCCTGACAAAAAACAGAACGGCTCCTGACGAATCAGGAGCCGTAATTACTGACGGAAATCCATTCCCGCGCGCTCAGGACTTAACGGCTGATGGCGTAAACCTCGCCGCCTTTCGCCTGAATCAGCAGTCTGTCACCGGCCACAACCGGCTCGGTCTGGAAGCCGTCGCTGTCCAGTTTCTGCTGCGCCACAAAGCGGCCATCCAGCGTGTTGATCCAGTGCACGTAACCTTCGCTGTCTGCCACAACCAGATAACCGTTAAACAGCACCGGTGCCGTCAGATTACGGTGCAGCAGATCGCTCTGACGCCACAGCGCTACGCCGCCATCGGCGTTAAGCGCTATCACGCGGTCGTCCTGATCCACCAGATAGATGCGTCCGGCGTCGACAATCAAATCTTTAACGCCGCCGATTTCACGCTTCCACATAATCTGACCGGAACGCAGGTCGAGTGCGGTCAGGTTACCGTTGTACGCCAGCGCATAGACCACGCCATTAACGATAACCGGCGTGGTATCGACGTCACTCAGACGATCGATCTCCGTCGCGCCGCTCGGCTGTGAAATGCGCTGCTGCCAGATCAGCTGACCCTGGTTCAGGATCACCGCGCTGACGCGACCGTTATCACCGCCAACGATAGCGCCGCCAAAGGCGACCGCAGGCGCAGACTCACCGCGCAGCGAAAGCGCCGGCATATCGAGGTTCACGGTCCATTTTACCGCACCGCTGCTCTGATCCAGTCCCTGCAGCATACCGTTACTGGTGTGAACCAGTACCAGGCCATCGCTGACCACCGGACGGGAGAGCGCTTCACCGGCGACTTTGGTCTGCCACGCCAGCGAGCCGTCGCTGCTGTTGAGTGCAAATACCTGCCCGCGCTCGCTGCCAATATAGATCCGATCGCCGCTGGCGGTGACGCCGCCGGAGAGCAGCGCAGAGATGTTTTTCGAGAAGAAACCAGTCTTCTCAGAGAGATCGACTTTCCACTTCTCTTTACCGTTGCTGGCATCCAGCGCCTTTACCACGCCAAAACGGTCGGCAGCGTAAACGGTGCCGTCCAGCCATGCCGGATGCAGGTTGGAGTAGAAATCGCCAATGCCGTCGCCTACTGACGTGCTCCAGACAGTTTCCGGCGTGAACTGATTTTCCACTTTCGGCAGCGGAGCCATCTTCACTACATCTTCTTCGCCGCTGAATAGCGAGCAACCGCTGAGCAGAGTGACGGAAATCAGCCCTGGCAGCAGGTATTTACGTAATTCCATGTGCGCTCTCTTGTCTGGCTTAACTTAAGTTATCTATTTTCATCTGCAGCATCTGCTTCAGTGCCGGAGAAGCCTGCGAACCCGCGCCTTTACTCCAGGCATCGCGCGCGCCCTGCTTGTCGCCTTTGCTCAGCAATGCTTCACCGCGAATATCTGCCACAATCGCGCTCCAGCCGTCACCCTTAACGTTATCCAGGGTAGCCAGCGCGGCATCAGCCTGCTTCTGCTGCAGCTGAATACGCGCCAGACGCAGGTTGATAACCGCCTGCAGATTGGCATCTTTGGTGTCGTTTAGCCCTTTCTGCAGCAGCGCAATGGCTTTATCAAGCTGGCTGGTCTCAACGTACTGCTTCGCCAGGTCCAGCGCGGCCAGTGCACCGTAGGTATTGCTGTTTTCGCTGGCGAAGCTGGCAACGGCCTCCAGGCTTTCCGGTTTATCCGCCTGCATCGCGCTGGTGAGCTGCTGATACTCCGCAGATGCCGCTTTGCCTGAATTTTCCTGATGCGAACTCCAGTAGCGCCAGCCGCCCAGCGCCGCGATCCCTACTACCACGCCAATCGCCAGCGCTTTGCCGTTATCGGCGAAAAAGCGGCGCAGCGCATCAACCTGTTCATTCTCGTTGCTGTAAACTTCCACGCAATCCCTCTCCTTAAAATGGCTGTTGCCGCGTGCTGCTTACTGCAGCAGCGTCTGCAACGTCGCAGCGGCGTCCTGCTGAGCCAGCGTCTGCTGGTCGCCGGTGCGCAGATCTTTAATCACCACCTGGCCCGCTTTCACTTCATCTTCGCCGAGCACCAGCGCAATGCGTGCGCCCCATTTATCTGCACGGGCAAACTGCTTTTTAAAGTTGCCGCCGCCGAAGTTGGTCATCAGCTTCAGCGCCGGGTTGGCATCACGCAGCGTTTCCGCCAGCTGCATAGCCGCAGACTGAACGCCCTGCCCTGAAGCGATAACATAGACATCAACAACCCGCGTCGGTTCAAATTCAGGATTCACCGCCTGCACCAGCAGCACCAGCCGCTCCAGACCCATGGCAAATCCTACCGCTGGCGTGGCTCGTCCGCCCAGCTGCTCAACCAGGCCATCGTAACGCCCGCCGCCGCATACGGTGCCCTGCGAGCCGAGGCTGCTGGTGACCCACTCAAAGACGGTGCGGTTGTAGTAGTCGAGGCCGCGCACCAGACGCTGGTTGACGCGATAACGAATACCGGCATCATCCAGCAGCGCGCAGAGTCCGGTGAAGTGGGCGCGCGACTCTTCATCCAGGAATTCGCCCAGCGTTGGCGCATCATTCAGCAGCGCCTGAATTTCCGGATTTTTGCTGTCCAGCACGCGCAGCGGATTGGTGTACATGCGGCGTTTGCAATCTTCATCCAGCACATCCTGATGCTGCTCCAGAAACGCCACCAGCGCACTGCGGTAGTCCGCGCGCGCCGCCAGAGAGCCGATGGAGTTCAGCTCCAGTTCAACGTGGTCAGCGATGCCCAGCGCTTTCCACCAGCGCGCGGTCATCATAATCAGCTCAGCATCAACATCCGGCCCCTGCAGGCCAAACACTTCGACGCCCATCTGATGAAACTGACGATAGCGCCCTTTCTGCGGACGCTCGTAGCGAAACATCGGACCGACATACCAGAGGCGCTGCTCCTGGTTATAGAGCAGACCATGTTCAATACCTGCACGTACGCAGCCCGCCGTGCCTTCCGGGCGCAGCGTCAGGCTTTCGCCGTTACGATCTTCAAAGGTGTACATCTCTTTTTCAACCACATCGGTCACTTCACCAATGGCACGGCTGAACAGTGGGGTATGCTCGACGATTGGCAGACGGATTTCACTGTAGCCATAGCTGGCCAGCACCTGCTTCAGGGTGCCCTCGATACGCTGCCAGATTGCGGTGTCGGCTGGCAGGAAGTCGTTCATCCCGCGAATCGCTTGAATATTCTTCGCCACGTTAAAATCTCTTAATACAAAAAAACCTGTCCGGCATCATACCTTATGAGGATGAAACCGCACAGGTTCATTCATAAACTGGTACGCGCCGGGCGCGCACCGCCTGGTTATTTTTCCAGCTGCTGCACGCTGATTCGACGACTCTCATCCAGCATGGATGCCTTGGCACGAATGCGCGCTTCCAGCTGATCGATCATGTCATCATTGTCGAGACGATCGCGTTGACGAACGCCATCCTCGTAGAAACCGCTTTTCTTGCTGCCGCCGGTAACGCCGAGCGTCGAAACGGTAGCCTCGCCCGGACCGTTGACTACGCAGCCGATAATGGAGACATCCATCGGCGTAATAATATCTTCCAGCCGTTCTTCCAGCGCATTCACGGTACCGATCACATCAAACTCCTGACGTGAGCAGGTCGGACAGGCGATAAAGTTGATCCCGCGCGAACGGATGCGCAGTGATTTCAGGATGTCATAGCCAACTTTTACCTCTTCTACCGGATCGGCTGCGAGCGAAATACGCAGCGTATCGCCGATGCCCTCTGCCAGCAGCAGACCAAGGCCGATTGCCGACTTCACCGCACCCGCCCGCGCGCCGCCCGCTTCGGTGATCCCGAGATGCAGCGGCTGATCGATCGCTTTTGCCAGCAGGCGGTAAGACTCTACGGCAAGAAACACATCAGAGGCTTTAACGCTGACTTTGAACTGATCGAAGTTCAGACGATCGAGATGATCGACATGGCGCATAGCGGATTCCAGCAGCGCCTGCGGCGTGGGTTCGCCATACTTCTCCTGCAGATCCTTCTCCAGTGAACCGGCGTTCACCCCGATACGAATCGGAATGTTGTAATGGCGGGCGCAGTCCACAACCTGACGAATACGTTCGTTGTTGCCGATGTTGCCCGGATTGATACGCAGGCAGTCAACGCCATACTCCGCCACTTTGAGAGCGATACGGTAGTCAAAGTGAATATCCGCTACCAGCGGCACGTTGACCTGTTGCTTAATCAGTTTAAAGGCTTCCGCCGCGTCCATGGTCGGCACCGAGACGCGCACGATATCCACACCCACACGCTCCAGCGCGCGGATCTGGTTAACCGTGGCTTCCACGTCGGTGGTGCGGGTATTGGTCATGGACTGAACGGCGATGGGAGCACCATCGCCGACTGGCACCTTGCCGACGTAAATACGCGTTGATTTGCGACGGATAATGGGTGCTTCGTTATGCATATTTTCTCTCCACAATTCCCCGGAAAGCGCGCTGCGCGTTATTGCGCACCCAGCGTCAGACGGGCAACCTGGTTATTACGGATAAAACGACTTAAATCAACGGGCTGATTCTGATATTGCACGTCAACCGCACGCGGTGCGCCAATTTTCAGACGATACGGAGGCGTGCCGGAGAGGCTGAGCTTGCCACCGCTACGCTGTATCCCGCTGAACAGTTTTTTGCCGGTTGCATCGCTGACTTCCAGCCAGCAGTCGGCCTTGAAATTCATGACCACAGCGTTGGGATCGCCTGCGGGCTGGCTGACAGCCGCGCTCGCGGTTGGCATGCTGCCAGCTGCGACGCTGTTGGCCGGTGCCGGCGAGGTGGCCGCTGGCGGCGCGTTATCAACCGGCGCCTGCGAAGGAGAAACGACCGCGTTATCACCAGAGGTGGCCGAAGAGGCAGCCGGCGCGCGGCTGCTGTTATCCGCGCTGTCTGTAGTGCTGCTCTGCGACGTTACCGCCCCGGAACCGTTATCAACCGGCGTGCCGGCGGCATTGGTGTCGCTGTCACTGGTGCTGTCGGTGCTGGTATCGCCCAGCGGAATAGACTGACCGCCGTCGCTGCTGCCGTTCTGATCGGCCATTGAGACCAGATCGTCCTGCGAAGCCTTGTGATTCTGCCACCACCAGGCGCCGGTCAGGCCAATAACAACAAACGCCACCAGCCAGGTAAAGATCATCAGCCAGCCATCGCGCTTTTTGCGGCGCTTGCCCAGCGAGAAGCTCTGCATCGGCGCGATTTTGGCCGCGCGCACTGGCGCCTGCTTTGCCATCATTGGCAGCAGATCGTCTTCCGGTACATGAACCAGGCGGGCATAGGAGCGAATATAACCGCGCAGAAAGGTCGATGCGAGATCGGCCGGCGACTTATCCTCTTCAATGTCACGCACGGTGGAAAGTTTCAGGCACAGGCGCTCAGCGACGTTTTGCTGCGTCAGCCCCATCTGCTCACGGGCCAGACGCAGGCGTTCACCTGTGGAATGTACTGCAGATTTTTCTTGAGTGGCTTCAGTATTCATTAGCTAAATAACGCTGGTACTGTATCGATTGTGGAAAACTTCGCGCCAACCGGTCGCCATAACGTGTAACGTCAGCAGCGTTTCCCTGTTGCGCGGCGAAACGTATCTGTAACCACAGACTCTCTGCCGTTGCGGGCAGACGCTGATGGTAGAGTTCTAAAAGCACGGGAAGCATTTTTCCTGCCGGCTGCATCAGCTGCCGTTCACCCTCCTCCAGCAGCCAGTTTCCCTGCTCAGGTGCGGCTTCCAGCGCCTGCAGCAGCCGTTTGCGCCCGGCGGCCTCGTCGCCCGCCTGCAGATAACAATAGCCTGAAATCAGAAGGAGATCCTGACGGGCATCGCTCTCCGGCGCCGCACTTGCCAGCTTAAACTGTTGATGCGCTTCGCCATACTGCCCTAATCTGCAGAGAAACGCACCGTAATTGTTAGCGACATAACCATTAGCGGGCGCTAACTGTTGTGCCCGCTGGTAGTACCGGCGCGTCTGTATACTATTCTGCTGCGCCTGAGCGACCCGCGCCAGCGCCAGGGGCACGCGGTAATCTTCAGGAGCCACGCGCTGCGCCTGCAGCAGATTGCGTTCAGCAGCCGCTAAATTATTTGCGGCTAAATAGTGCAGTCCCAGCTGCAGACGAATATCCGCCGCACGATGTGATGACGGGCCGGTGACACACCCGGTTACAACAAAGCCTGCCGCAACGGCAATACCTAATCCTTTTAGCATAGCGCTCTCCCTGCGAATAAACCGGGAGAGTGCCACGCTTTACGCCCGCAGCGAATCGGCGGGCGTGCGGTTTCAGATCGCCTTCACAGAGATAGCGTCACCCGCCATCTTTTTACGCAGCGTACGCTTGGTACGGTCGATCACATCGCCCGCCAGCTGGCCGCAGGCCGCATCGATATCATCGCCGCGGGTTTTACGCACGATAGTGGTAAAGCCATAGTCCATCAGCACTTTAGAGAAGCGATCGATACGGCTGTTGGAGCTGCGGCCATAAGGTGCACCCGGGAAGGGGTTCCATGGGATCAGGTTGATCTTGCAGGGCGTATCCTTCAGCAGCGCCGCCAGCTCATGTGCATTGTCGGTGCTGTCGTTGATATGGTCCAGCATCACATACTCAATGGTCACGCGGCCCTGATTGGCATTGGATTTGCCGATATAGCGCTTCACCGCCGCCAGGAAGGTTTCGATATTATATTTTTTGTTGATTGGGACAATTTCATCGCGAATGGTATCGTTCGGCGCGTGCAGCGAGATCGCCAGCGCTACGTCAATCATATCGCCAAGCTTGTCCAGCGCGGGCACAACGCCTGAGGTGGAGAGCGTGACGCGGCGCTTGGAGAGGCCAAAGCCAAAATCATCCAGCATAATATCCATCGCCGGCACGACGTTGTTCAGGTTGAGCAGCGGCTCACCCATGCCCATCATCACCACGTTGGTAATAGGACGCTGGCCGGTGACTTTCGCGGCGCCAATAATTTTGGCCGCGCGCCATACCTGACCAATAATTTCGGAAACGCGCAGGTTGCGGTTAAAACCCTGCTGCGCCGTAGAGCAGAATTTGCACTCCAGCGCGCAGCCTACCTGAGAAGAGACGCACAGCGTGGCGCGCTCCGCCTCCGGAATATAGACCGTCTCCACCAGCTGATCGCCTACGCGAATCGCCCATTTGATGGTGCCGTCGCTGGAGCGCATCTCCTCCGCTACTTCCGGCGCGCGGATCTCTGCGCGCTGCATCAGCTTGCCGCGCAGCACTTTATTGATATCCGTCATCTGCTCGAAATCGTCGCAGCAGTAGTGGTAAATCCACTTCATGACCTGATCGGCACGGAACGGCTTCTCGCCCATTTCGATAAAAAATTCACGCATCTGCTGACGATTGAGATCGAGCAGGTTAATTTTTTCGTTTTTAGGAGAAACCATGGCGGGGGACGCGTCAGCTGGCGTCACAATCTGTTCAGACATAATAATCTCTGGCCTCGTTGTTACACGTTACGGCTCTGGTTAGGAAGAAGAAAAAACAGCGCCCCGGCTGAGCCAGGCTCAACAGGGGCGCATTATTGTACTATAACTGCGGCACGATGCCAGGGTAACCGTTTTACGCCAGCGTAAAAGGTGTAAACTCCCCTGTCCGCTTCAGCCGCAATGCACTTAGCGGGTGCGCGCGCAGACTTCGTTTTCAGCGAAGAAGTAAGCGATTTCACGGGCAGCAGACTCTGCAGAGTCAGAACCGTGGGTCGCGTTTTCGGTGAAGCTGTCTGCGTAATCTGCACGCAGGGTGCCTGCCAGTGCGTTGTCCGGGTTGGTAGCACCCATCAGGTCACGGTGACGCTGAACGGCATTTTCGCCTTCCAGAACAGAAACCACTACCGGGCCAGAGGTCATGAACTCAACCAGACCATCAAAGAATGGACGGCCTTTGTGCTCAGCGTAGAAGCCTTCAGCCTGCTCTTTGGTCAGGTGCAGCATTTTTGCGCCAACGATTTTGAAGCCCGCGCTCTCAAAACGGTTGTAGATAGCACCGATAACGTTCTTAGCAACGGCGTTTGGTTTAATGATGGAGAAAGTACGTTCGATTGCCATGATTACCTCTGAATTAGCATCCTGAATAAACCGGGAACCCTCTCCCGGTAAGAAAAACGCGCCGATTATAGGGAGATCGACGCGTGTTGCCTATGAGTGATTGGTGGAATTATTGAAAATAATTACTTTTTGCGGTGCAGGCTGCACCGTGACGCACCCGCCACGGGTTTACGCCCTGTGCTGCAGGCCGGATATCTTCAGCAGAACAGATGCTGCATTTTCATCCCGCGGCGCTCACTTTAGCCATTGCGGGCTTGAGATAGCCTGCACATTCCCGGAGACTGACCTTTTCCGCAAGAAGAGAGAAGATGGCAATGACGGTTCCCCTGTTTGTATCTGCTGAGTGGCTGCATGAGCACTACGGTGATGAAGAAGTACAGGTGCTGGATGCGCGCATGGTTCCGCCGGGTCAGGATGCAGTGCGCGATGTCACCGCAGAGTATCTGGCCAGTCACCTGCCGCAGGCAGCTTTCTTTAATATTGAAGCGCTTTCCGATCACACCAGCCCTTACCCGCATATGATGCCCCGCCCGGAGAGTTTTGCTGTCGCAATGCGTGAGCTGGGGGTGGTGCAGGATAAGCATCTGATTGTGTATGACGAGGGTAATCTCTTCTCTGCCCCGCGCGCCTGGTGGATGCTGCGCACCTTTGGCTGCCAGCGCATCTCCATTCTGGCCGGCGGTCTGCAGGGCTGGAAAGCCGCAGGTTTGACTACCGCAGACGGCCCGGTGGCGCTGCCGGAAGGTGACTTCGCGGCACACTTCGACAGCAGTCAGGTGAAGCGACTGAACGATGTACTGCTGCTCAGCCATGAAGGAGGCGCGCAGATTGTGGACGCGCGCGCAGCAAACCGCTTTAACGCTGAGGTGGATGAGCCGCGCCCCGGCCTGCTGCGCGGACATATTCCGTACAGCCTGAATCTGCCGTGGAACAGTCTGGTGGAGAATGGCGCGCTGAAACCCGCCGCCGAGCTGCGTCAGCAGTTTGCGCAGGCAGGCGTGGCGCTGGATAAGCCCATCGTTGCCAGCTGCGGCTCGGGCGTAACGGCGGTGGTGCTGATTCTGGCGCTGACGGCGCTGGGCGTCCGCGACGCAACGCTCTATGACGGCTCCTGGGGCGAATGGGGCAGCCGCGACGATTTACCGATTGAAAAATAGTCACCTGCCTGAAACCAGGGCGCCATGAATGGCGCCCCTACAGGATCCGTACCCGCCTGAAACCAGGGCGCCATTAATGGCGCCCCTACAGGGAATTCCCGCGTTATGCGCGTGCCAGGGCCATACGCATCAACATACGATGGTTAAATGATGCGCTGGCTGCCTTTAAAATCGCGCAGGAAACTGCCCCAGCGCCGCTCATAAAATGGCGTGATATGCGCGGTAAAAAAATGGCTGACGCCATGCTGTCCGGCATCCACTTCGCAGATATCAACAGGAGCATCATCGGTCAGCGTATCGGTCGCCACGCTGCCTGCGGCCTGAATAATTTCATCGATATCACTGTCAGCTTCTATACCAATCAGCAGATTAGGCGCTTCGTTCACGCTTTCACGCAGGCTGGCAATGTAGGCGCGGCGCACCTGTTTATATTTAGCAAACAGCTGGGTCAGGGAGTCGATCATCTGTGCCGGCGGCTCAGCTACCTCCGACAGCAGCAGCGCGTGGCCGCCCTCAAGCACTGTCTGCTGGCTCAGCGCACTTCCCTCCTCACCCAGCAGATGCGCGATTTCACCCGGCGTAAACTCTTTACCCGCTGGTAATTTCGGGTTCAGAAACAGCGCTTCCCCCAGCGTCATCTCAAACAGCGTACGCGCCGGCAGGCGCAGCCACGGCTGTTCATCCGTTATCGCTTCGCGCATAGCCGCCTCAGAGCTGAAGAACGGGATCACGCTACCGCCTCCCTCTTTCTCCCAGTGCTGTAACTCGACGGGCGAGGTCGCGTTAAACTGTTCAGCCGGGCTTTCGCCTGGCACCCAGACATCTGCGGCCAGCAACAGCTGAAAAAACTCCGGGCGATGCGCCGGCTCGGTGGCCGCCAGCTTCAGCACCTCTTCAAGACGATTACTCATGCGTGTTTCATTCCAAAAAAGCGGGCAGGAGCCAGCCTGCCCGAAGCGGGATTATTTCAGTAACAGGTTGGCAAGGGTACGCACGCCGAGTCCGGTTGCGCCTGCTGACCACTGATCCACCGCGCTTTTGCGGTAGGTGGCGGAGCAGTCGATATGCAGCCAGCCCTGCTGATATTTTTCAACAAACCACGAGAGGAATGCGGCCGCGCTGCTGGCGCCGGCGGCGTGAGCCGGGCTGGCGATGTTGTTGAGATCGGCAAAATTTGACGGCAGATGGCTGCGGTGGAACTCCGCCAGCGGCAGACGCCAGAACGCTTCATTTTCGCCGGTGGCGCTGCCCAGCAGCGATTCAGCCAGCACATCGTCGAAGGTAAACAGCGCATGATAGTCGTTGCCGAGCGCCGTTTTAGCTGCGCCGGTCAGCGTGGCAGCATCAATCAGCAGCTCCGGCTTCTGCTCGCTGGCGTCAATCAGGCCATCCGCCAGCACCAGACGCCCTTCCGCATCGGTGTTCATCACCTCAACGGTTTTACCGTTGCGGTAGCGGATGATATCGCCAAGACGGAATGCGTTGCCGCTGACCATGTTATCGGCACAGCAGAGATAGAGTTTTACGCGCTTCGTCAGCCCGCGGGCAATCGCCAGCGCCAGCGCGCCGGTGACGGTCGCCGCTCCGCCCATATCGGACTTCATAGAGTCCATAAATGCGCTCTGCTTCAGGCTGTAGCCGCCGGTATCAAATGTGATCCCTTTACCGACCAGACAGGCGTAAACCGGCGCATCTGCGTCACCGGTCGGGTTGAAATCAAGCGCCAGCAGCACCGGCACGCGCGACGAGCCACGTCCAACGGTATGGATACCGCTGTACCCCTGCTCGCGCAGATCCTCGCCTTTGGTGATGCGATAGCTGACGGCATCGCCACCCGCGTCTCTGATCAGATCGATAGCGCTATGCGCCAGCTGTTCCGGACTCAGGTCTTCCGCTGGCAGGTTAATGGTATCGCGCACCCAGTCAATAATCTGCAGACGACGATCGAATTCAGCGCGATCGCTGTCGCTGAGCGCCGGCCATTCCACCTGGCGCGCGCCTTTCGGGCTGCGATAGCCCTGCCAGAATGCCCAGCACTTTTCCAGATCCCAGTCGTCACCGCACAGCGCAACGTGACGGATGCCCTGGCTGTCGAGCTTGCGCGCCGCGCGCTGAATCGTCAGCAGCGCATCACTGCCCGTAAGGTGCAGCGTCATACCACTCTCGCTGCTGCTCAGCAGGGCTTTTTCGCCCCAGCGCGCATCAGCAGGCTGCGTGCTGAGCGTAATATTCATCGGTTGTGTTGTCATCGCGTCGCTCCGTTTACGTTTGGTCTTATTCCACGCCAGACCGGCGCGGAGTGGCATGGATCAGCGGGCGGCTGCCGGGGCAACGGCCCGCATCCGGCTGACGGCTTTATTGACCAGCGCAATTGCGTAGTCAATCTCCTCCTGCGTGGTGAAACGCCCCAGCGAAAAGCGCAGCGAGCTGTAGGCCAGCTCCGGCTCAACGCCCATGGCGCGCAGCACATAGGAGGGTTCCAGACTCGCCGAGGTACAGGCTGAGCCGGATGAAAGCGCCAGATCTTTCAGCGCCATAATCAGTGATTCACCCTCAACCTGCGCAAAGCTGATGTTAAGGATATTTGGCGCGCTGTGCGTCAGCGAGCCGTTGAGCTGTACGCCGCTCAGCTGGCTGATGCCCTGCCAGAGCCGCTGGCGCAGCGTGGCGAGTCGCGTCATCTCCTCTGCCATCACCTCGCCTGCCAGCGCATAGGCTTCACCCATACCAACAATCTGATGCACCGGCAGCGTTCCGGAACGCATACCGCGTTCATGCCCGCCGCCGTGCATCTGTGCGTCAATCTTCACCTGCGGCTTGCGGCGTACCCAGAGCGCACCGATGCCTTTGGGTCCGTAGAGCTTATGCGCCGAGAACGACATCAGATCCACCGGCAGCGTGCTGACGTCAAGCGGCAGCTTGCCCACGCTCTGCGTGGCGTCCACGTGGAACAAAATATCACGCGCGTGACAGAGCGCGCCCAGCGCCGCAATATCCTGGATGACACCCGTTTCGTTGTTCACGTGCATCAGCGATACCAGCACGGTATCGTCGCGCAGTGCGGCAGCCAGCATATCCGGCGTGACAATACCGTCGCTGCCGGGCGTCAGCCAGGTCACGTCAAACCCTTCGCGCGCCAGCTGCAGACAGCTATCGAGTACCGCTTTATGTTCCGTCTGGCTGGTAATGATATGCCGTCCGCGCGCCTGACGGGCGTGTGCTGCCCCTTTAATAGCGAGGTTATCCGCTTCGGTCGCGCCGGAGGTAAAGACAATCTCGCGCGGATCGGCGTTAACCAGCGCCGCAATCTGATTGCGGGCAACATCCACGGCCTCTTCAGCCTGCCAGCCAAAGCGGTGGGAACGGGATGCGGGATTACCGAAGGTGCCATCCAGCGTCAGACACTTCATCATTCTGCTGGCGACCCGTGGATCCACAGGCGTGGTCGCTGCGTAATCCAGATAGATCGGTAATTTCATGGCGCTGTAACTCCGTAAAATAAAACACAGGTCTTTATAGCATGATTCAGCCTGCAGAGAGTAAACCGGTCATGCGGCCGGTAACGGGAGCGCTAACAGCACAAAGCCCCGGGGGCTTCATCGCTAAGCGCCCGGGGCTTTGTAAAAGTCAGTCTTCAGTCAGGCAATATGATTGCGATCAGGCACGCAGATTAACGTTGATGGTTTCCTGCACGCGATGCTGCTGAAAACGACGGTTATCCACGCTGTTCTGACGATCGGCAACATCAAGGATTTCCTGATTATTCACCAGCTCAGCCAGCGTAATATTGTTCAGGAAATCGCTGATGCGCTCGCTGAGATCGCGCCACAGCACGTGAGTCAGGCAGCGTTCGCCCCCCTGACAGCCCTCTTTACCCTGACATTTGGTCGCATCCACCGACTCATCTACCGCGGTGATCACCGCACCCACTGCGATAGCATTAGCATCTTTGCCCAGCAGATAACCGCCACCCGGCCCGCGCACGCTGGCAACCAGGCCGTGCTTACGCAGACGCGAGAACAGCTGTTCCAGATAGGAGAGTGAAATCCCCTGACGCTCGGAAATATCCGCCAGCGGTACCGGCCCCTCATGCGAATGCAGGGCTACGTCCAGCATAGCGGTAACGGCATAGCGTCCTTTGGATGTCAGTCTCATAGCGTAAAACCTCGTCGGCATCCGCCCTTACTCAGGCGGGTTATCGGTGGAATGTCAGTCAGCGCAGTCTGCCATTCCCGAGTATTTTGGTCAACTATTTAACCGAGTAATTTACTCAACTATTTAACCTGGCGTTTTACTCAACTATTACCCTTATCGCCTTTGGGTTTTTCAAAGGAGGAGAGCATGCCGCGCAGAATATTCAGCTCATCGCGTTCCGGACGGGCGCGCGTATAGAGGCGGCGCAGTTTGCTCATTACCTGGCTCGGCGTGCCGGTACGAATAAAGCCGCTTTCCAGCATCATCTGCTCGATATGCTGATAAAAGCGTTCCAGATCGTCCACCAGCGGATAAGGTGAGGCTTCATATTCCGGTTGCGGAGCCGCTTTTTCCTGCGCATCCAGCCACGCCATACGCACTTCATAAGCGATAATCTGCACCGCCATCGCCAGATTCAGCGAGCTGTACTCCGGGTTAGCCTGAATAGCTACGTGATAATGGCACTTCTGCAGTTCGTCGTTGGTCAGTCCGACGCGCTCACGGCCAAATACCAGCGCGACCGGTGCCTGCTGCCCCTCTTCCACGCTCTTAATGCCGCACTCGCGTGAATTCAGCATCGGCCATGGCAACGACCGTGAACGGGCGCTGGTGCCGACCACCAGGCTGCAGCCGGCAATCGCCTCATCCAGCGTATCAACAATGCGGGCGTTGCCGATAACGTCGCTGGCACCCGCCGCAAGAGAGATCGCCTGCGAGTCAGGTTTAACCAGCGGATTCACCAGATAAAGGTTGCTTAACCCCATGGTTTTCATGGCGCGGGCAACAGAACCCATGTTGCCGGTGTGGGACGTTTCAACCAGTACAATTCGGATATTTTGCAGCATAATTATGAGCGGGTGAGAAAATGATGACGCGCATCCTAACATAAATGCAGGACATTTGCTGAACACGCTGCTATACTCCGCGCCGTTTTCCCCGTTCTTTAACATCCAGCGAGAGATACCGATGCATCCGATGCTCAACATCGCCGTGCGCGCAGCGCGCAAGGCCGGAAATTTAATTGCCAAAAATTACGAAACCCCGGACGCTGTCGAAGCCAGCCAGAAAGGCAGCAACGACTTCGTGACCAATGTTGACCGTGACGCAGAAAGCCTGATTATCGAAGTCATTCGTAAATCTTACCCACAACACACCATCATCACCGAAGAGAGCGGTGAGCTGGCGGGTGAGGATCAGGATATTCAATGGGTAATCGATCCGCTGGATGGCACCACCAACTTCATCAAACGTCTGCCACACTTCTCCGTCTCTATTGCCGTGCGCATTAAAGGCCGCACTGAAGTGGCTGTGGTTTACGATCCAATGCGTAATGAACTCTTCACCGCCGTACGCGGTCAGGGCGCACAGCTGAATGGCTATCGTCTGCGCGGCAGCAACGCCCGCGATCTGGATGGCACCATCCTGGCGACCGGCTTCCCGTTCAAGGTTAAGCAGCACGCGACGCCATATATCAATATTGTTGGCAAACTGTTTACCCAGTGCGCAGACTTCCGTCGCAGCGGTTCAGCCGCGCTGGATCTGGCTTATGTCGCAGCCGGCCGCGTGGATGGCTATTTCGAAATTGGCCTGAAGCCGTGGGATTTTGCAGCGGGTGAGCTGCTGGTACGTGAGGCTGGCGGTCTGGTGACTGACTTCACCGGCAACCACGGTTATCTGCACTCAGGTAACATCGTAGCCGGCAATCCGCGCGTCGTAAAAGCCATGCTGGCTAATATGCGCGAAGAGCTGAGCGAAGCACTGAAGCGCTAAGCAAAAAAAAGGCGGCCCGCGGGCCGCCTTTTTTAATGGTACTGATTAACGACGTTCGTGCGTTAACACCTGACGCGGCTGAGTACGGCGACCTACACCACCCAGAATCGCTGCCAGCACGGCTTCGATAATCAGCATGATGAAGGTGAACCAGCTTGCTTTCGCCGTAGCAGCGGCAGCCTGTTCTGCTGCTTCACGTGCTTTCTGCTCCGCTTCCTGCTTCAGCTGCTGATACTTCTGCATCGCCTGCTGATAGCTCTGCTCTGCCTGGTTAACAATCTGTTCTGCTTCCTGGTCACTCTTACCGGTACGCGCTTTGATAATATTTTTCAGCGCATCGCGGTCAGCAGCCTGCAGCGTATCAGAATGACGGCTCAGCACGCCTTTAAACCAGTTGCTCAAATCAGCATCCGCGTTCTGCGGATTTTGTGCCGTATTTTTTGCCTGATTCTCAGCGTTGTTCGCTTCGTTATTTGCATCCTGCTGCAGATTTTCTGGCTGTAATTCCGGCTTGCCGGTCTGGCGCAGCGTGGTCTCCAGCTCATTCTGCAGATCGTCGAGGTTAATATTATTTTCCTGCAGCTTCTCTTTCGCCATATTGGTCAGCGAAGGCGCAACAGAAGAAATACCATTACCCAGCGCATTTACACCTGAACCCAGAATATTAAAGGCGCCGCCAATAATACCGCTTGCCAGAGAGAAAGCCAGCCACAGAGTAATAAGCGTACTAACACCAAACATCAGTAAACCGTGCAGTGCGCCTTCGCGCTGTGCCAGACGGCCGGCGATATAGCTACCTACCGCCATCGCAATCAGCATGCTGGCACCGGTCCAGATCAGCGCGCCAGTACCAAGATGCTCCAGAGGATTTTGCTCCTGCTGTGGATCAATGGTCGTAGCACCAATTGCCGTACCCAATACTCCCAGTAATATATGAACAATCAGCGCAGCGATAACACCTGCAAATATTGCGCTCCATGAAATGCGTTTTAACGGCAGTCCCGCATGTGTATCGGTCACGGTCTCCGTGATGCCATTATGAGTCCGGATTTCAGGCATGGTATTCTCCTCGCAAAAAACGACGACTGATAAAAGTTTATTTTAAAAAAGTTAATTCTCAGCTGATGTCATTTAGCGTAGACAGAGAATGCTATTTACACCAGAGGTGCACAGCAGGATATTTTTCTCTGATAGCGGAAAATTAAACATCCGGCAGATTATGCGCGGCCGGATGTTTATCCCGGGTCCGGTTAAAAGGGGCGCAGGCCGTTGCTGGCAGCGGGGAGTGCACTCTGCCACAGAAGTACTCCGGCCAGTATCAGCGCAATGGCCCCCAGCAGCATAAGCAGCGCCATCACTACCGCACTCCGTTTTTGATCGGCTGCTGAACGGCTCAATCTCGCTGCCAGCACGCGCGAACGCTGAACCATGATGCCCAGCAGAGACACCGTCAGTGCGGTCCCCAGCGCCATCGCCAGCGCAGCGGCCACGCCCCACAGATAAACATCAATCACTTTAGCGAATAGCAGCATCATCAGCGCCCCTGAACAGGGGCGCAGGCCCATGGAGAGGACCAGCAGCAGCTGAGTCCTGAAGCTCACCGCGTGCGCCAGCTGATGCGCATCCGGTACATGAGTATGGCCACATGCGCAGGCTGCATCATGCTGATGCTGCGTATGTATTGCCCGGATCTGCCAGCCCGCTGCCGGACGCAGGGCTGCCCGCAGCGATTTCACGGCGCGACAGCCCAGCCAGCAGCCCAGCGCGATAACCAGCAGGTAGCTCCCCTTTTCCAGCCAGTAGCTGCTGAGATGGAGCTGGCGCGATGAGGTCTGCAGTACCACCAGCATCAGCGTCACCAGGGCAATGGCTACCCCGCCCTGCAGCAGCGCAGCCAGCAGAGTCAGACGAATGCTGGTGCGCAACTGCGCAGGGTGCGTCGCTAAAAAAGTGGCGATCACCACTTTGCCATGCCCCGGTCCCAGCGCGTGCAGGACGCCATACGCCAGGCTCAGCAGCAGCAGCGTTATCCCCGCCTGGCGCGGCTGTGCTGCGACCTGCAGCAGCAGCTGTGTCAGGGAATGGTTAAGCGCTTTCTGCCACAGCACGCTCTGTAACAGAATGTGCGGCCAGGCGTGCCAGAGCAGCATTGCGGTCAGCAGCAGCAACAGGCCGGCGGCGGGCAGTGGCCAGCGACGCCGCGTAGGGAGCGGAATATTCAGCGACATATCAGCGTCACCGTCTGGGCAAACTGGCGGCCCAAATCCATATCTTCCGGCGGCGCGTCAGCTTTATCCAGCGACAGTGCATACTGCTGCAGCGACGCGTCCGGCTGTGGGGTCGTAAGCTTCAGCTGGCAGTGCGCCTTTAGGTTCTCATCCATGGCAATATCCTGTGACGTCTCATACTGCATATCAACAAAATAGCTGGGATCAAACGTCAGCATACGGTAACGCTTCCCGGCCAACGGCTGCGGCTCGCCCAGCGGCACAATAAATTCGAGCACGGCCTTATGTCCGCTACGCGACAAATTGTACTCCTGCGGCAAATTAAGAAATTTTATCCGCGTTTTCTCCTGCCACAGCTCGGTAAAATAGTGCTGACCCAGTACGTTAGCCATCACCTGAGCCGCCAGCTTTTTCCAGACCACATCACCCGGACTGGCCTGCCCGGCATCATAAAGCAGGTCGGCGGAGGTGATTTCGTCCATCGTCCAGACCATTTTTATGCCGGTCAGCCGATCGTTCTGGCTTTTCAGCTCTGCTTTCATCGCAATAAAACTGTGCGGATGGCATGCAGCCGCAGCGGAGAAAAACAGCGTAACCAGTAAAAGCGCAATTTTCATATGTTATAAAGTAACAATTTATAAGGTAAAGGTTTACGTGGCCCGAAAAAAACTGTGACCCGCCCTGAAGCTCTGAGTAAAAGTCTGCACCGATAGCGTAATTTCAGCGCGATATTGGCTATTCTTAGCTGAAAAATGAGCTGCGGATAAAATACGTGATGAGTTTTGCGCCTGCTACAGCACCGCTCTTCAGCCGTTCCCAGCGACGTTGCCATCTGTTACTGCTGTTATTTCTGCCCGCCCCCGCCCTGACGCTCGATAAACTGTGCCAGCTGAACGGCGTTGATCCTGCGGTTGCCCGTCAGGATATCGCGGATGTGGGCGATGAGATACAGCGCTTTCATCAGCTGGAACTGCATCAGATGGTGGATGGCAGCTTTCGCATTCACGGCACGGAACTGGACAGAAGACTCTGCCTGATCCACTGGCTGCGACGCGCGCTGCGCCTGTCGCAGGCGTTTGTCTGCGACCATTTTGTTCCCGCCCTGCGTCAGCGGCTCAAAGTTTTGCAGATTGAAAAAGCGCTGTGGGATGAGATCAACCTGCAGGCGCTGATCCAGCACTGCAGCCTGCGGCTGATGCGCAATTTCTCTCCCCGCGACCAGCTTTTTCTGCTTATTTTTATGAAGTATGCCCTTTGTCAGCGTCAGGCGGCGCTGTTCAGCGAGCGGCAGCGCAGCTGGCTGGCAGACAAAGCGGAGCGTGCCGCAGCAGACGATGTCATTCACCACTGGCAGAAACGCTGTCATCTGATGCCCGATGCCAGCGAAACCGATTTCTGGACGCTGCTCTTCAGTCTGATTCATGCGCCTGATGCCACCCAGCTGAGTGTGCCACAGGCGCACCGGTTGATGAGTGCCACCGAAGCGCTGATTGCGCGTTTTGAACAGCTGGCAAAAACGCGCATCCGCAACCAGCATGAGCTGAAGCTCCAGCTCTATACTCATCTGGCGCAGGCGCTGGACCGCAGCCATTTTTCTATTGGCATCGATAATAGCGTGGCGCTGGATGTGGCGCGGCTCTATCCGCGGCTGATGCGCACCACCGAGCGCGCGCTGTACCATTTCAGCAGCGACTTTGGCACGCAGTTCAGCGCGGAAGAGACCAGCCTGGTGGCGGTGCTGTTTGGTGCCTGGATGATGCAGGAGAGCGCGCTGCAGGAGAAGCAGGTACTGCTGCTCACCGGCGTCGACGCCGCGCTGGAGCAGCTGCTGGAGCAGCAGCTGCGCGACATGACGCTGCTGCCGATCAATATAACCTATCAGGATATGCTGCACTTCCAGCGCGAGGGCGCACCGCGCGATGTGGCGCTGGTGGTCACCCCCTATGCTATTTCGCTGCCGCTCTTTTCGCCGCCGCTGATCCACGCAGAACTGCCGTTAAGCGATCATCAGCAGCAGCGTATTCTTCAGCTGCTGGACGCCTGAGCCGCAGGACGCAGGAACAGCGCCGGCAGCGCTACCAGCGCCATGACCCAGAAGAGATGCCCCTGCAAATGGGCAAACAGGACGCCGCAGATCATGGTCATCACAGCAATCCCGCCCCCCATCGCCAGCGCCGAGTAGAGCGACTGCAGGCGAATCACTTCGGTGCCTTTGCGTGCAGCGATAAAGCGCATCGCCGCCAGGTGGCAGATGGTAAAACTGCCGCAGTGCAAAATCTGTGCGACAACCAGCAGCGGCAGCGCGGTCGTGGCACCGAGCAGCGTCCAGCGCAGCAACGCGCAGACGCCGGAAAGCAGCAGCAGATCGCGCGCGCTCCAGCGTCTGAACAGACGGTTACTGAGGGCAAAGACTACAATCTCCGCCACCACGCCGAGCGACCACAGATACCCCACCACGGAGGCGGAGTAGCCCGCCTGCTGCCACCAGATGGCACTGAAGCTGTAGTAGGCGGCATGCGCGCCCTGCAGCAGCGTAACGCAGATCATAAAACGCCAGACGCTCTTTTCCCGCAGCAGATCGCGCCACGCCGCCCAGCCGCCACTGGCGCCCTGTCGCGCCTCACCCTGCGGACGCGTCTGCGGTGGCAGCAGCATCCCGCTCAGCATGGCCACGACGCCCAGACTCAGCAGCAGCAAAACCGCCTGATAAGAATAAGCGCTGACCAGCATGCCGGTGAGCGCCGAGCTGATGACAAACGCCAGCGATCCCCACAGCCGCACCGGACCGTAGGCCAGCCCAATCTGGCGCGTCCAGGTTGCCGCCAGCGCATCACTCAGCGGCACCAGCGGAGAGAAAAAGAGATTGAACCCTGCCATGACCAGCAGCAGCCAGAGCCACTGGCCGCCGAACCAGAAGCCGAGAGCGAACAGTGCAGTCAGAAGCGCCAGCAGCCGCAGCGCAACAATCAGCTGAGCCGGATTTTTAACCTGTGAAGCGATAAGCAGGCTGCCGGCGAAGCGCGCGACCATGCCACAACCGAGCAGCAGGCCAATTTTTTCCGCATCGAGTCCGCTGCCCTGCAGCCAGACGCTCCAGAAAGGTAAATAGATGCCGTAGCAAAAAAAGTAGGTGAAATAGCTCAGTCCCAGCCATCTGGCTGATGCGATGGTCATGCTCTCTCCTGTGGCGCGCGCCACTGCCTGCGGTTTGGGCGCTACTTTGGCAAAGCACCGGCTAAAAAGAAACCCGCAGAGCGGATCAATCGTGCGCTAAGCAGTGGAAAATGCACCAATAAAAAAGGATGGCCGGAGCCATCCTTTTTTCATCCGTTAAAACCTGTCAGGCATAAACGGGCAGACGGGCACAGATATCGAGCACTTTCTGTTTGGTGCGTTCGATGGTGGCCTCGTCATTCACGTTATCCAGCACGTCGGCGATCCAGCCAGCCAGTTCACGCACGTCTGCTTCTTTGAAGCCGCGACGGGTTACCGCTGGTGTACCAATACGCACGCCAGAGGTCACAAACGGGCTTTTCGGATCGTTTGGCACGCTGTTTTTGTTCACGGTGATATTTGCACGTCCCAGAGCGGCATCCGCTTCTTTACCGGTCAGGCCTTTGCTCACCAGATCGATCAGGAACAGATGGTTATACGTACCGCCGGAAACGATGTTGTAACCGCGCTCCAGCAGGACTTCAACCATCGCTTTAGCGTTTTTAGCCACCTGCTGCTGATAGGTTTTGAACTCCGGCTCCATCGCCTCTTTGAAAGCTACAGCTTTACCGGCGATGACGTGCATCAGTGGGCCGCCCTGTCCGCCAGGGAAGACCGCAGAGTTGAGCTTCTTATACAGATCCTCATCTCCGCCCTGCGCCAGAATCAGGCCGCCACGCGGACCCGCCAGCGTTTTATGCGTAGTTGTGGTCACGATATGCGCGTGCGGAACCGGGTTAGGATAGACGTCAGCTGCCACCAGACCTGCCACGTGAGCCATATCCACAAACAGCCAGGCGCCGATGCTGTCAGCGATTTCACGCATTTTTGCCCAGTCGCAGACGCCGGAGTAGGCAGAAAAGCCGCCGATGATCATTTTTGGCTTATGCGTCTGCGCCAGCTCGGCCAGTTCGTCATAGTTGATTTTGCCGGTTTCATCGATGCCGTACGGGATAACGTTGTAGAGTTTTCCGGAAAGATTGACCGGTGAACCGTGGGTCAGGTGACCACCGTGCGCCAAATTCATACCAAGAATGGTATCACCCGGCTGCAGCAGCGCGGTGTAAACAGCGAAGTTTGCCTGCGAACCAGAGTGAGGCTGAACGTTGGCAAAATCTGCACCAAACAGGGCTTTTGCGCGGTCGATCGCCAGCTGCTCAACGATATCAACATATTCACAACCGCCGTAGTAGCGCTTGCCCGGATAGCCTTCCGCGTATTTATTGGTGAGCTGTGAACCTTGCGCCTGCATAACGCGCGGGCTGGTGTAGTTTTCTGAAGCGATCAGTTCAATGTGCTCTTCCTGACGCACTTTCTCCTGCTCCATAGCCTGCCACAAATCGGCATCATAATCGGCAATGTTCATATCACGCTTTAACATCCGCATCTCCTGACTCAGCAACTTTAACGGCAATTTAAGCCCCCGCTTAGGGGCGAAGGCCAACAGTGTAAACGGTTTTGCCAGGGGACGATAGCGCCAGGGCGCTCTTTTTACGCAAACGATTGGCATGCCGCTGGAACGCCTTTTTTACGCTTTAGCTGCACGCAAAAAAAGGGCATGGATTGACGGAAGATCAGCGTAAACCGCCCGGAATGCGTACCCGGCTCACGCTAAAAGCTGCTGCTGCCGGTTTACAGCCGGACGTGCACGGCATAAGATGCATTTAAAATACATCTTTTAAGTTATCCGCTGAGGAACACACCATGCTTGACGCTCAGACTATCGCGACCATTAAATCTTCCGTGCCCGCTATAGCCAAAATGGGACCCGCTCTTACCGGCTGTTTTTACCACAAACTGCTGAACGATCATCCTGAACTGAAAAACGTGTTTAACATGAACAATCAGCGCAGCGGCGATCAGCGTGAAGCCCTGTTTAATGCGATTTGCGCTTACGCCACCCATCTGGAAGATTTGCCAGCGCTGCTGCCGGCGGTCGAGAAAATTGCGCAGAAGCACGCCAGCCTGAATATCCGGCCTGAACAGTACGATCTGGTAGGCGCCACGCTGCTGGCCACCATGAAGGAGCAGCTCAATCCGGACGAGGAGGTACTTGCGGCCTGGGGCAAAGCGTATGCGCTGCTGGCGCAGGTCTTTATTCAGCGTGAAGAAGCTATCTATCAGGCATCTGAGCAGAAGAGTGGTGGCTGGCGCGGCCTGCGTGACTTTCGTATCCGCCGCATTACGCCGGAAAGCAGCGTGATTACCAGTCTGGAGCTGGTTCCCAATGACGGGCAGCCGGTGGCCGATTTTCTGCCGGGACAATACCTGACGCTCAGCCTGCGTCTGACAGAAAACGGGTTTATGCAGCATCGCCAGTATTCGCTGACGCACGCGCCTGACGGCAAAGCCTACCGTATTGCTGTCAAACGTGAAGCGCACGGCACCGTGTCGGGCTGGCTGCACGACTGCGCCCGGGTGGGAAATATTGTGCAGTGCAGCGCGCCGGCGGGTGACGTCGTGCTGCAGACAGAACCAGCGACGCCGGTGACGCTGATCTCAGCGGGCGTCGGTCAGACGCCGATGTTAGCGATGCTCGCGGTGCTGGCGCAGCAACAGCATCCGGCAGCCGTGACCTGGCTGCACGCGGCTGAAAATGGCGCGCAGCACGCCTTTGCGCGGGAAGTTGCCGCGCTGGGCGCCACCCTGCCGCACTTTCGCAGCCACGTCTGGTATCGCCAGCCTGCCAGCGACGATGCCGGCCGGTATGATGCAGAGGGCGTAATGGATCTGGCCTGCGTGTCAGCGGAGCTGAACCAGCCGGACCGCACGTTCTGGCTGTGCGGGCCGCTGCCGTTTATGCAGTTTGTCGCTCGCCAGCTGCTGGATGCAGGCGTCGATACCGCACGCATTCACTATGAGGTTTTCGGCCCGCACAAGGTGCTGTAATTGCAGCAATAAAAAAGCCTGCGGCAGGCAGGCTTTTACTGTGACGCCGGACAGAGGATCAGATTGCCTCTTCATCCTCTTCGCCGGTGCGGATACGCACCACGCGCGCCACGTCAAATACGAAAATTTTACCGTCGCCGATTTTGCCGGTCTGCGCCGTTTTCATGATGGTTTCCACGCAGGTATCGACAATGTCATCCCCGACCACCATCTCGATTTTTACCTTGGGCAGGAAATCGACCATATATTCGGCACCACGATAGAGTTCGGTGTGACCTTTCTGACGTCCAAACCCTTTGACCTCGCTCACCGTCATCCCGGTGATGCCGACTTCCGCCAGCGCTTCACGTACGTCATCAAGTTTGAATGGTTTAATAATTGCATCGATCTTTTTCATCGCAGATCCCTTTTTCGCTCCCTCCATGACGGACGGATAACAGAAAGTATATATCGCTAACGGCGCCTGTGGCGCGGCTAACTACTCTTTAAAGTCGCTGGCGTCCAGCTCATGACGAGACAGCAGCTTATAGAACTCGGTACGGTTACGTCCAGCAAGACGCGCGGCGTGAGTAACGTTGCCTTTGGTCATCTGCAGCAGCTTGCGCAGATAGTTCAGCTCAAACTGGTTGCGCGCCTCCGCAAAGGTGGGCAGCGCGGTGTTCTCGCCCGACAGCGCCTGCTCTACCAGCGCTTCACCAATCACGGGAGCAACGGTCAGCGCAACGCACTGCTCAATAACGTTAACCAGCTGAC
The DNA here is from genome assembly GCF_002928325.1 of Pantoea sp. ICBG 1758. Lineage (NCBI taxonomy): Bacteria > Pseudomonadati > Pseudomonadota > Gammaproteobacteria > Enterobacterales > Erwiniaceae > Pantoea > Pantoea sp. ICBG 1758. Next base: position 1,924,768 of record NZ_POWL01000001.1, read on the forward strand.
GGACGTTACCCGGCCAGCTGGCGCTGACCAGCCGCTTCATTGCACCGGCAGAGAAGCTGCGGACAAATGGCTTGTGGCGCCCGGCGGCCTGACGCAGTAAATGGTTAGCCAGCAGCGGAATATCTTCAGCACGCTCGTGCAGCGCCGGAAGTTTAAGATTCACGACATTGAGACGGTAGTAAAGATCTTCCCGAAAACTCTTTTTCTCCATCGCTTTTGGCAGATCGCGATGGGTGGCAGAAAGGATACGTACGTTGATCTCCACATCCCGGTTACTGCCAAGGGGACGCACTTTGCGCTCCTGCAGCACGCGCAGCAGTTTGATCTGCAGCGCCGGAGGCATATCGCCAATCTCATCCAGAAACAGCGTGCCGCCCTCTGCTGCCTGAAATAATCCTTCGCGCGCGCTGACCGCGCCGGTAAATGCGCCCCGCGCGTGGCCAAACAGCTCTGACTCCAGCAGCTGCTCCGGCAGTGCGCCGCAGTTAATGGCGATAAAAGGTTTCGCCGCGCGCGGACTGGCAGCATGAATTGCCTGCGCCAGCACCTCTTTCCCGGTGCCGCTCTGACCGTTAATCAGTATGGAGACGTCCGACTGCGCCACCATGTGCGCCTGCTCCAGCAGCCGCTGCATCAGCGGATTCCGGGTGACAATCGCTTCACGCCACCGGTCGTCACTGATCGGTGCACGCAGCGCCAGCGCCTCATCGATCGCTTTATACAGCGCGTCGCGATCCACGGGTTTGGTGAGAAAGCTGAATACCCCCTGCTGCGTGGCAGAAACCGCATCGGGTATGGAGCCGTGCGCGGTCAGGATAATGACCGGCAGCCCGGCGTGACGCCGCTGAATTTCGCCAAACAGCGCCAGCCCGTCCATCTCATCCATACGCAGATCGCTGATGACCACATCCGCGGGCTCTTTCTGCAGCTGACGCAGCGCCTCAGCCCCGCTGGCGGCGGTAGCGACCTGAAAACCCTCACTGCTGAGACGCATACCGAGCAGCCTGAGCAGGCCCGGGTCATCATCTACCAGCAGTAAACGGGCACGTGCACTCATGGCTGCTCCTCCCGGATTTCATCCCCGGCGTGCGGGCTGTCGCTGCTGTCCGGCGCTTTACGCGATGAAAGCTGGCGCTCTATGTCAGTCAGCCGCTCCAGTTTGCGCTGGGTTTCGTTCAGCGCCTGATGCAGCCGGGCCTGCTGATGGCGCAGGGCATCCAGTTCGCTATCGTGACTCTGCTGCAGCGCGCTGTAGCGGCTGCGCGCCTCGCTCAGCTCCAGCTGTGCAGCCTGGTTACTGCGCCACAGCTGGATCAGCGGACGCACCGTTGCGGGAAAGTCTGCGCTGTAGCTGTCGAGCGTGGCGATATACTGACGGCGCTCAACCGGCGTGACGTTACCGTTCGCCAGCAGAATGCCCTGCTTGAAGGCGCGCGCCCAGCTCTGCACCGGCCAGCGGCGGGCCTCTGCGCGGGCTTCAGCCGCCGAAAACCGTTCGCTGCAGTCAATCGCTCGCTGCCAGTAAAGCGGATTGTTTACCGCCGCTGCGGTTTCAGCAGGCCATACGTTCTGACAGGCGGTAGTAAGGTAGTCCGGCAGCCGGGTATCGGGTTCAGTGACGCTTATATGCTCACGCTGGGGCACCGGCACCGCATGCGGCTGGCAGGCGCTCACGCCGCTTAAAATAAGTACGCTCAGAAGAGCTTGTCTGATAAGGCGTTTCATGGTTCAGGCTTCCTGGCACCGGCGGGTAAAATAATGCGGAAACAGACATCTGCCTCTTTGTGACTGACCAGCTCCAGGTCTCCCTGCATGCGCCGCAGACAATCTTTTGCAATGCTCAGGCCCAGGCCGCTGCCTTTTACGGGCCCCTGCCGCTGCTGGCTGCCCTGGTAGAAAGGTTCGAAGATCATCGCCTGCTCCTCTGGCGGAATCGGAGTACCGCTATTCGCCACATCAATCCACACCCGGTCGCCTTTTTGCCGGCTGTGCAGCCAGATGTTACCGGATTCACGACCATAGTTCACGGCGTTCGAGTAGAGGTTATCGATAACGCGCTCCAGCAGCGTCGCTTCCGCCAGACAGCGGGTGGCCTGCAGATCAACGTGCGTTTTTATTCGCCGGGCGCTGGCAGGCAGCGAATGCACGCGGGTGACAGCCGCCACGATCGCATCCAGCGCGACCGGCTCCGGAGTAAGCGGCATCTCGTTCAGCTTGCGGTTGTAATCCAGCAGCTGCTCAATCAGGCGCTGCAGATGGCGACTGCTGCTGTCGAGAATAGCGACGATCTCCTGCTGCTCTGCGTTAAGCGGCCCGGCAACGCCATCGGCCAGCAGCTCTGTGCCTTCGCGCAGGCTGGCGAGCGGCGTTTTCAGCTCGTGTGAAAGATGACGTAAAAATTCATGTCGCTGTGCCTCCAGCCAGCTTAGCCGTTCGCTAAGCCAGGCAATACGCTGTCCCAGCGAGCGCAGCTCACGCGGTCCGCGAAAGCTGACGTTATTTTCCAGCGACTGCCCTTCCCCCAGCCGGTTGATCATCCGCTCCACGCGCTTTACCGGCCCGATAATCATGCCGGTAAACAGCAGCACCAGCATCAGCGTAACCAGGAACAGGATCAGCGCCTGCCAGCCAAAGAACTGACCGCGCTCGGCGATATCGCGCTGCAGCTGCAGCCCGCGGGAAAACACCACGTCGCGCGTCGCCTGCACCATACGCGCGTTAGCATCAGAAAAGCGCTCCAGCGCAGCGGCACCGGACGCTGAAGGATTACCGTTTTCGCAGGCGGCCGTGGCGAGCTGCGGCAGCGTGCTGCGCAGCAGGGTAAACGTGGGCAGTTCCGGCAGGCTGGCCGCATGGCTGTTCAGCATCTGCCCGTAGCGGGTCCACTGGGTGGTATAGAGTCTGACCAGCGCAGCATCACCGAGTACGCAATATTGACGATAGCTGCGCTCAAGCTCCAGGGCGGTGCGGGCCATCGCCTCGCTGCGCCGCACGTCGGTAAAGGTATTGCGGTTAGTGTCTGCCGCCTGATTACTGAGCGCAGAGAGGCTTTCCCACGCCTGCCACGCCAGCACCAGCAGCGGCAGCAGCACCAGTAAAAAGGCCATCAGAACCAGTTGTCGCAGGGATCGGGGAAACGGACGCCATCTCATACTGCCGCGCTCTCGTAAAAAGTGTGCTGCAGGCATGCTAGCTAACTCTGGCGCGCTTAGAAAGCCGGAAATGCAAACGGCAGACCCGAAGGTCTGCCGCTCAGAAAAGGTGGAGCCTAACTCAACGTTACGTCCGGTGCTTGATAACGCTGCAATGCAGACGATTATCGGTCAGGTGGACGGCAGGCTCCGTTTGGTGCGTCATTCAGGGTTCTGTGAGCTCTGCCGTAAATTACGGGGCAATCACAGACAGGCGAATGAGCCACGTCCTGATTATAGCAACTATCGTGCCACTTTTTAAAACTCTTTATTTATCAGAGTGGCGCCATAGTACCGCTGCCTCCGGCAGGTGGCTCTGAGCTGCTGACCGCATAAAAGTGTCTCTGCTTAGCGACGCATTTAGCCTGGATTTTTCTGATTAATATAAATCAAAGAGTTAAGTGTCTCCATAAAGAGACAGTGCGGCAGGCGATTTGTCGGAATTGAGCGACAGTCGTCTGCATCAGATAAAAAAACCGCCCTTTACTGCGGCGGCTTTTTTTTACTGCTTACAGGCACCTGCTGTAAAACGCAGATCAGCCCAGCTGCTTACGCGCATTACGGAAAATGCGCATCCACGGGCTGTCTTCGCCCCACTCTGCCGGATGCCAGGAGTTGCTGACGGTACGGAAGACGCGCTCCGGATGCGGCATCATGATCGTAACGCGACCGCTTTCGTTGGTGACCGCCGTGATACCGTTTGGCGAGCCGTTCGGGTTAGCCGGATAGCTTTCGGTCACTTTACCGAAGTTATCCGTGAAGCGCAGTGCCACCAGGCCTTTTGCTTCCAGCGCCGCCAGATGGGCGCCGTCGCGCACTTCAACAAAGCCTTCACCGTGTGATACCGCAATCGGCATGCGTGAACCTGCCATCCCCTCCAGCAGCAGCGACGGACTGGCCGCCACTTCCACCAGGCTGAAACGCGCTTCAAAGCGCTCAGACTGATTGCGGACAAAACGCGGCCACAGCTCGCTGCCGGGGATCACTTCGCGCAGGTTTGACATCATCTGGCAGCCGTTGCAGACACCCAGCGCCAGCGTCTGCGGACGATGGAAGAAGTTTTCAAACTCGTCGCGCACGCGATCGTTAAACAGAATCGATTTTGCCCAGCCTTCGCCGGCACCCAGTACGTCGCCGTAAGAGAAACCGCCGCACGCCACCAGCGCATGGAACTCCTCCAGGCCGCGACGTCCCGCCAGCAGATCGCTCATGTGTACATCCACGGCGGTAAAGCCGGCGCGATGGAACGCTGCTGCCATCTCAACGTGTGAGTTAACGCCCTGCTCACGCAGCACGGCGATGCGCGGGCGCACGCCGGTGGCGATCATCGGCGCAGCCACATCTTCTTCCGGCCGGAAGGTCAGCTGAGCGTTCAGACCCGGATCGCTGTCGTTTTGCTTCGCCTCATGCTCCTGATCGGCACAGGCCGGATTATCACGCAGGCGCTGCATCTGCCAGGTGGTTTCGGCCCACCAGGTACGCAGCGTCGTGCGGCTTTCGCTGTAGACCGGATGCTCGCCGGCGCGGATCACAAAGCGGTCGCCCGGCAGCGCCTTGCCAATCACATGCAGCGCGCTGCGCAGACCGTGGTCAGCAAATACCTTCTCTACCGCTGCCAGATCGGCCGCGTTGATCTGCAGCACCGCGCCCAGCTCTTCGGTGAACAGCGCCGCCAGCGCATCGCTGCCCAGCGCGGCGATATCCGCCTCGATACCGCAGTGGCCGGTAAAGGCCATCTCCGCCAGCGTCACCAGCAGCCCGCCGTCGGAACGGTCGTGGTAGGCCAGCAGCTTCTGTTCGCTGACCAGCGTCTGGATAGCATTGAAGAAGCCTGCAAGCTGTGCGGCATCGCGCACGTCAGCCGGCTTATCGCCCAGCTGACGATAGACCTGCGACAGCGCGGTTGCGCCCAGCGTATTGGCACCGTTGCCGAGGTCCACCAGCAGCAGCAGGTTATCCTGCTCTGCCTGCAGTTGCGGCGTTACGGTACGCCGGACATCTTCCACGCGCGCAAACGCGGTGATCACCAGCGAGAGCGGCGACGTCATTTCACGCTCTTCATTGCCCTGCTGCCAGCGGGTTTTCATCGACATTGAGTCTTTGCCGACCGGGATAGTGATCCCCAGCGCCGGGCAGAGTTCTTCGCCAACGGCTTTGACCGCTTCGTAAAGGCCGGCATCCTCACCCGGATGTCCGGCTGCTGCCATCCAGTTCGCAGAAAGCTTCACGCGCTTCAGCGAACCAATCGCGGTAGCGGCCAGGTTAGTGAGCGCTTCGCCTACCGCCAGACGCCCGGAGGCGGCAAAATCAAGCAGCGCGACCGGCGCGCGTTCGCCCAGGGCGAAAGCTTCGCCGTGATAGCTGTCGAGGCTGGCCGTGGTCACGGCGCAGTTTGCCACCGGGATCTGCCACGGTCCCACCATCTGATCGCGCGCCACCATGCCGGTCACGGAACGGTCGCCGATGGTGATAAGAAACGTTTTCTCAGCCACCGCAGGCAGATGCAGTACGCGGTTAACCGCATCCGCAACCGTAATGCCGTTACGCTGCAGCGCGTCGCCTTTTGCCTGCTGCCGCGTGACGTCGCGCGTCATTTTTGGCGTTTTGCCCAGCAGAACATCCAGCGGCATGTCGATAGGCTTGTTGTCGAAATGGCTGTCGCTCAGGGAGAGGTGCTGCTCTTCAGTCGCCTCACCAATCACCGCATACGGGGCGCGCTCGCGCTGGCACAGCTCATCAAACAGCGCCAGCTTCTCTGGCGCAACGGCCAGCACATAGCGCTCCTGCGACTCGTTACACCACACTTCCAGCGGGCTCATGCCCGGCTCATCGCTGAGAATGTCGCGCAGGCTGAAGTTACCGCCGCGTCCGCCATCGCTGACCAGCTCAGGCATGGCGTTAGAGAGACCGCCCGCGCCGACGTCGTGGATAAACAGAATCGGGTTGGCTTCGCCCAGCTGCCAGCAGCGGTCAATTACTTCCTGACAGCGGCGCTCCATTTCCGGGTTGTCGCGCTGCACTGAGGCAAAATCGAGGTCGGCATCGGACTGACCGGAGGCCATGGATGACGCAGCACCGCCGCCGAGGCCGATGTTCATCGCCGGTCCGCCCAGCACAATCAGTTTGGCGCCCACGACGATCTCGCCTTTCTGCACGTGATCGGCACGAATATTGCCAATCCCGCCTGCCAGCATGATCGGCTTATGGTAGCCGCGCAGTTCAACGCCGTTGTGGCTGTTAACCTGCTCTTCATAGGTGCGGAAGTAACCGTTCAGCGCCGGACGGCCAAATTCATTGTTAAACGCCGCGCCGCCCAGCGGGCCTTCGGTCATGATATCCAGTGCGGTAACAATACGATCCGGCTTGCCGAAATCCTCTTCCCAAGGCTGCTCAAAGCCCGGAATACGCAGATTGGAAACGGAAAAGCCGGTGAGACCCGCTTTCGGCTTGGCGCCACGCCCGGTTGCGCCTTCATCGCGGATTTCGCCACCTGAACCGGTGGCGGCACCCGGCCAGGGAGAGATAGCGGTTGGATGGTTGTGCGTCTCTACCTTCATCAGGATATGCGCGGCTTCCTGATGAAAAGCGTACTCGCCCTGCTGCGCATCAGCGTAGAAGCGGCCAACTTCCGAGCCTTCCATCACGGCAGCGTTATCTTTATAGGCTGACAGCACGTGATCGGGATGCTGCTCAAACGTATTTTTGATCATCTTAAACAGCGATTTGGGCTGTTTTTCGCCATCGATGATCCAGTCAGCGTTGAAAATTTTGTGGCGACAGTGCTCTGAGTTCGCCTGCGCAAACATATAGAGTTCAATGTCGTTGGGGTTGCGACCCAGACGGGTGAAGGCATCCAGCAGGTAATCTATTTCATCATCCGCCAGCGCCAGGCCCAGCGTGCTATTCGCCTGCTCCAGCGCCTGACGTCCGGTTCCCAGCACGTCAACGCTCTGCAGCGGCTGCGGCGCATGATGAGCAAACAGCTGCTCTGCCGCCTGCAGATCGCTGAATACGCACTCCATCATGCGATCGTGCAGCAGGCCAGCCAGCTGCTGCCACTGCGCTTCTGTCAGCTGCGGCGCCTGAACATAGAACGCCAGGCCGCGCTCCAGGCGCTTAACCTGCGGCAGATCGCAGTTGTGAGCAATGTCCGTGGCTTTCGATGACCAGGGAGAGATAGTGCCGGGGCGCGGCGTGACCAGCAGCAGACGCCCTTGAGGCGCATGTTCAGCGAGAGAAGGGCCATATTTCAGCAGACGCTGCAGGCGGGCGTGTTCATCCGCGCTGAGCGGTGCGGCAACATCAGCAAAATGGACATACTCGGCGTAAATATCACTCACCGGCAGATGAGCGTTCTGAAAGCGGGTCAGCAGTTTGTTTACACGAAATGCTGACAGAGCGGGCGAACCACGCAGAATTTCCATCATTAAAGATCTCTCGTCTTCGAAGCGCCGGGCGACGCTTCATTGGGCGCAACAGGGAAAACGGGCGGTATTATAGAGAAAGCGCGCGGGTAACGAAACCGTTTGCGCAGAAAAACTGCCATACGGGATTTGCCTGAATTTTGCGCAAAACTTGCTATATGAGTTGCCCTGTTTCGCTTTGTTGCGCAAAATGCCCCTCGCTCTGGGAGTAAAAAACAATACCAATACTGCCTTTAAAGGACAGAGGCCTGTGAGCCATTAAGAGACAACCATTTGAAACGCCTAAAATTAAATTATCTGTTTATCGGTCTGATCACCGTGCTGCTGGCGCTGGCGCTGTGGCCGGCAATCCCCTGGTACGGGGGCGATCGGGACGCGCTGACAGCGATCAAATCACGCGGTGTGTTGCGCATCAGCACCGTCAATTCGCCACTGACCTATTACACCGTCAATCAGGCACCGGCTGGCATGGATTACGAGCTGGCAAAGCGCTTTGCAGACTACCTCGGCGTCAGGCTGGAAGTCACTGTGCGACCCAGCCTGGGCGATCTGTTTGACGATCTCGATGACGGAAAAGCCGATCTGCTCGCCGCCGGGCTTATCTATAACAGTGAGCGTCTGGCGCACTATCAGGCCGGTCCCAGCTACTATTCGGTGTCGCAGCAGCTGGTTTACCGTATCGATAAACCGCGTCCGCGCACGCTGGGCGACCTGAAAGGCCGTCTGGTGGTGCAGTCCGGCTCAGCCTATCTCTCCACGCTGCGGGCAGAAAAAGCCAACAGCTATCCCGATCTCGACTGGGCTATCGCCACCGATCAGGGACAGAAAGCGCTGCTGGAGGCGGTGGCTGACGGCAAGCTTGACTACACGGTAGGCGACTCGGTGACCGTGGGCCTGCTGCAGCGTATTCATCCGCAGCTGGCGGTAGCCTTTGATATTACCGATGAAGAGCCAGTGACCTGGTATCTGCCGCGCAATGCTGACAGCAGCCTCAACGCGGCCATGCTCGATTTCTACAGCCAGATGGGTGAAGAAGGCACCATGGCGCGGCTGGAGGAGAAGTATCTCGGTCACGTTGGCACGTTTGATTATGTTGATACCCGCACCTTCCTGCGCGCAATTGACAATACGCTGCCGGATATCAAACCGCTGTTTGAGAAATATGCGGCGAGCATGGACTGGCGCCTGCTGGCGGCGATCTCCTATCAGGAGTCGCACTGGAATCCGCAGGCGACCTCGCCCACCGGCGTGCGCGGCATGATGATGCTGACGCGCAACACGGCGGATAGTCTTAACGTTGATGACCGGCTCGATCCGGAGCAGAGCATTCGCGGCGGCAGTGAGTATCTGCAGCGCATGATGGATAAAGTGCCGGCGAGCGTGCCTGATGACGAGCGCATCTGGTTTGCGCTGGCAGCTTACAATATGGGATATGCGCACATGCTCGACGTGCGCCGGCTGACGGCAAAACAGGGCGGTAACCCTGACAGCTGGGCGGATGTAAAACTGCGTCTGCCGATGCTCAGCCAGAAGCGCTACTATGCGCAAACCGCCTACGGCTATGCGCGCGGGCATGAAGCGTATAACTACGTGGAGAATATCCGCAAGTATCAGCTAAGTCTGGTGGGCTATCTGCAGGAGCAGGAGCGCCGCCTGGCGCAGCGTTCAGCGCTGGAAGCGGAGCTGGGCGCCGGCTATCCGGCGGTTGAGCCTAAAATTGCCATGAACTAATCTGCGCGCTGTGCCTGACGCAGCGCGCGCTTCTGCTCGCGTCGCATACGAAAAAAGTCGCTCAGCATGCCGGCGCACTCCTCCGCCAGCACGCCGCAGGCGATCTCAATCTGATGATTCATCCCCGGGTGCCCCAGCACATCCAGCAGCGAACCGGCCGCGCCGGTTTTAATATCTTTCGCGCCGTAGACCAGGCGGGTAATGCGGCTGTGAACCATGGCGCCGGCGCACATGACGCACGGCTCCAGCGTGACATAGAGCGTGGTATCCAGCAGGCGATAGTTATCCAGCACTTTGCCGCCCTGGCGCAGCGCCATGATCTCCGCGTGTGCGGTGGGATCGCACTGGCCAATCGGCCGGTTCCAGCCCTCGCCTATGACTTTATCTCCCTGCACCAGCACGGCTCCGACCGGCACCTCACCCTGCTCCCGGGCACGCTGCGCCAGCTGCAGCGCATAACGCATCCAGTATTCATCAGTTTGTGGCTTCACCGGGTAACTCCTGCAGAATCAAAAGGCGGCGCATTATAGACAAAAACGCCGCGCGATTCACTCCAGCTGCTGCAGTTCACCGCGCGGCGTTACGCGCCAGCGATGCTGGCAGAAAAACAGCAGCGGGTTATCCTGCTTGCTGTCGCTATAGCCGCTGTAGAGCTGCAGCGGCGTGCCAATCTGCTCTTCCAGCTGCGCGACCTTTTCGTGGCCCAGGCAGCGCATCGCCAGCACGCGTCCGCCGCGTCCTGGCCGCATCTGGCTGGCAATCAGTTTCACACGCGGCAGAAAAGCGGAGTCAAAATAGACCTGCTCCACCAGCGACTGTGGTGAGCCGGTAATCAGCCACACATCGGCATCGTTGCTCTGCAGGTAATCGGTCAGGCGCTGCTGCACCACCGGAAACGCCACTACCCGCTCGCGGAACCACTGCGCAAACTCCGCTTCACGCGCGCGCAGGCGCGTTTCGCTGTGCCCGAACGTGATTGCCCAGAGCAGCAGACTCATTGGCCAGCGCGCTGCCCGGCCCTTAATCAGCAGCCCGAGGCCAATAACCGGCAGCAGCGGAACCACCAGCAGCAGATTCAGCGGCTGCCGGCGCAGTAAAAAGCGCATAAAGGTGCCAAACATATCCTGCTGATGCAGCGTGCCATCCAGGTCGAAAAATACGACGCGACGTTGCGAGTCCTGTGTCAAACCCCTCTCCTTTTTTAAATCAGTTGCTGCTCTACAGTGTAGCCAGCAACCGCGCTTAGCGAAGCTGTGATTTTTAATTCCGCTAGCTACAAAGCCCACTGAATAGTTTATTCTTGGTGTCACGGAGTATTGACTATTGCTGCGCATGCTGCGGAGAGGTTAGCCGCGCCATGCTATAAAACCGGGAGTAAGGATCGACCATGAGTTCACTGCTGCGAATCCGTCAGCTCTATCCCCGGCTGGCGCTGAATGAGCGCCGGCTGGCCGACTTTTTACTGTCACAGCCCGATCGGGCGCGCCATCTCAGCTCGCAGAAGCTGGCTGAAGAGGCGGGCGTCAGCCAGTCGAGCGTGGTGAAATTTGCGCAGAAGCTGGGTTATAAAGGCTTTCCGGCACTGAAGCTGGCGCTGAGCGAATCGCTGGCGGATCGCGATGCGATCACCGTGCATAATCATATCCTCAGCGACGATCCGCTGAAGATCGTGGGAGAGAAGCTGCTGACGGAGAAGATCTCCGCGATCCGCGCCACGCTGGATATTAACAGCGAAGAGAAGCTGATGGAGACGCTGCATCTGCTGAAGAATGCCAACCGCATTCTGCTGGTGGGTATCGGGGCATCCGGTCTGGTGGCGAAAGATTTCTCCTGGAAACTGATGAAAATCGGTATTAACGCGGTGGCAGAGCAGGATATGCACGCCCTGCTCGCCAGCGTTCAGGCGATGGCGCCGGGCGATGTCCTGCTGGCCATCTCCTACACCGGCGAACGACGCGAAATCAATCTGGCGGCACAGGAAGCAGCCGCTATCGGTGCGGATGTGGTGGCCTTTACCGGTTTTACGCCAAATGCGCTGCAGCAGTGCGCGTCAATCTGCCTCTATACCGTTGCAGAGGAGCAGAGCACGCGCAGCGCGGCAATCTCCTCAACCAGCGCCCAGCTGGCCCTGACAGATTTGCTGTTTATGGCGCTGGTGCAGCACGATCCGGAGCGGGCATCGAGCCACATTCGCCACAGCGAAGCGCTGGTGAAAAAGCTGATATAAGCGTTAAACCAGCTTATAATGACCGCGTTTTTAATGAGGATTAACGGACGTGAAGAATGGCGTTACTGATTACGGCGAAATGTATTAACTGCGACATGTGTGAGCCGGAGTGTCCCAATCAGGCTATCGCGCTGGGTAAGGCGATATATGAAATCGATCCGGCGCGCTGCACCGAGTGCGTGGGGCATTATGAAACGCCAACCTGTCAGAGCGTCTGTCCTATCGACAATACGATTATCAGCGACCCGCAGCGCGCCGAAAGCCGCGACGCGCTGTGGGAGAAATTCGTACAGCTCTGGCCGCACTGAGCGCGTAACGCTCAGTCCTCGATGATCACCGTGGCACAGGCGTAGTGGCGCTCATCAGCCAGCGTCACGTGCACGCGCTGCACGCCCAGCCGTTCAGCAATGATGCTCGCCTGCTCAAAAAAGCGCAGACCCGGTTTTCCCAGCGCATCGTTGAACACCTCAAACTGATTAAACGCCAGTCCGCCGCGGATCCCGGTGCCAAAGGCTTTGGCCGCCGCCTCTTTTACGGCGAAGCGCTTGGCAAGGAAACGCACCGGCTGCTGATGCGCCTGATACTGCTGCCACTCCGCGTCACTCAGTACGCGGCGCGCCAGGCGATCGCCGGATCGTTCGATAACGCCGGCGATGCGCTCAATTTCCACGATATCGCTGCCGAGGCCAAGAATCGCCATCAGCGCCGCGCTTCCCGCATCAGCTGCTTCATTTCGCTTACCGCATCTGCCAGCCCGCTGAAGAGCGCGCGGCCGATGATGGCATGGCCGATATTCAGCTCATGCATCTCCGGCAGCGCCGCAATGGGCTGCACATTGTGATAAGTCAGTCCGTGGCCGGCATTGACCTTCAGCCCGAGAGAGGCAGCGTAGTGCGCTGCTTCGCGAATACGCATTAGCTCGGCGTCACGCGCCTGCCCTTCCGGCGCTTCAGCGTATGCGCCGGTATGAATTTCGATATAAGGCGCGCCGCTGGCAACCGCTGCGTCAATCTGCCGGCGGTCGGCATCGATAAACAGTGACACCAGTATGCCCGCCTCTGACAGCTGCTGTACCGCTGCGCTGACGCTCGCCTGCTGGCCCGCCACGTCCAGGCCGCCCTCCGTGGTGACCTCCTGACGCTTCTCCGGCACCAGGCAGACAAAGTGCGGCCGGATGTCACAGGCGATGGCGATCATCTCATCCGTGACCGCCATCTCCAGGTTCATCCGCGTCTGAATGGTATCGCGCAGGATACGCACATCGCGATCGGTGATATGCCGGCGGTCTTCACGCAGATGCACGGTAATACCATCAGCGCCCGCCTGCTCGGCCACGAAAGCGGCCTGTACCGGATCGGGATAGTGGGTGCCACGCGCGTTACGTACGGTAGCGATATGATCAATATTGACGCCTAACAGCAACTCAGCCATAACTACGCTTCTCTTTATTTAATGTCAGTGCAGTGTATCGCGACGATACGTTCAGGTGGTCTGACCGCCGCTACGCCTGCGGCGCATCGGGTTTCTTCTTTGGAATAAACTGGCGAAACAGCTCCTGACTCTTCAGCGGTTTGCCGCCGAGATAGGGCTTTAGCGCAATGCGCGTAAAGCGCTTGGCGGCCCGCAGGCTATCGGCATCGGGGAAACTGCGCGCTTCAATGGCGCGCAGCTGGTGACCGGTAAAGCTGCGCTGATTCAGCACCAGGCTGGCGATAAAGCCCTTCTCTTCACGGTAGCTGTAGGTCATGGCGTCATCGATCGCCTCGCCGCTGCCGGCGCAGTGCAGAAAATCGACGCCGTAGCCGAGATGCCCGAGCAGCGCCAGCTCAAAACGGCGCAGCGCCGGTTCCGGCGAGGCGGTGCCGGCGGCCAGCTCCTGAATACAGTTCAGGTAATCGAAGAAGAGTTCAGAAAAGGGGATCTCCTGCTCCAGCACGCGCGACAGCAGTTCATTGACATAAAGACCGCAGTAGAGCGTGATGCCGCTGAGCGGCAGCGCCAGCGAAACCGCTTCGGCATTACGCAGCGTTTTGACTTCACCGCGTCCGCCCCAGCGGACCAGCAGCGGCGTAAAAGGCTGCAGGGTGCCTTTCAGCTGAGAGCGACGCGAGCGCGCGCCTTTAGCCAGGACGCGAACGCGGCCCTGACTTTCCGTAAAGAGATCGAGCAGCAGGCTGGTTTCGCTGTAGGGGCGACTATGCAGCACAAACGCGCGTTGCCAGCCTTCCATCAGTTACAGATCGTCTGTGTAGCCCAGGCTGCGCAGCGCACGTTCGTCGTCTGCCCAGCCCGATTTAACTTTCACCCAGAGCTCAAGGTGCACTTTGGCTTCAAACATCTCTTCCATGTCACGCCGCGCTTCAATGCCGATTGTTTTGATTTTAGAGCCTTTATTGCCAATTACCATTTTCTTCTGGCCTTCACGCTCTACCAGAATCAGGCCATTGATGTCGTAGCCGCCGCGCTCATTGGCCACAAACTGTTCGATCTCAACGGTCACAGAGTAAGGCAGTTCGGCACCGAGGAAACGCATCAGCTTTTCGCGGATGATCTCCGAAGCCATAAAGCGCTGTGAGCGGTCGGTGATGTAATCTTCCGGGAAGTGGTGCTCCGCCAGCGGCAGACGCTTACGGGCAATCGCTGCGATGGTATCGACGTTTTTGCCATTCTCAGCAGAGATAGGCACGATATCGAGGAAATTCATCTGCTGGCTCAGGAACTGCAGGTGCGGCAGCAAAATACTTTTATCCTGAATGTTATCCACCTTATTCACCGCCAGCACCACCGGGACTTTGCCGTCGCGCAGCTTGTTGAGCACCATCTCATCATCCGGCGTCCAGCGCGTGCCTTCCACGACGAAAATTACCAGCTCCACGTCGCCAATTGAGCTGCTGGCAGCACGGTTCATCAGGCGGTTGATCGCCCGCTTCTCTTCCATATGCAGCCCGGGTGTATCCACGTAGATCGCCTGATAAGCGCCCTCGGTGTGGATGCCCATAATACGGTGGCGCGTGGTTTGCGGTTTGCGTGAGGTGATCGAGACCTTCTGCCCCAGCAGCTGGTTCAGTAAGGTTGATTTACCGACGTTGGGCCGGCCTACAATCGCGACAAAGCCGCAATAAGTTTCGTGTTCGCTCATTCGGGTCCTGACTTAGTCAGCGCCGGGATGGCGCTGTCGTAAAACAATTTATTCGAGTCCAAGCTTAATTAAAGCCTGTTCGGCGGCAGCCTGTTCCGCTTTGCGGCGGCTGGAGCCTACGCCCACGACCGGATCGGCCATGCCACTCACCTGACAGTGAATGGTGAACTCCTGGTCGTGCGCTTCGCCCCGCACCTGCACCACCAGATAGGAAGGCAGCGGCAGATGGCGACCCTGCAGATACTCCTGAAGGCGCGTTTTGGGATCTTTCTGTTTATCGCCCGGGCTTATCTGCTCCAGACGGTTCAGATACCAGTCGAGAATCAGCTTCTCAACGGTCTGGATATTACTGTCGAGGAAGATGCCGCCAATCAGCGCCTCTACCGTATCCGCAAGGATCGACTCGCGACGGAAGCCGCCGCTTTTCAGTTCGCCTGGTCCAAGACGCAGGCACTCGCCCAGTTCAAACTCACGCGCCATCTCAGCCAGCGTATTGCCGCGCACCAGCGTGGCGCGCATGCGGCTCATATCGCCTTCGTCCACGCGCGGGAAGCGGTGATAAAGCGCGTTGGCAATCACATAGCTGAGAATTGAATCGCCTAAAAATTCAAGCCGTTCGTTATGCTTGCTGCTGGCGCTGCGGTGTGTCAGGGCCTGCTGCAAAAGTTCCGGATGAGTAAAAGTGTAGCCCAGTTTGCGCTGCAGCTTAGTAATGAGAATGGGGTTCATGCGATTCCAGTTGTTCTGTGCGTCTGTAACTCTGCATACGAAACAGGGCTGATAGCAGCGCGTTCTGTTTCGTGTGCAGTGGCTTCCTGTCAGACAGGAAGCCACCCGTATTTAGTGAATGCCGCCGATACGGCTCAGGCGTACGCCTGTCGGCCACTCACCTTCCTGTTTTTCAAAGCTCATCCAGATAGCGACCGCTTTACCGACCAGATTCTTCTCAGGCACAAAGCCCCAGTAGCGGCTGTCGGCGCTGTTGTCACGGTTGTCGCCCATCATGAAATATTGACCCTGCGGTACCACCCAGGTCGCCTGCGGCTGGCCCGGCTGCTGATAGTACATGTTCGCCTGACTCTGCGCCTCATTCACCAGCAGAATATTGTGCGTCACATCGCCCAGCGTCTCTTTGCGCGTCCCGAGACGCAGGCCACCGCGCAGCGTTTCACCCTGCGGTTTCCGGAAGAAGCCGTTGCCGGTCTCGTTGCCGTCAAAGCCGCTAAACGTCTGGATAAAGTCGCTTGGCTCAATATTGGTATAGGTGACCGGCAGCGCCGTATCACATTTGCCGTTACCGCAGCCGGGATTGATGGTCAGCGTTTTACTGAACGGATCAAACACCACTTTATCGCCCGGCAGACCAATCACGCGCTTGATGTAGTCAACGCTGGGATCTTTCGGATATTTAAACACGGCGACATCGCCGCGCTTTGGATGTCCGGTCGGGATCAGCGTGGTCTGCGTAATGGGATCTTTAATACCGTAGGCAAACTTCTCCACCAGAATAAAGTCGCCAATCAGCAACGTTGGCATCATTGAGCCGGAGGGGATCTGAAAGGGTTCAAAAATAAATGAACGTACAATCAGTACCACCGCCAGCACCGGAAATACCGATGCCGCCGTTTCAATCCAGCCTGGCTGCGCAGCCACTTTCGCCAGCGTTTTGCTGTCGAGCGAGTTACCCGCCTGCGCCTGTGCAGCGGCCTGTTTTGCCCGACGCTCAGGTGCCCACTTCACGCGATCGATACACCAGATGATGCCGGTCAGCAGCGTAGCGATAACCAGAATCAGGGCGAACATGTTAGCCATTGTGGTTCCTTATTTGCTGTCTTTACCGACATGCAGAATGGCGAGGAAAGCTTCCTGCGGCAGCTCAACGTTGCCGACCTGCTTCATGCGTTTCTTACCATCTTTCTGTTTCTGCAGCAGTTTTTTCTTACGGCTGACGTCACCGCCGTAGCATTTTGCCAGAACGTTTTTGCGCAGCTGCTTCACGGTCGAACGCGCAATGATATGGTTGCCAATCGCCGCCTGAATCGCGATATCAAACTGCTGGCGCGGGATCAGATCTTTCATCTTCTCCACCAGCTCGCGACCGCGGTACTGCGAGTTATCACGGTGGGTGATCAGCGCCAGGGCATCAACGCGCTCTGCGTTAATTAATACGTCCACGCGCACCATGTCTGACGCCTGGAAACGCTTGAAGTTGTAGTCCAGCGACGCATAGCCGCGCGATGTCGATTTCAGACGGTCGAAGAAGTCGAGTACCACTTCAGCCATCGGGATATCGTAGGTGAGCGCGACCTGGTTGCCGTGGTAAACCATATTGGTCTGCACGCCGCGCTTCTCCACGCACAGGGTAATCACGTTACCCAGATACTCCTGTGGCAGCAACATGTGACACTCTGCAATCGGCTCACGCAGCTCTTCAATATTGTTGAGCGGCGGCAGCTTGGCCGGGCTGTCAACATATACCACTTCGCCATCGGTGGTTTGCACTTCATACACAACCGTTGGCGCAGTGGTGATCAGATCGAGATCGTACTCGCGCTCCAGGCGCTCCTGAATGATCTCCATATGCAGCAGACCCAGGAAGCCGCAGCGGAAACCAAAGCCCAGCGCGGTTGAACTCTCTGGCTCATAGAACAGAGAGGCGTCGTTCAGGCTCAGCTTGCCGAGCGCGTCGCGGAATGACTCATAGTCATCTGAACTCACCGGGAAAAGACCGGCATAAACCTGCGGTTTGACCTTTTTGAAGCCAGGCAGCGCTTTATCTGCCGGGTTGCGCTGTAGCGTCAGCGTATCGCCCACCGGCGCACCCAGAATGTCTTTGATGGCGCACACCAGCCAGCCCACTTCCCCGCACTTCAGTTCGGTGCGGTCAACCTGTTTGGGTGTGAAGATACCCAGGCGGTCAGCGTTATAAACCTGACCGGTACTCATGACTTTGACCTTCTCGCCCTTGCGCAGCGTACCGTTTTTAATACGGATCAGGGAAACAACGCCAAGGTAGTTATCGAACCAGGAGTCGATGATCAGCGCCTGCAGCGGGCCATCCGGATCGCCTTCCGGTGCCGGAATATCGCGCACCAGGCGCTCCAGCACATCCGGCACGCCGATGCCGGTTTTAGCCGAGCAGCGCACGGCATCTACGGCATCGATACCCACGATATCTTCAATCTCTTCGGCTACGCGCTCAGGATCGGCAGCGGGCAGGTCGATCTTATTCAGTACCGGTACCACTTCCAGATCCATTTCCATGGCGGTATAGCAGTTCGCCAGCGTCTGTGCTTCAACGCCCTGTCCTGCATCGACCACCAGCAGCGCCCCTTCACAGGCCGCCAGCGAGCGGGAAACTTCATACGAGAAGTCTACGTGGCCCGGGGTGTCGATAAAATTGAGCTGGTAAGTTTCACCGTCTGGCGCTGTGTAATCGAGCGTGACGCTCTGCGCTTTAATCGTAATGCCGCGCTCGCGCTCCAGATCCATGGAATCAAGAACCTGCGCCGCCATCTCACGATCGCTCAGGCCACCACAAATCTGAATCAGACGATCGGAGAGCGTTGATTTGCCGTGGTCAATGTGAGCAATAATAGAGAAATTTCGTATGTGCTTCATTTATATGAATATCTTCACGTAGAGAATCAGTTGAAAACGTGAGCACAGACACATTCAGGCAAGCGATCTTTACCCGGAACCCTGTCGGCCTCATTAATGACGTCGCATATTACACTGTTAACGCCGCGCGTTAAAGAATGGAACCTGTGGGATTTGCAACAGAATTCAGCGGGTAAGCGGGAAATGAAAAGGCCGCACAGCAGGCGGCCCGGGCGGCATCAGCTGACATCTTCAACCCGCAGCGCATCAGGCGGAAGCGCAACGCTGAGGATCACCGGCTGAAAGGCTTCGCGTCCGGCGTAGCGGGATGAGACGCCTTTAGCAATGATAAATCCCCCCACGCCGCCAAGCAGCGCCCCGCAGGCGGCCGCGAGGTCGCTGTGAAACAGCATCTGAAACAGGCCAGCCACAGCAAACAGACCAAACAGCGGCGTCATATAGACCAGCAGCGCTGAGCCGAGCAGGCTGCTTTCGCGAATGCCTAACTCAATGCGCTGACCCGGCTGTAGCGGCTCAGCGCTGGGAATGGTCATGACATGGGCGTTCTTCGGCCCCAGCTTGTTGAGCGCATGGCTGCCACAGCCTTTACGCGCTGAACAGCTGTTGCAGGAAGTTTTCGCTTCGGAATGCAGCGTGGCAACGCCATCCTGCCATGCCACCACGGTGGCCCACTCTCTCATCATTTCTTTGCCCCTGCATCAATAGCGCTGGCGATACGTTTCGCGGTTGCGGGCGGTAATTCGCCCACCACGGTGATCTCCTGATTATCGCGCACAACGGTCTGCACCGTACGACGTCCCGTGCGCAATTGCTGAGGCACGCTATTTTTATCGGCAGGCGCAATGTTAATGGCAAAACTGAACAGCCCGTCGCTGTAGAGACGCGATTCAACGGTTTTATTCATAGCGGGTATTGCGCGACGACTCTGCGAAATCAGCTTCATGCCTGCCGGTATCCAGCCAGGCTGCCAGTTAAGCTCCACTTTGTCTCCCGCCGGCAGGGAGAGCGACGGCGGCAGATTTGCCTTCTCAAGCCCCTGCATCAGATTGCGCACGCCCTCATCCACTGCAAAGCTGATAACGCGGAACTGCTCCAGCGTTTCACCATCGCGATCCAGTAAATCGATGCGCAGCGGCAGTTTGGTATCCACGTCCAGCCAGACCACATAGCTGTAGCGCGTACCGTCACGGGAGACAATACGCACAACTTCACACATCTGGTCAGCCATACGCGACCGCCCTACCGGCACAAAGTCATACGCCTGACCCAGCCGGGAGAAATCAGCAAACATCAGTGAAGGCAGCGCGTCGATAATATGGTTGCCCGGCAGTGAAAACGGATCCAGCCCGGGTTCAAAATAGCTGATGTCGTTACCGCGCTGGATCACTTCACGGCGCGGACCATCCATCTGCAGCAGCTGCGCAAAGACGCGCTTATCCACCACGGCGTGACGATAGCGCAGAGACTCAATGCCCAGTCGTGAGACATTAATATACGCAAATTCATAATTGAGATTTTGAGTCGCCTGCTCCATCTGCTGTAACAACGCCCCGGAAGACGACGTCTGTGCCGGGGCGGTTGATGTCCAGAGCAGGCTGCCGGCCATAAGGCTAACGGCGCACCAGAGCTGCTTCATTACTGCTGTTGAGTTCCTAACGACTGCGTTCCGGGAACGGTGGCCTGCGCCTGCTGCGGTACGCTGTTTTCAAACTGTACCTGATCGGCATGCAGACGGCGCTGCAGTTCATAATCCTGCAGCATGGCGTTAACGCGACGCCGCTGATCCTGAACCTGCTGATTTGAACTGTTGGTTTCAAAGGCATCAGACGGTACGCCCAGGCTTACCGGTGATGCTTTACCCATCATCGGCAGCGTATTGAACGCCGGAGCATCTGAGGATTCTGCTGCCCCACCGGCAGAAGAGCCGTTGTAATGCTGCACGCCAACAATTACCGCCAGTGATACGCAGGCGGCTACGCCAATTTGCGTGACTGATGCCACCCAGCTGCCACCGCGACGCCAGAACGGCATTTTTTGCCAGCGTGCCGGTTCCGGCTGCGCTTCAGGGATCAGCGGTGTTGCCGCAGGGCGCAGCGGTTCATTTTCAATGGCTGCGGCCACGCGGGCGGAGATATCAAAATGCAGCACTTCGCCTACATCCCCGCGAAGGGTGTCGCGAATAAGATGGTAGCTCTCCCAGCTTTTTTGAAGTTCGACATCCTTTGACAACGAGGACAACAGCTCGCTGTCTAACGTTTCACCATCCATTAAAGCGGAAAGTTTTTCTTTCTGCATGCCTTGGTACCCTTTCAGTAGCCGTTATCACTAACGTTGGATAAGCGGTTGAACTTTGTTATCAATGGCTTCCCGGGCACGAAATATGCGCGATCGGACAGTACCAACCGGGCAATCCATAATGGCAGCGATCTCTTCATAACTCAGACCATCCAGCTCCCGGAGCGTGATAGCCATACGGAGATCTTCAGGAAGTGACTCAATTGTCCGAAAAACAATTTGTTTCAGTTCGTCAGACAACATTAAGTTCTCAGGGTTCGATATTTCTTTTAACGCGCCCGCACTTTCGAAGTTTTCTGCATCAATTGCATCTACGTCGCTGGAAGGCGGACGACGGCCCTGAGCCACCAGATAATTTTTTGCCGTGTTTACCGCGATGCGGTAAAGCCACGTGTAAAAAGCGCTATCCCCGCGGAACGACTCCAGCGCGCGATAGGCTTTGATAAATGATTCCTGTACCACATCGGGCACGTCACCCGAAGGGACATAGCGTGAAACCAGGCTCGCCACTTTATGCTGGTATCGGACTACCAGTAAGTTAAAGGACTTTTGATCTCCTTTCTGAACCCGCTCAACGAGAACCTGATCCGTTAACTGCTCGCTCATCCGAGGTAATGTCTCCCCAAAACTCTTTTATGCGTAAGTGGACTGCCAGCACATCTCATACCCGTGAGCAAGCATGCGCTTTGAGTTCTGTTCTGGCCTGAAGTTCACTACGACCTGTTTTTTCGTCGCGGCATTGCAACCCGTTATGACGTAGCGGCTGACCCGCTTTCAATAGCTTATGCAGTGCCGATCGGTGCTGGCAGAGTAGCGTAAGGCGATCTCTTTTTCATCTTTATTACTCTTCTTTTCAGCATAGCTGACGGCAGCGCGCAAAATTCGCCACTTTGCAACACGATGCAGCAGGGATCCTGCGATCGTAACGACAGATCGCGACCGCTGCTGCAGTACGGTGACAGTCAATACTCAGCGAAAAAGATAGAAGTCTGTCACCAGGCTCAGCCAGTCAGCGGAATAGCTTTTGTCTTCATTGCGTATCGCCAGCCGCTCCTGTATCAGCTCGCCCGCCGCAGGTGAAAAGCCCAGTACCAGCCGGTTAGGCGGCCGCTGTGCGTAAGGCGCGACGTCGTAGCGCAGCCGCAGATGCCAGCCATCAGCGCGGGCAAGCTGCACCAGCGCCTCGCCGCTATTCACCGGCAACACCACGCAAAACAGCCCCTCTTCTTCGATAAGCTGTGCCGCGCACTGCAGCAGCGCGGCATGATCGAGCGTAGCAGTACTGCGCGCCGCGTCCCGTGCTGCGCTGGACGAGGCCATGCCGGGCACAAAAAAAGGCGGATTGCTGACGATAAGCGAGTAGCGCTTTTCGCACTGGTGGCTCCAGTTAAGGATATCGGCCTGATGCACGCTGATACGGGCGGCCCACGGCGACGCCTGCACATTCTCCTGCGCCTGCGCGGCGGCTTCGCTATCAAGCTCGACCGCATCCAGCGTAACCTGTTGCGGCGTGCGCTGCGCCAGCATCAGGGCGATAAGCCCGCTGCCGCAGCCAATATCCAGAATACGCCGTGACCCGGCCACCGGCGCCCACGCCCCCAGCAGCACGCCATCCGTGCCAACCTTCATTGCACAGCGATCGTGTGCGACAAAAAATTGTTTAAACGTAAACCCATCTTTTCTTAATGTCGCCCGTGCTGGCGGCTGGTACTGAGACATGCTTTCGGCCATTGAATTGTTATCTGGCGAGAGTGTAACGTGGTCGCATGATGAATTCATCTGCGTCTGATGAACACAAACAGATGAAGATTGCGGCCGATCTGTCTATAATCAGCGCCCCAAACTGAGGTAGAACATGACAGTAACCACATTCTCCGAACTCGAACTCGACGAAAGCCTGCTGGATGCCCTGCAGGAAAAAGGCTTCACGCGCCCGACGGCCATTCAGGCTGAAGCCATTCCTGCCGCGCTGGAAGGCCGTGACGTGTTAGGTTCGGCACCCACCGGAACGGGGAAAACCGCCGCCTATCTGCTGCCCGCATTACAGCATCTGCTGGACTTCCCGCGTAAGAAGTCGGGTCCGCCGCGTATCCTGATCCTCACCCCTACCCGCGAACTGGCGATGCAGGTGGCCGATCAGGCGCGTGAGCTGGCGAAGCATACCCATCTGGATATCGCCACCATCACCGGCGGCGTTGCCTATATGAACCACGCTGAAGTCTTCAGCGAAAATCAGGATATTGTGGTGGCGACCACCGGCCGTCTGCTGCAGTACATCAAAGAAGAGAACTTTGACTGCCGCGCGGTAGAAACACTGATTCTCGATGAGGCGGACCGCATGGTCGATATGGGCTTTGCCCAGGATATCGAGACCATCGCCGGTGAGACGCGCTGGCGCAAACAGACGCTGCTCTTCTCCGCCACGCTGGAAGGCGAGCACATCAAAGATTTTGCTGAACGCCTGCTCAACGATCCGGTCGCGATTGAAGCCGACCCGAGCAAAAGCGAACGCAAACGCATTCAGCAGTGGTACTACCGTGCTGATAACCTTGAGCACAAGACCAAACTGCTGGTGCACCTGTTAAAGCAGCCGGAAGTGAAGCGTGCGATTGTGTTTGTGCGCAAGCGTGAACGTCTGCACGAGCTGGTGACCTGGATGCATGAAGCGGGCCTGCGCAGCAGCTACCTCGAAGGGGAGATGGTACAGGCGAACCGTAATGAAGCGATTAAACGCATCAACGATGGTCGCGTCAATGTGCTGGTTGCCACTGACGTTGCGGCGCGCGGTATCGATATTGATGACGTGACTCACGTGATCAACTTTGACCTGCCGCGTACGGCAGATACCTATCTGCACCGCATTGGCCGTACCGGCCGCGCCGGACGCAAAGGGATCGCTATCTCGCTGGTTGAGGCGCACGATCACGTTCTGCTGGGTAAAATCAGCCGCTACGTTAATGAGCCGCTGAAATCACGCGTGATTGATGAGCTGCGCCCTGAGTCGCGTGCGCCGAGTGCTAAAGTCACCGGAAAGCCGTCGAAAAAGGCGCTTGCCAAACGCAAAGAGAAGAAAGAGAAAGAAGACGAAAAGCCGCGCGTGAAAAAACGCCATCGTGACACCAAAAACGTGGGTAAACGCCGCAAGCCAAGCGGATCAACCACGCCGGAGTCAGGTGCGGAATAAAACGTCACCGCAGTAAAAAAAGCGCCTGAACCGGCGCTTTTTTTTTACGTTCAGCTGGCCTTAAGGGCCACTGACAGGCGGGTCAGCGCGAACGCCGGTAAATGTCGCATTTTAATCAACGCATGCGTTCCGGACCGCTTCCGCACTGGCCTGCAGCATGAGCAACTTTTCATCGCTACTTCAGTTACAGGCTCTCTGTAAAGGTACGGGTGATCACATCGCGCTGCTGCTCTGGCGTCAGGGCATTAAACCGTACGGCATAACCGGATACGCGAATGGTCAGCTGTGGATACTTTTCGGGATGCTTAACCGCATCTTCCAGCGTTTCCCGCTGCAGTACATTGACGTTAAGATGTTGTCCGCCCTCAACGCGCACCTGCGGTTTCTGCTCCAGGGGCACTTCACGGTATGCCATCTCGCCCAGCTCGCTCAGGGCAACCACCTGATCCTCCTCATAGAGGCCTCTGGCGCACAGACAGCGCGCCTGTCCCGCCTCTTCATCCAGCAGCCAGAATGAGTTCAGTAGTAGCGGGTTATGGGTTTGGGTAATTTGAATGCCGGTAATCATAGCGATCTCCAGAAAGGGGCGTTCTGTCTCTGAACGCCGTTGACAGATAGACAGGCTGGTATATCACCGGGACGCCGCCGGTGCCTTGACCTGCATCAAGCTGAAACGGCGGGGTTAATCCTTCTGCTCCCGCGCTGAAGCAGCTAAGCTAAGGAAAACTATCGTCAGGAGTTAACCATGAGTGACAAGCTGACCTGGCACGATGTGCTGGCAGATGAAAAAGAGAAGCCCTATTTCAAAGAGACGCTGCAGGCGGTTGCGCAGCAGCGGGCGGCGGGCGTGACCGTTTATCCGCCACAGAAAGATGTGTTTAACGCGTTTAAACTGACCGAACTGGGCGATATCAAAGTGGTGATCCTTGGTCAGGACCCTTATCACGGGCTGAATCAGGCTCACGGCCTGGCATTTTCAGTGCTGCCCGGCGTAGCCATCCCGCCCTCTCTGCTTAACATGTACAAAGAGCTGGAACAGGATATTGAGGGTTTTCAGCGGCCGCAGCACGGTTTTCTGGAGAGCTGGGCCACCCAGGGGGTAATGCTGCTGAATACGGTACTGACCGTTGAGGCGGGCAAAGCACACTCGCACGCGCGGCTTGGCTGGGAGACGTTTACTGACCGGGTGATCGATGCCATCAATACGCACCGTGAGGGCGTGGTTTTTCTGCTGTGGGGATCGCACGCGCAGAAGAAAGGCAGCATCATTGATGCGCAGCGTCATCACGTGCTGAAAGCTCCCCATCCTTCTCCGCTCTCAGCGCATCGCGGTTTTTTTGGCTGCCGGCACTTCTCGCAGACCAACGCACTGCTCAGCCAGGCGGGAGAAACGCCGATCGACTGGACGCCAGTCCTCCCCTGAAACAACAACGGCCGCGTCAGGCGGCCGTTGTGATGCACTACTCTGCTCAGGCTTTGGCTTTAGAGACCGCCACCATGGCCGGACGCAGCAGGCGACCATTCAGGGTATAGCCACGCTGCATTACCATCAGTACATGGTTCGGCTCAACCTCATCCGATTCCATCATCGACATCGCCTGATGCAGATCCGGGTTAAACGGCACGTGGGTGTCGCCCACCACTTCAACGCCAAACTTGCGCACCGCGCCCAGCAGGGATTTCAGCGTCAGCTCGATGCCTTCAATCATTGAGGCGAGCCCGGTGTTCTCTTTATCAGCCACTTCCAGCGCGCGTTCCAGGCTATCAATCACTGGCAGCAGCTCGTTGGCAAATTTTTCCAGCGCAAATTTATGCGCTTTTTCGACATCCATTTCTGCACGGCGACGGATGTTTTCAATCTCCGCCTGCGCACGCAGCTGCGCTTCGCGCACGCCGCCCTGCGCCTGGGTCAGCTCCGCTTCCAGTTGCGCAATGCGCTCATCACGCGGATCCACCTCAGTTGCTGTCTCCGCGTCCGCCGGCTGTTGATCCTGTTGAATTTCGTCTGAGACTTGCTCGTTTGGGGTGTTCTGTTCTTTACTACTCATGAATTTCTCCGCGTTTTGCACATTCATTTCGCTGGTTGGCTTATTATGGGGATCAGTTTGACGGTTTCAAGTGAACCCATCACATTGCCAGGCCGTTTTGGCTTATGAGGAATACCCGCCACATGAACACACACTTTAGCTGCATCGGAATCGTGGGTCATCCGCGCCATCCTACCGCGTTAACCACCCATGAGATGCTCTGGCGCTGGCTGACCGATAAGGGATATGAGGTAATTGTCGAACAGCAGATTGCGCGCGAGCTGAGCTTAACCGATGTAAAGACCGGCACGCTGGCGGAAATAGGCCAGCAGGCCGATCTGGCCGTGGTGGTTGGCGGCGATGGCAATATGCTGGGCGCGGCCAGGGTGCTGGCACGCTATGACATTAAAGTGATTGGCATCAACCGTGGCAATCTGGGCTTCCTGACCGACCTCGATCCGGATAACGCGCAGCAGCAGCTGGATGATGTTCTTCAGGGCGACTACTTTGTGGAGAGTCGCTTTCTGCTTGAGGCGCAGGTCTGCCGCGATACCTGCTCACCGCGCATTGGCAGCGCCATCAATGAAGTGGTGCTCCATCCTGGCAAAGTGGCGCATATGATTGAGTTTGAGGTCTATATTGACGAAGTGTTCGCCTTTTCGCAGCGTTCAGATGGCCTGATTATCTCCACCCCTACCGGCTCCACCGCCTACTCGCTCTCCGCAGGCGGACCTATTCTTACCCCTTCGCTTGATGCGATTGTGCTGGTGCCGATGTTCCCGCACACGCTGTCGTCGCGCCCGCTGGTTATCAATAGCAACAGTACCATTCGCCTGCGTTTCTCCTCGCTGCGCAGCGATCTGGAGATCAGCTGTGACAGCCAGATTGCCCTGCCGATTCAGGAGGGTGAAGATGTGCTGATCCGGCGCAGCAGCAGCCACCTTAATCTTATTCATCCTAAAAACTATAACTACTTCAACACATTAAGCTCAAAACTCGGCTGGTCGAAAAAATTGTTCTAGAAATCAGTGCTGGCTACTTTACTGGTTAAAAAACCAGTTTATACTGTACGAAAAACCATATCTGTTTTTCTATACAGGTGATTGTATGCTGGCACAACTGACCATCAGTAACTTCGCAATCGTTCGTGAGCTTGAGATCGACTTTCATCGCGGTATGACAGCGATCACCGGTGAGACCGGCGCAGGTAAATCTATTGCCATTGATGCGCTGGGCCTCTGCCTCGGCGGACGGGCGGAAGCGGATATGGTGCGTCAGGGCGCAAGCCGGGCTGATATCTGTGCCCGCTTTCAGCTGAAATTATCGCCGTCAGCGCAGCGCTGGCTGGTTGATAATCAGCTGGATGACGGTAATGAGTGCCTGTTGCGTCGCGTTATCAGCGCGGATGGTCGCTCGCGCGGCTTCATCAACGGCACGGCCGTACCGCTCTCACAGCTGCGCGAGCTGGGCCAGCTGCTGATTCAGATCCACGGTCAGCACGCGCATCAGCTGCTGCTGAAAACCGATCATCAGAAGCATCTGCTTGATGCTTACGCGGCGCATGACGGGCTGCTGACGGAGATGCGTCAGCACTACCAGCGCTGGCATCACAGCTGCCGTGTGCTGGCGCAGCATCAGCAGCAGTCGCAGGAGCGTGAAGCGCGCCGCGAGCTGCTGCAGTATCAGCTGAAAGAGCTGAACGAGTTTGCCCCGCAGGCGGGAGAGTATGAGCAGATTGACGAAGAGTACAAGCGTCTCGCTAACAGCGGACAGCTGCTCTCTACCAGCCAGCAGGCGCTGCATATTCTTGCCGATGGTGAAGATACCAACCTGCAGAGCCTGCTCTACAGCGCCCGCAACATGCTCAGCGAGCTGGTCTCGCTGGATGATAAAGTCAGCGGCGTGTTTAACCTGCTGGAAGAAGCGGCGATTCAGCTGAGCGAAGCCAGCGACGAACTGCGTCACTACTGCGAACGTCTCGATCTTGATCCCAATCGCCTTTACGAGCTGGAGCAGCGGCTGTCGCGGCAGATTGCACTGGCGCGCAAGCATCACGTTGCGCCTGAAGCGCTGCCGGCCCTGCATCAGCAGCTGCTGGAAGAGGCGGAGCTGCTGTCGCAGCAGGAGAGCGATCAGGAGAGTCTGCAGCATGATGTGGTAATGCATCACAAAGCCGCTATCACCTGCGCTGAAGCGTTGCATCATCAGCGTGAAAAATCTGCTCAGGAGCTGTGCGATCTCATTACGCAAAGCATGCGTACCCTGGCGATGCCGCACGGGCAGTTTGCGATTGTGCTGGAGTTCAATCCCGATCAGCTGACGGCCGAAGGTGCCAGCCGCATCGATTTCCGGGTGACAACCAACCCCGGCCAGCCGCTGCAGCCGCTCGGTAAAGTCGCCTCGGGTGGTGAGCTGTCGCGTATCGCGCTCGCTATTCAGGTGATCACCGCGCAGAAGATGGAAACCCCGGCCATGATTTTCGACGAAGTGGATGTCGGTATCAGCGGGCCTACTGCTGCTGTTGTCGGCAAGATGCTGCGTCAGCTGGGTGAGTCGACGCAGGTTATGTGTGTAACGCACCTGCCGCAGGTTGCTGGCTGCGGTCATCAGCACTTCTTTGTCAGCAAAGAGACCGACGGCGCGATGACGGAAACGCATATGCAGCCGCTGGATAAGCGGGCACGTCTGCAGGAGCTGGCTCGTCTGCTAGGCGGCAGCGAAGTCACGCGTAACACGCTGGCGAACGCTAAAGAACTTTTAGCAGCCTGAGACCGCACTTTTTTCCGGCCTGATGGTCATATGCATGCTCTGTAGAGGTTCCCAACCGGGAAAAGGTCTATTATCATCGGCAGTGATATCGCCATAATAAAAGCCTGCCGCGTGCAGAGTTCAGAATGTAATGGCAACAAAACTGCCTGCTGAAAGGCGTTTGGCCCGAAAAAAGGAATGTACAGATGCGCTTTAAGACGCTGACTGCTGCGGCAGTGGTAATGTTGATGACAACCGCCGGATGCTCCACGCTGGAGCGCGTTGTCTATCGTCCGGATATCAATCAGGGGAATTACCTGGCCGCTAACGATGTTGCCAAGATCCACACCGGCATGACGCAGCAGCAGGTAGCCTATACGCTGGGCACCCCGATGATGCATGATCCCTTTGGCAGCAACGTCTGGTATTACATTTTCCGCCAGGAGCCTGGTCACGAGCGCGTGAAGCAGCAGACGCTGACGCTGACCTTTGATCGCAGCGGTGTCCTGACGAACATTGATAACAAGCCGCGGCTCGCTGGCCAGAAAGATAATTAAGCTGATGACAATAAAAAAGGCGCCCGGGGCGCCTTTTTTAATGCTCAACGTCAGCTATTTCTTCGTGGCAGCACGCTCAGCACGCTGGCGGCGCAGCTCTTTCGGATCGGCAATCAGCGGCCGGTAGATCTCAACCCGATCGCCCTCTTCAACCGTGTCACCAAGCTTAACCGGCCGGCTGAAGATCCCGGTTTTATTCTTTGCCAGATCGATATCGCGGCGCAGCTGCAGCAGGCCCGATGCCTCTATCGCCTGCTCTACCGTGGCGCCCTGCTCCAGCGTAACCTCACGCAGATACTGCTTATCCGGAAGCGCATAAACCACCTCCACACGGATCTTAGTCACGATAGACCTCTTTGGCACGCTGGGTAAACGCCTGCACCATGCTGTTTGCCAGCTCTTTAAACACGCGCCCGAATGCCATCTCAACCAGCATATTGGTGAACTCAAAGTCGAGGCTCAGCTCAACCTTGCAGGCGTCATCACCCAGCGAGATAAATTTCCAGCCGCCGGTGAGCTTACGGAACGGGCCGTCAACCAGCTGCATATGAATGCTCTGATTATCAGTCAGCGTGTTACGCGTGGTAAAGGTTTTACTGATGCCCGCTTTTGAGACATCGACCGCAGCGGTCATCTGATGACCACTGTTATCCAGCACGCGACTGCCGGTGCAGCCAGGAAGAAATTCAGGATAGGCATCCACGTCATTCACAAGCTGGTACATCTGTGCAGCGCTATAGGGGACCAGCGCTGAGCGGCTAATCTGAGCCATAAGGGTTCCTGTTGGTCACAAAACCATTGAATTGTACCATTTTAGGCCATTAAACAAAAATTCATGCTTTTGCCAGCTGTGCTAAAATAGGATGTTTTTTACCGCCCCGCAGGACATGGGGATGCGCCCACAAACTGAGTAATGTAGACTACGCCGCACTATGACAAAGAAAAAAGCTCACAAACCCGGTTCAGCCACCATTGCCCTCAACAAACGCGCGCGCCACGAATACTTCGTCGAAGAGGAGTTCGAAGCGGGTCTGTCGTTACAGGGATGGGAAGTCAAAGCACTGCGCGCCGGTAAAGCCAATATCAGCGAAAGCTATATCATGCTACGCGACGGCGAAGCGTTTCTGTTTGGCGCCACGTTCCAGCCGCTGATCGGTGCTTCAACGCACGTGGTATGCGACCCTACGCGCACCCGCAAACTGCTGCTGAAAGAGCGCGAGCTCGCTTCACTGTTTGGCAGCGTTAACCGCGACGGTTATACCATCATACCGCTTTCGCTCTACTGGAAAAACGCCTGGGCCAAGCTCAAAATCGGCGTCGCACGCGGTAAGAAAGAGCACGATAAGCGCTCTGATATCAAAGATCGCGAGTGGAAAATGGATAAAGCACGAATTATGAAGAGCGCCAGCCGTTAAGCACTGGATTCTTTTATAGATTTGCGCTACAGTTTTAGAACTTGGGGCTGATTCTGGATTCGACGGGATTCGCGAAACCCAAGGTGCATGCCGAGGGGCGGTTTGCCTCGTAAAAAGCCGCAAAAAAATAGTCGCAAACGACGAAACCTACGCACCTGTTGCTTTCGCAGCTTAATCAGCTTAATAAACTGAAGGTGTCCTCTCTCCCTAGCCTCCGCTCTTAGGACGGGGATCAAGAGAGGTCAAACCCAAAAGAGATCGCGTGGATGCCCTGCCTGGGGTTGAAGCGTTAAAACCAATCAGGCTAGTCTGTCAGTGGCGTGTCTGTCCGCAGCTGCCAGGCGAATGTAAAGACCGACTAAGCATGTAGTACCGACGGTGTAGTAATTTCGGACGCGGGTTCAACTCCCGCCAGCTCCACCAAATCTTGATCCGGATACGTCCGGTGAAGTACGGAAAGCCCGCATGGCATAAGCCTTAGCGGGCTTTTTTGTGTCTGCAATAGTCCGCAGCGTTCCGGCTAAATCCAGTGATTATTGGTATACGTATTGGTATACGGTAAGATGTATCCTAAAAACGTATACCAATTCACGAAGGAACGCCTTTATGGCAAGGACTACGCGCCCTCTCACCAACACAGAAGTTCTCCGATCCAAAGCCATTGATAAAGATTTGACGCTGCATGATGGCGATGGACTTTTCATGGTGGTAAAAACCACCGGAAAGAAGCTCTGGCGTTTTCGCTATCAGCGACCAGCTACAAAGCAGCGCACCATGATGGGCTTGGGTGCCTTCCCTGCCCTTTCACTGGCAGATGCCAGACGCCTGCGCGCTGATTACCTCTCATTGTTGGCTAATGGCATCGATCCGCAATTGCAGGCCGAGCAGGTAACAGAACAACAGCAGATTGCGCTAGACAGCATTTTCTCAACCCTGGCCGCTAACTGGTTTGCTTTGAAACAAGCCAGCGTTACGCCGGATTACGCTAAGGATATCTGGCGTTCTCTTGAGAAAGATGTTTTTCCTGCCATTGGCGAGATTCCCGTGCAGGAAATCAAAGCCCGCAAGCTGGTTGAAGCCTTAGAGCCGATTAAGGCTAGAGGCGCTCTTGAAACCGTTCGTCGTCTGGTTCAGCGTATCAATGAGATTATGATTTATGCGGTTAATACCGGGCTGATTGATGCTAACCCTGCATCTGGCATCGGAATGGCGTTTGAGAAGCCCAAAAAGCAGCATATGCCGACGCTGCGGCCAGAAGAACTGCCAAAGCTTATGCGTTCGCTAATGATGTCGAATCTATCCGTTCCCACTCGCTGCCTAATTGAATGGCAGCTCCTGACGCTTGTGCGCCCTTCTGAGGCTTCCGGTACTCGGTGGGTAGAGATCGATTTTGATGCAAAGCTCTGGACGATTCCAGCCGAACGAATGAAAGCAAAAAGAGAGCACGTTGTCCCTCTATCATCTCAGGCATTAGAGATTTTGGACGTGATGAAGCCTATCAGTTCTCATCGTGAACATCTATTCCCTAGCAGGAATGATCCTAAGCAACCAATGAACAGTCAGACGGCAAATGCTGCTTTAAAGCGAATTGGCTATGGCGGGAAACTTGTTGCACATGGATTACGTTCTATTGCTAGTACAGCGTTAAATGAACAGGGTTTCAATGCCGATGTAATTGAAGCAGCTTTAGCTCATACCGATAGAAATGAGGTTAGAAGAGCCTATAACCGCTCTACTTATTTAGAAAAAAGGTACAAATTAATGGACTGGTGGGGGAACTTCGTTAAAATCAGCAACCAGTAATTTATTATTATCATTTGTGACCTCTTAAAGTTATAACATCAACTTTTTTTGAATGACTTTATCAACTTCTTACCAGCACTTGAAAAAATAATAGCGAACCATCATATACCTGCATAAAAATACAATTTTATGAAAATGAAAAATTCAGTTCTTTTACGTATTAATCGTGAAGTAAATTTTCACTGGGCTATAGTTTAATTAGCCCAGTGGGTGTTTTACTGTTGAGGTATAAATAGTGTTAACTTTTATTCTGAATTGCTTCTGATCTTAATCGAGCCCCTATGGTAGACTCAATGATATTGTCTCTAATTC
The DNA here is from genome assembly GCF_002928325.1 of Pantoea sp. ICBG 1758. Taxonomy (NCBI): domain Bacteria; kingdom Pseudomonadati; phylum Pseudomonadota; class Gammaproteobacteria; order Enterobacterales; family Erwiniaceae; genus Pantoea; species Pantoea sp. ICBG 1758. The sequence goes on from NZ_POWL01000001.1 coordinate 1,957,442, forward strand.
TATCTAGCTTATCAGTTTTCATTACTGCAACGTCAATTGACCGTGCGAAACGCTCCATTTCAGATTTTGTTTTGAAGTGAGAATTAAGAAATTCTACACCATCCTCTCGGTTAGTTATTGCTGATAAAGCATTCAATATACTTTCATAGTTAGGAGTTGCCTTTTCTACTTTATCATTCATTGTGCTTATTTTTTTCTTTTGGAGTCGGATAGATAATTGATACGATCCAGAAGCAATTTTTTCAAATTCTGACTCCGTAAGGTAACTCAAAGCATCTTGTAATTCTTTAAATACTATCGCAAAGTTTTTGAACTCACTCATTATTATTCTCCAAGCTTTTCATTAAACTCTTCAACAAAATCTTCTATCTCGGCAACGATATCAGAATAAGTTGGATTAGAATACCCAACTAATACTACTGGTATGCCACTTCTAGGGGCATCAGAGAAAATAGTTTTATTCTCGCGAAACATAGTATCAAAAACTGGCACGCCGAGACGCTTAGTTTGAGCTATATATTGTTTTTGCGCCGATATCGGTTGTCCGGATGTTATCTGGATCATTGTAAACACAACGCCCAATATTTGAGGGGCAGCAGCTTCAAACTCCTCATCTTTTTCAGCATAGAAATTGAAGTCTTTAACCAAAGAAAAAACGCTTCTTTTAAGATAGTCTATACCTAGAGTTGACAAGTAATCTGGTTTTGCTGGTATAAGAATTTTATCAGAGGCGATCAAAGCATTTTTCGTTACAATATTGAAATTTGGCGGACAGTCGATTAGCACAATATCGTAACTCATTTCTCTGCCTAAGGACTGTAATTCCTCTCTCAATTTTCCATGCACTTTCAAATATTTTTTTTGTGTTTGCGCTGGACTGGCCCCTCCTAATAATGTTGCTAATTCTAAATCAACGTTGATTAGTCCCAAGTGAGACGAAATTAAATCTATACACCCACCATTTTTACTCAACCGCCTGTTAACTACTTCTGGCCTTATCATTAATTCTGATAAAGGCATTGTTTGCTCGCCTTGGCTAATGCAGTCAAACCAGTTTTTAATAGTTTTGTTTTCTTTAAGATTTTTGTCCCAAAAGTCTGGGGTTAAAAAAGAGAATGTCAGGCTAGCCTGAGCATCCATATCCAGAAGCAATACTTTCTTTCCTCTAAAAGCGAGCTCTGCTGCCAAGTTAGATGTAACGGTCGTTTTTCCAACGCCACCCTTATAGTTAATAATCGATACTATTTGCATGCTAAACATTCCTTTGGCTCAAATGATTAATAGGGCTTATAAGATAATTCTTTTAGGAAAAAAAGCAATTGACTAAACACACATGTTAGCGAACTTCATTCTTATCTGATATCGCGAAACTTCCCCGCGCGCAATGCTACCCCCGCCTCGCCTGCCCGCTTTATGCATCGTTTTTTATGCAGTTGCATGAGCTGGGCAAAACCGCGCCGGGCGTGGGTTGAAAGGGTGTCAGTAGTCCCGCATTTTGCATGCAAATCCATGCACCTTATGCATGCATCGCTATTTACAACCCGGGCTGGCCAGAAAAAGGCGTTGAAAGGACGAAAGGCGGCAACAAAAAAGCCGCTGTTTCAGCGGCCATTGTGGTTAATGGAGGGTACGGAAGGATAAACCGTAGCGGCCGATAGTCTGGCGCTCTTTTACCGGCTCCGGGTTTACTGCGGGGACCGGTTCGGGCTGCGGCGGCGCGGTAATCACTTTCGTAATGCTCTCATTCGTTTTGAAGGTGCAGGAGCAGTCGAGGTTGGTACACTGGTGATAGCGCTCCTTAACCTGTTCAGACATATAACGGCTCGACCTTGCGTGCGCCGGGCTTTTGCAGTACGGACAGTGCATCATTTGGCGTTGCCCCCTTTCAGCCTGGCGCGTTTCTCATGCAGCGCCTTAATGAGAATCTGCCGGGATAACGGACTTCTGTACAGCTTCATATCCACGCCGGTCAGCGCCGGGCGCCACAGGCCGATATTTTCCAGCACCGGTGCTTCCGTCAGCATCTTCTCGGGCAGCGCAGCGGCCGCACGGGTCAGCGCATTCCCGATAAGCTCCGCCACGACCTGTACGTCGCTGCGCTCGTCGTCGTCACGGGGATTAACCTTCTCACGCTGAAGGCGCAGGCGGATGGCCCACAGCAGCGACGGGCTGACGTTACGCAGCGCCGACTGCCAGGTCGCATCGGCAAATTCATTAAAGGCTGCCCGGTGCGAATCGATGTATGACAGGCCGGTATTGCAGCTGCCAATCATCGCAAACTGCTTATCCAGCTCCAGCTCGTCAATCAGCCCGGTAAACTCGTCGGCCAGCTCCCGGCTGGCGATGCGCTGGCTGTGCTCCGCCTTCAGCTCGTCGGTCAGGTTGCCACGCAGGCTGCGAAAGCGCATCCGCCAGTTAGTTTCAGCTTCCTTTCCGGCCTCAATGGCCGCCTCACGCTCTTTCGTGCAGCGGGTGATATCGTCGCAGATGGCATTGTACTCTTTCATCTTTTCAAGATGGGCGGTACGGGCCTGCTCAAAGGCTGCCAGGGTGCCGCTCTTTTCCGGGGTGCTCATAGCTTTTCTCTCTGTCTGTAAAGTATGTCGCTATTCTGTCGTTCACCACCGGACAAATCATTTCATTGCTGTCTGCCTGTCGCTCAGCAAACACGGTTACATTCTGACCTGACAGCCCCTGCTGAGCTTTTAATTTTATATAAAACTGTTCACTACTCTTCACCTTAAGAAAAAAGATAATAAATACAGTAAGTAAAGGGGTGAACACTTCAGAATTAACTGTTCACCGGGTGTTCACCACTGTTCACCCGGTTTTGAAACCGCCTTTTTCTGGCGAGCATTTTTTTAGAGTTTTTAGCTATTAATGAATCTGAATTTCCGGTCAGTTTTTTATAAATGGCACTCTCTGGCACTCTTTGGCATACGGTGGCAAACAGGGTGTAACAGAACGCTTTTTTGCTCATTTACCACCGGACGGCGGCTTGTTTACACGGGCAAAAATATTCTCACAATAGGGGGTTACCAGCACAACACGACCGGAACCGGCCAGCGCCGCCCGGATACAAAACGAGGTAACACCATGCTTTCCACCGCTCCACAACCCGCCCCGGCAACGCCGTCCGTGAACGACCTGCACTACCCCCGCGACCGCTTTATGCGCCTGCCGGAAGTTATCAGCACCTGCGGCCTGTCACGCTCCACCATTTACGACTTAATCTGCCGCGAGCAGTTTCCGTCACAGATTTCGCTGGGCGGCAAGAACGTCGCCTGGCTGGCGTCGGAGATTGACGACTGGATGCAGGCCCGCATCGCACAGCGTGCCGGAGGTGCGGCATGATTAAGCTTAACTTCGGCTCCCGAACCTATCCGCTGAGCCAGGAAGAGGCCGTGTACGTGGCCGAAAGCCTGCTTTCCGCCGTCGCTGGCAAAAAATCCACGCTGCCCGCATTTAACAGCGGCCGCCACGGCCATATTTCCGTGCTCACCGAAAAGCCGAAGCCCGCAAAGGCGAACAGAGGTGAGCAAAGTGAGAACTTCCGATCAAATCCGCCGCAATCCGATCACGTCCTGACCGATTGCTGAGGAAAAAGGCCCGATGCGTAAAAAAAGGCTTTTTTCTGGCGAGCCGCCGGTGTACTGTTTTCCCGCTGCCGCAAAATCGGTAGCCGGGCGTGAGAACCCGAGCAAAACAAAGGCGACACAGCACGCGCCACGCGTGTTTTTTTGTGTCATCGCCTCAGTGCACCCATTTATCGGGCAGCGGTTCTTGTGCCGCTGTGCCGCTTTAATAATGGTGGCCCGGGCGGGGCAGCCTTCGGGCTGGCCGGTTTCCTTTGTTGCCGGTTTCTCACCCCCGTCCGGGCTGCCACCCAAGCGTGAGAACTTCGGTGGTAGCTTTTACAAGCTAACAAAGGAGTCAGCCACTATGGCCGCAACCCTCATTTCTGCACGCATGCAGTTCACCTTTCTTTTTGCCGCCGTGCGCCGCGCCGATACCGCCGCCCGTCCCTGCATGCTGCGCACCACCGCCGAAACCGAATCCGCCGCCCGCCGACTGCTGGCCCGCGATTACGTGCTGTCCTTTGCCGGACGCCGGCCGTTCTGCGAGGTGGCCGCATGAATACCCTGTCCGCCCGGCTCAATAACCACGACAGCTACCCCATTCCGCACGCCGATTTCCTGCGCCTTCAGCATGCCCACAGCGTGGGCGTGACCGTGCTCGACATGCTGGACGTTATCGAGTGCTCCGGCAACCGTAAGGACGGCCCCGACGGCAACGCGCTGGCGTCCGTGGTGGCGCTGCTGACCGACCAGCTGGGTAAGGTGGTCAGCACCTGTGAATCCGTCATGCTTAACGATATGGAGGTCTCCCGTGACAACTAACAATTTTAATAATCAGTCCTGCCTGCCCGTTGAGGTGCGTACCGCTGTTTACCGCCGCGCCGTTGCCCAGGGCTACCTGACCGCCTGCGAACGCTACGGCCTCGCTGTCTCCGCCTCGCTTGATGAGGTGCAGATGACCATCGCGCTGGAGCTGGAAAGCTATTACGTGCGCAAGTACGGCCCGGAGAACGGCATGGACATGGCCTGCACCATGCTCAGCGAAATGGTACAGCCTGATGTGCTGGTCGCCGCGCCGCGGCTGACGCTCATGGGGGAAACCATGATGGACGAACTGCTGTGCGGCCGCCTGGCCACTTCAAAAGCCACGCTGCATTAAGGAGGCCGCATGAAACATATCGTCACCGACACCGTGCGCGCCGCCGCCGGTCACTGGCCGCAGCTGCTGCCCGCGCTGGGTATCAGCATCAACGCCGCCGGTCAGCACTCGCCGTGCCCGGTCTGCGGCGGCAAAGACCGCTTTCGCTTTGACAATCAGGCCGGGCGCGGCACGTGGGTGTGCAATCAGTGCGGCGCGGGCGACGGGCTGGCGCTGGTTGAAAAGGCGCTGGACGTGAACACAAAGGAGGCCGCCTGCCGGGTAGCCGGGCTGATTGGCATGCTGCCGGCTAAGCCGGTTACCCCTCAGGAGAAAATCGACGAAGAAAAGGCGCGGGCGCGCCTTAACGCCGCAAAAGAGGCTTCACGGCTTGTCGCCGGTGCGAAAGCGAACACTGGTAACGCCTACCTGAGCGCCAAAGGTCTGGCTGATGTATCCGCCCTGACGCTGACCGCCGCAAAGCGCATCAGCGATACCACCTATCAGCCGGGCGACCTGCTTGTGCCTCTGACGGACTTTACCGGCAACACGGTCAACGCCCAGCTAGTTAACGCTGAAGGCATCAAACGCACGCTGGCGGGCGGCCAGGTGAAGGAGGCATTCCACCACCTGGGCGAACCCGGCGACACGCTCTGGCTGACCGAAGGGTACGCCACCGGCCTGACAGTGCACCGGCTTACCGGGCAGGCGGTTTATGTCGCCCTGAGCGCCAACAACCTGCCCGCGCTGGCTGAGCGCCTGCACGCGGAATACCCGGACGCGATGATAATGATTGCCGCTGATAATGATGAGAACGGCACCGGCCAGCTGCGCGCCGAAGCGGCGGCAAAGCGCTGCAACGGCAAACCAGCTTTGCCGCCCGTCACCGGCGACTGGAATGACGTCTTTCAGGCAGAAGGTGATATGACCACTCAGGCCATGCTGACCGCGTTCACGCAGCCGAAAGCGCTCAGCCCGTTTGAGTCGGTAAGCGAGGCCGACCTGAAGGCCATGAGCGCCAGCCAGAAGGCCGAGCTGCTGGCCGCACACTACCTCAACACGCTGGCCGTACCAATGGTGGGGGAAGACCTGTGCCGCTACGAGGGCGGCGCGTGGCAGGTGCTGCCGTACCGCGTGCTCAGCCGGGAGATTGCCGCGCTGTTTCAGAAGGTGCGCGCACCGTTCTCGGCAACCGGTATCGGCGGCATCGTGGACACCCTCAAGCTGATGGTGCCGCAGATGGGCGCACCGGCCCGGCGGCTCATTGGTTTTCGCAACGGGGTGTATGACACCGCCACCGGCACCTTTGGCCCACACAAAAAAGAGCACTGGCTCAGAACCATCAACAGCGTCAACTACACCACGCCGAAAGCGGGTGAGAACCTGGCGGACGACGCCCCGAACTTCTGGCAGTGGCTGACGCGGGCGGCCGGACGCAATGAGGCAAAGCAGGAGCGTATTCTCGCGGCGTTATTTATGGTGCTGGCAAACCGCTACGACTGGCAGCTGTTCCTTGAGGTCACCGGCCCCGGCGGCAGCGGGAAAAGCGTGATGGCGTCGATTGCCCGCCTGCTGGCCGGAGAGGACAACACCACGGCGGCCACCATCGACACGCTGGAATCGTCCCGCGAGCGGGCTTCAGTCGTGGGCTACTCCTTAATAATCCTGCCGGACCAGGAGAAGTGGAGCGGCGACGGCGCGGGCATCAAGGCGATAACCGGCGGCGACGCCGTGGCGATTGACCCGAAGTACCGCGACGCCTATTCAACGCATATCCCGGCGGTGATACTGGCGGTAAACAATAACCCGATGCGCTTCAGCGACCGCAGCGGCGGCGTGTCGCGTCGCCGGGTAATCCTGCCGTTCCCGGACGTGATACCGGCAAACGAGCGCGACCCGCAGCTGCTGGAAAAGATTGCCGGTGAACTGGCGGTTATCGTTCGCCACCTGATGCAGCGCTTCACCCGCCCGGACGACGCCCGCGAACTGTTACAGGCGCAGCAGTCGTCAGAGGAGGCGCTGGAAATCAAGCGCAGCGCCGACCCGCTGGTCGATTTCTGCGGCTACCTGACGCCGCTGAGCACGCCGACGGGCCTGTTTATCGGCAACGCCAATATCCGCCCCATGAATCCGCGTCGCTATCTCTATCACGCCTACCTGTCCTTTATGGAGGCCAGAGGCCATCAGCATCCCATGAGCCTGACTGCCTTCGGCCAGGCGGTGCCGCAGACGCTGAAGGAGTACGAGATTGAGCTGCTGAAGCGCAAGACGAAGAACGGCATCCAGACCAGCCTGGAGCTGAGTGAAGACTGCGAGGCCGACTGGCTGCCCCGCTGCGATGCATAAATCATACGAAAAGACCAAACCGGCTCCAGCCGGTTTGTGCCATAAGCGGAATTAATTAACAACCATCAGTGTTGTTCAAGGAGCAAGGGTCACTTGATTTTTCTGCCCTCAGAAAATGAAAAAAGCGCGCCGGATCAAGTTTGCTTCACGCGAGGCCGTTAATCCCGTAGCTGGGACGTTTTAACATCATTATGATGGCGGATACACTTGCTGTATGAAGGTTCCACCAGTGATACCCGCCCAATTACTACCTCGGGCGTTTCTTTTGTAAATTAGTGGTAATGAGTAGGGAATCGCTAACAGTTACCCGAACAAACGGTGCCTACAATTAATTCTATATACTGAACAGGGGGAGATTATTACACATGAAATTTAAGGACAGAAATCTCAGGGCTCTCGCGGAATGTCTCATCGGAGATAATACGGCATTCCTGTATCGCTCAAGCAGTCGCATCACTGAATTTTTCCAGGACTGCGACATGGAGGTTATTCATGACGGATCAACGCGGTGGGCATGGACGGCCCAGAGGCTTGAAGAACTTCTTAATGAGCCACCGCCAAAGGCCCATACTTTACCGGAAAAGTTTGTTCATGTACTCAGGACTTTAATGTTAAAAGAAGATGCCATGGATGACGATCCCGCAAGATCAAAAGCGCTTGAAGAACTGAACAAGCCATTGATGCGGGAAGGCTATGAGGCATTCTATGGTGACGATAATATTTTGTATATACGCCATATTGGCACCAAAACAGTTTCAGTAAGTAGTAATCCTCACCGGCCCTTAACGCCTCACGAAATAAAGCGCAGAACATTACTGACCGTTTTTCTTGATACCTGCTCTGAAGATGAACTGATAGAAGAGGTACTCCTCCCTTTATTCCGGCAACTCGGTTTTCACCGGATAACAGCAGCGGGACATAAAGATAAAGCGTTGGAATACGGGAAAGACATCTGGATGAAGTTCACACTGCCAACTCAGCATGTTCTTTATTTCGGCATTCAGGCAAAAAAAGGCAAGCTGGATGCGTCCGGCGTCAGCAAAGCTACAAATTCAAACGTGGCAGAAATCCACAACCAGGTACTGATGATGCTTGGCCATGAAATATTTGACCCGGAAACAAACAGAAAGGTGCTGGTAGATCATGCCTTTATTGTTGCCGGCGGAGAAATTACTAAACAGGCGAGGAATTGGCTAGGCGAGAAACTTGATGCCAGCAAAAGAAGCCAGATAATGTTTATGGATCGGGAAGATATTCTTAATTTATATACTGTAAGTAATATACCTCTGCCCGAAGGTGCACTCATCTCTGATGATGCCTTTAAGAACGATGATATTCCGTTCTAATTAGGAGTACGTCTTTTTCCAAAAGAAATACGCGACAGGTAGCACTGGGAAGGCATACAGTGGCACCGTATGCCTATCTGTTATCAGCTCCGACCATCGTAGAGTTTGGCGATTTCCGTTGCAGCTTTCTCTATACCCGGATAAACCGTACTTTCGTTGATGCCGAAGCGGGTGAGCTGCTGCATCAAGCGTTCCTTGTTTCTAATCACCAGTTTTCTGACGTTCAGCGTACTTAGCCCCGTTTCTGGCAGGTCCACGTTTTCGCCAAATAAGAGGAACGCTCCAGACTGAGAAGAAATGCGGGCGTTGCTGAGGCGCCCTTTAACCAGAACGATTTTACTCAAATGTGCTGGATCGATAATGCTTTTGAAATAGGACTTCTCATCACGGATCAGATGAAGCAAATGCCCGCACTCTTCGGTGGCATTAAATGCCTGAGTTGCCAAGCTGGTATTCAGGTTGCTTTTGATACGTGATGGAAGCCGGGAAATGTTGGCTATACAACTTACAGTATCAGAGTCGAAAAACTTAATTTCACTTTTGGGTGCTGTTAATATAATGACGTTGCCATCAATTTCATTTCCATCTTTGTCTCGTTTGATTTTGGAACACGCGAAATAGAGTGCGATAAGCGGGTTAGTTGAGACGTCAAGCAGGCGCGTGGGTAAGCCATAATGTTGCATGCGTACAAGCTTATCCAGCATATAGCGGTCATCTCTGAACTCGGCGGGTTGAACCGTCAGCAGCTCGGTAATCATATCCGATTCGTGATGTCGGTAGCGATAGTTACCCTGCGTATTTTTGCGAAACAGCGAAGGTTCTAGCTGATAGCTGATGTCGGAGTGACCCCGGTAAAACACCTCTTCATTATTTTCCTGAGGATGATTCAGTATGATTTCCAGATATTGATTGATATCCGAAATTACCTCAAGGTCTTCATTATTGTCAGGTGCTTCGGTTTTAACCGCAGCGGAAGCTTCAGGGGCTAATACACTGAGGCCTAATATATCGAAAAACTCTTTAACGTCTATATCCTTGACTGCCCAGAAATTTCTGTTCAGCCCAAAGCTGCCTAGCTCCAGCTTCCTGACGTATTCTTTTTCACTGGTTAAGAACTCTTTGCCGATTAAACCGGTTAACTTATAGTTAAAAGCCAGAACTTTTTCCCGGTTTATAGTTGTTGCTCTGATGTTACTTATTCTTCCAATGCGGATATGGCTGTAATAACCGCCTGTATTGTCTTCCTCATCAACTTCAAACTCTGGCTCTGTCATAAAGATGACCGGCAGTTCCTGAAGAAACTGATAGGTTTTGCTGGTCAGGGGGAGCAGTTTATTTCTGAGTGAGTCAGGGGTGGATTCAAAAAGCCGCGAAACCGGAAAAGACGCTTCACCGATATTGTCAGAGAAAAAACTGTGATAATCGGGATTACCGACCACGATAAGATTCAACATGTATGTCATCCTTACATGAATTACATTGTATTTTCATTATGCCAGAAATGGTGGATTTTTAAACATTACGTGACCTGTGCCCCGCTGGTTCACATAGAACGCTGTTAGCAATGTCGGCTTCTCGCTCAAAGCCGACTTGCAACGTAGGCGATAGGTTCTTTTCAGCCAAGCAGTGAAACCGGCCATCTTCCGCAGTGGACGAAAATCCAAACATTGCCATCATACTTTTACGTCTGAAGGGGAATAGTGTTCACCTCGGGTGAAGAGTGGTGAAGAGTACCCATCTAAGTAATCACCATATAAGATTATGATTATTAAAAATAAAAATCAAAGGTGAACAGGGTGAACACTTTTTCATAAAATCTTTTTTTTCTGAAGACAACCTGTCTATTTAGTTTCATACATTCTTAACTTACCAGCTGTCAAAAGCCACAGACGAAACGGCATTGGTATACGCTTAGGTATACCAACCAAAGTTGAATTCATAAAAAACACACTAATACAGCAAGTTGGGGTAAGAATTCAGACTCCGCCAGCCGAAAGCCTGCACGACTAAATCCTTCAGGCTTTTGCACCTGCTGCTTATCAACCCAGGCTTACCATACCGCACTTTTCATTTTCTTCCCTATCTATCCCCCCATACGACTTCCCCACTTATCCAAACCATAAATCACCCCAAAACCTGCATTCACCATTTCAAAACCGGCCCCTGAGCAACAATACCCTGCAGCTACTTTCACAGCTAACCTAACCCCTCAGCACGTTTTCATTCACTTACAGTTTTATCCTGGAGCGCAACGTTGCTCAGTGTGCCACTCTTAACTACGCTCATATCACCAAATACGTTAAATGAGGGACTATGATGAAAAAGACCATTATTGCTGTATCTGCTTTCCTGCTGGCTTCTTCCGCGTTTGCGGCTACTACACACGCAACTGACGATACGGTCGCTAACGCTCAGGCTGGCGCTAACACCGCAAAAGAGAAACTGCATCAGGCGCAGCATCAGGGCGAAGAGCAGCGTCTTAAAGCGAAGCACGCGGCGAAAGGCGAAAGCGACAGCATGACCAGCAAAGCCAGCGAAGGCACCCAGAAAACCTGGAACAAGACCAAAGAAGGGACTGAGAAAGGCTGGGATGCGACCAAAGAAGGCGCACAGAAAGGCTGGAACAAAACCAAAGAAGGTGCCAGCGATCTGAAACAGAAAGTCAGCGAGTAAGCTGCACTGCTGTGATAAAAAGGCCGCTCTGCGGCCTTTTTGTTTTTCCGCTGTCGCATTTTGCATCCGGCACCATAACTCCCTACACTACGCCTATTCTCTGCAAGCTTAACGGTTACTTATGTCTGAAACCTTCACACGTCAGCCGCTGCCGCTGCCCGGCGGACACAATAAAGTGCTGCTGCACTCCTGCTGTGCGCCCTGCTCCGGCGAAGTGATGGAAGCGATGCTCGCCTCCGGCATCGACTACACCATTTTCTTCTATAACCCGAATATTCATCCGCTGAAAGAGTATGAGCTGCGCAAAGAGGAGAATATCCGCTTTGCTGAGCAGTTTGGCGTGCCGTTTGTGGATGCTGACTACGACAAAGATAACTGGTTTGAGCGCGCGCGCGGCATGGAGTGGGAGCCGGAACGCGGCGTACGCTGCACCATGTGTTTCGATATGCGCTTTGAACGCACCGCGCTTTACGCGCACGAGCACGGCTTTCCGGTGATCACCAGTTCGCTCGGGATTTCACGCTGGAAAGATATGAAGCAGATTAACGACTGCGGCGTGCGGGCGGCGGCGCACTATCCGGATATGCTCTACTGGGAGTTTAACTGGCGTAAAGGCGGCGGCTCGTCGCGCATGATTGAGATCAGCAAGCGCGAGCGCTTCTATCAGCAGGAGTATTGCGGCTGCATCTATTCACTGCGCGATACCAACCGTCACCGCGTGGCCGGCGGCCGCGAACGCATTGAGATCGGGGTGCAGTATTACGCGCCTGACGACGCGTAAACCGGCCCGAAACATTACCAGGCGAGCGCGTCACCTTTGTAATCAAGGTAGTGATGACCGCCCTTGCCGCGATAGCGCTGCAGCTGCGTAACCAGCCCTGCCGCGCTCTCTTCCGCTGTGATATCGGCGTTCTCGCCACCCATATCGGTTTTCACCCAGCCCGGATGCAGCGACAGCAGCGTCGCCCCCTGCGGCCGCATCTCTTTTGCCAGCGCGCGGCTCAGCATATTGAGTGCCGCCTTGCTGGCCGAATAGAGCGGCATCGCGGCGACGCGGTTTTCATTCAGGCTCGCCAGCTGTGACGTGGTGATCCCTACCACGCTCTGCTTATCACGCAGCAGCGGCAGCAGGCTCTCCGCCAGCCGCACCGGGGCTACCGCATTAGTGAGAAACAGCTCGCTCAGCTCCGCATCCTCTGCCTGCTGCAGCTGCTGCACATCCGGGCCAAAAATGCCGGCGTTGATCAGCACCGCATCAAACTGCTCACCCTGTAACTGCTGCAGCAGCGCCGCACGCGCCGCGCCGTCGGTGATATCCAGCGCCAGCCAGCGCAGCTGCTCGTGCTGGTATGAGACCGCCGTGCGGCGGAAGGTGGCGGTCACGTCCCAGCCCGCCTGTAAAAACTGCTGTACCACCGCAAGCCCGATCCCTTTTGAAGCACCGATAATCAACGCGCGTTGTGACTGGCTCATACCTTTCTCCCGGACAAATAGCGAAACGGGCAGCGTATGCTGCCCGCGATGAACTAACGTAACACTAACGTTAGCACGGTAATCACCGTCATCATTAACACCAGGTGGCAGACCACCTTTGTCAGTTCCGGCTTTTTCATCGCTCCTCCTGCAGATCAGAACCACTGACCAAAACGTTTGATGTAGAGGGTTTTCATGCCCTGCGCCACCAGGCAGTAACCACACAGGGTTGCCACCAGCCACGGAAAGTAGGACCACGGCAGCGGCGTCAGGCCGATGCTGGCTCCCAGCGATGAGAACGGCAGCAGGATCCCGGCGACCATGACGCAGGCGGTGGTCAGCAATACCGGCAGCGCGGCGCGGCTCTGAATAAACGGGATTTTGCGGGTGCGCAGCATATGCACTACCAGAGTCTGTGACAGCAGCCCCTCGACAAACCAGCCCGACTGAAACAGCGACTGCATCTCTGGTGTATTCGCGGCAAACACATACCACATCAGCGCAAAGGTGGTGATGTCGAACAGGGAGGAGGTCGGCCCAATCCACAGCATAAACCGTTTGATATTACGCGCGTCCCACCTGCGCGGCTTCTGCAGAAACTCTTTGTCCAGTTTGTCCCACGGCATCGCCAGCTGCGAGATGTCATACATCAGGTTCTGAATCAGCAGGTGGATCGCCAGCATCGGCAGAAACGGAATAAACGCGCTGGCGACCAGCACCGAGAACACGTTGCCAAAGTTAGAGCTGGCGGTCATGTTGAGGTACTTGATGATATTGCCGAAGGTCTCGCGCCCTTTGATGATCCCCTCCTCCAGCACCAGCAGATCTTTCTCCAGCAGAATGATATCGGAGGACTCTTTGGCGATATCCGCCGCGCTGTCTACGGAGATCCCGACATCGGCCGCGCGCAGCGCCGGGGCGTCATTGATGCCGTCGCCCAGAAAGCCGACGGTATGCCCCTGCTGCTGCAGCGCCGTCACAATGCGCGCCTTCTGCAGTGGCGTGAGTCTGGCAAACACCGCGCTCTGCTGCACAGCCTGTACCAGCTGCTCGTCGCTCATCCGCGCCAGCTGCTCACCGGTTACGATGGCGCCGCTGTCGATACCCACCTCTGCACAAATGCGCGCGGTCACCACCGGGTTATCTCCGGTCAGGACTTTTACCGCGACGCCGTTATCGCGCAGCGCGCTGACCGCCGGCGCGGCGCTGGCTTTAGGCGGGTCCAGAAACGTCAGCAGCCCTTCTATAATGAGGTTCTGCTCATCCGCAACGTTCAGCGCCTGCTGCAGACCCGGCTCTTTAAGTACGCGGCTTGCCACCAGCAGCACGCGAAAACCCTGCTGATTATACCCGTGCGCCAGCACCAGCAGCTCCGCGCGCCGGGCCTCATCCAGCGGCTGAATCAGCCTGCCCTCACGCTCTGCCACCGCGATGCTGAGCATCTCATCAACGGCACCTTTGCAGATCAGCAGCTGCTGATTAAGCCGGCGGTTGTGTACCACGACCGACACGCGCCGCCGGACAAAATCAAACGGCAGCTCATCGATTTTGCTCCACGCGTCGCTGACTGCACTGCCCAGGCGCGCGCCGCCATAGTGCAGAATGGCGCGATCGATCGGATTCGCGGTACTGCTCTGATAAAGGCTGTTGAGCCAGCTCAGCATCAGCACGCGGCTGTTCTCCACCCCGGCGCAGTCGACGTGCTGTGCCAGCGTAATGTTGTCCTGCGTCAGCGTGCCGGTTTTGTCCGTACACAGCACATCCATCGCGCCCAGGTTCTGAATCGCGTTCAGGCGTTTCACAATCACCTTGCGCCGCGACATGGCGATAGCCCCTTTTGCCAGATTAGAGCTGACAATCATCGGCAGCATCTCCGGCGTCAGACCCACCGCGACCGCCAGCGCAAACAGAGAGGCTTCCAGCCAGTCCCCTTTGGTGAAGCCGTTAAGCAGCAGTACCACCGGCACCATAACCAGCATAAAGCGGATCAGCAGCCAGCTGACGCTGTTTACCCCGCGATCGAACGCCGTCTGGCTGCGTTTACCGGTAAGCGATTTTGCCAGACTGCCGAAATAGGTATCGCTGCCGGTGGCGACGACCACCCCTTTTGCGCAGCCGCTGGCCACGCTGGTGCCCATCAGGCAGATGCTGCCTGACTCAAGCAGCGACGCGCTCTGTTCGCATCCGCCCGCCGCTTTACTGGTGACATGGCCGGTGACGTCATATTTTTCTACCGGCAGCGACTCGCCGGTCAGGATCGCCTGACTGATAAACAGATCGCGCGACTCCAGCAGGCGGAGATCGGCCGGCACCAGATCGCCCGCGGAAAGACAAACGATATCGCCCGGCACCAGCGAGCCGGTATCTACTTCCCTGCGTACCGGCGACGCCTGCAGCGACGTACGCCGTATCACCGTTGCGGTAGTGCGCACCATCGATTTCAGCGCCTGGGCTGCTTTACTGGTGCGAAACTCCTGCCAGAAACGCAGTAATCCGCTCAGCGTTACCATAGTGATGATAATCGCGATCCCGGTCAGGTCGGTCTCCCCGCCCTGCCGCCGCGGGATCCAGTAGTCAGTAAAAAAACTCACCGCGGCCAGCGCCATCAGCACATAGATAAATGGATTACTGAACGCCTGCAGCAGCTGCAGCAGCGCCGGTGGCGCGTCAATATGCCGGGCATCGTTAGGGCCATAGCGGCGCAGGCGTGCCGCAGCTTCTTCTTCGGTCAGGCCGGTAGCCTGACTGCACAGCCGTACCAGCGTTTCATCCGCAGTAAAGCCTGCTTCCTGTTCAATACGGTAACGCGGCGACTGCAGATCCTTTTTCCGGTTATTCCGCTGCAGATTATATTTCATATTGTTCATGTGACACCCCGATGGTGTTATTCAGGCAAGCGCTATCCTGCGCCAGACGCATAATAAACAGAGAGCCTGATAATTAATCAGCACGCTGAACCCGCAATTATCGGGCAAAAAGATGACGCGCTTTTAATTAATAAAAAGCGTGACGATCCCGCACCAGATAAAAGTGAGCCAGTGAATTTGTATGGCGTAATCTCTGACTGAAAATGCGAAGTCAGGTTTAACGCGCAGCAGACAGGTGCACGCTGAGGATCAGCGTGCGCATCGGGGCGGTGGAAATAGCGCGTTGTAAATCAGAGACATAATAACTCCCGCGAACCTGTATTGGTTATCAGCATTGAGTGTCCGGGAGCATTCTGCAGAAAACAGAACGTGCCGCCCGCCAGAGTGGCAAGCAGCAGGAAAAGGATCCGTGCTTCAGCTTGCCCTGTATCGCCATCGATAAAGTTGACTGTTCAACGAGATCCTCCAGATAGTTAATTGCCGTTATTATATTTACGCAGTTAATGAAGTAAAGGTGAATATAGCGCATGAGCGTTTTATCTAAATTTTGTTGCCGTTTGGTTGAGCAGGCTATTAACGATCTGCGACAGTCGCCCCATTCATCGGGAGAAAAGCCGGAGCTGAAACATTTCTGAAAAAGCGTATCTGATGCGTACTATGCTGGTTATTAGCGGCCATAACCCTTATAACAGAACCGCCGGGCTTAGAACCTAAAAGCATATGCATAGCCATAAATAGACTATTCTTCACTGGTACGCTCTCGTAAACTCGCGTTACTTTTTTAAGGCAAGGAAACAACATGAAAAAAATTATTCCCTCACTGCTGGCGCTGTCGCTGGTGGCCGCCTTCTCTGCGCACGCTGTCACACCCAAAGATACGCTGGTGATTGCACAGTCTACCGATGATGCTGACAGCTTCGATCCGGCGCAGGGCTTTGAACTCACCACGGTACAGTCATTCACTAATATCTATCAGCGCCTGGTTCAGTCCGATCCGCAAAACCCGACCGACCTGAAACCGACCCTGGCGACCTCATGGCAGCCGGGCAGCGATAACCGCAGCCTGACGTTTGAGCTGCGTAAAGATGCGACCTTTGCCAGCGGCAACCCGCTGCGCCCGGAAGATGTGATCTTCTCGCTGGGTCGCGTGGTTAAACTCAATCTTGATCCCTCTTTTATCCTGACGCAGCTCGGCTGGAATAAAGATAACGTTGATAGCTTCCTGAAAAAGGTGGATGACCAGCACGTACAGATCAGCTGGAACGCTAACGTCAGCCCGGCCTATGTGCTGAGCCTGCTCTCGGCACCGGTCTCTTCTATCATCGATGAAAAAACGGCGCAGGCTAATGCGAAAAACGGTGATTTCGGTCATGCGTGGCTGGGCACTCACTCTGCCGGCAGCGGCCCGTATCAGATCCGCAAAGTCGTGCTGCATGAAGCGGTTCTGCTGACAGCAAACCCCTCTTCTCCCGCCGGCGCGCCGAAGCTGAAGAACATTCTGATCAAAAACGTACCGGAGCCTGCGGCGCGCCGCCTGCTGCTGGAACAGGGTGATGTGGATATCGCACGTAACCTAGGCGCTGACCAGATTGCCGCGCTAAAAGGCAAGGCGGGCGTCAAAACTGACGCGATCCCGATGGCGTCGCTCTATTACATTCAGTTTAACGTCGGCAAAGATCCGGTGCTGAAAAACCCGGCGCTGTGGGAAGCGGCACGCTACCTGTTCGATTATAAAGGCATTGCCGATAACCTGCTGAAAGGGCAGTTTGAAGTGCATCAGACCTTCCTGCCGAAAGGCTTCTTAGGCGCGCTGAATGAAACGCCATACAGCTACGATCCGGAAAAAGCCAAAGCGATTCTGAAGAAAGCGGGCCTGACCAATGTGAGCTTTACGCTCTCCACCAGCAACCAGCCGCCTTATCTTGATATCGCTCAGGCGCTGCAGGGCAGCTTTGCGAAGGGTGGCGTAAAAGTTGAGGTGCAGCCGGGCCTCAGCTCTGAAGTCTCAACGCGCGTTAAAGCGCATCAGTTTGAAGCGACGCTAAACGCCTGGGGTGCCGATTACTTCGATCCCAACACCAACGCCGCCTCATTTGCCTATAACCCGGAAGATGGCAGCAAAACCATCGCCTACCGCTCTGACTGGCACATTCCGGAGCTGAGCAAGCAGACGCTGGCTGCCACGGCGGAAGCGGACAGCAACAAACGCGCAGAGCTGTACCAGGCGATGCAGCGCGAAGTGCTGAAAAACTCCCCGTACGTGATTGGCCTGCAGGCGCGTAATCTGGTTGCGCTGCGCGACAATCTGAAAGGCTATGTGCAGGGCATCAACCCCGATATGGTCTATTACGCGCAGGTCTCTAAATAATGTCCGTATCTGCTTCACAGACCGGGTTCGCCCGGTCACTCTGGCAGCGCGGCAGCCGCCTTGTCACCAGCCTGCTCTCGCTGCTGGTGACGCTGCTCGGGCTGCTGGCGTTTACCTTTATGCTGTCGCACCTCTCACCGGTCGATCCGGTGCAGCAGATTGCCGGCGATCACGCCAGCGAAGCGACCTACGCGCAGGTGCGGCACGATCTCGGACTTGACCAGCCGGTGCTGGTACAGTTCTGGCGCTATATCAGCCACCTCGCGCGCGGCGATTTGGGTCTCTCTCATCTGACGAATCAGCCGGTGAGCGCCGACCTGCTGCGTACCTTCCCGGCCACGATTGAGCTGGCCACCTGCGCGATGATCTTTGCCGCCGTGTTTGGCGTGGCGCTGGCGCTGCTGGCGGCGTGGAAGCCGGGCAGTGTTATCGACAACGTGGCGCGTTTTATTTCGCTGCTGGGCTATTCGGTGCCGGTGTTCTGGCTTGGGCTGCTGGGCCTGCTGCTGTTCTACGCGGTGCTGCACTGGTCAGCCGGACCGGGCCAGCTGGATGATATCTGGGTCTATACGCTGGAACCCAAAACCGGCTTTGTGCTGATCAACAGCTGGCTCTCCGGCGATCCGGAGATGTTCCGTAACGCGATTGCGCACCTCTGGCTGCCGGTCGTGATCCTCGGTCTGCTGGCGATGGCAGGCATTACCCGTCTGCTGCGTGCGGCGCTGCTCGAAGAGAGCAGCAAAGAGTATGTGGTACTGGCACGCGCAAAAGGTGCGGGCCGCACGCGCATCCTGCTGCGTCATATTCTGCCCAACGTCACCGGTACGCTGATCACCGTGATTGCGCTCTCCTATGCCACGCTGCTGGAAGGCTCGGTGCTGACAGAGACCGTATTCGCATGGCCGGGCGTGGGCCGCTATATGACCAACGCTCTGTTCTCAGCGGATGTGCCGGCTATCCTTGGCGCCACGCTGCTGATTGGCGGCTGCTTTATTCTGCTTAACGCCGTGGCTGACGCCCTGACCTGGTTAACCGATCCGAGAACCCGATGACTCAACAACTTCACGAACTGGAAAGCGTGCGTCCGCGTCGTCGTCGGGCGCGCGTGACTTCCCTCTCCATCGGCCTGACGCTGGTGGTCATTCTGATTGTGATGGCGCTGCTGGCACCCTGGCTGGCTCCGTTTGATCCGAATGTGCAGACCATCAACCAGCGCCTGCTGCCGCCCTCCGCGCTGCACTGGTTTGGCACCGACGGCTTTGGCCGCGATCTGCTGTCGCGCGTGATTTACGGCGCGCGCCCGACGCTGCTGCTGGTGTCGCTGATCCTGGTGCTGACGATCCCGGTGGGATTACTGATTGGTATTACCGCCGGTTACGTCGGCGGCTGGACCGAGCGCGTGCTGATGCGCATTACCGATATTTTCCTGTCGCTGCCGAACCTGGTGATTGCGCTGGCGCTGGTCGCCATGCTCGGTCCGGGCCTGATGAACGGCGCGCTGGCGCTGGCACTGACCAGCTGGCCGCCATTTGCCCGCCAGGCGCGTGCAGAGACGCTGGCGCTGCGCCGCAGCGACTATCTTGCCGCCGCGCGCATGCAGGGGATCACCGGCCTGCGGCTGATGTTCGGCCATATTCTGCCGCTCTGCCTGCCGACTGCCGTCGTGCGTGCTGCACTCAGCCTCGGCGGTATTATTCTTTCTGCTGCGGGTCTCGGCTTCCTCGGTATGGGCGTACAGCCTCCTACCGCCGAATGGGGCTCAATGGTTGCCGAAGGCAGTAAAGTTATTTTCGATCAGTGGTGGGTGGCGGCTGCGCCCGGCGCTGCGATTTTGTTCGCCAGCCTGGCGTTTAACCTGACAGGCGACGGCCTGCGCGATCGACTGGATACCCGCCATGCAAAATGATTTATTAATTGATGCCCGCGGGCTGAGCATCCGCAGCGGCGAATCACTGCTGGTGGATAACATCAGCTTTCAGATTGGCCGCGAACGCGTGGCGCTGGTCGGTGAATCCGGCTCCGGCAAATCGCTTACCGCACGCTCGCTGATGGGCCTGCTCTCCCCTTCCCTGCAGCTGCAGGCTGAACGTCTGCATATTGCCGGTGCTGATGCTCAGCGTCTGCAGGAGCGTGACTGGATCACGCTGCGCGGCGGAAAAGTAGCGATGGTGATGCAGGACCCGAAATATGCGCTCAACCCGACGCGCACCATCGGCTGGCAGGTAGAAGAGCCGCTGATTTTGCATCGCAAGCTGAGCCGCGCTGAGCGACGCGAGAAAGTGTGTGAGATGCTGGCCGCCGTTGGCCTGCCTGAACCGCGTCAGCTGATGAAGCGCTATCCGCACCAGCTCTCCGGCGGCATGGGTCAGCGCGTGATGCTGGCGATTGCGCTGATTACCGATCCGGAACTGCTGATTGCCGACGAGCCAACCTCCGCGCTCGATCACGCCATGCGCGATCAGGTGCTGGCGCTGATCCGCCGGCTGGTTGAGCAGCGTAATATGGGGCTGCTGCTGATCAGTCACGATCTGCAGCAGGTCTCAGAGCACTGCGAACGGGTGATGGTGATGTATAAGGGCCGGCTGCTTGATACGCTGCCTGCCGCACAGCTCTCTCATGCTACCCACCCCTATACCCGCACGCTGTGGGCCTGTCGTCCCGGTAAGGCGACGCACGGCGAACGTCTGCCGGTGCTGGATCGCGCCGCGCTGGAGAGAGAGAATGATTGAGTTATCAAACCTGAGCGTTGCCCATAAGCACGGCTATGAGCTGCGTACCGTGGTGCACGACGTCTCCCTGCAGGTCGCTGCCGGTGAGTGTTTTGGTCTGGTTGGCCCATCCGGCTGCGGCAAATCGTCGCTGCTGTGGGTGCTGGCCGGTCTGAATCCGCACTGGCAGGGCGAGATGACGCTGGCGCAGACGGCAGTCCAGCCGGGCAAAGCCTTTACCGGCCAGCTGCGACGCGATGTGCAGATGGTGTTTCAGGATCCGTATGCCTCGCTGCATCCGCGCCATCGCCTGCGCCGCACGCTGGCGGAGCCGCTGAAGTTGTTAAAGCGCGATAATATCGATGACCGCATCGACGCAGGCTTTCGTCACGTGGGTCTCGATCCGGCGCTGGCGAACCGCTATCCGCATCAGCTCTCGGGCGGACAGCGCCAGCGCGTGGCGATTGTGCGCGCGCTGCTGCTGGAACCTAAAATCCTGCTGCTGGATGAACCGACATCGGCGCTGGATATGTCAGTTCAGGCGGAGATCCTCAACCTGCTGAACGATCTCAAACAGAACGACGGGCTGACCATGGTGCTGGTCAGCCACGATCCGGACGTTATCGATCATATGTGCGACCGCGCGGCGCATATGGCGCAGGGACGGATCGTGGGCTAACGGCGCACGGGTCCCGGGTCGCATATGCCTGCATCACATCTGCAGGGTGCGCATTTATGCGCACCTCGTATTCAGGCGCACTCCACTAAACATTCAGGAACTGTTATGACGGTGAAATTACGCCCTCTGGAGCGGGAAGATCTGCATTTTGTTCATCAGCTGGATAACAATGCCAGCGTAATGCGCTACTGGTTTGAAGAGCCTTATGAGGCGTTTGTTGAGCTCTCCGACCTCTATGACAAGCATATTCACGATCAGACCGAACGACGCTTTGTGGTCGAGTATGAAGAGGAAAAAGCGGGACTGGTCGAGCTGGTGGAGATTAACCATGTGCACCGCCGCGCGGAGTTTCAGATCATCATCGCGCCGGGGCATCAGGGGAAAGGTTTAGCCAGCAAGGCGGCCCGGCTGGCAATGGATTACGGTTTTTCCGTGCTGAATCTCTACAAGCTCTATCTGATTGTTGATCAGGAGAATGAGAAAGCGATTCATATCTACAGTAAGCTGGGCTTCGAAGTTGAAGGCGTGCTGAAGCATGAATTTTTTATCAACGGTGAATACCGTAACACCATCCGCATGTGTATTTTTCAGCAGCAGTATCTCGCCCAGCATAAACCCGGCAACGCCATGGTCAAGCCCACCGCCCAGTAAGCAGCGAATTTTACAGGTTTGCAGGGGCGCATGAATGCGTCCTCTACGGTAATCCTGAGGCACCTGAACATTATGCCAGGGGCGCATTAATGCGCCCCCTACGGCACCTGAACCCTTCGTAGGGGCGCCATTAATGGCGCCCTGGCCGACGTTGCCGGGAATCTGCCAGGAGCGCATGAATGCGCCCCCCACGAACCCGCGGGGGCTAGCGGCCGCGCGCGCCTGTTACGTTCAGTACCGGCTGCGGATGATCCGGCTTCAGGGTATACATCCCGCCATAGAACGGATCGACCACCAGCCAGCCCGGGAAGCCGAGCAGCGGAATATTCCCCAGCACGTACCAGAGATTGGCACTCGCCTCAATGGGCAGCGTCAGCGGGACATAGCCCGGGCTTTCCAGCATGACCTGATAATGTTTTTTGCCAAAGTAACTGCCGTTTGATTTTGCCAGGTCTACTGTCTGGGGCGTGTAGCCCTGCGCCACCGCGCGTCCGGTCTCATCCTGTACCGTAAAGCGGGCGCCTTGCGGAATGGAGTCAATTTTTACCGGCTGCATATCTGTACCGACAATAGTGGCGCAGCCGCTTAGCAGCAGCGCGCAGGCGGGAAGAGTGTGTCGCAGGTTCATAGCAGATCCGCATCAGAGTCAGAGAGCACAGTGTAAACCGTGCTCTCTGGCTTTTCACTGACGACAATCGCGCTATCAGTGTGCTTTTTTTGTGCTTATTCAGCGTTGACAACAGGCAGCAATTGCCCGGATATCCTCAGGCGACGTCCGGCAGCAGCCGCCAATCAGCTGCGCACCCGCCTGCTGCCATTCGCTAAACTTCTCCTGCAGCGTGCAGCCAGAGGGTGCCGAGTGCCAGCTTTTACTCTCTGCATCATACTGCTCGCCCGAGTTAGGGTAGACCAGCAGCGGCTTCTGCGTCAGCGCCTGCAGCGTCCGCAGCGCCGGCGTGACGCTCTCCAGCGCGATACAGTTGATCCCCACCGCCACCACCTGCGGTGCCGCGTTAATCACCTTCATCACGCTCTCAAGCGGCGTGCCGTCGCTGATATGCTCTGCATCACGCAGCGTAAACGAAAACCACGCGCTGCTGTGCGGAAATTCAGCCAGCAGCGCGATCAGCGCCTGCGCTTCACCAAACGACGGCAGCGTTTCACACGCCAGCAGATCGACACCCGCTTCCAGCAGCGCCGCCACGCGCGGCCGGTGGAAATCTTTCATCTCTTCCGGCGGCAGCGCGTAATCGCCGCGATATTCGGCCCCGTTTGCCAGATAGGCGCCCCACGGCCCCACTGAACCGGCGACCAGCAGCGGCGCCGTGGTGCCGGAAGCGGCGCGATAATCATCGCGTGCACGCTGCGCCAGCGTCACGCTCAGGCGAATCAGCTCGCCCGCCTTGCCGCTCTCCAGACCGCGCGCGGCAAAACCGCGCGGCGTTGCCTGATAGCTGGCGGTGATCGCTACCTGCGCGCCGGCAGCAAAGTAGTCGCGGTGCACGGCATAAATTAGTTCCGGCTGCTCCATCAGCACCTTTGCTGACCAGAGGGAATCTGCCAGATCGCAGCCGCGCGCCTCCAGCTCGGTGGCCAGTGCGCCATCAAGGATCAGCGGACGGGTCTGGGTGAGTGCTTCAGCAATCGGGTTACGCGGCATGGTTGCTCTCCTGCGTCTTAAGGGGTTTACGTCGCCGGGTAACATAGTAAGCAGCATAACAGAGCAGTACAAACGGAATACCGCACCAGAGCGCAATGCGCTGCGACGGATCGAAGGCCAGGCCCACGCACGCCAGCAGGCAGAGCACAAACCCCAGCACCGGCACCACCGGATAGAATGGCGCGCGCCAGGCGAGCTGTCTGATATCTTTGCCGGCACGCACGTAGCGCCGGCGGAAAACGTAGTGCGAGGCGCAGATGCTGAGCCAGACGGCCACCACGGCAAAACCGGAGATCGCCGACAGCGCCACAAATACCGTATCCGGCGCGATCACGCTGGAGAAGAGCGCCAGCAGGCCCCCCAGCATGCTGATGGTGATCGCCAGCACCGGAATACCGCGCCGGTTCACGCGCGCAAAACAGCGCGGCAGCGTATTTTCATTCGCCAGCGACCAGAGCATGCGTCCGGAGGCATAGAGGCCGGAGTTAGCGGCGGAGAGGATCGCCGTGAGAATCACAAAATTGAAGATGTCAGCCGACCAGGGAATACCGATTTTTTCAAACACCAGAACAAACGGGCTTTTGACGATGCCCGCCTGGTCCATCGGGATAAGTGCCGCCAGCACAAACACCGTGCCGACAAAAAAGATAATCAGGCGCGCGACGGTAGTACGGATAGCCAGCGGCAGCGCTTTCTGCGGATCCTCGGTCTCCCCTGCTGCAATCCCAATCAGTTCAGTACCGGAAAACGCAAAGTTTACCGCCACCATGGTCATCAGAATCGGCAGCGTGCCGTGCGGTAGCCAGCCTGACGCCGTCAGGTTATGCAGGCCAGGCGCGGCAGAGCCATCTTTCAGCGGGATAAAGCCAAACATCGCGGCGCCGCCCAGCACAATAAAGGCGATGATGGTGACCACTTTAATGACTGAGAACCAGAACTCACCTTCGGCGAAAAAGCGCGTCGAGATGATATTCAGCAGATAGATAGCCAGGCAGAACACCAGGCACCAGAGCCAGACCGGCACCGTCGGGAACCAGTACTGCATACAGAAACCGGCCGCGGTCAGGCTCGACCCCAGCGCCACGGTCCAGGTGAGCCAGTAGAGCCAGGCGACGGTATAGCCCGTGGCCGGGCTCAGATAACGTGCGGCATAGACGTGAAACGCGCCGGTTTCCGGCATCGCTACCGCCAGCTCGCCCAGGCAGGCCATGACCAGCCAGACCACCAGCGCGCCAATCAGATAGGCCAGCAGCGTGCCCGCTGCACCGGTGGTTGAGATGATATAGCCGGTATTGAAAAACAGGCCGGTGCCGATGACGCCACCCAGCGACAGCATCACCAGGTGCCGCACTTTCATCGTGCGTTTGAAACTTTCCTGCGGAGGGGTATTCGCGCTTTGCATACTGATAATCCATATGGACGTCTAAACTTCTATATGGATACAGAGTTATACGCATCCGCGCTGCGTTTTGCAACGTGGCAGAAACCGGGGATGGTGCAGGCCAGGAGAGCCCCGCGTTAACGGGGCAAAAAATCAGGCGCCAAACACGCCCTGCAGATAGCGCTCCAGCGCAACACGGGAACTGAAACCGTGGGGAATACCGTAATGCTCCTGTGAATCACCCATCAGGTAGAGAGGGAATTGCGTGTAGTGATCGCAGGTTTTCATCTCTGAGGCGGGCTCAGCAAAGTGCTGGCTTTTCTCTTTCAGCGTAGGATGGATCACCAGCGCCGTGCGTCCCAGACGCGCCTCACGGTTAACATAGACGTAGTTTTCACCACGACGGTAACCATAGGTTTTTGGCGTCAGAACATCCATTTCGAATCCTGCTTTTTCCAGTACGCGCGCAACCTCATCCGGACGTAAATACATGCTTGCTCCTCTCTTCTCACAGCCCCGCAACCTTACAACAGACCTGGGGTACAGACATTCGGATTTTCCCTAAAGCCTGGCATAGCGCTGCGTTTAATCACGTATCGTCTACACTTAGTATTACGTTTTAAATCAAAGGGAGCGAAAAATGTTTAATCGAACCACTAAAAACGATGACATTGATATCAATCAGGATGTAAACGATCTGGCTGATTCGCTGGAAGCGTTGCTTAAGTCTTATGGCAGCGACGCCAAAGATGAAGTCGACAGCGCGCGCGACAAGGCGCAAAAATTGCTGAAGCAGACCCGCGCGAAAATGAACGGCAATAGTTCAGTTTCCCAGGCGGCGCGCGATGCAGGCTATCAGGTTGACGCCTACGTACGCGATAAGCCGTGGCATGGCGTAGGACTGGGTGCCGCCGTAGGCCTGGTTCTGGGTGCACTGCTGGTGTCCCGCCGCTAACCGGCACATGATTCTGAAAAAGCCCTGCTGATGCAGGGCTTTTTTTTGCCTTTCAGCGACCAGAAAAATTTTTTCCATTGCAAAAAGCGCAGCCTGCCTGGGTTGTTGTACCGTCAGAGCAATACCCCTTCAGTTATCGGGTTGACCGCCACAAATACCACATCTAGTATCTAATTATACAAAAGACGCTACATATTGATTTATGGCCGGTTGCGCCTGGCAACAGCAGCTATCTTCCTGTCACTAAAAGGAAATGCGAATCATGAGCATTATTATTTACACTAAGAGTAACTGTGTCCAGTGTGATACCACTAAAAATGCCCTGGACCGCTGCGGCATGACGTATCAGCTCATCAACCTTGATACCGCGCCGGAAGCGCTCGAAGAAATTAAAGCGCTGGGATATCGCCAGGTGCCGGTTGTTATGACGCCGGATGACAGCTGGAGCGGTTTCCGTCCGGATAAAATTGCTGCGCTGCGGCACTCCGCTGCGGTAAGTGAATAGCGCCATGTATCCGCTGGTCTATTTTTCCAGCCGGTCAGAAAACACCCACAGGTTTATTACCCGCCTGGCGCTGCCGGCGCACCGCATTCCTGCAGAGGCTAACCAGCGGCTGCAGGTTGACCACCCCTATATTCTGGTGGTGCCGAGCTATGGCGGCGGCGGTGTGCAGGGTGCCGTCCCGCGCCAGGTGATTCAGTTTCTTAACGACAGCGCAAATCGTCGCGGCATCCGCGGCGTCATTGCCGCCGGCAACCGCAATTTCGGCAGCGGTTTCTGCCTGGCAGGCGACATCATTGCGCGTAAATGTCAGGTGCCCTGCCTTTATCGCTTTGAAATGATGGGCACGCCGGAAGACATTGCGCAGGTTAAAGCAGGAGTAACCCAATTTTGGCAACAGCAGACACCCTGAACAGCACGCAGCTCGATTACCACGCGCTGAACGCGATGCTGAATCTGTATGACACAGCGGGTCATATTCAGTTTGAAAAAGATCGCGAAGCGGCGCGGCAGTTTTTCCTGCAGCACGTTCAGCCCAATACGCTGACCTTCAGCTCCGCTGCTGAGCGGCTGCGCTATCTGGTTGAGGAAGGCTACTACGAAGCCAGCGTCCTGAATCAGTATGACTTTCGCTTTCTCTGCGCCCTGCATGATGAAGCGGATGCGCAGGATCACCGCTTTCACACCTTCCTCGGTGCCTGGAAGTTTTACACCAGCTATACGCTGAAAACCTTTGATGGCAAACGTTACCTGGAGACCTTCACCCAGCGCGCCTGCATGGTGGCGCTGACGCTGGCGCGTGGCGATGAGCAGCAGGCGCGAGCGCTGCTGACAGAGATCCTGAGCGGCCGTTTCCAGCCCGCCACACCTACGTTTCTGAACTGCGGCAAGCAGCAGCGCGGTGAGCTGGTCTCCTGCTTCCTGCTGCGTATTGAAGATAATATGGAGTCGATTGGCCGCGCGGTGAACTCTGCCCTGCAGCTCTCTAAACGCGGCGGCGGCGTGGCGTTTCTGCTTTCTAACCTGCGCGAAGCGGGAGCGCCGATCAAGCGTATCGAAAACCAGTCATCCGGCGTGATCCCGGTCATGAAGATGCTGGAGGATGCGTTCTCTTACGCTAATCAGCTGGGCGCGCGTCAGGGGGCCGGTGCGGTCTGGCTGAACGCCCATCATCCCGATATTCTGCGCTTCCTCGATACCAAACGTGAAAACGCGGATGAAAAAATCCGCATTAAAACGCTCTCGCTGGGCGTAACGATCCCGGATATCACTTTTCAGCTGGCAAAAGAGAACCGGGATATGGCGCTGTTTTCGCCGTATGACGTTGAGCGCATCTATGGCAAAGCGTTCGGCGATATCAGCATCAGCGAGCACTATGACGCGATGCTGGCGGACGAACGCATCCGCAAAACCTATATCAACCCGCGCGACTTTTTCCAGACGCTGGCAGAGATCCAGTTTGAGTCGGGCTACCCCTATATCATGTATGAGGATAGCGTTAACCGCAGTAATCCGATTGCCGGGCGCATTAATATGAGCAACCTCTGTTCAGAGATTTTGCAGGTCAACAGCGCCAGCGAACTGAATGAGGATCTCAGCTACCGGCGCACGGGCAAAGATATCTCCTGTAATCTCGGCTCGCTGAATATCGCACACGCGATGGATTCCCGTGACCTCCCCCGCACCGTGGCGGTGGCCGTGCGGGCGCTCACCGCCGTGTCAGAGATGAGTGAGATCGCTTCGGTGCCGTCCGTCGCCGAAGGCAATCGCCGTTCACACGCTATTGGCCTCGGGCAGATGAATCTGCACGGCTATCTGGCGCGGGAAGGTATCGCCTACGGTTCAGAAGAGGCGCTTGATTTCACCAACCTCTACTTTTACTGCGTCACGTTTCACGCACTGCGTACCTCAAACCAGCTGGCCCGGGAGCGTCAGCGCAGCTTTGACGGGTTTGAGCAGTCTCACTACGCCAGCGGAGAGTACTTCGATAAATATATTACGTGCAGCTGGCAGCCGCGCACCGCGCGCATTGCGCAGCTATTTGACGATGCCGGTCTTGTCCTGCCGACGCAGGCTGACTGGCAGGCGCTGCGGTCGGCGGTGATGCAGCACGGGCTGTTTAACCAGAACCTGCAGGCGATCCCGCCAACCGGTTCTATCTCCTACATCAACCACGCCACCTCAAGTATTCATCCGATTGTGTCACGCATTGAGATCCGTAAAGAGGGTAAAACCGGACGCGTCTATTATCCGGCGCCGTTTATGACCAATGAAAACCAGGCATTTTATCAGGATGCCTACCAGATTGGCCCTGAGGCGATTATCGATACCTATGCGGAAGCAACCCGGCATGTCGATCAGGGATTGTCGCTGACGCTGTTTTTCCGCGACGACGTTACCACGCGCGATATCAACAAAGCGCAGATTTACGCCTGGAAAAAGGGCATTAAAACGCTCTATTACATTCGCCTGCGTCAGATGGCGCTACAAGGCACGGAGGTTGAGGGCTGCGTCTCCTGCGCCCTGTAAAGTTATGATGAAACTTAATGCTATTCAGGCGATTAACTGGAATCGCCTGCAGGATGATAAAGATCTTGAGGTCTGGAACCGTCTCACCAGTAATTTCTGGCTGCCGGAAAAAGTGCCGCTTTCCAACGATCTGCCTGCGTGGCAGGCGCTGGCACCGGCGCAGCAGCAGCTGACTATCCGCGTATTTACCGGCCTGACGCTGCTCGATACGATTCAGAATGTCGTGGGCGCACCGGGCCTGATGCCGGACGCCGCCACGCCGCACGAAGAAGCGGTGCTGTCAAATATCAGCTTTATGGAGGCGGTACACGCCCGCTCCTACAGCTCGGTTTTCTCCACGCTATGCAACACGGCAGACGTTGACGCTGCCTACCGCTGGAGCGAAGAGAACGCCGCGCTGCAGAAAAAGGCGCAGATCATTCTGGCGCACTATCAGGCGGACGATCCGCTGAAGAAAAAGATCGCCAGCGTTTTCCTGGAGTCGTTTCTGTTTTATTCCGGCTTCTGGTTGCCGATGTACTGGTCCAGCCGGGGCAAGCTGACTAACACCGCCGATCTGATCCGCCTGATCATCCGCGATGAGGCGGTTCATGGTTACTATATTGGCTATAAATATCAGCAGGCGCTGCAGCACGCCGATGCCGCGCGGCGTGAAGCGCTGCAGCAGTTCGCTATCGATCTGCTGCTGGAGCTGTATGAAAACGAACTGGCTTATACCGATGCGCTGTATGGGGAATCGGGCTGGGCGGAAGAGGTAAAAGCCTTTCTGCACTACAACGCTAATAAAGCGCTGATGAATCTGGGCTATGAAGCGCTGTTTCCGGCGGAGATAGCAGCAGTCAACCCGGCAATACTGGCGGCATTGTCGCCGAACGCAGATGAAAACCACGACTTCTTCTCCGGCTCCGGCTCCTCCTATGTCATGGGCAAAGCCGTGGAAACGGAAGATGAGGACTGGGATTTCTAATCGGCTCTGGCGCCAGGTGGGTAGTCCTCTCTGGCGCTCCTGATGCAACGCAGTGGCGGCTCTGCGGATCGCCACTCCGCGTAATGGCCTCACGCGCCCTGCGGAACGTCCTTATGACAAACGCAATCTCCTGTTTCATCCTGCCTTACTTATCTATCAACGCACCGGAATATTTCCGACACTCAGCGTCCGCTATTTAATTAATATCAGTGCCGTTAAAGCGCGATTTATCCGCATTTCACGCAGCGATTTGACTAAAACCTGCCAAATTTCACAAAAAATTCAGAAAAAATTGATCCGCGCTCATCCCTCGTGGGCTCTGGAATTAGCGGCAATAGTCAGGATGCATTTGCCGGAAATATTCTGTGCAAGGGTTGTCAGACACTCTCACTATGTTAGGTTATAGGGCGCTTAAATTTAATCAGGGTACAACAAGAAATAGTCAGACATTTAACCAGGAATGTAATTATTGCATGGCAATTAAACTCGAAGTTAAAAATTTATATAAAGTATTTGGCGATCATCCGGAAAAGGCATTTAAGCTCATTGCGCAAGGCGCAAGCAAAGAGACAATTCTGGCGAAAACCGGTCTCTCAGTAGGCGTACAAAATGCCAGTCTGGCCATTGAAGAAGGCGAGATCTTCGTCATCATGGGGCTGTCAGGATCTGGAAAGTCCACCATGGTTCGCCTTCTCAATCGTCTGATAGAGCCCACGCAGGGCCAGGTGATTATCGATGGTGTCGATATTGCTAAAATATCAGATAGCGAACTGCGTGAAGTACGCAGAAATAAGATCAGTATGGTGTTTCAATCCTTCGCGCTTATGCCACATATGACGGTACTGAATAATACCGCCTTTGGAATGGAATTAGCTGGCACGCCGCTTCATGAACGTCAGGAAAAAGCGCTTGAGGCATTGCGTCAGGTAGGGCTGGAAAATTATGCCAATGCTTATCCGGATGAACTTTCCGGCGGTATGCGTCAGCGCGTGGGATTAGCGCGCGCGCTGGCAATTAATCCCGATATTTTACTGATGGATGAAGCGTTCTCCGCTCTGGATCCCTTAATTCGTACCGAAATGCAGGATGAGCTGGTAAAGCTGCAGGCAAAACATCAGCGCACCATTGTCTTTATTTCTCACGATCTTGACGAAGCCATGCGTATTGGCGATCGCATTGCCATTATGCAGGGCGGCGAAGTAGTTCAGGTTGGTACGCCTGATGAGATCCTCAATAATCCCGCGAATGATTATGTCCGCACCTTTTTCCGCGGTGTGGATATTAGTCATGTCTTTAGCGCTAAAGATATTGCGCGCCGCAGTGCCGGAGCGCTGATCCGTAAAGCGCCCGGCTTCGGTCCGCGCTCCGCCATTAAGCTGCTGCAGGATGAAGACCGCGAGTTTGGCTATGTGCTGGAAAAACAGAAGTTTGTTGGCGTGGTCTCCAGTGATTCGCTGAAAGCGGCACTGGCCGCCGGTGCCGGGCTGGATAGTGCGCTGCTGGAAGCCCCGCAGGCGGTGCCTGCTGATACCTCACTGAATGATTTGCTTTCCCATGTGGCGCAGGCGCCGTGCGCCGTACCGGTAGTCGGTGAAGATAATCAGTACGTCGGTATCATCTCCAAAAGCATGTTATTGCGTGCGTTAGACCGTGAAGGAGCCCAGCCATGAGTAAACACACCGCCAACCCATGGGATAGCGCCAGCCAGAGCGCAGCGCAAACAACCACGCCTGATGCCAGCGCCGCCGATCCCTGGTCAGGTGCCGCTTCAGCCACGCCTGCAGAGAGCAGCACCGGTGGCGCAGATGCGTGGGGGGATCCCGCAGCCACCAGCGGCGGTCATGACGCTGCCACTGGCACGGCCAGCGGCAGCGACTGGCTCAACAGTGCACCTGCACCAGCGCCGGAACATTTCACTATCATGGACCCGTTCCATAAAACCTGGATTCCGCTCGACAGCTGGGTGACCGAGGGCATCGACTGGGTCGTGAACCACTTCCGCCCGCTGTTTCAGGGTATCCGCGTTCCGGTGGATTACATCCTGAGCGCCTTCCAGCAGCTGCTGCTGGGCATGCCGGCACCGGTGGCGATTGTGCTGTTCGCGCTGATTGCCTGGCAGATTGCGACGCCGGCGATGGGCATTGCCACGCTGGTTTCACTAATTGTAATTGGCGCATGGTCGCAGGCCATGGTAACGCTGGCGCTGGTGCTCACCGCCCTGCTGTTCTGTATTGTCATTGGCCTGCCGCTGGGTATCTGGCTGGCGCGCAGCGAGCGTGCCGCGCGTATCGTCCGTCCGCTGCTGGATGCGATGCAGACCACGCCCGCCTTTGTTTATCTGGTGCCGATTGTGATGCTGTTTGGTATCGGCAACGTACCAGGCGTGGTGGTAACCATCATCTTTGCGCTGCCGCCGATTGTGCGCCTCACTATTCTCGGTATTAAACAGGTGCCTGCTGACCTGATTGAAGCCAGCGAATCCTTCGGCGCCAGCCCGCGTCAGATGTTGTTTAAGGTCCAGCTGCCGCTGGCGATGCCAACTATCATGGCCGGGGTTAACCAAACGCTGATGCTGGCGCTATCAATGGTGGTTATCGCCTCCATGATCGCGGTCGGCGGACTGGGCCAGATGGTGCTGCGCGGCATTGGCCGCCTCGATATGGGGCTGGCCACCGTTGGCGGCGTCGGCATTGTGATCCTCGCCATTATCCTCGATCGCCTCACGCAGTCGGTTGGCCGCGATAGCCGCAGCCGGGGTAGTCGTCACTGGTACAGCACCGGTCCGGTTGGCCTGCTACTGCGTCCGTTCAGTAAAAAAGCCTGATTTTTTTGGGCGGTCCATCGTGGCCGCCCGTCTCCGACGTCACACGTAAAATAAGGAATGACTATGCGCAAGACAGCTCTGTTCGCTGCCGTCCTGACGACGTTCGCCGCGACGCACGTGTCCGCCGCCGACCTGCCGGGTAAAGGCATTACCGTTAAACCGCTGCAAAGCACCATTGCTGAAGAAACCTTCCAGACGCTGATTGTCAGCCGCGCGCTGGAGAAACTCGGCTATAGCGTGGAGAAACCGGGCGAAGTCGATTACAACGTGGCTTACACCACAATCGCTGCCGGTGACGCTACCTTTGTGGCTACTAACTGGCAGCCGCTGCACGACGATATGTATAAAGCCGCTGGGGGTGACAGCAAGTTTTACCGCGAAGGCACCTACGTTGGCGGTGCTGCCCAGGGCTATTTAATTGACAAAAAAACCGCTGAAAAATATCACATCACCAATATTGAACAGCTGAAAGATCCAAAAATTGCCAAACTGTTCGACAGTAACGGGGATGGTAAAGCGGACATGACCGGCTGTACGCCGGGCTGGGGCTGCGAAGCGGTGATTAATCACCAGAACAGCGCTTTTGGCCTGGCCGATACCGTTACCGCCAATATGGGTAACTATTCGGCAATGGTGGCCGATACGCTGGCGCGCTTCAAACAGGGTAAACCGATTCTCTACTACACCTGGACACCTTACTGGTTGAGCGATGTGCTGAAACCGGGCCGTGACGTAGTCTGGCTGCAGGTGCCGTTCTCCTCCCTGCCTGGCGAACAGAGCAAAGTGGATACCAAACTGGCAAATGGTGCGAATTACGGCTTTCCGGTGAACACCATGCATATCGTGGCGAACAGAGCCTGGGCAGAGAAAAACCCGGCCGCCGCGAAGCTGTTTGCGGAGATGAAGCTGCCGATTAAGGATATCAACGCGGAGAATGCCGCCATGCATGCGGGTCAGGCATCTGAAGCGGATATCAACCATCATGTGGATGGCTGGATTAAAGGCCATCAGGCGGAGTTTGATAAGTGGATCAATGACGCTCTGGCCGCCGCGAAATAAACGCCATCGTTTTATGTAGTCAGCGGGCGGCCTTCGGGTCGCCCGCACTGTTTCCGTCGCCGATAAGCGCAGCGTGCGCTATAACGCACTGGTACGTCCTGTTAATTATCACAACTATGAAATAATTTTTTCGGTTACTATTATCCCCATATGATTATTTCACTGTGTATCCGCTCATGAGCTCATCTCCGGCACGCCTCAGTGCCCCATTAGTGGCGCTGATGTCAGTCGCGACAGGGCTGGCGGTGGCCAGTAACTATTACGTGCAGCCGCTGCTCGATACGATTGCGCATCAGTTTGGTCTCTCTGTCAGCGTAGCGGGCTTTATCGTGACCACCGCGCAGCTTGGCTACGCCTGTGGATTGCTGCTGCTGGTGCCGCTGGGCGATATGCTGGAACGGCGTGCTCTGATTGTTTCAATGAGCCTGCTGGCGGCGGGCGGCATGATGCTGACCGCCCTCTCCTCTTCGCTGACGCTGATGCTGCTGGGTACGGTGGTAACCGGTCTCTTCTCAGTGGTGGCACAGCTTCTGGTGCCGCTGGCGGCCACGCTGGCTGCTCCGGAAAAGCGTGGCAAAGTGGTAGGCACGGTCATGAGTGGCCTGCTGCTGGGCATTTTACTGGCGCGTACCGTTGCCGGCGCGCTGGCTCAGGTTGCCGGGTGGCGCAGCGTTTACTGGTGCGCCAGCGTGCTGATGATCCTGATGGCGCTGGCGCTATGGCGCTATCTGCCGCGCTACCAGCAGCGCGTGCCGCTTAACTACCTGCAGCTGCTGCGCTCAATTTTCTCCCTGTTCAGCGCCGATCGGGTGTTACGTACCCGGGCGCTGACCGGCTGCCTGAGTTTTGCAAACTTCAGCATGCTCTGGACTTCAATGGCCTTTTTACTCGCTGCACCGCCGTGGAATTTCAGCGAGGGCGAGATCGGCCTGCTGGGTCTGGCAGGGGCAGCAGGCGCGCTGGCGGCGCGTCAGGCGGGCGGACTGGCAGACCGGGGCAAAGCAAAACTCACCACCAGCGCCGGACTGGTGATCATGCTGATCTCCTGGGGCGTTACCGCACTCGGCAGCAGCAGCCTGCTGGCGCTGATTGCCGGCATTGTGCTGCTGGATCTGGCGGTTCAGGGCGTACATATCACCAACCAAAGCGTTATCTATCGCACTATGCCTGAAGCGCGTAATCGCCTGACATCCGGCTATATGACCAGCTATTTTACCGGTGGGGCGCTCGGCTCGGTGATCTCGGCCAACGCCTTTCATCTGTTTGGCTGGTATGGCGTCTGTGCGGCGGGTGCCCTGGCGACGCTACTTAATCTGATAATCTGGTGGCGTAACGCCAGCGCAGAGCCTGCCTGAGCAAGAAAAACAGCGTAAATCGGTAAGCGGCGCTGTCCATTAACAGGTGAGTTTGATATCGTTAGCAGTGTACTTATTCACTGTAGTTATTTTTACTCTCGAAATTATTCCACAGCGAAGCGGTTAGCGCGCTGAATGTGATAATTCTACGTTGCAATCAAGAGGTTTTTTTAGATGGAAAGTTCGTTTACTCCCATTGAGCAGATGCTGAACGTCCGGGCAAATCGTCATAAAGATTTTCCGCTGCAGGAAATTATCCTGACCCGCCTGTGTATGCATATGCAGGGCAAGCTGCTGGATAATCGCAACAAGATGCTCAAGGCACAGGGAATTAACGAAACCTTATTTATGGCGCTGATCACGCTGGATGCGCAGGAAAACCAGAGCATTCAGCCATCAGAACTGAGTGCGGCACTGGGCTCTTCACGCACCAACGCCACGCGCATTGCGGATGAACTGGAAAAGCGCGGCTGGATCGAACGCCGTGAAAGCGACAACGATCGCCGCTGCCTGCATCTGCATCTGACGGAAAAAGGCAACGAGTTTCTGCGTCAGCTGCTGCCGCCCCAGCACCAGAGCCTGCAGTATCTCTGGTCGTCACTGAGCGCCACCGAGCAGGAGCAGCTGGAAGCCATCACGCGCAAGCTGCTTAACCGTCTGGACAAAATGGACGAAGATCAGGTTATCGCCTCACTCTCTCGCTAATAGCAAGAAGTGCGACACAACCCCCTGCCGAAATCGCTATTTTAATTTTCCTTTATCTGGCCAGCGCCTTTTGCGCTGGCTTTTTCGATTCGGGTTACCGTGTTGATGGATCAGCACACCCCGACTTATGGCAAACGTGGAGAACGACATGAGTGCGACAGCGGAAGCTCAAAGCCCGCAACAGCCTGCAAACAAGAAGAAGAAGCGTAAAATTGCGCTGATCCTGCTGGCTGTCGTGTTTATTGTGGCCGGTATTGGCTATCTGACTTACTGGTATCTGGTGCTGCGTCATTTTCAGGAGACTGATGATGCCTATGTAGCAGGCAATCAGGTCCAGGTGATGGCGCAGGTTTCCGGCAGCGTTAACAAAGTATGGTTTGATGATACCGATCGCGTCAAAAAAGGCGACGTGCTGGTCTCACTGGATAAAACCGATGCGCAGCAGGCCTTTGAAAAAGCGCAGACCGCCCTGGCCACCAGCGTCCGCCAGACGCACCAGCTGATGATCAACGGCAGGCAGTATCAGGCCACGATCAAGCTGCAGCAGACGGCACTGGAACAGGCTGAAGCCGATCTGAAGCGCCGCGAACCGCTGGGCGCCTCAAATCTGATTGGCCGTGAAGAGCTGCAGCACGCGCGTGACGCCGTGGCGACCGCGAAAGCGCAGCTTGACGTCGCTGTGCAGCAATATAATGCCAACCAGGCGATGATTCTGAACACCAGTCTGGAAAACCAGCCTGCGGTGCAGCAGAGCGCCGCTGCCCTGCGCGACGCCTGGCTTAATCTGCAGCGTACCGATATACGCAGCCCGATTGATGGCTATGTTTCACGCCGCAGCGTGCAGGTAGGCTCGCAAATCTCCACCACCACCCCGCTGCTGGCCGTAGTGCCCGCCACCAACCTGTGGGTAGATGCCAACTTCAAAGAGACGCAGCTTGCCGGCGTCCGCATCGGCCAGTCTGCAACTGTAGTCAGCGATATCTATGGTGATGATGTGGTCTATCACGGCAAGGTCGCGGGACTCGATATGGGAACCGGCAGCGCCTTCTCGCTGCTGCCCGCGCAAAACGCTACCGGCAACTGGATCAAAGTCGTACAGCGCCTGCCGGTGCGTATTGAACTGAACCCGGATGAAGTGGCGGCGCATCCGCTGCGCATCGGACTCTCGACTCTGGTGAAGGTTGATACGCAGAACAAAGAGGGTGCAGTGCTGGCAGGCGCCGTTCGTCCGCAGGCCGCCTATGAGAGCAACGCGCT
Source organism: Pantoea sp. ICBG 1758 (assembly GCF_002928325.1). Taxonomy (NCBI): domain Bacteria; kingdom Pseudomonadati; phylum Pseudomonadota; class Gammaproteobacteria; order Enterobacterales; family Erwiniaceae; genus Pantoea; species Pantoea sp. ICBG 1758. The sequence goes on from NZ_POWL01000001.1 coordinate 1,994,463, forward strand.
GGCGATTGATCTTGCGCCGGTCAACCAGATGATTACCGCTATCGTTCGTGCCAACGCGGGCTGATCCGCCGGAGACTGTTATGGCACAAAAACCGCTTGAGGGCGCGCCACTTGTTCTGATGACTATCGCCCTGTCGCTGGCGACATTTATGCAGGTGCTCGACTCAACTATCGCCAACGTGGCGATCCCGACCATTGCCGGTAATCTGGGCGCGTCGAATTCACAGGGCACCTGGGTTATCACCTCGTTCGGGGTGGCTAACGCCATCTCGATTCCGATTACCGGCTGGCTGGCAAAGCGCATCGGTGAAGTGAAGCTTTTCACCTGGGCAACCATTCTGTTTGCGCTCGCCTCCTGGGCGTGTGGCATGTCAGAAAGCCTGGAGATGCTGATCTTTTTCCGTATTCTGCAGGGAATTGTGGCCGGTCCGCTGATCCCGCTGTCGCAAAGCCTGCTGCTGAGTAACTACCCTCCGGCTAAACGCAGTATTGCCCTGTCGCTGTGGGCGATGACGGTGATCGTTGCGCCAATCTGCGGCCCGATCCTGGGCGGCTGGATCAGCGATAACTATCACTGGGGCTGGATCTTCTTTATCAACGTGCCGATTGGCATCGTGGTGGTGATGCTGACGCTGCAGACGCTGCGCGGTCGTGAAACCAAAACTGAGATCCGCCCGATCGATATTGTCGGTCTGGTGCTGCTGGTGGTGGGCATCGGCGCGCTGCAGGTGATGCTGGATCGCGGTAAGGAGCTCGACTGGTTCAGCTCGACAGAGATTATCGTGCTGGCGGTGGTCGCCGTGGTGGCGCTGGCGGTGCTGCTGGTGTGGGAGCTGACGGACGATCATCCGATCGTTGACCTGTCGCTGTTTAAAATGCGCAACTTCACCATTGGCTGTCTGTCGATAAGCCTGGCCTACATGCTCTACTTCGGCTCCATTGTGCTGTTGCCGCAGCTGCTGCAGGAGGTCTACGGCTATACCGCTACCTGGGCCGGACTGGCATCTGCCCCGGTCGGGATTATTCCGGTGATCCTCTCACCCATTATTGGCCGGTTCGCCCACAAGCTCGATATGCGCCGGCTGGTGACCTTTAGCTTTATTATGTACGCCGTCTGTTTTTACTGGCGCGCCTACACCTTTGAACCCGGCATGGACTTCGGCGCATCCGCCTGGCCGCAGTTTATTCAGGGCTTTGCCGTGGCCTGTTTCTTTATGCCGCTGACCACCATTACGCTGTCGGGACTGCCGCCGGAGCGCCTCGCCGCAGCCTCCAGCCTCTCTAACTTTGTGCGTACGCTGGCAGGATCGATCGGAACCTCTATTACCACGACCCTGTGGACCAACCGCGAGTCGATGCATCACAGCTATCTGAGCGAATCCGTCAATCCTTACAACCAGAATTCGCAGGAGATGTATGCGCAGCTGGAAGGCATGGGCATGAGCCACCAGCAGGCGTCTGCGTGGATTGCGCGGGAGATCACTAATCAGGGCCTGATTATTTCAGCCAATGAGATTTTCTGGGCGTCTGCGGGGGTGTTTGTGATTCTGCTGGTGCTGGTATGGTTTGCCCGTCCGCCATTTGGTGCAGGCGGCGGAGGGGGTGGCGCACACTAGCCGCCACCATGCAAAACGGGCCGCTATGGCCCGTTTTTTTTATGCGTTCTGACGCCACCATTCGGCCAGCAGAATACCGGTTGCTACCGAGACGTTCAGGCTCTCGACGTTGCCGGTTCCGCCAATCGACAGGTTGAGTTCGCCCTGCCGGAAGGTGCTGTCTGAAAGCCCTTCCCGCTCCTGACCCAGCACCAGTACCATTTTCGCCGGCAGTTCGGCGCGCGCCAGCGGCGTGCCCTCGTGGCTCGACGTGGTCACGATGGTGTAGCCCGCCTTGCGGAACGCATCAAGGCTTGCAGCGAAATCTTCGCCGTTGATCGCCTGTACGTGCTCAGCGCCGCCTTCAGCAGTACGCACGGCGGCGCCCGACTCCAGCTGCGACGCGTCGTTCACCAGCAGCCCCTTCACGCCAAAATGCGCGCAGCTGCGCATAATGCCGCCCAGGTTATGCGGGTTGCTGACATCTTCCAGCGCCAGCACGCAATCTTTACGCTCTGCCTTTTTCAGCCACTCTAATACCGCCATGCCGCTGCGCTTTTTGATAATAAAGCAGACGCCGCCGTGATGTTCGGTACCGGACGCTTTCGCCAGCTCAGCCTCCTCAACCACGTGATACGCTTTGCGGTTTGCGGCCAGCCAGCGCAGTGTTTCGCGGAAGCGCGGCGTAACGCTCTGGACAAACCAGGCGCGCACGATGCTCTCCGGACGGCTCAGGAACAGCGCCTGACAGGCGTTTTCGCCATAGACGCGCGTCTCTTCCTGACGCTGACGGCGGATCTGCTCGGAATCGATTACCGGCTTCGCGTCAGCGGCGTCATCCGCCGGGCTGTCGGCAGCGGCAACCGGCGGGCGGGATACGGTGCGCCACGGCGAATCACTGAAGCCGCGATCGTCGCGGTCGTTACGCTCAGGGCGGCTGCTGCGCTCGCTACGGTCATTACGATCCGTGCGGCGGCCGCGTCCGGCATCATCGCTGCTGCGCGGCGCGCGTGAGCGACCGGAATCGTCACCGCTGCGTGGCGCGCGCGCGCGATCGCTTTCGTCATTGTTGCGATTGCTGCGGGGAGCAGAGCGACGATTATCTTCCTGGCGCGCAGCAGGACGGCCGCCTTTGCCGGTACGCGGATTTGGCTTACTGCCGCCCTCCTCTTCACGTACATACATCACTTTTACCTTGCCGCTTTTGCCTTTAAATTCGTCGTTCATCTGTTCCTCCAGCATTGAGAGCGCGAAGATTACCTGATGTGCCAGCGCTTAGCTATCAACTATTGAACCTATTGGGTAATCCAGATTGAGCATAGCATCCAGCCTTTTCATAATACGACTCTATCATCAGATTTACAGGACCGGTTTAAGATGACAATGAATACTGTGTGCGCCGGCTGTCAGGCAGTTAACCGCGTTCCCGAAGCGCGTCTGGCCGACGGTGCAAAGTGCGGTCGCTGCGGCGAAGCGCTTTTCAACGGCGAGGTGGTTAATGCCACGGCCGCTACGCTGGATAAATATCTGCAGGATGACCTGCCGGTCGTGATCGACTTCTGGGCGCCGTGGTGCGGCCCCTGCGTGAACTTTGCGCCCGTATTTAAAGAAGTTGCGGCCGAACGCAGCGGCAAAGTGCGTTTTATTAAAGTCAATACGGAAGCTGAGCAGGCGCTCAGCACGCGTTTTCGTATCCGCACGATCCCGACCATCATGATTTTTAAACGGGGCGAAATGGTCGATATGCTGAATGGCGCGATGCCGAAAACGCCGTTTAATGAGTGGCTCGACGAAACCCTGTAGTCACTGAAGGCCAGCAGATTGCTGGCCTTGCTTTCCCCCTTCTATTACACTGACGTTTTTCCTGCCCTGCCTGTCTATGTCTGAAAATGCTGTTCTGCGCTTACGGGCGCAACGTCTGGCCCGCGCTACGCGGCCCTTTCTCGCGCGCGGTAATCGCGTTGTGCGCTGTCAGCGCTGTCTGTTGCCGCACAGGCACTGCCTGTGTGCCACGCTGCAGCCGCAGCAGTCGCGCAGCCGCTTCTGCCTGGTGATGTTCGATACTGAACCGATGAAGCCCAGCAATACCGGACGCCTGATTGCCGATGTGCTGCCGGATACCCTCGCCTTCGGCTGGTCGCGAACGGAGCCTGACCCGGCGCTGCTGGCAGCAGTGCAGAGCAGCGACTATCAGCCGGTGGTGGTGTTCCCCGCCTCTTATGCCGATCCCGGACGTGAGGTGCTGACTGCGCCGCCGGTCAGCGGTAAACCGCCACTGTTTATTATGCTGGATGGCACCTGGTCTGAGGCGCGCAAAATGTTTCGTAAAAGCCCGTGGCTGGACCATTTTCCGGTGATGTCACTGAGCGTGAGCACCCCATCGCGCTACACCCTGCGGGAGGCGCACGGCAAAGGGCAGCACTGCACGGCAGAGGTCGCTGCGGCCCTGCTTGCTCAGGCGGGCGACAGCGCGGCCGCCAGCGCCCTGCAGCAGCACTTTGAACAGTTCCGTCACGCCTACCTTGCGGGCAAACCACACCATCCGGTTCATACACAGCAGGCGATAAACAGCAGCGAAAACTGAAGCTGGCTCGCAGCCTGACAGCAGCAAATCGGTTTTCGCTGTAAAAGCGTTTACAATCATGCCAATCCCGACAGCAGGAGTGGATGATGAGTCAACGTGGACTGGAAGCGCTGTTAAGACCTAAATCGATTGCGGTAATTGGCGCCTCGGTAACGCCGGGGCGTGCCGGCTATTTCCTGATGCGCAACCTGCTGGCGGGCGGCTTTAGCGGCCCGGTGCTGCCGGTTACGCCAAAATATAAGGCGGTACAGGGCGTGCTGGCATGGCCCGATATCGCCAGTCTGCCTTTTGCTCCCGATCTGGCCATTATCTGCACCCATGCAAAGCGCAATCCAGAGCTGCTGCAGCAGCTGGGCGAAAAAGGCTGCAGAGCCTGCATTATTCTCTCCTCACCCGCCAGCCAGCTTGAGACGCTGAAAACCTGCGCCAGCCAGTGGCAGATTCGCCTGCTCGGCCCTAACAGTCTTGGACTGCTGGCCCCGTGGCAGGGGCTGAACGCCAGCTTCTCGCCGGTGCCCATCGCTAAAGGGCGTATTGCTTTTGTTTCACAGTCTGCCGCGGTCTCAAATACCATCCTCGACTGGGCGCAGCAGCGGAATCTCGGCTTCTCCTGGTTTATCGCGCTGGGCGACAGCCTCGATATCGATGTCGATGACGTGCTCGATTTTCTGGCACGCGACCCGAAAACCAGCGCTATCCTGCTCTACCTGGAACACCTGAGCGATGCCCGGCGTTTTGTCTCCGCCTCGCGCAGCGCCTCACGCAATAAGCCTATTCTGGTCATCAAAAGCGGACGCAGCCGGGAGGCGCAGGCGATGATTGGCACCCTGAGCGGCCTGGATGCCGCCTGGGATGCCGCAATACAACGCGCCGGCCTGCTGCGCGTGCAGGATACGCATGAACTTTTCTCTGCGGTTGAATCACTCAGCCACATGCGTCCGCTGCGCGGCGAGCGCCTGATGATCGTCAGCAACGGCGCTGCGCCGGCTGCTCTGGCGCTGGATGCGCTCTATGCGCGCAGCGGTAAGCTGGCTTCGCTGGATGAGGCGATGCGACAGAGAGTAGCCTCACTACTGCCGGAGGGCGCTGGCCGGGGAAACCCGCTGGATTTAAAAGATGACGCCACACCTGCCCGCTACGTTGCCTGCATTGAACTGCTGCTCGACAGTCATGATTTTGACGCCCTGATGATTATTCACTCCCCCAGCGCGGTTGCGCCAGCGACCGAGACGGCGGAGCAGATTATTGCTGCACTCGCGCGTCATCCGCGCGGCAGGCAGATCACGCTGCTGACTAACTGGTGCGGTGAATCCTCATCCCAGGCGGCGCGGCGCGCCTTTACCCAGGCCGGCATTCCGACCTGGCGCACCCCGGAAGGCACCGTGACCGCGTTTATGCATCAGGTCGAGTATCGCCGTAACCAGAAGCAGCTGCGGGAAACGCCGGCGCTGCCACCGGGGCTGCAGCAAAACAGCGCTAAAGCGCATCAGCTGCTGCAGCAGGCACTTGACCGCGGTGTGACCACGCTGGATACCCATGAGGTGCAGCCTGTTATGCAGGCTTATGGTCTGACAACGCTGCCCGGCTGGATCGCAAGCGACAGTCAGGAAGCGGTCACTATTGCTGAGCAGACGGGCTATCCGGTCGCCCTCAAACTGCGCTCGCCCGATATCGCCCATAAATCTGAGGTACAGGGTGTGATGCTCTATCTGCGCAGCGCTGCCGAGGTGAAACAGGCCGCACAGGCTATTTTTGAGCGCGTGCGCAGCACGCATCCGCAGGCGCGCGTCGATGGCCTGCTGGTACAGAGTATGGCCAGCCGGGCTGGCGCTCAGGAGCTGCGCGTAGTGGTAGACCAGGATCCGCTGTTTGGCCCGATTATCCTGCTCGGCGAAGGGGGGGCTGAATGGCAGCCTGATAAGCAGGCCGCCGTAGCGCTGCCGCCGCTGAATATGACGCTGGCGCGCTATCTGGTGATTCAGGCGATAAAAAGCGGCAAGATCCGCAGCCGCAGCGCGCTGCATCCGCTCGATATCGCCGGGCTGAGCCAGTTGCTGGTACAGGTATCAAACCTGGTGGTGGATTGTCCGGAGATCCAGCGGCTTGATATTCATCCGCTGCTGGCATCGGCAGAAACCTTTACCCTTATTGACGTCACGCTGCAGCTGGCCCCTTTTAGCGGCGACAGCGAGGCGCGGCTGGTTATCCGCCCTTACCCACAGCATCTGGAGGAGCAGGTTGAGTTGAAAGATGGCCAGCACTGCCTGTTTCGCCCAATCCTGCCTGAGGATGAGCCGCAGCTGCGCGCTTTTATTGCGCAGGTGACTAAAGAGGATCTCTACTACCGCTATTTCAGTGAAATCAGCGAATTCACCCACGATGATTTAGCCAATATGACGCAGATAGATTACGACCGCGAAATGGCGATTGTGGCGGTACGCCAGCGGGAAGGCGCTGAAGAGGAGATTATCGGCGTTACCCGCGCGATATCTGACGCTGATAATGTCGATGCGGAGTTTTCAGTGCTGGTTCGTTCCGATCTCAAAGGGCTGGGTATGGGGCGACGGCTGCTGGAGAAGATGATTCGCTATACCCGCGATCACGGTCTGCAACAATTGAACGGTATAACCATGCCGCACAATAGCGGCATGATTACGCTGGCGCGCAAACTTAACTTTCGCGTGAATATTCAGCTTGATGATGGCATTGTCACGCTTAATTTACCGTTGATTGACGTCGTAACGCCGCCTGTAGAGAACGGTAAAAATCCTCCTCAACAGGTGAGTTGATGTTATTATTTGACGTTAGGATCATGATTTGATGGCAAAAGGCCATACAAATGAACAGAGAAGAAGTGCACTGTGATGTTGTCTAAATTTAAACGCAATAAACACCAACAACACCTCGCACAGCTGCCTAAACTGTCACAATCTGTGTCGGATGTGACCACGCTTTTTTCGCCCGCTGAGTTTCGCGAAACGCTGCTGGCAAAAATTGCAGCGGCAGAAAAACGCATCTGTATTGCTGCGCTCTATCTGGAAAATGATGATGGCGGCCGCAGTATTATGGAGGCGCTGTATGCGGCGCGTCAGGCTCGTCCGGAACTGGATATCGCCATTCTGGTAGACTGGCATCGTGCGCAGCGTGGACGTATCGGTGCGGCGCGTGGCCTGACCAATGCTGACTGGTACTGCGAGATGGCTACCCGGCATCCGGATATTGCTATTCCGGTTTATGGTATTCCGGTTAATACGCGGGAAGCGCTGGGCGTCCTGCATCTCAAAGGTTTTATCATCGACGATACGCTGCTTTACAGCGGAGCCAGCCTGAATGATGTCTATCTGCATCAGCATGAACGGTACCGCTACGATCGCTATCAGCTGATTCGTAATCCACAGTTAACGAATGCGATGTATGAGTGGATCGATGAAAACCTGAAACAGTCTGATGCGGTCAACCGCCTCGATCAGGCTGAGCGTCCTTCCAGCCCGGAAATCAAAAACGAGACGCGTCAGTTTCGCAGCGAGCTGCGCAGTTTTCATTATCATTTTACCGGCGATGCCGGTAACGATACGCTGGCGGTGACGCCGCTGGTGGGTCTGGGCAAGCGCAGCTTACTTAATAAAACTATTTTCCATCTGATGCCCTGCGCCGAGCAGAAGCTGACGCTCTGCACACCTTACTTTAATCTGCCTGCCATTCTGGTGCGTAACCTGATCCATCTGCTGCGTCAGGGCAAGGATGTCGAGATTATTGTCGGTGATAAAACGGCGAACGATTTCTATATTCCGCCGTCTGAGCCCTTCAAAGTGATCGGCGCCCTGCCCTACCTTTATGAGATCAACCTGCGCCGTTTTCTCAGCCGCCTGCAGTACTATGTTGATAACGGTCAGCTGACGGTACGCCTGTGGAAAGATGGTGAGAACAGCTATCACCTGAAAGGCATCTGGGTTGATGATGAGTGGATGATGATCACCGGCAACAACCTTAATCCGCGCGCGTGGCGTCTGGATCTGGAAAATGCCGTGTTGATTCACGATCCGCTTAATCAGCTGGCGGAACAGCGCGAGAAAGAGCTGACGCTAATCCGCGAACATACTACGGTGGTGACTCACTTTCGCGAGCTGGAAAGTATCTCTGACTACCCTGCCAAAGTGCGCAAGCTTATCCGTCGTCTGCGACGTATCCGCATCGACCGGCTGATCAGCAGGTTGCTGTAAAATCGTGCGGGCGTGCATCCTCTGTATAGCGTTGCTGTGTAGCGGATGTGCGCATCAGGCGCAGGATAGCTGGACCGGTAAAGATAAAGCGCAGCACTATGTCGCCTCCGCGCTGCTTGCTGCCGCCGGCAGCGAAATTGCCCATCATCAGCAGCAGGATAACGCCCAAAATATGGGTTTTGGCCTGATGTTTTCACTCAGTTTTGGCGCGGCAAAAGAGCTCTATGACAGCCGTGCGGCAGGAAGCGGCTGGAGCTGGAAAGATCTGGCATGGGATGCCGCCGGCGCTGCCAGCGGCATCATGCTCTGGAATATCCGTCACTGACTACAGCGCAATTCCTTTACCCTTGCGATGCAGCATAAGCGAAACCAGGAAAGAGAGTGCGCCCATGGCTGAGACGTACCAGAAGAAGCTGGTTTCAATGCCCTCTCTTTTCATCAGCAGTGCAACATATTCTGCCGATCCACCAAAAATCGCGTTAGCCACCGCATAAGAGAGTCCCACACCCAGCGCACGCACCTCTGGCGGAAACATCTCAGCTTTAAGAATACCGCTGATAGCGGTATAGAAGCTGGTGATAACCAGCGCCAGCATAACCAGCAGGAATGCGACCCAGTGATTGTCGGTATGTTGCAGCAGCAGCAGGACAGGCACGGTGCACGTTGCAGCACCTGCACCAAATATCATCATGGAAGCCCGCCGTCCGATTTTGTCGGATAGCGCCCCGATAATGGGCTGGATCACCATAAAGACCAGTAAAGCACCGGTCATCAGACCGCTGGCACTGCGCGCATCCATCCCTGCAGTATTGACCAGGTACTTCTGCATATAGGTGGTGAAGGTGTAGAAACTCAGCGATCCGCCGGCGGTAAAGCCAAGCACCATAAAGAAGGCGCGTGAGTGATTGCGTAACAGCCCGATCACGCTGCCCGCATCGCGATGCGTACGATGCGATTTCTCAGAGGTTTCATTGAGAGAGCGTCGCAGCCAGAGTGCGACGATGGCCAGTCCGGCACCGATGAAAAACGGAATACGCCAGCCCCAGCTGCGCAGCGCTTCATCATCCAGCAACTGTTGCAGTACGACTACGGTTAATACTGCCATTAGCTGACCGCCAATCAGCGTCACATACTGAAAAGAAGCATAAAAGCCTTTTCGCCCTTCCAGCGCGACTTCACTCATATAGGTTGCACTGGTGCCATACTCGCCACCCACTGACAGTCCCTGAAACATACGTGCCAGCAGGAGAATGATCGGCGCTGCTATGCCAATTTCGCCATAGCCCGGCAGGCACGCTATTACCAGAGAGCCCAGGCACATCATGCAGACCGAGATCAGCATGGAGGTTTTACGTCCATGTTTATCGGCAATGTAGCCAAACAGCCAGCCGCCAATCGGTCGCATCAGGAAACCTGCAGCGAATACCCCTGCTGTTTGCAGTAGCTGCGTGGTGGTATCGCCTGCCGGAAAAAAGACATGAGCAAAATAGAGGGAGAAAAAAGAGTAAACGTAAAAGTCAAACCACTCAACCAGGTTACCGGATGACGCACCGACAATTGCCCTGATCCTTTGCCGCGTTTCGGCTGCTGATACGGGCGGTCGGCTGTTTTGATGTTCCAGATGGGTCATGCTTTACCTCATTTCCTTGCGAAGAAAGAACGCGAAGCGGGTAGTAAAACATTAGTTTGCCCGGTAAGGGAATTGTCGCTGCTCCGGAATGAGACGCGATAATAAAGAATGAGGACAGGTGCCGCTGCTGGATATCAACCAGCCTGACCGCATCGCTGACTTTATCGCCAGCTGGCTGAAAAAAGCTTAACTTTTACTCATTTCTGCGTTTTCTGCAGACGTAAAAAAGCCCTGAACGTCTGTTCAGGGCTCTCTTACTTGATGGATGCCTGGCAGTTCCCTACTCTCGCATGGGGAGGCCCCACACTACCATCGGCGCTACGGCGTTTCACTTCTGAGTTCGGCATGGGGTCAGGTGGGACCGCCGCGCTGTGGCCGCCAGGCAAATT